>NZ_CANMQD010000024.1 GCF_947499945.1 uncultured Sulfitobacter sp. | reverse complement strand
ATCCTCACCACAAGCGGGACCCTTGCGATCTCGGATGTGGATGCGGGCGAGGCGGTCTTTACCGCTGCAACCCTCACCGGCACAAATGGCGATCTGAGCATCGATACGGCCGGCAACTGGAGCTTCACGGCGGACACCACCCAGTCGGCGATTCAGGAACTGGGCGCAGGCGACAGCCTCTCCGAGGTCTTCACCGTCGCTTCCGCAGATGGCACCACTCAGGACATCACCATCACGATCAACGGCACCAACGACGCCGCCATGATCAGCGG
>NZ_CANMQD010000023.1 GCF_947499945.1 uncultured Sulfitobacter sp. | reverse complement strand
CGGTCTGAAATGATACCCGCCACGCGGCGGACCTGTTGCGAGTTTTCGAGGAAGGCTTGACGGAGGTGAGCCCTGCGAGAAAGCCTTCATTCAAACAGCGCATGAATCCCCCCGGGATCGGCCCTGTGAGTTGATCGGTCTATTGCAAAAGGCATCCCCGGTAGGCCTTTACGTGCGCACTTACCCGCGTCGCGGCTTGAGCAAAGCGGGGCGCAGTATGTCCGCCAAAGCAAATGGACCGCGTAAGTGTCTCCACCAAGCAGAAACCCTTTCAGATTGGCACGAAATCGACCTCGTCTAAGAAGGTTTGAACCTTGTAGCGATCCGCGTTAAATACCATGCAGCGAGGCCTACAACGACCCCCCAAAAGGCCGATCCTATCCCACCCAGTGTCACGCCCGAGGTGGTAACAAGAAAGGTCAGCAAACCCACCTGCACGTTGTCGGCAGACATCATATCCGACAGGCTTTTCTGAATGGCACCCAGCAGCGCAAGACCTGCGAGGATTGAAATCATCGCTGTAGGAATCAGGATCAATAAATCCACAAGCGTGCCTGCAAAAATGC
>NZ_CANMQD010000022.1 GCF_947499945.1 uncultured Sulfitobacter sp. | reverse complement strand
CGCGAAAACGCAGCCAGCGTCCAAGTTGCGGCTGAATGAGGAGATAAGATCATGACAACTGCAACACTCGAGAAGACAACATCGCTGGGTTTCGAAGACATCCAGTCGTTTCTATATGCCGAAGCGCGCGCCCTTGATGACCGTGACTGGGATACATGGCTGGGGTTCTATCATGCCAGCTGCCCGTTCTGGATGCCCGCGTGGGACGACGAGGACATGTTGACGGAAGATCCGCAAAACGAGATGTCCTTGATCTATTACCCGAACAAATCGGGTATCGAGGACCGTGTGTTCCGCATCCAGACGGACCGCTCCTCGGCTACTTCCCTGCCAGAGCCGCGCACGCAGCACCACCTTGCCAACATCGAGGTGCTGAGCCGCGAGGGCGATACGATCAAATTGCGCTTTAACTGGCATACGCTGACCTACCGCTATGGCAATACGGACAGCCATTGGGGGATGTCGTTCTACACGCTGGACACGTCCGGCCCCAAGCCGCTGATCACGGATAAGAAAATCGTGCTCAAGAACGATCACATCCACCATGTGATCGACGTCTACCACATCTAACGCAGGCCAATACTGCGGTTTTTGACACAGCGCGCGCCCACCGACGGGCGCGCGACCAAGGGAGGAGTATGCCATGACAACCTATAATGTAGCCCTGAATTTCGAGGATGGCGTCACCCGCGTCATTCAATGTGA
>NZ_CANMQD010000021.1 GCF_947499945.1 uncultured Sulfitobacter sp. | reverse complement strand
CGCAAGACCTGCGAGGATTGAAATCATCGCTGTAGGAATCAGGATCAATAAATCCACAAGCGTGCCTGCAAAAATGCCCCCTAAACAAAAGAAAACACCCGCCGCAACACCTGCGATGTATCTGCGGCTCCGGTCGGGGTTACATGCCTCGCTTGCGAAGAAGGCAGAAGTGATCGCCGCCGAAGCAACCGTAACGCCACCATAAAATGCCGCTCCAGCCGAGGCGATCCCAGCGCTCACCAGAACACCACGCGACTTCGCTTCAAAACCATAAGTCCGAAGAACAGCCATGCCCGGCAAGAACTGTCCGCTAAGCGTTGTGATGAAGAGTGGAACTGCAAGGCCCAGTACCGCAGCCATCGAGAACACAGGTTGAACCAGCATGGGCGATGCAAATGCCAGACCAACGTCACCAATCGGTGCGTCGAACACCGTTGCAGTCAATGCAATCGCAATGCCGACAAGGCAGATGATCGCATAACGCGGTAAAAGAACGGTGAGCAGGACAAATGCAACAACCAGAACAGTGAAAATCACCGGATCAGCAGCAAGGCTGCGTGCCGCATTCAATCCGAATCCGAATAAAATACCCGCCATCATACCGTCGGTCACACTGGGGGGCAAAAACTGGACCAAACGCTCGAAAAGGCCCGACAAGCCCAGCAGGATCAATGCCAGAGCAACCAGCAAATACGCACCGACAATTTCTCCCAATGTCAGTTGGGT
>NZ_CANMQD010000020.1 GCF_947499945.1 uncultured Sulfitobacter sp. | reverse complement strand
CAAGCGATTGTGCCAGGTTGTCGGCGTCAGCGCGCGTGGATTGCGGTCCTTTCGAAGTCGCCCTGCCAGCCGCAGGCAGCGATCTGATATGGTCACACTGGCGCACATCAAAGAACAATCGCGTCTCAGCCTGGGTAGTTATGGCCGACCTCGGATGACCGAAGAACTCAAGGAGATTGGCCTAAATATCGGTCACCGCCGTGTGGGCCGCTTAATGCGACAGAACGGCATATCTGTGATCCGAACGCGCAAACACAAGGTGACGACGGATAGTAACCATAAGTTCAACATCGCACCGAACCTGCTGGATCGCGACTTCAACGCCGATGCACCAAACCAAAAGTGGGCAGGCGACATCAGCTATGTCTGGACGCGTGAAGGCTGGTTGTACCTCGCTGTGATCTTGGACCTGCATTCTCGGCGGGTGATCGGCTGGGCGGTCAGCAATCGTATGAAGCGAGATCTTGCGATCCGAGCGCTGAAGATGGCCATTGCGTTTCGGCAGCCGCCCAAGGGCTGCATTCATCACACGGATCGCGGCAGCCAATATTGTTCGCACGATTACCAGAAAATCCTGCGACAGCATGGCTTCAAGGTATCCATGAGCGGCAAAGGAAATTGTTACGATAACGCTGCCGTCGAGACGTTCTTCAAGACCATCAAAGCAGAATTAATCTGGCGGCATCCTTGGGAGACACGGCGCAAGGCAGAGATGGCCATCTTCGAATACATCAATGGGTTCTACAATCCGCGACGCCGCCACTCAGCGCTCGGCTGGAAAAGCCCCGTCGCTTTCGAAGGGAAAGTGGCTTAAACGAGCACTTGGGGCAGCACTAAAGCGGGACAGGTCCA
>NZ_CANMQD010000019.1 GCF_947499945.1 uncultured Sulfitobacter sp. | reverse complement strand
CACCTGCCCGGCATTTATGTGCATCGCATCATTCAGGGCACCCATGAAAAGCGGATAGAGCAACGCACAGTGAGGACAGCATAATGTGGGATCGCAATTTGATGGCGGCACGCGCCGCACTTGAGCTGCAAGATGGCTGGTACGTCAATCTTGGCATCGGCATCCCGACGCTGGTCAGCAATCATATCCCCGAAGGCATCGAAGTAACCCTGCAATCGGAAAATGGCATGCTGGGTATGGGGCCGTTTCCAATTGAAGGAACCGAGGACGCCGACCTGATCAACGCAGGCAAACAGACCATTACCGAGCAGCCGCAGACGTCGTATTTCGACAGCGCCACCAGCTTTGGCATGATCCGCGGCGGCAAAATCGCTATGGCTATTCTGGGTGCCATGGAAGTGGCGGAAAACGGCGATCTGGCGAACTGGATGATCCCCGACAAGCTGGTCAAAGGCATGGGCGGTGCTATGGATCTCGTCGCGGGCGTTGGCCGTGTCGTTGTTGTTATGGATCACACCTCCAAACACGGCGATAGCAAGGTTTTACGCGAATGCACGTTACCGCTGACGGGCAAGGGGGTCGTCGATCTGATCATTACCAATCTCGGTGTTCTTGAAGTCACCGACAAGGGACTGCGCGTCATGGAACTGGCTGACGGAGTCAGCATGGATGAGATGGTCGCTGCCACTGATGCCAACCTTGTCTGAGGGGATCTCCACAAAGCGGCCGTGGTGGCGGGATGTATCAGGCACGGCAATCGGCGCGGGATTTCTCGCGGTGCTGATCTCGTATTCTGGCCCGTTGCTGATCTATCTTCAGGCGGCTAACGCGATGGCAGTGCCGCCTGCTGTTTTCACGTCGTGGGTCTTTGCGATATCGATGGGGGCGGGTTTGTCATGTATCTTTCTTAGCCTTTGGTTGCGCGCGCCCGTAGCGCTGGCATGGTCCATCCCGGGAACCGTGTTGCTGATCTCCATCGG
>NZ_CANMQD010000018.1 GCF_947499945.1 uncultured Sulfitobacter sp. | reverse complement strand
CGCAGGGCTCACCTCCGTCAAGCCTTCCTCGAAAACTCGCAACAGGTCCGCCGCGTGGCGGGTATCATTTCAGACCGAACGGGTATTGGATTGCGCATCCGGTATCTGCCACCCTGAGCGAGAATGTAGAAGCCGCGCCGCTGGCCTGGTAATTGAAACAAGGAAATTATCATGACTGAACCGCGCATTGCCATCATCGGCGCCGGAATCGGCGGACTTGCTTGCGGGCTTGCCCTCCAACGGGCAGGTGTCCCCTTCACGATCTACGAACAGGCCTCGGCTTTGACCGAAATTGGCGCCGCTATCGCACTTTCTGCCAACGGGTCGCGGGAATTGGCGCGTTTCGGCTGTCTGCCGGGACTGGAGGCCGCTTCATGCGAACCCACCGAACTGATCTGGCGCGGCTGGCAGGACCAGACCCGTGTTGCTGCCCATCCTGTGCGAAAAGACGGCTCCTATCGAGAAGCGTATGGTGCGCCTTACTTCGGCGTCCACCGCGCAGATCTGCAGAAGGTGATGCGAGCGAAATTGCAAAGTAACGTCTTTCGCTTGGGCCACCGCCTCAACGGTCTGACCGAGACCGATCAGGGCATCCGGCTTGACTTCGATGGTGAGGATAGCACCGTCGTCGATCTGGTCATCGGTGCCGACGGCATCAAAAGCCGCGTGCGCGACCATGTCGCGGGGCCGGGCGCAATCCGCTATTCAGGAACATCGGCATTTCGCGGTATCGTTCCAACGAAGGATCTACCACATCTGCCAGATCCTGAAGCTATCCAATTCTGGATGGGTCCGGACGCACATCTGCTGCATTACGCCATTGGACCGAACGGCGAAGATGTCAATTACTTCGCGGTGACCGAAGGACCTGACACATGGCCCGACCCTGCTCGCTGGGTGATCGAGGCGACGCGCGACGACCACCTAAAACCGTTTCAGGGCTGGGACGAAGCGGTGACGGAAATGGTCGGCCAGTCGCACCATTTTGCCCGTTGGGGCCTCTTCATTACCAAGCCGCTGCGCCACTGGCACAAGGGCCGTGCTGTGCTGATCGGCGACGGGGCACATGCTATGGTGCCGCACCACGGGCAAGGTGCCAATACCTCTATCGAGGATGCCGTGACACTGGCCGGTCTGATCGCGAGCTTGGG
>NZ_CANMQD010000017.1 GCF_947499945.1 uncultured Sulfitobacter sp. | reverse complement strand
ATTACAGGAGGGTAGAGGCCGCACTCATCGCCAGCTCTCTTGCTTTTTACAGTAAGCGACAAAGGCGGCTCCTGCGTTTTGTGGTGGGTTGCCCCTGCTTGTAGCGTCCTGCGCAAAGTCCACCCAGTTTGCGCGCAGGGCATGGTAGTCCCAGCCCTTCTCCCGTGCGATCTCTCGTGCCTTTTCCTCGGCCCATTCGGGCAATGCAATGTCGGCTATTGTGGTGATGCGGTTTTGGCGTGGTCGGAAGATGACAAGATCGTCGGCAGTCAATTCGAGTTGGTAGAAGGGTAGGTGATCGTTCTCAATAATTTGGCGGATATTGAGCCTAAATTTCTTAAGAGGGGCGTTGCTGCCTGTCTTGTCTTGAAGGTTTGCAAGCTTGATATGCCAGCGTTTTTGATTGCCACAGTGCTTGCGTGCGATTTCGTAGATACGGCGTTCTAGTGGTCGGCGGAGGCGGAAATAATCTTCTGAAATACTAACGACTTCGTTCGCTTCGATCGCGCGCATAAACCAATCGGACAGAACGACCTCGCAGTAGTCGAGCCGCCATTCGCCCTCTTCGCGCATTACGTATCCGCCTTCATCAATCAGGCTGAATATGCGGACTTCCTTTTTGCTACCAGTGCGGATGCTGGTTTTGAACTGGGTGCCTTGCAGGCGCTGAAAGGCCTTCTCAACGCGCTTGTATTCGCGACCATCTGTGTTGCGGTTAGTTGCCATCATCAACTCTCTGGCGCTGAATCTGACGCGCTTGCCGATCTTCTCGCCACGGTTCTTTCGGTGCATCAACTGGCTGATGCAGAAGATGAGAATATCCTTGTCCTTGATTGATGGTAGGCCAAGACTCGACGGGATGATCTCAAGGCTATTCTCGCCGCTCTTGTAGAGCAGATGACGCATGTCCGGCTTGGTCGCCAATGAGAACATGGGGTGTTCCATCGAGGCGGTATCATCTTTTGGAACGACATCTGAGATATCGAGGATGAAGAAGTCTTTTTGAGGGTGTCGGTCAGGTAAAAGGGCCATGCTGAACCTTAACCGATGTTCGTGTTATCAGGAACCGAAAAGTTCGTGCTATCAGGAACCCACTTTGAAGGGTTTTCGGTTCGTGCCTTTCGGAACCAAAGTTCGTGCCTTTCGGAACCAAAGTTCGTGCCTTTCGGAACCGTGTGGATAAGTTAAATTTATTAGATCAAAAGGTTAGGCCTGTTTTTGAGGCTGGT
This sequence comes from uncultured Sulfitobacter sp., assembly GCF_947499945.1. Taxonomy (GTDB): domain Bacteria; phylum Pseudomonadota; class Alphaproteobacteria; order Rhodobacterales; family Rhodobacteraceae; genus Sulfitobacter. The sequence goes on along the minus strand of NZ_CANMQD010000017.1, from coordinate 3,461 downwards.
AACACTACTCCGTAGGTAACACTATTAACACTAGAGAGTTTTGAACTTCATAGTCCGGAATGTCAGTGAAATGCGGCGAGAGCGATGATGTTTCTGTCCAGCAATGACATCGCTCTTTCGCGGTTTAATGCCATGAGTCCATAAATGCCGAGCATCATTCTTCAAAACTAACAAACTCGCAGGTTGGAGATGTAAGTCCATTTGCTGAGAATAGGTCTGAGACGCAAACCGCATCACACAGGCCGAAAGGAGGCTCAGAGAAGCTATCGTCGCTCCAAAGCAGGGTTGGCAGTCGATATGAGCTGAAATGCCCTGTCCGGGCTTATATTCGTTAATGATAACTTGATCCGGAACAGCTTGGAAATGGCCCTCTGCGGTCAATCGTTCCGCCATCTGCTGGAACAACTCGGGCAATGGCCCGAGGTAATCCTCCCTTAGGGCCTGCCGCGCTTTGTAATCGTAGCGATAGCCGTAGTGCTGCACTCGCCGCTTCAGATCTGTACGCCAAGGGGCTGCGTCGATTAATCGGGCGAGTTCCTCGGCCTTATTTTCAGAGATGTAGTTTTTGAGATAAGTTAACCCGTTCGGCCACTCATTTTGAAAAAATGAAAGTTGTGTGGCCATGAGAGGTGCCTCCTTGGCTCTGGTGTTGGCCGCATCTTGGTTAATGGCTGGTTAACGCAAGGCGGTTCTAGGCCCTGAGAGCCCCTGAGAGGGCTGTCAGGCGGCTTTGTAGGTGTTCTGCATCGGTTAGCCTCAGAAAGCATCATTTCGGTTGTGTGAGGGTGGCAGGAAATAGCAACGTATGACATTTGTGACAAATGACCCGTAGACTCGATCACACAACCCGCCAATCAATCGCCAAGAAGGTGCGCGAAGGCGTTCGTCCGCAGGTGCTTGCCCGCGAATACGGCGTCACGGTGCGCACGGTTTATCGCTGTGCGCAGCTTATGCGGGACATTCAGATCGAGAGAGGCAGTAGGACCGAAGTGATCGTGTGCCGCGTCTCACCTGCTGACCTCGCCCAGTTTGACGCCAAGCTGAAAGAGGCTGGCATCCGTAACCGCAGCGAAGCGCTGCGCAACGTGATCCGCAATACGGGCGGCATGGCAATGCCCGATGCGAATCTGGCTGAGGCGTTGCTATCCATGAAAGGGGCGCTGAACAAGGTTGGCAACAACGTGACGCAGATTGCCAAGCGGATGAACGATGCGAAGAACAAAGGACAGCCCTTGCCGTTTGCAGAGGAGGACCTGATGGAAATGCGCCATCTCGCGGGGTTTATTCTGGATTTCGCAGACGAGGCCGACCTTATGGCAAGGGGCCGCAGGGCTGCTTTGGAGCTGAAGATTTCTGACGAGCTGAGGCGCATGGCTGAACGCGGTGTGTAATACCTGCCCAGATAAGCTCTGGTAATACTTTTCCTCCATAGGTATTATAAAGTGATACCTATGGAGGAAAAGCCATGCCAACACCCGTTGCCGTTAAGCTGGACGAAGATGTCCACAGCCGCGTGAAAGTCCTCGCCGAGGCGCGGGATAGATCCCCGCATTGGATGATGCGCGAGGCGATTGCCCAATACGTCGAGCGCGAGGAAAAGCGCGAGGCGTTCCGCCAGGACGGTATCCGCGCTTGGAACGCCTATCAGGAGACCGGGCTGCATGTGACACATGCCGAGGCGGATACTTGGCTGGCCCAGCTTGCCGCTGGTGACGATCAGGAGCCGCCTGAGTGCCACAACTGATCTGGTCGCCCGAGGCGCTGGCAGATGTGCAGCGCCTCTATCGTTTCCTTGCCGAGAAGAACCCCGATGCTGCCAGACGTGCGGCAAGCGCGATCCGTGATGGGATGCAAATCATTGCAGACCATCCAGATGCCGGCCGTCCTGTTGATGACATGGACCCAGAGTTTCAGGAATGGCCGATCAGCTTCGGCGCCAGCGGCTATGTTGCGCTCTACCGATTGCAGCAAGACGTTGCTGTAGTCCTCGCGGTGCGGCACCAGAAAGAGGTTGGCTATCAACCTTTGTAGACTGCGATAGCATTGTAGCATTCCGAACCGATGTAAATTAGCTCCCTAAGAGGCTGACTGCATCGACCAATCTAGTGCTTTGACTTCGAGTGCCTCATCTCGAAGATAGAAATGAAAATGGCGCGATCCAGCCCCTTCCATCTTGACCCAAAGCGTCGGGTCCATGTCGTCTCGGGTATTCCCTGAGATTTCGTAGAACTCTCCCCATGACGGTGCAAGCCCGCTGAAACGGCACTGTCCGCCGTACCATCCATGATCATTTACAGGTGTAACGCGATACCTCTCGCAGCCTTCGAACCGAACAGTGATTTCGGGTATTTTCTCGTATTGGCGATAGACATAGGGATTTGGCTTCATATGGGCCAAGAGCGTTTGACCCCTCTGTTCAATCTTGAGGCCTACATCGTTCGGATGCGCGTTCCAATCCTCGTTCAAGCGTGTGAACGTAGGCAAATCATCTGTTTTGAAATGCCAAGGCAATTCATCTTTTGGTATCCAAGTTACCCATAGTCGATTTGGATGCTGTGCCAGCGGTCTTAGCTCGTCGGTTGGCTCGTTGACTAATACGCCAACACTGCCACGGACAGCCAGCTTCCAACCCGTCAAGCAACTACGTGTACGCCGTCCATCTACTTGAGCAATGTGCAGGTTGCGGTCTGCCACCCGCAGTACATCCCCTGTTTCTGGAACATGGGTAAGCTGGTCCAGCATGAGGACAGATCGAGGCTTCCCTGATTCATCTGCTGGCAGGCTGAATATGTCGGTTAGGCGACCTTGTGGCTTATGCATGAAAGACCTTTGAACACTATAATTTTTGCAATCCTACATCGCAGACGGCAACCTGTCAGGTGGAGACCCCAAATATCGAAATCTGACAGGCTGTCGTCTGCGATGATCCAGTGGACGGCGTGAGGCACAATCTTTTATGATCTGAGTTAATGTGTTACCCTTTCATATACTAAAAAAGTTACGATGTGAAAGGGGTGGGGTTACGGCATGGAATTATCAGCATCACAGGCGGCGAAGAAAGTTGGGAAAAGCGTACCAACTATCACCAGAGCTATAAAAAAAGGTAAGTTGACGGCAAATCCCCGTGATGGTGGTGGGTGGGTCATCGATGCAGCGGAGCTTTTTCGTGTTTGGCCTGCCGTTTCAAATGAAACTGACGTAACCCCACCAATGTTACGAAGTGAAACACCTATTGAAACCAGCGCGTTAGAGCGTGAAGTTGAACTATTGCGCGAGATGCTGGACGAAACCAAAGCCGACCGTGATAGCTGGAAAGAACAAGCCCAAAAGATCACCGCTGTGATCGAGGATCAGAGCGCCCGAAAGAAGGGTTTCTGGGCGCGTATTACAGGAGGGTAGAGGCCGCACTCATCGCCAGCTCTCTTGCTTTTTACAGTAAGCGACAAAGGCGGCTCCTGCGT
>NZ_CANMQD010000016.1 GCF_947499945.1 uncultured Sulfitobacter sp. | reverse complement strand
AATACGACCGACACGCAGGACTTTACCATCACACTCACCGGCACCAATGACGCGCCCGAGATCACAGGTGCGACCTCCGACACGGCCACCGAGCAGGCGATGGGTGCGACCACGGCCAGCGGTACAATCACCTTCACCGATGTAGACCTGAGCGATACGCCCGCAGTAGAGACAGCCTATGTGGCGGACTCCGCAACCTATCTGGCAGCGGATGGCACGACGCCGCTGACACTGACAGCCGCTCAGCAAACCGCACTGGCGGATGCTCTGGCGCTGACGCCAAATGCGATGAACGCCAACAACGGTTCCGTTGGTTGGGACTACAGCGTGGGTGCCACCGATGTGGATTTCCTTGCCGCAGGCGAGACGGTCGAGCTGACCTATACCGCCACTGTCGACGATGGCACCACCACGGCCACAACGGACTTTACCGTCACGATCACCGGTACAAACGATGCGCCGATGGTGACCGCTACGAATCCCGTTGCCGACACAGAGGGGGACTCCCTCAACACCACCCTGCCGCCGGAACCGGCCGCTGACGATAATGTCACCGTCGATTTCCTCGCGGATACGGTTGACGGCGATCCCATGAGCGCAAAGATCATCGAAGTGTCCGACGTGGACCAAAGCGATGAAGTCTCTGCTTCGGTTGTGAGCGTGACCTCCACCACCAGCGCTGCTGTATTGACCGCTATCGGTTCGGATGCAGCCGCTATTGCAGCTCTGTTCGACACCAGCGCGAATGACGGCACAGTGACCTATAACCGCAACGCTTCGGCCTTCGATCACCTGCAACTGGGCCAGTCGATCACGGTGGATGTCGTTGTCGATGTCACCTCCGGCCCCGACACGGTATCAAGAACCGTTACCCTGACCATCGAAGGCGCCAATGACGCGCCCTATTTCACCAACGAATCCATCGCTTTTAATGGCGATGTACTCGAAGGGACCGGTGCCATGATGGGTGTCTATAACAGCTCCATCACCATCGGTTATGACGATGTGGAACTGGCCGATACGCATAATGCGACCGTGACAGCCGTAACAGAGGCAGGTGTTACACCCGCCAATACTGCTGATTACATCGGCACCTTTGCCGCCGGCTTCCCCTCTGGCGCGACCGGTGCTGCCGAAGGTCAGGTCCTGTTTGACTTTACCCTCAACGAGGCGGTCATCGAAAACCTGAGCGCCGATCAGACCATCGTCCAGAAATACAGCGTGTCCGTTGTGGACAACAATGGCGCGTCTGTTTCCCAGCCGATCACCATCACCATTCAGGGTACAAATGATGGCCCCGTGATTACGGCGATCAACGACGACACCGGCACCGAGCTGACCGCGACCGCGCTGCAGCTGGTCGAGGATGAAGGCACCGTCGAGAGCGGCTCGGAGGATCCGCAGTCGTTGAGCGGCACGATCGAGTTCACCGATATCGACGTGAACAGCCTTGCCGCAGCAGATGGCGCTGCGGACACGCACACCATCACAGCAACACTGAGCACCGCGTCGATTGGCGGCGTGGATTCCACAGCATCGCTGCATGAAACCTATACCGGCGGTACCATCACCGGCCCCGTACCACTGAGTGGTGGGTCAGGCGGTCCGTTGACCTTCCCGCAGACCGCGCTGACATTCGACGTCGCGGCGGCCAACACGGCCCAGACCGTCGCCAACACGGCCGACTGGACCTTCACCATCCTTGAAGACGGCGATTTCGACTTCCTTGAAGCCGGTGCAGAGCTGGCGCTGACCTATACCATCACGGTTGAGGATGAGGCCGGCGGAACTTCCAGTCAGGACATCACGATCACCATCACAGGCACCAATGACGCCCCGACGCTGGCCGCGATCACGCCGATCACGGTCACGGATACCGCAGCACTTGATACGTTTAACAATGTCGACGGCACGCTGATGGGCGACGATGTGGATGACAATCCAACGCTGACCTATTCCTTTGATGGTATTGCAGCGGTCGTTATAGGCGATCCGGCCTTTACCGCATCGGTCACCGACCCGCTTGGCACGCTGTTTCTGAACGAGAACACAGGCGCCTACCGTTTTGTCGCGGATGCGGATGCGGTTAATGCGCTGACGGCGTCGACTGACATCACCTTTGATCTGCAAGTATCGGACGAGGACGGTGCAACAGCCGCGCAAACGCTGACCGTCACACTGGCGGGAGCGAACGATACGCCCGTACTGGGCATGATCGTCAATGGCACTGTCTCGGATACGGATGCCGATGATACTTATGCAGATGTGACAGGCAGCTTCACCTCGACGGATGTGGATACAGGCAAGACGGCGACCTATTCGGTTGTGGGCCAGATGATTGACGGCACTCAGGCGGGCTTTGACCACGCGGTCAGCAATCCACTGGGCACCTTGTACTTCAACGAGACAAATGGCGATTACAAGTTCGTCTCCGATGATGCGGCAGTTGAAGCGCTGGATGTAAACACCATGCAGATCTTTGCGGTCACCGTCACGGATAACGGCGGTCTGACCAGCACCGGCAACTTCCAAATCGACTTCACCGCTGTAAACGACAACCCGCGCGGTGCAGCAGATGCCATACTGGACTATGGCACGGAAGACACCGATTACACTGTGCTGGAAGCCGACCTGCTGTCGGGCTTTGCCGATGCCGAAGGGCAGACCCTGTCTGTAGATGCGGGCACGATTATGGCCGACAACGGTGCCACAGTCGCGGCAAGCGCGAATGGCTTTACCGTCACGCCAGCCGATGATTTCAACGGCACCATCACGCTAACCTATGATGTGCTGGACGGGGCAGGCGGCACGCTGATTGGTCAGACACAAACGTTCCATGTGGATGCGGTTGCCGACCCTGACATGATCACCTCCGACACAACGCTGGATGACAGCGTGCTGGACGGTAGCAACCTGATAATCGGCACTGGCATCCCCGGCACCCGCTTTGCCGTGGCACAAGATGCTGTCGATGCGCCGGACCTCGAGATTGGTCTGCAGGCAACCCAGCGCATTAGCGGTGGTACGTTTATCGACACCGATATCGACGGAGACGGTCTGACCTATGTTGTGCCCTCGGGCGCCGCATTGGGCACACCACAAGAGAGTGCTGATCCAGCAGTCACAAGCGACGATGCCTATGCCCGCTGGAACTTTAACATCTCCATCGGTGCCAACATCGACGACATGGACGGCACAGACGGGACCATCGGCGATTATGATTTCGAGTTCAAAATCGAAAGCGATGTCGCGGGTTTCACCACGATCGAGTTCGACTCCGACGAGATCGTTGCGGGTATTGCATTCGTGGCTGCCCAAGCAGCAAGTGATGCGGGCGAAGATCCGGCGGCGGCAGCACTTGCTGCTGTAAATGCGTTCCTTGGCGCATCAGAATTGCAATCCAGCAACAACCTTGGCTTTGATATCTTCGCGGCAAGCGGGTTCAACCCCAACACGGCAGGCATGTATACCGTGACTGTCACAGCCTTTGACAAGATCGCCGGCACCGAAGTGCTGTCCAACCAGATCGATATCAAGGTCAACGAGGCACCTGTCGCCGTGGCCGATACGATCGAGGGCACGGAAGACACCGCGATTATGATCACTGCGGCAGACCTGCTGGGCAATGATACCGATGCCAATGATGACACGCTCACCATCGCTTCGGTCACAGGGGCCACAGGCGGCACTGCGGTTCTGGAGGAGAACGGCACGGTGACCTTCACCCCGACGCCTGACTTCAACGGCGCGGCGGGCTTTACCTATATCGCCAGCGACGGCCAGTTGGTCAGCAACCTGTCCGGCACCGGTGTGGTCACAATCAACATCGCGGCGGTCAATGACGCACCCGTCAACACCATTGCAGCACTCACCATGGATGAGGACACAGACCTTAACCTGTCCGGTCTGTCTGTTACCGATGTCGATGCAGGCGCAAATGACATCACCGTGACCCTGTCGGTTGCCAGTGGGGAAGGCACCATTGCAGCAGCCCCAGCGCCCGGCGTTGGCGTGACCGGAGACGGCACCAATGCCATTGTGCTCACCGGCACAGTCGACAACATCAACACGTATCTCGGCAACGCTATGTCCCAGCCGGTGTTCACACCTGCGCAAGACCTGAACGGGATGGTTGCGCTGACCATGACCACCAATGACGGTGGCAACACCGGCACAGGCGGCGCACTCAGTGATACCGATACGGTCATGATCACGGTCAACGCGGTCAACGACGCGCCAGAGGCAGAAGACATCGTCATTCTGGACACGCCAGCCATCAGCGAAGACGAAATGGTCATCGGCACGATCACACAGACGCCCGAACTGCCTACCGATCTGCCACTGTCGCTGTTCGGCTCGGATGTGGATGGCAACATTGACCTGACCTCTCTGGCGCTGACAGGGGCCACTGTCGCCGGCGCCGCCGTGACAGCTGCCGCCGCAGGTGTCAGCTATAACTCCACCACAGGTGCGCTGGTCTTTGATGCCACGCAAACCATCTATCAGAATCTTGATCAGGGTGATGACATCACCGTTGTCGTGAACTTCACCATCACGGATTCAGACATGGAATCCGATGCAGGCTCGGTCTCCTTCACTTTGCGCGGGACCAATGATGCGCCCGAAATTGCGGATGTGAACATCGGGACAATCACGGACACAGCCGCCAATGATCTGTTTGCCGGTGTCGACATTGACGGCACCTCCAGCACCACCATCACAGGTGCGGTAATGGATGTGGACGAAGATGCGACATTTACCTTCACCATCGACGGCCAAACCCTTGGCATGGGGGATACATCAACCTCTCTGGCAGGGACGTTCGGCACGCTGACGCTGAACGATGATGGCACTTACACCTATGAGGCCGATGTACTCGCCGTAAACGCGAGCACACCGGCAACCGGCGGAGCAGCAAACCCGACCGATACCTTCACCATTCGGGTGACGGATGAATTTGGCGGCACCGATACGGCCACAGTCACGGTCGACATCACACCGGAAAACGACACTCCAGAGCTGACCGCCCCTGCCACAACAGGTGCTGTTACCGACACAGGCGGCATTGCCGACTTTGACGATGTCACCGGCACATTAATGGCCAGCGACCGCGATGCCGCAGGCACGCCCGAAGGCACGCTGAGCTTTGGTCTTAATGACGGGGTGGGCGTTGTCGGATCGCAGTCGTTCTACTACGACCGCGCGGGTGGCACTGTCACCACCATGGCTGCCACGGGCCTCATCGCTCTGGGCACGCTGACGGTAGAAACCGATGGCGACTATACCTTTGCACCGGATAACGCGGGCATCATGGCCCTGCGTGTCGGCGAAGTCCTGACAGTCGCAGCCACGGTTCAAGTCACAGACGAGGGCGGCGCGTCTGCCACGCAACCGCTGCAAATCACGCTCACAGGCGGCAACAACGCCCCTGTGGCGATCGATGACAGCTTTGGCACAACCGAGGGCTCCATCTCGACGTCGAACAACCTGCTGACCATTGGCACGGACGACAGCGATGTGGATGACGATCCGATCAGCATCACAAACGTGGCCGATCTCAATGACACCATGACAATGGCACCGCTCGACAGTGCTGTGGTCAACGGTGCTGCGGGCAACATCACCACCGATTGGGGCGCCGAAGTCTCGCTGCAATCGAATGGCCAGCTGTCCTACAACCTCACCTCCGGCTCTGCCAAGTTCAACGAGCTGAAGGCGGGCGCCACTGCGGTCGATACCTTCAGCTATACCATCAGCGACGGTGCAGGCGGGTTCGATACGGCAACTGTCTCGGTCACGATCACCGGCATCAATGATGCGATCATGGCTGTGGCCGATACCATCTCGGGCGCCGAGGATGGGGCGGCTGAGATCACCGGCAATCTGCTGCTCAATGACACAGATGTCGATCTCGACGACACCCGCGAGATCATCACCGTCAACAGTTCGACCACCGCAACTGCATTGGGCAATGGCACAGGCTTTATCATCACCACCATCGACGGTGTCGTTATTAATCTTGATGTGGACGGCTCGTACACACTGACGGCACCTGACGGACTTGATGCAGGCCAAACCGCAACAGCGGCGTTCCAGTACACCGTGCAGGACGGCGGCAGTGAATCCACCACCACCGTCAATGTCTCCATCACCGGTGACAACGATGCACCGGATGCCGTGGCCGTCACGTTGACTGCCTCGGACGAGGATCAGGTGCGCACCATCACCGCGGCAGAACTGCTGGTGGGGGCATCGGACGCGGACAATAACGCCGTGCTGATCATCACCGATCTGAGCCTGACATCAGGCAGTGGTACGCTCGTCGACAACGAAGACGGCACATGGACCTACACACCGCTCGAGAATGACAACAGCGCAGTTACCTTCTCCTACACAGTGGATGACGGCATCCTGACAGCCACGTCAGACGCGACCCTTGATCTGCTGCCCGTTAACGACGCCGCCATGATCAGCGGCGATGTGGCGGGGGCGGTCACCGAGGATGACACGGCGATCCTCACCACAAGCGGGACCCTTGCGATCTCGGATGTGGATGCGGGCGAGGCGGTCTTTACCGCTGCAACCCTCAC
>NZ_CANMQD010000015.1 GCF_947499945.1 uncultured Sulfitobacter sp. | reverse complement strand
AGGGAGGAGTATGCCATGACAACCTATAATGTAGCCCTGAATTTCGAGGATGGCGTCACCCGCGTCATTCAATGTGATGACGACGAAATGGTGACCGAGGCCGCCTTTCGCCAGAAAATCAACATCCCCATGGATTGCCGCGATGGCGTCTGCGGAACGTGCAAGTGCTTTGCCGAAAAGGGCGAGTTCGAGCTTGAATTCTACCTTGATGAAGCGATGACAGAGGAAGAAGCCGCCGAAGGTTATGTTCTGACTTGTCAGATGTCACCGCTGAGCGATTGTGTGGTTCGAGTGCCTGCAACGTCGGCAGTGTGCAAAACCGCGCCTGAGCCTGTCGCGGGTGAGGTCCTTGGCGTGGACCGGCTATCCGAGACGTCTTTTGGCCTCCGTGTGAAGATGGCCAAGACAGTAGGTTTTCTGCCCGGTCAATATGTGAACGTCAGCGTGCCGGGCACGGACAAGCACCGCTCTTATTCGTTCTCGTCCAAACCGGGAGCGGATGAAGGCCAGTTCCTGATCCGCAACATCCCCGGCGGCGTGATGAGCAGCTATCTGGGCGAGCGCGCCAAGGGGGGCGATGCAATCACGCTGACCGGCCCGATGGGCACATTCTATTTGCGCCCGATGGAGCGTCCACAGCTGTGGCTGGCCGGTGGTACCGGGCTCGCCCCCTTCCTGTCGATGCTGGAGCATCTGGCAGAGCAGGGCAACGAGCAGCCGATCACGCTTTATTATGCAGTCACCCGCGCAGCAGACCTTGTGGAACTGGACCGCGTGCAAGCGCTGGCCAAGCAAATCGGCAATGTCACCGTCATCACGGTTCTGGCTGCCGCAGAGGACGCGCATGAACGTAAGGGTTTCGTCACCGATCACGTCTCTGCGGAGGATCTGAACGGCGGTGATGTTGATGTCTATCTGTGTGGCCCGCCGCCTATGGTGGATGCCGTTCGCGGACACTTCGGCACGCTGGGTGTTGAGCCTGCCAATTTCTATTTCGAAAAGTTCAATCCGACTGAAACAGAGGCGGATGCCGCATGAGCCGCCGCTTTGACGATAAGGTGATGGTCGTGACCGGTGCCGCCCAGGGCATCGGCCGCTGCGTGGCCGAGCGTGCGGCGGGTGAGGGTGCAAAGGTTCTGATCGTCGACCGCTCGCCCGCGCGCGATGAAGTGGTGGCAGCGATCCACGCCAAAGGTGGTGTAGCAGAGGCGATCAATGTCGATCTGGAGACATGGACCGGCTGCTACGAGGCGATGCAAAAGGCCCAAAGCCTCTGGGGCAGGATAGATATTCTGGTCAACAACGTGGGCGGGACCATCTGGGCCAAACCATATGAGCACTACGAGCCCGAGCAGATCGACGCCGAGGTGCGCCGCTCGCTGTTCCCGACCCTTTATTGTTGCCGCGCCGCGATCGAGCGGATGCTGCCGCAAGGGTCAGGCGTGATCGTCAACGTCAGTTCCATCGCCACGCGTGGGTTGAACCGTGTGCCTTACGCAGCGGCGAAGGGCGGCGTGAATGCCATCACTGCCAGTTTGGCTTGGGAAATGGCTGAGCGCGGTATTCGCGTTGTAGCCACGGCACCGGGCGGCACCGAAGCCCCCGAACGTGTGACCCCGCGCAACCCGAACGCAGAGCAGGAACAACGCGCGGACTGGTACCAGACCATCGTCGACCAAACGATCCAGTCCTCGCCCATGAAACGATACGGAACACTCGACGAACAGGCAGGGCCAATCCTGTTTCTGGCGTCGGATGATGCCTCCTACATCACGGGCCTCACTGTGCCCGTGGGCGGCGGCGACCTTGGATAGGCCGACATAAGAACGGTCTGATAATCAACTGGAGGAACCAAAATGAAAACGACAACACTGGCGGCCCTTGGCCTTGCCACCACAATCGCGACCACAGCCACCGCCGAGGATATCAAAATCGGCCTGCTGCTGCCCTATTCCGGTGTCTATGCGGCACTTGGCAACGAGATTGACGCAGGCTTTGCGCTGGGACTGGAACAATTTGGTGGCGAGACAGATGCCACCTTCGAGATCATTCGTGAGGATACCGAGGTCAAACCACCGGTCGCCCTTGGCAAAGCCAAAAAGCTGATCTTGCAGGATGAGGTGGATGTGATGACCGGCATCGTCAGCTCGGGCGTTCTGGGGGCTGTGCGTGATATGGTCCATGGAGCAGGTGTGCCGCTGATCGTGTCAAACGCGGGCAATGACGAGGCGACGGGCGCCGACTGCTCCCCCTTCATCACACGCATGTCGTTCTCCAACGGCCAAGTGAACCGCCCGATGGGGATCTGGATGTACGAGCAGGGTATCCGCAAGGTCTATACCCTTGCACCTGACTATGCGGCCGGTCGTCAAATGATCGAAGCATTCGAGGCCACATTCACTGCCGCAGGTGGCGAGATTGTCGGGCAGGATTTCACGCCCTTCCAGAAAACACAGGATTTTGGCCCCTACCTGACCCAAGCCAAATCCAGCGGTGCCGATGCGGTCTATGTGTTCTATGCAGGCGGCGAGGCGATCTCCTTCGTTAAGCAATACGACAGCTTTGGGCTGAAGGCTGAACTGCCGCTCTATGGCTCGGGGTTCCTGACATCATCGCTTTATGTGAACGCCCAAGGTCCTGCGGCTGAGGGTGTAATCGCGGCGTCACATTACGTCCCAACAATCGAAAACGATGCGAATGCGGTCTTTGTTGACGGTTTTACGGCCAAAATCGGCCGCGCTCCGTCCGAGTTTGCGGTTCAAGGCTATGATGCTGCACGCGCGCTGATCGAGGCGACAAAGGCGGGTGCGACAGACCGCGCTTCGCTTGCTGCCGCCCTGCGTCAGGTCACGTTCGACGGACCACGCGGCACATTGTCGATTGATCCTGCTACCAACAACATCGTTCAGCCGATCTATGTCTACGAGACTGTCGCAGGTGCAGATGGTCTCACGCAAAAAGTTCTGGCCCAGCTGCCGTCCGAGGCTGATCCGGCCAATGGCTGCGTGATGGATCCAGTATCTAACTAAAACAACAACCCGGCTGCGTTTTGTGGCCGGGTTTTTCATGTGGGGGAGGTCCTAAAATGACAACCGATCTTGGCTTCTGGACGCTACAGGCGCTCAATGCGCTACAGCTGTCGATGCTCTTGTTTCTTCTATCCGTCGGCCTGACGGTGATCTTTGGCCTGATGCATTTCGTGAACCTTGCCCATGGTGCGCTTTATGCCCTTGGTGCCTATTTCGCGGCTTCTGTTGCTGCGGTCTGGGGCTACTGGGCGGCGTTTTTACTCGCGCCTGTGGCTGTCGCGGGGGTGGGCGTTCTGCTTTATTCCGGCTTCATCCAGCGGATGCGCAAATCGGGGCCGATGGCGCAGGTTTTGGTGACATTTGGCCTGATTTTCGTGCTGTTGGATATGACCCGCATCATCTGGGGTGATCTGCCTCTCGCGATTGAAGTTCCAGCAATGCTGGGCGGGCGGCTGGCCTTCCTCGGTGTCGAGTATCCGACGTACCGCTTGTTTATCATTGTTCTTGGCCTCGTCGTGTTGGCTGGTCTCGCCTTCGTTTTGGGGCGGACGCAGATCGGCGCGATGATCCGGGCTGGCGTCGACAACGACGAGATGGCCGCCTGTCTGGGCATTAACGTAGAGCGCCTGTTTTTCTGTGTTTTCTGTGTGGGATGCGCGCTTGCTGGATTGGCTGGTGCGGTGGCTGCGCCGCTGCTCAGCGTCTCGCCCGATATGGGCCTGCAAATTCTGATCCCCACGCTGATCGTGATCGTCATCGGCGGTCTCGGGTCGCTCAAAGGCGCTGTTGCAGGCTCGCTCATCTACGGCTTTGTGCAGACTTTCGGGGCCGTGCTGGCACCGCAACTCTCTTCTGTTCTCATTTACGCCCTGTTGGCCGCGGTCCTTGTGATCAAGCCTGTGGGCCTCTTTCCGGCGAAAGGATAGACCATGTTCCATCACACGCCCTTGCGATATGCGGCCTTGGTGCTTTTGGCATCGGGCGCGCTGTTTCAGGCTTTTACAGCTCAGTATTTCGGGTTGGAAATTCTGACCGAAATTCTCATCCTCGCCATGTTGGTGCTGGCGCTTGATATGGTGGCTGGATTTGGCGGCATGGTATCCCTGTGCCACGGCGCGCTGATGGGGGTTGGTGCCTACGGCTATGCTGTGCTCTCCACCACGGCAGGTCTCACCCCGCCAGTAGCGATGGCGGCGGCCGTGGGTATCACCGCTGGCATCTCATGGGTCATTGGTGCGATCTGTTCGCGCAGCCATGGCATCTATTTCATCATGGCAACACTCGCCTTTGGCCAGATGGCCTATTCCTATGTGTTCGAGGCGCCGATTTTTGGCGGTGATGACGGCTTGGGGGGGATTGAACGTCTTGATCTGTCCGCCGTCGGTATTGATCTGAACGACACGCGCACATTCGCATTGTTTTGCCTTGTCGCCCTTGCCGCGATATACGGGCTGGCGGTGATGGTCCTGCGCTCGGGGCTTGGCCGCTCCTTCTCGGGTGTGATGCACAACGAGCAGCGGATGCGCGCATTGGGCCTCACTGTCTGGCGGGTAAAGGCGGATGTCTTTGGCCTGTCGGGCATGATCGCAGGCTTTGCCGGTGTACTGGCAGCTCAGCATATAATGTATATCTCGCCCGGATTGATGGCCTGGACCGTCTCAGGCGAAGCCCTTGTTGTCGTGATCCTTGGCGGGCTTGGCACATTGGTTGGGCCGCTGGTGGGAGCTGCAGTCTTTGTAGTGCTCAAGCACGAGCTGAGCTCCCTCACGACCTACTGGCACTTGATCGTGGGCGTCATTCTGATCGGTGTCGTGATGAGCCGCGCCAATGGAATTTTCGGCTTCATTGAGGATTATTTCGCAGCGCGCAGCAAAGCTGCTGTCGCCACACCCAAAGCCACGGAGGTGACAAAAGATGCTTGAGACACGCAACTTAGACAAGAGCTTTGGCGCGGTGCATGTCACCCGCGATGTCTCGCTCAAGCTTGAGCGCGGCGAGCGGCGGGTCATCCTTGGGCCGAACGGGGCGGGCAAGACAACGCTGTTCAACCAGCTGGTTGGTGAACTGACGCCCGACAGAGGCACGGTGCATCTGGCGGGTGAGGATGTAACAGCATTGCCCGTGGCAAAGCGCGCGCGGCAAGGATTGTCGCGCAGCTATCAAAAAAACACCCTGTTC
The DNA here is from genome assembly GCF_947499945.1 of uncultured Sulfitobacter sp. Classification (GTDB taxonomy): domain Bacteria; phylum Pseudomonadota; class Alphaproteobacteria; order Rhodobacterales; family Rhodobacteraceae; genus Sulfitobacter. The sequence continues at coordinate 6,018 of NZ_CANMQD010000015.1, read as the reverse complement.
GACGGGCTGACCGTTGAAGAGAACCTCGGCCTTGCGGCTGCGATCCATACGGGCAATGCAACCACGTTCTGGTCGGACAGCCTTGGCAAAGCGGAGGTGCGCGAGATCGTCAAGGATGTGGCCAATCAGGTCGACCTGATGCCGTTCCTGCATGCAAAAGTCTCGCAGATCAGCTATGGTGTGCGGCGTCAGCTGGAGGTCGGTGTGGCGTTGGCCACGCGTCCGCTGGTTCTGTTGATGGACGAGCCGACGAGCGGTGTGGGGCCGGAGATGGCCAAAGGTTTCCATGATCTGCTGAACAATCTGCCGCGCGATCTGACCTTGTTGATCATCGAGCATGACATGGACCTCGCTTTTGACGTGGCCGATACGATCACCGTGCTGAACTATGGCGAGGTCGTCTTTGATGGGCTGCCGGATGCTGCACGCGGGTCTGATCTGCTTAAAGAAATCTATTTGGGGAGCTGGGAAGATGCTTGAACTGAATGCAGTGAATTCCGGCTACGGCGAAACACAGGTTCTGTACGGGATGAACGTCACCGCGCAATCTGGCCGTGTGCTGGCCATTCTGGGGCGCAACGGGGCGGGCAAATCCACCACGCTCAAGACGATCATGGGGTTGCTGCCGACCAAATCGGGCACAATCACATTCGACGGCGCCCCCATCGCCAAACGCCCTTTTGACATCGCCAAATCAGGCATCGCCTATGTGCCCGAGACGCGCGATATCTTTCCCTCCCTCAGCGTGCGCGAAAACCTCGAGATCGCCTCGAAACGCTTTGGCGACGGCGCGTGGACGATCGAGCGGGTGATCGACCTGTTCCCGCGGCTGGGCGAGCGGTTGGACAATGGCGGCATGCAGTTGTCGGGTGGAGAGCAGCAGATGCTGGCGATCGCTCGCGCTCTGCTGATGAACCCGCGCCTGCTGGTGCTGGATGAGCCGACAGAGGGGCTTGCCCCGATCATCGTGAAGCTGATCCATGACAAATTGCAGGATCTGCGCCGCGAAGGCCTGTCGATGGTGCTGGTCGAGCAGAACTTTGGCTTTGCCACATCGCTGGCAGATGACGTCGTCGTCGTGGGTAAGGGCCAAGTGGTCTGGAGCGGGAGCGCCGATGAAATCCGTGCCGATCATGAAACACAGCACAAATGGCTGGGTGTCTGAACCCGGAGAGGTGTGGGTTTTACCGCGCCTCGCGCGCAACGCTTTGTGCTACCTTGATGAAGTTCTGCACATGGACACCCTGTTCGTCGACGCGGTAGTTGACGGATAGGGATGTCCGCGCAATCTCCGGCTCGATCCGCAGGAACTTGATCCCGTTGCGCGGGGCAGAACCTACAGAGCTGGGCACGACACAAACCCCTTCGCCAATCGCCACAAGGCTCAGCGCGGTTTGCAGGTCCATTGTGAACACCCGCTTTGGCACAGGAAACCCTGCTTCTGTACAGGCGTTGATCACCGTATCGGCATAGCTGGGGCGGGGGTATTCAGGGTATAGGATCAGGTTGTGCGTCTCCAATCGCCGAAGGTCGGCGACCTCACGCGTGCCTGTATCCAGCGTGTCGGGAAGTGCCAGGATCAAATCCTCTTTAACCAAATGCTTTACCGCAAATTCGGCATCATCCAGCGCAGGACGCGCAACAGCCACATCAATCATGCGCGCCACCAGTTGCTGTCGCAGCTGGGCGTTGTTCATCGGCTGTAGGCTCAGGTTGATCGCGGGATAGGCAGCGCGGAACGCTTTGACTATGTTCGGCAAAATACCGTAGGTAGAGGAGCCAACAAAGCCGATACGCAAACGCCCTTCCGCCCCTTGGCCAAGCCTGCGCATTTCCAGCTTTGTGTCATCCAGGAGGGCAAGGATCGCGCGGCTGCGCTCCAGCAGTTTCTCGCCCGCTTGGGTCAGGCTGATCGCACTGCGCCCGCGGTTGAATAGGACCGCTTCCAGCTCCTCCTCGATCTGTTTGATCTGTCGGCTCAGCGGCGGTTGCGCCATATCCAGCCGCTCTGCGGCGCGGCCAAAATGCAGCTCCTCCGCGACGGCAATGAAATAGGTCATCTGTTTGAAGTTCATTTTCCCTCCCGTGAAAATGCAGGTATCCGCAAACTGCCCTCCCAAGCGATCGTATGCGGTTTGCTACCTTAGACCGCGTGTTTGCATAAAAAAAGGCCCCCGCATCAGCGGAGGCCAGTCTCAGGGAGATATCTTAGTTTATTCGGCCGCGATGGCCTCTGACTTGATGACAAAGTCGAACTCGAAGTGCAGGTCTGTCTTCAACTCGGGTGCTGCTTTCTTGAACGTGCCGATCAGGCTTTCCTTGACAGCGAACACGCTATCATCGTCGAGCCATTTGCTCTCGGCGTCGTAGATCTGGCTGATCAGGGGGCGGAAGCCGTCTTTGGAAATTATAAAGTGCATGTGCCCCGGACGGTTGGGGTGGTGACCCATATAGCGCAGCAATTCGCCAGCGGTTTCATTGTCGGGGATCGGGTAAGGCACGGGGCGCACGGCGACAAAGGCATAGTGGCCATTCTCGTCCGTCTCGAAGCGGCCGCGCAGGTTGTATTCCGGCTGGTCAGGGTCGAGGTTTTCATAGACGCCGTTCGGCGCATCTTCCCAGACGTCCATCTGGACACCGGCCACGCCATTGCCGTTTGCGTCACGAATGTAGCCCTCAAAGTAGGCAGTTTCTTCGTTGTCATAGTGCTTTTTGATAGTCGAGGCGCCTTTTGGCAACACCGGCGGGTTCTCGCGGTAGAAGGGGCCAAGCACGGTGCTTTCGCTCTCGGGTCCGTCAACGGGGTTGGACAACATATCCACCAGCACTTCGACGCCCAGAATGTCACCCAGCAGGATGAATTCCTGACGGTTCTCGTCACAGGTCTGGCCTGCGCGCTTGAGGTATTCGCAGCCCTCAAGGAATTCGCCGTGTTGCAGGTTCACGTCTTTGCAAAACCCGTGCAGGTGACGGATGAGCGATGACATGATCTCGCGCTGGCGGTCGGTGATGTCACCGTGCTGGCCCAGACTTGCGATAACGACGTCGCTGATGTTGTCGATGTTAACGATACCCATTTTTCTTCCTCCAAAGTGGCAATGTTGGTGCCGGTTTGGGCGCCGCGGTGGGCGACCCTTGGTGTATACCGTCTGCGAAAGGAGCAGATGATCCAATGCCGTGGGCGGTATTGCGTAATACCCGCATCGGTATGGCGGTAAAGCCCGCCCTCATGGCACCACAGTGTCAGGGATATGAAGAGGAGAGCCAGATGATTGAGACATTCCACACCATGCAGGCAAAGCTGGAGGCCACGCCGCATTTGCTGCGCCTCGGGCGCTTGTTCTCCGAGACTGTCCTCATTCAGGTGGGGTCTGACGAGATATATCTTACTTTCGAGAAGGGTCACTTGACGCAAGTGACCGAAGGCCCCAGCCGCAAAACACCGTGGCGCTTTGCCCTGCGCACTGATGCAGAGGCGCTGGCGCAGTTCTGGCAACCGCTGCCCGCACCGGGGTTTCACGACATCTTTGGTCTGTTGAAAATCGGCCGCGGCACTATTGATGGTGACATCCTGTGCCTCGTCAAAAACCTGCGCTTTTTTAAAGAATTCATGGCGCTGCCCCGCGCCGAACGGGAGGACGCCGCATGAGCATCGAACCGATCACAGGCCGCTACCTCACCGTCACCGTTGAGGGCGCGCCGCGCAGGATTTATTTCGAGGAAGCGGGGCAGGGCCGTCCTGTCTTGTGCCTGCATACTGCGGGTGCGGACACGCGGCAATGGCGGCATCTCATGAATGATGAAGGAATTACGGCGAACAATCGCATGATTGCTTTTGATCTTCCGTGGCACGGCAAATCCTTGCCGCCTGAAGGGTTCGAGACAGAGGAATACCTGCTCACCACCGAGGCCTATATCGAGACAGTCCTTGCCGTGATTGAAGGGCTGGGGCTGAACCGCCCCGTGCTTGCAGGCTGTTCGATGGGGGGGCGTATTGCACTGCAACTTGCGGCGCTACATCCGGATAAATTCAGCGGTTTTATCGCCATCGAGGCGTCGGATTTCCAACCCGCTTGGTATGACATCGACTGGTTTCACCGTCCCGATGCTCATGGTGGCGAAATGGGTGCGGCGCTCGTCTCTGCCAATATCTCGCCCTATGCGCCCAACGCCGAGCGTTGGAATACGCTGTGGATGTTCATGCAAAGCGGTCCGGGCGTGTTCCGTGGGGACCTGAGTTTCTACACCAAGGATGACAGTCTGATTGCCCGTTTGGGGGATATCGACACAGTCAAAACGCCAGTTCATCTGATCGTGGGTGCATATGATCTGACTTGCACGCCCGAGGACGCGAAACGCACGGCCGATGCCATTGACGGTGCAACCCTTGCGGTGATGGACGAGCTGGGCCACTTCCCGATGAGCGAGCATCCTGTGGGGTTCCGTCCCTTCTTTGTCGACGCGCTCAAGCGGATGCCAGAGGCAGATGCACCATGAGTAATCCCTGCATCATCTGCGTCGCCATCACAGGATCATTGCCGACAAAAGCCAACAACCCCGCCGTGCCTGTGACAGTCGCCGAGCAGATTGAAAGCACGCATGAGGCGTTCGAGGCGGGGGCCACCATCTGCCATGCCCATGTTCGCAACGATGACGAGACGCCCTCATCTGATCCCGAGAAATTCGCGCGCCTCAAGGAGGGGCTGGAGAAACATTGTCCGGGCATGATCATCCAGTTCTCGACGGGTGGACGTTCGGGCGCGGGGGAGACGCGTGGTGGGATGCTGCCGCTTTCGCCTGATATGGCCTCGCTGTCTGTTGGGTCCAACAACTTTCCGACCCGTGTGTATGAAAACCCACCTGATTTGGTCGACTGGCTTGCAGCCGAAATGCTCAAGCATGACGTGAAGCCCGAGATCGAGGCGTTTGATCTGTCGCATATCTTCAAGGCCAAGGACATGGCCGACAAGGGCCAGCTGGCGGGTACGCCTTATGTGCAGTTCGTCATGGGTGTGAAGAACGCCATGCCTGTGGACCGTGATGTGTTTGATTACTACATCCACACCGTGCGCCGCCTGTTTGGGGCAGATGCGCCTTGGTGCGCAGCGGGGATCGGTGCGCAGCAGTTCACACTGAACGACTGGGCGATCTCCTCGGGTGGTCATGCGCGCACAGGTCTGGAGGATAACGTCCGCCTTGATCGCGACACGCTGGCCCCGTCGAATGCGGCCCTCGTGACCCGAGCAGCGCAACTGTGCGAGAAATACGAGCGGCCCGTGGCCAACTGGCGGCAAGCCCGCGCGATCCTTGGATTGAAAGGAGTGTCAGCATGAAAAAGGTATTCGAGACAGCGCAGGCAGCGCTCGACGGGGTGCTGGGCGATGGCATGCTCATTGCGGCGGGCGGCTTTGGCCTCTGCGGCATTCCCGAATTGCTGATCGATGGAATCGTAGCGCATGGTGCCAAGAATCTGACCGTCGCGTCCAATAATGCAGGTGTGGATGATTTCGGTTTGGGCAAACTGCTCGCCACCCGTCAGATTTCCAAAATGATGGCGTCCTATGTGGGCGAGAACGCGGAATTCATGCGGCAATACCTGTCAGGTGAGCTGGAGCTGGAGTTCAACCCGCAAGGCACATTGGCCGAGCGGATGCGCGCAGGGGGTGCAGGTATTCCGGGGTTCTATACCAAAACCGGCGTGGGCACCGTGATTGCCGAGGGTAAGGACGTCAAGAACTGGTGCGGTCAGGATTACATCCTTGAAGAGGGTATCTTTGCCGATCTGTCCATCGTCAAAGCATGGAAGGCGGATGCGACGGGCAACGTAATTTTCCGCAAGACCGCGCGCAATTTCAATCCGCCTGCGGCCATGTGCGGCAAGGTCTGCATCATGGAGGTTGAAGAGATCGTGCCTGTTGGCAGCCTTGATCCTGATCACATTCACCTGCCCGGCATTTATGTGCATCGCATCATTCAGGGCACCCATGAAAAGCGGATAGAGCAACGCACAGTGAGGAC
>NZ_CANMQD010000014.1 GCF_947499945.1 uncultured Sulfitobacter sp. | reverse complement strand
GTCCTCACTGTGCGTTGCTCTATCCGCTTTTCATGGGTGCCCTGAATGATGCGATGCACATAAATGCCGGGCAGGTGGATGTGATCGGGATCAAGGCTGCCGACAGGCACAATCTCTTCGACCTCCATGATGCAGACCTTGCCGCACATGGCTGCGGGCGGATTGAAGTTGCGCGCTGTCTTGCGGAAGATTGCGTTGCCCGTGGCATCCGCCTTCCATGCTTTGACGATGGACAGATCGGCGAAAATACCTTCTTCGAGGATGTAATCCTGACCACCCCAACTTTTTACGTCCTTACCCTCGGCAATTACGGTGCCTACGCCGGTTTTGGTGTAGAACCCGGGAATACCGGCACCTCCTGCGCGCATCCGCTCGGCCAATGTACCTTGCGGGTTGAACTCCAGCTCCAGCTCACCTGACAGGTATTGGCGCATGAATTCAGCGTTCTCACCCACATAGGACGCCATCATTTTGGAAATCTGACGTGTGGCGAGCAGTTTGCCCAAACCGAAATCATCCACGCCTGCGTTATTGGACGCAACCGTCAGGTTCTTGGCGCCATGCGCGACAATTCCGTCGATCAGCAATTCGGGTATGCCGCAGAGGCCAAAGCCGCCGGCCGCAATCAGCATCCCATCCTCCAGCACACCGTCGAGCGCTGCCTGCGCTGTCTCAAACACCTTTTTCATGCTGATACTTCTTTCAATTCAAGGATCGCGCGGGCCTGCCGCCAGTTGGCCACGGGCCGTTCGTATTTCTCGCACAGTTGCGCTGCTCGGGTTACGAGGGCCGCATTCGATGGGGCCAGCGTGTCGCGATCAAGGCGGACGTTATCCTCCAGACCTGTGCGCGCATGACCGCCCGAAGAGATCGCCCAGTCGTTCAGTGTGAACTGCTGCGCACCGATCCCCGCTGCGCACCAAGGCGCATCTGCCCCAAACAGGCGGCGCACGGTGCGAATGTAGTAATCAAACACATCACGGTCCACGGGCATCGCGTTCTTCACACCCATGACAAACTGTACATAAGGCGTACCCGCCAGCTGGCCTTTGTCGGCCATGTCCTTGGCCTTGAGGATATGCGACAGATCAAACGCCTCGATCTCGGGCTTCACATCATGCTTGAGCATCTCCCCCGCAAGCCAGTCGACCAACGCGGGCGGATTTTCATACACGCGAGTCGGAAAGTTGTTGGACCCAACAGACAGCGAGGCCATATCAGGCGAAAGCGGCAGCATCCCACCACGCGTCTCCCCCGCGCCCGAACGTCCACCCGTCGAGAACTGGATGATCATGCCCGGACAGTGTTTCTCCAACCCCTCCTTGAGGCGCGCAAATTTCTCGGGGTCCGACGACGGTGTCTCGTCGTCGTTGCGAACATGGGCATGGCAGATGGTGGCGCCCGCCTCGAAGGCTTCGTGGGTGCTCTCAATCTGCTCAGCGACTGTCACAGGCACGGCGGGGTTGTTGGCTTTTGTCGGCAATGATCCTGTGATGGCAACGCAGATGATACATGGGTTACTCATGCGGCACCTCCCGCAGGCATCCGCTTGAGTGCGTCGACAAAGAAGGGACGGAACCCCACAGGATGCTCGCTCATCGGGAAGTGGCCCAGCTTGTCCATCACCGCGAGGGTTGCACCGTCAATGGCATCGGCCGTGCGCTTTGCGTCCTCGGGCGTGCAAGTCAGATCATATGCACCCACGATCAGATGAACTGGCGTTTTGGCCGTGTCGATATCCCCTAAACGGGCAATCAGACTGTCATCCTTGGTGTAGAAACTCAGGTCCCCACGGAACACGCCCGGACCACTTTGCATGAACATCCACAGCGTATTCCACCGCTCGGCGTTTGGCGCAAAGGGCGAGATATTGGCAGAGACGAGCGCCGCACCCATTTCGCCGCCATGGGCATCGGGGCGGTGAAACCAGTCGATGTCATACCAAGCGGGTTGGAAATCCGACGCCTCGATGGCGATAAAACCGCTGAATTTATCCGGATGCAGCGCCGCAAGTTGCAGCGCAATGCGGCCGCCCATGGAACAGCCTGCAAGCACGGGGCGGTCCAGCCCCAGCCCATCAATCACGGCAAGGACTGTCTCTATGTAGGCCTCGGTGGTGAGCAGGTATTCTTCCGTCTCAAAGCCTTCAGGCGGCAAGGATTTGCCGTGCCATGGAAGATCAAAGGCGATCATGCGATTGTTTGCCGTTATGCCCGCATCATTCATGAGATGCCGCCATTGCCGCGTGTCCGCACCCGCCGTGTGCAGGCACAAGACAGGACGGCCCTGCCCCGCTTCCTCGAAATAAATCCGGCGCGGCGCGCCCTCAACAGTGACGGTGAGGTAGCGGCCTGTGATCGGTTCAATGCTCATGCTGCGTCCTCCCGCTTGGTGCGGGGCAGCGCCATGAACTCTTTGAAAAAGCGCAGGTTTTTGACGAGGCACAGAATATCACCATCAATGTTGCCACGGCCAACTTTTAGAAGACCAAAGATGTCGTGAAACCCCGGTGCCGGCAGCGGTTGCCAAAACTGCGCCAGCGCCTCTGCATCGGTGCGCAGCGCAAAGCGCCAAGGCGTCTTGCGACTGGGGCCTGCGGTTACGTGGGTCAAATGCCCCTTATCGAAGGTCAGGTAAATCTCATCATCGCCCACCTGAACAAGAACGTTCTCGGAGAACAAGCGCCCGAGGCGCAGCAAATGCGGCGTGGCCTCCAGCTTTGCCTGCATGGTGTGGAACGTCTCAATCATCGCGCTTTCCTCTTCATATCCCTGACACTGTGGTGCCATGAGGGCAGGCTTTACTGCCATACCGATGCGGGTATTACGCAATACCGCCCACGGCATTGGATCATCTGCCCCTTTCGCAGACGGTACACACCAAGGGTCGCCCGCCAAGGCGCCCAAACCGGCACCAACATTGCCACTTTGGAGGAAGAAAAATGGGTATCGTTAACATCGACAACATCAGCGACGTGGTCATCGCAAGTCTGGGTCAGCACGGTGACATCACCGACCGCCAGCGCGAGATCATGTCATCGCTCATCCGTCACCTGCACGGTTTTTGCAAAGACGTGAACCTGCAGCACGGCGAATTCCTTGAGGGCTGCGAATACCTCAAGCGCGCAGGCCAGACCTGTGACGAGAACCGTCAGGAATTCATCCTGCTGGGTGACATTCTGGGCGTCGAAGTGCTGGTGGATATGTTGTCCAACCCCGTTGACGGACCCGAGAGCGAGTCCACCGTGCTTGGACCCTTCTACCGTGAAAACCCGCCGGTTCTACCAAAAGGTGCGTCTACCATCAAAAAGCACTACGACAACGAAGAAACCGCCTATTTCGAGGGCTACATTCGTGACGCAAACGGCAATGGCGTGGCCGGTGTCCAGATGGACGTCTGGGAAGATGCGCCAAACGGCGTGTATGAAAACCTCGACCCCGATCAGCCGGAATATAATCTGCGCGGCCGCTTCGAGACGGACGAGAATGGCCATTATGCCTTTGTCGCCGTGCGCCCCGTGCCTTATCCGATCCCCGACAATGAAACCGCTGGTGAATTGCTGCGCTATATGGGGCACCACCCAAACCGTCCGGGGCACATGCACTTCATCATTTCCAAAGACGGCTTCCGCCCGCTGATCAGCCAGATTTATGATGCAGAGAGCAAATGGCTCGACGATGATAGCGTGTTTGCTGTCAAGGAAAGCCTGATCGGTACGTTCAAGAAAGCAGCACCCGAGTTGAAGACAGACCTGCACTTCGAGTTCGACTTTGTCATCAAGTCTGAGGCCATCGCCGCCGAGTAAACCACAAAATCCCCCTGAGACTGGCCTCCGCTAATGCGGGGGCCTTTTTTTATGCAAACACGCGGTCTAAGGTAGCAAACTGGAAACGATTGCTTGGGAGAGCAGTTTGCGGGAAATCTCCATTTTCACGGGAGGGAAAATGAACTTCAAACAGATGACCTATTTCATTGCCGTCGCGGAGGAGCTGCATTTCGGCCGCGCCGCAGAGCGGCTGGATATGGCGCAACCGCCGCTGAGCCGACAGATCAAACAGATCGAGGAGGAGCTGGAAGCGGTCCTATTCAACCGCGGGCGCAGTGCGATCAGCCTGACCCAAGCGGGCGAGAAACTGCTGGAGCGCAGCCGCGCGATCCTCGCCTTACTGGATGATACAAAGCTCGAAATGCGCAGGCTTGGCCAAGGGGCGGAAGGGCGTTTGCGCATCGGCTTTGTCGGCTCCTCCACCTATGGAATTTTACCGAATATCGTCAAAGCGTTCCGCGCCGCCTATCCGTCGATCAATCTGAGCCTCCAGCCGATGAACAACGCCCAATTACGACAGCAACTGGTGGCGCGCATGATTGATGTGGCTGTTGCACGTCCTGCGCTGGATGATGCAGAATTTGCGGTAAAGCATTTAGTTAAAGAGGATCTGATCCTGGCACTTCCCGACACGCTGGATACAGGCACGCGCGAGGTCGCCGACCTTCGGCGCCTTGAGACGCACAACCTGATCCTATACCCTGAATACCCCCGCCCCAGCTATGCCGATACAGTGATAAACGCCTGCACAGAAGCAGGGTTTCCTGTGCCAAAGCGAGTATTCACCATGGACCTGCAAACCGCGCTGAGCCTTGTGGCGATTGGCGAAGGGGTTTGTGTCGTGCCCAGCTCTGTAGGTTCTGCCCCGCGCAACGGGATCAAGTTCCTGCGGATCGAGCCGGAGATTGCGCGGACATCCCTATCCGTCAATTACCGCGTCGACGAACAGGGTGTGCATGTGCAGAACTTCATCAAGGTGGCACAAAGCGTCGCACGCGAGGCCCGGTAAAACCCGCACCTCTCCGGGTTCAGACACCCAGCCATTTATGCTGTGTTTCAACGTCGGCACGGATTTCATCCGCGCTGCCGCTCCAGACCACCTGACCTTTACCCACGACGACGACATCGTCGGCCAGAGATGTGGCAAACCCGAAGTTCTGCTCGACCAGCACCATCGACAGGCCTTCGCGGCGCAGATCCTGCAATTTGTCATGGATCAGCTTCACAATGATTGGAGCAAGCCCCTCTGTCGGCTCATCCAGCACCAGCAGGCGCGGATTCATCAGTAGCGCACGTGCGATGGCAAGCATCTGCTGCTCTCCGCCCGACAGTTGCATGCCGCCATTGTCCAACCGCTCGCCCAGCCGCGGGAACAGGTCGATCACCCGCTCGATCGTCCACGCACCATCACCAAAGCGTTTCGAGGCGATCTCGAGGTTTTCGCGCACGCTGAGCGAGGGAAAGATATCGCGCGTCTCAGGCACATAGGCGATGCCGGATTTGGCGATGTCAAAAGGCCGCTTGGCAATGGGTGCGCCATCAAATGTGATCGTGCCAGACTTCGTCGGCAACAACCCCATGATCGTCTTGAGGGTGGTAGATTTGCCCGCTCCGTTGCGCCCCAGAATGGCCAGCACGCGGCCAGGTTGCGCGGTGACGTTCATCCCGTACAGGACCTGTGTTTCGCCGTAGCCGGAATTCACTGCATTCAGTTCAAGCATCTTCCCAGCTCCCCAAATAGATTTCTTTGAGCAGATCAGACCCGCGTGCAGCATCCGGCAGCCCATCAAAGACGACCTCGCCGTAGTTCAGCACGGTGATCGTATCGGCCACGTCAAAAGCGAGGTCCATGTCATGCTCGATGATCAACAAGGTCAAATCACGTGGCAGGTTGTTCAGCAGATCATGGAAACCTTTGGCCATCTCCGGCCCCACACCGCTCGTCGGCTCGTCCATCAACAGAACCAGCGGACGCGTGGCCAGCGCCACACCGACCTCCAGCTGACGCCGCACACCATAGCTGATCTGCGAGACTTTTGCATGCAGGAACGGCATCAGGTCCACCTGATTGGCAACATCCTTGACGATCTCGCGCACCTCCGCTTTGCCAAGGCTGTCCGACCATAACGTGGTTGCATTGCCCGTATGGATCGCAGCCGCAAGGCCAAGGTTTTCTTCAACGGTCAGTCCGTCGAACAACGTGTTTTTCTGATAGCTGCGCGATAGTCCTTGCCGCGCACGCTTGGCCACCGGCAGTGCGGTAACATCCTCACCCGCCAGATTCACAGTTCCACTGTCGGGCGTCAGCTCGCCAACCAGCTGGTTGAACAGCGTAGTCTTGCCCGCCCCATTCGGCCCGAGGATCACCCGCCGCTCGCCGCGCTCAAGCTTGAGCGAGACATCTCGGGTGACATGAACCGCGCCGAAGCTTTTGTCCAAGTTGCGTGTCTCAAGCATCTTTTGTCACCTCCATGGCTTTCGGGTTTATCTCTGTCGTCTTGCTGCGCGCTGCGAAGGAATTCTCGATGAAGCCGAAAATCCCATTGGCGCGGCTCATCACGACACCGATCAGAATGACGCCCACAATCAGGTGCCAGTAGGTCGTTAGGGAGCTCAGCTCGTGCTTGAGCACCACAAAGACTGCAGCTCCCACCAGCGGCCCAACCAATGTGCCAAGCCCGCCAAGGATCACGACAACAAGGGCTTCGCCTGAGACGGTCCAGGCCATCAATCCGGGCGAGATATACATGATGTGTTGTGCTGCCAGAACGCCGGCAACGCCTGCAATCATGCCCGAAAGCCCGAAGACATCGGCCTTTATCCGCCACACGGTCAGGCCGAGTGCGCGCATCCGTTGCTCATTGTGCATCACCCCTGAGAAGGAGCGGCCAAGCCCCGAGCGCAGGATCATAACCGCAAGCCCGTACATGGCGGCCAGTGTGACGAGGCAGAACAGTGCAAATGTGCGCGTATCATTCAGATCGACGCCGATGAAGGACAGATCAAGACGCTCGATCCCGCCCAAGCCGTCATCACCGCCAAAGATCGGAGCCTCGAACACATAGGAATAGGCCATCTGGCCAAAGGCGAGCGTTGCCATGATGAAATAGATGCCATGGCTGCGCGAACAGATCGCACCGATGACCCATGAGATGCCAGCGGTGATACCCACGGCCGCCGCCATCGCTACTGGCGGGGTGAGACCTGCCGTGGTGGAGAGCACAGCATAGCCATAAGCCCCCACCCCCATTAGCGCGCCGTGGCACAGTGATACCATGCCGCCAAATCCGGCTACCATATCAAGTGCCAGCACCAACATGGCGAGGATGAGAATTTCGGTCAGAATTTCCAGCCCGAAGTATTGTGCCGTGAAGGCCTGAAACAGCGCACCCGATGCCAAGAGCACCAAGGCCGCATATCGGAAAGGCGTGTGATGGAACATGATCTATCCTTTCGCCGGAAAGAGGCCCACCGGCTTGATCACAAGGACCGCGGCCAACAGGGCGTAAATGAGAACAGAAGAGAGTTGCGGTGCCAGCACGGCCCCGAAAGTCTGCACAAAGCCGTATATAAGCGATCCCGCGACAGCGCCCTTGAGCGACCCGAGACCGCCGATCACGATCACGATCAGCGTGGGGATCAGGATTTGCAGCCCCATATCGGGCGAGACGCTGAGCAGCGGCGCAGCGACTGCACCGGCCAGACCCGCCAGCGCGCAACCGACGCAGAAAACGCAGAAGAAAAGACGCTCCACGTTGATGCCCAGACAGGCGGCCATCTCGTCGTTGTCGACACCTGCCCGGATCATCGCACCGATCTGAGTCCGCCCCAGAACGAAGGCGAGACCGGCTAAAACGACGAGGCCAAGAACAATGATAAACAAACGATAAGTCGGATATTCGACACCGAGGAACGCGAGCCGTCCGCCCAGCATTGCTGGCACTTCAATCGCAAGAGGCAGATCGCCCCAGACGATGCGTGTCAGGTCTAACAGCACGAAAATAAGGCCAAAAGTCACCAGAACTTGCGCCATCGGCCCCGATTTGCGCATCCGCTGGATGAAGCCAGAATAGAGCAGAACCCCCACTCCCGCGACAGCCACAGGCGCGAGTAAAAACGCCGCCCAGTAGCCCCAGATCGCGGCAAAAGAGGCCGCGAAATACGCACCAAGGGCATAAAGCGCACCATGGGCAAGGTTAACGAAATGCATCAGGCCGAAGATCACAGTCAGGCCGACAGATAGTAGAAACAAAAGCATCGACAGCTGTAGCGCGTTGAGCGCCTGTAGCGTCCAGAAGCCAAGATCGGTTGTCATTTTAGGACCTCCCCCCACATGAAAAACCCGGCCACAAAACGCAGCCGGGTTGTTGTTTTAGTTAGATACCGGATCCATCACGCAACCATTGGCCGGATCGGCCTCGGACGGCAGCTGGGCCAGAATTTTTTGCGTGAGGCCATCTGCACTTGCGACAGTTTCGTAGGTATAGATCGGCTGCACGATGTTGTTGGTCGCAGGATCAATCGACAATGTGCCGCGTGGTCCGTCGAACGTGACCTGACGCAGGGCGGTAGCAAGCGAAGCGCGGTCTGTCGCACCCGCTTTTGTCGCCTCGATGAGCGCGCGTGCAGCGTCATAGCCCTGAACCGCAAACTCGGACGGGGCGCGGCCGATTTTGGCCGTAAAGCCGTCTACGAAGACCGCGTTCGCATCATTTTCAATTGTCGGTACGTAATGGGACGCCGCAATCACACCCTCAGCCGCAGGACCTTGTGCATTCACATACAGAGACGACGTCAGGAACCCCGAGCCATAGAGCGGCAGTTCAGCCTTCAGACCAAAACTGTCGTATTGTTTGACGAAGGAAATCGCCTCACCGCCTGCATAGAACACATAGACCGCATCGGCACCGCTGGATTTGGCTTGGGTCAGGTAGGGGCCAAAATCTTGCGTTTTCTGGAAGGGCGTGAAGTCTTGCCCGACAATCTCGCCACCTGCGGCAGTGAATGTGGCCTCGAATGCTTCGATCATCTGACGACCGGCCGCATAATCAGGGGCAAGGGTATACACCTTGCGGACACCCTGCTCATACATCCATGTGCCCATGGGGCGATTTACCTGACCGTTGGAAAACGACATACGAGTGATGAATGGGGAGCAATCTGCGCCCGTCGCCTCATCATTGCCCGCGTTCGCGACAATCAGCGGCACGCCTGCACCGTGGACCATATCGCGAATAGCGCCCAGAACGCCCGAGCTTACGATACCCGCAATCACGTCCACATTTTCTTGCAAGATCAGCTTCTTGGCTTTGCCAAGGGCAACCGGTGGTTTCACTTCGGTGTCCTCGCGGACAATCTCGAAAGTAGCATCTGTCTCGCCGCCGAATTGCTCAAGCCCCAGCGCAAAGCCTGCGTCAATCTCGTTGCCAAGGGCCGCATAAACGCCGGAATAGGGCAGCAGCAGGCCGATCTTGATGTCCTCGGCGGTTGCTGTGGTCGCGATAGTGGTGGCAAGGCCGATGGCCGCCAGTGTTGTCGTTTTCATTTTGGTTCCTCCAGTTGATTATCAGACCGTTCTTATGTCGGCCTATCCAAGGTCGCCGCCGCCCACGGGCACAGTAAGGCCCGTGATGTAGGAGGCGTCATCCGACGCCAGAAACAGGATTGGCCCTGCCTGTTCGTCGAGTGTTCCGTATCGTTTCATGGGGGAGGACTGAATCGTCTGGTCGACGATGGTCTGGTACCAGTCCGCGCGCTGTTCCTGCTCTGCGTTCGGGTTGCGCGGGGTCACACGTTCGGGGGCTTCAGTGCCGCCCGGTGCGGTGGCCACGACGCGAATGCCGCGCTCAGCCATTTCCCAAGCCAAACTGGCAGTGATGGCATTCACGCCGCCCTTCGCCGCGGCGTAAGGCACACGGTTCAACCCGCGCGTGGCGATAGAACTGACGTTAACGATCACGCCTGACCCTTGCGGCAGCATCCGCTCGATCGCAGCGCGGCAACAATAAAGTGTCGGGAACAGCGAGCGGCGCACTTCGGCGTCGATTTGCTCGGGCTCATAATGCTCATACGGTTTGGCCCAGATGGTCCCGCCCACGTTGTTGACCAGAATGTCAATCCGGCCCCAGAGGCTCTGGGCCTTTTCCATCGCCCCGTCGCAACCGGTCCATGTCTCCAGATCGACATTGATCGCCTCTGCTAAACCACCGTTGGCGCGGATCGCTGCCACCACTTCATCGCGCGCGGGTGAGCGGTCTACGATCAGCACCTTTGCGCCCTCACCCGCTGCACGCTCGGCCACGCAGCGGCCGATGCCTTGGGCGGCGCCGGTCACGACCATCACCTTGTCTTCAAAGCGGCGGCTCATGCCGCATCCGCCTCTGTTTCAGTCGGGTTGAACTTTTCGAAATGGAAATTGGCAGGCTCAACACCCAGCGTGCCGAAGTGTCCGCGAACGGCATCCACCATGGGCGGCGGGCCACACAGATAGACATCGACATCACCGCCGTTCAGATCCTCCGCAGAGACGTGATCGGTGACAAAACCCTTACGCTCGTGCGCGTCCTCTTCTGCCGCCAGAACCGTGATCACTGTGACATTGCCGATCTGCTTGGCCAGCGCTTGCACGCGGTCCAGTTCCACCAGATCCGCAGCATGGGTAACTGCATAATAGAGCGTGATCGGCTGATCGTTGCCCTGCTCTGCCAGATGCTCCAGCATCGACAGGAAGGGGGCAAGACCCGTACCACCTGCCAGCCAAAGTTGGGGACGTTCCATCGGGCGCAAGTAGAATGCCCCCATCGGTCCGGTCAGCGTGATTGCATCACCACCCTTGGCGCGCTCGCCCAGATAGCTGCTCATCACACCACCGGGGATGTTGCGGATCAAAAAATGGCCTTCATCCGCACCCGGTTTGGACGAGAATGAATAGGAGCGGTGTTTGTCTGTGCCCGGCACGCTGACGTTCACATATTGGCCCGGCAGAAACCCCACTGTCTTGGACATCTTCACACGAAGGCCAAACGAGGTCTCAGAAAGTCGGTCCACGCCGAGAACCTCACCCGCTAAAGGCTCGGGCGCTGTCTTGCAGACTGCAGAGGTGGCCGGCACCCGCACAACGCAATCACTCAGCGGTGACATCTGACAGGTCAAGACATAGCCTTCGGCGGCTTCCTCCTCCGTCATCGCTTCGTCAAGGTAGAATTCCAGCTCGAACTCGCCCTTTTCGGCAAAGCACTTGCACGTCCCGCAAACGCCATCACGGCAATCCATGGGGATGTTAATTTTCTGGCGAAAGGCGGCCTCGGTCACCATCTCGTCGTCTTCACATTGAATGACGCGGGTGACGCCATCCTCGAAATTCAGGGCTACATTATAGGTTGTCATGGCATACTCCTCCCT
>NZ_CANMQD010000013.1 GCF_947499945.1 uncultured Sulfitobacter sp. | reverse complement strand
TACCAGTTGTTTCTGCAAAGGCCGCGACTGAGTATCCTTGGAAGTGTCTCAGGGCTGCAATATTGTGTCCGATGCGGCTTTTAAGATCCATTATGCTTCATCCCTCACGCGCATGATTGTTTGGCGGCTGACGCCAATGTCACGAGCAATGGCTGCGACGGCGTTGCCTGCGTTTAAGCGGGCCTTGACGTCCAGCTGTTGTACGGTGGAAAGGGCAGGGGGGCGACCCATGCGTTTTCCTTCAGCGCGCGCGCGGACAAGACCTGCCTGTGTGCGCTCGATAAGAAGGTCGCGCTCAAATTGGGCCACGGCATTGATCACACCCATTGTGAGTTTTCCAGCTGAGCTGGTGAGATCCACGCCACCCAGTGCAAGGCAGTGAACACGAATACCTAGCGCCTCGAGTTTTGCCACGGTGCTGGAGACGTCGATGGCGTCACGCCCTAGCCGGTCAAGCTTCGTCACGATCAACACATCGCCTTGCTCCATCTTGTCGAGCAAGCGAGTAAATCCGGCGCGTTTGGCAATCGCGACTGAGCCGGACACTGTCTCTGCAATGGTGCGGTGCTGTTCCACAGCAAAGCCAGCGGCCTTAATCTCTGCGATCTGATTTTCGGTTTCCTGCTCTATGGTGGAAACGCGGGCGTAGGCAAATGTTCTGGACATGGTGTTCTTTGTTAAGAAATCGGTGTCCGTAAGTGTATTGATGTTCTTAAGTGCGTCAAGCTAAGTTTCGGACATGGGTTAGGGGGGTGTCCGAAAGGGAACGGTTTTGAACGCCGAACTCTATATTTGCAAAATGAAGTGGGCGAAAGATAATCGTCATGAGTTAAAATAGTAGTCAGAGAAGTTATCGTGCAGGGAGTGACCGCTTCGCAACTTATGCGTCGGAATCTCAATATCTTTGCCATCATACTCGATAACGACGAACTTACTGAGGAATAGCGCCCCAAAAGTAAGATCTAAACCTTCAGCGGTATGACGTATGTTCCGGATACCATCCCAGGCCAGCTCTCGCCGTTTACCAAACGTTTCGATACCAAAAAAGGCTTGGTCTAGTATCACTATTAGGTTGCGTTTGTGATGATACCATCCACCAAAAACAACTACTACAATAGTTGCTAAAATGACTGGGACGGGTGGAATGATGTATCGATGTCTTCCAGACCAGTCTTCTATAAGTGCCCAAGTGCACATAAAAACAAGCATTCCTGCGAAGATCAGAAGAAGGCGATAGCAATCCCAAAAACTTTTTTGCTTGAATACGCGCCGTTCCTTTTCATTCATCTTTGGTCAGCCCTAACGATTTAAACTTCTCAAAAACGTCTTTCTCTGAGAACCCGAACACAACGCCCATTCTGAAGACCATGTGCAATTCGCTATTATCGATATGACCATCACTTACAGCCATTAAAATACAAGCGTGTATGATCATCCATTTCTGTTTCTCATCGAGATCTTTACCAATTTTAGATGCTTCGACCTCCGAAAACTCTGGCGGTATCAAACTTATAATTTCGTGGACCTCATCACGACTTACTGGAATGGATGAGACTTGGTCTACAATCTTGATAATCGTTTCAATTTCACCCTCTTCTATCTTGTTATCGGCATTCGCAGCATGACAAGTTGCGAGAAGGAGCTTTGCGCGAAAATCATCCCCTCCGCTTAGTTCTGCTTCGGGTGTTGTGCCTTTTAGTAGTACATTTTTTCTTTTCTCTTTTGCACGGTCCTTCACGATTACATAGATGAGTAGGTACGCCATGCTGGCTAGCATGGCCAAAAATAGGATTGTACCAAGGTTCCCAACAAGCCAGACACCAACAGACATTTTTGGTCTTGCTGGAACTTCCTCCAAAAGCTCCAAAGCTTGAATAAGCTCCAGAGTTTCAGGTTTCGCCTCAAGATATTGAGAGTTTGTGCCCTCTGGGATGAGAACGTAACCTTTGTTGGATATCCCAGTACCAAGTGTTGAGTACAGATAAGACCCGTAAGTCTTGTATCCAAGATTGTACGTTTCGCCATCAATGAATTGGAAGTCATTCCCAGAAATTCGATGCAACTCTTCAGTTTTTAAAACTGTGTAAACGCCGGGTTCGCCAGATAAGACGCCAGTAATTCCAAGTATGAACACCGCTCCGATCGCAGTGGCCACAATACTTGATATCACGGAGTACACGTAGCTACGGAAAAACTTCATTTTTTGCATCTTAGCCTTTATTATGTTATTGTTTTTACACACTATATTTTTAATATGAAACTCATGGAAAACTTTAACCCGTCTCCAGAAACCATAAGCTTGGAACAACTTGGCCTTATCCCGAAGGAAATTCAACAAGTTGTGAAAGAATACAGCATATGGCAACTCCTTGATTTGAAGAGATTGCTGGAAAGCGAAGACGCGCAAACTGTTTGAATCCGCGCAAACACCGTCTAAACTTGCGGACATGCGCAGCTACTATGAGGGATATGATGATCTCAACGCATGGCTGCTCGGTCGAAAAGCGTAACCTATGTTTTCTTTTTCCCCCTCAAAAAATTATAAAAAAGAGAAAAGCATCAACTGAACCGCAGAGGGCCGTAAGGCTCTCTGTTGTTGTTTAATATGTTTAATAGAACAACGTTTAAAAGGTTTAGGGCTCAAATAATGGCTTAGAAACAAGGCGCTACGGGGTGTTAGGTGAACGTTTATGGGCTGAAAGGTGAAAGGATATGGGAGTTAGTCACCCCGATAGGTGAACGTTTATGGGCTGAAAGGTGAAAGGATATGGGAGTATAGGTGAAAGGATATGGGATTAGTTGTGTGAGATCAGTAAGGTGCTGATAAATAGCGATAAAATACGTCATATCGTGTGTAAGGTGTATGTTTATGGGGACTATAGGTGAAAGGATATGGGAGCAATTCCCTAGGAAGCTGAATACAAAGGGAAAAATGGCCTATGGTGTATATTTATGGGGCCAAAAAGTGAACGGATATGGGGGCAGACTCAAGGTCCTGAAAAGTAAGAGACTTCGGGTCATGGCATACGTTCAAACCTTCCCCTGAAAGTGTATGTTTGTGGGGCTAAGGTGAAAGAATATGGGAGCAGCCTGCTATAAATTGAGCCCTTTCTGAGAAGAAAATTTGCTTCTGTTCAAAAATGTGTAGAATGGTGAATGAATAAAAGGTAATTACATTCACCTATGAAAACGAAACCTGAAAAATACAGCAAAGACAAGCAGATACTCAAGAAGCATGTCGCGGCGATTCACATCGGCGCGAAGCTTTCTTTGCTTCAGCGCAAGCTGGTGAACGCCCTGTTGTATAATGCTTATGACCAACTCCTGACAGCCAAAGAGCATAAGATTAGTGCCTCGGTCCTGTGTGAGATGATCGGTTTCGATAGCCATAACTCGGCCTACCTCAAAGGCGCTCTCAAAGGGCTGATGGAAACCGTGGTCGAGTTTGACGTGCTTGAGGATGATGGGGAAACCTCTTGGGAAGCAATGGTCCTCCTCCCCTACGCAAAACTTAAAGGTGGGGTCTGCACCTACCGTTATGAGCAGTCACTCGCAGAGAAGCTGTATCATCCGGACGTGTATTCCAAAATCAACCTCAGTGTATTGAGGGATATGAAGAGCGCCCATGCTTTGGTGCTTTATGAAAATTGCTACCGTTACGTAGATATCGCTCACACGCCGTGGTGGGATGTCGATGTGTTCCGCAAGCTTATGTCGGTTGATCAGTTATCCAGCTACAAGCAGTTTAAGCTCTTGAACCGCGCCGTGATCCAACCAGCAATGAAGGAAGTGAACGAGCTTTCAAATATTCAGCTAGAGCTTGAAACTAAGCGTAAAGGTCGCAGTGTGACGGGCTTACGTTTCATTATTCGACCTAATTTGCAGCTCTCGCTTATTGGTATGGATGCCGAAGACGACCTCACGCAAATGCCTGCGTACAAAGCCTTGATGGCTGAAGGGGTTTCAAAAACTCTTGCCCGCGCTTGGGTGCTTGAGCATGACGAAGAGTACATCTTCGAGAAGCTCGATTTGGCGAGCTCTCAAGCGGCTAGCGGTAAGATTACATCTTCCAAAGCGGGTTTTCTGAGGGCTGCTGTCGAGAAGGATTTTCACAACGAAAATGCGCAGAAGAAAAAGCATCTTGAGGTGGTTCAGACGGCAAAAGCGGAGCGCGAGAAGCTCGAGCGTAAGCTAGAAGCCCTCAAAAAGGCCCAGAGAGAGGCAGAGATGGGATATCGCCGGTCATGTGCGGAAATGATTGAGGCAGTCTTCCAGGCCCTTCCTGAGGCCCAGAGAGACCTTGTTACGAAAGAGTTTCAGCTTAGTCTTGGAAGTCACATTTATGTGGATGCCTTCAAAAAGGCTGGTTGGAAAGATCGGCTGAACGCTGTGGAGATCAGAGGGTTCTGGAGTACTCGCGGTGTAAGCTTCCCCTCTCCTGCTGAGTGGGCACAAAAAAACGGCTCAAGTGAGCCGGACGTCCTAAAATCGCAGATTGAAGAGCTTGAAGTAGAAATCAAGAAACCGGTTGTTTCGGTTAAACCAATATAACAGGTTTAATCGATTCAATCGAAAAGGTCAGTTTTATTCCTTAGGATGTGTTTGAGATAGGTAGACTTCGGAACGAGGCCCGCCTTTTCTTCGAGCTTTGTAAGCTCTGCTTTTGTGAGCTTTATGGCTACGATCTCAGACTCCTTGTCTTCGGGCTTCTTGGCCTTACGACCAACGGTTTTCGGCGCGAGAATTGATTTCGGTTCATTTGGTTTAACCGAATTACCCGGTTCAGCTTTTTTGAAGATGGAGAGGTCATTTTTCTTAGGCATAATGTTGCTCGAGGTAAGAAAGTAAGGTGTCAAACTGTGCCGCAACATCTCGGTAGGTGTAGCGAGCGAGAGCGTCCTTTTCCATCATTTGACGGATGGAAAGCTCTTGTTCGAAAATGGTATCAAACACGCGCGAGAATTTAAGCGGAAGAACCGGTATCCCCTGCCCTATCGCGTGATCCACGACCGCTTTGATATTCTTCGCGTCTTCACTATCAGCCCAGTCCTTGAATACTTCACCCTTCCGCTTCGCCAGTTTCGTCGCCACGACGACGATGTTCTTGTTGTACGGTAGAAGCTCATTGATGGTATGTATCCCCGCATGGATGCACTTTAGCTCATTGTAGATGGGCACGAGCACCACGTTGGATTGTGAGACTGCTGAGACGATACTGGGCCGCGCATCGCGTGACATCAGACCGGCTAGGTCAAACACCACATCAATACCCTCAGGGAAGTCTGGAAACTCTTCATCGGGTTGCAGCGAGAAAAGCCGCTCTTCGGGCAATATGGTGTCGAGGAGATTGTAAGGTTCATTGGTCGCTAGGGCGTATTCCTTGTCGAGTGCTATGTTCACGGCCATCGGGGTTTTCCCCGCTGAGCCCTTCATGTTGTAAATGGTTATTTTCATGATGCTGAGTATACGGATAAACCGAAATAACGCAAATAACTTGTTGTTTCGATATTACTAGTTAAATCAGTTTAACCGAAATAACCGTTCTATCTGACACTTCTACCCAGGTCACCAGAGCTCAACAACAGGTGAAATGTATTTAACCGGTTAAATCGGTATAACCGAATTCACTGAATTCAAAAAATACGCGGTGATGTCTCTTCGTGGCGACTAAAGCTCAGGCAGGGTGACTTTTGGGTCAGCCAGCTCTTGGTTTAGGCTGATCGAACCGTCGATGATGAACAGGACGAACACCTCTTGCTCGCGTATCGTGTAGTAGATGTTGAAGGCTTTGGCATAGATAAGACGAAACAAACCTCGCTCGGGGTTATAGGCGTGTCCGAGGCGAGGGAACTGCGACAGGTTCTCCGTCGTGAACGCGTAGATGTCGCTTAAGAACTCATCAGCGTGAGCCACGCTGTATTCGCACTTGTAGCGGTATATTTCCCCAAGGGAATCTTCCGCTGATTGGGTGATGATGACCTTCATGTTTAGGTGATTGGTGTCTTAAACTTCGCTCGCATGGTTTCCAGGTGAGTAGGGGTCATCTCGCTATAGCGCCCTGCGGCAACATCCTCGAGGCCACGCGCGATGCCAGCTTCAACCTGCCCTTTGAAGAGGCGCTCAACCTGCTGAATCGACATCGTGATAGCAACTGGGCGGTTCTGCTTGGTTATCACCACAGGCTCATGTTGCGCGGTGTCGATGTACAGACCGAACTCCTTGCTCGCTGCGGATGCAGTCATAGTCTTCATGCTCATAGTCCTTGCACTTAGAAGGTAATATCCACATTATACGGAAAATCCGGAAAACGCAAAGTTTTTTGCTTCTCGGGTGCGACGGGGCAGGGTAGGGGTGAGAAGTTTTGCAAGCCGATGAAAAATATATACAATATCACAAACGATATTTTGCCTCACGTAACAAGAAGCCCAAATGAGCAATGACCTAACATTCATCACGAACGATGCAGCAGGCAACCTAAGAGACAGGTTTGCCACGCTCATTCAGGCAACTCAAAATTTTGATGTCTTAGTGGGATACTTTTACACTAGCGGATTCCATGCGATGTATCCGTCGCTCGAAGCTACGGATCGCATTCGAATATTGATTGGTATCAGCACGAACCGTGAAACCTTCGACCTGCTTCAACGAATCCAATCTCACAAAGAAGTCCGCGACCAGTTCTCACAGGCGGTAAAAGAGGAGATGGAGCTATCGGAAAATCAACTTCACATCGAGTTAGGGGTGAAGAAATTTCTCGACTGGCTCAAGTCAGGTAAGCTTGAAATTCGCGCATATCCTGAGGAAAAAATCCACTCAAAGCTCTACGTTATGGGCTTCAAAGAAGGCCAGATGGATAAAGGCCGCGTGATCACAGGCTCCAGTAACTTCACTCGAAATGGCCTAGTCGAGAATCTCGAGTTCAATGTGGAGCTGAAGAACCGCTCTGACTATGAGTTCGCTCGCGACAAATTTGAAGAGCTTTGGGCAAAGGGGGTCGATGTCAGCGATAAGTATGTTGAAACTATTCAGAAGGATACTTGGCTTCGAGAAGATATCAGCCCGTACGAGCTGTACCTCAAATTTCTCTACGAGTACTTCAAAGAAGAGATTAATGAAGAGGCCCTAGATCACCGATATCGGCCTGAAAACTTTAAAGAACTGAAGTATCAGGACCACGCGGTTATCAACGCTCGAAAGATTGTAGAGGAGTATGGAGGTGTATTCCTGTCAGATGTTGTGGGTCTCGGGAAGACCTTCATGGGAACGATGCTGTGTCAAGAATTGAACCGAAGAGTTCTTGTCTTAGCACCGCCTCACCTGATTGATGAAGATAACCCAGGAAGCTGGGAAAACGCCTTTAGAACCTTTGGGTTTCGGGCACGGGACTACACTTGCCGGTCTGTTGGAGTTCTTGACCGAATAATCCGCAAAAACGAACACCACGATTATGATGTAGTACTTATAGATGAAGCGCACCGCTTCCGCTCTGAAGAAACAGATACCTACGCAAAACTTGCGGAAATATGTCGGGGTAAAAAGGTGATCTTGGTTACGGCGACACCGTATAATAACAAGCCAGGTGACCTACTAGCCCAGATCAAATTATTCCAAAAGACGCGGCAAAGTACGATCCCCAACCTTCCGGATCTTGAAGGGTTCTTCAAGAGTCTCGAACGCAAGCTTAAAGGCTTAGATCGTCAAGCCGATAAGGGGGAATACATTGCTGCTACGAGAGAGAATGCAGCACTCATCCGAGATCGCGTTTTAAAGCATTTGATGGTGCGTAGAACGCGCAAGGAAATTACAGAATATTATGGTGATGACCTCCGGCAGCAGGGAATGAGTTTTCCTGAAGTGGCCGAACCTCAGCCAATTTTTTATGAGTTCAATCCAGAAGAGGATCGTATCTTCTTCCGTACCATCGAACTCGTGACGCAAGATTTCATGTATTCGCGCTACACGCCAATGCTCCATCATAAAGGGAGCATGACGGCTATGGAGCGTCAAAGTCAGCAAAACATGATGAAATTCATGAAAATGCTCCTCATCAAAAGGCTTGAAAGCAGTTTTTTCGCGTTCACTCAAACCCTAGACCGCTTCATTGCTTCTTATGACCGCTTCATCCGAGAGTTTGAGGATGGAACGGTCTATGTGAGCGCAAAGCATACACAGAAGATTTTTGAGTATCTTGAACGCGGTGACCTTGATGGCGTTGACCGCTTGGTGGAAGAAGGAAAGGCCGAGAAATTTCCTGCTGATGAATTTGATGATAAGCTGAAGCTAGAACTTCAGGCTGATCGGCATATCCTGCAAGAAATTAAGGATATGTGGAAAACGGTCAAGAGAGACCCCAAAATCCTCGCTTTCAAAGACGCTCTTATAAAAGAAGCGCCCATCCATGATGGGAAGTCGATTATCTTCTCGGAGTCCAAAGAAACAGCGGAATACCTCAAGGCGCAGCTCCAAGAGGAGTTTGCGGGTCAGATTGTATGTTTCACCGGTTCAAACTCTACCGCTGATCGAGAAGAGGTCATTGCTAACTTTGATGCGAATGCGAAGCATCCTAAAGATGATTACAAGCTTCTCATTACAACTGATGTTCTTGCGGAAGGTGCCAACCTTCACCGCGCGAACGTAGTGATCAACTACGATATACCATGGAATCCGACGCGAATTATGCAAAGGGTAGGGCGTATCAATCGTGTGGATACAAAGCATGAAAAAATACACACTTACACCTTCTTCCCAACGGACCAATCAAACGATCAGATTAAGTTGAAGGAAGCCGCTGAAGCGAAGATCGCGGCGTTCATTTCGCTTCTTGGTGCTGATGCTCGTCTACTGACAGATAGCGAAGAGGTCGAGGCTCATAGCCTCTTCAGCCAGCTGTTATCCAAAGAGACTATCGAGGGTGAGGATGAGCCTGAAAGTGAACTCAAATATCTTCAAGAAATTAGGCTCGTACGGGACGAAAATCCATCACTTTTTGAGAAGATAAAACGCCTTCCGAAAAAGGCTCGGACAGCTAGAAAATCACAAGATGCCGTCTCAAGTTTGTTGACGTATTTCCGCAAAGGAAAGCTACAAAAGTTCTTTCGCGTGAGCGCCGATGATATCAATGTGGCGGAGGAGCTCGACTTTGTGCAAGCGGCTCACGCGCTGAAGGCGGATGCGCAGGAAAAGAGATCCCAACTCGACAAAACGTTTTACAGCCTTTTGGACAAAAATTCTGAGATGCTTTCTCGTTCTACTGAGATTGAAGAGGAAGAGTTCTCAACGAAGCGTGGTAGCAGGGATAACGCTGCGCGACTTTCAAAAATACTGAAAGCGAAGCAGGTACGGAATTTTCAAGGCTTCACGGATGATGATGAAGAGTACATTGCCAATGTCATCGCTGAGCTTGATGCTGGTGGCATCCCAAAGAAAATCTCACAGCGAATCTATTCGAAAGTCGAAAAGACCCCAGAGCTTTTGGTGAACCCGCTCAAGCTGTTGACTGTTCTGAAGCTAGAGCTCCCAGCTGCCTTCTTGCAACCCAACCAAGCCGAACAGGGGCAGGGTAGGAACTCCACCAAAGAGATCATTCTTTCTGAATATTTTAACGCGGTAAAATAATGAACAAAGCTGAAGCAATTTCACTCGTCCAAGGCGCATTTGATGCAGATTACTCCGATGAGTATTTTGTTCGCTTTATAAGCAACCTTTTTAAGGGCGAGTACACTCCGCTCGATAAACGTCGTGACGGGAACTATGTCCGCGAAGCATTCCGTGCCTTTGTACAAGGGTATCGCATTCTTGGAACCTACCAAGACGCGGAAGGCACAAGCCTCGACATCCTTGAGGTAACTCTCCAGCGTGAAGGCTCCCTTGAGAGAGCGCGGACCGCGCAGAGAAACTTTATTGCCGATTATCTGAAGAAAAATGGTGGCGATGCAGCGCTTGTAGCCTTCCTCTCTCCTGGTCAGCACGACTGGCGCTTTTCTCTGGTAAAGCTCGAGTACTCGCTCGAAGTGAAGGACGGAAAGCTCAAGACCGAAGAGGAGCTCACACCGGCGAAACGCTGGTCATTTCTCATAGGTCGCCATGAAGGAAGCCACACGGTTCAAAGCCGTTTCGTCTCGTTGCTGCAAGACGTTGAAAAACCGCTTTTGAAGGAACTCGAAGAGGCCTTCGACATCGAGAAGGTTACGGACGAGTTCTTCAAGAAGTACTGCGAGCTCTTCTTCCGAATGAAGGAGTCGCTCGACAAGCTGCTGGAGGGTGATCCGGCCATTAAAGCTGATTTCGACTCGAAGGAGCTCACGACCGTTGACTTTGCCAAGAAAACACTTGGGCAGATGGCATTCCTCTACTTTCTTCAGAAGAAAGGATGGTTTGGTGTTGCTCCAGGTAAACCTTGGGGAACCGGACCAAAAGACTTCCTAAGGCAGCTATTTGGTCGCCGTGAGAAGTACGGAAAGAATTTCTTTGATGATGTGCTGGAACCGCTTTTTTACGAAGCTCTCGCTCAAGATAGAGGTGTAGAGGCGATCTATCCGCGCCTGAACAACTGCCGGATGCCGTTCCTAAACGGTGGTCTCTTTGAGCCTATGAACGGCTACTCATGGGAGACAACGAATATCCGTCTTCCTGATGAGCTGTTTTCCAACTCGAACCGCACCTCTGAAGGGGACGAAGGCGATGGTATCCTTGATATCTTCGACCGCTACAACTTCACAGTAAATGAGAACGAACCGCTTGAAAAAGAGGTCGCAGTTGATCCCGAAATGCTCGGTAAGGTCTTCGAAAACTTACTGGAAGTGAAGGATAGAAAGAGTAAAGGCACGTTCTATACGCCACGAGAAATCGTTCATTATATGTGCCAGGAAAGTTTGATAAATTATCTCTGCACAGAGTTGAACAATCTTGTTCCAAGAAACGACATTGAATTCCTCATTCGCAATGGATCTCAAATTATTCAGAACGATGCAGTGGTCCTTGAAAAGGGAAGAGAGGGGACTTACAAATTCATGCTCCCTGAAAGCATACGCTCTCGGGCAAAAGAGCTGGATCAAGCTCTCTCTAATATTAAAGTTTGTGACCCAGCCGTTGGTTCTGGGGCATTCCCTCTTGGTATGCTGAATGAGATTGTACAAGCCAGACAGGCATTGTCTGTTCATTTGCGAAGCTCACAGACAGCCTACGAGCTGAAACTGCATAGTATATCTCATTCACTCTATGGAGTTGATATCGACCCAGGCGCTGTAGAAATTGCAAAGTTGCGGCTTTGGCTTGCTCTCGTAGTTGAAGAAGTTGAACCGCATCCTCTGCCCAATCTCGAACATAAGGTAATGCAAGGAAACAGCCTTATTTCTGAGTATGATGGCGTAAGATTATTTGATGAGAGCTTTCTTGAGAGCACCAATGCACTTGATAACGAAAAAGCCATAATTGATGGAAAAATATCACTGCTACAAAGGCAACTCTTTGCTCTTCACGGCGAAGGCTCACTAACGGCTGTGAAGAAAGAAGAGTTTGAACGCGAACTAAAAGCTCTGACTAAGCGGAAAAGAAATATGAATCTCCCCAATGAGTTACAAGGGATGGAGATGAATATCTTTGATAAGTCCAATAACTCCAGAGGCTCACAGGAAAAAACCGAAAGACTTCAAAAGAAGATAGAACAATATATATTTGAATCTAGTCGGTC
Source organism: uncultured Sulfitobacter sp. (assembly GCF_947499945.1). GTDB lineage: Bacteria > Pseudomonadota > Alphaproteobacteria > Rhodobacterales > Rhodobacteraceae > Sulfitobacter. Next base: position 1,722 of record NZ_CANMQD010000013.1, on the reverse strand, counting down.
AAAAAAGCAGCGTTTAAAAGTTGAGATTGATGAACTAAAGATGGCGCTAATCGAAGCTACGCTTATGGAACAAGGAAGAGAGGGAAAGCTCCTTGAGTTCAAGGCTCAGAAAGATCGAAATATTCGTCCATACTTTATTTGGAAGTTGGAATTTAGTGAAGTTTACAAAGAAAATGGCGGTTTTGACGTTATAATCGGGAACCCCCCGTATGGGGCAGATATAGACAAATACACCACTCTTTTTGAGAGAACCTATCCAAGAACAACGAAATCATTCAAAGACATATATAAAATATTCTTTGAGCTGGCTGTATCCAAAATTGTTGCTCAAAATGGTGTTGTAGCACTTATCACACCAAATACATTTTTGACCCAACCACGCTATCGTGACCTTCGAGAATACCTATTGGACTTCAGAATACTCGATATACTAAATTTGGGAGAGAATGTTTTTAGAGCAATTGTTCCTACAGCCGTTTCAATACTCCAAAAAACACTTCCATCGGAAGGCGAGACCCTAAGATATACGGACCTATCAAAATCATCCAAGTACTCTGGAAATATTTTATACGGTGATGCCCAAATAATACCGCAAGAAATATTCAAAAAGAATAGTGATTTATCCTTCCTGGTTGCAGCGAGTTCTGTAGATGGAACGGTGCCATTGCATAACGTTTTAGACTTCAAAGATGCAGGAATTAACTATCAGCGCGTCAAGGTAGGCCTTGCAGACAAAGGGAAGTCCGACCTGAGTTCCCGACTTCTCTATGAAGGAGATCAGGAGGCGTCTTCTGATGTTATGTACTGGAAAGGCACTGATATCGGTGAATTTTCCGCTAAAGAAGAGACCGCAAGATGGGTGAGAGTTCAAACAAAAAATACTTTGCGTTCAAACGAGAGGGTAATTTTGAACGAGAAATATTTTTCATTAAAGCCAAAGCTATTATGGCGACAAACGGCACAGTTCACGATTGCGGCAATCGACTATCAAGGGAAATGGTTTGGCAGAAGTGTGCAGGCAGGAATGATTAAAGCATCTTATGATGGAAAAATATCCTATCGCTATCTTGCGGCTCTCTTTAATTCAACCGTATTTCGTTTCTACTATTTCGAGATGGTTCGTGAGGGTGGGCGTGTTTTTCCTCAAGTAAAGCTAACAAAGTTGAAAGACCTTCCTGTTTTCATCCCAGATCAAGAGCTGTCTAAAAGCATAGATACAAAAGTTGAGAAAATCGAATCTTACGGATGGAAGAATTCCAGTTCAAAAGATAATGAAACAAGGATTGCACTCATTCAGGAGTTGGATCAAATATTTTTTGATATTTACCAAATTACCCCCGACTCTCGTGCCAAAATGTATAATCAGTTGCACAATGGCTAGTCCCATAAACTATGGTTTCTGAGACCAGCGCCAGAGGCTGGAAACCCCGTCCCAAAAATCGGTCCAATAAGAAATCCCGCAAGATCTAGGATGTTGTGGGTTTTTTCGCGAGGGCGGGCTCGGTGTCTTCGATCGGCGCGATCTTGAACGGTGGCTGGACCAGGAACGCGACGTCAACAAGTAGTGCGTGACCGAGCATTTCGCATTCATCTATATCCATATCAATTTTGCCCGCCTCGACCTTTTCCATCCGGTCGCTTGCCATACCAGTTGTTTCTGCAAAGGCCGCGACTGAGTATCCTTGGAAGTGTCTCAGGGCTGCAATATTGTGTCCGATGCGG
>NZ_CANMQD010000012.1 GCF_947499945.1 uncultured Sulfitobacter sp. | reverse complement strand
CGGTCCACTGGACCTCTGAGACACGGGCTTGCAGAGAACACCCCACAACCTGCCCAGCCTCTTGGTGGGCGGCAGGATGTGGATTGTTCTTTGCGGTTTGCGACCAGCGAACCTGCCTTGTGTTGGCACCGACAGGTCCGACAACACAAGGCTCCCGAAACGGAGACGCCATCGTCAGACCGGCCCCCAGCGTGGGGCATCGGTCGAGACGCTGGTGCGAGGGTTCGGGATGCGCTCCAACCGCCAAGGTTGGTCTGGAAAGGTCTGGAAGGGGCAACGCGCCCTTCCATGTCGCGGCGGTACGCAGCGAAGGGGTTGGCCATCGGCTGGGGGTTCCCCCCAAGAGGATCGCACGCAAATCTCGAAACCGCAGGTGGAGAGTTTGCATAAGTGCGCCCTTCACTGTTTCTCAGCTCAGGGTTTGCACACAACGGCATCCATTCAAGTCCAAACCTCTCCCCTTGCCCTTTCTTGCGGACAACCGCCGATTGTAAGTGCTACGTTTGCCATGTTCCGCCGAAAGACAGGCCCCAAGCTAGTGTTGGTTGTTTTCGGGTGCGGATGGTAAATCCTTCAACCATAACGTGAACCACGGCAAAGGCGGACTCGCGATATGGCGGACACAGAACTGGAACGGGCCGAGAAACGGTTTGCCCAGGCCAAGGCGCGGCTTCAGGGCATTCGCAATCGGGAGGCCACCAAACAACGCAAAATGGATACACGGCGCAAAGTGATCCTGGGCGGTGCGCTGATTGATCTGGCAGAACGGGATAGTAACGCTGCAGCGATGCTGGATCGGTTGGTGCGCAACCTGCCTCGCGCTCAGGATCAGAAAGCATTCGCGGGTTGGGAAAAGCCGAGGTCATCCCCCTCCCCTACTCCGCCGTCTGCCGCGTCTGACCCTGACACCGATGGTGCGTCCTGATGCAGGGATTGATGCGCGTCTTTGGCGGTTTGTTCCAGTTCTTCGGTCGGCTGATCTTCACGCCCATTTTGTTCGGGTGGCTGATCGGGGCCATGTGCCTGGGCGCGATGATCGGGTCACTTATTGCCACACCGTTCGTCTTCGCCTTCTTCGATCAGGAGCCGGGCGAAAGCGCATGGCAGTGGCTGGTGTTTGGTCCCTTCATGTTTGTAGGTTCTGTCTTTGGGTTTCAGTATTGGCGCATGGCCTCCGGGGCCGATGCCTTCTTCGGGGTGAACCGCGACAGCCACGGCTCGGCGCGCTTTGCCAACCGCAAGGAGCTGAAGAAACTGGAACGCGCGGACGGTCTGCTTATCGGGCGCAATCCGCACACTGGGCGGTTGCTGCGCTATGACGGTCCCGCCCACCTGATCACCCTCGCCCCGACACGCGCCGGGAAAGGCGTCGGCACCGTCATCCCGAACTTGCTGGCGGCAGAGCGCTCGGTCCTCGTCATCGACCCCAAGGGCGAGAATGCCCGGATCGCCGGGGAAGCAAGGCGGCGCTTCGGAACGGTTCATGTCCTCGATCCCTTTGAGGTCTCCGGAATGCCCTCTGCGGCCTACAACCCGCTCGACCGGCTGACACCGGGCAGCCTCGATCTGGGCGAGGATGCGGCCTCCCTGACAGAAGCGCTGGTGATGGACCCGCCGGGACAGGTTTCGGAAGCGCATTGGAACGAAGAAGCCAAAGCCATCCTTGGTGGACTGATCATGTTCTGCGTCTGTCACGAGGACCGCAACCGGCGCTGTCTTGCCACCGTCCGGGAATATCTCACCCTGCCCCCGGATCGGCTGCGGGCGCTGCTGGAGCTGATGCAGGACAGTGATGCGGGGGGTGGGTTAATCGCCCGCGCCGCCAATCGGTTTTTGGGCAAAGCGGACCGCGAAGCCGCCTCTGTCATGTCGAACGCGCAACGCCACACGCATTTCTTGGACAGTCCTCGAATTGCCAAAGTTCTGTCACGGTCGGATTTCCACTTCTCGGACCTGCGTCACCGGATCACGTCGGTGTTTCTGGTACTGCCACCCAACCGTATGGACGCCTACAGCCGCTGGCTGCGCCTTCTGGTCTCTCAAGCGCTCCAGGACATTGCTCGGGACGCTGAAGCCTCTGTGGGCGCTCAGGGGACCTCTCAGCGCCTCAAGACGCCTACGTTGTTCCTTCTGGACGAGTTCGCGGCTCTGGGGCGTCTGGAGGCTGTGGAACGCGCTATGGGGCTGATGGCAGGGTATGGTCTCCAGCTCTGGCCCATTTTGCAGGACATGAGCCAGCTCAGGGACCTCTACGGTGAACGTGCCGGAACCTTCATCGCCAATGCCGGGGTGCAACAGGTCTTCGGGGTGAATGATTTTGAAACGGCGAAGTGGCTGAGCCAGATGATGGGCCAGGAAACCACCGGCTACCAGACTGACAGCTACAAGCCGGGCGATAATCCCAGCTTCAGCAACAACCTCACGGGGCGCGATCTGCTAACCCCCGATGAAATCATGCAGCTCCGCCCGGAAAACCAGCTCCTGCGCGTCCAGGGGCAAGCCACGGCGGTCGCCCAAAAGCTGCGCTACTACGCCGACCCCGAATTCAAGGGGCTGTTTGTCCCGCAGGACCAATGATCCAAAGGATGACCCGCCATGACCGACACGCCTGACCCAGACCAGCCCGACCTCCCTGCCCTCTCCGATGATGAGCTGCGCGAAACGCTCGATCTGATGGCCACGGCGGTCGCAAGCATGTCCAATCGGATCGACGGCCTGACGAAGGTTGCAAACAAACAGATCGAAGTTTCGACGGAAGCACGGATCGCAGCCTTCGCCGCCAGGGAACAGACTAACCCGGAAAAATATGGCGAGCTGATCGGCCAGACCGTCGATGGTGGTATTGCTGACAGCCTCAAACGTTTGAACAAAGCGGCTGGGGTTCTGCTCGACAGCGCTGAAAGATCAAGCGCATCGTTCCAGGAAACCACGACACAACATTCGAACACGCTGCGTCTCATTCAGGAATTGCGTGAAAAACAGCAAAGCGACAGGCGCTGGCTTCCATGGGTAGGTCTGGGCGGTGTCGTTCTGGCTCTTGTGCTGACGGTTGCGCTTCCTCGTTTCTTAGCCAGCAACGCTTCCACCTGCGCTGTCCTTGGAGCGTCGTGGACAACGACAACCACAGGTGTTGATGCGTGCGTGTTCTACGCGGAGTGATTCTTACGATTCATGGTCTGCTAGAAAATTTGTATGAGCCTGTGTGACAATAGTAATCAACCTTCTTGTGTTAAATATGAGTTAATATATGGGTTACGTACTTTTTGAGGGCAGTTTTATTGTTCTTAAACAAAGCACTATAATTGTGTGTGGTGTGTGATAGCACGTCCAATAGTGTGTGGTAACACGAAATATGGTGTGTATTAGCACGTTTCTGCTTGCTGGTGTGTCATAACACGAAAGAACTTGACTCGGTGTGCAATAACACGAATTTAGGGTGTATGGTGGGTAATAACACGAAAGCACGGTCTCCTCTCCTCCCGGACCGAATGCAGCAAGGCGATTTCTTCGTCTGCGATATCTTTGATGCTGCTCCTAAGGGCGATATGGCATCAATGGAGCATCCTGTGTTCTCGATCTCGACAAAGCCGGACAAGAATATCCGTCGATATGAGAATGGTGCCGTTTTTGTTGAAGTTGTTCCTTCAGTCAAAGGACTGGCAACAGTCTATGACCGTGACATCCTGATATTCTGTATTTCTCAAGTGATTGCGGCTTTGAATGATGGTCGAGAGGTCAACCAGACAATACGCTTCAAGGCGTTTGACCTACTTACCTCAACGAACAGAGGCACTGATGGACGCGGCTATGAGCAGCTCAGAGCCGCATTTGAGCGGCTTTCCGGGACTCGCATTGCCACAAACATCACGACGGCAGACACGGAAGTACTAGATGGCTTCGGTCTGATCGACCGCTACCGTATCGTTCGGGAAACCCGAGATGGCCGGATGCAGGAAATCGAAGTCAAGCTATCGGATTGGGTGTTCAATGCCATCAACGCTCGTGAAGTTCTCACGCTCAGCCGGAACTATTTCCGGCTTCGAAAGCCGTTGGAACGCCGTCTTTACGAGATTGCGCGTAAGCATTGTGGATATAAGCAGCGTTGGGCAATCGGCCTGACTAAGCTCAAGGACAAATGTGGCTCCTACTCCACTGACAAAGAGTTTAAACGCCTTATTTCTAAGATCGTTGCGGAGGATGTCGCTCACGACCACATCCCTGACTACAGCCTTCGTCTTGAGGGTTCTCAGGCTGTATTTTATTCCCGTGGCTCGGTCCCTACCCCCCAAGAAGACGTGTTCGAGGGGCGGCTTGAACCAGATGCGTACGATGCGGCACGGGAAGCTGCTCCTGGCTGGGATACCCGGCATCTGGAGCATGAGTGGCGTCGTTGGTGCGGTAAAGAAGAGATTGAGCCGAAACACCCGACTAAGCACTACATCAAGTTTTGTGAGAGCTGGTTTGAGAAAAGGGGTCGCCCATGACCAGATTTAATACCGGTTACGGAAATAAATCCGGTATGCTATTTAATCCGGGTAATGGAAATAAATCCGGTACGAGAAAAATAACTGGTATTGAATTTAATACCGGTCACGGATACGTTTCCGGTAAGAAAAATAAAGCAGGTTAGTTAAATGCCGGTCATCGTAATGGCGAGCCCTAAGGGCGGAGTTGGAAAGTCTACTTGTGCAGTTCTGCTGGCATCAGAGTTCGCTCGGATGGGCGCTGATGTGACTGCCTTGGATTGTGATCCGAACAAGTCTCTTACACGTTGGGCATCCCACGGACTGCCTAAGGGCGTCACTCTTCACAGCGATATTGGGCGTTCAGAGATTGTGGCCACAATCAAAAATGCGGACGGGGACGGTAAGATCGTGATCGTAGATCTTGAAGGCGTAGCTTCACAATTGGTGAGCCGTGCCATTTCGCAGGCTGATCTAGTCATCGTGCCGATGCAGCCCACCGCGTTAGATGCCGAGATTGGATCGGAGGCACTAGCGCTTGTCAAAGAAGAGGAAGAAGCCCTTAGCCGAACGATCAAACACGCGGTCGTTCTGACAAAGACAAGCGCTGCGGTGAAAAGCCGGGTACAGAAAGAACTCGAAAACCAATTGCGCGGGGCAGGGATCGACATGATCGAACCGTCCCTCGTAGCCCGCGCGGCGTTCTCGGAACTCTTTGCCTATGGCGGTGACCTTACATCGATGTTGAACAACCCTGAGATTGTGACTGGCGGCAAGGTGGACAAGGCCTTGTTGAACGCCACGGCATTTACGGAGGCAGTGTATGAGCGGCTCAAATAGACTAGCAGGCCTCACCGCACGACCTAAGGACACAGGTCCAGCAGAAGTGCGGAAGGTTGATGAAGTGGGTGAGGCTCGCGGTTTTGTTGATCGTACGCCACGGAAAAAGCCGGGGCGTAAACCTAGCCCGAGGACGCACCAATTGCACCCCAAAGTTTTCCCTAGGGTAGGGGAGGCCATAGCCGCCGAAGCTGAAAAACAGGGGATTACGCAAGGCCAACTGATAGAACAGTTATGGGAGCGTTATGAGAAGTCTGAAAAAGACTAAGATCTTATACCACCTTCAGATTTGCTCTGCGTTCGTCGGGAGGCCAAATCGCTGATCATAAGATCACACGCCTCGACGAGCTGACACCCTGGCGTTATGGTGCTCAAGCAGCATAACTGCAATTGCAGGCACCGTGCCAGAGCGCCTTCACTGGACGGGCACTGAAGGAGTGGTTCCATGTTGGGTATTTCAAAGGCAATTCTGGACTTGGTGCAGTTTGGCCACCAAGTGAAATCCGGTGCTAATACGACCCGCCTTCTCGAAGAGTTGAATGCGACGGCCAAATCTATGGACAATAATATGGGAAAGATTCTCATAGCACAGGAAGAATCAAAGATTTCGATACCGATGCCCGTCCATCCAACACTTACTACCCAAAGCGAGCGAGCTGCTGCTCTCGCGGAAAGTGCCGCGAGCAGAGGCTTGGAAGCAAAAAGTGCAATTCGATCGGCGAAACGAAAATTCGATATTCACCTGAGCACTGCCAAAGAAATGGTGGTTTCGATGTCCGTTTCCGATATGGAAGATCAACCAATTGAGCCAATTCAAAACGTAATCCAAGACTACAAAGTCGTTAGCAACAAGATCTTTGGAAAATTGGGACGTTTTCAAGCTATTTCCGATACTGAAATGCTCATCGTCCACTCATTGACCTTAGACAATGGATGGGTCGTCATTCTTCAAGAAGGAGACTACTCAAAGAATGCAATCTTCGACCCCAAAGATCAGAGAATAATATATCAAGATATTTTTGGTTTGACCAAAACCACAGGAAAATTCACGATCTCAAAATTTTTCGGAAAAGATTGTTCAACGGCAAACTATTCTACCGGAAGAGGACTCGGCGGATCGGTATACCCGGCCACAGAAACAGAAAGCTACTACTTCGCTGAAAACTTACTTGAAGATCATGAAAGCGTGGTCGGAGTTACAACTGCTCGCAATGAAGAAGAAGACTTCGTTGACAATTACGAAGGCGAGTTTAGCGCGAAAATTTTGGAACGCCTGAACTTTTCTGGTGAAGATGGGTACGTTGCTGAGCTAGCTCGTAACGGCTATGGCATTCGAACGATAACAGGCAAAAACTCATTTTGGTGGCAGAAGGGTAAGTTCGAAGATGGCTCCCCTCACGGATTTGGGGTGACCAGCGACTCGAAACGTGGGGAGCAACTGATTCAATACTCCGGCGGTGTAGAGGTAATGCGCCAAGATCGATAAGATCGAAGCGCTTAACCAGCCAGATTCACCACCACGTACAACAGAAAGCGGGAGGCCAAAACCAGACCCGCACATAGCGCCAGCACCACGGCGTTCTGACAATAGCTACAAGCCGTGAGACATTATTCTGATGACCTTTTCGAAACGAAATAATTTTGCGTCAACGCCGCCCATCACGATCCGAACCGATGCACCAGACGGATTACGATATGCTGTTATCCAGACTGCATACGATTGTGGCCCAAACTACAGCCAAATCCGCTCGGTCGTATGCCGCGTCCTCCTCACAGCGCCTGATCAAAGTAACTGGAGCGAAGTTCCGAATATCCGTGATGAGGTGCTTTACGAAATCAATCACTGTGACTGGTACAAGGTCTATGATGTCGCAGAGGCGTTGCTCGGCCAGATAGAAAATACTCACGGGTACGATGCTGCTGTCGAATTTGCTAACGCAATGAACTCATTCTTCATCGAAGCAGGGATCGGCTGGCAGTTCGTTCCAAACGAGGGTATCGTGTATCGTGGCGATGAACCCTTCCAAGTGACAACTGCTGATGCTGCAAAGAGTTTACAAGATAGCGGGCGAAACAACGCCAGCTCTGAAATCGAGGAAGCCATCCGGGATATCTCGCGCCGACCCGACCCGGATATCACGGGAGCGATCTCCCACTCAATGGCAGCGGTGGAATGCGTGGCGCAGGACATTTTGGGATCAAGCAATACCCTCGGCAAGATCGCCGGTCACCTGAACCTGCCAAAACCCTTGGACGAAGCTGTTAGCAAACTTTATGGGTTTGCTTCCCAGCACGGGCGGCACGTCAACGAACAAAGTAGGCCGACCCCAGAGGATGCAGAGCTGCTGGTGCAAGTGTCCTGCGCAGTCTGTGCGTACTTGGTGAAGAAGCAACAACCGTGACAGAAGATACGGCATATAGAAGAGCAACCCCGGTCTGGCGAAGTTGGCCCTTTTTAGTTGGCTACTGCCTAACAACCTTCTTTATTATATTCTGGCTAGTGATCGCATCTACAGCTCCATCCGCAACTGAAGAATGTATCACGAATTTCTGCGTTTTCTGGCGCTCAACCCCCAACGAGGTTGGCGATACGTTTGCAGGTCTATTTGGATCTCTCGCATTTGTATGGATCATTGTTACTGTGCTGGTTCAAGGCTTGGAACTGCGCGAACAACGATTAGAGATAAAGGCCAGTAGGGAAGCTCAGGAAGCACAAGCCCAATCGCTCAACCTGCAAGCCGCTATCCTGATGAACCAAAATATTGCTTTGCAAGAACAAAGGCATGACACATTTATCGAAGCCTTATTTGCATCAATCAAACAGTCGGTGAACGATCTTAAAGGTCCTTTGATGACTTGGGAGATTCAATTCCAGGACGGCGAGGGAAACCTTGTAAAGAAAGAGCTTAAACCCTTTGAGATCGATATAATTGAGGAGCAGAGATTCTTACGATTTTCTTCTAACTTGTTGGATGCTAGATTAAGTATCACGTTGGGTGGTTTCTGGACGGCAGACCAGCACGATCCAGAAACGGTAGAAATTCTACGTAAACCGCCACGCACACACGTTCATCGTGGGTTACTAGAGTACCTTGAGCGCGTCCTCGAAGAAAAGGAGAAATGCTCGCTTCAAATGCAACTTGAAGTTCAACGGATGGCTATTTTTCAGTTCGAACGCGAATTTAAAAAGCTGCTCGAAATAGATGACTATTGGGGCGACGACTTCGACCCAATGGACCACTACCCCATTTGAGATCTAGCATCGTTCATTGTCCATGAAAAATTTGGACCAGTAGATCACCGTAACCCCACTGGAGAGTAGCGACCCCTATTCCGATCAACTCAAGTGATGCCAGTAGGTACCTTTGTCTCCATGTGAATTTTTCAGCCGCCTCATACCAAGAAACTTGTGCAGCACGGTATTTCGTGGCGGAACCATGAATTTCTGCTTCAGATTTTGCCTTTGCTTTTTGTCGCACAAGAGATTTGATCCTCTCACTCTCAAGTTTCTCAACGTTTACGCGTGAATAAGCGAGTAAAAGAAGCCAAGAAAATACACCGAATGAACCTAGTCTCTGAAACGCATCTCCATCACCGTTATAAATGGTGAACATTGAAAATATGAGCCAAGAGAAAATTGATCCGACGACTAAACATGCGGCGGCTACGACGGTAATCATTCGAAATCTTTGTCTCATGCCCACTCCACTAATCCCGGTCTGTCAACTTCTCAATCATTTTGGCGATACCCTGCAGCGCTTTACGGTCATTTCACCCTCCGCCATCATGCCCTCCTGATCGTGTTCGGGCTTACGCCAAAAATGCGAGCCACGTTGTCTTGCCGGAGCTGGTGCCGCCGGAGAACAGGATATTCTACTTCGCTTGCGTCGCCAAACGCAGCCACGTTAAAGGAGCGTTTTGCAATTACTTTGGCAACAACCGGCTTCGCGAGTTCGGTTGTCGCAGTACGCCCAAGAACAATCCATCGGGCGTCATGCGAGCTTTATTCTAAAAGCTCGCATGAATACGCAGGCCAAAATCCAACGAAACTTGAGTAAAGCGCCACATCGCACAACATGCTACTTTTATCATGCACGGTTTATGGGTATATTTACACAATAAGCTTGCAAGGATTTGTAGATGCCGACTGCACCTGAGACCACCTGGAACAAAGGCCGTGTCGTGGGCAAAAAGCCACCGCTGACGACCGACCAAGTTGCGCTGATACGAATGATCCTAGGCCAGGAACGCGCGCTGCGCGATCTGGCGTTGTTCAACACTGCACTTGATACGAGCTTTAGGGGCTCGGATCTCGTGCGGCTGCGGGTCTCGGACGTGGCAACCCCGGCAGGGGTCCGCGAGATCGTCGAGATCCGCCAGAAGAAAACTGAAAACCGCAATGCGCGCCCAGTCCAAGCGCGGTTGTCGGCAGGGACGCGCGACAGCCTGCGTGCTTATCTTACCGCCTCTGAAAAGCAGACGCATGCATGGTTGTTCACGGGGCAGGGGGCAAGGTGGTCCCACACCCATCTCAGCGAAAGCCAGCTCTGGCGGTTGTTTAAATACTGGCTTGAAAAGGCCCGCCTCGACCCCAGTCTCTACGGACTGCATTCGCTGCGCCGGACCTTCCCAACGCACATCTATCAGCAGACCGGCAACCTGCGCGCGGCCCAGCTCTTGCTCGGCCACGCCAGTATTGAAAGCACCAAAGAATACATTGGCACCGAACAGGCCGAAGCCCTCGAAATCGCGCGCAAGTATCATCTTTGAGCCATGCAGACCTATCTCGAAAAGCGTCAGCCTGCTCACAATGTCTCCCGGTTTTACCGGATGTCCGTCATGCCAAACCTATTTGGTGAATGGACGCTTCTTCGGGAATGGGGTCGCATAGGGCAGGGCGGGCAGGTCCGGATGGATTGGTTCTCGGATGAAGGCCAAGCCGTTGCGGCTCTGATCACACTGGAAGCCTCCAAGCGTCAGCGGGGCTATTGGGTAGAGCCTCAACAGCTGGCAATGTTGTAGACACTAGCAAAGATACCAAATATTGGTATATTGTTTGAAAAGGAGATGCATCATGCCCCGCAACACATCCGTCTCATTAGGAGATCACTTTGCTAACTTCATCGACGCGCAAGTCGGGGAAGGTCGCTATGGATCAGCAAGCGATGTTGTCCGCGCAGGTTTGCGCCTTCTTGAAGAGCATGAAGCGAAGGTAAAAGCGTTGCAGGATGCGCTGATCGCTGGCGAACAATCTGGCGAGCCCAAACCATTCGATTTTGACGGATTTATTGCACGAAAAACAGCGGAAGCTCAGGCGCATTGACGGGATATATTCTATCCCCAGCGGCAGAATCTGATGTCAACGACATCTGGGATTACACCGTCGAGCGATGGGGAGTCCGACAAGCTGCAAGCTATGTGGGTGATATTAGGGATGCTTGCGCCGCTCTTTCCCAGGGAACGCATGTGAGCCGCCCTGTCACAGTCCGCGATGGTTACCACAAAGCGATCGTGGGAATGCATATGGTTTATTTCCGGCGCACAAATGACACGACAATTGTCGTTGTGCGTATTCTGCATCAAAGTATGGATGTGGAGCGGCACTTGCAGGGATAGCGGCCAGATACTGGACGGTTATATACACTTACTGGAGCGGCACAAAAACGTGACAGGTCCAAACAGCTACGCGAGTTGTCTTTCGAGCTTGAGTTTACGAGCCTCCCAATCTGGCATGACGCGCCTCAAGAGGTCAAAGAAGGCGGGGCCATGATGGGGGTGCTCGATATGACACAGCTCATGGGTAATCACATAGTCGATAGCCTCTATAGAGGCCCCAACCAAGGCACGATTGAGCACCAAATTCTTCCTGCCGGTCATCGACCCCCACCGAAAGCTCAGTTCACGAATAATGATGCCATTTGGGACGACTTTCCCAGGGTTGGAAAAGCACCCTCGGCAGACATCCAGACGTTCGGCAAATTTGATCTGGGCGCGCTGTAACATCCACTCCCGCACAAGCTCACGGGTGTGGGTGGCTCGGCTTGGCCTCGTACTCCAAACCATAAGCTGACCGCGCTGCATTTTTACGGTGTTCTGGATACCCGGGATCACCTTGAGCTTGTACTGGCGACCTAAGTAGAGGTGGGTTTCCCCTCCGATATAGAGACGGTCAGGCGTTTTTGGCTGGAATTGGTCATAGTAGCGAAGCTGCTTGCATATCCAGGGTGCGCGCTTGCGCACTTTTTCGATGATACGTTCGGCACTCGCGTCTTCGGGCGCGACGACCTCGACCTGTTGGTCGGGCAAAACGCTTATCGAGAGTGTTTTCCGAGCTCGCCTCACAACAGAAAAGCGGATTGTTTCGCTGCCGAAGCTGGCCTCAAGAACCTCGGCGATCATCCGGGAAACCTTGCCCGTGCGATATCCATGATCCGCTGTTCGATGTCGTCGAGAAGGTCGAGCGGGATGTCGATATCCTTTTCGTCGCGTACAACATCGAAGAAGTAGTCGTCGATGGCATTGCGCATTTTGTTCTGCGCCATCTCGTTCGACCAGACATCGACGATGTGGTTTTCCTTCACAATCCCAATAATTGATTGCGCGATATCTGCGGTTACAGCGTCCTCAACACCACCGTTGATCTCCTTCAGGATCCGCTCAAGAACTCCAAAAATGGCTTGCGCATCCCTATCACCCTTAATCGTGTCCGGCATGTCGCGACCATAATCACGGCGGGCTACGCGCCCTGCCAATTCCACAACTGTCTTGAGGTAGTCCTTCTCCGAAATACGCTTCTCGCGGTAATCTCGGATTGTGTCCGCCAACAATTCTGAAAATTGCCTATAGAAGGAAGGATCTTCCTCCATTTTCTCGGTGATCGTGCGCTTTGTTGCGCTCGCGATCCGATCCGCCTTTGAGGCGGCCGTGGTGCTTTCCTCTTCAATCACAGCGTTCAATGCACCCGGATCATTTATGTTCACCAAATCGATGACGATTTCAGCTGGTTTGGCCGTGACGTGATCGTCGAGCAATTTTTGAATCTTGGGTTCGAACTCCTTCATATCGACGGTTTCCTGATAACGGAGTTGAACCGACCGCTTCAGCTCCGAGAACGCCTTCCAATCCTTCGTGAAGGTGGTCACTGCCTTTTCATCAAACACGTCATAAAGCTTTTCGGATGACAGCGAAATGTGCAGGCAACGACCATAATCCTTCAGCCTTGCATAAAAATCTTGCCGTGCCGCATCATCCGCCAAGAGTTGCTCGAACTGCTCCATATCCTTCTTGTTTCGAACTGTCTTAAAGACATCCCAAAGCTGATCGTGCAGCTGAGGCAACTTGCGGATTTCCTCACGAATGTCATGCAGCGAGCCCACCACATCATCGGTATCGAAGCCCTCGAAAGCGCTATAAGTCGTCAGCGCTTTATCAAGCTCGCCAAGGAGCCCTTCATAATCGACGATGAAGCCAAACTGCTTCTCTGTCTCGTCGTCCTCATAGAGGCGATTTACACGCGCGATGGCCTGAAGGAGGTTGTGCTCGCGTAGCGGTTTGCAGACATAGAGCACCGTGTTGCGCGGCGCGTCGAAGCCAGTGAGCAGCTTCGAGACTACGATCAGAATTTCCGGATCACCAGAACCTTTGAACGCGCTGATGACGTGCCGATTGTACTCATCCTCGCTTTTATGCTTGCTCATCATTTTATCCCAGAACTTGCGAACCAAGTCCTTAGATTCCTGGTCGACCTCCTCATTTCCCTCCTTGTCGTCAGGGGCGGAGATCACAATTGCACTTGTGACATGGCCGATCTCGTCCAACACCTCCTTGAAACGCACGGCGGCGGCTTTGGAAGGCGCTACCAGCTGCGCCTTAAAGCCTGTGCCCTGCCAGTATTGCCGAAAGTGCTCAGAGATATCGAATGCTTTCGCGCGGATCGCCTGCCCCGTCTTCGAAAGCACGTCCATTCGCGAGAACTTACGTTTGAGGTCCGCTTTCTGCTTTTCCGTCAGACCATCGCTGATTTTGTCGAACCAGGTATCAACGACATCGCCACTCACCTGTTGCTCGACCATGCGGCCTTCATAAAGCAGGGGCACAACCGCTTCGTCCTCAACCGCCTGATCAATCGTATATTTGTGGATCAACCCTCCGAAGGTATCGAGAGTGTTCTTGTCTTTCTTCAGGAGCGGCGTACCAGTAAAACCGAGGTAGCAAGCATTCGGCAGCAGACGGCGCATCTTCAGGGCAAATTTGCCGTGGCCACCGTAGCGGCCAGTCTGGCTGCGGTGGCTCTCGTCCACCAAGACAAAGATATCGGCACTTTCGTCCTTGAAGTCGCCCGCCTTCATTGCGGTATCAAACTTGTTGATGATCGTCGTGATCAGGGGAGTCTTGTTCGTTATCAACTCGATCAGGTTCGAGCCCGTCGCGGCCCGGACCGGCTCAAGGTCGCATGACCTGAAGGTCGCTTTAATTTGCTTGTCCAGATCATCTCGATCCGTGACGATCAGGATACGCGGATTCTTTACGTCCTTGTCGAGGGCAAGCGCTCGTCCAAGCATCACCATCGTCAGGCTCTTCCCTGAGCCTTGCGTATGCCAGATCACCCCGCCTTTGCGGCGGCCTTCGACGTCCAAGCCCTTCAGGCGTGCAAGTGCAGTTCGGATACTAAAGAATTGCTGATGGCGAGCAATCTTCCTCACCCCGCCATCAAAGACCGTGAATCGACGCACAAGATCAAGGAGACGTTCAGGGCGGCAGAGCGCATAGATGGCTCGATCCTGTTCACTAATCGATCTCTCTCCTCCTGCTGCCAGCTCTTCAAAAAAGGCGCGCGCATCTGCCAGATCACCAGAAAAGACGGCGGTTTTTTCATCTGCCGATAGGGGATAGTTGATCGCTGCGGAAATATCCTTGTCCTGATCGTCCTCATCGCGCCAGATTTGCCAGAACTTGCGCTGCGTGCCCACAGTGGCATAGCGGGCTTCCTGTCTCTTCATACTCATGAGCAATTGCGCATAGTGGAAGAGCTGCGGGATGTTATCTTCGTTCTGATACCCGATCAGCTGGCTATCTGCTTTCTTCAGCGACTCTGTGGGGCGCTTATTTTCAATCACGATGAACGGGATACCGTTCACGAAGCAGACGATATCGCAGCGCCGCGTTGCAGTACTAGCCGTCCGCTCAACGCTCATTTCTGCCGTCACATGGAAGACGTTGTTCT
Source organism: uncultured Sulfitobacter sp. (assembly GCF_947499945.1). Classification (GTDB taxonomy): domain Bacteria; phylum Pseudomonadota; class Alphaproteobacteria; order Rhodobacterales; family Rhodobacteraceae; genus Sulfitobacter. Next base: position 9,778 of record NZ_CANMQD010000012.1, on the reverse strand, counting down.
CGGGGGTCTCCCAGTCGATGTACTTGAAGGAATAGCTCTTGCTGTCGCCTTCAATCGCTTTGGAGATCGTCGTGCCGAGAACCAAGAGATCATAGATGTCCTGGTTCGTTCCCTTCAGCCCCTTGAGCTTGTCAGGGGTTGGCTTGAGGCGGCGCAACGCTTCATGCGCATCTTCGAGGTCGAAGGCATAGCTCTTACCGCGAAAGCTATAGTTGTTGAGCTTCAGCATCTGCTCAATAACTATCTCATCGAGGATCACGCTGCGGGTTTTACCCCGCAACTGATTGATCTTCGCTTGAGACAACGGCTGAAATCCCAAGGCTACCAGAGTCTGGATCGCCGGTATTTGCGATTGATACTTTTCGGCGGGGTCGAAGGTCATAGCTGCCACCCTTCGTGTTTCGCCTCGTTAAAAAACTGGGTGCAGTGCACGTTTGGGACGCGACCAATTTTCTCGCGCGATCCCTCCAACATTGCGACCAAGCCCGCGTAGTAGGCCTGTTCGCCAACATAGGCTTCGGGAGAGTTCACCAATTCCAAATGCCGCCTATAAACGTAGGACAGCGCATCCGCGACCTGCACCAAAGACGAGTGATTAGATTTGATCGCAAAGGACGTGTTGATGATTTGATCAAAGCGGGTTTTGGGCGTCCGGGCCACCCAATCCGTTACGCCTCGTTTGCGCTTTTGGATTTGGTAGAGCCCGTCAAGCCAAGGATCGCAGTCATAGAGCGCGTCCGAGTAATTCGCCATCTCGACCTTATTGTCATCCATGATGACAACGGTCAGTCCCTTGCCGCCGCTGACACCCTGCATCTTTTTCTGCACAAGCGCGCTAGTGAACATTGCGGATGCAATCCAATAGCTGTTCCCGAACGGATGCCCGTGCCCACTGGCTACAGCCGCGTCGAAAGCTTCAAACGACAGACCAAAGCCGAAGACCTTGCCGCCATTGGCAACTGCAAGCTCGCAAACCTCAGACAAAAACTGCTTGCGCTCTCCAGCGTCGATATCTCGCCAAGCGCCAGCCCCATTGATAAATCGTTTTGTCTTCAGTTCTGTTCGCGCACCAGGATGGCGCGCGAACAGATTCTCAAGCTTGGCATCGAAGTCTGCCGTCTTCTTGCGCAGCTTGTAGGCATCTACCATTAAGCCGCACATAACGAAGACATCGCCTTGATCGCGGGCACCGCTTTCATCAACATAGATGAATTTCATGCCGTAGCCTTTTCGTTGTTTGAGACTTCGACACGCCATTCGCCTGTCAGAAGCTTCTGCATCAAGCCGCGCTTTTGGCCGGTCAGGGCAGCAATCTCCTCGTCCAGTAGCGAAAGCTCGCGCTTGGCTGTCGTTAGAGCTTGTGCGATGCGCTTCTGTTCCTCGATTGGCGGAACCGGCACTCGACAACTGAAGAAATCGTTGGAGTAGAGGTTGAGCAATCCATCGTTGCGAACACCCGAATTGATCAGGCGGGAAAGCTGATGGTTCAACGCACCTGCGGAGAAGAGGTGGTCATAGAACTCAGGATCAAGACCCGGCTTCAATGCGAAGCAATAGTAGACGAATGGGACAAGCGCGTCGTCACGATCGAGCCGGAACACGCAGCCATAAGGCGCTGTCTTTGAATTGCCTTTGTTGTAGGCGAACTCGCCTTCATGGAGGAGTGTGTAGCGCTCGACACTGCGCCCCGCCATGTTCCGAGCAAACTTGTCGGCTTGCATGAGGAACCCGGACTTCGCCGAGATCGTCATCACAGGATGATCACCGCCTGCACTCTTTCGCTTAACTGGGGTCGAGACCTCTGACAATGGTTTCCGTTGCCAATGATCAGGGAACGCCCCACCACATCCCATTGTAATTTGAGACAGCCCATCCAGCTGCCGCGCCTTCACCGCCCGCAGCGCATTGAGCTTTTCAAGTGCCTCGTCCCAAGTCAGTAGGATCGCAGCGATCTTGTGCTGTTCAGCCAAGGAAGGGACTAAAACTTCAACAGAGGCGAGGTCTGGTGCATGAATATGTACAACAGACTGCCCTTTACCCAACCGAGATTTTTGACGGACTACCGGATCAGAGTTTAAAACGTGTGCAAGGAAGACAGCGTTTTGCCCATGTCCTCTCAAGACGACGGTATCGCCTCCAACCCAAGCTTTCTCTTTTCCAGTATACGTTACAACTTTTCCAATTTCCTCCGCCGTTTCTCCAGAGGCGGCAAATACAATATCGCCTTGCTCCAAAGCGCGGGATTTCTCAGAAGCTGAAGGAGAAACTTTTGAAACAAGATGCTTCGTTACAGTCTCATACGTCGAGTAAATCTCTCCATATCGCAAGCATGGTAGCCCCTCATCACAAACGTCCGCGCGGGCGATTCCCTTCCCTTTTACAAAAAAGCCAAGATCGGCGAGTTGAACTTTTTGCCAAGCTTGCTTCGGCGGTAGCTCCGCAATTGTCAGTTCATATTCACGCATCAATTCCGAGCTCCTTCAGATAGCCTGTCATCTTCGCGCGTACGTCCGCCAACTCGCCCTCGATGCGCACGATGTCCGCCTGCACGGCGCCGACGTTGATCTCCTCCTCAGGTTCGAAGGTGTCCACGTAGCGCGGGATGTTCAGGTTATAGCCGTTCTCGGCGATCTTATCGGTGCTGGCGAGGTGGGAATACTTCTCGACCTCGGCGCGGGCTCTGTAGGTGTCGAGCACCCGCTTGATGTGAGAATCTTCATCCATCACGTTCTGGGCTTTGCCAGGCGTGAACTCCTTGCTGGCGTCGATGAAGAGCACGTCTTTACGATCTGCGTTCGCGCCGCCTTCCTCGCGGGAGCGATCAAAGATCAGAATGGCCACGGGGATGCCTGTGGTTGTGAAGAGGTTGGCAGGTAGACCAACAACAGCGTCGAGGAGGTTCTCCTCGATCAGCTTCTGACGGATTTTTCCCTCTGCCCCGCCTCGGAACAACACACCGTGTGGAACGATTACCGCCACACGGCCTGACTGACGCTTGGCGATCTCGATCATGTGGGTGATGAACGCATAATCACCCTTGGACTTGGGCGGGATGCCCCGCCAATAGCGGTTGTACTGATCGGTATCAGCGTCCTCTGCGCCCCACTTGTCGAGCGAGAACGGCGGATTCGCGAGGACGACATCGAACTTCTGAAGGTGGTCACCCTCGATCAGCGCGGGGCTGTTCAGAGTGTCACACCATTCTATGCGCGCGGCGTCTTTGGCGTGCAAAAACATGTTCATCCGTGCCAAAGCCCAGGTCGCGCCATTCACTTCCTGCCCATAGAGCGCAAAGTTGTCGGACCCGACCATTTCAGATGCCTTGATAAGCAGCGAGCCAGAACCGCAGGCTGGGTCGCAGATCGTGTTGCCATCCTTTGGCGCAGCAAGTTTTGCCAGCAAGCCGGAGACCGGAGCCGGTGTAAAAAACTCCCCGGCCTTCTTGCCCGCGTCTGAGGCGAAGCGGGAAATCAGGTAGATGTAGGTTTCGCCGATGATGTCTTCCTTCACCCGCGATGGTCGCAGATCGAGCGCGGGCTTGTTGAAGTCTTCGAGGAGATTTTTCAGGCGGCGGTTACGATCCTTGGTTCGGCCAAGGTTCGATTCCGAGTTGAAGTCGATGTTACGGAAAACGCCTTCCAGTTTGGTACGGTTCGCATCTTCGATCTTCTCAAGTGCGATGTTGATCAGCTCGCCAATATTGGGCTCGTTGCGCTGCTCGTAGATGTCGTAGAAGCTTGCGCCTTCCGGCAAGTAGAAGCGCTCTCGCTCCATGCGGCGACGAATACGGACGTCATCGTCACCGTATTGCTTGCGGTAGGTCTCGAAGTGGTCGTTCCAGTTGTCCGTGATGTACTTCAGGAACAACATCACTAGGATATAGTCCTTGTATTGCGCGGGATCGACCGCGCCACGGAAGGTGTCGCAAGCAGCCCATGCTGCGTTATTCACTTCTGCCTGTGTCAACTTATCGTTCATTTTCAAATCCTTTTTCGTCTCATGGTGGAGCGGGACACCTGCCCGCCCCAAATTTTTCTCAAATCACACCGCATGGCGGGCTAAACTCAGCGCGCAACTGGCGTTCGATCAGCATTCGATTTGCTTCATCAGCGTAAATTGCTGCGACGGACAGCTCTGCGTGCCCTTGGCCACGCCAACAAGGGGCACGGTTGTGGTTTGAAACGCGGTCACGGATGTTCTGCGATTCTCCGACATCGACCACGTTCCATGTGGCGGACATGCTCTTTCGACCCAGGATTACGTAAACACCTGAACGGGCCTGCAAGTTGTTTTGATTGCCGAAAGGACCGTCGGCATGGTAGCTGCTAATATTAATAGACATTGATCACCTATGGTTTTGTCTGTTGCGATTTGCCCGTGCTTTTCAAGGAGTCTTGGGCGTCGTTATGCCGGGCTTCATTGGCGTGAAGCTCGGCGTTCCGCACCTGTTGAAGCAGGGCGAATTTCGTAAATTTTCTTTTGGTATCAGCAAGTTCATGAAGGAGTTGAGTCTCAGCTGCGGATAGCGCATCGAGTTCGGTGATCATCCGCTGTATGGCGACATTTGGTATGTGAAGAGGAAGTGCTTCAAGGGCCTCTCGCGGTATCATCCGAAGCTTCGTACCGCGCGCAGTTAAGTCAAGGTGACGCTGCGCTTCATATTGATTGATTGACCAAGCGATGTATTCGGGAAGGAGGTCATCATCCTTTGGCTTGATGACCATCACTGGCAGCAACGCTATCGCAGTTTCACCCGCATTCCCTATGGCAATGCTGGCTGTATTGTTTTCTCCGCGAGAGCGGAACAGGACATCACCGGGCTTGACCAGATATCGGTCGAGCTTTCCGTCCAGGGCATATTTCCCCGCTACGCCTAGACTGACCTGCTCACCATGCAGGTCGCGCAGCTGGATCGCAGGAACGCCCTTCTCGGCGTCCTCTGTGAGGGCGGTTCTAGCGGCGTAGCCTGCTCGAATTTCGCAAGCCTCACCCAAAGTAATGTTTTTTATGCTGTAGCTCATGCTCATACAGATATAAAAAGGCGATGTGATTGTCAAGAAATTTTATTGTAGGTCTATCTACTGTATTTTTTGATATACAGCTACACCACCACTGTTCAGCCCCTCGCCCGATATACTCAAGCGTCCTTCCGGGCATTTCATGCCCGTCTGCGCGAAGCGCCGGACCTGTCGGCGAGCTGCCTTCAGGTTGCTTGCCGACAGGTCACCCTGAAACCGTCCATGGCCAAGATCGAACCACAACACGAAAGGCCCCCGCCTACTGACGGGGGCCTCGATCATTAGACTGTATGGGCCGTTACGCGACAGCCATCCGGTCGGCCTGCGCGGTGCGGGCCATGATGTAATCTACAGCCTTCTGTGCTTCGGACGCGGCGCGGAATATCGCGCGGCTGTCTTCTTTCATCGCCTCAAGCCATCCTTCGACATAAGCCGCGCTCTGGTCGAACTCAGGCTCCACCCCGATCTGCGCGCACAGCATACAGTTTCCGATCTCGGCGACCAGTTCTTCGAACGCATAGGCCTTTCGATCATTGAACCGGCCCAAACGGTCCAGCCGCTTTATCGCCCCTGTCCAGTGGGTCAGCTCATGCGCCAAAGTGCCATAATATCCTGCAGCCCTGTGAAAGGTTGCAATCAGCGGCATGTGGATGCGGTCGGTTTTGATGTTGTAATAGGCGCGCGGCTCCTCGGTCGCGTCGATCTGCGCGCCTGTCGCGGCAAAGAACGCCTCCAGCTCGGGGTCGGCCACGGTGCCAAGATCACGGGGCGGATCAGCCAGAATGTAGAATTCGGCGGGCAAATCCTCGATCTGGTCAGCGTTGAACACACGATAGGCACGGGCATAGGGAATCTGGCGCTCCTCGCCGTTCTCGTCCTCGCGCTCGACGGTGCCGTACTTCACGACAGTGGCGGATTTCTCGCCCTTGCGGACATGGCCCCCAAGCTGCTTGGCCTGATTGAATGTCATCCAACGGGCGGAGTTGTAGTCCTTGTCCATGGCAGTCGCCCAAAGCATCAGGATATTGATCCCGCGATAGGCTTCGCCGTTGAACCGTTCCGGCAAGCTGACCGATGCTTCGCCGCCAGTCCACGGCTTACGCCACGGGGGCGTCCCCGCCTCGATCTGCGCGACAATCTGATTGGTAACATGGGAATAAACGTCAAATTTCTCTTTGGTCATTTGTGACCCTCCTTGAGTGACGCGGTCGGGGTCTCTTGTCCCTTTCCGCCAATGGGCGGGCCTTCCTGTTCTGGTTTTTGGAATGCCCATGCATTCCGAAAGGCAGAGCAGGTAAGGGCAAAGCCCGTCCTGCGGCCTGGCGGGGCCGTGACAACTGGGTGGAGGGCGTGAATTTGGGAGGGAACCGCGCGCCTGCGCGTGGGAGGAACCGGAATTCTCAACCGGAACCGACGCCGCAGGCGGCGCTTGCCGGTTTTCTCGGACCTGACAGGATGGCAGGCGGATCAACAGGATTTGAAAACTGTCAGGGTTGGGGTGAGCGGGCATCAGCCCGTCGATCCGCTGCCCTGTCTATCGCTCAAAGCGAGACCGGCACACTGCCGGGATCACAGAATTTCGATAAAGACTATGCAAGAAGTGTATCCATTCACCATAGGGTCGCAGCGACTTGATCAAAAAGGATTTTCAATAGATGGTATGCGCTCAACCCAAACGCGAAAGAACCTACATTGTCGGCCCCGGACCCCAGAAAACAAAAAGCTTCCCGTTCCGTCATTGATCGTCTCTTTGAGGACGCTTCAAACGTGTGGGTGACGCACTATTCATGCGAAAGTTTCTACGACAGGACAGATGGTCGTTCGCCCAGAATTACCTCCATCGCGGTCAGAAAGCTCGATTCTGGTCAAACAGTATCGTTTTCGATCCACCAGATTGCAGAACTTGACGGAATTGATCTGTCAGGAATCACAGAACATTACGATGCGCTAGAAAGGAAGATGCTCGACGAATTCTTTGCACACGTGGGCAGCCATCGAGGTATGAAATACCTCCACTGGAACATGCGTGACATCAACTATGGGTTCGCTGCAATTGAACACAGGTATCGTGTTTTGGGCGGAGAGCCACATTTCATCATCCCAGATGAAAACAAATTTGATCTCGCCCGACTTCTGATCGACGTTTACGGTGTGGGCTACACTGGCCATCCCCGGCTGACCACATTGCTGGAAAAGAACAAGATTCAGCCTCGCGACTTCCTAAATGGCGCATCCGAAGCAGAAGCTTTTGAGCAAGGAAACTACGTTGGTCTGCACCAATCAACCCTACGCAAGGTCGATATGATCGCAAATATCGCGGGCCGTGCGCGGGACCGTTCGCTCAAAACCAATACCACTTGGTGGGAAATGCATGGCGGAAGGGTTCGCACGTTCATAAATTTTGCCGCCGAGAGCAGGCCATTCCAGCTGACTACTGGAGTGGCAAGCATCATCGGACTTATCATTGCTTTCCAGCCTGACCTACCCAGCACACTTTGGATAACAGCAACAAACTGGTTTGTACCGGGTCCATGAAATACGTCTCCCCCTGTCCTGTCTATCGCTCAAAGCGAGACCGGCACATTGCCGGGATCACAGGATCAGATTTCACCGAATGTGACATATATCGCGTGGCACCGACTATGGGCCACAGAGTAAAACCACGACATGAACCTTCGAGAACGCGTTGCAAAGAACATCATTGATTACCGCAAAAGCGTTGGTCTGAGTCAGGAAAACTTGGCGAAACGCTCAGGCGTAAGCCGCTCTCACTTGGGTAAGATCGAGAACGCACGGTATTCAATGAACATCGATACAATAGAAAAAATCGCCCGTGCCTTGGACGTTGAAGCAGATGTTCTGTTCGAGCCCCGATAGTTCAATATTGGGGGCTGCTCTTGAGCAACGGACTCTGACCCGGCTCATGAAGCCTGGGCATTGTGATCCGGCATTTCATCGAACAGGATCACGCGCCCGTCCCCTTCTTTCGGATGGTTGACCAGCACGAACGGCACATCCGCCCCGGCCTTCTCATAGATACAGCGGTATTTTAGCTTTCCGTCGAGCGGATCGCGCACCTGATCGTAGCGGTAGCTGTGTCCTATACCGTTCTCGATCCACGCCTCGACGCCTGCGCGGGTTACAAGGGACAGCGGCTCACCGTCCAACAATATCGTCTCGCCGACATTCATCACTTCATCCATCTTTCAATCTCCAATGCTTGTTTTCAACTTGGGTCAGTGACCGAGGCCACGGTCACGATCCACCTCTCTGTCGATCTCCTTCTCGCTCTCGACCTCCCGGTCTTTCTGCGGTTCGTCCTCGATCTCCAGCCGCTCACGCGGCTTGTTCAACACATCGTCAAGACGCTCGCGGATCGACGGTTTCTCGCCATCCTCCGGGCCCGCGTCCCGCTCGACTTCGCCATTCTTGTCGAGCGTCTCCCGCAACCGCTCCTGCGCAGAACGCTTCGGTTCTTCGTAACTTTGCACACCGCGTTCCGGCTCATCCCGCCCGGTGATCTGCACCAACCGCTCCCGGATATCGTCTGAGGCACGCGCGCCACGCTCTTTCGATGTCGCCGCCCTGAGTGCGGCCAGACCAGCTGAAACGCGCCCCTGCCCGGCCTCCCGCTCCGCACCATAAGTCTCCCGCGCCACATCCAAGCGCTCGCGCATTTCCTGAAACACCATCCGCGCTTGACGGGCCGCATGCACGACAGCCCCGCGTTCTGTGACCGGCACATATTCCCGCCCCTCACGCTCGGCTGCAGCCTTCTCGCGGCGCTCCATCGAGTTTGCTGCCGGTCCCAGCTTCAGCTCTGGATCACGGTCGAGCTCTTCGGCCTTCAGCTCGTCGCCTTTGTCCAGCGCGGCTTCCCGCTGCTTCTCAAGGGACCGGTGATCAACGCGCTCAACCTCCCCTGCCCGCTCCAATGCGCGGTTCTGCAGTTCGGCCCAGACACCGCGCATTTGCTCGATCTCAGCACCACCGGTTTTGGCGGAATCGAGAACGCGGGTTTTGGTTGTGAACCCCTCCGGTTCTAGCTGGCGGGTGGTGGTCAGAACATGCGCGTGGTGGTTACGCTGATCGCCCTCGCGGTTCGGCGCATGGATCGCGACATCGACAGCGACGCCGTAGCGGCTGACCAACTCCTCAGCAAACTGGCGGGTGATCTGCGACCGGTCCTCGGCGCTGATTTCTGACGGCAAAGACAGCTCCCATTCGCGAGCGGTAACGGCATTGCGGCGCGTTTCGCTTTCTTCGGCTGCGTTCCACAAAGCGGCGCGATCCTGCGCCCAGGACGGGGCAGTTTCGGGAGCGATGATAAAGGTCTCCTCGATGCCCTGCTTGCGGGTGTAGTCGTGGATGCGGCCCTCGCGCTGGCACTCGATGCGCTCGCCCGCACGGTAGGCTCCCGCTGCCGTCGCGGTGCGACCGGCGCTGCGTTTGATCGTCTTCACAGAGAGGTGGTAGCTTGCCATCAGCGCACCCTCTGACGAAGGCGGAAACGCGGTCGCAGTGCGCGCTCGCACCGCCGATCCGCGCTGCTGCTGACCCCGGCCAATGCGCCAACATTGGCTGTCAGGTCAGCCGTCTTTTCCCCGAAGGCCCGCGTGCTGGACCGGGGTGCCCGCGCCCCACAACGCTGGGGCCGGAGGGGAAAAGACAGCCCGTTCGAAGCGGTCCACTGGACCTCTGAGACACGGGCTTGCAGAGAACACCCCACAACCTGCCCAGCCTCTTGGTGGGCGGCAGGA
>NZ_CANMQD010000011.1 GCF_947499945.1 uncultured Sulfitobacter sp. | reverse complement strand
ACGAGGGTTGCGATATAGCTATTCTTGGATCCGCCAATCAAGTCGCCCTCCCATGTGTGGATGCCTCGTTTGATGCAAGAGATATTCTCAACGGTTTGAACATGTGATCGGGTACGGTCATGTGTCAGGCCTCTGATTGCGGCGTTTCACATGCCGCGGGCCGGTATGGCGATGCGGAGGTCAGGTCCAAATCAATGGCACGAGCGCTAAGCTCTCTGGGAGGGCCTGGTTTTCCTAACCTCGATCTAATCGATCATTTTGTCCTTACTGTCTCAGTGTCCTTCTCACATCATACCGAGCGTTGCAGTTTACACTGCCGCGATCGGATCTCGATAATCTTCGTGATTGGTCATCATCGCCCAGATGATGCGCGCGGTTTTATTGGCGAGTGCTATGGCTACCAGCATGCGAGGTTTGCGATCCAACATTTGTTCAAGCCAAGAACCTTTAGGCGGTCCATTCTTGATTGCCCATCTGATCCGGGTCATGGCACCGATAATCAATAACCTGCGGATATCACGTTGGCCCATCTTTGATGTCTTACCCAATATTTGTCTGCCGCCGGTAGACTTCTGGACAGGAACTAACCCGAGCCAAGCGGCATAGTCGCGTCCTCGCTTGAAGCCCTCCAGTGGGGGTGAGAACGCTTTGATTGCCATGGCGCTGACAGGCCCAATGCCCGGTGCAGTCTGCAAACGGATCGTTTAGGGGTCAGATTTCGATTCCTCTTTTAGACGCCTTTCTATCGCGACAACCTTGTCCGTGATGACACTGAGCTGATCCAAATGTACGCGGCTGAGTTCAATAACGATTGAAGGCAAGTCACAATCCGGGCTTTCGATCTGTTCAGCCAATTTCTTCACAAAGTTTCGACCGGGCGGGGCGATGATCCCGTATTCCATCAAATGACCGCGCAGCGCGTTGATGATCGCATTCCGTTGCCGGACAAACAAATCACGCGTCTTAAAAACCATAGAACGGGATTGTTGTTCAGCCGATTTAACAGGCACAAACCGCATTGTGGGCCTGACGGCTGCTTCTGCAATGGCCTCAGCGTCGTTCGCGTCATTCTTCTGACGCTTGACGAAGGGCTTCACGTAAATGGGCGGGATCAAACGGACCTCGTGGCCCAACTTCATGATCTCACGTCCCCAATAATGCGATGACGCACATGCCTCCATCGCGACCACGCAGGGCGGCTGTTCGCTCAGGAACTTCAAGAATTGCCCTCGAGATAGTTTCTTGCGGAACACAGGTTCACCTACCGCTGTTGCCCCATGGGCCTGGAAAACTGACTTTGCCAAGTCGACGCCGATCATTGTAACTTCGTTCATGGATGCCTCCTCCAATTTGGTGCTTTCAACATCACCACTATGGCACACTTTGATGCCGGTTCCGGGGTGAGGCATCCACACCATCAGTGGCCCGGAACGGCGCGATCTTCGACGGACGCAGGCCTTTCACTGATAGATACAGCATTCTTAATCTGGCCATTCCCGCTGCGCTTCTGGCTGGCGTGTTTGGAGCGCCTGACAGTCCGTCTTGCGCGCAGATGCTCCAGGAGTTCCTTTTTAAGGACGCCTCGCGCCTGTATATAAAGGCTTCTGTAGATCGTTTCGTGTGACACCTGTTTGTGCGCCTCTCCTGGGAAAGCGCGTTTGAGCCAGCCCGCAACCTGCTCGGGAGACCACTTGCGCCGCAGCTTTGCTGATACTGCGCAGGCCAACTTCGGGTGGCAAGCCAGCTTGCACAACTTGGGACGCCGCGCGCGATCCCAGGCCGCTTGATCAGACGCTGTCGCACGATAACCTGCAAGGCCACCATTGCGCCGCACCTCTCGGCTGATCGTCGAGGGCGCACGTTGCAACTGACGTGCAATCGCACGCAAGGACTGCTTGATACTGAGCCCGCGGGATATTTCCTCGCGCTCAGAAAGGCTCAATGCAACTTGCCCACGTCTGCGATCTGGTGGGCGTATCCCACCCGTTGGTGAGATCACGGAAAAGACTGAGGATGATTGGCGATCAAAAACGCGCCCAATCGACCTCATCGACTCGCCTCGCTGCCACCGATCCCAAATCTCAGCACGCTGTTCAGCCGAATAATAAATCCTGCGACGATATTTCATGGCAAACACTCCATCTCTTGCTAAAGATTAAAGTGTTGCGTCGACCAGTTGAGGCCACCCCGCATTGTGTGAGTTCATGCACCATGCAGCGAATGGCAAGAAAGCCCCCTGCCCCTGCCCGCGTACCTTGTCCCCAGATCGCCCTAATGGGTCAATCATACCCCCGCTTGGCCTTGTTCATGTGCAGTGCGAAACGCGCATCCTTTGCGTCGCGCTCACTTCCAAACCAATCTGTGCGCACCCGTCCCGAACTGCCGATCCGTCCCCACTCCCGGACCAATCCCCAGTCTCCAAAGAGGCCTTTTACAATCTCCAATCGGTAGTACCGATAAAGGTTGGTTTCTGGGTCAGTTCGCGTGAGGTGCATCCGTCAGTTCCACATCTTCGCAGCTATGTCCTGCTCTTCTTTGCCAATCGCGTCGGCGTAGATCGTCGTAGTGGACAATTGCGAATGGCCCATCCATTTTTGGAGCATGTGCAGCGGGATACCTTTTACGACTGCATTGATGCCGAACCCGTGCCGCAAACCTTTCGGGCTGCGGTGCGCCGCGTCGGCAATCTTGGCCTCGATCATCACGCCTTTGACGATCTGCCACACCCTAACACGGGACAGCGCCCAGATTGGTACATGCGCCAGCTTGCGCGATTTCTGAGCCTCCCGAATACCGTGGGCGGTGTTCAATGTGTCGAGAAAATCGGGCGGCACAGGAATCGCGCGGTAAACGGCTTTTTGCTCGCCCGCGCTGTCTTTTCGCTTCTTGAGCGATCTGATGGTCACGGCCCCGCCGGAGAGGTCGATGCGGGCTGGCGTGATTTCGATCAGCTCTGACGGTCTGCATCCGGTATAGTGAAGCGTCTCACAGAGCGTGCGGTCACGAGCAGGCCGCTGACGCGCCACGGACAGAAATGCGGCCCGCTCTTCAGCGTTGAGGTAGAGGCGGTTTCCATGAGGGTCATAAAGGGTCATTTCGCTCATATTTAACAGTTTACCCGAAGACTGTTAAACAACAAGGTCCAAAACGGGCCCCTGCCCTATCCGTTGACGCTGATTGTGTGCGGATCGTTTAACACTATTACCAATTTTGTTAAACATTGCTCGTAGAGCAAGTGGAAGCCGCCGTCCCCTCATCTGAATGGACCTACACAACGCGAGCTTACCGTCACTTCGCTGCGACCGTGCCGCGACCAATTTAATCATCCAGATATTGTTGCGTCTGCATAGACTGCGCCCCATATATGGCTATGGACGGACAATTTCGAGCCTTATGGGTGAAGGATCATTAATTTGCAGGATGAAAACGGCAAGGCCGACGAACTTCCAAATGACATTACGATTCCGGGCGATCTGAATTTTTCCGCTAGGGGGTTTGCAGATGAGGACTATGCCAAAAATGCGATGTACAAATTCCACTCCATCCTTAGCGTTATCAGTCAATCAATTGATCTCACTAACCTAGATGGCGTGACGGTTGCGTTTGACTACGATGAAGCACTAGCAGAGCTTGATCGTGGATACGAGACAACCTACAAACTCACCGCTACCAAAGGCGTCGCTATTGGTGTCGCAATGGCACCGACAGTAATTCGCGATGGTATGATCAAAACGCATCTTGTCCTAAATGCAAACTATGCGCTCAGCATCCTCGAAGAGCCAGGGGAGGAATCCGAGTACTTTGGGCAATCACTTCATTTGGTCGCACACGAATGCGCTCATGTAGAGGTTACGGCAGCATTTGATAAATCATTTCCCAAATTTCTTCTTCAGAAATCGCACAGCAACATCCTAGACAACATGCGCTGGCAGGTAATCTTGGCAACGTGGGATGAGTACGCAGTATGCCGCATCTCTGGCTCAATCGGATATGATCCCGCAGACGGCTACCTCGAAACCTTAGGCCAAGTGTTGGACGATACCACAAGCCAATGCCACGAAATGATCAAGGCATATAGAATCCATGGGGATGTTGGGCAGATTGCAGCAGAAGTGTATGGGAAGCTTGGCGATTTGTTGAAGTATTCATCGTACTTCTTGGGTGCAGTGGCGGCGCAAGAAACTCCAGAAACGCATCCGGCAGCCCTGACCGAAGGGGCCGAATTCGGATGGTTTGCTCCTTTCTATGAGCGCTTGATAGAGGCGCAGCAGGCGCTTTGGAGCGAATTTGGGAAATGGGAAAATTTGGATACCTTTGAGGCAATCGGCGATATTTTGGAAGACATGGCTGAGAGCATTGGCGTCGAAGCTTCGCGCGAGTCCGACGACTTAATTAACTTCAATATTCCATACCGACGGGACAGCATGCCCGACAGTCCTTTAAGCAACCCACTAATGCGTGCATTGCTCGACAAATAACCGTCATTTAAGTAAATACAGCATTGATTGGGCTGGGTTCGTTCCTGCCATAAGCTGCGATCTGCAAGGTAGGTAGCTTACTCGGCACGGCTAGCCTCAACCTCGCGTTCATAGGTTTCGAGAAGAAAATGTCCGCGAAGCCATTGTGAAACAAATTGACCAATCCGAACGTCGCGGGCTTCCTGCACAACAAAATTCAGCATTTTGGCAAGACTTACGCCCTTCATACGGATCAGGTTTCGCAAAATGATGCTCGTGGCCCGTTGGGCTTTCACATTGGCCCCATAAAAACGAAAGGCACGGCGCATGAATTCTGCAGCGGTGCTGAGATGGCTTTCGATATCGGCGTCAGGGGTGCCAAGATAAGCTGCCGCACGCTCAAAGCGCTGAAGATTAGCAGTTTCATCCGCCATCAACATCCGCATCAGGATCTGACCATTGAGTGCAACATACGCATGTCCATGTCCGCACAGGTTTAGCAAAACGTCAGCATAGGCTTCGATACTGATCGCTTCCTCAGCTGCCAAAACCCGTAAAAGAGCATCAATGCCAAATGCTTCCTGGCCACTCAGCGCTGTTGCGATCTGCCGGAGCCGAAGGTCTGCCGAAAGGACCACACCTTCTTCCCGTCGGGCGACGCTTAGACAGTCAAACTGACTCCCCATAAAATCTGCAAGACTGAGCAGATCAGCGCTCATTCCCGATGGCACTTCAATGCCAACGACATCACAGATGGATGTGATTTTCTGACGTTGCCGATCAATCTCGGTAACCTGCCCCTTTACTTCATCGGCGGTAGCTTCTTGGATGGTAAATCCATCATCTTGAGCAGACATAGATTTTCGGCCGTCAGGACTATTTCCCAGGTTCTCAATAATTTCTGAAAAATCATCCACTGAGGAGGCTGGGATTGTCAGCTTGGGAAACACGTCTTTGGTTGCTTCTAGTACGTTGAGTGTCTCCAAGAGCCATGCTGTGTATGCATCGAGAACAACGACCTGGTCTTTCGCGGTGGTTGCGATCTTGATTTCTCTTCCTGTATCTTCGACATGACCCGTAGCACTGAATATCTTCTGGCCGCTCTGCGCTAGATGTATTGCGAAGTCGATGACATTGCCGCCGCCCGCCCCAGCCATCGCCCCCAAGGGCATAGGATTATCGCGATAACTCTCCTCTAAGCGTTCAATCGAACTTCGACGTTGGCGCAAGCTTTCAAGGATAGGTGTGATGTCATCATCAACAATCGTCACCGAGTAAAAGCTTCCATTATCTGGAAACTGATCTTGCAGCGTTCGTGTGAGTTCATGGAACAAGTGCAGGTATTTCGATTTTATCTCTGCTACCGTCCAAATGAACGTGCTTGGGCCTGACGTCGTTTCAAACTGCTCGCCCTGACGCTTTCCTATGGCCTGTTGAACAATTGCGTTGTCCACACTCACGTGGCTGGGAATATCAGAATCGCCATCGACGATTACGATAGTCCAGTCGGCTTGGCTCGGACGCGACAACCGTACCATCGCCCCTGTTGCCACAGCCTCAAAATGCGGAAGCTGGAGAGCATCCTCATCGAACGCATCTGCAAGCATTAAGCCGCTATAGCCAAGACAAACCTGAAGATCATTCCGGTGTCGCAAGACCAAATCATAGGCGTATTCGAGCGCGTCCTCGCGACCGTTTCGCCAAAGTAGCTGCGCCATACTCATGCGGTCCCCGCCAGGGCCTTCAAGCGCTGTCAGGTTAACAGCGGCTAGAAAATCCTCCGCGCGCCGAGACGCTCCATCCCGCGAAAGTGTCTGCCAATAAACAAGCTGCGTGCGCACGTTGTTTGGTTCTGCTGCCAGCGACCGTCTAAACCACGGCGCAGCCTCTCCGGGGCGACGGCGATTGAGGTGGAAATGTCCGCCAGCCCTGTTGATCTCCGCGTCGGTATCACGAGTTGCCCGCACACTTGCAAAGAAAGCAACGCCGGTTTCTTGCGGAATAGCTGACCGTGCATACGAGATAGCCAGCCAACGTCTCGCTCTATCATCGTGCGCGGGATCGACATGATCTTGAAGCAGATTGATCACCATATCCGATAGGTCACGTTCCATCGCTTCGCTGGCCAAAGCACGTCTCAGTTCAGCATCCGTACCTATATCAGCCGCCACGGTACGCTCGAAGATAGTCACCGATAGGTCCGATAGCCCGGCTTTTGCTGCCATCTGGCAAAGGAAAAGATCATTTTGCGGAATCGGCTGTTCTTGCCGCTGGAAAATCGTCTCAAACGCAGCTTGCCGCGCATCTTCATCTTCGAGCATCGCGTGTAATACATCACGTGCGAAGGCAGGAGCGATCCTCCCAGCGAGAGCGATCTCTTCCGGATTGGTTTCACAAAGTTCAAGCGCCTGCTTCCAATCGCTATCACGCAAAGCTTTCTCAAGCCTGAGAATTGCGGAACCACTAAAATCGGAGGCCAAAACCCGGTCAAGTAATGCATCATCACCCGTATCGATAGCAAACGCCCCGAGGGCTTGTTTCGCTCGATCATCGGACAAAAGAAGGTCAGCATGTGATTGGACCAAAGCATTGGCTGCCTCTTTGTCGCCAGTGATCCGGTAGGCCACGAGCGTATTTTGCAAGAGCGTGACGTCAGGGGCTGCCTTCGCAGCTTCCATCTCCATATGCTCATGCCACTGCTTGCTCAGTTCCGCTGCCGCCTTTTTTACTCTAGCCATGGCGCGGGTTTTATCAGCTGGGTCGTCGGTATCCTGCACAATGGATTGTACAGCTATGTCGAGTGCCGCCTCTGCGCCATGGCGCTGTGCCCGCTTAGAGGTCGGGTGAAGCTGCGCGAAGTCCAACGCCTCCGAGACCCAGCTTGAGTCATCATTTTGCCGCTTGGCGTCTATAATCGCAACGCACACATCTTTCGACTGCCGCACAACTTCAGGAACTTCTTCCAAGTCGAGCACTTCGCCGGAACGGCTTTTGGCATAAACCATATTAGCCCAGTGCATCTCAGACTTCGGTTCATCTGCGATCAGTCGGTCTAGCAACGTTACAGCCGCATCGGTATCCTCTTTGATAAGATACCCAACAACCGCATTTGCTTGAATTTTAGGGTTGTTAGGATCGATGGAAAGAGCAGTCAGAAAGTGCTGTGCCGCCTCATCAAACTGGCCAAGATGCTTCAAGCACAGGCCTTGCAATGAGAGAACACGTGCCTTCAGCGTTGGCGAAATTTGGTTTGAACGCTTAGGGTCACTGAATCTCTTAGAAAGCAGATCCAGTGCTGTTTGATACTTTTCTTCAAGAACCAATTCTCGGCAGATTTCCAGCTCTCCATCGAGCGGATCTGTCTCCACAATCCCGATGTCCACTTTGCGGGCAAGTGCTTGAACGTGTTCTTTTGTATCATCGATACGCTCAACCAGGTCGGAGTGTTCAAGGCGTAAGACCTCCGTCTCTCCCTTTAAGCCTTTGATATCTTTGCCCTGTTGATTGGTTGCCTGCGTAACATCCTCTTGCCAGTCAACTTTTTGCTTGTCCAACTTGGAGGGCAATAACCACCGTGTGAAAGAGTTGAAGATGCCGCCACCAGGTAGAAAAGACATTCCCGCCTCAGCTGTCACGCGCGTGGTTTCGCGAATTTTTGTGCCTTTTCCAGGCTTCTCAATTTTTGTCAAATTCGTGTCATTCTAATTCGTTCAATTAACATAAGCTCTTAAGCAAAAGTCTAATTACTCAGCCGCGATCAAAGTAGGTATCGCTGATACATCAACCGCACGAGATGCCTGCCATTCATCATAGGCACCCTGCATCCTGATCCAAAGACCGGCACCGTTGCCAAACAGCTTGCCAAGGCGCACAGCGACCTCAGGGCTCACGGGTTTCCGTTCAGCCAAAATGTCATGCAAATGTTGCCGAGAAATACCGAGTAGCCGAGAAATCTCAGCCTTTGACTTTTTGACTTCTGGAAGCACATCTTCACGCAGCAGCTCACCTGGATGCGTAGGACAGCGGTTCGGGTTACGGCTCATCATCATCTCCTAGTGATATTGCTCGAAATCGAGCACGTACGCATTGCCATCGTTGAACTCAAAAGTGACGCACCACGGCCCATTTATATGGACTGTGTAGCGGGTTGGTTTGTGTCCTTTGAGAGCATGAAAGTCGAAGCCGGGTAGTTTCATGTCCTCTAGACTTGTTGCAGCGTCCAGAGCGTCCAACCGGCGTAGAATGCGCGAATGGAACCTCGCATCGATTTTGGACTTCCCTGTTTCCCAAAGAGCCTTGAGTTGTTTGTTGTCGAAGGTCTTTATCATTGACGTGTGTAGCCCATTAGCTTACATGTGTCAACAGATTGCTTACACATTTATTGATCTCGATGTTCATGCCCAAACAATTTTGACATGAACCATGTTTTCAAGTCGTGTTTCCATCACTCGGCGACTCAATCTTTCGTCTTCTTATATGCGACCAGCATGTCTTCAATAACATCATTGAGTCGCCTGCCCTCTTCATCTCGGAGTTGGCTCAACTCTTCACGAAGCGTGTCCGAGAGATAGATGCGCCAATATGTCATGGCCTCATTTAAAGGTGGCCTACCTCTTCTGGGCAATGGCATTGGTGCGGCAGATGGATCGGTTGTTCGCGTGAAGCCATGCGCTTCCCCCGCCTTTGCTACAGCACCCTTGTCTGGTTTGGTTCGAGTTACTTTTGGTTTGCTCTTTAGGCCTGCGCCAATATTGATGTCAGTTTGCGGTTTATCATCGTCATCGTCTAGGTTCAGAAAGCTATTAGCCACTATTCCGCCTCCAGTATTTCAGCCAGTTCTTTACCGAGTCTCGCAGTGTTGCTGATCGCACTGGCTACCGACTGAGTATGACCCAGTTCGAAAAGTGTTTTTCCTTCGGCCATCACGCGCTCGAAAGGCGCGCGACGCATGAGTTCCGTTTGAAGCCGCTCGATCCCTGCCCCATCCAATTCGGCAAGCAGTTCTTTATGAGATTTTGTCACGATGGCAGCGTCAGTTTGGGTTATCAGAATTCTGCTCGGCACAGTTCTTCGGGCTGCACGACCAGCATCCCGGATCATCTTGAGAGCCGCACCCGCCGCATCACCATCCAATGCACTAGGCCGCATCGGGATAATACACATGTCCGAAGCCGAGGCAGCATACGACGCCATCAGGCCTGCAACCCCCTCCAGATCGACGAATACTAGATCGTGCTTTGCTTCCGCAGCCTCCAGCGTATCAAGGATACTACTATCAGACGGATCAGAAATCACCTTAAAGGGTGGCTCTCCCAAGCCCTCACTTTTGCGCTTTCCAAGCCAAACCCGCGCAATACTTTGCCTCGGATCAGCATCGACTATCGCAACTGACAAATCAGGATTATTTGCGAATACCGTCGCAAGCGTAAGCGCCGATGTGGATTTTCCGCAGCCACCTTTGGGGGATAAAACGCTAACGATCATTGCTCTGCCTCTTTTTACGGCACTTAATATAACGTGAAATTTTATATGTCACGTATTTTTATGTATCACGTAATATTATATACTCGGCATAATATACGGCATATTAAATATCACGTTACTTTTTATATCACGAATCTTGCCGTGCTGCCCACTTGCGGCAGAACCCAATGAAAGCATTGTCTGGGCTTCTTGGCGGCTCCATCCCCTGATCGAGAAGCGAAACAACCCACTCTCGCCATTCTCTCTCAATCACATAAACGTCCCAACCCGGAGCGGCCCTTCGAGCCGCCTCAAAAGTGTCTGGCCGAAGATTTACAGTGTATCCGTCACCAAGAAGGGCAGGGGCCGAGTTACGGTTTCTGAAGGAAACCATGTCGGATTCCATGCTCACCGAGTAGTCCGGCAAGTGATCAAATTCACACAATGCCCTGACAGCCATCCGGAAATTCCTTGATGCGTCGCTAGAGCCACATTTTTTCTGAAGCTTCTTCAATCCGATCTGCCAAAATTCTTTCGCGCCACAATGTTTGCGGGCAATTTCGTAGATACGTCGTTCAATGGGCTTCCGAAGGCGGAAATAATCAGGGTGTAAGGTTAGCACCTCGTTCGCTTCGATGGCCTTGAACAGCCATTCAGACAAGCGCAGCCCCCATTCCGTTACTCGCCCGTCTTTCCGCGTTCGTTTGATCTTTGCCCCATCTATGAGACCGAAGGCTTCCCATGTTTCCTCACCACCGGTCTTGATAGTGGTTCGCAGTCGCGTGCCATCAAGCCGATCCAAGGAGTCTCGCAGAAGATCGTAGTCGTGGCCTCCAGTATGTCGGTTGCTAAACTCCATGAAATCGCGTGCCTGAAACATGATTTCCCGCGAATAGGGACGTCCTTCGTTCCTCGCAGCCATGATTTGGCTTATGGCAAAAATCAGAATGTCTTTGTCGTAGATGTTAGCGATGCCTTTTGAGCTCGGTGTTACCTCAAGTACGATATCTCCGTGCTCGTAAGTTTTGACCTCTCGAATGGGCTTCTTGGACAGAGTAAAGATAGGGTGTTCCATTGAAGCCATGTCGCTCTTGATAACGGCATCCGCGACATCACAGATAAACAGATCCGTTTGAGGATATCTATCCGGTAGAAGAGGGGGATTGTTTTCTTTCATAAGGCCTGCTCTCAACGGGACATTAGCTGCACTTTAGTTGTTATCGGGATATTAGCTGCACATCAAGCCTTATCGGGATAACGCCTGCACTATTAGGGATAACACCTGCATCTGAACGGGATATTAGCTGCACGTCAAAACAGTAGCCCATTGAAATTTAGACGTAAAACTGCACTCAAACGGTCCGTAACACATATTATAACACATATATAACACTAGCGAAAATCAGCTCAGATATCTCAATCGCAAACCAATTAGGCGAATCGTCCAGCCTCAACAGGTTAAAGCACACAGATCGGAACGCCCGTTGTTGTTGCTGTCCATGAACCACCAAGGACAGCGCAGCCGGAGGGGACAGATGCTAAGAAACGAGGAAGAACAAGCAGGCAGACCACAAACAGAATCGCGAAGCCACCCGCTAACCACGGTAGCCGTGCCTTGAACCGATCTACCTTTTGTTCACGTTCCCAGATAGCACGATAAGAAGCGGACCCATCGTCCTCCACTTTTCTGAGAACATCTTGCGCATGGTTCACCACTGAACTCAGATCACTGGATGTTCGGTTCATTTTTCCCAAAATCTCGCCGGTGCGCTCATCAATGAGCCTGACAGCGAAATCAGCATATTGCTCAGGATCCGTTTGTTGTTCGGCGTTTTTGGCCGCACGACGCGCCTCGTTAGCTGCCGTAGCAACATGATTGATAGCCTTTGTTTGTTCTTGCACCTGATCATACACGCGCAACGACAAATCGCCCAAACGATCCAGCGTTTCGCGCAACTCAGCATCGGAAGGGGCAGGGAGGTCGGGTTGCTCAGATGATGGGTCATCGGTCATGGGGCGGTATCCTTTTCAGATCATTGCTCTTGCGGGACAAATAGCCCGTTAAATTCACGGTCGGCGTAATAGCGCAGCTTTTGCGTTATCGCCGTCGGCTGGCCCTGGACGCGCAAAAGCTGAAGTTCCTGGGGAAGTTGCATAATCTCATCAGGCGTCAGCAGATCGCGGCCCGTGATCGAGGTGCCGGTTGTCGGCATATCGCCGGGTTTGCGGCTTTCGGTCTGATAACCGATGGTTTCTTGTCCCATCGTCTGGCTGATCCACTTGGCCGTTTCAAAATCATTGACCCCGAATACCTGTTGCACCCCGGCGTTCGCCACAAAGGTCGAAGCCCGCGCCCCGTAGAGATCGCGAAGCTGGCTCATGTCCTGCAAGATCGGCCAAAGCTGGAGACCGTACCCCGCCATCAGCCCCATAGCGCGTTCCACAGCCTCCAAACGGCCCAGAGCCGCAAACTCGTCCAGCAGGAACAGGGCAGGCCCCAACGTGGGGTTCGAGGCCTTCTGGCTCCCCATGGGGCCCTGAGCGGCTATTTGCAGCCCTTGGGACTGCTCTGCGTCCCGTGCGATGTCCTGGAGCGCCTGAGACACCAGAAGGCGCAGCCAACGGCTGTAGGCGTCCAGACGGTTGGGGGGCAGCACAAGGAAAATGGATGTGATCCGGTGGCGCAGGTCCGAGAAGTGAAAATCCGAACGTGCCATGACTTTGGCGATCCGTGGGCTGTCGAGGAAATGTGTGTGGCGTTGCGCGTTGGACAGTACCGAGGCCGCTTCCCGTTCTGCCTTGCCAGCAAACTTATTTGCGGCGCGTGCTACCAGACCGTCCGCCGCATCACTGTCCTGCATCAGTTTGAGCAGCGCCGTCATCCGGTCTGGGGGCAGGGTGAGATATTCCCGGACGGCCCCAAGGTTGCGCCGTGCCGGTTCTTCATGGGCCACGCAGAACATGATCAGACCGGACAGAAACGATTTGGCCTCTTCGTTCCAATGCGGATCACCCGACTGCCCGGCGGGGTCCACCACCAGTGCATCCGCCAGCGACATCGCATCTTCGCTGAGGTCCGCGCTGTTTGCCGAAAGCCGGTCCAGCGGATTGTAGGACGCAGACGGTCTGCCACTTACCCCGAAAGGATCGAGGACATGAACCGTGCCAAACTGTTCGCGGGCCGCACCTGTGATCCGTGCGTTCTCGCCCTTTGGATCAATCACCAGCACCGAGCGTTCCGCCAGCAACAAATTAGGGATCACTGTGCCGACGCCTTTGCCCGCCCGCGTCGGAGCAAGCGTAAGCAGATGGGCGGGACCATCATAGCGCAGCAGCTTGCCGGTGCGCGGGTTGCGACCGATCAAAAGACCGTCCGCATGTTCCAGCGCCCGCAGTTCCTTTTTCCCAGCAAACCGCGCTGAGCCGTGGCTATACCGGATGAGGCCACTGAAGAAGGTTTCGGCACCGGAGCGTTCCAGCCAGTCCCGATAGGCGAGGACAACACCGATCAGCATGAAGGGTCCGAAGACCACCCAATGCCACGGACTTTCACCGGGGTTCTGCCGGAAGAAAGCGAAGATGAACGGGGTGGCTAAAAGGGTCGAGAACGCCGCGCCCAACAGCAGCCACAGGATCAGCCAGCCAAACAGAAATGGCGTCACGATCAGGCGTTGAAAAAACCCGAACAGCCGATCCATGATCAGGCTGAATGTCCGCATCAGGACGAGGCATCCGGGTCAGGCGGGGAAGGGGAGGCCGAGGGCGCATCGTCGCCGGAGGACGGTCCTCCCCAATCTACGAATGCTTTCTGGTCCTGAGCGCGGGGGAGATTGCGAACGAGCCGATCCAGCATGGCGGCAGCGTTGCTATCCCGTTCAGCCAGATCGAGCAGAGCGCCACCGAGTATTACTTTGCGGCGGGTGTCCATTTTGCGCTGTCTGGTGGTTTCACGATTCTTGAGCGCCTGAAGACGGGCCTTGGCCTGTGCGTATCTCTTTTCGGCTTTCTCAAGTTCGGTTTCTGCCATGTCACAATCTGCCTTGTGTCATTTGCTGGAGGTCAGTTCGAGTTGGCTAATGTTGCACTCCAAAAAACAAGGCAGGGCAGTTTGTGGGCTATTTGTCGGCGGAACATGGCAAACACAGCATCTTCAATCGGCGGTTGTGTGCTAAGAGGGGACGGGTGAGAGGTTTTTACTTGAACGGTAGCCGTAGTGCGCAAACCCTGAGCTGAGAAACAGTGAAGGGCGCACTTATGCAAACTCTACACCTGCGGTTTCGAGATTTGCGTGCGATCCTCTTGGGGGGAACCCCCAGCCGATGGCCAACCCCTTCGCTGCCACGGGCATCGACATGGGAGACGGCATCGCCTCTCCCAAACCCTCTAGGACCAACCTTAGCGGTTGGAGCGCATCCCGAACCCTCGCACCAGCGTCTCGACCGATGCCCCACGCTGGGGGCCGGTCTGACGATGGTGTCTCCGTTTCTGGAGCCTCGTATTGTCGGACCTATCGGTGCCAACACGAGCCGGGTTTGCTGGTCACAAACCGCAAAGAACAATCCACATCCTGCCGCCCCCCATGAGGCTGGGCAGGCTGTGGGGTGTTCTCTGCAAGCCCTGTTCTCAGAGGTGCCATGCACCCCTTCGACGGGGCTGTCTTTTCCCCTCCGGCCCCAGCGTTGTGGGGCGCGGGCCTACGGGGAAAAGACGGCTGACCAGCGCGCCAATGTCGGGGCATTGGCGGGGGTCAGCAGCAGCGCTGATCGGCGGCGTTTGCGTCTCTGTTCGGTGGTGCGCTGATGGCCAGCTACCACCTCTCCGTGAAGACGATCAAACGCTCTGCCGGACGCACCGCGACGGCAGCAGCAGCCTACCGTGTCGGTGAGCGCATCGAGTGTCAGCGCGAGGGCCGCATCCACGATTACACCCGCAAGCAGGGCATCGAGGAGACGTTCATCATCGCACCCGAGAATGCCCCGGACTGGGCGCAGGACCGGGCCGCTTTGTGGAACGCCGCCGAGGCCAGTGAGACCCGCAGCAACTCTGTCACGGCCCGCGAATGGGAGCTGTCCCTGCCGTTCGAAATCAGTGCCGAAGTTCGGTCACAGATCACGAGGGAATTTGCTGAGCAGCTCGTCAGCCGGTACGGCGTCGCCGTCGATGTGGCGATCCATGCGCCAAACCGCGAAGGCGATCAGCGCAATCATCATGCGCATGTTCTGACCTCTACTCGCAAGCTGGAAGCCGAGGGCTTCACCGCCAAGACGCGGGTGCTGGATTCTGCCAAAACTGGCGGTGCCGAGATTGACCAGATGCGCGGCGTCTGGGCTGAATTGCAGAACCGTGCTTTGGAGCGGGCGGGGGAGGTGGAACGCGTCGATCACCGATCCCTTGAGAAGCAGCGCGAGACAGCTTTAGACAGGGGCGACACCCTGTCCGCCGACGAGCTGGACCGCGAACCGGAGCTGAAGCTGGGACCGGCGGCAAACTCGATGGAGCGTCGTGAGAAGGCCGCAGCCGAGCGCGATGGCCGCGAATATGTGCCGGTCACGGAACGGGGTGCCGTGACCCATGCGGCGCGTCAGGCGCGAATGGCTTTTCAGGACATGCGCGAACGGCTGGACATTGCACGCGAGACCTATGGCGCGGAGCGGGAGGCGGGGCAGGGGCGCGTGTCGGCTGGTTTGGCTGCACTCAGAGCAGCGGTCGATAAGGACCGCAGCGGTGAGCGTGGAGAAGAGGGCGTTCGGGAGCGGTTGGCCGGTATCTTGGACAAGGGCAGGGGCGAAGAGCGGCCCCCCGACGATGGCAAGGAAGGATACAATTACGCCCGTGAGCGGTTGAAGGGCATACTAGACCGTGAAGCGGAGGATGTGCCGCAGGCGACCAGCCATAAGCTGGACGGACATACCGAGCTGGAGCAGGGTGTTGAACCAGCTCCGAAGCCGTCGATCCGCGAACGGCTGGACAACGTGTTGAACAAGCCGCGCGAAAAGCTTGATCTTGAGGATGATCGCGAGGTGGAGCGGGAGGTCGAGAACGAGCGTGAAGTCGAGAAAGACGTGGATCGTGACCGTGGCCTCAGTCACTGACCCAAGTTGAAAACAAGCATTGGAGATTGAAAGATGGATGAAGTGACGAATGTCGGCGAGACGATATTGCTGGACGGTGAGCCGCTGTCCCTTGTGACCCGCGCAGGCGTTGAGGCGTGGATCGAGAACGGCGTAAAGCACAGCTACCGCCACGACCAGGTGCGCGATCCTCTCAGCGGGAAAATGAAATACCGCTGTATCTATGAGAAGGTCGGGGCGGATGTGCCGTTTGTGCTAGTCAACCATCCGAAAGAAGGGGACGGGTGCGTGATCCTGTTCGATGAAATGCCGGATTACAATGCCCAGGCTTCATGAGCCGGGTCAGAGGCCGTTGCTCAAGAGCAGCCCCCGATATTGAACTATCGGGGTTCGAACAGGACATCCGCTTCAACGTCCAAGGCACGGGCGATTTTTTCTATTGTGTCGATGCTCGTTGAAAACTGTGCGTTCTCGATTTTGCCGACGTAAGCGCGGCTGATACCCGCGCGCCTTGCTAGGTTTCCTTGGCTCAGGCTGACGCTTTTGCGACAATCCATGATGTTCTTTGCTACGCGTTCTCGAAGGGTCATCTCGCGAATTTACTCTGCGGCCCACCAACGGTTCCACGCGATATATACTACATTCGGTGAAACCTGACCCTGTGATCCCGGCAGGGTGCCGGTCTCGCTTTGAGAGATAGACAGCGCAGCGGATCGACGGGCTGACGCCCGCTCAACCCAACCCTGACAATTTTCAAACTCTGTTGATCCGCCTGCCATCCTGTCAGGTCCGAGAAAACCGGCAAGCGCCGCCTTTGGCGTCGGTTCCGGTCGAGAATTCCGGTTCCTCCCACGCGCAGGCGCGCGGTTCCCTCCCAAATTCACGCCCTCCACTCGGTTGTCACGGCCCTGCCAGGCCGCAGGACGGGCTTAGCCCTTACCTGCTCTGCCGTTCGGAATGCATGGGCATTCCAAACAACAGACAGGAAGGCCCGCCCATTGGCGGAAAGGGAGACAGACCCCGACCGCATCACGCAAGGAGGGTCACAAATGACCAAAGAGAAATTTGACGTTTATTCCCATGACACCAATCAGATTGTTGCGCAGATCGAGGCGGGAACGCCGCCATGGCGTACCCTCTTGCAGGTTGGCTGATCACCGTGGCCGGTCCAACAACGGCATTTGCAATCCTGGCGTTGCTAGCGGGTGTTGGGTTGGCCAGTGGCGTCGCTTTGTGGCCGCAAGAAGATAGCGGGTCAGTGCAGCACTCACACGACGATCTCCCAAGGGATCATCCGCATGTGCAGGATGGCAGAACCCATAGCCATCCAATTGTCATAGACGACTATCACCAGCACTGGCCAAGGATGCGAAAACCTGAAGTTGGCCGATAACTTGCTACCAAGATTTACCGGCCCAAGTAGGCCCTCTACGTCGGCAACCTAAACGTTGGATACGACTGCGCCAATAACCGCTTTGAGCTGAAGTGGCAGCGCAACCTGTTTCAAGCAGAAAATAATCAGGAATGGACAGAAAGTGTTGAGTTTTATGAGAATGATACCACTGAAATTCTGATATTCCCAAGCTTCTACCTTTAGACTTGGAACTTGCATCAAACTGCAATCCGAACCTACTATCATATAGGAGAAGGTGCATGTTTAGGTTGCTATTCATTTCTAGCGTTATGTTTTTCTTTCTACAGGATAGCGCGGTCGCTGACGACACTCGGAACGAAGCCCGCATTGGCGTACTGGCGTACCGAGGCTCCCACCAGCTTCAGCGCAATTGGTTGGCACTGGGTCAATATCTGGATTCTTCAATCCCTGGTTGGTCGTTCCGGATAGTGCCAATGACGCTGCAGTCTGCAAGAAAGCAGATCGAAGCTGGCCAAGTGGATTTCATCATTACCAATCCGGGACACTTCGTCGACCTTAACCGAACGCATCGAATGAGCGTCATTGCTTCGCGATCCCAAAAAAAATCCGATGGGTCTTTTTCTGGTGAGTTCGGCAGCGCCATCATTACGTTGAAGGATAGCGGGATTGACGAGCTTCAAGACGTCGCGGGCAGCACAGTCTCAGCGATCGACCTCTACGCTTTTGGGGGCTTCCAGTTGGCTTGGAACGAATTCGAGCGCGCCGGTGTGGATCTGTTTACGGATACAGAAAGATTGAAATTTGTTGGGTTTCCGATGGATCAGATCGTAATGCAGGTCTTGGCAGGTGAAACCGACGTCGGCATTGTGCGCACTGGATTGATTGAGGAGCTTGCCCGTGAAGGTAAGATTGATCCTGAAGCTTTTACCTATCTTAATTCTAACGTCGCCTACAGCCATCCTGACAAAATCAGTACAGGGCTTTACCCCGAATGGCCCTTTGTCGCCTTAGCTACAACCGCTCCCACATTGATCGATCAAGTGGCACTTGCCCTTTTGCTTGCTCAGGATAGCCCAGCGGCCATAACGCACGGCATAGAAGATCGTTGGTCCGCACCCGTTCCTTACCACAGCGCCCTTGAATTAACTGCTGCGTTTCAGGCTAGGATCTTGGATCTTGATGGCCAAAACCAGGGGATCACACGCATAACTATCTGGGCAGGACTTTCTGTGGTTTTTGTTGCCTTGAGCATTTTTTCTTGGCGCAAGTTGAGAAGTAGGCCGCAAATTTCGATGACTGAGCACCCACCGGACAAAGCAGAAGTAGCGGGACTTACACGACGCGAACGTGAGGTTCTTGCTCTGGTTGCACAAGGAAACTCTACAAAAGAGATTGCAATCAAACTTGGGATTAGTCCGAAAACAGTTGAATTTCACCGGGCAAATCTGCTGCGTAAATTTGGTGCTCGAACTTCTAGTCAGCTTGTTTCGTTGGCAACCTAGGGAATCCCCTAGCTTTAGTGGCATATTATACAGGGCTTCACTTAGGTGTCAGCGCTCCCCTTATATGGCATCATTGTGGTGCTCTTGCTTTTAGGGCAAAATCTAGGGAGGAACTAATGAAACGTTTTTATTCACTATGGCTTGCGATCGTGTTGTTAGCGACAGCAGTCTTCGCACAAACGGCGGACGCACAGGCTGAGGAACGGTATGGTAAGCAGAAAGTTGTCTACCACATCAACTACGATGGCGGTCAGGACGACAAAAAGTATCGCGGGGCGATGCGCAACATTCAAAATCACATCAACGCGGTTGGTGCCGAAAATATGGACGTCAAAGTTGTGCTTCATGGTAATGGTCTTGGCCTTTTATCACAGGCCAAAACTAACGAGCGACTGCAAGGACAAATTCTGGAGCTCAAAGGACAAAACGTCGATGTACATGTATGCAACAACACCTTGAAAGGCCGTGAAATCTCTTATGAAAACGACTTGTTTGACGTCTTTGAAGAGGACATCGTGCCAAGCGGTGTAGCAGAACTTTCTCACCTGCAGCAGATGGGGTATACTTATATCAAACCCTAAATCTGGCTTCAGATGCGGACAATCCGACCGTTATCTGTAAGATAATGGCGCACCGAAAACCCTTAACTGCCTTTTTGGTGCGTCAGGCCCGCAAGTGATATGTTTCTGGATAACCGATCTGTACAGTAAATGTTCTCACTCCCAGCTCTCCAAAATGTTGCATCGGTCCGATAATCACTTGCTTGTGTATCGATGCCGGACACTTTCAAGCTGGATGGTATGGACTTTCATATCCGAAAGTTGGAAATCATGCTCATGTTTCGTGCTCTGATATCCCTCTTATTGATTGTTATTATGCTTCCTTGGGGCGCATATGCAGCGAGAAGTTCAACACAATTGAATAATGTGTCACAACAAGCTGTCGGCACACATACGATCGCAAGTGTGGCCATGCGTTTAGATGTCGAAGTACAAAACGCCTTTAAGAAAAAATGCCGAACAGCGACGCTACCCGGATCACCATGTTCACCGGATCGTGCACTTCCTAACACCATATCAATCGTACTACTCAGAACGCGCAAAAAAGGCCGTCCTGCAATAGTGGCTTGGTATATCGAGGGACGCACGAACGCACCACCGAGAGATCCTCCTCGCTTATTCTGAACTTAGGCTCGGTGCGCAACGCGCCACCCATCGTTCAGAATAATAAGGAAGATCACATGTTAACTCGACGCAGTTTTGTCGCCTTTGGGGCGATGGCCGGGCTTGCCGCCTGTGCTAGTCCTCCCAGCGAACCAGTCAGCCGCGCAATTGCACCGCCGCCGATCCCATCACTCCCCAGATTTTATGGAGCGATTACCGACGAACCCTATCCGATCTCCGCCGTTCAGGAGGGCATTTTGTCACCTGACCTCTGGCGACAGGAGGTTGTCAATCGTTGGCCGAGTTACGCGCCCGGCACGATTGTGATCGATCCCGACGCAGCCGTCCTTCACTTCGTCGAAACACCTGATCTGGCGATGCGTTACGGGGTCAGCGTGGGTGCCGCAGGGTTTGCTTGGCAAGGTACCGCACGGCTCCAGTTCCAGCGCGAGTGGCCCCGCTGGAAGGTGCCCGCCACGATGATTGAACGTAAACCGGAACTGGAGCCATATTCCGTGGCAAATGGTGGCATGGATCCTGGGCCCGGAAACCCTATGGGTGCGCGGGCACTATATCTGTTCCAAAATGGTGTTGATACGCTTTATCGCGTGCACGGTGATGCATCACCAAGGGAACTGGGAAAGGCAGTATCATCAGGATGTATCCGGATGCTGAACCAAGATGTTATTGATCTTTACGATCGGGCAATTCACGGAGCTTCAGTAATTGTATTGCCCTCAATGAAACCTCAGGGCTTGGCTCAAGTATACTGAAATAGACAAAGCCCCATTGGGTGGTAGGCCTCAAGCATCAAGCGCGGCAACTAAAGCATTATCTCCGGTTTGCCGCGCACTAATCCTCTGCCATATCGGTAAGTGATGACCCGTGACTTAACGGTATGAGTTTTGGCAAATCCTCAAAGGCTGCAAGGCGCAAGCGATTGGCTATCCCATCAACAGGATCAATCAGTAGCCAAAAGATAATTGATGAAGCCACATTTGGGGATTGCCTGTGAACAAAAATATCAGTGGCAAGAAAGTTCATCGTGTGCACAATAACTCCTGCCAGAAACGGTCCTTTCTGCCGCTCTGCCCTGCCCCACGAAAAACCAAAGGCTTAGCTACGACTAAAACCCTCTGCAAAACTAAACAGGTTTTGACAGGTTTTTGCCTATGGGCTTTTAGCTTGATAGCGGTCGTTCGAACCAGATGCAGCGAAGGTGCTGAAAGAGTCCTTTTGACGAATGCTGCGCTATGCATGAATGGCTGCTCTTGGGACAGAACCACTTCGTAGCTAAACAATTACGCAACCTCGATAGTTGAGAACCCACGAGATATTGAGCGGGATCAGGGGCGATCCCGTGAACCCATGTATTGTGTTCTAAAGAAACGATTGACCATTCCATGAGGTGCTACGATGTCGGCTCCATACGGCAATACTTCCATATCTGTTCTTAGGCTTGGATATATGGCTTCCGTCCTGATCGTGATCCTCGAATGTGCCTATGCTATTGCCCTGACTCTGGGACTGTCGTCGCTTGAGGTCGCCAGCGATCCTATTGGCGATCCATTCTTCACCATCATGGAATTGCTGATCATTGCGATGATGCCCACGTTCGTCGTTTTAACGATTGCCGTGCACGCGAGTTGCCACGCGTCCAGGAGGCATTACGCACTGGCCGCCACGGTCTTCGTCGCGATACTGACAACCATTACGACAACTGTTCATGCATCAATTCTGCTTCTCAGCCGTGAAGTCGCCTTTGTTGACATGAACAACGTCTTTTCGTTTGAATGGCCGTCTGTGGTCTATGTCCTCGATGTTCTCGCGTGGGACTTCTTTTTCGGATTTTTTGCAATCTTTCTAGCACTTTCGTTTGAACAAACCGGGCTTGATAAGTGGATCAGGGGCCTTTTGATGCTGAGCGGTATTCTGTCGTTGGCCGGACTTTTGGGCGCGGCGATTGGAAACATGGATATCCGCAACATTGGCATCGTTGGCTATGTCGGCATTTTCACAACCGCTGTCGCTCTCATCGTCGTTTGGATGTGGCGGCGGCTGCAGCTTGCGAGATACAGGTCGGTCTCGGAATGAAAGTGACCGACCGCAAGGGAAATGGATTGACGCAGGTCAAATCTGGGAGCGGCTCGACCTGGCCCGCCTGCTTTCTCAACGAATGCCCCAGATGTGACAGAGCTTTGAGATGCATGTCTCTGGAACCTTGAAGTAGCGTGCCATCTCACCATCTGAGAGACCTAGATCGACAAACACTTCGAGGCTTTCTCTAGGTAACGGGCCAAGTGCCGCTATTTGCTGGCGTAGTTCAAGGGAAAACCCTTTGCCCCTTTGGGCCGTCGCAGCTCGCGGAACAGCATCCCCCAATTTCAGCTTTTCCATATGGGCACGACTGCGATGAACCATTCACAGCCTCCCAAGCGCGAACTTCGTTTCCAATGGGTTCAAGGTCACGGGTGGACTGATCTGTCGATTGATCAATATCAATGCCAGTAGAATTTCGATCAACATCGGCAAAACACTGCCGTTCGCAAAGCGAAAGTGAACACCATGGTCGTCGGATTCTTTCAAGGCAAAGAGGCGCGTCAACCGACCTTTCTGTCTTGATTTGCATTTCCGAACATGGAGACTGCAAAGAAAGAGGTTTGTTCTCAATGATTTCACAAAAGATTCTTGTCGTCGACGACGATCCCAAAGTCCGATTGCTGCTGCGGCGCTGCCTGGAGGAGGACGGTCTGTCCGTGTTGGAGGCTGAAACAGAAGTAGCTGTTTTCGCAGCCTTGCAAACCCATGACATCGGGCTGGTCACATTGGATGTCCAATTGGAGAATGACAACGGATTTGAGATTGCCAAGCGCCTGCGCCGGAACAGCGAAGTGCCGATCATCATGGTGACGGGTCAGGATGATGTCATTGACCGTGTCGTTGGTCTAGAAATTGGCGCGGACGATTACATCACCAAGCCGTTCCATGTCCGGGAAGTGTTGGCCCGCGTGAGGGCGGTGCTACGGCGTGGTCGCGCGGCTCCCCAGCCCACTCAGACCAATGGCGAGTATTCTGCGGACAACAGCGCAGTCCATTCGTTCGACGGCATGGTGGCGCGGTTCGATCATTTCGAACTGCTTGACCGGACTGGCGATATTGTGGACCTGACAAGTGGAGAATTCCGGCTGCTCAATGTCTTTCTGCAAAATCCCAAGCGCGTCTTGTCACGTGATCGTCTGATGGACCTTCTGAATGGCGCGGAATGGTCTCCACTTGATCGCACCATCGACAATCAGATCGCGCGCCTGCGTCGCAAGATTGAACGCGACCCAAGCGCGCCGGTCCTAATCAAAACCGTGCGCGGGATCGGCTATATGTTCGCCGCTGAGGTCCAGACATCATAGAGCGCTGCCGTCCAACAGCTCGCGCAAAGTGCGCGCCAATTCCTTCATGCCATAGGGTTTACGCAAAATCCTGTGGTCGGTTTTGGCAGACGCTGCATCGCGCGGTTCAACCCCTTTGGCATAACCAGTGGCCAGCAGGATTTTCAGGTCCGGTCGCAACGCCAGTGCCTGATCGGCGACGTCAAAACCAGTCATACCGCCGGGCATCACGACGTCGGACAGGACGAGATCAATATCCTCGTGCCGTTTCAGAACATCCATCGCTTTAGGGCCGTTCGTGGCCGCTATGACTTGATAGCCCAGCTCTTCGAGACGGGTGACTGTCAAGCGCAAGACCTTCGGGTCATCCTCGACAACAAGGATCGTTTCACCCACTGACTCAGAGATATTCCCTGATTTTGCACTCTCCCCTCCCGCCTCCGCCTCAGCAACGGTTGGCAAGAACAGGTTGACGGTCGTGCCCCGCCCCACCTCGCTGTAGATCACGACATGGCCACCCGATTGCTTAGCAAAGCCATACACCATGCTCAGGCCTAGACCTGATCCAGCCCCCGGTCCCTTTGTGGTGAAGAACGGTTCAAACACTCGTGACTGCGTCTCAGGTGACATCCCGGTGCCCGTATCCGTCACAGATAGGCACACATAGTTCCCCGGCGTCACATCGACCTGTGCGGCGGCATAATCAGCGTCCAGCGCAACATTGCGCGTCTCCAATGTGAGCGTTCCACCATCCGGCATCGCGTCGCGCGCATTGATCGCCAGATTGAGGATTGCGCTCTCAACCTGTCCCGGGTCCGCCAGCGTCGCATCCAGATCATCCGCAAGTATGGTCTCAATGCCAATCTGTTCACCAAGGGTACGCTCAAGGATCGGAAGCATCGTTTTTACCAACCCATTCAAGGCAACATTTTCCGGCGCGAGCGACTGACTTTTCGAGAAAGACAACAGCTGACTGGTCAGGGCTGCACCGAGATTTGACGCCTCCAGCGCCTCATTGATTAGCTCATGCAGTTTGGTGTCGTCGGTTCGCATCTCAAGGAGCTCAAGATTGCCGATTACAACCGTCAGCAGGTTGTTGAAGTCATGCGCCAGACCACCCGTCAATTGCCCGACAGCCTCCATCTTCTGGGCACGCTGCAATTCGGCTTGTCGCTTTTTGTCCAAGGTCAGATCGTGCAGGATGCCCAGGAAATGGCGTGCGCCGTCGAGTTCCAGTTCTGACACTGTCAGACGGATCGGCACGCGGCTGCCATCCTTGCGTCCGGCATCCATTTCGCGGCCGATTCCGATGATCTTCTTTTCGCCAGTCTTGATGTAATGTTCCAGATAACCGTCGTGCCTGCTGCGGTCGGGTTCGGGCATCAGCATATTGACGTTTTGTCCAATCACCTCGTTCGCGCGGAACCCCAAGATGTCTTCAGCCCCCGGACTGAAGGTGCCAACAATACCGCCCTCATCAATGGTCAAGATTGCCTCTGGGGCGGCATCAAGAATGGCGCTGAGCCGGGCTTCGCGATCTGCAACAGCCTGTAGCGTTTGCTTCTGCTCGGTCACATCTTCCAATGCCAGAAGAATGAGTCCCTGCTCGGCTGACCCATCTTCAATCTTGCGCGCATTCAGCACCATATCCCTTTGACCAAGACCACCAGACTCCAAAGTCAGATCAAAGGATTCCACGGTCGTTTCCTGCGGAAGCACCGCTTCCAGCAACTCCCGAAGTCTAGGGACGTCCCATTGGCTGTTCTGAATTGAAAAGACGTTCTTACCAATCAGATCGTTGCCGGTCGTTTCGAACACCCTGTGAAATGACTTGCTGACAGAAAGAATGCTGAAACCGCTATCGAGGACCATCAGTGGCTCGCGCACTGTATCGACAATGTTTTCGGCAAACTCGCGGGCTGCACTGGTCTTGTCTTGCTGCGTCTTGAGGTCGGAAATCTCTGCAAAAGTGACAACAACGCCGTCGATCTTGCCACTTTGCGTACGGTAGGGAAGAGTGCGGCGGATAAACCATTGCCCGCTGTTGCTCTCGACCTCGCACTCGACCGATACCAGCGTTTCAAGCACGGCTTCTGCGTCTTTGAGAAGGTCCGGGTCCTTGACCTTGCCGGTAATGTCGCTGAATGGACGCCCGATATCCTTGCTGATCAGGTTAAACAGCTCGCGTGTCGCTGGTGTAAACCGCATGATCTTAAACTCGGTGTCCAGAAACAGCGTCGCAATGCCCGAACTGGACAGCAGGTTATTGAGATCATCCGACATTCGGCGTTCGTCATCGATCTTTTGCTGAAGCTGGGTGTTGAGCGTCGTCAACTCTTCATTCAGAGACTGCAGCTCTTCCTTGGAGGTCTCCAGCTCTTCGTTTGTCGATTGGAACTCTTCGTTCATCGACATAGCTTCTTCGTTGACGGCCTTCAGCTCTTCGGTGGACAGTTCATAGTCGCGGATCGTTGTGCTTAAATCAGCACGCGTGGTTTCGAGTTCCTGCTCAAGCTGAAAGTTCACTTCTGCGTTTGGCTCATTAGGTGGGGGAACACCCGCAGTCGTGGGTTCATCAGCGAAAGTCACCAGAAACATCTTGGCTTCGTCGAGCGTCACCGGATGCACCTGAATGGTCACGCCAACTTTGTCGCCACCGAGCGTGATTGTGGCGCGCTCGCTGGCCACTGCCTCTTGCGACCGCGCTGTCCGAATGGCGCTGCTTAAACGCGCGCGAAGACCCTGCCGCGCCATGGCCAACAGATCGCGGCTTGTTTCGCCTGCAGGGACCCTGAGATACTTATCCGTGGGGCCCTCAAAATACAGCGTCTCGGATTGGGCGTTCATCAGGACGGCTGCGGGAGCGTAGTGTTGCACCAGAAGGCTTTGGCACAGCTCTGCCAGTTTGGTGCCAGCCGCTTGAAACGGACTGCGGGTTGGGACAAGACCCGCATTCGCGTAGGGGCGTTGCACAATCGGAAAATCAAACGCGCGGCTGCGCGTGTGGCCGACGCGTTTATAGATGCGATATTTCTTCGACAGCGACTCAAAGAGGGCTTCATGATTGCCAGTTGTCTCGGACATGCCCAGAAACAAGGTGCCGCCATCATTGAGCGCAAAATGGAACATCTGAATGACCCTCTCCTGCGCATCGGGCGTCAGATAGATCATCAGATTGCGACACGAGATCAGGTCAAGTTTCGAGAACGGCGCATCCGCCAGGATGTTCTGGTTGGCAAAGACAACCGCATCACGAAGCTCCGGCGTCACGCGGTAGCTGTGGTCTTCCTTGGTGAAAAACCGTCTCAACCGGGCCGCAGAGACGTCTTCGGCAATTGAGTCCGGGTACACGCCGTTTCGCGCTATTGTCAGCGCGCGTTCATCAACATCCGAGGCAAAAACCTGCAACTTCACATCTTTGCGGAGGGTCGATATTTTCTCAATCACCAGCATGGCCAGCGAATAGGCTTCTTCACCCGTTGCACATCCTGGCACCCAAATCCGCACCGGGTGCCCCGCGTCATGGGACTTGACCAGGTCCTCAAGGACGTTCCTTTCCAGATGATCAAATGCATTGGGATCGCGGAAGAACGATGTGACGCTGATCAGAAGATCGGCACAGAGGTTCTGCGCTTCCTCCGCCGAGTCCTTCAAAAGCGCTAGGTAGTCGCCAGAACTCTCCATATGCCGCAACGCCATCCGCCTCTCTATCCGGCGCAGCAACGTGCCATCTTTATAAAGATCAAAATTGATCGGGGAATGCGCCTTCAGGACGGCAATGATCTGATCCAGCGAGCCTTTGGCACTCTCGCCAAGCACTTTTTTTGCCCTGCCGTTTTGAACGAAAGGGTGCTGGATGTAGTTGGTGATGATGTTTGGCATCTTTGCGACGGCCACAACATGATCAACTGCTCCGGTCGCAATCGCGCTGCGCGGCATCCCGTCATGCTGTGCCTCGGTCGGGTCTTGCACGAGAACAATGCCACCCTGTTCCTTGATCTCGCGAATGGCGGCTGATCCATCGCTGCCAGTTCCCGACAGAATGACCGCGATGGCGTTCTGGGCTGAGTCCTTGGCCAAAGAACGTAGAAACAAATCAATCGGTAGACGTGTGCCGCGACGGTCTGTTGGTTCCGAAAGGCGCAATACCCCCTTCTTGATTTCCAAGTATTTGTTTGGGGGGATGACATAGACATGATCCGCTTGGACTTGGCTTTGATCCTCGGCCAACACCACGGGCATTGCCGTGTGTTTAGCCAAAAGATCGGCCATGAGGCTTTTGTGATCCGGGTCAACATGATGAACTAATATGAATGCCGCGCCGGTGTCAGACGGCGTTGCGTCCAGAAACGCGCTATAGGCCTGAAGGCCTCCTGCAGAGGCACCCAAGCCGACAACTGGGACAGCAACCGTTGTAGTTGCTTTACCTCTGGCAACGGTTGAGGGGGTCGACTTTGGTTGGCTCTTTGCCGCTGGTTTTTTTGCCGTTCGCGCCATGTCGTCTCAAATTTCTGCCAAAAAGGCTCGTGCTATAGTTTTGATGTGAGACGATCATGTGCTCAGCGCCTCCAGTGCACCAAGAAAGCCGCCTTGGTCCATATTAGTAACGGAAAACCGAAGGATGTCGATTGACTGTTATCAATTCAACGAGGTGTTTGCTGGAGTCCATCTCGATTTTTTGGCTGCCGTCAGCGCTAGGAAGGTACGTTTAGCTCAAAACAAAAATTGGACGAGGCTCGGCATGCGAAAAGGCATCTTAGCTGCCAGCATGCCGTGCGGTTGTCTGCCTTTCGGCGAATGGCTTTGATTTTGCTCAATCGGGGCGGAATCCCACCTGCTAGAAAGAAGCGAACCATTTAACCACGAGGAGACCTAAAATGTCTTATCAAGACTATTTGCCATCGACCTGGATCCGGAACCAAATGCGCCATGAGCATCCGCTCGTCGCACTTCGCAAGGAAGTGGACGACCTGTTCGATGACTTCGGTGATGGGTTTTTCAGTGGCGGTGACAAAGTGAGCATTCGGTCGAACGTCAGCGAGACGGACAAGGAATTCAGTGTGACAGCAGAGTTGCCAGGCTTGACGGAGGCAGACGTCGACGTGTCTGTGACAGGTGATCGCATCGTCATCAAGGGTGAGAAGAAGTCTGAGAAGGAAGAACGTAGCGACGAGGAAGGAAGGGAATTCCATCGCGTTGAGCGCACGTCAGGGTCATTTCAGCGTATGATGACATTGCCCTTCGCGATCGACCCCGACAAGGTTGAGGCTGTCGTTAAAGATGGGGTTTTGACGGTAACAATCCCCAAACCGCCAGAAGCAGTCGAAAAAACCAAGAAGATCAAGGTGGCACAGGCCAAATGACTTGGGGGTGGAAACGCGAGGTATTCAAAATTGAAAGGCTGGCCTAGGCGTCTCTGTCGTTTCAAAGGAGAGCTTCATTGGCGCATGATTTTATGAATTCACGAATTTTCAGACAACCGCTGGCCCCATTGACGGAGTCAGCGGTACTCGAGATCGTGATCGCCGATGGGGGGTGTGACAATGGAATTGATGTGACAATCTATGCCGTTGGTTCCGGTCAGATTGTGTTTGAAACCATACTTGTTGATCCAGATTCCCAAGTTTTACTGGCCTCTGGAAGCCTTGAGACTGAAGCTTTTTGGCAGTGTCTGAACTCATATTGTTGTGTTGATGTTGCTCAAGACATCTTCGTAACGGCACGATGCCGTTTCAGCCCCCTCACGATTGCCATCTCTACAAAACGTATTGGACCTGCGGAAACCCGTAATGTGCGATTTCTTCGGCTGGTTGAAGCCCTTTTGGATGAACTGCAGACACGCAACCCTAGTTTCACAGCACAAGTGGCTGTGACGCATCGCAATCCCAGTTTTGACCATTGTTTGAAATTCTGATTGCCAGCTCTGTGGGGCCCACACCTGTTGAAATTGAGTTTCCGTTCAAAGAAAGATTTTCAGGGTCAGTTTGGCTGTAATTACCCTTGGCTGTCGCGGCTTATGCACGGTCAAAAAAAACGACCGTTTGTTCAACGGTCTGCCAAACCGGTCATTGACACGCATGTAGCGAATGGCCGCTTTGTCCGGCGATCTCAACCGGTCGAGGCAACACACTCTGCGAACTTCTCTGCTGGCGTTTGATATTGCAAGGTCTTGCGAGGGCGTTCGTTGAGTTGCCTTGCGATTGCACTGAGTTTTGTTTGGGAATGGACCGATAAGTCGGTACCGCGCGGCAAATACTGCCTCAAAAGCCGGTTGGTGTTTTCGTTTGATCCGCGTTGCCAAGGCGACTGTGGGTCGCAAAAGTAGACATCAACATCCGTGGCCAGCGTAAAGCGCGGATGATCTGCCAGCTCTTTTCCGCGATCCCATGTCAGAGATTTGTAAAGCTCACGGGGCAGCTTCTGAGCCGATTTGATCAGCGCCGTGACGACACTCTCGGTGTCTTTGTTGGCGACTTTAACCAGCATCACGTACCGTGAATGCCGCTCAACGAGGGTTGCGATATAGCTATTCTTGGATCCGCCAATCAAGTCGCCCTCCCATGTGTGGATGCCTCGTTTGATGCA
>NZ_CANMQD010000010.1 GCF_947499945.1 uncultured Sulfitobacter sp. | reverse complement strand
CAAAGGCCGCCAGTCTGCTGAAGATCAAGGTCTGACATTGGTCGCTCTCCTGAGGGGGGATAATTGCATCATCGGGAACGGGGGGGGCGTTGAGAATAATCTCGAATCGCTCGGACCCGACGGGCTGCGCACCGCCAAAGCGGTCTTGGGCGCAGATATAGAGGGTAGGATCGGTTTGTAGTTTGCCCTTTGCCAGCGGGGTGTATTCGGATGCGGGGTTGTCCGCAAAGAACACGTTATGCGCGGCGAGGGGGAAGTCATGCTGTACGGTGCTGGCAAATGCTTGGACCTGCGCAGACAGGC
Source organism: uncultured Sulfitobacter sp. (assembly GCF_947499945.1). Classification (GTDB taxonomy): domain Bacteria; phylum Pseudomonadota; class Alphaproteobacteria; order Rhodobacterales; family Rhodobacteraceae; genus Sulfitobacter. The sequence continues at coordinate 51,749 of NZ_CANMQD010000010.1, read as the reverse complement.
TGCGGGGTTCAACGGCGCTGATGCGTACGGCTTGGGCTAATTTCTCCCCCAACATTCCTTGGGCCAAGGCGCGGGGATCGCCGTTATACAGCACTGCATCAACGGGTATCCGCATTTTTTCTGTATACACAGCGCTGGGGCGTCCGCCTTCTGTTTCAATCCGTTTCACATGGGCCTGATAATGAAATTCGGCCCCTTTTTGGCGGGCCAGTTTCTCGATCGCTACGGCAAGGCGGTGCATGCCGCCCTCTACGTGCCAGACGCCGCGCCGCTCTGCGTCCCAGATCAGCGACAAGATCGCGGGACATTCAGACGGAATGCCGCCGACATAGGTGGCGTAACGCGCAAAAAGTTGGGCGAGTTTTGGTTCAGAAAAGCTGCGCCCCAGCATGTGTGCGAGGCTTTGATGCGGAGCCATGTCGGGAATGATCATGGGATTACTCAGTACCGTCTTCGTGAGTGATGCAACGCTTGGCGCTTCTGACCGCATCATGGGCACCTCGAAGATGTCGAATAGGCGCTTGGCGCGTTCGGACAGGTTTTGAAATTCCTGCGCGGCGCGTTTGCCAAAGGTATCGCCGACATTTGCGACGCTGTGCTCAGGGTCGGCCATCAGGTCAAGCGTGGTGCCATCGCGCCAGAAGTGCCGCGCCAACATCGGCTCGCGCATCAGGGTCACATGATCTTCCAGCCGCGCACCAACATCGGCAAAAAGATCATCAAAGACAGGCTTCATCGTGAGGACAGTTGGCCCTGCATCTACCGGTCCCGCCACCGAGGGAAGGGTACGCATTTTACCACCTGGTGTTGCATGCCGTTCCAACACAGTGACCCGCGCCCCAGCATGCACAAGGCGAAGCGCCGCCGAGAGGCCACCGATTCCCGTGCCTATTACAGCGATATGAGGGGGTTGGTCGGGGATATGGCTCTCCAAGCTGGTGATTGACAAACGATCCGAATGTGTCCAGTTTAGTTTACAGTTAAGCTGTCAGCAACAGTTTACATCATTTAAGTAGCGACCTTGCGCCACGACGGCCGGAGAATAGCATCATGTCATTTGCCAAAAGAATAGACAGCGCAATCATGCAGGCCATCGCAGAGGGGCAAACAGCACCCAGTCCCGCAAAGCTTGCCGAGGCGCTCCACTACGCGGTGACCCCGGGCGGTGCGCGGATCAGGCCAACGATTTTGATGAGCATCGCGGCTGCTTGTGGCGACCAGCACCCCAAGCTTGCAGATGCTGCGGCCACAGCCTTGGAATTGATGCACTGTGCATCGCTTGTGCACGACGATCTACCTTGTTTTGACGATGCAGATACGCGACGCGGCAAACCCTCTGTGCATAAGGTTTATGGTGAGGCGCTGGCCGTTCTTGTGGGCGACAGCCTCATTATCATGGCGTTTGAAGCGCTGGCAAAAGCGGCGGCGGAAGAGCCTGCGCGGGCTGTTGCAATGATGCGGGTTCTGGCCACACGGAGCGGCATGCCGAATGGCATTTGTGCGGGCCAAGGGTGGGAAAACGAGAGCAAGATTGATCTGAGCGCATATCACACCGCCAAGACGGGGGCGCTGTTTATGGCTGCAACGCAGATGGGTGCGATTGCAGGTGGGCATGAGGGCGAACAGTGGGAAGAGCTGGGCGCGCGAATCGGTGAGGCGTTCCAAGTGGCCGATGACTTGCGCGACGCGCTTTATGACGAAGAAACATTGGGCAAGCCTGTAGGTCAGGATGATCTGCACGGACGCCCCAACGCAGTGCAAGAGTTGGGCGTTGATGGTGCGATCCAGCGGATGCGCGATATTCTGGGCGGTGCGATTGCATCGATCCCCAAATGTCCTGGTGAGGCAATGCTGGCTGCGATGGTCACGGCGCAGGCCGAAGTGCTGACCCCGATCAAATGGCGTGCCGAGCAGGCCGCAAAGATTGCGGGCGAGTGACCTTTTCCACAAACACATCAATGGCCGTATCCAAACCTTCAAGGGGCGCATGGTTTAACCGCCTTATGGCGGCACGCGGGTTTCAGAAATGGGCCGCGAAATTTCCGCTCACCCGCCGCATTGTGCGCAGTGAGGGTGAGGCGATGTTTGATCTGCTGGCGGGGTTTTGTCATAGCCAAGTGCTTTCTGCGCTGGTGCAGTTGAGCATTCCACAGAAACTGATGCGCGGCCCGATGGACGCGCAAACGCTGGCGACAGATGCACAGATGCCGTTGGAGCGGATGCAGATCTTACTGCGGGCTGGTGTGTCGCTTGGTGTGCTTAAATCCAAGAGGGCAGGGCGGTTTGGTTTGAGCCGCACGGGTGCCGCATTGGTGGGTGTGCCGGGGCTGAGCCAGATGATCGCCCACCATGATGTGCTTTACCGTGATCTATCCGATCCCGTCGCCTTCTTTCGCGGGGAGGTCAAGACAGAGCTGGCAGGCTTTTGGCCATACGTCTTTGGCGGCAATATGGACCCCGATGTGGCAGCGACCTATTCCGATCTGATGGCGCAGAGCCAGCTTTTGGTAGCGGATGATACGCTTGCTGTTGTGGATTTCTCTGGTGTGAAAACGCTGATGGATATCGGCGGTGGTTCTGGTGCGTTTCTGACAGCTGTTGGCACGGTCTACTCCGATCTTGAGTTAATGCTGCTTGATCTGCCCGAAGTGGCCCCCTCTGCTGCACAACGGTTCGCGGATGAAGGGATGACCGTCCGTGCACGAATCACTGGCGGTTCGTTTCGGGAGAATGACCTGCCCGAGGGCGCTGATGCGATCAGCCTCATTCGTGTGCTTTATGATCACAGTGATGAGACAGTCACAGACTTGTTGGCGAAGTGTTATGCTGCGCTGCCGTCTGGTGGCCGTTTGATCATTTCCGAACCAATGACAGGTGGCGCACAGCCGAGCCGCGCTGGCGATGCCTATTTTGCATTATATACGCTGGCGATGCGTACAGGGCGCACCCGATCTGCCTACGAGATCAAATCATTGCTCCATGCAGCGGGTTTTGAAGACGTAAAAACGCCCCGTGCGCGGCGTCCGTTTGTCACATCTTGCGTTGAGGCACGTAAACCCTGACCATCTTTAGAAGTCAAAAGTGTCTAATCTAGTTGACACTATAGTATGTCTAGTTAGTATTACACTTAGAGCAAACGACCAAAGAGAGTCCCTCAATGTGAGGGCAGTGGGCCGTTTGATGATCGGGAGATTAATTTGCAAACCACTGCTGTCATCCTAAGCGAGCCTAAGACGATCGGGCTTGATGTGTTGGACGTAACCGCGCCCACGCATGATGATATTGTGGTGCAGGTCAGTCATTCAGGTATTTCCACCGGAACGGAAAAGCTGTTCTGGAGCGGTGAGATGCCGCCCTTCCCCGGGATGGGCTATCCGCTGGTGCCGGGCTATGAGGCTGCAGGCGAGGTGGTCGCGGCGGGATCGAATACGAATTTCAAAGTTGGCGACCGCGTCTTTGTGCCGGGTGCTAATTGTTTCGACGGTGCGTTCGGATTGTTCGGCGGCGCGTCGAGCCTGCTTGTCAGCAATGCAGACCGCGCGACAAAGATCGATTCGAACCTTGGGGCCGAGGGTGCGTTGCTCGCCCTTGCTGCCACGGCGCGTCACGCGATGGCCGGCCCGCACAAAGCTGTGCCTGACCTGATTGTGGGTCACGGTGTTTTGGGTCGCTTGCTTGCACGTCTTACGGTTGCGGCGGGTGCGCCTGCGCCAACTGTTTGGGAGACTAACCCTGAGCGCCATGCTGGTGCGGTTGGTTATAACGTGGTGCACCCCGATGATGACCCGCGCAAAGATTACATGTCCGTCTACGACGCCTCTGGCAGTGACGGCATTCTGGGGCAGCTTATCGGGCGTATTGCCCGTGGCGGCGAGATTGTGCTGGCGGGTTTCTACCCCGCGCCAATCAGCTTTGCCTTCCCGCCAGCGTTCATGAAAGAGGCGCGGTTCCGTATCGCTGCCGAATGGACGCGCGACGATCTTACTGCCACGCGAGCGTTGGTCGAATCCGGCGCACTGAGCCTTGGCGGACTTATCACACATACATCACCAGCAGGTGCTGCGGCGGACGCTTACGAGACAGCGTTCAGCGATGCCTCCTGCCTGAAAATGATACTCGACTGGAAAGGTCACGCATGACACTTGATATCCCCAACCTCAAAGATGGCGGCACCATTTCCGATTTTGACCGGCGCTTGCGCGATGAGGCGAACGAAGACTTCGCGGACATTGTTCACGACGAGCCTACCTCCAAGACCCAGATCATCGCGATCTACGGCAAAGGCGGCATTGGCAAATCATTCACTTTAGCGAATCTCAGCCACATGATGGCTGAGCAGGGCAAACGCGTCTTGCTGATCGGGTGTGACCCGAAATCCGACACCACCTCACTGTTGTTCGGCGGCAAGGCGTGCCCTACCATTATCGAAACCTCTACCCGCAAAAAGCTGGCCGGTGAAGAAGTGAAGATCGGCGACGTTTGTTTCAAACGTGGCGGCGTATTCGCGATGGAACTGGGCGGGCCCGAAGTGGGTCGCGGCTGTGGTGGGCGCGGGATCATCCACGGTTTTGAATTGCTTGAGAAGCTGGGCTTCCACGACTGGGACTTTGACTATGTCCTCTTGGACTTCCTTGGCGATGTTGTTTGTGGCGGCTTTGGCCTACCCATCGCGCGCGATATGGCGCAAAAGGTTATCCTTGTTGCCTCGAATGATTTGCAGTCGCTGTATGTGGCCAACAACGTCTGCTCCGCGGTGGAATACTTCCGCAAGTTGGGTGGTAACGTCGGTGTTGCGGGTCTTGTGATCAATAAAGATGACGGTTCTGGCGAAGCGGCGGCATTTGCCGAAGCGGTAAAAATTCCGGTGCTGGCGTCGATCCCGCAGGATGATGACTTGCGCAAGAAATCCGCCAATTACCAGATCGTCGGCACATTCGAGAGCCAATGGGGCCCGCTGTTCGCGGCCCTTGGTGACGAAGTTGCCGTGGCGCCACCGGTCCGTCCAACACCACTGGATCAGGATGGCCTTCTCGATTTGTTTGACGCGTCCCAGACCGGCGGCGATTTCGTGCTGGAACCAGCAACCGACATGGACATGCGCGGCAAGAATGCAGCGCCTGCCGAAAGCCTCGAGGTGATCTATGACACCGTATAAAGAGGATATCTTTCGCGAGCTGAAACAGGTTTTGGCCGAAGCTGAGCCTGAGCAGATCGAACGTTTGCTGAGCGATATCGCCCATGGTGAATTCGTTGAAACAGCGCAAACGCGTGCGGGATCAAACGACAATCAATGCAATGTGACCAACATTAACCATGTAGTTGGTTCGGTTAAGGCAGGCGCTTCACGCCCACGTAATCCCGAGCAGTTGTCTGATGCATCACGTCAGACGCGCCGTACGGGGTATTCCTCGTGAGTGAAGAGATGAAATATGACGCCGTCGATGCAGTCGAAGTGGACACAGGCACCGAGCTTGAAGGCCGCGATGTACTGCTGACCCAAGACGGGCTTGGATGTCATTCTGGCAACGAGATGGAAAAGGCGGCGCGTCTTGCTGGCAATTCCGAGATGCTTGATAAGTTTGCCGCCGACTATCCCAAAGGTCCACACGATCAACCGCAAAGCATGTGTCCTGCGTTCGGCTCGCTTCGTGTCGGTCTGCGGATGAAGCGTGTCTCGACGATCCTGTCGGGCTCTGCCTGCTGTGTTTATGGTCTGACGTTTGTGAGCCACTTTTATGGTGCGCGCCGCTCTGTTGGTTATGTGCCGTTCAATTCGGAATCCTTAGTGACGGGTAAGCTGTTCGAGGACATCCGCGAGGCTGTCCATGATGTGGCCGATCCCGAGAAGAACGACGCGATTATCGTGACGAACCTTTGTGTGCCGACCGCCTCCGGTGTGCCGCTGCGGTTGTTGCCCCGTGAGATTAACGGCGTGCGGATCATCGGTATTGATGTTCCCGGCTTTGGCATCCCGACCCATGCGGAAGCCAAGGATGTGCTCGCTGGTGCGATGCTGAAATATGCGCGCGAAGAGATCAAGGCAGGCCCAGTGCCGATGCCTGCTGCGGGTAAATCCGATCGCCCCACAGTGACGTTGTTGGGTGAGATGTTCCCTGCGGACCCGATGATGATTGGTCAAATGCTTGCCCCTCTGGGTCTGGCTGCTGGTCCGGTGGTTCCGTGCCGCGAATGGCGTGAGTTGTATGGTGCGCTTGATTGCGGTGCCGTGGCTGCGATCCACCCGTTCTATACGTCTGCCGTTCGTGAGTTTCAGGCAGCGGGCCGTCCGGTTCTGGGCTCTGCGCCTATTGGCCTTGATGGCACTGCTGATTGGCTCAAGGGCATTGGCGATATCTTTGGCCTGTCTGCCGATAAAATCGGCGAGGCGCAAAATATGTTCCTGCCGGCGATCAAAGCGGCCTTGGCTGCGACCCCAATCAACGGGACGATTACACTGTCGGGCTATGAAGGCTCCGAGCTGCTGGTCGCACGTTTGCTGATCGAGAGTGGCGCGAATGTTCCTTATGTAGGAACGGCTTGTGCCAAGTCTGAATGGTCTGCGGCTGATGCAGCATGGCTTGAGGCCAAGGGCGTGAAAGTAAAATTCCGCGCGTCATTGGAAGATGACTGCGGTGCGATGGAAGCGATCCAGCCTGATCTGGCCATCGGTACAACACCTGTTGTGCAGAAAGGCAAAGAGCTGGGTATTCCGTCTTTGTACTTCACCAACCTGATTTCAGCGCGCCCTCTGATGGGTGTGGCTGGTGCAGGCTCTCTGCAGGAAGTCGTCAACGCGGCGATGGGCAACAAAGAGCGCATGGGCAAGATGAAAGCCTTCTTTGAGGGCGTAGGCAGTGGCGACACAGCGGGTGTTTGGGAAAAATCCCCGAACGTGAAGCCTGAGTTCCGCGCCTTGAACGCCAAGAAGCTGGAGCGCGCCGCCAAGGCCGCAAAAGCGGCGGAGATGATCTGATGCTGGTTCAAGATCACGACCGGGCAGGCGGTTATTGGGGCGCTGTTTACGCATTTTGCGCCGTCAAAGGTTTGCAATGCGTGATCGACGGTCCTGTGGGCTGTGAGAACCTCCCCGTGACATCCGTGCTCCACTACACCGACGCGCTGCCGCCGCACGAGTTGCCCATTGTGGTAACGGGCTTGGGCGAAGGCGAAATGGGGTCTGGTACCGAAGAAGCGATGAAGCGTGCTTGGGGGACACTTGACCCAGCTCTGCCCGCCGTTGTTGTAACCGGATCGATTGCCGAGATGATCGGCGGGGGTGTGACCCCTGCGGGCACGAACATCCAACGCTTTTTGCCGCGCACCATTGATGAAGATCAGTGGGAAGCAGCTGACCGCGCGATGACATGGATCTTTACCGAGTTTGGCATGACCAAGGGCCGTATGCCCAAGGAAGTGAAACGCGAGGAGGGGTCCGCCCCCCGCGTCAATATCCTCGGGCCGATGTATGGCACGTTTAACATGCCCTCCGACCTCGCCGAAATTCGTCGCCTGATTGAGGGCATCGGTGCAGACATCAATATGGTGATGCCACTTGGTGCCCATGTAGGTGAGATGCGCGGATTGGTGAATTCGGACGTGAACGTCACGATGTACCGTGAGTTTGGTCGTGGCCTGTGTGAAGTATTGGGCAAGCCTTACCTGCAAGCGCCTGTTGGCATCGACTCCACTACGAAATTCCTGCGCAAGCTGGGCGAGATGCTGGACCTCGACCCTGAGCCGTTCATTGAGCAGGAAAAGCATTCGACCATCAAACCTGTCTGGGATTTGTGGCGCTCTGTTACGCAGGATTTCTTTGCCACGGCCTCCTTCGGGATTGTGGCGAACGAGACGTATGCACGCGGGATTCGCGGTTTCCTTGAGGATGATTTGGGTTTGCCGTGTGCTTTTGCAGTTGCGCGGACACGCGGCAAGAAGACTGACAACGACGAAGTGCGCAACCTGATCCATACCAAACGGCCCCTCATCGTGATGGGGAGCATTAATGAGAAGATGTACCTCGCCGAGATGAAATCAGGTTTTGGTCCTGCGCCCACATTTATTCCCGCCAGTTTTCCGGGTGCCGCAATCCGTCGCGCCACTGGAACGCCCTTTATGGGCTACGCTGGTGCCACCTATTTGTTGCAAGAGGTCTGTAATGGCCTGTTCGATGCCCTTTTCCATATCCTGCCGCTTGGCAGCGAAATGGACGAGACGCCAGCAACACTTACCCCTTTGCGCCGTGACTTCCCTTGGGATGCCGACGCACAGACCCGCCTCGATGAAATCGTGGCAACACATCCGATCCTGACCCGCATCTCTGCGGCCAAAACCCTGCGTGACGAAGCTGAAAAGCGCGCGCTGGATAACGGCGCAGAGCGGGTGGTTCTGGAAACGGTGAACGGTCTTCAACCCCAACCGGGAGAAACTAAATGACTGATTTTACCAATGACACAAGCATGCCGCGCAAGCGCAATGTGACCGCCAGCCAGCGGGAATATTACGCATATTTTGCGGTCATTTTTGTCGCCACACTGCCACTGGCGGTCCTCACATGGACCCTCACAGCAGTACGGCAAATGGCCCTGCCAACGCGCGGGCCTGTGAAAGCTGCGTGGAGCCAGGCGCAGATTATCACACCAAGGATCTTTTCGGCCTAAGGGCCAGACGATCCGCACATGAGTTTTTGCTTCTGAGGGACCAGGGCATATCGATATTCGTCATTCCTGCGAAGGTTTGGTGGATTGAAGCAGGGGATAAGCCTCTGTTGTGACCCGGCCGCGGGGGATGCGCGGCGTCGGTACTTATTTTTTCTAGGAGAAAAAACATGGCTGATAAAAATGACCTGTCCTTCACAGGTTTGACAGACGAGCAAGCGCAGGAATTGCACTCGGTCTACATGAGCGGCTTCATGATCTTCACGATCGTGGCATGTGTTGCTCACTTGCTGACCTATTTCAAACTGCCTTGGTTCAACTGGTAAACGGAAGGAATATTCAAACATGGCACAGTTTTACAAAATCTGGCTGATCTTCGACCCCCGTCGCGTTTTCGTGGCGCAGGGCGTGTTCCTCTTTTTGCTCGCAGCAATGATTCACCTCGTTCTGCTCAGCAACCCAGAGACCAACTGGTTCAACCGCGCCTTCGGTGCGGCAGAAGCCAGCGAATAAGCTCAGTTGCACGAACTCGCTGTGGGCGGCGCGGGGCAGTCCTCCGCCGCCCACGGCAAACCCGATCAATTACAACGCGCAAGTCTGCCCCTGATCCGGGTAGGGGGCGCTAGAGGAGACAGAAGATGGCACAGCTCAGCTTCGAGAAAAAATACCGGGTCCGAGGCGGGACTTTGGTGGGCGGAGACTTGTTCGACTTCTGGGTGGGCCCCTTCTATGTCGGCTTTTTTGGCGTCACGACATTTTTCTTTGCCGCACTCGGAACAATACTAATTTTTTACGGCGCATCGCTTGGCGATACGTGGAACCCTTGGCTCATCTCGATCGAGCCACCTGAACTCGAGATTGGACTGGGTGTTGCACCATTGGCCGAAGGTGGTTTGTGGCAGGTCATTACGATCTGCGCGACGTTTGCCTTTATCTCGTGGGCTTTGCGCGAGGTGGAAATCTGCCGCAAGCTGGGCATGGGCTATCACGTACCTGTCGCATTCGGTGTGGCGATCCTTGCCTATGTGACGCTGGTGATTATTCGCCCGCTGCTGATGGGCGCATGGGGGCACGGCTTTCCCTACGGGATTTTCAGCCACCTCGATTGGGTCAACAACGTCGGCTACGCTTACGGCAACTTCCACTATAACCCTGCGCATATGGTTGCGATCACGTTCTTCTTTACAACGTGTCTCGCTCTTGCGCTGCACGGCTCGCTGGTTCTGTCCGCGGTCAACCCCGGCAAGGGCAAGACCATCGGCACACCTGACCACGAAGATACCTACTTCCGCGATCTGATCGGCTATTCGATTGGACCCTTGGGTATTCACCGTCTGGGTCTGCTGCTGGCACTGAATGCTGGTCTGTGGAGCGCCATCTGTATCGTCATCTCCGGCACCATCTGGTTCGACCAGTGGAGCGCATGGTGGGACTGGTATGCTGAATTGCCCTGGTGGGCGGACCTGTAAGGAGGACATGACAAATGGCTGAATATCAAAACATCTTCACCCAAGTGCAGGTCCAAGGACCGGCCGAAATGGGAGTGGACCCATCGGGCACACTCGCACGGGAACGTACAAACGGGGCCAGCTTTAGCAAGCTAGCTGGCCTTTTCGGAAACGCACAGCTCGGCCCGATCTATCTGGGGACGTTTGGTGTGATCTCGCTGGTGACCGGCTTTGCCTGGTTCTTTATGGTAGGTTTGTCCTTCTGGGATCAAGTCGACTATAGCCCTGCACTGTTCCTGCGCGAGTTGTTCTGGCTGTCGCTTGAGCCACCTGCCGAGGAATATGGCCTCGGTATCCCGCCGATGGCTGAAGGGGGTTACTTCCTGCTGGCCTCGTTCTTCCTGCTGATCAGTGTGATCTGCTGGTGGGTACGCACCTACCTGCGTGCCGAAGAGCTGGGCATGGGCAAACACGTTGCATGGGCATTCGCCTCCGCAATCTGGCTGTTCCTTGTGTTGGGACTGTTCCGTCCCGTTCTGATGGGTTCGTGGTCGCATATGGTTCCATACGGTATCTTCTCGCACCTTGATTGGACGAACCTGTTCTCGCTGACCTACGGCAACCTGTTCTACAATCCGTTCCATGCGCTCAGCATTGTGTTCCTCTATGGATCCGCCCTGTTGTTCGCCATGCACGGTGCCACGATCCTCGCTGTGAGCCGTTATGGCGGGGAGCGTGAGATCGAGCAGATCGTGGACCGCGGGACAGCCTCTGAACGTGCCGCTCTCTTCTGGCGCTGGACCATGGGCTTTAACGCGACGATGGAAGGTATCCATCGCTGGGCTTGGTGGTTCGCAGTTCTCACGACCCTCACGGGTGGTATCGGGATCCTGCTGACAGGCACAGTTGTCGATAACTGGTTTATCTGGGCACAAGACCACGGCTATGCGCCGCTTGATTAAGGAGACATGAACATGAGTGAGAATCACGATTACCTCAAAACGTCCGATGACCCCCTCCTAAGGCTTCGCGTTGACGTACTTGCGCTGATGCTAAAGGGGGCAGGTTACGCTGCAATCTTCTGTATCGTTGTCGGTGTCTTTCTTGCCGCAACCATCTGGATTGGTACGCTGTTGCCAGCGGAATCCAAGGAAGCGCCCGACCCATCACTGGGTGCTGTGAAGATCATCCAGATGACCGCACAAGTCTAAGCAATTCGGTGCAGGGCGCGCCATAACTTAGCGCCCCGTACCACACGCCATCGGATAACTCTGTCCCTAGGGTTATCTGGTACTGTCGGGGGCCTCGACCCCCTGACGCCTCCTGTTGGCTACGGGAGACAGAGGGTAACTGGTTTACCCTCTGTTCCCCGGCCAACAGGCAATAGCCAACACGTTCGAGAGCCAACACAGTCGAGAAAAGGAGACCGCCATGGGCAGTCCCACACCGCAGCTAGACCGCATCACTGCCCCCTCCGATATGAAATCCCTGACCGACGCCGAGCTTTCCACGCTCGCGGATGAAGTTCGTGAAGAGGTGATCGCTTCTGTTGCCACGACAGGTGGGCATCTGGGATCATCGCTGGGTGTGGTAGAATTGACTGTGGCGCTGCATGCTGTCTTCGACACCCCAAGGGACAAATTGATTTGGGACGTGGGCCACCAGTGTTATCCGCATAAAGTGCTCACAGGTCGCCGCGACAAGATGCATACATTGCGTCAGGAGAGCGGACTTTCGGGTTTCACAAAACGGAGCGAGAGCGCGTTTGACCCCTTTGGTGCGGCGCACTCCTCTACTTCTATTTCTGCCGCCCTCGGCTTTACCATCGCGCGCGATATGGGTGAGGCGACGGGCGACGCAATTGCCGTGATCGGTGATGGTTCGATCAGTGCCGGCATGGCCTATGAGGCGATGAACAACGCAGGTGCCATGGGCCGCCGGATGTTTGTCATTCTCAACGATAACGAGATGAGCATCGCGCCACCCGTTGGGGCCATGTCGAGCTATATGTCAGGCCTGTCGGGGCTCAAGGATTTCGCGAACGATACACTTGCGGCTTTGCCTGGCCCGATCCGCGATCATGCACGGCGTGCACGTCAGCTTGTAACGGGTGCTGTGGAAGAGCAAAGTACCCTGTTCGAGAACCTTGGTTTTCAATATATCGGCCCGATTGACGGGCATGACATGGGCCAACTGCTCAGCGTTCTACGCTCTGCCCGCACACGGGCCACGGGGCCTGTGCTGATCCATTGCTGCACGACCAAGGGCAAGGGATACGCCCCCGCTGAGGCGTCAAGCGACAGCTACCACGGGGTGGGCAAGTTTGATCCCGTCACGGGTATTCAGGCCAAATCCAAACCTAACGCGCCCTCCTATACCCAGATTTTTGGTGAGGCGCTGACTGATGAAGCACGGCGCGACCCCAAAATTGTCGCGATCACGGCGGCGATGCCGGGCGGTACGGGCCTTGATATTTTCGCCAAGACGCACCCGAACCGTATGTATGATGTAGGCATTGCCGAGCAGCATGGTGTGACTTTCGCGGCGGGTGTTGCCGCAGGTGGGCTCAAGCCGTTTGTGGCGATTTATTCTAGTTTTCTCCAGCGTGGCTATGACCAGATTGTGCATGATGTGGCGTTGCAAAACCTGCCTGTGCGTTTTGCGATTGATCGTGCGGGTCTTGTGGGTGCGGATGGGGCGACTCATGCGGGGGCCTTCGACATCGGCTACCTTGCGGCGCTGCCGAATATGGTTGTGATGGCTGCCTCGGATGAGGCGGAACTGGTGCATATGGTTGCCACTGCTGCGGCCTATAATGATGGGCCGATTGCCTTCCGCTATCCGCGCGGTGAGGGGGAGGGCGTGACCCTGCCCGAGCGCGGTATGCCGCTCGAAATCGGCAAAGGCATCGTCGTGCGCCAAGGATTTGACGTGGCGATCCTGTCGTTTGGTGCGCATCTGGGCGAGAGCCAGCGTGCCGCTGATCTGATCGAGGCACAGGGGCTGACAGTGACTGTTGCCGATGCACGTTTTGCCAAACCGCTGGACAAGAACCTCATCAATGATCTGGCGCGTAAGCACCGTGTTCTCATCACAGTCGAACAGGGCGCCCGCGGCGGGTTCGGCTCTATGGTGCTTGACCATCTGGCGAATGAGGGCTGGCTGGACAAGACGCTGGCTGTGCGTACGGTGAACCTGCCAGACCGTTTCATTGACCAAGCTTCCCCAGACGCGATGTATGCGGATGCGGGCATGACAGCGGGCGATATCGCTGCGACTGCCCTTCAGGCGGCACAGCTTCAGCGGGTCAAAGTCACAGACATCTAAATCAGGCAAGACATGAAAAAGCCCCCGCTGCGGACCATCGCTGCGGGGGCTTTTCTATGTGGAGAGGAGGCTGCTAGGCGTCAGTGCCGAAGATGAGCGTGCTGTGCTGTTCCATATAAATGCGCAGCCACGGGGTGAAAACCTCGGGTGTCGCGGCAAGCTCGGCGCGGAGCGTGTCGACCTTGATCCAGCGTGTGTCCATCACTTCATCGGGGTTGAGCGCGAGGGGCAGATCACGCGTAGTCTCTACCATAAATACCTCAACCAACTCATGTTCGATCAGGCCGTTGCCAACGTCAGCGCGGTACTCGACCTGACCGCGATACTGGGCCTTCACTTTTGCAATGCCCAACTCTTCTTTGAGGCGGCGGGTCACGCAAACTGCGTCAGGTTCATCCCATTCAGGATGGGTGCAACAGGTGTTCGCCCACAGGCCGGGGGTGTGGTATTTTCCCAAAGCACGGCGCTGGATCAGCATTTCGTCGCCTGACATGATGAACACCGAGATCGCCTTGTGCCGCAGACCGCGCAGATGCACGTCGAGCTTTTCCACAGGCTGCAAGCTGCCATCGACCCATGCGGGGATCATGATATTGGTCATTGTCTCTCCGTCGCGCATCGGTTCAGACCTTGGTCTCGGCTACAAGACCCGTCAGGTGTGCAATGTTCTTAATGCCGATTTTGAGATGTGCCAAGGGCCGTGCGGCCACGAGCTTTTTGTTCATGTAGGCCTCGAAGGTCAGCTTTTGCACGTCGACATCATGGCAGAGCGAGACAAAGCGTTCGCGGCGCATATCGGATTTGTAATAGGCGTTTTGCATGGCACCGAGCACTTTGAACACTTGGCCATGCTCGCCCATGAACATCTTGCGGCTGAGTTTGAGATCAGAGGGCATATTTGTGCGCAAGCGACGCGCAGTGGCCAAAGCTGCGGATGTACCGCAGGCCATAGCGTAATAAATACCTTCACCAGAGGAGGGAGCTACAACACCCGCCGCATCACCCGCGAGCAGAACGTCATTGCCATTGTCCCAGCGGTCCAGCGGTTTGAGCGGAATCGGCGCGCCCTCACGACGGATCGTTTTGCAGTCGGTGAGGCCAGCAGTTGCACGCAGATCGGCAGTGGCTTTTTTGAGGTCTACACCATCGATGCAGGTGCCCATGCCGACACTGGCAGATTTGCCATGCGGGAAAATCCAACCATAGAAATCGGGGCTAATCTTGCCGTCATAAATGACATCACAACGTTTGGGGTTATAGGTTTCGGTCGTCTCGGTGGGGGCTTCGATGATCTCGTGGTAGGCGATCACGTATGGGATCTTATCGCCACCCGGCACTTCGGCCTTGGCTACGTTTGAACGTGCACCATCCGCGCCAATCACCATGCGGCAGGTCATGCTGCGCGTCTCGCCGCTGGCCTTGTCGCGGTAATGGACATGGGTGCCCTCGGTGTCGCGTGTGATCTTGGTATAGGTCCCTGTCACCCGCATGGCACCGGCATCCGCTGCACGCACGCGCAGGAATTCGTCAAAATGCTCACGATCCACCATCCCGACATAGCCGTTCTCGATCGGGATATCGACGTGGCGCTGTGTGGGGGAGATCATGCGCGCTGTCTTGATCTTGGCGACGATCTGGCTTTCTGGAATGTCGTAATCCTCAATCATGCGGGGAGGGACAGCGCCACCACAGGGTTTGATCCGGCCATCACGGTCCAGCAACGCCACACTATATCCGCGCTTTGCGAGATCGGCGGCGGCTGTGGCACCGCATGGGCCGCCACCCACAACAACAACATCGAATTTCTGGGCTGACGAGGTCATATCTAGCATCGGTTATTCTCCGGGAACGAGCGCAGGCGAGCCTTGCGCGGTTGTGCGGTCAAGGATGCGCAGGGCCATGAGGGCAGCCGCGACAAACAAAAACGCCTCGAATGTAAAGACAGCGCCGAAGGCGGCACCATCGGGCATGGTGGTCCGTAAGATATCAACAGCGGCGGCCCCTGTAAGACCGCCAAAGCCTGCGGCAATCGCTTGGGCAGCGCCCCAAAGACCCATGCGGGTACCTTCACGACGCTCCCGCCCGTCAGAAGCAAGCGTCATCATGGAACCAATTGCGGCAACAGCGAACATGCCGTTAAAAAAGCCGAGGCCTGTGACCAGCGCGGTGAGCGGGGCAAATGATACGCCCGTCCCGTTGAGCGCGATGAGGCCGAGCAGCGCAGCAGAGCCGAGGCATCCCGCTGTGACCCACCCACGCAAGCTGCCGCGTTTGAGGCCCGTCGCCATAATGCCAACCGTCAACATACCAAGGAAGACACCGCCGTTTTGGGCACCGCTAAGCTGGGTCGATTGTCCCGGGGTGAAGTTGAAGACGAGGCCTGCGTAAGGCTCTAGGATCAGCTCCTGCATGAAGTAGGCGTTCATTGAAAGGAAGACAAAGAGCGTGAAATTGCGCGCACGCGGCTCGGCCCAAATCTCGCGCAGACCTGCCATGAAGGGGGTTGCGGGTTCTTGCTCCGTCACGATGAGGCCACGCTCGATCCGCCCGACGGCGACAATGGTGAGCAGCATTGCGGCGGTCACGACCACAGCGACCACAGCCATGAGGCGAGCAGGGGAGTAAGGGTCAAGGAAGCCGCCCGAGAGGCCAGCGGTGAGCGCAATGCCAAAAATCATCATCAGCCAAGTGATCGTTGCTGCGGCAGCGCGGCGGTTCGGTGCAGTGGTTGTTGCAAGCAGCGCCAGAAGCGAAGTCCCAGACGCGCCGACACCAAGGCCAATCGCGGCATAAGCCAGCAGGGACAGGCCGAGCGCGAGCGCATAGCTGGCAGTGAACAATGTCACGGCATAGGCGGCGAGCAGACCACCCAATGCCAGCACCGCCATACCGCCGATAATCCATGCAGTGCGGTTGCCGCCTTTGTCAGAGATAAATCCCCACTTCGGGCGCGACAGCTGGATTCCATAGTGCAGCCCGACAAGCGCACCGGGCAGGACGGCGGGGAGGGCAAATTCGACAACCATCAGACGGTTGAGTGTCGAAGTGGTGAGAACAACAATTGCACCGAGTGCCATTTGCACAAAGCCCAACCGGACGATCTGGAACCATGTCAAATACATCTAAAGCCCTCTCAGTGCAAAGGCGGCGATCATCATGCCGCTGATATAGAAGAGGATGCCGGTGCCCTGATACCACGGAGTCTTACCCTCTGGATCGCGCAGCAGGATGCGCATTGCCGCGAGTTGGACGCCCAGCATAATGGTGACACCAAGAGCATGCAGCGGTTTGTCCCACCACAGCAGGAGGGCAACAACAGCAGTTTGAGGCACAGCCATGATGATGCAGGCAAGCCGCGCGGCGCGGTCAGGACCGAGGGTGACAGGAAGCGAGCGCAGACCCATCTGGCGATCACCCTCAATCGCTTTGAAATCGTTGAGCGTCATGATGCCATGGGCGCCCAGGCCATAAAGAACGGCGATCACGATGATAGGGGTCGAGGGCGCACCAGCGGAAAGGACAGCGGCACCAGTGATCCACGGCAGCGTTTCGTAGGCCAGACCGCACAGGCCCGGACCCCACCAGCCCGAGCGTTTGGCGCGGATCGGCTCGGCCGAATAGGCCCAAGCCGCAGCAACACCCATCAGAGTGGCGGCAAATCCCCATGGTCCAAGCTGGTATCCGACAAAAAGCGACAGCACAGTCATGGCAAGGGCAATCCACAAACCCCACTGACCCGGAATACGGCCAGAGGGAATCGGGCGATGTGGCTCGTTGATCGCATCGACGTCTCGGTCGCACCAATCATTGGCTGCTTGGGACATGCCGCAAACGACAGGGCCTGCAAGAATCACACCCAGCAGGACCAGTCCCCACTGGCCAGATGGCGACACACCAGAAGAGACAGCTCCACAAAGATAGGCCCACATGGGGGGGAACCATGTAATAGGCTTTATCAACTGCAACGCGGCAGCAGGCTCCGGCAGGCGGCGCTGAATGGGGGAGGTGGCTAAGCTCATACTGTCAGAATAGTCTGACACTTGGTTCTGGAGCAAGTGTAAACTTGAATTGACACATGGACAATTTGCAGCAGGCAAGCGCCGTTGCCAAAACAGTGTATTGGCCTTACTCACTAAGTGTGCATAAAATTGCACTTAAACCTTTACTTAGGGCGCTACCAGCCTAGGTCTTTAGGTGAAAATATAGGAGAATAACTATGAAACTATTCGCAGCAACAGCATTGGGCTTCGCGCTCATGAGCGCTCCCGCATTCGCAGAAGGCCACGCAACAGGCGACGCCGAAGCCGGTGAAAAGGTATTCAACAAGTGCAAAGCGTGCCACATGATCCAGGACGCTGACGGCAACGACATCGTAAAAGGTGGCCGCACGGGTCCAAACCTGTACGGACTTCTGTCTCGTGTCGCAGGTTCGGCCGACTTCCGCTATGGTGATTCCATTGTAGAAGCTGGTGAAGCAGGCCTAGAATGGAACGAAGAAGAGTTCGTGAAATACGTAGCCGATCCGAAGAAATATCTGGCTGAATATACAGACAACAAGCGTGCTAAGTCCAAAATGGCCTTCAAACTGAAGGACGAAGAAGATGCGGCAAATGTTTGGGCCTACATCGTATCAGTTGGTCCAGCACCAGCAGACGGTTGAGCTTTTAGCCCACGTTAAGAAAATGGCGGCCCCTCGGGAGCCGCCATTTTTACATCTAGCATTTCATTTTCAACTGACTTGTACCCGATCAAATGTCTGGTTCCAGATGTTGCGGGCCTGTTCGATTGCGTCATCCATACTGGTCGGAAGTATATCAACGCCCAATGCTTTCACATCGTTATAAGACGTCTCGAAAATTGCACCGCTCACCATGATCGCCGCATTCGGCGCGCTGATACGCAGCGCTACAATCAGCCGCGCAAGAGGCGCGAGGCCGTGCTCCCCGCCCGCCGACAGGCCAACAAAAGGCGCGCCCGACGATACGGCATATTGCACAATCTCGTCGTGATCCAAGTCCCGTTTGAGCGCAATATCCCAACCATCTTTACGAAATAGGTCGGCAGCCATTGAGACGCCAAGGAGATGGGTTTCACCTGGAACTGCTGTAAAAAACGCTGTTGGTTGTGACTGAACCGAAGCTGTCGGGCGGAACATTGGTTTCAACCCACGCATCACCGCATAGATGTGTCCCGTCGCTGCCGTCACTTCGGCAAAACTGACCAGATCATCCTCCCACCAATTACCAAGCGTTTTAGCAGCTTCCGCGAGATAGGCGATATAGACCGTCTCGACAGAGGCTCCCCGCTTTCGCACACGATTAATAAAAGCGATTCCCGCTTCAGCACCAGGCTCCATCAAAGCCCGGGCAAGCTCGTCGATTTTCGCTTCACTCGGAAAGACGACTGAATCAGACGGAACAGAGGGATGATCAGACAAACGTTTGATCACCTCTCGCGCCAAAGCAGCAAATACATCTTCTGGTAGTTTTTCTTTTAATGTCCCTATTTCTTTAACTGCCTCACGATAGAGACCGTCATGAAACAAGGACCGACCGCTATCACGATCTGTCATTGACCCCCCTGACGCAACGTGGCTAACGCTGCAACCTATAGGGTAGCGCAACTTATGATTCTTGCAAGAAAGTTCGGTTCACCGGCGGTATAGTGCATACAGCCGCATACAAATATTAACTTCGATAATATGAATTATGTAATTTTAAAGACTAATACGGATCAATTGCCCGACTTGAGTAAGTCGTACTTTCGCAGCTTTACATAGAGCGACTGACGCGACAGTCCGAGCATCTCTGCCGCCGCCACGCGGTTGTTCGAGGTCAGCTCGACTGCGGTTTCAATACACATCTTTTCAACAACATCAGTCGTCTTGGCCACAATCTCGCGCAGTGACTGGCTGCCGATGAGGTCCACGACAGATTGCATATCAACTTCACCCAACTGATGGGTTTCAGAACGGGCACCGTCCGCGCGGCTGATGTCACGCAGGATGAGTGCAAAAACAGGATCCGCCCCGGTTTGAACGTGCGTTGTTGAAACCTCCACCGCTCGCTCTGCACCAAATTCCCCTGTGACACGGGTGGTATAGGCACGCATCATCCCGCTGCGGGCGGCATTCTCAAGCATAACGTTGAGATCAACAGTCCCGCGCCCGAGGAAATCAACGATCGAACGTCCTTTGAGCGCCTTACCATGTGTCACGTCAGCAAGATTGAGGAACGCCTCATTTGCGCTGAGAATGACGCCCAAGCTGTCAACGAACACCATCGCATCTGCGCCGCGCTCATAAAGACCTGTTAGGTTGCTCTGCAGGCTATCAGATTTGAGGGTTTCTGGAACTGTGGCGGTAATTCGGCACAGCATTGCCTGATCACCGCCATTGCGGAACAACACAGGCCGCAATGTTACCATACGCGACGGTGTGCGTGCCTTGATCATAAGTTGTGCGGTCGCACTCTCGTTCGCTAAACCGATTAGTTGGTCCACCAATCCGCCTCTGCCTTTGTCATCGAGCACATGATCGAGGGATACACCCACCAGATCACCGCCTTGCTTGCCCAACAAAACACGCGCAGCAGGATTACAATCCTGAATCTTACCGCCCGGCAGGGACACGAATAGCATTGCATCCTCAATAGAGGCCATCAGCACACGAAACTGCATGTCATGGACACGGCGTGTCTCGTAATCTTTTTCAAGTGTAAGCTGGGCATTGATCAACTGCTGCTGCATCTCGGCGACCGCACGCAGGTCACGCCCCATCAACAAGATTTTGCCGTTCTCGCCCACCCGGTGAAAGCTATAGCGCACAGGAAAACTCGACTGGTTGTCAAAATCCTTGTGGTTCAATTCGACTGTGCGGGATTTCTCCGGCGATGCTTGAAACTCGGCCAGCCGCTTTTCGAACTTGGATACACTCTCGGTGGTGAAAGTATCGCGCAGCAACATGCCTTCGTAGCGCATCAGCGCGTCTTTTGGACGAAACGCGGGGTTGGCAAAGACACCTGTGACAGTACCGTCAGGCGCCATCACAATTCCCAGATCGGCAACCCGCCCAATAATGTCCTGAAAGCTCTCCGAGCCGATCAGCGGGATTAGTCCGCTTGTCCATGTGCCGTCCGTATTCAACATTAGGGTTGTACTCTTTGCGCGCAAAAACTTAGTGCGGCTTGCCAATCATTCATTGCGTGATCCGCACCGATGACCGCGCTCACATCACATTCTCGCTCTAAAACACTTCCGCCCACCAACACAGGCACCCATGGATTTCCATCGCGGACCTTTTTCACTACTGCCGTGAGGAAATCAAGCGGCTCCCATGGGGACGCAGATAACATAACACCGACAGTTGCAGGAGAGCTGACAAACTGGGCAATCTGATCGAGTGGTAAATCGCATCCAAGATGCACATCATATCCGGCACGGCGCATCTGTCCTGCCAGAATACTAGCTCCCAGCGAATGCTGGACACCTTCGGGCACAATAATGCAAATTTCGCCCAATGTGCCAAAGGGCGCACGCTCTGGCATGCACCAGCTGGAATCGAGCGTGCGCAGCATCGCTTGCAAATTCGAAACACCAACGGTCACTTGGGAAAATCCCATTTCATCATCAACCCATCCTTCACCCAACCGACGGGCGACAACGGGGATATAAAAATCAGCAATGTCGGTATCGCGGATACCGCTGCAGCGCATATCATCAAGGATCTTTGTGATGTTCTTCGGATTCGGCTGGGTCAAAGCAGCCTGCATATCATCAAGATACCGCACCAGAGCACGCGGCGGCATGTCGGGATAGATCAACCGAAGCTCACTCGACAGCACAGAGAGGACCTGACGCGCCACACCGCCCACAAATTGTGGGGGCAAAGCCGTACCGTCTGTCGCATCTTGTGACATCATTCCTCCGTCTGGCCTGTAAAGCAGGAAAACTGAATGTTTCTAGTGAGATCGCCTCTATGGTCTATGGCCCCTATACCATTGTCAATTAACATTGACATGCAGTTTAGTGCACTCTTTTTTTTCTATATTTTACAATAGGTAAGCTAAACGTGTTTAAAATCAGTCAATTTTCAAAAGTGTAAATCAAAGTTGACACTTGGTGTATTCGGTGTCAAATTTCTTGAAAGGTTTTAACCAGAGGATCACTAGATGGGACGCCCGCAACAGCGCAGCGCACAATACCAGCCGCTCTACACCCCTGCCCAACGGGCGCGGCGGGATGGTTCTGTCTGGACGCTGGTGCAGGGGATATTGGCCCCCGTTCAATTCGTGATTTTTCTGATCTCGCTGGCTCTTGTTCTGCGCTATCTCACCACGGGTGAAGGCTACTATGCCGCGACGGTTTCGGTGCTCGCCAAAACCGCCGCGCTCTACCTCATCATGGTCACTGGCGCGATCTGGGAGAAAGTCGTCTTCGGCCAGTACCTGTTCGCCCCCGGCTTCTTCTGGGAGGACGTGTTCAGCTTTGTCGTGATCGCCCTTCATACCTTATATTTATATGGGCTAATCACAGGGTCAATTGTGCCGCAAACGCTGATGCTGATCACACTGGCCGCCTACATCACATACGTTATCAACGCAGGTCAATTCCTGTGGAAACTGCGCATTGCGCGGCTGCAATCTGAGGTTCCCGCATGAACGATCTGACACCCCCTCCCCCGGCACTTGGTTGCCGCACTTCCCCTGTTCTCAAGCAACGCGGACAGCGTGAGGTTTTCTGTGGTTTGACAGGTATCATCTGGCTGCACCGCAAAATTCAGGATGCGTTCTTTTTAGTTGTCGGTTCACGCACTTGTGCACACCTTCTTCAGTCTGCCGCAGGTGTTATGATCTTCGCCGAGCCACGGTTTGGCACAGCGATTCTCGAAGAATCAGACCTCGCCGGGTTGAATGACGCCCATAAAGAGCTCGACCGCGAAGTCGCGCGCCTTCTGTCACGTCGCCCTGACATTCGTCAGCTTTTTCTTGTGGGTTCCTGCCCCTCCGAAGTGATCAAGCTCGACCTGAGCCGCGCCGCCGAGCGCCTCACCCAAGAATTTGCACCCAAAGTACGCGTGCTGGAATATTCCGGTTCCGGCATTGAGACGACATTCACCCAAGGCGAGGATGCCTGTCTTGCTTCTATGGTTCCCGTGCTCCCGCAGTCAGATGCGCGTGAGTTGCTGGTTGTCGGTGCATTGCCCGATGTGGTTGAGGATCAAATGCTTGGCCTGTTGGAAGCTATGGGCATCGGTCCTGTGCGTGTCCTGCCTGCTCGCAACATTGATGATGAAATGGGTATCGGCGAAAACACCATCTATGCCCTGACCCAACCTTTCCTGAGCGAGACTCACGCCGCACTCGAGCGCCGCGGTGCGAAACATATCCAAGCGCCCTTCCCCCTTGGCGAAGAAGGCACAACAGCATGGCTCTCCGCCGTTGCAGAAGAATTCGGTGTTGACCGCGACCTGTTCGACAAAGTGACCGAAGCCCCCCGCCGCCGTGCCCGCCAAGCAGTCGCAGCAGCCGCCGAAACGCTTACAGGCAAGACAGTCTTCTTCTTCCCCGACAGCCAGTTGGAAATCCCCCTCGCCCGCTTCCTTGCGCGTGAATGTGGCATGACCCCGCTCGAAGTCGGCTCCCCCTATATCCACGATGCGCTGCACGGTCCCGATCTTGACCTGCTGCCCGAAGGCCCACAAATCTCCGAAGGCCAAGACGTCGATCTGCAACTCGACCGCTGCCGCGAAGCGCGTCCCGATCTGACGGTCTGCGGCCTCGGCCTCGCCAACCCACTGGAAGCCGAAGGGCTGTCCACCAAATGGGCGATCGAACTGGTCTTCACCCCTGTTCATTTCTACGAACAGGCAGGCGATCTTGCCGCCCTCTTCGCCCGCCCCCTACGCCGCAAGGGCATCCTCAAGCATGGCGAAAGCACATCTGATCCGATGTTCGCGGAGGCCCGCGCATGAAGCTCACCGTTTGGACATATGAAGGCCCGCCGCATGTCGGCGCGATGCGCGTTGCCACTGGCATGACGGGTCTGCATTACGTCCTGCACGCACCCCAAGGTGACACATACGCCGACCTGTTGTTCACCATGATCGAGCGCCGCGATCACCGTCCACCCGTGACTTACACTACATTTCAGGCCCGCGATCTGAGCCGCGACACAGGCGGTTTGTTCAAGCAAGCCTGTCAAGAAGCCTATGACCGTTTTAAACCCGAAGCGATGATCGTTGGCGCCTCCTGCACTGCCGAGCTGATCCAAGACGACCCCGCAGGTCTGGCCGAAACTATGGGCCTGCCCGTGCCGATTATTCCGCTGGAACTGCCCAGCTACCAGCGTAAAGAGAATTTTGGCGCGGATGAGACATTCCTGCAAATCGTGCGCCATCTGGCAAAGCCGATGGAAAAAACTGCGCGTATCTCCTGCAATATTCTTGGGCCAACTGCCCTAGGCTTTCGTCACCGCGACGACGTGCAAGAGATCACAAACCTGCTTTATGAAATGGGCATCGAGGTCAACGTGACCGGCCCGATGGGCTCCTCCCCCTCAGACATTGCCAAGATGGGTCAGGCGCATTTCAACGTGCTGCTCTACCCTGAAACGGGCGAGAGTGCGGCGCGGTATTGCGAGAAAACATTTGGCCAGCCGTACACTAAAGTCGTGCCGATCGGCGTTGGCGCCACAAACGATTTCATCGCCGAAATCCGCGCCCTCACAGGCAGCACCTCCACTATCGATATGCAGAACTCTCGCCAGTCATGGTGGAGCCGTTCAGTGGACAGCACCTACCTCACTGGCAAGCGCGTGTTCATTTTTGGCGATGGCACACATGTCGCCGCCGCTGCCCGTTTCGCCCGTGACGAGATGGGTTTCGAAGTCGCTGGCATGGGCTGTTACAACCGCGAATTCGCCCGCCCAATCCGCGCATTGGCAAAAGATTACGGTCTTGAGGCGCTAATCACCGACGACTACCTCGAAGTCGAGGAAGCTATTGAGGCGCTCCAGCCCGAAATGATCCTTGGGACACAGATGGAACGGCACATCGGCAAGCGTTTGGGCATCCCCTGCGCCGTAATCTCCGCGCCCGTTCACGTTCAAGATTTCCCCGCCCGCTACTCCCCCCAGATGGGTTTCGAGGGCGCGAATGTCTTGTTCGACACATGGGTACATCCGCTGGTCATGGGTCTCGAAGAGCACCTGTTGCACATGTTCCGCGAAGATTTCGAGTTCAACGATGCAGCAGGGCCAAGCCATCACGGCGGCCACGCACCTGCGTCGAAATCATCACAAACAGAAGCACCAGCACAGCCACAACTGACCCCCGAAGTTCAGCCTTCAGGCGAAATTATCTGGCTGCCACTTGCGGAAAAAGAGCTCAAGAAAATCCCGTTCTTCGTGCGCGGCAAAGCACGCCGCAACACCGAAGCCTACGCAGTTGAAAAAGGGTTGGCCGAAATTTCGGTCGACACCCTCTATGATGCAAAGGCCCATTATGCGCGATGAATTAGCCGGACCTGTCTATAACTTCGTAATCATCACACTCGACCGGCACGCCGCCGGACCTGCCGCCCGTGTGGCGCCAGCGCTTGCGATGGATTTCCCGGGTCTGAACATCAAAATTCACGCAGCCGCCGAATGGGAAAAAAACCCCGCAGCACTGCAAGACGCTCTGGATGACATCGCTACGGCCAACATCGTTGTGAACTGCGTGCTGTTCCTCGAGGATCATGTCCGCGCCATTCTGCCCGCCCTCAAAGGACGCCGCGATGCGCTAGATGCCCTTGTTGGAGTTGTCTCGGACCAAGAGATCACACAGCTAACCCGCATGGGCGATCTGGACATGTCGCGCCCTG
Organism: uncultured Sulfitobacter sp.; assembly: GCF_947499945.1. Lineage (GTDB taxonomy): Bacteria > Pseudomonadota > Alphaproteobacteria > Rhodobacterales > Rhodobacteraceae > Sulfitobacter. Next base: position 26,459 of record NZ_CANMQD010000010.1, on the reverse strand, counting down.
CAAGTGGTGCAATGGGTTTGCTAAAAAAGCTCAAGCCGTCGAAATCATCCGGCAAATCCGGCGCAGGCCAGATGAAGATGCTGCGCCGCATTCCAAAAATTCTCAAGCTAATCCCTGGCAAAAGCCAAGACCTGCGCGCCTGGTTCCTCGCCATGCAGTACTGGCTCGGCGGCTCCGACACGAACATCGAAAACATGATCCGCTTTCTGATCGGGCGCTATACCAGCGTGGCCGAATGGCGCGGGATCAAAGCAGCCGAGCCTGTCGATTACCCTGATTGTGGCCTCTATCACCCCGATCTGCCCGACATGCACATCACCACTGATCTGGATGATTTGCCGATCAAAGGGAACGGCCCGACCATCGGTATCCTGATGTTGCGCAGCTATATCCTGTCGGCAGATACGGCCCACTATGATCACGTTATTCGCACATTCGAGGCTAAAGGCTGTCGCGTGATTGCAGGATTTGCGGGTGGTCTTGACGGTCGTCCTGCGATGGATGCCTACCACATGGGCCGCATTGATGCGCTGGTCTCGCTCACAGGTTTCTCCCTCGTTGGTGGCCCTGCCTATAACGACAGTGACGCAGCCGTTGACGCACTCAAAGCACTCGATGTGCCCTACCTCAACGCGCAACCGCTGGAGTTCCAAACGCTGGCTGAATGGGCCGCGGGTGGTCAGGGCCTCAGCCCCATTGAGACGACGATGCTGATCGCGTTGCCAGAGCTAGACGGTGCTACCAACCCAACTGTTTTCGCGGGCCGTCACGGCTCGGATGGATGTGACCACTGCCCCGTTGCGTGCAAAGCGACAAGCGCCGTGAAGGCCATGGCGCCCTGCCCCGAGCGCATCGACGCGCTGGTGGACAAAGCCATGCGCCTCGGCACACTTCGCCGCCAGCGCAACGCGGACAAAACCGCTGCAATTGTGCTCTTTGGTTTCCCGCCAAATGCGGGCGCTGCTGGCACTGCTGCGTATCTGTCGGTCTTCGAGAGCTTGCACAACACCCTGCACGAGATGAAGCGCAGCGGCTATGATGTAACGCCCCCAGCCACCGTTGAGGAGCTGCGCGAGGTCGTCCTGCACGGCAACCGCGAAGTCTATGGTCAAGAGGCCAATGTCGCTACGACCGTAACCGCTGATCAACTGGTCAAGCGCACCCCATGGCTGTCGGAAATCGAGGCCGTCTGGGGCCCTGCACCCGGCAAGATTCAAGCAAACGGCCGTGAGGTCTTCATCCTCGGTGCGCATTTCGGCAAAGTCTTTGTCGGCGTTCAGCCCACCTTTGGCTATGAAGGCGATCCGATGCGCCTGTTGTTCGAGCGCGGTTTTGCCCCCACCCATTCGTTCAACGCATTCTATCAGTACATCAAGCATGACCTGAAAGCCGATGTCGTTCTGCATTTCGGCATGCACGGCGCGCTTGAGTTCATGCCCGGTAAGCAGAACGGTGTCGGCTCCAAATGCTGGCCTGACCGCATGATGGGCAACCTGCCAAATATCTATCTCTATGCCGCCAACAACCCGTCCGAGGCGACACTGGCCAAGCGCCGCATTGGTGCGACGACCGTGACCTACCTTACGCCGCCGCTGCAGAATGCGGGTCTGTATAAGGGGCTGACGTCCCTCAAGGAGTCGCTGAACCAATGGCGCAGCGCCTCGCCCGAGACGGACAGCAGTGATCTGGAAGAATTGATCCGCGTTCAGGCCGAAGCCGTTGATATGGACGCCTCTAACCTCGATACCCTGTGGCTCACGCTCTTGGAAACCGAGGCGAGCCTGATCCCCGAAGGGCTGCACATCGTCGGGAAAACGGGCACGGCTGAAAATATCGAGACAACCCTGAACCAGATGGATTTCGCCACGCCGCTGGAGCGTGCGACCGCGAAAAAGCATCTCAGCGAAGATGCCGAATTGCCCGCGCTCATGCGCGCGCTCAACGGTCAATACATTGCGCCCGTCCACGGCGGCGACGTGATTCGCGCACCCGATATCCTGCCCACGGGTCGCAACATCCACGCGTTTGACCCCTTCCGCATGCCCACCGCAGAAGCGATGATGAACGGTAAAAAGCAAGCCGATGAACTGCTGCGCACCCATGATTGCATGCCGCGCACTGTGGCGCTGGTCCTTTGGGGCAGTGACAACATCAAATCCAACGGCGGCCCGATTGCCCAGGCGTTGAGTTTGATGGGCTGCACCGCACGCTTTGACGCCCATGGCCGTCTGTGTGGTGCCAATCTGGTGCCACTCTCTGAGCTGGGCCGCGCACGTGTTGATGTCATTATGACGCTGTCCGGCATCTTCCGCGACCTGCTGCCCTTGCAGACCAAGTTGCTGGCCGATGCCGCCTACCAATGCGCCATTGCGAATGAGCCGAATGAGTACAACCCGATCCGCGCCCATGCGCTGGCATTTATGGAGAGCAACGGCTGCGATATGAAAACCGCCGCTTTGCGTGTGTTTTCCAATGCCGAGGGTGCTTATGGCTCCAATGTTAACCAACTCGTCGACAGCTCTGCCTTTGATGACGAAAGCGAATTGGCCGACGCGTACCAAGCGCGCAAAAGCTTTGCCTACGGCATGGACGGTGAGGCGAGCCAGCAAACGGCGCTCCTTGAGGATACGCTCAAGCAGGTCGATCTGGCTTACCAAAACCTTGAATCAGTCGAGTTAGGTGTCACATCCGTCGATCACTATTTCGATACGCTGGGTGGCATTGCCACTGCGGTAAAACGCGCTCAAGGCGGCAAAGAACTGCCCGTTTATATCGGTGATCAAACCACTGGCGGCACCAAAGTACGCACCCTGCGCGACCAAGTCTCGCTCGAAACCCGCGCACGCAACTTGAACCCCGCGTTCTACGAGCCGCTGTTGAAACACGGTCACGAGGGTGTGCGCATCCTTGAGGCGAACATCACCAATACCGTCGGTTGGTCCGCAACCACGGGCAAGGTGGATCCATGGATTTACCAACGCCTCTCCGAGACTTTCGTGCTCGATGACGCGATGCGCAAACGCCTGTCGGACCTCAACCCCCAAGCGTCCATGCGCATGGCCAACCGCCTGCTCGAAGCATCGGACCGCCAGTATTGGACACCAGACGACGCAACACTCGCCGCGCTGCAAAATGCTGCAGACGCCATTGAAGACCAACTCGAGGGCATTGCAGCCGAATGACCTCACCGACTTTGAATAAGGGAAAAACAACATGAGCCCACTTGATAAAGGTATGCCAAACCTGCGCGGCCAAGACGGAGAAGGCTCCGTTCAGGTCCAACTGGACAACGCAGACAAGATCGAAGGCGCAAAGGTTTTTGCCGTTTACGGTAAGGGCGGGATTGGTAAATCCACCACGTCATCAAACCTCTCCGCGGCGTTCTCCAAGATGGGCAAACGCGTTTTGCAAATCGGTTGTGATCCCAAGCATGACAGCACATTTACACTGACGGGTAAGCTGATCCCGACTGTGATCGACATCCTCAAAGAGGTGGATTTCCACCCTGAAGAGCTACGCGCAGAAGATTTTGTGTTTGAAGGTTATGGTGGTGTGAAATGCGTTGAGGCCGGTGGCCCACCCGCAGGTACGGGTTGCGGTGGGTATGTGGTCGGCCAGACCGTGAAATTGCTCAAACAGCATCACCTTCTCGAAGACACTGACGTAGTGATTTTTGACGTGCTGGGTGATGTGGTCTGCGGTGGCTTTGCTGCCCCTCTGCAACACGCCGATCGCGCGTTGATCGTAACGGCCAATGACTTCGACAGCATCTATGCGATGAACCGCATTATTGCCGCCGTCGAAGCAAAGTCTGCCAACTACAAAGTGCGCCTCGCCGGTTGCGTTGCCAACCGCTCCAAGGACACTAACGAGGTGGACCGCTATTGCGAGACTGTCGGGTTCAACCGTTTGGCCCACCTGCCCGATCTCGATGCGATCCGTCGCTCACGTCTCAAGAAAAAGACGCTCTTTGAGATGGAACTCGACGACGACATCGCAGCAGTTCAAGCGGAATACATCCGTCTGGCCAATACGCTCTGGGCGGGCACCGATCCTTTGGCACCAAAGTCCCTGCCCGACCGTGAAATCTTTGATCTGCTCGGGTTTGATTAATGTCATATGAGGCCACCAGAAACCGCGTCGAGACATACTTCGACCGGACTGCGACCAAGACATGGGAGCGTCTGACCTCGGACGCGCCCGTGTCAGGCATTCGTGCGACGGTGCGCAAGGGTCGTGACGAGATGCGCGCAAATATCATTGCCGCTCTGCCTGACGATCTGCGCGGTGCGCGGATCTTGGACGCGGGCTGTGGCACGGGCGCACTGGCGTTTGAATTAGCAGAACGTGGCGCAGATGTGGTGGGCGTGGATATCTCTCCCCAACTCATTGATATTGCGACAAAGCGGAGACCACGCAAGCTGGACCGCAAGATCCAGTTTTCCTCCGGCGACATGCTCAACCCTGCTCTTGGCGCGTTCGATCATGTGGTCGCGATGGACAGCATGATTTATTACACTGCCGCTGACATCGCAAACATTCTGGACGGGATCGCCCCGCGTCTGTCGGGCAAGATGATCTTTACCGTTGCCCCGCGCACCCCACTGCTGATGCTCATGTGGCGCGCTGGCAAACTCTTTCCGCGTGCCGACCGTTCGCCGACGATGGTGCCGCACACACCCGCCTCCATCGCAAGCAAACTCACACGCGGCAAGCTGCGCGACATCGGTCGCGTCACGTCAGGCTTCTACATCTCGAATGCGTTGGAGTTCACGTCATGATGATCCCGACCAAGAAAGGTTTGAAGGCTCTCACCCTGCGCTCGCTGCCTTTTGCGGACGCGATAAGTGATGATTTGCCGCTGGGCCAGTTGATGCGCATGTCGCTGTTTCAGGTCTCGGTCGGTATGGCGGCGGTTATGCTGCTCGGCACGCTGAACCGCGTGATGATCGTCGAATTAGGTGTGATGGCGTGGATCGTGGCCATCATGATTGCCATTCCCGTTCTGGTCGCCCCTTTCCGTGCTCTGCTTGGCTTCCGTTCCGACACCTACCGCTCTGCGATCGGGTGGAAGCGTATTCCCTATCTCTGGTTCGGCAGCCTGTGGCAGTTTGGTGGCTTTGCCATCATGCCCTTCGGTCTGCTGCTCCTGAACGGTGAGCAAGCCGCCGGTCCTGCGTGGGCGGGTGAAGTTGGGGCCGCCCTCGCGTTCCTGCTCACAGGTCTCGGCATGCACATGACCCAAACCGCTGGCCTCGCCCTCGCAGCCGACCGCGCCACGGACGAGACACGGCCCCAAGTGGTGGCCCTTCTTTACGTAATGCTGCTGGTCGGCATGGCCGTGGCGGCGATTATCATCGGCACGTTACTGCGTGATTTCAGTCAATTGCGCCTCATTCAGGTTGTGCAAGGCACGGCTGTGGTCACTCTTGTCCTCAATGTCATCGCCCTGTGGAAGCAAGAACGCATGAACCCGATGACACGCGCAGAGCGCGAAGCGGCTAAACCTACGTTCTCGGATGCATGGCGCGACCTGACGACGAACAACTCGGCCAAGCGTCTGCTGGTCGCTGTCTTCCTCGGCACTCTGGCCTTCAACATGCAGGATGTCCTCCTGGAGCCGTATGGCGGTGAGGTGCTGGGGCTTTCGGTCTCGGCCACGACGCTGCTGACCGCGATGTGGGCTTTTGGCGCGCTCATCGGGTTCGCTTTTGCAGCGCGTTGGCTCAAGATGGGCGTTGACACCTACATGATGTCCGCACGCGGGCTGCTGATCGGGATCGTCGCATTCTGCGCGGTAATCTTTGCGGCACCACTGGAGAGCGGAACACTCTTCTTTGCGGGTGCCTTTGGCATCGGGCTCGGCTCCGGACTGTTTGCGATCTCAACGCTGACTGCGGCCATGACGCTGGAAACAGGCAGCCTTGCAGGTAAGGGTCTCGCCCTTGGCGCATGGGGTGCCGCACAGGCCACGGCCGCTGGTCTCTCGATCTTTATCGGTGGGGCGTTGCGCGATGTGGTCAATTCCGCTGCCATGGCGGGCACTTTCGGCCCCGGCATGCAAAACGCCACGACCGGCTATTCGGTGGTTTACCACATCGAAATCGGCCTTCTTTTTGCGACACTGATTGCGGTGGGTCCATTGGTACGGACGCGGCGCATTACGACTCCACAAGCAGGGCGCGTAGGCCTTGCTGACTTCCCTACGTAACGAAATCCCAACACGGAGGACCCCCTAATGGTTGGCACAGAATTTTTTGGAAACTTCGATCTGGCAAGCGCCGCAATCTGGCTCTTTTGGATCTTTTTCGCGGGGCTGGTGTATTATCTCCAGACCGAGAACATGCGCGAAGGCTACCCTTTGCAAACCGACGACGGACAAGAAGCGCCAAACCAAGGGCCTTTCCCCGTCCCAAAGGACAAAACGTTTCACTTGCGCGATGGGCGCGGTGTGCTGACACTACCCTCCGGCCAGCGCGGTGACCGCGACAATCTGGCGATGGAGCAGACGTCACAAGCCGCAGGCTCTCCTTATGTGCCCACGGGCAACCCGATGATTGACGGGATCGGACCTGCCGCATGGGCACCGCGCGAGGATCATCCCGAACTTGACGCGCACGGCCACAATAAAATTCAACCAATGAGCACACTGGAGGATTTTACCGTTTCCGCAGGCACAGATCCGCGCGGCAAACCTGTTGTTGCTGGCGACGGTGAAGTTGTGGGCCGCGTCACGGACATGTGGATCGACGTACCAGAACAGTATGTGCGTTTCCTTACGGTTGACCTCAATCCTGAAGGTACGGGGAAAACCTGCCTGATCCCGTTCAACTTTGCCAAGGTAAAGTCGGATCGCGTTGTTGTGCGCTCAATCTATGGTGCGAACTTTGCCGCTGTGCCGCAGATCAAGGCCGCGAACTCCATCACGCTGCTCGAAGAAGAGAAGATCATGGCCTACTTCGGTGGTGGCACGCTTTATGCTGATGCCAAACGCCTTGAGCCACAACTTTAAACAACAGCTTTCAGGCTGGGATAGCCACCAGCCCGGACACCACATTAGGGGACTACCAAAATGCATCACGATGACTTCAAATTCGAACCGGTTCACGGCCTTCCCGAAGCATTGCCCGAGGGAGAGCACATCCTGTGGCAAGGCGCGCCAACACCACTGCGCCTTGCGAAAGAGGCATGGAAGCTGAACTGGATCATGGGGTACTTCGTGGTGCTTGCAATCTGGCGCGCGGGGGTGTCTTCCGCCTCCGTGCCACTGCCCACTGCGATGGGCCACGGCGTTCCACTGCTTCTCGCGGGTGCTGTTGCCTGTCTGGTGATTTACGGTCTTGCCTATGTGCAGGCGAAATCGACAGTCTACACTCTCACAAACAAACGTGCGGCGATGCGCATTGGTGCGGCCCTCACGATGACGCTGAACCTGCCTTATGTTTGCATCGGGAATGCCGCGCTCAAGACATCCAAGAACGGCCACGGCACCATCAGCTTTGAGCTGATCGGCGATACGCGCATCAGCTATCTCATGACATGGCCGCATGTGCGCGCCTGGAACATTTCCAAGGCCCAGCCATCTTTCCGCGCCATCCCTGATGCCGCCCGCGTTGCCCAGATCTTTGCCGACGCCGCAGAAACCCGCGTGCACGAGCCCAAAATTGAACGCACCGAGAGCGCCCCAAGCGCCGTTGCAGCGGAGTAAGTGATATGAACCTTTCCCAAACCGCCTCCCTCGCCAACCAGATGAAAGAGCGTGACCGCGATATGGTCCCGCGTTTTCTGGTCATCGCCATGTTCGCCCTGATGGCAGCATCGCTGGCGCTTGTCTCCTTTGCCAAGCTGACGGGCATGCCCCCCACAGCCATCGCCAGCCTGCCAGAAATCGTGGCAGAACGCACAGTTACCTTTGCAGGCGACCGCAGCAGTGGTATCATTCTTCTAGACGAGTCAGGGGCGCAGATCGCATCATCATCAGAGAATAAAGCGGGCTTCATCGACGTGGTCTGGGTTGCTGTCATGCGCGAGCGCAAGGTACAGGGCACAGACGCCACCGCCCCCATCCGTATCGTGCGCCGGATAGGAGGCCGCGTGGATGTTATCGACGATACCACCGGCTGGACCCTCGAACTCATCGGGTACGGCAAAGACAATGTCGCAGCGTTCGCCACGCTGATCGACTGATACGCAACCATTGTTCAAGGGACTGAATATCATGGGACTATTTACAAGAACACGCGAGCAAGCGCCCTGCGAGGTCACGATCTCGCACCGCTTTGAAGAACTCTCCGCACATGTCAAATTCCTCAACGGGGCCGTCATCAACCCCGGCGATAGCGTGCTGGTGCACGGCGCCGAGATTATGGCCCCCTACGGCGAATTGGTCGTGGAAGAGCGCATCGCCACCATCACCCGCGCTTCGAAACTTGAGCAGATGTGGACCCGCGCCACTGGTGATTTCGAATTTATGGAACTGTGTGAGTTCTCCTTCTCCGAAGAGGTGATGTCATGAACGTCCAGAACAAACCAACGCCGTCCCATTCCGCCTATGCCGACACCGCAGAAGAGGCGATCGCCGCACAGGACGCGCTAGATTCCAAGATGATTACATCGGATGAAGCAACACAAGTCGCGATGCAGAATACGTTGCTGACCCCGCGTTTCTACACCACTGACTTTGCGGAAATGGACGCACTCGACGTGACGCCAGTGCGCAAGGATTGGGATGCCCTGATCGCAGAGATGCAATCTGACCCCAATAAAGGTCATTTCAAGAAAACCGACAAATGGCAGGCTGATTGGGAAGGCATGGAGCCAAAGCTCAAGGCCGAGTTCATCGACTTTTTGATTTCCTCCTGTACCGCCGAATTCTCGGGCTGCGTTCTCTACAAAGAGATGAAGCGCCGAGGCAGTAACTCAGACATCACAACGCTGTTCCAACTGATGGCGCGCGATGAAGCCCGCCATGCGGGTTTCATCAACGATGCGCTACGCGAAGCGGGTATTCGCGTGAACCTCGGCTTTCTGACACAGCAAAAGAAGTACACCTACTTCCGCCCCAAGTTCATCTACTATGCGACGTACCTGAGTGAGAAGATCGGCTATGCCCGCTACATCACCATCTACCGCCACTTGGAGGAGCACCCCGACAAAGTGTTCCACCCGATATTCCAATGGTTCCGCGAATGGTGCAATGACGAGTTCCGCCACGGCGAAGCCTTTGCCCTGCTGATCAAAACCGAACCAAAACTAACCGAGAGTTTCGTTAATAAACTCTGGATCAAGTTCTTCCTCACTGCCGTTTATTCCACCATGTGGGTCCGCGATCACCAGCGCCCTGTGTTCCACGAGGCGCTCGGCGTTGACGTGACATGGTATGGACAGGAAGTGTTCCGCAAAACATCCGAGGGTACGCGCCAGATCTTCCCGTTTGTTCTCGATATCGACCACGCACGCTGGCGTCCGAACCTCGACCGTATGGAAGCGGCCAGCCGCCAAGTCGCGGAAGGCAAAGCGCGCGGTGGCATCGGTGGCACCATCACCCGGCTGGGCGGCATGGCAAAAGCGGCCTACGCATTCGTCGCTCTCTTCACGATCCCCGCGATCAAGAACGAGGTCCCCGAAAGCACAGTGATGGAGCCGACGTACTAATGACATCCGCATGGTCCGCCGCAGCAATAGCACTTTTTGCCTGGTGGTTCTTCACCGGTGCAATTCTGCTTGTGGTGCGGCGGGCCGATGCCGGTGATCAGGTGGCGCATGGACGCAATGTGTTTTTGTCCGTACCGCTGTTTGCACTGGGGTTCGCGGGTCTGTGGATCAGCTCCCAAGCGATGACAGTTGCCAATGCTTATCTTGCGTTTGTCTCTGTGCTGCTCATCTGGGGCTGGATTGAGTTGGCATTTTTGTCGGGCATCATCACGGGACCCGAACGCCGCCCCTGCCCCGACACACTCACAGGCCACGCCCGTTTTGCCCGCGCATGGGATACAATCTCGCGCCATGAACTTCTGCTTGTCGCAGCCCTGCTCGCCGTTGCCATGATCTCCGCACATGCAGAAAATACCGTAGGCTTCTGGACCTATGTAATCCTCTTTGTTGCGCGGATCTCGGCCAAGCTTAATCTCTTTTTCGGGGTGCCTCGGATCAACACTGAATTCGTGCCAACCCCCCTCGACCATATCAAATCATACTTCCGCCAAGGGCCGATCACGATGGCCTTCCCGATTGGTGTCACTTTCCTGAGCGTTACGGCAGTTTGCTTTGCTGAGCGTCTCATCACTGCCGAAACTCAAGCCACAACGGTCGGCTTCTCTTTGCTTACAGCGCTCGCGGTTCTTGCCGCACTTGAGCATTGGTTGATGGTGGTACCCCTGCCCGATGCCAAGCTCTGGCGCTGGATGCTGCCCGACTCCGCGACTTCAAGACAGGACCAAACCAATGAACTTTGACGCGCTATTTAACGAACAGATTGACCAGCTTAAATCCGATGGCAACTACCGCTATTTTGCCGAACTCGAACGCAAGGCTGGGAAATTTCCGCACGCGTCTAATCACGTTGACGGCGAAAAGCGCGATGTGACGGTTTGGTGTTCCAATGACTATCTCGGCATGGGTCAAAACCCCCTGACCATCGCCGCCATGTGTGAAGCGGTCCAGCGCACGGGCACAGGTGCAGGCGGTACGCGCAACATTTCCGGCACGAACCACGACCACCTTTTGCTTGAGGCCGAGCTGGCTGATTTACATGGCAAGGAGGCGGCGCTGCTGTTCACTTCCGGCTATGTCTCCAACTGGGCGGCCCTATCCTGCCTCGGCTCACGTCTGGAGAATTGCGTGATCCTGAGCGATAGCGGCAACCACGCCAGCATGATCGAAGGCATCCGCCACTCCAAGGCCAAGAAGGTTTTGTGGAAGCATAACGATGTGGCCGATCTTGAAGCCAAGCTGGCCGCCTTGCCCGCGAACGTTCCGAAGATTGTGGCATTCGAATCTGTCTATTCGATGGATGGCGACATCTGCCCGATGCGCGAAATTGTCGAAGTCTGCGAAAAATATGGCGCGATGAGCTATCTCGACGAAGTGCATGGCGTCGGCCTCTACGGTCCGCGCGGTGGTGGCATTTCCGAGCGTGAAGGTCTGGCCGATCGTATCACTCTGATTGAAGGCACACTTGGCAAAGCATTTGGGGTTGTCGGCGGGTATATCACCGGCTCTGTCGCTCTGTGCGATTTCATCCGCAGCTTCGCCTCCGGCTTTATCTTTACCACCGCCCTACCCCCCGCCATTGCGGCGGCGGCGCGTGCCTCCATCATGCATCTCAAGACATCGCAAGACGAGCGGACGCGCCATCAGGTGCAAGTCGCAAAACTGCGTGAGCGTCTCGACCGCGCTGGCATCCCGCATTTGATGAACGACAGCCATATCGTGCCTGTGATGATCAAGGATCCGGTGAAAACTCGCATGTTGGCCGATTATCTGATGAATGAATGGGATATCTATGTGCAACCAATCAACTATCCTACTGTGCCAAAAGGGACCGAGCGGTTGCGCTTTACCCCCTCCCCTCTGCACACAGATGCGGATATCGAGCATCTGGTCAATGCGCTCAGCCACTTGTGGAAGCAGTGCGCCGTGAGCCACGCGGTAGCTTAAATAAAAAAGGCCCGCGTGATGCGGGCCGTTTCTCAAAATTGATGCCGCCGATCCTGATAACAGGGTCGGCAGTTTTTTCTTAGCGCCAGTCGAAGAAATCCGGCCCTGCTTGCGAAAGCAGCTTTTGCGCCATCTCTTTGCCGGCTTGTACTCCATCCTCAATAGGACAGCTCATCGCGTCATTCAGGGCCTCGGACCCGTCGGGCCGCAATACTTCACCGCGCAAATGCAGCGTGCCGCCGTCAAGTTCCGCCAGACCCGCAATCGGTGTCTCGCAAGAGCCGTCAAGCTCCAGCAGGAAGGACCGTTCCGCCGCAAGGCGCTGACCCGTTGGAATGTGATGGATCGCCTCCAACATTTCGGCGACGTTGGTGTCTTCGATGCGCCGCTCGATGCCGATCGCCCCTTGGGCAACGGCGGGCAGCATCACATCGGTTTCAATTGCGGTATGGGGAACATCGTCCATCTTGAGACGGCGCAGGCCCGCCATGGCGAGGAAGGTTGCGGCGGCAACTCCTTGGTCCAGCTTCATCAAACGGGTTTGCAAGTTGCCGCGGAATTCGACCACTTCCAGATCCGAGCGTTTGAGCATCAGCTGCGCACGGCGGCGCAGGCTGGAGGTGCCGACAACAGTTCCTGCGGGCAGATCAGCCAAAGACTTTGCCGTTGGAGAGATAAACGCATCGCGCACGTCTTCACGCGGCAGATAGGTATCGAGGATCAGCCCCTCTGGCTGGAGCGTCGGCATGTCTTTCATGGAATGTACAGCGATATCAATCTTGTGGCTGAGCATGTCGGCCTCGATCTCGCGGGTGAACAACCCCTTCCCGCCAATCTCTTTCAACGGGCGGTCGATGATCTTGTCACCAGTCGTTTTGATCACAACAATCGTAAATGCTTCGAACGGCAGATCAAACGCCTTTGCCAGACGCTCGCGTGTCTCATGCGCTTGGGCCAGGGCCAAAGGCGATCCACGGGTGCCGATCATCAGCGGTTGGGCGGGAGTGGGTAATTTCAATGTCATAAGTCATCTCTAACGGTGTAAACTAAACCTGACAACTCTTGTATCTTGCATGTGTTTTGACGCAAGGTGCAGGCAACCAAATTCAGTGATAGAGACAACATATGACAAGCCAGAAAACAATACTTCGCGCCCTCGCCGGTGAAACGCTCCCGACACCGCCGATATGGATGATGCGTCAGGCGGGCCGCTATTTGCCCGAGTACCGCGCCACCCGCGCCCAAGCAGGTGATTTTCTGAAGCTTTGCTACAATCCCGAACTCGCTGCCGAAGTTACGCTCCAGCCGATCCGCCGCTATGGATTTGATGCTGCCATTCTCTTCGCCGATATCCTGCTGGTCCCCCAAGCGTTGGGTGCGGACCTGTGGTTTGTGACGGGCGAAGGGCCGCGCCTGTCCACGATCACAACTCAGGCGGAACTGGACAAACTCGTGCCAGCGGATGCGATCCACGATCACCTCTCCCCCATCTATGAGACTGTGAAAATCCTGTCCAAGGAACTGCCTGCTGAAACAACATTGATTGGATTTGCAGGAGCACCATGGACTGTCGCCACCTATATGATCGCAGGCCAAGGGACGCCGGATCAAGGGCCAGCACACAAACTTAAGACCGAGAACCGCGCCGTGTTCGACAGCCTGATGGACCGCATCACTGAGGCCACAATTCACTATATGTCAAAGCAAATTGAGGCTGGTGCCGAAGTCGTCAAAATCTTTGATAGCTGGGCAGGGTCTCTGCAAGGCGATGATTTCATGGATTATTCGATCAAGCCGATGGCAAGAATTACAGCAGCACTCAAGGAAAAGCACCCCGGCGTGCCGATCATCGCCTTCCCGCGCGGCGCCGGTGAGCGGTATGTGGGAGCGCATGCTGCCACAGGTGCCGACTGTATCGCTGTGGATGATGGTGTGACTGCCGAATGGGCCGCCGAGCACGTGCAAACAGGCGGATGTGTTCAGGGCAACCTGAAGTCGTCGCATATGGTGTCGGGGGGTGACGCACTTGTTTCCGAGACACGCCGCACGGTCAAAGCCTTCTCCAAAGGACCGCACATCTTCAACCTTGGCCATGGCATCACACCAGACGCCGACCCCGAAAATGTTCAGCTTATGATCGACACTGTGCGCAACGGATAGTCTCTACGAGGCCGGCCCCTAGATCGGGTTGGCCTCGGCAAATGCCTTGAAGAACGCCAAGAATGCGCGGTCAGGATCACGCGGCGCGTCCTTGCCCTTGGCCCAATCGCGCCACTCCCCCTCCACATGATAAATGTCGAACCCAGGGTAGCGCAGGCGTGCTGTCTCGTAGGTATCGGGCCGCAACGCTGCCCCGCGAGTCTCAAGCCAGACAGGCCGCGGTCGCTGGGCATAAGCGCGTGGCTCCTCGCGGACGGTCTCTGTCCGCTCTTGGGTACGCGCCTTGCGCCCCACTTTGGAAAAGGTCAGTTCCCGCTCTACTTCAGCTTCTGATTTCGCATCTTTGCGCCACCAGCGCAGCTCGACATGGGTGACCCGCCTGCCCGTCTTGATCGGCACGACCTCGACCACATAATCGCTGAGCGCACAGACCTCGGCCACGGCAGGATCAATCGCGCGCAGTTTGAGGTTGGACCACGAGGTCAGCTTGCCCTTAGGCACCCCAAGGATACCACGTAGATCATCAACGCTGAATTTCTCATCAGACTTCCAGCGCAGGTTGCCGCGTTTCTGGATCATCTCATAGAGCGTCAACGCGTATTTCGAGCTAAGCGCGAACATCACTTCGCGTTGGAGGCGGGCAAACACGGTGCTGTCCTTGATAATGCGCCGGAGCCTCGTGGGGATTTCATATTCCAGCAGACCATCGCGGCGCGTCGTCTCGATGTTGCCGCCCAGAAGCTGCACCCGTTCAATCGCATCCTCGCCGTCGCGCTTCACCTTCACTTTGACGATGGAGCCCATAAGCCGCTCAATCGATTCACCCACACGGTCATTGGAGTTGTGTGAGCCCCGCAACTCAGCTTTGGCAATGACGTGGGTCACAGGCTTGTCGATGGCATCCCATGCGTTTTCCAAGAGTTGGTTATAGATGCGGCGATCAGCCAGCGTCAGTGGCGTGACCTCCACAAGGTCCACCAACTCACCTGGTTTCACCAGGCTTTCAGCATTGGGGCGCGCCGTTATGGTGCGGTAGGGTTTGGTTGCCATCTGCTCGCTTACACGTTTATTCTTACTTTTGTAGTCTGTTGCGCGTAAGGTATCAAGAAAATTGCCCATGGGCAATCATTGGGTAGTCACCCGAAAAGTAAGGTTAGAAAGATCCGATTTTGAGGTCCCGATTCGCATCACACTGTATTTTACCGCTTTTTTTCACTCTGCACAGCACCCGTACATTAACACCCGATATGTAAGGATTAAATTGCACCCCAAAACGTAAGAACAGCCACCCCAAGACGTATTGCCAGACCTCCCAATTCGTAAGTCAACCAGCCCCAATACGTAAGTTTAGAGACTAATATTCCCTTATTTCACTAGGGGTGCGTGCTATGAACAGAGAAGACTCCGAAGGAAGAACACAAAGAGGTTTTTCTTTTTAGGTTTATTAGATGAATTGACGGTTTGGGACTCACCCATATGATTAAACTTACTTTTTGGGTGTGAGCGCCAATGACAGGCTGTTACACGAAGATATCGCGGCATATTGCGATGCTTTTTCCACTCCTCTCATCAATGCTGACGAATTTCCAACTTTTTCGGGTAAACCTCCAAATATTCACACTTGAGCATTTGGCCTAGGCAGTTCATGATTCGCATATAATCATAACATGAGGAACTCATGGAGCAGCCTGTACTTCCCCCCGTCACATTGGCCGAGCTTGACCAGCTTTCAACGCGGGCCTCTACTGTCATCAATCGCTTGCGGGACCGATTATTTGCACCCGGAACAAGCAAGACGCTGGACCTACGCTTCACGGTCCGAAAGGCCGCTGACATGGTGGGTCGGAGCGACAAGCTTATCCGCGATGCAGAGGCTGACGGTCGCTTGCCTATGCCTGAAAAAGATCCCGATACAGGGCGGCGCACAGGTTATAGTCTTGCTCAAGTCAACGAGATGCGCCGTGTGTTCGGCACCGTACCTCACCGCGCCAGTGATGATCCTGCAATGGTCTTGGCCGTGCAGAATTTCAAAGGCGGCGTTGGTAAGTCCACGATGGTCTGCCACCTCGCCCAATATCTCGCGCTCAAAGGATACCGCGTTTGTGTGATCGACTGCGACAGTCAGGCCAGTACCACCAGCGTCTTTGGCCTCAACCCTGATATCGACGTCGATGAGGAGGAGGAGACGCTCTATCCTTTCTTCCGTCATGGGGGCCCCAAGACCCTTCATTATGCCCTGCGCGGCACCTACTGGCCCGGTATTGCGCTGATCCCTGCCAACCTTGGTCTTTATGATGCTGAATACGAGTTTGCCGCCCGCATGGCGCGAGATTCCAGCTTTGTCCTCGATAAACTCCGCGAAGGAATCGAGAGCATCAAGGACGAGTTCGACGTAATTCTTCTTGATCCACCCCCTGCCCTTGGCATGTTATCGCTTTCAGTGTTGCGTGCGGCCAATGCGATTGTGATCCCCGCGCCGCCCAATAACATCGATTTCGGCTCGACCGCGCACTTTCTCAAGATGATGGGCGCCACCCTTAACGAATTGGCAAGGGCTGGGGGTGCGCGCGATTATGCTTTTATTAAAATTCTCGCGACAAAGATGAACGACAGCAAGTCGGCCCATCAGGCAATCAAGCGGATGATGGATGCGGTTTTCCCGCATGACATGCTGAATGCGGTACTCAAAGACAGTGCTGAAATCGACAACGCCGCCGCCAATCTGGCTACGGTCTATGAGTTAACGGGGGCCTCCACGCGGACCGAGACGCACAAACGCTGCCGCGCCTATCTGGATGCGGTGAACGGCGAGATTGAGTTGCTCATCCGCAAGACATGGCCCAGCCACCACAAAAGCCTGCGCAAGGAGGGGCTGTTATGAGCAAAAAACATGACGCGATTTTTGACGATGTGCTGAGCGATCTGGACGGGCCAAGTACGCCAACAAGTGGCCGTGAATCTGCACGGTTTCTCAAACGCTCAACGACGATCAGCGACCGCATGTCTGGCGAGTTGGAAGAGAAAACACTGCGTTGGGTGGACCCGTCCGAGTGTCGTATGTGGGAACGCCATAATCGCGAATATACGCTGCTGAACGAGGAGAACTGTCGCGACCTGATCGACGGGATCAAGGCGCAAGGCCGTCAGGAATTCGCTGCTGTCGTGCGGCCGATTGATGACCCGGATTACAAATATGAAGTAATCTGTGGTGCGCGTCGCCATTTCGCTGTGAGCTGGCTGCGCGCGAATAACTACACCCAATTTAAGTACCTGATAGAGCCGCGCGAGATGTCGGATGAAGAGGCTTTCCGCCTAGCCGATATCGAGAACCGCGAGCGCGAGGATATCAGCGATTACGAGCGTGCCATTGACTACGCTGACGCCATTGCGCGGTATTATGGTGGTAAGCAGAAGGCGATGGCAGAGCGACTGGAAGTGAGCCAGCCATGGCTGTCGCGCTACCTTGCTTTGGCCTCTTTGCCTCAGCAGGTCGTGGCGGCTTTCCCGTCTATTCGCGATCTGAAAGAACGTCACGCCCGTGACCTTAAGCCGTTGTTGGCGCGATCAGTCACTGCCACGCCTGTTCTGGCACAGGCCGTCCGCCTTGAGGCGCAGCAACAAACGGCGCGCAATGGCCGCGGGCCTTTTGTGGACCCGGTGGATGTGGTCAAGCAGTTGCGTCAAGCTGCCGAAGCGCCAAAGGTGAAACCACCGGGTAAGACGGATGAGCAGACCTATCGCCGCTCTGCAGGGGAGAAGGGGATCACTGCGCGCAAGAAAGGCCGCAAGTTCCTGCTTGAGTTCGAGGAAAACCTGTCCGAAGCCAGCTTACGCGGTGCCTTGGACGTCTTCCTCAAAGACCGATTTGTGAAATAGCGGTTGCCCACGGGCAATATTATTGCAAACTATTGAAATATATCAAAAATGCGCCTTAGTCGGGCGCATTTTTTGCAAGATAGTCGAGAATAAGCTGCGCAACTTGTACCGGCGCTTCCTCATGGGCCAGATGCCCCAGCTTCTCCAACTGTGCATAGTCGACATGTGACATCTGCTTGGCCATCTCGCGTGATGTGGCGGCGGGCACGGCACGGTCATCTGTCGCAGCAATGAGCAGGCCGTGTATGTCACTCTGCGGGAGGTGGTTCAGGAGCACGCCAAGGTCCCATTGTGCCATCATTTGCAAGGTGGCGTTCACATGCCCTCTGTCGCTTATCAAAGCGCTGTAAAAGCGTAACTCCTCGGGCGGTAGCTTTGAGCCTGTTCCGTCAATGAGACGCTTCACCGAACGTGGATTGCCATTGGATGCGGTAAAGAGCCCCGCAATTCCGGGCATCATGGCAAGTGCCTTTGCCATTAGGGGAAACAGGATGCCGGCCACGCCTTTGAAGTGCGACAGTGCGGCGTTTATGCCGATGACCAATGGGGTAGGCGAGGGCAGGCGCGGCGCCAGATCAAACGCAACCGCAGCGCCTGCAGAATGCCCGATAATCGCATGGGGCTGCCAGTTTTCCTGAGTGCAAAGCGCCGCAATATCTTCGGCCATCGTTTCAAGGCCGCAACGTGCTTGAGCCCCCAAACGGGTGAAGCCCTGACCAGGCAGATCAATGGCAATTACGCGGTAGAATGGCGTGAGCAGAGGGATCAGGTGACGAAAGCTTTGTGTGGCGCCCCCCGCGCCATGCAAGAGCAACAGAAGGGGGCCGTCACCGGCATCCTGCACGTGCCATTTGTGCGGCTTGCATAGGACAAAGCGGGAGGTGTCGGCATGCGGCCAATAACTCTTATGGCGGTCCCACTCCACCGCTCAGGTTTCCAGCGTTTGCGCAATGGCGTTTGAAAGGCTGCGCGCATCAGCGCGGGGCAGGGCGATATAGGCACCCCCAAGGATATTGGCGATCTGGGCAAGGCCTGCCTCTGGCCGACGGCCTGTATCGATTACGATACTGTCGACATTCTCAGTACGCAGCCTGCGTGCGATGCTTTGGGCGTCAGTAGCGGCTTGAGCACGATTTGCCGTACCATCGAGAGCCATATTAGCGCGCCCGTCTGTAAGAGTGATAACTGTGGGCATCAGCCCTTTGCGACGCGCCTGAACCGCCATGTTTTGAGCAGCCATGAGGCCGGCGGCCAGCGGCGTTGCGCCCCCTCCTGGAAGGGCGGCAAGTTTGCGTTTTGTCTGAACCAGCGAACGTGTGGGCTGCAGCAGAACCTCCGCCTCCATCCCGCGAAAAGCGATCAGAGCCACATGGTCGCGGCGCGCATAGGCTTCGGCGAGAAGCAATTCGATCGCGCCTTTCGCCTCACCCATACGCGCCATCGCGGCAGAACCGGAGGCATCGACGGTGAAGATCAGCAAACGGTCGGAATGATCGATATAACGTTTATGGCGCAGGTCGCCGTGGCGGATGATCGGAGCCGTGCGGTGGGGGGCATCACGGCGGCGCAGGGTCTGCCACGGAATTGCCGCCCGCAGAGTTGCGATGAGGTCGACGCGGCCCTGATCATTGCCGACATCACGGGCGGGCAGAGGGCGGCCGCGGCGGTTACCAATCTTCTTTTGACCCGCACCGCTGCCCGTCGCACTTCGGTTTGCGGTGCCAGCGTTCAGCTTTGCCAAAAGATCAGGCGGCAAATTAGCGAGTACGGCATCAAGCAACATGTCTTGCGGCAGGCTGCCCATCGGCTCGGCCTGCTGTTCTGCATCCTCTGGGGGCGGCGGGTCATTAGGGGTTTCCCGAGTTTCCTCATCGGCGGGGAGTTGCGTTGCGCGGTGCGCTAAAACCAGCGCTACGGCGGCAGTAACATCATCTTGATCAGTCTCTAATCGGCCATTCAGCGCCGCATGTGCCTTTGCCGCGCGTAGAGCAAAACCAACAGCCCGCAAGCTGACAATACCCAAACGTACAGCGAGCAGCACCAGCGCTTCAGTGATGTCGTCAGTCGCCGTTACGTGGCCCAGAGAAAGGGGCGTGGGCCAGGTCGGCGGGCGACAAATCTCACTCAGCGCGCAATTTTCCAGATCAACCCGAAAGGCGATCCTGTCGGATAGGGCAGGGGGTATGGCCTCATCTTCAATCCCCTCATCCAGCGCGACAAGAGTGTGACCTTCTTGCTTATCCAAAGTCGCCGCCAGACGCGCCGCGATATAGGGTTCGGCGCGTTCTGCCATAGCAAGGACGAACAGACCGTTCTGTGCAAGTAAGCCACGGGTTTGCGTTAGCGTTCGAGAACCGAGGGTTGCGGAAACGTCGATACCCCCGTCAAGCGCTTCTGCCGTCATAGTGGGGTGGAGGCGGGTATGTGCCGGCACATCTGCCATTACTGCGTCCCGCACAGCACCGGCACGGGCACGGATTACCAGCCCACCGAGGGCGGGATCAAGCGCCAGCAAGGCCAACGCGGTATGGGCGCGCAGGAGGGGGGTCATCAGCTGCCTAAAGTCTCGGCTACGATACGCTCTACCCGCGTGCCAGAGCCTGCATCATCCAGCGGATCGCGCCGCATGCGGTGGCGCAGCGCGAGAGCGGCGACATCGCGGATATGACCGCGGGTAAGTGCCGTATCATCGCGGAACGCGGCATAGGCGCGCGCGGCTTTGAGTAGGGTCAATTCACCGCGCAACCCGTCAGAGCCGAGGGCGATACACAGCTCGGCCACATCGCGCAAACTCTGTTCTGGCGTGGTGAGCTTTTTCAGCGCAACACGGGCAGCTGTGATCTGGTCGCGTAGCATTCCATCCTCCGCCTGCCAGCGCACCATAAACGCGGTGTGGTCATTCTCATAAGCATCGCGGCGTTTGATGACCTCGATGCGTTCGTCAATGTCCGTGGGAGATGCCACGTCGACCGACAGGCCAAAACGGTCCAAGAGTTGGGGCCGCAATTCGCCCTCTTCGGGATTGCCCGACCCCACCAGAACAAACCGCGCGGCGTGACGGATAGACAGGCCCTCGCGCTCCACCACATTCTGACCGGATTGCGCCACGTCGAGGAGCAGATCGACAATGTGATCTTCAAGCAGGTTCACCTCGTCGATGTAGAGATATCCTCGGTTCGCTTTTGCGAGCAAACCAGGTTGAAATGCCTTTTCCCCGTTGGTTAGAGCCTTCTCAATGTCCAGCGCTCCTGTCACACGATCCTCTGACGCACCAAGGGGCAGATCTACAACGGGCGTCGGGATCTCATGCGTTTTGTCAGTGGTCACACCCGCCCAGTCGGGGCAATCGCTCATGCGTTCCGCATTCACGGGACAGCCTTCAACGGCCATAATCGGTGGCAGCAATGCGGCCAGTGCACGCACGGCTGTCGACTTGCCTGTGCCGCGATCCCCAAACACCAGCACCCCGCCAATGGTGGGATCAATCGCGGTAAGGATCATCGCGCGTTTCATGTCTTCTTGACCCACGATCGCGGAGAAGGGGAAGGGCTGTTTCATATCGTTTCTTTCGGGTGGAGAGGAGACACGCCGCCCCATGTGCCACGGTCGGACACGAGGGAAAAGCGGGCGTAGAGTTCTTCGGAAAACCAGCCGTCACTGCGGACCGCTTTGATTGCCTCCGCATGGGGGCCAGTGCGGGCAAAATTATTCATGGCAGCGGCATCGGGCCAGATGGAGAATGTCACTTGGTGTACCAAGGGTTTCTCCCCGATCCCCAGTTTGAACAGGACAGAGGGGTCCGTGCCGATCACAGCGGAGATGTTGGGAACACGCCCCCAGAAATGCCGCGCCATGCTCGGCTTTACGCTGGCACGGGTAAGGGCGGCAATCGGGCCAGTGCTGGTGCTATCATTTGGAATGAACGGCTGTACGCCTGCCCAATCGCCACGTGCAGAGGTTGGCGACATATAGACGGTCCAATCCTCGACAGATTTAGCAGTATAGCGGGCAAAGACGCCGCGCCCTGTCTCATGCTTGGCTGTCTCTTCATCCGGCCAAGTGGCAAGAATCGCATAAACGCCAAAGTTCGGTTTGGGCGTGAACCCTTCGCCCGTGCCAGAGCCGCAAAGCTTCCAAAATCCGATGCCCTTGGTGCGCGCCATAGCTCCACGCGCAAGGCCCATCATGGCAAACGCCCAAAGGCGCGACCCAAGACTGCCGAAGCGGTAAAAGCTGAGGCTTACGACCTGCTGCACAATGCTAAATTCCCTAATGTGTCTATTTTAGTTTACACATTTGGTGTAAACATGAAAGAGTGTTCGTGAAAACCTCATCTCTAACAGACAGTATAAACAGCACCCTATGACAGATACCCAAACACAACCTGACAACCGCGCCATTGTAATCGGGGCAGGCCTTGGTGGCCTTGCTGCGGCGATGCGCCTTGGGGCAAAGGGGTATGCAGTTACTGTGCTGGATCGGCTGGATCGGACGGGCGGGCGTGGTTCGTCGATCACGCAGGATGGTCACCGATTCGATTTGGGGCCGACGATTGTGACTGTGCCGCAGGTGTTCGAGCAGCTATGGGCGGATTGTGGCCGTGATTTCCGCAAGGACGTTGATCTGCGACCGCTTGATCCGTTTTATGAAGTGCGCTGGCCCGATGGCACAAAGTTCGCCGCTTGCGGGGATGACGAACGGATGTTTGCCGAAGTCAACAAAATCTCCCCACGCGATTTGAAGGGGTACAAACGGTTTCTCAAGGACAGCCATGCCCGTTATGTTGTGGGGTTTGAAGGGATGGTCGCCAAGCCGATGCACCGCATTTGGGAGACGATCAAGGTTTTGCCCAAGTTCGCGATGTTGCGGGCCGACCGTTCCATCTATGCCCATGCGGCGACGCGGGTTAAGGATGAAAAGCTGCGCATGGCGCTGTCGTTTCACCCGCTGTTCATTGGCGGTGATCCGACGCATGTGACTTCGATCTATGCGCTGGTGGGGCATCTTGAGAAAACCTATGGCGTGCATTACGCAATGGGCGGTGTGCAGGCGATTGCTGATGGTATGGCCGATGTGATCCGCGGCCAAGGTGGCGTGATCCGTCACAACGTCGAGGCGGATGAAATCATCGTCGCAAATAACAAGGCGCGCGCTGTAACTCTTACAAACGGGGATCGCGTTGAGGCGCCCCTGATTGTGAGCAACGCAGACGCGGGCCATACCTATACCCACCTGCTGCGCAATCATAAGAAAAAGCGTTGGACCGCGCCCAAATTGCGGCGCAAGCGGTGGTCGATGGGCCTGTATGTCTGGTACTTCGGCACAAAAGGCACGGCAGAGCAGTGGCCTGATCTGGGCCACCACACGATCGTCAACGGCCCACGATTTACGGGGTTGCTCAATGATATTTTCATGAAGGGCAAACTGTCGGATGACATGAGCCTGTATATTCACCGCCCTTCTGTGACCGATCCCACAGCTGCGCCGAAAGGGGACGATACCTTCTATGTCCTCTCACCTGTGCCGCACCTTGGCTGGAAAGATGCCGTGGATTGGAAGACTGAAGAACCCATCTACCGCGAGAAGGTTGCTGCCGAGTTGGAAAAACAAATGCCTGGCTTCCGCGACAAGATCACGACCGAGCTGGTCTTTACCCCCGAAGAATTCCGCGACCGCTACTTGTCGCCCCATGGTGCTGGCTTCTCGTTAGAGCCGCGCATTCTGCAATCCGCATGGTTCCGCCCCCATAACGTGAGCGAGGAGGCGGGTGGCCTGTTTCTTGTCGGTGCAGGCACGCATCCTGGTGCAGGTCTGCCCGGTGTTGTGTCCAGTGCTGAGGTGCTGGCAAAGTTGGTCCCTGACATGGAAGTCATCGCCGACGCACCACGATTGGCCGCCGAATGATTGCCCCCGCTGACCTCGAACATTGCCGCAATGTGATCCGGACGGGGTCGCTGTCCTTCCATGCGGCGTCGAAATTACTGCCGTCTTCTGTACGCGATCCGGCCCTTGCGCTCTATGCCTTTTGCAGGCTTGCGGATGACGAAGTGGATGAGGGGTTCGAGAAGGGCAAAGCTGTGATCGAGCTGCAAGAGCGTCTTGATCTTGCCTATGCTGGCACGCCCAAGGATGCTCCCGAAGACCGCGCCTTTGCCGCGATCATCGAGCAGTTCGACATGCCCCGAGCCCTACCAGAGGCTCTACTTGAAGGCCTCGCATGGGACGCGGTTGAACGCCGCTATCACACGCTGTCGGAGGTGCGTGAGTACTCTTCCCGCGTGGCCTCTGCCGTGGGGGCGATGATGTGTGTGTTGATGCACGTGCGGGATGCCGATGCTTTGGCGCGTGCCTGTGATCTGGGTGTGGCGATGCAGCTCACGAATATTGCCCGCGATGTGGGTGAAGACGCCCGTGCAGGTCGTATCTATCTGCCGCTCGATTGGCTGTCGGATGAAGGTATGAATGTCGATGATTTCTTTGCCGCGCCCGAAGCCACACCCGAAGTGCGCCGCATGGTGAAACGTTTGCTGGCTGAGGCACGCCGTCTCTATATCCGCTCCGAGGCGGGAATTGGTGCCCTCCCTATGAGGGCCCGCACAGGAATTTTCGCCGCACGGTATATCTATGACGGGATCGGTGGTGCGCTGCGCCGCAACAATCACGATTCGATAAACTTTCGCGCTCGGACGACCAAAGCACAGAAAATAAAACTTATCGGGAAGGCAGGCATACGCGCCGCCGCAACGGTTGCCCTTCCCCGCTCTCCGATAATTTTTGCCAAGCCGTTGCCAGAAGTCGCTTTTCTGGTGGAGGCAACCGCGTATAAAAACACTGCAAAAACCACCCGCATGGATGGGCTGATGGATGTGATGGCAGAGCTTCGTGCGCGCGAACTTGCGAAAGCACGCATGCAAGGGGTGGCGGCTGAGTAAACAGCCGCTATGTAGGGCACATGGACATTTATCTCTTTGCGATCTTTCTCATGGCGTGTGGTGCTGCGGGTGCCACTGGTGCCGTGTTCACTCCGGGTGCGTGGTACCAATCTCTGGATAAACCGTGGTTTACTCCGCCAAACTGGGTCTTCCCTGTGGTTTGGACCAGTATCTATTTGCTGATCTCCTTTGCGGGTGCACGCCTCGCTGTGATTGATGGCAATGCATATGCCATGGCCTTCTGGGCAGCCCAAGCAGCTCTGTCCACACTCTGGACACCGCTGTTTTTTGGTCTGCGCCGGATCAAAGGGGCGCTATTCGCCATGGGTCCGCTGTGGCTTAGCGTCCTTGGTTGCACATGGTCCGCGTTCTCGTTGGATTTCTGGGCTGGTGCTGCCTTCATTCCTTATCTGATCTGGGTCACAGTCGCGGCAGCGCTCAATGTTGAAATGCTGCGCCTTAATCCAAATGTCACAGCGCTCACATCCGAAGAAATTGAGTAGCACGGGGGCCGCCAAACCCGCTTTTCTACCTTGCATTTAAACCTAAACCCGACTGCGCGAAGGGTGCTGGCAACCGCTAAAATGTCCAGCCTTTGCGCCGTGGTACCCGTACGGCCAGCATCGGCTTGAGCAAGGGCTGCTTGTATCGGTTCAGATCCAGCGCCTCGTGCACCCCCTGCACAGTTTCACCATTCACAACTGTCTCGACGACGGAGCGGGAGTAGAAGGGCGCGTCCAGCATCGCTTTAATTTGGCGCGGTGTTGTCCCAGCGTCGGCGCGTGTTTCGCGGCGCAGCGCCCAAAGCGTGCGTTTAAACGGTGTCCGCCCAGGGGCCTTCGTGAGCTTGGCCTGACCGTTGCGGTCAAATGCGATGGCCGCATCCAGTGATGTTCCATCTCGGCGGTCTGCATCATAAAAGCATGTCGCGCCATCGCGTGTAGGATAGCGCCCCCATGTCCAATAGCTGAAATCCTTCTCCAGCGGGCGCGTGCCAAAGTTGGCATCGAAATAGCCATGCCCGCTCCATTGCCAACCCTTGGCCTCCAGATCGACCTTGATCCGTGAGGAGGGGGCGAAGGGGCGCCAGACATGCGCCCCGTCAGTGGTGAGGGGCAATTCCACGTTGGTCACGGCTTCGGGTGTGATGGTGATCTGTCCGCGCACGCGGGAGATGATCGGGGGCGATGAAATCTCGTTAATGTCGATGACCAGCTCCTTGCCGTTCCAGTACATCGACGATGGCCCAACGCGGAGCATGTCGGGTGTCGCTTGCAAGGCTGCTTCGCCGCGATCCGTCATGGTGAAGCGTCCGCCAGCACCATAGGTCGCCACGTTGATACAGCAGTTATCGGCAGGATTGGCGCGCCCTGACCAATGATACCACGGTGAAAATACCGACCCGATAAAACCGATGACCGAGACGGCGCGTGTCCCGCAGTCGCTTACGCCGTCGACATACCACCATGCGTAGCCACCTTTGGGGACGTCGAGGTTAAACATAGGTCGGTCATGATCGCTGCGGCCGCATGCGCGGCGGAGAGCGTGGCCATCGGCACCCCCGCGCCCGGGTGCGCCCCGCCCCCCGCCAGATAGAGGCCCGCCATTTTGGTCCGCGCCGTTGGACGGGCAAACGCCGCCATCATCCCCGCTGGGGATCGCCCGTAGAGGGATCCGTTTGACGCCGGAAACAGGGCGCTGAACCGCGGTGGTCCTGTCAACGTACTGGTGGTTGGCTGTTGGTCGAAGCGCAGACCAAAGGCCGCCAGTCTGCTGAAGATCAAGGTCTGACATTGGTCGCTCTCCTGAGGGGGGATAATTGCATCATCGGGA
>NZ_CANMQD010000009.1 GCF_947499945.1 uncultured Sulfitobacter sp. | reverse complement strand
GGTGCGCCACGTCATTGAACCCGCGCAGTATCATCCCCTCCGGCCCGATCACCACGCGGCTGATGGAGCCGTTGTCGGCACCGTTAAAGCCAAAGTTGCGCGATCCCGTGACACCAGACAGCGCTGCACCAACCACACCACCATGCACAACCACAGCGACAAGTTGGTCGGGATGAGCTTCTGCAATCCGGTGCAATCCGCGCATCACGCGGGTTTGCAACTGCTCGAATGTCTCGGCATTGGGCAACTCGCCCCAACATTCTTTCTCCCGTGCGCGCTGGATCGCAGGGTCGTTTTCCGCAGCACGGAAGCGGAATTCGCCACCGTCCCAGTCGCCCAGAAACACTTCACGCAGGTCCGCCTCAACCCGCGGCGTGATCCCCAAGGCAGCCGCCAATGGCGCCGCCGTCTGGTGCGTCCGCTGCATGGTCGTCACATAAATTGCACTAATCGCCTCATGCCTGAGCCGCTCGGCAACCGCCACAGCTTGCGCTTCTCCTTCGGGACGCAAGGCGGGATCACCCTGCCCGTCGATCATCGGAAAGCTCTCGCCACGGATCGCAGCCTGTGTCTCGCCATGACGGATCAACACCAACTCACAAGCGTTCGGTCGCAGAACAAATTTATGTTGCCGCGCTTCATTACTCATATCGCACCCTTTCAAAATCTTCTCTCCAAGTAAGGACTATAAAATGACAAACCGCCAGATCGTCGTTGCCGAATTGCCAAAAGGCGCGCTGACGCCCGACAATTTCAAGATGACCGAAACCGATATGCCAACACCGGCAGAGGGCGAAGTGCTGCTACGCGTGATCCTTATGTCCATCGACGCCGCCAACCGCTCTTGGATGCAAGGGGCGACCTACCGCGCAGCCGTGAACGCAGGCGATCCAATGCCCACTTACGCGATTTGCGAAGTAGCGCAGTCCAACTCCTCCCGCCTCGCCGTTGGGGATATCGTGGCAGCTGAAGCAACATGGTCCGACTATGTCACCATGCCCGCGCATAAGGTCCAGAAACTGCCCAAGGTTCCGACCCTGTCGCACCTCATGTCGGTCTTTGGGATTGCGGGCAAAACCGCCTATCACGGCCTCATGTCCATCGGGCAGCCACAACCGGGCGAGACTGTTCTTGTCTCTGCTGCTGCGGGTTCTGTCGGCGGCTATGTCGGGCAGATCGCCAAATCGCTTGGCTGTCGCGTTGTTGGTATCGCAGGTGGACAAGAGAAATGCGATTGGGTTGTAAAGGAGTTGGGCTTTGACTCCTGCATCGATTATCGCGCCGACGGACTTTTCAAAGCGCTCCGTGCTGCCTGTCCCGAAGGCGTTGATGTGTATTTTGACAACGTGGGCGGCACCATTCTGGAAACTGCCCTGAACCTGATGAACGAGCGCGGGCGCGTTGTCTGCTGCGGCGCTATCAGCCAGTACGAAAGCACAGCACCCACAGGTCCGCGCAACTTGCCCGGTGCGATTGTGGTAAAGCGCCTCAAGATGGAAGGCTTCATCGTAATGGATTTCGCCCATAACGATGCAAAGGCAGTCCGTGCCATGCAAGGCATGATGGAGCGCGGCCAACTCAAAGTAACCGAGGATATTGTTGAGGGGTTGGAGAATGCCCCCGCCGCGTTGATCGGTCTGCTGGGTGGCGACAATAAGGGCAAGCGCATGGTGCGCGTGTCCGCTGATCCATCTTAAAGGAGGCACAGATATGTCCGCACGCGATACTGCCCTCGCCGCAAGCAAGAAACTCATCGGCACCGAAGTTGGCGTCTCGAACTGGATTACCGTCGATCAGGCGATGATCGACCAGTTTGCCAAGACCACCCATGACGAGCAGTGGATCCACATCGACCCTGAACGCGCCGCCGCCGAGACACCTTTTGGCGGTGCGATTGCGCATGGCTTCCTCACGCTCTCGCTCGCCAGCCGCTTTGCTTATGACTGTTTTAACATGCTGCCCGGTCAGGTGATGGGCATAAATTACGGCATGAACAAGCTGCGGTTTCTCAAGCCCGTCCTGGCAGGCAGCCGTTTGCGTGGGCGCTTTACTTTGCAAAAGGTCACCGCCAAAGGGCCGACCAATCTGCTGCGTGAAAACCTGCTGACAATCGAGATCGAGGGCGAGAAAACTCCCGCTGTGATTGCCGAATGGCTCGGCATGGCTGTGTTTGAGGACTAGGCCAGCGCGACTTGTTTGAGGCTGATAATCACCACACCGACCTGCGCATTTTGCGGGGCGGTGTGGACTTCCCAACTGTCGCCCACCACTTGCACGGTCTGCAGTCCGTCGGGCGTTATCACGTGCCCCTTGGCGCGGATCACATCCATACGGTCAGCGAGGGATTTTGCATAGGCCTGCGCCTCATTTATCATTTCAGGGTAGGCAACCTCACTTTCTAAACCAGCCGCATTACCATGGGCTTTCCCAGCTTGCGGCGTACTCACCTGCGAAGGGTGCAGCACCACATCCAGAGGCAGATGCCCCTGAGATGCTTTGATGATTGCGGCGTTCCGACTGTGGGCATGAACGGTTTTAGCGGCTCGTGCCATCTGCTCGGCACTGACGATGTCTCCCTTGGTCAGAACCACCAGATCTGCCGCCTCCAACTGTCGTACAACCGTGTCACCGATATAGTCATTGGCCAACTGACCGTCGATCTGGCCCACGTCTGCTAGCACCACGACACCCGCCGGCTCGATCCCCGCCATGAGCGACAGGCTCGCCGCGATCGCACCGGGAAGGGCCACGCCGCTGGCCTCAAGCACGATATGATCAGGCGGGGGTTGCAATGCGGCCATTTGCGCCAGCGCCGCCATGAGGTCATCGCCATAACTGCAACAGACACAGCCCCCCGCGAGCGCAATGAGGTCATCGCCTTCTGCCTCGATCAAATCCGCATCAATGGGCAGGTCACCAAACTCATTGACCATGATCGCCAGTCGTTTGCCATCAGCCTGCCGCAACATCTGGTTGACCAGTGTTGTCTTGCCCGCGCCCAAATATCCGCTCAGCACCGTGACGGGCAGGGTCATATATCGGCCACCGCAAACACGCGCCCGCCTTGAACCGTACCCCAGACGCGCACGTCCTTAAGACTGTTACCACCAATCTCTTCGGGATCATCCTCAAGCACGGCGAAATCCGCCTTCTTGCCTGCCTCGATACTGCCAATCTCCTGATCCATATGCAGCGTATAGGCAGCCCCCAGCGTGATCGCATACAGCGCCTCATCGACGCTGATCTTATCCGCCTCACCCAAGGTACGGCCAGACGCGGTCAAACGGTTCACCGCGCACCATCCGGTGAACAGCGGCCCAAGAGGTGTGATCGGAGCGTCCGAATGGATCGCCATCGGCACCCCTTCACGCAGGGCAGTACCCGCAGCATTCATCCGCTCCGCCCGCTCCGGCCCAACGGTCAGTTTGTAATGCTCGTCCCCCCAATAGAAGTGATGATTGGCAAAGAGGTTCACGCAAAGTCCCAGTTTGGCAATCTTGCGGAACTGCGCGGCGTCCGCCAACTGGCAATGCTGCAAAACAAATCGGTGGTCAGGGCTTGGGTGCTTTTTGAGCGCATCTGTCATCGTCTCAATCACCAGCTGCGTCGCCTGATCGCCGTTGGTATGGGTGTTGACGTGAAGACCCTTCTCCAGCGCATGCTCCAGAATATAGGCAAGATGTTCGGGCGAGATATACCACAGCCCGTTCGGCGCGCCATTGAAATACCCTGGTTCGCGCAGCCGTGCCGAGAACCCTTGGATCGAGCCATCGACGACAACTTTGATCTTCCCCAGCCGCATCATATCAGTGCTTTTAAGTGTAAGAGCTTCGGCATGTTCAATCAATTCTTGCGGGCTGACACCGTGGTGATAGCGCAGCGAAACAATCCGCGTTGGATAAGTCTTGCGCCCCGACACTTCGGTAAACAGGTTAACCACTTCATCAGGCAGCTTGTTCGCCAAATCGGTCGCTGTAGTCACACCAGCACGTACACACAGCTTGCCAAAGCGGACCATGCCCGTCTCGTCACAGGCCAGCATATCGCGGTCAAATCCCACATGAGGCGAGACGGGAGTCATCACATCCGGCCCCTTCAACTCCCCCAAGGGCATCCCGTCTTTGCCCAACGGCACACCATCATGATTCACACCTGTACGCATGAGACCCGCAAGCTCAAGCGCCTTGGTGTTCACGTTGAGGATATGACCCGAAGCATGCATGATGCCGATAGGCCGCGTCGAGGACACCTGATCCAGATCATGCCGCGTCACCCGCACGTTGTCGAAATAGATCGGATCAAGCGACCATGCAGGCATCGGCGCATCGGGGTCTTTGATTTTCGCCTCCGCCTCTTTCAGTTTAGCCAGCACTTCGTCGAGGTTCTTACACCCCTTCTGCATATTCCCTTCGGGCGACATACGGTCAAAGAACCCGACATAGGTATACGCCCAAAGCGATCCTTCCATTAGGTGGCTATGTGCTTCAATAAAACCGGGCATCAGCACCTTATCGGCGAACTGCGTATCCATCGTATAGTCGCCCCACTTTGCGAGGTCCTCCAACGTCCCTGTGCCGAGAATCTTTCCATCACGCACCGCGACATGAGTTGTGTGCGCGTGTGCAGGGTTCATTGTGATGATCTTCTTGGCGTTATAAATTGTGATCATCATCGGCTCCTGAATTAATGTGCTCCCCAAACGCTATTGAATTTGCTTCCCACTACAAACTGGATTTAACTAGTCAAGTAACCACATTTCATGGGGGAAGCGCGTGACCAGCCTCACCATCAAACAACTCCGCTATGTCGAAGCTGCTGGGCGCACAGGTTCCATCGCGGCTGCCGCCGCTGATCTCAACATCTCGCAAAGCTCAATCACAGCGGCGATTGACGCGCTCGAAACCGATATGGGGTTTGACCTGTTCACCCGCGTGCCTGCAAAGGGGCTTATGATTACGTCGGCAGGGCAGCAGTGCCTCACATTGATCAGCGATTTTCTGGGTACATTTCGCGAGTTCGAAAGTGAATTGAGTGCCGTTGGTGGCACGTCGAGCGGGACAATCAGGTTGGCCTGTTTTGCCGCCGCTGCCGCAACTTTCCTGCCCCATGCCATCGCCACTTTTCAACGACAGCACCCTGGCATCCGGTTCGAGATGGTCGAGGGGAACATGGACACCGTCGTACGCGATCTGGAGGAAGGTCGCGCTGATTTGGCCTTTACCTACCGCGAAGTTGTGGCAGACGGTCAGCACTTTCATCCCCTGATCGATCTTCCCTTGTTTGCTCTTTTATCATCAGATGACCCGCTTTCCCGACAACCAAGTGTGAGCTTGGCCGAGCTGTTTCAAAAGCCAATGATCGAATTGAACCTGCCCCTCACGCGCTCCTATTACTCAAACTTTTTTCGCCAATCCGGGCTTGAAGTGCAAGTAGTGCATAGCTCCTCCTCTGTTGCGATGATCCGCACAATGGTTGCTGCTAATCTCGGCTTTACTCTCCTGAATGCAAAACCGTTGGCCGTGCTGGATGACCGTGGCGGATTTCGCGCCGTGCCATTGCGTGATGATGTAGCCCCCCGCCAGTTCGGCCTCGTAACCCAAGCGCGCATGCGCCAGCCTCGCGCCGTGATGGATTTTCATAGCCATTGCGAAGCCGTTCGTGCCAACGGCGGATTTGAACAGATGGCTGTACGCCTCCCGTAACCCCTTCCTCGTATCCCCCATAAAATGCACTAACTGAGTTTAGAAAAACTGTTTTGTGCGGGTATGACCCCGCGTTAGCCTTTCCTCAACTAATCACTTTGGGGGAGTCTGAACGCATGACCAAACATTTCAAATCCTTGCTCGCGGCCACTGCGCTGGTCAGCATCGCCTTCACCGCACAGGCAGAAGAGCCTGTGCGCGGGGGCACATTGATCCATGCCATGGCGCAAACACCGCGCCACCTGAACCCTGCCGTACAATCGGGGATCGCCACAGGTGCACCCGGCGCGCAGCTTTTCGCCGCCCCCCTGCGTTATGACGAAGACTGGACCCCACAACCTTATCTCGCCGAAAGCTGGGGCTTTTCCGATGACGGTCTCAAGATGACACTCAATCTGGTGAAAGGCGCCACTTTTCATGACGGCGCACCTATCACCTCCGAGGATGTCGCATTTTCCGTTAAGACCGTTCAGGAAAACCACCCGTTCAAATCAATGTTCGGCGTCGTCACTTCCGTCGATACACCGGACGAGCATACCGCAGTCCTGAACCTGAGCCAACCGCACCCTGCCCTGCTCCTTGCCATGTCATCACAGCTGCTCCCCATCATCCCCAAGCATGTCTATGGTGACGGCCAAGATCCGAAATCACATCCGCAAAACAGCGAGAACGTCGTAGGCTCCGGCCCTTTCAAGCTTGTTGAATTCACCCGCGACCAGAACATCGTGCTGGAGCGGTATGACGACTTCTTCATTGAGGGTCGCCCCTATCTCGACCGCATCGTTTACCGCATTATCAAAGACGCCTCATCGCGTGCCATCGGCATCGAGAATGGCGAGCTTCATATGCTGACCTTCGAAAACGTCGTGCGCAACATCGCGCGTATGAAGGAAAACGAAAACCTGACCGTCACCGATGAAGGCTATGCCGCGATTGGTGCGCTCAACTGGTTGGCGTTTAATACAGGTTCCGACGGACCGCTTGCGGACAAGCGCGTGCGTCAGGCGATTGCCTATGCCATCGACAAAAAATTCATCCTGAACGCCCTGATGCAGGGTATTTCCCAAGACGCCAAAACAGGCATCCACCCCGGTTCACCGCTTTATGACGACAGCGTGAATGGCTATGACATTGATCTGGACAAGGCCAACGCATTGCTGGATGAGGCCGGTTTCCCCAAGGATGCCAACGGCACACGGTTCAGCCTGACCATCGACTACGGCAACCCGACGACAAAGCCGCAGGCGGAATTCACAAAAGCGTCCCTGTCAAAAGTAGGCATCGACGTGAGCGTGAACTCCTTTGTGGACTTCCCCACATGGGCCCAGAAAATCTCCAACCACAACTTTGATATGACGTGGGATACTGTGTTCAACTGGGGTGATCCAGTGATCGGTGTGCACCGCACCTATTCGTCGGACAACATCAAACCCGGGGTCATCTGGTCCAACACCCAGCAGTATAAGAACCCCAAAATTGATGATCTGATGGCCGCAGGCGCACAGGAGATCGACCCTGAAAAGCGCAAGGCGATCTATTCCGAGTTCCAGCGAATTCTGGCCGAGGACCTGCCCGTTTACTGGACAAACACTCTGCCGTACCACACGGCCTACTCCAATAAGGTCGGCAATCCGCCACTGGGCATCTGGGCCTCTAGCTCCCCCTATGACCTTGTGTATCTCAAAGAGTAATCACACTTTCGCCTGTCCCGTATCATCGGGGCAGGCATTCCTCTGACGCTTGGGACCTCATGCATATCCTGATCACGATACTCCAGCGGCTCGCCTATGCCGCTTTGCTGCTTATCGCCGTGCTGGTGCTGAACTTCAGCATGATGAACCTCGCCCCCGGTGATGTGGCCGACACGATTGCAGCCTCGATGGGCGGTGCCGACGCCGAACTGATGGCGCACATACGCAGCGAATACGGCCTCGACCAACCCTTCCTTGTCCAGCTTGTCGCCTACATTGGCCGCGTGCTGAGCTTTGATTTGGGATTTTCCTATTTCTACAATACCCCCGTGACCGACCTGATATTTGAGCGTTTGCCCGCGACCCTGCTGCTTGTCGTCACCGCACAAATCCTCGCCCTCGTGATTGGCGTGCTCTTGGGCGTCTTCTCCGCCCGCCACCCCAACGGCATCGCCAATTACTTCGTCACTTTCTTTGCCCTCTTCGGCTATGCCGCACCTGTCTTTTGGACGGGCATCCTGCTGCTCATCGCCTTCTCGTTGAAGATTCCACTCTTTCCTGTGGCTGGCATGTCCGATGTCACGGTTGAGGGGAACTTCTTTGTCGAAGCCTTAGATGTAGCCCACCACATGGTCCTGCCCGTCATCACCCTCGGCTCCATTTTCCTTGCCCTCTATTCCCGCCTCTCGCGTGCCTCGATGCTCGAAGTGCTAGGCAGTGACTATGTCCGCACAGCCAAGGCAAAAGGGCTTACCCCCCGCGAAGTTACGCTGAAACACGCGCTCAAAAACGCCCTGCCCCCGGTCGTCACACTTGCAGGTCTGCAATTCTCTGCTGTGATTTCTGGCGCTGTGCTGGTCGAGACTGTGTTTTCATGGCCCGGCTTAGGCCAGCTTGCCCTCACCTCCATCCTCGCACGTGACACGCCTACTATTTTGGGCATCCTCTTTTTCTCCGCATTGGTCGTGATCATCGGAAACCTGCTCACTGATCTGGTCATGCGATTGATTGATCCCCGCGTAAGAGGCCGCGCATGAGTATTTCCGAAGAAACACCGCCAAAAGCACGCTCCCCCTTCTCGGAAGCTTTCGAGATGTTCCGCCGCAACCACGCTGCGGTGGTGGGGCTGATCATCCTGCTCACCATTATTGGCATCGCGATCATCGGCCCTCGCGTTTATCCGGGTGATCCGTTTGACATGGTCTGGATTCCATTCACCCCGCCGGGCGAAGAGGGCTACCTCATGGGCACCGACTACCTCGGTCGAGACCTGCTCTCACTACTCATCCACGGCGCAAAGGTATCGCTCACAGTCGGCGTTTCCGCTGCAATCGTCACCGTCACCATCGGCATCACCGTCGGCGCACTCGCAGGGTTTTACCGCGGCTGGGTCGAAGAGGTCCTAATGCGCCTGACCGAGTTTTTCCAAGTGTTGCCAACGCTCCTGTTCTCCATGGTCATCGTCGCGCTGTTCGGCGCATCGCTGCCCATGATCACCCTTGCGATCGGCCTTGTCTCTTGGCCCGCCGTGGCCCGCATCACACGCGCCGAATTCATGCGCATCCGCGAGTTGGAATATGTCACCGCCGCCCGCGCGGGAGGGGTAAAAAACGGACGCCTGATATTCAGCGTCATCCTCCCCAACGCCCTGCCCCCGATCATCGTCCAAGCTGCCCTTATGGTAGGCTCCGCCATCTTGTTCGAGGCGGGCCTTTCCTTTCTCGGCCTCACCGATCCCAACGTCGCAAGCTGGGGCCAGATCATCGGCAGCAACCGCGAATACATCCTCGACGCAAGCTACACTGTGACAGTTCCCGGTGTGGCCATCTTCATCACAGTTCTGGCGATCTCGCTGGTCGGGGACGGCCTCAACGATGCCCTCAATCCAAAGCTGAGACAACGATGACAGAGCCGCTCCTCAAAGTTGAAAACCTGCGCATCGAACTGGCCTTGCGGTCTGGCCAAGCACCCGTGATCGACGACTTGTCACTCGAACTCCACGCAGGTGAAACGCTCAGTTTCGTGGGCGAGTCTGGCTGCGGCAAGTCTATGACCGCACTGGCGATCATGGGGCTACTGCCAGAAGGGGTAGGCTCCGTTGCATCGGGGCGCATCCTGTTTGACGGGCGCGACATGGCCCAAATGTCGGACGAGGAATTGCGCGGTATTCGAGGCAATGAAATCTCGATGATCTTTCAGGAACCGATGACCTCGCTCAACCCCGTCTATTCCGTGGGCGAGCAGATCGCCGAGGTCCTGCGCCGTCACAAAGGCATGAACAAAGCCCAAGCTTGGACCCGCGCGACCGAACTGCTGGATGCTGTGCGCATCCCCAATGCCGCAGCTCGCGTCAGCGATTATCCCCACCAGATGTCAGGCGGCCAGCGCCAGCGCGTGATGATCGCTATCGCGCTCGCATGCTCTCCAAAAATCCTCATCGCGGACGAGCCAACAACCGCCCTCGACGTCACCGTACAGGCGCAAATCTTTGACCTGCTGCGCGATCTGGGGCGCGAGACAGGCACAGCCATTATCCTCATCACCCACGACATGGGCGCGGTCGCCGAAATGGCCGATCGTATGGTTGTCATGTACGCAGGGCGCAAGGCGGAGGACGGCCCCGTCCGCCCCGTCATCGACCACCCGCGCCACCCTTACACAAAGGGGCTGATTTCCTGCGTGCCGCACCTACTGGCCGAGTTGACGGAGGAACGCCCTGACCTGACCGAAGTGGCTGGCATCGTCCCAAGTCTCGGCAGCTTTGGTGCGGATGCCTGCCTTTTCGCCTCCCGCTGTGATCTGGCCGACGATAGATGCCGAAGCCAGCGCCCCCCCGAGGTGGCCTTTGGCGACCAACACTCCGCCTGTTGGAAGGCTGACCAGCTATGACCGCACTGCTCGACGTTAAAAACCTCTCCATCCGATTTCCCGTCAAACGCAGTTGGGGACGCAGCAGTTGGCTCTATGCGGTGGACGACGTTTCATTTGAGGTAAAGCGCGGCGAGACGCTGGCGATTGTGGGAGAGTCCGGCTCGGGAAAAACCACCGCCGCCCTTGGCGTTGCACGCCTGGTACATGCCTCTGGCGGCACAGTAAATTTGGATGGACAGGACTTCCTGAGCTTGGAACCCGAAGACCTGCGCCAAGCCCGCGCTAAAGTGCAAGTAATTTTCCAAGACCCCTACTCATCCCTCAACCCCCGCCTGCGTGCCGAAGCAATTGTACGCGAACCGATGGACAGCATCGGCACCTTGCCTGTGTCCGAGCGCCCTGCCCGCGTGGCCGAGTTGTTCGAGCAGGTCGGCCTGCGCCCCGAGCAGATGAAACTCTTTCCCCATCAATTCTCCGGCGGTCAGCGCCAGCGTATCGGCATCGCGCGTGCGCTCTCGACCAATCCCGAACTTATCATCTGCGATGAGGCGGTCAGTGCGCTGGACGTGGCTGTCCAAGCACAGATTCTAAATCTGCTGCGCCGCCTCCAGCGTGACCTTGGACTCACCTATCTGTTCATCAGCCACGACCTTGGCGTAGTGCAGCATATGAGCGACCACATCGCAGTCATGTACATGGGCAAAATCGTAGAGTATGCCGACCGCCTAAGCCTCTTTAACAATCCCAAACATCCTTACACAAAAGCGCTGCTGTCCGCCGTGCCAAGCGTCGATCAGAAACGCAAAGTCGAGCGACTTTTGATTCCCGGTGATCCGCCTAATCCACTCGATCCTCCAAAAGGATGCCGCTTTGCCTCGCGCTGCCCCTTTGTGGAGAATGCCTGTCGAGCGGCACAACCCCCGTTGGACGAAATCGCACCGCAGCACAAAGTCGCCTGTATTAAGGCGTCGCATTGAAGGTGAACAACCGCTCCCCGTTGATTGCATAGCCATTAATCAAGGCTGCCGCGCGCGGAGACGTTAACCAGCCTTCCAACTTGCTTGCCAAAACTGCCTTCACATGGCTATGCCGCTCTTGGCTGACGGGCAGATAGGCGTATTGATTGAACAGCACTGGATCCCCCGAAAACAACAACGCCAGTGTGCCCTTGTTCCCAAAATTGAGCCAGCTTGCACGGTCCGACAAGATATAGGCATCCAAGCCAGAGGCGGTATTCAACGCCGCTCCCATACCAGCACCAACCGCCTTGTACCAATCACCAAAACTCTCAGGCTCCAACGCGGCAGCACGCCAAAGCGCCAGCTCCTTTTTATGCGTTCCACTGTCATCGCCACGGCTGACAAAGGTTTCCTGCGTCGCCTCTATCTTTCGCAGAGCATCCGCCGCAGTCTGCACTGCTGCGACAGCAGCACCATCAGCAGAGGGGCCAATCAACACAAAATCATTGTACATAATCTCGCGGCGGTGCCTCCCAAAACCACCCGCGACAAAGGTCTCCTCCGCCCTGCGGCTGTGGACAAGGATTGCATCAACATCTCCCGCTTCCCCCAGTTTAAGCGCTTGGCCAGTGCCAACAACAACAAGCTGCACTTCAAGTCCCAGATCTGCTTCAATCGCAGGCAGTAAGACACCTGCCAGACCCGAGTTCTGGAACGAGGTCGTCACCGCCATGCGCATCATATCCTGCGCCGCCGCAATACCGCCCCAAAGTGTCAGAACCACACTAAAAACCAACCGCCTCATTCTACGATATCCCCTCTTAGAAATGCCCGCGCCTGAATACTCTGCGGTGCGTCGAAAAACGCCCGCGCATTGCCCTGCT
This sequence comes from uncultured Sulfitobacter sp., assembly GCF_947499945.1. Taxonomy (GTDB): domain Bacteria; phylum Pseudomonadota; class Alphaproteobacteria; order Rhodobacterales; family Rhodobacteraceae; genus Sulfitobacter. The sequence goes on along the minus strand of NZ_CANMQD010000009.1, from coordinate 41,696 downwards.
CCAGCACACGACCATGCAATATAAAAACGACTTCATCTGCCAGCCGCTTGGCTTGCCCCAGATCATGTGTCGATAAAATTAGGTGCATCCCCGATGCCCGCGCAGCCCTCAAAACGGCCTCGACCTCACGCGTAGCACGACCATCCAACGCCGCTGTCGGCTCATCCAGAAACAGCACCTGCGGCTCGGTGATCATAGCGCGGGCAAGGGCCAGTTTCTGCTGCTCGCCGCCCGACAGATTGGTAGCCACCCGCCCCAACATCTTTTCCAACCCTACGCGCAGGGCCCATTCCTCCGCTTGGATTTGAGCCTGCGTCCTGACCACGCCACGCATGCGCAGCGGATACATCAGGTTATCCAGCACAGTGCGCCGCAACATCACAGGGCGCTGAAAGACAAATCCCTGCTGCGTGCGGGCATACTGCTCATCACAAGCCCATGTGATTTGCCCCGCCGTCAGCCGCGCCGCCCCGTGTAGCAGCCGCAACAAAGTCGTCTTGCCGGAACCGTTAGGACCCATCACAACCGTGGCCCCTGACCCGTCCAGATCAAGGTCGATAGGCCCGACCAGCACCTTTCCGCGCCGTGACGTTTCCGCCCTGCGCACTGTGAGTGGAAAGAGGTTCACCAACGCCCCTCCTGTTCCGTGCGGCTGAGCCAGTGGATTGCCAAATTCACGGTAATCGCCAACCCGATGAGAATGATTCCTAGCCCGAGCGCGAGGGCAAAATCCCCTTTACCAGTCTCTAATGCAATCGCGGTGGTCAGCACACGGGTCGCATGATCAATGTTACCCCCCACAATCATGATTGCGCCCACTTCGCCAATCGCACGACCAAAACCCGCCAATGACGCAGTGAGCAACGCGCGCCGCGCATCCCACAAAAGCGTCCGCATTTTCTGACCTTGGGTCACATTCATGGAAATCAACAGATCGTGGTATTCACTCCACAAATCGCGCAGGGATTGATGTGCGATACTGGCGATCAGCGGCACGATAATAATTACTTGCGCGATGATCATAGCAGTTGGCGTGAACAGCAATCCCAGCACCCCGAACGGGCCAGAGCGCGACAGCAGCACATAAACCACCAGCCCGACCACAACAGGCGGCAACCCCATCAGCGCGTTCAGCACCGCAATCACACCCCGCCGAAACCGGAACCGCCGCACCGCCAGTAAGGCCGCCAGCGGCAGTGCAATCGCCGAGCCAATCACCAGCGCTGTCAAAGTCACCTGAAGCGAACGTAGCGTGATCTCCACCAGATCACGGTCCAGCGTGACAAGCAGCCGGAACGCTTCTGTTATGCCTGCCCAAAGATCGCCCATCTGCGCCCATTCATCCGTCAATCGCTCCTCTAGGTCGTAGGAGGATCAGTCAAATGACGCAAGCAGGTCCATTGCTGTGACATGATCGAACTGCACATGCCGCGTCATCAGGTCTTCGGCCAAATCGCTTTGGCGTGTTATGATCGCCTCCGCAATGGCGGCGTGCTCCTGCGCCGATGCCTTGATCGCACCAACGGTACGATATCGGGCGCGATAATAGGCCATCAATTTACGCGCGTTGGCCTTTATCATATCCAGAAGAAAGAGATTGCCCGACGCCTCCCCCACTAAGCGGTGGAAATCGAGGTTGAGCTGATAATACGCATTTGGATGTCCATCGCCATAGGCCGCATGATGCGCAGCACAAGCATCCACAATCCCGCGCAAGGCATCGCTACGCGCAGGCGACAACCGCCGTGCCGCAAGGCCGGCCGCTTGCCCTTCCAGCTTTGCATGCACTTCAAGAATGGCGAGGAACTCTTCCAGCGTCGGCTTGAACACAACCACACCCTTGCGCGGCTGGCGCGTCACCAGCCCGTGCGCCTCAAGCTGCAACAGCGCCTCGCGCAACGGTGTGCGCGAAATCCCTAACTCGGCAATCAGGGCATCCTCGGCAATCACGTCACCGGGGTTGAGTGTGCCCGTATCAATCTTGCCCAGGATGGTGTCCATCACCAGACGCGCCTGCGATGCCATGGCTCAGACCGATGGCACGGTGACTGTGATCCCGTCCAACGCGGCACTCATCTTAATCTGACACGATAGGCGGCTGGCGTCCGTCCGCTCGACATCCGTGGAATCGAGCATTGCATCCTCAAACACTTCCACCTCGCCGACCTTTCCCAGCCACGCTTCACCCACAAATACGTGACAGGTCGCACAGGACAAACAGCCGCCACACGCACCCTCGATATCAGGAATATTATTGGCAACCGCCGCTTCCATGAGGGAGACGCCTTCTGCCACATCTGCGGTTTTTGTACTGCCATCAGGCAGGGTCCATGTCGCTTTCATCACGTGCTCCTTACAAAAACGGAATATAAAAATTGCGCAGGCTGATCTCGTCCATCTCGGCAGTCTTTTCAACTTCCGCCTCGCGCATAAACAGCTGGTTATCGACCAGAGTTCGACCAACGGCATCGCCCAATGCGCTGTCGGCCGCCAGATCAGCAATCGCCCCTGCGAGGTCAGCCGCGACACCTTCATTGGCGTCCGTCTGCTCAAAACCGTCGCCCGTTTCAGGCGCTATCAACGGGTACTTGGTCTCGACCCCCAGCAGGGCCGCCTGCAACACCGCAGCCACAGCAATATAGGGATTTGCAGAGGCATCTGCCATCCGATGCTCAAGCCGCGCTTTGACACCGCCCTCGCCACTCACTCGCGTCGTCACATTTCGGTGGTCCCCGCCCCAGTTGCGCCAATATCCTGACAGGCTCGCAGGTTGTAACCGCTTATAGCTGAGCGCGGTGGGTGCCACCAATGCCGCCAGCCCCCGATGGTGCTGCACCAATCCCGCAACACAACCACGCGCCAGCTCACTCATATGACCGGGGCCGCTTTTGCCATCCTTGGTCAGGGCATTATTACCGTTCTTGTCGACAAAGGAAAAGTTGATGTGCATGCCAGAACCGCCCGCATCTTCAATCGGCTTGGGCAAAAAGCTCAGCACGATCCCATGCTCCAACGCCACTTCACGTGCGAGCAGGCGGAACAAGATAATGTCATCCACAGCCTTAAGCGCATCGTCGAAGGTCAGCGTATATTCGAACTGAGGCGCGTCATACTCCGCGGTCATCATATCGATACTAAATCCCAGTTCTGTCGCCCGCTCCCAAATCGCGTCGTTAAATCCGCGCGGGTCCGTTGTGGGGCCCGTGCCATACACCACAGCCCCCGGTGCGTCATAGGGGATGAGCGTGCCATCCTCACCGTGCTGAAATGCAAATGCCTCAAGCTCGATCCCGATTTTCGGTGTCAGCCCCTTGGCCTCCCACGCCGCAACTGCCCGTTTGAGCGCAGCGCGCGGGCAAACTGCCAATGGCTCCCCTTCTTGATCATATAAATCGCCAAGTACAATTTTCGTACCCTTGTGCCAGCTGTCGCGGATGTTGGCCGCATCCCAGCGCAGCTCCATATCGGGCAACCCTTCCATCATCATCGAGCCAGGCGACGGCAGCAAATCACGATCAAAATGCACCCCGAATGTTGAACGGCAAAACCGTGTGTCATTGTCCCCAATTTTGGAAGCAGGCAGGTATTTGCCCCGTATCAGGCTCAGATGATCACAGAAAATAGCACGCAAACGGTCAGACATCGGTCGGGTCTCCCTCAAGACATATGGACGGTAACAGGCAGGGACTTGATCCCCCCCACAAAATTTGAGCGCAGGAATTTATGCGGGCCAGCGGCCTCGATCCCTGTGATGCGTTTTGACAGTTCTTCAAACAGGACCCGCACTTCGAGCCGCGCAAGCCACATCCCCAAACAGACATGCGGCCCCCCCTGCCCGAAGGACAAATGCTTGTTCGGGGTGCGGGCCAGATTAACACGCATGGGGGCGTCAAACGCCTCCTCGTCGCGGTTGCCAGAGGCAAACCAGTAGACGACTTTATCCCCCGCTTTTATCGTCTTTCCATGCAGCTCTAAATCCGCTGTTGCCGTGCGGCGAAAGTAGAGCGCGGGCGTGGCCCAGCGGATCACCTCATCCGCCATCGTGTCCCAAACCTCACCACTTTTCATCTGGTTCAGCAGCTCGGGCTGGTGACACATCGCCTGCAATCCCGCAGCGATAGAGTAGCGTGTGGTATCATTGCCGGCTGCAACCAACAGGCAAAAGAAATTGCGAAATTCTGCGTCCGAGATCACACTCCCGTCAGGCCCCGGCTGCATGATCAAATGCAAGATACCGTTGGTATCCCCCGCAGCGTTTTTCCGCGCCATCAGATCCTTGGCATAGGCATACAGCTCGGCTCCCGCAGGGGAATTGAACGGCATCAGGCGAAACTCGTCCGTGGTCATTTTGTCCAGCACATGATCAGTGAAATCGGGATCGGTGTTGGCAATGAGCGCATCGCCTTTTTTCACCAGCCATGGCAAATCTTCCTCAGGCGTCCCGAGGATACGCCCCAGCATCCGCATAGGCAGTTCACGCGCAATCAGCTTGGTCGCGTCAAACGTACCCTTGGGCAATGCATCATCAAGAATTTCAATACAAAGCTCCCTGATCTGCGCCTCAAACCCCGCGATCACCGGCTTTGAAAAAGCCTTGGCCACTTTGATACGCGTGCCCATATGCTCGGCACCATCCGTTTCCTGAAACGTACGGCGGGCGATAACTTCTTCGGGGGATTGATCTTCAATCCTGATACCATGTGCAGAAGAAAGCAGTATGCTCTGCTTGTTCAGGGCAACGATATCTTCATGTCGGGTGATAGACCAAAAGCCCGTCCCCTGAGCATACTCTGTCCAAAAGACCGGATCATCGCGACGCAATCGGGCAAAGGTGTTATGCGGCGCACCTTGGGAAAAGCTATCGTGGGAGGACAGATCAGCATGACCATCATCGTCGGGCATCCAAACAGTCATAATCCCTCCAGCACTTCTTATGGTGCTTATATTTATAATATGTAAAAATATATTAAGTGGCATCGTTCACATGTAAAGGAAAACTTTATGCGCTTGGCAATTCTGATGACCAACACAGACGAGAGCGCGTTTGCGCAGACGCATCCTAAAGATGGCCAAAAATTCTCGGAGCTGTTGTGGCGCGTTCGTCCTGATTGGAAATTTGAGGTTTTTTCGGTGAAGGATGGCATTTTCCCGAAGACCCTAGACTTTGATGGCTTGCTCGTCACCGGTAGCCCAGCATCGATTCACGACGATGCGGAATGGATAGGTCACCTGGAAAGTATTGTGCGCGAAGCTGCCGGAAAAAAAATCCCCATGTTCGGCGCATGCTTTGGGCACCAAGTCATTGCAAAGGCATTAGGGGGAGATGTTATCGACAACCCTAATGGATGGGTATTGGGACGCATAGAGACACAGTTTTTGCCACAGCGCACTTCAGTCACATTGTATGCAGCACATAAAGAACAAGTTGTATCTCTGCCTAACAGCGCAAGGATAGTGGCACGTACACCAGGCTGCGAAATAGCAGGTTTTGCAATTGGGGATCACGTTCTTACAACTCAATACCATCCCGAAATGACAGGACCGTTTATAGCGGCTCTGCTCGATGCGTTTGCAGAAGAGATTGGCCATGATGTTACCAGTGAGGCGGCAAAAACGCTCACACAAGGCACAGATATCGCCGCGCTGGGAGAATGGATTGCCAGATTCTACGAGCGGGCTGTTTTATAGAACAACAGCAATTTCTGAGACATCGCTATCTACAGCTTGAACTGCGGCGAGGAGACGAGCGGACAAATGCGTTTGAACATAGGCCGCATGAAAGCGGCTTGGAGCGCGCAGGGAAAGGCGCCCCCCTGCCCTATTGACCCGTGTTAGAGCCTGAATCCAACTTCCATAGACACCTTGATTCTCGGCGTGCAGAATCCCGCGCGCCAATGCCCATTCCGTTCCGTCGGAAATCTCTGGAGCGATTATTTGACCTTTGACTGGCAGGGCCACAACATCGGAGGTGGCTGGCGTACCGTGCATTCGCAGATCAAAATCTGGTCCTACATTTGACCACGTCTGTTGTGTTGCTTCCAACATACACTCAATATTCAAACCGTATTGGGTAACCCGTCCGCGCGCGCCCTGTCTGTGGACTCTCAACCAACCGAGTGCGCGCAATTTGGCCATCTCACGCTTCACTGTGCGTTCATCAACGCTCCAAAGTTGTGCAATCTCTCGCTGGCCGACGGCAAGTTCATCGCGGTTCCAATTGTATCTTGCAGTAATCAGCGTCATGAAGCGGAGCACAAGCCGTTGCTCGTGTTTACCTTGCGAGAGGGCATGAGCCCCTAATGCTGTCAAAAGATCGTACTTTTGTGCAGCCGCTTTGCGACCCACAACTTGTGCTACGTGCATGGACTGCTCCGAAATGGATTAGAAGTGCCTCAGGGAAGAATATCTTCGGTGACCACGCTTAAAACGCTCTTCAGGCCATTTTCTTAATTAGCGTCCAAAACTCATTGCGTGTCAAGAGGGTCTCTTTTTCAGACTGAAACCTAAGGGAGTAATTTTAAAGAAATTGGTATCAATGGTATAGGGGGACACTCTGAATGACACCTTATTGACGCTCATTGTCCCCTAGTTAGACATTCATACGTAATACTGTGTCCCTGAATTGGGTCGCGAAATTTTTATCCAGGCGAATCGCCTTCCAGCAATTCTCGGCTTGTTTTTTATAATAAGTCGTATCTGCAAGAACAGTCATAACACCCTTTCCAAAAGGTGCAAATTCGGCGTAAATCAGGAAAGAGTATTGATTAGCGTTCCCCGTGGGGAACTTGAACTGAAGAGGCACTAGATGTTTACGCATACCGATCTGGCTAAATTGCAGGCGCAGTCCCTTAAAATGCAGGGCTACATCCGCCAGCAGACTTATTCACCTGAGATGGAAAAGACACTGCGGCGGTTTTCGAGCTGGGAGGTCGCGGAGCTTATTCTTAAGATGAATGCCTCAACACTTCGTGGGCGCCTTGCCAGTGACCCAAGCCTGCCTGAAGGAGTTGTCGAGGAGGATGGGCGACAGCGATGGTATGCGTTGGAAGAGATTAATGAGTTACGGCGCAGGCTAAAGGTCAAGGGGCGCAACTTGCTGCCGCCGAGGCCGGCTGGGAAGAGGCCAATACGTGCTGCTATAGCAAACTTCAAAGGGGGCGCTGGTAAGTCGACAGTTGCGCTACACTTTGCTCATGCAGCAGCACTTGATGGCTACCGTGTTCTAGCGGTGGATTTTGATCCCCAAGCAACCCTGAGTCACTCAATGGGCCTTTCGGATATCTCGGAGGAATTTACGGTTTGGGGCATCATGGCACGTGATTTAATCCGCGAAACAGAGCGAATGAATGCAGCTGCTGGTGGCGCCGAAACGGGCACTTCCCTGCCCCAGCGTAAATTGCCGGCCTCAGTTACAGGTATGGGCCTGGACGATTTGCGCACCACCGATTTTATAAAGCCTACAAGTTGGCCTACAATTGACTTGATACCCAGTTGTGCCAACGCCGCGTTTGTAGAGTTTGCATCAGCCCAATACCGCCACCTGAATCCCGAGTGGTCATTCTTTGCCGCCGTTTCGAGATATCTCGATCAAATTCCTGCCGACGCCTATGACATTATTATCTTCGACTGCCCGCCGGCCATTGGGTACCAAAGTATGAACGCCGTTTTTGCAGCAGATGTGCTCTATATTCCATCCGGTCCTGGATATTGGGAGTACGACAGCACGACGAGTTTTATTGGGCAGCTGGCGGAAGCGCTGGAAGATCTTGGCCGGTTTCGGGGGACGCTGCCTGCGGGTGGCGATCCCCACAAAGCCTTTGCGGAGATTAAGTTTCTGTTGACGCGGTTTGAGCCAAATAATGATTTGCACCGTGCGATGCAGTCAGCATTTAATCAGGTTTTTAAATCACATGTTGCCATTCACCCTATTGAGATGACCCGCGCGGTTGAGCAGTCGGGCAGATTTCTTTCGTCAATCTATGAAATGGACTATCGGCAAATGACCCGTGAAACTTGGCGGCGGGCGCGAACTTCTTTTGATCAGGCGTATGATGAATTTCGCGATACGCTTGTACAGGCTTGGGACAAGGTGGAGAACTGATAAATGGTTAAGAAGCGGAGCGTATTCGACATAGATTTTGATCCTGATGCAGATAGCGACGTGTTCCCCGCGGGGAACCAAGCTGCGCCAGAGACAAAGTCATACAACGTTCAAGGTCACCCATTACAAAATGAGGAGCCTGCTGCAGCGCCGCGCCGCAGCCCAATGGCAAGTGCGATTTCCGAAACAGCAAGCGCGGTCAGCAGTCGTGCGGAGGCTGAGGCTGCTATACGTGCGGAGAATGATGCGCTGGCGCTTGAGCATGTTCGCCTGAAGAAATTGGGTCTGATCACTGATTTGATCGACACTGAGCTTGTAAAGATGACAAAGCTTACGCGTGACAGATCATCAGATGTTGATCCGGAGCTTGAGGAACTGATGGCCTCGATCCAGTCCGTAGGTTTGTCTAACCCGATCAGAGTTGAACAAACCGAAGATGGTTATGAATTGATCCAGGGGTTTCGGCGGCTCAATGCTTTTAGAGCGCTGAAGGCCAAAACGGGTGATCCCCGATATGGGCGCATTCCGGCGGCATTGGTTCTCCGAGGGGAGCCATTGGCCAACCTCTACCGCAAGATGGTCGACGAAAACTTGATCAGAAAGGACCTATCATTTGGTGAAATGGCGCAGCTCGCTCTGGCCTACGCGAGCGAGGCTAACACGGACGTTAGTAACGCGGTTAGCGTTTTATATGCCTCAGCGCTAAAGCAAAAGCGGACCTACATCCGGCAGTTCGCGCGTGTGTTGGAAGTGCTCGGCGACCACGTCAAGCATCCAGAAGCTATCCCTCGCGCTTTGGGTCTCGACCTCTACAAATATATGGATGCCGATGCGGCAGCAGCTGAGGTGCTAATAGACCAGTTGGAGAAAGCTACACGGCGGGATGTTGAAGACGAACTGCGCATATTACGCTATTGTGTGGCGGAGCCCCGAAAGTCGCTGAATGCCAAACCAAGCAAGTCGATGTCGAAGACCTCTGTCCGGTTGGCGCGGTCAGAGGGAGAGGCGAAGATAACAGCGCAAGATGGCCGCTTGGAATTGCGAATGCGCCGCGATTTTTCTGCTGTGAGCAAAGACCAGCTTCAAAAAGGCGTCGAAGCGCTGCTGAAGATTCTTGATGAATGATTGGATAGACCAAAGAACTCGTTTCGAGTTCTCTATTAGGTTTTTTGGGAGTAGGGCGGTCAGATGCGGTTCCCTGCGGGGAACCAAATGTCAGAATGCATTGATTGTAGCGAAGTTCACAGGCATGTCAAAGACATAACTATACTATAACCGTTTGAAATTGCGTATTTAAAGTGGAACATATGGCCCCCTTAGTACAAGGCGAAACCTTAAAATGGGCTGTCACTGCTTTCTGATATACATTGAGAAGCCAGTCGCCTATTTTCCCACAAGAATCCTGCAAGCCTATTTTGGGCGAAGAGCAGCTGTGGAGAACTCTCGATGCGTGCCTTTATCTTTGTTTCTGTTTCAATGATCGCCTTTGCTGCACCCGCAGCTGCACAAGAGAGGTCATTCAACTTTGCGCTAGGCGCGGGTGTTGGTGCCGCACCCGAGTATATGGGTTCTGGTGACACGGGCGGTCTTGTTGCGCCAACATTCACTTTTGGGTCACTCAAGTGGGGACCGGTCGATATAGGCAATGGTGTCCGCGGCATTCCCGACAATGGACTAAGCTTAAACGGTGCTTTCCGCATTTTGGATGAGCGTACTGCGGAAACCAGCTCAGAGCTCGCTGGTCTTGAGGATATCGACATCGCTGTCGAGCTGGGCCTTGGGCTAAAATATCAGCAAACAAATTGGATGGCCTTTGGCGAGGTGCGCAAAGGTGTGACGGGTCACGATGGCGTCACTGGTACATTGGGTGCTGACTGGATCGTACGCCCGAATGACCGCTGGCGCTTTACGGCGGGGCCGCGCGTCAATTTTGGCAACGATGAGTTTGCAAATACCTATTTCGGCGTTTCCGCAGCCGAAGCTGCTGCTTCCAGCTTCTCACAGTATGATGCTACGGGTGGTGCATTGAGCGCAGGCCTTGCTGTAACGGGCACATATTTCATCGACGATAAATGGTCGCTTGAAGGAGTTGTCAGCTATGAAAAACTGTTGGGTGATGCCGCAGACAGCCCGATCACGCTTAACGGATCCGAGGATCAATGGCGCATCGGTCTTGGTGTGAGCCGGATCTTTAACCTAAACTTTTAAGACGGATTAGAACTTTATGAACATTGATGACGCAATGCGCGGTCGCCGGAGTATCCGCGGATTTCTGGACAAGCCTGTTTCACGGGAACTCATTGAAGAAGTGATTGCTTTGGCCAACCGCGCACCGTCATCCATGAACACTCAGCCTTGGCACTTGCATGTCCTGACCGGAGAGCCGCTTGAGAAGGTGCGTGAAGGAAATTCCGCCCGCATGTTGGGCGGTGTCCCACCTGTGCGAGAAATCGTTGATCACGGTGCCTATGAGGGGCCACACCGCGATCGTCAGGTTGGCATCGCTAAGCAGCTGTTTGCCGCGATGGGTATTGCACGCGAAGACAAAGAGATGCGGCAGGATTGGGTCATGCGGGGCTTCCGCCAGTTTGATGCCCCCGTATCAATTGTCGTGACGTTTGATAAGTCTCTGGAAGGCGGAACAATTGCACATTTTGATCTGGGTGCCGTGACTTACGGCCTCACGCTGGCGGCTTGGTCGCGTGGTTTGGGCTGTGTGATAAACGGGCAGGGGATCATGCAGTCTCCCGTGGTGCGTGAGCATGCTCAAATCCCTGACGACGAAGTAATCATGACCTGTGTCGCACTGGGGTGGCCGGATGAGGATTTCTCCGCCAATGCTGTTGTGTCAGAGCGCCGCGATGTCGCTGATGTTGCCAGCTTTATCGGGTTTGATGACTAATCAGATGTTGTAGTAATCGCGGTACCACGCGACGAACTTTGCGACGCCGTCACGGACACTCGTTTTTGGGACATAACCTGTCAGAGATTTAAGTAGGCTTGCGTCCGCCCATGTTGCCGGCACATCGCCGGGCTGCATGGGCATAAGGTTTTTTTCCGCTTTGATGCCAGTTGCATCCTCAATCGCTTTGATGAAATCCAACAACGGCACAGTCTCGGAGTTCCCGATGTTTACCACACGGTAAGGGGCAACGGGGGACAAGCTGTCGCCAGCGAACATACCCTGCTGCGTCAGATGGTCTGGCACCGCATCCACCAAGAGCAAAATCGCCTCAACCAGATCGGTAACATAGGTAAAATCACGCCGCATATCGCCATGGTTGTAAACGTCAATCGGGCGCCCTTCGAGGATGCGGGACGTGAAAAGATGCGGCGCCATATCGGGCCGCCCCCATGGGCCATAAACGGTAAAGAACCTGAACATGGTGATCGGCAGGGCAAAGAGATGTGCATAGCTGTGCGCGATGTTCTCGGACGATTTCTTGGTCGCTGCATAAAGCGACATTTGATGGTCTGCTTGCATATTCTCGTTGTAGGGCATCTGTGTATTTGCCCCATAAGCAGAAGAACTTGATGCCATCAGCATGTGTTTGGGCGGATGGGCACGCGCCGCTTCAAGCAGTTGCAATGTCCCGCCCAAATTTGTCTGAAAATACGACATGGGGTTTTCCAGCGAATAGCGCACGCCTGCTTGGGCCGCGAGGTGGATCACAATCTCGGGCTTATGCTTGGCAAAAAGCTCGGTCAGCAACCCTTGCTCCTGCACTTCACCTTTTACATTGGTAAAGCCGCCTTGCGCTTCCAGCAGATCGAGACGCGATTGTTTAAGCTTCACATCATAATAATCGCTCATGGAATCAACACCGATCACTTGCCATCCTTGGGCGAGCAGTGCATCGGCCACAAAATACCCGATGAAGCCGGAAGAGCCTGTGACAAGTGCAGTTTTCATCTGGATATCCTTTGGAGCGGGGCAGGGGGCGTTCCTCGCGCTTACACCCACGGGGGGTCGCCCCTCAACCGTAAAGGCGACTTTTCTGGCTTCACCCTGTTCACATTGACGGTATGGTGGCGTGAGAATTTAGAGGAGCGTCCCATATGAAACTTGCCCGCGTTAGAACCCAGAATGGTGTTTGTCCCGCGTTGATCGACGAACAGGGCAGGGCGCGTGATATCTCGGGCGCTGTTCAGGACATCACGGCCATGGCCGTGACCCCGGACGAGATGGCGCGGCTTGAAGCGCTCGACCCCGAAACCTTACCGGTGGTTGAGGGGGATTATGCGCCGATCCTTGACGACGTGCGGCGTATTTTCTGTATCGGTTTGAATTATTCCGATCACGCCGAAGAGGCGGGTATGCCTATCCCCCAAGAGCCAATCCTGTTTATGAAGTCTTGCCCCGCTACAGGGGCCAACGACCCGATCATCCTGCCCAAAGGATCAGAAAAGACTGATTGGGAAGTCGAGTTGGGCGTGGTTATCGGTACCCGCGCGCATCATGTGGCGGCGGTTGATGCGCTGTCGCATGTGGCGGGCTATTGCATCGTGAATGATGTGTCCGAGCGTGCCTTCCAGACGGAGCGTGGAGGGCAGTGGACCAAGGGGAAATCCTGCGACAGCTTTGCGCCCATCGGACCATGGCTGGTGAGTACGGCGGAGGTTCCCGACCCGCAAAACCTGATGATGTATCTGGACGTAAACGGCGTGCGCAAACAGACGGGCAGCACGGCGACGATGATTTTTAGCGTCGCGCATATTGTATCCTATCTTAGCAAATTTGTGACCCTAATGCCTGGTGATGTGATTACGACAGGCACCCCTCCAGGTGTGGGAATGGGGATGAAGCCGCCGCAGTTTCTGGCGGCTGATGATGTCGTAGAGTTGGGCGTTGAAGGTCTTGGTATACAGCGGCAGCCCGTTGTCGCCTACCGTCCATAAGCCGCGACTAAATCCGCTGTTCGCCTTGCAGCGCAGGATGCGCGCGCGTACATCTGGGTGAAGCCCGTTGCATATAGAAAGAGCCGTAATGTCAGATGAAACCAAGATATTGGCCACTGCGGCGCAGGTGCTTGAGCATGAGGGTCAAGCCTTGGTGCGGATGGCTTCGAACTTGCCCGATGATTTTGTTGGGGCGGTTGAGCGGATACTGGAAACCAAAGGTCGCATTATCTTGTCGGGTATCGGGAAGTCAGGTCACATCGCCCGCAAGATTGCGTCGACCCTCGCATCCACGGGCACGCCTGCCTATTTTGTGCATCCCGCCGAGGCGAGCCATGGCGATCTGGGGATGATTAAGTTGGACGATCTTTGCATTCTATTGTCCAACTCGGGCGAAACGTCCGAGTTGGGTGATCTGATAAACCACACACGCCGGTTTTCTATCCCGATGATCGGGATCAGTAGCAAACCTGACAGCACCCTCATGCGGGCAGCTGATTTTCGCCTGACCCTTCCGCAAGAGAAGGAAGCGGGGAGCGGCATTGCGCCCACCACCTCGACCACAATGGCACTTGCACTGGGTGATGCGCTGGCCATGGCTTTGATGGAGCAGCGCGGCTTTCTGTCAGAGCATTTTCGCACGTATCATCCGGGCGGCAAGCTGGGAGCGCAGCTGGCCCTCGTGCATCAGTTGATGCACGGACCAGAGGCAATGGCGGTTGTGTCACCTGACGCTGGCATGCAAGAGACCCTGCTCAAGATGAGCGAAAAGGGATTTGGCATCGCTTGTGTCGTTGAGGAGGGCAAGCTGGTCGGGGTGATTTCAGATGGGGATTTGCGCCGCAACAGCGAGCATCTTGGCACCAAGTCAGCGCGAGAAGTTGCAACCAAGGCGCCCAAGACTGTGCCGCCTGATATGATGGCAGTACAGGCCTTGTCGGTGATGAACGAAAACAAAATTACCGTGTTGGTGGTCGTCGATGGGGCAGGGGCGGCCGTTGGGCTTTTGCGTATCCATGACTGTTTGCGTGCAGGAGTAGCTTGATGAAGACTGTAATCGTAATTCCTGCGCGCTATGCTTCGACCCGCTATCCGGGCAAACCACTTGTCACTTTGCGTGATCGTGACGGCCAAGAGAAATCCTTGATCCAACGTAGCTGGGAAGCGGCGATGGAAGTGCAGGGCGTCGATGCTGTTTATGTCGCAACTGACGATGACCGGATCAAAGACGCGGCAGAGGCTTTTGGCGCCCAAGTGATCATGACCTCAACGCGCTGTGAAAACGGAACAGCGCGTTGTGCCGAAGCCGCCATTAGCGGAGCGTTCGAGGCCGATTTGGTGGTGAACCTGCAAGGAGACGCACCGTTGACGCCTGCATGGTTCGTCGAGGATTTGATTGCAGCGATGGCAGCACATCCCGATGCGCCCGTAGCGACGCCTGTGGTTTTATGTGATGCGCAAACCTATGCGCATTTCCGTGCGGACCGTGCGGCAGGGTTGGTGGGCGGCACCACGGCTGTGTTTGATCGCAACCACCGCGCGCTGTATTTCAGCAAAGAGGTTTTGCCCTACATCCACCCTGATAAAGCGGCGGATGCAGAGGGGGATGTGTTCCACCATGTTGGTCTCTATGCTTACCGTCCCGCGGCCTTGGCGCAATATGCAAGCTGGCCGGAGGGGCGTTTGGAACGGCATGAAGGGTTGGAGCAGTTGCGGTTTCTTGAAAACGGTACAGATGTCTTGTGTGTTGAAGTCGAGGGACGGGGCCGGGTATTCTGGGAATTAAACAATCCTGGCGACGTTGCGCGAATTGAATCCATATTAAACGCTGAGTAAGTATTTTTGGCGCTGCATAATGAGTGTTATGTAATAATTAGGAATAAAAGGACGCAGTTCCGCTAAATCGCATTTGCGAAACGAAGTTCCGACCTGCGGTATTGGCAGGCCCGATTTTTCCCCCTAGTCTATCTTCAAAGAGAGTCGCCCGTCCTCAGGAGGAAGAGGACAAGCGTCCCGTCGAGACTTGGGAGGGTCACCATGAAACAGATATGCCGCTGCACCGGGTGCGCAGCATGAGTGCGATGTCGCCCGAAGCGGCCGTTGCCCATGTTGTTGCGACCAATCCGACATTTTCTGTAGCACCTACAGTTGTGCGGGGCGTGACGTATAAAGCGTTCCAGAACATTCCACCCACGGTTCCGTCTCTGATGGCAGCGGGTAAGGCGCAGCACGGTGATGGTGCGCTTGACTATCTCTTGTATGAGGGGGAGCGCTGGACCTATGGTGAATTCTGTACCGAAGTGCGGCGTGTGGCGAATGTGCTGCACGGGACCTTCGGGATTGGCAAAGGTGACCGTGTCGCGATTGCGATGCGCAACTACCCTGAATTGATGACACTGGTGCTTGGCATCTCCGCGACGGGCGCGACGGTTGTTTTTGTAAACGCGTGGTGGACCACCGAAGAACTTGATTACGCTCTGCGCGATAGTGAGGCCAAGCTGGTGTTTGCCGATGGTCCACGTATCGAGCGGTTGATGCCATTGGTCGATGATCTGTCTCTGACGCTGGTTGGCGTGCGCGATGGCGAGGGGATGGTCGGGCACGACTATACCGCGCTCCAGACTGCCGCGTCTGATACGGCTCTGGATGTGACGATCGACACCGATGATGATTTCGCAGTCATGTATTCGTCGGGCACGACGGGGCATCCCAAAGGTGTCGTGCAAACGCATCGTAGTGCTGTAAGTGCTGTTTTCAGTTGGCTGATGCAGGCAGTGATTGCGCCGCTTGTAACGCCGCCCGAGGAAGGCGCGCCAGAGCCACTGCGCCCTTCCGCGCTTGTGGTCACCCCGCTGTTTCATGTCACTGCAACCCATCCGCTGTTTTTGCTGAGCTTGCCTGCGGGTGCGCATATTACGCTGATGCGGAAATGGGATGCTGATGAAGCTGTGCGGCTGATCCAAGCGGAGAAGATCACGCGTTTCCTTGGTGTACCGACACAATCGGCGGAATTGATGATGGCCTCACGCAAAGCAGCTGTTACGCTGGAAACGCTCGATTATCTGGGTTCTGGCGGAGCGAAACGTCCCGGTGCGCAGGTCGCACAATTGGCCGAGAGTTTTCCCAATGCTGGGATCGCGACGGGTTGGGGCATGACAGAGACGAATGCATTGGGGATTGGCATGATCGGCGATGACTATGTGAAGCGTCCCGAGAGCGCGGGAAAGCTGCACCCGCCGTTGCAAGAACTGCGTCTGCTGGATGATGACGGCAATGATGTATCGCTGGGGGAGCTTGGCGAGATCACGGTCAAAAGCCCTGCCAACATGCGTTGTTATCTGAACAAGCCCGAGGCCACAGCGGAGACGATGCAGGACGGATGGCTGCGCACAGGTGATCTGGCCGTGATGGATTCCGAAGGGTTCGTGACCATTCTGGACCGTAAGAAAAACATCATCATCCGTGGTGGCGAGAACATCGCCTGTCTGGATGTGGAAGGCGCGTTGCACCGTCTGCCTGACGTGATTGAGGCTTGTGCATTCTCTGTTCCCGACGAGCGTTTGGGCGAAGTGGTAGGCGCCTGCGTGGAACTGCGTGAGGGCGCTGTGCTGAGCCACGATGAGATGGCGGCAGCCCTTGAGGGGCATATCGCAAAATTCAAAACACCGCAGCATTTGTGGACACAACATGTGCCGCTGATGCGCGGTGCTACCGATAAACTTGACCGTCGCGGGGTTCGCGCGGCCTGTCTGGAAAACCAAGAGGCAAAAACATGACACCAACAATCGAAGAAACAGGCGACTATATCGCGAAAGCGGGCAAAGCAGCGTGGGAAGTTCCAGGACTGGATGCCAATGCGCCGCAGCGTGAGATCAAAACCGTTGGCATCATTGGTGCGGGTACGATGGGCGGCGGCATTGCGATGAACTTCGCCACCGCAGGCTATGATGTAAAGATCGTCGAGACGACACAAGAGGCGCTGGACCGTGGTCTGGCCGTGGTGCGCGGCAACTACCAGCGTTCCTCCGACAAGGGGCGTTTCCCGCAGGAAGAAGTCGAAGCGCGGATGGGCCGTTTTGACGGGCGGCTAGAGCTGGCTGATTTGGCAGATTGTGATCTGATCATTGAGGCGGTGTTCGAGGACATGGACCTAAAGCGCAAGATTTTCACCGAGTTGGACCGCGTTTGCAAAGAGGGCGCGATTTTGGCGACGAACACCTCTGCGCTGGACATTAACGAGATTGCGGCGATGACGCGCCGTCCGCAGGATGTAATCGGGCTGCACTTCTTCTCCCCCGCCAACGTGATGAAGCTGCTGGAGATTGTGCGTGCGGCGCACACGGCGGATGACGTTGTTGCAACGTCTATGGCGCTGGCGGCGAAGATCAACAAGATTGCGGCGCTGGTCGGGGTTTGCCCCGGATTTGTGGGCAACCGCATTTTGTTTGCGCGCCAGATTCAGGCGAACAAACTGCTGGCCAAAGGGCTGATGCCTTGGGATGTGGATGCGGCGCTGAACCAGTTCGGCTTCAAGATGGGACCGTTCCAGATGAGCGATCTGGCGGGTCTTGATATTGGCTGGTCCAAAGGGGCCACCACGGACAACCCGATCCGCGACATGCTGTGTGAGATGGACCGCCGCGGACAAAAGACCCAAGCGGGGTTCTATGACTATGACGAGAGCCGCCGCCCTGTGCCGTCTGACGTAACGGCGGGAATTATCAAGAACGTGACAGGGGCCGAGGCCTCATCCATGAGCGCCGAGGAGATCATCGAGATTTGCATTTATCCGATGATCAACGAAGCGGTGAAAATCCTTGAAGAGAACAAGGCGCAGCGTCCCTCTGACATCGATGTGGTCTGGCTCAACGGCTATGGCTGGCCTGCGGATAAGGGCGGGCCAATGTTCTATGGCGATATGGTCGGCGCAAAAGCGGTGCTGGCGCGGATGGAGGAATTGGGCGCGGACGATCCTGCCTTCGCCCCTGCAGACTTGCTGCGCCAGCTTGCCGCGACAGATGGCAAGTTTACCGAGATTGATACCGGAGGGCTGAAAGTATGAGCTACGAATATATTACGACCGAGAAGAAGGGGCATATCCTCGTTGTCACGATGAACCGCCCTGACGTTTATAACGCGGTGCATGTGGATATGCACAACGAGATGGCCGATTGCTGGGATGCGTTTGCGGCGGATCAAGATTTGTGGGTAGCGGTTCTCACGGGTGCTGGCGATAAAGCGTTTTGTGCGGGCAACGACCTCAAGGCGACTGCCGCAGGTGGCGCGCGTGCAACGATGACGCCGATGGGGTTTGCGGGTCTGTCCTCACGCTTCACTCTTGAAAAGCCGATCATCGCAGCAGTCAACGGGTTTGCCATGGGCGGCGGGTTCGAGACGGCCCTGTCGTGCGACATTATCCTCGCCTCCGAGAATGCAAAGTTTGCCTTGCCCGAAGTAAAGGTCGGCTTCTTTGCCGCCGCTTCAGGTGTGCAGCGTCTGTCGCGGTATATCGGACGATTGGCCGCACAGGAAATGATGTACACAGGGCGTACCATTATGGCGGACGAAGCGCTGGCCTTAGGTTGTGTCAACGAGGTGCATCCGCATGATCAGCTGATGACAAAAGCGATGGAGAAGGCAGAGCAGTTGTGTACTGTCTCACCCTCTGCGGTCAAAGCAACCAAGCGCGTGTTGAACGATATGTATGTCCGCGATGGGATGGAGGGCAGCATCGCCTATTCCCGTGAGGTCATCGCCGATCTGGCCAAAACCGAAGATTTCAAAGAGGGCGTGAATGCCTTTGTCGAGAAACGCAAACCCAACTGGGTGAACAAATAAACTAGGGAGACATACACATGTCAGAGACACCAATGGAAATGAACAACCTCGGAATGTCCGAGAAAGCCAAGCCGCTGTTGGCTGCCGTGATCAAGCATATTCGCGAAAACGTCGAGCCGATTACCGAAGAGTATTTTGCACTGGGCGAAGGTCGTGCGGATCGTTGGTCCCATGCGCCAGGCCAGCTTGAACTGTTGGAAACGGCCAAGAAGAAAGCCCGTGAAAACGGTCTATGGAACTTCTTTTTGCCCAACGCCGAGACAGGTGAAGGTCTGAGCAACCTAGACTATGCCTATATCGCTGCCGAGCTGGGAAAAAATCCGCTGGCCTCCGAAACGCTGAACTGTTCCGCGCCTGATACGGGCAACATGGAAGTGCTTGAGCGGATCGGGACACAGGAACAAAAAGACACATGGCTCAAGCCATTGTTGGCGGGTGAAATCCGGTCTGCCTTTGCAATGACGGAGCCTGATATGGCGTCGTCCGATGCCAAGAATATCTCGACCTCTGCTGTGCTCGAGAATGGCGAGTGGGTCATCAACGGCGAGAAATACTACATCTCTGGTGCGGGTGATCCGCGCTGTAAGGTGATGATTACGATGGTGAAGACCTCGCCCGATGCGGAGCCTTTCCGCCAGCAGTCGCAGATCCTTGTGCCCGTCGACACCCCCGGTGTCGAGATTGTCGGGCCGATGCATGTCTTTGGCCATGATGATGCGCCGCACGGTCACATGCATATCAAATTCACCAATGTCCGCGTTCCTGAAAGCAACATCCTTTGGGGTGAGGGTCGTGGTTTTGAGATCAGCCAAGTGCGCCTTGGACCTGGCCGTATCCACCATTGCATGCGCTCCATCGGGGCGGCGGAAAAGGCGCTGGATCTGATGATCGAGCGTGGTTTGTCGCGCGAGGCATTCGGCAAGAAGATCATCGATCTGGGCAAGAACATGGAGACAATCTCCCGTTCCAAGATCGAGATCGAAGCGATGCGCCTGATGGTGCTCAAAGCTGCCAAAGCGATGGATGTACTGGGTAACAAAGAGGCGCGTATCTGGGTCTCTATGATCAAGGCAATGGTGCCGGAAAAAGTGTGCAACATCATCGACGAGGCGATGCAGGTGCATGGTGCGACAGGGATTTCCCAGTGGTCGCCATTGTCGGGCATGTACACGGCACAGCGCACCCTGCGCTATGCAGATGGCCCTGATGAGGTCCACCACCACGTGATCGCGCGTGCCGAAGTGAAGGACTACCAGTCGTCCAATTCACGTACGGACCGCGCACGCGGGGAGATTGCAACAGGCCGCACGCGGAGCGGTGTATGAGCACGCTGTTTGACCTGACCGGAAAGGTGGCGCTGCTCACGGGCGCCTCCAAAGGGATGGGGCTTGCGATGGCGACTGCGCTGGCGGAGCATGGCGCGACTGTCGTCATCTCCGCACGCAAGCAGGACCAGCTGGATGCTGCTGCCGAGGGGATTAACGCCCTCGGCAAGGGCCGCGCCCATGCTGTGGCTTGCAACGTCGGTTATAAGGAGCAGCTGCAAGCGCTGGTCGATAAAACCCATGAGCTGGCAGGTCCAATTGATTGTGTGATCGGGAATGCGGGGGTGAACCCCTATTACGGGAAAACCTCAGAAATTCCAGACGATGCCTATACCAAAACGATGGACGCTAACGTTCGCTCCAACCTTTGGTTGGCACAAATGGTGGCCCCCGATATGGTCTCCAAGGGTAGCGGGTCGATGGCCTTCACCTCCTCCATTGGGGCGTTCAAGCCGTCGGTTATGCTGGGCACTTATGGCATGTCGAAACTTGCGTTGATCGGTCTGGTCCGTAACCTCGCGGCGGAGTTTGGACCCAACGGCATCCGTTTCAACGCGATCTGCCCCGGTCTGGTGAAAACCGAATTCGCGCGTGAGCTTTGGGACAATCCAGAAGTCGCCAAGCGGATTGAGAACGAGATTCCACTGCGACGTTTGGGCGATCCTGAGGATTTCGCGGGGCTGGCAGTTTTCCTTGCTTCAGACGCTAGCAAGTACATGACCGGTCAGGCGCTTACCGTCTGTGGCGGCTCGAATATGTGGACATAGTTTATGGAACTCAAAGATAAAATTATCGTCGTGACAGGGGCCGCTTCGGGTATCGGGCGGGCCATGTGCCTGCGCTATGCCGAGGAGGGGGCCAAGCATATTGCGTGTGTGGACCGTGATATGGCGGGTGCAGAAGAGACTGCGAAAATGATGGGTGGCAAAGCTTACCAAGTGGATGTCGCGGTCAAAGATCAGCTCACGGGTATGATTGACGCTGTGGAAGCTGATGCGGGTCCGATTGATCTATTTTGTTCCAATGCGGGGATTTCCGTGCCCGGTGGTGTCGAAGTGGAAGACGCCGAATGGCAGCGGATTTGGGAGATCAACGTGATGTCCCATGTCTGGGCTGCCCGTCATCTGGTACCGTTGATGTCGGCGCGTGGGGGTGGTTATCTGCTCAATACTTCTTCGGCGGCAGGCTTGCTCAACCAGATCGGCTCTGCCCCTTATGGTGTCACCAAACATGCCGCTGTTGGCTTGGCCGAATGGCTGGCGCTGACCTATGGTGATCAGGGGATCAAAGTTTCGGTCCTGTGCCCGCAAGCGGTGCGTACTGAAATGACCCGCGGCCATGAGGATCATGTAGCAGCGATTGATGGCATGATGGAACCTGGCCCCGTGGCCGAGGCTTGTGTCCAGACGATCCGCAATGAGACGTTTCTGGTGCTGCCGCATAAAGAGGTCGAGACCTATATGCGCAACAAGACCGACAATTATGACCGCTGGATCGGGGGCATGCGCAAGCTGAACCGCCGTTTTGGCAGCTTTGACAGTTAGGACGAAATTATGATCGGCTATACCACCATCGGCGTGAGCGATATGGAGCGCGCCAAGAAGTTTTATTGTGATTTGTTTGCGGACAAGGGTGCGAAAGTTGTAATTGATGCAGGGCGCATCGCTTTTGTCGGGACCAAGCGCGGGGAGCCGATGCTCGCCGTTTGCGAGCCTTATGACAAAGGCGATCCAACCCCGGGTAATGGCGTGATGCTGGCTTTTCCAGTTGAGGAAAAGCAGCAGGCGGATGCCATGTATGCACGTGCCCTGGAGTTGGGTGCGACTTGTGACGGCCCTCCGGGACAGCGTGTGCCAGACCGTTTTTATGGCGCTTATGTGCACGACCCCGACGGTAACAAGCTATGTTTCTATATGTTTGGATGAACGGCGTCGCACCCGTTTAAGGTGTCTGGTGGCGTGATTTAAATGCAAAGTGAAGAAGTGAGGTGCCTATAAGGGCAGCTCACTTCTTCTTTAGAGGGCGTACGAGGCCTTCTTGGGCGACCGAAGCGACCAGTGTTCCATCAGCACTGAAGATGGAGCCACGGTTAAACCCGCGCGCTTTGCCCGTCCACGGGGCATCAAGATCGTAGAGGTGCCAATCGTTGAACTGGATCGGGCCGTGGAACCACATGGCGTGATCAAGGCTCGCGCTCATTACATTCCCTTGGAACCATGTCAGGCCATGGGGGCGCAGGGAAGAACCGAGCAAGTTCATGTCAGAAGCATAAGCGAGCAGGCAGTGCTGCATTTGTGGGCCCTGCCCTTTGGCTGCTTCCATGCGGAACCAAAGGTGGTTTTCGTCGGAGGTTTTTTCGGGCGTGAAGAAATCACGCGGGGCAACTTCGCGCAGCTCAATCGGGCGTTCGCGCAGGAAGTCGGCGTGAAATTTTTCGGGAATTTTATCGACATGTGCCTCGCGCAACTCGTCGCGGTTGGGCCAGTCCTCGGGTGCGCCCACATCGGGCATCTTGTGCTGATAGTTCCAACCTTCTTCGTCGATGTGGAAGGATGCGGATAGATTGAAGATTTGCTTGCCATGTTGGATTGCCACGACGCGGCGGGTGGTAAAGCTGCCGCCATCGCGGGCGCGGTCCACTTGGTAAATTACCGGGATTTTTGGATCACCCGGGCGGATGAAGTAGGCGTGCAAGCTGTGGCACAGCCGGTCGGGCACTGTCCGGTAGGCGGCCATCAGCGCTTGGGCGATGACATGACCACCGAAGATGCGGGTGGTCGTTTCGCCGCCGTTTCCCATGCCGCGAAACAGATCAACTTCCAGCTGTTCGATGTCGAGAAGTTCGAGGAGTTGGTCGGCAACAGTGCTCATAGAATGGGGCCTTCAGGTGCTGGCCCGTGCATTTGCATAGGCAATAAAGAAATCAAAGCTGTCGGGGTTTGCCATGCTGTCACGGTTTACCACAGTCGCGGGGTCCCCTCCCAACAACAGCTTTTTCACAGGAACCTCAAGCTTTTTACCAGATAAGGTACGCGGCACTTCGGCCACTTCAACGATTTCGTTCGGGATAAAGCGGGCCGAGACTCCCTTGCGAATTGCATTGTTTATTTTGTCTTTCAGTGCGTCGTCGAATGGAACGCCCTGTGCAGGAACAACGAAGAGGGGCATAAAACTATCGCGGCCCAGAAACTCTAGATCGACAACAAGACTGTCAAGAACATCATCCAGACCTTCGACCGCTTGGTATATTTCAGCAGAGCCGAGCCGCAGGCCTTTGCGGTTTATGGTGGCATCAGAGCGTCCGTAGATCACACTCGCGCCATTTTCGTCGATGCTGATCCAGTCGCCGTGCCGCCAGATACCCGGGTAAGTGTCGTAATAGCTCTCATGCAGGCGGCTGCCGTCCTCGTCGCCCCAGAAGAACAGCGGCATGGAGGGAAGCGGCTCGGTGCAGACCAATTCCCCCACTTCGCCAATGAGTTCATTACCGAGCGGGTCAAAGGCGCGTACTGCGTTACCTAAAGCGCGGCATTGCATCTCACCTGCACGTACGGGCATGGCGGGATGACCGAGGACGAATGCGCCAGCGAGATCGGTTCCGCCGGAGATCGGGGCGAGCCAGACGTCTTCTTTTACATCGCGGTAGATCCAGTCATAGGCATCGGCGCTGAGTGGTGATCCGGTTGAGCCCAAGGAGCGGAGGTGTGTCAGGTCAACTTCATTTCGCGGGTTAACGCCTGCCTTGAGGCATCCTGCGAAGAAGGCAGCACCTGCGCCAAGGTAAGTGAGCTTTTCATCCCCTGCAAAGCGCCAAAGTGCGAGCATATCAGGGTGGTTTGGTGCGCCGTCGTAAAGGCAGACAGTCGCCCCCTGACCCAATGCCATCCATTGTGCGTTCCACATGATCCAACCAGATGAGGTGAGCCAACAGAAGCGATCACTATGCGTCAGGTCGTGGTGTAGAGACTGTTTTGCAGCCTCAAGAATTACGCCGCCGTGGCCATGCACGATCGGTTTTGGGTTACCCGTGGTGCCAGAGGAATAGACGATCCAGAGCGGTTGATCGAAAGGCACTTGCGTGGCCTCGAAAGGCACATCCTCATCCAGAAGGCTGTCCCATGCCACATGACCCTTCGGGAGATCACCGACTATGGGGAGTGTTACAAACTGGTTCACGCTGGGCAGTTCGGATGTGATGTGGGCAAGTACTTCGCGACGGTCCACAGTTTTGCCCATGTGGACATAGCCGTCCTGTGCAATGAAAACTTTTGGCTCGATTTGCTTGAACCTGTCGAGAATGGCAACGTGGCCCATATCAGGCGCGCAGAGCGACCAAGCAGCGCCTATACTGACGGTGGCAAGGAAGGCGATGAGCGCTGCTTCGGTGTTGGGCAAAACAGCAACGACGCGGTCACCTTGTGTGACGCCCATGTTTTTGAGGTGATGGGCAACGGAAGCCACTTGGGACCGTAACTCGCCCCACGTCAGTTCCTTACGCCCCAAAGTCTCGGACATACTGATGATGGCGGGATGGTCTTCGCGGCCCTCCGCATGGCACAAAACATTATCAGCGTAGTTCAGCATTGCGCCGGTACACCACTGTGCGCCGGGCATGGTGCGGGAGCCAAGAATTTTCTCGTATGGCACGCTGGCGCGGATCTCAAAAAAATCCCAGATCGCGGCCCAGAAGGCATCAAGGTCGGTAACGCTCCACTCCCACATCTCATTGTAGTTGGCGAAGGTGAGGCCGTTCTTTTCGCTCACGAACCGCTCGAAGGCTGCCATAGTGGAGGCATTCGCCCGCTCTGGTGTGGGGGTCCAGAGGACGGGGTTCATGTCAGTGCTCCATGCACAAGTGCGCGGAGTTGCGGACGTGCGGGATAGGCGCTGCTTGGAATGAGTTGAGTGAAGAAGATGACCGAAAGGTCAAAGACAGGATCAATCCAGAACGCTGTCGACGCCATACCGCCCCAACTGAAATCACCCACGCTGCCCGGTGCGCGGGCGCGGCCCGGATCAAGGAGGACAGCACCGCCGAGGCCAAAGCCCATCCCCTCCATCGGTTGCTCGGCAAAGCTGCGCGGACCCATAGAGGCAATGTCACCACCCAGATGATTACGCATCATGAAATCGAGCGTCTTGGGGCCGATGAGACCACCGCCACCTGTGCGCATCATCTCGGTAAACTTGAGGTAGTCATCAATTGTGCCGACGAGGCCGCCGCCGCCTGATTGTATTTGTGGGTTGAGGAACGGTGATTTATCCGCGCCGTCCAGTTGGCGCAGTGTGTCTGTCCCTTTGTCGACTTTGCCAACGGAGAATGCATTTCCTGCCAGCGGCGTGTAGCATGCAGCAAAGCGGTCTTTGGCATTTTCGGGCACAACAAAGCGCGTCTCGTTCATCCCGAGAGGGTCAAAAATCTCGTTGATGAAGAACTGCTCCAGCGTCTTACCTGTGACAACTTCGATCACGCGGCCAAGTACGTCAGTGGCGACAGAGTATTCCCAACGTGTTCCGGGCGCGAAGGCCAACGGGAGCGCCGCAACTTTATCCGCCATCTGCGCCATGGTGAGTTTGTCACCGCGAAACTCGATATGCTGCTCGACCATCTCAGCGCCTAGAACACTGGGGTTGAAGCCGTAGCTGAGACCAGAAGTATGCGTAAGCAGATGGTGCAGCGTGGGCGTGGCACAGGGTTCGGTTTGGTCGATGCCGGTGGCGCCTTTGACCAGACACTGCATATCGCTAAACGCCGGGATGAAATCAGAAAGCGGCGCATCAAGGTGAAATATTCCACGTTCCGCGAGCATCATGATCGCGATCGACGTTACGGGTTTTGTCATCGAATAAATACGAGCGACGGTATCGCGCTGCCACGGCTGTTTTGCCGCCACATCGCGCATCCCGCAGTCGTGATAGTAAACCTCTTTACCGCCCTGTGCGACAAGGACCGACGCCCCCGCAAAGCGGCGGGCGTCGATGTAGGTCTGCATCCAGTCGCCGATGCGGTTCAAGCGGGCAGGATCAAATGTGGTCATTAGACCTCCAACCACTCCTTGCGCACATCCTCGCGCGACTTAAGCTCGGCTGGCGTGCCTTCGAAGACGACCTGACCGTGACCCATAACGTAGACGCGGTCGGCAATATCCATCGCGATGCTTAGCTTTTGCTCAACCAATAAAGTGGAGATACCCTTCTCCGCGATGGCTTTCAGGACTTCTGCAACCTTTTGAACCATCTGTGGGGATAGGCCCTCAGTTGGCTCGTCGATCATCACGAAATCAGGATCGCCCATGAGTGTGCGGCACATGGTGAGCATCTGCTGCTCACCACCCGATAGTACCGATGCCTCGACATCGGCACGACGATCAAGGTTTTCAAACATCTCGAACATCATCTGCATGGACCAACGGCCCGCACCATCCTTTTGGCCAGGCTTGAGGCCCAGCGTCAGGTTCTGGCGCGTGGTCAGACCAGGAAAGATATCGCGGTTCTCCGGCACATAGCCGAGGCCCATGTTGGCGATCTCATAGGCTTTCTTACCTGCGATTTCTTTACCACGAAACTTGACCGAGCCTTGCGGCTCAACTTCGCCCATGATCGCTTTACAAGTAGTTGAGCGGCCTACGCCATTACGGCCCAGAAGGGCGACAATCTCACCCTCTTGCACGTTCAGGGTGACGCCCTGAAGAATGTGGGATTTGCCGTAATAGGCGTGCATGTCGGTGACTTCGATCAATGTTCTTCCTCCAATGCAGCACCCAAGTAGGCTTCTTGTACTTTCGCATCACCGCGCACGTCTTCGGGTTTGCCCGTGGCGATGATTTCACCGTAGACCAGCACCGAAATGCGGTCAGCGAGGCCAAACACAACGCCCATATCATGTTCAACCATGATGAGAGTTTTGCCTTCGGTCACTTTCATGATCAGGTCGGTGATATAGTCGGTTTCAGAATGGCTCATCCCCGCCGTCGGCTCATCAAGCATGATGACATCCGCACCACCCGCGATGGTGATACCGATCTCAAGTGCGCGTTGCTCAGCGTAGCTGAGCGTACCTGCAGGCAGATCACGACGGCCCAGCAAGTTGATCTGGTCGAGGATCGCGTCAGCCTGCTCGGACAATTGGCGCTGGCGGTTTACGATATTCCAAAAGCTGTATTTATAGCCGTTAGACCACAGCAGCGCACAGCGGATGTTTTCAAACACGCTCATCTTTGGAAAAATGTTGGTGATCTGGAACGAGCGGCTGAGACCTTTGCGGTTGATCTGGAACGGCTCAAGCCCTGCAAGGTTCTCGCCGTGGAGTTTTACCGTGCCTGCAGTGGGCGCAAACCGTGCTGTAATCAAGTTGAACAGCGTGGATTTCCCCGCGCCGTTCGGCCCGATGATGGCATGACGCTCGGCCTTGCCAATGCTCAGATCAATGCCGCGAATGATCTCGGCTTTGCCAAAGCTCTTTTTTAGGCCCGAGAGTTCAAGTGCTGGTGTGCTCATGATTGGCCTCCCATTGTGTTGGCTTCGTTCCATGCGTCTTTGAGGTCAGGGGCCGTCATTTTTGCGATCCCAATCCCGATGGCCGCGATGGCCCCCGCGATGATCCACGGCATGATGGTATGGCTGTCAAAGGTGGTCCAGAACAGGGTCATTTCGTTGTCGCCTGTGGCACCGTGACGGTAGTGGAAGATCATCTCGATCAAAGCGCAAAGCCCAAGGATACCAATAGCGGCAGGAAGTAGCGTTTTGAAATAGGGGACAATCAGTAGCCTCCATTTACCAAGTTTTATGGCCGGAACGTGCATCATGATCAGACCTGCCAGGCCACCTGGGAAGAACATAACCGTGGCGACAAAAAGTGAGCCTGCGTAGAAAGCCCAGAGCTCTGTCTGAAGGCTCAGCACAGTTTGTACCAATGTGAATACAATCGCACCGATGATCGGGCCGAAGAAGAAGCCAACACCACCAAGAAAGGTTACAAGCAAGATGATACCGGAGGAGTAGGCGTTGAGATTTTCCTCGGTCAAAATCTCGTAGTTGATAGCGAAAAGACCCCCGGAGACGCCTGCGAAAAAGCCCGATGCGACAAAGCTGTAGTAGCGCACCCAGCGCGCGGAGTAGCCAAGGAATTCGGCGCGCTCTGGGTTATCGCGCACCGCATTTGCCATGCGACCGACAGGTGTGCGGCTCCATGCATACATAAGTGCGGCGGAAATGATGACCCATGCGGCGGTGAGGTAGTAGACTTCTTCCTGCTGCAAGAATTCAACGCCAAAGAAAGGCTGTGCGTAGGTGCGGTCGCCGCTGATCCCTTCCTCGCCACCAAAGAAGGCAACGACGATTACGGAACTGGCCGCGATCAATTCACCAACACCAAGCGAGATCATGGCAAAGACTGTCCCCGCCGAACGGGTCGAGAAGGCACCGACAATTAGCGCCAAACCCATGCCGAACAATCCACCAAACAGCGGCAGGATCGGCAGTGGCATCGCGGCGAAGAAGTCTGACATGTTCATAATGTGCATACAGAAGAACCCGCCAACACCCGCATAAACCGCATGGCCAAAGGACAGCATGCCCCCCTGCCCCAGCAGCATGTTATAAGCGAGCGCAAAGATGATCGTGATCGACATCTGGTTCATGATCGTCAGCGCGGAGTTGTTGGTGAAGATTTTTGGCAAGAGCAGCATCGCTATGATTGCGATAATCCACGGTAGCAGGGTGATCGTCATCCCGCCTGCACGCATACGCTGCGCAGGCTTTGTCGGGTCGGTTTTAAGCTGCTCGTTCATTGTGTGCGCTTTCCGAAAAGACCTGCGGGGCGGAAGATGAGGATCAGCACCATCAGGATATAGGGGAGAATGTCGGCAATCTGCGGTGAGGTCAGGCTCCAGAAGTCACGGAACATATTTTCGTCCATGTTTTCAGGCGTCGCAATGCCGATCGCGTTGAGAACGTTTTCCATTTCGATGTTATACGATTTGGCGAATGTCGTGATCCACCCGATGAGGAGCGAGGCAACAAGCGCACCCCAGAGCGAACCAAGTCCGCCAATCACGATGGTCACAAACACAATCGAGCCAAGCACAAACGCCATGCCAGGGAAGGTGCCAAGCACTGGTCCTGCAATAACACCCGCGACACCAGCGAGTGCTGTGCCCACTCCGAACACACCCATGAAGATGAGTGGTACGTTGTGGCCCAAGGCCTCCACCGTACGCGGATAGCTGAGCGCGGCCTGAATGATCATGCCTACACGTGTCTTAGTAAGGACGTAGAGGAGCCCAATGAAGATCGCGACCGAGATGAAGATCATGAAAATCTTATACGCAGGGATCGAATTGCCAGAAATGGCAAAGGCTGTGAAATTCAGAATGTCAGGGACATCGTAAGGCATCTGGTTCTTGCCCCAGATGAATTGCACCAGCTCTTCGATGAGCAGAGCGAGGCCGAAGGTGAAGATAAGCTCAGGCACGTGGCCGTATTGGTGTACGCGGCGAAGGCCGTATCGCTCTACCATGGCACCTGCGACACCGACAATTAGCGGTGCAATCAGCAGCCCCATCCAGAAACCCAGTGCGAGACTGATGGAATAGGCGAAATACGCGCCCAGCATATAAAAGCTGGCATGGGCAAAATTAAGTACACCCATCATCGAGAAAATAAGGGTCAAGCCGGCGGACAGCATAAACAGTAGCAGTCCAGTCACCAGCCCGTCGATCAGATTGACGAGAATGAGGTCCATTGGCCCCTCCGGTAGAGTATGATGTGAAGGATAAAATTGCCCGCCCCTCAAGCAAAGAGGCGGGCAGGATTAGCGCTCGGTTACGGGCGCTTCATCTCACAAGTGGTTTCGATATCTGCACTGGCCATCTCGATTGTCTTGATGACACGTACACCATACTCAGAGTTGTCATACGGGAAATCGATGCCTTCATTGGTGTGCTCAAAGATGTGCAAATCCTGAATGGCCTGGTGGTCATTCGGGCGCATCATTACTTTGCCACCCCAGATGGTATCATATTCCATACCCTCAAGTGCATTTGCGACTGCAACCACATCATCTGCTGTGCCTGCTGCTTCGATCGCTTGGGCCAACATACCGATGGTGTTGGAGATACGCGTCTGGTCTACGTTGCCATCAGGGTATTTCGCCTTGAACGCTGTGTAGTAGGCCGCTGCTTCATCGCTTGGCGGTGGGTTAACCTGACCTTCGCCAACCAAACGCACGATGCCTTTACCGGAATCGCCGAACGCCGCTGTGATACCGGAACCGGCAGCATAGTAGGTGTAGATCGGACCAGTATAGCCGTTCTCGATGATGGACTTACCAAGGCCGAGCATATCCGCGCCCCAGTTACCTGTGATAACAGCATCTGTTTCGGCGTTGACGATCTTGCGTGAGTAAGGAGTAAAGTCCTTCACCTTGCCAATTGGGTGCAACTCGTCACCAACGATTGTGATGTCGGGCCGCTTCTCGCCGATATACTTGTTCGCAGCGGCCGCAACAGCCTTACCAAAGGAGTAGTCCTGACCGATAAGGTAAACATTCTTGATGCTTGTATCTTCGGCAATGCTATCCGTTACAGCGTCCATTTTCATGTCAGCGTGTGCGTCGAAACGGAAGTGCCAGAAGTTACACTTGTCATTTGTAAGCGCTGGATCAACCGCAGCATAGTTCAAAAACAGTACACGGCTGTCCGGGTTACGGCGGTTATGCTTGTCCACTGCTTCGGTCAGCGCGTTTGCAACACCAGAGGAGTTACCCTGCACGATGAAACGGACGCCTTGGTCGATTGCGACCTGAAGCTGGATCAGCGATTCTTTCGGGCTAATCTTGTTGTCAAAGCCGAGCACTTCGAAGTTGGTGCCACCCAGGACGCCACCGTTTTGGTTAACCATATAGTCCGCAGCAAATTCAAACTGGTGCAGACCGTTTGTGCCGGTGCTTGCAAAGGGGCCGGACAGCGGATCGATAAACGCGATCTTGATGTTCTCGGCAAATGCAGCGCTTGCACCGATGATGAGTGAGAGTGCGGAGACCGCACCGAGTTTTGTGATATTCTTCATTTTGTTCCTCCCAAGGACAGCCCGTCGCTGTTTTGCGATCTTTATCTATTGGGCTATTTCAAGAGACTTACATACCTCGACAGTAAGTCAAGCATTCACATTAGGCGAAGAGACGGTTTTTTGAGAGGTGACGTGAGGGAATTCTATGCCTTGGCGAACTGGAAGAATTACACGCTGTTGACGGATATCTCTCAACATATTGCTATACATATATAAAAATCTAATGCATTGAGAGAGGTTCGCATAAAACGGCAATTATCTGGCGCTGTTTAGTGCAAGATATTCAAGTGGTACGCGGCGGAAAAATTTGCGTCAACGACTGCGAAAGCACGGCAAAATCATAAAATGCATTTGCAGTACCATTCCGCTATGCGGAACAACGGTCCGTTACCTTCCACGCGTCTTTGGACGATTCCGCTTTGGCGCGTCTTACTCGTTAATACTGATCGCTTCCGCAACTTTGAGCAAGCGTTCTGCATAGACAGTTTCAAGCTGCTTAGGCTTCACGCGGTAGGATGGCCCACCGACATTGAGCCCATAAACACGCCCGTCACTGAGCGAGTGAACAGGTACCGCAATCCCATTCACGTCGGAGCGCCAGTTGCCATAGCCGCTGCAATACCCCTTGGCGGTATATTCAGCGACAGCGTCCCTATATTGCGCACGCGCGTCCTCTTCGACCTCGGCCCCTTCCATACGGGCAAAACCGAAAATCTGTTCGCATCGTTCCTCGGGTGTCACGGCAAGGATCGCCTTTCCCATCGCTGAATGAAACAGCGGCAGGCGCGAACCCACGCGCATCAACAGGGTGACTTCTTCGGTTGAACATTCAGTCGCAAGATAGATCACCTCGGTCCGGTGCTGCTCGCCCAGTGCCACGGTTACAAACGGGTTTGGCCCGTCCATGCGCAGGGCGTGCATCTCATGCTTGGCGCGGTCCCGCATATCCATTGCAGCAAGGCGGCTAAACCCTAGACGCAGTACGCCTGCGCTCAGCCGATAGGTGCCAACACGGCTATCGGCGACCAGATAATCCAATTCGCACAGGGTATGGGTGAGCCGCGAAATCGTCGCCTTCGGTAGGCCTGTGCGTTCGGAAAAGTCACTGTTGGTCAGGGTCAGATCACCCCGCCGGAAACAGCGTAAAATCTCAAGGCCCCGCGCAAGGGCGGTGACAAAATTTCGGTCTTTGCTTTCCAGATCGGGATCGAATTGCATGGCTTAGCCCCGCTTGAGGGCATCAAGCCCGTGCTGCGCAAAGACAGGAACAAAAGCGCCCACTTTCATTGCCCGTTCGGGATTTGATGCATTGCCATCCAGCGCACGCTTCAGAACACCTTGAACGATTGCTGCCATGCGGAAGAAAGTAAAGCCGATGTAATACCCGAAGTTGTCAATTCCGTTGAGGCCACGCCGCGCGCAATACTCTGCGATGAATTCTTCATTCGACGGCAGGCCAAGCGATGCGCGGTCAAGGCCGCCCATCCCGCGCCCTTCACTGCCTGCAGGCAGCTGCCATTGCATAATCACAGCGGCCAGATCGGCAAAAGGGTGACCAATTGTCGACAACTCCCAATCCAGAACAGCGCGACAATCCGTGCTGGTGGCGTCAAAGATCATGTTGTCGATACGGTAATCGCCATGGACTAATGTGCGCTGACCATCATCAGCGGGCTGGTTGCCTGCCAATGCGTCCATCAACTCGTCCATTGCTGGAATTTTATCCGTCTCGGATGCGCGATACTGCTTGGACCAGCGACCAATCTGACGCTCGAAGTAGTTGCCCGCAGGGCCGTAGTCACTCAGGCCAACGGCGTCGATATCCACACTGTGCAACGCGGCTAAAACGCGGTTCATCTCTGTAATTACTGCACCGCGGTCTGCGTTCGTGAGGTCAGGCATTGATGGATCATTAAAATTTCGACCCTGCACGTGGTCCATAATATAGAACATCGAGCCGATGACGCTGTCGTCCTCGCAAAGCAGGTGCATTTTGGAAACTGGCACGTCACTGCCTTCGAGTGCTTTTTGCACGCGGAATTCGCGGTCCACCGCATGGGCGGACTTTAACAAAACGCCTGGCGGCTTGCGGCGCAACACATAAGAATGGCTTGGTGTTTTGAGCATGAAGGTCGGGTTGGATTGCCCACCTTGAAACTTGGTGACCTCCATCGGGCCTTTGAAGCCGTCGAGGTGTTTGCTGAGATAGGCCTGTACCGCCGCTTCATCGAGGGTCTGTGTATCCGTCATATCGGTTTCCCTAGCTGTAACTCATCAAAGCCGCGCCATCAGGCGTGGCGTAGTGCGGTGTGGCGTTGAACTCATTGAGTGAGAACAGGCTACCCGAAAACATAAACCGCGTCATGGCCGCATTTTTAATCTGGAGATTAAGGTTCATCATGTGCTGGGCAGGGGCGTGAAGCGAGGCGGCCGTCATCTGCCCAATCACGCCACCCGAGCTGATCACCAGCACGCGTTTGGCATCGGTATCCACAGCAAAGGCACGCGCTGCTTCTACGCGATCCACGAACTGCCCCCATGTCTCGGACGGGTTTTCAATCTCGTCCTTTTGCCATGCGAACACGGTTTCCCTTAGCGTGCGGAAATGCACTTTGCGGTCGCCTTTAACGATGTCGGGGATGTCACCCTTGAACCGCGCGTCGAGCAGATCACCGAAATCATATTCGTTTAGGCCTGCATGTTCCTCACGTTCAGGCACAAACCCCATCTCGGTCGCGGTATCAATCTGCCGGTTGAGCGTGCCCGTCACTACGCGGTCAGGGGTCCAGCCCATACCGCGCAGCCACGCACCCGCAGCGCGCGCTTGGGCGCGACCAAGGTCGGACAGCACGTCATAATCTACCGCCCCGAAGGACGCCTGACCGTGACGTATGACAAGCAATTCCGCCAAGTTACGAAAATTCCGCCGCCAGCTTTTTGCCCGCTGCGAAATACTCATCCGCCATGCGGTCCACAATTGCAGCAGCAGGGCCAACGGATTTGATCGCACCGATCCCCTGACCAGACCCCCAAATGGTTTTCCATGCTTTGGGTTTTTCACGATCCGTGCCAAAATTCATCGAAGACGCATCCGCCGTGGGCAGGTTATCCGGGTCCATGCCTGCATTCTGGACCGACCCTTTGAGATAGTTGCCCCAAACGCCTGTGAAGAGCGAGGAATAGACAATGTCATCCGCACCAGAGTCGACGATCATATCTTTGTAGCCTTGGTCGGCATTCGCCTCATCCGTCGCGATGAACGGCGAGCCTGTATAGCCGAGGTCAGCCCCCATGGCGCGGGCTGCCAATAGGGATTGCCCTGTGGCAATCGAGCCAGACAGAGCAATAGGCCCGTCATACCACTCACGAATTTCATTGACCAAAGCAAAGGGCGACTGCTGCCCCGCATGGCCACCCGCCCCAGCCGCCACAGCGACCAAGCCGTCAGCACCTTTTTCAACGGCCTTCTTGGCGAATTTGTTGTTGATGATGTCGTGCAGTACGATGCCACCGCAACTGTGCGCGGCCTCGTTCACTTCGACACGCGCACCCAGCGAAGTGATCCAGATCGGAACCTCGTGTTTGGCCGCGATTTCCAGATCACGCTCAAGACGCGAATTAGAGCGGTGAACAATTTGGTTGATCGCATAAGGCGCTGCTGGCGTGTCAGGGTTCGCTTGGTTATAGCGGTCCAGCTCTTCCTTGATCTCCGTTAGCCAAGCATCCAGCAACGGCGGCTCGCCCTCTGCCTCACGCGCATTGAGCGCGGGAAACGATCCGACGATCCCAGCCTTACATTGCGCGATCACCAGCTTTGGCACCGAGATGATGAACAACGGCGATGCGATCAGCGGGATGCGCAGACCTTGCAGTGCCTTTGGCAGATGAGAGTCGGAACGGGCCATAGAGCCTCCAAGTGTCATGTTAACAGTGAGGGGGCGGCTGAAACCGCCCCGCTTTTTCGCAAGTTGCAAGGTTTACAGAACCTCGAACAGACCCGCAGCGCCCATGCCACCGCCCACACACATGGTGCAGACAACGTACTTCGCACCGCGACGCTTGCCCTCAATCAACGCGTGACCGACCATACGCGCACCCGACATGCCGTAGGGGTGACCGATAGAAATGGCACCACCGTTCACATTGAGCAATTCGTCAGGAATGCCGAGAACGTCACGCGACTGAATTACCTGCACGGCGAACGCCTCGTTGAGTTCCCACAAACCGATGTCTTCGATCTTGAGACCATGCGCCTTGAGCAGCGGTGGCACGGCATAGATCGGGCCAATGCCCATCTCGTCCGGCTCACAGCCAGCAGCCATTACACCCATGTAGCGACCCAGCGGTGCGAGGCCCATTTGCTCAGCCTTCTTGGCTTCCATGATTACAGTCGCAGAAGCACCATCAGAGAGCTGGGACGCGTTGCCTGCTGTGATGTATTTGCCTTCTTTAATCGTCATGCCATCCTTGAACACTGGGCTCAGGCCAGACAGCATTTCGGCAGAGGTACCAGGGCGGTTGCCCTCGTCCTTGCTCAGGGTCACCTCATGCTCGGTGATCTCTTTGGTCTCTTTGTTCTGCACCATCATTATGGTGGTCATCGGCACGATCTCGTCGTCGAACTTGCCCGCTTCCTGACCCATGTGGGTATTGTGCTGGCTGCGTGCAGCATATTCATCCTGACGCTCGCGGCTGACATTATAGCGTGCGGCGACTGTCTCGGCTGTCTCCAGCATCGACATGTAAATCTCTGGCTTGTTCTCTTTGAGCCAGCCATCGGCCTTCACGCGCATTTCTGGGGTTTGCACCATAGAGATACTCTCGACACCGCCACCGATGACAACATCCATCCCGTCGGTGATGACCTGCTTGGCCGCTGTGGCAATCGCCATCATGCCAGAGGCACACTGACGGTCGAGCGACATGCCCGCAACTGTCACGGGCAGACCCGCACGGATCGCCGCCTGACGCGCGATGTTGCCGCCAGAATGGCCCTGTTGCAATGCCGCACCCATGATACAATCCTGAATGCTCGCTGGATCAACGCCCGCGCGCTTCACTGCGTTCTCGATCGCGTGCGCCGCAAGCGCCTGAGGTGTCGTGTTGTTGAACGCACCACGATAGGCTTTGCCAATCGGGGTACGGGCCGTGGATACGATTACTGCGTCACGCATAGTTCTTCTCCTAGTTTACCAGTCGAGCTTCAGGCCTTTGGCCTTTGCTGCATTGAGGGCGTATTTCTTGGTCTGGCCGAACGCATCGCCCAGTTGTTGTTGATCGGTCTCGTCGCGGATTTCCGCAAAACGTGCGGCCACGGTTTCGGGCGTGTTGTCATCGCCCATCAGTGTAATGCCTTGCGTCTCGTATATCCGCGTCTCGGCAAAGCTGCCTGCACCTGCGCCGAGAATTACCTGAGACGGTGCATCCTCACTCACCAGATACAGCAAGCCAGGGGTGATGGTTTCAGGGGCAAGCAATTCCTGCGCCTCCGCCGGAAGCAGGTCCGCCGTCATGCGCGTCGCCGCAGTCGGGGCCAGTGTATTAACGCGGATATTATCGCGCGCCCCTTCCATGTGCAGCACGTTCATCAGGCCCAGCATCGCAGCCTTCGCCGCGCCGTAATTGGACTGTCCAAAGTTGCCATACATACCCGAGGCGGAAGTGGTGAGGACAATGCGCCCATATTTCTGCTCGCGCATAATGGGCCAACAGGCATGGGCCACATTAGCTGTGCCGATCAAATGCACATCAACGACTTTGCGAAAGGCCGCCATATCCATTTTGGCAAATGTCTTGTCCATAAGGATGCCAGCGTTGTTGACACAAATATCGATGCGCCCCCATGCGTCCATTGCTTGGGCGATCATGTCCTTGACCGCATCCTCGTCCGAAACATCGGCACCATGGGCCATAGCGTCACCGCCCATAGCCTTGATTTCTTCAACCACACTCAGCGCCGCCTGAGACGACGAACCCGTACCGTCCCGCGACACACCCAGATCGTTCACAACAACCTTGGCACCCCGTGCCGCTAAGCCCAAAGCGTGAGAACGGCCAAGGCCAACCCCCGCACCCGTGACAATCGCCACGCGGTTATCAAAACGGATCTCCATCAGTGCAGCGCCTGTTCAAAGATGTTGGGGCCAGACATCACATTGATGCCACCCGACACAGGGATGATCGCGCCCGTCACATAAGCACCACCACGACCACAGAGGAACAGCATACAGCCGCCGATATCTTCGTCGCGGCCAACACGTTTCAACGGCACATCTTTGCCAACCTTCTCGCGCATGTCAGTGTCATGGGTGGCAAAGGCGGTCATGCGGCTCACAAACGGCCCCGGGGCCAGAGCGTTCACAGTGATCGCATGACCCGCCAGTTCCTTGCCCAAAATTTTCGTCATGTGATGCACAGCGGCCTTGGACATGGAGTAGGAATAGGCCCCATCGCCCATCTCCCGCTCGCCCATAACAGAACCTACATTAATCACCCGCGCAGGGTCGTCAACCGTGCCGCTTGCGCTCAACATCGGGAGCAGCTTTTGCGTCAGATCGAACATGCCTGCCACGTTGACGTCCATCACTTTGGACCACGCTTTGAACGGGAATTCGCCCATCGGCGCGCCCCATGTGATGCCCGCGTTGTTCATCAGGATATCGAGTTTGTCAGTGTGGGATTTTACGGCAGCGACCAACGCATCGACACCTTCCTCGGTGCCCACATCGCCCGCAAAGCCAATCACTTTGCCCGAAGCACCAAGCGCATTCAGCTCCTTCGCCACCGCTTCACAGGCGTCACCCTTACGCGAAGCGATGAGCACAGTCGCCCCCGCCCGCATCAGCGCCTCTGCCGCCATACGGCCAATGCCTGTTGCACCGCCAGTAACCAGTGCGACCTTACCGTCCAGACCAAACAGCGTTTGAATATCCATGCTTAAAACCCTCTCATGGCGGCAACTTTTTCAGCGTGGTAGCTATAATCACCCAGCCATTCGGCGCTAACCCGCGCACGTTTCATGTAAAAGCCCATATCATAGGCGTCGGTCATCCCGATCCCGCCGTGCATCTGCACACCTTCTTGCACGGCCAATGTCGCCGTCGAAGTTGCTTTGGCCTTAGCCAATGAGACGGCCAGCTCTGCATTCTTTGGATCGCTGTCCATCATACGTCCTGCATTGAGGATCGCGCTCGCTGTCAGTTCCGTCTCGCACCACAGATGGGCGGCACGGTGTTGCAACGCTTGGAAGCGGCCAATCTCGATGCCGAACTGTTTACGCTCTTTCAGATAGCCGACAGTCATATCAAACGCACCCGCCGACAGACCGGCCATTTCAGCCGCCAGTGCCGCTTGTCCCGCTTGCAGCGCAGGACGCAGCACGGTCATGGCGCTGTCCACCTGACCCAGAACATCGTCGCCCGTGGCCTCGACATTCTCGAAATCAATCTTGGCCGCATCACGTGCGTCAATCATGTTCGACTTGTGGCGCGTGATTCCAGCACGATCCGCAGGAATATCAAACAGGGTCAAGCCATCGGCCGTCTTCGCCAGAACCAGCAAACGATCCGCCATGGCCCCATCAACAACAAACGTCTTCTTGCCCGTCAGGCGAAACCCGTTCCCGTCCGCCTTGGCCTCCAGCGTGGTCGCATCAGGATCATGTTTGATCCCCTCATCTACCGCCAGCGCGTAGGTCACGTCCCCGCTGGCGATCTTGGCCAGCGCTTCCATCGCACGCGTATCACTCACCTGCCGCAATGCAGTTGCGGCCATCACGGCAGTGCTCAGGAAGGGCGACACGACCAGCGTCTTGCCCATCTCCCGTGCGATCACATTCGCCGCGGCGAACCCCATGTCAGAGCCGCCCGCGCCCTCGGGCACCAGCACACCGGCCCAGCCCATCTCCGCCATCTCTTTCCAGAGCTTTGCATCATGCGTCTGGCCTTCATCGCGCATTTTGCGAAACGCATTTACAGGGGCCGCACCATCCAGAAATCCGCGCGCCATATCGGCGAGCATGGTTTCCTCTTCGGTCATCACAAGTTTGTTCATGCTGGCAACCCCAATACGCGGCGCGACACAATAGAGAGCATCACTTCGGATGTACCGCCCTCAATGCTGTTGGCCTTGGTGCGCAGCCAGTCGCCCGCACGGTTGCCCACTTCACCATCCCATTCAAGTGCCGCGGAACCGCCCGCCGTCATCATCAGCTCATGGCGCTGTTTATTCAGCTCGGTCCCCATATATTTGAGCATCGCAGAGGCATCCCCCGCCCCCTGCCCCGCTTCGGCTTGATCTTTGTACCGCTCAAGCGTCAGCCCCATTGCCAGCGCGTCAATCTCACAGCGCATGGCATCCGCTTTCAATGTCGCATCCAGATGGTCAAGCGTATCGGTCAGCACCGCACCCAATGCACGGCCCCCCGCTTCCAACGCACCGGAGCCGGAGATCATCTCACGCTCATGTGTCAGCAGATATTTCGCAACATCCCAACCACGGTTCTCGGTCCCGACGATACGGTCTTTTGGTACTTTGACATCGGTAAAGAACGTTTCGCAGAAGGGGGAAATGCCTGAAATCATCTTAATGGGCCGCGTCTCGACACCTTCGTCTTCCATATCAATGAGGAGGAAGGAAATGCCCAAATGCTTTTTTGCTTCACGGTCGGTTCGCACCAGCGCGAAAATCTGATCGGCCTTGTCCGCATAAGAGGTCCAGATCTTCTGACCGTTTACCAGCCAGTGATCGCCCTTATCCTCACCATGCGTTTGTACATTGGCCAAATCAGATCCCGCACCCGGCTCTGAATACCCCTGACACCAGCGCACTTCGCCCCGCGCAATCGGGGGAAGGTAGTGCAGTTTTTGCTCGTGAGAGCCAAAATGCAGCAACGCAGGTCCAAGCATCCAGATGCCAAAGCTTTGCAGCGGGCTGCGCGCATCAATGCGGTTCGTCTCTTCATGGAATATCTTTTCCTGATCGCGGGTCAGGCCAGCGCCACCATATTCAAAAGGCCATGTGGGCACGGTATAGCCTTTGGCCGCACAACGCTCCAACCATTGCTTTTGCGCGTTACTGGTGAAAACCCAGTTCTTGCCGCCCCAGCAAATGCCATCTTCTGTGGCACCGCCACCGCGCATCTCGGCGGGACAATTCGCCTCCAGCCAGTTGCGCAATTCGCTGCGAAATTCGTTTGTCGATTGCGTG
Organism: uncultured Sulfitobacter sp.; assembly: GCF_947499945.1. GTDB lineage: Bacteria > Pseudomonadota > Alphaproteobacteria > Rhodobacterales > Rhodobacteraceae > Sulfitobacter. The sequence goes on along the minus strand of NZ_CANMQD010000009.1, from coordinate 1,259 downwards.
TCAGACATCGCTATTCCTCCCGTTGAGCGGATGCGGCCTCTTGCGGGCCACCATTCCGCAGAGCAGAATTGCATGTCGAAATTCGATTGACAAGTAAGAGTTGCACTGGCCCTTTAAGAGCCAAATCACCTCAAGGAGACGCCCCGATGAAAGCAATGTTGAGCCATGAGCCCGGTGGACCGGAAACGCTGAAACTCACTGAAATGGAAGCGCCCGAGCCGTCCAAAAAGCAGGTGCGCATCCGCGTTCATGCGGCGGGTCTGAACTTCCCCGACACCCTGATTATCAAGGATATGTACCAGATGAAGCCCCCGCGCCCTTTCGCGCCCGGTGGTGAAGTCGCAGGCGAGATCGAGGCCGTGGGTGAGGCTGTGACAAACTTCAAAGTAGGCGACCGCGTGCTGGGCATGTCTGGCTTTGGCGGCTTTGCCACGCATATCGTGATGGACGCCGAACGGGTCATGAAAATCCCCGATGCGATGCCTTATGACGAAGCGTCATGTTTGGTGCTGACCTATGGCACATCGCATCACGCGCTCAAAAACCGCGCCGAGATCAAGGCAGGCGAATCGCTGCTTATCCTTGGTGCTGCGGGCGGTGTTGGTGCCGCTGCAATCGAGCTTGGGAAAGCTGCGGGTGCGCGTGTGATCGCCGCTGTCTCCTCAGAGGAAAAGGCGCAGTTCTGCCGCGACCTCGGCGCAGACGAGACGATCATTTATACCCGTGACATGGACGACCGTGATGCACAGAAAGCGTTCTCTGCCGAGATCAAGAAACTCGCAGGTGGTGACGGTGTCGATGTCGTCTATGACGCTGTGGGCGGTGCTTATGCGGAACCAGCGGTGCGTGCGCTTGCGTGGAAGGGCCGCTTCCTTGTTGTGGGCTTTCCTGCTGGTATCCCGAAAATTCCGCTCAACCTGACGCTGCTCAAAGGCTGCCAGATCGTCGGTGTCTTCTGGGGTGCGCACACACTACGCGAACCTGACCTGCACGCCGAGAACATGGCCGACCTGTTCCGCATGTACAAAGATGGCCAGATCAAGCCGCGCATTTCCGCACGCTTTCCACTGGAAAAAGCAGCAGACGCGCTCAACCTGATGATGGACCGCAAGGTGCAGGGCAAAGTTGTACTGGACGTGGAGTGACCCTCCTCACCCCAAAAAAACCGTGGCGCGCCTCACAGGTGCGCCACGTCATTGAACCCGCGCAGTATCATCCCCTCCGGCCCGATCACCACGCGGCTGATGGAGCCGTTGTCG
>NZ_CANMQD010000008.1 GCF_947499945.1 uncultured Sulfitobacter sp. | reverse complement strand
GTCGCTTCCGCAGATGGCACCACTCAGGACATCACCATCACGATCAACGGCACCAACGACGCCGCCATGATCAGCGGCGATGTGGCGGGGGCGGTGACGGAAGACAATGGCGAGTTCATTATCGGGACGACCGGCGGCACGCTGACGGCTACGGATATCGACAATGACGACAATGTCTTCCAAACCAACTCGGGCCTGCTGTCCTATGGTAGCTTCGATATCGGTGCAGGCGGGGTATGGAGCTATACGCTTGATAATGAAAACGCGGAGGTAAACGCACTCAACACAGGCGGCACACTGACCGATAGTTTCACTGCCCTGAGCGTGGATGGCACGGAGCAGACGGTCAGCATTACGATCAGCGGCACCAACGACGCCGCCGTGATCAGCGGGACCACGACCGGCACCGTAACCGAGGACAGCGAAGTCGCCGCCACAGGCACATTGCTGGCAACGGATGTGGATAACCCGGACAATGCCTTCCAGACAGCGATCGATATCTCTGACTACGGCAGCTACGCGGTCACAGCGGATGGTGACTGGTCCTATACCGTCGACAGCAGCTTTGTTGCGGTGCAAGAGCTGGGCGCAGGCGATACCCTTGAGGACAGCTTTGTCGTCCTCAGCGAGGATGGCACAATGCAGACGGTTGATATCACCATCGACGGTGTCAACGACGCGGCTGTGATCACAGGGCTGGCCGAAGGGTCTGTCTTGGAAGACAGTGAGGAGACGCTGCAAACATTTGGCAGTGTGAATATCGCTGATGCGGATGCGAACGAGGCCTTCTTTGTGGCCGAGACCATTACCGGGCCGATCGGTGCACTGACAATCGACGTGGACGGGAACTTTAGCTACAGCGCAAACAACACTCTGGCAGCCGTGCAAGCAGCGAACGTAGATACTCCGGTCATCGACAGCTTCACCATCCAGACCGTGGACGGGACCACCAGCACGATCAACATCACAATCACCGGCATCAACGACGCCGCTGTGATTACAGGTGATCTGGCGGGCAATGTCACGGAAGACGATAGCGCAGCGACTGTTGCCAGCGGGACGTTGACGGCCACAGATGTGGACAACGACACCACCTTCCAGGCCAACAGCGGAGGTGCCCTCTACGGCAGCTTTACTGTCGATGCGGCAGGGGCATGGAGCTATATGCTCGATGATACCAACTTTGAAGTGGATGGGCTGAACGACGGTGAAACGCTCACGGACAGCTTCGATGTACTGAGTGCTGATGGTACGTCGCAGACGGTCACGATCACCATCGCAGGGTCCACCGACGCAGCCGTCATCACCGGTGATATCGCAGGAACGGTAGGCGAAGATGATGACAGCGATACGCTCGGGCTACCCTCCGCCACCGGCAAGCTGTTCGCAGAAGGATTCTCCTTCCTTCCAACTGCGGCTGGCGGTGACTATGGCATATTCTCCAGCACCATGACTGGTAAGTGGGAATACACGCTGGACAGCTCGAATCCGATCCTGAACGGGCTCAGAGAGGGCCAGACACTGACCGATACCTTTACCGTTAGCGCATCGGATTTCACCACACAGGACGTCACAATCACCATCGAGGGTGAGAACGACGCGCCTGTTGCTGCTGCGATCTTTGGCGAGATCGATGATGCCGGTGCCCCCAACATCATCCTTAACGGGGTCTTCTCGGATCCTGATGTGGGTGACACGCTGAGCTTCAATATCGATACGAGCGCAACATTGGGGATGGTCATCAACAACAATGATGGCTCATTCAGCTACGAGACAGGAGCAGCGTTCGAATTCCTGCCTGAAGGCGCAGTAGCTTTTGATACCTTCGACTACACTGTCACCGACAGCGAAGGTGCTTCCAATACCGCAACGGCGACCATCACGGTCACGGGTCTGGATAACGACGATCTGGTTTTGGGCACCGAGGCAGACGATGTGCTTTCGGGGGGTGAAGGCAGTGATTTCATCGTAGGCTTTGCAGGAGCAGACGTGCTCATCGGCGGTACGGGCGGTGATGTGCTCGACGGGGGCGAAGGGATCGATACGGCGGATTACGCCACCTCCGGCACCTTCGTGAATGTCTCGCTGCTGACAGGCTTTTCCAGCGGTGGTGTGGACAGCCATGCCAGAGGAGACAGCTTCATCTCTATCGAGAACCTGGCAGGTTCCGCGTTCAACGATCTGCTGAACGGCGATCAGGGCGTGAACATGCTGACGGGCGGCGGCGGAAACGACCTTCTGCGTGGCCGCGACGGAGGTGATATGCTGATCGGTGGTACTGGTTCGGATACCGCCGATTACGCAGACTCGACAGCCTTCGTGAACGTCTCGATTGCAACAGGATTTGCGGGTGGTGGCAGCGGCAACCACGCCTCCGGCGACACCTTCAGCTCGATCGAGAACCTCACCGGGTCTGCCTTCAATGACCTGCTCAGTGGTGATGCCGGCGCGAACATTCTGGACGGCAAAGCAGGAAATGACCTGTTCAAGGGCCGTGCCGGAGGGGATACGCTCATCGGCGGCAACGGGTCGGACACCTCTGACTACTCGGAATCAAACGCCTTCGTGAACGTCTCGATTGCAACAGGATTTGCGGGTGGTGGCAGCGGCAGCCACGCCATCGGCGACACCTTCAGCTCGATCGAGAACCTTAACGGTTCACGCTTTGGCGACATTCTGAATGGTGACGGCATTGCCAACATCCTTAGCGGTCTGGGCGGCGATGACGTTCTGCGCGGTCGCAGTGGTGGTGACACGCTTGATGGGGGTGCAGGGTCGGATACAGCTGACTATCTGGGCTCGGGCAGCGGTGTGAACGTATCACTGCTGACAGGCTTTGCGGGTGGTGCCAGCGGGAGCCATTCGATCGGTGATACCTTTATCTCCATCGAGAACCTTGCAGGCTCTGACATGAATGACCGGTTGTTGGGTGACAATGATGCAAACGTGCTGACGGGTCGCGGCGGCGATGACTTCCTGTCGGGTCGCGGTGGCGCTGACACATTCGTCTTTGGCAACGGGTTCGGTCAGGACTCGGTTGTTGATTTCGAGAATGGCTTGGACATGCTTGATTTCAGCACCAACAGCAGTGTGGCAGCCTTTGCCGATCTGGTCGTGACAGCACAGGGCAGCGATGCGGTTGTCACGGATGCGAATGGCAACTCGGTCACCCTGCTCAATGCAGCCGGACTGATTGATGATGGTGATTTCATCTTCTAAAGCGGCACCCTACCGCCAAGACAACATCAAAGAGCGCGCCTGTCCGGCGCGCTCTTTTCTCTTTCAGGTCGGGCATTGGATGGTGGTGCGCAATACGGGCGAGGTCATGCAGCGACACACAGCCTGCACGCTTCGGCTCTCACAGAGGGCCAAACAACACTACGGTGATGGGGTCAGGGTTTGATGTCGATCCCGGCCAGATCCTTGGCCCAGCGGCCATCGCGCATCGCGGCGTAAGCATCCTGTTGGTAGTCCATGACTTCCAGATCAAAATCATCCGCGTTGTCGGACACTGCAGGATCGCAAGGTTTGAAGCCAAAACGCTTGTGCCAGTTCAGCACACCCGCGTTCGAGCGCAGCACCTCGATGATCAGCCGCTCGCGGTTAAGATGGTCAAAGGCATAAGACAGCCCCGCCAGTTCCGTCGCTTTCCAGAACTGCATCATCGGGCCCATGTCTTCGGGTGCGTGGGGTGTGAAATAGAACGCCCACCACGCAGAGCCATTGTCGATAATATCGAAATAGATTTGTACGGCTTTGACCACACCGTCTTCTTCCAGCAGCATCATCCGGAACGCGGGGTCCACCATCTTGCGGTCCCACCATGCGTCATGTTCGTCTGCGGTGATCTCGTGCTGGGTCAGCATGGCCTGCCGCACTTTTTCAGTATTGCGCCACGCGTGAACGTCCCATTTGTCTGTGGGTGCCGCTGGCCTGAAAATCAGGCTCATGCCGCTTGTCCGTCGAAGGTGTCAGAGCAGCCGCGCACTTCGGCTTTGGGCAGGCGGCCATGCACGGCGAATGTACGGCCGTGACGCCCGCAGGGGCAGTCGTCCTCACCCAGCAGCGTGCCAATATCCTCGGTGAGCAGCGAATGACCCGGATAGCTTTGCGGCAGGCACGACAGCACTTGAATGAGGCCCTCCTCACCCTTGTCGGCCACGGACCAGTCATGTGCGCGGCGGATGATCACATCGGCAAAGGACGGCGCATGCAGACGCCCCGCCTCGCACTCCACAAAGATCGAGCCGACCTGCTCGACCATGCCGTAGAAGTTGTGGATACGCTTGATGCCTGTGGCGGCTGTGGTGCGTGCCTTGAACGTGGGGTTGTCCACCGCCTCATCGAGCAGCTTTTTCCAGCCGCCTGAATGCACCAGCACCCCTTGGGGGATGTTGATGGTGCGGCCTTGCTCTTCGAGGGCGCGGACAAAGTATTTCCACGCCATAAACGTAAAACCGAACAGGAACACAGGGCCATCGCCGAACTGCTCCAAAAACGGATCAATCACGTCCCAGTTGGGCTGCATCGTCTCATCATCCAGCGCATAGGTATGTTTGCGTCCGAAGTTGGACATGCCCAGAATACCCGCACCGCGCGCAGAGAAGTTCAACCGGTCCTTGACCACCGAAGGGTGATCCAGCACCAGCATCGGCACACGGGCCTTGCCCACAAACTCCTGCATGATTTTGACCATCGCTTTGGTCTGGTAGGCAGATGTTGCGCGGTCCAGCGATATCCGCGAGACCTGCTGGCCTGTGGTGCCAGACGAGGTCAGCATCTTGAACCGCTCCTCCTCGGGGATGGATTCAAGCAGGTGTGATTTGAACAGGCGTACGGGCAGGAAGGGCAGATCAGACAGGGAGTGTGCCGCGCCTGTCTTACCTTCCGCGCGGGTGATTGCGCCATAGGGGGCACAATTGGCACGGTGACGCGCGTCCAGCTCATTGAGAACCGCCAACAGGGCCGCTTCTTTTTCAGGCTGTGGTACGCCGTAAATCGGTGCCTCGAAAAGCTCTTCCAGCAGCATCTTCAGCCCTCCAGCTCGGACAGCGCCTGTAGGGCGCCGTAATCAATCTTGTCATTGCTGCGCCGTGGGAAAGCAGCCAGATGGCGCACATCAAGTGACCGCGCAGGAAACGAGAATTGCGCGATGGCTGCCGTACGCACCACATCGGTATCAGAATTTTCGGTAAAGATCACCAGCGCATCGTCGCGCCCTGCACAACAGACAGGATGGCCAATGCTTTGCAAACGCGTCTCTACATCACCGAGGCTGACACGGTTGCCCTGCAATTTGATAAACCGGCTCTTGCGGCCTGTAATGCGATAGAGACCCTCGACACGCTCGGCCAGATCGCCCGTGTGTAGCACGCCGTCCATCACATCACCCTGCGCCAGATCGGCACGGCCTTCGGCATAGCCCATCATGATCGCAGGGCTGTTCACCACCAGATCACCGTCATCCGAAATCTCGAGCGTGACACCCGGAATAGGCTGGCCGATGCAATCGAAATGCCCCGCCATCCGATCAAACGGCAGCCATGAGATGCGCGGGCCTGCTTCGGTCTGGCCATACATGATGTGAAATTTCCAGCCCTTGTCGTGGGCCATGTCATAGAGGGTTTGCGCCTCTTTTGGCCCCAGCTTGCCACCTGCCTGTACCAATGTGCGCATCTTTGGCAGGTCCGCACGCCCCAGACGCATGCGCAACAACATCTCGAAATGGAACGGCACCCCTGCGATGCTGGTGGCCTCCTTGAGGCGCTCCCAAAACGGTTTTTGCATCACCGAATGCTCTGTCAGCAGCAGAGTCGCACCCACCGCCATATGGCTGTGCAGCACCGACAGGCCAAAGGAATATTCAAACGGCAGATGCGCCAGCGGTGCATCATCGGCCTCCAGATCCAGATAGTCCGCAATAGAGACTGCATTGGCCGCCAGCTGTGCTGTGGAAAATCGCACCAGTTTGGGCGATCCGGTTGAGCCGGACGTCGACAGGCACACGGACAGATCATCATGCAGCCCGCCCGCGGGCTCCGCCAGAAGCTCTACCCCCTCGGGGCCAACCACGGCCTCGATCTTGTAGCGTGCGATCAGATCCTCCAGCGCCTCAGGGGCGATTTTGGACGACAGCAGGATCACTGCGTGGCCCGCCGCCTGCAGCCCGATATAGGCGCCAAACATCGGCACCGTATTGGCACAGAGCACCGCCACCAGACGGCGGCCGGAAATCTTGGTCGCCCATGTGGCACGCAGCGCGTCAAGATCGCCGTAATGCAGCGTCTCGCCTGTGTCATCCACAGCAAGCACTGTCTGCGGGTCAATATTTGCGGGGATCAATGCGGCCAACATAGGCTCAAGCCTGCATCGCGCCATCGACGCCCAACACCTGACCCGTGACATAGGCCGAGGCGGGTGCGGCGAGGAAAAGGGCGGCAGCGGCCACATCGGCCACAGTGCCGAAACGGCCCATGCCAATACCAGCAAGCGCGCTTTCGCGGGCATCCCCTTCGATATCAGCGGTCAGGTCTGTTTCGATGAAACCGGGGGCCAGCGCGTTCACCCGCACATTATGCGGTGCCATCTCTTTGGCCATTGCGCGGGTCATGCCAATCACAGCTGCTTTTGTTGCGGCATAGGCAGAAAACCCTGCCGCGCCCTGCGCGCCCATAATGGACGCCACGTTGATAATAGAGCCGGATTTTTTGGCAGACATCAGACGCGAAGCGAGTTGGGCGCACAGGAATGCCCCTTTGATGTTGGTCTGCATCATCGCGTCCAGATCGTCCTCGCGGGTCATGGCAATCATCGCCGGATGCATGATACCTGCATTGTTAACCAATACGTCCAGCTGTCCTGCCTGCTTGCGCAAGCCAGAAATAGCGGCTTTGACAGAAGCGGCATCACTGACGTCCAGCACCACGGCCTGCGCCCCTTTGAGGGTATCTGCCACGGCCTGTGCGCGGTCCAGATCACGGCCTGCAATCCAGACTGTTGCCCCTGCATCCGCCATCAGCGCAGCAATGCCTGCGCCGATGCCGCGGGTCGATCCGGTAATCAGGGCCGTTTTGCCCGTCAGATCAAAAAGCTCAGAAGCTGACATCGTATTTCGCCAAAATTTCCTTGGCCTTGGCAACACTGGACATGTCGATGATGTCATCCGTGTCGAGCATGATATCAAACTGCTCCTCAAGGGCGGCAACAAGGGTCATATGCGCAACTGAATCCCACTCTTTGATAGAGTTGTATTCCAGATCGTCGGTGACTTGTTCTGGCTTGATTTGCAGAGCCTCTACAAAGGCGTCGGTCAGCTTTTGGGTGTTTTCGGTGCTCATAATAAAACCTATAAAATTTGTTAGTATCGGACATAGTAGCATCACGGATAGACTGCAACCAAAGGGTACGACCTCAGCACTGCCCGCCACGCCCATGTGTTCAGAGCGGTATACTGCCCAAATTTACGCTCTGGCAATAACCCAGACCCCATTATGATAGCGCCTGCCTAGGGTAAAGCGGCGCATCAATATCATGCGCACGCCATATTCATACCAAATCCTAAGCACTTACCAGAAATTCCGGTCTACTGGTTGCAATATTTGGAATCTTGGCTACGATTTCCGTAATATTTATAGCGATACGCACCCGATTTTCACGTGGCTCAAATTTTTAAAAACGGACAGCTTGTCATTTTTCGACACCCAAATTGTCCACAGTAAAGAGACCTTTTTCTATGGCAGATTTCTGTTTTGACAGGATCAGCACCGATACCACCATCGACAGGCTGTATGGTGATCCAGGACCAACAAGTTCCAAGCACCGTTGGCACCCCTACGCCAATGCAAATACCGCAAACCTGATCACTGCACACAACGTCACGTTTCACCCAAAAGCCCGCTTTTAACAGGCTTTCTCCTTTCAACCTGTGCACAGACACACCGCATAACATCTTTACCAAATACCCCGGAATTTATGCCGGCCCGTCCTGAGAAAAATACTTATCAACCACCCTTTTCAAACACCCCCAGAGGGACTTCCCTCTAACACTCTTAACCACAAAGGATTATCACCATGCCTGATTTTGCACTCAACGGTAGTAGTACCCTGACCCGCAACCTTGCCGGATCCGAAAGCGGATTTATCGGTCGCAACGGCTCGCTTATCGTAACCGGAAGCGACGCGGTCACAAGCTCCGCAGGCACCAACTGGATCACCGTTCTGGGTCAGGTCTATGCCCAAGGCGGCGGCTTTGCCGCTTTTGATCTGGGCGGATCTGTCATTGACATGTCTGTCGGTGCAGATGCCTATATCTCGGCCGAAAATCCCACAGGCGGCACCCTTGATGTTGACCTGACAAGCACGTTCAACCTGCAAAACGCGGGCACGATCCACTCCAACAACAGCCGCGCCGTCAACGTGAGCGAAACAGACGGATCCCTGACCACTGATATCCGCAATACCGGCACGATCAGTGCTTTTACCGGTGAGGCCGTCTATGTTTCTGCAGGCACTGCCTCGATCGGCTTTGCCAATACCGGTACAGTCACCTCCGATGGCCAAGCGGTTGAACTGACTACAAACGGCGCCGGCAGCAACATAGATTTCCTCAACAGCGGCACAATCATGGGCATCACAGGTGTCGGGATCTCCATCAGCGGTGTGTCAGGGTCGCTGGGGACAATTATCAATTCAGGCACCATTCAGGGCGATGACGTTGCCGTAAGCGTCGGGAACGCGATGCGGGTCGCGTTTGCCAATAGTGGCACCATCATCAGCGAAAGTGATGCGATAAACCTGAGCAGTGCCAATGACGTCATTACCAACACCGGCATCATTCAGGGCGATATTATCATGGGGGACGGCAACGATACCCTGGACACCCGCGGCGGTACCTTTAACGACCGAGTGGTTGGTGGAGACGGCGGCGATATCTATTATATCGGGACAAATGACGTCCTGATTATCGAAGGGTTAGACGGAGGGTTGGACACGGTCTATAGTGCCGCGAGCCACACGTTGGACAACCATGTCGAGCGCCTCTATCTGACCGATCAGGGCGAAGCGATTAACGGCACCGGCAACGCGCTCAACAATTTTATTGTCGGCAACAATTCCGACAATAACCTGGACGGACTGGCCGGCGACGACTTTATGGTCGGTGGCCAAGGAGAGGATACGCTAAAAGGTGGCATTGGCGACGACATTTTGTTCGGCGGGGCCGATGGTGATGTGCTAAGCGGCGGTCAGGGTATCGACACGCTCGCCTACTCCGCCTCCCAAGGCTGGGTGAATGTCTCCCTGCTCACCGGGTTTGTGGGTGGCGGCGTTGGCAGCGAAGCCATCGGTGATACCTTCACCTCCATGGAGAACCTCTCGGGCTCTGCGTACGGCGATCTGCTCAGCGGGGATAATGGTGCAAATATTCTGAACGGCGACGCTGGAGACGACAACCTACGCGGCCGCGGGGGTGGCGATAACCTAATCGGCGGCAGCGGTCTGGACACTGCCGATTACGCTGATTCAGCCGCTTGGGTAAATGTTAGCCTGCTCACCGGGTTTGCAGGAGGCGGTCTTGGCACCCACGCATTGGGTGATACGTACACTTCAATCGAGAACCTGCGCGGATCGCAATATGCGGACCGTCTGAACGGTGGCATCTCGAACAATGTGCTGGAGGGCCGTCAGGGCGCAGACATCATCGACGGCAACGGCGGGACAGATACGCTGAGCTACGCCTCCTCGGGGTCGTTTGTGAACGTGTCCTTGCTGACCGGCTTTGCCGGCGGCGGCGGCGGCAACCATGCCGCCGGCGACACATGGACCGAGATGGAGAACCTGCGCGGCTCGGCGTTTGACGATCTGCTCAACGGGGACAACAACAACAACGTCCTTGAAGGGCTGGCGGGGGACGACCAGCTGCGCGGCAACAACGGCGTGGATACATTCGTATTCGTCGACAACTTCGGCGACGACACTGTGCTGGACTTCCAGAACGGCTCAGAGTTGTTCGACTTTACCGGTCACACAACCGCAAATGCATTTAGCGATCTAAGCATTAGCACCACCGGCGCAGATGCCGTGATCGCCGATATCCTTGGCAACACCATCACCGTAACCGGTGGTGCAGGTCTGATCGATGCAACAGACTTTATCTTTTAACGCCTGACGCAAGGGGGCGGTCATCTCTGATCGCCCCCGCTTTTTCTCAAAATATGTACATTCCAGCACCTTGTTTCACGAGGGCTGGAATTTTTTGTTTTCAGAAGCCTCTCGGGTTTTGATTTGAACGTCGGCGCGGCAGGCACCATTCCATGGACCCCATCAACAGCAGGGTCCTCACGGAAGATAGGGGGGGGGCAGCAACATCGCTGCGCTCCCTTTTTTGTATTTAGAAGCTAAAGCAGCACAGGGCATTGCCCCCGCCAGCTTGATAAGAGTGGGGCGCCTTGAGCGGTAATGTGCCCAGAATATATTGCATAAAATTAATTTGATTAGAGCATGGGGGCCCCTTTAACGCATGAAGGATAATCATGTAGCGCACTGCATTTGCGCGTTTCAGGCCCCCCATGGTGCAATGGCGGTGCCTTATCTTGGTCACATCAACGTCCCCACTTTGGTCACACAAGGACCATATCGCTTTTTTTTGATGAAACCGCCGCCTCCCCTATGCGTTTTAACACCGGGGGCAGCTTAAAGCCCCTAAATGCGCGACTTATATGTCTGCACATAACGATGGAGAACACATATGCCTCTTACCGCTGCTGAACAGATGATGCTGGAACTGACCAACCGTGCGCGCCTTGACCCTCTGGGAGAGGCCGCACGCTTTGGCATTAATCTGAACGAAGGACTTGCCTCCGGAACCATCAACGGTTCGGCAAAACAGGTTGTCGCACATAACGAGATATTGCACTCTTCTGCCGAAGATCATTCACAGTGGATGTTGAACACCGACAATTTTACCCACCAATACAGCAACGGCACACCAAGCGGCAGTACGCCAGGCACGCGTGCAAGCGATTCAGGATATGTTCAAACCGGATACCTAGGGGAGAACATTGCGGTCAGCGGTACGACCGGTACGCCAAACCTGAACACAATGATCGTAGATCAGCATGAGGGCCTGTTTCTCAGTAAAGGTCACCGCAAGAACATACTCGCAGAGCACTATGAAGAGTTGGGCATCGGGCAACGCGCTGGTTCCTTTACCTTTTCTTCAGGTCCCTTCAACTCGTCCATGGTCACGCAGGTTTTCGCCGAAAGCGCTCCAAATGTGTTCCTGAGTGGTGTCATCCACAATGATAGCGACAACAATAAATTCTATAGCATCGGCGAAGGCATTTCCGGATATGCCGTATCGGGGGGCGGTGTTTCGACCACCAGTGCAAATGCAGGTGGCTACACGATGGCGCTGAATGCCGGCACCAGCAATGTAACAGTAACATTGGGCAGCGGTGGTGCTGCCATGCAAGTGCAGGCCAACCTGTCCCAGGGCAGCGGTAAAATCGATGTAGTGGACGGTGACATGATCCGCTCATCGGTGAACCTGACGCTCATGACGGGTGTAGAAAAGGCGACCCTGTTGGGTGTTGCCAACCTGAACATGACAGGGATGGTCACCGATGACAGGCTGGAAGGGAACAAAGGGAATAATGTGCTGACCGGACGTGCCGGCGATGACGTCCTGTTTGGCGGTGCGGGCAACGATATGCTGCGCGGCGGTACAGGTGCCGATAGCCTGATGGGGGGCGCCGGAAGCGATACCGCCGGATATCAATCCAGCAGCTCCTGGGTCAATGTCAGCCTCGAATCCGGCTATACGGGCGGAGGGGCCAATAACCAGGCCACAGGTGATACATTTGCCAGCATCGAACATCTGGACGGATCTGCACATCACGACCGCCTCAGCGGCAATGATGTGGCAAACAAACTGAGCGGATTGGACGGGAACGACATTCTGCGCGGGCGCGGAGGCAATGACACCATCGACGGTGGCGCAGGCTCCGACACCGCCGATTACGCCGACAGCAGCTCTTGGGTTAATGTCAGCCTCGCGACCGGCTATACGGGCGGCGGCACAAACAACGATGCGTCGGGGGATACATTCAGCTCTATCGAGAACCTCACCGGATCACGCTTTGGCGACCGTCTGTCAGGCGACAGTGCCGATAACGTCCTGAGCGGCGGCAACGGCAACGACATCCTACGGGGGCGCGCTGGCGACGACACACTGAACGGTGGCGCAGGCTCCGACACCGCCGATTACGCCGACAGCAGCGCGTGGGTCAACATCAGCTTGGGAAGCGGCTATACGGGCGGCGGCACAAACAACGATGCGTCGGGAGATACATTCAGCTCTATCGAGAACCTCACCGGATCACGCTTTGGCGACCGTCTGTCAGGCGACAGTGCTGCCAATGTGCTGAATGGCGCAGGCGGGGATGACATTTTGCGCGGACGTAGCGGCGGGGATACACTGAACGGCGGCTCAGGCTCCGACACCGCCGATTACACCGACAGCGGCACATGGGTAAACGTCAGCCTTGCCACCGGTTTCACGGGTGGCGGTGCAAACAACCACGCAATCGGAGACCGCTTTTTCTCTATCGAAAACCTGCATGGCTCGGTGCATGGAGACCGTCTCAATGGATCTCATGGCAACAACGTCATTGACGGTGGCCGTGGCAATGATGTGCTTCAAGGATACAGAGGGATTGACACCTTTGTCTTTGACGACAATTTTGGCAATGACCGGATCCTGGATTTTGCAAACGGAACCGAGCGGCTGGATTTCAGCAAGCACAGCGCCGTAACACAGCTCAGCGATCTGACCATCAGCACCTCGGGCAGCAGCGCAGTTGTTGCCGACGGGTCGGGTAACTCTGTCACGCTTAACAATATGGCAGGTTTGCTGGAAGGGTCCGATTTCCTGTTCTGAAGCTGGGGATGAATTGTTTCGCACGCGAAACGTTTGATATTGGGGGGGCGCTTTGGTGGCCCCCTTTTTCACATCCCGCACTCTGCGCACCTGTCACGCACACAGACCCGAATTAAGAGGCTTTAAGAAAAGGTGGACGCTGCGTGCGCCCTATGAGGGGTTTATTGACCCCTCCCCTACAAATTCATGCGCAGAACAGACCCTTCTGGAGCGCATCATGAATTCTTCTCCCCGCCTTTCCCTGCCCTATATTGCACCTGCACAGGCCCAAAAACACATCACCCACAACGAGGCCATCCACCAGCTTGATCTGCTGGTGCAGCTCAGCCTTGAAGCGACACAGGCTGCAACACCACCCGCCGTGCCCCAGAATGGATTGATCTATGCGCTGGGTCCCGCCCCCACAGGGGCCTGGGCCGGCAACCCCGAAACGCTTGCGATGTGGTCAGAAAATGCATGGAGCTTTACTGTGCCACAGACCGGATGGCGGGCGTGGGACACACCCGCAAACATGCTCAGGGTTTGGGACGGCAGTGCATGGGCCCCTGTGACATCGGAGATTGGCACTCCTGACAGCATTGGCATCAATACAGCCGCAGATACGGTAAACCGTCTCGCACTCGCCAGCGAAGCAAGCCTGTTTACCCACAACGGGGCAGGTCATCAGATCAAGGTCAACAAAGCCGATACTGACGATACGGCAAGCCTGCTCTATCAGACGGGGTTTTCAGGCCGCGCCGAAATGGGGCTGGCAGGCAATGATGATTTCGCGATCAAGGTCAGCGCAGATGGCAACGCTTGGGCCGATGCAATGGTCATAGATGCCACCAGCGGGGATGTGGGATTTGGCACCACGTCTCCCGATTACAATGTGCATGTAGCTGGCACCACATCCTATCTGGCACTGGAAGACCGCAACGGTGTGATGGGCGGCGCTATGTCAGCAGCCATACGCCTGTTTGCCGGAGGCACGGAACACGGGCAGTTGGGATTTCCCGGCACAACCACGGGTACAATGCACCTACGCAACTTGCAGGGTGACCTGAACATCGAGGCTGATGCCCTGAACCGTCAAACCAACAGCCTCATCCGCTTTGCCGTAGACAGCTACGAGATGATGCGCGTGCGGCCTACAGGGGTGGGTATTGGTACTCTCTCCCCTGTCCGCTCCTTGCATGTGGGCGATGTGATGCGGCTGGAGCCTTCGCCAACACCTTCGGGACCTGCGGCTGGAGATATCTATTTTGATGCCGCGACATCCAAATTGCGCTGCCATGACGGCACCACTTGGCGTGACCTGTTCTAATCCGCTTAATGCGTATTTCAGGACGGGTTTTTAATGCGTGCCTTGACCCAGCCAAGGAAGGCCTTGTCGGGTGCAGACAACCGTTTGCGCCCGCTGTTTGCCCACCAGCTGCGCCAATCGTCCTCCAGCGCATAAACATCATACCCCGGCGCAAGTGCACGCGCCGCTTCAAGCGCATCGGGTGAAATCACAGGCATGTCGAGGTCAGGTTCGATCACGGCGCTGCGCCGCTCGAACTGAATGGTATCGCCCGGGATCTCGGACATCGTATAATCGGGTAAATGGGCATCCACGATCATGCGGCGCAGCGCGGCGCGAAATACCCGCACCGGCGATGCAGAGCCTGATTTTTTATGCAAGGTTGCAACACTCACCCGCCACCCGCTTTGCCGACCACAGTGTTTGCGCGCCAATTCATAAACGCGCCGCTCCAGCGGCTTGCGCAGACGGAAATAATCGCGGCTGAGTGTCAGAACAGATTTGGCACAAACCGCCCGAAACAGCCATTCCGACAATGTGACCGTGACGCTGATCATGCGGCCCCCGCGGCTGCGGCGCACAATTTCCCAACTATCGATCAGGCCAAATCCTGATGTCACCTCCACCCCGCCTGTCGCCAGATTGGTCGTGATGCGTGTCCCTGCCAGCCGCTCGAAGGCTTCGCGCAGACGGGTGTAGCCATCGCCGGAGGTATCACGGTTGGTGGCCACCAACAGGTCATGCGCGGTGAGATGCAACGTCCGGCTCACCGCACGCCCTGCATTGATCGCCGCCATCAGCTGGCTGGTGCAGAAAATAAGAATGTCTTTGTCATGGATTGTCGCACGCCCCTTCACCGAGGGCGTAATCGTGATCTGTGTGCCGTTGTGGGCATACTCCAGTATCCGGCGATCAGGCCGTGTGGAAAGTGAGAAAAGCGGATGCTCCATCGAGGCAAGATCATCTTTGATCGCCATCCCAAACACATCACAGACAAAGAAGTCTGCTGTGGGGTGTAACGCGGGACCTAAGCCCGTCGCTATAGAAGGGTTCACCATTCTGCCTGTCCTTGCCTCAAGCGGATGCTCGTCCGCGCTGTTCCCCTTTTTTGACGATCGCTTATGTGCGATTCTGCTTTCGGGGTTTCAGTGACATCAGCCTAAAGTTATCCACAGGGTGCGTCCAGTTCTTTGCTCTATCCCAACGAGGTATCAGAGTCACTTGAACGGGGTATCAGAGTCGGGCCAGCGTGGTTTCAGAGTCGCCTTGTAGAATAAAATGCCTTAAAGCTACACAAAATCAGTAAGTTCAGAGAAAGACAGATCACTCTAACAATAATATAACAAATTATTTAACACTACAGCCATCCGGATTTGCTCAATCAGAAGGATGTACCATCCATTTAATCCCTGAATTGCTTAGGAAAAGAAGTGTATGTAATCTAAAACCTTCCATGTGCGCTGTTTTCTGATACCTTACTCAAAACTGCACACATGAAGATGCTTCACTACCGAAGGTACGCGCCGATGAGCTCTGATAAAACTCTCCCGCCCTATTTCAATATTGATCCTGATACGGCCCTTGCGGGACTGGGAGCGCCAACAGGCACCGACGGGTTTGAAGCGATAGCACGGGCCTGTGCTGCGGGGCGTGATGATCTGGCGGGGCGCGGGCTTGAGGAGAATGGATCGCGATCTTTACGGCTGTTTTCGACTTGGGAAATCACCCGGTATCTAATCCCTGTTGCGACGGGTCATTTCCGCCGCGTGCTCAAGACGCATCCCGATTTGCCGCAAGGGCGCTCGGAAACACCTGCTGGTGCCAAATGGTTTACGCTGGATGAAGTCCTGCGCTTGCGGGCGCATTTCGGCAAAGACGGATCAAAGGCAAAAGAATACCTGCCCTACCGCCCCAAAGGGATGCCTGCAAAAATGGTTGCTGTTGCCAATTTCAAAGGGGGCGTTGGCAAGACCTCCACTGCGGCACATCTGGCAATGTCCGCCGCATTGGACGGCTACCGTGTGCTTGTGATTGATCTGGACAGCCAAGGGTCCATGACGTCGATCTTTGGCGGCAAAATCGAGGATGAGTGGCAAACCGTTTTTCCCCTGCTGGCCCGTCATTATGCCGAGCATCTGCGCAACGCCAACCAGCGCCGCCTTGATCTGGGCGAAGCGCCGCAGCCGTTGGATGATACGTTGTCGGATGCGCTGGACATCAAGGCGGGTGATCTGATCCGACCCACCCATTGGCCCAACATCGATCTCATCGGTGCACAGCTCAACCTCTATTGGGCCGAGTTTCAGGTGCCGGTTTGGCGCATGCAGGGGCGCGGCTGGAAGCTGTGGGATGCATTGACCGATATCCTTGATGCAGACGGGGTGCTGGATAAATACGATGTGATTTTCCTCGATACGCCCCCTGCCCTCGGCTATTTGACGATCAATGGCTTGGCGGCTGCGGATATTTTACTGGTGCCGCTTGGGGCCTCATTTCTCGAATTCGATAGCACGGGCCGCTTCTTTGATATGCTGCATGCCACCTTTGGCTCCATCGAGGAGGCCGAGAATATGGCCGCGCGTGCCCTTGGCAAAGACGGGCTCAGGTTCGAGTGGGACGCAGTGCGTGCGGTTGTCACGCGCTATGACGGGGCGCAGCAGGCAGAACTTGCTGCCCTCATGCAGGCCTATCTGGGGACCACCCTGTCACCGCACCGTCAGGATTTCACCGCTCTCATCGGACAGGCCGGCGAGCAGGTTCAGGGCATCTATGAGGCTGACTATCGCGATTTTAACCGCGAGACATATGCACGGGGTCGTGAGACATTTGATGCGACTTATGCTGCGTTCAAGCAACTGCTTATCGGGTCATGGCGGCGCGACGAGCTGGCGGCACAGCAAGAGACACCCGACTAGATGTTTCGCACGCGAAACATATCAGATTTTCGACCGTACGGTCTATTCAGGCTCTATTCAGGGCTATCACGCAGTCTACCGGAGGCATTTCCATGGCCAAACGCAAACGCCTGACCCCCGCCAACCCAACACATCTGGAGGGGGATAGCCCACCGGAGAAAAATATGAAGTTCCCCACCTATCCGCAGGGCGTGGCCCCGAACCGTTCTGCGCCAATCGCGGATGTGGCTGGAGATGCCGCAATGGCAGCCGCTTTTGAAGAAGTCACCCAAGTGCTCAGTGAGGCCCGCGCCAGTGGGCGTATGGTATTGGATTTGCCTCTGGACGCTGTGGATGCCAGCCATCTGGTGCGGGACCGCGTGGTCGCTGACAGCGCAGAGATGGATGCCCTCAAGGCCAGTCTGCGCGCCCGTGGCCAGCAAGCGCCGATCGAGGTCGCGGATCTGGGGGGCGGCCAATACGGGCTAATCTCGGGCTGGCGTCGCCTCACCGCGCTACGGGCGCTGCAAATAGACGGCGGAGGGGCCACAGTACAGGCCTTGATCCGCCATCCTGCTGATGCCTCGGATGCGTATCTTGCCATGGTTGAGGAAAACGAGATCCGCGTCGGTCTGAGCTATTTCGAGCGTGCACGCATCGCCCTCAAAGCCGTTGAGCAAGGGGTATTCCCCACTCACAAAGCAGCCCTTCTTAGTCTCTATCATGCGGCATCGCGCCCCAAACGGTCCAAAATCCGCAGCTTCCTAACGGTTGTTGAGGCGCTGGATGGTCATCTGGCCTTTCCCGGTGCTTTGGGGGAGCGGCTGGGCCTTGCCCTGTCAAAGGCATTGGAGGCGGATGCGACGCTGGTCAAACGGTTGCGCACCGCACTGGTCACAGCGCAAACTTCAGAGGACGAACAGCGTATTCTCGAGCAGAGCATGAGGCAGCCCAAAGTCCGCCCGAGCCCGCCTGAAAAGCCGCCCGGTGTTGAGATGCGGACCGGCAAGGATGGCAGCATCACGCTGCATGGTGCGGGGGTCACGCCTGAGTTACGCAAGGCGTTAGAGCAGTTTATTAGAGACTGGACCTAATATTAGAGTCTAATATCGTTGCTGGCAGCAAATGTTTCGCGCGCGAAACATCCCAGTTGGACCCCCTGCCCTCAGATGGGTTTCAAAAGCCCGAGCAGATAGTCGCCATAGCTGTTCTTGGCAAACAATGCGGCGCGTGCGCGTAGTGCGTCGGCGGTGATCCAGCCGTGACCATATGCGATTTCTTCGGGGCATCCCACTTGTAGGCCCTGACGCTCGGACAAGGTGCGCACAAAATTACCAGCATCCAGTAAAGAGCCGTGCGTGCCAGTATCAAGCCATGCAAACCCGCGCCCCATCTGCTGCACGTTCAACGCATCATCATCGAGATACATTTGCAAAAGCGAGGTGATCTCCAACTCCCCGCGCTTTGAGGGGCGTACATCTGCGGCACGCTCTGGTGCGGTACCATCTAAAAAGTAGAGGCCCGTCACAGCATAGGGTGAGGGTGCCACTGCGGGTTTTTCAACAATGGCACGCACACGACCCTTCGGATCGAAATCTACAACGCCGTAGCGCTCTGGATCGGCTACGCGGTAGCCAAACACAGTCCCTCCAGTTGCAACAGCGTCAGCAGCGGCCAGAACCTCGGGCAGGCCGTGACCAAAGAATATGTTGTCGCCCAACACCATTGCTGAAGGCGCGCCATCCAGAAAGTCGCGCGCAAGCAGGTATGCTTGTGCCAACCCGTCCGGTGTCGGCTGTACAAGATAGGTGAACTCAAGCCCCCATTGGCTGCCGTCGCCGAGTGTACGGCGGAATTGCTCAGCGTCCTCTGGGGTGGTGATGATCGCAATCTCGCGGATGCCTGCCAGCATCAGCACCGACAGCGGGTAATAGATCATCGGCTTGTCATAGATAGGCAACAGCTGTTTGGACACACCAATGGTGATCGGATAAAGGCGCGTGCCGCTGCCCCCTGCCAGAATGATCCCTTTGCGCATGTGCGGTCCTTTTTTGCTGTATCTCCCAGAGATACTCGGGAGTGATCTACTAAGCAATTCTGGCAGTTTTTGGGCGTGGTTAATTTGACATGAAAGGCATTTTATGACCCTACCCTGTGAAGCACAGCAGGGCAGGGAATCTATCGTGGAGCAAGGTGAGGCAAGGCCACAAAGTGCGGGGCGGCTGGTGGCCGTTGTGGTGACGTATAACCGGCTGGAACAGCTTAAGGTAACGCTGGCGCGGTTGATGGCTGTGCCACAGCGCGATTTGGCAGTCGTGGTTGTTGTAGATAACGCCAGCACTGATGGCACCGGTGCATGGCTGCAAACACAAAGCCATCCGCGCCTTGATCTGCGGCTGTTGTCGCGCAACATGGGCGGCGCTGGCGGGTTCGAGGCGGGCATGAAGGCCGCAATGGTCGATCACGCGCCAGACTGGCTTGTGGTGATGGATGATGATGCACGACCGCAAGCGGCGGCACTGGCGGCATTCCACGCTACCGATCTGACAGGTTGGGACGCAGCGGCGGCGGCGGTGTATTTTCCCGACGGGCGCATCTGCGAAATGAACCGCCCGTCGCGCAATCCGTTTGCGCATACGTCTGTGTTCTTCAAAACATTGCTCCGCCTTGGCGGGCGCAGCGGCTTTCACCTCGATCCTGCTGCCTATGCGGATGATGCGCCCATAACGCCTGTCGATATTACATCTTTTGTGGGGTTCTTTATCTCGGCTGCCGCAGTCGGGAAAATTGGCTATCCCGATCCATCGCTTTTTGTGTACGGCGATGATGGTATCTATTCCCTGACCCTAAGCCGTAGCGGGGGGCAGATCGGATTTCTGCCACAAGTGCGGTTTGAGCATGACTGCTCGACGCTGGCCGATGACGGGCGGTTCAGGCCGCTGTGGAAGGTTTATTATTACCACCGCAATCTATTGATCCTGTACCGCATGGCGGCAGGATGGTTGTTCTGGCCCCTGCTGCTGTTGGTGCTGCCCAAATGGGTTTTAAAAGGTCGTGCACATGGCGGTGAACGGGCTGTGTTCTACCGGCTGTTGTGGCGTGCTGTCAGGGACGGTTTGCGCGGCAAACGGGATGTGGCACATGACGATATTCTGAAAATGACAGAGTGAGGCTACACGCCAGCCGTGTCCTCAATTCTCGTTCAGGATATCCTTATGGAAGCGGTGCAACAACAGCAGCCCCAGCGCCAGTGCGATCAATGAAAACCCGATAACATAAGCCGAGGATGCATAATCGGCGTTATACATCGGGTAGAGACCTGTGCGTAAAATACCAACCACATGAATGATCGGATTATACCACAGAATGTTCTGTATGAATTGTGGCATGTCCTCATAGATGAACAAAATACCCGACGCCAGAAACAAGGGCCGTGAGACGATTGACCAGATGAGATCCCACGTCTGGATCAACCCGATCAAAGCGCAGTTCAAAGCCCCGACAGCCAGTCCCAGAAGGGCGGCAAGGCTCAGTGCCCAGATGATCGGCATCACATCAAGTACAATGCGGGTGTCGATCGTCAGGATCATGCCGGCCAATACGATATAGGTGACCATGAATCCGGTCAGTGTGTTCAGAATGAACCGTGCCAGCAATGCGTCTATCCAAGTGACCGAGGGGTAGAACATCAAGGGCCGTGAGAAGTTGAGAGCGCGCGAGACAAACAGCGAGACCGACTGGTAGACATGAAATGGTAGATACCCCGATGCGTAGAACAGGACAAAGCTGGTGCCTAACGCTGGGGTGCGAAACAAAAGGCTAAATGCCAGAGCGAGAATAATGATCACACCCAACGGTTCAAGGATCGCCCAGATGAACCCACCCGCAGAGCGGCCATAGCGCGTGGACATCTCGCGCAATATCAGCGCCATAATGGTGCGCGGTGTTGCATAGGCACGCACACGTTGGTGTACCGGCCTGAGCGTTGATGGATCTTGAGAGGATGAAGACATGAAGAGGTTGCTCCGCCAGACTGGCAATGGACTTTGCAATTATGTAGGAAGGGGGCATGAATTCAAAGCCCTGAAAGGTGTGCCCCGTGACTGACGCAGCCGAGACCAAGCTACAGGCCGCACCGCCCCCAAAGCCCGATCAAGGGAAAAAAGGAGGGCCCAAAGGCCCATCCGTCGTAAAAGTTATGCCAATTGCCCCGCCGGCAAGATTTCAGCAGCGCCATCGCAGGCTGATCCTCAGCTTCTTTGCGGTTGTTCTTTTACCGATGATTGTTGCGGTGTGGTATTTATGGGCCGTGGCAGAGGATCAATTCGCCTCGACAACCGGATTTACGGTGCGCAAGGAAGAAGGCGGCGGGGCTACGGATTTTCTGGGCAATCTGGGGCAGTTTACCGGTGGAGGCGGCGCCTCTGACACGGATATTTTATACGAATTCATTCAAAGTCAGGGCATGGTCGAAGCCATTGATCTACGCCGCGATTTGCGGGCCATATATTCGATCAACCGCGAAAGTGATCCGCTGTTCTCTCTGGAGAATGATGCAAGTATCGAGGATCTGCTGTCGTATTGGCAGCGCATGGTGCGGATATCTTATGATCAGGGTACGGGGCTCATCGAATTGCGTGTGCTGGCATTCGATCCGCAGACGGCACAAATGCTGGCGGCTGACATCGTCGCTGAAAGCCAGAGCATGATTAATGCGTTGAACGCAGCGGCACGCGAAGACCTGATGCGCAACGCTGTGGTCGAGTTGGAGGATGCGGTCACGCGGCTAAAGACGGCGCGCGAAGCGTTGACCCAGTTTCGCATTGTCACGCAAATTGTAGACCCTAATGCTGACCTTCAGGGGCAAATGGGGGTGGTTAACAATTTGCAACAACAACTCGCCGAGGCCTTGATAGAATACGATGAGCGCGCCCAGGCCAATGCCACCGACCCGCGTTTGCTACAGTTGCAGCGCAGTGTCGAGATTATCCGCGCACGCATCGCAGAGGAGCGCGAAACATTTGCCAGTCAGGAAGTGGGCGGTGTCGGAAAAGACTATCCAACCTTGATGGCAGAATATGAGGGTCTGATTGTGGACCGCGAATATGCCGAGACATCCTACCGTGCTGCCCTCACGGCACTGGATGCAGCACGGGCCAAAATTGCACGTCAAAGCCGCTATCTTGCGTCTTATGTCGAACCAACCCTGCCGCAAACCGCAGAATACCCGCAACGGCTTGTTCTGATGGCTGTGCTTGCATTGTTCTTGCTGCTCGCTTGGTCGATCATGGCCCTGATCTATTACAGCCTACGGGACAGGAGATAACCCTGTGTTAGAGACTGATTTGCACAGGGTCTATTCGGCATGATTGTCTTTGAGAACCTCTCCAAAAGTTTCATGGTGCGGGGCACCCGCAAGGTCGTGATCGACAATCTGAATATGACCCTGCCCACGGGCAAGTCACTGGCGCTGTTGGGGCGTAACGGCGCGGGGAAATCAACGCTGTTGCAGATGATTGCTGGCACCATGGCCCCTGACAGTGGCGAGATATTATCGGATGGCAGCATCTCGTGGCCCGTCGGGTTCGGCGGATCGTTTCACCGTGAGTTGACGGGGGCGCAAAACTGCCGGTTTATTGCGCGCATCTACGGGGTGGATACCGATGCACTTCAGGCCTTTGTCGAGGATTTTGCCGAATTGGGTAAACATTTCTACATGCCGGTGCGCAGCTATTCGTCGGGCATGCGATCGCGGCTGGCCTTTGGTGTCTCGATGGGTATCCGGTTTGACACCTATCTGGTGGATGAAGTGACCGCCGTAGGAGATGCTGTATTCAAACGCAAAAGCCGTGCGGTTTTTATGGAGCGGGTCAAGGATGCCAGTGCCATTCTGGTAAGCCATGACATGAACCAGATCCGCCAATTTTGCGATGCGGGTGTGGTGCTGGAGCATGGCCAGCTGACCTACTTCGAAGATCTTGATGAGGGCATTGCCTATCATGAGACGTTAATGGGCTAGCGTGTGTCTTGCAGTACTACAATGCGCTTAGAAAAATTTATTAAAATTCAATAGGTTAAATCACTATTTAAACCGGAGTTAAAGGTCGCTCTGCTGCCATAATTGTGCCGCCGTATCTGCGTGCGTGCAGGCCAACCCTTCCATGGGATCAGTGGATTGGGGAATGGTATGGTACGGCCGGTATTTCAGGGGCGCATTAACACAGCGCAAGAAGAGTTTGATATCGGGCTGACGGATATGGCCGTGCTTGATCAGGCGGGGAACGCCCGCATTATCGCATGGGGTCCCGGTGAGGGAGTTTTGGTGGGATTGGCGCTGGGGCAGGGCGTTCAGGCGGTCGTATCTGATACTCACCAGCTCAGCGATGTACAGGTTGGCACTGCCAACCGTGTGCTGTCGGTGATTGAGCATCAGGGACGTGATCTGGTGGTCACGGGATCGTCAAATGCTGTCTCGACCGGCTATGTCATGGACGCGCAGGGGGATTTTGGCAGTGCAACCACACTGGCGGGGGTAGGGGGCCCTGCAGGTGGGTCGTTAGGGCTGGTGCAGGCGGGCAGTGGCACGCTCTACGGGCTCAGAGATAGCGGTGTACTGGCGCAGTTCGATGCAAATGTATCAGGGGGATATACCGATACCTCTCGCACGACTGATATTTATGGCCCTACAGCTGTGGCTACCGCACAGATTGGCAGCACTGATTTTGTACTGGCCGCAGGGCGTGATATGGGCGGGGTGGTCGCCTTTCGCGCCCACAGCAGCAACGGAAGGCTGGAAGCCACAGGGGCAGTGGGGACCGACGAGGGTTTGGGGATTATGACGCCCTCGGCGATGGAAGTGACCGAACTGTTGGGAAAGACATTTGTGGTACTGCTGTCTTCGGCTGCGGACGGCGGCAAAGGCGGTGCGTTGAGCGTGTTGGAGCTGACGGCATCGGGTGCGCTGGTGCCTGTGGACCACGCCAGCGACACGCGCGACACACGGTTCGGATCCTCCAGTGCGCTGGAGGTGATCGAAGTTGCAGGCCGTGTGCAGGTGATTGCAGGCGGTGGCGATGACGGGGTCAGCATTTTTGATCTGACACCGGACGGCCGCCTTATGCATCATGCCAGCATCGCCAATGACGGGATGAACGGTTTGGACAATGTCGCGGCGCTGGCGGCTGCGCAGGTGGGCGACGAGGTCCAGCTGTTTACGACATCCCAGACGGTTTCGGGCATCGGGCAGTGGTCCTATGATGTGGGCGATATGGCGGCTGCGGTGCAGGCGGCGGCGGCTGGTGGTGTACTGGCGGGGAGCGCGGGCGATGACCTGCTGATGGGCGGTGCGGGCAATGACCGGATTACGGGCGGGACGGGGGATGATATCCTCATTGGCGGGCGCGGGCGCGATACGCTGACGGGCGGCAGTGGCCGCGATACCTTTGTGTTAGAGCCTGATGACACCCCTGACAGCATCACAGATTTCGAAGTGGGGCAGGACCGGATCGATATGTCGCGGTTTCGCATGCTCTATGATGCGGACCAACTTGGATTTACCGCAACTTCAAGTGGCGCAACCCTGACATGGCGGGAGCAAACCGTCACAGTGGCGCGGCAGGGGGGGGGCTCCCTGACCTTGGACCAGTTGTTTCCGGGTGGCTTTAACTGGGCGCATCACGGATTCCTGCCTTCTGAGTTTATGCAGGACGATTCAGATTGGGTTCCCGAAGAAAATGGCGGGATCACAACGCCTTTGCCGACACCAGCGCCCACGCCTGTATCGACACCCGCACCGATACCCACACCCGCACCGACACCCGTACCGGCGCCAACCCCCGTGCCCACCCCGTCACCTGCTCCTGCACCCGTGCAGACGCCTGCGCCAGCGCCAGCGCCAACACCAGTACCCGCCCCAACACCTGTGCCCGCGCCACAATCGGCACCAGAGCCCACAGGAATTGTGGAGGACGGCACAAATGCGGCGAATTCAATGCGCGGTACGTGGCGTGACGATATTCTGCGCGGTCAGGGCGGCAACGATACACTTGAGGGTCGGGGAGGGAATGACAGCCTCGAAGGGGGCGATGGTGCAGACTTCCTGCGTGGCAATGAGGGAGATGACTATCTGCATGGCAACAATGACAATGACACAGTCTGGGGCGGCGATGGGAATGACACGGTTCTCGGCGGTAAAGGCGATGATGATGTGCAGGGCGGCGATGGCAATGACGAGGTAACGGGCGGCAACGGGGATGACACACTGATGGGCGGGAGCGGTGACGATCTGTTGTTTGCACAGGCGGGTGATGATGTTGTGTCAGGTGGGGACGGGTTCGATTCCATCCATCTGGGCATTGGCAACGACGTCTATACCGGAGATGGCGGCGGCAGTGACACGGTGCGTGGGTTGGTGGGGCATGACACGATCACGGGCGGCAATGACGGAGATCTGTTGATGGGCCATATGGGCCATGATGTCATCAACGGCGCAGGGGGCAATGATACGATTCTGGCGGGTATCGCCCATGACCGGATCAGTGGTGGCAGTGGCAATGACCTGCTGGATGCTGCACCGGGCTGGGATACGCTGGACGGTGGCAGTGGCAATGACACGCTGATCGGCAGCCTTGGCAATGATTTGATGACGGGTGGCAGTGGGGCGGATACCTTTGTGTTCACGGCGCGCAGCGGTTGGGACACGGTGACTGATTATCAGGACGGCATTGATGTGCTCTCAATCACGTTTGCGGGCCAGAATTTCAATCGGCTGGCCATCGCACAGGAAGGTGCGGATGTAACGATATGGTACGGGTCCGGCGGGATCGTGCTTGAGAACACGGACCGCTCGGAGCTGACAGAGGCGGACTTTCTGTTTAGCTGACCCGTGTTGCTATTGGCCCCCTGTTTTGACATCACAGGCAGGCAGGACAGCAAGGGGCAGCGCAGTGAAATTATTGATGGTAGGGGCCGGATTTTCCGGTGCAGTGCTGGGGCGTGAATTGGCCGATGCGGGACACCAGATTACGGTGATTGATACGCGTGCCCATGTGGCGGGCAACTGTCACACACAACGTTGTGCGCAGACGGGTGTGATGGTGCATGTCTATGGCCCGCATATTTTTCATACCGATGATGCTGGCGTATGGGACTATGTGCAGCAGTTCGCAACCTTCGAGCCCTATAAGAACCGTGTGAAAACTACGGCGCAGGGGCAGGTGTTTTCACTGCCGATCAACCTGCATACGATTAACCAATTCTACGGCAAGACGATGAACCCCGCTGAGGCGCGCGCTTTTATCGAGACGCAGGCCGATACGTCCATCACTGATCCGCAGACCTTTGAGGAACAGGCGCTGCGGTTTGTCGGGCCTGACCTCTATGATGCGTTCTTTAAGGGATATACGCAAAAGCAGTGGGGGTGCTCTCCGCGCGATTTGCCGGCCTCGATCCTCAAGCGGCTGCCGGTACGGTTCAACTATGACGACAATTATTTCATGCATAAAAATCAGGGCATGCCGCGGGATGGCTACACCGATCTGGTGGCGCGGATACTCGACCATCCGGGCATTACTGTGCATCTGGAAACGACCTTTACCCCCGAGATCGCAGCGCAGCACGACCATGTGTTCTGGAGCGGACCGCTGGACGGGTATTTCGACTATCGTTTGGGGCGTCTGGGTTACCGCACATTGGATTTCGAGCGCACGACAGCGCAGGGCGACGCGCAGGGCTGTGCCGTGATGAACTATGGCGACGAGGATGTCCCCCATACCCGCATCACCGAGCACAAGCACTTCTCGCCTTGGGAAGAGCATGAGGGCACTGTCCTCTACGTTGAGCGTGCGCGGGCCTGCGAGCCAGATGATATTCCCTATTATCCAATCCGTATGGTTGAGGAAAAAGCCCTCCTTAGAGACTATATCGCGCTGGCGGAAGCGAGCGAGGGGGTCACCTTTGTAGGCCGCCTTGGCACTTACCGCTATCTGGATATGGATGTGACCATCCGTGAGGCGTTGAATGCGGCGGATGCGTTTAAAGAGGCCCATGCGATAGGCACGCGGCCTGATGTATTTGCCGTACCGCCCCTGTGACGTCAGGGTTTTAACCCTTATTAGAGACTGATTTCCCGAGAGGTATGCCGCGATGAAAGTGACTAAAACCGCACTGGAGGGTGTATTGCTGCTGGAGCCTGCGCGTTTTGGCGATGCACGTGGTTTTTTCGCCGAGAGCTGGAACCGTAAAACGCTGCTGGAGCACGGCATCGATATGGATTTTGTGCAAGACAACCATTCGATGTCGGAGGCGGTTAGCACGCTGCGGGGGCTGCATTTCCAGACGCCGCCCCATGCGCAGGCCAAGCTGGTGCGCTGCGCACGCGGGGCGCTATTTGATGTGGCGGTGGATATCCGTGTGGGCAGTCCGACCTATGGCCATTGGGTGGGATATGACCTGAGTTTCGAGAACGGGCTGCAATTGCTGATCCCGACAGGGTTCTTGCACGGGTTCGTCACCCGCGAGGCCAACACCGAGATCGCCTATAAATGCACCGCGTATTACGCGCCTGAATGTGACCGCTCGGTCCGGTTTGACGATGTGGATATCGGGATTGACTGGGCGCTGTCGAGTGAGCCGGTTTTGTCGGCCAAAGATGTGGCCGCGCAGGCTTTGCGTGATGTGGACAACCCGTTCGTCTGGGAAGGCTGACCCGCACAGGTGTAAAATAATCATAACCAGTCTCAATTTCGTCGCAATATTCTGTAGAATTAGGCGTAGCCTGCGATCCTTATAACTGCGTGCAATTGTGAGATACGATATGACCGATACAATTCATCCGCTCTTGCTGTGTGGCGGATCCGGTACGCGGCTTTGGCCTTTGTCGCGCAAAAGCTATCCCAAACAATTTGCCCGCCTTACGGGAGACGAAAGCCTGTTCCAGACCTCGGCGCAGCGGTTGTCGGGGGCAGGGTTTGCCGCGCCCTTGATCATCACGGGATCTGACTACCGCTTTGTCGTGACGGAGCAATTGTCGGCCATCGGGGTGGGGGCGGCGGCAACTATTATCGAGCCTGAGGCCCGCAACACGGCCCCTGCGATCCTTGCCGGCGCATTGGTTTTAGAGGCGCAACAAAACGGTGCGGATACGCTGATGCTGGTGGCGCCCTCCGATCATGTGATCGAGGATGCGGCACTGTTTCGCGCGGCTGCGCTCGCGGCGGTGCCCACTGCGCAGGCGGGGCAGTTGGTCACATTTGGCATCCGCCCCACACGGCCCGAGACGGGCTATGGCTGGTTGGCGCTGTCGCAAGATATCGGGGCAGATTTTGCACCCGTGGCCCAACCCCTCGAGGGGTTTGTCGAAAAGCCTGATGCAGAAACGGCCCAGGCATTGGTCGAGGGCGGGCGGCATTTGTGGAACGCAGGCATTTTCTTGTTCACGACCGCCACCCTGATTGCAGCCTTCGAGAAATACGCGCCCCAGATGTTAAAGGCGACACGCGAAGCGGTGGCATTGGCCGAACAGGATTTACACTTTACCCGTCTGGCACCTGAACCTTGGGCCACGCTTGAGGACGATTCAATCGATTATGCCATCATGGAAAAAGCCGCCAATCTGAGCGTGGTGCCGTATGGTGGTGCGTGGTCCGATCTGGGCAGTTGGGAGGCAGTCTGGCGCGACGGGACACAGGACGCGGACGGGGTTGTCACCAGCGCGGGAGCGACTGCGATTGGCTGTCACAACACTTTGTTGCGCTCTGAGGACCCTGATCAGCAGCTGGTAGGCATCGGGCTGGACGATATTATCGCGATTGCCATGCCGGATGCGGTGCTGGTGGCGCACCGCGATCACACCCAACAGGTCAAACAGGCGGTGAGCATCCTCAAGGCACAAGATATTGCACAGGCCGATACATTGCCGCGCGACTACCGCCCTTGGGGCTGGTTCGAATGTCTGGGCGCAGGCACGCGGTTTCAGGTCAAACGCATCGTGGTGAACCCCGGTGCGGCCCTGTCATTGCAAAGCCATCACCACCGCGCCGAGCATTGGATTGTCGTGGAAGGCACCGCAGAAGTCACCATCGACGACGAGGTCAAACTGGTGACGGAAAACCAGTCCGTCTATATCCCTCTGGGCGCCGTGCACCGAATGGTGAACCCCGGCAAACTGCCCATGGTTCTGATCGAAGTGCAGACGGGATCGTACCTCGGAGAGGATGATATCGTGCGCTACGAAGACGTCTATGCCCGCGGGCAGGGGGCCAAAGGGTAGGGCGCTTAGCGTCTCCAACCCTTTGAGGAGTCGCGTATTTGCAGTGCATGCGGCCACAGATATATGCATAGCCGCATGCTCTTGTATGGTTTTTAGAAGATAAAATCATCCACTGTGAGGTTTCCGGCCAATCCGTTCACCAATACAGTGTTGCCTGCGCCGTCCGCCACCAGAGCTGCACTGCCCGATGTTGTGATCGTCAGATCGGCAAAGCTGGTGACGCCTGCGTGATCAACGAAGTTGAGCATATCCACACCGTCCTCGAAGTCTGCGACCACGTCATTGCCAAATCCAGTGTCGAATTTGAACTGATCCGCGCCGGCATAGCTGCGCAAGGTGTCGTTGCCGCCCAGTCCGTTGATGATGTTATCGCGGGTGTTGCCGCTCAGAACATCATTGAACGCAGAGCCGCTCAGATTTTCGATCGAGGAAAAGCGGTCGCCGGTGGCATGGTTGGTAGCCCCGGTTCCTGTGTAGCCTGTTTGAAGGGAGACATTCACCCCACTGCTACTGTCAAAATAGCTCGCTGTGTCGTTACCACCGCCGCCATACAAGCGGTCAGCCCCTTCGCGCCCGACCAGAATATCATCGCCATCGTTGCCTGACAGGTGGTTGTCCCCGCTATCACCGCTCAGCAAATCATCAAAATCGCTGCCGTAAATGCCTTCGATGTTGAAAAACGTATCTCCTGATGCGTGGTTATCTACACCCCCACCCGTATATCCGGTTTTGAGCGAGACGTTAACGTAGCTCTCAGAGCGTTCATAATCGGCATAATCGTAGCCGTCGCTGCCATCCAGACGGTCAGCACCAAGGCCACCATCTAAAAAGTTGTTCTCATCATTTCCGCGCAGCCTGTCGTCAAAATCCGACCCGCGCAGGTTTGCGATCCCTATGAATGTATCGCCAGCCGCATGCGTGCCGGCACCACCGCCGGCGAAACCGGTTGCCAGAGATACGTTTACAAAACCCGCAGAACTTTCATAGCTGGCCGTATCCCCATAGTCGCCGCCGCCATCCAGCACATCTGCACCGGCCCCCCCTTCGAGGACGTCACGGCCGTCTTCGCCGCGCAGAACATCATCACCTACGCCGCCTCTGAGGACGTCACGGTCTTCTCCGCCGTGCAGAATATCATCACCTGCGCCGCCTTCGAGGATGTCACTGTTGCCGCCGCCGAGCAGGGTATTGTTGCCAGCATTCCCGATCAAAGTATCGTTATTCTCGCCACCAATGAGATGTTCGATCCCGATATAAACATCCCCAAAAGAATCGCTTGATGTGTTGCCGCCACCAACGCCGGTGAGCAGGTTGGCCTCGTTTCCAGTGTCAGAGCCGGCAAAGGAAACAGTATCCTCACCGCCGCGCCCGTTCAGCGTGTCAGCACCAGCCAATCCCATGAGGAGGTTGTCATTATTATCGGTGGACAGACTATCATCATGCATGCTGCCTGTCAGATTTTCGATAGAACTGAAGGTATCACCTGTCGCGTCATTATCGACACCGCCGCCCGTGTATCCGGTTGCCAGTGAAACATTTACAAAGCTTTCGGAGGATGCGTAGCTGATCGTATCATTGCCAGCGTTGCCGTTCAGGACATCGGCCCCCTTACCTCCCTCTAGAAGGTTGCTCCCGTTGTCTCCGTTTAGCCGGTCATCGAATGCAGACCCGATAAGCCCCTCAATCAGCAGGAACGTGTCACCTGTCGCATCATTATCGACACCGCCCCCGGTATATCCGGTCGCCAGTGAAACATTCACAAAGCTGGTAGAGGTTTGATATCCGACGACGTCAAAACCACCATTACCGTTATAAAAATCTGCACCCGCACCACCCTGCAATAGGTTATCGTTGCTGTCACCGTTCAAGCGGTCATCGAACGCGGACCCGATCAGGTTGCCAATATTAGCGAGTGTATCGCCAATCGCGTGACTGCCGGCGCCACCGCCCATGAAACCGGTCAACAGGGAGACGTTCACAAACCCGGCTGATGAGGCGTAGCTTGCGGTATCGGTTCCATTATTACGGCCGATTATTTGGTCGGCACCTGCACCGCCCTCGATCCAGGAATCCCCACGGCTGCCGCCGCGGAGCGTATCATCACCATCACCGCCGAAAATCACAGCGCCTAGATATCCGGCAGTGATTAGATCATTGCCATCCTCGCCGTATAATGTGCCGCCTTGGTAGCCACCTCTGATTACATCGTCGTCATTGCCGCCGTATACTGTACCGCCCAGGTAGCTACCATTGAGCATGTCATTGCCATTGCCGCCGTATACTGTACCGCCAGAGTAGCCACCACTAATTGTATCGTTGCCAGTGTTGCCATACAGATCACTCACAGAGAAACCGCCGCGGATCACGTCGTCGCCACTATTGCCGTGTATCTCGCCGCCGCCGTAGCCGCCGCTCAAAGAGTCGTTGCCCTCACCGCCAAATATATCAGTGATATGTTGGCCACCACGTATCGTGTCGTTGCCAATACCGCCAAACACATCACCGCCAGTATAGCTGGCTCTGATAGAATCGTTGCCCGCGTCGCCGTTAATCGTACCACTACCGTTATAGCCACCATCGATTGTGTCGTTGCCTTCACCACCCGATATGACCGCACCACCATAGCCACCGTCGATATTATCATCGCCACCGCCGCCGTTCAGGGTGTCGAATGTCCGCTGGCCACCGATGATATTATCGCTGAACACCGTGCCTGTGACCATAGAGGCCGGGCCGTTATAGATTGTATCGAAATTGCGAATTTCGATGGTATCGTTTGCGCTGAAATTGGTGATGGCTACCGCGCTCAGATCCAGCGTAGCCCCGTTATCGAGCCTGAAGCTTATCGTTGCAACATCGGTTGCTGCGGGGGCAAAGTTGATAAAATCAAGATTGTTCGCGGCGTCCGCGTCAAAAATCACAGTGCGGTTAAGTGCTGTGCCCGTAGATCCGGGGAGAAAATCAATCGCATCGTAAACCGATGTGTCAGTGCCCGTATAATCAAAATCACCATTGATCGCTGCAATCGTCAGGGGGTTATCACCAATCATATTCTTTTAGCTCCAAATCGTCTTTTAAAGAGGGCGGTTATCTAAATGTGTTTTGTGCGCCTGCACTTGACTAAGCTTCTTAATATTAAAGTTAAATTTTTTCAAATAGTAATAAGCCGCGTGACTTACTTCCAGCAATCTGGACAGAATCTGGCGCTCTTAGCGACTGTTCACATCTGCTGATGGGCTGTGCTGTTTTTTTGCCAGTTGATCATAGCGGGTGAGTTGCCACCAAGGGCGGAATGTGGGCGCTTATGATTGTAGAAGTCGATCCACATGCTGACGCCTGTCTTCGTCTCCGATCAGATGCTCCGGTCATGCCGATCCCCCAAAACCGATTGAGATCAGGGCTGTCTCGGACCGGCCAGCAGAAAAGAGGTGGTTTGGGTTCTGTGATGGCTTGAGTTCCGTCATCATTGCCGCCGTGTGAGGTATAGGACGGCGAGCTTTTTGCCTACTATGGCTTTCATTTCCCCAGCTTATCATCTTACTGATGACACCGTAGATTAAGAAATTCCGACATAGACATAGCAGATGGGAAATCTCCCCAATTATCAGTTTAAGAGCTGCTGTAACCACTCAGAACCAAGTCCAAATAAGGCAAGTCCGAATACTGCAACAACCAAAGATACAATAACTAAAAGCCAGTCATGACCTGAGGTAGAACCAATTTTATTGAAGTCTGGGATCGAAAGATATGCTGCTGTAAGGCCTGCAAAGGCCACAATCCCGTTAAACCAAGGGATAGTCGTCTCGGGGTTAAAATTCTTCCACACAACAAAAAATATACCGAATGCCAACCCCACGGCAAAGCAAAGAGTTAGTATTCGAAATGTTGCGTTTGCATTTTTCTCTGTCATGTATTCCAACTTGAATTTAGGTGCGGTGTTGATTTTTCCTAACAACCCAAGGTAGTGCTTACAACAGAAAATCGTAATATATTCCAATTACTTATCTGGGGTGCAGTATGCTTTGTATTGATCTCAATCGTGCCTTGCGCTGCACAGGGTTCATATGCGCGTTGTTTGATATCTTACCGATAACCTACCCGCCGCCCGTCAATCCCCCCCAAACAGATCGCGGGTAAAGACCTTGTCGGCCACATCTTCCAGATCATCGGTTTTGCGATTGGCGATGATGACGTCGGCCTCGGCTTTGAAGGCGTCCAGATCGCGGATCACGCGGGAGTTGAAAAAGCGATCCTCTTCCATTGCAGGCTCATAGACAATGACTTCGACGCCTTTGGCCTTGATCCGCTTCATGATGCCCTGCACGGACGATTGGCGGAAGTTGTCGGAGCCTGATTTCATCACCAGACGGTAAACGCCCACTACGCGCGGTTTGCGGGCGATGATTTGTTCGGACAAGAAATCCTTGCGCGTGCGGTTGGCGTCCACAATGGCGCGGATCAGGTTTTGCGGCACTTCGGAATAGTTCGCCAGCAGCTGTTTGGTGTCTTTGGGCAGGCAGTATCCGCCATAGCCAAACGAAGGATTGTTGTAGTGGTCGCCGATGCGCGGATCGAGGCTGATGCCCTCAATGATCTGGCGGCTGTCGACACCGCGCGACATGGCATAGCTGTCAAGCTCGTTGAAAAACGCCACCCGCATGGCAAGGTAGGTATTGGCAAAGAGCTTGATCGCTTCGGCTTCGGAGGCGTCGGTGAATTTGACGGGAGCGGTTTTGTCTATCGCACCCTGCACCAGAAGATCGGCAAAGGCATGAGCGGCGGGCCCTGTATCGCCGACGATGATGCGGCTGGGATGCAGGTTGTCATAGAGTGCGCGGCCTTCGCGCAGGAATTCAGGCGAG
This sequence comes from uncultured Sulfitobacter sp., assembly GCF_947499945.1. Classification (GTDB taxonomy): domain Bacteria; phylum Pseudomonadota; class Alphaproteobacteria; order Rhodobacterales; family Rhodobacteraceae; genus Sulfitobacter. Next base: position 56,373 of record NZ_CANMQD010000008.1, on the reverse strand, counting down.
AACATAATCCGGTCACTGCCCGTCTGGGCGCGCATACGCTCGGTAAAGCCGACGGGAATGGTGGATTTGATCACGATATGGGCTGTGGTGGTGCAGGCCAGCGCTTGGACAATGACTGCCTCGACGCTGGAGGTGTCGAAATAGTCATGCACGCTGTCATAGTCGGTGGGCGTTGCCACGATGATATAATCGGCATCCCGAAACGCGGCCTCCGCATCGGTGGTGGCCGTCAGGTTGAGATCGTGATTGGCAAGGAAGTCATCAATATCAGGGTCTACAATGGGGCTTTTGCGTGCATTGACCATGGCCACGCGATCCGGATTGATGTCTACGGCGATGACTTGATTATGTTGAGCAAGCAGAATTGCACCTGACAGCCCGACATATCCCAGACCTGCGACAGCGATTTTCATTTGTATGAATTCCTTTGGGAGGGCTTAGAACGTTTGGTCGTAATCGCCCACAGCAGGCTCTGTGCGGATCACGTCATCGACGGCTTTGAAAATCGCACGCAGCTCGGCTTCACTCTCGGAACTTTCGCAGACCACTACCAGATTTGGCGTGTTGGATGACGCACGTACCAGACCCCAGCTGCCGTTGTCGAGGATCACGCGGGCCCCGTTGACGGTAACGACCTGTGCTACTTTGCGCCCCGCAAATTCGGTTACCGTTTCCAGTTTGGAAACAATGCGCGCGAGGATGTCGTATTTTTCCTCATCGGCGGCATAGGGCGACATGGTGGGCATTGCATAGGTCAGGGGCAGGGCGCGGCGCAGGTCGGACATGGACATGTCGGGGTTGCGGTCCATCAGCTTGCAAATCTCGACAGCGACGCGCATGCCGCAGTCGTATCCACGGCCAATAGGTTCGGCCAGAAAGTAGTGGCCGGATTTCTCGAAACCGGCGAGTGCGCCGATTTCTTTCACGCGCCGCTTCATGTGGCTGTGGCCGGTTTTCCAGTAATCCGCCTTTGCGCCATTGGCGATCAATACGGGATCTGAGGCGTAAAGGCCGGTTGATTTCACGTCAGCCACAAAGGTGCTGTTTGGATATATCTTGGACAGATCACGCGCCATGATGACGCCGACCTTATCGGCAAAGATTTCTTCACCCTCGTCGTCCACCACACCGCAGCGGTCACCGTCGCCATCAAAGCCAAGGGCGAAATCAGCGCCAGAGGCTTTCACGCTCGCGCTCATATCATGGAGCATCTCCATGGCTTCGGGGTTGGGGTTATAGTGCGGGAACGTATAGTCCAGCTCGTTATGGCTCTCGACCACTTCGACACCGAGGCGGCGGAACAACTCAGGCGCGAAGGCCGCTGCTGTGCCATTGCCTGTGGCACAGACGACTTTGAGTTTGCGGGTCATTTTGAAGTCACCAACCAGATCATCAAGGTAGGCCTCGCGCACGCCCTCGACGAATTCGTATTTACCGCCCTCGCGCGTGACACCTTTGCCGTTCAGCACAATATCGCGCAGTTCGTTCATCTCGTCAGGGCCATGGGTCAGGGGGCGTTCAAACCCCATCTTGACGCCGGTCCAACCATTGGGATTGTGTGAGGCCGTCACCATCGCCACCGCAGGTGCGTCCAGATGGAACTGGGCAAAATAGGCCATAGGCGACAGGGCGGGGCCGATATCCTTGACGTGAATACCTGCCTGCATAAGCCCCAGCATCAGAGCGTTTTTGATGGTCAGCGAATAGTCGCGGTAATCGTTGCCCACAGCAATCACAGGCTCGATCCCGCGCTGGTGCATTTGTGTCCCAAGCCCAAGGCCTAGTGCGGTGATGCCAGGCAGGTTGATCGCTTCGGGGTACTGCCAGCGGGCATCATATTCCCGAAAACCGGTGGGCGCGATCATCGGGTCGCGCAAAAATTCCCATGTGTTGGGCGTGACTGTTGGAAGGGGCTTTTTCATGGGGCTCGATTTTCCATTATTCTTATTAGGAGATAGGGTAGCCACTTTGAGAAAAACCTTCAATCTGTCCGCGTGATGAAGCGTCTTTTGCAGGCTAAGTGTTCTTTGATTGCCTCAACGGATGGCGGGTTTGACGGCCAAGAAGGCTCAGTGCATTTGTCCATCGCCCAACATCCGCCATTGGCGAACAATTTCTGCGGGTGCTGACTCTTGCGGGTCAAACGGGTGCAAGGCGGTCAAGGCGGTGCAGTCGAGTGTGACATGTTGATGTGCGTTGCACTGTGTCGGGCGCAGTTCCAGGGGGATCTCGGCCGCCTGTGCCAAAGCCTGCATTGTGACGGGATGCGGTGCCGCAGTGTTGAGCGTTGCGGGCAGGGACGTGTCGGCTCGGGTGAGCGATACCATTACCCGTGCAAGGCTGTGCGGTCCGATATAGGAACGCAGAGGTGTACTCCCGTCGTGAAAGCAATCGAGGGGCAGTTTTTCATTCGGTTTGAGTGCGACCCCGCCAGATAATAGCGCATCCGCTCCTGCTACATTGCCGATACGCATGCAGCATAGCTCGATACCGTTTGCCAATGCCTGCGCACGGCAAGCAACCTCCATATCCCTCTTTGAGTGGCCATATGCACTCACGGGATCAAGGGGGGCATCCTCGTCAAAGGGGGTGTTGCTGTAGGTGCCGTAAACAGCCGAAGTGGAGGCCAGCAAAACCCGTGGTATCCCGAGATCTGCGGCGGCGTTCATACCTGCGGCGCCAATCAGACTGTTGAGGGCGAAATCAGCCCCCTGTTTTGGGACAATCCCCGACAGGATAATCATACAGTCAAAAGGGCCTGCATCAACCAAGGCTCGGGGTGGCTTTTGCAGGATGTTCCAAAGGATATCACCGGGCGCAAGTACAGGTGTCTGGCGCGTCTGGAAGGTGAATTCCACAGCGGTGTCCTGAGTGGCCAGTGCCGGCTGTGTCCATGCGCGGCGCAGCATTCTACCGATGCGGCCACTGCTCCCCAAAACAAGAATCCGTGTACATGTCACCTGCTGTAAGGGTCCAGAATATGCGGACCCGCACTGTTTGCTGCACAGTAAGGTTTGCGGTGCGCTACGCTGTTACCGGTCGTGCAGAGCGGGGAGGTGGCAGGCATGCAGGTAATCCTTGTCCTTTTATAGTCTTGAAACCGACCAAACATATGGCGGGTCTTACGTTGATTACGGCGTGTCGTAGGGTATGCCCATCCAACACTGGATCTTGCTCACGAAAGTATTGCTACTTGTAATCGGTAATCCACCTGACGATCAACCCGGTCGCCAGTCACACGCATGAAGCGATTTCTATCGCGAACCTGCCTGTACTAAAGCCCTGCGGCCTTTGTCAGGTTAACGCGGAACCGATCCCGCCGACGTTGATACCGCCGCGTCATCTCTGCCGATGCATGGCCAAGTTGCTTTTGAATGTAGCGTTCGTCGACGTCAGCGCTCGAAGCCAGGCCAGCCCGCAAGCTATGCCCGGAGAACAGCGCAAGGCGATCTTTCTCGGGCAACTCACTGCGGATACCCGCGTCCAGTACAGTTTGTTTGATCAACCGCGCCACGTGTTTATCAGAGAGGCGCGCATCAAGGGCGCGCCTGTTGTCACGGGTGGTGCGGCGGAACAGCGGGCCAAAATCGATGCGTGCAAAGTGCAGCCACCGTTCCAACGCCTGTACGGGGCAGGTTTGATCGCTCGATCCGCGGCCAATCTCGACCTCACGCCAACCGGTTTTGCCGCGCAGGAACAGCACCGCGCCGTCGTCCTCTATCTGCACCCAACCACCGCTGTCAGGGGTATCGTCCTTGCCGTGATCCAGGCTGACAATCTCGGATCGCCTAAGCCCGCCCGCATATCCGATCAGCAAAATCGCGCGGTCCCGCAAGCCACGCAGATCGAAGGGCAGGGAGGCGATCATCGCGCGGATATCCTCCGCTAGTACCGCTTCTTTCTGAACGGGTGGCCGCGCGTGCTTGCGCCGGATACCAGCAAGGACGGTCGCGATATGCCGGTCCTTGCGATCAAGCGTAAAGCCGCGCTGCTGGTAGTGCCAGGCAAGGCCAGACAGGCGGCGTTCGATGGTCGATACCGAGAGGGCAGGGGCCTTGGTATCGGGTGCCGCACAGTTCGCAATGTAGAGCCCGATCAGTTCCGGGCTCGGAGGCAACGCGTCTGCCCCCCGTCTGTGACACCAACGCATAAAGTGAGCCCAATCCTTTGCGTAGGCCTTTAGCGTGTTCTCAGATGTCGCCTGCTTCGCATAGTCGCGGGCAGTCTCAACCAGCCGATCGAGTGTGCCAGAACCAGCAACAAAGGTGGGGAGGCTTAGGGCCTCGCCGGAAGGCCGCAATCTATCGTCGCCCTCGTTGGGTGAGAAGGCGGTTGCTGGCTCTGAGCTTGATTTCTGGGGCTTTTGAGGCATGTCGCTGGGCATAGATTATAATGTCCGATAATGCAAACTTATTGGACATAGAGAAGACCTGTAAGGTGGGGCGGTTTATGAGCTATTTACTGGAAGTAAGCGCCGTCTTGGGATAGTGTCGGGACATGATTTATCAGTCTGGCACACTCTCTGACGACTTGAACACCCTACCGAAACTGCCCGCGTGGATCACGTCCGGACGGGCAGAAACGTTCGAGTCTGTGGCTTTTCGGTCCGGTTCGGCGCTGACAGTGTTGGATGCACTGATCTCTGATCCAACGCACGGCATGCCTGTCAAACTACTCGCCAACCGATTGGCGTTGAGTGCGGCTACGGCGTCCTCGAAACTGGAAGGGCGGTTGGCGCGGGAGGCGGATATTCGTGACGCCTATTATTTGACACCCAGAGGCGAAGCGCGCGGCCCGGACGGCGATCTGTTGGCGTTCTGGCGTGATGCGACGCGTATCAAGTTGACGGGGCGAGGCTGGTTATCCGAAGTGGCGGACCTGGTTCATAGGAACTTCGAAGGTGAGATCGCTGTCTGTTTGGTTGCCGGTACCATCCGCGCGAAAACTCACGGGCTGCTGGCGGGGTGTGTTGCGGTGATGCGTGCGGTTCTAGAGGTGGACGATCGGGCCGAGCGGGTCGCTTGTCTGCTCTCCGATATTGTGGTGGCGCAGGCATTGAATTGGACGTCAGTGGTACCTTTCACAGCACAAAAACTTACCAAAGCAATGTTGCGTGATCTGGTGGCGGACGTGCAGGGGGCGGAGCTGAATGTTCAGAAGCGCCTCTTGGAGTGCGTCGAGGACACGATCCGACAGTCGTGTGATTTTGCAACCAGAGCAACGGCGCTGCAAGCCATTGCTCCAAAGTTGCGTTCCAAAGGATCGGAGGTAGCCGTCGGGCTATTCCTGTCCGAAGATGCCGTGGCACCGTCGACCATGTTGTCGCCATTGATCCAGGGCAGCACCACTTCCATGACCGACCGTGCCGCGCGGCGGTTCTGCGACCGGCTTGTTGAATTGGGCGTTGCTCGCGAACTGACCGGTCGGGCGACGTTCCGGCTTTATGGGATTGCGCCATGACCTTCGCCAGCAAACGCAAGCGCCCGAAAGAGAAGGACGTCTCGGCGCGAGGTGACGTATTTGATCGTGAACTCGAGGATCTGGCACAGGAACTGCGCTGGCGCGAATGGATGGGGCGGATTGAAGCGGTCTTGTTTGCGAGTGCTACGCCGGTTGGCCGCGAGGACTTGTCGCGTGTGGTTGGGCAGGGGGCCTCGGTTGATATGCTCATAGAGGATATTCAGGTAGAATTGGTGGGGCGGTCCTATGAGTTGGCGGAGGTTGCTGGTGGCTGGATGCTCCGCACCAAGACGCAATTCGCGGATGCGATCAGGGCCGCAGCAGAGCTTGGCGATCAAACGCTTGCCTTCACCGAAAATGAGATGGGCGTACTTTGTGCCATTGCCTACTATCAGCCGATCGATCGGGCCGGACTCAAGGATATCTTTGGCAAAGACGTCAGCCGGGATCTTCTGGCGCGGTTGCGGTTCAAGGATCTGATTGCCAGCGGTCCAAGGGCGCCACGACCTGGTGCACCCCACACGTTTGTGACGACGGAGACGTTTCTGGTAGTATTTGATCTACCAAGCTTGAGGGATTTACCTGATTTTACATAAGGGTCAGGCAAATCAGCGTGGACATGATGAAGCAGCCACGCTGTTTTGGTGATTTACGCGGCTTTGCGACTGCCGCCACATGTGTCGACCGAAGTGGGGGTAATGCAATCAAGGCCACCAAGCAGTCGTTAAGGTCCACCAAAGCCAAAAGGAAGCCAGCTCATTTCGCTAAGAGCAAACAGGGCCGCCTATGTCGAAGTGATCCGTTCTGCTGCTGATGTGGGAGACCCGATACTGGCGCTGAGCGCATTTGATGTCTCGGTGCTGGCTGCTCGCTTGTCATCAGCTTATGACGTGCGACGGGTTGAAAGACATCTTTGGCAAGGAGATCTGCCGGACCCTGACAGGCCGCTTGCATGCACGCGGCCTGATCGGCACAGGCCCCCGCAGCCCCCAACGCGGTGCGCCCTATACTGTTGTGACAACAGGGCAGTTCTTATCTGCTTTTGATCTGGAAAGACTGCGCGATCTGCCAGAATGTGAACAGCTGGAGGATATGATGCCGAGCCAAAATAAAAGTTGATTTATATATTGAAAAATAAAGAAAAATTGATGATAAATTAAACAGAGGTATGACAATGCCGATTAAAAAATATGGTTATTTCTCATGCTTGGAGGGGGACCCTTTCTAAGGAATTTGAATGACCCGTGAAGTTATATTTACCCAAACCGATATTGATTTGGGGTCCGACAGCAGAAGCTATGACTTTACGCAGACAATTGGAAATTTGGGGGGGGATTGGGAGAGTGCCGATCTGCGCGCCTCTCTGCCCAACCCTTTTGGCGCTGATGTTGATGTGGCCTCTCTCACCTTTGATTATAAATTCTGGTCGCGGTTCGGGTTTGAGGTTGATTTTGCCGCGAGTTTGGGCAGCGCCAGTGTTGTGGCTCCTTTGCTTATTGATCTGGACCAACAGGCTGTGGCGCCAGATGATGTTGTTACCTTTGACACATCAGCGTGGAATTGGGGCAGCGGTGTCGTTGTCTCGAACGGGCCGTCCTATTCCCTTGATGTTGATTTTGTCACGGAACTGCTTTTTGCGGTCAGACCCGAAAGTGCCAGTGTAAATCTGGCACCTGATGAGGTTGGCGATGCATGGGCCAGTGCAGATATTGATCTGCCCAGTCTTCTGTATACTGAAAACCTCAATACCGGTTTCCGCTATGATTTGCTGTCGCTCGACAGTGACACGGGAGCCGAGGAAAGTTTCGAGATTGGCGATGTCACGTTCACCGCAGCACTGCCAACCACATTCGGGGCAGTCACCTCCGAGGCAGATGACTATGGTCCTAATGGGCAGGTCATTGCGGATTCCCTGTCGAACCCGATCTTCACCGCCGGTTTCAATGTGATCGACCTGCTTGAAAAGATAGCTCCCATCGCAGAGGTTTTGCGCAAAGAAATATCGACGCCGATTGGCGATCTGTCATGGACCGTGCTGGACATGACGGCCACCGCAGGTCTGCGCCTTGCCCAAGAGGTGCTGTTTGATCCCGGTGCGGTTCAGGTCAGGCTGACGGATCAGGCGACGGGTGCGCATCAGACAGGTCTGTTGGGGGAGAGTTTTGATTTCCTTGCCGGCGCGGATGATTTGAACATTACAGCCGAATTTGATTTGTCCGGGGCTGTGAGCACACGTTGGGGGCTGGCCCCTGAACTGGTCTTCGGCTTTGATACTTTGGGCGCATCGTTGTCATCTCCGATATTGGCGGATGACGTCACATTCGGGCCGTTTTCCGATGAATTCCGGTTCCAGTTTGATCCTGTCTATTTTCTGGACGGCCCCCTGCGCGACATTACTTTTGCCACGCAGACAGAGGTGTTCACAGTTGATGTCGACCCCGGGCTAGCGCTGGAACCAGCAGCCCCGCCGCCACAACCGGTAGCATCCGTTTTTGCGGGCGCATCAGTGATCGCGGGGCAAAGCATCGGCTTTTCCATCACGCTTGATCAGGTTGCAACACAAGCCACGTCTATCGGGTGGACCGCTTTTGGTTTGACTGCGGAAGCGGGTGATTTTGCCAGCGGTAACGGGTCTGTTACTATTGCGGCAGGACAGCGCAGTGCTACCGTTCAGATCGCCACCTATGGGGATGGCGATTTCGAGGATGAAACGATCGGGTTGCGTCTTACCTCGGCCAGTGGTGCGGTGCTGGGCTCCAGCCGTGAGGCTTACGCAACAATTATCGATCCCGACACAGCACCTGATGCCACACCTGCACCGCCGCCCCCGCCTTTGCCGGATGGCACAGCCGCGCCGACCATCGCACGGCCGGTTTTGTTTGCCACCCGCAATGATCGTGGCGACGAGGGGGAGGTCCTGTCGTTCGAGATAGTACTGGATAAAGATGCACCATCAGATGTGACGGTGTCCTACCGGATTGCAGGGATCACGTCGGAGCAGGGTGATGTTGGTATCACCCAAGGCACAGCAATCATCGCCGCTGGACGCCGCTCTGTCTTTGTTGATGTGCCTACAACGGTGGATGATGACGGCGACGACGAGCGTTTCCGCCTTGAGGTGATCGGGCTGGACGGCGCGGATATGAGCGCTGACACGACTGCGTTCGGGACGATTACGGATATCTATACGCCGCCGGCCACGCCGCCTGTGTTCGGGGCATTCAATGACGTGACGGTGGCTGAGGGCGCTGTTGCGCGGTTTGTTCTTGCGCTGGATGGCCCTGCCAACAATGACATGCGGCTGACCTATACCATCACTGATCTGACATCTGAAAACACCGACTATTACCCGATCGGCAATTACGAAACCACGGTTAGACGCGGCGATACACAGGCCGTGATCGAGGTCCAGACCCTCGCAGATACAGACAGCCGGGATGAGACATTCCGCATTGATTTGATCTCCAACAGTGGTGGGGATCTGCCGTTAGATACAAGCGCTATCGGCACCATTACCGATGATGATCCGGCCCCGCGTCAGCCGGTTGTGACAGTCACGGGATCCAGTGATCGCGAAGGGCGGGAGGCAACTTTTGCGTTTGATCTGGACTATAACCCGACCTTCTCCACGGTTCGTGTATTCTACCGTGTCGAGGGGGGGACTGCGACCGAGGGTATTGATTTTGCCGACAGACCGGGCCAGCAGTTCATTGATCTGGCAAGCGACACCCAAACTAAGACGCTAAGGGTGAACACATTCGGTGACACGCTGCCGGAGGATAACGAGACGATCCAGCTTATCATCGATCGCGTTGAGGGTGGTACGGCATCTGCGGCAGTGGTCAATGCGACGATCATAGATGATGATGTGCCCGGTGCGCCTTTGCCTGTGTATTATTTTGGCACACAAAGTGCGCCATTTGAGGGGGGTGCGCTGACATTCAGTCTCAAAGCGAATTATGCGCAGATCGGCGGGAGTGTGTTGAGCCAGGTGCACCTAAACGGATTGACCTTGGACGATGTGAATTCGGTTGTCGTTAATTATTCCGATACCAACAGTTCGGGTGTGTTGGGGTTCCGCACGGATACTTATCAAAAGGTGGGTGCCACGTGGCAGAACATGACTACGGGACAGAACTATGGTGCCATCGACACGCCAGTTTTCAACGTTCTGATCCATGAACGCGCGCTGCAGCTGGGCGGGGGCAGCACGATCGGCTTTACCATTAATACAGCCAACGACAGTGTCTATACTGGCGATAAAGTGTTTTTTGCAGACGGTGTTACTCTTGGTGGTCCCGCGACCTATGGCGGCAGCGTTTCAAATAACTCATGGAGTGGCACGGTGCGCGAAAACGATCCGCTGCCCCATGAGATCATCCTGTCCGACGCCGTTGTCGTCGAGGGCGGTACCGCACAGTCGACGCTCGCACTGGACCGCGCTGCGATTGCCAATCTGGTGGTGTCCTACAGGATCAGTGATGCGGACGGGACCGAAATCCTGACCGATACCGTGACAATTGCGGCAGGGGAAAATACCGCGGCAATCGTGCATCCGACTGTGGATGATACCATCGGCTCGGGGGATCAGACCCTCTCTGTTGAAATCCTGACCATAGCAGGCGCACAGGTCGAGATCATCTCGGGGCGCGCGCGCATTATCGTGCTGGAAAACGATGCAATGACGCAAGTCGGCACCGATCAGGCCGAGCGGATCACAGGCGGCAGCGAGAATGACCTGCTGTCAGGGCTGGCTGGCGCGGATGTTATCGAAGGGCGCAGTGGTGATGATACGGTGCAGGGGGGTGAAGGCGGTGACCGCCTGTCGGGTGGCGCAGGGCGTGATATGCTGTCCTACAGCGCCTCGACCAGCGGGGTGAATGTATCTTTGCTGACCGGTTTTGCTGCGGGGGGCGATGCGCAGGATGATCGCATCTCGGGCTTTGAAGGGATCACTGGATCGGGGATGCAAGATACCCTGTCAGGCGATCTTGGACATAATATGCTTTTGGGTGGTGGCGGAGATGATCTGTTGCGCGGGCGTGCGGGACAAGACCGCATTGATGGCGGTGCGGGGCGTGATACGGCAACCTATTCGGACAGTGCAGCAGGCGTAAATATCTCGTTGTTGACGGGCTATATCGCGGGTGGGGATGCGGCAGGCGATGTGCTGTCGGGGATTGAAAACCTGACAGGTAGTCAGGTTGATGACCGCCTCAGTGGGGACGCAGAAGGCAACATTCTGTCAGGGGGTGCAGGGGACGACATCTTGCGTGGACGTGGCGGAGCGGACACGCTGATTGGTGGCGCTGGGATGGACTGGGCTGATTATGCCGATAGTGCCGGATGGGTGAACGCATCGTTGCTGACGGGGTATGCGGGGGGCGGTGCGGACAATCATGCAAGTGCTGACCGTTGGATAGGGATCGAGAACCTGACAGGGTCACGCTTTGGCGACCGGCTGAACGGGGACCACGGGAACAACATCCTGCGTGGTGGCGAAGGAGCTGATGTCTTGAACGGTTATGGCGGCTCGGACTGGGCCGATTACAGCGACAGTGTTTCCTTTGTAAACGTATCACTGTCAACGGGATTTGCTGGAGGGGGTATAGGATCGGCTGCCTTGGGCGACAAATGGATGTCGATCGAAAACCTGATCGGCTCAAACTTTGCCGACCGCCTGAATGGCAATAACGACGACAACATTCTTGCAGGTGGTGCCAGTGCGGACAGCCTGAACGGCAATGGCGGATTTGACACAGCTGACTATGCGCAATCTGAGGGCTTTGTGAATGTCTCCTTGCTGACGGGATATAGCGGGGGCGGGACTGGTAGCCATGCGGCGGGTGATACATTCTCTGGTATAGAAGCGTTGCGCGGATCGCGCTTTGCGGACCGTCTGAACGGGGACAATGGCGCGAATGTGCTGGCGGGCGGATTGGGTGCAGACACGCTTCAGGGGAATGGCGGCGAGGATACGCTGGATTATTCCGGATCCGCAGGACATGTCGATGTCTCGTTGTTGGCGGCATATGCTTGGGGGGCACAGGACAGCGACGCACGCGGTGATGTGATTGCAGGGTTCGAGAACATCTGGGGCAGTGCGCAGGATGACAGTCTAACGGGCGATCACAGTGACAACACATTGGCCGGTAATGGTGGAGAAGACCTTTTGGCTGGACTGGGCGGCGGTGATGTTCTGGCGGGCGGTGGCGGGCAGGATTGGGCCAGCTATGCGGCTTCGGGCAGTTTTGTGAACATCTCGCTTGCGACCGGCTTTGCGGGTGGTGGTTCGGACAGTCACGCACGCGGGGACAGTTGGATCAGTATCGAGAACCTGATTGGTTCGCATCATGATGATATTCTGAACGGGGATCAGGGCGCCAATATCTTGCGCGGGGGCCTTGGTGCGGATGTCCTGCGCGGTTATGGCGGCATGGACACTGCCGATTATTCGACCAGCGCTGCGTTTGTGAACATCTCGCTTGCTTCGGGATTTGCGGGTGGTGGTGCAGGCGGTGATGCGATTGGCGACAGTTGGGAGGGGATCGAGAACCTGCGCGGCTCGCGGTTTGCCGACCGGTTGAACGGGGATGCTGGCGCAAATGTATTGGAGGGCAAAGCCGGTGGTGATGTCCTCGATGGCAATGGCGGTTCGGACTGGGCGAGCTATGCGTCCTCTGCTGGCGGTGTGAACGTATCTCTGCTGACGGGGTTTGCTGGTGGTCAATCAGGCTCTCATGCGGTTGGCGATACATTTATCCAGATCGAGAACCTCACAGGGTCGGTATATGCAGATATTCTGAACGGGGATCATGGCGCCAACCGTCTTGACGGTGCAGGTGGCAATGATGTGTTGCGCGGGTATCTGGGGGCGGATTTGTTCGTCTTTACCGACGGGTTTGGTCAGGATGTAATTGCAGATTTTCAGGATGGCATGGACCTGCTGGACTTCTCTATGCATTCGGGGGTCACAGGTATTGATGATCTGATGATCCGCGACAGCGGCGCGGACGCGCAGGTCTGGGACGGGGCTGGAAATATAGTCACGGTGCGCGATGCCGCAGGCCTATTAGATGTAGGCGATTTTGTGTTTTAGAGTGGCTTTGAGAATAGGATTTCCTTAAGGTGATTTGAGAAAATACTATGATATTTATGAAAAAATTTGCTTTACTGATCTGTACAATTGCATTGCTGAGGGGTGGTGCCGTTTATGGTCAGTCCGAGGATAATATGCACTGTAACGAAATGGTATTGAGTAAAAGTATTTATTTTGAGTTGGAAAAGAAGACTTCGGATTTTGTTGGTAAAACGGCTGAAGAGGTTAAGAACGGCTTTCAACGTGTGGGGCATTTCAGCTTTGGCTTTGAACGGCAACTCTCAGGCACGTCTGGCCGTAAATATGACCTCTATTCTGCTTCACAGGACGGATTGCAAATATTTGCAGCCTTCGAGCGTGACGGCGAGCAGGTAAAAAACACGCATATACGTGCTTATTTCATGTCCGGTGCCCATGTGAACGTTGCTGATGCTCTGGGTCCTGAATGTTTTCTGGAAGAAAAAGACTATGCCGACTTTATCCACCGAAAGTTTCCGGCGGGTGATGCTGATGCGGATAACTTTTTGGAGTTTGCCAAAGCAACAGGGCTGGTTTTGCACCGTGAAACGCCAGACGAGGTGGTCCTGTTTCAAGGGCCTTTCCCGCTTGCCAGTTTTGAGGCGGATATTGGTGGAAATATGTCTCCCAACCTTCCCAAAGGGGTCTGCATTACAGTTGATCCGCAGAGCCGGATAATTACCGGATATAATAAACCCCATGAATGCAAAATTGATATGGCGCTGCTTGCACGCCAGTTTGACGATGAATTGAATAAGGAAAAGTAATTATGTCGGAAATTAGAATTGAGGCATATCCGGTCCCAGGCTCTAATGGCGCCGGTCACCTTTATTTGGTGCATGTCGATGATACGGGGCAGGAGTCGGTCATTCGTGGTGGCTATTCAGGGACTGTGCCGTTCTTTGGTGATCTGATTTTGAATATCGATGAGCCTCTTCAGACGATTGATCAAGGTGATCAACGTCCCGACACTGATGCTGCGCGTGCCGAAAGGGGCAGTGTCGTTCTTGATCTTGAGGGGCGTGATGCCGACAAGCTGTGGGACCAGCTTATCGGGATGTCCGAGCAAATGAACGATGCTGAAATAGATTACGATCCTGATCCACCTGCGGCGCGTTCGAACGGTGTTAACAGCAACTCGACAATCGCGTCGTTACTTGATGCGATTGGCATCGATGTGAACGATACTTTTCCAGACAACCCCGTTGGCATTGATGATGATAACAGAGGGTCCGACGGAGAGTACCCAGGCGCAGGTCAAGGAGGGCGGCTGACTGATCTGCTTGTCGAATACATGGCCGAAAACATCTCCGAAGAGGATCTGGTCACCCTGTATCTTAATGGCGACCTGCCCCCAAGGCTGGTTTTTCTGGTCGCAGAAGAGGGCGACCAAACCATCGGTGATTTCTTTGACTTCATCGAAAGCCAATACGGTCAATCCCTCCAGCCGCCGCGCGATCCTCTTATTGTGGACCTTGGCCCCAACGGCATCACGCTCAAATCCATGGCCGACAGTGGTGTGTTCTTTGATATGGACAATGACGGCTTTGCCGAGGCCACGGGCTGGCTGACGGGCGAAGACGGGTTTGTTGCGATTGACGAGAACGGCAATGGTATCATCGACAATGTGGGCGAGCTGATCGGCGATCCCGGCCAGTCGGGTTTCGCCGAGTTGGCGACCTATGACAGCAACAACGACGGCACCATTGATTCCAGCGATGCGATTTGGTCGGATCTGCGCATCTGGCGCGATCTGAACGAGGACGGTGTTACCGATGCGGGCGAATTGCAAAGCCTTGCGGCCAACGGGGTGGCCTCGTTCGGTTTGAACTTTACCACCGTGAACTTTACCGCAGCTGAAAACCTGATCCACGAGCAGGGATCGTATACCACCACCGCAGGCACGCAGCGCTTGCTGGTGGATGTCTGGATGCAGACCGACAGCGTCAATACCTATACCCAAGGCAGTGTGCCGCTCTCGGCGGCGGCTGAAAGCCTGCCCAATGTGCGCGGATACGGTACGCTGGCCAATCTGCAAGAAGCGATGACGATAAATGCCTCGCTGTTGTCACTGGTGCAAAGTTTCCAGACCCTGACACCATCACAGTTTGGTCAGGTCCGCGAGCGGATCGAGGCGATCATGATCGAATGGGCCGGAGCCACAGGGATCGACCCTGCCAGCCGCGGCGGCAATTTTGATGCACGTCAGTTGGCCGTTCTGGAGGCGATGACCGGAACGCCGTGGATTCAGGCCGGCACCAACCCGCCACAGACCAACCCCCCCGCCTTTGCTGTGGGTAATCTGGAAGCGGCATGGGCCGAGACCATGGACCAGTTTGCGGCACGCTTTTTGACCGTGGGTCCGATGGCGGGTGCGCTGACGGGGCTTGTCTATTCAGTGAATGTTGACCGCTTGTTCGGACTGCAAGACTTCGAGATCTATGTCGAAGCTGTTGACGCGCTTGTGCCGCAAGACGAGGTGCGCAATATCCCTGCCTATCTTGGCGAGATGGAAAATGCGCTCCGCTTTATCGGGCAATCCAACGGCGTGTCCAACAGCGAGATCAACACGCAGATCAATGCCTTGCTGGAGACCTACGGGCTGGACCATATCAGCGGTGATTTGACGGATGCGATTGAGGATTTGCGTCTGGCCGGGGGCGGCGAGCGTGCGTTTGACGAGCGCGGTGTCTATCTTCTGGGAGAGCTGGATAACATCGCTACAATCGAGACAAGCGGTGTCGCCGTGTATTCTGGCTCTGGCGATGATTTTCTGGAAGTCACAAGCAGCTCGACCGCTCTGCTCTCGGGTGGGGGCGGAACGGATGTTCTGATCGGAAGCAACAGCGCTGACTATCTTGATGGCGGATCGGGTGCGGATTGGATGGAGGGGCGCTCGGGGAGTGACCGTTACTTTGTCGATAACCTTTCCGATATTGTTGTCGAAGACAGCTCGAGTGGCGGCACAGACGAGGTCTTTGCCAGCGTCGATTTCACCTTGTCCGATTATGTGGAAAACCTGACGTTCACCGGAACGGCCAATCTGGACGGGGTCGGCAACACACTTGGAAATACCTTGCGCGGCAATGCCGGGGCGAACCGGTTTGAAGGAGGCGCCGGCAACGACACTTATTATGTCGGGGCAGGCGATACTGTGATTGAACGGAGCGGTGAAGGGACTGACCTTGTGAATTCCGACACCAGCTTTGTGCTGGGCAGCGCGATTGAAAACCTCACACTGACGGGCAGTGCGGGTATCAATGCGACCGGTAATGCACAGCGCAATACGATCTACGGGAACACGGGCGATAATGTACTGAATGGTGGGGCTGATTATGACCGCATGTACGGGCTTGCCGGTGATGACACCTATATCTTTGACAACACAAACGACAGCGCAAGCGAGTCTGCGAATGCGGGGTATGACCGTATCATTTCTTCGGTTTCGGTCAGTTTGGGTAGCAATATGGAAGCTCTTCGCCTGACAGGTTCGGAAGACCTTGATGGCTATGGCAACGGGTTCGACAACTTCATCGAAGGCAATGCGGGCGACAATCTGATCAACGGCTACGATGGTGCGGATACGATGCTGGGTGGTGGCGGTGATGATACCTACTATGTGGATGATGCGGGTGACAGGATCGAGGAAAGTCAGAACCGAGGCGATGACAACGTTATCTCCGAAATAAGCACATGGACACTGGCGGCGAACCTCGAAAATCTCAGCTTTAACAGTTATTCTGTAGGTCTGAGCGGTACAGGCAATGCCAGCGACAACTTCATCGAAGGGCGAAGCCAGAATGATACGCTGGCTGGTTCCGGTGGTAATGACACGCTCGAAGGGTCGAGTGGCGACGACAGTTTGATCGGTGGTCAGGGCGATGACTTGCTGGATGGTGGTAGTGGTGCCGACACGATGGTCGGCGGCGACGGCAATGATACCTATCTCATCGACAATGCGGGTGACGTGGTGGTGGAGCAGGCCGCAGGTGGCATCGACACAATCGTAATCAACACCTCTATTTTCACGCTTGTTGATGACATCGAAAATATTACATTCGCCAATAACGGGCAATATGATGCCAACGGGAACGCTGCCGATAATATCATCATGGGCAATGACTATCACAACGTCATTGACGGTCAGGGCGGCAGTGACACCATGTTCGGTGGACGGGGGAACGACACGTTCACTGTGGACAGTATCGGTGACAAGGTCATCGAATACTCTAACGCAGGTACAGACGAGGTTCGCAGTTTTGTGAACCATGCATTGTCCGGCAACATCGAGCGGCTGACATTGTTGGGCAACACGGCGACCCATGCCATGGGCAACCAGCGCGACAATACCTTGACGGGAAATGCCCTGAATAACGTGCTGACCGGAAACGGGGGCAGCAATACGCTGGCTGGTGGATCAGGCAGTGACCGGTTTGTCCTGATCGAAGCCGTTCAGGGAGAAATTGACACAATCACCGATATGACTGTTGGAGCAGGGGGAGACATTATTGATGTGTCTCGTCTGCTGGATGCTGCGGGCTACACAGGCAGTGACCCCTTTGCCGATGAAGTTCTGCGTGTGACGGGTGGGACCACATATGCCTATCTCCAGTTCAATTATGACTGGGACGAGGCGGGAAGTACGGATTGGCGTGAGATTCTTTATGTGACGGATGTGTCCGAAACAGACTTGGCGACCAATGCGCGTTTCGAGACGTCCAGCAGCCCCAATCTTGCACCTGTTGTTGTTCTGGAAGACCGCAATATTTTCATCGAGCAGGGGTCTGCGCTGCGTCTTGATCTGGGGCAAAACACCATTGTCGATTTTGACGATCCTGATCTCGACTGGTCCGTGGTTGGAGCATTGCCAAGCTGGATGGCCTTTAGCAGCTATGCGGACCGCCTGTTTGGTCGAGGGCCGCAAAACTATGGCGAAAATGATGTCCGGCTGCGGGCCACAGATTCAGTTGGGCAAACTGCCGAGATTGACCTGTCTGTCTGGTCGGTGCGTACTGACCTTGGAGAGATCAGGACAGATGGTTCGGAGCTGGCCGATACAATCATCGCCAGCTCGGGACGTAACCTGATCAACGCGCTGGACGGTAATGACCATGTCTCCGGTGGCAATGCCATAGACCGGATTTTGGGCGGTGAGGGGAATGATGTCCTGCTGGGTTTTGGCGGTGATGACCGGCTTTATGGCGGGGCGGGGCGCGACACGCTGGCAGGCGGGGTCGGGGCAGACCGTCTTGATGGTGGCAGTTCTACCGATCTTGCCGACTACAGCGCTTCGAATGCCGCAGTTAATGTGAGCCTGCTGACAGGGTTTGCAGCGGGAGGTCATGCGGCAGGCGATACATTTGTGTCGATCGAAAGTTTGAAGGGCAGCCGGTTCGATGATATTTTGAACGGGTCGAACGGCGCGAGCGTGTTGGAAGGCGGTCAGGGTGCTGACGTACTGCGCGGCAATGGCGGCAATGACACGGCGAGCTATCTAAGCTCGAACGCGGGCGTGAACGTGAGCCTTTCGTCGGGCTATGCGGCAGGCGGTGATGCAACGGGAGATGTCTTTTTCAGCATCGAACACCTCACGGGTTCGGCCTTTGACGACCAGCTTTCGGGGGATGGAACAGCGCAGGCGCTCACGGGGAGTTTTGGCGATGACCTGTTGCGCGGACGCGGAGGCGCCGACCGTCTGTATGGTGGCGATGGCAGCGATACGGCCAGCTACTCCGATGCTGTGGATGCGGTAAACGTCAGCCTGCAAACTGGCTACACAGCAGGTACGCATGCCGCGGGGGACACATTCTTTTCCATCGAAAACCTGACGGGCAGTAGGTTTGAGGACCGTCTGACAGGCACTGACGGGCAGAACGTTCTGGAAGGCGGTGCGGGGGCAGATATTCTCAACGGCAGGTCAGGGAATGACATCGCGAGCTATGCGGGTTCAGGGGCTGCTGTAAACGCGAGCCTGCTGACCGGTTATGTGGCTGGTGGCGACGCGGTTGGAGATACGTTCATCTCTATCGAAGGGCTACGTGGATCGCGGTTTGCCGATATCCTCAATGGCTCAAACGGCACCAATACCCTCGAAGGGGGGCGTGGTGCAGATACGCTCAACGGGAATGGTGGAACCGATACTGCCAGTTACAGCACCTCAAGTACGGGTGTGAATGTGAGCCTTGCGTCCGGATATGCCGCAGGTGGTGATGCACTCGGCGATGTGTTCATCTCTATCGAGAATCTGATCGGTTCGCGCTTTGGCGACCAGCTTTCAGGTGATGCGACTGCACAGTCGCTTGAGGGCGGCTCTGGTGACGACTTGCTGCGTGGGCGTGGCGGTGCAGACCGGCTTGACGGGGGGGACGGCACAGATACCGCCAGTTATTCGGATGCGGGATCTGCAGTGAACGTCAGCTTGTTGACGGGATATACAGCAGGCACCGATGCTGTGGGGGATGTATTCGTTTCGATCGAAAACCTGCAGGGCAGTGTGCATAATGACATCCTCAACGGCTCGGCTGTGGGCAATACCCTTTCGGGCGGTGCAGGTGCGGATACCTTGCGCGGCTATGATGGTGATGACCTGTTGATCGGTGGGACGGGTAGTGATGACCTGCAAGGTGGCGCAGGACTGGACGTCGTGAGCTATGCGACATCCGGAGCGGGCGTGAATGTCAGCCTGCTGACCGGCTATAGCGGGGGAGGGGATGCGGCTGGTGACAGCTTTACCTCGATCGAAGGCTTCCTGGGCTCGCGCTTTGCCGATATTCTGAATGGATCTAACGCGGACAACATTCTGGAGGGGGGCCGTGGCGGAGATACGCTGCGGGGCAACGGCGGGTCTGATACGGCCAGCTATGCAGCCTCGGAGAACTTCGTAAACGTCAGTCTTGCCACAGGTTTTGCGGGGGGCGGGAGCAGCAGCCATGCAATTGGCGATACGTTCTTGAGCATCGAAAACCTGATCGGCTCGCGCTTTAACGATATCCTGAACGGATCGGATGAGGACAATATTCTCGAAGGTGGCGCAGGGGCGGACGTGCTGCAGGGCTATGGGGGAACAGATACTGTCAGCTATGCGTCCTCTGAGGGGTTTGTAAACGTCAGCCTTGCAACAGGCTTTGCGGGCGGCGGTTCCGGCAGCCATGCCATCCTCGACAGTTTCAACAGCATCGAGAATATCATCGGGTCGGATTTTGATGATCTGATTAACGGCAGCAGTGGTGCCAATACGCTCAAGGGTGGTTTGGGTAATGACCAACTGCGCGGATATGGCGGGGCAGACCTGTTTGTATTCGGAAACAATTTTGGAACGGATATCATTCTGGACTATCAGGACGGTCTGGACTTGATGATGTTTGAGGGTCTGGCCGGCGTGAACAGCTTTGCTGATATCAGTGTTGCCGACGATGGCGCCGATGTGCGTATCAGTGCGCAAAACAATCTGATTATTCTCACCGGTCAGGCAGGCAACATTGATGTGGATGACTTCCTGTTTTCATAGAGGCCTGTAGGGCTGGGCGTTTCAGGGGGTGTGGCGGGATCTTCTTGCAGGATTTGCAGGGGCAACAACAAACAGCCTTTGCAAACCAAGTTGCGTGTGTAGATTCCTTGACATAGGTGTGATTGTCGGCACCATCTGCGGTGTCGGCAATACCATTCCGGTGTTCTTGAACCCGCCTTATATGCAGTGCATCTATTAGAGGTGCTGTCTATTTTTAAGAAGAACGAAAGGCGCAAATGTCCCAAAATGTTCTTGTTGTCGGGGGGGCCGGTTATATCGGTTCGCACACCACGCTTGCGTTGAGAGAGGCGGGGTATGGCACAGTTGTTTATGACAATTTCTCGGCGGGCCACCGTGATGCCTGTTTTGGCGATCATCTGGTGGAGGGGGATCTGGCGGATACGGATCTGCTGACCCGAACGATGCGGGACTATGACATCGACAGTGTGATCCATTTTGCGGCCCTGATCGAGGCGGGCCAGTCGGTGGTAACGCCGCTGCCGTTTTTCCACAACAATCTGGGGGGAACGTTGTCATTGCTGGATGCAATGAATGTGGCGGGCGTCACGCGGCTGGTGTTTTCCTCCACGGCGGCGGTTTATGGCAACTGCGAGGACGTGGCACGCCTGTCCGAGGATTTGCCGCGCGCGCCGATCAACCCTTATGGCCACAGCAAAGCGATGGTCGAGGCGGTGTTGGAAACCTGTGTACAAGCCCACGGGTTAGAGGCAGTTGCACTGCGGTATTTCAACGCCTGCGGTGCCGATGCACAGGGCCGCAGTGGAGAGCGCCATGACCCTGAGACGCATCTGATCCCTTTGGTGATACAGGCCGCACGCGGGCAGCGCGACCAGATCAAAATTTACGGCACCGATTATGACACTCCCGATGGTACCTGTGTGCGTGATTATATCCATGTCAGCGATTTGGCTGCGGGTCATGTTGCGGCCGTGGCGCATCTGCAGCGCAAACAGACAGCAGGGTTCGAGGCGCTCAACCTTGGCACGGGTGCCGGGCAAAGCGTGCGCCAGATTATTGATGCCGTGCGCCGCGTGTCGGGGCATGATTTCAAAGTGGAAGAAGATGTGCGCCGTGCCGGTGATCCGGCCTTTTTGGTGGCCGATAACGGGCGTGCGCAACAGGTGCTGGGCTGGCAGGCGCGCCACAGCGATCTGGATACGATCATACGCGACGCATGGGCCTATGCGACAAAGAACCTGTAAGGAAACGACATGAAGATTCTGGTGACAGGCGGGGCGGGTTTTATCGGCTCTGCCGTGGTGCGTCAGGCGATTGGTGCTGGCCATGATGTGGTGAACGTCGATGCGCTCACCTATGCCGCCTGTCTGGAGAATGTTGCCAGTGTCGTGGATGCCCCCGGCTATGCGTTCGAGCATGTCGACATCCGTGATCGCGCCGCATTAGACACTGTTTTTACGCGTCATGCGCCTGACGCGGTGATGCATCTGGCCGCGGAATCCCATGTAGACCGGTCCATTGACGGGCCGGGTGCATTTATCGAGACGAACATCACGGGC
Source organism: uncultured Sulfitobacter sp. (assembly GCF_947499945.1). Classification (GTDB taxonomy): domain Bacteria; phylum Pseudomonadota; class Alphaproteobacteria; order Rhodobacterales; family Rhodobacteraceae; genus Sulfitobacter. Next base: position 34,751 of record NZ_CANMQD010000008.1, on the reverse strand, counting down.
ACCTACAACATGCTGGAGGCGGCGCGTAGTTTCTGGGTGGCACACGGCAAGCCAGATACGTTCCGCTTTCATCATATCTCGACGGACGAAGTATTCGGCTCTCTCGGCCCCACCGGCATGTTCACCGAAGAAACGCCCTATGATCCGCGCAGCCCCTATTCCGCCTCCAAAGCGGCCAGTGACCATCTGGTGCGCGCCTGGGCCGAGACATATGGCTTGCCCGTGGTGATGACCAATTGCTCCAACAATTATGGCCCCTATCATTTCCCCGAAAAGCTGGTGCCGGTGGTGATCCTGAACGCGCTGGCGGGCAAGCCGCTGCCGATTTACGGCGATGGCTCCAATGTGCGCGACTGGCTTTATGTAGAGGATCACGCGGATGCGCTGCTGTGTGTGCTGCAAAAGGGGGCCGTGGGGCGCAGCTATAACATCGGGGGCGAGAACGAGTTGAGCAATCTGGAATTGGTCAAAACGCTGTGCGCCATTCTGGATGAATTGCGGCCAAGCAGCAGCGGGGCGTATGCCGATCTGATCTCCTTTGTCACGGACCGCCCCGGCCATGATGCCCGCTATGCCATCGATCCGACCCGCATCCGCACCGAGCTGGGCTGGCGCCCGTCAGTGACGGTACAAGAGGGGCTGCGCAAAACCGTGCAATGGTATCTGGACAATGCTGCGTGGTGGCAGCCGTTGCAGGCGCGTGCCGGAGTGGGTCAGCGACTGGGCCGCGATGCGGATGCCGCCGTCAAAGGGCACGCCCCGTGAAGGTTCTGGTATTTGGCACAACAGGTCAGGTCGCCTGCGAGATTGCACTGGCTGCCCAAGCTGTGGGTATCACACTGGAGGCGCACGGGCGCGACACGGCGGATTTTACCGATCCTGAGGCTTGTGCAGCTTTGGTGGCCCAAACGTATGCGGCGGCGGTGATTAATGCGGTGGCCTATACGGCCGTGGACCGCGCCGAAGAAGAAGAAGACCTTGCGCTGACCGTCAATGCACGCACCCCCGAAGTGATTGCACGGGTCTGTGCGGCACGTGGCCTGCCGCTGGTTCATATCTCGACCGATTATGTGTTTGACGGGGCAGGGCATGCGCCCTTCACCCCCGATCACCCCACAGCCCCTTTGGGGGCATATGGACGGACCAAGCTGGCGGGCGAGCATGCGGTGCGTGCTGCGGGGGGACCACATGCGATTTTCCGCACCTCATGGGTTGTCTCGGCGCACGGAAACAACTTTGTGAAAACCATGCTGCGTTTGGGGGCGGAGCGGGACGCCCTGAGCATCGTGGCCGACCAGATTGGCGGACCGACACCGGCGGCCGATATTGCGCAGACCTGTCTGTCAGCGGCCCGCCAGCTGTGTGCGGACGCAGGCAAAAGTGGCACCTATCATCTGTCAGGGGCACCTGATGTAAGCTGGGCCGACTTCGCCCGCGAGATTTTTGCACAGGCAGGGATCCCCTGCGAGATCACGGACATCCCGTCGGTCGCCTATCCGACCCCTGCCGCACGCCCGCTGAATTCGCGGATGGACAACACCACAACACAAAATGTGTTTGGTATCGCACGCGTGGATTGGCGTGTTGGCCTACGGGGCATCCTTGCGGCACTTGATGTGGCCACTCCCTAACGCTCATACCCCTCATACCCTTGCCTTTAGGGTCTTGCCCGTGACATGGAACAGCGCATGAAATTGATCCTCTACATTGGACATCACAAGGTTGGTTCGACTTCGCTTCAGGCGTTTCTGGCGCAAAACGCGCAGGCACTGAATGCGAATGGTATCCTGTATCCGATGGTCGACCCGCGCGGGCTGATCCATATGCTGCGCCAGTCCATCGGCACTAAAGATAAACCTGGCCTTCTGCCCCCGCATCTGCGCGAACCGCACAGCGCATTGGCCTACCGGATGATCGAAGCGGTATCGCGGCGCGGACTGCCACAGCAATTTGCGCAGATGCCTGCACTGTCTGATATGCGCAGCACCATCGCCACACAGATCGAGCGGCTGTCCCCGCATACAGTGATCTTGTGCTCGGAGGTCTTTTCAACGTTCGGGGATGTGAACGAGGCGCTGATTGAGCAATTGCTCGCCCTTGTTCCGGATGTCACGCAGATACAAATTTATGGCGTTTTGCGCAGGCCTGACCAGTATCTTGTATCATGGCATGGCCAGCGCCTGAAAGTTGGTGAGCAGCTTGTGCCTTTTGACGAGGCTGTTGCCGGATATGCCGGTACTGTGCATTTGGACTACACGCGGGTTTTGCGGGGCTGGATGGCGCGCTGTGCGGATGCACGCATCACGCTGCGCAATTATGCAGATGTGATGGAGACGGGCAATTCGGTGCGCGATTTTCGCAAACACGCCGATGTCGCATGGCCCGCCAACCTAACGCCGCCCCCACGGATCAACCTCAGCTTGCCCTTGCCGCTGATGGAGATCGCGCGGCGCGGCAATCATATGCTGGCCTCTCAGGATGCACTGCAGTTGCGAAATTTTTTGATGCAGGGGTGTGGGGAGATGGCGCTTACGCCTAATGCGCAGGTCGATATGCTGGGGGCTGCTGCACGGGCTGATCTGCTGGCACGGTTCATGCCGGTGCAAGTGTACCTGTCACAGGTGTCTGGCCGTGATGCGTTTTTTCCCAATCTGGAAGAAATTGCCAACTGCCCGCCTGTGACACAAGATGAGGCTGTGCGCGGTGCATTGGCACAACTGGGGCCGGACGGCTTTGGCGGGGACCTGTCCAACCCGATCCGCGTATTCCTTGAAACACTGCGCAAGGAATACGGGCTTGTCTGATACAGATGGCGCAAGCGCATCCTTTCAGGTGCTTCAGGGGCTGATCCTGCCCGAACCCGAGTTGTGCGACGAGATGGCGCTGTATCTGCGGCTTCAGGGGGGGGTGCATGTCGCGCAAGGTATATTGCACTGTGAGCCTGCTGCAATCCTGCGCGGGGATACCTATTACAGCCTGTTCAATATCGGCAAATGGCGGCGCCAATGTGCGCTGAGCGATCTGGCGCTGCGGGTGCAGGGCAGGGGCCGGTTTGAAGTGACGATCTGGTGCGCCACCGCATGCGATGTGCGGCGTTTGGTTGTGACACAGATGCTGACGCTTGAAGCTCAGGCAAGCATCACACTCCCCATAGACCTAGAAGATACCGCAGGCGTGCTCTACTACGAAATCCGCAGTCTGGGGGCAGGGCAGATCACCGCCCTGGACTGGGTCACGATCCAATCCCCTGTGCGTGCGCCGCAACTCATGCTCTCGGTTACGACCTACAAACGCGAGGCGGCTGTGGCACGCACGGCCGAGCGGTTTGCCGCATTCATTGCGGACAGTCCGCTGGCAGACCGTATTACGTTGTTGATTGTCGATAATGGCGCCAGCGCAGAGATTGCTCCCGCGCGAGGCATCGAGGTGATCCAAAACGAAAACCTTGGCGGGTCGGGTGGTTTCGCACGCGGGTTGCTGGCGGCGCGGGCACGCGGGGCCAGCCATTGTTTGTTCATGGATGATGATGCTGCCATCCATATGCAAAGCCTTGAGCGGACATGGACCTTTCTGGCCTATGCGACTGATCCCGCAACAGCCGTCATCGGGGGGATATCCTCGGGGCGTGATCCGGCGGTGTTGTGGGAGAACGGTGCGGTCTTCAACAGCCGGTGCCGTCCTTGCTATAATGGTGTTGATCTGCGTGCGTTCTCTTCGGTCTTGGAGATGGAGCTTGAGACGACGCTGCCACCGCCACAGGGGCATTATGGCGGCTGGTGGTATTTTGCTTTTCCGGTGGATCACGCGCCGCATATGCCGTTTCCGTTCTTTGTGCGTGGCGATGATATCTCCTTTTCGCTGGTCAACCGGTTTAATGCAGTCACGCTGCCCGGTGTGCTGTGCTTTCAGGATTTGGACTTTTCCGAGCGTGAAAGCCCTCTAACGCTCTATCTGGATCTGCGCAGTCATCTGGCCCACCATATGGCACTGCCCGAGATGGCGCTGGGACGCTGGCGCACGGCACGCATTGCCGCATGGTTTTTTGCCCGCAGCCTATGCGGGTGCCACTACGAGACACTTGCAGCGCTCAACCTTGCGATTGAGGACGCGCTGAAGGGGCCTGATTTTTTCGCGCAAAATGCAGATATGGCGCAGCGGCGCAGCGATATTGCCGCCCTGCGACACGACGAGCTGTGGCGCGATCTGCCCCTCGGGGCACCCTTGCCGGATACGTCCGGTCCCGCCAACCCGATGAAGCAGAACTCCGTTGAGCATTTGGTGATGAAATTCACACTCAACGGTCATCTATTGCCGTTTTTTTCCCGCTGGGGGCGCAGTGTCACGCTGCGGGCACGGCACCGCGGCTCTCTGGGAAAGCTGTGGGGGGCCTCACAGATCACATATGTCGATACCCAGAAACGCCAGACCTATACGGTGCACCACAACAAGCGTGCAATGCTGCGCGAGGGGGGGCGTATGATCAGCTCAATGGTCAGGCTGGTCTGGCGCTATGACAGTCTTTGTACGCAGTGGCGTACGGGCTATGACGGGCTGACGCGCGGTGATTTCTGGGAGCGGCGTTTGGGGATGTCCGAAAGTACTGCAAAGCCTGCACACCTTTCAAAACCGCTGAGAAAGAACTAGACGTGTCAGGGTACTCCAAAGTGTATTTTGTGCCCTCTGGATGGAGGCATCTATCGTAGGTATCTTTTGGCCTCAAATTAAAACCGCCTGGTACACAAGACGCTGTTTCGGAGTTATGGTCTGGACCTCCCAGAAGAGCCAATTCCATTGCTCTTTTGCTTTCGGAAGACACATATGAAAATTACCGCCATTGGCCTATCCGACGATTTACACGCATCGGTACGTGCGGCCTATCCCGAGCATGAGTGGACCTTTATCGCCTCTGATGCACGGCTTCGGCTTATGGGGCGGAAGTTTATACGCAGTTTAGGGCGCGGGGCAGACCTGTATGTGTTGTCGTGTGATGATGTGGCGCTGGATGCTTTGGCTGCGACATTACACAAGGCTAATGTGCATGTGCTGTATTCCCAGATGCTCAAGCCTGAGGGTGTGAAAGGGGCAGGGCTGTGCCGTTTTGCACTGCTCCCTTATGGGGCTTTGATGCCGCAAGAGGGCTCTAGTGGAGCTGCTTGGCTGGCCCGACATATGCGTTATCTGGATGGTGAGACCCATGCCCGCGTCCCCCATGATCAGGTGCGCCAGCGCCTTGCTGCCTGTGCGCCTTCGGGCGTTGCGCAAGAAGGCGAAGGGGTAATAGATGCGCCGCAACGGCCGCGAAGCATTGCGGGTGGAGACCTATGCCTGATGGCAGGTACATCTGTGGGAATCGCTGGATCGCCAGCTTCTCTTTTCGAGACGGCAGATATTATTCAGGCGCCTGCCACAGACACTGCAAATGGGCTGATTGACAGTCCAGAGGTGCTTGCGGGTCAGGACCTGATTGTTTGGCAGGGCCTGCAACATCCGGACTGGGTACATGGCGTTACGGGCCGTGTGCGTGTGCTGTCACGTTATCCTGCCGGCATGCCGATGCACCTCAATCAGGACGGGGGATTTTTTCCTGTTCTCAGTTGCGACAAGCTGCGCGAGGAAAAAGCGGCAGGAGGGGTCTCGACCCTGCACTACGATCTGGCCACGGATCTGGATGCCTTGAGCAATGCAGGGCGGGACCACCTGAGGGGGCTGGGGCGCATCATGCTTCCCGATCTGGCAGGTTTGCAATCGACATGGCGCATGCAGCGGCACAACCTGTTTGTGATGACCCGCAAACTGGGGCTGAAAGAGGGTTTTCGTCTGGTGGTGCTGGGCCGTGCCGCACCACACGAGGGGCTGCGGGTGCACACCAACCCCGAAGGCATGGACGATCTTGATCTGGTGATGCGGGTGCTCACGGCGCATCCAAAAGCCGAAATCATTTACCAGCCCCACCCCTCCATGAATATGGACAAGACACTATGCGAAAAGATGGCCGCACTGTCAGACCGTGTCCGCATTATCGGGCCGGAATATAATGCTTCCGAATTGGCGCTGGTGTGTGATGCATTCCATACGGTGGATTCCCCGCTTGGCCTGCCCGCACTGCTGACCGAGAAGCCTGTGATCGTTTATGGCATGCCGTCTTATGCAGGTCTGGGTCTGACCCGTGATCTGGATGCACAAGGGGGTACCCGCCCTTTGCTTGTCGCCAGTGCTGTGGATTTACCGCTGTTTGTTGGTTGGTACTTCCCCCAGAATGTACTCTTTGTAGATCCAATAACGGGCCTGCGGGCCGCTGCCATAAATTATGCCGCCACATGGTATCCTGTGCGTGGGGCAATGAGGGATGAGCAGGCGACGCGCATGGGGGCCTGCGCACAGGCCAGCCCCAGCCCCGAGTTTCGCATGGCCATCCTGCATATGTTGCAGATGCACGGACAAGATGTCCCTGTTCGCGCCCTGTTGAAACATATTGATCTGGACGCTGAGATCGCTGTACGCCCTCATGTGGCGCTGGCGTATGCCGAAGCATATGCAAGCTTGGGCGACTGGCAATTTTCCTTGGAGATTGCGGCCAAGATATTGGGTCACCACCGCATCAAAAGAACAGGCAGGGCTAAATCGGCAGAGAAGGCGGAAGTGGCCAACAAGGTAGCCGAGACCATCGCCTTTATCAGGTCGCGTCTGCGCAAAACGGACGACTGTGCGGTGTTTGAAACCCGCCTGCTGACGCTGCTGCACAAAACCTCTGCGGCTGATATGGAAAAGATTGCGCGCAAGCTGATGCGAAAACGCTATTACAGCGCAGCTTTGGCGGTCTTGAATGCGCAGCCCCCGTCGATCGGGGTGCTGAAGGCTGTCTGCCGCTGTCACATCGGGCGCTGTGATGCGCAAGCGGGCAGGCAGACCATCACGGATTTGGCGGCCTTGGGAATGCCACAGGAGCAGAGTGCTGATCTGGTGCTGGCGCTGCACGAGGCGACAGGCGAGTGGACCAAGGTCGTGGAGGCGCTGACCCGGCGGCTACAGCAGGACCCGGCTGACCCGGAACTGATGCTGCGCTATGCGCAAGCCTGCGTGCATGCGGGACAATACGACGAGGCACATGATATTTTTTCCCGACTGGTTGATACACCTCAACAAACGGAAGCCGTGCGCGGGCTGGCAGCACTCGAGATCGCGCGTATGAATATCCCCGCAGCGCGTGCCCTGCTGGAGCCGGTGCTGGCCACCCGTACCGCTGATCAAGCGCTTTACCGGCTGATGGGTGACTGCCTCAACTTCGAGAATAACTTTGAGGAGGCTTGTGTTTACTATTTCCGCGCCATGCAGCTGAACGGGTTGGATACCCCCTCCTATAGAAGTCTGCGAGAGCTGGAAGCCGAGCTGGACAAGAGCGGATGCGCACCTGAAGTTCTATGGAGTACGCGCCTGAAAGCGCGGTTTGAGCAAGCTGGTGATCCCACGGTCGAGACGTTGTTGGGGGCGGGACGCGCAGGCTTGCTGGACAATGATACCGAGACGATGCGGATAAATGCTGCACGTGCGATCACGCTTTTTCCCAATGACTTACGCGCCTATGCGTGGTGGAGCCATGCCATGACCTGGACCGCTGGACGGCGCACGCCACAGGAGGTGTCGCAGATCATCGCACGCTACCGTGCCACGATTGCAGGCGGCGGCGAGGACGGGTGGTGGAGCACCTATGACTTCACCCGCTCCATGGCGTTTCTGGGCCAATCTGCAGAGCTGCGCACACTATTAAAGGAACAGCACCGGATTTTATATGTCGCACAGAAGGCGCGGATGGGCTGGCCGCGGTTTTTGGCGGGGGCGGCCCTGCCTGACCTTGATGTGGCGTTCGAGGCGCTGCGGGATTACCCGCGCACGGCACTGCTGCGCAAACACGCACGCAATTTTCGGGTGGCTGACAGCATCGACGAGGTAAAGGCGGGGGAGAAGGTCATGGTCCTCTCCGAAGGGGGGGTGGGCGACGAGATCCGCTATGCGATTGCCTACCCTGAGCTGGCGCGGCGGTTTCCGGATGCGGCGTTTAGCGTGGACAAACGTCTGGCCCGCCTGTTTCGTCGGTCCTTTCCGCAGGTGGCAGAGTTTATCCCGCTGCCGCGGTTCCACCGTACCCGTGTGAACTGTGATCTGCTGCCAATGATTTCGGATCTGCCTGATCAAAGCCTGGCGCAATATGCCGACAACACGGTCTGGGCCGCCGCACAAAAAGCCGATGTGGTGATCCCGGCGCCAAGCGTGATGTGTGACTTGCGCCCAGATGCGCCTGCGTTTGCGAATGCCCCGCGCCCTGTGCTGGTGCCTGATCCTGCACTGCTCACCACGTGGCGCAAACGGTTGCAGCCCTATGCCGACACATTGTTGGTGGGGGTGATCGGCACCAGCCGCATCCTCGAATACCACCGCATGGCCAACTATTTTACCCCCGACCAGATGGGCGAAATGTACCGCCTGCCGGGGGTCACATTCGTGAGCCTCGAATACAAAGACGATCCTGAAATGGCCGCCTATATCCGCACCACGTTCGGCGCACAGTATCTCAGTTTTGATGATCTGGATAAAATGGATGATTTTGACGGTGTGGTTGCACTGGCTTGTGCGCTGGATTGTGTTGTGGGGGCCAATACCGCCACGATCGAACTGACCGCCTTTGCGGGGGTTGATACGATTTTTGCCGCCCCTAATGCCGCCCATATCTGGCGCGATCCGAAGGGGACAGGGGAAGATCTGTTCTTTGACAAGATGCAGCTGGTGATGGGCCGTGACCCTTCGGAGAAACATTTGGTCACGGCACGCATTGCCGCACTGTTGGCACAGCGCCGTGATGCCAAATGCAGTGCGAAAACAACAGGCGCGTAAAGCCGCCCTGTTTTACAAACCCGACCCGCATTTTACGGTGCGTCCTGTGTTTTAAAAAATTTGTTAAAAACAGGACAAAATTATGTTAATATTGTGGCAATCTATTCAAATAAACTTAACATTTTAATTTCATAGGATATTTTCATGGCACAAATTGATGCAACCCAGCTGTCGGGAACATTCGACGCGTCGAATATCAGCAACGTCTCATTTAACAGCGGGACGACAACACCGTTCAGCTACACTTGGACCAGTTCAAACTCCTATCAGATCACTGCACTGGGATATCTGGGGGATTTTACGCCCGGTCTGGCCGGAACGGTCAACGGCATATTCATTGCAACATCGGGAGGGACCAACTCTATTCTTTCGATCCTCGGTCTGAATGCGCCGCTCACGGATTTTATTGATTCCGGTAATACTGCCCTGAACCATGAAAAGTTCTGGAATACGGCACTGGCGGGCGAAACCGACGTACTGTTGCCAACACAAGGCGGTTCCCTCACCATGATGGGTGATTTTGTGCGTGTGGCCACGGGCCAGACGCTGACGGGCGCGCGCGACACATTTACCGGCGACGGAATTGCAAACAATCTCTCCGGCGAGATAATCGGCGATGCCCTGACCGTGAATGCCGGTGGTACGCTGTTTGGTGGCAACGACCGTTTCATCAATGCAAGCACGCTAAACCTTGTGGGAGATGTGGGTGGGCCGGGCACCGGCAATAGCGGTACCGTCTATGGCGGTGACGATGTGTTCATCACCTTCTCGCCCGTTGCAGATAGCGACTGGAACTATAGCAACATTATTGGCGATGTGAACTTTACGGGCATGGGCGGCACGACCTACGGCGGCGATGATACGATCCTGCTGCGCAACACCGATGACATTTCCCTGATTGCCGGTGATGGTAATACTGCTGATTCAGGAAGCGCTGTCTATGGCGGCAATGACGTGATTTTGGTGGAGGCGACCGACCCTGATCGGAACGGGACCTATGTGAGTACAATTGTGGGCGATGTCGACAGTATGTCAGTCAGTGCGGGTGTCTTCTCTACACTGGAGGGCGGTAACGACACGATCACACTTGATTCCTCCGCAAGCAACACTTTGGTTTCCGGTGATTTTGACGACATCAACCACGAAAGCGGTGCATCAATCCGCGGTGGCGACGATCTGATCAACATCACAAGCCAGTTTTATGGTTTAGACGTTGATGGTGATACATTTAATGTTGGTAACGTAATCGGTGATGCAGACACCGTGGTCCTTGTGCAAGGCGCGTTTACAGGAGGGGATGACAGGCTGTTCATCACCAATACGGGATCACAAGGGGTATACGGGGATGCAAGGACCGCAAGTCTGAGCTCTGGCGCTTCTCTTGGTGCCGGGAATGACGTGATCATCGTATCTGATGACCGCACCAATAACAACGCATTAGGCAATATCGTCAACGACGTTTATGGCGATCTGGAGACCGCCACACTCACCTCCGATGTGGCGCACCTTTTTGGCGATGATACAATTGCAGTGACCTCGCAGCTCATAGTTACCAGCGACATCGATCTCTACGGGGACGCAAATGTGATCACCGTAGACGGCGGCGAAGAGCTCCAGTTTGGCAGCGACGATATGCGCTTGTCAGGGATCGAAAATGTCCAGGCGTATGGTGATGCAAGGCTGTTGCAGGGCAATATCACCACCGGAGGTGATCTGACGGTTTATAACGGAGACGATTATATCGAGACTGGCGCAGGGAATGACCTTCTGGTCGGTGACAGTAGTACCGACAGCATCATAGAAGGTATGGTATTCGGGGAGGGAACCCTCAATGCCTTTGGGGGCGATGACACGCTGGACGGAGGCCTCGGCAATGACACGATCGACGGTGGCGATGGCTCTGATACCGCCTCCTTCGCCTCTGTGGACCGGTCTGTGATGGTGTTTCTGGACGGCATCGGTGGTGGCAGCTTCAACGCCATCGGTCAGGGCAATGACCAGTTCATCAGCATCGAGAACGTCATCGGCTCCTCGCGCAACGATGTGATTGTGGGCGACAGCGGTGACAACGTCATCGAGGGCGGCGCGGGCGCGGATAACATGGTCGGCAACCAGGCCTTTTCGCCATCCGGCGCGGGCGACACGCTGAGCTATAAGTCCTCCACCGGTTTTGTGAACGTCTCGCTCGAGACGGGTTTTGTCGGCGGCGGATCGGGCAGCCATGCGATTGGTGATACCTTCCTCAACGGTGCGATGAGCACCAGCTTCCGCAATGTCATCGGGTCGGACCATAACGATCTGATCAACGGCGATGATTTCGACAACTACCTGTCGGGCGGCAAAGGCGATGACTATCTGCGCGGGCGCGGACAGGAACAGTCCAATGCGGGGCTGGGCGACACACTGGATGGTGGCGAAGGGTCTGACTGGGCCGATTACCTCGATAACTTCACCAACATCAACGTCTCGCTGGCCAGCGGTTTTGCCAATGGCGGGCCCAGCACCGATGCTTTGGGCGATGTGTTCATCTCCATCGAGAACGTGCGCGGCACCAACTTTGGCGACCGGATCACGGGCGACGGCGAGGACAACATCTTTGAGGGCCGCCTTGGCGCGGACAGCCTGTTTGGCGGCGGCGGATCGGACACCGCCGATTACCGTGCGTCGGGGACATTCGTGAACGTCTCGCTGCTCACCGGATTTGCGGGCGGCGGCACGGCCAACCACGCCAACGGCGATACGTTTGACAGCATCGAGAACCTGTTTGGGTCGGCCAATGGCGATGTCCTGAACGGGTCCAACGGCAATAACATCCTGCGCGGACGTGCGGGCGGTGATGCGCTCAACGGCAACGGCGGCTTTGATACCGCTGACTATACCGACAGCGCAGGCTCGGTGAATGTCTCGCTGCTCACCGGATTTGCGGGCGGCGGCGCGGGCAACCATGCCTCGGGCGATACGTTCAGCTCGATCGAGAACCTGATCGGCTCACGCTTTGGCGACACTCTGAATGGTGACAACAACGGCAACATACTGGAGGGCGGTCTGGGCGCTGATGTGCTGCGCGGCAACGGCGGCACTGACGTTGCCAGCTATGCCAATTCCAACGAAGGGGTGAACCTCTCGCTGGCGACCAACTTTACCCAAGGTGGCCATGCAGCGGGGGATACGTTCATCTCCATCGAGGATGTCATCGGCTCGGCGTTCGACGATTCGCTAAATGGCGACTCGGGTGCCAACTACCTGATGGGCGGGGACGGGAATGACATCCTGCGCGGGCGTCTGGGCGCGGATACGCTGGAAGGCAGCAGCGGCTTTGACATCGCCGACTATGGCGATGCCTCGGGCGCAGTGAACATCAGCCTAAACTCCGGCTTTACCGCAGGCAGCCATGCGGCGGGGGATACGTTCACCTCCATCGAGGGGCTCAATGGCTCGGGCTTCAACGATACCCTCAGCGGAAATAGCGACGAGAACGACATCAACGGCGGGTTGGGCAACGACAGCCTGCGCGGCTTTAGCGGAGAAGACTATTTCATCTTCGATGACAACTTTGGCAATGATACCATCGGCGACTTCAGCGATGGCGAAGACATGCTGGTCTTTGCGGACAATAGTCAAGTCAACGGCCGCATCGATCTGACCGTGACGACCGTGGGCGGCGACGCGCTGGTGGCCGATAACTTTGGCAACACCATCCTCGTCCAAGGTGCCGCCGGTGATATCTCGGGCAGCGACTTTATCTTTACCCTGCAAGAAGACATGGGCTTCTAAGCACTTGAGTTTAATATAGGTGCCTTGGCGGCGCAGGCTCCTTGCTTGCGCCGCCAACTGGACAATGCCTGCGCGCTTAGGGTATCGCAGTCTTATGAGTCCATTATCTTTTCGGAGTGCCCCCATGTCCCAACCCGAGGGGGAGATAACCTCCCAACTTGCGTCGTTCCTGAGCACATGGGCGCGTAAGACGCGACCCCTTTCTACGGGTGAAATGGTCACTGTACAGGGGTTGGATTGCACAAACCCCGATCCAGACACCCAAGACCTCTATTTCAAAACGGGGGCGGACCATGTGTCGGATGTGCGCGGTTTGCCCGTCACATTGGCCAATCAGGATTTTCTAAGCACAGACAGTCTGCGCAACGGCTTTTTCCCTGACATTTTTCGCAAACATACAGCTGTGAACAATCTGCATCTGGTGTTGCGTGGCAAGGGGCGCTTCCATCTGGGCCTCTATACTCATGATACCGAAGGCAGCACAAAACTGCTGAGCGATGCGGCCAGCCAAGCGGGCAGTGATCCGGTGCGTGTCAGCCTTGGTGCTGACCTGCCTGCCAGTGTGCGTCTGGAGGCGCGGGTGCAGGCCCGCAGTGGCAAATCCCGCATCGACAGCCTGACATGGGAAACCGCCGCCCCGCGCGATGTAGATGGGCGTATGGTTGTATTGTTGCGCACCTTTGGACGGACGCGCGATGTGGTGGCCCTGTTTGCACAGTTGCGCCGCGAGGCGGCCTTGGGGGACTATACCCACTTCCTGCGCAACACGGCCTTTGTTGTGCTGGATGCCTCCGACGGCGTGAGCAAGCGTGACTATGCCACGGCCACAGCAGGGGGCATGTTCAATATCTTTGTCTACGCCGGTGCCAATCTGGGCGGGGGTGGCAACATGAGCCAGGTCATGCTGCACGCACGCGAGGCGTTTGCGCAGGCGGATGTGATGCCGGACGAAGTGCTGCTGCTGGATGATGATCTCGGCGTGTCATTGGAAAGCTTGCGTCGCAACTGGGCCGCATCGCTGTTTCGCACTGACACCACCATGTTCACCCTGCCGGTGTTCCGCCAGAACAACCGCCGCGTTCTGTGGGAAGACGGCTCCATGTGGGGCCGGTTTGCAGGCGGCTCTATCACGGGCAAGCGCGAGGTTATTCGCCCAAGGTTTTTGCGCCATGGCCGCGAGATCGAAAGCGTGGCGGACATCTCGGACTTGGCTGCGGCGCATTACCCCGAATACTCCACTTTCATTTTTCAGTCCCTGCCCGCAGCGATCCTGCCCGAGATGGGCTATCCGGCTGCGTTTTTCCTGCGCGGCGATGACATTGAGTATTCCCTGCGTGGTCGCGCATACGGGCACAATGTTATCTCTAACCCCAATATGGCCAGTTGGCACGAGCCTGCGCATTCCTACGGGCAGGAGTATATGTCGATCAGCCACGGCTTGATCGTGAACCTGTGTTATGGTCAGGAAAGCGCCGACACGATGGTGCAGTTCTTTTTGCAACGCGCATTGTCGCATCTGGGCATAGCTGATCCCATGGGGCTCGAGTTGTACGCGACCATCCTTGAGGACATCATCGACCGCGAGATGTTTTTGACCCACGGGTTCGCGCCGCGTTATGTCCAGCGGCTAGGTAAATTCCGCGCTTTCGATCAAAAGTTCGAACAGCTCCCCCCCGAGATCATTCAAGAACTGCTTGAGCAAAGCGATCCGCGTCACGGGCAGGCCGAACATCACTTCTTCCTCTATATGACACCAGAGCGGCCCGTGGACCGCAGTGTGGGTGCGAAAAAAGCACGCAAGTCCAAAGATCTGCGCCGTGACACGGCCTCGCGTATTCCGCTGACGCAGGTGATCCTGACCAACCCCAACAACTGGACCCAATATGTCTATCGCCCCCAAGAGGGCGCACACGGAGTTGCAGTGGCACGGGCCGCAGCACGGCTTTATGCCCAGATCGACCACTTTGCGACAGAGTTTGACGCGCTCAAAGCGCATTATATCGCGCAACTGAATACGACCATGCAGGCAGATTTCTGGCAAGAAGAACTGAGTGCATGGGAAAGCAGCATCACCCATGTCACATCGGGGCAGCGCAATGGCTGAAGTGCCGATGACATTGCTGCGTGCACCTGTGGATGGCAGTGCGCAAGCGCTGGAGGGATGGCAGGGTCTGCGGCTGCGCGATGGCATGCATCTGGCGCTGCGCAGTGCGGCCAAACCGTTGTGGCTGGACGGTGTGTTTGACAGCCGCCGTGTGACCACCGCCAAAAGTACCGCACACCCCTTTGCCGGCACCCGTTGGAAATGTGTCGAAGTGCCGGGGCAGTCGGGCCTGTGGCGATTGGTGTGCCAGAATGAGGATGACTATTGTCTGGGTGCAGATGCTCCTGATGTGCGGCTGGAGAAATCCGATCCCGATCATGTACTGACAGGGGTCCAATGGCTGCTCTACCGGCGTGGCGACCATTTGATGCTGCGCTCGAAGAGTGGCGATTGGCTGGGCTGTAAACGGGGTACACCGTTTTGTGCGCCGCTGGATGATCTGGACGATGTGCGCCACCACTGGATCCCGCAGGTGTATTGGTGAGGCGCCTGTTGTCGCGCCTGATGCCACGTCGGGGTCGCCCGCGTCTGGTCCTGCATGTGGGGACGCATAAGACGGGCACCACGTCGATCCAGTCGGCGCTGCGCGACAACCGCGATGCCCTGCGCCGCGCAGGCATCTGCTATCCCGATCCCTCCCGCGATCCGCACCCGCATCTGCCCGCCCATAACTTCATCTACCGCGCCACACTGAACGGCGCGGATGCGATGGCCACCGAACGTGATCTGATCATGGCCGAATTCAAAGCCAGCCGTGCAGATTGCCTGATCCTGAGCGAGGAAGGTCTGAGCCTGCCACGCGACGCGTTGCAGGAATTCTTTGCGCCCTGGCGCGATGTGTTCGATTTCGAAATCGTCTGTTTTCTGCGCCGTCAGGACCGCTATGCGGAATCGCTGTTTTCGCAATATGTGCGTGAGCGTAAACCCATTGCCACAGGCACCATCGCCGAGTTTGTAAAAGTGCCTGAAATCGCTGCACGCTTTGACTATGATACCAATTTGCAGCGCTGGGATGCGTTTGGCCCTGTGCGTGCGGTGAACTATGATCTGCTTAAAGGCGACGGCTTGCATGTACCCATATTAGAAGCGGCGCAGACGGACCTGCGTATCGCGGCGACACCGCAGACCAACGTAAGCCCGCCCGCAGGTGCAATTGAACTGATCCGCCAGATGAACGCGGCACATCTCGACTATGCATTAGGGCCGCTGTTGACAAAGCTTCGCCGTGACCCGCCCGAAGCTTTGCAACAGATGCTGGCGCGGCGTGGCATGATGGGCAGTAAGCTTCGCCACGAGTTCATGGCTGGGTTGGCACAGGTCAATACCCGTCTGGCGCAAAATCGGGGTGTGGTCTTTGGCACTGATATGCCGGACGAGCCCGAGCATATGTTTCACACCGATCTGGATGCGGCGCTGGTTGCTGATCTGGCAACTACACGCTGAGTGGCCGATGCTGTTTCGGGCGCATGACATCCACTGATGTGATCCCGTCAGGATGCACACATCCCAGCTGTGCGGGGGATGTTTGGAGCCCAAGCAGGTGACAAATAGCCATCCGGTGTATCCCACCTGCGCCAAAAAACTGACGCCCGTCGGGGCCGACGTGGATGAGTATGCCGTCACTGGCGCATAACACAGGGTTATCAGGGTGCAAAAGCCACGCGGGCTTGATGCGGCGTTCCAGATTTATCTGCCGGTACAGACGGTCTATCTGCTGGTATCTGTGTTTGATCTCTTCAAGGGTTGTATAGCCGTCGAGGCTGCCGTGTTGAGCGATCCAGTCCATCGATAATTGGTAAACCCCTGTTTCTTCCCAAGAGAAGTTGTACCGGAAACGTTTGATGCAGGCGGTGTATTTGAACAGATTGTCCAGTGAAACTGCCTTGCTGTGCCAGTCACCTGACTTGATCTGCCCCGACATATGACGGAGAAAACCGCCATAATAGAGTGCAATCTCAGGCGGCTTTATAACAATATCCAAATTGTCAAAATGCTGCATCAAAACCCTCTGACACTTGGTCACGTCGCAGGCACTATCCTCAAGTGACACAACAAAAATTTATTAGGATTCAGAAAGTAGGTGAGTGTTCTACATTATCAATATTCGGCGCCATAAAATGCGCTCAGCATCCTATAACGTCACAGATATATTGATTGTCTGTGACCAGCAGCAGCCATCGGCCGGTTATGGTGGATATCACCAACGCAGAGCAACTTAAGAACTTTGTATAAAAAGCTTATGCGCAAAGAGCTGTTTGCAAAGGAGTGTGACAGGCTCAAAGGCCTAAGTGCCTAGGCCCAAAACCTCTAACCACCGCTAAAAATGTCTGGCTACCACGCGGTCCAGCCCCCGTCGGCACGTAATGTGCTGCCTGTCACAAACGAAGACGCAGGCGAGGCAAGAAAGACAACAGGCCCCCCGATTTCATGGGCTTTTCCCACCCGCCCTAACGGCGTTTTCTGGGCCAGTTGTGCCACAAATTCAGGCGCGTCGCGCTGGACATTTGTCTGGGGGAAAGGTCCGGGTGCCAGTGCGTTGACGCGAATGCCATCTCCACCCAATTCACACGCGGCATAGCGGGTATATTGCACCAATGCCGCCTTGGCCGCGCCGTAAAACGGGGGGTTAGTGCCTTCGGGAGTGGCATAGTTGCGCGGATCGGGGCTGACCAAACCATACATTGAAGCAAGGTTGATGATGCTGGCATCGCCGAATTTCGCGACGGTTGCTTTGAGGTGCGGCAAGGCGGCCATGATAAGCCGCTGGGCCGAGACAACGGCAACGTCATAGCTGGTTCTGAAGGCGTCCAGAGATGCGGTCTGGATAGTGCCACCCCCGCCTGCGTAGGCATTGTTGATCAAGCAGGCCAGCGGAGACGCGTCAAAATTGGTAAAGAAGGTATCGACCTCATCGTCGTCACGAATGTCAAAGGCCGCCTCCTGCGCAGTCAGGCCTTCAGCCTTCAGGGTGTCGGCCAATGCGGCGCAGCGTGCTTTATCGCGGCCGTTGACCAGAACATGGGCGCCAGAGCGTGCCAAGGCTCTGGCCATTTCCTGACCAAGGTATCCGGTGGCACCCGTCACAAGGACGGAGCGTCCGCTAAGGTCAAAGGGGGATGTTGCATTCATGTCGAAGGCTCCGTTTTCCAACGCGCAGGGTCAAGCGTGTCGTGGGATAATGTGGGACGGCTGGCATCCAGTGCGGCGATGACTTTTGCATCCAGCGGGGGCCGCCGGAACAGGCTCAAGGTATCGTGAAGTTGGGCCTCGGAATCGATGCCTGTCACCACACCGTCAATCCAGTCTTGTCCGCGCACATAGGCCAGTGCCAGATCGACGACATCGCGCCTGCCTTGGGCGCGGGTGGCCTCTGCCAACCAGCGATGGACAGAGGCGGCATCAGAAACATTGGCGCGGGCCCACAAAGCGGCATCACTGCTCGTGAGCAGCCCTTGCAGCAAGGCGCTGCGCACATGAACGGTCAGGCCACGGGTGGCACGGGCCTGCCGGATTCGCGGCAGCATATCCTGCCAGCGGTGATCCATAATGTTGAACGGCAGTTGCACATGGGCCACCTGCGGCTGATCCAGTGCCTGCGCCAGCTCCGTAGGAGATCCGACCGAGACACCCAGCTGTCCGATACGCCCCGCCTCCACCATCTCTGTGAGGCGGCTCCAAACAGCCCCGTCCCAAGCGGTCAAATGGGCTGCACGGTGAAGCATCAGCGTATCGATCCGGTTTTGCTTGAGCGCGACACAGGAGGCCAGCACACTGATTTCGGCCGCTTGTGCCGCCACCATGGCAGGGGCATCATCGGGGATATCCGCCAAAGGCAATAGTTTGGTCAGCACACGGGCACGTCCCGCCCACCCCGTAGCAAGCGTGGCAGCAATCACCTCTTCGCTGTTGCCGTAGGCCTGTGCGGTATCCAGACAGGTAACACCATTGCCGATGGCAGTCTTGATGATCGCCTTGCGCTCTGCGTCCGACAGGCTGGTCTTGTTGGCGATGCCATAAGGCATGCCCAACTGTGC
Organism: uncultured Sulfitobacter sp.; assembly: GCF_947499945.1. Taxonomy (GTDB): domain Bacteria; phylum Pseudomonadota; class Alphaproteobacteria; order Rhodobacterales; family Rhodobacteraceae; genus Sulfitobacter. Next base: position 15,953 of record NZ_CANMQD010000008.1, on the reverse strand, counting down.
CGTGCCCAAAACCAGTTCGGGCACTGGCCTGCCTGTGGGTTGGTACAGGCCGTGATCAATCCTGTGCACAAGGTCTATCCACGGCACTTCCAAAGGACTGATGTCATCGGGAAAAACCTTGAGAATGGAGAGATAGTCATCCAGACAATCCACCGTCGCACGACAGGCGGTCTGGCCCAGTTCCGCGTAGCGGTTAAAGCTGCTGTGCCCGAAACGGCGTACCACAGCAGGCGTTACATGCTCGCGGTCATAGGCTGTGGTGACTGTTTGGTCTGCATGGCGCAGATGCGCCAGCCGGGTCATCTCGATGCTTAGCCCGTAAGGCAGACCAGAGCCTGCATCATTGGAGCTGATATAATCGAGCCCACGGGCCAGGAAATCCGCCTCGATCTCATCAATGAAAGCGCCGTCGGGGATAGGGTTGTCACCCGTCAGGCGTGTCACAATCGCATCATCTGCCGCATCACGGGTGGCAAGGATGAAACGCGCCAGAACATCATCGAGCGGTCCACGCACACAGCGGATATCATGCGCCAGCGCAATCTGGGCCAGCGCATCGTCGCTGGGGTCCTGCGATGTGGCCAGAATAAAGGGCCTGCCTTTTGAGGCCGCGCGCTTGGCCGCGACAACAATCATCGGCACACCGTGGATTGGCAACAGCGCCTTGCCAGGCAATCGCGATGATCCCGTACGGCTCTGCATGACTAGAATATTCTGCGTATCACTCATGATAAGATAACCTTCGGGACGAGATAGACGGGGGTGGATATGCTTTAATTTTTTGTAATTGCTTCAAGAACTGTTTTGCGTTCCGTAACAAGTGCTTCAGATGGTGCTTCGCCTGCAAGTAAACTGTCCAGAAGCTGTCTTTCGATCCGGGCAAGACGCAAACGGTCTTCGGTCTGGCTACGGGCGGCCAAAGGCGTTGCATCTTTGGTCCAGTTGCGGGCAGTACAGACATCCGCAGTTAACCATGCAGGGCCAGTGCCTGATACAATTCTGAAAGCTGTCGCATCGGGACAGTCAGGGCGGGCCGTTTCACCCTCTTTAGGGGCGGGGTAGAGGCTTTCGGCATCCAACATCAATGTAACAGATTCCGCGCGGGTGGTGGGACCTGTGCGCAGCGCAAGTCGCGCATGGTTGCGTGTCAACGCACTCACTTCGAGCTGTGCAGGGGCAGCGGGCTCCTGCAACAAGGTCAGCACAGGATCTTGCGCCATTTCAGAAAAGGTAACATCGGCTGTCAAAAAGCCTGCGGGGTCTTGAGGCGACAACAATACATCATGGCGCTGGTAATATTTCGCACATCGGAGGGCCTCCTGATGGGCATCGCCGCGCAAAACCGGGGCGGGTACGGGCCAGATGATGAGGCCAATATCACCATACACATGATGATAGGGCTCTGTTTCATCGGTCCTGCGGATCTCCAAAATCAGCTCAAGTGCGGCACCGTGTCCCTGCGCCTTGCCCAATACGGACGGCAGCGCCCCGACGTAGCTATAGGCCAGCGGCTGATTGGTGAGCGTGACATCCTCGGCCAGTTTGACGGTGACAGGATCAGGACCACCAGCCCCGAAATCCTGACGCAGCAAGATCGTCGCGAGCCGCTTGGGACCCGCTTCAAAGGCCTGCGCACGCATCGTGAGCGTGACCCGCTCGCCTGCGCCGGTTGCGACATCTGCAATCCGCTGCACAATACGGTGCGCCCCTGTGCCAGACGGGGCTTGTGCCGCACATGACAGACCGAACTGGTTGATGTTTTTGGGGTGATGCATGGCGGTACGCGCAGCGGTGGCGCGGTCGCCCACGGGGATACGAACCTGCCAACGGTCTGCTGTGACCGCAGGCCCCTCAAGTTCGAAATCAGTGCCGCGCTGCCAAAGGGTCATGGTGCCATTATCAATCACAGACATCTGGGGCATGGCCGAACGCCACGATGGCGCATCGACAATCACGGGTGCCTGAGGGGTGATCAATGCCAGAAAGGTACGCTTGTTATCGCGTGTGGCAACAGGGGGTGTTTCACCGCAATTTACCGCAGCCATCCAGCGGCCTTCGACCTTGCGCGGGAAAATATATCCGATCGCTGCTTCGGGCAGAGTGGTGACTTCGCGCCACGTGCCAAAATCGGCAAACCGCCCTTTGGTACGGATCAGCGGCGCCATCGGTGCCTGTGCCACAACCATTCGGTTGCCCCGTGCGATCTGGCCATCCGCAGGTAACTCACGGTTTCGGTCCTGACGCGAGACCGTATAGAGATATGCCATATCCGTCTCGGCATCGGTCACCAGACAGGGCGCGTTCGCCGACAGGACAAGGCCGCTGTCATAGGGGCCGTCCCACGTCACCAGATCATCAGAAAACAGCACTGCGGCATTTGCACTGCTATCTGCTGTGACAGGACGTGACACCATCATCCACTGCATCCTGTCGCCCAGACGCTCTGCCCACATCTCGTTCAGATGCGGCGCAAATTCGCTTGAGTGGCACCTGTCTATGCGCCATTCCCACGTGTCGCCGTTGTCGCGGGTATAAAGGCCGTCGATCACCTTGTGCGGTGTGCTGTAGGAAAATGCGGCAAAACCGCCACTCTCGGCGCCGCCAACTGCGGCAGGCCAGTCCAGTATGTTGCCATGGAAATTCACATGTGTGCCCTCGCGGGGAGGCAGGGGCAGATCGCGGTGCTCCCATGTGAGGCCGTTATCGTCAGAGAATATAAACAGCGGGGCATGGACTTCGATACCCACCTTGGGGCGCAGCCGGAACCGTGTGCACAAGATGCCCAAGCGGCCCTGCGCCATCCGACAGGTTGCAAAATTACGTGTGTCCCACTCCGGATCCACATAGATGCTGCGCTCTTGCTGAAACGAGGCGCCCATATCTTCCGAGACAGCCATCCGCAACTCGGACCCTTCCCAAGGCCAATGGCCACCCGCGCTGCGCCAGATCAGCAGCAGTTTTGAAGGGGAATCAGCTGTTTCAAGCAAAGTGGTGTTCAAACCAGCATGATCTTGTCCCAGAGTGACGGTTTTGATCCAGCCGTTAAGCGGGTGTGGATCGCCGAGAAGGGAGCGAGCGGTCATAGAGCTTGTTTTATCCCCAACCGCATCATTTTGAATGGTCATGGAAATCTCATAAATAAAATACGTCTAATGGCGTTTTTATGCGGCGCAGACGGTCAGATTACAATCCCTCTTCAACGGCTGCTTTGACCAACGCTGGCTGACTTGACCGCCTCTTAACCTTTGCTTAGACACGCACTGAATGGGACTGCTTGCAAGTAGCATAGCGTACATGTCAATTATTTATGCGCTATCGGTAATTGGTTAGGTTATAATGCAGTCCTAATCAAAAGAAGGCTGGAAATTTTTCCACACCCAATTTTAGCGCCGTATTATTTATGAGAGGCCTTTATAAAAAATGTCCCTAATTTCAAGTTTAAAAGCCCGCATCGGACAAGAAAAAAAAGAAGCGATAAAGGGTAAGTTACCCGGTGCTTTGGTAGGATTTATCGAACGCGCCGGAGCAGACATCGCCCCGACTGCTCAGGACCCCAAATCCGATGCACCACAGAGCGCTCCAAATAAAGCTCCGGTTGTTAATGGGCCAAGTGAAGCGCCGGTAAGCGGGCCGGTCCAAGGGCCCAATACACCCCTTAAATCAGTACCTAAGCCGAGTGGAAAGGACCCTGTCAAAGCCTCTCCAAAGCCGGCAGTGCAGGCGGCGCCTGCTAAATCCGATGCCCAGTTAATAACACTCTTCGAGCGGTCCGGACGTACCTTAACCGACCTCCCTGTCGAAGAAGACCAGAGCGGTCTGGATCTCTTCTCTCTTGCACGGGCTTTTGCCAAATACGGCAATGTCGAAAGAGCTCTGCGGTGTATTGATCACATCCCCGAAGACCAGCGCACGCACAAGCATACCCGCTTTGCAGCGACGCAATACGCGCGTGTGGCACAATTTGACGTTGCATTGCAGCTTTTGGACAGCATCAACCGGCTCGACTTGTCTGGTGAAGCACGCCGCAAGCTTGATCTTGAGCGGCTGCGCTATCTGCGCTTTACGGGAAAGCTCGATCAATCACTGCATATTGCCGAAGAGCTGGTAGAGGCGTTTCCACATTCAATCGAGACCAAGCTGGCCTACGCAGAGCTTCTCGCGCTGGATGCACAGCCTCAGGAGGCGGGGCGCATTTACTCACAGCTTATCGCCAATCCCAACCACCATATCTCGGTGGCGGAACGTTATCTTGATTTCCTCTATGAAGCCAACCGACCCAGTTCCTCCGAGCTGCTGTATGCGATTTCACTGGGTAAGTTCCAGAACGGCATTAGCCTGATGTGGCGGCAGTGCCGCCATCACTGGACCTTGGGGAATGCGGAAAGTTTCAATACCGCATGTGAAGCGCTTGCCGAGCGGCTGGAAAAGACGCGCATGCCTGCGGCCGGTATCGGCTTTTTTGCCAGTCTGCAAAGCGACGACGAATGGCCCGGGATTGCTGCTGTTAAGTCAGCCATCGAAAATTTTATTGCCACAGAGCGTGATCAGCTGAAAACCCTGACCACAGCGACGCTGGATAAGGCCATCTCAATACTGAACGATGCGCTGGTCTTTGAGAGCGAACAAGACATTCAGGCATTCTCGGATGCGATTATCGCCCAGTTTCCGTTTAGTGCCCGTGGATGGTACGGCAAAGGTGTGACTGCGGTTGGCAAATCCGATTTTGTGCTGGCCGAAAAAGCATTTCGTCAGGCGATCGAATTAGATCCGTCCAATCCTGAACACTACAACGCACTCTTTACCGTGCTGGCCACAAAACCCGGCAGCCTGAAAGAAATGGAAGAACTGATCGCCGTGCGCAATGACTTTGTGCCCAAATTCAAAGATCACTTCCCCGACGGGCGTGCACGTTATTACGATCACGAGACATTCTATCTCAACCTGCTGCGTAATCAGTTCCGCGATGCCTATGCCCTGCGCAACAATCAGGCACCCAACCGTTTCTTGGGCAAACATTTCCCCGAAGCCTACCGCGCTCTGGCGGATGATGTACTGCCCAAGAAAAAATCAGGCACAGTTTGCGTGATCGATCAAGACGGGGTCGGCGACGAGATCCGCTGGGCACGCTACTATGACGAGTTGGGCAAGCATTTTAACAAGGTACAGGTTTCGTGTGATCCGCGCCTTGTGCCGATTTTTTCACGGTCTTTCCCTAAATATGAGTTTACGGCTGTTGCACGGCGCTGGCCCTCGGTGCCATGGCGCGCGCGTCAGGCACGTGAAGAGGTCAAACAAATCTCGCTTGCCGGAAAGCTTTCTGCACCCTTCCTGTTCCGCCTCTCCGAGGCTGACCGGATCATGTTCCCCGAAGAGGTGGCCTATCACGTTTGGGGCCGCGATGGGGCAGAAGGCCCCACCGAGCCGCACACAGGTGCCTACCTCAAACCGGATGCAGCCCTGTCCGCCGAATGGCGTGAAACCCTTGATGCCGATGCCGGTGGCAAGCTCAAGGTAGGGCTGTTGTGGCGCAGCGGTCTGATGCTCAAGAAGCGCAGAATGCACTATATGGACGTGCGCGACTTTGCGCCGCTGACACGACTGGATTGTCACTTCGTCTCGCTGCAACCACAGATCGAAGCGGAAGAAGAAAACGCCTGTAACCGGATGGGCGTCACCATTTATGATGATCTTGATCTATATGACGACTTCGAGAACATCGCAGCTTTTGTTGCCAATCTGGATGTTGTGATCGGCATCTCGACGCTGCCGCTTGAGATGGCAGGCGCGGTGGGTACGCCGTGTTGGGTGCTTAACTTCTCCAATTACGGCAATGCGATCCGCCTTGCTGCAAATTCCAAGGATGGTGACATCAACACCTCCAACTGCACAGTGATCAGTGGCGATCAGGACGGTAGTTTTGCCATGCCGCAAAAACAACTGATCAAGAACGCAGTCACAAAAACAGTGCCACGGCTCAAGCAGGCGGTGAAAGACCGCAAGACTGGCAAAGGGCTCGCGACAGCAGCAGAATAATCTCTGGTCTATAAAAATAAAAAGACCCCCCCGACACGCTGGCCGCGTCGGGGGGGGCTTGGATAGAAGTAGCAAATTAAGCGGGCTGTTAGCCGCCCAATACTGTTTTCAGTGCCGACACAACAGTATCTACATCCGCCTCGACCATGTCGGGGTACAGTGGCAATGACAGACACCCCGCATAGTAGGCTTCAGCCCCTTTGAGAGTCAGGCCTGGGTTCAGCTTGGCATAGTAGGGCTGGCGGTGGATCGGGATGTAGTGGACCTGTGTGCCAACGCCCAGATCGCGCAACTCCATCATAACCTGACGCCGTGTTTTCCCACGTGCCGCAAAGTCGATGCGCCCGACCATGAGGTGCTGGACCACATCGTCATTGCCGCTGTTGGGGGCGGGTGTAACCAGATGTTCCATGCCTGCCATTTTGCTGATGTAGGCCGCCACCAGCTTTTTGCGCTGGGGGCCAAAGCGGGTCATCTTGGACAGCTGGGAGCGTCCCAACGCCGCCTGAAAATCGGTCAATCGGTAGTTATACCCCAGCAGTTGTAGCTCATAAGCCCATGGGTTTGCCTCCCCGGAGCCTGCCTCAAACCCGATGTCGGCATCGGTGAACAGGGTGTGATCGCGCTCCAGTCCATGGTTGCGCAACAGGGCCAGTTTTGCTGCCATTTCGGGATCGCGGCAGGTAATCATACCCCCTTCACCAGACGTGATGGTTTTTACAGGGTGGAACGAGAAGCTGCAAAAATCCGACAGGGCGCAATCGCCGATGCTGCCTGTGCCCTTGCCTGTGGGATAGGTCGATCCCAGCGAGTGGCAGGCATCCTCAATCAATGTCACACCGGCCGCTTTGGTCAGCGCGGCGATGCCTTGCAGATCCACAAGCGAGCCATTCAGATGTACCACAAATACCGCTTTAAGACGGTCTGCATCGGCACGTGTCATCGCTTCTTTGAGCGTGTCAGGCGTCATCAGGCCCGTATCAGGGTCTACATCGGCAAAAACCACTTCGGCACCGCAGTAATGCGGCCCGTTGGCCGTTGCCACAAACGAGAGGGAAGGCACAATCACCTGATCGCCTTCTTTGAGGCCAATGGCCATGCCGATCATGTGCAATGCGGCGGTTCCGTTCGAACACGCCAGCGCATGGGCAGCACCCGTATAGGCGCAAAATGCCTCTTCGAACTTTGGAACTTCAGGTCCCGTTGTTAGAAAATCACCCTTGAGGACGCGTACGACCTCGTCGATGTCGTCTTGGTCAATTGATTGGCGGCCGTATGCAAGCATGGGATTACTCCTGTTCAAATGTCTTTTGGGCGTCCCTGTCAGAGGACATAATTTCAAGTAATGCAGGGGCAATGCGGTCCAGCCCCTGACCGTCACACAGCGTGGCGGCAGCACTGCTCATGGCGCGTAAAGGGCTTGTGCCCCCTCCCTTAACGCCGTCTTGAGGCGTATGGGACATAAACGCGCATAGCGCATCATATACACTGTCTGCTGTGATCTGCGCCGTATTTCCCAGCAATTGCACAGCGCCCAGTCCGGCCATGCGGTTTGCTGTCTCGATCTGGTTATCTGCCACCACCACCATTAGCGTAGGCAAGCCCAGCACACAGCGCTCAATCGCCGTCACACCTGCCGCACCGATCGACAGGTCGGCCTGTGCCATCAGCGCGGGCATGTCTCTTGTGTCTATGTGCAGCGTGACATTGTCGTGGTGTGCCACCTCGGAGCGTACTGCATCAAGGTGTCGCGCGATGCCCGAGAGCACCACATGCACCTCCTTGAACATCAGCGGCGCACGCAACGCTCGCAAGACAGCCGATGTTACATCATCAGGATCAGCCCCCCCCAAAGACACCAGAAGAACCTGTGGAATATCAACTTCGGCACGCCGTGCCAAAGAGGCGGTGCGCAATTCTGCAAACGCACCGCGGACTGGCGCAAAATTCGCACCCGCCAGGACAGGGACACCCTCCGGTACACGCCCGTCATAAAGATCAGCCGTATGACCAATGTTCTGGTCAATGAGAATGTCACAGTCGTGGGCACGTTTTGGCAGATCATCGATCACTGCAATATGCGCTACAGCGCTGCGGATGAGCCGCTGCCATGTCGCATCCAGCGCATAGTGATCTACGACCAGCAAATCAGCACCGCCCGCTTTTGCAATTGCCTCACAGGTCAGCTTGGCATCGGCATCCACCGGTCCGCCAAGCCATGCCAGATATCCATCACCTGCCCATTCGGGCGTAACCGGCAAAAGTGTGCACGCATGGCCCCGCGCTGCGATTTGGTCAGCCATATGGCCGACATGAGCCTTGCAGATAAAGTGCACCTGCAAGGTCTCGTTGCTTTGGGCTGCCACCGCGACCAGACGGTCCGCAATCGACAGGCAACGCATCACATGTCCGGTGCCAATCCTTTGGCCGGCATCAGTGCGAAAGACGACCTGTCGGGGTGCGGCAACCATCTTATGCGTATCAGACGCCTGCTACGTTGAGCATCTTGGCCATTTCTTCATTGTCCAGCCACCAGTCATTGGTGCCCGAAGAATACGAGAAACGGTCTTCGACAGGTGTCGCATTGTAGACCTCGGCCAGTGTCTTGCGGGGATATTCCGCAAAGGCAGGCTCGATCGCATAGCGGTCACCCAGATCAACAGTGACATAAGCATCATCTTCGGAGATCATCATCTCGTGCAGCTTCTCGCCGGGACGAATACCGATTTCACGGGTTGGCAGCTGGGGTGCAATGACTGTGGCCAGATCGGTGATCTTCGTTGACGGAATCTTTGGCACAAAGACTTCGCCACCCTGCATCATCTCGAAGTTGGACAGAACAAAGTTCACACCCTGCTGCAGCGTGATCCAGAAGCGCGTCATGCGTGCATCCGTGATCGGGATCTCTTTGCCGTTCTCTGCGATGTTGCGGAAGAAAGGCACAACCGACCCGCGCGAGCCTACGACGTTGCCATAGCGCACAACGGAGAAGCGTGTCTTGCCTTCGCCCACCAGGTTATTGGCCGCAACAAAGGATTTGTCCGAGGCCAGCTTGGTCGCGCCATACAGGTTGATCGGGTTACACGCTTTGTCTGTGGACAGCGCGATCACTTTTTCAACATTGTTCGCAATGGATGCTTCGATGATGTTCTCGGCACCCAGCAGGTTTGTCTTGATACATTCCATCGGGTTGTATTCGGCAATCGGTACGTGCTTGAGAGCAGCAGCGTGGACCACAAAATCAATGCCGCGCATTGCCATGTGAACACGTGGCCCGTCACGGACATCACCGATAAAGAAGCGCAGTTTGGCAAAATTCTCTGGGCTCATTTCCTGACGCATGTCATGAGCCATCTCGTACTGCTTAAGCTCGTCACGTGACAACACAACCAGACGCTTGACGTCCCATGTGTTGATAATTGTGCGCACAAATTTCTGGCCAAACGAGCCGGTGCCACCAGTAATCAAAATACTTTTACCAGTTAGATCGACCAGGTTTTGATCAAATTCATTCAAAATACGGCTCATGGATATCTTTCCTTACAAATACAAACACACACGAGCCAAACACGGCCTGTATGTGTCAGATGAAAATATGAGGGGATCATCTTTCTGCAAACACTGCCATCACACCTGACCTTTATGGCCGAAACAGTGTCATGCAGGCACACTTTTAATGCCCCATATGTGATCGGCTTAAAATGTTATCCGATCAAGGTGTCAAGCATATTAACCCTTGCTTGAAGTGCTTGCCAGCATTTCTGGCCTTCTGTCTTTGGGGCTGTTCACCTTTGCGCAGCCTTGTTAAAACGTCATCAACATTTCATGCAGCTTTATAGAGGTTAGTCCATTGGCCATTACTCGTTTTTCAGACATCAACATCGGCGGCGACAACCCGTGCTTTATTATTGCCGAAGTATCCGCAAATCATAACCATGATCTGAACCGTGCGCTGGAAATCATCGAAGTGGCGGCGAAGGCGGGTGCAGACGCGATCAAATTGCAAACCTACACGCCAGATACACTCACCATCAAATCCGACCGCCCCGAATTCCAGGTCACTGGCACCATCTGGGAAGGCGAGACTTTGTATTCGCTGTTCGAGCAGGCATCGCTGCCGTGGGAGTGGCACAAGCCGATCTTTGACCGCGCAAAAGAGCTTGGCATGCAGTTTTTGTCCACACCGTTTGACTTCACTGCTGTTGACTACCTTGAGGACCACGGCGTTGATTTTTATAAAATTGCCTCCTCCGAGCTGGTTGATATTCCATTGATCAAGCGGGTGGCCCAGACCGGCAAGCCGGTTTTGATTTCTACGGGTATGGGCAATCTGGCCGAGATCGAGGAAGCCTTGGAGACGCTGCGTGCAAACGGCTGTGAGGACATCTGCCTGCTCAAATGCACCGCCGCCTATCCTGCCAAAGTGGAGGAGGCGAACCTTGCCACAATGGTGGAGTTTGCCGAGCGCTTTAACGTCATCCCCGGCCTGTCGGACCACACCATGGGGCCAACCCTGCCGATGGTGGCCACAGCCCTTGGTGCCAAAGTGATCGAGAAACATATCACACTGGCACGCGCGGATGGTGGGCCAGATTCAGCTTTCTCGCTGGAGCCTGATGAATTTGCCGACATGGTGCGCGTCGTACGCGACGCTGAATCCGCGCTGGGTGTTGTCTCGTTCGAACCCAGCAAGGGCGAGGTCCGCTCACGTGATTTCCGCCGCTCGCTTTATGTGACCAGTGCAATGAAAAAGGGCGAGGTGTTCACACCGCAGAACATGCGCTCTATCCGCCCTGCCAACGGTCTGCACCCGCGCCACTATGAGGATGTATTGGGCAAAACAGCCACGCAGGATATCGAAGCGGGCACCCCGCTGGAGGCAGGCCATTATGCCTGATGCAGGCACACATGATCCGTTTGCAGCCCTTCAGGTGCTGGTGCCGCAAGGCGGTGATATTACCGCCCTGCGCACCGCACCCGATTGGGAGCCGTTCAATGCGCCTGTTCTGGCCTTTGTCGGGGCGTTTTCACGTCTGCTGATGAAGACACAAGGCGCACGCGCTTTCCCCGAAATCATCTCGCTGGCGCATTGGATGCGACCAAAGGCATTGCAGGATCTGGCCGCCCGCTATCATGCGACACGGCCGGAAAACACGCTGCCCATGTCGCGCGGCATTGCCCTGCATTTCGCCCCCGGCAATGTGGACACGATCTTTTTGTACTCCGCGCTGCTGGCGATCCTGACAGGCAACCGCAATATCGTGCGGGTCTCCAGCCGCGTCTCGCCGCAGATCGAACTGCTGGTGGGTGTGTTGAACACGCTGCTGCAGGACCCTGCCCATGCCGCCCTGCGTGCGCGTCTGATGATCGTACGCTACCCCCATGACGAGACGATTACGGCAGCCCTGTCAGACATTTGCGATCTGCGGGTGATCTGGGGCGGCGATACAACTGTCCGTGAAATCCGCTCCCTGCCGCTGAGCCCGCGTGCCCGCGATGTGAGCTTTCCCAACCGCTGGTCACTGGCCGCCCTTGATGCCGCACATGTGGCAGCACTGGACGCGGACGCCCTGACAAAGCTGGGTGTCGATTTCGCCAATGACGCCTATTGGTTCGGGCAGATGGCTTGTTCCTCGCCGCGCTTGGCGCTCTGGCTGGGCGATGCGGATCAAACAGCCGCGGCTGCTGCACGCTTCTGGCCCGCCGTGCGCGCCGCCGCCGAACGCTTTGCCCCCGAAATCGCACCCGTCAATTTCGTCAACAAGCTGGTCAGCCAGCACATTGCCGCCATTGAGGGTGATCTGACCGAAATACGCCACCTGTCCGACAATGTGGTCAGCGTGGGCCAGATGACCCGCGCCCAAGCGCCCGATGATGATCTGTGTGTGGGCGAAGGTCTGTTCTGGGAGGCCCGCCTTGAGAAGCTCTCCGACATCGCACCCCTGCTGGACATCCGCAGCCAGACCATCATCAGCCATGGCATCGACGGGGCCGACTGGCAGGCACTGGTGCGCGATACAGGCGCGCGCATCGACCGCATCGTGCCCTTCGGCCAAGCGCTCCAATTCGGCCACATCTGGGATGGTATGGACCTGCTGACAGAGTTCTCGCGTCTGGTGGCAATCGAGGTCTGATTGCGCAAAGCTTCGGCTTGAAAACAGAAGCACCTGCACCACAGCGCCCGTAGGCCTCTCCCGCCTGCGGGCGTGTTTTATACGCAGCACATGGAATGAACTGTTCTATGCGGGTTCAACTGCGCCAATAAACCCCATTTATAAATAGTCTCGTAGACTCATATTTCAGAGCACCATTCGACAATTCATTACGACAGCTTAGAATTCAAATTGCCGAACACTCAGGTCGTGGATTTTTCGAATCTAATGCGCAATATCAACCTAGAGTAGAATATTAATTTAAAATCCCGCATTGGTAGAGGTTTTCACACCAATAGGCCTGATTTTGACACAATAGATACAGTTTAAAAATAGTGTTTATAATCAAATATTTAAATTCAATTTCGGCTTCCCTGTGTTTTTGTGTTGACCTAACGGAGGCGTAAGTGGTTAATCCTTAACAAATCGTTAACGCTGTAGTTCATTAGTTTTAGACCGTATAATTTTTCAAAAAACGCGGTCTTTTTACTGGTTCTCTCTATTCGGGACAGTGCGTTCAGGGGGGCAAAGATGATCAGAATTTTCCGTTTCCCAAGTGCTATTTGGACTTCTATTCCTGTTTTGCCCTTTTCAAAAACGCGCGCAGATTTCGCGCACACCAGACCAGAACGGTCATTCTTTCACGAAGATCTGTATGTGCATGCGCGCCCGCGCGGGCTGGCGCATGTCTAACCCTCTACCGGCGCATTTTGCCCGGGTCTGACACAGGACTTCACCGCAACCTCATATCGGCAATCATTGCCACCGAACGCTTACTCAGGAGCTTATTCATATGCCTACTTTCACCGTTGACCCAACCGCCATCGAAACAGCAACCACCTTCAACACGATCCAGGCTGCCATCAACGCTGCGAGCGCGGGCGATATCGTCACTGTTTCGGCAGGTACCTACACGGAAGATTTGACAGTAAGCGCGGGCATCACGCTCCAGTCCGACGGCGGTGTGGTTAAAACGGGGTCGATCCTGATCAACGAGCTGCCTGATGGCGCCACGATGACGATCGACGGCATCGATTTCGACAAGGCCGAGAGCACGGGCCGCCCCCATGGCATCCGCTATGATGGCGATTATGCCGACACCCAGACGGTTGTGCTGAACATCCAAAACGTAGAGGCCGAAGGCTTTGGGAGTGCAGGCATCTCGGTCAACGGCGGCGGCGCGTTCCTGTCGGTCAATTTTGACGGTGTGGACACAACAGGCAACGGCACAACCGGCGGCGGTGGCAGCGGCGAAATCTCCCTGTTCCAGTTCAACGGCAATGTTGATTTTAAGGATGTGACCGTTGTGGGCACGGGCACCGTGGCCGACCACGCCATCCAGATCGCAGGCTATGAAGATATCGATTCAGGCTCGGGCGATGTTGTCGAAAATGCATCGGGTTCGATCACATTTGAAAGTACCTCCGTCACAGGCACGTTCGATAGCACCTTTGTATTCATCCAAGGCTATAATGATCTGGCAGGGCTTGATTTCGACGGGCTGACAGTGGGAGACGCCACTTCCAGCAATGACACCTGGCCTGCGGTCTATGTGAACCCGACAGCCGGGGCGCCAAACTACACTGGTCCAGCGGACGGTGTCACAAATCTTGACATGACCGGTCTGGTCATTGGTGGGGGCACATATGGCGGCTTTGGCACCGGTGCCGCTACGTGGATCAACGGCACATCCAATACAGACTCCTACATCAGCGGCGGATTGGGCACTGTTTTTTGGGGCATGAGCGATGGCGACACCATCACGCTGAACCAGAATCTGACGGCGGGTGATTTTACCTTCACGCCTGCCGCGCTTCCCAGCACCCCCGCCACTTGGTCTGTCGATCTGGGGGGCGGTGTATCCGAAATTATCGGAGCCCCCGCAAGTGGTTCAATCAATTTCGTCGATGCACAGGGCGATACTTTTGCCCTCGGTGCGACAGCTGCATCGCTGGATAGCACCGCACCAACAGTCTCTTCCGTTTCGTTTAGTGATGCGGTGATTACGGACGCCGACGACGAAAACACCGTCACGCTGACCGTGACCTTTAGCGAGGACATGAACCAAGGCGAGGGCCTTGAGCCGACTGTGACGCTGGTCTCCCCTGCGGGCACCACGCTCTCCGAGTTGCCCGAGAGTGCCGGCTGGGCCACGGCCACCACCTTTACCGTACAATACACTGTCGATGCCGACAGCGATGCAGAGCTGGACAACATTCAGGTCATGGTCACAGGCGGTCAGGACGCGGGCGGCAATGCACTTGCGACTGTGACAGTCGCCTCGACCGATGACATCGACACCACCGCAGATCTGGGCGGCGATCTGGCCGTCAGCTTCACAGGCGGCAATGCCGATCTGACCTATAACGAGAACGAGGATATTGTCGTCTCCGTTGTGGGTCTGGACGACGATGCCACCGGCACGCTGACAATCAGCTCCGATGATGGCAGCTCGGTCACACTGGCCGCATCTGTCACGGACAATGGCAATGTCACGCTCAGCGCAGCCGAAAAGGCCGATCTGGGCGATGGCGCATTGACCGCATCGCTTGCCGTGACGGATACCGACGGCAACACCGCCTCGGCCACCGCCAACAGCTATGCGCTCGAAGTGGGCAAGCCCACGATCGACACGCTGACCATCACGGGCGAAGACGGCGCGGACGACGTGATCTCTGATGCGGATACAAGTGTTGTGCTCGCAATCACCTTCTCCGAGCTGATGGACACCACGACTCCGTCTGCCGTTACTGTCGCACTGAACACAACCGATCTGACGGAAACAACCCGCGCATGGTCCGGCAACACGCTCAACGTGACCTATAGCGTGGCCGACAATGGCAACGATCTAACTGATATTACGGCCACTATCTCCGGCGCCAAGGATGTCTTTGGCAACACGATGGACGCAGACAACGGCCGCACCACGGCCACATCCCTTGATATGCTGAACCCAGTGAATGGCACAGGCGCACAAACCCTTGCCGAAAACCCCGACGGTCTGCCGCAGACAACGCTCGACGACACTACACTTGCGACTTTCGACAACACCGATGGGGTGGTCTATACTTTCGCTTCCGAGGGCAACCCCGGCGGTGCCTTTGCCATCAATGGCAATACGCTTGAGATTGCCGACGCGGCATACTTGGATCTTGAGGAAAACGGCCCCGCCATCGCAGTCAACCTGATCGCCACGGATGATGCGGGCAACACCACAGAATTTACCTACACCGTTAACCTGACGGATGTGAACGACGCCCCTGTCGTAGACACAGACCAGCTGGAGCTGGCCAAAACGCTGGAGGAGCGCGCGGACCAGCCCTTGGATGCCGCGGCAGAGAATAACCCCGTAGGCTTTGGCACCACCGGTACGTTCGACTTTACTGACGATGATGCCACCGACACACACACCATCGGGGTGCTCTCGACGGTGAAAGACGGCACTGGCGCGACCCTGGGCGACCCGCTTGGTTTCCTGACCGCTGGCTCGTCTGGCCCGGGGGAAATCAGCTGGACCTTTGGCGGGCTGAACGCGACCGATATGGCGGCGGTTGACGCCCTCGCAGTGACCGAGAGCATCGTGCAGGTGTTCACCGTGACCATCGACGATGGCAACACTGTCACCACACAAGACATCACCATCACCATCGAGGGCACCAATGACGCGCCCGAGATCACAGGTGCGACCTCTGACACGGCCACCGAGCAGGCGATGGGTGCGACCACGGCCAGCGGTACAATCACCTTCACCGATGTAGACCTGAGCGA
>NZ_CANMQD010000007.1 GCF_947499945.1 uncultured Sulfitobacter sp. | reverse complement strand
GTTGCAGCGCAGCGTCGAGCTGGCCGACGAAGATCTCCGTGGAGCCGGAACTTCATGAGCTAACTTATCGCCTTTCCTCAAACCGGACTTTTGCTACAGCGCAAAAAAATGGTGAATTGGGCTCATTGGCGCCATTCGCCGCTATCTGCGCGAACGACTGCTTCAGCGCAATCGCGCGATTGATAACGGTGTCTGAAACAGATCAAGTTGTTAGTTATGCCTCGAAGTGGGACGCTCGGCTCTATGATATTTTACCAAATGGTCAAATTCGCATAATAGTCATTATGTTAAATATTGAAAAAACTACCTTCGTTGCAGCGTCCTGCTATAACTCGTCGATGAAGCGTATTCCCTTGCTCCTATCTGTCTCTCATTGCTTCCAAAATCACGAAGCAAAGAATCCACAAATCTTGGGAAATCTCAATACTCTAACTGAGGGTCTGTCCACTCGAACCGCAACACATGCGCCTCAGAACATGTTGCCGTACTTCCAATTGTCTGCGTCAGGCGTTACCTCATCCAGATCATAGTCAGCCGCTTGAAGGCGTTTGGCAATCGCAAGGCCGTCGTTTGCAGCATTATCTATGTAGCGGCGTCCGAGGGCTTCATCTTGTGCGGTGCCATGACCGCGCATTAGATTTAGACCGTGGTTGAATTGTCCAACTGGATCGCCAGCCTGAGCGGCGCGCCGATCCCATTCAGCTGAAGCGTCAGGGTTGTAGTCGCCACCCATGCCATTGTTTTCAAGCTGGCTCATCCATGTCATCGCCTTTGTGTATCCAGCTTCGGCACATCGCTTAGCCAACTTTCGCGACAGCGCATAGTCACTGTTCTTGGTGGCATTGATCCCCAAAGAGCATGTGACAGAGTCGATAACGCCCATCTCGATCTTGCGTTTCAACATTGCAATTCCGGTGTCTTCGGGATTGAGGATGCCAAATTCGTTTTCGATCTTTTCGGGTGGGTCGGCCAGACATACGCCTGTCCAAGTCAGCATACAGGTTGCGAGCAGGGCTTTTGATAAGGTCATTCTGTTTCCTCTGAGCTGTTCTTGTGCTGACTGTGGCAGGGCTTAGATAGCTGCCGCCAGAAATCTTCCACATGTATTTAGAACAGGTTCTTTTTGTATTTCCATTCGTCGGCATCTGGGGTCGCTGAATCCAAGTCGAAATCTTGATCCACAAGATGCTGGGCGTCGGGACTGCCCATTCTTGCGGCCTCCTTGATGATTGCCTGCCCCAAGGCACGGTCATGAGACACCCCGCGTCCCCGCAGAACATCTAGTCCAAAATTAAACGCGCCAACCTCCGAACCAAGCTCCATCGCACGCCGATCCCAATAGGCTGCTGCCTTTGGGTTTTCCGGACCTGCAAGCCCGTTGTCTTCCATCCAGGAAAGCCAGGTCATCCCCTGCACATTCCCGCGCCTTGCACTGTCTGTGAAAATCTCGCGGGCAACCTCGTGCATGCCTGCTTTGGCCGCGCCATATCCAATGGCGCTTGTCATTGGGTGCCATTCACCATGTTGCAATCGGTCGAGAGCACCACGCAATGACAGTTCTTCTGGGTTTTTGGTGCCGAATGCATTCGAAACATGGCTTTCGCGTTCATCGGCGCTGGCAGAATGCGCAGCCAGTCCAACGATAATCGCGGCCATTGCAAAGGTTTGTCTCATACCCAATCTCCGTTTGTTCAGATACTTCAATGCCATCATATTAGGGGGCTGAATGTGTGAGAATTTTGCAAATCAAATGCAAAAAAGAAGCAAATAATCTATCTGAGCAAACGGTAACCAACCCCATGAACGGTTTCTATTAGATTCGGTCGGGTTTTGTCTGGGTCGAGCTTTCGGCGTAAGTTGATCATATGCTGATCTAGAGCACGTGAATTGGGCATGAAATCACGGCCCCAGCCTGCATCGTAAAGGTCGTCCTTGGTCACAACTGCACCATTGCGTTCTTCCAGCAATAACAAAATCTTAAGGTCGCGCGCATTCAACAGCACCTCTAACCCGCCTCGCATTGCAGTGTGCCGTTCTGGCAAAAGAACGAACTGTTGTGACGTTTGTCGTTCTCTATGGAAAAGCCAATAGGCTGCACTGCCAAGAAATGCTGCCAGACCGAGCAACAATGCAGACCAAAGGTGGTCATGGCCTGCACGCCTAAGGGCATTGCCACGCAGTCCGAGAGACTTTGCCAAGGCCGAGCGGTCGTAAATCAGGCAGGCCGACGGGGTCGCGCTGCAATACAAAAGTTGTTCTCCTGCCGTGTCGAATTGTTCCCAGAATTGTCCGGTATTTTCAGACTGTCGCTTGGTCAACGTGCGGGTTTCATCTTCGGAAAATTCATAGAGCACTGGAGTGAACCCATCCGGCACGGGATACCGAAGCGTTGAAACAGCGTCCCAAAGCATTGCACGTTTCAATGTCAAATCTTCGGTCAGACGCCACCCAATTCGATCAGGTTGGGCAATCAAACCTGCAAAAAGCTCAGCGTCAGTCTGCGCTTTTGTGTTTGCGTGGTCCCACGCGTTTGGGCGCAGCACAAGCACGAAGGCGCATGCCGTACAGATCAGGCAAAGTATCACCGCAAATCGGGTCATTCGCCAATATTACACGAGGAAGCAACCCTTCCCAAATTGGGCTTTGGTCGCGCTTATCTGCTCACTATTAGGTCGCGATTAAGCGTGGTATCCGACAGATTGACCACAATAGGAGTCGACAGAATTTTTGCAGCATGGCACCTTCATCACATGCGGATTTTGACACCATTTTTGGCGACATTGATCAGCACCTATCCGGTGTTTGCGTCTGAAGATTGTTCATCAGATGCGATGATTGTTTTCGACGGCTCCGGTTCTATGGCCGAAATGGGATTTAACGACATTAATGAGCCGCGGATATTTGAAGCCCGTCGTGCCATGGCAGAGACCATCCCGAATATCGCACAGGTCAGGCGGTTGGGGTTGGTGATTTATGGGCCAAATGGCACGGATGAATGTTCCGGCCTTGATATCCGGTTTGCGCCTTCGGTGAATGCCGCAAAGCCCATCATTGATGCGGTGGATGCGCTGGAACCCAGTGGCAGCACGCCACTGACAGAAGCCGTTCGGATGGCGGCGCAGACTTTGCAGTACAAAACCCGGCCCGCCACGATCCTGCTGGTGACGGACGGCAAAGAAACTTGCGGTGGGATGCCCTGTGCCTTGGCAGCCGAGCTTGCGGCTGAAGGAGCAGAGACTACCGTACATGTGATCGGTTTCAAGGTGCGGGGGACTTTCTTTTCGTGGGACCGACAGAGCGACAATGATTACAATGTGGCTGAAAGCACCTCGCGCTGCCTTGCTGATCGCACCGGGGGCACCTATGCCAGCGCGGAAACTCTGGATCAGTTGATTGCGGCCATGCGGACGTCACTTGGCTGTAACATCCTGTTTTGATTTAGGCCGGAACCGCGCGCCGCCACCGCACGGCACGGCGCTCGATAACGCCGATCACCCCGTATTCCAACACCAGCATCAGACCAACAAAGCTAAGCGCATAGGCAAGCACGTAAGCTGTCTCGAACAGTTGAAAATACAGATGGATCTGAAAGCCGACCCCGTCGCTGCGGCCCAGAAATTCCACCACCAGGACGATTTTCCAGATAATCGCAAGGCCATTTCGGGTGCTTGAGGCAACGTAAGGCCAAAGTTGCGGCAGGATCACATGGCGCAGTCTGGTCCGTTTTCCCATTCGAAAGGATTGCGCCATCTCAGACAGTTTCGGGTCCATCGCGTGCACCCCTTCGCGGATCGTCACTGCCACCATTGCGGTTTTGTTCAACGCAACGGCAGTGATTGCCGCGACTTCATTCAGCCCGATCCACAGATAGCACAGCACAATCACCACTAATGCCGGAACATTCAGCAACACCACCAGCCATGGGCCAAACCAATGGTTCAACCGGGCGCTTAGCCCAAAGGCAATGCCGATAACCAGACCGCAACCCATAGCCAGCGTGAAGGCCAAAACGACCCGGCGGAACGTGGCCAGCAGGTGGCGTGGCAATTCGCCCGAAGCGCTTTCTGACAAGATCAGCTGCCAGACTTCAAACGGTCCCGGCAAAACAGTTGGATCGGCCCCCATCCAAGCGGCAAATGCCCAAACTACGATGAGACCCGCAAGCGAGGTCAAGATAACGGGTGCCTGATTGGGGAAAGCAGATTGGGCCATACTAGCAGAGTGTCACGAAACATCAATCAAACCAAAGCGGAATCAAAACGTGTCATACCTTGGTCGAATACTGTCTCTCATGATCAGCTATTACGCTCTTTAGTATGGTGGCAGGCCTCTTGATGCGCGCGATTGCGGTAAGTTTGATGATGTGGCTCAGCGCGGCAGTTATGCTGCGCGCTGAACCGTTATCGCGCGACGTGCTAGCTCCATACGTCGCGCCGCCGATGTCGCTGGGTGAGCAGTTGAATGACCAAGGCGTGTGGCAATTGCTCAACTCTGGCGGGGCCGAAGCAGGCTATGTGTTTGAAACAGAGCCGATGGCCCCCCTGCCCGGCTTTTCCGGGGCTGCAATCAACATGCTGGTTGTACTGGACCTTGAGGGGCAGTTTCTGGACGTGCAATTGATTTCGCATAATGAGCCGATTTTTGTCTCTGGCCTACCGGAAAAGCTGTTTTTCGACTTCTTCAAGCAATACCGCGGCCATTCGATATCAGACACGCTGGTTGTCGGCTCTCCTTATGGCAACGGCTCCGAAGGGTCTTCGTTGGTGTATCTTGACGGTGTGACCAAAGGGACCGCCTCCGTACGCATCGCCCATGAGAGTATTCTGGCCGCCACGCTTAAGGTTGCGCGCGAGAAGATGAATGGAATATCGACAGGTCCGCCCGCATTTCCCAATCTGGAATACAGTGAAGACCTAACGTGGGACGATCTGGTTACCCAAGGCATCGTCACGCGCAAAACCGTCACAAATGCCGAAATCGATGCCGCCTTTGCAGGTACACTTTGGGAAGACGACGACCCCGGGGCCACTCAGAACCCTGACGAAAACTATCTTGATCTTTGGGTGGTTGATCTGGGTGCGCCTTCGGTGGCCAAGGCCGTGCTGAGCCCTGATGGCTTTGCAGAGCTGCAAGAATTCATGACCATCTCCACCACCGATGAACCGGTGCTGCTGGTTGAAACAGCCCGACACGGATTGGTAACAGAGGACTTTGTGCGCAATACCTCGCCAGACCTGATCAGCGCGGAACAGGGTGGTTTCCCTATTGCGTTCCGGGACTCTGATTTGTTCGTTGAGCTGAACGACGCGCTGCCGCAAGAGGTCCATGATGGCATGGCGCTGATCCTGCGTACCGACCGGCGGCTTGGCTTTGATCCTGCGGCCGAATGGATTTTGCGGATCAAAGCCTTGCGTGCGCATGGATCTTTCCAGCCTGAAATCGGGTCGACCATTCTGGAGATGACCCATGTCACGCCCGAGCGTTTCTATTCGCGTGTCGAACCTGTCAAGCCAACACCGCCATGGGTTGACGCCTTGCGCAATCGGCAGGCTGATCTGATCTTGCTGGGCGTCTTTCTGGTTGGGTTGATTGCGCTGTTGGGCTTTGGGCTGAACCGCCTTGCCGGGCATCGCTACTTTACGCCAATCCGGTTGACTATTCTGGCCTTTGTCACTGGGTTCATCGGCTGGTGGGGTCAGGGGCAATTGTCCATTGCTACCCCGCTTGCCGTGGCACGCACTGCGTTGGAAGGCGGCTCATACACCTTTCTCCTATACGATCCGTTTTCCATGGCGATTTGGGGCGTCACCATCCTTGGTTTTGTCCTTTGGGGACGCGGTCTGTTTTGCGGTTGGCTTTGCCCGTTTGGCGCGCTGCAAGAGTTTGCCCATCACATTGGCCGCGCCCTGCGCCTTCCACAGATTGAGCCATCTGCGGCTTGGGATGACCGTCTGAAATGGCTGAAATACATCGTGCTAGCAGCCATGGTGCTCTTGTTGCTCACCGCCCCTGGGCGGCTGGACAAAGCGATAGAGATTGAGCCCTTCAAAACCGCCATCACGACCTTCTTCATCCGTGAATGGTATTATGTCGCTTATGCAGTCGGGTTGCTCTTGTCCTCTATGGTGCTTTTCAAAGGTTTTTGCCGCTACGTCTGCCCACTGGGCGCGGTGATGGCGATTGGCGGGTTGCTGCGCGGCCGCAAATGGATTGAACGGCGCGCTGAATGCGGATCGCCCTGCCAGCTTTGCAAGGTGAAATGCAGCTATGGCGCGATCAAGAAGACGGGTGAGATCCAGTATTCCGAATGCTTCCAATGCCTGGACTGCGTCACTATTCATGACGATGAAAAACAATGCGTGCCGCTGATCCTTGCGGCCAAAGGGCGTAAAGTAAGGATGGCTGCCGAATGACACTGACACGTCGCCGTTTCCTGACGATATCTGCCGGTTTTGCGTTGGCCCCTGTTGGCGCTCAAGCGAACACCTGGCAAGGCCGCGCGTTTGGAGCGGATGTGTCCATCACCATCAGGAGTGAGCGCGATAGTGCTAACGCAGCGCTAACAGAGGCCCGTCAGGCCATTCGAGACATCGAAGCGCTTTTTAGTCTGTATGACGATAGCTCCGCCGTGTCACAACTGAACCTGAACGGTGCTTTATCCGCGCCTGACCTGCGCTTTGTTGAGTTAATGGAGGCGTCGGATCACGCTTACAAAGTGACTGACGGGTTGTTCGATCCAACGGTTCAGCGGCTTTGGCAAATGCTGGCAAAAGGGTACAAGCCAACGGAATATTTCGACACAATCGGCTGGGATCGCGTTCGGTTTAATACCACTCAGATTACGTTGGACAAAATGCAAGCGCTAACCTTCAACGGTATCGCGCAGGGTTATGCCACGGACAAAGTGACCGAAGTATTGCACGCCCACGGCCTTGGGGACGTTTTGGTCAATATCGGTGAACATCGCGGTACCGGTGGGCCTTGGAACCTGGCACTTCAAGATCCAGCACACGGGGTTCTCGGGTTTCGTACCCTGACCACAGGCGCGATTGCTACCTCTAGTCCACATGCAACGCCAATGGGCGCAGATGGCCACATCATTCATGGAACGGAGCGGGCGCGCTGGTCGACAGTGTCGGTTGAGGCACCCAACGCGACACTCGCAGATAGCCTGTCCACCGCAATGGTGCTTGCCCGCCGCGATCAAATTGAAGCGATCAAAGACCAAGCCGACGTAACCCGCGTCACCTTGGTGGATTTTGACGGCAACCTCATCACGCTTTGACGGTCCACAAACGCAAAAAGGCCCCACCACTCTGGCGGGACCTTCTTTACAGGTGGTCGTGCTCCGCTCAGGAGGCCGCGGTCACTGCCCGTCCTGTCATCACTTTGATCAGATGCGCACGATACTCGGGCGAGCCGTGCAAATCAGAGATCAGGTTGTCTGCCGAGACACTCAGACCCTCCAGCGCGGATACCGAGAAATTCGCTGTCAAAGCTTCCTCTGCGGCCGTCCAGCGATGCACACCTTCGTTGGACGCGCCAGTGACCGCCACCCGCACGCCATCTGCGTATTTGGCGACAAAAACACCAACCAATGCAAACCGCGAGGCGGGTTGGACAAACTTTTGATAGTTCGCTGCATCCGGGATCGGGAATTTAACCGCGGTCACGATCTCGCCTTCGTTCAGTGCCGTCTCAAACATGCCCTGAAAGTAGTCATCCGCAGCAATTTCGCGCGTGTTGGTCACGATAATTGCGCCAGAGGCCAAGGCCGCCGCCGGATAGCACGCTGCCGGATCATTATTGGCAATCGATCCACCGATTGTCCCACGGCTGCGCACCGCCGGATCACCGATATTTGAGGCCAGTTCAGACAGCGCTTTATAGCTGCCATCAGCCGCCACATCCGCGTGGACCGTTCCACCTCCGATTTGCAGATCACGGCCCGAAAGGCCGATCCCCTTCATCTCGCCAATCCCGCTCAGCGAAACCAGTTTGCCTGGATCTGCCAACCGCGATTTCAACGTCGGGATCAGGGTCTGGCCGCCGCTTAGCACCATGGCTTCGCCGGTAAGCGCTGATACCGCCTCACCGATTGTTGCAGGGCGCTCTATGTCAAATGCATACATGTGTTTTTTCCTTTCAAGCGTTCTGCATGGCCGACCACACACGATGTGGGGTCACGGGCATGTCGATGTGGGTGACGTTTTTGCCCCCCGATTGCATGGCGTCGATCACAGCATTGACCACTGTCGGAGGGGAGCCAATCGCCCCCGCCTCGCCGCAGCCTTTGACGCCCAAGGGGTTGTGCGTACAAGGGTTACCCTGAGAGTGATCTACCGTATAGAACGGCAGGTCATCCGCACGCGGCATGGTGTAATCCATGTAAGAGGCGCTGAGCAGTTGGCCATTTTCATCGTAGGTGGTGTTTTCCAACAGCGCCTGACCAATACCTTGGCCCAAGCCACCATGCACCTGTCCGGTCACAATCATCGGGTTGATCACATTGCCGAAATCATCCACCGCCGTCATCCGCTCCACACTGACTTTGCCGGTTTCCGGATCCAATTCGACCTCGCAACAATAGGCACCTGATGGATAGGTAAAGTTCGCCGGATCATAAAACGCGGTCTCTTCCAAACCCGGTTCGATGTCTTCCAATGGGAACTCATGCGGGATGTAGGCCTTGAGCGCCACTTCGCCAAAGGACACGGATTTATCCGTGCCCGCGACAGAAAATTGTCCGTCTTTCAGCTCAATGTCCCCATCAGAGACTTCCAGCATATGGGCGGCGATCTTCTTGGCCTTGTTGATCACCTTTTCTGTGGCACGCACGACGGCAGAGCCGCAAACCGCAAGCGAGCGGGAGCCATAGGTACCCATGCCAAACGGAATTTTGGACGTATCGCCATGCACAATGTCGATTGTTGAAGCGTCAATGCCAAGCATCTCTGCCACCACTTGAGGGAAGGCCGTTTCATGACCCTGCCCGTGACTGTGCGCGCCCACCATAACAGACAAATTGCCCGTGGCGTTTACCCGCACAGTGGCCGCATCATACAAACCCACACGAGAGCCAAGCACACCAACAAGGTTGGACGGCGCGATGCCGCAAGCCTCGATGTAGGCATTCACACCAAAGCCGCGCAGCAGGCCTTTGGCCTCTGATGCTTTGCGACGTGCGGCGAAGCCTGCCATATCGGCGACCTCCTCCATCTTGTCCATCAGCGCATCGTAGTTGCCGCTGTCGTACTCAAGACCCGCTGCTGATGCGAAGGGGTATTGATCGGGCTTGATGAAGTTCTGACGGCGCAATTCAATCGGATCGCGTCCAATCTCACGCGCAGCTTTGTCGATGACCCGTTCCAACGAATAGGTCGCCTCAGGGCGACCCGCGCCGCGATAGGCGTCCACGGGGGCCGTATTGGTGAATACGGCTTTCACGTTCACATAGACATTCGGCACGGTGTAGTTTCCGGCCATCAAGGTGCCATGCAAGAAGGTTGGCGTGGCGGTCGAGAAGTTCGACAGATACGCGCCGACATTAGCCAAGGTTTCGGTGCGGAAGGCGAGGAAGTTACCCTCTGCGTCCATCGCCAGTTCGATTTTGGTCACGTGGTCGCGGCCATGGGCATCGGTCAAAAACGCCTCTGTCCGGTCTGCGGTCCATGTCACGGGGCGGCCCAGCTTTTTCGCCGCAGCCAGCACCAAAGCCTCTTCACCGTAGTGATAAATTTTTGAGCCAAAGCCGCCGCCCACGTCAGGTGCAATCACCGTCAGCTTGTTCTCTGGAATGCCCAGCACAAAGGCAGAGATCAACAGGCGCGTCAGGTGCGGGTTTTGCGACGTTGTGTGCAACACATATTCATCGCCCGCTGCCTTATATTCTGCCCGAGAGCTGCGCGGTTCCATTGCATTGGGCACGAGACGATTGTTGACCAACTCCAAAGTGGTGACATGATGTGCGCCTTTGATGGCAGCGTCTGTGGCATCGCGGTTGTCTTCGATCCAACCCCAGTCAAAACACTGGTTGGTGCCAATCTCGTCATGCACATAGTTAGAACCCGCAAGCGCGTCCTTCATATTCACAATCGCGTCGAGTTCTTCGATGTCGGCCTCGATCGCTTCAACCGCGTTTTTGGCCTGCTCCAGCGTTTCCGCGATCACAGCGGCATAGGCGTCGCCCACATGGCGTACTTTACCATGCGCCAAAACGGGGCGCTTTGGCTCGTGCATCGGTGTGCCATCACGTGAGTTAATCAGCCAACCTGCGGGGTTACCGCCTACTTCTGCAAAATCCTCACCAGTGAAAATCGCCAAAACGCCGGGCATGCCAGCGGCAGTAGTCGTGTCGATGCTTTTGATCACACCATTGGCCACGGTAGAGCGGGCAAAAACTGCCACCGTCTCGCCGTAGGCCTTGATATCGTCGGTGTACTGGCCAACACCTGTTAAGAACCGAACGTCTTCGCGGCGCACTGTTGCGGCGCCAATTCCATCATCTTTGGGCATGGTTATCCTCCCTTAATTTTTGTTATTCGGCTGCGATGGCGGAAACATCTTGTCCAGACGCGGCCATGATCGCTTTGACGATGTTGTGATAGCCTGTGCAACGGCAGATGTTGCCTTCGAGGTGCTCACGGACCTCCGTCACAGTCGGCTTGGGATTTTCTTTCAA
Organism: uncultured Sulfitobacter sp.; assembly: GCF_947499945.1. Classification (GTDB taxonomy): domain Bacteria; phylum Pseudomonadota; class Alphaproteobacteria; order Rhodobacterales; family Rhodobacteraceae; genus Sulfitobacter. Next base: position 96,290 of record NZ_CANMQD010000007.1, on the reverse strand, counting down.
CAAGGCGGCCGCAGTCATCACCATGCCCGGCGTGCAGAAACCGCACTGAAGGCCATGATGATCCTGAAACGCTTGCTGGATCACGTTAAGCGAGCCGTCCGCGTTGGCCTGCCCTTCGATGGTGGAAACCTCGGCCCCCTCAGCCTCAGCTGCGAACATCGTGCAGGATTTCACCGGGCGCCCGTTCACATGCACCACACAGGCACCGCATTGGCTGGTATCACAGCCGATGTGTGTGCCAGTCAGCCGCAGGTCATCACGTAGAAAAGAGGACAACAGCGTGTTGCCCCCCACATCACCCGCAACGGATTTACCGTTGATGGTCATTGTCACTTTCGTCATCATAATCCTCCCTTTGGATCGTCCTTTGGGGCGTGGTTCCTAGCTCACCAGCTTCTTGAACCAGCCCTTTTTCTTGGTTGTTTCTTCGATGCCTTCAGCCGATTCAGGATCAGCTTCGCCAACAGCATTCGAGAAGTTTTCGAAAAACTGATCGGCCATTTTCTTGGCAAAGCCATCAATGATCCGGCTGCCAAGTTGCGCTAACTTGCCGCCCACTTTGGCTTCGACGTCATAGTGCAAAATCGTGGTATCACCCTGCGGCTCAAGGCGCACATCTGCGCCACCTTTGGCAAAGCCCGCAGCGCCGCCTTTGCCTTCCCCCGAGATCGTCAAGCTGGTCGGCTCGTTCATCTCGCTCAGCTGCACGGCACCTTTGAATGTCGCTTTGACGGGGCCGACCTTCTGCACAACTGTCGCTTCAAAACCGTCGCTGGCAGAGCCGCTCATTTCGGTACAGCCCGGCACGCAGGCCTTAAGAACCTCCGGGTCAAGCAATCCTGCCCAAACCGTTGTTGCGTCTGCATTGATCGTGCGGCTATCACTCAATTTCACTAAATTAACTCCCCCTGTTTTAAACAAGCCTAAGCAGAGGATGGGCCGCGTTCCATTGGACTTAGTGTGTACGACGAAAGTCTAGGATCAACGCTCGGGCGGCTGAAAGCTCAGCCCATAATTTTCGAAGATCGCAGCGATACGCCCGTCCTGCAGTGCATAATTCACTGCGTCATCAACCGCATAGGACAAGGGTCTGTAGCTAAAATTCACAGCGACACCTAAGGTCCAATTGCTTACAGCAAAGCCTGCAAGCGGCGGCTGATGGACATCTGATCCGTCATCCAGACCGTATTCCAATTGGCCAAGTGGCCCCATTGCTGCCTTGGTCTCTCCAGCATTCAAGGCGGCCATGGCTTGGGTCATATCGGGGTAGCGTTGCATTTTGCCTGCCAACTGCCCGCCAGCAAACGACGACAGGTAGAAGTCCGAAATAGAATCGTTTTCAACTGCAACTGCATCAAAACGAAAATAGGCCGGGACCGGTTTTTCCTCTGGATAGCTGGCCTTGTCATAGGCGATAGCGATGGATTCAGCACTGTACTGGCCGGTAAAGACAACCTGTTCCACCCGACATTTGAACCCGCTGTCATAGGGTACCCGCATCATCACATTAGCGATGCGGCCGCCAATTAACGCCCCTTTCCAGATATTGTTACGCAAATCCGCCTCAAGGTTTTCGCCTGCAGAGACAAAGTTAAACCGCGCCTCTACACCCAAGTCCTCCGCGATGATCTGGGCAATCTCAACATCAACTCCGCGCGGCTTGCCAGCCTCTTTCCAGCTATAAGGAGGATAGTTTTCATAAACCGCGAACAACATGTGCCCCTGGTCCTGAATGGAATCCATGTCTTGGCCGACAATGTCGCGCCCGACGTTTTGCGGTTTGGGTTGTGGGATGTGATCGGCACAAGGATCAGCCGCCTGAGCCTGCGTGATCCACGACAGGCCCAAGGCAAAAGCCAACAAAATTCTTATATTGGTCAGTTTTCTGATCCTATTTTTCGGCGCTATTGGGTTGCGGATAACCCGATGGTCAGGGTCTCAGCAGCGGACTTATAGCCCGCGGGCGTGCCATCCACCAGTTTGGCCGCGCGGAAAGCAACCGAATCTGCAACCGGAGCCCCGGACAGGGTTTCAATGCCGCCCGCAATTTCACTTAGCCGCGCCTTGAGCGCATCGGGATCGGCGCCAGATGCATCTGTGGCATACCCCGCCAATTGATCCCGAAGGCCTTTCAATTCATCAGCCACTTCTTCCATGGCGTCGCCATCTGGTCGGGTTTCGATATAGGTGCGAATGGCCCAAGCCGCATCCTGTCCTAGCAATTCCTCGAACGCGGGCATCTTTGTTGTGCCATTCTGAGTATACCCTGTCCGGTAACGTTCCGCATACCATTCATCGCCGTATTCTTCGGCCTCAAGGAAACGCAGATCAGGTGCCAACCCGCCAGAGACGACCTCAAGCCCGTGACAGCGCGCACAATTCTGGTTGTAGCCAGACGCTCCGATCTCAATTGCTTTGGCCCATACTTCCTCACCGACCTTGTCAGCGCGATAAGGATTTTCGATCAGCCACTCCTCACCCGTTTCAGGAAGACCAGCGGTATCAACAGGCTGTGGTGCCACGTCTCCATGCGCTATGATCATAGTTGTGGATGCCAGAATGATCCCACCGGCAAGAATGGCCTTGATTGATGTACGTTCCATGTGCGTCCTCCTCGGGGCTGCTGTTGGCCTCTTTTAATCCAGCTCCATCTATCAAGGATATTGGACTTTGGTTGTGGTCGCTATGGTTTCCGACCAAAGTCTCATTCGACGCGCATATTGGCGCTTGTTAACGTGACGGATGATCATGAAACGCCTGATTTGGTTGATGGCCATTTGCCTCTTCTGCCAGCCTGCACTTGCGCAGGTCCAGCTTCAGGCGGGGTATCTGCAAGTTGAAGTGGAACGGCCGCCAACCCTTTCCAATCTGGACCCTCTGCCTGAAAAAAACGGGCTGGCAGGGGCAGAACTGGGACTGCGGGACAATCAGACCACCGGTAAATTTCTGGGCCAGACCTATGAATTGGCAGCTGCAATTGCAGAACTGGGTGATGATCCGCTGGAGGCGGCCAAGACCATGCTGGCGGCCTCGCCCTATCTGATCGTCGATGCGCCTGCCGAGGTATTGCTTGCCATCGCCGATCTGCCAGAAGCAGAAGGTGCGTTGCTGTTCAACATCTCTGCGGGTGACGTTGCATTGCGTGACACAGAGTGCCGCGCCAATATGCTGCATAGCCTGCCATCGCTTGCGATGCGAACAGATGCTTTGGCGCAGGTCTTGGTGCAAAAACGCTGGACGGACCTTGTGATGATCGCGGGCAGCTTTCCCGAGGACAGGGCCTATGCTGACGCGATGCGAGGGTCGCTGAAAAAATTCGGCCTGAAACTGTCGGATGAAAAGCAATGGGACGCGGGTGCAGACATGCGCCGTACTGCGTCGCAGGAAATTCCACTTTTTACCCAAGGGTTTGGTGATTACGACGCGATGATCCTTGCCGATGAGCTGCATGATTTCGGCCGCTATGTTCTTTATAATACCTGGGCTGCGCGCCCGATTGTCGGCTCAGAAGGGCTGACGGCAACGACATGGTCGCCCGTGATTGAACAATGGGGTGCTGCGCAATTGCAAAGCCGGTTTCGCGAACTGCACGCCCGCGACATGACCTCTCAGGACTATGCCGCCTGGGCTGCTTTTCGCACCCTTGGCGAGGCCGTGACCCGCACCAATGCCAGCGATCCTGAGACCCTGCGCGCCTATATCATGTCTGACGCGTTTGAGCTTGCTGGTTTCAAGGGCCGCCCACTTACCTATAGGGCATGGAACGGCCAGTTGCGCCAGCCGATCGCGATTGCCCATCCGCGTGCGTTGGTCGCTCAGGCCCCGCTAGAAGGGTTTCTGCACCAAACGAATGAGCTCGACAGTCTTGGGCGGGACCGCCTTGAAAGCAAATGCGAGGCTTACCAATGATCTTCAAGAAACTGAGTGCCCTATCAACAATCGCCTGCATGCTGCTGAGCACAGCCGCGGGGGCTGGTGAAATTTGGGTGACCAACGAAAAAGACGATACCGTTTCCGTCATCGACACCGACACGCTGGAGGTCATTCAAACCTACGAAACCGGAGAGCGGCCGCGCGGCATTACCTTTTCCAAGGACTTCAGCCGCGTCTACATCTGCGCCTCGGACAGTGACGCGGTGCAGGTCATAGACCCCAATACCGGCAAGATCCTGCATGACCTGCCGTCGGGCGAAGATCCCGAACAATTTGTGCTACACCCCGATGACACACACCTTTATATCGCCAACGAAGATGATGCGATCACCACGGTCGTCAACACACAGACCCGCAAGGTGGTCGCCCAGATTGATGTGGGTGTTGAACCCGAAGGCATGGCCGTCTCCCCAGATGGCAAAATCGCCATTACCACTTCCGAGACAACCAATATGGCACATTGGATTAATACGGAAACTCAAGAGCTGTTTGCCAATACCCTTGTCGACAGCCGCCCGCGCCACGCCGAATTTGCCAAAGACGGGGCAGAGATGTGGGTCAGTTCCGAGATTGGCGGCACATTGACCATCTTTGACACTGCCAACCAATCGGAAAAGGCTAAGATCAGCTTTGAAGTGCAAGGTGTGCACCAAGACCGCGTGCAACCGGTCGGATTTGAGTTCACCAATGGCGACACGCACGCTTTTGTAGCACTTGGCCCTTCCAATCATATTGCAGTTGTGAACGCTGAAACTTTTGAGGTTGAGGACTATATTCTGGTTGGGCGCCGCGTATGGCACATGGCCTTTAACGCCGACAAATCGCAGCTGTTCACCACCAATGGCGTTTCGGGGGATGTCACGGTCATTGACGTCGCCTCGCGAAAGGCGCTGAAATCCATCAAGGTCGGGCGGTTCCCTTGGGGTGCAGCATTTCGCCCTTCCCCCTAGCTTCTGATCATAAGGCCAGCCAATGAAAACATTTCTAAAAGCTACCACAGTAATTGCCGCAATCGCCTTTGGTGCCCCCGCTCTCGCGGATGATGATAGTAAGGTTTTTGGCGCAGCAGGTGTCCTGTCTGGCAAGAACAAAGAAGACCTGCCTCCGATCACATTGTCTGCAGGAGAGCCGATTTCGGCCGGGTCTTGGGCTCTGAAATCAGGCACTTACTACGAGTTTGAGATCATCGGCGACGGATCGCAGGAGTTGGCCATTGTCGGCCCCGAATTCTTCCGAGCCATCTGGATTGATGAGATTGTGGTCGAAGGGTTGGAAATCCGTCCACTTGGTCTGGACAGCATAGAGTTTGATGAGGCAGGCGAGATGGAGATCGGATTTCTCGCCATCAAACCGGGACGCTATTACATGAAGATCCCCGGTACGACGGGCGAAACCCAGCGCATCGAAATTACCATTGAATGAGCGGCTTGAAGGTTTCAGACCTCAGCTATTCTTACGGTCCAAAGCGCGCTTTGGACAAAATTAGCTTTGAGGTTGAGGCCGGACATTTCTGTGCGCTTTTGGGACCAAACGGAGCGGGTAAATCGACGCTGTTCGGCTTGCTTACAAGACTATTGAGCGCTACTGATGGCACCATTGAAATTGCGGGTTACGATCTGGCCCATGCCCCGCGCGCAGCGCTTGCCAAACTGGGCATCGTGTTCCAACAAACTACACTCGATCTAGATCTGAGTGTGCATCAGAACCTAAGTTACTTTGCCGCTTTGCATGGGCTGTCAGGACGCGACGCAGCGATGCGCATTGATAGCTCTCTCGAAAGGCTCTCGATGCGCGAACGTGCCTATGAAAAGGCCCGCGCCTTGAACGGTGGGCACCGTCGCCGGGCAGAGATTGCGCGCGCCTTGATCCATGACCCTGCCGTGTTGTTATTGGATGAGCCAACAGTGGGGTTGGACGCCGCCGCGCGCCATGCGATCACAGGCCATGTCCACGCTTTGGCGGATGAGGGCACAACGATCCTTTGGGCTACGCACCTGACAGATGAAATCCGCCCCAGCGATGATCTGATCATCCTCCATCAAGCCCGGATTCTTGAACGAGGAACAGCGCAGGACATCTGCGGGGATGCCCCGTTGCAAGACAAGTTCCTTGCCCTGACGGCACAGTCCGCATGAGCCCCTATCTCACCTCCCTGCTCGCGATTGTGAAACGCGAGGCTTTGAGGTTCATCCACCAGCGCGAACGCTTCATCGCGGCGCTTGTGCGTCCGCTTGTCTGGTTACTTGTGTTTGCCGCTGGCTTTCGCGCTGCACTGGGCCTTAGCATCATCCCACCCTATCAAACCTACATCACTTACGAGACCTATATTGTGCCCGGCCTTTGCGGCATGATCTTACTTTTCAATGGCATGCAGTCCTCACTTAGTCTGGTCTATGATCGCGAAATGGGGTCGATGAAATTGCTGCTAACCAGCCCGTTGCCCCGCTGGTGGCTGTTGTTTTGCAAACTGGTCGGCTCCACCGCAATTTCGGTGCTGCAGGTCTATACGTTCCTTGCGATTGCGGCGGCATTCGGCATCACGATGCCTCTGTTTGGCTATCTGACAGCTCTGCCTGCATTGGTCGTGGCCGGCATCATGCTGGGGGCCTTGGGCTTGCTGTTGTCCAGCTTCATCAAGCAGTTGGAGAACTTTGCGGGTGTGATGAATTTTGTGATCTTCCCGATGTTCTTTTTGTCGTCAGCGCTTTATCCGTTATGGAAAATGGCAGAAAGCTCAGTGCTGCTGTACACGATCTGCGCGGTTAACCCCTTTACCCATGCGGTCGAATTGATCCGTTTTGCGCTCTACCTTAGCTTCAATGGCTCCGCGTTGGGTTGGGTGATCCTCGCAACGCTCGTCTTCACGCTGGCGGCGTTGTGGGGGTACAATCCGGCACGATCTGGCGCGGGCAAGCGGGGTTAAATGTTTGAGACGTCACTGGTAATCTGCGCGGGTGCACCGCCCAAGGTAACGATGCGATCGGCCAGCCGCTCCGCCTCTTCTTTGGCATGGGTGACAAGGATGGCAGAAACGTCATGCGCCGTGCGCAATGTTGTAAACAGCGTCATCATTTCTTCGACCAAGGCCGGATCAAGCGAGACAAAAGGTTCGTCCATTAACAACACATCCGGTTTGACCGAGAAAGCGCGGGCAAGGGACAATCGACGTCGTTGGCCAAGCGACAATTGTTCAGGAAAATCTGCATGGCGCTCGGCCAGCCCTACTTCTGCCAAGGCCTGCATTGCCTGAGCTGGCGTGATCCCTGTGGTGATACACAGGTTATCTCGTACAGAGCGCCACGGCAAAAGCCTTGGCTCCTGAAACACGGCTCCGATGCGGCCGCGAACGTGGCAGTGGCCTTCATAAGCGCCTTGCAGCCCAGCAATGATCTGCAAGAGCGAGGTTTTGCCAACACCAGATGGACCCACAAGGGCGAGCGTTTCCGAGGGGCCAAGCGTCAGCTTGATGTCACCCAATATGGGCCGCCCCCTCAAGGTCAGGCGTTTCACATGCAGGTCCAGCACGGCGTCTTTGGTTTGCGCGTTCAGGTGCAGCCGCTAGTCCTCACCTTGTAAAAACGTGCCCTTTGGCAATGACGTCGCCGAACCCAGTAGTTTCTCACCGCCCAGCTTTACCATCAGCTGCAGCATGCGATCCGCAGCTGCTTCATCAATCGGACCCGGCGCTGGTATTCCCGCGCGAAACCCGTCCTTTAACGCTTCGAATTGCGCATCACTTTTGGCATTCATCCGGGGGCGCAAGCGGTCCCATTCTGCATCGTCTTGTGCGAGCAACGCTTTGGCGGCACGCGAGGCTGCGGCAAGCCCCTGCACCAGTGCCGGATCGCGCGCCAACATTTCACCCTTCACCACATAGCCCAACAACGGCGTCTCCGGGTCCAGACCCAAGGCCTCCGCTGCTTGGGAAATGTCCACCAGCTTGCGCATGCCAGAGGCTTCCATCTTGGCCATGAAATGCCAGAAATTGATTGCAGCAGTAACATTGCCGGACAAGGCTGACTTAAAGATCAGCGGCGGCGCGCCAAAGACCTGCTCGGTCTCGCCCGCTAAATCAAAACCATGCGCTTGTGCGGCGTAGGCCTGCAAAATCAACCAGCTTTTATCAAGCGGCCCGCCCGCAATGCCGATCTTTTCACCTTTGAGGTCTGCGAGGCTTTGTGCCGTGCTGTCTTTACCCACCAGTACGCCCCCCACAGCCTTGGAGTAGGGGATGAAAACATAATCCTTGCCCGCCGCACGCTGGCGCGCAACCCAAAGCCAGTCAGAGACAATGACATCTGCCGTCCCACCCTGAAATGCCACCTTGGCCGCGGGCCCCCCGGCCATGCCCTGCACGTCTAGGGCAAAACCGTTGGCCGTGTCCAAACCGTTGTGCGCAATCGTGTCCAGTTCCCAGTTCACCGTGCCAAATTTCAATACGGCAACTATAAGCGTTTTGGGCTCCGCCAGGACCGTTGTTGCCATGGATACCACGGCAAGGAAGCTAACAAGTAAGCGTCGTATCAAAGTTTGAATTCCTCTTTTTGTCGACAATCTGCACCGCCTGTTATTCAATAACGAGCCGTGGCAACCAATGGCTTTCGGGGTCACTTTGGTGCAGGTCTTTGGCCTGCACTGGGCGTAGCTCGCCTGCTGGTGGTGGGGCGGATAACGTGTCCATATCCATTTCGTGCAAGACCCCCGTCAATTGCCCGTCTACCTCGGAAATCTTGTAATAGACCCCGTTCCACATGTTGATGCCATAGTCGCTGGCTTCCTTCCATACGAATAGGAAATCATACTCCAGATCGATCAAATCATCCGCAATATTTCGCTCTATTTCATAGGGATAGGGCACGTAGCACCAGTTTTTCTGCGGCCCTTCCAGACATTTGAACGGCCGCATAGAAAGGAAATGATCGGAAAAAGGGGCTTGTGCTATCTCAATGCTATAGCTGCCCTCAGAACCGAAGTTCAGCGTCGCGATTTCAATCCGCGTGCCTTGCATATCTTCAAGGAACACCGCGCGTGTCTCAGCGACGGCACTGCTTGCGATGATCCCCAACGCAAGCCATAAATAGCGTTTCATTTTTGCTCCTCCCGCCACCCAAACTACGGCATATTGCGTTCCGTTGCTCTGCGACCATGGTGGCGGTTTTGACGTCATACACCGTACCGCCCGCTTACGACCAATGTTCAATACCCGCAAAGGCGCTTTGCACGAATACTGTACGCAGGGCCACAAGCTTCAGAACGACACCGCATGGCCCTCAGAGATACGCCCACCAATCGGGCATAGGGAGGAGACCTAACCAATGAACAGATTTATTATTGCCGCAACAATCGGCATCATGACGAGCACCGCATTTTCGGGGGCGCAAGCCGCTGGCGTTACGGAAGACATGCTGGCCAATGACGCGGCATCCACCGGTGACGTGTTGACCAATGGCATGGGCCGCCACTTGCAGCGGCACTCGCCGCTCGACCTTCTCAACAAGGACAACGTCAAGAACCTGCAACCTGCATGGGCATTCAGCCTGGGTGGTGAAAAGCAGCGCGGACAGGAAACCCAGCCTATCGTGCATGATGGCGTGATGTACATTACCGGATCCTACAGCCGGATGTATGCGATTGACGTCATGACCGGCAAAGAGATCTGGCAGTATGACGCCCGCCTACCCGAAGGCATCCTGCCTTGCTGTGATGTGGTTAACCGCGGTGCCGCAATCTATGGCGATAACATCTATTTCGGTACTTTGGACGCGCGGATCGTCGCGCTGAACCAAAAGACAGGTGATGTCGTTTGGAACAAAAAGATTGCTGACTACAAAGCTGGCTATTCCTATACGGCGGCACCGCTGATTGTTGATGGTCTCATCATTACAGGTAACTCAGGCGGCGAATTTGGCATCGTAGGCTCAGTACAGGCCCGCAGCGCCGAGACGGGTGATCTGGTTTGGGACCGTCCGGTGATTGAAGGTCACATGGGCATGCTGAACGGCGAAGAAAGCACGATGACCGGTACGCTCAATGCAACATGGCCGGGTGACATGTGGAAGACCGGTGGCGGTGCGACATGGCTTGGTGGTTCCTACGACGCGGACACCGACACGCTGGTTTTTGGCACGGGCAACCCTGCACCATGGAACAGCCACCTGCGTGCAGCTGGTGAGCCAAGCGAGGGCAACAAAGGCGACAACCTTTATGCCGCATCGCGCATCGGCATCGACCCCAAGACGGGCGAAATCAAATGGCACTACCAGACCACGCCCCGTGAAGGCTGGGATTATGACGGAGTGAACGAGGTGGTCGCCTATACGGACCGCTCTGGCAACAAACGCTTTGCCACGGCGGATCGCAACGGGTTCTTCTACGTGTTGAACCGCGAAGACGGCAAATTCGTCTCTGCAGTGCCCTTTGTCAAAGACATCTCATGGGCCAGCGGCATCGACGATACCGGTCGCCCGATCTTTATCGAAGAGAACCGTCCGGGCAATCCAGCCGACGCGGCTGATGGCAAGAAAGGGACTGTTGTGTTTTCCTCACCGGGTTTCCTTGGTGGCAAAAACTGGATGCCAATGGCGCACAGCCCCAAGACAGGCCTGTTCTATGTGCCGTCTAATGAGTGGGGCATGGACATCTGGAACGAGCCGATTTCCTACAAGAAGGGCGCCGCCTACCTCGGGTCCGGCTTTACGATCAAGCCGAACTATGACGATCACATCGGAAGCTTGAAAGCCATCGACCCTGACACGGGCGAACTGAAGTGGGAGTTCAAGAACAACGCGCCACTTTGGGGTGGTGTCATGACCACTGCTGGCGGTCTGGTGTTCACCGGTACCCCTGAGGGTGAATTCATTGCCTTTGATGATGAAACCGGCGAACAGCTGTGGTCTTTCCAGACTGGTTCCGGCGTGATTGGTCAGCCGATCACATGGGAGCAGGACGGCGAACAGTATCTCACTGTGATCTCCGGCTGGGGTGGCGCTGTGCCGCTTTGGGGTGGCGAAGTGGCCAAGAAGGTGAACTACCTCAACCAAGGTGGGCTGCTTTGGACGTTCCGTTTGCCCAAGCAGCTCGCGTCAAACTAATTGGACAGCTATGATCCTTGGCGCATCCTCGAATGGGGGTGCGCCTTTTCTTTTGTCTAAGACCTTTTGGCAGGTGACCCACTGCACGTATCAGCGTAGCCTTGTAATATGATGCAAAATGATAACCCTGAACCCAATTCGCCCACCTCACCTAACAGTCAAGGTTGGGCTTTGGTTATCGACGATCATCCCCTATTTTGTGACGCACTTGAGCTGACTTTGAAATCAGTTGCCAATTTCGATGTGGTGAAAACGGCTTCCAGTCTTGAAACCGCTTTGGCGCTTTTGGACGGAGTTGAACAGCCGTCTTTGATCATTCTTGATTTGAAACTGCCGGATGTAACCAGCCTGGATGGACTGATACGTCTGAAACGTCAGGCTGAGCGAGCGTCAATTATGATCGTTTCTTCCATGACGGATAATTCAATCATCAGCGCCACCATCGTCGCGGGTGCGGCCGGATTTGTACCTAAACACAGCTCACGAGCCGTGTTCAAAGAAGCGATAGAAAAAATTGGACGCGGGGAAATCTACAAACCCAGCGGTTATGTTGAAAGCAGCGCCGTGTCCCCCCGAGATGAGACTGTAAGCCGACTGTCAACTTTGACCAACCAACAGGCCAAGATTCTTGAGTTGATCTGTGAAGGCAAACTGAACAAACAAATCGCTTTTGACCTCAGCATCGCCGAGACAACCGTGAAAGCCCATGTCACAGCAATCATGCGCAAGCTTGGCGTGCAAAGCCGCACCCAAGCTGTGTTGGTCGCTCAGGAAGCCAGGTTTGCCAACTCTGGCTGACACATATCTGATCGCGCCGGATCAGAAGACAGGCTCAACCACCTTGCCAACTGACATCAGCCCACAATACTCTCTGAACAGGGAGAGAGATCAGAATGCCGTTGGAAGTTGAGACTGGCCCATCGCCTGTCATGTCCGGTGCTGTAGCACCGCCTGTCCTGCTGACTGGTCAGGTGTCATGCGGAAACACGTCGCCGGTTGCGCAGATCAGACTTGAATTTGGCACGCAAGCGCTCAGCTTTCTTGCCCTGTTTGTCTCTCCGCGTGCGGATTTTGAAAGCGTGGTGGCCGAGGCCGAACGGCTCTATCCCGATACAGACGTGGCTGCATGTACAACGGCAGGTGAGATCAGCGAATTGGGATATGACGAAGGGCAAATCATCGCTGTGGGCTTCCCGGCGTCAGGGTTTGCCACAACATCATTGCTGATCGAAGAAATCAGAACTCTCAAGCCCCAACCGCTGATCGACCGCATCGCGTTGGAGCGTGTTGGCCTTCAAGAGCGTTTTCTCGACATGAAGCATAACTTTGCCTTTCTGATGGTGGACGGGCTTTCGTTGGCTGAGGATGGGTTAAGCGCCACGATCTCTCCGGCTTTACGGGACATGCCGATCTTTGGTGGATCGGCCGGGGACGGCACGGAGTTCAAACGCACTCTGGTGTCTCTCAATGGTAAAGTTGCCGAAACCGCCGCAGTTTTGACCATGATACGCAGCCGCTACCGAACCGAAGTATTCAGCCTCGACCATCTTGTCCCGTCAGAAAATCAAATGGTCGTAACCGAAGCGGACCCGGACCTGCGCATTGTGAAATCTATCAACGCAGAGCCTGCTGCGCGCGAATATGCCCGCATCGTTGGTAAAGACCCCGAACAGCTTAACCGTTTCACCTTTGCCTCTCACCCTGTTGTGGTACGCATCGGTGGCACCCATCATGTGCGAGCTATCCAACAGGTTAATGAGGCCGGCGAGCTTGTCTTCTTTTCCGCCATTGACGAAGGCATGGTGCTGACGGTGGCATCTCCCCAAAACATGGTTTCGCATCTGCGCAGAAAGATGGCAGACCTATCGGAAAATGGGCGGCCCGCGCATATTCTGGGCTGTGATTGCATCCTGCGTCGGATTGAGGCTGAGCAAACTCAAATGACGCTTAAACTCTCAGGTATTCTATCTGATCACAACGTGATCGGGTTTTCGACCTACGGCGAACAGATCGGCCCGCTGCATGTCAACCATACGATGAGCGGCGTTGCGATTTACCCCTCCGAGGAGTGAGCGGCGTGTCCTTGATCAACCCCACCGACTCGATTGAGCGGCAAAATGAGAAGCTGTTGTTGATCGCTCAATCCTTGATGCGCCGGGTCGAGCAAAAGAACGAGCAATCCGGCCTCGCCTACCAGCAATTCGAACGCGCCGCCCTGTTGGAAACTGAGGTGCGCGAACGTACCCATGATCTGGAACGCGCGCTGGATCTTTTGCAAGAATCCAACACCCGACTTGAGATCGCGAATGATGAAACCGAAAAGGCACGTTCTAACCTGACCGAGGCTATTGAGACAATCAACGAAGGCTTTGCCTTATTCGAGCCAATCGAAGGCCTAGTCCTGTCAAATAGCCGTTTTTGCAGAGACTTCACAGATGTTGCGGGACACTTGGCGCAAGGTCTTAGTTTTGAAGACTACGTGACGTTGATTTCGCAAAGCCGTGTTCTTGCCCTGCCCGAAGGACAATCAGCCAGTGATTGGGTTTCCAGCCGAATGGAGCGGCACGGGGACGAACATGTGGTGTTCAACGTACGTCTGGAATGGGATCGCTGGTTGCAAATCAGCGAACATCGCACTTCGCGCGGCAGCACCGTTATTCTGCAAACCGATGTCACCACGATCATCCGCCGCGAACGCCAGGAACGCGCCAAGATGCGTGACCAGCAAGCCGAAATGTTGCAGGCTACACTAGACCACCTCAATCAAGGCGTTTGCATCTTTGACTCCGGCCAGACACTGGTAGGCTGGAATTCGCGGATGAACGGGCTTTTTACGTACACGGCCCAAACCACAACGCTGGGAATGGATTTTGCCGTACTGATGGAGCGGCTGAAAGGGGAGCTGACATTTGAAGCCGGATTTGATGCCGATCATTTGCTGGAATGGACCAACCGCACGATCCGGCGCAAGCCAATCACCTTTGAAGTGCGCCGCGACAATGGTCAGACCTATAGCGTTTTTGCTCAGGAAATGCCCGACCAGGGGTTTGTGATTAGCTTTACCGATGTGACCACCGAACGCGCCACCGCCCGCACTCTATTTGAATTAAACGAAATGCTGGAACAGCGGGTTGATGATCGGACCCGCGAATTAGGTCTGGCACTGGCCGAGGCTGAGCGCGCGAATGCATCCAAGACCCGCTTTGTCGCCGCCGCCAGCCATGATCTGCTGCAACCGCTTTCGGCTGCAAAACTCTTTGTCACCTCCATATCTGAGCAGGCCAATCCCATAGATGCGCGCAGTGTCACCAAGAAGGCGGAGATGGCGCTGAACAGCGTTGAGCAATTCATCTCCGCCCTCTTGGACATCTCGAAGCTGGACGCGGATCAGGCTGTGTTCGAAATACAGCCCTTGCGGTTGGCTGATATATTCACGCCTCTGCGCAATGAGCTAATGCCGCTGGCCCAGCAAAAGGGCATTGATATGCGGATCGTCGGCTGTGATCTGACGGTTGAAAGCGATCCGGGATACCTGCGCAGGATCGTGCAGAACCTCCTGACAAATGCCATCCGTTACACCGATCAGGGTCGGGTGCTTGTAGGAGTTCGCCGCACCAAAAACGCTGCTCGGATTGAGGTCTGGGACACTGGCCGCGGGATTGCACAACAAGATCAGCAAACGATATTTCGAGAGTTTGAACGGCTCTCCCCTGACAATTCAGACACCGGTCTGGGCCTTGGCCTTGCCATTGTGGAACGGGCTTGCAAGGGGCTTGAGCACCCGCTCAGCCTTTGGTCCGAACCGGGTCTGGGCAGTTGCTTCTCTTTGAATGTACCCATCCGGAATACCAACGGACCAGAAGCTACCTTACAAGACGCAGGTATCACAATCGCTCCCCCGCAATTGTCAGGTAGGCTTTTGATGCTGGTCGAAGACAACTCCCAACTGGCCCAAGCCATGACCGCCATGATCGAAGGCTTTGGCACCACAGTCATCCATGCGCACACGGCCGAAGAGGCTCTGAATATTCTAGGGGAAATTCAACTGGTACCCGATGCCCTGCTGGTCGACTATCAGTTGGGGTCCGGCCAAACTGGCACGCAGTTTCTCTCGGAGATCTTTCGCCGCTTTGGCCCTGTGCCGGCCGCGATCATTTCCGCTGAACGCACCAGAAATCTAAGAGAGGCATGCAAAGACTTGGGCACCCAGTTGTTTGCAAAACCGATTGAGAAAAACCGCCTTCATGATTTGCTGGTCGACTTGTTTCAAGACAAATTCGACTAGCCAACCCCTCGTTCAGGGGCTTTTTCGATAGACAAGTTCCGCACTGTCATCTTGCGAAAAATCCGCGGCAAGCTTGGCCATTTTCGCATGCACCGGTGATTTGACACAGACCGGATCAGTGGCCGCCGCATCCCCGGCGATTGCCATCGCCTGACAGCGGCACCCTCCGAAATCCAACTTGCGTCGATCACAGGATTTACAGGGTTCTTGCATCCAGTCTTCGCCGCGATATGCGTTAAAAGCATCGCCTTGATACCAGATGTCAGACAACGATTTATCGCGTACGTTATCAAACTCGAGCGATGGAATGCTCTGGGCCGCATGGCAAGGTAACACCGTTCCGTCTGGTGTGACATTCAACCCCGTCGTGCCCCAGCCCCCCATGCAGCGTTTAGGATACTCGCTATGATAGTCCGCCGGGACATAATCAATCACCAGCACGCCTTTCAATCGTACGCGGGCTTCAGCCACAATGCGGCTGGCTTCCTCGGCCTGTTCGCGCGTTGGCATCAGCGCGTCGCGGTTCAGCATCGCCCAGCCGTGGAACTGTACGATTGCCACTTCCATGCGCCGTGCTTTCATCGTCACCGCCATCTCGATTGCTTGAGGCAGTTGATGCAGGTTCTGGCGGTGTACAACGGCGTTCAGGGTCAGCGGAAAGCCAGCCTCTACGATCCACTCTGCCGCCTGCATCTTGCGGTCAAAGCCCCCTTTGTAGCCGCCAATCCGGTCCGCCATATCTGCGTCCGTGCCTTGCAAGGACAGCTGGATATGATCTAGCCCTGCCGCGTCCAATTCGGCCAACCGGCGCTGGGTCAGCCCTATCGCAGAGGTGATGAGATTGGTGTAAAGACCCGCTTCTCGCGCAGCACGCACCAAAGCCACCAGATCACGCCGCGAGGCAGGTTCCCCCCCCGAGAGATGCAATTGCAACACGCCCATCGCGGCGGCTTGGGTGAACACATCTGCCCAAACTTCGGTATCCAGTTCGCTGTCCTTCTTGGCCATTTCAACCGGATTGGAGCAATAAGGACACGACAACGGGCAGCGATAGGTCAGCTCTGCCAGCATCGCGATAGGGGCTGGAATGTTTGCGACTGCGTTCATCACGACAACTCCAGAATTCGGCGGTCTGTCAGGCCGATGATGAAGTCAGCCACATCACCCTCGATTTGGTCGACGGGTGCGGCGTATTTCGCACCAAGGCGCGCAACCATCTCCGCAAAATTACGTTTGCCATCGACCTGTTGAACAATCGCAAGGCCGATAGCGTCCAGATTGATGGTACGCTCCGGCGCCAGAAGCACCCACATTCCTCGGACCTTGTCCTCGTGCAGGCGCACGCCACGGGGGATCATTGGGATCGCTTTGCCGCTGACCTTATTCATTGTTGTGCATCGCTTAGATGATTGCCCGGCTGCCACCCCCCCGGCGGGATACGCGCCGGTGAAACATAGGCCGCATGCAATGCATCAAGCTGCGCCCAAAGCACATCGGTCTTGAAAATCAGCGCCGCCGCCGCCGCATCCTGTTTCTCCGCCGTATCCGCGTGTTCCAAAACCCATGCCAGCCCAAAGGCCACGTCCTTGGGGGCCTGTGTCAGACGATTACGAAAATAGGACAGGCTGCTGTCATCGGCAAAGTCATAATTTGCCAAGAGCCCTTCGATCCGGGCAGCATGGATCGCAGGCGCAAAGAGTTCGGTCAAGGAAGCCGCTACTGCCTCGAGCAATGTCTTGTCACGCACAAAGCGAACATAGGCATCCACGGCAAAGCGCGTCGCGGGCAGGACGCCAGCCTTGCTTGCGACGTAGGCGCGGTCCAGCCCGACTGCATCCGCCAGCCGCAGCCATCGGGCAATCCCGCCTTCATTCTCATCCGTGCCGTCGTGATCTTCGATCCGCGATCGCCACGCACGGCGCAAGGCGGGATCCTCCACACGGCTCATGAAAGCTGCGTCTTTGATCGGGATGCTGGCCTGATAATAGAAGCGGTTGATCACCCATGCGCGAACCTGATCGGGTGTACATCCTCCGGAATGCAGCAAATGATGAAATGGATGTTTGTCATGATACCGCTCTGCGCCGATCTGGCGCAGGCGGGCTTCGAAATCCGCAGGCGAGGCTGTCATATCGTCAATTCCAATCCGTCATAAGCAACGGTCCAGCCTTCTGCTTCAACCGCTTTGCGCTGATCCGATCGGGGGCGCAAAACGGGGTTGGTGTTGTTCATGTGGACAAAGACCTTGCGCGCGACCGATATGTCCTTGAACGCGGCAATAGAGCCGTCCTCACCTGACATCGACATATGGCCCATCCGCTGCCCTGTCTTTTGGCTCAAACCAGCCTGCACCATCTCGTCATCCTGCCAAAGTGTTCCGTCAAACATCACCATGTCGGCGCCTTCGATCCGGTCGCGCAACTCGGGGCGCATGGCGGCACATCCGGGGATGTAGTAGACATTCTTGCCCTCACTGCGCAGATGAACACCAACAGTCTGTTCGCCTAAAAGGTCAGTCTGCACCTCTTCGCCTTCGAGATAAAGCGGCACTTTTCCTGGCACCGCAAACAACTGCGCGGTTAGGCCTTCCACCAGCTCAAACTCCTCATCCAATGCTATCTGCACGCGAGAGACGTAGTTAGGATTGAGTGCCGCAAAAATCGGGTTGTCCGCCAACACCTGATGGATTTCCGTCGTGGCAAAAAGCGTAAAGGCTTGCTGTTCTCGCAGCGTCAGCAATCCGGCCACATGGTCGATATCGCCATTGGTCAGCAAGACGGATCGCAAGGGCGATTTGCGCAGATCAGTTGGATGCAAGACCTTCGCCTGCGCCATCTGCTGCCGAATATCAGGGGATGCGTTCAGGATAGCCCATTCATCTCCATTAGCGCTAAACGCGACGGAGGATTGGGATTGGGCCGGTATTTCACCTGCCCGTGCTAGGTTGCAGTTTTCACAACCGCAGTTCCATTGAGGCAAACCGCCACCGGCCGCCGCCCCAAGAATATGCGCGCGGAATGTCATTGCGAACCCCGCACGCAGTGTTTTTAAAACAGATCGCCGTCGTCTGGATTACGATCGCCGTCCGGACCATACATGTTGATTTCCATGCCACATTCGATTTCACGAATGATTGGTTTTGACCATGCCATGAGTTTTCCTCCCAAAAAATCAGTTGCTTTACCCGTAACAGTTTCGGGCGATTACAGTCTCGAGTCTATGAGACCAAGGTACAAGTCCACCAGACCAACGATGCAAAGTCAGAAGGTTCTGACCCTACTGCTTTGGTCGAAACGACCAAAGTCCAATTGGTTCCACGCGTCTCAAAGCCTAGTAAAGCTCACCCAACTCTTCAGTTCAAGGAGCACTGTATGTTTATTCGGAAATGGTTCTACGCGGCCTTGATCTTTGGTCTAGGCACGTCACTCGCAAGTGCTGACGGGGACAGCAAGAAAGGCGAGCGCGTATTCAAGAAATGCAAAGCTTGCCACCAGATCGGCGAAGGGGCCAAGTCCCGTACCGGCCCCATCTTGACCGGCATCATAGACGCACCCGCTGGTATTGACCCTGATTTTGGCTATTCGGACGCCTTGAAGGCCGCCGCAGAAGACGGGTTGGTGTGGAACCAAGAGGCCCTGACCGCGTTTCTGACGAAACCGAGGGATTTCTTGCCCAAAACCAAGATGTCGTTTTCGGGTCTGCGAAAAGAAAAAGACATCGATGATTTGCTTGCTTACCTGCAGACTTTTGAAAGTGACGTCAAAGACGATTAGTCTATGAGCTGCAAATGCAGTGGAGAAGTCTGTGAGATGCGCTTGGACCTTTTTCACTTTTGGAGACCATGGCGGTAACATAAGCGGGTGTGGATGCCCCGGGGCTGAGTTGAGTATCGGTCGGTCTTGGAACCACTGATCGGTGCAGTCAGGTGTCCGGCCTCGTAGTTGCCGCGACACATGGCGGCGGGCCTTTATGGAGATACGCGATCCGGGCCCCAATCAATTACACGGCCTAGTCGATGGCCAGACGCTTATTCTGGGTGTTCCGAGTCAATCTCTTGATCCGTGTTCCGTAACTTTCCGCTCTCCTCTCAGTCCTGCCGGTATCCGATGCCGTTAACTTACACGGCCGCTCGAATTTCGTAATTCTTCTCTGTCACCATCATGGCCCACAGCTGGCGCGCCATCCGATGTGCAAGCGCCACTGCAACCAACATGCGTGGTTTCTTCTTCAGCATATTGGCTAGCCACGGATCATCGCAACGATCTTTTCGCTCGGACGCGCTGATCACGGACATTCACTGCCCGGCAGTGCATGTTCTTACATCCATGAGAGGGGCGCCCGTCACGAGCAATCGTCGGATGTCACGCTGCCCCATCTTAGTAATCCGCCCCAAGCGATCTTTGCCGCCGGTCGAATTCTGACGTGGTGCAAGCCCAAGCCAAGCCGCAAAACCACGGCCACGGTTGAAACTTTTGGCCGGTGGGCAAAAGGCTTCGATTGCGACTGCCGTTATCGGACCCACGCCTGGCATAGTTCGCAAGCGTTTTGCTTCCGGCGATCCCTGAGCAATTTTTTTCAAAGTCTTATCAATCGTTGCCACCTTGTTCGTAAACTGTTCGATATCCTCTACCATGAGCAGAGCCATCTCGAAGACCGGTGCTGGCAAGTCTTCGGAACGATCTCTAACGGCGGCAACCATTCGCGCCACACTCGCTCGGGAGGTTGGCAGCAGGACGCTGTACTCAGCGAGATCTCCATGCATCGCATTGATCAGTTGCGTGCGCTGTCGCAGATAAGGATCACGGCTTCGGAACATGACAGCCTGAGCTTGTTGTTCAACGGCACGCTGCAGTGCAGCATTTTTATGTTGCGCTGCAGCATATGTGTGTTAAGTCGTACGTAAGCAAGTTCGTAGTCCGATTCATTGTTGTTGGATATTAGGCTACGACTCTCGCGCCAAACCATGTGTGGATGTGTTTGGGATATAACGCATGCCGTCAGGAGATTAGAAAATGAAGCACATGGTGGCATACGACCTAATGGAAACAAGCCGCAACGCAAACCAATGGTTGGGCGCTACGGCACATTCTTGGGCCAACCACCCTATGATGGCATTCGGCTCAAATCCTGTAATCAACATGATCAAAGCGTGGGGCGAAGTGACAGAACGAACGTTTGGCCGCATGGTTGTGAAACCTGACTGGAATATTCCACCTTTCACAAATGAAAACGGCCAAGATCGCATTGTGACAATCAAGACTGTTGTCGAACGTCCGTTCGGAAATCTGATCCATTTTTCTGTAGAAAACCGCACCGCTGTGAAGCCAAAGGTCCTCTTAGTGGCACCTATGTCAGGCCACTACGCGACACTTATGCGCAAAACAGTGATCAGCCTGCTACCAGATTGCGAAGTTTATACAACTGACTGGCACAACGCCCGCGATATTCCTGTAAGCGCAGGCAAATTCGACGTCGAAGACTATACCCTATATCTTGTCGACTTTATGCGCGAACTTGGCCCTGACACCCACGTTATAGCAGTTTGCCAACCCGTGCCATTGGCATTGGCCGCCACAGCATATTTGGCCGCGGAGGATCCCAAAGCACAACCGCGGTCTCTGACATTGATTGGTGGTCCCGTCGACCCCGATGCCAACCCAACCGAAGTAACTGACTTTGGCCGTTCTGTAACAATGGGCCAGCTTGAACAAAGCATGATTCAACGCGTTGGTTTCAAAAACAAGGGTGTTGGCCGCAAAGTATATCCGGGCCTACTGCAGCTGGCGTCTTTTATCGCGATGAACAGAGACACTCACGCGACGGCCTTCAAGAACGAAATTTCACGAGTAGCGAGTGGTGACGCATCAGAACATGATCGTCACAACGATTTCTACGATGAATATCTCGCAGTGATGGATATGCCTGCCGAATTCTATCTGTCTACAGTGAAACGAGTTTTCAAAGACCGCGATATTGCACGCAATGATTTTGAGGTCGCTGGTCGTAAGGTCGACATATCAGAGATCACAACTGTCGCCGTCAAAATTGTAGAAGGTGAAAAAGATGATATTTCTGCCCCAGGCCAGTGCTTGGCTGCCCTCGATCTGTTAACTGGCCTGCCCGACAGCAAAAAAGCGTTCCATCTCGAGCCGGGTGCAGGTCACTATGGCATTTTTGCCGGTAAAAGCTGGCGCAACAACATTCGCCCACTTGTGCTGGATTTTATCGCAGCAAACACATAAAACTAAGTTCACACTATCCAGTCGTAGCATTCAGTTAATTTTGAATGGGGCCTACCACGCTTATGCTGGTCAATTGCTATTTCTTTGCCTATTGGAGGCACGGATCGGTGGAAACAGTCTTGTTGCTCGCATATCCGGCAACTTGCGCCGAGGCGGTCAAAACTCTCATCATTTGATATGTCTAAGTCGTCAGCGTAAACCACGTGCCGCGCATGTTTTAGAGCCCCTGCATCAGGCGACCAAAGACCTTTTTTCTTCAGGCCGTGCCGCCATGCGTAAATCTGTTGTCGCATGATCTCATGGCGCTGCACCACCTAAGTCACTCTCGCTCCACCGACGCCAACCGACATGACAATCTCGAGCTTTTCGTCGTCATGCCAGAAGCGCCGCCGCTCCACTCCAAGAATTTCGCCACACATCGCAGACCCCGCATAAGAGACGTCGCTAAAGACGTCATTAAACACTTGTCTTAGATCAAAAACCCATCTTCAGGCAGGCAGTGCCAATGGAGCGGTTACGAATTATGCCCTGTAAATGGGCGTCCTCAAACACAGACAAAGTTTGCGACACAACCTTTCCATCCATTTCGGACCTAAGTTGCTTTGACGTATGAACCCGGTGCCGCTTCGATAGCTTTATACTTGCCTTTGGTCGCAAGTTTGCGAGCAGGCACCTTCTTGGTCTCTTTTGCTCTCAACCATTTGTCCCAATGAGGCCACCATGATCCTTTGTGCTGCTCTGCCTGTGCGAGAAATTCATCCGGTGAAGCTGGGTAACTGTCACTCGTACGGTAGCCGTATTTCATACGCTCGTTCGGCGGGTTGATCACGCCTGCAATATGTCCAGATCCGCCAAGGACAAATTCGACTTCGCCGCCAAAAAACTCCGTTGCGGGATAGATCGAGCGCCACGGCGCGATGTGGTCCTCGGTAGTGGCCAGAATGAATGTTGGCGTTTTGATCTTGGTGATGTCAATTTTGACGCCGTTCATCTCCAACGCACCGGGTTTGCGCAACCCGTTCTGCAGGTAAACTTCCTCAAGATACCACAACAGCATTGCAGATGGCAGGCGTGTGGAATCCGAATTCCATGACAACAGATCAAAAGCTGGCGGCTTTTGTCCGCGCAGATAGTTTGCCTCAACAAAGGACCAGATCAGGTCTTTTTCGCGCAGCATCGAAAACATGTCCTGCAGGTGATGCGCGTCTAGGTAGCCCTTTTCGGCCATGGTGACGCGCATGCTTGCCAAACGGTCATCGTCAACAAACACGCCAATCTCACCGACGTTTTCGAAGTCGACCATCGTAGCCAATGTGGTGGCCGAGGCGATGCGGTCATCACCCTTGGCAGCCAAATAAGCAAGCATCGCCGTCACCAAAATACCGCCGATGCAGAAGCCAAGGATATTGGCCTTTTCCTCGCCCGTGATGTTACGGATCACGTCCAATGCGGCCAACGGACCTTCGGTCATATAAGCGGCAAAATCTTTCTCGGAATGTTCGCGGGTGGGGTTGACCCACGAGACCACAAAAACTGAATGCCCTTGATCCAGCATATAGCGGATCAGGCTGTTCTCTGGTTTCATATCGAGGATATAGAACTTGTTTATCCATGAAGGCACAAACAGAATTGGTGTTGCATGTTGTTCTTTGGTGGTGGGCGCGTATTGGATCAACTGCATCAGATCATTCTGGAAAACCACCTGCCCTGCGGTGGTGGCCAGATCAACACCAACCTCAAATGCGGTGTCGTCATTGGTCGCAACCGCAAGCCGCCCTTCGCCGCGTTCCAGATCGGTCAAGAGGTTCTCAAGACCCGCCAACAGGCTTTCGCCTTGGGTGTCCATCAGCGCCTTGCGTGCAGCGGGATTGGTTGCCAAATAGTTGCTGGGTGACAGGGCACTGATCATCTGACGGGTGTAGAAACTGACCCGCTGGTGGTCTTTGGACCCGTCTGGCAAACGCTCTAGCAGGCTGTTGCTGGCGCGATCGAAGGCCAGGAAAACGTCACGGTAGCTGCGAGAAATCGGATCGTCGGACCAGCTTTCATCTTTGAACCGCTTGTCTTTGACGGGTTCATCCGAGGACAAACCAAACATAGACTGCCATGCAGCCATCATCTCGGTGCCGACGGTCTGCTGGATGTCCATCAATTTGCTTGGGTCCGAGATCATATCTGACCAGAAGGTGCCATAGGCCTTTGCCAAAGTGCCCGCATCCATCAGTGCATATTCAGACCCCGAGGCCTGCTTGATCGCATGGCCCTGCATCTGGGCGCTGGCCATCATGGCGCGGTTGGTCAGACGTGCAAGCCGCTCTGTCTGTTCGGCAATGTCCGTGGTTTGGGCAGATGTGGCATCGTCTTGCATTTCTTGGATTCCCTCAGTTAGTTTTGCTGACTAGCTCTTTCAGCTGGTCGCTGATGGCAACGATATCTCCCATCGCATCTATGCGAAAAAGCAGACCCTTATTTCGGTAATACTCTATGAGTGGCGCTGTCTCGGCATGATAGGCTTTGAGCCGTTCAGCGACAGTCGCTGCGTTGTCATCGGCCCGACGCTTGAAATTTGATTCACCACAGCTGTCGCAGATGTCGACATTTGCGGGCACTTTTTTAGTATCATGGTATCCTTCGCCACAACCCGCACATGTATAGCGACCAGATATCCGCTCAATCATGGCAGCATCCTGAACATCTAAAGAAACAACGAAGTCGAGTTTCATTGCTTTTGCTTTAAGGAGTTTATCAAGCGCCTCAGCCTGAACCACGGTGCGGGGAAAGCCATCGAAAATCACACCAGCTTCCACATCGGGAAGATCCAGCCGGTCATTGACAATCGCAATGACAATCTCGTTTGAGACCAGATCGCCGGCTTCCATCACTTGCTTCGCAGCCTCCCCTGCTTTCGTACCTTTGGCAACGGCCTCACGTAGCAAGTCGCCGGTAGAAAGCTGAAGCAGGCCCACGCTTTCTGTCAACATGCGCGCCTGTGTGCCCTTCCCTGCGCCGGGTGGCCCTAACAGGATCAAATTTGTCATTTCAAAGCTCCCTAGGTTTTGGCACCCTGTACAGATTCAGTGCCTTTACGACTTCAGCTCTTTCATTGCCGCGTCCACCTGATCCATTATTGCGTCATAGGCCTGATCGTTGGCGCTTCGCGCCGCTTCGGACATTTCAGTCATTATTTCGAGGGCGCGTTTGACCGCTTGTTGATAGTTGGCGGATACGTCTTGAGGTGTACCTGATTTTGCCTGAGCCACAGCCTCGGTCGTCAAATCCTGAAAAATCTTCATCTGCTTTTCCATCAGATCACGATAAGACTGTGCGGCGGCCTCGTTCGCCTTCGCCATCGCATCGAACTGACCTTTTGCTTTCTGAATCGTGTCTTGCGGATCTACGTTGCCGGTGCTGACGCCAAACTTTTCCATCATCGCCATGGGGTCAAAGGCCTTACTAAGATTGGCGGGGTCGAACATTTGCATGAATTCCTTGAAAGGATCGGGTGTTTCTTTCTTAGCCATGTCGTATCTCCTAGCAGTTGGTTTCATTTACTTGTCGGCTGTTTATGCTATTCAAAAGCCGCACAGTTGAGACGGCTTTGCCCCACCCAGTTCAAGCAGAAACCTACTAGTCCAAAGAACTGTGCGCCAAGGTTCGCGGGAAGCTAGTTCATTCTTTCAATTGCCAAGGCGATGCCCTGCCCGCCGCCAATACACATGGTCACAAGAGCAAGTTTACCACCCGTGCGTTCCAATTCATTCAACGCTTTGATGGTGATGATAGCACCGGTTGCGCCAATTGGGTGCCCAAGAGCGATAGCGCCCCCATTAGGGTTCACCTTGGCAACATCAAAGCCGAGTTCCTTATTCACCGCACAGGCCTGAGCGGCAAAAGCTTCGTTTGATTCGATCACATCGAAATCGCCAGGTTGCATTCCCAGCTTGTTCAGCAACTTAGTAACCGCTGGAACCGGACCGATACCCATGACCTCTGGGCGCACGCCGGCGTGTGCATAGCCCAAAAGACGCGCGCGGGGTTTCAGACCTGCTTTCTCCGCCGCATTGGCAGAGGCCAAGACAACTGCCGCTGCACCGTCATTCAATCCCGATGAGTTACCAGCTGTGACCGAACCGTCCTTTCTAAAAGCGGCGCGAAGTTTTCCCAAACTTTCAATTGTGGTTGAGGCCTTTCCGTGCTCGTCCGTATCAAACGCAATGGTTTCCCGGCGCACCTTGATCTCCAAGGGCAAGATCTGGCTTTTGAAGCGACCTTCGGCAATGGCGTGCGCGGCGCGACGCTGGCTTTCCGCGGCAAAAGCATCCTGATCATCGCGTGAAATCTGATGCTCATCAGCGACGTTTTCGGCTGTGACACCCATGTGGCCGCCCCCGAATGGATCGCTCAATGCCGCAATCATCATGTCGGTCATCGAAAGATCACCCATTTTCTGGCCAAAGCGCGGTGCATTGCTGGAGAATGGCGAACGCGACATGCATTCGGCACCACCTGCCAGAGCGAAATCGACATCCCCTAACATGATGTGTTGCGCAGATGAAACAATGGCCTGCGCTCCTGATCCGCAAAGGCGGTTTACAGTCAGGGCAGGTGCTTCGTTAGGCACGCCAGCCTCTACAGCGGCCACCCGCGCCAGATACATGTCGCGGCCCTCTGTATTGATTACATGCCCAAAGACCGCGTGGCCAATCTGTTTTGGATCAACATCACTGCGAGCGATTGCTTCTTTTGAAACAGCCGCCGCGAGTGCAGTGGGCGTATACCCTGCTAGAGATCCACCAAATGTGCCGATCGCGGTGCGCACTCCATCCAAGATTACGACGTCATTTGTCATTTCTTACTCCTGTTAAGACCAGTATCGGCCACATAGTCGGCGGAAAAAATAGATGGATACAGACGGCGGATTACCCGCGCCCCATCATATAAAATTCGGAATTCGGGCGCATTGATGTGAAGTTGGCCATCCGGTTGGACAGTCCGAAAAAGGAAGTCACCCCGGCAATATCCCAAATATCCTCATCCGAAAAACCATGTTCGCGTAAAAGCTCGAAATCGGTGTCATTGATAGCTTTTGCATCATTTGACACCTTCAATGCAAAATCGAGCATCGCTTTTTGACGCAGCGTGATATCCGACTTTCGATAATTGGCCGCAACTTGATCAGAAATAGTGGAGTTCTTCGCGCGTATCCGCAGGATAGCTCCGTGTGCAACAACACAATACTGGCAGCTGTTGTCGCTAGAGGTAACGACAATAATCATCTCACGGTCTGCTTGGGTGAGCCCGCTTTCGCTTTCCATTACGGCATCGTGGTACGCCATAAATGCCCTAAACTCTGCTGGGCGGTGAGCTAAGGTCAGAAAGACATTGGGAATGAATCCGGCCTTCTCCTGAACTCCAATAATCCGCTCTCTTATGTCGTCTGGCAGATCAAAGATGTCAGGTATTGGATATCGGCTAATTGGTTGTTTCGTCATTTTGTTACCCCCTCAAGTTCCGTCGAGCAGGCCAAAGCCAAATTTCAGACAAATTACGATGCTTTGGCAGTTCTTTTTGCGGCAGAGGTCGTCTTGACCAATGCTTCACCGCTTACAACAACCGCCCCTTCGACGGAGCACACTGTTTCCAACACTGCTCGGCTTTTGTCCCGGATCAGCTCTTTGACAGTCACGACTGCATCCACGGTATCACCAGGGCGGACTGGGCCAAGAAAACTCATTTGCTGGGACATATAGATTGTCCCGGGGCCGGGCAGCCTGTTTGCAATAGCCGCCGAAATGGTACTGGCGGTCAAAAACCCATGGGCTATTCTGCCTTTGAATGGTGTCGTCTTGGCAAAAGCTTCGTTAATGTGGATTGCGTTGTTGTCGCCTGAAGCGCCGGCGAAAAGGACGATGTCAGCCTCTGTAATGGTCTTTGAGAACGTCGCCGTCATGCCGACCTCAAGATCCTCAATATCGTAACCGTTCAGTTCGTTCATGGTATTGTCCTCGCCATTATTTCTTAGTCACATATTTGGATAATTTGGCCCGTCGCCCCCTTGCGGCGTGGTCCAGACGATGTTCTGGCCCGGATCTTTGATGTCGCAGGTCTTGCAGTGCACGCAGTTCTGGAAGTTGATGATGAAACGGGGGGCCTTGCCTTCTTCCTCAACGAATTCATAGACGCCCGCAGGGCAATAACGTGCCGCAGGTCCGCCAAATTTCGGCAAGTTGATTTTTACCGGCTCGCTTACATCCTTTAATGTCAGGTGCGCAGGCTGGTTTTCTTCGTGGTTCGTGAAAGAAAATGCCACATTGGTCAGTCGGTCAAACGACAGCTTGCCGTCAGGCTTGGGATACTCGATGACCTTGTGTCTGTCGGCGATTTCGGTCGCTGCTGCATCGGTCTTGCCGTGCTTCAGTGTCCCCATTAGAGAAACCCCGAAAGTGTTCGTCCACATGTCCAGACCGCCAACGACAAGCGAAGCAACTAACCCGTACTTTGACCACAACGGTTTGACATTGCGCACTGTTTTCAGATCCTTGCCGATCGCCCCGTTACGGACTTCCGCCTCATACTCTGAAAGCTCATCGCCCGAACGGCCCGCCTGAATGGCTGCAAAAGCAGCCTCGGCAGCGGCCTTACCTGACAGTATTGCATTGTGATTGCCTTTGATGCGCGGCACGTTAACCATGCCCACAGAACATCCCAAAAGCGCTACGCCGGGTGCCACCATTTTCGGCATCGATTGGTATCCACCCTCGGAAATAGCCCGCGCACCATATGCCACCCTCTTACCACCCTCCAGAAGGTCGGCCACCATCGGGTGATGCTTGAACCGCTGGAATTCCATGTACGGGAACAAATGCGGATTCTTGTAGTTTAGATGGACAACAAAACCGACGTAGACCTGATTGTTTTCAAGGTGATAAATGAATGACCCGCCGCCTGCGTTCTTGCCCAAAGGCCAGCCCATCGTGTGGGTCACACGGCCCTCAACATGCTTGGCTGGATCAATTTCCCAGATTTCCTTCATGCCAAGGCCGTACTTTTGGGGTTCATGGCCCTTTGAGAGGTCGAATTTCGAGATCACTTGCTGCGCCAACGATCCGCGCACACCTTCGCCCAGAAAAACGTATTTGCCATGCAACTCCATGCCGGGCTCATAGGCTTCACTTTGGCTGCCATCAGGATTCTTGCCGAACTCACCCGCAACCACGCCTTTGACGCTGCCATCTTCGGCATAGACCAATTCAGAAACTGACATGCCGGGGAAGATGTCCACGCCCAGGCCCTCGGCTTGCTCGGCCATCCAGCGACAAACATTTCCCATTGAAACGATATAGTTGCCGTGGTTGCTCATCAGTGGCGGCATTGGAAAGTTAGGGATACGCACCTGCCCGGCTTCGCCCAGCATGTAAAAGTTGTCTTCTTTTACAGCCACGGTCACGGGCGCGCCTTTGTCTTTCCAATCCGGTATCAACGTATCGAGGCCGCAAGGGTCCAGCACCGCACCCGACAGAATATGGGCGCCAACTTCGGAGCCTTTCTCAAGCACAACGACTTGGCAATCAGCGTCAAGTTGCTTGAGCCTGATTGCCGCGGCAAGGCCAGCAGGCCCTGCCCCGACAATCACAACATCGTATTCCATGGTTTCACGAGAGACTTGCTTCATTGATGCCTCACTAAGGGAGCGATAAGCATCCAACCGGCCAGTTTCGACGGCTTACACATCTAGGCCGCCGTCCCAAAATCACTTGCTTTCAAATTGAGGATCGATGGAGCCGCACCGGTAATTATCATCGAGAGTGCGTTTGCATGAGGGACCACATTGGCCATGTAGAACTTGACGGTTTTCATCTTGGCATCGTGATACGCAGTACCAGACCGACCTTCTATGTGTCGTCCTGCGCTTAAAGCCGCATCACCCATTGCCCATGCACCCAACGCAATCCCAAATAGTTCGAGGACATCTGTTGCTACGGCCTGCGGCTCATGGCCGTTCTGCTCCAAAATCCAATTGGTTACGTTTTCGATTAGTTCAGCGGATCCACTTACAACGCCGCTTAGTGCAGGCCAATCCGCTGATGAGCCCTGCTGATCCGCAAGTACCAGCGCGGTGGCCCGCATATCTCTGACGATTTCGAGAGCGGCTTTACCACGGTCACGCAATATTTTACGGCCGATCAAGTCAAGAGCCTGAATTCCCGTCGTACCTTCATAGATCGTCGTGATCCGAGCATCTCTTAGGTATTGAGCAGCCCCGGTTTCTTCGACGTACCCCATACCACCGTGGACTTGAATGCCGAGTGATGCGGTCTGCACTGACAATTCCGTCGACCAGCCTTTGACCACAGGTATTAGCAGGTCAACACGGCGCTGGTGGCGTGCTTTTTCATTGGCGTCAACTGACCTTTGAGAGTAATCCAGCGATCGGGCTGCGCGATATGCCAAGATACGTGCCGCCTCGGTCCGTGACTTCATCAATCCCAGCATCCGACGAACATCAGGATGCCCGATGATCGTTGCAACGCCGCTGTCCTCAGGTGTTCCGCCTTGTTTGCGTTCCATTGCATAATGGGTTGCGTGTTGGGTCGCGTGTTCGGCGATGCCAACACCTTGCAAGCCCACATTCAGACGCGCATTGTTCATCATCGCGAACATGTACTGCAAGCCGACGTTCGGCTCGCCCACCAAGTACCCCACTGCACCGCCGTTATCGCCAAAGGCAAGGGTACAGGTTGGACTCGCATGAATGCCCAGTTTATGTTCGATTGAAACGCAGCGCATATCGTTGCGTTCGCCCAAACTACCATCTTCAGTGATCAAGAACTTTGGCACCACAAATAGCGAAATACCTTTCACCCCTGCTGGTGCATCAGGAAGTCGTGCCAACACCAGATGGATGATGTTTTCGGTCATGTCGTGTTCGCCATGAGTGATATAAATCTTTTGACCCGAGATCAGATAGTGATCGCCCTGTGGCACAGCTTTTGAGCGTATTGCAGCCAGATCCGAGCCCGCTTGGGGCTCTGTCAGGTTCATCGTACCCGTCCATTCACCACTAACGAGTTTGGGCAGATAGGTTTCCTTCAACGCGGGCGATGCAAAACCCTCCACAGCCTCGATCGCGCCCTGCGTCAACATCGGGCATAGTTGAAATGCAGCATTTGCACCTTGAAACATTTCTTGAATGCAGGCGTTCACGACAGCAGGAAGGCCCATGCCGCCATGTTCGCCGTCTGCAGTCGGTGAATTCCAACCCATCTCAACAAGCTGATCATAGGCTGACTTCCACCCGTCCGGTGTCGTCACTTCACCTTTGTCAAATCCAAGCCCTTTGATGTCACCAACAGCGTTCAAAGGTGACAACACCTGTGAGGCGAATTTGCCAGCTTCCTCAAGAATTGCCGCCACCATGTCGGGAGTAGCTTCCTCCAGACCAGGGAGTTCGGCGATGTCTTTAAGGCCGCAAAGTTCTTCGAGCACGAAGATCATGTCTTCAATCGGAGCGTTATATGTCATGGTTTGGGTTCTCCGTTAAGATCAAAGTTTTTCGATTAGTTGAGGCACTGCCTCAAATAGGTCCGCAACAAGGCCGAAATCGGCGACCTGAAAGATGGGGGCTTCTTCGTCTTTGTTGATGGCGACGATGATCTTGCTGTCTTTCATGCCGGCAAGGTGCTGAATCGCACCAGAGATGCCGATGGCTACGTACAGATCAGGGGCTACGACCTTGCCCGTCTGGCCAACCTGCCAATCGTTCGGGGCATAACCGCTGTCGACTGCCGCACGGGATGCGCCCACGGCGGCACCGAGTTTGTCGGCCAGTTTTTCGATCATCGCAAAGTCATCTTCGGACCCGACACCGCGACCACCGGACACAACCACACCTGCTGATGTCAATTCTGGGCGATCAGAGGCTGCAAGCTTGTCCTCTATCCATTCGGACAAGCCGGGGTTTGTTACTGCGCCTACTGCCTCGACAACCGCAGAGCCACCGCCCCCTGCCGCATCGAATGTAGATGTGCGGAAAGTGATAACCTTTTTCGCGTCCGACGATCTGACTGTTTGGACAGCGTTGCCTGCATAGACCGGACGCTCGAATGTGTTTGCGTCCACTACGCCGGATGCATCAGATATCATCATAACGTCCAGCAATGCCGCAACTCGAGGCATAACGTTCTTGGCGTCCGTGGTGGCCGGGGCGACGATGTGCTCAAAGTCACCCACAAGCGATACGATCAGCGCCGCTGTGGATTCGGCCAAACGGTGACCCAAGGACGCATCCTCGGCGACCAACACTTTGGACACGCCATCTATCTTGGACGCTGCATCACCGGCTGCGGCTGCAGAGCCGCCAGCAGCCAAAATAGTGATTTTACCCAATGGCTTGGCTGCGGTAACAGCCTTGGCCGTTGCATCCATCGCCAGTTCACCGTCAGTTACTTCTGCAAGGAGTAGAACAGCCATTTACACAGCCCCCGCTTCTTTGAGTTTCGCGACCAATTCATCCACAGAAGCAACCTTTATTCCGGCCGCACGCTCAGCCGGTTCAACTGTTTTGACGATTTCCAGGCGGTTGGTGACATCAACGCCGTAGTTCGCCGGTGTCTTTTCATCCATCTGCTTTTTCTTGGCCTTCATGATATTGGGCAGTGATGCGTAGCGCGGCTCGTTCAGACGTAAATCGACGGTGATGACAGTTGGCATCGTGACTTCAATAGTCTGCATTCCGCCGTCCACTTCGCGTGAGACCTTGGCCTTGTCACCTGCGATCTCGACTTCGGAGGCAAATGTCGCTTGTGACCAGCCCAAAAGGGCCGACAACATCTGACCTGTCGCGTTCATGTCGTTGTCGATGGCTTGCTTGCCGGTCAAAACCAAACCCGGCTTTTCTTCGTCTACAATCGCTTTAAGAATTTTGGCAACTGCAAGTGGCTCAATGTCGTTATGCAAATCATCCGTCGCGACAACCAAAATGGCGCGGTCCGCACCCATGGCCAACGCTGTGCGCAGAGTTTCCTGTGCTTGCTTTACACCGATGGAAACGACGACGATCTCATCGACCTGGCCCGCTTCTTTTAGACGGATCGCCTGTTCGACAGAAATCTCGTCAAACGGGTTCATCGACATTTTTACGTTAGCGAGATCAACACCCGACCCGTCCGCTTTGACGCGCACTTTCACGTTGTAGTCAATAACCCGTTTAACTGGGACGAGAACCTTCATAATCTCAAACTCCTGTTATTCATCGCATGCAAGTCTCAGAACGATTTCTTAATGAACGCGTGAAGTTCCCCGACGACGCCGCGGCGAAAGGCCAACACACAGACCACAAAGATCACACCGAGTACGACAGGTACCCACGCACCAAGCGGACCGGATGCCAGATAGTTCTGAAGCGTGATGATGATGGCAGCACCAACTGACGGACCAGCAATCGTGCCCAATCCGCCAAGCAGTGTCATAAGGACGACTTCACCAGACATGTGCCAATGAGAATCTGTCAGTGAGGCGAGTTGGAATACGACTGTCTTGGTCCCTCCGGCCAGTCCGGCAAAGGTTGCAGAAAGTACGAAGGCCAGCAATTTATAGCGATCGACATCATAACCAAGCGACGTTGCCCGATCTTCATTGTCCCGAATTGCGCTGAGGACTTGCCCGAAGGGCGAGTTTACAGTTCGCGAGATTATAAAGAAGGCGGCAACAAAGATTGCCAATACGAAGTAGTACATCGACAAGTCGTTTTGCAGATCGATGAAACCCAGAGCGTAACCGCGCGGCACCCCCTGAAGACCGTTTTCACCACCGGTGAAATCGGAACTGACAAAGATGAAGTAGACCATTTGCGCCATAGCTAATGTGATCATGGCGAAATAAATGCCCTGCCGACGGATCGCCAACATACCGATTAGCAAACCTAGCAGACCCGCTGTCAATGCGCCGAACAAGATGCCCAACTCGGTGGGGAGACCCCAAACTTTTAAGGCATGACCTGTGATGTAGCCCGCGCCACCGAAAAACGCCGCGTGACCGAAGCTTAGCAAGCCGCCGAAGCCAAGGATCAGGTTAAACGCGCTGGCAAAAAGGGCGAAACAAAGCAATTTCATCAAAAAGACGGGGTAGACCACAAATGGCAGAACCAGAAGGATGGCAAACGCGATCAGATATCCAATTTTGGAGTTCATATTCTTATTTCCTCACGCTGTTTTGCCAAAGAGGCCCGCTGGTCGAAGGACCAGAACGATGGCCATGACCATAAAGATGACGGTTGCTGATGCTTCGGGCCAAAACACGCGGGTCAGACCTTCGATCACGCCCATTGCCAAACCGGTTACAACGGCCCCCATGATCGACCCCATGCCGCCAATGACGACCACTGCGAAAACCACAATGATCAGATTTGACCCCATCAGCGGGCTGACTTGGGTGATCGGAGCGACCAGCACACCTGCGAAAGCAGCAAGCGCTACGCCGTAGCCATAGGCGAGTGTTGTCAGCAGGGGAACATTCACACCAAAGGCTTGCAAAAGCTTTGGGTTCTCGGTTCCGGCTCGCAGATATGCACCAATCTTGGTGCGTTCAAACAGAAACCACGTGGCGATGCAGACCGCGAGCGACGCAACAACAACCCAACCACGATACCAAGGCAGAAACATGAACCCAAGGTTCACGCCGCCAGTCAATTGTGCGGGGACAGGGTATGGCAGGCCCGAAGCCCCAAACATTTTTACAAACGAGCCCTCGATAACCAGCGCCAATCCAAAGGTAAGAAGAAGGCCATAAAGGTGATCCACACCGGTGAGGCGCCGCAGCAGGAAATATTCAATGGCTGCTCCGAAAGCGCCAACAACCAAAGGTGCGACGATCAAGGCACCCCAATACCCTATCCCAAGATATTGCGTCACCGCGACTGTGGCGAAGGCACCGAGCATGTAGAACGCGCCGTGCGCAAAATTCACGATGTTCAGCAGGCCAAAAATGACGGCCAGTCCGAGGGAGAGAACGGCATAAAACGCCCCATTGATCAAACCGAGCATAAGCTGGCCGAAAAGGACTTGGGGCGGAATACCCAGTAGATCTGTCAGCATATCAACAATGTCCTAAAGTGGTTGTGCGCACGGAACCCGCCAAACGCGCATGGCGTCTGGCGGGCCGTTTGGTCTTATTTGGTTGGGCAGTTGCTTTCGGAGAGTGGTCCGTAAGCTTCTTCACCGGGAATGGTGCGCACGATCTTGAGGTAGTCCCATGGCCCGGAAGATTCAGCAGGCGACTTTACCTCGGCGAGGAACATGTCATGAACCATGCGTCCGTCTGTGCGCAAAACACCGTTCGTTGCGAAAGCATCGTTCACAGGCATTTCACGCATCTTTGCCAACACTGTGTCGGTGTCATCCGAACCAGTTGCCTCGATCGCCCGCAGGTAGTGAAGAACTGACGAGTATGTGCCCGCCTGAACGCCCGTTGGCATCTTGCCTGTTTTCTCAAAGAACTTCTGCGACCAGGCGCGTGTTTCGTCGTTGAGATCCCAATAGAAACTGACGGTCATTTGCAGGCCCTGAGCGGTGTCCAGACCAAGTGCATGTACGTCCGTCAGGAAGACCAGCAGGCCCGCAACTTTTTGGCCTGCCGCGACAAGACCAAATTCGTTGGCCGCTTTGATCGCGTTGATGGTATCGGCACCGGCATTGGCCAAACCAACGACTTTGGCACCAGATGCCTGCGCCTGCAGGACAAAAGATGAAAAGTCCGACGCAGGGAATGGATGCTTTGCCGCGCCCAGAACAGTGCCGCCCTCAGCCTCGACTACTTTGGTCACGTCACCCTGAAGCGCTTCGCCAAACGCATAATCAGCAGTCAGAAAATACCAGGAATCTCCGCCCTCTTTTACGATGGCTGAGCCAGTGCCCACAGCCAGCGCGCGGGTGTTATAGGTCCAGTGCAAACCGGTCGGAATGCAGGCATCGCTGGTCAGGGGAGAAGACGCAGCACCAGAGACCAGCGCGATTTTGTTCTGCTGTTTTGCCACTTCGAAAACAGCAAGCGCAACGGATGTCGTCACCAGTTCCGCAAATGCGTCAACCTGCTGGGTGTCACCCCACTCGCGGGCCTTGTTGGCCGCGATGTCAGCCTTGTTCTGATGGTCGGCTGACACGATCTCAATCGGAGCACCAGCAACCGTACCGCCAAACTCGTCGATGGCCATCTGCGTAGCCACAACCGCGCCTTCACCTGAAAGGTCGGAATAGGTACCGGACATGTCGGTCAACACACCGATCTTAACAACGCCATCGCTGATTTCTGCTGATGCTGCTGATGCTACCATGGCCAGTGCCGAAACACTGAGAGATAGCTTTTTAAGAATATTCATTGATCCTCCTCCGGGAGATTTTTTGTTAAACACTTAGATACTCATCAAAAACGTGCTGCTTTTCTTCCAGCTCGTCTTTGTGAATGACAGCGGCCACGTTGCCGTGGTCCATGATGAAATGCCGATCAGCCAATGGAGCGGCAAAGCGGAAGTTCTGCTCGACCAACAGCACTGTGTATCCGCGGGTCTTTAGTTCGATCAGAACCTCGGCGAGCTTGTCGACAATGACGGGTGCCAAGCCTTCGGTAATCTCATCGAGCAAGAGAACATTCGCGCCAGTGCGCAGAATGCGTGCCATGGCCAACATCTGCTGCTCACCACCCGAAAGCCGCATGCCGGGACTCTTGCGCCGCTCGGATAAGTTGGGAAACATCTCGTAGAGTTCTTCAACAGACATCCCGCCCGCTGCCACCTCTGGCGGCAGCATCAGGTTCTCCTCGACGTTGAGGCTGGAAAAGATTCCGCGTTCTTCGGGGCAATACCCAACACCCATATGCGCAATCGCATGCGGAGAAGCTTTGATGATCTCTTGACCTTTCAACATGATTGATCCGGTGCGCCGTCCCATCAGCCCCACAATCGAGCGCAGGGTCGTGGTCCGGCCAGATCCGTTACGGCCAAGCAACGTCACCAATTCGCCGCGATAGACCGTCATATCGATTCCGTGCAGAGCATGACCTTCACCGTAGAACGCGTGAAGATCGCGGATGCTCAGTTCTTCGATATGATCCGAAACATGCGGACCACCGAGTTCGTGGTTTTCGACAGTCGCGCTCATGCGGCTTTCCCCATATAGGCTTCTTTGACACGTGGATCGGATGAAACCGTTTCATAGTCCCCTTCGGTCAGCACCGCGCCGCGCTGCAAAACAGTGACTGTGTCACAAAGGGTCGAGACAACGCCGAGATTGTGTTCAACCATCAGAATTGTGCGGTTGGCTGATACCTTCTTGATCAACTGAGTGATCAGATCCACATCTTCTCGGCCCATGCCTTGAGTTGGCTCATCCAACAGCATCAACTCCGGCTCCATTGCGAGAGTGGTAGCGATTTCCAAAGCACGTTTGCGCCCATATGCCATGTCACCAACAATCGCGTCGGAGAACTTGCTAAGGCCGACCATGTCCAGCAACTCCTCAGCGCGATCGTTCAGCTGGTTCAGACTGCTGAGGGGGCGCCAGAAATGAAAGGACGTTCCCAGTTTGCGTTGCAGGGCCACGCGCACATTTTCGCGGGCTGTCATCTGGGGAAACACGGCTGAAATCTGAAATGACCGGACAACACCTTTGCGCGAGATGTCCGCAGCCTTGGTTTTGGTGATGTCCTCACCGTTAAAGGAGATCTTTCCACGGGTAGGAATCAGGTATTTGGTCAACAGGTTGAACACGGTTGTTTTGCCAGCCCCGTTGGGACCGATCAGAGCATGAATCTGATGCCTGCGTACCTTCAGATCAACTGTGTCAACTGCAGTGAAACCCTTGAATTCCTTCGTCAGGCCCTGCGTTTCAAGGATGTATTGTGCAGCTTCGCTCATGAAATATTTCCAAAAAAGGCGAGGAGAGAAGAAATCATCAACTCTCCCCTTAGTTTCAGGGAGGATTTATTTGGTGTCGGACAGGGCGCGTGCGAAATCGCGGAGGCCGTCGTCGGCCAGAGCGCGTGCAAGATCGCGAAGAAGAAATTTCTGCACTTTACCGGTCGATGTTTTGGGAAGGTCTCCAAAGACCACTCTTTTGGGCACCTTGAAACGCGCCATACTCTCGCGACAGAATGCGATCAGATCGGCTTCGCTCACATCGTGGTCGGGCTTCAGTTCGACAAAGGCGCAGGGCGTTTCGCCCCACTTCTCGTCCGGCCGCGCAACGACGGCGGCTACCATGACTGCGGGGTGGGTATAAATCACATCTTCGACTTCAACGGAGCTAATATTCTCTCCACCAGAAATGATGATGTCTTTTGAGCGGTCCTTTAGTTCAACGTAACCGTCAGGATGCATCACTCCGAGGTCACCAGAAGCAAACCAGCCCCCTTTAAAGGATTTGTCCGTCGTGGTGGGGTTCTTGAGATACCCCTTCATAACGTTGTTCCCACGCATGA
This sequence comes from uncultured Sulfitobacter sp., assembly GCF_947499945.1. Lineage (GTDB taxonomy): Bacteria > Pseudomonadota > Alphaproteobacteria > Rhodobacterales > Rhodobacteraceae > Sulfitobacter. The sequence goes on along the minus strand of NZ_CANMQD010000007.1, from coordinate 58,272 downwards.
AAATCTCACCAATTGACGTGCCATCATGCGGCTTGGGTTCCAGCGTGTCGGGGTCAGCGACCATCAGGCCCGAAAGCGCGACGTTCTTTACGCCTTGCCGTGCCTTGAGTTTGGATTTCTTCTCTCCGTCGAGCCCGTCCCATTCGGTTTTCCAAGCACAGACTACTGAAGGGCCATAGGTTTCTGTCAGCCCGTACACATGGGTCACTTCGATGCCCATCGATTCCATGTTCGCAATCACAGCTGCGGGCGGTGAAGCACCGGCTGTCATAACTTTGACTTCGTGGCTGAAATCTTTCAGCTCGTCCGGCGCATTGGCCAGCATGTTCAACACGATTGGCGCGCCGCAGAAATGGGTGACCTTTTCGTCGCGGATCAATTGGTAAATCGGCTCAGCCCGCACCGCACGAAGACAGACGCAAACCCCTGCATTGGCGGCAATGGTCCACGGAAAACACCAGCCGTTGCAATGAAACATCGGCAATGTCCAAAGGTAGCGCGAGTGATGCGCCATGCCCCAGGTCACAATGTTCGACATTGCATTGAGGGCGGCACCACGGTGATGATACACCACCCCCTTGGGGTCGCCCGTTGTGCCAGATGTATAGTTCAGGCTGATTGCGTCCCATTCATTACCAGGAAGCTCGAATTGAAAGTTGGGGTCGCCTTCGGCCAACAAAGCGGTGTAGGTCATTTCACCAATTAGTCGTCCGCCATCAAAGGATGCGTCCTCAATATCAACAACGAGCATATCTTTGCGGCCACTCATCTTGATGGCAGTGTCCACTACTTCACTGAATTCCGGATCAACCATCACCACTTTAGCTTCGGCGTGTGACAGGATGAAAGCGATCGCTTCAGCATCCAGCCTAGTGTTCACAGCGTTCAGAACTGCGCCCGCCATCGGGATGCCAAAATGCGCCTCAAACATCTCCGGGATGTTGGCGGCGATCACCGAAACCGTATCACCTTTGCCGATACCGCGCTTCTGAAGCGCGCTTCCCAAGCGCAGCATGCGCTCATACGTCTCGCGCCAAGTGCGACGTATGTCGCCATGGACAACCGCCAAAAGGTCAGGGTAAATTTCTGCTGTTCTCTGTGGAAAGCTCAATGGCGATAACGCCACATAGTTGGCAGCGTTAGGTGCCAAGCCACTTTCGTATATAGATGTCTCGTTAGTCATGTATCCTCCCGTGATCAGCACCCGAAATACTCCGGTCCTCCTGCTGAACGAGTTCATGTACACATGTTGATGTTGCCCAAATTTGCGAAAATTGTATCCAATTGTGACGTCACGCAGATTCGTCTTTGGTAAACGAACTGCATGGCGCATTCTTGACTTCACCGGCCCAAGCAAACGGAGCCAAGATATGTTAGTCGAAACAAACGGAAATGACGCAATTCACCTCGTTCTTGAGGGGCTGGCGCACGTCAGCCAAGGTGTGACGATATTTGATCGCGACCTAAAGCTTGTCGCATGGAACGACAAATTTTTGGATATCTATGGTTACCCCAAGCGATTGGCATTTTCTGGAGCCGACTTTGGTTCGTTCATTAGATACAATGCCGAGCGCGGCGAATATGGCGAAGGCCAAATAGATCAGCTTGTCTCGGACAGGGTGAAAACTGCGGGGAAGTTCGCCGAGCACCAGCTTGAGCGAGAACGACCAAATGGCACCGTTATCGAGATTTGTGGTACGCCACTGCCATCCGGCGGATTTGTGACTACTTATACAGATGTCACTGAAACACGGCGCTTGCAGAAAAAACTCCAAGACCTGGTCCGCACACGCACACAGGAACTTTCACTGAGTGAACATCGGTTGAAACTGGTTGCGGATGAAGTACCGGCAGGAATTGTGCATTTGGACAAGGACATGACGATCCTTTACTCGAACAAGCGTTTTGCCCGTTCGTACCAAAAAACGCCCCAAGAAATATTGGGCCTACATATAAACAAGGTGCTTTCAAGGAGAACACTTCAAGAATCAGCTCATTTTTTTGAACAGTCCCGGCGCGGGGCGCTTGTGGACTTCGACATGCGCATTGAGCTGCCCGGAAATCGCACAAAAGATATCCGCACGTTGTTGCGACCGGAAACGCCGTCATCCGGCGAGGTCATTGGATTCTATTTTGTGTCTGTCGATGTCACCCGTCACAAAGCAACAATGTCCGCTTTGATGAGATCTCAAAAAATGGATGCGCTTGGTCGGATGGCCAGCGGCATTTCACATGATTTCAACAACTTGCTCACCGTTATTCTAGGCAACCTTGTACCGCTATCTGAGAACCTTCCAAACAGTACGCTTATCGACGAATATCTGACGCCTGCCATCTCGGCCGCCCGGCGAGGATCTTCGTTAACACAGCGATTGTTGAAGCTGGCACGGCGAGAACAATTCGACCCGCAACCAACCGACTTAAATAAAGCAGTTACGGAAATTTCAAAACTACTCAAATCATCGTTTCCCAAAACGCTCAAGATCAAGCACCTTCAAAGTGAAAACGTCTCCAAGGCCTATGTTGATCGGGCGCAATTGGAAATGGCCCTGTTGAACTTCGCTATGAACTCACACGACGCAACGAACGGCTCAGGCGAGGTCACAATCACGGTTTCTAACTATTCTCTCGCGATCGCTGAGGCGGAATCGCTTCATCTTGCGACCGGGAATTATGTGAGACTAGCGTTTTCTGATGATGGCTGCGGAATGCCCGCCAGCCAGATAGACCAAATTTTTGAACCCTTCTTTACATCCAAAGCCTCCGGAACGGGGTCCGGTCTTGGCCTGTCAATGGTCTACGGCTTTGTACGGCAATCCAATGGCTCTATCCGGGTCGACAGCGTTCCCGGAAAAGGAACAACGTTTTCAGTTCTCCTTCCGAGCGTAGAGTTGGTCGATTCAAATGGTGAGGTTGAGGAACCTCGGCAGTCTGAAGGTGCCAAGGTGTTGACCAACATTGATGAAACAGACCTGCCCATGGTCCTTCTCGTTGAAGACGACCCGGATGTCAGGCGCATCGTTCGGCGCAAACTCGCCGGAATCGGATACCCCTTAGTCGAAGCTGAAAGCGGTGCCGAGGCATTGAGATTGCTGGATCGCATTCACGAAATCGGAATCCTACTTTCGGATATAAGCATGCCCGGCGGCATGGATGGCAACGCGCTTGCCTCTCATGTAAAGGCAGCGTTTCCCAAGATCAAAATAGTCCTGATGAGTGGTCAAACAAATTTCAGCAGTGCAGAAGATCAAAGCATACCATTTCTGAGGAAACCCTTTGAGGTTGAGGATTTAGATCAGGCCTTAAACGCTGTGAAGATGAGGAGAAGCCAGTAATGATGCCAGTCGCATATCTTCTCGAAGACGACGTCGATATCTCAAGACTGATCGTTCGCGCCCTTTCGCAGCATGGGTTCAGCGTTCTTTCATTTACACGCAGGTCTGACTTTGAACGTGAAGTGAAACGCCAGTTGCCGGATATCTGCCTAATCGACCTTAGCCTGCCTGATGGAGACGGCCTTTCCCTGATCAAAAGCTCGATCCTCCCAGAAGCGCTGCCAAAAGTTATTGTTACAGGTCGCGGCAATCTCACGGATAGAATCGTTGGGCTCGAGATTGGCGCTGATGACTACATCGTCAAACCCTTTGAACCTAGGGAGCTTGTCGCGCGCGTGCGCGCTGTCTTGCGCCGGAGCGGCACAATTCGCAACGTGGAGGGTGACGCGAAAATTGCGAGATTTGGCAATTGGACGGCCAATTTCAGCGCATGTACGCTCACCAATGTGGAAGGTGATGACACCGATCTTAGCTCTGCCGAAGCCGGCTTATTGATGGCGTTCGTAAGCTCTGCGGGCCGCGTCCTGACGCGAAGTCAATTGCTTGACGCCACTTCGGGGCGGTCGAGCGAGCCATTTGATCGCAGCATGGATGCAAGGATCAGCCGTTTAAGAAAAAAACTTGGCGATGACCCCAAATCGCCAGATATCATTAGAACTGTCTACGGCGTTGGCTACGTATTTGGGATGACTGTGGAATGGGTTTAATAACAGCGCGCGATATACCTATCCCACGCGAACTTCAGTGCCAAAACCAAATTGCTAAGAGCCTGCGGAGTGTCAGCCGCTGAGCGCTTTTCGGCAGGAAAAATCATAATTTCAAAGAATTGAAGGAGAACCATGATGCCATCCACACAACTGCGTGTTGCGACAACACGACGCTTGCCTGAGGCATTGGAAAGCCGGTTAGGCGAATTTTTTGATGTTTCACTACGCTGCTCAGACGCGCCAATGTCACGGCAGGAGCTTATTGAAACCGTCAAAGAATTTGACGTTTTAGTGCCGACGCTCACGGACAGGATTGATTCCGGTCTGATCGGGCAAGCCGGTGACCAGTTGAAACTGATCGCAAATTATGGCGTCGGCGTAGATCATATTGACGTCCACACTGCGCGCCAGAACGGCATTCTTGTTTCCAACACGCCCGGAGTTCTAGACGACGACACTGCTGACATGACAATGGCACTGATACTTGCCGTGACCCGCCGCATTCCAGAAGGTCTGGAAGTGATGAAGTCAGGCAACTGGCAAGGTTGGTCTCCAACAGCCTTGTTGGGGGGGCGGATCGCAGGTCGTCGATTGGGCATCATCGGCATGGGTCGTGTCGGAAAAGCTGTCGCGCGTCGCGCACAGGCGTTTGGGATGCAAATACACTATCACGATCGCATTCGGCTTCGCCCCGTGGAGGAAGAAGAATTTAAGGCAACATATTGGGAAAGCCTTGACGACATGGTTGCGCGTATGGACGTGATCAGCGTGAACTGTCCCTATACACCGGACACGTTTCACTTGATGAACGCACATCGACTGAAAATGATGAAGCCAGACAGCGTTATCGTGAACACTTCACGCGGCGAGGTCATTGACGAAAATGCGCTGACACGCATGTTGCGCAACAATGAAATTGCAGGCGCAGGTCTGGACGTATTTGAACATGGGAACGAGGTTAACCAAGGCCTTACATCCCTCAGCAACGTCGTCTTGTTGCCGCATATGGGATCAGCGACCAATGAGGGGCGCATCGAGATGGGCGAAAAGATCATCTTGAATATCAAGACTTTCCAAGATGGCCACCGTCCACCCAATCAAGTAGTTCCAGGAATGTTATGAGTATTGCGTGGATGCTGCGCGTTGTTACCTGCAAAACAAGTCGCATCCTCAGTTGGCATCCGTTTTTGTGCAGCGGATATCCTATACATTTCAACTCCTTCTCATACCCATTTATTCTCACAAGGACCAATCATGGCCATGCAGTTCGACATCTCCCGCTTTAAAAACCTTGCCCTTGAGGAACATGATGATGGTGTCTGGGTAGTAACCCTAAACCGCCCACAGAAACGAAACGCGTTAGACATCGGCACGATTGACGAGTTGGTTGATTTCTTTTCGCTGGCCCCACGTGCTGGCGTGAAATCCGTTGTATTGGCCGGATCGGGAGACCACTTTTGTGCGGGTCTTGATTTGATCGAACACCATGATGAAGATCGCACACCAGCGGATTTCATGCATGTTTGTCTCCGCTGGCACGAGGCCTTTAACAAGATGGAATATGGCGGGGTGCCGATTTTTGCTGCCCTTCAAGGTGCCGTCGTTGGGGGCGGCTTAGAACTGGCCAGCTCGGCCCATGTTCGGGTGATGGACCAAACTTGCTATTTCGCCCTCCCCGAAGGTCAGCGTGGATTATTCACTGGAGGAGGTGCAACAATCCGCGTTGCAGACCTAGTTGGTAAATCACGAATGATTGACATGATGTTGACGGGACAGGTGTATCAGGGCCAGGAAGCTGTAGATCTGGGGCTAGCGCAGTACATTGTTGAAGGATCGAGTTTTGACAAAGCACTGGAATTAGCCCGCAAGGCTGCACGGAACCTCCCTTTGACCAATTTTGCCATCTGTTCCGCGATCAGCCACATGCAGAACATGTCGGCTTTTGATGCCGCATATGCCGAAGCGGTGGTGGCTGGTGTGGTGAACACACAGCCAGACGCGCGTGAGCGGCTTGCAGCATTTGCGGACAAGAGTGCCGCAAGGGTCCGCCCAAGCAACTGAGAAAAAGGGCGAACGGTGCCATTTAACATATGCGCCATTATCGGTTTTTCGTCCTTCGAAAAACTACAAAATGCGCTCAGCGCGGTCGCCAGCTATGTCGCAGATCAGATCCCCTACCCTTTTGCAAACCACTGTGATTTAACTTTAACTGAACACCCCATCACTGCATCGCAATGTCCGAATACCGACGTTGGTCATGACACTCATAGATGACATCTTCGCGCTGTCCGTTTTTCCACATTAGCTCGCGCTCACCGGTGTTCCATTCATAGAGCCAGCCGACGACTTCTCGGGAATCTTGGTCCAAGATGTATTCTTTGACCCATGCTTCTAATCTGATTTTGAGACCGTTTGGTACTGCGTCTGGGAGTGTCCTGATCGCATTGCTCACAACTTTGTTCCTCTCCAATGATTGGCCAAATTCGGGGGTTTGAGAACAATACCGCTCGTTTTTGAGTCAACTTCTCGCAGTAGTTGAATTCAGAACGCTAACAAAGGCACGATGCGTTACGAAGAAGAACGAAACGAAACGCATCGAAAGCATGTAGGCACTTGATAAAAAATGGAAAATATTTCCTGCCCCCCGTGAAAGACGGCAGTAATTTTAAAGAACTGTTCCAACATCTCGCCTCGGCGGGTGTGGGTCGACCCGTAGACAAGGGTGGATTTCCCGAAGGCCCGTGGACTGCCGAACTGCTGGCGGAAGCGATTACAAAGATCGGAGCCAACGGTTCTGGGGTTGAACTGCGAACCGTACAACTTTGGTTCCAGGACAACGAAAAGGGGATCAGCGCTGAAAATATCCGATGGTTAGCAAGAATTTTTGGATGTGATGATCCCGAGACGACAAGTGAATGGCAGGCAAAGTTAAGTGCAGCGCAGGGACGGTTGGCGGCCAAAAGGCGGAAAGCGCGAACACCCGCAGAAAATCAAGCAAAGGATGCTCCAGATATTGCCCAGCCTCAGGCCATCGCTAAAGAGAGGGGATCCACGGCATGCACTGAGAGCGATGAAACTGCTGAAGGGTCGAAGCGGCGTTCTAGTCTGGCTAGAAAATCTGAGGCTTTTTTCAGCCGAGGATCTCCTCTAGATTTGCCGGTTTCTGTGTTTGCGGGAGCCGTTGCACTCGGGTTCTTGTCTTATTTTCTGGGTATCCACAGTATTTCGTATTCCCGGGCCGATGGCACCCTCAAGCAAGTTGGATTCATCTGGGCTCCAAATTGGACAATCCTGTTTATGGTGTTCATGCCATTATTCCTCGGGTTCGTGGTGGAGATGGTTATTTTCTGGAAGAACGAAGGGCGTTCAAAGCAACTTGCTGAGGGCAGTAGAACGGAAAGCGACGATAGTTGGACCCACAGTGTAGAGGTTTCTTCGTACACATACTGGGCGATCTTTTTGATTTGCTTGGGGTTTGCCGGTCTATTTCAGTGGATAGGCGTGCGTTTGATTCCCTTGATTAGAGGTAGCGGCGACATCGCGCCAGATTGGGGATCGTTGGCGATTGCCCATCCTGAGATTATATCGGTGCCGGAAGCGGTCGCATTTACCGGGCTGGCCTACCTATACATGAGTCTGTGCTTCTATCTATTTTTCGTCGGTCTCGTTTTACTTTTTACTGTAGTCTATGACCTTCGGAAGATTGGTCCTCTGGGGAAAACCCAACCCGATGTGAGTTTTCATAGGGAGGTTAGTGAAGTCGGCCTAAGGGTTATGTGTGGAATCTTTCGATGCACTGTTTTGGGGATGCTGATCTCTATTTGTATGAAACTTCAAACCTTGTATCTTTCATCGAATGGAGAGAACATCGTAGCTTGGCTGCTCAGTGATATGTCTTCAATTCTGTACGCACGCGATGAGGTCAGCAACACGATCAACTACAGTATGCCAACGCATTACAGCAGCTTACTTATCGCATTGGCGACCTGCTTTGTCTTTCTGTACGGCTACCTGCAAATTGGTGCTAAAAGTCCATTCTTCTTGCAGTTGCGATTGATGGCCGCGATCGTACTCCTCCTCATCACAAGCTATTTGCTGATCAATGAATTTACCGGTTTTTCGATCTTACTGGGTATTGGGGTAATGCTCTCAATCTACGGGCTGTATGATCCAGAATTTGGAACAAGAGAAATGAGCCAACAAGGAGAAAATACAAGTGTATCATAGATGGCTTGATCGATGGGATGAGAGACGCGCACAGCGCGGAGACGCAGTAAAAACCGTTTCTGACTTGATGCTTGATGGAGCGCTCGCGTTTCCAGACATGCCGAATGCCCGAAGTATTTCCGAATTTTGTGACTTCGCGGACCAGGCCGTCGCTGATCCAGACTTCTTCGATGAACCATCTGGATCGGACATAGGCTATAAAAAGATCGATGGATGGATCAAGTTCCCATCGAGCATTCCCACTGATGTCAAAGAGAATAACATCGTCTGGGCCAAAATTACAGAAAGCGGGTCATTCGATCAGGCACTCGTGGTCTTTCACCATTGGAATGCGAACAAGCGGAACAGTCAGATTGCCAACTACTTCTCGAAACGTGGAATCACTGTTATCGAAATTGCTTTGCCCTATCATTTTGAGCGCAGTCGCCCCGGCTCCATGCACGCCGATTATATTCTGAGCCCAAATCTTGGTCGCACGGTTCAATCTATTCGTCAGGGCGTGTTGGATGGGCGAATGCTGATACGTTGGCTGAAGGGCGAAGGCTTTGAGGAGATTTCTGTCCTCGGGATGAGTTTAGGTTCTTGGGTTGCTGGGTTGGTCGCCGCGCACGACACGACTGTTACAAAAGCCTCCCTGTTTCTAACGGCGGGCAGTTTTGCAGATTTTGTTTGGACGGGGCGCGCGACACGAAAGATTCGCCAGAGTGTTGAGCCTGCAATTCAATTGACTGATCTCAGAAGAGCCTGGGGTCCACTCAATTTGGAAAATTACGTGGATCGTTTGGCGCGGCCTGACCTCGATCTTCAGATTGTGTTGGCGCAAAGAGACACCGTTGTATTGCCAGAGCTGTCAGAAAGGTTCATAGCGAGACTGAAGGTAGCTGGGGCCAATCCAGAAATTCAAGAGCTAAATTGTGGCCATTATTCACTCGCGATGCCCCCGTATATCCTGTTGGCCGGTTTGAATTTGAAGCAGTTGTTAAAGCGCAGTCATTGATTGGATACTGGTATCCGGTCCAAGTGCTCAATATCGCCAACTTTGAATCTATATCAATATTATAACATTGACACGATATAGCAGTTTTGCTTAAGTTCATCAAAGTTGATTGTAGCGAATCCTAACACCGTAATTTTTCGGTATATCGGGAACACAAACCTCGGTATAACGGGAACATATTGGATTCGGTACATCAGGAACAGTTTTGTCAGATAAACAGGTAGATTTCTTCTTGGACCAGCTTGCAGACGCGCCTATCAAAGATGAGCGTGCTCTGATGGAGTTCCCATTTTTCTCCCTGCAAAAGCGTCCGCGAACAACCCCGTTTATCTTTGATGACGGGACTGTTCGGATCGAGATCCAGCCAGGTCCCAAGGGCATCGCCACAATCTGGGACAAAGATATCCTTATCTATCTGACATCATTGGTAAATGAGCGAATTGAACACGGCACTGATGCCGATCGTACCATCCAGTTTTCGGCCCATGACTTCCTCAAGATCACTGGGCGTGGGACAGGAAAACGCGCCTACGAGCTGTTCTTGGACGCTCTGCTGCGCCTGCGCTCCACAAACATTCTGACAAACGTTGAAGCCGGCGGTGAGCGAGAGCGTCGTGGCTTTGGCTGGATTGAAGATTGGCGTGTCGTCGAGCGCACGAATCGCAACGGTGAACGCGTCATGGGGGCTGTCGAAGTCACCATGAACCGCTGGATGTTCAACGCAATCGTCAAGGATCGCCGCGTTCTAACCATCAATCGCGACTATTTCCGACTCTCGAAGGGTCTTGAGCGCCGTCTCTACGAGCTTGCGCGCAAACACGTCGGACGCCAGCCAGAATGGTATATCGGCGTCAAACGTCTCGCTGAAAAGTGCGGCTCCATCGATACCGAGCGCAAATTCAAGTTTCGCATCAATGAAATCTCGGAACTGGACACGATCCCTGACTATCACATGGAGATCGTTGAACCTTCTCAAGTGTCTACCCCCTTTAAAACCAAGGGAAAACAGGCTCTTGTGAGGTTTCGGCCCAAATTTGATGTTGTAGATGTTCCCGTTGTACCGAATCATATGGATTTGAACGTCTCTCACGCGACAATGGTCAAAGTGAAGCACAAACATCCCGAGTATGACGTTGGATATATCCTTGAAACTTGGAAAGAATGGGCCGTCTCAAAGGACCAGCCCGTCAAAAATGCCAATTCAGCCTTCACGGCGTTTGCAAAAACCTATGTAGAAGCCAACCCACTGTACTGAGTCGGTACATCAGGAACATTTCCTCGGTACATCAGGAACAAGCGGCTCGGTACATCAAGAACACAAGTTCGGTACATCAAGAACGGATGATCGGTACATCAGGAACAGAATTCCAGTTTAAGGTACTGATTTATAGGCGAGAACTGCTTAGCATAACTCTTAAACGAACATAACTATATTTCTAACAGAAATAACCAAGCGAGAACGCCAAATATCTATATATAGCGCATGTAGATACCTCAGAATGCTTAGAATACGAAAAAGCAGGCGTTTCAAACAGATGTTCCCGATATCCCCAAAACGGTCCTTCTGACACCAATAGGGCTAAGAGATATCACGGATGTAGATACACTTCAGGTTCGGGCCCTGCCCCGTCCACCTGACGGGCCACCATTGCTCTAGATAGGGCCGCGAGACGCATCCCAATCCAGAACCTTCCATCAAACATGCGACTGATCAAATAGTCAGAGCCGCGTTTCTTCCAGAACCCCTTTCCTTCTTTTGCTCATCTCACATCTGCGATGGCTGGATCTGCCCTCCGGGTCACGATCAATCTGGTCCATCGGATCTCGCCCGATCCGGTTTCCTGATTCCTTGGGGTTCGCGCGAGCGCGATACGCCACGGCGGAACATTGCTTTAGAACCCGCTGGGTTCTCGCGCACGCAACCAAAATAGTCAGGGCCGTGTCCTCGCCTGGCGCCTGCGGGCCGCACCACTCCCTGTCGATTTAAGTGGCGTTTGCTCACTCCGGCACTTCGCCAGTGGGTCAGGTTTTAGAGCGACGCCCTCAAGGGGCTTTTCTCAAAACCAGACAATCAAGGGGCAAAGACCCCAACCACACCACAAAGGAGTAAGCACATGGGCCTCGACCAATATGCCTATATCAAACATGGGGACGGCGCGGATGATGATCGCGCTGCCGATTTCGTATGGCGCAAACATTCCAAACTGCAAGCTTGGGCAGAGACGCTCTTTACCACCAAAACAGGCCAACCTGCCGAAAAGCTGAATTGCGCAGAACTGGTCTTAGGGGCCGCAGACATCGCGGCCTTAGAGACACTTGTCCGACAGAAGACCCTACCAAAGTCTGAGGGTGGGTTCTTCTTTGGGCATCAGTTCCAAGATGAAGCCGCAGACGAGAACACCGAACAAGACCTCGCGTTTTGCGCATGGGCCAAAGATGCACTCACCAACGGTCAAACCGTTGTCTACTCGTGCTGGTGGTGAGCGTCATGACAGAACAAGACACAGTCACAGCAACAACCCTTGCCATCGCGGAGCAGAACGATCGGTTCCGCAGAACTTGGGGCGCTGATTTTACCGTTCCCGGCCAAATTGTCATCACGCGCGGGGTGGCGGACCTGCCCCAAGCAGCCATCGCGATCATCATGCAGCGGGTGCAGCAATTCTCAAAGTTCACCGAGGACAATGATCCCTACGGCGATCACACATTCGGGGCGTTTGAATTTGAAAATGCTGGCGAAACGTACAGCATTTTCTGGAAGATCGACCTTTACGATCTGGCCTACAACATGGGCAGCGACGATCCCGCCAATGTGGACGCCACGCGGCGCGTTCTGACCGTCCTCCACGCCTCCGAATATTGAACAATAACCCTCGCCTCACTCAGTTCGCTGGGTGGGGCATCCCTTCCAGTCTCACCACCAACAAAAGGAATGACCCAATGAATGATCAATCTCAAATCACCGCACATGTCCAAGACGTTCCGTTTGCGGACCTGCACCTTTCTGATCTGAACCCGCGCACTGTCGTCAGCGAGGCCAGCATTCTGACTTTGGCTGACAACATCAGCGCCTATGGGCTGATCCAGAACATCGCAGGTTTTACTGAGGAGAACGGTATCGGCGTGGTTGTCGGCGGACGCCGCTTTCGCGCCCTTGCCTTCTTGCAAGACGACCCGCGTTTTCAGACGGTCAGCGTCAAAATGGCCCCTGATCTGGAAACTGCGCAATTCTGGGCGACCAGCGAAAACGCACAACGCGAAGCCCTGCATCCCGCCGATGAAATCCGCGATTTTGGCGCGATGGAAAAACGCGGGGCCACAGTGGCCGATATCGCTGTTGCGTATGGGGCCACCGAGGCGCATGTCTATCGCCGCCTCGCCTTGGCCAACTTGCCTGATCCTGTGATCGATGCCTTGCGTTCTGGCGAGATTAGCCTGTCGAATGCCGCCGCCTTCACCATCAGTGATGATGAAAAGCTGACCTTGGAAATCTTGGAAAACGTGCGCGGCCAAGGCGAGAGCGATCACCGTATCAAGAAGATGCTCAAACCCGATGCCGTCAAAGACAGTGACCGACGCGCCGTGTTTGTGGGCATAGAGGCATACAAGGCCGCTGGGGGTCGGACAGGCAGTGATCTGTTTGCAGAGGAGGTTCTCATCGATGACCCTGCCATTCTAGACGCGTTGTTTGGCACGAAGCTGGAAGAAGCTGCCGCAACTTTGCAAGCCGAGGGCTGGAAATGGGCCGAAGCCATTGGGGACAGCTATATCGGCTGGTATCAGATTGAGGAGATGAAACTGTCACGCATCTATGCCGAAGGCGGCGCATTGTCTGATGATCAAAGCGAAACCTATGACACGCTGTCAGACCAAGCCGAACAAGAGGTTTTAAATGATGATGGCTACGCCCAGCTTGCAGCCTTGCAAGACATCCTTGATGGGTCGTTTACCGAGGATCAAAAAGCTCATGCAGGCGTGTTGGTCTACATCGACACACACGGCGCGGTGCAGGTTGAGGCTGGACTTGTGAAAGGCACAGACAAAAAGGCAGCGATTGACGTAGGTGTTCTGGAAAAATCCAACCACGTGGGCAGCACAGCCACCAAGTCGCCAATCTCGCAAAAGCTGGCGATGGACTTAGGGCGCATCGCAACGGGGGCACGTCAAGACGCCGCCCTGCGCGATCCCGAACTCTTACTGGCGCTCTTTGCGTTCCAACTATCAGGCAAGTCTGGTTACACATCTGCCTTTGGCCTGCGCAAAGATGATGTGCCAAAAGTCCCCAGTACTGAAATGTCGGGCTACACCTTGGACGAGCGACTGACCAAACCAACACCGAGCGCCAAGTACGGCAGCGACATGGCCCGCGTGTTTCGTGCTTATAAAGCCAAAGGGCCCGAGTTCGTCATGGAGGAAATCATCCGCCATCTCGCATCCCTGCTCACGGTTGACGCCGAACTGGCGGAAGTGATCGACAAGGCTGTTGAGACCAATATCCGCGACAACTTTACCCCAAACGCTGAGAACTTCTTTGGCCGTGTTGGCGGCCCTTACTTGATCCAGCAATGGCGCGATCTGTTAGACCTCAAAGAGGATCATCCTACAGTCACGACGTTTGCCAAGCTGAAGAAATCCGAAAAGGCCGATAAGATGGCCGCTCTATTTGGGAATGACGATGCACAAGAGGCGCGAGGGCTGACAGAGGCGCAGGTTGCGCGGATTGCCGCATGGGTGCCAGAAGGCATGTCCTAGACACTTTGGCAGGGCGCGTTTCGCGCCCCGCCCTTTTATCCTTGTGGTGAGGATCAACTGGCTCTGCCTCGGCAGGGTCTTTTTTTGTTGACCTGATGGATCGGGGAAGGTTTCCCCCTGCCCTATCAGGCCCGGCGCTGTTCGCGCCGAAGTGCTAGCGCACACAAGTGAAGCCAAAGTCTATCACCTGCAGAACGGCCAAATCCTAACTCGGCTATTTGAGAATCGAGGCCTGCCGTTGGCGTCGCTGTCAAACGTATCGTCGCACTCTTGTTTTGTAGGCAAGATAGTCCTTGCCATATGTGTCTTCCAACCACGGCTCTTCAGCAAATGGTGCAGCCGCAAGAACTATGACGCCGAACACTGCAACGAATGTCGCCCACCCAGACGCAGAGAGCACAGCCCATCCCACAAGAATGGCCATATCCGCCACGTATTGCGGGTTACGGGAATACCGATAGAGACCATCTGTTTTCAACTTAGCGACTTCGCCACTGGTCGCGCCAAGTCCGATCTTGCGAACTCCAATAGAGACAACAAAGTTCCCTACGATAATGAGTGAAAGACCAATGCCCCATCGGACAGATACTGACCAGCCAAAGCTGTTCCAGTTCGCTATGCCCAGTATGAAGGCGGCGGCGAATATTGAGATCGTGGCAAGCCAGACCCGAAACTTGATACCTGTTGTGGCTTGCTTTGGTGGCCAGATACGGCGCTCGGGGAACGCGATGGACCACCCGAACGCTGCAAGAAGGTAGCAACCTGCGATCCCGCCAACCCAAACGGCAAGGATTTCGATGTTACTCAACATGGTGATGCCCATGACTTTCCAGCGCACCGATGTCTTTGCCTGAGCGTAGTTCTTGCCACGCTTGAACCAGAATAAGCTGGGCCGACCGCAAGAACAGCCCCGCCATGATAATCGCCACGATGAGGTCAGGCCACGCCGAAGCCGTCAGAAAGACCGCGAAACTTGCCACCATGACAGCGACATTACCGATGGCATCATTGCGCGAACACAACCAGACAGAGCGTACGTTTGCATCGCCGTCCTTGTAGCGCATCAGAAGCAGGACACTTGCTAAGTTTGCGGCCAACGCCAGCAGCCCGATTACTCCCATGATCTGCGCGCTCGGAACGCCTAGTATGAATATCTGATACACCGTCGATCCGAAGACCCAGAGACCCATGAACAGAAGGCTTAGCCCTTTGATCAGCGCAGCGGTTGAGCGAACCTTGAGGCTCATCCCGATAACTGCGAGGCTGAGGCCGTAGGTTAAGGCATCCCCAAAAAAATCGAGGGCATCTGCTTGCAATGCTTGGGATCCTGCAAGTTTGCCTGCCGACATTTCGACAAAGAACATGGCAGCATTTATGAAGATAACGACCCAGAGAACCCGTTTGTAGGTGGGGTCAACGCCATCAAACTTCGGATTACCGGAGCACCCGCACGCTATGCCGGTTTCGTTGAGTGCGTCAGTCATTTCTTGTTCCTCGTGTTATGGATCTGAAGAGCCAGCGTGGGACACGCTCGGCATAGTCTTCAAAAGGTTTTCCGAATATCTGGGTCAGGGTTTGTTCTTCGCCTTTGATCTGGAACCGATCAATCATTAGGAAGAAGGCGACCACGGCCAAGACTGCACTGATCGCGCCAAGCCACAGGACGAAGGCCATCAAAACGATCAGCATACCGACATACATCGGGTTGCGCGTTACGCTGTAGATGCCGCCCGTGACGAGAGTCGTTGCATTTTCCGGTGATCGTGGATTCACTGTCGTCCTGTGGCGGACAAAACTTAGGACGGCGGGCAGTAAAAACAGCGCCCCGACCATTGCAGTCGCGGCAATCAACCAAGTGGGTATTTCAAAAGTCGCCAGAGGGACGAACGCCGCAAGAAAGCTCGCCATCAGGATGCAAAATGCCAGTAGTGCGAGTGGGGGTATGTTCATGAAGGCGCTTCCATATTCGATTCTTCACAATTATAATTCCTCTAGCTACTAGAGCTTCAAGAGGAAATTGATATGTTTTCAATCGGCCAGCTTTCCAAGCGTACCGGCGTCAAAATCCCGACCATTCGGTACTACGAACAAATGGGCTTGATCGATGCGCCTGAGCGTTCAGAAGGCAACCAGCGCCGATACACAAAGGTAGGTTTGAGCCGCTTGTCGTTTATCCGCCACTCTCGTGATCTGGGGTTTTCAGTCGAGGATATCCGCGGGCTCTTGGAACTAAGTCAGCATCCTGAAAAACCATGCCTTGATGCTCACAGCATTGCGGCTCAACACCTTCAAGATGTTCAAAGCAGGATTGCGAAACTGCGGCGATTGGAACGGGAGTTGAAGCGCATTACTAAATGTGACGCTGGGAATGTGGCTGCATGTGCCGTCATTGAAACGCTTGCCGATCACGGACTTTGTGAAACGGAGCATTAGATGAAACAGGCGAACTAGCAAACCAGGCTTTCGCTGCACTACTTCATCGAAGTAGGAATGGATTTGGAGAAGACTGACGTGAACGGTTTCTTGGGTACAACGTCTGGCACCTGATGCTCAGGACAGTCTATTAACTGGACATTTACAGATTTATCGCCATATAAGTGATGCAGGTGGCATTTTGCCACCTTTTCTACTGATGGAGTTGTTATGGCCCAATCTATAAAGCTTTCTGATGACGTCATGTCAGTGGTCCGCCGCGAGTCTGGTTTGCAAAGCCGGTCCGTTGCAGGGCAAATTACCCATTGGATCAACATTGGTCGCGCCATCGAGCAATCGAGCGCGTTTGATTATCAGCACATCAACGCTGCCCTTGCAGGCGCGCTTTCCCCCGATGAGTTGACCGCCGAGGAGCAAGAAGTTTGGTTTGCGCAGTTTGCTGAAGATATGACCGCGCCCTCTGATCAAGAAGAGGCGTTTTTTGCGCAGCGTCGTCAGCTGGGCCGTGGTGTTGGGCTGAATGACAAAGGCGAGTTGGTCTATCCTGAGGCCGCAGCCTAAGCGTGGCCCCTGCCCCGCGTCCAACACTCGTGATGCTGGCAGGTCCGAACGGATCAGGCAAATCAACGCTTTATGAGACGCGGATCGCGCCGAAATTTGCAGTGCCGTTCATCAACGCCGACATCATCCAGCGCGATGAACTTAAGGACGGCAATGTGAACGCCGCGTATGAGGCGGCGAAGATCGCTTCTGACCGCCGCGCGACCTTGATGGCGGATCGTAAGAGCTTTGCCACGGAAACCGTGTTCTCTCATCCTTCCAAGCTTGATCTAATCACCCAAGCCAAGGCCCGTGGGTATCGCGTTATGATGTTTCATATCTCCGTCGCGCATCCTGATCTGTCGGTGGCGCGTGTCGGTGAGCGTGTCATTGAGGGCGGTCATCCCGTACCTGAAGAGAAAATCAGAAACCGTTATGACCGCTCCGGCCCCCTGATCCGCAAAGCCATTCTGGCCAGCGATATCGGTCATGTCTTTGACAATTCCCAGTTGAACCACCCCCCGGTGCGGGCGGTATCCTTCACTAACGGAACCCTCACCTTTGCCTTACCGCAGCTTCCTGATTGGGTGCTCGATCTCTACGGGGACGATTTAGTTCTGTAGGTAGCGCTGTTTATGACAGGCCCATCAGCCACAGTTGGCTGACCAGGCTCTTGGCTGCGCCCGAAGCCCGCACACGGTCTTCGCCCATTCGGGTCACGATCCTTTGTGCAAAGCTACCGCGCGTCTCTGCCGTTTGGATCACAGCCAACCGTTTCAAAAGCCAAGGGACAGTAATTTGCCTTAGAGACATATGTCAGTGGGTGGAGGGCCGGTCCGCTATAGGTTTGGGAGAACTGGCCCGTACATCGACCGCATAGTCAGGCGTTGCTTGAAGGTATGTGTTGTGCGTGTCTTGTGAGGGGCCCTTGAGCAATTCCAACACAGCACTGGCATGAGCTTCGCCAATTTTGATTTGGAGTGACGTGGCGCGCGTGAGGCGTTTTGATCGGGCCTGTTCGATCTGCCTTGTTTCTTTTGCGATGAATGGGTTGCGGATCTCGGCCGCCGCGTGCCCTGCGCTGCGCTCCGGCAAGCAGAAATACGGTTTCCACCCCGTTGGCGCGGACCCTCCGCATTTCCACTTGCGCGACGCCATTAATCGATCCGCTGGGACACCCACATCGAAACAAGGAGATCGAAAATGTCTAACAAAATCTACACCCTCACCGTTCCAGTCACCTACCAAAAAGATGGCAAAGATCAAACCAGCTTCCGTCGTGTTGGCGCCGTCTTCGAGAACACCCGCAACGACAGCGGAGAACCCTTTCTCTCTATCAAGCTCGACTTCCCCGTTGCGGTCACCGAGTTGGTAGCCTTCCCACCCAAACCCGATGGCGACGACGGCAACGTCACCGAATAACAGACACAAACCTCGGGGCGGCAGACATGCCGCCCCTCTTCTCTTCAAGGTAGGTTGTATTTCACGTGAGTAGGGGCGGCCCAAAGGTGGGCCACGCGTTTTCAAAGCAAACAGAAAGCAAGCAGACAGGCATTCTCTTTGCGGCCAATTTCAGGGTTGGCGGGCAGTGACGTTCGCATGACTTGACAGTAATTTAGTTATCAATATTATAATATTGATTAACGCCCTTTGATACGTGAACTTTGGGCGTCATCCCTTCCAGCCAGGAGACTGAAGCATGAGAACCTTTGCAGAATTCCAATTGATCGGACGCGTGGGCAAGACTAAAGAGGTCGGTAAAACCCTCCGGGTCAGTGTCGCCTCAGAGTATGGCCGCAAAGATGATCGCGGTGATTTTCAATCAAATCCATTTTGGAACGAGGTGACGATCTTCAACGACAACGTCATTAAGTGGGCGAAGGAAAACGTCCATCCCGGTGATGTTGTGCATGTGCGCGGCACCATCCGTCAATCCCAGTGGGAAAAACAGGATGGCGGCACCGAGTATGGGATCACGATGGCAGCTGAGGATTTCGACAACATCTCGCTGTCCGTCAAGAAATCGATGGAACGCAGTGCTGCTTGAGTGACCCGAAAATTGTGGAACTCCGCGCATCTTTGACCCGATCGCTGGGTATTTCTGAATCCTATCAAAAGAAGGCGTCACGCAGTGTTGGCCCAATGGCCAAGCATTTCTGACTCAGACCGAACGTCCGCCATTCGAGAGCATGCGTGGGTCAGAAGCGACAATATAATTCACCTTAGCCGGAGACTTCGTCCATTGGCTTTTGGCTTCAAGTCCAGTTGCAACAACAAATGGAGGATTATCGCTATGGATAATCGGTTCGCTTACATGCGCAAATACCTTGGGTTTTCCCAAAAAGACGCCTCCAAGATTTTTTCCACTCGCCTGGATACGATCAAAAAATGGGACAGCGATAAACTGGTAGTGCCGGGGCCGGTTTTGGAAGAACTGTATGATCATATACGGTTCACGAATGATATGGTTGTCGAGTTTTGCGACGAACGCCAAGCGGAGGCCGAAGACGATCTGATCGAAGAAATCTACCTGCGCACCTTCACAGTTGAAGACCTTGCCGAGCGGGGCCTGCCGCCCTCACTTGGTTGGCAAGATCATGTTATTGGCGTAATTATCGGCCGCCTTGCTTCCATCCACGTTTACGGCGCGGATACGCTGCCAGAACATTATGACCCCGACCATCATTGGTATGAGTATTGGGGTCTTGAGCCAGCTAAGAAGCCAACGGAATTTTTCGCCATCAAGGAGGAAACATTGTTTGCCAGAGAACTTGCAAAGGCGATAGAGGCTGACCAATGGCAAGTCGAGTTTGACCCAAGCGAGAACTACTACCTGATCGGGTTCCGAACGAAGGCCGTATCTAAAGCGGCCCGCCATATCTGGATTAAAGTTGTCCGGGCCGGTAACTCGAAAGTCCTAGATCACTTTGCTGATAATCCTTTGCGATACAGCGATAATTTTGGCGGATGCACGCCTTACATTGAAGGCCCCAACAAATCTAAGATTCCTGTCGGTTTCTCATCTGGCAATGACGATGCGAGTATTGATCCGCATACACTAGCCGAGACACTTTTTGCCGCCCTCGCAACATCCTACCCAACCCAAGGTGCTATGCGTGAGGCGTGCCGCGACCGATATGCGGCATTGGTCGGTGCCGAAGGCGGCTATACGGCTGATTTTCTGAATGATTGGGCCGTGAAAGACACTCGCTTTGTTTCTCACAATTTCATCGCCTCCCTGTTTTTTGAAACCCAAAAACAAACCGGCTTGACGTTGCACCCCGAAGCTATGGTTGAACTATGCTCGATACTCGCCAAGTCGGAACCGTCGATACGCAGCATGGATCACGAAGTCATTGTGATCGACATGGGCGAAATGGTGTTCACCATCACGCTTGATCTACGCGACGTTTTTTCTCAATCGGGTGATGGCAGAGACTTTCACACCGAAGCGAGCAAAGCCCTTGATATTATCCAAACGTCAATCGGTAACGATGGCCTGACTCGCATAGAGCCGTTCAGCACCATCGAAATCGCATTCATCTAAAACGATGTAGAAGAATGAAAAAGCCTCCTCTATCTGCCAAAAAAAATGGACGACTTTTGAGGTGATGGTCAAGTGTCATGAGAAATTCAACACCGATTTTCTTTTCTGCAGCTTGAGGTTCGGACAAGCCGAACGCCACTAAGCTGCGTTTCGGGAAGGCTCTGCCTCCCCCACAAAACAACCCAAAATAGACAAGCCGTGTCCTCGCTCATCGCTGCGGGCCGCGCCAGCCTTGTCGATTTTAGGTGGTTTAGCACCCCCTCCGCACTTCGCCAGCGGGACAGGTTTTAGAGACGGACGCCCTTTCAGGGCTGCGCTCAAAACCAGTCACCAACAGGGGCAGCGCCCCGACCTCACCGCACAGGAGCAAGTGTTATGCCAAAGATTGATATTCACCAGCACGTCACCAATACGATCATCGCGCAAATGGAAGCAGGCACACCGCCTTGGCGCAAGCCTTGGACGGGGGGGGGAGGTGCTGCCTTGCCATTGCGACACAACGGCGAACCTTATCGTGGCGTTAATATCCTGATGCTTTGGGCATCGGCAGAAATCAGCGAATTTACATCGGAGCGTTGGATGACGTTCAAACAGGCGCTCGACCTTGGTGGCAGCATCATAAAGGGATCGAAATGCGCCCGTTCTGTCTTCTACGGTATGTTTGAAAAAGATGACCAACAGGCAGAACACACGACAAAAGACGCTGATGGCAAGACGCGCATCCCGTTTGCCAAATGTAATAATGTATTTAACGCTGATCAGATCGAGGGGCTACCGGAAGAGTTCTATATCTTGCCCGAACCTGCGCGTGACCTTGGGACACAAGCCGACCCAGAGCTAGACAGATTTTTCGCCAATACTGGAGCCGATATCGTTACCACGACCGAGCCTCGCGCTTACTATCGCCCGTCCACCGATCAAGTTCACATGCCCCCCATTGCAACATTTTTTGAGGCGGCGCGCTATTACGGCGTTTTGGGGCATGAGTTGACGCATTGGACGGGCGGCCCCAAGCGGTTGGACCGGATCGCAAAATATAATGACCGCAGCGCTTACGCGTTCGAAGAATTGGTGGCCGAGATTGGCGCATGTATCCTTGGTGTCAAACTTGGCGTTGAACCGGATTTTGATCAAAGCGCTGCCTACATAGAAAATTGGCTCGAGGCGTTGAAGAATGACAAGGGTTTGATCTTTAAAGCCGCGTCAGAAGCGCAAAAGGCCGTTGATTTTATTATGAATGCAGGTGGGGCCGATAGAATGCGCGACGTTGAAGCCGCATAGGCGCAAGGCGGATTGATATATATGCGCCCTCGTATGATCGGGGGCGCGTTTCGCGGTCGGATGGTGGTGACGCGGCAAAGGGCGCGCGGTGCGCCCCCCCTGCCCCGCCTGGCGCTTCGCGCGGATGCCCTTTGGGCTTTCAAGGTTTGGGCGGTCTCTGTGTTCTGTCCTCGTAGACTACATCCGATCGAACCCCATTTTTCCATTTTGGAGTGCGCTCGCCTGTGTTCCATTGGTACAGCCAACCGACCACCACGCGGGTTTTGCGATCCAGGATGCGCGTTATTGCATGCGCTTCTCGTCGTTGTTTGCGTGGCATAGTGTTTCCTTGGTCGGCGCTGAAAACGGCGTTTTCCCTGCCCGATTTCTCAATCGAAGCAGGATAAGCTGTGGCTTATCCCTGAGTATGCGCGGAGCTTGAGAGGATGGGGGTGAAACCAAATCGACAGGAGTGGTGCGGGCGGAGGCGCAGCCGACAACACGGTCTTGTCTATTTTGTTTCAGGGGGAAGGAAGTCGAAACTCCTTCCCCCTCTTAGAAATATCGGGGCGCGGACTTCCGCGCCAGAGCTTAGTATTTGGCTTTGAGTTCTTTGATCACGTCATCAAGACAGGACCAGAACAAAAGCTCGAATTGCCCTCTGACCATTGCGGGATCCGAACTGATGCCAAGGGGGTCTTGCTCTTTGCGCATGGCGTCCAAAATGGGGCCGGGCAATCGTTTGGAGGTGTGATAGCCCTGTTTCATCGGCAGCCTTTCGGCTTCTGGCTTTGGAACAAAGTCGGGTGAAAGGACAAATTGTTCCGTTGCGCGGCGTCCCGCCAAGGTGACGATGTCTTTCATCTTAAGGCCCTTCTCTTCCAAGACGGCCATTTGTTTTGCCTGCGTGACCTTTACGGCGGCATCGAGCGTTGTTTGGCGTTCGCCCGTTCTGAGTGGGTCATCAGAGCCCCGTGAGACATCAGCTTCGGTATTTTGTTTTTGGGCTGCTGGGGCCTTTGGCGTTGATGGGGTTTGCCGTTTTGTTGTGCTCGGTTTGACCCGTGCGGCCTTTTTCGGTTCCGGTGCGGATGTTGTGATCTTTTTGGCATCCACACTGGCTGGCTTTGGCTGGGGTTTTGGCGTTTCGACAACGGCTCTCTCTGCTGCGACGCCTGGGACCACGACATCAGGGGGCATGTCGTTTGGCACGGGGCGGAACCGTTCAAAGCTGTGATCATATGATGGATCTGTGCCTTTGATTTGTGGCTTCTTGCGTCGTGCCATTATGCGTCTCCCATGGCTTCGGTCAGGATGGCTGTGGCTTCTTCGACGGCTTCGTCGAAGAGCTTTGCGTGGCTGCGAAATAGTCCATATTTGTGGGCGCGTCGGAAATCCGCCAAATCATGCAAGAATCCGGATCGGTCTGCGTCGATGTGTTGGTTACGATGCATGAAGTAATCTTCCATGATCGGAAAACGCGTCAACGCGACCTCTTCAATGTATTTTTGAGAGGCGGTGAGCTTGTTCGGAACATCCGCAAACACGACCTTGAAAGATGGAAGGTTTTCGGGGTCGTCCGTCCGCTCTCTTAGGCCGCAGTACCAATTGAAGGTGTCAGTCGTGATCGTGAGATCGGTATCGCCGAGCTTCATTGGTACGATGAGCACATCACTGAATGCGGCAAGATCGTCAGCCCATGCACCAGCCGCTCCTTGTGTGTCCACAAAGACAATATCTGTCTCGCCTTTCTCCCAGGCCTCATCTGTCCATTTTTCGAGATCTGAAGACACTTCGAGTTGCGCGCATCGCACAAGCGGACTGTTTATTTCGGCGCGGTCAAACCACCGTGTCAGAGCTTGCTGTGGATCGGCGTCAAGCGCGAGGCACCGTTTTCCGTCTTTGATAGCCGCACTTAAGAGTGCTTGGAGGAGGGTGGTTTTTCCGGCCCCGCCTTTCCGGCTCATGACTGTAATGACCTTCATGTTGTCGTTTGGCATTGCTCTACCTCATTGCGTGTCGCGTGTCGCGTGTTCGAAACAGCGCGTCGCGTTTACTGTTTTGCGTGCAACCTATCGCGCACAGCGTGCTGCGTGTCAATTATCGCGTGATATAAAACACGTGGGGCGTGTTGCGTGCACAATATCGCGTGTCCGTGATCCGTTTCGCGTGTTGCTTGACGCGTGCCGCGTGTCGCGGGACGACAAGGCCTACTGCTCGGTTGGCTGAAGCGGCGTGCTGTCCATTTCATGAGCTTCAATGCGGCACGGCGGTCTTGTGTCGCGTATCGCGTGCCCTAAAGGGGCGAATCGGATCTGTTTCCATGGCTGACACGGAGAGGTGAGGCAAATATTGTCGATCAGAGGCGCTGAGCTGCGATTTAAGGGGCCATAACGTCCCGTCGGCGGGTGCTTACACGGAATTGAGCATACATGGCCTCAGGGGCGTCGATTTTGAGCCTCGCCCCGAGGAATGAAATTGACTCGTGCCGAGGCTCGATCCTAAGGGCCGCCTTTGAGGCGGCGAAAGTAGCGGAATACAGCTCAGCTATCCGATTTAGCAATCGTATAGATTATGACGCAATATTATAATTGCGTCATAACTAAACTGGCTGTATGAAGTTGGCAGGAAATAGGGAGTCTTTGTTCGCATGCCGTCTCGACGCCGCTTATCTGATCTGGAGCGATTGGAAATCGTCCGTGAAACTCTCAAAGGAGTTTCGTCTGCGGTGTTGGCAAAGCGCTACGATGTAACGGCACGAACCGTCCAATACACGATCCATCGCGACAAGCACCGTAAGCGCGATAGCGGCATTCGAACCGAAACTGTGAGCGTCACACTTACGCCAGACGAGCTCCGCCACTTCGATGCGCTACTATCTCGCCATGGGATCAAGTACCGCTCCGATGCGCTGCGGCGATTGATCCAATCCGCAAACGGTTTGTTCCAACCCGATGAAATGCTCGCAGATGAACTGCGCGGGTTTCGCGCCGCGCTCAATCGCGTTGGTAACAATGTCACCCAAATCGCAAAGCGGATGAACGAGGCCAACAACAAGGGCATGCGCCCCGTATTCGGTCGCGTAAGTCTTGCCCAGATGCGTAGCCTGGCAGGCTTTGTTCTCGACTTTGCCGATCAAGTCGATCTGTTGACCCGTCGCCGTACAGATGGCGTCCGATTGGTTGCAACTGATGCTCTGAAGGAGCTGGCCAATGCAGAGAAATGATGCGGTAACCGCTGTTACTGGTGAGATCTTTCGCGAAGGTTGGAGCAAGGTGCGCGGATCGATGCAAGGATTGGGCACAAAGCGCTCCCAATTGGTTCGTGCTGCAAAAGGTCATCGTGCTGCAGTGTTCAAGGCGATCAAATCGGGCGGGTGTCACACCAAGGCCCAGCTATCAAATCAGCTGGAGTATCTTGCCACGAAATCGTCGCACATCGTCGACAGCAGGGGCGTTTTCGACGGCAAGACACAACTCGACACTTCTGAAGTAAGGAGCGTAACAGACCGGTTTAGTGCGCGGTGGGATGAAGGGTTCCGGCCCAAGATGGGCCATACGACACATATGCTGATGTCCTTTCCGGTTGGAACCAAGGGCGAAGACGTTCGCGATATTGCAGGCGGGGTTTGCGAACGGTTCTTTGCAAATGATGCGCGCAACTTCGACTATCTGATTGCGGTGCATGAAGACCGGGCCCATCCCCATGCTCATGTTGTGTTGAACCGTCGTTCTCAAGAAGGTGAATACTTCTATCTCGGGCGGGATCATCACTTTAACTACGACGATTTTCGCATCGCGATGGTTGAGGAAGCGCAGAAAGTCGGTGTGCGGCTTGAAGCCACACGGCGCATTGATCGTGGCGATGTGACGTATGCCCCACGCACCAAAGATATCTATGCTGCGAAGTCTGAAGGCCGATCACCGATCACACGTGAACGGATTGGGTCAGACCTGGACCGAGCCCTCGCAGATATTGCCAACACCGCCCGGACCTATCGCTCCTTGGCGGCAGAGGCTTCCGCAGAGAACCGGCACGATATTTCAAACGCTTTGTTCCGCGCTGCTGAGTTGTTGGCGCACGGCGGTCACCTTGAACAGAATGGAGAGGTTTACATGGATACGCAGGACTCTTTTGATGATCTGAAAGGGCGGTTTGCCGAGCGTGCAGAGCGGGTTGAACACTTTGTGCGTGACGCGCCCGACACTCTTAAAGCAAAGTATGAAAAGCAGCTTGATGCAATTTACCGCAACGTGGCTCATATGCAGCCCGTTGGTGTGCGCTCCTTCACCCTAAACGATGCAGCTTCTGAGACAGGGGTCTATTCTGAGATGAATATCGACAAGGCCGCAGTCGCTGCCATGTCAGATCCGGAAACCCGCGCCCAAATTGAAACTGCATTACGCGGTACTGGCATCTCAGTGTCGTCGGTGACCTCGCGGGTTGAGCAAGGGGCAAGTAATGCATGGCTCGAGCAGCGATGGTTGGCGGATGATTTGACCAAAATCGCCGAAAGAGAGGGCCTCAATCTGGAGCGAAACGCAGATCTGAAGGTTGCTGTTGATCGATTGGATGAGGCACATGTTCAGCTGGGACAGGTATTGGAACGCGCGGGTGTGCTTCGCGAAGATGGCGTGGTCGAAACTGACGTGGATAGTGACGAGGATTATTTCCGCGATGTTCAACAGCCTGAGCAAGAAGAGTTCATGGCAAAACATCCAGAGCTTCTAGCATCGCCATCGCAAGTTTACGGTGAAGATGACGATGGACGGGCTGTCGAGATCATCGACCCGCAACGGGCAGACCAGATTGACCGTGAAGTTCAGGCGATTATGGGGCGCTCAGATGGACGGCTCAATATGGAAGAAGCCATCGCCGCGGATTTCAAGGCGCGGTACCCTGACATGCCTGATCATTTGGCGGATGGCTTGGCCGCTACCTATACGGCTTCACATGAACTCAATGCACATGACGAGAATCACCGAGACGCGACAGACCTAGACCGGTTGGACAAACTCAACGCTGATGGTGCCGAGGTGCGACGCGTTATTGCCCATGAACGCAACGACAAGATCAACTCACCGTTTGCCGAGAACGGCGGCAGCGTTGCATTCCGCCGCGAGATTGAGCGCGCCTTGGATGACGATCAGGTTGAGGCATTACGGTCTGGTGACAGCGACGCCCTTGCAGAGGTCGTCGATGATCGACTTGATCGTCTCTATGCTGCCAAGGCGTATTTGCAATCTGACGAGACTACTGCCAACAGTGAAGCCACCCGCGAAGTTGTCTCCGAGATTGCGGAGGAAGAATATGACGCTCAGCGTCTGAAACATACACATGGGACGACTGAAAAAGGTCAGACCCATGGATAAGGGCAAGATCGCCATTGGAATTGTGCTGCTGACACTCTTGGCGGTGGCGGTTGGATATGTCGTGGCCACAGCGTTTCTGACGTTTCGGGACTTTGGGATCAAAGCGGAAATCGACTTCCTTTGGCTCGCCCAGAACTACCTTGAACTCCAAGATGTGAGACCAGCTGATTTTCGGATGGCCAACCTGATCATGGGCGGCTTTGGTTTGGCTGGGCTATTGCTCAGCGCCGTGCTGTCCGGGAGCGCGCTGACCAAGTTTGGTCGAACCCAGTGGCAAAAAGCTGGACACATGCGGCGTAACGGGTTTTTCAGCAAACCCGGCACTGGTTTTGTCATCGGTAAACTAGGGAAGGCGAAGGGCAACGGGCAGCTCATTTGTTCCAAGGTGTTTCCGCACGCATTGATTGTTGCACCCACGGGGCGCGGCAAGACAACTGGCTTTGTCATTCCGAACCTTTTGACTTTTCATGGCTCTGCGGTGGTCTTGGATGTGAAGGGCGAAAACTTTGAAGCAACGGCGCGTCATCGGGCAGGGCAGGGGGATGACGTGTTTCGGTTTGCGCCGACAGATTGGCATGATCGTCGCAGCCACCGGTATAATCCATTGCTGCGTATCGCCGAGATGGCCGATCCTGATCGCCAACAGATGGAACTGCAGTTGCTTGCCTCATTGTTTTTACAAGCTGACAGCGACCGTGTTCAGGGCCTCCTGAAAGGCGGGATAGATTTGTTTGTCGCGGCCGGCCTTCTGGCGTTTGAGCGGGGTGTGCCAACATTGGGTGAAATCTATCGGATCACGGCCAGTGGTGGACACAAGCAAAAGGAATTCATGAAGCGGCGCGACGAAGTGCAGAACCGTGCGGCTAAGTTGATCCTTGAGCGTATGGCCTCTACGAATAATGATACACTGACATCCTATGTTTCCTTGTTGATGACGTCCGGTCTTGATCAGTGGAGCAACCCAGCCATCGATAAAGCAACGCGCGTTTCTGATTTTGACTTTAGAACGATCCGCTCGAAGCCGTTTTCCGTCTATCTCGTCGTGTCGCCCAACATGGTGAAACCACTGGCGCCGCTGATCCGGTTGTTTTTTTCTGACTTGATATCGTCCATGCAGGACAAAGAGCCTGGACCAGATGAGCCTTGGCCAGTGATGATCATGTTGGATGAGTTTAACCGTCTCGGAAAAATGCCGATTGTCACAGACAGCATAGAGACCCTGCGGTCTTACAACGGGCATTTGGCTATCGTTACGCAAACCATTCCAGCGCTTGATGAGATCTATGGTGAGAACACACGGCGTGCGTTGCAGGGGAACGCGGGTGTGAAGCTTTACCTGACACCGTCGGATGAAAAGACTGTCGAGGAGTTGAGCAAGGCGGTTGGGAAAACCACAAAGCGTGTAGTCACCCGTTCGAGGTCAATTGGCCGCAATCCATTTGAGGGGCGCAGTATGTCAGAGCGGACAGAAGAGACATCTCTGTTGCCAGAAGATGAAGTGCGCCGTTTGCCCTTGGATGACATCATTATCGTTGTGGATGCGCAGATGCCGATCCGCGCCAAGCGCATCCAGTATTTCGATGACCCGTTTTTCAAGAAAATCCATGCCGCACAAACTGGGGAATTGCCGTTCCCGCCATTGGCGGTTGAGGTTGTCAGCGAACCACCGCTGCCAGAAATTGATGCGGTTCAGGGTGAGATGGACCAGTCCGAGGCTGGATCAACGGATGTCGGGGCAGGGAGCGCCCTTGTCGTAGAAAGAGAACTCCAAAAAGTAGATGAACCGATGTCGATTGAGGAGTTGCGGGCTAAACCGCACAGGGCCAAGTTGCGGACATCCAAACGTAAGCAAAGAGCGAAAACCGTTGATCAGGCTACTCGCGATTTGGAGTTTACACAGGCCGAGTTGGATCACGCAGTGCAACAAAGGCTCGTCAGTCCTGACCTTGAGAACGTTACAGAGGCTGATCTGGAAATACTCCAAGCTGCCGACGAACAACTATCAGAGCTGGAAGCAGAGTTTGCTGAAGATCGGCAGACGGGCTTTTCTGTTACGGCGGCTGTGTAGGAAGCTTCAGCCACGCAAATCGCTATCTTCTGAACAACTTGATATATTCGTAAAACACAAACAATCGGTTGCGAAGTTGCCCCATGATTTTAGTCAGGACACCGTGAGTAACTGTCCTCTTATCTCAGAAACAGATCAGAATCTGAGATAAGAAAATTCTAATGTCAATTTCAAAACTGTCGATTTGTACTGAACTCTACTTGCCACGTAGCCTATCGGATCTCGCCTGAATCCGTTGCATTTGTTGACCAGTTCCGGTTGGTTGCGGCGGTGGTGTAGTAACAGGGCTAGTTGCTGGCCGTTGCTGGGTCCTTGTATTTGGATCACTCAAACCAAGCATTGATCTCCCGCTTATCGCAAGCATTTCTGGGCCCGTCGCGGTTCCCACGCTGCGTCTGTTGTAGGCTTGCTGACTACCTGCCATGGCGCGGCCAAACGCATATGTGCCTCCCATACCGCTTGTGAGCGCAGGCATCACGATGTTGCCAGAAACGGCTCTCACAATGAACGGGGTGGCGATGATGAATCCTTTGGCCATCAAGACCATCATGAAGAAGGGAATAAGTGCGCCAATATTAGTAGCGCCTTCTGGATCGCCAAGTTCTCCCAGCAGCGCGCGAGACACCCCCGTTATTGTTGCAAAAACGCCAGCCACAATAATGGGATAAATGGCAAAAGAAATTAGTGCTGAGAGCCAGCGTGCGAAATAGTCTTTTGTGACATCAAAAAGCGTCAAGAAGATCATCACAGGCGCGATACCGATGAGGAGCGCGATCATTAAGCGCGACGCGACTAAAATAAAAGCGGCGAGACCACCAAGGATCGAAAGTAAAAGTACTCCAAGTATGTCCAGCATGGCGCCAGCCATCCAGTTTAGCTCGGAACCGGCGGCGTTTAGGTAATCACCAAGAGACCCGATTAGACTATCGAACTCTTCGGCAAATGTCCCTGACGGTCCGGGGGTGCCGCCACCGACTGATCCGACCAGTGCGCCAGCGATACTATCAATGCCGTTGAGAATGGCTGATGAAAAAGCGTTGAATTGAACCCAGTTTGTCGCGAAGAGACCCACCAGCGCGATTTTCAGCGCAAGCCAAAAGGCAGTTCGCCCATCCATCGAACGATATTGATACGCCATGTTAACGAAAACGAAGATCACAAGGATCGTCGCCGCTAAAATTATCAATGTTCCAACAGTAGCGGCAACTGATCCAAATTGGGTTTCGGCAGCAGTGTTCAGGTATCCTTCGGCAGTTTCGACGAAGTAAGTTACAACACTCAACTTTCTGCTCCTTACCAGTTGCCCTGTTGCTCACAGATCGGTTTGGCAACCCTTCGGTTTTCATTTGCTATGTCGCGATATTGCTCGGTTCTCTCTGTGGCACCCCATCGGTCCAAGTTTGCATAAGCCTCTAAGAAAATGGTTTCGACGGTCGCCCAAGATGGGAATCTTGTTTCACAAGAACAATCACCGCTTTCTGCAACAGCTTGCATGCTTTGCGCGCGATACATTTGCTGGATCAACACTTTGTTTTGCGCTTCTCGTAGCGGAATTCTGTCTAACCATTCAGGTTGCGGCGGTTGATCTGGACATACTCGCGGCGTCTCACTTCCTAATGTTGGAGTGATCTGAGCACTTGCGTAGTTTGCACTGAAGGCCACAAGTAAGATGAAGGCGACATGTATCAGTTTCATCTTGCCGCCTCGCCAGTTCCGGCGGCTTGTTCGACGATCTCACGTTTAAAGAATACATTTACTACATCGAAGCCAAGACTTGCTGGAACGACTGAGATTACTTCAAAGCCAACTTCACCCCATTCACGTAGGGTCTGCTGCATCCCTGCATATTTTTTGTCCGTAGAGATGTCGAAGTTGAGAACTTCATGTTCAAATTGTTTCATTCTGGCCTCCTGTCTCTGATGTGCCGGGCAGATAAAACTCGGTAATGCCCCGGTCTCCTTCATGGCGACCAGCTTGGATGATGACATCAATTGAGCTTTCAATGTATTCTATCATGTCTCGATAAGTCATAGGCACATCGGTCTTCAAAGCAGCGATCGCTAGGCGTTGAACCGCCAGTTGGGGCGTCTCTGCGTGAAGGGTCGTCATCGATCCACCGTGGCCAGTGTTGATCGCTTCCAAGAACGTCATTGCCTCTTGGCCGCGGACCTCCCCCAGCACGATACGATCCGGCCGCATTCTTAGAGTGGATGTGAGCAGCACGTCTGCCGATTGAGCAGAATTGTCACGATTTGAGATTAGTGTGACGGAATTTGGCTGCGTCGGAACCAACTCCGCAGCCTCTTCAATCGTGATGATACGTTCGTCGTCAGGGACGTCAGCGAGGATTTTGCGCGCGGCAACAGTCTTACCCGTGGATGTCCCACCAGAGACGATCATATTCAGTTTGTTTTCAACGCAAAACTTCGTGGCCGCATAAATGTCGCCACCGGCAACCACTTCACGTAGAGCGAGGTTCTTTTGCTGGCGTTCGGTCTCCAAACTACGCTCAGCCCCAAATAGGAACTTTAGTTCAATGCCTTCCAGTGGAAGCGTCGAGAAAAATCTGAGCGCGATTGCGTAACCATCGCGGACGGCTGGGGGCTGAATCACCTGCGCTCTGATGGAGCGGCCATGATAGGGAACGCTGACAGAGATGATTGGCTTGTTCTTGCTCATCGGTGTGGAGGCTTTGTCAGCAATTTGGGAAGCAAGGTCCTTAATATCAGTTTTAGTCAGAACCGTATCGAGGCGACGCATGAAATGATCGCCCTGAAATTCCCCCCACAGTGAGCCGTCTGGGTTGATACACAGTTCGATGACATCATCCCGTTTCGCCTCGGGGATTTTATCGAGGCTGACCTGGAAGTAGTTTGAAGCCATCAGAAGATCTCCAGATCACGGTCAACCATGACCGTGATGCGTGAGCCTTGATCAACATAGATGACAGGACCGATAGCGAGGTATTCTCCAATCACGCTGTCTGTGCTGTCGGCCAGATCATCGCCAACATCTTCCAGAACTTCTGCGGAAGCCTCATCTTCAACCTGAGCGGCAGCAGCGCCGGGCAGGGCGGTTATGAGCGAGATCAGCGCTGCAGAACCGAAGCGTTCGCCAAAACGGGTGTCGACGACACCTGTTACGCCGGAACGACCAAGTTCATCGCCTCCGAACGAGCTGATTGTCACTGTCTGGTTATTGGGCATGATAATTCTATCCCAAGCGACCGTGACCCGCTGTTGGGCAATTTCTACACCAGATTGATAGCGCCCGATCAAGCGTGACCCACGCGGGATCAGAATGCGCGACCCGTCAAAGGAATAGACATCTTCTGAAATTATCGCGCGTATCGCACCAGGCAGTGAGCTGTCCAAGGCTGTTTCGGTCACCGCTTGTATCATTGTACCTTGGACAACCGTATTTGCTGGATTGGCGATGACTTCTGCTTGTGTGACTTGGGACGGTAGTGCTCCGTTCACAACGAAATCTTGCACCGCTCCGAGTGTACGTTCGCTGAGGGCGTCAGAGCCATCGGCCCCAGCACCGCCACCAAAGGCAATTGTCGGGGATTCTATGCGGGCTTGCTGGAAGGCCAGTTCTTCTGCACGACGTCGTTCCAGTTCTGCCATTCTGCGTGCTTCGTTCTCTCGTTGAAGCCGAAGCTGTTCCGCCTCCAACAGATCATTTTGAGATGGACCTGATGCGGGTGTTGGCGGCTGAAGCTGGGCAAGCTCAAGGTCCATGCGTAATCGTTCAAGCTCGCGATCTCTCGCCTCAAGTTCATTTTGAAACTGTTCCTGAGCGCTTTCCGAAGACGCCTGAAGAGCAGCAATTTGTTCGCTCAAGGAATTGATGGCATCTGCCGCAGCAGTGTCGTCTTCGACCACTGGCTGTTCGGCGTTCTGCAAGGCTTCGATTTGTGTCTGTAGCGCCGCGAGTTGTGCCAACAATTCCGCATTTGGCTCGACCTCTGTTTCTACGATCTGAACTTCGGGGTCTGGTGGAGGAGGAGGAACAAACGGAGCAATATCACCAAATCCTTCGCCTTCAGATTGGAATTCCTCTGGTTGTGCTGTGGGTAGGGGTAAATCGACCGCTGGCTGCAAAGCCAAATATGCGAACCCTCCTAGCGCTGCGATACCAATGATGCCTGCCGCAGCCACTTTCATAGATGGCCTCTTCGGGGCGGATGAAGAAGAACTGCCTTCCAATGCGGCTAAGCGCTTTTCCAAATCGGGTTGATCGCTCATGATCCTGATCCTCCAGCACTAACTTGAATGCAGACCACGTCTTCTCCGAGTCGAAGAACCCATTGGTTGCTAACGCCCGAAACACGCAAAACGCCGTCCTCAATTTGTTGGCTGTTGACCGTTCGTTCGCTTCCAGTGGTAGATCGAAAGATTGCAGGGACAGGCGAACTTCGCGGAAACCGGAAATAAGTGAAAGTGCCATCGTCCCACACCGACGTTGGGGTGAACTCAGTCTGATCACTGGCTGCGTAGTTATAGTTGGGGGCTTGTTGTGCGACCGCATTGGTTGGGCGCACATTGTCTTCAGGATACCGAAACTGGACAACGTAGTAGGTTGGAGACGATGCCTCTGTCACATTGAAATAGTAGCTGCGCCGATTGGTATAGACCGTGATGTTGGTGTGAACGCCGCGTGCGTTTGGCTTGACCGCAAAGGCCCGTCCGCCAGGAACACCATCAAGCTGGAACCCTTCGGTGTCACCAGCGATAATCGAACGGATTGTTTCGCCTTGCCCGAACTCCACTGTCGTCACATGCGTCAAGCTAACGCTCAGGCGGTAAACCTGACCGTCTTGATATGTCGCGACGCGCACGCGGTTATCGTTCCCGCCCGAGCGTGGGATGTACTCTGCGAGGGCAGGGGCGGCGATCAAGGTTAGCGCGATAGACAGAATGGTTGGCTTAAGGGCCTTCATATCAGTTCTCCAATCTGTCTGAGCGGATTGCGTATTCAATGACGGTGAAGCCGAATGGATTGCTCCAGACGTCATCAATCGAACGACGCTCTTCTGGTCTGAATTCAAACAACAGCGTCGCGGTGAAAAGGCCTGCTTGTACGCCTTGGGGCGATGTAAGACGCTTACGCATCCGAACCTGTGCGCGGTTCACTCCGATCCGATTGATGCTGAGGATCTCGACATCGAGACGACCGGCATCGCCATAAACTTCTGGTGGATAGTTTGAATTTGCACTGTCCCATAAGGACCGCATGGATGCTTCGGCGGCCCGATCAGAACGTTCTAGAATGCTGCGAACGCGCAAGTCATTGTCGAGTTGGTTGTAGGTTTCACGATCTGTCACGTAGCGGAAGACGACTGACTCGATAATGGCTTCATTCTCGGTCACGCGAACAGCGCCAACCGATGCGTTGGGAAGGGCCATTCCTGTCTCTGGATTATAGGGAACAACAATGGGGTCTGGATCGACATCGAGGATTGCAACAGTAGCAGCTGACAGGCATCCGATGATCCCGAACACCAAACCCGATAGCGCGAGCTTCTGCCAAAGCTTTTCACGTCGCCGCGCGCCGTAAATAAGCTCTTCTTCAACGATCTCAGTTTCCTGTGTCACACCCTGTTCCTCAATCAGTCAGCAGTCAGAGTGGGGAGTGTGAAATCCATGAACTGCTGCTCTTCTGCGAGTGTCGCTGCATCCAGAACGCCCGCTTGGCCCGACCCAACGGTCTGAACAGCCTCCAACTGCCATTGTGCGACCAAGGCGATTGCAAGTTCGGCAGTGACACGGGTGTTGAGGTCAACGCTGTCTTTAAGCTCTTCCATATCGCCGATCATGCCGACGAGACGGTCTACGCGCTCCAGCGATTGGCCCGCTTCTTCATAACTGTTCTGGGCAGCGGCAGACATGACAGCACCTGTGGTTGCTTGTTGGGCAATGCGTTCCGCACCCGCCGCTCCGCTGTTTGCCATCTCTGACAAGGTGTCTTCGTCAAACCCCGCATCAGCCAGAACGCGGGTCATTTGTGTCTGGATGCCGGGTGCACCATTGCCCGCCAGTCGAGACCAGTCGCCATTCTTGATAGCGTCGATCGTTGCAAGGATATCGCCGAACTCTTGGTCCAGAACTCCGTTCAACTCAGCTTCAAACTGCGTCGTGATGATTTCTGGGATATCCATCAGTCCGGTAAGGGCTGCATAGGTTTCCTGCAATTGGGCGTACTGCTCGCGCAGTGTGTCGAGTTGGTTCAGTGCTTGCTGCAATTGTTCGTTTTGCAGGACCTCATCTTCGATCATTTGTCGTAGTTGCTGGATTTCTTGTGCAATATTTCGCGTATCAACGGTTGGGACACCCTGCGCAAAGGCAGCGCCGCCCCCCATAAGGCCGGGCGCGGCTATGAAGCCTATCGAGCACAAAACGACGGTTTTGACTGTGGAGCCTAATGTGGCTCCCTTATTTGAAAATGTTTCCATTAGTCGAGTTCCTCCAATGTGAAGTCCATGAACTGATTTTCCCTGAGTTGTGCGGCGGCCATCGCGAGTTCTGCGTCGCTCAGTGGTCGGGTTCGGACGGCCTTGAGGCGGGTCAGGGTCGAGACCAACCGAACCAACTCAGCGCGGGCGTAGGTATTGAGGGCGAGGGACTCTTGAACGTCCTGAGTTTGACCGATGCGTCGCACAGTGTTCTGAATACGCAGGGCCGCAGCCTCGACGTTTTGCATCGAGCTGTTGGCGTAAAAGCTGGCACCCGAGCCGGTGATCGACAGGTTCGAATTTGCAAGCAGTGCGGAGTCAATCGTGCCCAAGGCGTCAACGCCACCGACCCTTGTTAGATAGAAATTGTATTTTGCTGGGATGACCTGAACGTAATGCTGCGTTTCTTTGAATGGCGGGACGCCGCCATAGGTCTGAACATTGCCGGGCCCTGCGTTATAGGCAGCAAGGGCATGGATGATGTTGCCATCAAACATGCGCAGCATCTGCGAAAGGTATCGTGCGCCACCCTCGACCTGCAGATATGGGCTGTCATAGTACTCTGGGTTTATGCCCAAATCGCCTGCAGTTCCGGGCATGATTTGCGTCAGGCCAAAGGCTCCGACGGGGGATCGTGCTCCAATCGTGAAGCGGCTTTCTTGCCAGATCAGAGCTTGCAGGAGACACCGCCACTGGACGACAGTGAGACCTGCCTGACTTACCCCGGTTAAACCGTGGGTTTCTTGCGCCACGCGGATGATGAGCTGCTCGATATTAAGATTTGCGTCCCCGAACATTTGATTGGCACCGGGATTGCCATCGATAGGGGAATACAAATTGTCGGCCGATTGCTCTGGCAAAGTGCCATCTTCGAGGGTGCTCACCATCGCTGGAATGCCCTGTCCACCAAAACTGGATTGAGCATCAAGTATCTGCTGCAGCACAGCGAGTTGCTCACGTTCGATTTCGGAAATCGCTTCTGCGGCTGAAAGGCGTTCGGCTTGTGTGGCTAAGTCACTTTCGCGACGCAGGTTGGCCGCTTCGTTTCGGATAAACAGGTTTCCATCCACAGTTGGCACGCCTTGGCTGACTGCGGCAGACCCCCAGATCACTCCAATCGTAGTAACTGTGAGGGATGCACGCATTACTGCGCTTCGGTTTGTATGGGCGCGTCCAATGCAACAAAGTTGCAATCGGAAACGGGTGCGGTGCTGGTCGAGACGCGGCCACCAGGTGATTGAAGGAAGCTCAAGCTGTTGGTTGATCGCGCAATGACGTCTCGTTCAAAGCAATTTGCCTTCGGTCCCTGGTAGTCACCGCAGGCACTAAGGCCAAACGCACACAACAGGATGAAAGTGGTTCGTTTCATGAAGTCCTCCAAAAATCTGGGCGTTGGCGATAGTCGGCACCCACCAATTGTTCTCCTTTTTCCATCCCGCCGAGGATGGTCAGTAGCGGACCCAAGGCACTGAGGTCAGCGTTGATCACGACCGAACCTTCATCGTCTCTGACGAGCCCAAGCCGAGAATTGCTGCCAGTGGTCAGCAGCACATCGAGTTCTTTGCTTTGAAGATTGAGCATCGCGTAGTCGGACGCGTTCGCCCGAATGTTTGGCAGCAAGATCTGTGTCGGAACGGCCTCCACGATGGTCCTACCCGTGCGGGTTTGTTCCAACTGGCTGGCGTATTGGGTCATCATCACAACGACCGCATTTTGCTTGCGCGCAGTGACAAGCCAATTGGACAAGCGTTCGGCGAAATATCCGTTGTCAAGGGCCTTCCAAGCTTCATCGATGACTATGATCGTTGGCTGGCGATCTTCAATGACACGTTCGACGCGACGGAACAGATAAGACAGGACGGCCATTCGCTCTTTTTCGCTTTCGCTGTCCAAGATGCCTGTAAGGTCAAATCCGACAACATCGCCTTCAAGCGAGAACGTGTCCTCTTTGGTCTGGCCAAAAATCCAACCGTAACGGCCATCGGCCGTCCATTCCTGCAAGCGCTCATGCAAATCGCCGTCGTCATCGGCGGAAACAAAGAGTGACGCGAGATCGTGCCAGTTGCGTAGATCAGCGTCAGAGGCAGATGCGTTTTGCCGAACGACCTCTTGGATGCGGTTGGTCTGTGCCGGGGTGAGTGGTTTGTCGGCGCGGTAGAGGAGGGAGGCTAGCCAGTCGGCAAGCCAAGATTGCCCGCGCTCATCAATTTCGGTCCATAGCGGATTAAGGCCTGTTGCCTGACCCGCGTTGATTGCCGCGTAGCGGCCACCGTTCGCCCGCACAGCCATTTCCATACCGAGGCGGTAATCGAAGACGAAGATCCGCGCACTCGCTCGTCGTGCTTGGGTCATCAGAAATGCTGATAGGACCGACTTGCCCGAGCCGGGGCGGCCAAGGATTAGTGTGTGGCCGCCAGTAGGTTCTTTGTCAGGTGAGCCTTGCTCATGGTAATTGAACCAATGTGCGGACCGCTCGGGCGTGGGAAACATCGTGATTGTTGTTCCCCAAGGGACCTCGTGGCTGCGTTTTCCAAGTGGTGTCCGATGAAAGGCTGCAAAATCAGCAAAGTTCTTGTTGGTGACAGCGGCCTTCCGGCTGCGTTTTGCTGCATTACCGGGATGCTGGGCAAAGAAATGGGTCTGGGCGGCGAACGCCTCATTGACCAAGTTTACCCCTTCAATCGCGGCGGTGTTTCGTACTTCGCCTGCAATGGACGCAAGATCGTCGATGGACGATGCGAATACGGTCACGCTCATATGGTGATCGCCAAAACTCAGGCGTTTTGACTCTAGATCATCAAGGGCATCAATCAGCTCTGCCTCCAGCGAGATTGCGCCATCTTCGGCGGCACGCATGAGGCGTTGTTGCTTCTTGATCCGCCCCGCCATGAGGTTGCTGTTGATCGGCGTGAAGGAGTGCGTGACGACCATGTCGATAGGTAGGTTTAACTCATCAAACATCGTGCAGGATGTTCTCGCGGGATAATTCTTGATGGCGAAACTGGTTCCGAACCGTGAACCAACCGCTCCGTCAGAAACCTCAAAGGTTGCTCCACGGAATGTGATGCGTGCGTTCGCGACGTCTTGCGACAGGTATCCATATTTTGAGGACGCAAAGAGTGGTAATTCTTGGCCGGTATTCAATCCGCCAAGAAAGCCCAACAACTCGCCCTCGGAGGCAGCCAGCAACCGAGGAGACATGTCTGCGAATGTAGACTTCAGAAACCCGACAACCTCTGCCAACCGGCGCATCCGCTTTGCTGTCTGTTCCTTCAGCTGAAGGACAGATTTCTCGCTGCTGAACAGAATTTTTGAGGCGAGAGGGGGGCGGTTGCTGACCGTGAGTGTCAGAGTTTTATCGCGCAACCCGCTGCCGAGGAGGAATTCTGTCCAGTTTTGATCCACCGTGGCGGCAAAGTCGTCGCCATCAATTGGCGCCAAGGCTGGGTCGATGGCTTTGGAAACTTTGTGAACGTAGAATGAAAACTCGGGCCCGATCTGAGCAATAATAGACGCGAACAGTGCGCGGATCTTGTCGAGTTGATCATCGTCTTTGGTGTAACTGTTCACGCCCTCCAACCGGATGCATTGGAATATTTCGTTTCCCCGCGTCCGAACGGTTAAGTCATCTACGAGGCTCACATAGGGAAGCATGTGGGCCAATTCTTTTTCTTTCTTCACCCAGTTTGGCAAGAGGGTGAGGGGGTCAAAATCGGTATCACGGGGCATAGCTATCGCCTCCGTGGATTTTGCGGTTGGCTGTTGGAGGTGTTTCTTGCAGCGTTGTGGCAACCACATCCAAGAAATTGGGGTCCCAGTCCGCGGCCTTCCACAAAAGGGGGTAGGTGATCACGGCTATGACGGCGACCACCCAATGCTGAACCCACAAGAAAATGAGAACAGATCCGAACAACCAGACCATCGCATACATGATGGGCAGACCCAACAGTTTGGGAGGTCGTACGAGGCCCAGAAAAAGACGAGACTGTTCAGCCATTGGTTTCCCCTATGTCGTCCAGATTGCGGCGACGATTGTCGGAGCGGCAGCGATGCCGGCGATGGCCACAACAACCCAAAGGGCTTGCCGGAAATCAAGAATGCCGAAGAGCCATGATAGGAATACGCCGATCAATGCGAGTGTGCCGATAACGATGCCAAGCGGCCCTGTGATAGCGTCAACGATGCCTTGCAGGACGTTCTGAACGGGGGATAGATCAATGGACTGCGCCAAGGCAGGTTGCGCGACTATCAAGAACAGGGTGCAAAGCGTAACAATTTTTGCTGTGGTTGGCCTCATGAGTTTTCTCCCTCAAGCCTGTTGAATACGGCCAGCACACGGCTGACGTGGTTTTGAGTTTCTCGGTAAGGTGGGATGCCTGCGTATTGGGCGACTGCGTTAGGTCCAGCGTTGTATGCGGCTAGTGCCAGTCGGGGGTCGCCAAACTGCTCCAACATCATGAGTAAATACCGCGCAGACCCATCAAGGTTCTGCCGCCAATTGTGGGGGTCGACGCGCAAATCTGAGGCGGTCTCTGGCATCAGTTGGCCCAAACCGATGGCACCAACCTGACTGCGAGCGTTAGGGTTATATGCACTCTCAATTTCAATGTTTGAGCGAAACAACAGCCGCCATTCTGTCACTGAGAGGCCAGCACGACGTAGGGCAGGGTTGCTTGCATAGCGCAGGGCCGTCTCATCAATTGCAGCTAGTATTTCTGGACGAGGCGCGATGCGTTGTGGAGCAATTGAAGAGACACGGAAGCCTTCGCTGGCAGATCCGGCTTCTTCAGGTTGCTGGCCGAAGAGTCGCAGGCCTTCTGACGCAGTGCCTTGCCCAACTCCTTCGTTATAATTCCTGGCGAAGTTGTTTTGCGAGGCGGATTCCGACAGAGAGCCGTCACCCTGCATAACCAAGACCATGCCTTGAGCAGTTGCGGCACTGCTGACAAGCATAAACCCGATGGCGCTAGCGATGGTTAGGTGCTGCAGGGAAGTGAGTAAGTACTTGGGACGAGCGGCCACCTTGATAAAGGGGGATATTAATTTGGGCGAAACCCATACTGTAAAGGAATGAGATGAGACCGTTTGCTGTCTTAAATGTTCTAGCGACCACTTCGTCTGCATCGCCTGACTTTCGGCGGGCCAATACCAGGAGCTTCTCGCGCTTTTGAGTATTGTCGACTGCCCGAATAATCCATTCACCGTACCAGACGGCCCTCCTGTTCTCGGCAGTGCACTTGCAAACGACTTCAGCATGGTACGCGCTTTGCAGGAGAGATCTGAAACGTGCTTCTGTGACCACATTGGGCGCTTCTCTCTCTAACTCTGGGCCCATTGCTGCACTTTCACTGTTGTTGGCAGGTCGGGAACCGTTCCTCGGTTCCACCTCAATACAATGTTATAATATTGACATCAAGTTATAAGATTGTACCATGTTGAAGTCTGAGCAGGTTTGGCAAGTAATCGCTGTCATGGAAAAGTACCCATAAAAACAGTGAGAAGGCGGAAGATATCATACGCATCATGATTGTTCGGGGTTTTACGGTCTTGCTGATTGCAGTGTGTTCGCAAGCGGGTGCGGAAACCTGTCTTGCGCCCGCTCGCCCCTTTGTTCCCAGCGATCCTGCGGCTGCCAAGGAATACGAAGACCTCATTCGCTTAGATTTCGAGAATTACATCGACGAGGTGCAAGATTACTTTCGCTGCATGGAGGGCGAGCGTGCCCGTGCTTTCACCGAGGCGCAGGAAGTTAGCCAAGAATATGGCCGCTTCGTTCTGGAAATGGTTGAGTAACACAAGTATTTACGGCGACCTCGTCTTAAGTTTGATTTGGTGCGTCCACGAACAGATGGGTATGGCGTTCAAATCTTTCACTTAACAATACTATAATATAGTGTTAATAAGCATAGCATCATTTTTGCTATGGAGCGCCCTATGCTTAATTTTCTGCGCACTTCCGCATTCTCATTGATTGCAGGGGTCATCAGTTTGACTGCTGTTCCAGATCGAGCCCAAGCGCAAAGCTACCAAATAGACTGTGCAATCTTGTTGTGCCTTTCTGGCGGATGGCCAGCGTCCGTTCCCTGTGCTCGAGCCCGCGCCGAGTTCATCCGACGCATAACGCCTTGGCCCGTGGAGCCGCCTCTTCAAATCTGGCGTTGTCCTATGGGAGCAGCTTACAGAACAGATCCGCAAATGCTGACGGCTGATCGTATCTACGATATCTTGTTCAAAATGGAGGATGCGCCGGTACAGTCACTTCCAAACAGCCCTGTAGGTGATTTTGACCTCATCCCACAATTCGCGCTTCTGAGGCAGGGTGGTGGTCCTGCTGCACGATTGCCCGAAGCTGCAATCCTGAACTTGGTCCAAGGTCTGAGTGACGAGACTGGAACAGCGGATATCGACATAAGCGGTCAAGAATTCAACTTTGTTCGATCAATCCGGGTGTTCGACGTCCAAGCAAACCAAAGGGAGGCAGGGAGCGAAGGTGACTGCGAAAGATCAGCGAGAGTGCGGCTCGGATCTTACGGCACTCAAGGTGATTACCGTTGGAGCCG
Organism: uncultured Sulfitobacter sp.; assembly: GCF_947499945.1. GTDB lineage: Bacteria > Pseudomonadota > Alphaproteobacteria > Rhodobacterales > Rhodobacteraceae > Sulfitobacter. The sequence goes on along the minus strand of NZ_CANMQD010000007.1, from coordinate 16,017 downwards.
TGCAGGCATCGCCGACCTGCCAGATGCACATGTCGGAACGGAGCGTTGGGGGTCTAACTGCCCGTCGATCTGGCATCGCTCCGTCTTTGTCGAATGGCGCGACTACGAGGGGAACTACGGTTTTGAACAGGTCAACTATTGAGAGCTTGGGATTAAAATCTCGAAGTTTTGTCAGCCCTCATCCTTGGCCAGAAGCTCAGCAGGCAACGCGTGTGTTGAAACCCCGCCTTCTTGAAGCGGTACATTGGCATGTGTGCACCCCATGCTGGCAAGGAAAGAGATCAGACCGTTCGCCGTCTTAAACTCGCGAATTCTGATTTCATCATGCTTGTCTGACATCGATCGTGCTGGGACCAAGAGCTTCATGAAGGTCCTGTCTTCGTCGATAATGCGGATCACCCATACACCGTACCACACCGCGCTTTTGTTGAAGGCGGAAGATTGGCAATAGACCTCCGCAAGGTACCCGCTTTGCATCAATGTGCGGAAACGTGTCTCAGTAATCACATTTGGTGCTTCGTTGTCTTGGATGCTGCTCACACCAAACCTCTTCCCGTTCTACTCAAGACAGTGGTTCTCTAAGTGGCCCATCGTCTGGTCGTAGCTATAATATTGCCACTGAGCAGGTAGTATAACGCCCAATGTTGCTGTTTCTCAGACAGCATTAACCACCAAGTTGTCAGATTTCCAAGTGAAACCAGAGCATCTATGTTTGGATTCTGGTGATCGTGGTTGCCCAAATTCCACATTTCTTGATCGAAGGAAGCGAGTCTTGGTCGTCGCTGGTGTTGGCTGATTGCGAGGATAATTGCCTGTTATCGTAACTACGCTGATCTTTTGTTGGTGCAGCTTCAATTAGGCAGGACGGCCATTGTGCCGCTGGCTATGGTGTTCTTTCAAAGTGCAGCGAAGGTTTGAATTTTTCAGGTCGGCAATGTGGTAATGACAAGTTTTCAAAAGGAGGCGTGACACATGAGAGTTTGTGGATGTGAAATATCGGCGAGTGAAGTTCGGCTTGCCGTTGCCTACCATGATGATGAAGGCGGCGTGGAAATGCTGCGCCTGAAGACCACACGGGTAGTGCTGGAGGATGACGCATCCGAGGCCGATCTACGATCAGTATTGGCAGAACTTCAACAGTTTTCCCGAGATTACGAGATTGATGTGTTCGTGATTAAAACTCGTGCCAAGAAAGGCCGTATGGCAGGCGGGGCGGTTTCCTTCAAAATTGAAACCTTGATCCAACTCGTCGAAGGAAGCAAAACCAAGTTCGTTAGTCCGGTGGCACTCTCTCACTACGCCAAGAAAGACCTTGATAAATATCCCGAGAAGCTGCCTGTTTACTTGAAGAACGCATTTCTTTCCGGAGCTTATGCTTTGACGAAGCCGGGATTTTTAGCATAGCCGAGATACTGAGATCCAGCCATGCCAATCCTATGTAGACGCAATCTGCACGAACGACCGGTATCGGTTTCTGGACATTCGCTGCGCTCTGCCTGAACTGACACAACGCGGACAAAGTCAACTTTCGCTGCAAATGCGAATCTCAGAGTCTTGTATGGAAAAAGCAGAAGTTCGGCATAACGACGCAATGTATGAACGGCGAGAAATTGCTCAGAACTTCCAGCAACAATTTCAGTTTTTGGATACGTACCCAATGCTACAGTGAGCCAAGGAAAGAGGTGCGAAGTAGTCTCTAATCTATCAATCCAAAATACTGTTCAAACGAGCGATCTTAAATCTACAGCTTCACTTTGACGATTGCTTGGAATTAGAGCAAGTTCGCTGATATGATCGTTTCCGCTCATCTTCAACAACTCATGCCCGAATTTCTGGCATATGCCCGATCGATAACGTCTGCCTCTGATAGTGCGGAAGATCTCGTTCAAGACGCCATAGAGCGTGCCTTGCGCAGCAATAATAAGCCAGACGTTTTGGATCAACTTCGACCATGGATGTTTCGGGTCATCCGTAATCTGCATTACGATGAATTGAGAAAATTACGTGTGCGCCGGGAATATTCTGCCGGTATGGGACGTCTATCTGAGGAAAGCATGCAAACGGGAGATCATGCGCGGGACGTGCTGATCCGCCGTGCATTCGAAAAACTGCCGCCAGACACCCGCGAAGTGCTTTTTCTGGTGGATATTATGGGTTTGAAATACGCTGAAGCGGCAAAGGTGATGGATGTGCCCAACGGCACGGTGATGAGCCGGTTAAGCAGGGCACGACGCGCGCTGTTAGAACTGGTGGAAGGGCCCTCCGAGGACCGCAAGAGTAATGGACGATGACACAGATAACGGAACAAGACTGGGAATTGGTGAGTGCCTTTGCAGATGGTGAATTGCGAGGTGATGATGCTGCACGCCTTGAACAACGGCTCCGCAACGAACCGGAATTACAGGCGGCACTTGCGTCAATCACCGAGATGTCACAGGCACTGTCTACCTTGAAGCCAGGCCAAAATAATACGTCACAACCCGCAAACTCAAATCGGCGTCCGTATCGCTGGATCGCTGGCGCGGCTGTCGCTGCTTCGATTGCGGTGGCGGTGTTTCTGGCCCCTCAGCAAAGTGTCCAAGACCCGTTGGACATTCACAATGCCTACACGGCCCAGACTTTTCCGGCGCCAACGCTGAATGACCTCCGTTCTGTATCCAACGCTGAGACAGATGGCTTCCCCAGTTTGCGGGATGCGAACATGGTGTTGGTGGTTACAAGTACAGCTGATGCAACAGCTTCAGCTCACTACGTTGGAGAGAATGGATGCCGTTTGACTCTTTTGCGTGGGATTGGCGCTCCCCCGCAGCCCATCCAGACCCTGCAGTCTGCAGAATGGACTGTAGGTGAGCAGTGGTATCAATCTTTGGCAACTGGCATGGATCAAGTGAAATTTGATGCGTTGACCGTATATTTACAGCAATCCACCCAAGACCAACGTAAACCTGCGACTGTGCTTGCACTATTGGGTGCAGTACGTGGCGCAACACCCTGCGCATAATTTTCGCTCCTACTTATCATAGCAGGAGCGATTACCTTGGGCGCGCGCAGGACAGTTAATTTAAGGGTCGAGGGAAATTGGGACGATCTTCGTTATAGTGCTTGGCAAGATAGTCGAGGATGATTGTGCGATCGGGTTCGTCTATTTCTGACATGCCCTGTTCTTCGACCATCCATTCAAAGGATTCGTCCCAATGCTCGCGCGTTAATCCTTGTTGGGCGACGATCATCTCGGAGTGACAGGCCGTACATGCATAAAACGTTTCCTCAACACCCGGCGCAACTTTCAAAACCCCGAATTCAGGATCTTCTTCTGGTAGCGTGGCTTCAGCGGCGGCTGGCGTCGCACCAAATTCCATTGAGGTATCGGACAATGTATTCAGATAGGCGATCAAGTTGGCGCGATCATCATCTTTTCTCAGCCCTGCGAACCCCATTTTTGTGCCTTTGACCTCGGCCTTGGGTTTGGCGAGGAAGGCGTCCAATCGCTCGGGTGTCCAATCGCCACCATATTCGGTCAGCGCGGCTGAATACTTAAATCCGTCAACTGTCGCGACAGATGCGCCAACGATATTGTAGAGGTTCGGACCAACCTTGTTTTTGCCATCTGCTGCGGCAACGTGGCAGGCTTTGCATTTGCGAAAAACGCTCTCCCCTTGCGACACATCCGCCGAAGCAAGCGCATCGGTGAGATCAGCAAAGGCAGGAAGGGGTGACAAAAGCGTAGCACCAAGGGCCAGCGCGCCCAGGTTCATCTTACGAAACATAGAAATCTCCAGAATTTAATTCGGCGGGCACAACAAAGCGCCCGCCTGATTAGATTAACTCACCCGCAGGCCGACGCGGTGCATGGTGTTGTTGAGATACCCTTTGGGGTTCCAATCAATCGCAAATGGCTGCATGTCGTCTTCGCTGTCTGTGGCGCGCGCCCAAACCTCGTAATATCCTGCAATGGGGAAGGTCACGTTTGACCGCCAGTTTTGCCATGCGCCTGAATTGACCGGTGCGTCCATATCGGCATCCTGCCAAGTCGCGCCAAAGTCGATGGAAATTTCGAGCTTATCGACGGTCCTGTCACCTGACCATGCATGGCCACGTACTTCAGTCTCCATTCCGGATGCAGCACCGTTGGCGGGGAATGTAACCAGCGACTTCACAGGCATCCGCTCAATGATAACGAAGTCTTTTTTGTCCACGTCCTCACCTGGCTCGACCGGACGATTGGGCACACGGTAGGCGGTGCCGGTCATTTTCGGTCCATCGTGAACGATGTCGCGCAGCTGGATGCGTGTCAGCCATTTCTGCGCTGTAGACGCAGGCCAGCCCGGTACAACAAGACGCAAGGGTGCGCCGTTCAACGGGTGGAGTGCATCGCCGTTCATCTCGAACGCAATCAAGATGTTGTCAGTCATCGCCTTATCGATAGGCATCCCGCGAGAAATAGGCAGTTTGTCAGGATCGCCTGATAAATGCGCGTCTGCACCGTAATGCGCAGTATAGATCGCGCCTGCCTGCACGCCAGCCTTCTCCAGCACATCTTTCAGACGCACACCTGTCCATTCAGAGCAAGCAACTGCACCATAGGTCCACTGGTTGCCTTTGGCAGGCGGATTGAAATATCCCCGACCATTGCCTCCACATTCGAGCGTCAAAGCCATTGTTACGACTTCAAATTGATCACGCAGATCGGCGATGGTCAGTTCCATCGGTGCATCAACAAAACCGTCGATGGTCAGCGTCCAAGTCGCTGGATCGACGTCTTCGGGTGGAATGCCATTGTTGCGCACAAAGTGCCGCGCGGTTGGCGTTATTGCATCGTCGAGAAATTCAGGGGGTGTTTCGGCATTGATCGGTCGATCGTTTAGCAATGTCAGACCATCCTTACCCATCAAAATGTCGTCCTGTGCGAAGGCAGCAGGGACAAACCCGATGGGCATCTTATCTGAAAACGGGATTGATGTCCCAACCATAGCCGCCATCGTGGCATAGCCGGTGCGTTTCAGAAATCCGCGACGGTCAGGATTGGCGACGCGGCCAAAAAATTCCTTGTCCGCTTTTTCAGGATCTTTCGAAAAAAATCCGTGGACCGTTTTGTTTTTGTCATCATCGAGTGCCATATGTTCCTCCCTGGCAGTGCCTCGGTATGCAATCGCGCACCCAAGGTCTTTCGATATTGACGTACGGGCCGCGGATTTTATTCCCGCAGCCCTACACCTTTTCTTAAAAAACGCTTCTTAACGAACCCATCCCTCTGTTTTCATGAGACTTTGGGCCTCGTCTGTTATCAGGAAATCAAGGAACATTTGCGCTTCAGGGTCGGCATCGGGTGCGACGGCCACATTCACATCGCGCCAAATCTGGCGGTCATCGTCGATTTGTACCATGTCCAGTACGTCCGGATGTGTGATCGGCCAATTTGGCCAAGTGATCCAGGCGTCAGCATCCATCTCTTTGAATGCCTTGAAACTTGCGCCGGAACCGAGGCCATAACTCACAATGTTCTTCCGAAACGCGCGCACATCTTCAAGGTTGCCTGTACGGCCAGCCACGTCTTCCCATGTGCCGGTGCCGGAGGTATTGTAGACACCAGAGCCTTCAGTCACCACAATCTTGATCCCGTCTTTCAGCAAGTCATCGAAACCGTCGATACCTTTGGGATTGCCCGCCTTCACAGCGATCACTGTCGGACGAATATAGATCGGATCAACCTGATCGGGCGAAAATGTCAGGTACGTCTGCAAAAACGCTGTCATCGACTGTTCGGATGTACCCCAAAGAATATCAGCATCCGCCTGAGCCGCTGCGGACCATTTGGATTCTGGGCCTGCAATAATTTCAACTTTGTTGCCAGTCTGCGCCTCCCAAACTTCGGCGACTTTCTTGAATGCGGTATGTGGACCCCCAGCACCATAGAGCTTAACGATGCCGTCCTTTGGCATGTGTTTGATCGCTGAATCATAAAGCTGGGTATCTTGGGCCAGCGCTGAGTTCGCAATCAATGCAGTTGTTGCAAGAATGGCTATTGTTCGCATTTTGTGTTCCTTCCGAAAGGTTGAGGCAGCACTTGTTGGTGTCGCTTGCAATATTAACGTGCGAGCGCCCTGAATTCTTCCAAAAGAAATGTCAACTGTACGAGAAAAGCGTAATTCCAGCTGGTGTTTCGACGCCGCTTCCATAGCCAAAGTGAGGGAAAATGGTAGTGTCTTGAGCGGCTGCGTGAAGAAGTAATAAGCAGAATTCGGCACTGCTTTTTCAACGGTATGGGCTCTCAACCGACCTTCGCCGCGTTGATCGCGAAGGGCCGGTTTGGGTTTTTTGTAAGGAATTGCATGATATTTGCACCAAGCTGAGCTGACCATAAAGAAAAGGCTTCTGGGTCGGTGCGTAAATCAGGTGCGCAACGTTGGTGTCTGGTGTAGGCTTTTCACATGCTCATCGGTTACGCTAGAGTGTCCAGCCAAGGACAGTCCCTTGATCGCCAGATCGGTGCTTTAAACGCAGCCAAGGCGGATAAGATCTTTCGTGAAGTTGCGTCGGGCCGGACAGTCAAAGGTCGGCCCCAGTTGGAACGCGCAATCGATACCTTTGGGGCAGGGGACGTATTAATCATCGCCGAATGGGACAGGGCGACAAGATCAATGATGGATGGGATCAATATCATCCAACGCGTTGCGGACCGATCAGCGACCGTCAAAGTCTTGGACAAGCCCTGGCTCGACCTAACGACCCCGATGGGGAAGGGTATCTTGGCCTTTCTTTCAGCTTTGGCTGAGGACGAGCGAGAGCGGATCACCCGACGCGCTAATGAAGGCCGCCAAATCGCTATCGCCAATGGTACCAAGTTTGGACGAAAGCCAAAGCTCACAGAGCATCAGCGCCAACTTGCCCGTGATCGCATGGCGAATGGCGAAACCTGCCGCACAATCGCTAAGGACCTTGGCGTCGCTCATACAACGATTTCTAGATTGCGGTGATCGCTACTAGCGTCGAGCGATCGACAAGAACGGCGGAAACCGGTCATTCGCCGCAGGTGCGAGAGGGCTCATGGGACATTTTCAAAGCGGACCTTGGTTGGCCTTCAGCTTTCCGAATGGAAATTCTCAGTTCTGTTTCGGTGAAACTACTTAAGTTCCTGCGCGCAGCTACCCTGACGCCCTTTCCTGCCGTTCTTTGAAATACTTGATTGGCCACTCAGTCGGAGTGAATATCTCGTGGAAATCCGTGTCGATATTGCTTGCCATTCGTGCAAGTAAGCCTATCAGGCGATGCGCATTTTCGCGGTTCTCACGCAATAGGTTCCCCTCCACAGCCTCTTCGTCGCCGCTACGCTCAACGTATCTACGGTCGATGACGCCAGCATTGTGTTCAAAAACGTGCCTGCGCTCCATCATGAGCCGGATGAACCGAGCATCTTTGTCCGCAATCCCTTTGAGTGGACTCAGATCGAAAAAGTCTTTCAAACGTTTGAAGGTTTCCGACTCAATGTCATGAAAGACCAACCTAGAAAGCGCTTCTCTCCGTGCGGCTTTCATCGGAGTTCGGCGTACGAGTTGATTAGCGAAGTCACGGCACGCTGCATCGAATGCTGATACGCTTTGGCTTACGGCTACCTCTGGTTGTGCTTGTCCGTCATTTAATGACTGCCGGATTTCCTCAAGCCGACCCGAGAGCATTTGGACGTTATTCCGACGTCCACAGGCAGCGCAGTAGCCATAGAGGCCTCTGATATCGTTAAATTCGCCACAGTGTTTGCACTTGTATCGCGTTTGTTGTGTCTGTGACGCATAGTAGAAGTCCGGCTTTGGTTCATCAGCTGCCTGCTTAACGAGGCTTTCCATGTCGATTTCTACTTGCCGCTCTGTACCCTTTTCATCGGGTGCAGCAAGTTCTTCCTCTAACCTCTCAGCAAGGTGAGCAAGGAACATCCTTTGTGCTGGTGTGAGAAATTGAAATGCCGCTGTCCTCAAGCCGCAGTAGGGGCAGGTCTGGGGATAAATAGCCGCGTGGTTTCCATTGCGGAAATAGCCACCACATTGTGGGCATTGATGACCCCAGCAGCCTAGTGAGTCAGACCCAAGGCTTGCCGGAACACAGCCCTCCGGGGGCGGTGGATCAAACGGTTGGCCGATTCCTCCCAATTTGAAGTCAGACACTGGGATCCCATGGGGGAGCAAGATGTAGACTCCAACGGCAGTCATTGGCCCCGGACTACGTCCAACAATTCCAAATGCTGCGCCCTTCCGTCCTTCATCATCGCAAGAGATATTGATGGTCGTGTTGGCCCCGCAATGAGCAACCTCTTTGAAATCCTGTTCATAGTACGCCATTGCCAGTCCGGTCCATTCATTGAAACTGCTATCGCTCTGCCAGAACTGTAGCTTGCCCTCGACGCTTCCACCATCGGGGACGTGATGATGATATCCGGGCAACGCATCCGATGACCGCAAAGAGTCCAGACCGAACTAGGGGCCAGCATTACCTTGCCGTCGAATGCGTCATCATAGAAGGGCCTATAATCTAACATTTAGCATTTTTTTGTTGAATTTGCGATTATAGATACTATATATGAACCTGAATGGAGTGATCTTATGCTTTACAGTGTCGAAATTGAGAACTTCTTCTCAGTTGGAGAACGCCAAATTCTCGACCTTCGCGCCCGGAAGTCAGTTGACGATCCGCTGGCGCGACTATCCCCTATTTACAAGGGCGCCGATGAGAGAGCCCCGACCGTCGTTGCACTTTTTGGTCCAAATGCAGCTGGAAAATCGAACATATTACGGTCGATAGCATTCGGGTCATGGTTTGTCGCGCATAGCTTCGGCCACCGTTCAGACCTCAGCCTTCCCTACGAAAAGTTTGGCAGCGATGAACGGATCAAAAAAACGACTAGATTGGCATTCTCATTTGCGGGACCAGTTAACCCACTTTCCATATCCGAAGACAGTGATCAGTGCCCCTACACTTATGAAGTCGTCTTCTCACCTCGCGGCAATAGCCGTGTTGACGAAGTTCTTCTAGAAAAAATGTGCTATCAGCCCCGTGGGAAAGGTAAGTTTAGAACGCTGTTTGAACGGAACGAAAGCAATGCGGTAAAGGCGGAAAAAGGATTCCTAACCTCTGGCACGGAGAAAGCCCTGAAGGAAGTTCTTCGGCCCAGGGCTAGCGTGATTGCGACGTTGGCGCAGTTGAACCACACGATTGCGACCGCGTTTGTCGAAGCGGCCTTATCCGTGGTCTCGAACATCTTCATCGACCGGGTTGAAGATGATGTAAGGACGATGACTAAATGGTACCATAGCAATCCCAATGCACTTGAAGAGCTTCAGGGGATTGCAAGGCGCATTGATCTTGGGATTGATGAGATCGGAATCGACTCATCTTCGAGCGAACCGATGATGCTCTTTCGGCACTCGGGTTTGGATCAGATAATTTCGCTGAACCGCGAAAGTCATGGTACTCAGCAGTTCATCAAAATCTTCCCCTACATTTTGATGGCACTGGATCGAGGCGGTGTGGCAATAATCGATGAGCTCGATACGACAATCCATCCTCTCATCCTACCAGAGATACTGCGTTGGTTTGGCGACCCAAAGCGCAATCCGCATGGGGCGCAACTGTGGACGACTTGCCATTCTGCAAGCCTCCTTACGGAACTCACCAAAGAGGAGGTGTTTTTCTGCGAGAAGGATCCTGAGGGCAACACAACGGTATTCAACCTAGCTGATGTTGATCGGGTACGCCGAAACGAGAACTTTTACGGGAAATATATGGGCGGCGAGTACGGTGCCGTACCGGTGCTTGGCTAATGGGGAGAAGGCAAAAAGTTAGACGGCGCCGGCGCCTATTTGTCGGCTGTGAGGGCGAGAGTGAACAGGGCTACGCAGCGCTACTGCAACGTTTTTCTGACGAGCAAGGGGGTGCCGTTCACGCCGAATCTAAAGTGGTACCGCGCGCGGGCGATCCTCTCGCCATTGTGGAGCGCGCAATTGAAATGGCCGCACAAGGCGAAAGAGGGTCTAAACCAGCCTACAGCGTACGTTTTCTGATGCTGGATACAGACCTACTCGGGAATAATCCCGGTCGTGATGCCCAGATTGACGGGTTGGTGGAACGGCACAACTTCGTCCTGCTGAGACAGAATTGCTGCTTCGAAGCATTCTTGCTCAGGCACTTTGTTGGTCATGCCAACGATGAACCACCCACTGCGGCGATCGCTCTCACCCGTCTACAGGCAGTTTGGCCCCAATACAAAAAAGGATTTCCTGCTCAGGAGCTTCGAAAGCAAATAGCCCTTGAAGATGTCCAGCGTGCAGCACAGGGCCCACGTAACGCTGACTTTAGTTCTTTTCTGGATGCCATGGGGCTGCAGCCTCACTAGTGCAAATGCTTGGCTTCAAGCTTCAACAAATAGGCTTCATCGGAGCCAAAAGGAATGTGGGCGTACACACCTTCCGCTTCATGCGTATCTAGGAGGATACCATAGCGGAGGAGTAAGCGTTCTAGATGCCGGTTGGTGAACAGAATGTCTTCAAATCGGCCCCATTCCTCAAAGCTCTCCATGAACCCGCTCAGGTCCTTCGCAAACAGATCGAACCAATCGATAATCTCAAGTTCTTTGAGCTTTTCACGCAGATCACCCGGCAACTCTGGTGGTTGCTCAAACGAATGGTAAGTGCCGATCAATCGGGCACATGCTTTTAGAAGAAGACTTAGCGCTTCAAAAGTGTACTCGAGGAACCCGTCCAAATTCCCATCCACACGATAGGCTTGGCGGTTCGCAACAATATTGTGATGAGCCACGTCTAGTTGACCGACGAGATGTTCTTCAGCGGCATTAGTTCTCAGGTTGTCGCGCGCGCAGACTCGAGCGCAGAAATACGCGCTGAACGCATTGTAAGAATGCTGGCTCAGCAATTGCTCAACGCCATCGGAAGCAACGAACTTTGCTGCTTCCGGGAACCTGCCGAAAATCAACGATTCCAAATAAGTGCCAGCAATCATTTGCGCTAACAGGTCTTCGGCTTCGAGCCGCTCGGCTTCTTCGCCAAACATAAGTTGTGCAGCCAGACTATCGCGCAAGACGAAATGTGTCTTCATCACACCGTCGCGCATCACCCAAAGCGGCATGGCGACGCCAAGACCGAATTCGGGCGGCGTGGATTTGATCGGTGCGGCGTCAAAGCCGCGATCCACCTCATTCAGGGCGGACTCATAATCATGCGCAACCGTGAACCCGTCAAATCGGCAGAACGTTTGTGTCGGTACCAGTCGTATGATCAACTTGCTTAGATTGTCGCCTAGCTGTCTTGCAAAGTCCTCATTGCCAGCGTCTTTGAGCGCGATGGAAAAACTCAGATTTTGATCCGTATTATCGTCTTGTTCCAGGTCGAAGATTGACTTCTGGTTGGCTGCGTTTTCGCTTGGCGGAAGAAAGTCGAGGGAAACACCTGACAGAGCGTCGTCGATTAGTCCTGTGATCTTGCCGCGAATCCGGTCACCTAAACCTTCGTGGTGAAATGCCAAGGCATCGCTACGTTGACTCGATAGAAAAAAATCAAGGCATACGGTCGTTGCGATGTCATTAATGCCCTCGACGGCAAACGCATCGGCACCCGCGCGGGTGCCCACCAGAATCCGATCCGGCGCAACGGGTAGAACTACATATCTCAGTTTCTTTCCACCCAGAAAAAGTGGTTGCCAGCCTTCATCTTCATCGAAAGAAATACAAACGCAGTCTGGCAGGATTGCCGGCACCACTTTGTGTGGTTCTACCGTCCAATGCAATCCGGCGAGTTTTTCGATGATGCCGTCAGGCGCGAGCGTTCTGGATAGAGCTTCAATGTGTGCCGAGGTGGCCAAAGCCTTCGTATTCCCCAAAAACTGATCCACGAACGGCAGAAGAGTGCTTTGCGCCTCTCCAAGCATTGAGGCTCCATTCTCTCGGAAATGGAAATAGAGCACACGCGTAAGTGTTTCCTTGCTGACGCCAGACAAGACATCATATTCATTTTCAGTAATGCCATCGAAGATGAGGTCTTGAAGTTTTTTAGGGATACAGTTGGCAGATAGTCTTTCGATCCCGAAAACCTCAGCAGGGTTTTCGACTAGCTTACCTATGGCTTGCGCCATACTCGCCGCCCCCTCCATTATGAACGTTCTCGAATGCGCGGAGCGAATGGACAAGTGGGCGGCGACTTCGCCAACCATTAGTGGGTCTGCCTCCTCACCGATGTTGAGGGCGCGCAGCACGTCAACCATCTTGAACACGTGCGTTTCGTAATCCGTGATGAGATCGTCAAGCGTTGGCGTCCCATCCTCTGACGGTTTCGAATAGAAATGCTTCTGTTTAGCCGCATCACCACGGTCAACCGGAACAGGATGGTCAAGGTTACGACGATACATCCACAGCTTGTCAGACCCATCTTGAATGACGAAAGGTTTCAAGAAATGTCGCGGAATGAAGTGCTGCCCGCTTCCAGCCATTAGACACATTCTCCAGATTGGTTTTTCAAAGTCAGCGACGACAGATCGCCAAGCGCTCAGCGTCTGTTCATAGAAGTGCGGTCACTATAGTAGCTCATCCTGGATTTGTAGTACCGGCTTAGGTCATAAAATCGAAGAAAACTGCGCCGTTCAATTTCCTGGAACTTTAAATGGTGTGGTCTTGCGAACGGCCGCTATTGGGCTGCAACCGCAGCACTTTGCTTCGTTGGCCAATGGCCGGAATGGGCCGTTTGCGAAGGGTAGGGGGTGCAGCGGCCTCCAAATTCTTTTAGCTTAAGGGGCCATTGGTGGATAACGTGACTAATGCCGAGTCAAAGGTATCGAGCTCAGCTGGAAGCGGAATCGCATCATAAGGCATTTGCGACCTTCGCTGCATCATGCACGAACTAACTCAATGCAGGACAAAACCGACCTTGGCATTTTTTCGGTCAATGACAGCTTTTCTATGCTTCTCCCGCGGCGAAACGCAGCATGTGCGGACGGCTGACCTTCGTTGTACTTACGAAGTGCGCTTGTAATCAAACTAAAAGCTGACGTTAGAGGAAATGCGCCAGGCTCGATAGAGCAGCGAGTTCGGACATAAGATATTTTCAATACAGTACTTAAAATTAGATGCGCATAAGCGCGCCAATTTGGTCTGGATCCGCCTAATCCTTTCTCTATCGGCGCATACAATTAAATTTTTGGCAACGTATCCGACAGCTATCTACTTGGTGACATCGGTTTCATGATCAACACCGTAGTTTTTTCCAGCGTCTTTTGCGGCTGTCGAGGGCGGTCCTGCCGTAAAGGGTATCAACCAAGACCTGCCCGTGTATCGCCGAAAACAGGTTCTCCTGTGCATTCTGATCCTCGAAGCATCATTGCTACCAGAGGACGCTGCATGACCAAGATTGATCAGATTGAAACTGTCGTTGTCGATGTCCCGACCATTCGCGGGCATGTCCTGTCGATGGCGACAATGCGCTCGCAGACGGCCGTTCTGGTGCGGATCAGGTTTTCCGATGGTTCAGTCGGAATCGGTGAAGGTACTACTATCGGCGGCCTGACATATTGTGTCGAGAGCCCCGAGAGCATTCAGTCTGCCATCGACACCTACATCGCGCCTGCGCTCAAGGGTAAAGCTGCGGACGATGTGAACACCGCAATTCAGCTGATGGACAAACTCGTGCGCGGCAACCGGATTGCGAAAGCGGCTGTCGAGATCGCGCTCTGGGACGGGCTGGGAAAGCGCCTTGGCGTGCCAGTGTCGCAACTTTTTGGCGGGCAGGTCCATGCGCGGATGCCGGTTGCATGGACGCTGGCATCCGGCTCCTCCAATACCGATATCGCCGAGGCGCTGGAGATGATCGAGACACGCCGCCATAACATTTTCAAGCTCAAGATCGGCAAACGTTCTGTTCGCGATGATTTAGCCCATGTTGCAGCCATCAAACGCGCTGTGGGCGATGCAGGTTCCGTGCGGGTGGACATCAATCAGGCGTGGTCGTTACACGATGCGCGCTGGGGTCTCAAAGGGTTGCAGGACGCTGGTTGTGAGCTGGTCGAGCAGCCAGTGCAGGGCCGCTATGTCGAGGCGCAGCGCGAACTGACAGCGAAATACGAGATTGCGGTCATGGCGGACGAGGTACTGAACGGCCCCGAGGACGCGCTTGAGATTGTTGCCAATGCGGCGGCGGATGTTTTCGCGGTCAAAGTTGCGCAGTCGGGCGGGATCAAGCGCGCCTCCGAGGTTGTGGCCATCGGGCAGGCAGCGGGCCTTGGCCTTTACGCAGGCACCATGCTGGAGACGGGGTTGGGCACGGCGGCTGCGCTACAACTCTTCTGCACCGTCGAGAAACTGCGCTGGGGCACCGAGTTGTTCGGCCCACTTCTGCTGACCGACGATATTCTGGCAGAGCCGATAAAATACAACGATTTCTGCGTTGAGGTTCCGCAAGGCGCGGGCATTGGCGTGGCGCTCGACGACGACAAGGTCGCCTATTTTGACCGTAACAAGAGCACCCCGCAAAAGCATCTCGCGGAAGTTTAACACCATCAAAACGCCGCCAGCCAAAAAGGCGCGGCACCCAGAGGAGGACTGAATATGTTTACCCATTCAAATCTCGACGAGCTTGAAAGCCGCCTTGACGGCATCGTGCAAGACGACCCAGAAAAGGGAATTTTCCGCGCCCGCCGCGACATGTTTACAGACGAAGAACTGTTCGAGCTGGAGATGAAGCACATCTATGAGGGCAATTGGATCTACATGGCCCATGAGAGCCAGATCCCGAACCCGGGCGATTATTTCACACTGCACATGGGCCGCACGCCCGTGGTCATTACCCGCGACAAAGACGGCGAGCTGAACGCACTGGTCAATTCCTGCTCGCACCGCGGTGCCATGCTGTGCCGGTTTAAGCGCCGCAACCAAAAGACATTTACCTGCCCGTTCCACGGCTGGACCTTTGCCAACACCGGTAAGCTCCTGAAGGTCAAAGACCCCAAAGGCGCTGGCTACCCCGAGCAGTTCAACAAAGACGGCAGCCACGACATGACAAAAGTTGCGAAGTTCCAGAACTATCGCGGGTTCCTATTCGGCTCGCTTAATGCTGATGTTGCACCGCTCGAGGAATACCTCGGCGAGGCCTGCAAGATGATCGACATGATCGTTGACCAGTCCGAGGACGGCATGGAAGTGCTGCGCGGCTCCTCCACCTATACCTTCGATGGCAACTGGAAACTTCAGGCCGAAAATGGCGCAGACGGCTATCACGTCTCGGCGGTTCACTGGAACTATGTTGCCACCACATCGCACCGCACCGTGGACGGCAAAGAAGATAACATCAAAGCGACTGACGCCTCCAAGTGGGCCAAGCAAAAGGGCGGCTTCCACTCATATGTGAATGGTCATCTGCTGCTCTGGACCACATGGGACAACCCGACCACGCGCCCGAACTATGCCCGTCTGGACGAATGGACCGAGACCTACGGCAAGACCAAGGCAGAATGGATGGTTGGTGTGCTGCGCAATCTTTGTGTCTATCCCAACGTCTTCTTGATGGATCAGTTCAGCAGCCAGATCCGCGTGTTCCGCCCGATCAGTGTCGATAAGACCGAAGTCACGATCTATTGCATCGCGCCCAAAGGCGAAGATCAGGCGTCCCGCTCGTTGCGCATCCGCCAGTACGAGGATTTCTTTAACGCCTCCGGCATGGCGACGCCCGATGACACCGAAGAATTTCGTGCGACCCAGCGCGGGTATGCGGGCGCTGCACACGCCAAATGGAACGACATCTGCCGGGGTGCAACCCAGTGGATCGAGGGGCCGGACGAGGATGCAAAGGCATTGGGGATCAATCCGATCATGTCAGGTGCGCGCACCGAGGACGAGGGATTGTTCGTGATCCAGCACACCCAATGGGCCGAGCGTATGGCAGCAGCCGTTGCCAAGGAACGCGAAAACGCAGCCAGCGTCCAAGTTGCGGCTGAATGAGGAGATAAGATCATGACAACTGCAACACTCGAGAAGAC
>NZ_CANMQD010000006.1 GCF_947499945.1 uncultured Sulfitobacter sp. | reverse complement strand
CAACCCCGGGGTACACGTTGAGCGCCTCAATGGGATGTAATCCGATCAGATGCGCATTGTGTTTACGCGCGAGTGGAACCGCGGTTTTCATCAAATTTTGTGTGTTCTCTGGCGTTGTCAGGCAGACAAGAATTGTTTTCAGTCCCATGAGCTATTCCTTCGCATGCGTTGGGTTGCGTCTGGCATTATGTTTAGCATGCGCTGATATGCTCCGATTGATCCCAGTCAATCGACGCTGTGGGCCGAGTGGTATGTCATGTGGTGATCCAGTCATTACTAAGGAGTTGAACCATGGCCCTTTTCAGAAACACAATCGCTACGGCTGCTGCAATAGAGGTGTCGGCGGCGTACTGGTCTACAATGGGAGAAGTGCTATGACAGCTCAAGGTTTGGAAGTGATCGACCACAGCGTTCAGCTGACACATGAATGGATAAACGAACTTGCTGAGCGGCTTGATTGGTCCTCCAAACGCAGCGTGCTACGGCTGTTGCGGGTTACGATGTGTCATCTGCGTGACCATCTGCTCGTGAACGAGGTGGGCCATATCTCGGCGCAGTTACCTGTCATGATACGCGGCTTTTTCTTTGAAGGGTGGGTGCCGCACCAAACGCCAATCAAGGAGCGGAGGGCCATCGAGTTTGTCTCGTTCATTGATGCTCTGATGAAGGACACAGAGGAATTCCGTGGACGCGATGACATCAAATGCGTTTTTGATTTGCTGAACAATCGCCTCAGCAGGGGCGAGGTCGAAGATATTCGCGCAACATTGCCGACAGGGGTTCGCGACCTGTGGCCTGCACCCTGAACCACGCAAAACGCCACGAGAGCAGATCCCGTGGCGTTTAAGGATAGCGGCCCGATAAATCAGTCGCGGTCACCGAGGGACAAACCAAGGAGTGCATCTGGCCGCTGGATGATCACGGTGTGGATGTTCTCGATTGCGATAATCTTGGACTTGCGCAGCTGGGTGAAGGTCCGGCTCACAGTTTCGGTTGTGAGGCCCAGAAAGTCTGCAATATCAGAACGACTCATCGGGAGTGTAACGCCTCTGTAAGCGCCCAGATCGGTGCCGACACGCTCTGCCAACACGCACAGGAAGGACGCGACCTTCTCGCTGGCCGATTTCCGCCCAAGCATCATAAAATGATCCTGCATCTCGCTGATTTCGCGCAAGGCCGCCTGCAAAAGCGCGTTGTGCAGTTTGGGGTCACCCTCACCGTTTTCGAGAGCAGAGCGGCGGAAGGGCTGTAGCTGTGCAGGCGTCAGTGCTTCGCAATCGGTGTGGTGCAAGCCAGAGGATGGAAATCCAACAATATCACCGGGATACCCGAATGCGATCACCTGACGACGACCATCGGCAAGGAGGCGAGTGAGCCGCATAACGCCGCTTGTTACCTGATATAGCCACTCAACCTCGTCCCCCTCAAAATAGAGATATGCGCCGGGTTTTAAATGAGCTTCGGCACTTTGCGGCAAGGTTGTCGCAAGCGGTGTAACTGTGGAATAATCGGTGTTTTCAGTGGGGATTGTGACGTACATCGGGGGCAGCCTCCAGTATGATTTGGAGGTATCTTGCGCAGTCTGTGTAATGTGCATTACGGTGCAACCGTAGGTTTTTGTATCATTTTGTATCACGCTCTCATTTGTCACTGGTAGCTACCTATATCA
The DNA here is from genome assembly GCF_947499945.1 of uncultured Sulfitobacter sp. Taxonomy (GTDB): domain Bacteria; phylum Pseudomonadota; class Alphaproteobacteria; order Rhodobacterales; family Rhodobacteraceae; genus Sulfitobacter. Next base: position 117,902 of record NZ_CANMQD010000006.1, on the reverse strand, counting down.
AAGTATGAATATATTATTTCCTGAGCATGGCCCGAGTCGCTAAGGAGGCTCTATGACGAACCCGACCGTTCTTGTTGTTGATGATGACCCCAAAATCAGAACCCTTTTGCGCAATGTGCTGGAGGATGACGGATTTCGCGTCTGCGAAGCGCAGACCGAGGAGGAAGTCCTGCGCATTATGGCAGACACGACTGTCAGCCTGATCACGCTTGACCTCAACCTTGGATCAGAAAGCGGGATCGAGATTGCGCGCCATATCAGGCGAACCTCTGACGTGCCTATCATTATGGTGACAGGTAAGGATGACGTTATTGACCGCGTTGTTGGCCTTGAAGTGGGGGCAGATGATTACATCACCAAACCCTTTCACGTGCGCGAGGTAATTGCGCGGATCAGAAGCGTGCTGCGCCGCAGTGAAGCAGCCACACCTACGGCAGAAGCGATCGTCGAAAGCGTGCCTGCAAGCACAGCAAGCACGCAATTCTGTTTCGACGGCATGACCGCAATCCCTGACCAGATGAAGCTCATGGACCGCACAAATACCGAGTGCGAATTAACCAGCGGTGACTTCAAGTTGTTGGATGTGTTTCTAAATCGGCCCAAACGTATTTTGTCGCGCGATCAGTTGATGGATTTAACGGGCGGCACCGAATGGAACCCGCTTGACCGTGCCATTGATAACCAGATCGCGCGGCTGCGCAAAAAGATCGAGCGCGAGCCGTCGGACCCGAAACTGATCAAGACAGTGCGCGGCGTGGGATATACTTTTGCCTGCGACGTAGAGGTTGTTCAGATGTCAGTGGACCCTGCTAAAACCGCATGAAGGCGTCTGGCCAGCTCTGATTGGCGGTATGGTTTATGCAGGATGTGATAGGCGCGCCCATGGGCCATCGCGTCCGTCACCACATCACTGGCATATCCCGAGGTTAGCAAAACCTTAAGCGCGGGAAATTCGCGCGTGATCTTAGAAGCAAGGTCATAGCCGTTGAGAACGCCGGGCATCACCAAATCGGAAAAGACAAGATCGGCTTTTACGCCCTGTTTCAGCATCGCGTAAGCTTGATCACCACTTTCGGCCTCAAGGGTCTGAAACCCGAGGTCGCGAATGCGCTCGATCGAGAGTTTGCGCACTTTTGGATTGTCTTCGACGATGAGGACAACCTCGCCGTTTCCGCGCGGCATCTTTAAGGTGGTGTCAGGTTGAGAGTTGCCATGCCCGTTGGCCGCTTCTTGCGGTAGCGCAGGGAAATAAAGTCCGAAACTGGTGCCCAGACCCAGTTCGCTGTAAAGCGTGACATGCCCACCCGACTGGCGCACAAAACCATATACCATGGCCAGCCCGAGGCCCGTGCCGCCGCTGTCTGCCTTGGTGGTAAAGAACGGCTCGAATGCGCGGCGCTGCGCTTCGAGGGTCATGCCAGCCCCGTTGTCACTGACAGACAGGCGTACATAGTCCCCTACGGCAATGTCGGTTTCCTGTGCCATATAGGTGTCGTCTATGCTGACGTTTTGCACCGAGACAAGCAACTCGCCCCCCGCGCCCATCGCGTCCCGCGCATTGAGGGCAAGGTTTGTGAGAGCGGATTGAAGTTGCACAGGGTCAACCTCGACAAGGTTCAGATCATCGGCAAAGTCCGTTCTGATCCGAAAATTCGCACCCAGCGTTCGCTTCAAGAGCTGCAAGGTATCTGTACATAAATCGCGCAAGTTAGCGGTCTGCGGTGTGAGATGGCTGCGCCGTGCAAAAACCATCAACCGTGAGGTAAGGTCGGCTCCCAACTCCGCAGAGCTGAGCGCGTCACGTATCAACGGGAGTTGGCGTTCGTTCGCCCCCCGCATCTCCAGCAGTTCCAGATTGCCCACAATCACTGTCAGCAGATTATTGAAATCATGGGCAATTCCGCCCGTCATCTGCCCGATCGCATCAAGGCGCTGGGACCGCGCAAGCGCATCTTCGGCCGCCTTGCGCTTTGTGAGGTCGTGCAAAATGGCGATGAACATGCGCTTGCCTTCGACCTGCGTATGGCCGACCGATAGATGGAGCGGGAATATCGTACCATCCTGCCGCAGTCCTTCGACGTCACGGCCCAAGCCGATGATACGCTTTTCTCCCGTCTCAATATGATGAGACATAAAGCTGTCGTGCAGTTCGGCCAAAGCTTGCGGCATCAGCATATTGACGTTCTGTCCAGCCATCTGTGCAGCGCTGTAGTCAAACATCTCTGCAGCAGCTGAATTTGCGCGTAACATGGTGCCCTGAGCGTCAGAAACGATCATAGCATCTACTGCCGCCTCAAGAATGGCATTGAGGATAGCGCTGTCTTGTGCGGAGGAGTCCATGGCCGTGTTCCTTTTTGCTATTCTGCCAAAGGCGGCGCAGGAGGTGCAAGGACTATTGCAAGCGGGCTGTTATCCTGTGGCCATGATCGCGCTACCGCGAAGCCTGCGTCAAAGGGGAGGCCAAGGTTGCCAGACCAAGGTAGCGGGTCAGATCAGCCAACGTGATGACACCCAAAAGCTGATGATCCCGCACAACCATAAACTTACGGCGGCCTGTTTGTGAGATCTGTTCAAAGAGGTCGGGTACCGCCATATCCGGTGCAACCATCGTCGCAGTGTCCAAACCAACAAACACATCGCCTACGCGTGCGTTGCCCCAGTTTTCACGGTCAATGCCAGCCAGAACAGTTTGATCAATGTGGCCCAGCAAAACATCTCCATCAACAACTGGCACAAAGCTGACGCTGTGGCGCAACATGATCTGGTTGACGAACTCTGACAGGGTCATTTCAGGGGCAACTGTCACAGGAGTTAGCGTCATCAGATCGCTCACGGTTTTATCTGCGAGCACGGTTTGGGCAAGCTTTGAGGTATACGTCGACCGTGCTGCAATCAGCACAAAGCCACCGATCAGAAGGTACCACAGCCCTGATACGAATGCGCCCTGGAACAGCGCCAGAACACCCATTGCCATCAGGAAGTAGGAAAACACAGTGCCGGACTGTGCCGCCATCTGGGTCGCTTTGAGCGCATTGCCGCCTCGGTGCCACAGATAGGCGCGCAGGATACGGCCCCCGTCCAGCGGGAAGGCCGGCACCAGATTGAACAGCGCCAGCACCAGATTGATCAACGCCAAATAAGACAGCACCGCGACAAACGGGTCCGCCCCGGAGGCCAGCACAGCAATCTGTGCAAACACCCAAAAGCAAGCCGCCAGGCAAAGCGACATAACAGGACCAGCAACGGCGATCCAGAACTCGTCACGGGCCGAGTTTGGCTCACTCCCCAACTCAGCCAGACCGCCAAAGATAAACAATGTGATGCTCTTGATCTCGATGCCCAGACGCCGTGCCACAACGGAGTGGGCCAATTCGTGCAGGAGGAGAGAGGCAAACAGACCCAGCATCCCGATCAGCGCCATTATCAGATATGTATGTGCAGTCGCCTCAGGCATGACATCTGGAAAGTATTGTTGCGAAAGGCTCCAAGTGACCAGAGACGCTATAATCAGCCAACTCGGGTCAACTTTAATTTCAAAACCGTCTACAGACAAAATCTTTACAGAATTCGAGAACATCGCAAGCTCCACTTTTCCCCCAGCATATCGTGTGCTTGAAAGCATCTATTGATATCTGTCAAATTGTCAGCCTTACGGGTGGAACAAGCCGCCCACACCGTAGGCAAGCAGCGCCGCAACCCCGCCGATCAACAGCGTCTCAGTGCCAGAGCGCCACCATTTGGCAAGCGACCAGCGGCTTTTGCCCGCCCCAATCATAAAGAAGGTCAGCAAGGTCGCAAAAACGGCAATGGCAAAGGCATTTTCCAGCCCCAGCACAAAAGGAAACAGCGGCACCGCACCTGCAATCAGGAAAGCGATGAAAGTCGCAATTGCTGCGCGCAGAGGGGCCGGATCATCGCGCGTCAGCCCGTATTCGTCCGTCAACATGATACCGATCCATTTGTCACGCCGCATCGCAATGGCATGGGTCGCATCTTCCAGTACGGCACCCGACAATCCGCGCATCTCAAGGATTTGGCGCAGCTCTTCGCGCTCCCCCTCGGGATGGTCGGTGATGTGGCGTTCCTCTATCTGGATGATGCGTTTGCGGTCGTCCAGTTCGGCCTTGGTTCCGGAATAATTGCTCGCCGCCATCGAGAATCCGTCGGCCAGAATATTAGCCAGCCCAAGCGCTACGATGATGGTATGCGGCAGCCCCGCCCCCTCAACACCGGCGACGATCGCAAAGGTAGTCACCGCCCCGTCAATGCCACCATAAATCATATCTTTCAGGTTGCTGTTTTGCGGGCCAGCCGAAAGGCGTGCGGCAATCTCTGTTCGGGTGTGTCCATGCTCTTGTGTCATGCGACCTATATCGCCCAATCACAGGGCACCCCGATTGAGCCATATCAAATGATATGACCCCTTTCTGATGCCGTGTTTCTTGGCCAGACCACTTATGCTTTACGCGGTGCGGTCAGCGCGTGCCCCAAATGTTTTGAGCACTTCGGGCACGACCAGAATAGGGATCGCAAACCCACACACCAACAGCCACTCATCAAGGCCCATTGGCACCGTATGCAGCATGATCTGAAGCGGTGGCCAATAGACGGCGAGCACTTGCGCGCCCAATGTCACGCCAAGAGCAAGCAACAAAAACGGATTACTGAGCCAGCCAATCCGCGCACCGGGCAATCGCAAGGAGCGGAAGGCAAAAACGCTCATTTTTTCGAACACAACCATCGCGGTAAAGGCAGTGGTGCGGGCCAGATCAACGCCGAGGTCCATGAGATGAAAGAAGATCCATAAACTGGACAAGCCTGTATAGGAGCCCAGCACGATGATGGTCAGAATACCGCCCCATCCCAGTATGGCTGTGTCTTTGCGGCGCGGTGGCTGGTGCATCTGATCTGGTTCTGACTTCTCCAAGCCAAGCGCGACGGCCGTGACACCATCTGTCACAAGGTTCATCCACAAAATTTGCGTCGCGAGGAAGACAAGCGGGCCGCCAATAGCGATGTTCACGACCAAAGCTATCACTTCTCCCGCATTGGACGAGAGCAAATAGCGCACAAATTTCTGGACATTGGCAAACTGGCGGCGGCCCTCGCCAATAGCTGTGACAATGGTGGCGAAATTGTCGTCCAGCAGCACCAGATCAGACGCATCCCGCGCCACATCCGTACCCCTGATCCCCATAGAAATACCGATGTCCGCCTGTTTCAGGGCTGGGGCATCGTTCACCCCGTCACCTGTCATCGCAACAATCTGGCCCTGCGCCTGAAGGGCCGAGACGATGCGCATTTTTTGCGCAGGCTTAGTGCGGGCAAACAGGACATCGCCGCGGAGCACATCGGCAAGAGCAGCATCATCGAGCGCATCCACATCAGCACCCGTAAGATGCTGCGTTACTTGCAGGGCAAGCTGGTCCGCAATGGCTCCTGCCGTAACCGGACCGTCACCCGTGATCATCACAACTTTGATCCCCGCCGCGCGGGCCAGTTTGATGGCGTCACGTACTTCGGCACGGGGAGGGTCGATCAATCCAACCAGTCCTAAAAACACCAAGTCCTCTTCGACGATCTGAGCCGTCTCAGCCGGCCGCTGTGCAAAGCCGATCACCCGCAGCCCTTGCGCGGCAAGTTTACTGTAAGCTTCTAGAATATCTGCACGATCGACGTCCGACAAAGGGCGCGCGCCTGCTTGTGTCATCACTTTTGTACAGACTTCAAGAACTTGCTCTGGTGCGCCCTTGGTCAAAACAGTTTTCCCTGTCGCGGACCCATACAACACCGACATCCGTTTGCGTGCGCTGCTGAAAGGTATTTCTGCCAGCAGGCCGCGCTCGTCCGGCGGATCGCACCAACCTTTGTAACCCAGCGTGATCAGCGCCCCTTCGGTGGGGGCGCCAACCATCTGCCATGCGTCACCTTTTCGGTTCAGGCGGGCATGACTACAGTACAATCCGACCTGCAAAAGCTGCGACAGCACTGCATCATCTGCAGCCCGCACACGCATGCCATTTGCCGCAATATGTCCCGCAGGATCATAACCTGTTCCTGTCACATCATAGGTCTGCTCCAGCGTCCAAACCTGCGTCGCCGTCATCTTGTTTTCAGTGAGGGTGCCGGTTTTGTCCGTGCAAATGACCGACGCCGCGCCCAATGTCTCGACCGCTTGGAGGCGGCGGGCCAAGGCGTTTTGGCGCACCATCGCTGTCGCACCCAAGGCGAGGGTGATTGTGACCACTGCGGGCAACCCCTCAGGCACCATCGCAACCGATAAGGACAGGCCCGTCATCACCATCTCGGCCATGTCACGCCCAAGCCAGAGCCCCAGACCTGTTACGCTCCCGGCAACCAAAAGTGCCGCGATGCCAAGTTGCCGCGCAAGCTGTCCCAGTTTGTCCTGTAGGTTGGTTGTTTTGGTTCCGACTGATCCTGTGAGGTGGGCGATCTTGCCGAATTCAGTCTGTGACCCGATTTCGGTAACGCAGGCTTCTGCACGTCCTTGCGTGACAGACGTGCCTGCGAACACTTTTTCATCCGCTGCGTTTTTTGAAACAGAAACGGACTCGCCCGTGAGCACGCTCTCGTCAATGCGGAGTTCTGCTGCGGCGATGATAACCGCATCGGCGGCGACTTTGGATCCTGCCGTAAGCACGATAATATCGTCCGGCACGATTTCTCTGGCCGCAATCATCTGTTCCTGACCCTCGCGCAAAACCATCGCTTGGGGGGACAGCATCGCGCGCAACGCGGTCAACGCCGTCTCTGCCTTCCATTCCTGGACAAATCCGAGGCCCGCGTTCAGCACAACCACAAGGCCAATCGTGATCGCATCGACCCGCTCCCCCAATGCGAGGGCAACACCAGCCGCGACAATCAGGATCAAAACAAGAAAGCTGGTAAACTGACGCAGCAAAACGCGAAAAGGGCCGACCTGTGCCACAGCAGGCAGCTCGTTCCAGCCATGGATTTTTCGCGCATCAGAGACTTGCGCGGCCGTCAGGCCAGTGGGTCGGGCAGTATCAGGCACAAAGCCACCTCATGAGTTGTCGTCAGGTTTTTGGTGTCCCTCGGATGGGGTCACTATTGATTGAGTAATATCAAATTCAGAAGTGAAAAGAGACATATACCACTGAAAGAGGCGATATCGTACCGCGAGGAGGGATTGATTGTGAAGGCCAGTTGAGCTTTTCAAGACGCACACAGGTTCAGGCAGGAGCAACCGATGAACACTACCGCGAGCGATTGCACGGTTTTTGAGATGACAACGGCCCATTGGCAGTCCTTGGGAAAATCCGGTGCCGCCCATAAGCACCGTTATGGGCATGCTGCGATTGTGTCCGGTCCTACAGGGCAGGGAGGTGCGGCTCGGCTGGCTGCACGCGGCGCGTTGCGCATCGGTGCAGGGGTTGTGAGCGTTCTGTGTCAAGCCGACGCACTGCAAGAGCACGCAGCACAGCTTAACGCGATTATGGTAAAGCCTTTTGCAAAACCGTCCAAATTTGCAGAACACTTAGCTGCGGTCAGCCCGCAAGCGGTTTGCATCGGTCCGAACCTCGGACTTGGTCATGCAAGCCAGAACCTTTTGAGTGATGTGGTGTCGCGCGGCCTGCCTGCCTGCTTTGATGCTGATGCCATAACGCTTATGGCGGACTCTTCGGTTTCCTTGCCAACCCTATCAAACCCACAAAGCGTTTTGACACCCCATGAAGGGGAATTGCGCCGTCTGATCCCTGACGTATTCGCAACGACATCGTGCCGCCGCACCCTTGCACAGGCAGCGGCAGATAAGATGGGTTGTGTCGTCCTGTTCAAAGGGCCTGAAACCATTGTCGCAGCGCCAAATACCGCCTCCCGAATTGTATCTGCGCAGCCGTTCAAGAGCACCAGCTGGCTTGCGACAGCGGGTTCGGGGGATGTGCTTGCCGGTTTTGTCACAGGTTTGTTGGCGCGGGGGTTTGACGCGCTCGACGCGGCCTGCATCGCAGCATACCTCCATTTTTCATGCGCGGAGGCGATCGGGGCAGGGCTGATCGCGGAAGACATTCCCGAAGCGCTGCCCAAGATTTTGCGATTGAGCGAGATCAATCCAGTTTCTGCAAAAAGCGCTACACAGGGGTAAAACAAGAGTGAGTTATTATGTTAACGACATCTTCATGGCGCACATCCTTTTACGGTCTGGACGGTATACCAGACATGGTATCAGACGTGCTGAGCAGACAGGTACACTATATCAGCGTTGGCAAAGACACGGTGATTTTCGGACCTGACAATCCCGCCGAAGACCTGTTGCTTTTGACCTGTGGTACAGTGCGGGTACAACAACGCTCCAAGGCGGGGCATGAGGTTATGCTGTACCGCGTGCACGCTGGCGAACGCTCCGTTTTAAATTCGGCATGCCTGCTGGCATTCGAGGACTATCTATCACAAGGCATTGCAGAGACAGACGTGGACGCGATCCTGATCCCCCGCGAAACACTTGATGACCTTATGGAGTCCTCCCCACAGTTCCGTGGATTTGTTTTTGAGGCCTATTCAAAGCGGATTACCGATCTGTTTACAGCGATTGACGAAAGCGCGGTCCGTCAGAATAATACCTGTGCCAATCAAAGACTATTCGGGCGTCAGGACGCGCAAACCTTGCAGAACATGACCCGCCACTAGGCCGCTTGACCGCGGCGCAACCATAGAATGCAGCCTGATCTTGTCAGGTGTGCTATCAACGCGGGCAGTCCTGCTTCATGGTGGACACCTTGGATGAAATCAAACCAAAGAGGAGAATGGGATGTCTAATAACGTAGGAAATATCGACCGTATCGTAAGGGGGCTTTTGGGTCTCTTGCTGATCATAGCACCGCTCCTGAACATACCTGCGATCTGGTCCAGTGCAGCACTTGCATATGGCAGTATGGCGGCCGGTTTGGTACTTGTAGTCACGGCAGTTCTCAGGTTCTGTCCGCTCTACAGGATGCTTGGCGTTTCGACTTGCAAGCTTTAGATAAACGGGTGGTATTTACTCAGGGTGTCTCTTTTTCGCGCAGTTGGTGAAAAGATATCGCAGAAGTTGGTCCGCAAACACCGCGACATGAATTGACCGAAAAGGCGTCTCACAATGTTTTTTGCTCTTTTCGTCGGTTCTGTGATGATGATCAGCTCTCTCGCCCTTTCCATTGTTCTGTTTGGCGTTGCGGCCCGTATGCTGCGCTGGCTGGAGCAGACACGCAGCCTTGGATATGAACGGCTGCCTCTGGTCTTTGATCTGGGCATTGCAGGGCTTTGGATATTGCTTGTCCTGACAGGCTCGGTTTGGGGATGGGCGGCACTCTATATGGCACTTGGCCTGTTCACCGGCCTTGAACCTGCGCTCTATTTCTCGATCGCCTCATTCACGACTGTTGGCTATGGCGATGTTGTTCTTGATCCTGAATGGCGGTTGTTGGCCGGGATGACCGCGACCCACGGATTGCTGACATTCGGACTGTTCACTGCATTTCTGGTCGAAGTCTTTAACTTTCCCACCCGCGCAAGGCGCCCTTGATCCAAGTCAATACGCGCAGTTCTGCATCTTATATCATGGTCGGAGAAACCAAGCGAGGATATGAGATGACCGACCTGAAACACTATGCCGATCTGATCACGGCACGTATTGCCGAACTTGATACACGGATGCACGAAGTCGATCACGAGCTGGGCGCGCCGATGACCGCCGATATGAACGATCAGGCCATTGATCTCGAAGATGATGAAGTTCTTGAGGGACTGGGGATCGCGGCGCAAAAGGAAATCGCCCTGCTCAACCTTGCGATGGAACGGATTGAGGATGGCAGTTACGGCATTTGCAAGAAATGCGAAGAACCTATCTCGGAGGCTCGATTAACCGCCGTATTATACGCACCCCTTTGCAAGAATTGCGCACGCCAAAGCTAATCCCCGCGCCGCACTGTCCTCATCAATGGCGGTGCGCGCTTTCGTCTGGAGACAGTGGCAGTGCGGATGGGCTTTTAAATACTTTCGGGCCCTCTTGGATCGCGCTAAGATTGTGTTAGCACTGACAAACAACAGCGACTCATCATGCGGATGAAACAAGGGCCGTGAAAGGTTCAGATCAAGGCCACCGCGATGAAGAGCGAAAGATTTCAACATGGGTTTGCAGGACCAGATTTTGGGGGCGCATAAAATGCGGCGACTGAACAGCCAACCTTGCCGCAACGCTTCATGAATACTTCACCGAATCCCCAGTCGAAAACCGTCACAGTGTCGGTTCAGGAAAGCGTGCTGACGCTGGAGGGGCGGTTGCTCATTGATAGTGTGGAGCAGACACAACGAAGCATGCATCACACCAATCTGGATACTGTTTTATCCATCGATATATCGTCTTTGTCTCAAATGGATACTGCAGGCGCGTGGCTTGTTGTCGATCACCAAAGGCTGGCGGCACAGCACGGCATAACGCTGGAGATCACAGGCGCGTCTCCTGAACAGGCGCAGCTGATCGAGACGGTGAAACGCAGCATGGCCCCTGAAGACCAGCGCACGCCAGCAGCGCTGTCGATTGCGGACCGTTTTGAAGGTTATGGCCGCAAGGTGGTGCGCGGATACAGAATGACGGTCGAGCTTGTCTCGTTTCTGGGGCAGGTAATTGCCACATTGGGCGGCATCATACGCCACCCTCGCCGTTTACGCCTGACCTCGGTGGTGCACCACTGTCAGGAGATCGGAGTGAGTGCGGTGCCCATCGTAGCACTAATGGCGTTTCTCATCGGGGTGGTTTTGGCCTTTCAAGGCTCCGCACAGCTGCGCCAGTTCGGGGCGGAGGTTTTTGTCGTCGACCTGATCGCCATCTCGATCCTGCGTGAGTTGGGGATACTGCTCACGTCGATTATTGTCGCGGGGCGCTCTGGCTCTGCCTTTACTGCCGCCATCGGCTCTATGAAAATGCGCGAAGAGATTGATGCAATGCGCACCCTTGGCCTTGATCCTGTGACCATCCTTGTGGTGCCGCGGGTATTGGCGCTGATGCTGATGCTGCCTGCACTCGGGTTGATCGCCAACATATCGGGGCTGATTGGTGGTGCACTCATGTCATGGATCGAGTTGGGCGTATCGCCCGCTGTGTTCCAGTCACGGCTTGTGAGCAATACGGACGTTTGGCATTTCGCAGTGGGCATGATCAAAGCGCCGTTCTTTGCACTCATCATTGGCATCATCGGATGCTATGAAGGGATGAAAGTTGGCGGCGATGCGGAGAGTTTGGGGCGGCTGACCTCAGCCTCGGTGGTGCTGTCGATCTTTATGGTGATTGTAGTCGATGCGATGTTTTCGATCTTTTTTGCAGTGGTGGGGGTGTGATGGAAGCGGTGGACGATCCGATCATCCGCGTGCGCGGATTGGTGACACGGTTTGGCACACATACGGTCCATGACGGCCTCGACCTTGATGTGCGGCGCGGCGAAATCATCGGCGTTGTCGGCGGGTCAGGCACAGGAAAATCGGTGCTGTTACGCGCAATCGTGGGATTGTTAGAGCCTAATGCAGGCCAGATCGAAGTTTTTGGCGAGAGCGTGCGCTCAACCTCTGACGAAGAATATCGCGCTTTGCGCCGCCGTTGGGGGGTGATGTTTCAAGATGGTGCGCTTTTCTCATCGCTCACCGTGCGCCAGAATGTCGAGGCGCCCATGCGTGAACAACTCAAGCTTGAAGATACCCTGCGCGAAACATTGGCGGGGATCAAAGTGCGGATGGTGGGCCTGCCCGAAAATGCGATGGCGAAATACCCCTCCGAGCTGTCGGGTGGCATGCGAAAACGCGCAGGATTTGCCCGTGCCATTGCAATGGACCCCGAGATCGTCTTTCTGGATGAACCGACTGCCGGGCTTGACCCCATCGGCGCAGCCGCCTTTGATATTCTGATAAAGCAGTTGCAGGCGTCCTTGGGTCTCACTGTATTTCTGGTCACCCATGATCTGGACAGCCTGCACGCGATCTGTGACCGTATCGCTGTGCTGGCCGATCAAAAGGTGCTCGCCGTGGGAACAATGGAAGAGATGTTGCAAATTGATCATCCGTGGGTGCATGAGTATTTCCATGGGCCACGGGCACGCGCAGCCCTGAGTTCGGCACAAAAGGAAGAAACCCACTGATGGAAACCCGTGCGAATTATATCCTGATTGGTATCTTCACGCTGCTGTCCATTCTGGGCACGCTCGCGTTTTTCATCTGGCTGGCAAGTGTTCAGGTGAACAAACAGTACCAGACCTATGGTATCCTGTTCGATGATGTCTCGGGCCTTGATGCGTCGGGCGATGTGTCCTTCAACGGCATTTCCGTAGGCCGTGTGATCGGCCTGCGCATCGCAGAGGAGGACCCCTCGAAGGTCTTTACCACCATCGAGATTGAAGCGGATATTCCGATCCGTTCTGATACCGTCGCGCAGTTGCAATCCCAAGGGGTTACAGGGGTGGCCTATATCTCGCTGTCAGGAGGCACGCCAACAGCGCAACCCTTGGTGCCGAATGCTCAGGGCATTCCGATCATCCCCTCGCGCCGCTCGACGGTGCAGGCACTGGTTGAGGATGCGCCTGATTTATTGACTGAGGCAACGAAATTGCTCGAACAATTCCAGAGCCTGAGCAGCCCGGAGAACCAGACTTATGTGACCAATATCCTACGCAATCTGGATTCCACTTCGGGGCGTCTGGATGAAGCGCTGACCGATTTTACCGAGATTACAGGCACCGTGCGCGATGCGACCGTTCAAATCAGTTTGTTCACCGACCGTCTGGATGTGATCGGCGCATCCGTCACCAAAACGCTTGAACAGGCGGACAGCACGCTAGCGGCAGCAACAGGTGCGTTTGAGCAGGCAGATACAGTATTATCAGGCTCGGTTGAGGCGATTGACAGCGCACAGGGCGTGTTTGAGCAGGCACAGGTAATTATGGCGGGCCAAGTCCCCGATATCCTCGCACAACTCTCTGAGGCGGCGACGCTCACAAATACTGCCATCGCTGATCTTCAAACCCGCTCTGGTGCCACGCTCGACGGCTTTGGTGAAACAGCAGGCTTGCTTAACGCCCGCTTGGTCGAGTTGGAGAATTCCCTGCGCGAGGCCAACACCGCCTTTATCGCTGTGACCGAAGCCTCGGTAAGTTTTGACCAGCTTGTCGATGGGGACGGGACTTTGCTGGTGGCCGAAACACGCGCCGTGGTCGCCGATATGCAAAGCGCTGTGAGTACAATCGAAACGGCGGTGGTCAATGATGTCCCCGCGATCATGGCAGATATCCGGAGCGGCGTTACGCGGGCGAACAAAGCGGTAGAAGATGTTGCGACCAATATCACCAGTGCCACAGACAGGTTTGATCCCATGGCTGAACAGGCACAACAGGCAATTACCTCGGCAAATGCGCTGTTTACCAAAGCGCAAGACAGCTTGATCACGCTCGACAGCACCCTAACCACCGCCGAGGCCGCGCTGGGATCAGCGCAAGTCACGTTTGACGCGGCGACAACCGTGCTCGACACTGATCTTGCACCGATGATGACTGATATTCGCAACGCCTCCGACCAGATTACCCGTGCCGTCACAGACGTCGCAGCAGATGTACCCGCCATCACGGCAGATCTACGGGCACTCATTGCCCGCAGCGACGCAGTAGCGCGGCAGATCCAAGGCGTTGTAGCGCAATCCGGTCCTGGCCTTGGTGACTTTGCCAACAGAGGCTTACCTGAACTCACTCGCCTTGCCAGTGAGGCGCGGACCCTTCTTAACACTCTCGGCACGCTCACCCGCAAGATTGAACGAAACCCCACAGGCTTCATCCTTGATGGCCGTGTTCCCGACTATAGGAAGTAGACCCATGCCCGACCTAACCCGCCGTATGGCCCTTACGGGCGCTTTCCTCTCGCTGAGCGGATGCAGTGCGATCACATCGCTCAACGCTGCGGCCAAGCCGCTGAATACATATGACCTGCGCCCCGTCACGGGGGCAAAACGCGGGGGCAAATCATCGCGCACCCTGCTTGTAGCATTGCCACAAGCCACCGCTGCCCTTGCGACAGACCGCATCATGATCAAGCCTGATGCGGCCGCCATCACCTATCTGCCTAATGCACGGTGGAGCGACGAGTTGCCCGCGGTCATCCAAAGTCTGTTGATCCGCAGCGTCTCTGCCACGGGGCGTGTTGCATATGTGGGTGCAGTTGGCGCAGGACCGGTCCCGGACAAAGCACTTTTGGTGCGCATCGATGCGTTTGACGTCACTGTTTTGCCAGATGGGACGTTTGAGGCGACGGCGGACTTTGACCTCACCCTCATCAATGATCGTGATCAGCGCATTGTGGCCTCGCGCAGGTTCTCGCAGTCGGCAAGTGTCGAGAGCGATACACCCGAAGCGATTGTCAGCGCATTTCAGGGGTTATTGGATGATTTATTGCCTTTGATGACCGATTGGACAACACAACGGACCTAATAGATACATCAAAAATAAAAATTAACATAATGTTGATTATAGTCAGCTTAATTCCAAGTATTGGAAATCTCTCATTGGAGGGTTGATGGGTGTGCTTGCTCCGGTTTCACCTTGAGCAACCTCTCTGCGCCAATGATTGCGCTTCAAGCGAGGACATCTTCAAAAGTTCTTATCGTCATGCGTAAATCACAAACCACCTATGCATCGTTTGGTGGTGGTCAGGGGTCAAGGGCACCCCTATATCCCGTTCATAACATAACCCGCTTTTCGTAAGGATCAGCACAATGACAAAAATGGTAAAAGACGTTCTCAGCATCGCGGCCCTGCTTTCCGTAACAGCGCTTTTCATCACCCTGCATTCCTGGCAGTTCATCCAGTAGGATAGACTTCCCTGACGGTACAAGAAGGCTTTCAACAAAAAAGGCGCTCAACCCCTGAGCGCCTTTTTCTATTTGTTATCCACCGGAGATTATTACCCCAGCAGTAGTTCAGGCAACCACATTGCCAGCTCTGGTACAAAGGTGGTCAGCATCAGCGTTGGCAACCAGGCGAAGATGATAAAGACCAAAGTGGGCCACAGCATCTTTGACACAGGCACATCACAAATCTGCGCCCCGAGATAAAGCAGCGGTGCAGTTGGTGGTGTGATGTTCGCCATACCAAGGTTCACGCCGATAACAGCCGCAAAATGGATCGGATCCATACCAACGCTTTGTGCGATGGGCAGCAGGATCGGTGTCGCCAGAAGCAGACCAGAGATATCGTCCATCAGCATACCGATGAGGATCATCACAACGTTGATCATCAGCAGGATCACAATCGGATTATCGGATACGGAGTAAACCATATCTTTTGCCAGTTGTGGCGCACCTTGGGCGATCAGGTTATCGGATACGATCAGAACCATAAAGATCATGACCATAACCACTCCGATGGTCACACCGGAGCCGCCAATCGTTGTGGCAAGTGTTTTCCACGTCAAACCTTTGTAGAAGTAGATCGCAATCGGGATCGCATAGACAACTGCGATACCAGCAGCCTCTGTCGGGGTCATAATACCGCCATAGATACCGCCAAGAATGATAAGGGGCATCATAAGCGCCGGTCCTGCCAAACGTCCTTGGCCGACAAAGGCAGGCATGAAGGGCGACGGGCGATCCTTGAGTTGGATATCAGTCACTTTGCGCAGCATGAACTGGTTGGTGATGATCAATAGCGTGATCAGGATCATTGCGGGAATGACTGTGGACAAGAAGCACTTGAGCACGTTTTGCTGTGCGACCCAGCCATAGAGGATGTGCGACGCGCTCGGCGGGATCAGAAGGCCCAGCGGACTGGCCGAGACGATGAGCGCCGCAGACAGGCCCGTGGGATAGTTTGCACGCTTGAGGTGTGGCATCATGATGCCACCGATACACGTCAGCGTGGCGTTCGCACTGCCCGAAATGGAGCCGAAAATACCACAAGCAAGCACACCCGCCGCGCTCAGACCGCCCTTGATATGGCCGATAAACATCTCGGCCAAGGCGACAAGGGGCGCGGCAATCTTGCCCTTCTCCATAATGCCACCGGCAATCATAAAGAGCGGCACCGCCAGCAGCACAAGCGAACGGATGCCCGTAGAGCCAGTCGGCAGATAACCCGAGATCGACTGATCACCAACCAAAGCGATGAAAATCAGAACCGATCCGAACGCCACATAAACGCTCACGCCCAGCAACAACATGATGCAGACGATAAGCAGACTTCCAGTAATAATCATGATGCGACCTTCCCGAGGCTATCGGACTTGAGCGGCAGGCCGAGCCCTTTACGGATATGCACGTAAAGATACGCGGCAGTGAACATGGACATGAAGGTAAACGCGACCATAATCGCGATGCGCCATGACACAAACGGGATGCGCAAAACAGTTGTGGCACGCAGTCTCGGGAACGAGAAATCATCAAGCAGCGAGATATAGCAGGCATAGACGATAAACAGCGTCACACCCAATTCGATGGACAGCACGACAAAGCCGCGTATCCAGATCAGGCGTGGATTTTGGATGATAATCCCCAGAATATCGGCATTGATGTGCAACTGCCGCTCGGAGGCCAGCACAGCACCGGCGAAAAAGCCCACGATACTAATCGCCAAAAGCCACTCTTCGTAGGCAAACAGGTCGCCGCCAAAGCCGTAGCGGATCACCACAACAGCACCAAAAGTGAAGGCCATGAGAAACCCCGAGAACATGACGATGCCCTTCATGGCAATCAGCATCAAGTTCATCGGCACGCCAATAACCCGCGGCAATTCGTCTGTTACTTTTATGGGATGGCCGTCAATTTCGCCACCGGCGCCTATTGGCAAATCATCAAGTTGTGCGTGATCGTCGTTTTTGCCCGACATACCGCTTGCCCCTTTTTGTATTTGGTCAATCTACAGACACAAAAAGGGCCGGCAAATTTGCCAGCCCTTGATCGCTTGTGCTTAGTTCATCGCGCCTTTGAGGCGGTCGATGATGTCTTGGCCGACGCTCTCGGCCATCATTGGCCAGATTTCTTCGCGGACTTTTGTCGCCATGGCGGCTTGGTCTTCGGCGTTCAGGCTCAGGATGGTATAGCCGCTGTCGAGCAGTTTCTGACCGAAGGCATCGTCATTCTCGCGGTTATACGCAAAGAAATCATCGGATGCTTTTGTCATCGCGGCTTGCAGAACTTCAACCTGCTCTGGTGTCAGCTTATCGAGGGAACGCTGGGATGCGTAAAAGCTGGTCAGCTCGGAAATCGCGTTATACTCGACAAAGTGCGTGCCCACATCGGACTGTGCAAAGATCGTGTAAGTCGCTGTCTTTGTGCAGCAGATCGCGCCATCAACAATACCGGACTGGATCGCAGGGAAGATATCGCCCCATGCCATCGTTGTCGCTTTAAAGCCGATGCTTTCCATCATGGATTTCACAACAGTCGAGGACCAAACACGGATGTTCATGCCTTTGTCATCAAATGTGTTCCAGTTTGTAGGCTCTTTCGTGGCAACAACACCCACAAAACCCTCAGGGTTCTGGGACATAACGCGCACGCCGTACTCGTCAGTGATTTCCTGAAGGATCTTGTTATATTCGGAATCCATGTTGCGCATCACGCTGTCCATGTCATCCCAGCCGCTTACGAGGAAGGGCATGGAAAGAAACTCGAGACGGGGATCGGTATCGGCATAGATGAACGCACCGGCCAGATCGATGTTGCCACGGGCTACATCTTCGAAGAGTGCTTCGCCGGATCCCAGCTGGTTCGCAGGAAAGATATCGATTTTCAGACCAACATCAGCGGCGGCGACATCAGCAGCAACCTGCTCCATCATCTTTGTACCCTGATGGTCAATCGGGAAAACGCCTGCAAAACGCAGTGTGGTGTCTTGTGCAAAAGCGGCCGTGGACATCAGCGCGGTGATCGCGCCTGCGGTCAGAACCTTGGTGATTTTTGTGAAACTCATTGAGTTTTCTCCCTATTTTATTTTTGTTTGCGTGAACGAGAATCGCGACAGCAGGCGAGCCCTTTCAGTGCATTTTAAGATGCTAGGCAAATATATTACGCATAGCAATTTGTTTTGCGCGTCACGCTTGTATTTAGGCATTTCGTGCATGTTATTCGCGGTAGCCAAGCCTAATCGACTGCGATTGGACATCAACGCAGATCATCTGGGTCTAAAGACGTTTTTGGCCTAGGCACAGTAGACCTGCCGCCAGACCTAGGTGTTTTCAAATCCATTCAGGAAAGAGTGCAGGTTCTCTCCCAACGCGTCACACAGATATCCACCTTCCTGAACGATGACCGTAGGCAGCTTCAACCCCGCAAGGAGCGCTGCGATGCGCTCAAAACCGGGCGTGGAGACAGAAAGCCCGCCAAACGGGTCGCCCTCAAACGCATCAAGGCCAAGAGCGATCACAATAGCATCGGGTGCAAAAGCCTTCACATGCTCTAATCCACCCTCAAGACCTTGCAAGAACCCCGCATCATCGGTGCCGCGCGGCAAGGGCACGTTGAGGTTATAGCCAAGGCCCGCCCCCTCCCCCGTCTCATGCGCGTGACCCCAGAAGAAAGGATAGAACCGCGCAGGATCAGCATGAATGGACAAGGTGAACACATCATCGCGGCCATAGAATATCCCCTGTGTGCCGTTGCCATGGTGGAGGTCCACATCAATGATAGCGACGCGGTTATGCGTCCGCCGCAGATATTGCGCTGCGATGGCGGAATTGTTCAGATAACAAAACCCCCCCGCCAGATCGGTGAAACAGTGGTGACCGGGTGGGCGGCACAGCGCATAGGCCGCCTTGCCCCCCTCCACAACCGCTTGAGCCGCCGAGACAGCGCAGTTGGCAGACCACCGCGCAGCCTCCCACGTATGCTCGCCAATGGGACAGGACATATCGGTAATGTGAAACCCCGCCTGCCCCACAACAGATAGCGGATAACTGGCCGTGCGCCTGTCAGGGTGGATGTTGGGAAAAATCTCTGGCGTGGCATCGGGTATACGGCTCCAACGGGTATAAACCGTCGACAGAAATTTGAGATAAGCAGGCGTATGCACCGCCGCGATGGGGCCAAGACCGTGATCATCGGGCATTTCAACATCATGCCCCCCTGCCGCAACACCGCTGAGTAACCGCTCCATACGCTCCGGCATCTCGGGGTTCGGCTGCATCAGGCCATTCACAAGGAACCCTGTCGGGTAATGTTGGCTCTGCTTTTCTTGATCGACAAATACACGCATCGGTCTAAAATCCTGTTTTATCTGCGCCCTTGAGGGCAAGCATGGCACGCGCCTCATCGGGCGTTGCAATTTCATATCCCAATTCTTCGAGAATACTGCGTATCTTGGTGACTTGCTGCGCGTTGCTGGTCGCCAACTCGCCACGGCGGATCATCAGACTGTCCTCCAGCCCCACGCGCACATTACCTCCCAAGATCACCGCCATCGTGCCAAGGGTCATCTGCTGGCGACCCGCCGCCAGCACAGAAAACTGATACGTATCACCAAGAAGGCGGTCGGCAGTCTCCTTCATATACATCAGGCTTTGCGGGCTGGCATCAATTCCGCCCAGCACCCCCATCACGAATTGCAAAAACACAGGCGCTTTGATCCGGTGTTTGCGCAGGTAAAAGGCGACCGTCTGGATATGGCCCACATCATAGCATTCGAACTCGAACCGCGCACCGCCCTCGTCCCCGAGCATGCGAAACACAGTTTCAATATCGTGAAACGTGTTTTTGAATACCGTGTCGCGCGTGTTCTCAAGGAACTGCTCTTCCCAATCATGCTTCCACTCGCTCTGCTGATCCTTCATTGGAAACAGGCCAAAGTTGATCGACCCCATGTTGAGCGAGCACATCTCGGGCGCAAGTGCCGCAGGCGCGGACAGCCGCTGCTCTACGCTCATCTGTGAACTGCCCCCCGTGGTGAGGTTTATTACCGCGTCAGTGGCATCCTTGATCCGTGGCAGGAATTGGCGAAACACCTCGATGTCAGAACTGGGCCGCCCCGTATCAGGCTCCCGCGCATGTAGATGCAGGATCGACGCTCCCGCCTGCGCCGCCTCTATCGCCGACGTGGCAATCTGGTCGGGGGTGATTGGTAAATGCGGGCTCATGCTCGGCGTGTGGATGGAGCCGGTGATGGCGCAGGTCAGGACAATTTTACGTGGCATATTCAGCCCTCCAATCCAGCTTCAGTCGCAAAAACCTTGAGACTGTCATCAAGGATGCTCAAAATCTCGCCCACTTGCGGTTCTGTCACAATCATCGGCGGACAGATCAGGAAATGATCGCCATCAATGCCACCCCGCGTGCGCCGCGAATAGGTGATCAGGTTACGTGCATAGCAAATCTCGACAAATCGGTCATAGGCGTTGAGTGCCTTTGGCAGCGGCGCCATCGTCTCGCGGTCGCTCACCATTTCAAACGCGGTGAGCAGCCCCTTGCCGCGCACATCCCCGATAAAGCTGTAGCGGTCCATCAAATCGCGCATCCCCGCCATGAGTGTGTCACCCATCGCGGCGGCATTGCTCATCAGATCAAGGCGGTCAATCTCGCCCAGAACCGCCAATCCCGCACTGCACGCCAACGGGTTGCCCGCATAGGTATGGCCGTGCGCAAACCCGCCTGCGGCCAGCACTGTCTCGACCATCCCCTCATCCGCGATCATCGCGCCAAGTGGGGCATAGCCCGCGCCAAACCCTTTGGACACCGCCACCAGATCAGGGCGCACATTCCAATGCTCCGACGCCATAAAGGCACCCGTGCGCCCGACACCTGACATGACTTCATCCATGATCAACAGAATGCCAAACTCGTCACAAATCTCGCGGATGCGGGTGTAATAACTGTCAGGTGCGACCAGCGCGCCCGTCGACGCACCACCCACAGGCTCCATCGCAAAAGCCATCACCGTCTCCGGCCCTTGGGCAATAATTTCGTCGCGCAGCATTTCGGCATATTTGAGGCCCCGATCATGATCCGACAGGTTATCGCGGTCCAGATAGCATGTCGGCGCGGGGATTTTCGGCATGTCCGTATAGAGGGGCTTAAACGCATCAGTGAGGGGACCATAGCCCGTTATCGCCAATGCGCCCAACGTGGACCCATGATAGGAAGGAAACCGCGAGATGACTTTCCAGCGGCTTGCCTGCCCTGCGGCCAATGCCCATTGGCGGGCGAACTTGATGCACGACTCCATCGCCTCTGATCCACCCGAGACAAAGAAGACGCGGTTCAACCCCTCGGGCATCCGCTCAGCAATGGCAGTCGCCAAATTCTCGGCAGCTGCGTTCTCAAAATGCAGACGGTAGGCAAAGGTCGCGCTGTCCATCTGCGCCTTCATCGCGGCCAGTACATTGGGGTTAGAGTGACCGATGTTGCTCACCATCGCGCCTGAAGAGCCGTCGATGAACCGCTCCCCATTCTTGCCCCAAATGTAAATCCCCTCGGCACGCTCCACCTCTGGTCGGCGCTGGCGCGTTTGATAGAACAGGTTGGATTTCTTCACGGGCTTCATCCTTTGAAAGTGCCAGCGACGGGCATCAGGCAGTCATTGCGCAAAGAGTGGGCTTGTTTTTGTCATAGTGCAAATAGATAAGATATATGGATATCATTGATGAAACCAATGAAGGGCCATCGATATGCCGACAAATCCCCACAAGCAGGAAAAGCTGATCCGCGAGCTTGACCTTAACCTGCTGCGCACCTTCATGTTCATCGCACAGGAGGGCAGCATCACCCTCGCCGCAAAACGACTGATGCGGCGCCAGCCCTCGGTCAGTCAGGCACTTCAGCGGTTAGAGGCACAGCTGGGCATCGCGTTGATTGACCGCAGCCCCTCCCATTTCCGCATCACGCCTGCGGGGCAAATTCTCTATCATGAGTGTCAGGAGTTGTTCGGCAATCTGGTCCGCACCATTGAGAACAGCCAAGGCACAAAGGACGTGGTCACAGGCAAGGTCAAGCTGGCCCTGCTGAGCGGTGTGGTCAGCGATTTCTTTGACGGGGTGCTGGCCGACTTTCACCGCGAAAACCGACAAGTGAGCTTTGACCTCGAAGTCATGTCGAGCACAAAGGTCCAGCAGGCGGTGCTTGATAAATCAGTCGGCCTTGGCGTTTGCATCATGCATGATCCCCATCCCAATTTGCAGTATGATCTGCTCTATCGCTCTTACTTTGGCTTCTTTTGCGGTGCGGGACATCCGCTCTTTGGACAGCACAACCTGACGCTTGAAGATATGCGCGATCACTCCTCCGTCTCTTTTCGCACGGACCAGCTGTGGGACGCCCTGCGCCCCGTGGCCCTCCTGAGGGCGCAGCACAAACTGGATAACAAGGTGATCGGCTACACTTCCAACCTCACAGAAGCGCAGCGCATGATCACCGCAGGCCTCGGCTTTGGCCCCCTGCCCGTTCATGTGGCAGCGCACTTGGTCGCACAGGGTAGACTCTGGCGGCTTCCGCCTTACGGCAATGAAATGATAGTCGATGTGCATCTGGTGCATCATAAAAGCGCCCGCATGAACCGCGCCGAACTTGCCCTGCTCGAAATGTTCCAGCACCGCATCGCCGCACTGCCCCTTGCGCAGCGCACCTATGACCTGCAAGACGTTTGACGCAGCCCAACAGCAGGATTAAAACCGATGACAGCCCAAGACACCCTGACGCTTCTTGCCTGCCAGATCGAAATCCCGTCGACAACAACAGCGGCAGCACGCGATGCGCATCTAGCTGCAACAGCTGACAAAATCCGCCACCAGTTCAGCACACAAACCGCCGATGTCGTGGTGCTGCCCGAATTGTCGAGCATCGAATACTCCCGCGCCGCTTTTGACGCCCTCGACCAGATCGCAGAGCCGCTGGACGGTGCATCGTTCCAGACGTGGGCCGCACTCGCCATCGAGTTTGGGGTTTTTGTCACCTACAGTTTTGCCCGACGGGATACGAACGGCACCTATATCTGCGCAGCAGTGGTCACGCCCGAAGGCGCCCTTGCCGGACATTATGACAAGTTGCACCTGTGCCACTATGGCGCGTCGATGGAGAAGGACTATTTCACCGCAGGCGATCAACTGATGAGGTTCAAGGCGAAGGGTTTCACCCTCTCGCCGATCATCTGCTACGACATCCGCTTTCCCGAACTCTCGCGCACGCTGGTCCTCAAACATGGCGTCGAAGTGATCCTGCACAGCGGGGCCTATTACCGCGACCCCTCGTTCCACATGTGGCACGCCTTCGCCATGACCCGCGCCATCGAGAACCAGTGTTTCTTCCTCTCGCTCAACCGCGCAGGCGAACACTTTGGCAATTCGCTGTTTTGTTATCCGTGGATGGACGAAAACCTTGATCCGCTGTCGTTTGACGCCCACGCCGAAGATTTCAAATTCATCACGCTGGAGCGACAGATGATGGATACCGCGCGCAGCGACTATACGTTCCTGCACGACAAGCGGGACACCTACGACCGCACTCTCGTCAGCACGGATCAGCCTTCCACATAGCCCCCTGCGCTGCGGATGCGGTTCTCGAAACGGGTGACGTTATCAGAGGCATCATCCGACCGCACCGCCATCCCGCCCAGCAGCATCTCAACCGCCAGAAACGCAGTGTTCAGCGAGGGGACAAAGTGCGGCCCCGCCATCGGCAGGCGCAGCACTTTCCACGCGCCAACCGCAATCGGCGCGGCATGGCTGTCGGTGAGTGCAAGTATGCGCGCACCATTCTCCCGCGCCACCGCACAGGCTGCCACCACTTCGGCGGAGTAATGGGCATAGGTGATCGCCACCACAATATCATCCTCCCCGACTTGGGACATCTGATCAATAATACTTCCTGGCAAGGACGGAACATCGGCAAAATTCGAGAAAGCCATGCCGCCCACATAGGCAAAGTGATGGGCAATCGCATAACAGCTGCGCACGCCGACCACATGCACCCGCCGCGCATTCAAAAGCGGCGCCACACACGACTCAAGAACCTCGAGTATCTCTGGTGCAAAAAGCTGTTCCGCATTCTCACGGTTGGCGGCAATCATACCTGCGAACCCGTTGCCATCGACCTGCGCACGCAGGGACCGCGCGCGGTCGCCATAGGTCGGCGCGGGACTGTGCAACAAGGTTTGGACATCTGCACGCAGCGCATCAAAACCTGCATACCCCAACTCTTTGGCCAACCGCGTGACAGTATTGGGGTTCACGCCCGCTTGCTTGGCCAGACTGCGGATGGAGTGAAACGCAACCAACGGCAGATGATCCAGAACCCAAGGGGCAAAAGTACGCAGCGCAGGGGTGCCCGTCACACTCATGAGGGCCAAATCATCTTTCAGCGCCTCTGCGGTTGTCATCCGTATGCTATCCATCTCTATACCCGATCAGTTAGCGTCCATTAGCCATTTCCAGCAAGTCAAAATAAATCATTTGCTTTTTATTTTGCGTATAAATAACACATTTGTATTATTCAAGGACAAGCCCTCGATTCCCGTAGGCTTATCCCCCTCCCAAGGACACGCATATGAACACTCACATTTTCGGCCGCTCCACCAAAGGCGCGTTACCTGTCGTGGCAGGCGGGGAGGGATGTTATCTGATCGACACCGAAGGGCGGCGCTATCTTGACGGCTCTGGCGGGGCGGCTGTGTCCTGCCTTGGCCATTCCAACGCGGCCGTGCGGGCGGCATTGCATGCCCAGATCGACACGGTCGCTTTTGCACATACAGGTTTCTTCACGTCCCAGCCGGCAGAGCAGTTGGCCGACCGTCTGGTGGCGAACGCCCCCGAAGGGATCGACCGCGTCTACCTTGTCTCTGGCGGGTCCGAAGCGGTCGAAGCCGCGATCAAACTTGCGCGACAGTATTTTCTGGAAATCGGTCAGCCAAACCGCCACCGCGTGATCGCGCGGCGTCAAAGCTATCACGGCAACACCCTCGGCGCACTGGCCGCTGGTGGGAATGCATGGCGGCGCACACAATTTGCGCCACTCTTGGCCGATACCACCCACATCAGCCCCTGTTACGAGTACCGCGACCGCGCAGAGGACGAAACACAGGAGGCCTACGGCCTGCGCGTTGCCAACGAGTTAGAGACCGAAATCCTCCGCCTTGGACCCGACAGCGTCATGGCATTTATGGCCGAGCCTGTTGTCGGCGCAACATCGGGCGCTGTCCCCGCAGTGCCTGGATATCTCAAGCGTGTGCGCGAGATTTGCGATCAATACGGCATCCTTCTGATCCTTGACGAAGTGATGTGCGGCATGGGCCGGACAGGCCATCTGTTTGCCTGCACCGAGGACGGCGTTGCCCCCGACATGATAACCATCGCAAAGGGGCTGGGCGCAGGCTACCAACCCATCGGCGCGCTGCTGACGTCAGGCGCGATCTATGACGCCATCGCCGCAGGCACCGGATTTTTCCAGCACGGCCATACCTATATGGGCCACGCCATGGCCGCGACTGCGGCGAACGCAGTGCTGAGCGAAATCCTTGACGGGGGTCTGCTCGCACAGGTCCACACCCAAGGCGCGAAACTCGACGCGGCGCTGCGCGCTACCTTTGGCCAACATGCCCATGTCGGCGACATTCGCGGGCGCGGGTTGTTTCGCGGTGTAGAATTGGTTGCTGACCGCGAGACGAAGGCGACCTTTGACCCGAAACGCGGCCTTGCTGCGCGGATCAAGAAAGAAGCCTTTGCTGCTGGCCTCATCTGCTATCCCATGTCAGGCACCATAGACGGCCAGCACGGCGATCACATCCTGCTCGCCCCTCCCTTCATCATTGAGGACGCCCAAATTGACGAGCTTGTGGGCAAGCTCTCCCTCGCGATTGATCGCTCTTTGGCCGCCTAAACCAACAGGGGCGCGTGCAATGGCATTCGCCCCTCCCCCAGCGCCGTTTCGACACCGCGCCGCCCGAATTTCAAATTCAGTTTGAAACAGCTATTGGCCTGCGGGTGATTTGTGGGCTGGAAACATCGGGACGTTCCGCGTTTAAGACCTATGTAAAAAAGCATATGCAGCACGCTGCCGATGAAAAATGTTAACCCATGGGAATTTTGCGAATGAACACCGAACGCCTGAAACGCTCCGACCTCAGCATCTCGACTGAACTTGTCCAGTTTATCGAAGACGAAGCTCTGAACGGCACGGGCGTCACACCCGAAACATTCTGGAAAGCGCTCTCCGAGCTTGCCCACGACTTTGGCCCGCGCAACCGCGCCTTGTTGGAAAAGCGTGAGGCTTTGCAGGCCGCCATCAACGAATGGCACATCGCGCGGCGCGGTCAGGCCCATGATGCAGTCGCATATAAAGCGTTCCTGTCCGAGATTGGTTATTTGCTGCCAGAGGGCGATGACTTCCAAATCACCACAAGCAATGTGGACCCCGAAATCGCCAGCATCGCAGGGCCACAACTTGTTGTGCCCAGCACCAATGCGCGTTTTGTCCTGAACGCCGCGAATGCACGGTGGGGCAGCTTGTATGACGGATTCTACGGCACCGACGCCATGGGCAGCCTGCCGCCAGCCGGTGCTTTTGATGACGGGCGCGGTGCACGGGTTGTGGCCCGTGCGGCTGTCTTCCTCGACGAGGCATTTCCCGCAAAAGGAACCAGCCACGGCAAAGCCTCCAATTATGCGATCGTGAACGGTGCGCTGCATGTGGATGGCACGCCCCTGATGCAGCCCGAGAAATTTGTGGGCTACCGTGGCGATGCGGCGTCCCCCTCCTCCGTCTTGCTGCGCAACAACGGCCTGCATGTGGAACTGGTGTTCAACCGTGACCATCCGATTGGCAGCAAAGCAGCCTCTGGTCTGGCTGATGTGCTGATGGAATCCGCTGTCTCGGCGATTGTGGACATGGAAGATTCCGTTGCCTGTGTGGACGCAGAGGACAAAGTGCTCGCCTATCGCAACTGGCTTGGCTTGATGAAAGGCGACCTGCAGGAAACCTTTGAAAAAGGTGGCAAGCAGATGACACGCGCACTCAACGCGGATCGTGATTACACAAAAGCGGGCGGCGGCGACATAACCGTAAAGGGCCGCGCGCTGCTGCTCGTGCGCAATGTCGGTCACCTGATGACCAACCCCGCCATTCTGGACAAAGACGGCAACGAGATCTTTGAGGGTTTGATGGATGCAATGGTCACAACAGCCATCGCCATGCACGACCTCCAGAAATCGGGCGGCCTGCGCAACACGGTCCACGGCTCTTTCTATGTCGTGAAGCCCAAGATGCACGGCCCCGAAGAAGTGTCCTTTACCGACAGCATCTTTTCCCATGTGGAAAAGGCGCTTGGCCTGCCTGCCAATACGGTCAAGCTTGGTATTATGGACGAGGAGCGCCGCACCTCCGTCAACCTCAAGGAATGTATCCGCGCCGCCTCTGCGCGTGTCTGCTTTATCAACACTGGCTTCCTTGACCGTACGGGCGACGAAATACACACCTCGATGGAGGCAGGGCCCTTCAGCCGCAAAGACTTCATCAAGCGCAAAGGCTGGATCACCGCCTACGAGAACCAGAACGTCGATATCGGGCTGGAGTGTGGCCTGTCAGGCAAGGCGCAGATCGGCAAAGGCATGTGGGCAATGCCTGACCGCATGGGCGCCATGATCGATACCAAGATCGAGCACCCCCGCGCTGGTGCCAACTGCGCATGGGTTCCAAGCCCGACCGCCGCAACATTGCATGCGCTGCACTATCACAAGGTCGATGTTTTTGCCGTGCAGGCCCAGATCGCCAAAGGGGGCCGTCGTGCCTATGTCGAGGCGCTGCTCGACATTCCAACCGCCAGCTATCGCCGGTGGAGCAAAGAGCACATCCGCGCCGAGGTCGAGAACAACGCCCAAGGTATCCTTGGCTATGTGGTGCGCTGGATTGATCAGGGTGTCGGCTGTTCCAAAGTGCCGGACGTCAATGACGTGGGCCTGATGGAAGACCGCGCCACCTGCCGCATCTCGGCGCAGCATATGGCCAACTGGCTGCACCACGATGTGATCAGCAAGGATGAGGTAAACGAAATCATGCAACAGATGGCCGCAGTTGTGGACCGTCAGAACGCTGGTGATCCGCTCTATCGTCCTATGGCCCCCGGATTTGACGGGATCGCCTATAAAGCGGCCTGCGATCTGGTCTTTGGCGGCACCACCGACCCGTCCGGCTATACCGAGCCTACGTTGCATGCCCGCCGCCTCGAACTGAAGGCGCAGCAAAACGCCTAAAGCACAACACGGCACACTCTAAAAAGAAAAGCCCCCGCTGCGCATGCAACGGGGGCTTTTTATTTGCGATCAGTAGAACGCTCAGTCGTGGGGCAAACGCCCTTTGCCTTCACCGTGCATCCCGCCCGAGACTTCCTCGGTCGCCTCGCCCGCCAACTCTGTCGGCAGGATCAGGTTCAGGACAATCGCAATCAACGCGGCTGGCAAGATGCCGGACGTCGCGAGAACTTTCCAAGTGCTTGGCAAGTGCTGCAAGGCACCTGGTTCAAGCTGGAGACCCAGACCAAGTGACAAAGCAATCGCAAAGATCACCATGTTGCGACGGTTCCAATCCACATCGGACAGCATCGACATACCTGCCGCGACAACCATGCCAAACATCACGATCACACCACCGCCCAAAACTTCGATCGGGATGGTCGAGATGATTGCGCCGACTTTTGGGATCAATCCCGCAGCGATCAGGAACAGCGCGCCGATGGTCACGACATGGCGCGACATCAGGCCCGTCATGGCGATCAGGCCTACGTTCTGGCTGAACGAAGTGTTAGGCAATGCGCCAAACAGACCCGACACTGCAGTACCCAGACCGTCCGCAAATGTTGCGCCCTGAATTTCCTTATCCGTTGCTTCGCGTCCTGCGCCACCTTTGGTGATGCCTGAAACATCGCCCACTGTTTCCACTGCGGAAACAAAGCCCATGAGGCAAAAGCCGATAATCGCCGCAACGCCGAACTCAAGACCAAAGTGTAGCGGGTTGGGCAAGGCAAAAGGCGCCGCACGCCCGACATTGGCAAAGCTGACCATGCCCATCATGTAGGCGACAACATATCCAACCAGCAGGCCCAGCACGACAGCCGAGATTGCGACCATACCACGGGCATAGAACTTGAGACCCAGTGTCACAACAATGACGACACCCGCAACAGTCCAGTTTTGCAGGCTACCATATTCTTCGGTGCCAATCGCAGGCACGCCGCCCGCTGCGTACTGAATGCCGACTTTGACCAATGCCAGACCGATCATAGTCACCACAAGACCCGTCACCAAAGGCGGGAGGGCAAAGCGGATTTTACCGATGAACAGGCCGAGGAAAGCGTGGAACAAGCCACCGACCAGCACACCGCCCATCACCACGGCAAGGGCCTCTTCCCCTTTTCCCGCAACCAGCGGGATCATGATCGGAATAAACGCAAATGACGTCCCCTGAACAATCGGAAGCCGTGCACCCACAGGGCCCAAGCCGATGGTCTGGAGCAATGTCGCGATGCCCGCAAAGAACATCGACATCTGGATCATATAGGTCATCGCCGGAAACCCCAGCGCCCCCTGATCCGAGCCGAAACCGATGCCCGCAGCGCCGCAGATGATGATCGCAGGCGTCACATTGGACACAAACATCGCCAACACATGCTGTAGCCCCAGTGGCACCGCCTTGTAGATCGGTGGCATATAGTCGGGATCGCGCATCTGCTCCGGCGTTCCGATTGAGTGGTCTGTCATTTTTTTCTTTCTCCCCTGGGTAGTTTTTTGCCAGTCTATGCTGGGCATTGGTGTCGTCTCGAACGGCAGTAACGCCCGCCGCATATTCTTTCTTTGCTCAGATCTGAGCCTGAAATTTCTCCAAAAGGCGCAACTCGGCAATCCGCTCTACCTGTTTGCAAGCCTCTGCAAATTCGGTGTCTCGATCCTGACTGATGCGCCGCTTGAATGCTTTAATGATGGAGGCCTTTGTATTGTCGCGCACGGCAATAATGAACGGGAACCCGAATTTATCCGTATAGGCAGTGTTCAATTCGCTCAAAGTGCTGCGTTCTTGTGCAGTCAACGCATCCAGACCGACCGAAGCCTGCTCTGCGGTCGACTCCGCAGTCAGTTGCTTGGCCTCGGCCAACTTCCCCGCCAGATCGGGGTGCGCGTTCAAAACGGCCAACCGCGCATCGGCATCTGCACTGCGAAATACCCGCGTAAGCATCTGGTGAATGCCCTGCGCCGTGTCATGTGTCGGCCCCAGCTCAAGCGCATGAGCGCCCGTTGCAACCCACGCGCTATGCTCGAATATCCCGCCAAACTCGGCTACAAAAGTTTCGCGATCCATCTGTGACGGGCGCACCCGATGCACAGGGGGATGCGTTTGCGCCCAATGCTCTGCGATCTGCAAACGGGTGGCGAACCAGACCCCGTCGTGCGATTTGATATGCTCCAGCACACGGCGCAAGGCCGCTGCCCGCCCTGGCCTGCCGATGATCCGACAATGCAGACCAATCGACAGAACCTTCGGCTGCCCCGCAACACCTTCGGCATAGAGCTCGTCAAAGCTGTCTTTGAGATAGCTCTCGAATTGGCCGCCTGTGGTGAACCCCGCCTGAATGGCGAAGCGCATGTCGTTGCAATCCATCGTATAGGGCACGATCAACTGATCGGTGCCGTCAAAAGCGATCCAATAGGGCAGATCATCGGCATAACTATCGGCGACATAGGCAAACTGCCCCGTCTCCACCGCCAGCCGTACAGTGTTGTTCGAGCACCGACCCGTGTACCAACCGCGTGGCGGCGTGCCTGTGACTTCGGTGTGCAACTTGATTGCTTCGGCAATTTGCGCGCGCTCTTCGTCCTCGGGCATATCCTTATGCTCGACCCATTTCAGGCCGTGGCTGGCAATCTCCCACTCTGCGGCTTTCATCGCCGCAACCTGCTCTGGCGCGCGCGCCAATGCTGTCGCAACCCCGTAAACTGTCACGGGCAAGTCGGCTAAGATACGGTGCACACGCCAAAAACCTGCGCGCGATCCGTATTCATAGAGTGATTCCATGTTCCAGTGACGCTGGTCAGGCCATGCCGTGGCCCCTGTAATCTCGGACAAGAACGCCTCGGAGGCGGCATCGCCGTGCAGGATATTGTTCTCGCCACCCTCTTCATAATTCAGGACAATTTGAACAGCGATCTTTGCCCCATACGGCCAGCTGGCCACAGGCGGGTTGGCACCATACCCTGTCATATCACGCATATATCTGTTCAAAACCGACCTCCCAAGTCTTACACCTTGTATTTCAAAACAATGGGCCCGTTTTTCAAAAAAAATGCGAAGGAGCCTCAAAGAGACTATGCTGTGTCACAGCGTATGACAGCAGCCTATACTGATGTTATCGAATTTGGCAGTCGGCCAGCATTTACAAAAGCGAGACACAGATGAGCGGATTTCTGACAACACATGTATTGGACACTGCACGCGGTTGCCCCGCCGCCGGCCTAAAGATCGAGCTGTTTCGCATGGAGGGGGAGACGCGCACCCACCTCAAAACCCTGAGCACCAACAGTGACGGACGCACAGACGAACAGATTCTGCCGTCAGACAAGTTCGAGACGGGGACCTATGAGCTGGTCTTTCATGCTGGGGCTTATCTGGATGCCATCGGCACCCCGCCGGAGGAGCCGCGTTTTCTAGACGTAATCCCCTTGCGTTTTGGCATGTCAGAAGCGTCACATTATCACGTGCCACTGCTGCTCTCCCCGTTCGGCTATTCCACCTATCGCGGCAGCTGAGCCTAAAGCGGGCTATCGCGCACGGAATCCGAAATGCGCGAAATCACGTAATCCATAAACAGGCGCGTTTTGGGGTCCTGCATGCGGCGGTGCGTAAATAAGCACGCCATCTGGATCGGTTCGGGTGGTGTTTCGGTTGCGACCTGAACCAGCCGCCCTGCTTTCACATGCTCGGCCACTTCAAAGATCGGCTTCATCACGATCCCGTTGCCTGCCAAGGCCCAGTCGGTCAGCACATCCCCGTCGTCACATTCAAACCGACCCGACACGCGAAACCGCTTTGGCCCTTGTGCAGTGATCAATCGCCATTGAAACTCCGTGGCACCGGGGAACCGCAAGTTCAGGCATTCATGCCCGCCGCTGATCAACTCCTCTCCCGACATCGGATGCCCCCGCGCCGCGATATATTCAGGACTTGCACAGAGGATACGTGTCACATCGGCAATCTTGCGAATACGCAGATTGCTGTCTTCGGGCTGCCCAAGGAAGAACGACAAATCCAACCCCTCCGTGGTCAGATCCACCTTGCGATCGGTGAGGCGCAGCCTGATGCTCACTTCGGGATACTCCTTGAGAAACCCCGCCACCAAGGGCGCGATCAACCGCCTGCCCACCCCCAAAGGGGCCGCCACATAAAGCGACCCCTTGGGATTGTCCGTGATGTTCACCACCTGCGCCTCGGCGCTCTCCACCGCTTCCAGTATCTCGCTCGCCCCGCCATAAAACGCCTTACCCTGCTCGGTCGGCGTCAAACTGCGGGTGGTGCGCTGGAACAGGCGCACGCTCAGGTGTTCCTCCAGCTGCGATATGCGCGAGGACGTCACCGCAGGCGAGATGCGCAAATCGCGCCCCGCCGCCGACATACTGCCAAGCTCGTAGACACGGACGAAGGTGCGGATATTATCGAGATATGACATTGTTTTGATTTTTTTGATGCTGTTTGGCTTTTTGAGTAATACCAGAAGAATGAACTTTCGCCTAGTGTTATGAAAACCCGAGCCACTGGAGTCTTTTATGTACGATTTCGCAGTCATCTGGGACTGGATTGCCTTTTCCGTGCGCTGGCTCCATGTCATCACCGCAATGGCGTGGATCGGTGCGTCGTTCTTTTTCATCGCCCTCGATCTGGGTCTGCGAAAAGCGGCCAATGCGCCCGAAGGCGTGCACGGCGAGGAATGGCAGGTTCACGGCGGCGGTTTTTACCACATCCAGAAATATATGGTCGCGCCCGAAAACATGCCCGAGCATCTGATCTGGCACAAATGGCAAAGCTATATCACTTGGGTCTCGGGTGCGGCGCTTTTGATGATCGTCTATTGGGTCGGCGGCGAGATTTTTCTGCTCGACCCGACAAAGGCGGACTTGACCCTGTGGCAGGGCATCCTGATCTCTGGTGGCTCGCTTACCATCGGATGGATCGCCTATGACTTTATGTGCAAATCCAAACTGGGCGAACACTCCACCCTGCTGATGCTGCTGCTGTTTGTGCTGCTGGTAGTGATGTCATGGGGCTATAACCAAATATTTACGGGCCGCGCAGCACTCCTGCACCTCGGAGCCTTCACCGCCTCGATTATGACGGGCAACGTCTTTTTCCAGATCATGCCGAACCAGCGCATCGTCGTCGCCGACCTCAAGGCGGGGCGAAAACCCGATGCAAAGTATGGCAAGATCGCCAAGCTGCGCTCGACCCACAACAACTACCTCACTCTACCCGTTGTCTTCCTGATGCTTGCCAACCACTACCCGCTCGCATTCGGCACGGAATACAGCTGGATCATCGCCAGCCTGATCTTTCTGACGGGTGTCACCATTCGCCACTACTTCAACACCATGCACGCCACAGGCAAAGGGCCGCATTGGACATGGGCCGTCACGGTGATCCTGATGATTGTGATCGCATGGCTGTCTACCGTGCGCGGCCCCGATACATACGAGATTGCCGAGAGCCGCACCCTGACCCCCTATGAGCAGCAGTTCGCAAGCGCCGAAGGGTTTGACGCTGCATATGATGTGGTGCTTGGCAACTGCTCCATGTGCCACGCGCGCGAACCTGCGTGGGAAGGACTGCATTGGCCCCCGAAAGGTGTCGTGTTAGAGACGAAAAGCGATGTCGCGCGCAACGCCGAGCAGATCTATCTCCACGCAGGGCTGAGCAACGCAATGCCGCCTCCCAACGCCATCGCCACCATGACCCCGGAGAACCGTGGCAAGATCGTCAGCTGGATTCAGGCCGCACGCATAAATTAGGCTCTAATCCTGCGTAACGGTCTATCCAAACTGCGCGATGTGGTGTTTGATCCGTTCAAATTTGTACAAAGGTCCATCACATGAAATCGCACACTCGCGTCGTTGTTATCGGCGGCGGCATTGCCGGCTGCTCAACCCTCTATCATCTGACCCAAGAAGGGTGGAGCGATGTTGTGCTGGTGGAGCGGGACGAGCTGACCTCGGGGACCACATGGCACTCGGCCGCACAGGTCACGAATTTTGGCATGAACCAGACGATGGTTGGCCTCAAATCCCACTCGATCAACCTCTACAAAGAGTTGCGCGATGATCCCGACTACCCCGTAGGATACAATCACGGCGATGGCGGCATCAGGCTGGCCAACACC
Source organism: uncultured Sulfitobacter sp. (assembly GCF_947499945.1). Lineage (GTDB taxonomy): Bacteria > Pseudomonadota > Alphaproteobacteria > Rhodobacterales > Rhodobacteraceae > Sulfitobacter. The sequence goes on along the minus strand of NZ_CANMQD010000006.1, from coordinate 83,535 downwards.
GAGGCCCAGATGGACGGCTACCGCCACTTCGCCTCCATGGCGCGGGGTATGGGGGTCGAGTTTGAAGTGCTGGACGCCGAGGAATGCGCACGCCGCCATCCGCTGATCTCGACTGACAATCTGGTCGGTGGATTGTGGGATGCCAGTGACGGTGACATTGATCCCGCCAGCCTGTGTCAGGCGCTTGCACGCCGCGCGCGCAAGGCAGGCGCAGAGGTCTACCGCAACACCCCCGTTACGGGCCTGACCCAGCACAATGACGACAGCTGGACCGTGCACACAGAGCATGGCGATATCACCTGCGAGATTGTGGTAAACGCCTGCGGCTACCGCGTGAACGAAGTGGGTGCAATGATGGGTGTGCACCATCCTGTTATGTCGATGGAGCATCAGTATTTTGTCACCGAAGACATCCCCGCCATTGCCGATGCTGGCCACCGCATGCCCCTGCTGCGCTGCCCGATCAGCGACTATTACTGCCGTCAGGAAAAGAATGGCCTGCTGGTGGGGTTCTACGAGCAGGACTGCCGCACATGGGGGATGGACGGGATCGATCCGCATTTTGTGAACGCCCTTTGCCCCGACGATCTGGACCGCATCACCGATGTCCTCGAAGGCGCGTTCGAGCGGATGCCAGCCCTCACCGAAGTCGGCATCAAGAACATCGTAAACGGCCCCATCACCTATACCATCGACGGCGCACCGCTGGTCGGTCCTATCCCGAACAAGCGTAACGCCTTTTGCATCATCGGCCTGCGTGCGGGCCTTGGTGAGGGGGGAGGCCATGGCTGGATGCTGGCGCAACAGATCGTGCACGGTGAGGCATGCTATGACACTTGGTGCATCGACCCGCGCCGCTTTGTCGGCCACACCAATGTCGAACTGACGGCCCTCAAGGCGATCGAGGATTACCAGAACGAATTCCGCTTCCACTTCCCGAACGAACATCGCCCCGCAGGGCGCATGGCCAAGACAACACCGCTCACTCCCGTTCTCGCCTCTGAGGGCGCTGAGTTCACCGTGGTCAACGGCTGGGAGCGGTCGGAGTTCTTCAAACCCTCCCCCGATTTCCACGTCACCCATGGTTTCCACTTCGACGAGACGTTTCCTATTGTCGCGCAAGAAGTCGCCGCCGTGCAAAATAACGTCGGCCTGTGCGAAGTCAACGGTTTCAACCGTATCGAGATTACAGGCAGTGATGCGCAAAGCTTCCTTGACCGCATGATTTGCGGACGCTTGCCGCGCAAGGACGGGCGCGTGGGGCTCGCCTACCTGCTCAACCAGCACGGTATGCTCAAGGCGGAGGCGACACTCGCCAACATCCCCGCCTCTGATCGCGGACCTGCGCGCATCTGGTATGGCTCTGCCGCCGCGTCAGAGTTTCACGATATGGACTGGCTACAGTCCCATCTGAACCCCGACGAAGATGTTCAGCTTAAATCCCTCACCAATGACATGACCATCCTTGTTCTCGCAGGTCCCAAAGCCCGCGATGTGATGCAAGCGGTCAGCCGCGCGGACTGGTCCAAGGCGGCCTTCCCGTGGCTGTCGGTGCGCGAATGCTTCATCGGGTTCGCCCCTGCCACTGTTATGGCTGTGAGTTTCTCGGGGGAGTTGGCCTATGAGATCCACATCCCCAACGCGTCACTTTATGCCGCCTACACGGCCCTACGGGAGGCTGGCAAAGCGCATGACCTACGCTTGTTCGGTGCGCACGCGGTAGACTCCATGCGTTTCGAGAAAGGGTATTTGCACTGGAAGGCCGAAATCCTCACAGAGTTCGACCCCTTTGAGACTGGGTTGGATCGGTTCGTCCAGATGGAGAAGGACGATTTTGTGGGGAAGGCAGCACTGGAGAAGCGGGTCGCCGCAGGCCCTACAAAGAAACTGGTTTCCATGCTTGTCGATTCAAAAGACGCCCCCGCGCATGGCGGTGCCAGCGTTATGGAAGCGGACAGTGTCGTGGGCACTGTGACTTCTGGCGGCTTTGGCCACCGCACACAGCAAAACATCGCTTTGGCCTTTTTAGACCCTGAATTCTCCAAGGTCGGAACGCAGGTAGAGATTGATATGCTGGGCAAGCGTGTCCGCGCCACTGTCTGCGACGCGGGCATCTATGATCCCACCATGTCGCTGGTCCGCAGCTAGCCGTCAGGCCACCCGATTGGCCGAGGGGCTCTCATCCATCTGCGCGGTCAGGTGATGGGTCAGCCGCTCGGCCAGATGGGCGCGTGTGATGAAATGCGCAGGATCATCCCAAAGGTTATGGGTCTCGTCAGGGTCGTGCGTGAGGTCATATAACTCTCCCCAATCCTGATCGCGGTACATGGTATAGCGCCAGTCGGGCGTGAGCAGCGTGCGCACCCGCGCAGGGCTGTCAAACCCGAGGCGGTTGCCGCCATCGTTAAATTCAATCAACAACTCGTCGCGCACCCCTGCCCCACCTTCCAGCGCGGATTTAAAGCTTTTGCCCTGATTGCCATTAAACGGCGCGATGCCCACACGTTCGAGGATCGTCGCAGCCAGATCAACAGTGGAAGCCAACGCGGGCGAAGTCGCCGCATCACGCTGCAAAGGGTCCGACCAGATGAAAGGCACCCGCGTGATGGACTTGAACGGCAGCGCCCCTTTGAGCATCAAATTGAAATCCCCGAGGTAGTCGCCGTGATCGGAGGTAAAGCAGATGATGGTATTCTCCAACTGCCCGTTTCGCTCAAGTGCTCCCATAATATCGCCCACCGCATCATCGACAAAAGCCATCATGCCAGCGGTCAGCGCCATCGCCTCTTTGATCTGTCGATCATTCAGCATCATCGCCTCTTGCGGCAGCTTCTGCCCGCCGCCTGTCTTCCAGTTGTTCTCAAGCCACTGCATCGGGGGCGTGGGGTTTTTATGCGCGGCATAAGGCAGTGATACTTCGAAATCATCAGGGCTATACATGTCCCAGTATTTGCCCGGGGGATTGAATGGATGATGCGGATCGGGAAAGGAGACAAACCCAAAGAAGGGATCATCCTCGCCCACACGGCTGTCGAGGTAGTCAATCGCGCGGTCACGGACATAGGCGGTCGGATATAGCTCCGCAGGGATCGGCGTGCGATAGGCCTGCGGGCAGGTATAGTCATGCGGCAACTGGTTGGCGTCGTCATGCAACGCCTCCCAATCGGGGGCATTTTCGCGGAACCACTGTTGGTAATGTCCCCCGCAACGGTCACCATGCGTCGTGACCATATCCACATGCTGATAGCCATAGTAGGGCGTCTTGAAGCTATAACGCCCCGCGCTGTCATACTGGCCCGGTTCCTCTTGGGTATAGTCGCCCGTGTCAGGCTTCCACGCTTCCGCGCGCGCAGCGATCTCTTCTTCGGTCTGGCCCAAAGGGGTCATGCCCGTGAAGGGTTGCAAATGGCTCTTCCCGATGGCGGCTGTATGGTATCCCACCTCCGCCAACTGGTCCACAAATGTATTGGCCGACAGCGGCAGGCGGCAGCCATTGTGGCGCAGCCCATGACGGCTGGGATAGCGCCCTGTGAGCAGGCTTGCGCGGTTTGGCATACAGACTGGTGTGGCCACGTGAAAGTTCTCGAACCGCACACCCCGCGCAGCGATAGCATCAATATTGGGCGTTTTCAGCACTGGATGTCCGTAGCATCCCAGCCAATCCGACCGCTGTTGATCCGTAATGATGAACAGGAAATTAGGACGCTTGGTCATGCTGTTGCCCCTTCCAGCGGGGGCGCTTTGCCGGCCTGCGCACGGTGCCAGACCAGCATCGCAATGGTCACGCCAACAGCCGAAACATGGATCACCTCGGGCCGCAACATGACCAACACCGCCAATGCCAATCGGCCAAACACCCACCCCATCCCGAGTGCCGCCGCATCAAACCGCGCCAGCGCACTGGCCACCAGATAAAGCGCCAGCACCAACCGCGCCAGAAGCCATAAGAAGGAGGGCCAACTCACACCGTTTTCATAGCCTGCCAAAGGCGCCCCACTGGGCGAGGCGGGATCAATCAACGCTTGCTCGATCAGCAGAAATTCAGGGTAGAAGGCAAAGACAAAGGGAATAGCAAACATCACAATGCCAGAGCGCACCGCACTAAATCCTGTCGCCATGGGGTCAGCCTTGGTGATGGTCGACGCCGCAAAAGCGGCCAGTGCAACAGGTGGTGTGATGGCCGAGGCCACAGCAAAGTAGAAGATGAACATATGCGCCGTCAGCGTAGCAATCCCCAGACCAACCAACATCGGCCCCATCAGGAGGGCTACATTGATATAGGCAGGCACCGCAGGCATCCCCATACCCAGCAAAACCGCCAACAACATGGTGATAAACAGCGCCACAAACATGAGGAAGTCAGAGCCGTCCCCCCCGAGATCAAGCGAGATCAGAAAGCTTAGAATGTCGATGCCCACAAACTTGGACAGACCTGTAAAGCTGAGACAAACATCAATCACGGTAACCGCAAGAAACATCAGATAGAGCGAGGAAATCGTGATCCCCGCTTCAGCCAGCGCATCCAGCACAAGGCGTGGCTTTTTGCGGAACTCTTTATCCAGAAACAGCAGTACCGTCACAAAAGCAGCGGCCCACCACCCCGTGGCCCCCGCATCCCCCGCCGCGTTTTGTAAGGCTTCAAAGAACCATGGCAGGTTCACAGCACTGCATGCGTCTCCCCGGATCACCGTCTCAACCCCGAAAAGCGCGCCGAACCAGCCGCAGCCGATGCCATCCTTTGGCGTCAGCAGCAGGAACAAGATCAGCAAAATGGGCAAGAAGATTTGAGCAAGGTGCAAGTAGTCCTGACGGGATAGATGCATGTCAGGAGTTAATTCGCCAAAGGCCTCAATCCCCTGTTTGCGCGACTGGAACATCGCCGAGAGAAACAGACAAAAGAAGTAGGCCATCGCGGGGAGCGTAGCCGCAATAATCACGTCGCGGTAGGGCACTGCCGTAAGCGCGGCAAGAATGAACGCCGCGACCCCCATCACAGGCGGCATGATCGATCCACCAGAGGAGGCCGCCGCCTCAACCCCACCCGCAAAGGTCCGCGAAAACCCGCGCTTGAGCATCATCGGGATCGTGAGGACACCCGTCGAGAGCACGTTAACCACAGGTCCGCCTGTGATCGTACCAAACATTGCAGAGGACACAATCGCAGCATGCGCAGGACCACCGCGCAGGTGCCGCGTCCAGCGAAAGGCGATCTTGATCAGCGACTGACCACCAGCCGATTTGCCGAACATAGCGCCCAGAATGATATAGGGAAACACCACGTTCATGATGATGTTCATAAACCGCCCAAGAATACCGGAGGCATTGTTGACCAGGGCATCATGCACATTCGGGCGTCCGTCGATAAACTGGCGCGGCTCGCCGCCCAGCTTTGTCATCAGGTATTTGTTGATGTCGTCAGGTCCGTGGAAATACCAAACCAGCACCGTGCCGATCGTATAAAACGCGATAAGCAGGGACACGAGGACCAGCGGCAGCCCCCATACCTTGATATTATAAGCTAGGAAAACAAGGATCGAGATGCCCATGATCGCCACCAGCCAGACACCCGTGGTCGAGACACATCCCGGATCATCCACCGACTGCGGCACAGGCAGGCCCATGTCCTGCGCAAAGGCAATCTCGGCCTCAAGCGTCGCTGCAATCAGACGTGCGCGCTCTCCGGTCATGACGTCGATCATGCATACGCTGTCAATCTCGATGAGATACGTCAGCGAAATCGCCGCCGCAGCCCCGACCAGCGCCACATCCATAAACAAACCAAACCACGCGCGGCTTGTCCCTTGCCAGTCGCGCCACATGGAATGCTTGAGGGCGACCACCAGCATCATCACAAAGAAAATTATAGGATAGAAAATCTCGGTCGCGAAATTGCGCACCTTGAGCTTTTCCACACCCGTCACATTACGCCACATATCATCCCAGCCGGGAATGGTGGGCATGCTGTTCAGGATACCCAGCACCACAAAGACAAGCGCCACGACATAAACCGCCCGATTGGGGAAGAACCCCGCATCCGCTGGCTGATCGGTTTGATCCGTCATGACATCATTCTCCCAAGCGCTGAAAAGGCCGCCGCCCCGATGGTTAAACAGGGGCGGCGGTTTGTCGTTAGAGGGTTGGCTTAAGATTCATCTTTTGCGCAATCAGGCACTTCAAAACCGGCGTCTTCCCACGCGCGGGCAGCCCCTTTGTGGTACTTCATCGGGTTCGCACCACACATGCCAAATCCGGGGTTGTCATAGTTGACCGTATTGCCAAACGGCGCTTTGGCCTTCAACTCATCCAGCGTGGCGATATAGGCAGACACCAGATCATAGACGAGCTGTTCATCCATATCCTTGTTCACCACATCACCGCCAATGGTTGCCAGCGCACGGAAGGTGCCGTCCTCGGAGACAAAAGTCCAATCATCGCCCATCGCGGCCTGAAGATCAGCAACAGGAAGCTCGACCGAGGCACTGCCCGGCGCTTTCATATACTTCTGCATCGCTTCGCTCTCATAGACATCCTTGGGCATTGACCATGCGGTCACTTTGCCCGAGGAGCCAAGCGTGGAAACCCGCGTGTTCGGGAACAGCTCTGGCAGAACAACGCCGTCCGGCTCCCCGCCGCTAATGACTGCCGTCGCCTGACCCCAGTTGGCCTGAATACCAGTGTAGCCGTCGCCATCCTTAAGACCCGTGATCAACTCGATCATGGTGCGGGCATTGTTCAAGGCACCCCCGCGTGGCGGGCCGTTAAACAGCACCTTGCCCTCGAGATCGTCCCAGCCACCGAGGTTTTTGGCATCATAGGCATAGAGAAAGAAAATCCCCAGCGTGTAAGGGTAGATAGAGCGCAGGTTGGAGGCGAGTTCGGCCCCCTTTTCCTTGCCCAGCTTCCCGTAGGGACCGACACCGCGGCTCATCAAAAACGGCAGGATGTGCGGCGCGCTGGCGATATCTGTTTTACCCTCGGCCACGTTCTGGATCGAGTTGGTAAGCGTCTGGCCCTCGGCCAGCTGGATGTTGGCAATGCCGCGCGTGCCAGTCACTTCGGTCAGGTGCGACGGCGCCAAATGCGTTGAACCGCCAGCAGATGCTGTCTCGGCGGTCAGGTTGGCTTGGGCAAATGCAGGTGCTGCAAAAAGGCTGGCGGCGATGATCGCCCCCGCGAGATAATGTTTTGACATGTGTTCCTCCCAGAACTTTTTTTATTATTCATTAATCTGTTAACTAATGACGCGTTGAGTCAACGAATTTATGACTTTTCGGAAGCCTGCGTCAACTTTTTACTCCCAGTAATGAAATCGGCCGCGCGGTCCGCAATCATCATCGTCGGTGCATTTGTATTGCCAGAAACAAGCGCAGGCATGATCGAACAATCCGCCACACGCAGCCCGTCAATGCCATTCACCCTCAGCTCAAGGTCCACCACGGCCGCAGGGGTCGGCCCCATACGACAGGTTCCAGCAGGGTGAAATATCGTACGGGCATGATCGCGGATCGCATCATCAAGGCGGTTTGACCCCGCTTGCGTCCTGACATCAGGTCTGGGCCAGACCTCATCGCCGATGATCTCTTTTAACTCCGGCTGTCTATAGATGTCCTGCGCCAGCCACACACCGCGCCGCAGCGTGTCCATATCGTCCTCATGTCCCAGCACACCTGCAAAAAACTTCGGCCCGTCACTCGGGTCCTTCGACCTCAGCCCCAAACGCCCCCGCGACTTGGGCCGCATGGTCATGGGATGGATTTGCATCGCGTGAAAGCCCAGCGGCGCTTGACCCGGTGCGCCAGGGGCAAAGGGGGCAAAGTTATATTGCACGTCCGCCCTGCCCTCCCCGCTTGTGTCCACACAGGCCCCAGCTTGCAACAGGTTCGAGGTCAGCAACCCGCGATTGCGCAGAAAATAATCAAACCCGTGTTTCAATGCGGCCAAACCACGATCGGCCCCGTGAAGCCCTTTTGCCCCTACCAGATGCCGCGTGACGGGCGCGCCCACATGATCCTGATAATTGCGCCCGACCTCATCGGCCTCATGCACAATCGCGATGCCGTGACGCTCCAACTCATCGCGCGGCCCGATGCCTGACAACATCAGCAGCTTGGGACTGTGAAAACTACCCGCCGTCAGGATGATCTCCCGCCGCGCTTTGATGGTCTGCACCACGTCCGCGTCATTGCGCACTTCCACTGCCACGGCGCGACGGTTTTGAATGTCGATGCGGCAGGCAAGAACCCCCGTCAGAACGCTCAGGTTTTCGCGATCAAGTTCGGGCCGCAAAAAGCAATGCGCCGCAGATTGGCGTTGCCCCGCGTGGGCAGTGACCTGATACCACCCCGCGCCTTCCTGCGCGGCCCCGTTGAAATCATCCGTGGGCGCGATGCCTGCGGACACCGCCGCCGCGATAATCTGCGCCCCCACAGGATGCGGCGCGGAGGGGTCGGCCACCACCAGTTTGCCCGCAGTCCCGTGAAAAGGATTATCCAGCCGCGTGTTCGCTTCCTGCCTGCGAAAGATCGGCAGGACTTCGGCAAAGGACCAGCCCGTGCAGCCATGCACCTGCGCCCAATCGTCATAGTCACGGTGCTGGCCGCGCATATAGATCATGCCATTCACCGACGACCCGCCGCCCAACACTTTGCCCTGCGGCACGGGAATGGGCTTCCCGTTGAGCGAGGCATCAGGCTCGGACACCACCGCGTCACTATCCTGACTTTGCAGCGCCTTGAAAAAGGTAGCGGGGATATGAATCCAGCGGTTTGTATCGCGACGCCCCCGCTCCAGCAACGCAACAGTGCCATCACTTTCCGCCGCCAAACGCGCGGCAAGGACACAACCCGCAGCGCCCCCGCCCACAACGACATAATCAAACTCGAGATCACGTTGCGACATGGCGCTTATTCCTCTGTCGACACAGCTGGATCGCCTGCACGACACAGCGCAAACAGGCTCGCCCGTGAGCTGATGCCTAACTTTCCGTAGGCCCGCTTGCGGTAGGTCACGACAGTCGAGGGCGCGACCCCGATCTGCGCCGCAATTTCTTCGGCCTTCTGCCCCGCCAGCATCCCCGAACAGACCGCCCGCTCCCGCAGGCTGAGGACGTCCAACAGCGCTGGATGGTCCGATTGCCTCAGCTGGTCAAAATGCAAAAGCGCCAGCCGTCCCACCAACCGCGCAAGCGCCGGATCAGGCTGAACAGCTGTTAAATCCCCTTGATAGAGACTGATAAACAGCCGCAAATCACGCCGCACCCCTATCAAGGTCGTTTTCGCATACAATCCGGGTGCGTCAAAGAAAATCTGGCGGTAAGCGTCGCTCATCCCGCTCTGGATTTGCTCGAATGTGCACAGGGTAATCGTATCAGGCTCCGCCGCAAGGAGCTTTGGCAGCAGGGGATCCTGCTTGTACCAGCCGTCAAGGTATTGCGCCGCCAGCACATCGGCCAAAGCGCCCTCACGAAAATGGCGCGACAGCAGGCAGGAGGCTCCCTGCGCCTCGATGGAAAAGACCATGATCTGGTCAATCTCAAGCGTCTCGACAAAATCGCAAAACACCTGCGCAAAACGCGCCTGCCCCAGATGGGCAAGACATAGATCAATATGGTGTGCTGTCGCATTCATCGACAAAACCTAGCATGGCTTTGCCTCAAAAGCATGTCCCCTCCCAAAGAGGACAGACACAACAGCGGACCCTTCCTATGATGTGCAAAAACGTGGAGGATACGATGAGACCCGAAGGGCGCAGCGAGACCGATTCACTCTATTTCACCTATCCGCATTTTGACGCGCCTGTGCGAAGCACCGGTTCGGGCAACCCCGCCCCTGTCGCGATTGTGGGCGCAGGTCCCATCGGCATGACCGCCGCCCTCGGGCTGGCGCGGGAGGGCATCCGCTCGATCCTGTTCGACAATAAATCGACCTTCAACGACGGCAGCCGCGCCATTTGCATCGCCCGTTCCAGCATCAATATATTCGAGCGTATCGGCGCCGCAGCTCCGTTTCTGGAAAAGGCACTGGGCTGGACCACAGGCCGCAGCTTTTACCGCGGTACACAAATCCTTGAATTCCAGATGCCCGACAGCGCATCCGAGAAATATCGCCCCATGTACAACCTCCAGCAACAGTATATCGAACAGTTCCTTTGGAACGCCGTTGAAAAAGAACCGCTGATCGAAGTGCGCTGGCAGAGCGAAGTCGCAGGGGTATCGGATCACGACAGCACCGTGCAACTCAAAGTCACAGACCCGAACGGCATATACACCCTCAACGCCGATTGGGTGCTCGCCGCTGATGGCGCGCGCAGCCAGATGCGGAAAATGCGCGGCCTGCGCCTCAAAGGGGACAACTACGAGGGGCGCTATGTCATCGCCGATGTGCAGATGCCGCATGACTATCCCACCATCCGCCGCGCGCTTTTTGACCCGGACTGCCGCCGTGGTGCGACCATTCTGATCCACAAACAACCCGACGATATCTGGCGCATCGACTACCAGCTTGCCGATGATGAAGACGGCGCACACGCGATGGAGGAGGCCACCGTCCGCGCCTCCGTCACGGCAGTTCTTGAGGAAATCGGCTATGACGGTCCATGGGAGCTTGAGTGGTGGAGCACCTATTCCGCGAATACACTGGCCCTTGACGATTACCGCGACGGGCGCATTTTCTTTATCGGTGACAGCGCCCATATCGTGCCAATCTTTGGCGTGCGCGGGCTGAACAATGGCCTCGCCGATGCCCATAACATCGCATGGAAACTCGGCTGGGTTCTGAACGGCAAGGCCGCGCCAAGCCTGCTGGACAGCTACACGCCCGAGCGGCGGGGCGCCACGTTGGATGTCTTTGCAAATGCCACACAATCAGCGCGGTTTATGACGCCGCCCACCCGTGGCTGGACCCTAATGCGCGATGCCGCGCTGAACCTCGCACTGAGCCATCCCTTCGCAGGGCGGCTCGCCAACCCGCGCCAGATGACGCCTTATACCTATGCGGATAGTCCGGCTGTGATCGCCGATGATCCTATGTTCAATGGCGGCCCTGTTGCAGGCGCCATTCTGCCCGACGCGCAGTGCGAAGCAGGCCACTTGGTTGATCTGCTGGGGGCTGGCTTCTCGGTCGTGGTGTTCAACGAGACGCTGGCCGATGCCATCAACCTTGAAGGAGTGAAGGTCATCCTGCTTCCTCAAGATTCAGAAGGGGCGCAGCGCCTCGCGGCAGGAGCAGACAGCGTCTATCTCATCCGCCCCGATCTGCACATCGCGGCCCGTTGGCATACAGCAACCCCAATACAGATCGCAGACGGCCTGACCCACGCCCTGACAGGAGCCACAATATGAACAGCACCGATGTCGAAACCGTTTATGACGCGCTTGCTGAAACCCTTGATGCCGTCGGCGAGAAAAAGGGGGAGCTTTTTCTGGCCAAACTCGCGCTCCTGCTATCGCATGAAATTGGCGACGCCCCGCGCGTGCTTTCCCTGATCGCGCAGGCCCGCGCTAATCTGGACATCGCGGACTGACGTTTTCGCAATATCCCTGCTCTGGTCCGATTTCGGGTTTGCCTAACCTGCCCCCTGCACCCATAACCGTGCCAACAACCAGCACAGGAATATGACCATGATCGAACGCATTGAACCAGGTGAACGCTCCTCTAAAATCGTGAAATATAACGGCGTTGCCTACCTCACGGGTCAGGTCGCCGAAGGGGAGACGATTCAGGATCAGGTCCACGCCTGTCTCGACAAAATCGACGCCCTTCTGGTGCAGGCAGGATCATCGCGCGAACACATGCTGCGCGTGACCATATGGCTCGCTGATATGAGCGATTTTGCAGGCCTTAACGAAGTGTGGAACGCTTGGGTTCCAGCGGGTCATGCCCCCACACGCGCCTGCGGCGAGGCCAAACTGGCGCGCCCCGAACTCAAAGTCGAGTTCATCGTCGAAGCGGCCTATTCCTAAGCGCTACCTACGAAATTGAGAACCGATAAAACACGGCGGTTGCGGATTTTGCGCAACCGACTGCTTATTTTGATCAAAAGTGAAATTTATTTACCAATTTTCGAAAAAGTTGTTTATATTGAATAAGCTAATGCCGGAAGGGGGCAATAAATATGCACGCACCAGACGGTGAAAATAGAGAAAATACTGTTCAAGACACCGACATTACAACGCTTAGAATACTTAATTCATTTGCTGTGGACCTGATTTCAATACCCAGTGTCGAAGACCTGTTTTGGTACGTGGCCCAAAATGTTGTTGGTCGGCTCAAGTTCAACGACTGCGTCATTTATCAGGCCAACGACTCCCAGACAGAGCTGCTTCAGGTCGCAGCCCTTGGCGAGAAGAATCCCTTTGGTCGCAATATACTAAACCCGCTGAGAATCCCCTTTGGCAATGGTATAACAGGTCAGGCCGCAGAGCGCCGCGAGGCAATCGTGGTTCACGATCTGAAACTGGATGCGCATTACATAACCGACACCCAGCAGGCCCGTTCGGAAATCTGTGTACCCATTTTATGTGACAACCGTGTCGTCGGTGTCATTGATAGTGAACACCCCGAACCGAACGCCTTTGGCGATGGTGAACTCGAAGTGCTCATCACCATCGCCGCACTCACAGGGGCCAAGCTTGAATTACTGGCAGAGGCCGAGCGCTCGCAGCAGCGCTATCACGATCTGGTCGAGGCGCATGCCCAACTCAGCCGCGAGTCCACCAATCGCAAGGCGCTTGAAGCAGAGCTGTTCAACACCCGCAAGCTTGAGGCGGTTGGCCGCCTCACAGGCAGCTTTGCCCATGAGTTTAATAACCTCTTTACCGTCATCTCGGGCAATCTTGAGTTCCTTGAAGAGGACATCCCCGCTGGGCTACCAACCGAAACATTGAACGCCGCACAAACTGCCGCGAAACGCGGTGTTGCGGTGATCCAGTCGATGCTCGCCTTTTCCCAGCGCACCCGGCTGAACCCCCAAACAACCGATCTTAATACGTTCATAAGGTCTGTGGCCGACAGCAGTGAATATGGTGCAGTAAAGCTTGACCTAGCGCCTGATCTGCGCAGCGTTGAGGTCGATCTGGGCGTTCTGGAAAAGGTAGTAGCAAACCTTCTGGGCAATGCCCGCGATGCCATGGACAGCCTTGGTACCATCACGATCTCTACCAAAAACGTCAGCCAAGGCCTGCACGAGCAGCAAACACTCTCCACCACCCTTTTGCCCGGAAACTATGTTCGCCTGAGCGTGAGTGACAGTGGCACAGGCATCGCCCAAGAAAGCCTACAGCAGATTTTTGACCCCTTCTACACCACCAAACCCGTGGGGGATGGTACAGGCCTCGGCCTGTCTATGGTGCTGGGTTTCATGCGGCAATCGGGCGGCACCGTCGAAGTGAAATCCGACCTTGGCAAAGGCTCGACTTTTCACCTCTATTTTCCCGCTGAGTGACCCTTCGAAAGATTTTGTTAACCAATGCGCTTTAACAAAAGGTAAATGCCATCAGAAGGGGGATACGATGACTTTTGCCAACTCAACACTTGAGAAAACTGTTCAATTACCATTGATTAGCGTCGAAGGGCTAAAAACAGGCGACCCGCGAAAATTCATGGATGCGGCCGATGCCATCGGGGATGCTGCCCGCAGATTCGGGTTTTTCCGCATATGCGATCACGGCATCGACCGCCAAACCGTTAACGAAGTTTACCGTGTCGCTGAACAATTTTTTGGCCTTCAGGAAGAGTTCAAAAACCAGTATTATATCGGCAAGAGCACAAACCATCGCGGCTATGTCCCCTTCACAGAAAAGGGCGATTATCCGGACGAAGTGCACCGCAGCTATGAAGCCTTCGATATGGGACTTGATCTGCCGCATGATGATCCCGACTACCTCGCTGGCAATCGCGTTCTGGGGCCAAACGTCTGGCCCATGCTTACAGGATTTCGCGAGACGGTATCGCAGTATTACTCTGAAATCTCCGCGCTTGGCCGTTTGGTGACAACCGCGCTTGAGGCGCATCTGCGTCTGCCCGCAGGATCCATGACCGACCAGATGAGCAAACCGATCTCGCAGCTGCGTCTGCTCCACTACGTACGTCAGGCTGCCACAGTCGAGCGTAAATCGGTCAACATGGGGGCACATACCGATTATGAATGTTTGACCCTGCTGCACACCCGCAATCAGGGGCTTCAGGTGATGACCCAAGACGACCAATGGATCGATGTGCCTGTCGATCCCGATGCTTTGGTCGTCAACATCGGCGACATGATGGAGGCGTGGAGCAATGGCATTTTCCGCTCGACGCCCCACCGCGTTCTCAACCTGCGCCCCGAGAGGTATTCCCTGCCCTATTTTGTCGCAACTAACCATAATACTTTGATAAAACCGTTTGCGCAGCTGCTCGAAGTCGGGCAAAAATCCAAGTATGAGCCCTTCTATGCAGGCGCACATCTTGAGCGGATGCTGGTACGGGATTTCCCCTACTTGCGCGACCGTGTCGAGAAAAGCGCAGTTGCAAATGCGGGCAATGACACGGCTGTCCTCAACCCGTTTGAAGGTCGGTTAAAGCAAGGTACAAATTGATATATGCCACCGATCGATAACATTTTTGCTGTGCTGGTCGCAGGGTTTTTCCTGAGCGCGACACCTGGCCCGTCCATGCTCTATGTCTTGTCCCACAGCGTCGGTCAAAACCGCACTGCGGGTTACGCATCGGCCTTTGGGCTGGCCCTTGGCGGGATGGCTTTGGCCATCGCCACCGCTTTGGGGCTGGCCCAACTCTTTGAGCAGGTTCCAAATATTGTGGTGGCCCTTAGGTATGTTGGCTCTGTGTATCTGGTCTGGTTGGGGCTCGAAATGATCTGGCGCGCGCGTGCTGCGTCCCGCGCCAAACTGGAAGTGACCACACTCGCATCCAAACCGATCTCGGCCATTGTCTGGCAGGGTGTCATCGTTGAGTTGCTCAATCCCAAAACGGTACTGTTTTTTGCGCTCTTCCTGCCTCCTTTTGTAGAAGCGGCACAGAACAGCACCACTAACGATGTGCGAAATCAATTACTCATCCTTGGCGCATTGGTGCCGCTCACTGCAATTCCTTCTGATATTCTGGTGGCCTATATGGGCGGTTCGCTTACCAATCGGCTTAACCAGCAGCAAAAGCTGCGCGAAGGCATGGCATGGGCAGGTGGTTCAATTCTGATCCTCATCGCGGCTAACTTGCACTTGGGCTTTATCTAAACCTGCGGGCGCGTCTGCAAACTCGACTTATCACGCGGGGTGCAGCACAATGGCGTTGGGACACAATGAGGCGCTGTACACTCCATGCTGACAAATTCCGATCTCGTAGAGTTGACCGCATTCCGCCGCGACCTGCACAGCCACCCCGAGGTGTCGGGGCAGGAAGTGCAAACCGCAGCCACCATCAAGGCGGCACTTACTGCGCTTGCGCCTTCATTCATTCTCACAGGGCTGGGTGGCCACGGTGTTGCGGCAGTGTTCGACAGCGGCATTGACGGAGCCACCGTGCTTTTCCGCGCCGAGCTTGACGCCCTTCCCATAGCAGAGATCAACGACATCCCGTGGTCCTCCCAAGTTGCAGGCAAAAGCCATGTTTGCGGCCATGACGGGCATATGACCATGCTGCTCGCCTTGGGGCGGATGATCGCGCGGCGTCCCGTTGCACAAGGCCGCGTGGTGCTGATGTTTCAACCCGCTGAAGAGGACGGTAGCGGCGCAAAGGCTGTTGTGGCCGATCCTGCGTTTCAACAGATCAAACCCGATTGGGCCTTTGCCATTCATATTGAGCCGGGCCGCCCCTTCGGCTTTGTCGCCACCTGTGCGGGGCTGATCAACTGCGCCTCTTTAGGGCTGAAAATCACCTTTACAGGAAAAACTGCCCATGCCGCCGATCCTGACGACGGCATCTCCCCCGCCTCTGCGATTGCCTCGCTGATCCCGACACTGGACGCCTTGGGAACGGGCGGTGCGCTGGATGATGATTTCCGCCTTGTCACAATCACTCATGTAAATATCGGGGAGCCGACATTCGGCATCGCACCGGGGGAGGGCGTGATTTTTGCCACTCTGCGCACTGCGGGTGACGCGGGTATGGCGGCGCTTGAACGCAGCGCACGCGACCTCGCCACCCAAGCGGCTGAGACATTCGGGTTGGGCGTCACCTTCGAGGTCCACGACAATTTCGCCGCTTCTATCAATGATGAAGAGGCTGTTGCTGTGGCAACGCAAGCAATGGATGCCCTTGGCGTGCCATACGGCGATACGGGTGTACCGATGCGTGCCTCGGAGGATTTTGGCGTTTTCGGTTGGGATGCTAAGGCCGCGATGCTCTGCCTCGGACCGGGGGAGGATTACGCCGCCCTGCACAATCCCGACTATGATTTCGACGATGACCTCATCCCCGTTGGCAGTGCTATTTTCGAGCGTATTACCCGTGACCTGCTTGGACGGGTCTAGGCCACCACGCGCTTGACACAGATCAATCAACTCAAGCCTAGAATAGGCTATCGTGGCATTTCACAGCCCTCAACCGGAGACATCCCGCACCATGAAGCACACTTCATTCGTGACTCTTACATTATGCACGTCTCTGCTCATGGGCTGTAATCCAGCGACGATTAACTCCGCCGCCGCGATCAAACGCGGACAGGACGTTTTTGCAAAAGAGTGCTCTCAATGTCATGGCGCGACAGGTGCGGGCGCGGGGGAGGCTTCCTTGGGTCTGGGTGTAGCGCCTCCCGATCTCACCGTGCTAAGTCAGCGCAACGATGGCACCTTTCCACGTGAATATGTCCGCCGCTTTGTCATGGGGCTAAACAATCCCGACAATCCCGCCGCCGCCATGCCCGAATTTGCCAACACGGGTCTGCGCCATGTCTATCCCGACGGCGGCGCAGATGGTGAAGTGTTGGAGGCGGCATTCGAGGATATGCTCGACTATCTCGAATCCATCCAGAAGTAAGGCTACTCGCTCACACCCAACAGGCGCATCGCATTACCCTTGATGATATTCTCGCGCAGGTGATCCTTGATCGCGATCTTCTCGAAATCCGACAGCCACCGCTCGGGAGAGATCATCGGCCAGTCGGAGCCAAACAGCACCTTATCCTTGAGGATCGAATTGCAGTACTTCACCAGAATATCAGGGAAGTATTTAGGCGACCACCCTGACAAGTCGATATAAACGTTGGGCTTGTGCTGGGCCACGGCCAGCGCCTCTTCCTGCCACGGGAAACTGGGGTGCGCGAGGATGATTTTCATGTCGGGAAAATCCACCGCCACATCATCCATATACATCGGATTGGAGTATTTCAGCCGCATCCCGTTGCCGCCGGGCATGCCCGATCCAACACCCGTCTGCCCTGTATGGAAGAGGGCAATACCCCCCTCCTCCGCAATCGCCTCATAGAGGCCGTAAGCCATACGGTCATTGGCGTAAAATCCCTGCATTGTAGGGTGAAATTTGAACCCTTTGATGCCGAAATCCTTGATCAGCCGCCGCGCCTCGCGCACGCCCATCTTGCCCTTATGCGGGTCGATGCTGGCGAACGGAATCAGCACGTCGTCATTCTCGGCAGCCAACTCGGCCACTTCCTCGTTCTTATAACGGCGATAGCCCGTCTCGCGCTCTGAATCGACCGGAAAGATTACGGCGGCAATGTTCTGGTCGCGGTAATGCTGCGCCGTCTCGGGGATGGTCGGCGGATGCTTCCATGGCGCACGGAAATAGCTGGCCATCGTGGCCTGCAAATCGTCATAGCCATCATCGGCGTGACAGCCACAAGGCTCCTCCGCATGGGTGTGGAAATCAATCGCACGGACTTTGGAAAAATCTACCATTTTGTCGTTCCTTACAGTGTCGCGATGCCAGTGGCACCATCCTCATAAAGCCGCTTCAGCAGCCCCGCACGGCGCGTCAGCACAGCACGGAAATTCAAGTTGCCCTTGGCCGTAATCTCACCGTCGGTGAGGGACTGCGGCTCTGCCAGCATCACGGCACGCACCACACGGGTCGAGGACCCCGCCCCCTCCTGCGCACACAGGCGCAGCCGCCGCGTGAGTTCCGCCAGAAGTGCTGGACAGGTAAGTGCGCCATCCTCTTGCTCCAGCGTATACCCCTCCGCCTCAAGTGCTGCGCGGTTGGGGAAAATCATCAGCCCGATTTCACTACGGTCCTGCCCCGTCACCACCAGATCAGCGGCCAGTGGCGCCAAAGCGGCCAGCATATCCAGACGCAGGGCCGCCGCGCGGACCCATGTGCCTGATTGGAGCTTAAAGTCCTCCGATATCCGACCGTCAAACCGCATACCCTTGTTCATGTCCGCAGGATCGACAAAAGCCATCGCATCGCCGGTGATAAAGAACCCCTCGTCATCGAACGCCGCCGCCGTCTGCTCTGGCGCGTTGAAATAGCCTTGCATGATGTTCGGCCCCTTCACCCGCACTTCGCAGCGCATGTCAGCATCCGGCACCAGCTTGAGCGTGACACCCGTCATCGGTACGCCCACCACGCCCGACCGCTCTGTCGGTTCCTGCTGCATCATCGTGGCGGGTGCCGTCTCGGTCAGGCCCCATGAGGAGGTCATCAGCGGCACTTCACCCTTAATCTCCATCGCCAAGGCCTCAAACCCTTCCCAGACATCCTGCGGCAGCGACGCGCCTGCGTAAAACAACATATCCAGATCGGCAAAGAACCTTTCACGCAGGCTTTGATCCTGCTTCAACGCGCCCAGCAACATCGAAAAGCCAACAGGCACGTTGAACACAATGCTGCCCGTCACCATCCCGAGGTTTTCAAGCGTGCGATCAAACAATCCCGGTGCGGGTTTGCCATCGTCGATGTAATAACTTCCGCCGTTGGCCAGCATCATGTTGAAATTATGCGATCCACCAAACACATGGCTCCATGGCAGCCAGTCGACCACACGCGGGGGCCGCATGCTTAGAAACGGGATCACATCGCGCAACTGGGTCTGGTTCACGCACATCATGCGCTGGGTCGTCAGCACCCCCTTGGGCGCGGAGGTCGAACCACTGGTCATCAGGATTTTCGCAATCGTGTCAGGCGTGACTGTGGCAAATGCGCCATCCACGTTAACACCCCCCACCCCTTTGAGCAGATCGTCAAAGGCAGTGACCTTTGCATTGCCGCCAACCCTGCTCGCCACAACTTCGATCCCGTCGAGCATATCTGTCCCAAGGGCGGCGGCATATTGGTCCGCATCCACCACATAGGCCATGGCGGGTTTCACCAGATCAATCGCCTGTTTCAACCGCCCGTGCGCGCCGGTGATGAGGGAGTATTGCTCGGCCACCGGCACAGTCGGAACGCCAATGTAATGCGCGGCCATGGTGATCAGCGCGTGATCCACCCCGTTGCCCGACATGATGAGGATCGGCGTGTGCGGCCCCATTCCCCGCCCCAGCAGCGATGCCGCAATGGCACGCACTTGGCCCAATGTCTCGGCATAGCTTTCCTCGCGCCAGCCCGCACCGCTCCGCTCTGCAATAAACACCTGTTCTGGTACTGCGTCCGCCCAATGGTGAAGCCAATCGCCCGTGCGCTGCGTAACCTCACCCAGAGGATATTCGGAGGTCAACAGGATCGTCCCGTCGGCGCGGTCCTCCCGCTTTACAGCATGCGGTAAAAAATCTGTGGTCCGTTTCATGTGGTCTCCCCTCCCCCGATGGTGCGGATCAATGTGAGTGCCGCAATCACACTCTCGCGGCGCTCTGGCGGTACGGCGTGTAACAGCCGTTCCTCATGGGTGCGCACGGCAATCGTCGCCTTCTCCGCCAAGCGCCGCCCCGCCAGCGTCGCGTTGAGCGCATAGGCGCGGCGGTCTGTCACCACAGGATCGCGCGTGATCAATTCACGGTTTTCCAGCGTGTCGATGATCACAACCATATTGGGCCGCTCCACCTCCATTGCATGGGCCAGTTGCGATTGCCGCAGGCCCGGGTTCTCGACGATCATCACCAGTGCGGTATAGGTCAGCATGCGCAGGTCAAACGGCTTCAACGTCTGCTTAAGGTCCATTTGGAACACATTCATCGCCCGTTTGAGGTGGTAGCCGAACAGTTGGTCAAGCGTCTCGCTTTCATGCACAATGACGGTATCGCCTATGTTAGAGACTGTTTTCTGCGCCCGCGTCATCTGAACTGGGGCGCGCGTTTTTCAAGGAATGCGCGCAGCCCCTCCTCCGCGTCAGGTGTAGTCTGCGACATGGCCGCGACCAGCGATTCCGTGAACAACCCGTCGCTTTGCGACATGTCATTGATCCGCGCAATCGATTGGATCATCATGTAGTTTGACAACGGCGCGTTGCGCGAAATCTTACCGGCAAGCTCTTCGGCCAATGTCATCGCCGCACCCTCGTCCACTGCGTAATGGCACAGGCCAAGGGCCTGCCCTTCATCCGCAGTGTACTTGCGCCCTGTCAGCATCATCTCTGTCATGCGGTCCGCCCCGATCAGGCGGCCCACACGCGCAGTAGCGCCACCACCGACAAAAATACCGCGCCGCCCCTCGGGCAACTGGAAGATGGTTGAACGCTCCGCGATCCGCACATGGGTCGCCGCCGCCAGTTCAAGCCCGCCCCCAATCGCCGCCCCGTACATGGCCGACACAACGGCCAGACCGCCAAACTGGATCTTGTCCATCACACTATGCCAGTGCCGCGAGTGATAGAGGTTTTCCTCGGGCGTGCGGTGCACATGCTCCGACAGATCAAGGCCCGAGCAGAAATGCCCTTCCGTGCCCGTCAAAATCACAACACGCACGTCCTTGGGTGGCGTGGTAAAGAATGCATCGATCGCATTGATCAGCTCTTCACACATCGCGTTCCGCTTGTCAGGGCGGTTCATGGTGAGGGTCGCCACAAGGCCGTCGACCTCGATATTGAGCACGGGTTCTGACATCAGCTTTCCTTAACGTGGCGGCAGGCGCACAGCGCCGTCCAACCGGATTGTGGTTCCGTTCAGGAACCTGTTTGCAATGATCTGCTCTGCCAGCAGCGCATATTCATGCGGCGCCCCCAAGCGGGCGGGAAAGGGAATGTTCGCCGTGATCTTGGTTGTCACCTCTTCGGGCAGGCTCTCCATCATCGGGGTCATGAACAGACCCGGTGCAATCGCCATCACACGGATGCCCGACTGGGCCAGCTCCCGCGCGGCAGGCAAACACATCGACGCAATCGCGCCCTTTGATGCAGCATAGGCCGCCTGCCCCAACTGACCGTCCTCAAACGCAACCGAAGCGGTGTTGATCACAATACCACGCTCGCCATCTTCCATCGGCTCCATCTCGGACATGCGGCGCGCCGCGTGGCTCATCACATTATATGTGCCAAAAAGATTCACCTTGAGCGTCTTCTCGAACACATCAAACGACAGCTTCCCCTCGCGGCCCACGATCCGTGCAGCAAGCCCGATGCCTGCGCAGCTGATAGCGATGCGCGGTGCCGATCCGAAATGTGCAGTGGCCGCATCAAAGGCTGCGCTTACTGCCGCCTCATCGCTCACGTCGGCCTGCACTGCAATGCCGCCAATCTCGTCGGCCACAACCTGCGCGCGGGCAATGTCAAAATCAAGGATCGCAACCTTTGCGCCCTGTGCTGCCAAGTGCCGCGCCGTAGCTGCACCCAGCCCACTACCGCCGCCTGTAACCAATGCAACCTGTCCAAAAATATCCATGTGAAAGCCCTTCATGTGTCATTTAGTTATAAGTCATAACAATTTTGACAGCTCTGTATAGCTTTTCTTTTTCGACGGCTGTTTTACCACTGTTCAGGAATCAGTTGCCAAACGTATCGATTCTCCGCTAAGAAACGATATTAAAGGCGCTGGCGAAATAAAGCGTTACTCGAAGAAGGCCGCAGAGCCTTCGTTTACAGGCGGACAGAACCCATGGCAGAGCGGCTTGCGCAGTTCAATATTAATACCCGTATTCGCGAGAATGCGGAAGACCTCGCTGCGGCCCTCGACAGCCACATGCTCAAAGTCTTCGCCCCCGATGCGAAAAAAGAGTTGCGCCGCTTCTCTGCTGGGGAAGCCGCGCAGATGCTCGGCATCTCCACCAGCTTTCTGCGCAAACTACATTTTGACGAGAAAATCCCCGATGTAGAGTCTAGTTCAGGCGGTCGCAGGCATTACGACGCCGAAACGCTTCTGGAAATCCGCAAAATCCTCGAAGCCTCCGCCAAGATCCCCGGAACTTATATGCGTGGGCGGCGTGAGGGGGACAAGGTACAAGTGCTCTCCTTTCTGAACTTCAAAGGCGGCTCTGGCAAAACCACCAGCGCCATTCACGCGGCCCAGCGTCTGGCCCTCAAAGGTATGCGGGTGCTGGCTGTCGATATCGACCCCCAAGCGTCTCTAACCACCCTGTTTGGCTATAGACCCGAAGTGGACTTCTTGAATTCTGGCACGATCTATGACGCGATCCGCTATGATGATCCCCTGCCCTTTTCGCAGATTATCCAAAAGACGTTTTTCACGGGCATCGACCTCGCGCCTGGCGGTCTGCTCTTGCAGGAATTCGAGCATGAAACGCCTCAAGCACTACGCAACAACATCCAGCCCGCGTTTTATGCGCGGATGGCTGCTGCCTTGCAGGAGGTTGAGGATCAATACGATGTCATCATCTTTGACTGCCCACCGCAACTCGGCTATCTGACGCTTTCGGCGCTTTGTGCTTCGACGGGTGTGATGATCACAATTGTACCCAACATGCTCGACGTGGCGTCCATGTCTCAGTTCCTTCAAATGAGTGCGGACCTGCTCGATGTAGTCTCTAACGCAGGGGCAAACATGACTTTTGACTTCATGCGCTTCCTCATCAACCGTTATGAGCCGAATGACGGGCCCCAACAACAGGTCGTAGCATTCTTGCGTCAGTTGTTTGGCGATGAGGTGATGGTGGCCCCCATGCTCAAATCCACTGCGATTAGCGATGCGGGGCTGACCCAGCAAACCATCTATGAAGTGGAGCGCAGTGCGTTCCATCGCAACACCTATGACCGTGCGCTGGATTCACTCAATCTTGTGAATGACGAGATTGAAATGCTGCTGCAACAAGCATGGGGGCGTTAAGTTATGGCACGAAAAGGTATTCTGGGTGGAGATCTTCCTGCAAAGGCTGAGCGCAGGCGTCCCGCTGACGCACCAACAGCCCCGCGCGGCGCTGTTGGTGCGCTGCAATCCTCGCTGACCAAGCTACAAGAGAACGCAGTTCAGGAGATCGATCCAAGCCTTATTGACGATGCCGGTGTCGAAGACCGCCTAGGCGTGGACGATGCCGCGCAATCGCAGCTACGCGAGAGCCTCGCAACCTACGGCCAGCAAGTGCCCGTGCTTTTGCGCCCGCATCACAAAACTGCTGGCCGCTATGAGATTGTTTATGGTCGCCGCCGTCTGAAAGCGCTTCGCGACCTTGGCCAGCCTGTGAAGGCGATGATCAGGCAGCTGGACGATCACGCATTGGTTATGGCGCAAGGTCAGGAGAACACCGCCCGTCAGGATCTCAGCTTTATCGAAAAAGCGTCTTTTACTGCGCAACTGGCCGCACAAGATTACGCACGGCAGACAATCGCGGATGCACTTTCGATTGATTTGCCGATGCTCTCAAGGATGCTCAAAGTCGGCACTGCCTTCCCCCTGCCCTTCCTGCGCCAGATTGGCAGTGCGCCGGGCATCGGGCGGGATCGTTGGATGGCACTTGCCAAGGCACTGGAAGACAACAACAGCCGCGGGCATGCCAGTGCACTGATGAACACGCCAGATTTTGCGCAGCTCGACTCGGACGCACGCTTTGAAGCTGTGTTTGACCGCGCCACGCGCAGCACACCCAAAAAGCCCACAGCAAAGCCAAAGCCGCGCACCCTGCGTGATGCAGGCGGCAAGGCATTGGGCGACATCAAGACAACGAACAAGGGCGTCACTCTCAACATCAGCGCAAAGGGCGCTGACGGGTTTGACGCGTGGATCAACAGCAACGCCGAAGGCCTGCTGCAAGAGCTTCACGACCGCTGGGGAACACAGCGGCGCGATGACTGAGGAAGAAGCAACAACAAGAAAGGCACGACCCTAAGGACAAAAAAGAAAAGCCCCCCAGAATTACTTCCGGAAGGCCCTTCTCGATCTTTGCACATCTGAGATAGCCCCCACCGTAAACTCTGTCAACTCTGCATCGCGGTGCAGTGCCGGTATCTCTTTGTCTTTCGTGATTATGTGATGAAACAGGACCACCAAACATCGTTTGGGCGGCAGATCTCGGCTGTCCCAATAAAATCCGCACGCGTTGTCGATGAGGAAAACCTGCTCGACAAGTGGCAGCTTTTGTCTGCCCTCACCGATGCAGCCACGGATTTCGGCCTCACCCACCGCAGCCTTTCCGTGCTGCGGGCCTTGATCAGCTTTCATCCAGATCGCATGATCAGCACCGCCCGTCACAGTTGCATCGTCTTTCCCGCCAACCGCACATTGTCAGAGCGCCTTGGCGGAATGCCCGAAAGCACGCTGCGCCGTCATTTGGTAACATTGGTAAGTGCCGGAATTGTCAGCCGTCACGACAGCGCCAACAGGAAGCGGTTTGCACGTAGATGTGGGGCAGGGGACGCGCGCATCGCCTTTGGCTTTGATCTGTCGCCTATGGCACGGTTGGCCCCGCAGATCATCGCAGCAAGTGAAGTCGCCTCAAATCGTCGTATGCATTTGCAATCGCTTCGCGCCGAAGTTGCATCATTACGTCAACGTCTCATTGATACACAGGGGCCGTCTGATCTTACGGATGATACTTTCAAACTACTGCGCCGAAAGCCTGACGAAGCAACCCTCGTTGCGGCTCTTGATCACCTTGATGTCCAACTTCATGCAAGCGAAATGAGCGACGCTGACGCCCAAAATGAGCGGCACATACAACCTGAAATTAAAACTTATTCTGAAAAACCAACCTCTCTTAAAAAAAGCGGTCCAACGGATACACCGAGCTTTGAGGATGTTGTTTCCCATTGCTCAGAATACCAGAGCTTTTTCCCAGAGCCCCCGCAGAATTGGCAGGACTTGTCACGATGTGCGTATGCTCTGTGCCCAATGATCGGTATCGACCTTCCCCTCTATGGACGCGCGACACAGCAAATGGGAGCAAAGCGTGCCATTACATCAGTCCTGTGTATTCTTGAGAATATCGGACGCATCCATAATCCTGCTGGCTACTTGCAACGACTCATCCAGCGCCATGTGTCAGGTGGCATTGATTTTGACTATCTTCTAAAACGATGCACCACGGCGCCGGAGGCTTAATTGTCAGCTGACAATCCAAAATACATAACGAAAACAAGGTACTAATTGACATTTACTGCTTTGGCGTTCGCGATATAGGGTTTTGGGGCGATGACTTTGCGCAACAACTTAAGGAAATACCAGTTTTGATAGAAACACGGGCATCATTCCCCTTGTCGTTCCAAGGCAGGTGTCCGCATACCCACGTTAATTAAGTATGAAAAATCATACAAACCGGTGTGCGTGGGTTCGATATGTCAAAGATTGTTGTTAACAAGTTGCTTTTGGTTCTAATGGCCTTGGCGTTTTTTGTAGGCTTAGGGCAAAGCGCGCAGGCAACACCCTTTACACGAAACGTCCCCGGGACAAGTCTTTCGCTACCGCCCGAATATCCCGAAGCGGGCGGCGTCGCCTTTGTTCTGGTTGGTGTGAACGGCAACGTATACTACCAGTTCTCCAACCCCGCGGGCGCGTTTGTCGGGTTCCAAAGTAATGGCACCCCAAGAGCTTTTCGCGGTAACCCGTTCACGATCAATAACCCGATTGAGTTGAACTGTGGCTTTTCACCCTGCGCTGACTATTTTGGCGGCGCACTCGCCAATGTCTATATCAGATTCTCGGCCTATGATGGTGATACGCAAGTTAACGGTTTTGATCAGAACGACATTACACTGCGCCTCAACGGATTTACGGTTGGCAACTGGTCCGACATCACAACGGACATCACCAACACCTCTGGCACAACCAGCTTTGGTCAGGTGCGGGGATTTGGCAACAACACGTTTAATACGGGTTGGTTCAGCACGACAAACTCCGCGCTGTTGTCAAACATTCTAACCACAGGCCAAACGACGACACAGGTTTTTGACGCTGACCCAAACGACAACTATTGGGATTTCCGTCGCGGGAATAGCCTCTCGAACGACGAGATTGTAACCATTGCGCCCGGCTACACGCTTGAGAAAACAGCAAGTCCGGCAACTTTTGATGCAGTTGGGGATACAATCACCTATACCTACATCGTCACGAACATCGGCTCCGTGCGGATCAGCAATCTTGCTGTTGTGGATGATAAGACCGCTGCACCAGTTTGTGATACAAGTCTCATTGAAAAAACGGCCAAAGGTGGTCAAGCAAAGTCAGCAACCTGTACGGTCAGCTATACCATCACGCAGGAAGATTTCGACACCCAGCAAGTGACCAACGTTGCCACTGCAACAGGGACGCCCGAGTTCGGCAATCTGGGAACATTGTCTGATACAGTGACTGTCACGGGGACGGGCGCCTCGCCGGATTTGTCTGTTGTAAAGTCCAGCACAAGCGCCGCCTTTGGCAATGCAGGCACTTCAGTACCCTACAGCTTTTTGATCACCAACGAAGGTGATGTTACGCTGAGCAATTTCACCGTGCGCGACAGCCTGATCCCGTCGCTGTCATGTAATGTGCCCGATCTCGCCCCTGACGACGATTTTACCTGCACGGGCTCTTACGCCGTGCTGCAATCGGATGTGGACAGCTACATCGCGAACGCCGCAAACGAGTTAAGCAATACAGTCACCGTATCTGCTGACACGCCGCTGGACGGGCGGCTGACACGCACCGACACGCTGGACCTGCCCGGACCTGCGGCGGATGTATCGCTGGACCTGACCAAGACTGCGCTGACCGCCAACTACGACAGCGTCGGCGACGTGCTGAGCTATAACCTTATCGTGCGTAACACTGGTAATGTGACGTTCCCTGCAAACCAGCTTGTTGTGTCCGATCCAACAGCGACCACGGTAAGCTGCCCACCGGCTCCGGTTGCACCAAATAACACTGTCACCTGTACGGCCAGCTATTCTGTGGTTCAGGCCGATATTAATACAGGCCAATATGAAAATACGGCAACGGCAACCATTACTATCGGTGGCGCGACTGACACAGATACGGAAACTGCCACAGTTCCCGCCGTTCGCACGCTTGGCATGACCCTCGACAAGCAGCTTGATGCAAACTCCCCCAGCAACTTTAGCGCGGTGGGGACGGAGCTTGAGTATGATTATATCCTGACCAACACGGGCAATGTCGATTTACTTGCGCCGCAGGTGGATGACAACCGCGTTGATGTCACCTGTTCGGCCACGATCATCGCGCCCGGTGCTTCGGTCACGTGTCAGTCGGATGTTTATGCCACGACCCAAGGGAACCTGAACCAAGGGGGCGTGACCAACACCGCCACAGCAACCGCCACTGCCGCAGGTCCAACACCTCAGACGGTCACCTCCAACAACGACAGCGTCACAGTTCCCGCCGTGCAGTCCCCAGCGATCGAACTGACCAAGACAGCGCCTGCTCTTGACCCTTCAGATTTTAGGAGAAATGCGACTGTCACCTATACCTTTGATGTACGCAACACAGGCAACGTGCGGATTGCGAATAACATCGGTGTGTCCGAAATCACGATCACGGATGACAAGATCGGCAGCTTCACCTGTTTTACGACCTCCCTTAGTATTGGCCAAACGCGAAGCTGTACGGCAGATTACCGACTGACAGCGGCGGACATCGACGCGGGTGTTGTCTTGAACACCGCCACCGCATTTGCAGGGCCAACTGCCTCGAACCAAGTGAGCGCACGGATTGCGCCTGATTTCAGCCCAGAAGTCTCACTGAGTAAGGCGGCGGTAACGCCTTCTGTGACGAACCTGAACGAAAGCATCACATATACTTTCACCCTGACCAACACAGGCGACCGCGTTCTGAGCCGTGATGACGAGTTGATTGCGATCAACGACGCGCTGCTCACGGCACCTGCGGTTTGTAACCAGCCAGCGACCCTTGCGATTGGCGACTTCTTTGAGTGTACCGGAACCCGTCAGGGTTTTACTCAGGCAGAGTTTGACGCAGGACAAGTGGTCAACACTGCCACGGCCAGCTTTCCTTATGACAACAACGGGACGGTGACGATCCTTACATCAGATGCGGCAACGGCAACTGTGCCTGTTGTGGCAACGCCTGATGTGACACTGACGAAAACGGGTCCTGCGGCTTTCACGGCGCTGAACGAAGAACTGACCTATACCTTTACAGTTGCAAACCCTGGCAATGTGACGCTGCGCACTGCGACCGTCACTGACCCGCTGATCCCGTCTCTGAACTGTACCCTCACCGATATCGCGCCCACCACCAGCAAAAGCTGTACTGGTACCTACCGTGTGACCCAGCCGAATATTGACGGCGAGACGATTCTGAACACAGCCAGCGTGAGTGCGCAACCCGCCCAAGGGCCACAGCAAAGCGATACAGACACCAGCACCGCAGCATTGGCCGCAGGGGCAGGGACCAAGAGCGCGACCATCAGCAAACGCGCAAACACAGCGCAATTCTTGGCCGTTGGCGAACAGATCACCTACACCTTTGACGTCGAGAATACGGGCACACAGACGCTGACCAACCTCCTTGTGACCGACAGCCTCGATGCAGGCTATAACTGTACCATCGCCAACCTTGCGCCGGATGCGATCAACAGCACCTGTAGCTTCCAATATACGATTTCGCAGGCCGATATTGATAACCTGAAAGTGGACAACACGGCCACGGTTTCCTCGCCTGAAATCACGTCTGACACCAGCACGCTGTCAGTCGCTGGCCCGCCCTTCCGTGTGGAATATACATTCGAGAAAACCGCGCCTGCGGCCTTTACCGCTGCGGGGCAGACGGTCAATTTCCAGTTTACTGTAGTGAATACAGGTACGCTCACACTCAGCAATATCGCGATCACCGATCCATTCTTTGGCGCGCCTGTGAATTGTACGATCCCGACCCTTGCGCCCGGTGCGACGGACCGCACGTGTACCGCTGCCTATCTCACGACCCAAGAGGACGTGAACGCGGGTTCCATCACCAACACCGCCTCCGTCAGTGTGCAGGCACCGCCAAATGTTCCCACACCCGCAAACCAGCAATCAACGGCTGTGGTGGAGGGACCTGCGCGTACCGCAGGGGTGAGCGTGGACAAGCAGAGCACCGATGGCCGCTATACCGCTGTGGGCGATAGCGAAGCGTTCACCTTTAGCGTGACCAACACGGGCAATACGACGCTGACCAATCTGGTGCTTACCGACCGTGATCCCGCCACGCCAGCCGAGGCTGCACTGTTCACCTGTGCGCTGGCTGACCTGTTGCCGGGCACGACAACGACCACCTGTGCTGACGGTGTTACACCGCTGGGCGTGACCAAGATATTTGACCAAGAAGATATTGATCTGGGCAGCTGGACCAACATCGCCACAGTGACAGGCGACAGTGTCGGCCTTGGCACATCCGTCAGCAATGATGATGCGGAAACCGTTGCAGGCCCCGCGCAGACGCCAGCGCTGACGATGATTAAAGGCAGCACTTTTGCCGGCAATATTTCCACCCTTGGGGAGACGATCACCTACATCTATGACGTGTCCAACAGCGGCAACATCACGCTGACAGCGCCCATTACAGTTGCTGATAACCGCATTGCCACCGTGAGTTGCCCTGCGCTTCCTGCGGCGGGTTTGGCGATCAACGCTTCCATTCAGTGTACTGCCACCGCCACTGTAACGCAGGCGATGCTGAATGCCGGATTTATCGAAAACACAGCGACCGCTTCCGTCACCCAGCCTGTGATCCCCCAAACGCTGAACGGACCGACCTCGGTTACGGCGACTTCTGCGCCCGACACTTTCAGACTTGAGGCTGACCAGCAACCTGCGCTGCGCATGGACAAGCGGGTTAAAACGGGATCGAACGCGAGCTATAGCGCCGTGGGTCAAACAGTTACATTCGAGTATGTCGTGACCAACAGCGGCAACGTGACCTTGCTCCAGCCGATCCTTGTCACGGATAACAAGATTAACGGCACCCTGAGCTGTGGTACGCCCCCGATTGCACCGGGTGCCAGTGTGATATGCGAGCAGGACTTCACCGTCGACCAAACTGCTCTTGATGACGGTGAAGTGACGAACATCGCCTCGGCCACGACAACTTTTGTCGAGGATGACGGCACATCTGTTTCGCCCGTATCGAACCCGGACAGTGTGACGATCAACGCTGTGCAAAACCCCTCGCTGGCGATTGAAAAGACATTTACCGGTCCGGCTAACGCATCCTTCAACCTGAACCAGCCGCTCAACTATTCCATTGTGGTAACCAACAACGGCAATGTCACGATTGACGGCAACGTCACAGTTAACGGCAATGTGACCCTCACGCTGAACGACAGTCTTGTGCCGTTCCCCGCAGGCTTTACCTGCGGTGCGCTGCCAAACGGCGAGTTGCTTCCCGATCAGACGCTCAGCTGTACCTCGACCCATATGGTTAATGGCAATGACCTTGCCCTTGGGGCTGCGACGAATGTGGTCACGGCCTCGGGTCTGTTTGACGGGGTAACTGTTACCTCGCCCAGTGATGATGCGATCTTCCCCGTGGATGCCAAGCCGGCGCTGAGTCTGACAAAAGTGGCCTTGCCTGTGGTAGGGACGCCTGCGGATGGAACCGCCGCGTTCGACAGCACCCAAGACGTGGTGACTTACCGCTATACCGTGACCAACTCGGGCAATGTGGGCCTCATCGATGAAATTACCATTGTGGATGACAAAGTTGCGGGGCCACTGGTCTGTAAGCCTGCTGGCCCTGCCTTGCCCAGTGGCGATGTGGGCAACACCAGCACGATCTTCTGCGATTTTCCCTATACACTGACGCAGGCCGACCTTGACCGCGGGTTTGTGACCAACAATGCGACGGCGCAAACAGTCTTTGCTGCCGAGGGCAACTCGCCGTCCGACGTTGTCTCGCCCAATGCGGCAGAGATGGTCACCATTGCCGAGAATCCATCGCTCCTGCTGGTTAAGGAAATGATTACACCGATACCGAATGGTGCGGGTTTGGACGATATCCTGACCTACCGTTTGACGGCTACGAATGACGGGAACCAGACGCTGTTTGGTGTGACGCTGACGGATCCGCTGGTGCCGTCCCTGACGTGTCAGGTTGGCACGCCACCAGCACCTGCACCTGCGAATGTGCGGCTGCTGCCAGGGGAAACTGTGGTTTGTGAAGGGCCCTATACGGTCAAGCAAACGGATGTTGATGCGCAGACGCTGGACAATACCGCAACTGTAACTGCGACCGATCCGCAGGGTGTTACCTTGCGCGATGAAAAGATGATCAACGTAAACATTGAAGCGCCCGATGTGGATTTGCTGGTCACGAAAACGACCCAGCGCCCGAGTGGTCCAGAAACCGACTTTAGCGCCGTGGATCAGGAAATCACATTTGTCGTCGAGGTGGAGAACACGGGCAACATCACTTTGCAGACTGCGGTGATTACTGATGTGCGTATGGTGACTCCAGCTTCTTGTACTGTTGGCCCACTTGCCCCTGATGCAATCGATCGCAGCTGTGAATTTGTGTATACGGTTACCCAAGATGATATCGACAACCTGAATCCTGCCGTGATCGACGGTGAAAACGTCATCGCAGGCGGCTTTGTGAACACGGCCAATGTCACGGCGACGCCTGTGAACCCCGTGTTGCCCCCGATTGATCGCAGCGATGATGTGTTTGTTCTGGGACCAGAGCGCGAGCCCGATTTCGTCATGGCGAAATCGGCAGATACCACGGTCATTAATGTCTTCGACCAGTTGGTGACGTACACCTATACCATCTCCAACATCGGCAATGTGACCCTGACCGATATCCCGCAGATTACGGACGATAAAATTGGTGCTGCGTTTGATTGTGGTCCGTTGCCTGCGGGTGGTCTGCTTCCGTTGGAGCAATACGCCTGTACTGCCACCTATAACGTGACCCAAGCCGACCTTGATAGCGGCAGTGTGACCAATGTGGCCACGGTGAGTAGTCCGCAAGTGACACCCGCGCCGAGCCATACCGATACGCTCACCATTGAGGCCGACCAGACGCCCGCTGTGAGTGTTGTAAAATCTCCGACACCGAGTGCGGTTGTCGCTGTGGGTGAGGATATCACCTATAGCTACGCCGTGACCAACACGGGCAATGTGACCCTCACGGACGTGACTGTGACCGATGCGCATACTTCGGCGGCAGGTGTTGCGGCGCTGGCTTTGGGTGGCGATACGCTGACCACGGATGCGCTTGAGATTGGCACCTCCACTGATACTGCTGCGGCAGGGACATGGAGCACGCTTGGCCCTGACGATGTGGTGACCTTTACGGCGACGTATGAAGTGACCCAAGCGGATGTGGATGCGCAAGCAGCCCTTACCAATGTCGCGACTGTGACGGCCAATGGTCCCGCAGGGACCGATCCGGTGAGCGAGACGGATGATGCCTCTGTCACGCCAGCAGGCAAGACGCCAAGTATTGCAGTGAGCAAAACTGCCAACCTGAGCAACATCACAACACCCGCTGTTGTGGGCCAGCAAATTCCGTTCCGCGTCGAAGTACAGAACACAGGCAATGTGACGCTTGATCCGCCAATCTTGACCGACACGCTGACCGATATTGATGGCGTGCCACTGACGCTGACGGCGACACCTGTGCGCGACCCTGCGGGGGATGGCGACAGCAATGGCAATAATATGCTCGACGTGGGCGAGACGTGGATTTACGCCGCGCGGTTTGACGTGACGCAGCCTTCGATTGACGCAGGCGGAATCCGCAATGCTGTTGCTGTGACGGCGGATGATCCGCAGGGTGCTCCTGTGAGTGATGATGCGGTCACACCTGATCTGGTCCTCAACGGTATTCCCGAAATCGCGGTGGTGAAAACGGCGGTGACGGATGATGGCGGTGACGGTGTTCTCGATGTGGATGATACGATCACCTACACGTACACGATCACAAACACGGGTCTGCTTGATGTGCTGGACGTGGCCGTGACCGAGACTGACTTTGGCGGGGCGGGCACGATACCTGCGCCAGTGTATGCCAGCGGCGGTGCAAACCTTGGCGGTGAGGCGGGTACCTTCGATCTGCCGGTGGGGGCAGGGGCGATCACCTTTACCGCAACTTATGCGCTAACGCAGGAAGATCTGGACGCTGGCGAAGTCTCGAACCAAGCGACAGCAACAGGGGCCAGCGCGGCTGGTGTGCCTGCAAGCGATGTGTCCGATGATGATAGCGCCGCTGAAGGCGAGAATGACGCGACTGTGACGCCGCTCGGGCGTGCTGGTGCCTTGGCCGTTGAAAAGCGCGTGGGCGTGACCAATCTGTCAACACCGCCTGCGGTCGATGACACGGTTAACTTTGTAATTACCGTGACCAATACGGGTAACCAGTCGCTATTCAATCCCGTGCTGACCGATACGCTGACCGATGCGAATGGCGGCCCGCTGACCCTCTCGTCTGCGCCAGCCTTCGTGAGCAGTGATGGTAATGCCGATACCACTTTGGATGTGGGCGAGACATGGACCTATGCCGCCAGCTTTGCCCTCACCCAGCCTGCGATTGATGCAGGGGGAATTTCAAACACGGTGAGTGTCACGGCGACTGATCCAAATGACACAGCTGTTACGGATATTTCTGATGATGATGCAGGAGCCTCTGATGCCAGCGGGGACAATGATGCCGCAAATGATCCTACCCTTCTTGCGATCACGCCCGCGCCCGCGCTGGTGGTGGAGAAACGTGCAGATGCCTCCGCGCTGAGCGATCCCCCTGTTGCGGGTGAAATCATCACCTTTACCGTGACAGTTGCGAACACGGGCAACCAAACGCTGGGCGCGCCAGCGCTGGTTGATACGCTGCTTGACGCGGATGGAGAAGACCTTGTGCTGGTGAACCAGCCTGCCTTTGACAGCGGTGATACCCTTGTGAATGACCTCCTCGATGTGGGCGAAACTTGGACCTATCTGGCGACTTATGCCATTGACCAGCAGGCGCTGGATGCGGGTGGGCTTTCCAATTCTATCCTTGCCACGACAACCGACCCTGACGGGAATGAATTGACTGACGTCTCAGATGATGATGCGGGTGCTACCGATGGCAACGGTGATACGGTCACGGACAACGACCCGACACTTGTTGCGCTGAATGCGGCTCCTACGCTGGTTGTGGAAAAGCGTGCCGATATTTCCGCGCTCTCCAATCCTGTGAGTGTGGGCGATGTGATCAGCTTTAGCGTCACACTCGACAACACGGGCAACCAAACGCTCAGCAATCCTGTGCTCACGGATACGCTGCTCGATACGAATGGTGATCCGCTGACGCTGACCACGCAGCCTGTGCTGGTCCCTGCCAGTGACACCGACGGTGATGGTGCGCTGGGGGTAGACGAGGTTTGGGAATATACGGCGACCTTTGCACTCGACCAGCAGGCGATTGACGCAGGCGGTGTGGCGAACTCCGTGCGGGTCGTGGCGAAAGATCCCGACGACAACGATGTGATTGACGTGTCCGATGATGATGCGGGTGTAGCAGACGGGCCTGATACGGATACCGATCCGGCCAATGATCCGACTGTCGCAAATTTTGCGACGGACCCCGATCTGGATGTGTTGAAAACATCCGTTGTGAACACTGGTTCCGATGGCCGCGCGGATGCGGGTGATACGATCACCTATACATACACCGTCAGCAACACGGGCAATCAGACGCTTTATGATGTGAGTGTCACCGAGACGGGATTTAACGGGGCAGGGACCGCACCTGTGCCAGCCTATGCCAGTGGCGGCGTGATGATTGGGGGCGACGTGTCTGTGATGGATCTGCCCGTGGGCAGTGCTACCGTGGTCTTCACCGCTGATTATGCGCTGACCCAAGAGGATATCGACGCAGGCAATGTCGAGAACCAGGCAACCGCTGTCGCCAATGATCCTTTCGGCACCAGCATTGACGATCTGTCCGATCCTGCCGATCTGAACGGGAATGATCCGACGCAGACGATGATTGTGCGTTTGCCTTCGGTGCAGACAGTCAAATCTGCAACGCCCCTCCTGAGCAATCCTGTGCGGGTAGGCGATGTGATCAACTACACCATTACGCTAATGAACACAGGCAACGTGACGCTGACCGCGCCTGCGGTTGTGGATACGCTCACCGATGCCAATGGTGGCGCTTTGGCGCTGACCTCGGGTCCGCTATATGACGACGGTGATCTTGACGGCAATGGCCGCCTTGATGTGGGCGAAACATGGTTCTACATCGGGCAATTCGCGCTCACCCAGCCTGCGATTGATGCAGGCGGTGTGGCGAACATGGTCCTCGGCGCTGCCACCGATCCTGAAGGTAATATCGTTGATGACGTGTCTGATGATACAGGGGCCAATCCTGCGGACGCTGATCCGACAGTTACAACGCTGCCGTCTGATCCGTCGATCGGTCTGGTAAAAGACTCCGCTCTCGATCTGGGTGCTGATGGCGTCGCGACTGTGGGCGATGTGGTGACCTATACCTACATGCTGACCAATACGGGCAATGTTTCTGTCCTTGACCCTGTGCTGTCAGAGACAACATTCACCGGCACAGGCACGCCGCCTGTTCCCGCGCTGCAAAGTGGTGGTACGGCGCTTGGCGGGGCTGTGGCACTTGATTTGGCCGTGGGCAGCACGCCGATGATCTGGACCGCGACCTATGCGCTGACCCAAGAAGATATTGATGCAGGCACCCTGAGCAACGAAGCACTTGTAACGGGTGATCTGCCAGCTGGTGGCACGATTTCGGATGCCTCTGACAATGTAACGGCGGGTGCGGCGGATAATGATCCGACTGTGACGTCCATTCCTGCGGCTGGCGCACTTGAAGTGCTCAAAGTGGCGGACACCTCCGGCATCAGTGCTCCCGTTGCGGTGGGCGACCAGATCACCTTTACGATCACGGCGCGGAATACGGGAAACGTGACCCTGTCAGGTGTTGTGCTAACTGATATGTTCACACGCCGCGATGGTGCTGTCCTGTCTTTGACACCTGTTCTGGCTGGCGATACGGGCATTTCAGATGCCATCGATGTGGGTGAGACATGGACCTACAATGCGTCCTATGCGCTGACCCAAGAAGATATTGATGCGGGTGGTGTGGCCAATACAGCACTGGTCGAGACGCAGATGCCCGATGGGGCTGACGTGAACGATACCGCCTCTGTGCCAGTCAACGTTCAAGGCTCACCTGCCTTTACCATGGTGAAAACCCTTGGGGCCAACGCGCCTGTCCCGTTTGATACGCTCAACCAGATCATCCCGTTCGATTTTACCGTGACGAACATGGGTAACATTACGCTGACGGCGCCGATCATGATCAGCGATCCGATCATTGACGGGCAAAACCTTGGTGGTGTCACATGTCCTGCGCCACCGCTTGCGGTGGGGGCCAGCCTGACCTGTACGGGCAGCTACCGCATTACGCAGACTGATCTGGATGGCGGCAATGTCGAGAACACGGCCACGGCGCGCATTAATCAGCCCCTGATCCCTGTTGCACCCGGTGATCCTGTGGCCGAAGTGCTCACTACACCGCCCTCTGTCGTCGGCAGCCCTGCAACGCAATTGCCCGCACTAACGACGACGAAAACGATTGCTGCGACTTCTGATGGCAGCTTTGACGCGGTCGGGGACCAGATCACCTATGCATTTACGGTGACCAACACAGGTAACGTGACGCTGGCAGGGCCGATCACGATTGATGACGACCAAATCGGGACGGGCCTGACATGTGCTGCGGGGCCACTGGCACCTTTGGGGCGTGTGAGTTGTGAGCAGGTATGGACCGCGGCACAAGAAGACCTCGACCGCGGGTTTGTGACCAATATGGCGACGTCACTGGCCGTGTTTGATGGCGCCCCGGTCGAGTCTGATTCCGTTAGCGTGACCGCGCCTGCGATCCAGACAAAATCCCTTGGCATGACCAAGAACCTGCTGCGTGCGACACCCGATGCCTTTGATCTGGGCACTGTGCTGCAATATGAATTTGTGGTGGTGAACACGGGCAACGTCACTGTCGATGGGCCGATCACGATCAATGATTCAGTTGCACCGAATGCCAGTTGTCCTGCGCTGGAAAGTGGCAGCCTTGCGCCAACAGAGCAGGTGACCTGCACAGCATCCTACACGCTGCGTTTGGGTGATTTGCAATTGGGTGTGACCAACAACACGGCAACGGCCAGCGGCTTAATCGACGGCGCGCCCGTTACCTCACCCAGCGACAGTGCAATCTATCCCGTTGATGCGGAGCCTGCGCTGAGTGTTACAAAAGACAGCGTTCCGAGTGATATCACTTTTGCCGCTTTGGGCGATGAAATCACCTATACCTATACCGTTGCCAACGCCGCGCTGGTCGGGTTGAGCGAAGACATCCTGGTGTTTGATAACCGTCTGACGAACCCCGTTGTCTGTCACGACAGCTCTGCCGATGGCGTGTTTGGTGTGGGCGCGACATCGACCTGTGTGGCGACTTATTTGATCACCCAAGATGACCTTGATGCGGGATTTGTGACCAATGAGGCGACCGCGCAAACCGTCTTCGCGCCCGATACGGAGAATGAGATCCTCGTGGTTTCCCCCGCAGTGACCAAGACTGTGACAGCCGATGTTGCCCCCGAACTGGTACTGGCAAAAGAGATCACGGCCCCGACAGGTATGGCCGCCGTGGGCGAGCTTATCAGCTACCGGATGACCGCGACGAATACCGGCAATCAGACGTTGAGTGGTGTAAGCATCACCGACGCGCTGCTGCCACAGTTGACCTGTACTGTTGATGATGTTGCTGCCCCTGCGAATGTGGTGCTTGCGCCGCAAGGGATGCTGGTCTGTGTCGGCGATTATCGTGTGATGCAGTCGGATGTAGACGATCAAGAGCTGATCAATACGGCGAACGCGTCAGGCCAAACGCCCCAAGGTGTCACATTGCGCAATACCGCGCAGGTGTCTGCTGTGCTGGCCACGCCTGCGCCGGTGCTTGAAGTGGTCAAAACGCTGGTTCCGACGCCTGCGCCGGGTCAACCTGCCTTTACCGGTCCTGACCAGCTGATCCAGTTCCGCCTCACGGCGCGGAACACGGGCAACGTTACGTTGAACGATGTGGCCCTGTCGGATGTGCGCACGACAACGCCAGCCAGCTGTGACATTGGCACACTGGCACCGGGTCAGGACAACGGCAGCTGCCTTGTCTCCTATCTCACGACCCAAGAGGACGTGAACGCTGTCAATGGCGGGGCCGATCCCTTTGGCGGGTTCCTGAACGTCGCCGATGGCACCGCAGTTGCGGCGACCCCTGATGCGCCCGAAGTACTGGGGCAGGGCGATGCGTTTGTGCGCGGTCCCGATCAGGTCCCAGCGTTCACCCTGCTGAAAGTGGCCGATGTGGCGCAAGTCACAGATGCGGACCAGATTATCAATTATGTCTACACAGTCACCAACAGCGGCAATATCACTCTGACGGCCCAGCCGCAGGTGCGCGATGACCGTATCGCAAACGTATCCTGTGCGCCGATCCCTACGGGTGGTCTGCTGGTCGGGGGCAGTTTGCGTTGTGAAGCACCATACACCGTGACCCAAGCTGACATGAACGCAGGTGAGATCACCAACATCGCACGTGCGTCCTCATCCGAGGCGCCATTGCCAACTGTGCCGGGTGACGAGACAGCAAGACTGACGGTGCCGGCGATTGCCAACCCGCAAATCCTCATCGCCAAGACGGCGGATGTGGCCGGCGATGTGGCCGTGGGTGAGACGATCACCTATTCCTATAGCGTGACCAACACGGGCAACCTGACGCTGAGCAATGTTCAAGTGCGCGATGTGCATACGTCGGCGGCTGGCACTGTTAATCTGGCGATCGCAGGCGACAGCCTGAGCGTGGACAGTGTGCCCACCGGCGACAGCACCGATGACGTTGCGGGTGACGCAGGCTGGACCAGCCTTGCCCCTGCGGATGTGGCGACGTTCACGGCAACCTATGTCGTGACCCAACAGGATGTGGACCGCCAGACAGTGCTGAGCAACACGGCCACTGTGACGGCAATCAGCCCCGATGGCAGCACGGCGCAGTTCACCGACACGCTTGAGATTAAACCGCAAGATAATGCGCCTGCGCTGACCGTTGTAAAAACTGTCGACGAGAGCGGCCTCTCCCAACCTCCCATGGCAGGGGACGCGCTGAGCTATGCCATTACTGTGACCAACACGGGCAACCAGACCCTGCGCAGCATCAGTCTGATCGACACATTGCGCCGCTTGGACGGAACAGGAGTGACGCCTGCGCCTGCCCCTGTGTTCACAGGTGGTGATCTGGCCACGGCAGGCCAGATGGAAGTGGATGAAGTCTGGACCTATACGGCGACCTATGCGCTGTCGCAGGAGGATATCAACGCAGGCGGCGTAAGCAATCAGGTCATCGCACGTGGTGTCGCCCCTGATAACGGTCTGGTGCTGGATGCCTCTGATGATGGGGCTCCTGCCAATGGCGATGATAACCCGACGGTCACCTCAATTGTGAGCATGCCGAGCATCGAGGGCGAGAAAACAATCGCCAGTGGCGAGCCTGTTGTGGGGTCCTCAATCGGTTTCGAGATTGTTGTGCGCAACACGGGCAACGTGACACTCGACGATGTGGGTATCGCGAACGACACGCTGACCCGTGCGGATGGCGAAGTGCTGACCCTGACGACACAACCGATCTTTGTCGGAGCATCCGCCGGATCGTCTGCGGGTGTCTTGCAGCCTGACGAATTTGCGACCTACCGCGCGTTCTATACGCTGGTACAGGCCGATATTGATGCGGGCGGTATTTCGAATACTGCGCGTGTGATCGGCACGCCGCCCGTCGGCTCTGCGCTAACGGATGTGACGGACAATGGTGACGACGGTGATGGTAATGCGGTCAATGATCCGACTGTGCTGACCGTTCCTGCCGCCCCTGTTGTGACCTTGATCAAGCGGTTGGGCGATGACGCGCCAGCCAGCTTTGACACTGTGGATCAGGTTCTGCCCTATAGGTTTGATGTGACCAACACTGGGAATGTGACCCTCGCCGGACCTGTGAGCATTGCGGATGCGATGATTACCGATGCAGGGGGTGCGATCACCTGTGCTGCGGTGCCAGAGGGTGGATTGCCGCCAATGGACTCTGTGACCTGTGAGGCGAGCTATGCCGTCACGCAAGCGGACATTGATGCAGGCAAGATCGACAACACGGCCACTGCGACTGTTGATGGCACGGACTCCGCGCTAGCGACGGCCACGATCCTTGCCCAGCAAACGCCAGCGCTGTCTCTGGTGAAAGTAGCAAGCGCGCTTGCCTCCGAGGATTTTGTGACGGATGCGATCGTAACCTATACCTACACGACAACCAATACGGGCAACCTGACCATCATGGCCCCGATTACGGTGCGTGACAATCTTATCCCCGCCAGTGCGTTCACTTGCGATGCCTTCCCCAGCGATGGTTTGGCACCGGGGGCCGAGTATGTCTGCCGTGCCGAATATAGTGTGACAGCGACAGATGTGGATCTGGGCAGTGTGACTAATCTGGCGAGCGCCACCGACGGCACGACGACATCTCCACTGACCTCCGAAACCATCCCTGATCAGGGTGTGCCTGCGCTAACGGTTGTGAAAACGGCCCGAGAAGGTGCAACCTTCAGCGAAGTAGGCGACACAATCGACTACAGCTTTGTGGTGACCAACTCGGGCACGCGTGCCTTTGCGTCAGAAGTGACTGTGACAGATACGTTGTTTGGCGCGGTAAGCTGTTTTGCCCCCACAAGTGATGATCCTGATTTCACATCGGGGGAGACGGTGACCTGTGGTGGTACCTATGCGGTGACCCAAGCGGACCTTGACCGTGGTGAAGTCCTCAACGAAGCCTTTGCACAGACGCTGTTCGGCGCGGATGATACACCTGTGACATCACCACCGTCGAGCGCGACAGTGACGGCTGATCTGTTGCCCTCGATTACCTTGGCGAAATCAGCGGCGACGTTGCCTGTGACGGAGGCGGGTCAACTTCTGACCTATACGCTGATGGCAACGAATACGGGCAACCAGACATTGCGCGGTGTGACGGTGTCCGATCCGATGCTGAGCGGATTTAATTGCGCGGGCGACATGCTGATGCGCGGCGCGGTGCTGGAATGTAGCGGCACTTACCGTGTCACCCAGGCCGATATCGATGCAGGCGCGCTGAGCAATACGGCGACCACACGCGGGATCACACCGCAAGGGGGCGCGGTGAACGACAGCGAAACGCTTGTCCTTGATATGCCAGCGGCCGTCCCTGCTGTAGCGCTTACCAAGACTGCAACGCCGACGCCCTTTGGCGCGGTGGGCAGCACGCTAACCTATTTGTTCGGTGTGGAAAACACGGGCAACGTGACGCTTAACAATCTGGTTGTCACAGATGCGATGGACCCTGACTATAGCTGTACCATTGCGACGCTTGCACCGCAGATGACAAACAACGCCTGCGCCATGACCCATGTGGTAACACAGGCCGAAGTGGATGCAGGCAGCATCGAAAACACGGCCAGTGTGAGCGCAGATGCGCCTGGTGGATTGGACACCAGTGACACGACATCTGTTAGCACTCCGGGTCCGGCGCGGAGCGGCTCCCTTGAGGTGACCAAAACTGTAGCGGCTGCGGCGTCGGTCCTCGGCGCACCTGTGACCTTTACCTTGTCGGTCGAGAACACGGGCAATGTGAGTTTGCGCAACGTGTCTGTGCTGGACCGCATGACCAACCTGAGCGGCGCGATTATCACGCTCGACGCGCCCTTTGCCTTGCAAGGAACATCCGATGCAAACGCCGATGGTATTCTGGATGTGAACGAGACGTGGATTTATGCGGCAACGCGCACGCTGCGTCAGGGTGATCTGAACGCAGGCGGTTTGCTGAACCAAGTGACGGTAACGGCTCTTGATCCGGCTAACAGCGCTGTGCGCGATATTTCGGATGACGGGATCGACAGTGATGGCGATACCACGGGCGATGTGACCGAGTTCATCGCCGCGACAGACGCCGAGTTGAGTGCCGAGAAAACGGTGACCGCCGAAGGCAATCAGGAAGGCGATACGGTGACGTTCCAGATTGCCGCCTTGAACACAGGCAATCAGGATTTGTCGGACCTGTCAGCTGCCGATACGATGACCCGTCTTGATGGCACACAGGTACCGGCGAATGTGGCACCCCTTTCAGTGCCAGCGATCCTATCGCCGGGACAGACGGCCACATGGACGGTTTCTCATGTTCTTACCCAAGAGGATATAGATGCGGGCGGTTTGTCCAACACGGCGCTTGTTCTGGCCTCTGATGTGAATGGCAGTATCGTCACCGACCTGTCGAGCAACGGGAATCCGAACGACGGCAACACCACCGACGATCCAACCAATCTGATGATCAACCTCGCACCCGGTCTTGAAGTCGTCAAAACCGCTACGAGCGTGGGCGCAATCGCCGGAGAAACCGT
Source organism: uncultured Sulfitobacter sp. (assembly GCF_947499945.1). GTDB lineage: Bacteria > Pseudomonadota > Alphaproteobacteria > Rhodobacterales > Rhodobacteraceae > Sulfitobacter. The sequence continues at coordinate 40,861 of NZ_CANMQD010000006.1, read as the reverse complement.
CGAGTTCGAGATCACTGCGCGCAACACAGGCAATGTGACCCTGAACAGCATCAGCCTCATGGATACGCTGACCGATATTGACGAGGCGAATGCGCGCACCTTGTCCACTGTATTCCAGAGCAATGATGGCACGCCGCCGTCGCCTGCGGGAACACTGGCACCGGGTGAGGTGGGAACCTTCACTGCCAGCGTTGTCCTGACACAAGCGGATGTAGATCGGGGCGGTGTGATCAACGTTGTGACTGCGACGGGTCAAACCCCTGCGGGTGCAACTGTGCTCGATATTTCCGACGATGACGGTGAAGGTCTGGATGATCCGACTGTTGTGCCTGTTGCGGCCCTCCCCAGCTTTGACATCGTCAAAGAGGTTGGCACCAACGAGCTGCTCTTCCCGACAGTCGAGCGGGCAACATTCACTATTACAGTCACGAACTCGGGCAACATCACGCAATCTGGCATTCAGGTCCGCGATGATCTGGTGAGCTTCTTAGCGCCTGCGGTGCTGTTGGGCGAAGCCTATCCACCCGTAGTGAGCATTTCCGGCTTTGACGGTGGCACGGCCAATGCCGCCTATAATGGGGGTACAGTTACCGAATTGTTGAGTGGCGATGTGAAACTCGCGCCGCAGGCCGTGGGAACGATTACGCTGTCGATGGTCTATAGCGCTGCCTTGGGCCAGCCTGCATTGCCGAACACAGCTTCGGTTGTCTCGGCTCAGTTGGGCCAGCCGACAGACGGGCAGGTGCCTGTTCTGACGACAGACGCGGATGGTGATGGCATTCCTGACTATATTGAATCGCCTACAGGTGACCGTGACGGTGACGGCATCGCTGACCGCTTCGACTATGACCCCACAGGCACATTCTATTGTGAGGATGACGGGCGTCTGCTCACGGGGGGATTGATCTCGGTTTCCGGTGGCGGCTTTACCCAGACGGGCGAGGGCACAACAGGCCCGATTACGGTTGTACGCTCGGGCAATGACGGGAACTTCCAGTTCTTTGTCACGGCTGCGGGGACATACACGTTGGGGCTGACCTATCCTGACGGGACCCAAGCGTCTGTAACACGCACCAGCAGCGGCAATATCGATGCGACGCGCCTCGCCCCTGCCAATCCAGGCGTGATCGGGTCACTACCTGCGGGCGAGACAGGGTTGTTGATCGACAGCAGCGCGGGGGCCAACCCGTTCTACACCAGCTTTACCATTGCCGAAGGCGATCCGATGCTCATCGGGAACAACATTCCGATCCGTACCTGTGAAGGGCTGACGGATGTTGTGGCCACCAAAACCGCAGACCGTCGCACGGCTGTCTTCGGGGAGACGGTGAACTATACGTTGAGCTTTACCAACAACACGCAGCTGACCATTCCGAATGCACGTATCGTCGATATGCTGCCTGCGGGTCTGATCTATACGCCCGGTTCGGGCCGTGTGAACGGTGTCGCGGTTGAGCCTGTGGTATCGGGCCGCCGTCTGGAATGGCGCAACGATCTGGCGGCGGGAGCGACCACGGTTGTCACCCTTGCTGTGCGGGTCGCGCGGACGGGCGAGTTTGGTGAACGCACAAACCGCACCTTCCTTGAGGACCGCTTTGGTCGCACAGTCTCGAACGTGGCGGATGCTGTGGTGCGGATTGATCCCGAGCATGTGTTCGACTGCTCCGACGTGATTGGCCGTGTGTTTACCGACACGAACGGCAATGGATATCAGGACGGACCGGGTACGCTGCGCGAGCCGATCATCGACGACAGTTATGTGGGCAACGGCAAGTTCGGCAAACTGGACCGCGCACCGAAGCGTGAGGACCAGTCAGAACCGGGCATTCCAGGTGTGCGTCTGGTGACGCCAGACGGTATCCTGATCACCACGGACGAGCATGGCCGCTTCTCGGTGCCTTGTGCTGCACTTCCGCGCAACATCGGCAGTAACTTTATGCTGAAACTCGACACGCGCACGCTGCCCACTGGCTACCGTGTGACAACAGAGAACCCGCGCGTGATACGCCTCACGGCTGGTAAAATGGCCAAGCTCAACTTTGGCGCACGTATCGGCAATGTGGTTGATATTGATCTGACCGCTGCGGCCTTTGTGAGCGGTCGGAGTGATCCGCAGCCTGCGCTGTCAAAAGGGATTGACGGGCTGATCGCACAGATTGCGACCACGCCATCCGTCTTGCATCTGACATATGTGCTGGGTCGTGGCGAGGCGCCGCAACTGGGCCGCGAACGTCTGCGCAGTATGGAAAAACTGATCCAGAAACGCTGGCGCGGTAAGGGCAAGTACAAGCTCATCATCGACAAATCCGTGACGAAAACGAAGTGAGGGTAAAGTAATGAGTATCAAGATGAAATTCCCCCGCCTCGCTGTGTTTACAGGTGTGTCGCTGTTGGCGCTGACGGTGGCCTCGCATGCGCAGGTTGGATCGGGCTTCAGCATTTCCATTGGGGGAGAGACGGTATCGGGTGATCCGCGTCTGTCGACGTCCAAAGCGCGTGAAGACCGCGTGTTGGAACGTGCCAAGCTGCAGGTGCGTTTTGACGGTTTGGAAGTCGAGCCGCGATTGACCGCACTCGTCACCAATGCCCGCAGTCCGCGTGCAGGCGAAGTGATGAGCGTGCAGAGCCAGATGAACTATCCGGCTTACGTCACACGCGGTGAAATTCGTGTGATTGATCTGGCCGCGCGTGGCGGTGGTCGTGTGGTGGCGCAAGAGCCGATTATGGCAAATGGGACGGCGGATATTCGGTTGCCCGAAGGTGAGAACCTTGTCATGGTTTACCGTGTCTATGACGCCAATGGCCGCTTTGATGAGACGCGGCCCTTGCCGTTGCGGGTCGCCAATATTGGCGAGCAGACCGATATTGACGCGCCGCCGCCAGAGTTGGGCGAAGACGCAGGCGGCATCCGCCGCATTCCCGTCTATGGCGGTGCTGTGACGGTCAGCGGGACAGACGTGCGCCAAGGGGCGACCGTTAACACGCTGGGTGAGGTCATCCGCCCCGATGCTTCGGGTGCTTTTGTGTTGCAACGTATCTTGCCAGCGGGTGATCAGGCCGTTGCCGTACAGGTGAGCGGCGCAGGGGAGGATACATATGTCGAGCGCGACATTTTCATCCCGCGTGCTGAATGGTTTTACACGGGCATCGTCGATCTGACATACGCCCGCCGCCTTGATGGTGGCGTTACCGCTGCGGGTGCAACGGATTATGATCGTAGCTATAGCTTTGGGCGTATTGCGGGGTATGCAAAGGGCAAGACGCAAAACGGTTGGACCCTAACAGGTTCGATTGATACGGGCGAGGACGAGCTATCGAACCTGCTGCGCGATCTGGATGAAAAAGACCCCTACAACGTGCTGCTACGCTTGCAGCGCGAGAATGCCTATCCGACCTATGGCGATGACAGCACCTATGAGGAGGGCGCACCGACTGACGGCAAGTTCTATCTGCGGGCCGAGCGCGACGGCAGCCACATCATGTGGGGGAACTACAAGGCCAGTGTTTCGGGCGGATATTACCTGCGCAACGAGCGCACACTTTACGGGGCGCAGGGTGTCTACCGCAGCCCGCAAACCACGTCGCGGGGTCAGTCGCGCCTGTCGCTTGAGGCTTATGCGGCCAATCCTGACAACTTGCCCGGTCGTGACAGTTTCCTTGGCACGGGCGGCTCGGTCTACTTTCTGCAACGGCAGGATATCTCGGTTGATTCCGAGACGCTGAGCATTGAAATCCGTGATTCTGATACGGGTCGCGTGGTTGAGACGCGCCTCCTGACTGCAGGGCGCGATTACCGCATTAATTATCTGCAAGGGACGATCATCCTGTCCGAACCGCTGACGGGCTCGACGGGGTCGGGCACTGTTGTCACCCAACCGGGTGGCGAGTTTGATGTGCTGTTGGTGGCGAACTACGAATACACGCCCGTTGCGGGGGATGTGGACGGCTATAGCTATGGTGGTCGCGGTGAAGCGTGGCTGAGCGATAACTTGCGCCTTGGCTATACCGGCATTGTCGAGCAGACGGATGTGGCCGATCAAACGGCGCAATCTGTTGACCTGTTGTGGGAGCTGTCCGAGCGCAGCTATCTCGAGCTTGAATTCGCCCAGACCGAGGGGCCGGGCTTTGGCTCTACCTTCTCCACCGATGGGGGTTTGATTGTGCAGAGCGATCCGACTGCGGGGATTACCGATGGCACGGGCGATGCTGTGTCGGTCCGTGCTCAGGTGGACTTGCAAGAGTTGGGCCTGAATGTTCCTGGCACGATCTCCGCCTATTTCGAGAACCGCGATGCGGGTTTCTCGACGCTGGATTACCAGACGCGGGTGGATGAGGAACTTTACGGTGTTGCGATTGATATCGCGCCAAGTGAGCAGCTTTCCTACCGCTTCTATTACGACAGTTTTGAAGATGCGGACGGGCGGATCAAACGCGAAGGCGGGGCCGAGCTGGCCTATCTTTTGTCCGAGCGTGTGAAGCTGCAATTCGGTGCCGAGCATCTGGAGCGGGTTACTCCGGCGGGAACAGCTGAAGAGAACGGCCGCCGCACGGATGTCGCTGTGCGCGCCACCTTCACCGAGAGTGAGGATTTTGCTTGGTATGTTTACGGTCAAGGGACGGTTGAGCGGTCCGGCGGTCTCGAGCAGAACAACCGCCTTGGCGCGGGTCTGCGCTATCGCTTGTCCAAGAAGTGGTCGTTTGAGGGGGAACTCTCTGATGGCTCGCTCGGTGCAGCGGGGGCGGCATTGCTGACCTACCAGCAGAACGACACTGACAACATGTACTTTGGCTACCGCCTTGATCCAGGGCGTGAGTTTGCGGGCACCGATCTGGTGGGTCGTGATGGGGGACAATATGTGGCGGGTGGTCGTCGCAGTGTGAGCGAGGATGTCGATGTTTATGGCGAGAACACCTACGACATGTTTGGCCGTCACAAATCCCTGACCAGCACCTACGGGGTCGAATACCGCACGACCGAGCAGCTGACCCTCTTGGGCAGCTATGAATACGGGCAGGTGCGTGATGCTGTGAATGGCGATTTCGACCGCAAGGCGCTGTCGATGGGGGCGCGGTATGAGGATGAGGGCGGCCTGTCATGGCGTGCCCGCGCCGAGTTCCGCCGCGACCGTGGCGAGACATCGGGCACCAACCGCGACAGCGACGCGTTCCTGTTTGTGGGGTCTGCGCGTTATAAGATTGACGAAAGCCAGCGTCTTTTGTTCTCGGTCGATTATGCGGATACGGATACCGACAATACCTCGCTGCAAACAGGTCAATATGTGGATGTGCAAGCGGGATATGCCTTTAGGCCTGTCGATAACGACCGCCTGAATATTCTGTTCAAGTACCGCTTTCTCAAGGATACCGTCGGTCAGGACCTCCAAGGCACGACCGAGCGGGGGCCGCGCCAAACCAGCCATGTGCTGTCGTTGGATGCGGATTATGACCTGAATCAGCAGTGGACCTTAGGCGCAAAGATTGGTGGACGTTGGGGCCAGTCCTCACCGGATGACACTATCGCGCTGGCCGACAACGATGCTTACCTCGGGGTGATCAACGCACGCTATCACCTGACCCATAAATGGGATTTGTTGATCGAGGGCCGCTATCTTGAGGCGTCCGATGCGGGAATTTCAGAGTTTGGCGTTCTAGGCGCCGCATACCGTCATATCGGGAACAACGTGAAGCTTGGTATCGGTTACAACGCGGGCAGCTTTTCGGATGATCTGACAGATCTGACCTATGATGATGAGGGCGTGTTCGTCAACTTCATCGCGAAGTTCTAAGAGGGGCGGGGGGTGTTATCCCCCGCTTTTCATCAAACTCTCAACCGCCTCATATTGGGATAGAAACACCTGACCTGTCAGGTCCGATAAAAAATGTGCGCGTTGCAGACGGTCCATGACAGGTCCTTTGACCTCGGAGAGATGCAGTTTCACATTCATCTCGTCGAGGCGTTCGTTGATCGCCTCCAGCGATTCCAACGCACTAAAATCAATCTCGTTGATGGCAGAGCATTGCAAGATCACATGGCGGACTGTCTTGTCCGCCGCCACACGGTTTTGAATCTTTTCCTCTAGGAAACGCGCATTGGCAAAATAGAGGCTTTCATCGACGCGCAGTGTCACAATCTCGGGGTGGGTGAGCACGTCATGTCGCAAGATGTTGCGGAAATGCTCTGTTCCGGGCACTTGGCCCACTTCTGCAATATGCGGCTTGGATGATTTATAGAGGTGCAGGAGGATCGAGAGGCCCACACCCGCCGAGACACCCGCCTCGACACCCATGCCGAGCGTGATCAGGATCGTAGCAAGCACGGCGGCAAAATCCGCCTTTGAATAGGCCCAACTGCGTTTGAGGATCGAGAAATCCACAAGGCTGAGGACCGCCACGATGATGGTCGCGGCGAGTGTCGCCTTGGGCAAAAAGTAGATGAGCGGTGTGAGCGCCAGCGCCGCGATGGCGAGCCCCACGGCGGTAAAGGCACCCGCGGCGGGTGTCTCGGCCCCTGCATCGAAATTCACGACGGAGCGTGAGAAACCACCCGTCACAGGAAAGCCTCCTGTAAGTGATGCACCGATATTAGCTGCCCCAAGACCGATCAATTCCTGATCAGGGTCGATACGCTGGCGTTTTTTCGCAGCGAGTGTTTGGGCCACAGAGATGGATTCGACAAAGCCGATGACCGAGATAAGGAAAGCAGGCAGCAGCAACTGGCCCAGCAAATCGGGAGAGAAGGAGGGCAGGGTCAGTGGTGGCAAGCTTTGCGGAACTTCGCCGACGATTTTTACGCCACTTTCTGCAAGACCAAACAACCAGACGGCAAGAGTTGTGGCGACCACCACAAGGACTGGGCCTGCTTTTACCATGACGCCTGTGAGGGTGGCCCCCAATCCCAGAGTTGTGAGCAGAGGTTTCAGCCCCCTGCGCACCCAGAACAGAAACGCGGTGGCAAGGATGCCGATGAGGGCGGTGATCCAGTTTGTTGTGGAAAGATTTTCGAAAATCGAAATCACCAGTTCCAGCAGGTTATGGCCCTGTGCATCGATCCCCAGAATATGCTTGAGCTGGCTGGCAGCGATAATGATGCCAGAGGCCGTTATGAACCCCGCGATCACAGGATGGGAGAGGAAGTTGGCGACAAACCCAAGGCGAAACAGCCCCATCGCCAAAAGGATAACGCCCGACAGGCCCGCCAGTGACAGAGCAGCAACGGCATATCCCATCGTCCCTTGCTCCACGATATTGCTCAGCGCGGCGGCGGTCATGAGTGACACCACAGCGACGGGCCCCACAGCCAAGGCGCGGCTGGTCCCGAACACCGCATACAGCATGATCGGCACGATAGAGGCGTAAAGACCCGCCTCGGGCGGCAAGCCTGCAAGCAGCGCATAGGCCAACGATTGCGGGATCAGCATGATCGTCACAATCAGGGCCGCCATCAGATCATTGGACAGAGCAGTGCGGGTATAGGCACGCCCCCAAGTGAAGATGGGAAAGTATTGTGAAAGGGTCATGCTGTTCTCGAATTTGTGGACCGTCCCGGTGATCGTTTCAGGGACGGTCTGAGGGTTACTGTGCGGTAATTTTTTCGGGTTTCGCCATCCATTCGCGTCCCTTGAGCATGCCCTTCCAGTAGATCGGGGGAAGCATCTTTTCTTTCAAGAACCATGCGGCACGCGAAGGTTTGGTGCCGTCAATGATCGCTTTGGGAAAGCTGGGCAACATCGTGCCGCCATAGCCGAATTCTGCCAGCACAATCTTGCCCCGCTCAACGGTGAGCGGGCAGGAGCCATAACCGTTGTATTGCGCCTTGGGCGATGCGCCACGCATGTCGGCGATCATATTCTCGGCAACAATGGGCGCCTGAATACGTGCAGCGGCCATGGTTTTGGCATTGGGCGCATTCATCACATCCCCCAGCGACCAGATATTGTCATAGGTTTTGTGGCGCAAAGTCGCCTGATCCACATCGACCCATCCCGCCGCATCGGCCAGCGGCGAGACGCGGATGAAATCTGGCGCAGTCTGGGGTGGACAGACATGCATCATGTCAAATTCCATCTCGATCCGCTCGACGGGGGTGTCAGGCTTTGCCACATCGAACCACGCCTTTTTGGCAGGGCCATCCACCGCGACCAGCGTGTGAAAGAAGTTCAGATGTGCATTATATTTTTTGACGTATTCCATGAGGGCGGGCACGTAATCCTTGACCCCGAACAGCACGCCACCAGCATTGTTAAACTGGATGTCGATATCCTTGAGCACCCCGCGGCGGTGCCAAGCATCGCCTGACAAATACATCGCTTTTTGCGGCGCACCTGCGCATTTGATCGGCATCGGCGGTTGGGTGAAAATTGCGCGGCCCTGCTTCATCTTTTCGACCAACTGCCATGTGTAGGGTGCAAGGTCGTAGCGGTAGTTCGAGGTCACGCCGTTGTGGCCCAGTGTGTCGACCAGACCCTCAATGCCATTCCAGTCCAGCTTGATCCCCGGACAGACGATGAGGCGCTTGTATTTCACCACACGGCAGCCATCGAGGATCACGGCATTATTATCAGGCTCGAAGGCGGCGACGGCGGATTTGATCCAATGCACCCCTTTGGGGATGAGTGAGCCCATGGTGCGGGCGGTGGACTGCGCGTCGAAAATACCACCCCCCACCATAGTCCAGCCGGGTTGATAGTAATGGATATCGGCAGGATCAATGATTGCGATCTCAAGGCCCGGTTTGCGCGCTTTGAGGCTGGCGGCGGCGGCGATGCCACCTGCACCCGCACCCACAATCACCACTTCGTATGAGGCATCACCCGTGTCGGTCGGGGTTTTGCCGCCATTCACGATGCGGCGCACAACACCCGCCATGTCGTATCCGGCCGCTTTGGTTGCCGCGAGGATATCGGCGACGCTGCGCTTGCCCGCTTGGGCCAGCGACCACAAAGTGGCAGAGCGGGTGCCTGTGCGGCAATAGGCCAACACAGGGCCGGGCAACGCGGTGAGAGCAGTGTCAAACTCTGCCGCGTCCTCGTCGCGGACCATGCCAGCGACGATGGGCAAATAGACCGCTTCAAGACCCTGTGCCTTTGCCGCTTTTGCGATTTCCTCAAAGGTAGGCTGGTCGCTCCCTTCGCCGTCAGGGCGATTGCAAATCACCGCGCGAAAGCCCGCGTTCTTGATTGCCTTCATATCGGTTGTCGCGATCTGCGGACTAACCGAAAGGCCAGCTGTCAGGGTCTTGATTTCCATGGTCACTCTCCGCTTACAGGCCGTTTACAGGCACTTTGAGCATTTGATTGCCGTCTTTGTCGGTGGGAATTGCACCGGCACGCATGTTTACCTGCAAGGACGGGATGATCAGTTTTGGCATGTCGAGCGTTGCATCACGTTCCGTGCGAAACTTGATAAAGTCTTCGCGGGTTTTGCCGCCACCGACGTGTATGTTATCTGCCTTCTGCTCTGCCACTGTAGTTTCCCACTGGATTGCGCGACCATTCGGGCCGTAGTCGTGGCACATAAACAGGCGCATCTCGTCCGGCAGTGACAGCACTTTCATGATGCTGTCATAGAGCTCCCCTGCGTCGCCACCGGGGAAGTCGGCACGCGCAGAGCCGCCATCGGGCATGAACAACGTATCGCCTGCAAAGGCTGCATTGCCGACTACATGTACCATACAGGCAGGGGTATGGCCGGGCGTGTACATGGCAAAGGCCTGCATGCCGCCGATCGTATAGGTGTCGCCATCTTTGAACAGGGCATCGAATTGTGAACCATCGCGCTGGAACTCGGTCCCCTCATTGAAAACTTTTCCAAAGGTTTCCTGCACTACCATGATCTTTTCGCCAACGCCGATTTTCCCGCCCAGCTTTTGCTGAAGGTAGGGGGCAGCGCTCAGGTGGTCGGCATGGACATGCGTCTCGATGATCCAGTCCAGCGTCAGGCCGCGGGATTGGATCTCGTCGATGATTTTGTCAGCGGCATCATAGGTGATGCGCCCTGCGGCGTAGTCGATGTCCATCACGCTGTCGATGATCGCGCAGTGATTGCTGTCGGGATCTTTAACGATGTACGTGATCGTGTTTGTTGCCTCGTCGAAATGGGCAGATACGTCTGGTTTGACGGACATATTAACGGGATAGGTCATAGTGTTTCTCCAATTATTCAGGCTTTTGCTTGGCCCCGATTGAACAGGGTTGATTGAAGTATTTTGGCGGCGACGATCCCTGCGAGAAGGGCTGCTGTGAAGATGAAGACGTTTATGTTGCCAGTACCCAGAGCGGGTAGTGCGCCGCCCGGGCAGAACCCCGCAATGCCCCAACCAACGCCAAAGACGGCTGAGCCGCCGATCAGGGGCAGGTCAAGGTCGCGGCGTGTTGGCAGCTGAAAGCTGTCAGATAGGGCAGGTGCGGGGCGTTTGAGAACCACACGGTAGCCGATGAACGTGACGATCACTGCGCCACCCATCACAAAGGCAAGGCTGGGGTCCCAAATGCCTGCAACGTCAAAGAAGTTGATGACTTTGGCGGGGTTCGCCATGCCAGAGAGCGAGATGCCGAGGCCGAAAATCAGGCCGCTGAGGTATGAGATAATCAAACGCATTGTTTACGCTCCCAATACATGGCGGATCACATAAACAGTGATGCCTGTGGTGATCATAAAAGTGATGGTCGCTGCGATGGAGCGCGGTGACAGACGTGCCATCCCGCAAACGCCGTGACCGGACGTGCAGCCCGCGCCAAAGGTGACACCGATCCCCACAAGGAAACCACCAATCACCAGCATTAGGGTCGACACAGGCACCTGAATTTCAGGCAAGTCGCCAGTGAGCAGCTGCATCAGAGCGGGGCCAGTAACCATCCCGAGCAGGACCGCCACACGCCACGACCAATCAGACATGCCGTTGGGCTGTAGGATACCGGCAAGGATGCCCGTGGCCCCCATAATCCGGCCCATTGTTGCCATAAGTATAACGGCCCCAAGACCGATCAAGGCGCCGCCGGTCAGCGATTGCAAAGGTGTGAAAACAGTCTCGATCATATTTTTATCCAATCAAAGTTTGCAGGTCTGGACGCCCAGCAGGCGATACATCGGACAGAACCGCACGGTTGATGTCGCCAGCATAACGATGCCTGCGATGACGGCGATGGCAGTCACAATGCCAGAGTTGAACAGCGCGAGGCCGCTGACGAAAGGCGCGGCAAGCAGGACAAGCCCCAGAATGATGCGTATGACGCGGTCGATGGTGCCGATATTCTTGGTCATGATTCTGTCTCCTGTAAAAGTTATACCGGACATAGCAGTTTGGAAAATATAGGTCGGTGACAATGTCACCAATTGACTAAAATCATTCAGCCGTTGCGTTGCGCGAGTTGTTCGAGTTTCGTGCGTTCCAAAAGACTGATGCTGCCCCGCGCCTGCGCGATCCATCCGCGCCGCTGGAACTCCTGAAGCTGGCGCGAGACGACTTCGCGAGCGGTGCCCAACTCGACCGAGAGTTTCTGATGCGTGGTTGAGACGATGCCGTCCTTGTTTGCCAACTTGACCAGTTTGTCGGCTAAACGCACGTCCATCTTCTGAAAAGCCACCTCATCAATCACCAGAAACAGGTCTGTGATGCGCTTGGAGAAGGCGGCAAAGACGAAATCGCGGAACGATTTGGATTGCGCCACCAGATCGTCGAACACATCGCGTGGCACAGCGGCGGCGCGCACAGCGGTTTCCGCGATCCCTTCGGCAGAATAGTCATCATAGGCCAGCAGGCAGGCGGTGGTCAGCACACAGCTTTGGCCTGCTTCGATGCGGTAGAGGACAATTTCGTGCCCCGTCTCTGATACCTGTTGAACCCGCACAGTGCCATCGAGCAAGAACAGCATGTTTTCCGGCGAATTACCTGGTCCAAAGAGGGTGGTACCACTTGGCGCTGTGACGATGGTGCTGCGCTGTTTGATCAGCGCCTTGATTGGGGGCTCAAGCCGCGACAGGCCGGGGAATCGTTCAATCCAATCCTCTGAGGTATCCATCATGATGTTTGGCCCGTCGTCGGTAATTCCAGTGGGGCGATGCGATCCATCAGCTGTCCTTTGTTCGCCGAGATATCGGCAATGGTCAAGTCGTCCAGAACGGCCATAAAGGCGGCGGTCGCTTCCTGAATTTTACGTGACAGAACACAGACACCAATCAAGGGGCAGGTGTTCTTTTCGCGATTAAAACACTCAACCACATCAAGGGGGCCTTCGGTAATCCGCACCACATCGCCAACAATAATCTCACCTGCAGGGCGGGCAAGACGAAAGCCGCCCCCGCGCCCGCGAACAGTCTCTAAATAGCCTGCTTTGCCCAATTCATGCACGATTTTCATAATGTGTGGACGCGATAGGTTGTGGATTCTGGCGACGTCATCCACGCGCACAAGGTTGGGTGATTTAAGCGCTGCAAGCTGGAGCGAGCGCATGGCGTAGTTTGTATAGCTGGTCAGTTTCATGGTGCATCCTGTTGTCGCACCTAAAAGATATATTCAAACTATTGCTTTTGTAAAGGGTCAGGTCTATCTCCGACTCATCAAACCACTATTTCAAATATAGGATATACGTTATGAGCCTCAGAATCGGTGACACAGCCCCCGACTTTACCGCAGATACAACCACTGGTCCGATCAGTTTCCATGACTGGATCGGCGATGAGTGGGCGTTTTTCTTCAGCCACCCTGCCGATTTCACTCCTGTCTGCACGACCGAGATGGGCCGCACCGCCCAATTGGCCGAGGCGTTCGCCGCACGCGGGGTTAAGCCGATTGGCCTGTCCACGGACACCGTGGGCGAGCACATGAAATGGATCGAAGATGTGAATGATACCCAGCATACCACTCTGCGCTTTCCCATCGTGGCCGACGCCGACCTCAAGATTGCCAAACTATATGACATGATCCATCCCAGCGAGAGCGAAACCGCCGCTGTACGCTCTGTTTTCATCATCGATCCGGACAAGAAAATTCGCCTCACCATGACCTATCCGATGAATGTCGGGCGCAATTTCGACGAGATTCTGCGTGTCTGTGACGCGCTGCAAACCAGTGACAAGTTCAAGATTGCGACGCCCGCCGATTGGGTGCCGGGCCAGCAGGTCATTATTCCGCCATCTGTCACAGATGCTGATGCGACCAAAGCATTTCCACAAGGATACGAGACCATTCGCCCCTACCTGAGAAAAGTAACTCTGTGACCTAAAACGCTAAAGGAAAGACACCATGTTCGAGAGTTTTACAGCGGAGACACTTGCGCGGATGCAGTTCGCGTTCACGGTGTCTTTCCACATTATATTTCCGGCCTTTTCCATCGGACTAGCCAGCTATCTTGCGGTGCTTAACGGCCTCTGGCTGCGCACGCGGGATGACATCTACCTTACCCTTTTCAACTATTGGAAAAAGATATTTGCCGTGGCGTTCGGCATGGGTGTCGTGTCGGGGATTGTCATGTCCTACCAGTTTGGCACCAATTGGTCGGTGTTCGCTGACAAAACGGGGCCGATCCTTGGGCCGCTTATGGCGTATGAGGTGTTGTCTGCTTTCTTCCTTGAGGCGGGATTCTTGGGCATCATGCTGTTTGGCCGTGAGCGGGTGGGCGACAAGCTGCATATGTTTGCCACCGCCATGGTCGCCTTCGGCACGCTGATGTCTGCCACATGGATTTTGTCGGTGAACTCATGGATGCAGACCCCTGCGGGTTATGGCGTGAACGAGTTGGGGCAATTTGTGCCAGAAGACTGGTGGCAGATCGTGTTCAACCCGTCCTTCCCGTATCGCCTCGTGCATATGGTGCTGGCGGCTTACCTCACCACTGCGCTGGTCGTCGGGGGTGTTGGTGGTCTGCACCTGTTGCGCAACCGTGCCAATGCGCCTGCGCGGCGGATGTTCTCTATGGCGATGTGGATGTTGGTTGTGGTCGCACCGCTGCAAATTGCGGTGGGGGATTTTCACGGGATCAACACGCTGGAGCATCAGCCCGCCAAAGTCATGGCGATGGAGGGGCATTACGACAGTCACCCAGACGGTGCGCCGCTCATACTCTTCGGCATCCCTAATCCAAAAGAAAAGCGGATCGATTATGCGATTGAGATCTCGAAACTCTCCAGTCTGATCCTCAAGCATGATCTCAACGCGCCGCTCAACGGTCTCGACACCATTCCGGATGACGAAGAACCCCCCGTGGCGATTGTGTTCTGGAGCTTTCGCGTGATGGTTGGTCTGGGTTTTGCGATGCTGGGCCTTGGCGCGTGGAGCCTGCTGCGCCGAGTGCGCGGGCGGCTCTATGAAGATAAATGGCTACACCGTGCGGCGATTGGCATGGGGCCAATGGGGTTTGTCGCTGTCCTTGCGGGATGGATCACCACCGAAGTAGGTCGCCAGCCTTTCACCGTCTACGGGCTGCTGCGCACCAGTGACAGCCTCGCGCCGGTGGCTGCCCCCGCTGTTGCTGCCTCTCTGCTGGCTTTCATCGTGGTTTACTTCTTCGTCTTTGGCGCCGGCACGTTTTACCTGATGCGTATGATGAACAGTTTTGCCGGTCATGCCGATCCCGCACTCAAGGACGGGCCGATCCGCACGGCAGGCATCACGCCTGTTGCCCAAACCCACCCCGACGCAATCCCCGGCGAATAAGGAGCCTTACGATGTTTGAACTATCCTTTATTTGGGCGGGGATCATCGCCTTTGCGGTCCTCACCTATGTAATCCTCGACGGCTTTGACCTTGGGGTGGGTATCCTCTTCCCGTTGGCCGAGGGCGAGCGGGAGAAGGCGACCATGATGAACTCCATCGCGCCGATCTGGGACGGGAACGAGACATGGCTGGTTTTGGGCGGTGGCGGTTTGTTCGCAGTCTTTCCGCTGGCCTATGCCGTTATTATGCCCGCCCTCTATATGCCAATCATTCTGATGCTGCTGGCGCTCATCTTTCGCGGCGTGGCGTTTGAATATCGCTGGCGCACCGAGCGGTGGAAGCCCGTCTGGGACGTTGCCTTCTTCGGTGGCTCACTGGTTGCAGCGTTCATGCAGGGCATCGCCCTCGGTGCGCTGGTTCAGGGGATCGAAGTCGCGGACCGCGCTTATGCGGGCGGCTGGTGGGATTGGTTGAGTGTGTTTTCAATTCTGACTGGCTTTGCCGTTGTGGTGGGATACGCATTGCTGGGGGCGACGTGGATCATCCTGAAAACCGAAGGGGCGCTGCAGCGCCAGATGCAGCGATATGCATGGTGGCTGGGGGCAGGAACCCTCGGCTTTATCGGGGTGGTCAGCATTCTGACGCCGTTCCAGAATCCCGAATATTTCACCCGCTGGTTCAACCTGCCCGGCAGTGTGCTGAGCGTGGCGATGCCTGTTGCTGTGGCCGCCGCCGCACGGGCGCTGTTTACGGGGCTTAACGCGGGTAAGGACGGGCAGCCGTTTTTGGCGGCGCTGACCCTTTTTGTCTTGTGCTTCATCGGTATCGGGATCAGCTTTTATCCCAATATCGTGCCGCCAAGCCTGACAATTGCAGAGGCCGCTGCACCTGATGAAAGCCTTTGGTTTGCGCTGGTTGGTACGCTTGTGCTGGTGCCCATGATCCTTGCCTATACTGCCTACGCTTATTGGGTGTTTCGCGGCAAGATTGATCCGGCGGAGGGATATCACTGATGCCCCGCAGCACCCTCAAGAAATTCGCGTGGTTTGTCGCTTTCTGGATCGTGAGCGTGCTTGCCCTCGGCATTGTCGCCTACGTGATCCGAATGGCGATCAAGCCCTGAATACCTAATTGACGCATCAAAAAGGAGAACCAAAATGCGTATTTCAAAACTTCTCACCGCCTCTGCACTGGCCCTCGGGCTCGCCACGACGGCACAGGCTGATGGACCGAACAAGCTGATCACGATTCTGACCAGCGCCGAGCCGCAGACCCAGCTGATGGCGATGGTGCTCACGATGAATGCCATGGCTGCGGGTGCGCAGGCCGAGATGCTTTTGTGTGGTCCAGCGGGTGATATCGCTCTTAAAGACGCACCAGAGTCTGCGACAGCAGGTCAGCCGCCAAAAGGTGCCAGCCCTCAGGGGCTTATGCAGATGATGATGGCGCAAAAGGGGCTCAAGGTGCAGGTTTGCGCGATTTATTTGCCGGGTAAGGGGTTTGATGCCTCAGCATTGATTGAGGGTGTGACTGCCGCCGCGCCTGATGCGATGGGTGCTGCGATTGTAGCGGATGACACCACGGTCATGAGCTTCTGATGTCAGGCTCTAAGCTGACCTTTGCCCCTTGCTTTTATGCTTGGGGCAAAGTCCTCGGTCGCTAGTAAATCCCGACAAACTTTACGGAAAGGTCGGCTGTGTAATCCTTCCCGAAAGCAACGATGGCTACGCTGCGCACGCTCTCTACCTTGAAGGTTTTGCCCAAGAGCCGTCCGTAGGGTGCAAAATCCGAAAATGGAATTCTGACCTCCTGCCACGTCTCTGACGCTGTGAAAGCGGCCTGATAAAACTGCCACGGGAGCAGCGTGCGGGACGTGCGCAAATGCACATAATAAGTCTCGTTGTTTCCCCGCACATTCAAAATGACCCCTTTTGCCTCCGTGGGGAGTGTGCCTTCCAACTTTGCACGGGCCTGAATAAACCCGCCGCGATTTTCGGTGCTAACCCTGCCCGTCAGGCGCAGAATGGGAGCTCCCGCCGCTTCTTCAAACGTGGCACGTCCCTCGGAGACACCCCCCATCACCTGATCGCTAAAATACTCCCAGCGGGTTTGATCCGAGAGCGGAAGCTCGACGAGGGTCTCTTGTGCACCTGTAAGTGTGGGCAAGAACAATAGCATTGCCAATGCGGCGTTGCGCAAATCTAGAAATTTCATTCTGGCTCCTCCATCAGTCCTGTGCAGAGACCTAGCGCAGATCGGGCATAAGCAAGTGACTGGTAGCTTGGATACCCGCAATTCGATCAAATCACCTTGCAGGCTGCTTTAGCTTTGCCATCTTGTGCAGCTATCACAATTTGGAAAGCAAACCTCGAAATGCCACCGGAGCCTCTTATCTATGTTAAGTTCAGGAAAAATACCCGCAACCGGACAGGAGAGAATACCATGACACACCGCTTGATGACACGCCGTTCGCTTTTGGCCGCAACAGGTGGCGTGATGACTGCTGCGGCGACAGGGCTGCTTGTGCCTGCGTTTGCCACAAGTTTTGCGCCAACCCCGTCCATGCGGGGTGGTGCCAACAATTATCAGGCGGGTGCCCCTGTTGTCGAGAAGATTGGCGGCGGCGGGTTTTGGATGACGGGCAGTGTCAGGCGGGCAGGGGATGGTGCGCCCCTTGCGGGTCAGCGCATCCAGATCTGGGCGCATACCACTGAGGGAAGTGAGCGTGACCCAGAAAGCCACGGTGCAACGCTAACCGATGAGAACGGCATGTTCCGACTGGAGATGCCCCAGATTGTGCCGGCATTCGGTCAGGCGCATGGACATCTTGCGTATGACGATGAAAGTTTTGTGACGGTATTCCTGCGCCCGATTATGCAAGACGCTCGCGCCACGAATCTCAACGCAGACTTCATTCTCAAGCCCGCCTGAGCATTGTGACATCTTCCAAAGCCAGTCTGATTTGGCGTGGGTCCATCTGGGTCGGTGTGATACTCACGCTGCTAGTGCCCATTGGGCTTGCCGCCAACAGTCCACTTTTGGCATGGCGTGATTCCATCTACATCCTCGGGGGATTTGCAGGCATAATCGCCTTGGCGCTTTTGCTGGTCCAGCCGCTGCTGATATCCGGATTTTTGCCGGGCATATCCCTCGGCTCGGCGCGGCGTCTGCACCGCGTTGTCGGTGCTGCTTTGCTGGTGAGCGTCGTTCTGCATGTGGGTGGCCTTTGGGTGACAAGCCCCCCTGACGTGATCGATGCGTTGCTCTTGTCTTCGCCGACAGTGTTTTCCGTCTGGGGAGTTGTGGCAATGTGGGCGGGTTTTGCCTCTGGCGGATTGGCCCTGATGCGGCGGCGGATCGGGTTGCGAAACTGGCGTAAGGGCCACACCGCACTGGCCCTCATTATCGTTACGGGCAGTGTTATGCATGCGATGCTGATTGACGGCACGATGGAGACTTTCTCGAAGGCGGCGTTAAGCAGTGCGGTCATTGTTGTGACCTTGTTTGTGACACAGCGCTTGCAAGGTGGAATTTTTCGGCCCCGTCAAGAGTAACAGATACCAGAAAAGACGGGCGCACATGCGCCGAACGGGCATGAGGGTTGAAAACAGCGCTTGGCGAAAATGGCGTGGCGGTGTTAGGCAGTCGCGGAACCGCCCGTGCTGCTGCACCTAGAATAATCGTAAAATTCGCTCCGCAAGCTGCGGGTTTGAGACAATCAGGAGTTTCCATGCCCCGTCATACATTCCCTATCTGGGCCGCTGCTCTGATCCTCGCCACGCAGTCTGTTGTGGCGCAGGAGAGTGACATTTCGGGACGCCTGTCGATCGAGCTGAACGCGACCGAGACGATGGGCGACACCTGCAAGCTTACGTTTTTGATCACCAACGGTACCGAGATAGCGATTGATAAAATCGTCTACGAGACAGTGCTGTTTGACAGTGACGGACAGGTTGACCGTCTGACGCTGTTTGACTTCGGGACACTGCCGCCTGCGCGTCCGCGCGTGCGCCAATTTGTAATTCCGCAAACCACCTGTGAGCAGTTGGGGCGCGTTCTGTTCAACAGTGCGAATACCTGTGAGGGCGCGGGGCTGGACCCGCGCGTTTGCGAAAGCGGCTTGATGCCGTCGTCGCGTACGGAAATCGAGGTATTGGGTTGATGGAAACGATCCTCAGCTTAGCCGCGCCCTTGCGCCAGATCGCGCAAACGGGGGGGCCTGTTGTTGTCATTCTGATGGGGGTTGCTGTGCTCGCCGTTGCTGTTGCTATCTATAAGGCGTGGCAGTTTCAGCGTGCTGGCGTGGGTCGACATACCGCCCTGTCGGAGGCGGTGAGCGCATGGGACCGCGGCGACCGTGGTGCAGCACAAGCCGCGTTGGGGCGCTCTACCAGCTATTTGGTGCCCGTTGTGAGAATGGCGATGTCTGGCCCCGATCAGGAGGTCGCCCGTTTGCAAGCCGAGGCCGAAGCAGAGTTTGCCCAGCTGGAAACAGGGTTCAGATTGCTCGATTCCGTTGCACAACTTGCCCCGTTGCTGGGTCTCTTCGGTACTGTCTTGGGCATGATCGAAGCGTTCCAGGCTTTGCAGGCCGCTGGCTCTCAAGTGGACCCGTCCATTCTGGCAGGGGGCATTTGGGTGGCGTTGCTCACTACGGCTGTGGGCCTAGTGGTTGCGATGCCGACGGCCCTGATCTTGAGCTGGTTCGAGCAGCGAATGGAGGCGGAGCGGGTGATCGCAGACAAGGCGCTGCTCACGATTTTGCACCCGACAGGCGCAGGTGTTATGCCTCAGCCTGATACGGCACCTGATGCGATGGCGCTCCATGGCTAAAGCGCGAGCAAGACGACGGCGGCTCCAGATGACGTCCTTGATTGACGTGATCTTTTTACTGTTGTTGTTCTTCATGCTGACATCGACATTCTCAAAATTCGCCGAGATTGAACTGGCAGCGGCTGGCACAGGCATGGCTGTTTCCAGTGATGTGAAGCCCTTGTTTCTTGAACTGGGCGTGTTGAGTTTGCGCCTGAATGGTGACGATCTGTCTTTGGGGTCTTTGGCCGCTTCACCCTTGGCGGATGCAGTTGAGGGCACACCTCTGCTTATCTCGCTTGGGCCGGATGTGGATGCGCAGCGGTTAACGGATGTGCTGGTCGCATTGCGCCGCTGGCCTGCCTTGCAGATCTCGGTTTTGGGGGGCTAGAGATGCGCCGTCTTGCCAACACGAAACCGCAGCGCGAGCCGACAATCGCCCTCATCAACATCGTGTTTCTGATGCTGGTGTTTTTTATGGTGGCTGGCACGCTGGCACAGCCACTTGATCCCGCGCTCAAGCTGGTAGAGACGGGCGCACTCGATGATCAGGCGCCGCCTGATGCTCTGGTGATCTATCCTGACGGACGCCTAAGGTTTGAAGGCCAAGACCAGAGCGATGCGGCGTCGTTTGTGGCAAGTCTTTCAGAGGAGGACCGCGCGGTTGTGCGTGTAGTGCCTGACCGTGCATTGCCTGCAAAAACGCTTGTTACGCTGACGCGAGAGTTACGGGCTGCGGGCGCTGAACGGGTGATGCTTGTGACGCAAAGGGCGCTGGAATGATCCCGCGCTCGCTTCTTGCGAAACTTGTGTCATTGGTCCTCGCGGCTGGTGTGGTTACGGGTGCAGCGCAATTTGGCACATCCAAACCTCGGATAGAAATCGAGGGCGGTGGTCCAACTGCCGAAGCGCGTATGGGATCGCGGTTTGAGGATATGGCGGTGGGGACGCTCACGGCGCTCACGACGGATGAAGCGAAGGTCGCGCCAGCGGAAATCGTGACGGCGGGTGTGGACGCAGAACCTGTCCAACCCTTGCAGACACTCACGCCCTCCACAGTGCTCACAGCCAATGCTGACGCGGCAACACCTGTTTTGACTGTGACAGCACTCACGGCTGTACCGGCCCTTATTGCGGCATCTCCAGCGGTACCCTCGCAGAGGATCGTGGCGCAGACGCCGGAGAGCGATGCGCCGGCTCTGTCAAAGCGGCCTGCGGTGAAAAACCCCGCGTTGGCTGCAAAAGTCGCCCAAGAGCAAGAGCGCAAAAGGGCGGAGCGTGCGCAAAAGCATGCCGAAACGCAAAAGACGACGCGCGGCAATGCACAGCGCAACAACACCAAAGGGGTGCAGAGCGGAAAATCCAAAACCGCAAAAGCGCAAACGTCAGGCAAAAGCAAAAAGCGGGCAACGAAGGCGGGCAATGCCGCCGCCAGCAACTATCCCGGTCAAGTGATGCGCCGCATATCGCGCCAGTCCAAGCCGCGGGTACGCTCCAAAGGGACGGCAGTGGTTGCCTTTACAATTTCCTCAGGTGGCGGATTGGCACGTGTGTCCATTGCCCGCAGTTCGGGTTCGGCCGCACTGGACAAGGCGGCAATCGGCTTAATCCGCAAGGCGGCGCCTTTTCCACGCCCCCCAGCAGGAGCGCAGCGGCAGTTTTCAATCAGGATAAAAGGGCGATAGCTTCTGGCTGAAAACCCGGTTTCAAAACGAATCCCCTTCCAAAACATTCTGCTTTGCACTAGGCGTTAAGGTGCTTTGGTTCTGGCGGCTTGTCCGTCGGATAATAGGGAACGTGGTGCGTGCGCCGAGAGGTGCCAAATCCACGACTGCCCCCGCAACTGTGAGCGGCGAGTGACGTCGGAATATACCACTGGTGCATGCGTGCATTGGGAAGGTCCGGCCAAACTTTGACCCGCAAGTCAGGAGACCTGCCAAAGTGTTCACCCTGTCCGGGCGCGTGGGGCGTCAGGGCTGCGGATCTTCCGCTTGTGGTGTTTTCACCGTCTGCGGGGGCATGCCCCTCATCTGACACATACGTCTATTGACCCTGTTTAGGGTCTAACCCGAGGGATACTTATGATCCGTTCTTCACTTCTGGCTTCCGTAGCCTTGTCACCGCTTATGCTGACCCCTGCCTTTGCGCAGGAAACATTTGATTTGGGCACGATTGCCCTTTCTTCCAACCTCACCCCCGTTGAGGTGGGCCGCACGGGCGCCACCGTTGAGGTGCTTGAGGGCGAGGACGCAGGCAGCAATGATACAACTGTGTTAAAACGTCTTGACCGCTTGCCCGGTGTCAACTCCACCTCGAACGGCGGTTTGGGCAATTCGGGCAGCATCCAGATCAGGGGGCTTTCATCGCGCTATGTCGGGGTGCGTGTGAACGGGATCGACGTGACTGATCCCTCCAGCGTGCAGACCCAGTTCAACTTTGGCGGTTTGACCTCGTCGGGCATCGATCGTGTGGAAGTGCTCAAGGGATCGCAATCGGCGCTTTATGGCTCCGAGGCGATTGCGGGTGTGGTCAACATAAGCACTTTCACGCCCGAAGAGATGGGATTTTCCGGCAACCTGCACGGTGAGGCAGGGACTTATGATACCTATTCAAGCGGGATGAACATCGGCCACCGCTCCGAGAACGGCTTTGTGGCGTTCTCCTACGGTCGGATAAAAACGGACGGGTTTTCTGCGCAAAGTTTCAACGATGAAAACGACGGCTTTGACCAGACGACCATTGACGCCACTGCGGAATATGACGCTACAGACCGCCTGACATTCGGTATGGCGCTGCGCTACCGCGATGGCGAGGTCGATATTGACCGTAGCAGTTTCAGCAGTGATGCCACTGGCACGAACCTGTTTACCGAGAAGGGCGCGCGGGTTTTTGCGCGGCTTGAGACGGGAGTTGTGACCCATACTCTCAGCTACAGCTATTTCGAGAACGATCGCGAAGATCCCTTGGGGTTCACCCAGCTTTTCAATGGCCAGCGTAACAGCCTGACCTATCAGGGCACCGCAGAACTGGGCGCGCGTACCACGCTGACCTTCGGGGCGGATTATACCGAGGAAGAAGCGCTGCTGGATGCTGTGGTTGCCTCAGAGGATAACACGTCGATAAATGCAGAATTGCTGTTCGCGGCGAGTGACAGCGTCGATCTTTCGGCGGCACTGCGCTATGATGATAACTCGACCTTTGGTGGACAAGCGACAGGGCGTTTGGCAGGTGTCTGGCGTGCGCGTGAGGATTTGCTGTTCCGCGCCGTGATCGGGACAGGCTACCGCGCCCCCTCGCTTTATGAGCGCTACAGCCTGTATGGCGATGCTGCTTTGCAGCCCGAGGACAGCACCAGTTTCGAGTTGGGTGTCGAGAAAACTTACGGTGATGTTGGCGGGGTGAAGGCCACATTGTTCTATACCGAAGTGGACAACCGGATCGAATTTGACGGCGCATCCACGGCCTGCGCATCGGGCTTTGGCTGCTACAACCAAGTGCCGGGAACGACTGTGTCCAAAGGGGTGGAACTGTCGGGGGAATATGTCCTGCGCGAGGGCACCAGCTTTTACGGTGCCTATACCTATACCGATGCAAAGACCGAAGGCGTGCGCCAGACACGGACCCCGCGCCATGATCTGGTGCTTGGCCTGTCCAACGACTTTTCCAACCGTCTGAGCGGTTATGTCGATGTGCGTTACGTGGCCGATGTTGTGCCGAGTGCGTTTGCGCCTGCCGATAACCTTGTGGGCGATTACACGTTGGTCGGCATGGGCCTGTCTTATGACATGACCGACACCACCGAGGCCTATTTGCGTGTCGAGAACCTGTTTGATGAAAAGTACGAGACCGCAGGCGGCTTTAACCAGCCGGGCCGTGCGGTCTATCTGGGGCTGCGTGCTGAATTCTGATGGCATAAAGCGACTGACGGCGGCGGCCTGTCTGGCTGTCGCCGCTTGGGCGCCTGCTTATGCGGATGTGCCTGCACGTGTTGTCTCGATGAACCTGTGCACCGACCAGCTTGCTATGTTACTTGCCGCGCCCGCGCAGCTGATCTCGGTCAGCCGCATCTCCCTTGACCGTCGCGTATCTGCGATGGCGGATGAGGCGGCGCAGTATCCGATCAATGCCGGTCGCGCCGAGGAGGTGCATGTCCTGCGCCCCGATCTGGTGGTGGCTGGCGTTTATTCCAACCGCGAGACCATTGCATTGCTGCGGCGGCTGGGGATCAAGGTGGTGCAATTCGATATCGTAAACTCGCTGGCGGATGTGCGTGCGCGGATGCGCCAGATGGGCAATGCCTTGGGCCGTGAGGCGCAGGCGGAAGCCCTGATCGCAAAGTTTGACGCCGACCTTGCCGCCC
This sequence comes from uncultured Sulfitobacter sp., assembly GCF_947499945.1. GTDB lineage: Bacteria > Pseudomonadota > Alphaproteobacteria > Rhodobacterales > Rhodobacteraceae > Sulfitobacter. The sequence goes on along the minus strand of NZ_CANMQD010000006.1, from coordinate 17,039 downwards.
TGCGCATTGATCCTGCCACAGCTCTGCCGAAGGATGAGATGCCCCGCGCCGCACTCTATTATGCCAACGGCTATACTTCGGGAAACGAGTCTTTAGCGGGGGAGATTTTGGCCGCTGCGGGTCTGCGCAATGCGCCTGCGGAGGAGGGGTATGTCTGGGGTAAACTTCCGCTTGAAATGCTGGCGATGATTGCGCCCGATCTGATGATCACTGCACGGCGCTATCCCGGAGGGAGCCGTGCGGAAGAGATCATGGACCATCCTGTAATTGGCGAATTGCGCGGAGAGGGCGGCACTGCGGCGCTCACCGATCATGACTGGGTCTGCGGGACACCGTTTGTGGCCCGTGCGATCCGCGACATGGCCCAAGCGCGGCGCGAACTGGAGGCGCGGAACTGATGCGCCTGATGCTCTCGCTTGGCGCTGGTGTCTGTGTGCTGTTTGTTGCTTCATTGCTGATTGGGCCTGCCGAGGCGGGACTGGGTGAGAGCATCATGGCGCTGCTCAAAGGGGGGGACAGTCCCATCGCCATGGTGATGCGCGAAATCCGGCTACCCCGTGCGCTGCTCGCGCTCATGATCGGGGCAAGTCTCGGCGTGGCGGGGGCGGCGATGCAAGGGTATCTGCGCAATCCGCTGGCAGACCCCGGATTGATTGGTGTGTCAGGCTCGGCAGCACTTGGCGCTGTTTTGTCAATTCAAACTGGCATTGCGGGGGCCGTTGCGTTTGCCTTGCCTGCTTCTGCGCTGGCGGGTGCATTGATTGGTGTATTTGCTGTGATGGCGCTTGCTGGACCACGCGGCTCCTCGCTCACTCTCATCCTTGCGGGGATTGCGATTTCAGCGTTGGCAGGGGCGCTGACTTCCTTGGTGCTGAACCTGTCGCCAAACCCCTTTGCCGCGAACGAGATTGTATTCTGGATGATGGGCTCGCTCGCCGATCGCTCGATGGTGCATGTCTGGATTGCTTTGCCGCTGATTTTGATTGGCTGTCTCATGCTAATGCGCACCGCGCGTGGCCTTGATGCGCTCACCTTGGGCGAGGATGCGGCGGCGGCGATGGGCATTAACCTCACCCGCCTGCGCCTCACGCTCATTTTTGGCACAGCCGCAGTTGTTGGTGCGTCAACTGCGGTGGCGGGTGCCATCGGTTTTGTCGGGCTGGTCGTGCCGCATATTTTGCGCCCTTTTGTCGGCGCACGCCCCGGTGCGCTTTTGTGGGCCTCGGGACTGGGCGGCGCGATTATGCTTTTGGCCGCTGACATCGCGGTGCGGATGATCCTGCCCGAGCGTGATCTGAAGCTGGGTGTGTTGACCGCAATCGTGGGGGCGCCGCTGTTTTTGCACCTCATCTACCGCACGCGACGGGAAGGGTTATGAGCTTGCTGTCTGTCACGAACCTCAGCGTCACCTTGCGCAGCAGACCCGTTCTGAACGGGATCAGCTTCGATGTGGCGCAGGGTGAAATGGTCGGTTTGATCGGTCCGAACGGGGCGGGTAAGACGACACTGATGCGTGCGATTCTTGGGTTGATCCCCTGTGCGGGGCAGTCCTCGCTCGCCGAGATTGCGCCTGCGACGCGCGGCAAACATGCTGCATGGATGCCCCAAGCGCGCGAGATTGCATGGCCTGTTGATGTGCGCACACTGGTTGCTTTGGGGCGCATCCCGCATCTGGGGCAGGGGGCCGCTATCGGAGCGCAGGACGCAGCGGCGATTGACCGAGCACTGGCGCATATGGGGCTGACGGATTTTGCCTCACGTACTGCCACACGCTTGTCGGGAGGGGAGCAGGCGCGGGTATTAATTGCGCGTGCACTGGCGCAGGAAACGCCGCTGTTGATGACGGACGAGCCTGTTGCAGGGCTTGATCCCGCGCATCAGATTTCGACCATGGCCTGTTTTGCGGAGTTGGCGAAAAGCGGCTCGTCGGTGATTGTGTCGCTCCATGACCTCGGGTTGGCGGCGCGTCATTGTACGCGATTGCTGGTGGTGCATGACGGCACGCTGGTCGCCGACGGGACGCCAAAAGACGTGCTTACCCCCGAAACCCTGCGCGATGTTTTCGGCATTACGGCCTTTACGGCGCAGACATCTGACGGATTTATCCTGCAACCGCTGGAGGCGTTATGACCGCGCGGGTTACGCTAGAGCGGCCATGGCTTATCTTTGATCTGGGCCGCGAGATGCGGGTGCTGAGTTGGGCGATTAACAAGCCCGGCTTTGTAATGGCGGACCGCATCTTATGGCGCGAAGTGCGCAATGCCGACCTGCCCCGCGATATGGATGTGCACCGCTGGCTTAAGGATACGCTGGCAGAGCGCGGGCAGAGTGACGCTGTGTGTTTCCTCACCTCGCGCGATGTTGGTTTCTACACCGAAGCGACTGCGACCGTGGAGGGTGTGGTTGCACATTGCGTGGCCACAGTGGGCCTGTCGAACGCAGAGCGCATTGGCCACCGTGTTGACCGAAGTCAAATGGATTGGGGGACGATCAATATTGCCGTCTCGTTGCAAAGTGGCCTTAGCCAGACGGGCTTAATCGAAGCACTGACGATCGTCGCCCAAGCACGGACTGCGGCGATTATGGATGTTGGACTGGCGCTCCCGACGGGCAGCGCGACTGGCACTGGTACAGACTGTATTGCGGTGGCTTCCCCGATTGGCACATCCGATTACGCGGGTTTGCACACTGCCATCGGCGAAGCGATTGGCGAAGCGGTGTATAACGCCACGCTCGGGGGTGCGCAGGAGTGGATGCAAACTGTGAAACCTGCAATGAACCTGTAGGTCAGACTTTTAACTGAGGGCGATTAGGCTGGTTTGCTGATTGTAGCGTGTCCGATACGACCCGCCCGTCCTCGAGGCTGATGATCCGGTCGGCCATTTCAAGAATACGCGGATCATGCGTCACCATCACCGTGGTTGTGCCGCGTGTGCTGCCCAATGATTTTAGCATCTGGACGACCGTATGGCCCGCTTCTTTATCCAATGCGGCGGTCGGCTCATCAGCGAGGATAATCTCCGGGTTAGAGACAAGAGCGCGGGCGACTGCGACGCGCTGCTTTTGCCCGCCTGACAGGTTGCCGGGGAGGTAATTGCGCCTGTCTGCCAATCCCAGAAGATCGAGAATATGATGCGCAGCATGACGCGCTTTGATCACATCGGTGTTTCCGTGCACTTGCAATCCCATCAATACGTTCTGTGTCGCCGTGAGGCTTTCATGCAGATTATGGGCCTGAAAGATGAATCCAAGGCGGCGGCGCAACCCTACAAGGACGGTTTCGCTCGCACCGTTGAGGTCATGGCCAAGGACGCGCACATCGCCATCGCGCACCTCCCGCAGGCAGCCGATCAGGGTCAGCAAAGTTGTTTTGCCCGATCCTGATGGCCCCATCAGGACGGTCAGACTGCCGCGTTTGATTTCCAGATTAATGTCAAAAAGGGCTTGCTTTCGCGCATCGCCAGTACCGAAAAAATGGTCAAGGTTTTGCGTTGAGATAGGAGCATCCGTCATCAGAATAAATCCGCCGGATCAGCATGGACAAGTCTGCGGGTGGCGATGGCCCCAGATATGCTACATGCTGCGAGGGTGCCGAGGAACACAAGGATCGCGCGACCTGTCTCCATCTCAACAGGCAGGCCTGTGACCGAGACTAAAGCAGCATAAAGCCCCACCGAGACGATGAAGCCGGGGATGAACCCAAACACTGCGAGAATGATTGCTTCTTCGAATATGATGCCCAAGAAGAACGACTGGCCATAGCCCATCGCCTTGAAGGTCGCGTATTCGCGCAGATGGTCGGCCACATCCGTGGACAACACCTGATAGACGATGACCAGTCCCACGAGGATGCCCATGAAGACACCAAATCCAAAGATGATACCAGTGGGGCGTTCTGTGGACATATAGGCCAGATCGTTGGCGGCAGAGCTTGTCATGCTTTGGATGCGCAGGTTGCCGCGTGGCAGGGTTGTTTCCAAACGCTTAACGACAGTGTCGATTGCGATGCCCTCCCCCGTGCGCAACAGGATGTGATTGGGCGCCCCACTGGACCTAGCGGGAAACACGCGCAAGAATGTCTGGTCGGACATCATCATCATCCCATCGGCCAGAAACCCGCCGCCAATATCCATAGTGCCAATCGCGGTGAGCGTGTCACCGCCTGTTTCAAAGCTGAATCGCTCGCCGTCTGTCAACGCATCAATAACTGCGGTCGGCATGCCGCGCGTGCCCTTATCCAGAAGGGCGGTGTTCTCAAGGCTCAGCCGCTCAAGAGCGGGGGCAATCACGGGCGCGGTAAAATCTGGTTTGGCAATGTCCATGCCAAAGCTGAGAAGCGAGACTGACGATCCATCCTCAAGCGTGAAAGGCAGATTCCCTATAAACAGCGGCGTTGCATCGGTGACACCTGCGACGCCGAGTGCCTGAAACATACGCGCCCGTGGAATATGTCCACCATCGGTGAGGGTATTACCGTCCTCGGATGACAGAATGATGTCGGCATTGAGGATCGCATAGGGCGCTACGGTCGAGCTATTCAAGGCACCCATAATTCCAAGTTGCATGAACACCAGAAGGTTCGCAAATGCGACACCAGCCACAGCGGCAAAGAACCGTCCACGGCTATGGGTGAGTTGCAGCCAGCCGATGGGCAAGCGTCCGAACAGATACGTCAGCAGGCGGCTCATGGGGTGCGGCCAGCGTCAATCCGCACAATCGCTTCGAGATTGGTAAAGGGGGCCGCGAGGGGCGAGGAAGCTGCATCGAGTGTCACGATCACATCAACCACACGGGCATCCGTATTGGCGGCAGGATCGTCTGAGGTGATAGACTGCCGCCCGATCTCAAGACCAATAGCAGTGACAGTGCCACGCAATTCCTGCGCGAGTGCGTCGGCGTTGACGGTCACAGGATCGCCAATCGCCACCCGTCCGATCATGGTTTGATAGACCTCGGCCTCAACTGTCATTTGCGAGGTGTCGCCGAGGTCGATAATGCCTGCCGTGCCGGGGCGCTCTCCGGTTCGTACATTGATATCAAGGACTTTGCCGCGCTCTGGCGCACGCACATACGCGCGGTCCAGATCTTGCTCCGCACTGGCAAGTGTGGCGCGGGCAGCTTCTAGATTGGCCTGTGCCACGGCAATGTCGGCCTGCACAATTTCCGAGCTTGTGGCGTAGCGCGACAGTGTTGCTTGGGTCCGCTCTACATCGCGGGCCGCCTGAGTTGCCGTTGCAATCGCCTGATCCAATGCGGCGCGGGTGGTTACACCGCGTTCAAACAAGGCAGTGACGCGGTCAAGGTCTGACTGCGCAACTGTTGCTGTCGCATTCGCCCGCTCAAGCGATGCCTGCGCTTCGGCCAGGCTGGCGGTATTGGAGGCGCGGGTTTGGGCAAGGTTCGCCTCGCGCACGCGCAATGCCGCTTGGGCGGAGGCGACAGCGCTTTGCAGTTGGGGAAGGTTGTCGAGGACTGCGAGAATATCCCCCGCTTCGACATCATCGGCAATGGCAACACGCAGTTCAGCAATCCGCGCGTCACCCGCACCTGACGGGGTCGCGACACTGATCACATCACCGCGCGGAATGATCCTTCCCAGTGCCACAACATCCCCCTCGCTGATGACTGCAACTTGTTCTTGGGTCGTGACCTGCTGAATGGCGACAGCAATGGGTGTGTTCGTACCAGCACCCGGCTCCAACCCTGTGGTATTGAAAAATATGCGCAGGCCGGGTGGTTGGAAATACATGCCAATCACCGCCCCAGAAAAGAGGGTTGCCAGAAAGAGCGGGATCAGGAACAGGCGGGATCGCCCCACCGCATTTGGTGCCGCAGCCATGTCTGCCTTGGTCACGCCAGTATCAGCAAGCGGCAAGTCGGGCGACGTGTTGGAGGTGTCAGGTTTCACTGGGGGCCTTTCGGCAGATTGGAATTGAAATAGAGGGTGCTGTTTTCTGCTCTTAAGATGACCAAGAAAGCAGCAGTATTTCAGGCAGTCGGAAGAAGAGCGCTGATCTGCGGTGGGGTCAACACGCGTCCACTCGATACCACCTTTTCATCGATCACAAGGCCGGGTGTCGACATGACACCGTACCGCGCAATATCGACAAAATCGGTTACCTTTTCGACTTCCGCTTTGACGTCAGCTTCTGACAGTGCTGCCTTGACGTTTGCTTCGAGTGCCAGACATTTTTTGCAGCCCGAGCCGAGTATTTTGATGATCATATCATATCTCCTGTTTAGACGAAAAGAGGGGCGGTGGCATTGAAAATATATCCGATGAGGATGATGCCGACCGTTACAATGGCGATGAAAACCAACAGAAGGGGAAGTTTCACAACCCGCTTGAGCATAATCATCGACGGCAAAGACAAGGCAGTCACGGCCATCATAAAGGCCAACGCTGTTCCCAAACCGACGCCTTTTTCAACCAGCGCCTCCGCGATGGGCAGCGTGCCAAAGATGTCGGCGTACATCGGAATTCCTGCAAGTGTGGCAACCAGAACGGACCACCATTTGTCCTGACCGAGCAGGGCAGAGATGAATGTTTCTGGCACCCAGTTGTGGATCGCAGCACCGATGCCCACTCCAATCAAAACATAAATCCAGACACGGTGAACAATCTCGATCACCTGATCGCGGGCATAGCTGAGCCGTTCGCGGCGGCTGATTTTGCCATCGTTGTCATGGTCGGTCACGGGGCTTTGATACACAAACGCCTCTACCTGATCCTCCAGCTTCAGCCACCCGATCAAGGTGCCGCCCAAGACTGCCAGCACAAGTCCGATCACCACATAAGCGAGCGCAATGCTCCAGTTAAAGATGCTGGCGAGCAGGATCACCGAGGCAAGATCGACCAGTGGAGAGGAAATCAGGAAGGAGAAGGTCACGGCAAGTGGCAGGCCTGCACTGGTAAATCCGATGAACAAGGGAATGGAGGAGCATGAGCAAAACGGCGTGATCGTTCCGAGCAAAGCGGCAACGATGTTCGCGCCAATTCCCTGTCGCTGACCAAGAATGCGGCGTGTCCGTTCCGGGGGGAAATAGCTTTGGACATAGGAGATGGTGAAGATCAGCACGCCCAGAAGGATGAAAATCTTGATCACATCATAAATAAAGAAATGGACGCTCCCGCCAATCTGGCTGGCGGGATCAAGGCCGAAAACGTCGCGCACCAGCAGCGTGACGAGGTCCGACAGCCACTGCATCCGCAGCAGCTGGTCGTTGAGCCAGATGAAAATATCGCGCATGCATACTCCGGTGCGGCAACGTGAAATGGGGTCGTTGCATTAGGTAAGTATAGAGGTTCCGAAAAATCCTGATTTGACCTGCGTCAATGCAGCTCCGCAATCTGTGGCATGGTGACAAATGATGTTGCGGTAAATCAGAAGTGGCACTTTAACCCTGTGGCAGGTCCGTTGACGGCCATCAGGGCTTATGATCTCTGAACTTCAGGTGTTGCTTCGTAACACAGCGCGGATAAATTTGGCAGCTGATCGATAATGGCTTGGGCCTGAGGCTTCTGCCCACCGCCCTGAAGTCCATGTATTTTCCGCACCTTGCATCGGGCCGGAATAGAGATCGGCATCGGATTTTGCCGTCAAAAATGCGACCAATGCGTCATTGCGGTCGTCCAGCAGGGCGCGTGCGGCATCCCAATCCAAATCTGCCTGCCGCTTGCGTAGATCGGCATTATACCGTTTGAGATCATTCCATTTGTAGCCTTTGGCGGGAAAGAAAACCTCCTTTCCCGCACTGCCATCCGAGTACCAACCCAGAAAAAGATCGATCCAATGGGCGCGGTGGCCAATGACGTCCCTGATGGACGTGCCGTCCGCACCCAAGCTGGCCTGCACCTCATCAAGGGGGGTGATGAGTTGTCTGAGCTTGGAGAACTCTTTGACCGTCAGGTCAATCAGCTCCGTCTTGCTGGTGCAGGCTATTGTACCGCCCCCTTGGCCGGATTAATGCGCGAACAATACCGGCAGGTCTGTTTGCTCAAGCATCGACTGAGTGGTGCCACCAAACACTGTCTGGATCATCCGCGCATGGCCGTATGCGCCCATTACCACCAGATCGGCACCAAACTCATTTGCGTGATCCTGTATGCACCGTGCTGTGTTACGGCCCCCGCTGGGGAACTGTGAGACAGTGACATTGCAGCCATGATGGCTCAGCCATGCGGCGACGTCGGTGCCCGGATCCTGTCCATCCTTCTCTGCTGTGACGACGGGATCAATACAAGCGATGACGACCTCTTTTGCCTCTTTGAGATAGGGCAGCGCGGCGTGAACTGCACTTGCTGCGGCATCACTGCTGTTCCATGCAATAAAAACGCGCTCACACTTCAAGTCTGCCGCGCCGTTCACTCTGAAACCCACGGGCGTATGGAACAAGACACCGGCAGCAGCCTCGTAGAAAAACTCGGGCGTGTCGCGCAGATTGGGGGCAAAGTGCACTTCGTCGCTGACACGGGCGGCACGGGCGACGTGATGTTTGATGTCGACAGAGACACACATTGCGGACTGTACGTCGCCCGACACAGCCGATTTGGCGAGCAACTTTTCAACTTCATCAACACGTTCGACCAACTCGTTCTTCCCGTTGGCGACGATATCGCTCCAGTTGTCGGGCAGAATTACGCCACCATAGGCGGTGCCGCCATAGAAATAGGTTGGCAAACTTGGAAGGGCCGCCAAAAGCAAGCAGTGGAGATGGTTCTGATCTTGTGCAGCGGCCTCCGCAGCCTCGTTAATCTGCGCATCCGTTGTTTTCCTGTTCATCACATAGACAATTGTCCGACGTTTCATGCTTTTCTCCAATCTCGCGTATCATTCAGCCCAACAGCAAGGCCCACACCGCAAATTGGCACAGCGCAAACCTGCGCAACTGACAAAGATCAAATCATTTCTGGATTTCTCTGGCACTCTGACACAACACTAGAGGATCGGATGGCTGGCAAATGGACTACAAAGACTACTACAAAGCACTTGGGGTCGAACGCTCTTCAAGTGATAAGGAGATTAAGGCCGCTTACCGTAAAGGTGCGCGGAAATATCATCCCGATATCAATACTGGCCCAGATGCCGAGGCAAAATTCAAAGAAATAAGCGAGGCCTATGAGGTTCTCAAAGACCCGGAGCGGCGTGCAGCCTATGACCAACTGGGTCAGGAGCCGCCACAAGGTCAAGGCCAGTACAGGCCGCCACCCGATTGGGATAGCGGTTACTCCTTCTCTGAGGGTGGACCGCATGGTGACACAGATTTCAGCGATTTTTTCGAGACTTTGTTTCGCCGTCAGGCGGGGGCAGCACCGGGCGCAGGAGCAGGCCGAGGGGCCGATAGCCACGGCAAGATCGAAATCACATTGGAGGATGCCTACCGCGGTGCGGAGCGTACTCTTAGTCTCAGAAGTCCTGTTGTGGGGCCAAACGGCACGGTAAGCTTGCAAGACCGCAAGATCGCTGTGCGTGTGCCAAAAGGGATTGCGCAGGGACAACATATTCGTCTGGCAGGACAAGGTGTGCAAGGGCAGGGGGGCGCGGGTGATCTATTTCTCGAAGTCAGCTTTGCGCCGCATCCAGTGTTCCGCGCTGAGGGTAAGGACCTCTTTTTAGACTTGCCCGTTACCCCCTGGGAGGCGGCATTGGGTGGGCATGTTGTGATGCCCACACCGGATGGGCAGGTCGATCTGAGTATCCCGAAAAACGCGCGGTCCGGGCAAAAGCTGCGTCTGAAGGGGAAGGGTCTGCCTGGTGCGCCCGCTGGCAACATCTATGCTACCCTGAAAATCGTCAATCCGGATGCGACAACACAAGAGGCGCGCGCGTTTTTCGAGAAGATGGCAAAAGAAATGCCTTTCAATCCACGGGCCCATTTTGGAGGAGTTGGGAAATGAAAAAAACCACATTGAAAAGTGATATCGTCGATGCGCTGTCCTTGGACGACCTATGCCGGTTTTGTCAGGCGGATGAGACTTGGGTCATTGAGTTGGTCGAGCACGGCGTTCTGGAGCCGATTGGGAGCACACGCGGGAACTGGCGCTTTGTGGGGGCCAGCATTGTGCGTGCCAAAAAAGCGCACCGCCTGAACCGCGATCTGGGTGTGAACACGGCTGGGGTGGCTTTGGTGCTGGACCTGTTGGAGGAGCGTGACGCTATTCTGCGCCGCCTCGCACAGCTTGAAACGGTTTAATCAGAACCGCGCATTGCCAGAGTAATCCGCGTGCCTGTGCTTCCCTCAACGAGGGCCATGCAATCGGTCAAGCGGCCGATTGCTGCAAAGCCTCCTGTTGCACGGGCAAAATCGCATGCGGCATCCACCTTTGGCCCCATAGAGCCTGCGGGGAAGGACATATGCTCAAGTGCGTCAGGTGTCGCCTGTCGGATGATAGCCTGATCAGGTGTTCCCCAATTCTCGAAGACCCCCTCGACATCGGTGAGCATCAAAAACGCATCGGCGTTCAGTTTGTGCGCCAAGAGACCGCTGGCGTGGTCCTTATCAATCACTGCCTCAACCCCGATCATTGTGCCATCGGGTTTTTGCAGGACAGGAATGCCGCCGCCGCCTGCACAAATGACAACTACCTTCTGCTCCAGCAAGAGGTTGATTACGTCCAGCTCGAGAATGCGCCGCGGGCGCGGCGAAGGGACAGTCCGGCGGAAATGCGCCCCGTCTTTGGCAATGGTCCAGCCCCGCTCGGCGCTGAGCTTTGCGGCGTCTGCTTGCGTATAGATCGGGCCGATAAACTTGCTCGGCGCGCGAAAGGCAGGATCCTCAGGGTCGACTTCGATCTGTGTCAGAAGGGTCGCGTATTTGGTCTCTGGCGCATAGGCGTTGTCCAACTCCTGTTGCAGAACATAGCCGATCATGCCGTCCGTTTCAGCGCCCAGAACATCCAACGGAAATGTGCCGTCCTGAAGCGCGAGATAGCCGACTTGGGGCCCGTTGCCGTGGGTGATCACCACTTCATGGCCTGCCGCCAACAGCCCCGCGAGGGATTTGGCCGCCACACGGATGCTGGCGCGTTGTCCCTCAGCGGTGAGCACCTCTCCACGTCGCGACAAAGCGTTACCGCCCAAGGCTACAACAATACGCATTCAAGAACCCAATGTCGCGACCAGCACGGCCTTGATCGTGTGCATTCTGTTTTCCGCCTGATCGAATACAATCGAGGCGGGGCTTTCAAATACCTCTTCTGTAACTTCCATAGCATCCAGCCCGAAAGTGTCGTGGATATGCTGGCCGACTTCTGTCTCGGTGTTATGAAAAGCAGGCAGACAGTGCATGAATTTTGCATGCGGGTTGCCTGTCATCTTCATCACTTCGGCGTTCACCTGATACGGCATCAGCAGTTTGATCCGCTCTCCCCAGACGCTTTCTTCCTCGCCCATCGAGACCCACACATCGGTATAGATAATGTCGCATTCCGATACGCCTTGCTGCACATCCTCAGTGAGCAGGATACGCGCACCAGTGGCCTTTGCCTCCTCCAGTGCGGCTTTTACGATCGCCTTGTCAGGCCACAGCGATTTTGGCCCGCACAGGCGCACATCCATGCCCAGCTTGGCTGCGCCAATCAGCAGGCTGTCGCCCATGTTGTTGCCCGCATCGCCCATAAAGCAAAATGCGATCTGGCTCAGGGGTTTGTCCACATGCTCCGACATGGTCATTACATCGGCGAGTATCTGGGTCGGGTGAAACTCGTCCGTCAGCCCGTTATAAACAGGTACACCAGACCATTGTGCCAATGTCTCGACCACCTCCTGTCCAAATCCGCGATACTCAATGGCGTCATAGACACGGCCCAATACGCGGGCTGTGTCCTTGATGCTTTCCTTTTTGCCGATGTGACTGCCCGAGGGGCCGAGGTAGGTCACATGCGCACCCTGATCATGGGCCGCGACCTCGAACCCCACGCGCGTTCGGGTCGAGTTTTTCTCGAAGATCAGCGCAATCTCGCGGCCTTTTAGCGTCTGCTGTTCAGTGCCCGCATATTTTGCGACCTTGAGATCGGCAGAGAGTTTGAGCAGGAATTTGATTTCTTGCGGCGTGAAATCGCGCAGGGAAAGGAAGGACCGATTTCTGAGATTAAAGGACATAGTGTTACTCCACTGGATCGCGGGAAATGGGGCAGGTCATGCAATGGCCACCACCGCGACCGCGGCCTAACTCGGCCCCGCGGATGGTGATGACTTCGATACCTGCGCGGCGTAGCAATGTATTGGTGTGCACGTTGCGGTCATAGGCCAGCACAACACCCGGCTCTAAAGCGACAACATTATTGCCGTCGTCCCACTGCTCACGCTCTTGCTCGAAGTGGTTGCCACCCGTGCCGATGATGCGCAGCGATGGAAGGTGCAAAGCGTCTTGCACGACGTCAAATATGTGACCGGGTTCGTCGACAACGCTGAGCGCGTGTTTGGCGTCGGGGTACAGCGAATAGCAAGAAATTTTATCTGCGACCTGCGTAAAGCTGGTGACCAGATCGGTGTCACAGAAGGAAAAGACCGTATCCAGATGCATCGCCGCGCGAGAGGCAGGCATCTGGCAGGCGATTACCCGCTCGGCCATGCCCTGATCAAACAGGGAAACCGCCAATTGGCCCACAGCTTGGGGCGTTGTCCGCTCTCCCATTCCGATCAGCACGCAGCCCTTGCCAATGGGCATCACATCGCCGCCCTCCAGCGTGGCGGGGCCAAAATCCTGATCAGGATTACCCCACAAAACCTTGGCTTTTCCCGCAAAGCGCGGGTGGAATTTATAGATCGCAGCGGCGATCAGCGTCTCCTGCTGCCGTGCGGGCCAATGCATCGGATTGAGGGTGACACCCCCGTAAATCCAACAGCTGGTGTCGCGGGTGAAGATGAGATTGGGCAGCGGCGGCAGGACAAATCCGTCTGGCCCTAAAAACCTGCCGAACATGCTGTGCGGTTTGAACGGCAGATCGCTTACCGTGATCCCGCCCGTCAGAAACTGGGTCAGTTTGGCGGAGGGCATCTCGTTCAGCCAGCCGCGCAGCTCATCCATCATGCCGACACCGATATGGTCCTCGGTGATCTTGCGATCAAGCAGCCATGCGCGGGCCTTTGGCAGATCAAGGATGTCGGTGAGCAGGTCATGCTGCTCAAGCACTTCAATGTCGCGGTCGCGCATCTTTTCGCAAAAGGCAAAGTGATCCTTGCGGGCCTCATCGACCCAGAACACATCATCAAACAGCAGCGCGTCGCAATTGCTGGGAGTTAGCCGCTCATGTGCCAGACCAGGGCGGGACACCATAACAGTGCGCAATTTCCCCACTTCCGAGTATACTCCAAGCGGCGCGGTCATAACATCACCGCAGCACTGAGCAGCGCCATGGACATCAGCGAGAGTATCACTAACAGCGGCCAGACAAAGCGCAACCATCTGTTATACGGTACCCGCCCGATGGCCAGCCCGCCGATCACAACCGCATAGGTGGGGGCGACCAGATTGGTGATGCCAATGGCGGTCTGGAATGCAGTTACTGCCAAATCGCGGCTCACTCCGGCAAAGTCGGACAGCGGTGCCATGATAGGCATCGACAGCACGGCAAGGCCCGAAGTGGAAGGGACCAGAAAGCTCATTAACGCTTCAATGCCGAACAATGCGTTGACGAAGGCAACATCTGACATGCCCGAAATCCACCCTTCGAATGTATGCAGGAAGGTATCGGTGATCCGGCCCTGATCCATGATGATCACGATTCCGCGTGCAAGGCCGATAACCAGCGCCACGCCCAGCAAATCTTGGGCGCCCTCAACAAAGGCATGGGTCAGCACTCTCTCACCCAGCCAGCCGAGCGTGCCGATCACAATGGATGCCGCAAGAAAAAGCGCGGACATCTCGGCCATCCACCACCCTTGGGAGGAAACGCCCCAGACCATGATCACAAATGTTGCTGCAAAAAGGATGAGGATCACGATTTGCATACCTGTCAGCTGCGCGTCCGCCTCAGCAGTGTGCTTTTGCAGAAAATGCGCCTCATTGGCCTCCTTCATATCAGCGACCAGTGAGCGGCTGGGATCGAGGCGAACACGTTCCGCATAGCGCATTACAAAAGCGACAGCCGCGAGCCATGACAGCCCGAGGATGACAAACCGCAGTGGCATCCCGTCTGCAAAAGTGATGCCCGCCGCGTTGGAGGCAATCGCAGTTGAAAACGGGTTGATGGTGGAGCCGATGACCCCCACGCCCGCCCCCAACATGATAATCGCCACACCCGTGAGCGCGTCATAGCCTGCGGCAATCATAATGGGGATCAGCAACACATAAAACGCCAGCGTCTCTTCGGCCATGCCATAGGTCGTGCCGCCCGCAGCAAAGAGGGCCATCATAATCGGGATCATCCATTTTTCGCGCCCTTCAAGACGCCTCATGGCTTGGGCGATGCCTGTATTGATCGCGCCTGTGGCCGTCACCACGCCCAAAAAGCCACCAACAACCAGCACAAACAGCGACACATCAATGGCGTTTGCGGTATATTCGACGGGGTCATAAAAACCTGCGATCGGGGCCATCAGGACGTCAAGCAGACCTTGGGGCGCAGCCTCCACTGTGCTGTAGGTTCCCGGAACCGGAACTTCTTTTCCCAGTGCGGGATTTGTTGCCCGCTCATATTCGCCCGCTGGAACAATCCACGTGAGGGCGGCCATTGCAATAATGAGTGCGAAAAGAACTGTATACGCTGTTGGAAACCAGCCGCGCGGCTTTGGCTCCTGCGGCGTGCCGTAGTGCGGTGCCATAACCATCGTGAAATCCTCCAAAATGAACACATTGTCGGGAGGATCATGACGCGGGAGGGCAATGCGCGATTGAGATTGATCAATCAACGCGCAGGCGGACTCTATTTCTTCAGGCGGTGTTTGTACTTTTGATAAAGGCGCTGGTTCATGTGGATGAATTCCGACAGCCCCATCCCCAGCAGGCCAGCAGTATTACGCACAAGATAGACATAGCCCGTCAAGCTGGCGATCAGCCCGCCAATGGCATTGAGCACCAGATCAGCCATTGTATCATCAAGGCCCGACTTCTGCATATTCAGACCAAATGTTGTATCCATCGTGAATTCGAACACCTCCCACATCGCGCCGACCATCATGGCAACGCAAAAGGTAATGAAGGCGATCGCCGAAGGCGGGGCGGCGAAACGGTCCCCTTCAAACAACATAAAAACGAACAGAAATCCCGTCAGCCCAAACCCCACAGCGGCAGAGCCGTGCAGCGCCAGATCCCACCACCAGAGCCGTTCGTAAAAATCAAATGCCTCCCCCAAAAAGATAGACGCGAAAAAGAAGAACGTTGTGAAGACCAGATAGGGAAGCGGCAGCACCAGTGACCAGCGGGCCGCAAGCAGGGGCGGGAGCAATGAAAGCGCCAATGTGGCAAAGCTGACAAAGGCCAGCGACCACCGCCCAAGGCTCAGAGCGACAAGCCCCGCAATGAGCAGCATTGCCCATATGACAAGGATCCGCGGGCTGCTGTCTTTTATCAATCTCATAGGCTCATCATCGCTTTGCCGTTAAATCTTGGGGGTATCGTTCCTATATACATCCTATGACCGATAGAATGCTACGTATCGCCAGCTATAATATCCGCAAAGCCCGTGGGCTGGACCAAAAGCGCCGTCCTGAGCGAACCGTCCAAGTTATTAACGGGCTGGACGCGGATGTTGTGGTTTTGCAAGAGGCGGACAAGCGCCTTGGCCCACGTCATCCCGCAATACCGCGTGCGATGATCGACGCCGAGACCGATTTTGAATTGGTCGACGTCTGTGCAAATGACATCAGCATTGGCTGGCACGGTAATGCCGTATTGGTGCGCAAAGGGCTGAGTGTGCGCGATACTGCACGGCTGGAGCTGCCGGGGCTTGAGCCGCGCGGCGCTGTGCGTCTGACGCTGAATGTCGGGGTGGGGGTTACTGTGGTGGCTACCCATCTGGGTCTGTTACGCCGTGACCGCCGTGCGCAGCTTGCTGTTTTGGCGCAGGCCACTGCGGGTGAGGGTCACGTCATCATGGCGGGTGATTTTAATGAATGGTCGGCTGATAAGGGGTTTGAGCCTTTGGCCGAAAGGTTTGAGACATACAGTCCCGGCCGCTCTTTTCATGCGCGGCGACCAATGGCGGCGTTGGACCGCTTTGCGCTGACACAAGGTATTGCGTTGCGCGATGCAGGTGTTGAGCAGGGTCCGCTTGCACGGGTTGCATCGGACCATTTGCCGATATGGTCCGATGTCATTGTGCCATCCGCTACTTACTGAACAGTACCGGAATTTTTTGATCCCGCAGTAGGGCATAGGTGGTTGCGCCCAGCACAAAATCATAGGCGCGGGAATGGCCGAACGCACCTGTTGCAATCAAATCCGCGCCCTCTTCAAACGCAGCGGCGCCCAATGTCTCGGCAATGCTGCTTCCGGTTGCTTCGCGGTGCTCCAGCTTGGTTTTCAGGCCATGTCTTGCAAACATCTCCACGACATCAATCGCGTCGCTGTCTTGGAGGGGGTCGTGGGTCGCAGCGCCTACGCGCAGCACGGTAAGCTGGGCACCCTCATCTGCAACGCTGAGCAAATCATGCGCTGCACGGGCCGCCTCTCTCGTATCGCTCCACCCCAATAGTAGATTGGCGCCGATTTCGGGACCATCATAGTCCAATGGCACAATGATCACAGGGCGACCACTTTCGCGGATCACCTGAGCCTGAACGCCCCGCTGGTCGTAGCGGTCGTTCTCCTGATCCTGATGGGACATGATCACAAGGTCAGCGGCACGTGCAGATTCTACAATCCGCTCTGCGGCCGTGGCTGTTTCGGCCCGCAGCAAACGGAACTCACTGACAAAATCTTCATTAGCGGTATGTTTATCAAAGACCGCTTTGATTTGCGCTGACGCTTCTTTCTGGCTCTTGTTAAATGCCTCAAAGGTCGAGTCGGGGATATACATCGCAACCCCGGGGTACACGTTGAGCGCCTCAATGGGATGTAATCCGATCAGATGCGCATTGTGTTTACGCGCGAGTGGA
>NZ_CANMQD010000005.1 GCF_947499945.1 uncultured Sulfitobacter sp. | reverse complement strand
CACGGCCTAACCTTGGTGACGGGTTCTCTGTTTTTCTCAGGATCGTGGAATGGCGTGCGGAAGACACTTTGCAAATTCCCCTGAGTGCTGCGTTCAGGAGTGGGAGCGGTTGGGCCGTTTTTGTAGCTCTCGAAGGGATCGCAGAGAAACGTTCAGTGACTTTGGGCCGACGCAATAACACAATGGTCGAAGTGCTCGAGGGGCTTGAGCGCTCAGAACAAGTGGTCACTCATCCAAGCGATACGATTGCTGCCGGTGTCGCGTTGGTGAATCGGACTCAGTTCTGAGTGCAGATTAGGACAAGACCTGCGACGCCGATCCAAGTCTGTCTGCTTGCCAAAACAAATGAGCCTTCTGCGCGGATCAATGGAGATACCGCGCTAAAGGTCTTCGATGATTATGTTGTCGGGAAGCGCCATTTCCATCTTTTTGTTCAAGCAGATAATGCGGCCTGTCCAGCAAACGGAAATTTTAGTCATAATCAGGGAAATGTACCAATCGCCTTTGGATTCTGGATCGATTCAAGATAGCGTGCCACTGCAATCAGCTTAACTGGTGTCGGTGTTAACCTGCCATCTCCTGCATCGAAAAGAACCAGCTTGCCTTCTGCCAGATCGCCGAAAATTGGCATTTCTTCCCGTTGCAGTGTCCGGCGGTGATACCCGTTGATGATCGACATTACCTCCACCATAGGCCAAAGGCCGTTGCGTCGCGCTGCAATTTTTGTCAGATCAGCTGGCTGCACTTTAAGACCATTAGCGCGAGGTCCATCGCCAAGGCCGCTAACACCATGGCAAGATGCACAAGAATTGACAAAGACGGTGCGTCCCGATGATGGGCTATCCGGGGAACAGCCCATTACTGCCAAGAATAGGATCAAAATCACGCGCTTCATAAGGTAGCTCCCTGATAACATTTATGAAGAACCGTATTGTGTTAGCGGACAGACTACTTGATCTCTATCAATGTGAGGCTGGAGCAAAAATGCGCTTAACATCATATGCTTTGGAAGAATTCATGCTTGGGTTGTGATCTGCTTCAAATTCATCGATCAGCCTCAAGGGCAGATCGACTTCCCAAGATTAAGCGACATGTAAAATTGCAGCGCTTGCGGATTGAGATATGGTGGGACCTATCACACTTGCGCAACTCCAATGATATAATTTTCACCATAGGCTTTGGCGCATTTTGGGCAGGTAGTATAGAAAAAGAAAATATCCTTTGGAGTTGTTCCTGCAGCACGCGCAGCGACCTGCATGTCATGGTCGAAATCCTTTACCTTGCGGTACGGCCCCTCGAATACACGGGTAAAATAATCACCTGACAGCTCCGTCATTTCTTCGTCCGGAACGTCCTTGGATACCGCAAAGAAGTGTTCGCTTTGCCAGGGTGAGATGTCGTGGCTGAGCACGATCTCGGTGGTAGGGTCTGCGGCACCCGCCTCTTCGATATGTGCCTGCACACGGGTGAAAACCCTGCCCATATTCCAAGGTACATGCATCGCGCTGCGCGTTGTAGCGCGGACGAATTTCTTGTTCTTGAAATGGAGGTGCTGGTTGTCCCAGCCTTCGGGATTAAACCGCGGACAGCACCCTGTAGTATTTTCGGTCACATCATATCTAGGAAATGAATTTACCTGCATTTCTGTCTCCTTTTCAGGATCTGGTTTCGGACATGAGTAGGCTATTCCCACCTCAGGTCGATCAATTGACATCAGTCAATCAACGAGTGGTCGGATGCGGCATCATGATCCCATTAGACACTAAATTCAGCAAATGGAGGGAGGCTATAATGGGACTCGTTGATGGACTAACAGTTGTGATCACAGGCGCCGGGGCTGGCATTGGCCGTGCAACAGCGCTGTGTTTCGCAGCAGAAGGGGCGCAGGTTGTTGTTTCGGATATCAACAGCAACCATGGTGCTGAAACGGTTACAATGATTGAAAAGGTGGGCGGCACCGCAGTGCTGGTACCTGCGGATGTGTCAAAGCCTGATGATGTCGCAGCCCTTTTTGATCAGGCCGTAGCCACTTATGGAAAAATCGACTGTGCTGTGAACAACGCCGGCATCGAGGGCAAGATCGCGCCCTTTGCCGATCAAACTGACGATAATTTTGATGCCATTATTTCCGTAAATCTAAAGGGCACTTTCCTATGTATGAAGGCCGAGATTGCAGCGATGCTGAAGTCCGGTGGTGGGACCATTGTGAACCTCTCGTCCGTGGCTGGCCTGATCGGGTTTGCGGGGCTTTCGCCCTATGTCGCCTCAAAACATGGCGTTGCTGGCCTGACCAAGAACGCCGCCCTTGAATATGGTAAATCAGGCATTCGGGTGAATGCGGTCTGCCCCGGTGGCATAGACACCCGCATGTTGGATTCACTGGCGGATCAAGCTACTGGAGGTGCGCAGTCTTCCGCGGAAATGATGGACCCACTGCACCCGATTGGCAGGATCGGCACTCCGCAAGAGGTGGCGGAGCTGATCGTCTGGCTCTGCTCTGCGCGCGCATCATTCGTCACAGGAGCCGTTATTCCGGTAGATGGCGGATTTGTCGCGCAATGAGTAAAGCCTTCGGATCAAAGGAAGTCATCCGCAAAACCGCTGAAGTGCGCGACGCTTCCAATATGCGGGACTACCAGCAAAGCTATGACAGTTTTTCATGGCAGGAAGCGGAGACATTGCTGGCGGGCTTACCGGGGGGCCATTTGAACATCGCGCATGAGGCGATTGATCGGCATGTTATCGCTGGGCACGCGGAACAGATTGCTCTGCGCTGGATCGCTAAATCTGGTGAGCGGACCGATTTCACTTATGGCGAATTGTCCCGACTGACAAATCGTTTTGCCAATGTTCTGCGGTCTAATGGCCTGACCAAAGGCGACCGAGTTTATGCGCTGTTGGGTCGGGTGCCGGAATTATATATCGCGGCGCTCGGTAGCCTGAAAGCAGGTTGCGTCTTCTGCCCCCTGTTTTCTGCCTTCGGACCAGAGCCTATCAAGGCGCGGATGGAGATCGGGACCGCTAATGCGTTGGTCACGTCCACCCGTCTTTACAGTCGTAAGGTGGCCGGTATCCGCCCAGCACTGCCTGCGCTGAAAACAGTGTTTACAATCGATGGCGATGCCCCTGATACTTTGGCTCTGCAACCGCTGATGAATGTCGCCTCTGATCAGTTTAAGATGGCAAAAACCGATCCCGAAGAAACAGCGCTTTTGCACTTCACCTCAGGCACCACGGGCAAACCAAAAGGCGTGGTGCATGTGCATCAAGCGGTAGTCGCCCATACAGAAACAGGGCGCATCGCGTTGGATTTGCGGGCTGGTGATATCTATTGGTGTACTGCCGATCCCGGCTGGGTGACGGGCACATCCTATGGCATCATCGCCCCTTTCACTAATCGCTGCACAATGATTGTAGATGAGGCAGAATTCGATGCTGCCCGCTGGTATGATATCCTTTCATCTGAAGGCGTCAACGTCTGGTACACCGCTCCAACTGCGATCCGAATGCTGATGAAGGCGGGAACCAAAGTCATGGAACCGTATCATTTTCCAGCTCTGCGGTTCATGGCAAGTGTGGGTGAACCGCTGAATCCTGAGGCGGTGATTTGGGGGCAAAACGCCTTTGGGAAACCGTTCCACGACAACTGGTGGCAAACCGAGACTGGCGGAATCATGATTGCAAACTATGCAGCTGTGGATGTGAAACCGGGGTCGATGGGCAAACCGCTGCCGGGGATTACGGCGGGAATTGTCGAAGTCGAAGGTGATGCCGTCACCGAGCTTACGACACCTATGACTATCGGCGAACTGGCGCTGCGCCCCGGCTGGCCGTCGATGATGCGCGGATACCTGAACGAACAGGCGCGGTACGACAAATGTTTCAAAGGCGGCTGGTACCTCAGTGGCGATCTGGCGATGCGTGACGCTGACGGGTATTTCTGGTTTGTCGGACGTGCTGATGACCTGATAAAAAGTGCGGGTCATCTGATCGGCCCGTTTGAGGTTGAGAGCGCATTGATGGAACATGACGCTGTAGCCGAGGTTGCAGTGATCGGCCTACCCGATGAAACTGCAGGCGAACTCGTCAAAGCATATGTTGCGCTGAAACCCGGCCATATTGCCAGCGAGGATTTGCGCCTTGATCTGCTGGGACATGCGCGAAAACGTCTTGGCCCCGCAGTGGCACCAAAAATTATCGCGTTTCGTCAGAACCTGCCCAAAACACGCAGCGGTAAAATCATGCGCCGTCTGTTGAAAGCCCGTGAACTGGGCCTGCCGGCGGGCGATATTTCAACTTTGGAAAGCGATGAAACATGACCGTAGATCGGACTAAACCCCGCCTTGATGCGCCTCATATACGGGAGCTGTTAAAGACCATGCTGCGGATCAGGCTTTTCGAGGAAAAATGCGCCGAGGTCTATACACAGGAAAAAATTCGCGGGTTCTTACATTTATACGACGGTGAAGAGGCGGTCGCCTCCGGGATCATCCCGCTGCTGGAACAACAAGACCGTCTTGTTGCGACCTACCGTGAGCATGGGCACGCATTGGCGCGCGGTGTTCCAATGGGTGCCTTGCTGGCCGAGATGTATGGCAAAGCCGAAGGTTGTGCAGGCGGGCGCGGCGGATCGATGCATCTGTTCAGCAAGGACCATAATTTCTATGGCGGCAACGCGATTGTCGGGGGCGGTTTGCCTATGGCTGTGGGCCTTGCCTTGGCCGACAGAATGCAGGGCACAGACGCCGTCACCGCCTGTTTCTTTGGCGAAGGGGCTGTGGCCGAAGGCGAGTTTCACGAAAGTCTCAATCTCGCGTCGCTATGGGACCTGCCAGTTCTTTTTATCTGCGAAAACAACGGGTATGCTATGGGCACTGCGTTGGATATTTCCGAGGCTGAAACCGACATTGCCGCCAAGGCACGCAGCTATGCTATCACATCCGAAGTCGTTGACGGTATGGATGTTGTTGCGGTCGAAGCGGCAGCCCGCCGCGCATTGCAAACCATCGCAAAAACCAAAGAACCCTATTTCCTCGAATGCCGCACATATAGGTTCCGTGCCCATTCGATGTTTGATGCTCAGCTTTATCGCGATAAGGCCGAGGTGGCAAAATGGAGGGAAAGAGATCCAATTACACGGTTTCAAAATTGGGCGAAAACCAATGGCTTTCTGCATGATGCCGATCTGGCCAATATCAAATCAGAAGTAACTGCCGAAATCACTGAAGCTGTCGCTTTCGCCGAAGCTGGAACCGACGAGCCGATTGAGACACTTGAGCGTTTTGTCATGGCCTCCAAACGCCCTGACCCTCCTGAAATTACAAATCCTGGCAAGATGATCCAGACCACATACCGTGAAGCTGTTAAGTCGGCAATCACCGATGCCATGAACCGCGATAACCGCGTATTTCTGATGGGCGAAGATGTCGGACATTATGGCGGTTGTTATGCCGTCAGTAAGGGGTTGCTTGATCAGTTCGGCACAGATCGTATCAGGGACACGCCATTATCTGAATCCGGGTTCACAGGTGCCGGCATTGGGGCCGCAATTGCCGGTATGCGTCCGATTGTGGAGGTGATGACCGTCAATTTTTCGCTCCTGGCACTGGATCAAATAATGAATACAGCAGCCACCTTGCGCCACATGTCCAACAATCAATTTGGCGTTCCGGTGGTGATCCGTATGGCAACGGGTGCGGGCAAACAGCTTGCCGCGCAACACTCTCACAGTCTGGAAGGGTGGTATGCGCATATCCCCGGTCTGCGTGTGCTGGCTCCCGCTACTTTGGAAGATGCGCGGGGCATGCTTTGGACAGCGCTGGAGGACCCTGATCCGGTGCTGATATTCGAGAACGTGATGCTGTATAATATGGCAGGCGAACTTGCTGAAAACGCAGACGCGGTTGATATTGATCGCGCCGTTGTGCGGCGCACAGGCGAAGACATCACGCTGGTGACCTATGGCGGATCTCTTTTTAAAACCCTTGATGCTGCAGACGCATTGGCGGCCGATGGAATATCGGCCGAGGTTATTGATCTGCGCAGTTTGCGACCGCTTGATACTGATACGATCCGCGCTTCGGTCGCCCGCACCCATCGGGTGCTGGTTGTGGACGAAGGCTGGCGCAGTGGGAGTTTGTCCGCAGAGATCGGCATGCGTCTGGCTGAAGAATCTTTCTTTGATCTGGATGCGCCGCCGGGTCGAGTGTGCAGCGCCGAGGTGCCCATTCCATATGCCCGCCATCTGGAAGAAGCCGCACTGCCACAGACTTCTACAATCGTGCACGCCGTCAAACAACTGATGAAAAAAATACCATGACACAGTTTGTGATGCCGTCGCTTGGCGCAGATATGGAAGATGCAATTTTGGTAGAGCAACTGATCGCAGTTGGTAAACCTGTGCATCGGGGGGATATTATTGCAGCGGTAGAAACCCAAAAAGGGGTTATCGAGGTCGAAGTGTTTGAGAACGGCTTTCTGGAAAAATGGTTAGTGCCGCTTGGCACAAGAGTACCCGTTGGAACGCCCATTGCAGAATTACGCTCTGACGATGCGTCCAACCTGCAAGAAGAGCCGGATATGCCTCAGCGGTTAGTGTCTGACCACCAGCGTGTTCAACCGAGAATCTCGCACGCCACGCCATCGCTGGCATCGAATTTTCCAAATAAGGTCCGCCAACGTGTTACCCCCGCTGCCCGTCGCCGCGCGGTCCAAACTGGCTTTGACCTGGCAACACTTGGTCATGAGGAAATCATTACATTGGATGATCTGCCGCAGGTTCAACAAGCACCCGATACGACGCCGTTATCTGGTATGCGTCAGGCAATTGCGGCGGCAATGTCCCGTTCCAAACGTGAAATTCCCCATTATTATCTGTCCAACATCATCGATCTGACGGCTGCAGAAGCTTTCGTAGCCGATCATAATGCCGATTTGCCACCCGAGAAGCGATTGCTGGTTGGCGCGCTCTTCATCCGCGCCATTGCACGCGCCATCGAAAAATTCCCGGAATTCAACGGGCTCTTCGAGAACGACCAATTTTTGCCCAATCCGAAACCTCATATCGGCATGGCAATCAACCTGCGCGGTGGCGGGCTGGTTGCCCCTGCCTTGCATGACGCGGATACTGGCAGTCTGGATGACCTAATGGGCCGGCTGCGCGACCTTGTAGAACGCGTCCGTCAGGGGCGGTTTCGTGCCCGCGAAATGTCTGATCCTACGATCACTCTGACCAGTTTGGGAGATCGTGGCGTGACGGGGATCACGGGTGTCATCTTTCCCCCACAGGTCGCGATCATCGGAATTGGGACGCCAGATTGGCAGCCTTTGGTCCGCGAGGGACAAATTGTTGCGCGCCGCGCTGCGACCGTCACACTTGCCGCTGATCACAGGGTTAGCGATGGTCACCGTGGTGCCGGTTTTCTGTTATCCATAATCCGCAATCTGCAAAAACCGGAGACGTTATGACCCAACCTGACCTGCGCGACGCCCTGATAATACAGTTGGGCCGCATCGCCCCCGAAATCGAGATTGATACGATAGATACCGCAGCCGACCTGCGCGATGAATTTGATATCGACTCAATGGATTTTTTGAAACTGATTACGGCGCTGGCGGATGAATTTGCCTGCCCGATCCCTGAGGCCGACTACGATCAGATGCGCAGTTTTGACGAGATGCTGGCCTATCTCAAGGTTCATGCCAAATAAGCGTATGCCTTTAGGACCAGTTATCATTCATTGCGCGCAAGACGTCTGCGCGGCTAATCTGTCCTACAAGCTGACCGTTCTCAAAAACTGGAAACCGCCGATAGTGGCTTTTTAGAAAGGCCTCGGTGACTGCCAGAATATCCATTCCCGCCTCGACCGTTTCAACCTGCGTTGTCATATAGCTGGCTACGGTACGCCCCCAGTCCCGGTAATAGCTGGCCTCAAGCGCCGCTTTCAGGCAGTCTTTCTTGGACAATACGCCAACTAACTGCCCGCTTGCATCCAGAACTGGCGCACCGGAAATTCGGTTGTTCAACAACAAATTCATCGCGTGATTGATCTCGGTCTCGGGTGATAGTGTGATAAGGTCACGGGTCATATAATCTGATACCAAAGCAATTGCTGTCATTGGTCACTCTTTCTGCGGTTTTTGGCGCAGACACCGCAATCAATGCCTTTTATACAAGAAATCCCGCCGCACGACCCCTTGATCGGAGATCGCCCTGCCAGCACGCCCAAGCCAAGCCCCAGCATGGCAAGGAGGAAGATCGCAGTGGCCAGAATGATGGTTGCCATGGGTGATTACCTCAAATCAAAAGATGGTGTGCAAAATCGCCTGTCAGCACTTCGACAGCTGCGGCTGTTCCGTCGGTGATAAATAATGCCGATATATTCAGACGCTGTGCCAGCTGTGTCCCCACCTCAGGCCCAACCGCACACAGGGCGGTGGCCAACGCGTCGGCGCGCATCGCAGTTGGGGCCAAAACTGTAACCGAAACCAGGCTCGTATTTGCCGGAGTTCGCACATAAGGATCAATGATGTGGCTGGTGCTATACTGACCCGAAATACCATTTGCCACATGGCCTGAAGTCGCAAGCGCCAAAGCCCCTGGAGCAACGATCCGGCGCACGCCGAAATCCACCGCTGTTGGATCGGAAACAGCGACTTGCCAACTTCGCCCACTAGGATGCTGGCCAATTGCGCGTACTTCCCCGCCGACCTCTATCAATGCATCGGTAAGGCCAAGCGTCTGCAAGCGGCTAGTAATCCGGTCCAGGGCATAGCCCTTGGCGATGCCACACAAATCCAAGGTCAGGTCTGGCACTGTCTTTTTTAGCGCCGCAGCGCGGAGATGAATATCGCGGAACTGCCCCATACCACCTGCGATCGGCCCGAACCCATAGCGTGATACTAGCGGACCAACGGTGGGGTCAAATGCACCATCCGTGAGTTTTGCAACATCCAGCGCCGCATACACCACCTCGCACAAAGAGCGTGGCATTTCCTGCCAGTCAGTGGCGGCGGCGGTATTAAAACGCGACAGGTCGGATTGCGCCAGATACGGTGACATCGTCTTGTCAACTTGGTCAATGATAGCTGCGACTTCGGTTGGGATTGTCGTCTTGTCCAATCCGCTGCCCGCTGTCACCCGCCAGCTTGACCCGAATGCAAGACCACCCGTGACATCTACATCCCCTGCGGCCAAACACGAAGGGGCGAAGCCTGCGGCGGCAAGGCCTTGTATCACTGTGCGTCTGGTAAAAGTCATCAACTATACTCCAAAATCATCGTTGAAGATGCTTTCTGCCTCAACGCCCAAATCATCCAGCATCGCCAAAACCGCACGGATCATCAGTGGCGGACCACATAGATAGTATTCGCAGGTTTCCGGCGCGGGATGGTCCCGCAGATAATTCGAGAATGCGACCGTATGAACCATTCCGGTTTGTCGTAGCCCTCTGTCATTCGGTTTGGGATCAGAAAACGCGACCGTCCAGTTGAAGTTCGCATGCCGTGCGGCCAGCGCATCCATGTCATCAGCATAGGGCAGGTCAGACTGGTTACGCGCACCATACCAAAAGGTCATCTTGCGCGATGTTCCCAGACATTCTAGCTGTTCGTGGATCATGGCCCGCAACGGTGCAATCCCGACCCCGCCCCCGATCAGCACCATTTCACGGCGCGTCGGTTGGACTCGAAACGTCCCGAACGGACCGGAGACAGGCACTTGATCTCCCGCTTTCAGTGAGAACAACCATGACGAAACAACGCCGGGCGGTGCTTCTTCAACTGCAGGCGGCGGCAAGGCCAGCCGGATGTTTAGCACCAAACGCCCCGCCGCTGTATCTTTGGGGCGGTTCGAAATCGAATAGGCACGGGTCACATCCTGGGCGCTGGTCGCAATGAGGCGTCGCAAAGGCTCCCATTGCGGGG
Organism: uncultured Sulfitobacter sp.; assembly: GCF_947499945.1. Taxonomy (GTDB): domain Bacteria; phylum Pseudomonadota; class Alphaproteobacteria; order Rhodobacterales; family Rhodobacteraceae; genus Sulfitobacter. The sequence goes on along the minus strand of NZ_CANMQD010000005.1, from coordinate 112,249 downwards.
CAAATTCGTTGGGGATGTCAAACTGGTCATAAGGGGCTGTAAAGGGTGGTGCCGTCACTTGTACAAATGAACCCGCCACGATTTCAGGCCGCACTTCATCAGGCATTTGTAGCGTCACTTCGCGGATCAGCGGAGTAAGTTGCCGCGTTTTTGCGACGTTGCACATAAACGTTTCAGCGCTCAATAAATCGGCGTCCACCTCTACCGTCATATCGCCCCTCAGCATGACCTGACAAGCAAGATGCAAACCATCGCGTAGTTCCGATCTTGTGAAACGGGCGGCTTCGATCGGCAACGCGGAAAGACCTCCTTGCGTCACTTTGATACGGCACAATCCACAGGTCCCTGCACCAGCACAGGCGGATGGGATCAGAATGCCATTCTCGTTCAGCACCCCAAGCAGCTTTTGACCAGTTTTGGTCGCAATCTGTGTCCCCCCATTCACCATGAGAGTTGCGGGTCGCTGCGGCAGCAGAACAGACCGCGCGGCCACAACCAGCACGGTCAGCAGTAGGACCAGCGCGACTAACAAACCGATTCCCAGAAAAATATCGGTCATGGGCCAACACCTGCCAGCGCCGAAAAGCCAAGCGACATCAAACCGGCAATGATAAACGCGCCGCCCAATCCCTGTAGACCATCAGGCATATCGCTATATTTCAAGCGCTCTCGGATGGCAGCAAATGCGATAATCGCCAACGCCCAGCCAGCGCCACTGCCAAAGCCAAATACTATGGATTCCGTCAAATTATACTGCCGCTCCACCATGAACAGACTGCCGCCCAAAACAGCGCAATTGACCGTAATCAGCGGCAGAAACACCCCCAATGCGCGATAAAGCCAAGGTGCAAAACGATCCAATCCCATTTCAAGGATCTGTACCATTGCGGCGATGACACCAATGAAAGCAACCAATTTGAGATATGTCAAATCGACTTGCGGCAAGCCGAGCCAATCCCATGCCCCTTCCACTAACAGACCCGTATAGATCAGCTGGTTGATCGGCACAGTGATAGTCTGGACCACTGTGATGGCCAAACCTAAGCCCACGGCCGTTTCAAACCGTTCCGAAACAGCGAGAAACGTGCATATCCCTAGAAACGACGTCAGCACGAGGTTCTGGTGAAACATTGAGGTGATCAGGATGTCGATCATCGCTGCACCCGACGGTATTTCAGGCGATACTTGGGAGCCGTAACCTGACCGGTCCATCGCGCCCGGATCGCCCAAACCAGCAGGCCAATGATGAAGAACGCGCTGGGGGCCAGCTGCATCAAACCAAGTGGTTGAAACCAGCCACCCTCGGCGGGAGACCGCAGGATCGTGTAACCCAGCAACGTACCGGCCCCCAACAACTCACGGATCGATCCGACAATGGTGAGTATGAGTGTGTATCCCAGACCGTTGCCTAATGCATCCAACACCGAAGGGCCAACTGGGTTGTGCATGGCGAATGCCTCTGCCCGACCCAGTACAAGGCAGTTCGTGACAATCAGACCCACAAAAATTGAAATCTGTAGGCTGACATCAAAGGCATAGGCCTTCAGGAAACCATCAATTACAATCACCAGCGATGCAATAATCGTGATCTGCACAATCAGGCGAATAACTGGCGGAATATGATGTCGGATCAGACTGATGACTGCAGACGACAAGCATAAAACAAACGTTAATGCGCCTGACATAACCAGTGCTGTTGTCAGGGATGTCGTTACAGCCAAAGCCGAGCAGATGCCAAGGATTTGTAATGTGATCGGATTGTTTGCGATCAACGGGTTTGTCAAATGACGCAAGTTTGAACCCATCTTACAGTCCTTCCTGCCGCAGGCGTTTCAGAAATGGGCCAAACCCGTCATCTCCCAGCCAAAATCGCACCATATTGGCCACGCCATTACTGGTGATTGTAGCGCCCGTTATTCCGTCAATTTCAAATGGGGTCGTGGCCTGCCCTCGCACGACTGTCACCACAATGTTGCCCGCCTCATCAACAGCTTCCTTGCCCGCCCATAGTGCCTGCCAAGACGGATCCTCGATCCGCGCACCAAGCCCCGGCGTTTCACCTTGTTCAGTGATCGTCAGTGCCGCAATCGTTCGCAGGTCAGGGTCAAGCGCAAGCATGGCATGCAAGGTCGATTGATATCCTGCACCGCTGACTGGCAAGACCAGCAGCAAAACCTCTCCCTGTCGCTCCAATAAAAAGACTGGAGCTAGATTCGCCCGTCTCCTCAGTCCAGCGATGTCCTTCTCGGGCAGAATTGCAACGCTTTGAGCAGGGTCGCTTTTTGCGGCTCTGGGATCAAACGCTGCGACGTCGGCATCTTCGACAAATGTGCCGGTGGTCAGATCAACCAGCCGAGAGTCTAATGTATCAATACCCGCCTCTTCCATTACGTCGCGCATGCCCGGAAGTGTGTCTAACATCGCGGCCATTCGCGCCGCCCGTAATGCCGCAAAATTGGCATCTTGAAGTGGTTTGAGACTAATCGAAGTGAGTGAGACAATAATCGCGCAGACCAGTGCAACTAGAACGGCCACACCAAAAATCTTGCTCCTGTCATCATTCGGGCGTGCCAGAAAGTGCTGCCATAGGGAAAGCCTATCAGACATGTCGGAGCCTCCGAAGTCGGGCATGGACCAGAACAACAAGGTGATCAATCAACGGCGCAGTCAAGCTTGCCAGCATGGCCGCAAAAACCATCGCTTGTGTGGTGGGAACTGCCCCGTCAGCGAATAAGGCGATCAGGCTGCCGGCCAACACCCCATAAATCCAGCGCCCGGGGTTTGTAGCCGCGGCAGCAAACGGATCACAGATCAAGAATACAAGCGAGAACGCCATTGCAGCACCGACGCTAACCGCATCAATCGCCTGCCCCGTTAAGGCAATACATACGGCCAGCCCTGCGAAAGCTCCAAAAATAATCCGCCAAGAAATCAGCTGAAGACCTATTAATATGGCGGCCCCCGGTAGAGTAGCCAGTGCAACAGCCTGCGATGGCGGAGTAAGCGCAGACTGAGGAAATGAGAACAATAGCAATGCGGCAGCAACAGTCGCAGGTTGCACAAACCCGAAGCCACGACCACCAAAGACCAGTTCGCCCAATGTCACACCAAGTGACAGGATCAGGACCAATTCCCAAATCGCTAAGTCGGGCGGAAACAAAACCACGATAATCAAAGCAGTCGTCAGCCCATGCAAGCTGAAGCCACGGTGGCGTGCTAGGGCAAATAACGCTTCCCAACCAATCGCGGTGGCAATTGCCGCAATCAACTGAACGGCAAATAAGCCAACGTCTGCCGAGCCGACGACAATACAAGTTGGAACAAGTGCGAAAGACTGCCAAAGGGTGACGCCTGAAATTGTGCGTGGGGCGGTCACACGGCGTCTTCCATTAATTCGTCGAGTACATGTCGCAAAAGAACACCGTAATCGGCACCACTGGTACATGCCCGCGTCAATTCGAACAGGTCCTCTTCGACAAGAGCCAGACATCCCAGCCTTTGCGCTGCTTCGCTGTCACCAACACTCAACGCACGCATCAACGGAACTGGCAGAATGTTCAACCCAAGGGCGGTTTCGATAGCGCCACTGGGAACAAGTGCATCGGACGCTTTAAAAATGTGGGACAGCCAGCCATCGCGTGCAGAATGATTGGGCGCAGGATTAAAGCACACATGATCATCGTATCGGCCTAAAAACTGCCCTTTGCAACTCTGGAGGCGATCACCCGATTGCATGCCCACAGTGTGTTTATTGTCATCCCATAAATCCCCAAGCGCAACTCCAAGCGGTGCTCTGGCCAGAGTTGGATGTGCGACGCCCACACCGGATACTGCAATTACACGATCCGTGCGATAATAGCCGGTTTCAAACAGATGGCCGATAGCCGCGACATCCTGATACCCGATGGACCAGACAACGCGCTTTGGCCCGATGGGGCACAAAACATCAATCTGTGTACCGGCAAATCCTGCTGCAGATGACCCACTAAACTCGGCCATCTCCACGCCCTCAACCTCCATGCACAACGGAGTACCCGGTGATTGGCACAGATAGAGCGGGCCATCTGTCAGACGTTTCAGCGCCTCCATTCCTATGCGAAAAGTGCCCCTTTGATCGGCAAGCACAACAGTTGGATCGGGTGCGGCGATTGACCCTTGTACGGCGTTCACAAGGATCGCTACGGGACTTTCATGAGGATCAGGCGTCAACCCAAAGGGCCGAGTTCGAAACGCAGGCCAGAGACCGGACGCCAACAAAGTGGCACGCACGGCAGCATCTGTGCTGTGGTCTGGCACGGAGTGAGCGGTTTGCTCCGTAGCATCGGGATCAGCTGTAATCACACACGCCGAAAGTGTCCTGCGCGGACCATAGGATATCGTGGTTATCCGGCCAGAAATCGGTGCGACGTAATTAATCTCGGGCCGTTTCCGATCATGGAAAACAGGTTGCCCTGCGGCAACGCATGCACCCTCCGAAAGAGTATATTTTGGGCGAACGAAAGGAACATCCTGACCCAGAAATGCAACAGTTTTGGCAGTAATTGTTTCGGTTATTCTCTGGGTTGGCGGGTTGGTGACTTTCGGCCAATGTCCACCTTTGATCCGGAAGTGCTTCATAATCTGTGCCCCATCAATCCCTAAAAACACAAAGCCGTTTGCATCACCCAAAGCTGTGCCAGCTATCAGTATCAGGCAGATCTGGCCCAAGTTTTGATTTGGATCAATTCGGCGAAGAACGGTTGTGGTGATACTCAATAAATCATGCTGCAGAGAGGATTCACCATGACCTTTTTAAAACTTCGGGCCGCTGTAGTTTGTGGATTTATCGCACTAGGCACACTTCCTGCGATTGCACAGGAAACTGTTGAAAACGGCGATGACCTTGCCAAGATCGTCGAAGAATTGCTGGCGTCTGCGCACGCTAATCGCATGTCAGAAGCGTTTGTGCATTGGAACGGAGAAGGTGAAATCCCAGGAAACTGCGCGGTATGTCATTCAAGTCTTGGCATGGTCGACTATGTGCGTGGCCCGATGACCACGGTCGGCATTATTGATCATCCAGTTGGTTTGGGGACGACAGTTGATTGTGTCGCCTGCCACAACAGCGCTTCAGCAAGCTTGACTGCTGTTCCCTTTCCGTCAGGAGCAACTGTTGAAGACCTCGGGCCTTCGGCAGTGTGTACTGTCTGCCATCAGGGCCGTGCGTCCACTCAATCGGTTGTCAGCGCAATCGCTGGACGTGAAGATGATGTTATTGATGGCGATCTGAGCTTTATAAATGTGCATTATGCCCCTGCCGCGGCAACTCTGATGGGGGGCGTGGTACAGGGTGGATTTGAGTATCGAGGGAAAGCGTATAAGGGTCAGTTCACCCATGTTCCCAAGCTAGATACATGTGTTGGCTGCCACCAACCTCACACTCTCGAGGTAAAGCTTGATAATTGCACGGCGTGCCATCAGGGCGCCAATCGGTTTGAAGATATTAGGATATCACGCAACGATTTTGATGGAAACGGAAACACGTCGGAGGGAATATCCGCGCCGATAAACGCGTTTCATGAGAAGGTTCTGTCAACCATACAACTTTACGCAAGCAATGTGTTACAGGCCCCTATTGCCTATAATGCGAACAACTACCCCTACTTTTTCGCAGATACCAACGGTGATGGCGTAGCATCAGCCGATGAGGCCAACTTTCCCAACCGGTATCAAAACTGGACGCCGCGTCTGTTGAAGGCAGCTTATAACTATCAGTTGGTGCAAAAGGACAAAGGCATCTACAGCCACAATCCGCATTACGCTTTGCAACTGCTCTTTGACAGCATCGAAGACCTGTCAGACAAGGTTGATGTGGATATGTCTGGACTGACCCGACCATAAGAGCGTCCTGCGGTGATATCTGATAACGCTCCGAAACGCCTGCTATAGCCGAGGCTTGCCGGATAACGTTTCACGGGGCTGCTTTGATTTCATTAGGTTGAGAATTAGAATACCGAGCAAGACGCACCATGGACGTCTCTGCAAACAGGAAAACTATCCCAACAAAGACAGTATAATAGCGCTTGCAGACGAAGTTGCCTTCCCTTCAATACCAATGGTTCACTTCAAACATCTTTCATCAGCTTGAAAAAGAAGGGAGAACTATCTCCCCGCTGATCCATGAGGCCAAGCACTGTTTGATCATCAATCTTGCGGAAAACATCATTGATCGGCTTTGCATCGTAGATCATCGTTGCACTCAACCTTCCCCGAAACTGCATCATGCGCAAACGCGCTTTTGGTTTCCGCGTCGTTAAGACGGGGCGCAGGATGGGAAATGTCCAAGAGATTATTTCACGAGGCATCGGGAGGATCGCAGCGATCTTTAAAGGTAGTAGAGCGGGATTAACAAAGAATTTTCCTCCAAACCGATCCTCGTGAACTAGGGGATGAACAATGTCCGGGCTTTCAAAAACCTTCCCGTACCAGCGCGTCGCTTCAAGCAAGCCGTCCATGTAGTGACCGGTATCGATCCCTTCACCGCGCCAACGCCCCATCATCGAACTCAAATCTACTGGCTCAAGTGTATCAAAATAGGCAAGCGCTTCTTGTGTGGTCATACTCTGGTTCATGTTCTACTTTTCAAATGAGTTCGATCTGTTTCCAGCACTGGTCACTGCAAAATATTGCGCAGGGATTTTCACAGAAGACTAATTAAAATTCGGTGTCCAGCATTGTATTTGCAATTACGCATTTCGAATTTTTAGATTTTTTACCAAATTTTCTCCACTGATCCCGACCGGATAGGTTAGTGCGGATCTGGCCCAAATTGATAATTTTCAGGCTCCTGCATCGATTCTTACGCCTTCCAGTAATTCTCTTATGATCGCAACGCTCAAAACCCGAAAATGATCCAACCTTGGGCGTTTGGTCCTCACAAGCAGAAGCCCTATCGTTCTAAATGAGCATCACCCAAGATCAACTATTTGGAAGTTATGAAGAAGTTCGTCTGAACCTTGAAGCGAGCAGCTATACCCAAACCGCGCAGATTACCTCGACGAATTCGAATTTTTACGAGGCAGCTATTCGCCCCAGTTATCGTAATCCGCACATAACATTCAGCCCAATCAAGCGCAAATCGGATCCTATTCGTATTCGGCTGCAGAAGTTAGCATCGGGTTTGGCCATCAAGTGACAGATGAAATTTCATATGGTTTTGGACCTGAAGTGGGTAAGTCGAGGATCGAGAATGATCCTAACTGCCGACATTTATAAACGAATATACTGCGTTGGAAGGTGAAGACCGCAAAACTGTATTCGGTTTCGCCAATGAATAGCGTTTTGTAAGTGGTGCCACCTATCCTAAAAGCAAAGTTCAGGCAGCATATGCGGCTTTGCAGCTAACACGCTAGGTCCAACTCCAATCTTTCCAAGCGAGCCGGCATTGACCTATGCGGGCGTGATCGCTTGCTAAAGCTTGGCCTGCTTGAACTTGCTGTCGCCAATTTCACAAGCAATGATAGTAAACCGCGCCGTTTGTCAGGGATATTAAGATTTGACCGGGCAAAGATTAAGGGAATCGACGCTGATATGCTGGGTCAGATGTTACAAAATGAAGAGTTAAAGTATGTTATATTCATCTTCAGTCATTCAATACTATAAAATACCCGGCCCCAAAGTATCCGAGAGTTCCAGCCAAAGCCAGCCGATCCAATAAACAGTTGAGGTAACAATCAGGTCGGTTGCCACCACTTCCATTTCACTTGTCGCACTACATAAAAGACCTCCCTTGCGACGCGATACAAGAGAGCCTCCAGCGGGCTATATTCTCTTAGAAAGAGCATGTTTCTAATGGGAACGCACTATTCGCTTTGAGAATGTCTCCGCTTTAAGCGTCACTTAAACGCCATCACGACAGTTGGCTGTTGATCGGAAACACCAGCCTTTTCAACGTTCGCTAAGTCATTTTGATTACCGAAGGCACAAAATAAACTTTTGATGTCTGAGCCATTGAGCAGCCAACCGAAGAGACGGATCAACCAAAACCATACGTGCAGATGGTGGCAGGCACTCTTTGGCACCGCAAAGCGGCTATTGACAATACCAACGTACAACCGGGCAGACTGCATTCCTGAAAAGCGGTATCCTTAAAGGGGATTGCGACACGGCCTCTTATCCCTCAAACTCATTCCAAACGGCCTCATAAAGCGACCAGAGATTGATCCAAGAGAACCATGTGGACCTCTCGGTGAGAGGTAGTGTTCAGACGGGGGAAACAAATCAATGCAAGATCCTTTAGGCAGATTGGCGGCACAAATCGGGTCAGGCATGAAACTTGCCGTGCCGGTTGATTATGGCGGTGTGCCAATGGCGCTGACCCGTGCGATCATTGCGGCGGGTATCGATGATCTGCATTTGGTTTGTGTTCCAACGGGCGGCATGCAGGTCGATATGATGATCGGTGCAGGATTGGTCAAAACAATTGAGACAAGCGCCGTGTCGCTGGGCGAAGCAGGCGGTGCACCGCAATTCAATGCCGCCGTGCGCGCAGGTCGTGTTGCGATGATGGATGCAACATGTCCCGCCATTCACGCAGGTCTACTTGCCGCGCAAAAAGGCGTGCCTTTTGTTCCTATTCGGGGGCTGATAGAAACCGACGTGCTGGCCAATCGCCTCGACTGGTGTGTCATCAACAACCCGATGGCGGATGACACAGGCGATGATCCCATCGTACTGATCCCCGCAATCCATCCCGATGCCGCGATTTTCCACGCGCCCATGGCCGACCGTTTTGGCAATGTCTGGATCGGGCGGCGGCGGGAGCTGGCTGCGATGGCATACTCCACAAAAACGACATTGGTCACGGTGGAGCGGATGTTCGACGGTGACCTGATGGCGGATGAAATGACTGCCGCGGGAACGCTGCCTGCCCTTTATGTCACTGATGTTGCAGTGGCCGCGCGGGGCGCATGGCCGCTGGGCCTGTGGGGAGAGTATGACGGTGATGTCGCCGAGCAACACAGATACGCCCAAGCAGCCCGCACTCCCGAAGGCTTTGCTGCCTATATGGCCAGCGACGTTCGCGCAGGCGCCGCATGAGCACGCCTACAACTGCACACGAAATCCTGATCGTCAGCATTGCACGCCTGCTGCGCGGCACCCGCCATGTGGCCGTTGGGGCCGCCTCGCCCATCCCTGCGGCGGGGGCCATGCTCGCCCGTGCGCTAGCGGAAACCCAAGATGAGCCAAAGCTGCGCCTCTCGATCCTCGGCTCCGTGGCGCATAACTTCTTCACCAATGGTTCTGCCGAATTGTTTGACTGTGCCGCACAAGGGCGGATCGACGCCTTCTTTCTGGGCGGTGGGCAGATTGACGGGTCGGGCAATGTCAATCTGGTCGGTGTCGGGGATTATCCCGAAGGCACGGTCCGCTGGCCCGGCTCTTTCGGGTCCGCCTTCCTCTATTTTCAAATCCCCCGCGTGATCCTTTTCCGCGAGGAACACACCCCCCGCGTAATGGTCGAAAAAGTTGATTTCATCAGCGCACCAGGCGTGAGTAGTGAGGGCATCTGGCGCAAAGGGGGGCCGCATGCCCTGCTGACGGGCAAGGGTTTGTTCGGGTTTGATGCGACGCGCCCTGGCTTTCATCTGCAAACGCTGCACCCTGGTCACACGCTCGAAGACGTGACAGCCGCCACAGGATTTCGCTTTTCCCACGCGCATGCCACACCCGAAACACCCCCGCCTGATGCCGCCACGCTCGCGCTCATTCGCGGTCGCATCAGGGACGAGTTGCACGAAAGTTATCCCGATTTTGCCGCAACTCTGCGCACTGCCCCCCTCCCCTCCCCGCTCAAGGAACCCTCATCATGACATCAAACATCGGTTCGCTGTCCCACCTCAAAGTCATTGATGCCAGCCGCGTTTTGGGCGGCCCCTACGCGGGGCAAATTCTGGCCGATCATGGCGCCGATGTGATCAAGTTGGAGCCGCCAGCGGGGGACGAGACCCGCGGCTGGGGGCCGCCCTTTCTTGAGGATACAGCGAGCTATTTCCTCGGCGTGAACCGCAACAAACGCGGTATGGCGCTGGACCTGTCAACCACAGCGGGTCAGGAGGTTCTGGCGTTGTTGCTGGAGGATGCGGATGTCTTTCTGGAGAACTTCAAAACAGGCACCCTTGATAAATGGGGACTGTCGCACACCGAGATCGCGCGACGTTTTCCCAAGCTGATACACAGCCGCGTTTCTGGCTTTGGTGCGGACGGCCCGTTGGGCGGCATGCCGGGGTACGATGCGGCGATACAGGCCAGCTGTGGCATTATGAGTGTGAACGGCGAAGTAGGTGGCGACAGCCTGCGTGTTGGCCTGCCTGTAGTTGATATGACAACGGGCCTCAACGCTGTCATCGGCATTCTCATGGCACTGGCAGAGCGCGGTCAGAGCGGCAAGGGCCAGTTCGTCGAAACCACGCTTTATGATTGCGGCTTCTCGCTGCTGCATCCGCATTTGCCCAACTACTACCTGTCTGGAAAAGTGGCGCAGCCGTCGGGCAATGCCCATTCCAACATCTGCCCTTATGACACTTTCGCCACGGCCACGGTTCCCCTGTTCCTTGCTGTGGGCAATCACCGCCAGTTCACCAAACTGTGCCGCGTGCTGGACCGTTCCGATCTGCCCGACGATGAACGCTTTTCCGATAACAGCATGCGCAACCAAAACCGCGATGTGCTCAAGGTCGAGCTTGAAAAAGCGATGGTAACCCATGACTGCACCGAATTGGCAGATACGCTCATAAAGGCAGGCGTGCCCTGCGGTGCGGTGCGCAGCATTGATCAAGTGGTAGAGGACCCGCATACCAAGCACCGCGAAATGGTTGTGGACATCGGCGAATATCGCGGCACGGGCAGCCCGATCAAACTGTCTCGCACACCCGCCAGCTACCGCACAGCACCGCCCGCCTTTGCCCAGCATAACGACGAGATTATGCAGGAATTGGGCATCGATCCCGCTGAATTCGCAGACGGACTCCCGAAGTTAAATTCAAAAGAGTAGCCCTCACCCTTTTGAGCGCTGGAACATTCCGAACAAATCACGCGGATCATCAGGGTCCGCCAACATATCAAGCTGGATGAAAAACCCCGTCCCCTCGATCGCCTGAGAGACATAGCGCAGCGCCGAGAAATCCTCGATCGCAAAACCAACACTGTCAAAAAGCGTAATCTGCTTTGCGTCCTTACGCCCCTCCGTCTGGCCCGTGATCACACGCCACAGCTCGGTCACCGTGTGATCTTGGTCAAGTTGCTGGATTTCGCCCTCAATCCAAGTCTGGGGAGGATACTCCACAAAGATATCCGAGCGCAGAAGGATATCGCGCGCCAGCTCTGTCTTACCCGGACAATCACCGCCGATTGCATTGATGTGGACCCCTGCCCCCACCATATTGTCGGTCAGGATCGTCGCATTCTGTTTATCGGCGGTGCAAGTTGTGATAATCTGTGCACCTTCTATGCTTTCCTCGGCTGTCTTGCATTGCACCACAGTAAGCCCCTGCCCCGCCAGATTGCGTGCGCACTTCTGCGTTGCAGCGGGATCAATGTCATAGAGGCGAACAGTGTCGATGCCGCAAATCGCCTTGAAGGCGAGGCACTGGAATTCCGACTGCGCCCCGTTGCCGATCATGGCCATCGTCTTGGCCCCTTTTGGCGCGAGGTGACGTGCCGCCATGGCCGATGTCGCCGCCGTTCGCAGCGCAGTGAGCAATGTCATCTCGGTCAGAAGCTTGGGGTAGCCTGTATCAACGTCCGCAAGAAGGCCAAAAGCGGTGACTGTTTGCAGCCCGTCTTTTGTGTTCTTGGGATGGCCATTCACGTATTTAAAGCCGTACATCTCGCCGTCCGAGGTAGGCATCAGCTCAATCACACCCACGTCCGAATGGCTTGCCACGCGTGGGGTCTTGTCAAAGGTTTCCCAGCGTTTGAAATCTGACTCAATTGCATCAGCAAGATTACGCAGGACTTCTTCAACGCCGATGTGATGGACCAGACCCATCATATGCTCGACGGAGACAAAGGGAACAAAAGCAAGTTCGGAGGGAAGCGGCGGCATAGGATTTCCTTTTTGGACAAAGCATCCCGCGAGGGGCGGTCTATCAAACATACGGTACTACAGTTTCCACATTATGTGGCATCAATCAGGCGTTTGGCTTCCCACAAATACGTGTTGCGGGCGGTCGCATTAATCTCCGTCTCCGCCAGCGCAATCATCGCCTCGGCTTTCAGCGACTGCGCAGGCTGTTCAAGGGTTATCAGATGGTCACAAAGCTCAAGCCGCCATTGCAAATCATCTGTTTCCTGCGCCGCTTTCATCAGAGCGTCGGTGCCACCTGCAAGCTGTGCGGTGTGCACGGCACGCCTGTGGTCGGACATGGCCCCCAAATGTGTGGGATTGCCGTCATACCAGCCCAATGTTCCTACAGCAAAAGCACGCGCAGACCAGCCGACCTTGCCGTAAAACTCACCCAGCCACGGCTTGGTGGCAAGGTGATCAGGCAATGCGACACCCGCTCCGATATCATCCAGCGAGGCACCTTCATCCATCATTTTCGCTGTCTCACGCATCACATGGACCATCGCCTCGCGGGTGGTGCCGAGGACTTCGCGGATTTGTTCCACACCGAACACAGGGCGCGTGTGACCCGGTCCTAAAACTTTTGCGCCAATATTAGCCATCTGATCCAGCGTTTTTGCCCAGACCGCGAAATCACGGTAAGGCGTCCCGCGAATGGCATAGAGGTTGGGGAAGGCGTGATACCAGTTATCGCCCCCGATAAGCACACCGCTATCAGGCAGCCAGACGATCATGTGATCTGGCGTCTCTCCCGGCGCCATGATGAGCCGCGCGTGCACCCCGTCCAGATCAATATCGCAATCGCCCTCGATCAAGGCTGTTGGCGGCACAAACCCTGCCCCTAACCCGTCCATCGGGCGGTCACCCGGACCACAGCCAAGCGAGATACGCTCCTCACCGCTCAGGCCGATGCCAAATTGCGCCATAGTCCGGCGGCCTAAGGCCTTATTCGGGGCTATCGTCGCCTCATCCACTGCCATCAAGTCGGACTTGAACCCCTTACTCGCAAGAATCGGAATGTCGCGACCCCCCAAAAAAACACTTGCCCCCGAGACATGATCGCGGTGCGCGTGGGTAAAGATGATACGGCCCACAGGTTTGTCACAACGCTGGCGAAATTCGTCCAATACATTCTGCGCCGCTTTGGTACTTTCGCTAGTGTCGATGATTGTAACGCTGTGGGCACCCTCAACCATGTACTGGCACGAGGCAGCAAATCCGACAGCCCCCCAAACACCCGACGCCAGCTCAACGATCTCTTTCACAAACTGGGTTTTGTTATGTTCGATCAATCTGGCATTTGGCATCTGTCATTCTCCGCAAATTTATCTGGCCCAAGTGTGTCGGAAAGTTGCGAATTTCACCAGCAGCAACTCTTGTGTTGAAATCACGTACATGATCACGCTACTCACCATTCCCAACGGGGGACAACAATCATGACAGACAATCAGGGCGATCCACGCCACCTAGAAACGCTCGACCGCGATCTTGAGCGTTATTCCAATCTTGAATTAGCAAGCAGCTATGTTTCGCGCCCGATGGTGGGGCCTGGCATTTCGCTGGTGTTTGTCCTGCTCGCAGGTATCGCCGCGATGTTGTTTTTTGGGCAGGAAACCAACTCCTTTATCGTTGTGGTTGCCGCCTGTCTCGGCGCTTACATGGCGCTCAACATCGGGGCGAATGATGTCGCCAACAACATGGGCCCTGCCGTGGGTGCAGGGGCGCTCTCGATGGGCAGTGCGATTGCCATTGCTGTTGTGTTCGAGAGTGCGGGTGCGCTCATTGCCGGCGGTGATGTTGTCTCGACCATCGCTAAGGGAATCATTGCACCTGAAAGCATGGGAACCGTCGACGTCTTCATCTGGGCCATGATGGCAGCCCTTTTGTCTGCCGCCCTTTGGGTCAACCTTGCTACATGGGTCGGTGCACCCGTCTCAACAACACACTCCGTTGTAGGGGGCGTGATGGGCGCAGGGATCGCCGCGGCAGGGTTCGCCGCTGTAAACTGGCCCACCATGAGCGCGATTGCCGCCAGCTGGGTCATTTCTCCCGTGCTGGGCGGTTTGATCGCGGCAGGCTTTCTCTGGTTGATCAAATCCAAGATCATTTACCGTGAGGATAAAATAGCCGCCGCTCGTACTTGGGTGCCAATCCTTGTTGGCATTATGGCGGGCGCATTTGCAACCTATCTCGCCCTGAAAGGCCTTAAAAAGATCATCAAGATCGACATGCCAACCGCACTGTTGATCGGTGCGGTGCTGGGTGTCGTCATCTGGGCCATTATGATCCCTGTTATCCGCAAGCAGTCGGAGGGCCTAGAGAACCGAAACAAATCCCTCAAGGTACTGTTCGGTATCCCGCTTGTCGTATCTGCTGCACTCTTATGCTTTGCACACGGCGCCAATGATGTGGCGAACGCCGTTGGCCCCTTGGCTGCGATTGTCCAAGCATCCCAATCAGGCACCTTTGGTGATACCATCAGCATCCCGATCTGGGTCATGATCATCGGTGCATTCGGTATCTCGTTTGGCCTGTTCCTCTTTGGTCCCAAATTGATCAAGATGGTCGGCGGACAGATCACCAAGCTGAACCCGATGCGCGCCTATTGCGTGGCCCTCTCGGCCGCGATTACCGTGATCATCGCAAGCTGGCTTGGCCTGCCTGTCAGCTCAACCCACATCGCTGTTGGTGGCGTATTCGGGGTCGGTTTCTTCCGCGAATGGGATGCAGAGCGCCGGATACGTAACGCACGCCTCACGATGCCCGATCGCACGTCGTTCACCCCGGAAGAGCGTAAGCGCCGCAAGCTTGTCCGCCGCTCGCACTTTATGACCATCCTTGCCGCTTGGGTGATCACTGTGCCTGCCGCTGCGACCCTCTCTGCCGCGATCTTCTATCTGATCAATACAGTCATGGCCTGAACCATCAGCCCTGCCCGTCGCGTCATTGTTGCGCCTCGGGCGGGGCACAGCTACACCTTTGATCATGCAAGATTCATCCCAGAGCACAGAGCCCGTCGACCTTTTCATCATCGGGGGTGGTGTGAACGGATGCGGCATTGCGCGTGACGCAGCAGGCCGCGGCCTGAGCGTGACATTGGCCGAGATGAACGATCTGGCTTCTGCCACCTCCTCCGCCTCGACAAAGCTGTTTCACGGTGGCCTGCGCTATCTGGAGTATTTCGAGATCAATCTGGTCCGTCATGCCCTGAAAGAGCGTGAAGTGCTGCTCCGTGCCATGCCCCATATCGCGTGGCCCATGCGCTTTGTGCTGCCATATCATCCCGATATGCGGTTCGAGGGTGAGACGCCCGCCTCCAGAGTACTCAGTGTTGTGATGCCTTGGATGCGCGGCCGCCGTCCGGCATGGCTTATCCGCTTCGGGTTGTTCCTCTATGACAATCTCGGTGGTCGTGAAATCCTGCCTGCGACGCAAACGCTCAAACTGCGCGGCACAGCAGAAGGCGCGCCACTTGAGGCTCGGTTTGAAAAGGCGTTCGAGTATTCCGATTGCTGGATCGAGGACAGCCGCCTTGTCGTGCTCAACGCACGCGATGCACAGAATCACGGCGCACAGATAATGACGCAGACAAAAGTGATGTCTGCCGTTCGTGTCGGTGATCTGTGGGAGGTCCAGATCGATGGACCTAACGGCCCGCAAACCCACCATGCACGCATCCTTGTAAATGCAGGCGGGCCTTGGGTCGGCGACATCATCCAAACCAAGCTGCGCGTGAACTCATCCGAGGGGGTGCGTCTGGTGCGCGGTTCGCATATTGTGGTGCCCAAGCTTTATGACCACGACAAATGCTACTTCTTTCAGGGCAGCGACGGGCGCATCATTTTCGCAATCCCTTATGAGACTGATTTTACCTTGATCGGCACCACAGACGCAGATCACAATGACCCCTCAGTGGCCCCAATTTGCACAGCAGCAGAGCGCGACTATCTCATTGATTTTGCAAATAAATATTTCAAAGATAACATTAAAGTGGATGATATCGTCTGGACTTATTCCGGTGTACGGCCTCTCTATGAGGACGGGGCAAGCTCAGCCAGTGCAGCAACCCGTGACTATGTCCTCAAGGTTGATGATGCAGGGCCGCCCCTGCTCAACATTTTCGGCGGAAAAATCACAACCTACCGTGTCCTCGCTGAGGATGCGTTGGACAAAATCGCACCCTATCTCCCAGTGTTAGAGCCTAGATGGACGGCCGGTGCACCCCTTCCGGGAGGGAATTTTGAAGTGACAGAGGTCGCAGAATGCATTGCCAAATTGCAAGATGCCTACGCATTTCTCACACCCGCTTGGGCGACCCGTCTGATCCGCGCTTACGGGACTGATGCGTGGAACATTCTGGGGGATGCCAAAACAGCACAAGACCTTGGCCGCGACTTTGGCGCGACACTCTGCGAGGCCGAAGTTCGCCACCTCGTGACCCATGAATATGCGACCTGCGCTGCCGATATCCTATGGCGGCGCTCCAAGCTCGGTTTGCGCGTTAACAAGGCGCAAACTGATGCCCTGGAAATCTATCTGTCGGAGGCCCGATGACCGCCACACATGTCCTCGCCATTGATCAAGGCACCACATCCACCCGCGCCATCATTTTTGACGCAGACATGGCCGTCGTGACCAGCGCACAACAGGAATTCACCCAACATTTCCCACAGTCCGGATGGGTGGAACATGATGCAATTGACCTATGGCAAACCACATTACACACCTGCCGCGCAGCCCTCAAAAAAGCGAAACTGACAGCTGGAGATATCGCCGCCATCGGCATTACAAACCAGCGTGAGACAACAATAGTATGGGACACTGAAAGAGGCGAACCCCTGGGCAATGCGATCGTCTGGCAGGACCGCCGCACGGCTGACACTTGCCAAACCTTGCGCGACGCCGGCCACGGCAATCTGGTAAGTGCACAGACTGGTCTCCTGCTTGATCCCTACTTTTCTGGAACCAAGCTTAAGTGGATTTTGGACCATCACGACGGCGCACGCGAACAGGCGCGCTCAGGAAAGCTCAAATTCGGCACTGTCGACAGCTGGCTCATCTGGAACCTTACATCAGGTGCCGCACATGTCACCGATGCCACCAACGCGGCGCGTACCATGCTCTATGATATCCACAATGGGTCATGGAGCGACGAGATATGCGCCTTGCTTGATATACCCTTAGAAATGCTGCCAAAAGTTTATGATTGTGCTGCAGGTTTTGGAGTGGTGGATGCAAAGCACTTAGGAGCTGCAATACCAATTCTCGGGGTGGCAGGCGATCAACAAGCAGCCACTGTCGGGCAGGCCTGCTTTGAGCCCGGCATGATGAAATCAACCTATGGCACGGGATGTTTTGCCCTTTTGAATACAGGCACCACTGCGGTCCGTTCCAAAAACCGACTCCTCACCACCATCGCCTACCAGTTTAACGGTGTGCCTACATATGCGCTGGAGGGGTCCATCTTTGTCGCTGGTGCTGTGGTGCAATGGCTGCGCGACGGATTGGGTGTGATTGCAGATGCGGGGGAGACTGGTGCGCTGGCGCAAATTGCCGACCCCTCCCAGAACGTGATCCTTGTGCCGGCGTTTGTGGGTCTTGGAGCGCCCTATTGGAATGCAGATTGTCGCGGTGCTGCGTTTGGTCTGACCCGCGGAACAGGTCCTGCCGAATTGGCCCGCGCAGCCCTTGAAAGCGTCGGTTACCAGACGCGCGACCTCTTGGAGGCGATGCAAGCAGATTGGCAGAGCGGCGCATCCGACGCGACCTTACGTGTGGACGGTGGCATGGCGAAAAGTGACTGGACTATGCAGTTTCTCGCAGACATCACAGGTGCGCCCGTAGATCGCCCACAAATGACCGAGACAACAGCCCTTGGCGCTGCGTGGCTTGCGGGTCATCGCGCCGGCCTCTACCCCGACATGGCTGGCTTTGCAAAAAGCTGGGTAGTGGAACGGACATTCACCCCCGAAATGGACCAACCCACCCGAATAAAATTATATGGCGCATGGGGCCGCGCGGTACAGGCCACGCTCAGCGTTTGACCCCATGGCCAAGGTCCGAAAACATTGCAATACAGGGGCAACCCTCCCTGAACAGGTTTCGCCATGCCCACCTCCCTGCCCGACCACGAAGTCACCTACCGAAAAGCCCGCGATTTGATCCTCTTTGGGGAGCTGGCACCAGGCGAAGCTGTTACGATTAATGGCATTGTGGAGCGCCTTGGCACGGGTATTACCCCTGCGCGCGAAGCAATCCGCCGCCTGACTGCCGAAGGTGCCCTGCGCGCCAGCGACAATCGCCGTTTGATGGTGCCGGAACTGACGCTTGAGCAACTCCAGGAGTTGACTTACGCCCGCACGGGGATTGAGCCACAAATTGCGCGCCTTGCTGCTGTGGGGATGGAGCCTAAAGATATTGACGCACTTGAGCAGATCGACGCTCAAGTGAACGCGGCGCTGCGCGACGGGGACATCCAAGCGTACCTGCGTCACAACCATGTTTTCCACTGGACGCTGTATGCACACTCCGAGGCAGAGATTCTGATGGCGACTGCTGCCGCCCACTGGCTGCGCGTTGGGCCAAGCCTGCGGGTCATGGTCAAGCGAGACCGCGCTACCCCGATGCCCGACATGCACGAAGTCACCATCGAAGCACTCCGCGACGGGGATTATGAGGCAGTGGGTGAGGCAATCCACAATGATATTCTGCAAGGGCACTCTAATATCGCCCAAGGGCTCGAGGAGGCGGATTAGATCCTAATCTTTGTGATAGCTCTCAATCACTGCGACTTCGTCACGCGAACCGAGGATCACTGACACCCGCTGGTGATGACCCGTTGGGGCCACTTCCATGATGCGCCCGTATCCTGTGGAGGAGGCCCCACCCGCCTGCTCCACCAGCATGCCCATCGGGTTGGCTTCATACATCAGGCGCAGCTTACCGCCCTGCCCCGCATTGCCGCTGTCCTTAGGGTACAAAAACACGCCGCCACGCGTCAGGATGCGGTGCACATCCGCAACCATAGAAGCACACCAGCGCATGTTGAACTTCTTTCCCCGTGGTCCGTTTGCCCCGCGCAGACACTCATCGATATACTGGCGCACAGGCGCATCCCATAGGTCATAGCGCGACGCATTGATCGCAAATTCCTGTGTCTCTGACGGGATGCTCATTTCAGGCTGTGTCAGCAAGAATTCACCCGATCCTGGATGATGGGTAAATCCGTCCACCCCGTGACCAGTGGTTATCACCAGACCCGTTGAAGGGCCGTAAATCGCATAGCCTGCCGCGATCTGGTCGGTTCCTTTGATCTGCACCGCTTCGGGCGCAGGCGTAATCGCTGCACCAAGCCGCACAATGGAAAAAATGGTTCCAACAGAAAGATTTACATCCAGATTTGAGGACCCATCAAGCGGGTCATAGTAAACTACAAAATCCCCCGCCTGCGGAGCCACCTTACGCCAGTTAACGTCGTCAACTTCCTCGGAGACAAGTGCCGCCACATTCGGGTTCGCCCCCACAATCTCTTGAAAAATCTCGTCCGAGATAACATCAAGCTCCTTTTGCGTTTCGCCCTGAACATTCTCAGTCTCCGCCGCCCCTAGTACGCCGGCAAAAGCACCGTGCCGCACGCGATCCGCGATCATGCGGCAAGCGGTTGCGATATCTTCCATCAGGATCATCAGATCGGTGTCAACGCCTGTTGTCTGAAACTGCTGGCGCAAAGTGGTCTGTGTCATCTCGTATCCTTTCGGAGGGCTCCTGCCCCTTAGTGGTTGGTCTTTTTGGCGACCAGTTCTGCAACCGACCTCGCCAGCCATTCGGCGTCTACATCTGCGCCCTTCAGCGTGAGAGACAGCGCCCCGCCTGATCCTGCTTTGACCGCAACGTGTATGGCGCCATTATTTGCTTTTGTTACTTTCGCCGCAGGCTTTTTTACCTTTTCAACAGCGCCGCCGCGCAGGCGCGGAATAATCTCGCGAAATGCCCGCTTGGGCGTGTTTTCAATATCGACCTCGGCAACGATGCGGTCATGCATCTCCATGCAGGAGCGACCAAGTGAGACGTCATTCTGGCTCACTGAGAGCCGCTGTGCGATCTCCTGCTGACTTAGATCGCCCAAAGCATCAGCGATCAGACCGATTGAGAGCAACTCCTCGAAGCCGCTAAGATTTTTACGCATGGTGTTCTCATGAAACCGCTCCTCAAGATCGGCCAGAGCGGCCTCTCCTTCAATGGTCGCAATCACCGCAACGACCTTACGGTCAAGCATACGACACGCGGCAAGGCGACGACGCCCCGACTGGATAATAAACTTGTCCGCTGTATCCAGCGGATGATCACGGTCAGGCTCCCAAGCAGTATCAACAGGGCGCACACGGATCGCCTGTGTCTGGCCCCGCCGCGCTATATTATCCATTAAGGCCTGAAATTCGGGATCATCCTCCCATCCCGTTTGGCGGTCGCTCCCAGTCGGGTCTTCTATCTGTGCAGGCATTAGTTCAATCGCTACAGTGCCGTTGAGAATACCATCCGTTATGGTCGCTCGGGTATCCTCCAACCGCTGGCGCAGCATGTTCATTGCCGTGCCGCCCCACATGCCACCCATTCCGGGTTTGCCTTCCTCACCGATTTCCTCTTCGAGCGGTATCGCCGTTGCGTCCAGCTTCCGTTTGCGTGCCATCAGCCCCACCTTTCTTTGATAAATGCTTCTGCAAACCCACGCGTCGGCAGATGCGGCAAAACCCGCCCAACGAGGCTATCGTTCACGGCGTTGGCGTTGTTCATAAATGCCTTGGCGGAGGTGCGCCGTGTGCGCGGCGGCAGATATTCGTAAATGCTTTTGTACTCCTCCGCCGCGTTCGCAATCGCATCAGAGCGGGCGTACCAAACCTGACTAATCTCACGCGGAGATCGGCGGTAAAGATCGGCAATCTGGTCGGTATCCTGATTATTCTGTTCCTGCACAATGGTTGGCAGCACGACATGGTTGCCGTTGCCAATCTCCAGATCAGCCTCAAACCCCATGATGAATTCCAGATACTCGCCGATGTTGCCGATGTAGGTGGCAAGTGTCGCAAGATCAAAGCCCTTCATCGTTTGCGGGATCACGACACTGTCCGCAGCAATCAAACCGTTGAGTTGCATCAAGGTCAGCGAAGGCTGCTGGTCAATGACAATCACATCAAGCGTTTCATTGAGGGCCGCGTCAAACCGCACAGGATCAAACGCGCCTTTAGCATCGCGCAAATCCGACATCGCAGTGCGGGGCCTATGTGCCGCATCCCAACCGGCAATCGCGTCGCGCAAAACACGGTAAACAGGGACGCCACCACGCTGTGACAGAAAGAACAGGCTGATGTCGCCGTTCTGGATGTTCGCACCGCCCGGGATCAAACGCACGCCCGGCCAAGGCGTTGGCCGCCAGATCGCGTTAAGTTCTTCAGGACTGCGCTGTGTCAGCTCGGATGCGCCAGGGTCATCGACCCCCATAAACTCAGCTAGGGTAGGGGTATCAGGTGCAAACAATGGCAAGTCAGCGTCAGCAAAATACAAGCTTGCCGTGGCCTGAGGGTCAGCATCAATAATCCCGACACGAAGACCATAGAACAAGGAAAGGTATTGCGCAAAATGCGCGGCCGTTAGCGATTTCCCTGTGCCCCCTTTTTGTGCACCAAAGGTTATTACTTTGAGTGGATCACTCTCTTGGCGCCAATACAGGTGGTCACGTCGCGCACCAGGCCTGCTCGCTAGGATGCCCCGTATGGTCAGAATCTCGGAAGGCGAAAAACTACGCTCTCGGCCGATTTTTTCACCATCAGGGTAGTTCGGCTCATCTTTTGCGATACGGGTGAGGTAAGTTGTATCAACGCCCAGAAACTCCGCTACCTCTGTCTGTGAAAACCTGCGCGAAACACGACTGCGCATGGTGAGGTCACGCTGAAGCTTGGTGTTCACTTGCGTCATCACCCGCCCCATATTGCGGATGAATTGCTCAAATTGCCCGTATGCCATTATCTTTATATCCGCGGATATTGCTATGCTGCGACTCTGGAGTGTAAAGTTGTTGAAGGCAAGCTCTCCAAATGGAGTTTCCATCGGCGCAGATAGGATTTCAGAAGTTTTTGCTGCGTTGCCTCGTCGGTCGAGGGCGGCAGTGCTTTTAGAATGCGGAGCAGTTGGAAACTGTTTGGAGGTTTTTTCCAATGGGCTTGCCACGAAGCGTCGAGAGCTTTGATCAAGACTTCCAACGTAATTTTGGAGGTGACAAGCGGAACCAAGGCTTCAGCTGCTTCGTCAAAATCCTCTGAGATTTCCCGTCTTTGGGCAAACGCCTTCAACGCAGCTTTAATATCCGCGGATATAACAGGGTTTGAGGGAGCGGTATTCTCCACATATATTTGGGTTTCATGAATCATTTTTTCAGTAGGGCACCGTGAAAAAGTTGGGTAGGGTGCATTGCCAACGGCCTTGCACCACTCATCAGCTAGATTTGAATGATCACTGACCAACTGTTGTTTTTTATGTATATGATTTTTAGTTTTTAACGGGCGTACAGCTGGCTGAACGCTGCGTTCAGGTTCTTTGTGCTGCGGTGTAGGGTCTGTTTTTTGCTCAGCACCCAATCCTGCACGCCATTTTTTCCAAAAGGTTACTGTATAGCGCAGACGGTAGTTGTAACCGTTCGCCATTTTCTGCTCTTCGGTAGTCAGTACACCCGCTTCGCGCAGCTCCGCGATGTATGTCGAGATTGAAGCGCGGGAGCGTCCAAGACGGCGGCCGAGTTGGGCAAGGGAGGGCCAGCATTGGCCCGAGGTGTTTGCCATGCGGCAAAGCTCGGCCAGCGTTCGAAAGGCGGCCGGTGTTAGATCGAGGTCAAACAGGGCGACCGGAAAGGCTACAAAGCCTTTATTAGGGTCACAGTTCAGAATTTTAGACATAAAAGCTCCATGCACCGCAGGCAGGGCTTGCGGCGATTCGGGCGCAATGATACTGTCAGGAACAAGCAAACGGACAGTGTCATTGCAGACATTGACGGACAGGGCTCGGATGGCTGCAACCATTCGAGCCTTTTGTTTTATGGGGTATGTCGGGTTTTCTGCACCTCCCTGATCGGTTTCACCTAGTTGCCACCGCCGAAACTATTTTGGTTTCATCGGTGGGCAGTCTGCCTCTTGGAGGGTGTACCCCCTCTTAGTCCGTGTATTAGGGCATATTTGTTGTCAAATGCAATGACTATTCGATCTCAAGCCTGTTGAGAGCGCTGACGGAGTTCTCCGTTGCGTGGGTCGTAGGTATTCTGGAAATGCAGGGGGTCATCGAAATGCCTTGACTTGTGGGGCCGTTACTTGGGCGATAGCGTATCCAGTATAATGTCGCAGGAGACCAAGATGAATAAAATTGCAGTTGTCACAGGGGCAGCAGGCGGAATGGGTCGTGCAATCGTTGCGCGTCTGATTGCAGATGGCATGCACGTCGTAGGTCTGGATATTGACGCCGGCGGATTGGAGGAGCTGGGTGCTGATCCTGCGTTTACAGGGATCGTTACCGACCTCACAAAGAGTGCTGCGATTGCGGATGCTTTTGTGCAGATTGCCCGTGACCATGGCGGAGTTGATGCTTTGGTCAATAATGCTGGTACCTGCTTCATGTCGGAATTTCCTCATATTCCCGAAGATGAGTTCGAGCGGCAGATGGCGCTGAATTTCTCGGGCGCGTTTCATTGTTGTCAGGCTGCGATCAAGCTGATGGCGGGGCGCGAGGGCGTGCGCAAGATCGTCAATATCTCGTCCAACGGGGCCTATAATTTCGATGCATTTGACCCGCCGCATTACCGCGCTTCCAAGGCCGCCCTCGATACGCTGACCAAGGATCTGGCGCGGCGCTATGCCACCGACAAAATCGCGGTGAACTCCATTGCGCCTGCCATGACGGAAACGCCGCTCTTTGGTGTGGTGAGTGCAGAGGTGCTGGAAAAAGCGATTGCGCAAATGCCCCATGGCCGTGCGATGCAACCGTCCGAGATTGCCGGCTGGGTCGGATTTCTGATCTCTCCAGCTGGCGATATCTCAAGCGGGAATGTGATTATTTTGAATCAGGGACGTGACGTGCGGTAGGGTGCGCGGAATTTTTGAAAATTCCGTTTCAGGTGCAAACGCGAGAACGGCTATTTGAACCAATCAGGTGCTTTGCGCAGGGTCGGCCATTGCTCGGGGGAATGGCCGAAGATGACAAGCGCTTCGCGCTCCTGTGCCAGCTTCATCAGGCGCGCCCCGTGATGGATGGCAAGGGGCACATCCCATGACCCTGCAAATTTTTCGTCGATCTCGCTCGCTCGGCTGATCGCATCGGAGGTCAGCAAGACGGGCCCTGTTTGCGGCAGGTCAACCATGAACGCCAGTTGGCCCGGTGCATGACCGGGGCAAAGATAAACCTCAAACCCGCTTCCAAGAGAAAAGTCTGCGTCCACCAGAAGGTATTCCACCTCTGGCCATTCCATCGCCTGCCTGCCCGACCAATAAAGCGGGCGGGGCAGGGCGCGTTCTGCAGTGGCTATCAGTATCGGCACATCGGGAAAGGCGCCCATATGTCCGACATGATCGATGTGGGTATGGCTTTGGATCATCATCGTGATGTCGTCTGGCGCAAGGCCCAGCTTGGCTAGCTGTGCGACGGGCATATTATCAGGGGTGACCGACAATACACGGCCAAAACTGCCGAGATCGTCCTCTAGGGTCGCCGCCTCCGCATCCTCGGCGTATTTTTGCGGAAAGCCTGTGTCGATGAGCACTGTCTCATCTGCGTCCGTTTGGATCACAAAACCGCAAATGCCGATGATGCGGCCATTGGCGTGGACCTGAAACAGGCCGTAGTCCAGTACCGCCAGACGAATGGGTTTGCCCTTTAGGTGCGCATGGTTTCTCATGGGTTGAGCAAACGAGGACGCGATATGAAAGTCAAGATACACACGCTGTTTCAATACCTTCTTGAAACCACGCAAAGCACGCCCGAAGCGATTGTTGGGTTTTCGCTGTCACAGTCGCCACGCCTCGGGGATTTTCTGGACGAATTGGACCCCGACCTGCCGCTTGACTGGAACAACCGTGATTTCAGCGGTCTGCCGGAATTAAAGGAACATGTGCTGCGCCAAGCGGGGCTGGAGGGGATTTGCACGCCTAAAGATGTGCTTATCACTGCAGGGGCGGCGGAGGCCAATTATCTGGCGATCATGCAGACGCTTCAACCTGACGACGAGATTGTGATCGAGACGCCGGGCTGGCCGCAGGCCGAAGTGCTTGCAAAAGCGATTGGTGCCAACGTGGTGAAGGTCACGCGGAGCGAAGCGAACAACTGGCGTCTGCCGCTGGATGAGTTGGCCGAGGCGATCACCCAATGCACCAAGATGATATTCCTTAGCAACCCGAACAACCCCACAGGTGATGTTCTGGACGATTCCGAGCTGCGCAAGATTGTGCAGATGGCTGATCGTGTGGGCGCGTGGCTCTTGGTGGATGAGGTTTATGCTGGTCTGGAATGGGACGGCCCACGTGCGCCATCAGTGGCGGGCATGTATGCGCGGGGCATCACCACGGGCTCAGTGAGCAAAGGGCTAGGGCTGCAAGGGCTGCGCACGGGATGGATTATTTGCCCTGATGCGGGGCTAATCCACGATGCTGTGATTCTGCGTGAAAATTCCTCGGAAATCATGAACATCATGGGAGAGGTCATCGCCGAGATCGCTCTGCGCCCCGATCGGTACGGCCCTGCGATGGAGAAGGCCCGCGCCGAGGGACGGGCCAACCTTGACCAGATGAACGCGTGGGTTGATGCTCATGAAGCTCTCAGCTGGGTCAGTCCCCGCGCGGGGTTGATCGGGCTGGGGCGTCTGCCCGAGGGCGTCGAGAGTGATCCGTTTGCGCGTTTTTTGTTGGGCGATCCCTACCGTACCTTCCTGCTCCCGGGCAGTGCGTATGATGAGCCGAACCATATCCGCCTTGGTGTGGGCGGTGGTGCTGCGGTCAATTTGGAGGAAGGTCTGATCCGGCTGGCGCAAGGCCTGCATGATTATCAGAAGAGATAGGGGAGGGGGGCGACGCCCAAGATCAGGGGATGCAAAATGATGAGCACCACATAGGCCAATAGGCCAAGCCCTAGCCTGATGAAGGTGCCGCGCGGATTTTGGAGCTTTGGCGGGAAAGGTGCTGCGCGTACATCTTGCAAAAGTACTTTCCACTGTGTCGCTCCCGTCACCCGCCGGTTGCGGCGATCAATAATTGTGCAACCCAAAAGGGCAAACGCCAAAAATATCCCGAACATGATCACATGAGCCAAGTCCCCGTTGGGTAGCAGATGCAACCCCGACCAAAGCGCCAGAGCGACAAGCAAGGGATGGCGCGTGAAGCGGATGATGCCAGCGTGAGCGGGGTCGAAGGTATGGTTTTTTCTGCCGCCAAAGGAAAATGGATTGGGTCGCGCAATTGTGAGCGCCAGCAGCAGACAAACCGCCAGCATCCCAATCCCCACCACATAATGCTGCCAAACTGCTTGGGGCCAGAGTTGGACATAGGGTGCATGTGCGGCCGCTGTGATCACCGCTCCGAGCATGAATAGTGACAAAGCCGAATAGGCCAAGGAAAAGCCTCGGGCTCCGAGAAGCCCTTGCAACTGCGCTTTGATATTCGGGCTAATTGGCACCGTGTGGGTAAGAAAGAACCCCGCAAATGTGAGTGCAAAAACAGGCCAGCTGATCATCGCTTAGCCCTCCTTTTTACGCAGAAGAGAAGGTCCCATTAGCACGGCAAAGCCACCAAATGCGCCAATCCAGAACACAGCAGAGAGTGAATAAAGCACCATGGCGCCCGCTGGCCAAATACCTGCGCAAAGGCGCATTACCACAGCGGCGATTACACTCCCAAATATGGCAACGATGGCAGGGCTTGCCTTTAAGTCCTGACCGGTGTGGCCCAAAGTGGCGCGTACCATCACTGCAAGCGTCATAAGGGCAAACCCGCCCGCCATCCACAAATGCTGGGCGCTGCCTATGGCAATCAAATCCGGTTGAAGGATCGCAAAACCCTCGCTCAACGCACCCAGCGGGATCATCAGATATGCCAAATGCAACACCCAAAGGAGCGGTTCGGACAACGTGTTTATACCCTTCCAGCGCGCAAGCCGCATGATGTGCAAACCAGCGATCAGCACCAGTGCGACACCGCTGATTTTCCCATCTGGCATGAAAACCCAAATGCCAAGAGCGAGAGCGGTCACGACCAGTGTCGCCTTGTCGAACCGCTGCATTGGCGGTGTGGGTAGATCGGTCTGGCCCTGCTTTATCATCCAGTTACGGGTGAAGGACGGCACAATCCGCCCGCCAATCACACTTATCATAATCAAAATTGATACAACACCAAGGCGCATACCGACGCCTTGGGCCGCTATGCCACCGTGTGCTGCATCCAGATGGAAGAGCAAGTTTGCAAAAGTAAACACCGCGAGAAGCACCAGAACGATGAGGTTTTTCCAGTTTTTACCCACAATAATCTCACGCAAAATGAGACCACTCAAACCAACGGGAAACAATAGATCAATGGTTTCGGGTAGGCCGAGAAGGAGAAGGGCAGATATGCCGATCGCGACCCTTCCAAGTATCCAAATCCCGAACAAGGCGGCAAGCCGCCAGCCGACTACTGGCAGACGACCCGTCCAATTCGGCACGGCCGTGAGCAAAAAACCGGCGATGATCGCCCCCAGATATCCGAACAGAAATTCATGGGCATGCCATGAAACAGGATCAAGCCGTGTCGGTAATGTCAGTACATCAGCCAGCATTGCAATCCAAAGCACCATAGCAGCCGCAGCCCAAATCGCGCCGAACAAAAAGAACGGGCGAAACCCGTAGGAAAACAGGGCAGGGCCTGCCCATTGACGCATTTGTTCGGTTGAGGTCATGGGCGTCGCTTTGCTGTGTTTCGGGAGGTTTTGACCACGGTGCCTGTGGTGTCGCAGGTAAAGCGTACCCGCAAATCGCCATGCCAAAAGGTCAAACGATGTGTTCTGGTGTCCTCGTCCACTCCTGTCTCAAAAGTGCTCGTTATGGCCCCGCTGCGCATCTCTTCAATCACTTCTGCAGCACGAAGCCCCAGCACCTCACCCAGATCATGGGCGTCGATTGTAGGGTTCTCTTTGGTCAGGTCGATTTTCATTGGTCTGATTTATCCATCAAGCTGCGGATATGGTGGGCAAAGGCCCATGTTGCTGGCACGCCGATGAGGGCGCCTAGTACAATTGACCATACCGAGGAGAGGACAGGTAGGCCAACCCAACTGCCGATGAGAGAGGCGAAAAACACGTTTGTTGCCATTGCCCCCGTCGCGAAGGGATAGAGCACCAGTGCAATTTTGCGCAGGGACCAGCCGCTTTGGGTCATTTTCGCGCCACCAGCTTTGCCACCAGTACAAGCGCAGCGATTAGCGCGATGGAAGCGATGGCAAACCAGAATTCAGCGGTGGCTGATTGGGCCTGTGGGATGGGGCGGTTGTATGCTTCGGCCAGCGCGGGCAGGGGCAGGGCCATGGCGCAAAGCGCAATGAGGTATCTCATCTTAAGTCTCCTGAGTGAGTTGTCGGTAAATATCGGGAAGGGCGCGGGTGAGCCGTGCAGGGTTGGGCAAAAGCGAGAAACCACCGCGCCCGAAAATACGCGCAAACCAGTCTTGACCGTCTTCATCAATGATAACCCCGTGCAGGGTTTGACCGCTGCGTCGCGCTTCGCGCACGGCCATGTGACTGTCTTCGATGCCGTGTTGGCCCTCATAGTGGTCGAGATCGTTTGGCTTGCCATCGGTCAAGACGATGAGCAACTTTCGTGTGGCAGTTTCCTTGGCCAGATGCGCACTCACATGGCGGATCGCGGTGCCGAGCCGAGTGTAATGGCAGGGCCGCAAAGCGCCAATGTTCTGGGTGACTTCACCTGACATGGGCGTGTCAAAATCCTTGCAACGGGTCACAAAAATGCGATCGCGTTTGAGTGAGGAAAACCCCCAAATGCCAAAACGGTCGCCAGCCGCGTCAATGCCGCCTGCCAGCGCCGCGAGCGTTTCGCGGGCTACGTCGATGACTGATGTCTCGCCCACTGCTGCTTCGGTTGAGCGGGAGGTATCGATAAGGAAAGCCACAGCCAGATCACGCTCCACCTGACGGCTGGCTTGCCAGATGCGATCACTCCCCTGACCCGTTGCTTGAATCTCCGCACGGCTGGCGATGAGCGCGTCGAGGTCAAGCTCGGGCCCGTCGATCTGGCGCGGGCGCAGAATGCGGCGGGGGTGCAGCCCTTCAAACTGGCGGCGCACCTCGCGCATTAGGCGTGGATTGGGCGCAAACGTCTCACTCGTGGCCTGTGGTGGCGCTTCCAATACGCGGCAGTGGTCGGGCATATAACTGCGGCTTTGGTGGTTCCACTCAGGGTAGGTGAACTCCCCTGCCAACGCTTCATGGTCCGCATCAGCGGGCGACAGGTCGAGGTGGAGGCGCAGGCGGGTCGCGGCGCGTTTGTCGACTTTCGACAGCGTAATTTCGTCCTGATCATCTGCGGCCTTCTGGGCGTTCTCGTCGTCGTCATCATCGACAGAGCGGTTTAGGTTCATGGACTCGACCCACGACAGGATCGATTCAAAACGGTGCAGGATAAAGCTGTCCTTGCGGTTGGCCTCGCCGCGATCCTTGCGCATGCCAAGCTTGCGTTTTGTCATGGTGGCGGTGGGGGGCGGGGCATCGGTTTCGGTCGCCTCCACGGCGGCGTCGCCTCCGGTGGGAGCGTTAAAGTGCAGCCAGATTGGAACAGATTGGAATGGTGTATAGGTGCGTGACTTTGGCGTTGGCGTCACGGTACACACACCATTGAGTTGATTGCGAACAGCACATTCCATTGCGGCTTCTGCGGTTGGAAGGGTCTGCGGTTGGCGCCCTGCAATAACGTGCTGAACCATGTTGCCATATGCGCCACGCAATCCAGCGCACTGTGCATAGGCGCGGTCCCCTGCATGCGCGTTCATGGCAATCTGCGCTGCATCAAACGCTTGGCGGCCCTCGTCGAGGAAGGGTAGGGGCATTGCCTCCAGATCGGAACAGGCGGCGAGGGCGGTGAGCCAGAAGTATGCAGCGCGGTTTAAGGCGGCGTCGGAAAAAT
This sequence comes from uncultured Sulfitobacter sp., assembly GCF_947499945.1. Lineage (GTDB taxonomy): Bacteria > Pseudomonadota > Alphaproteobacteria > Rhodobacterales > Rhodobacteraceae > Sulfitobacter. Next base: position 81,957 of record NZ_CANMQD010000005.1, on the reverse strand, counting down.
TGTCGATAAGGGGAGGCAGGCGCAGGCCGCTGCCGTCAAAGCTGGAGACATAGTGTTTGTCACGCTCCACTGCCACGCGGCGGCGCAGTGTGCGGCGATGTTGGACCAGTTGCGCAGGCGCTTCGGACAACTCGACACCCGCAGCACCGCCCAAGGCGCGAAACAGCACGGCAAGGCTGGTGCGAACAGCAGCCAATGTGACGGCGGCGTCGGGGTAGGAGAGATCAGCACCCATCCCTTCGGCCATATCGTGCCAAAGCTTGCCGACTGTCTCCTCCGGCTCCATCAGGTCAAGGGGGTGCAGGTCCATCGCAATTATCCGAACGTGGCGGCGACGAGGTCGCGCAGCGCTTGTTGGATGTCCACATCATCGCTGAGCGGCTCGATGATAGCGGCCTCAATGGCGGTATCAAACCCCATACCCGCACTTATCAGTGTCGCGGCATAGATGAGCAGACGGGTGGAGACACCTTCCTCCAGATCCATACCCGACAGACGGCGGATTGCACCGCCCAAACGGACCAGACCTGCAGCACGCTCAAGGCTAATTCCGCTTTCCTCGGCCACAACTTTTGTCTCGATCGCAGACTCTGGAAAATCGAAGCTGAGCGACAGGAACCGTTGCCGCGTGGAGGGTTTCAATCGTTTCAGCACGTTTTGGTAGCCGGGATTATAGGAGGCCACCAACATAAACCCTTCGGGCGCATGCAACTCCTCTCCCGTGCGATCAATCATTAGTGTGCGGCGGTTGTCGGTGAGCGGGTGCAGTACCACGGTCACGTCCTTGCGGGCTTCAACCACCTCGTCGAGATAGCAGATCGCCCCCTCGCGGACTGCGCGAGTGAGAGGCCCGTCGACCCATTCGGTCTCTCCCCCTTTGAGCAGATACCGCCCGATGAGGTCAGCGGCGGAGAGGTCATCGTGGCAGGCCACGGTATAGAGCTTGCGACCAGTCTTGGCGGCCATGTGTTCGATAAAGCGGGTTTTACCGCAGCCCGTCGGCCCCTTCAGAAGAAGGGGCAAACGGTTGGCTTGGGCCATTTCGAACAGGGTACATTCCTGTCCGGTCTGGTGATAGTTTGGCACGGTTGCGGGATGTGTCATGGCGTTCATGATTATTCCCCCGCAATCGGTTGTGCCGGACCTGGCTCGATGATCTCTTTGTTGCGGATCACCAACTGGGAGTAGATGAACAGCAGCGCACCGATTACTACGGCAATCCCCGCACCAAAGCGCATGATGTAGAAGATCGACAAGCTGTCCTGCACTTCCATGTAATAATCACCGACGACCCGCTGCATATGGGTCTGGATGGTCCCGGCAAAGGTCAGCACGAAGGTCATGAATGCCATACCGCCGGTCATCAGCCAGAAACTCGCCATATTCAGCACTTGGTTATAGGGCTGTCGCTGGCGCAGGATCGGCATCGCATAGGTGAAGATCGCGAGGTTTAGAGCCACATAAGCGCCATAGAACGAGAGGTGCCCATGTGCCGCGGTAATCTGTGTTCCGTGGCTGTAGAAGTTGACGCCGTGCAGCGTGTGCAAGAACCCCCAGACACCTGCGCCAAAGAAGGCGACTGTACTAGACCCCAGTGACCATAGGAGAGCTGCTTTGTTTGGATGGTTGCGACGACCTTTCCAGACCATGACGAAGGCAAAGGACATCATCAGGAAGAATGGAATGACCTCAAAAGTCGAGAAGATCGACCCGACCCACTGCCAGTAACCGGGCAAGCCGATCCAGTAGAAGTGGTGACCTGTGCCAAGGATGCCCGAGAAGAGCGCAGTGGCCACGATGACATAGAGCCATTTTTCCACGACCTCGCGGTCCACGCCTGTCAGCTTGAGCAGCAAGAAGGCAAGGATTGCGGCCATCACGAGTTCCCATGTGGCCTCGACCCAGAGGTGTACAACAAACCACCAGTACATTTTATCAAGCGACAGGTTGTCGGGATTGATGAAGGCAAAGATCCAGAGCAGTGACAGCAGCCACAGACCCATCAGGAGGACGTTGGTGATCGCGGTTTTCTTACCCGCGAGTACTGTCATAGAGATGTTGAAGAGGAAGATCAGCGCGGCGACAAGAATGCCGAACTTGACCCAGAGCGGTTGTTCCAGAAACTCGCGGCCCCCGTGGATGCCGACAAGGTAAGAACCGACAGCGCCCAGTGTGCCGACCATAAGAATCGCAAGCTGGAGATAGGCGAGCTTGACCGAGTAAATCTCACGTTCCGATTCCTCGGGCACCAGAAAATAAGCGGCACCGAAGAAGCCCAAGAGCAGCCAGACGATCAGCGCATTGGTGTGGATCATGCGGATGATATTGAACGGCAACAGCTCTGACAGGAAGTTGGGGGAGACGTAAATCCACCCCGCAACAAGGCCGCCGATCACCTGAATGGCGAAAAGGGCCATGGCGCATACGAAATAGGCGTAGGCGACTTTTTGTGTTTCATACTTCATTTTTTATCCTTTCTCGCGCAATTTGTTCCGAAAACTGGCTTTCGCCTTTCGGATCGCGCTTGTCCCCTCAACCCGCTTCATTAGGCGGCCAGCCCTGCGTGTCGGTTTGATCTGCCCACCGCAAAAATTCCGCCAGACCGCGGATTTCTTCGTCGGTGAGGTTAAAGTTGGGCATCTGGCGGCGGCCTTCGATGCCGCTGGGCTGGGCGTTCATCCAGCCTTGCAATATCTCGAACGCGGCCTCTGGATCATCCATCACACCCCAGCGGGTCATGACATTGCCGACTTCGGGCGCGAAATACGCCCCTTCGCCGTGCAGCGTGTGACAGTTGATGCAGGAGTTGCGCTCCCAGACATGTTTGCCGAGGATGACTTCCTCGCTCAGCGGCATGCCAGCGGTTGATACGTTCACAACGTATCGATGCGATTGTGCCGTGAGCACGATAAAGATCACCACAAAGAAGAGTGACCCCGCATAGAAAATATTTCGTGCCCGTGATTTCGTGAGGATTTCGGCCATCCCTTAGCCCTCCAAATAGCTACATTGAAGCGAGGGATAGCAGCGCCCTTCCAGACGAAGTTTGTGCTGGCGCAACGTTTGGAGAGATTGGGGCGGTTAGAAGAGAGGAAGCTGAAAGGAATGGGTGTTATGAAACCGCCGCTCATGGACGACCCCGAAATGCCACTTGATACGTTGATGTCACTCTGGCCCGAGACGGTCTCAGTTTTTTTGCGTCACAAGATGCTCTGTGTGGGTTGTATGGTGGCATCGTTTCACACGGTGATTGATGCCTGTCGAGAATATGATCTGGATGAATGGGTGTTCCGTGCCGAGTTACATGCGGCGGTGGGTATCTAGCGTCAAGCGCCGCCAAGTACGACCAAGCGGTGCGGATCGCAGACGATGATCTTCTTGCGTTTGGAATTTACTAACCCGTCCTTTTCCCAAGCGCTTAAAAGACGGCTCACCGTATGGAGTGTGGTGCCAGTCATCTCCGAGACATCCTGACGCGTGATCGGGAAATCAATTTCGATTCCGATCTCCGTCTTTTTGCCTGACTGTTTGACCAGCCGCAGAAGCGCACGCGCGATGCGTTGCTCCACGTGTTGTGTCGACATCTCGACGATGCGGTTGTTCATTTCGGCCACGCGGTTGCCAACGGTCTTGTAAGTCTCGGTGGCAAATCCGGGGTAGTCTGTGACAAAGGAGTGCCACAGTGACGTTGGCCAGCACAGCGTCAACAGCTCCGAGGCGGCGATGGCTGTAGCAGGATAGGTGTCGCGCCCCAGCGAAGGGGCAATGCCGAACAACTGCCCTGCTGGAATATGTAGCGACGTGACCTGCTCTCCGTCGGGGGTGATCTTGACTACGCGGATGGTGCCGTCGAGCAGGAGATAGAAACTGTTCGCCGCAGCGCCCTCTTCAAACACAGATACCCCTTCATCAAAGCGGCGGCTGGTGGCGCGATCGAGTATTGCCCTGATCTGGGGCCGTTCCAAAAATGAGAACGGGGGCAGGGGGGCCAGAAGGCTCTCGTCTAATCTATGCACCGCTCGTTCCTCGTATCCCCGTACAAAAGCTTAGGGCCAATATCTGTCGCTGGCTAGTGTTTGTGCAGCGCCGACGCATCGCGCCAAAGGTTGCTCTAGAACAACGTTCGGGTCCGCACGAGGCGTATTCTGCCTTCAACACCAAATAAACCTCTCAGAAGGAAACTACGCCATGACAAAATTCATCAACCCTGGCCTTATTAAAACCAACCGCCGCAATGTCCTGCGCGGCTCCATGCTTGCGGGTGCTGCGGCGCTTACTGGTGCAGGGGCTGCTGTGGCCAAGGCGCATGCCCCACGGCTCGATATCGCGAACGCGACTTCCAAGAATCTCTATAAAGCGGCAGCCAAGCAGAGTGCAGACAGCACCGCAAAAGCGGCCGACCTCAGCGGTTATACCCGCGTCAAGCAAGAGCTGGTCGCACCACCCTATGCCCCCGTGCATGAGCAAATCGCCACTGGTGGACCAAAGATCATCGAGATCACCATGGAAACCACCGAGCGTTTGATGGTGGTGGATGAAGATACTGGTGCCTCCGTTTGGGCGCTGACCTACAATGGGTCTGTCCCCGGTCCGCTGATTATTTGTCACGAGGGGGATATGGTTGAGCTGACTTTGCGCAACCCAGCGGACAGCATGATGGAGCATAACATCGACTTTCACGCCTCAACTGGCGCGCTCGGTGGTGGTGGCCTGACCCACGTCTTTCCGGGTGAGGAAGTTGTGCTGCGCTGGAAAGCGACCAAGCCGGGCTGCTTTACTTATCACTGTGCCCCTGGTGGCGCGATGATCCCCTATCACGTGACCCACGGCATGAACGGCGCGGTGATGGTTCTGCCGCGCGATGGTCTCAAGGACAAGGATGGCAACCAGCTGACCTATGACAAGATCGCCTATATCGGCGAGCAGGATTACTACCTGCCGATGGACGAGGATGGCGAATATATCCAGTACGAGACTGCGGGGGAGGACTACTCCGACAGCATCGATGCGATGCGGACCCTGACCCCGACCCACTGTGTGTTCAATGGTGCCGTGGGTGCCATCACTGGCGAGAACGCGATGAAGTTCAACGTGGGTGAAACTGTTCTGATGATCCACAATCAGGCCAACCGTGACAGCCGCCCACACCTCATCGGGGGGCATGGCAATTATGTCTGGGAGACTTCCTTTAGTGAGCCACCCATGACTGGCCTTGAGACATGGTTCGTGCGGGGCGGCACTGCAATGGCGGCGATGTATACTTTCGAGCAGCCGGGTGTCTATGCCTACGTCAACCACAATTTGATCGAGGCGGCCCTGTTGGGTGCAACCGCGCACTTCCTCGTTGAAGGCGAATGGGACAATGCATTGATGGAGCAGGTTACCGCGCCGCATGAGTTCGAAGCTTGATCCTTTAGGAGACTAAGATAATGACCAGAGCACTAAAACCAAAAAGTCTTTCTATCCTGCTTGGTGGTAGTGCTTTGGTCGCAGTAATGTTCGGGGCTGTGCAGATGTTGCGCGGCCCCAAAACTGTTGCCTTGGCTGATATGAATACCGCGATTGTCGCGATGCAAAACGGTGAAACCCTGCGCGTGCAAAAACGTGAGGTGACTGTGGCACAGTGGAAAATATGCTATGAGGCGGGGTATTGCACCCTGTCCATTTCCAACCGCTCTGCGTTGGGGGATTATCCTGCAACGGGCCTCAGTTATCCTGATGCGATGGAATACCTGCGCTGGATGAATGCCACAGGCGACACGATCTGGCGTCTGCCCACAGCGGCTGAGTGGACCGAACTCGCGGCCGAAGTCATGCCTAAAACACCTGACCCGATCTTTACCGATCCATCCCTGACTTGGGCCTCGACCTATCTGACAGAGGCGAGCAGGACAGGCCGCGCCCTGCGCCCCAGTGGATCGTTTAGTGTGACGTCAACGGGGATCGAGGATCTGGACGGGAATGTCTGGGAGTGGACGCGAGACTGCTATGCTGGATCGGACGGGCAGGGGAGCAGGACCGATCCTGCCCGTTGTCCTGCCTATGTCATGGGAGGGGAGCATGAGGCGGTGATGTCCTATCTGGTACGCGATCCTGCACGAGGTGGATGTGCCGTTGGCACCCCGCCTGCCCATCTCGGGATACGGCTGGTTGCGGGCCAAAGCTAGGGCTTGGCGGTTTCCTCAAGGAGTTTGACAAGTGCGCTGCGCTGTTGCGTGACATCGGCCAGTGTATAGCCGTCAAGCGTCGAGAAGAACGCCTCCTGCGCCAAGGCGAGGGGGGAGCGCAATCCGCAGGCAGGCAGGATCAGGCACGACTTGTTTGTGCCAAAGCATTCCACCACGGCATCGTCACGCTTCATCGCGCGCACCACGTCGCCAACGCGGATTTCCGCAGCGGGGCGGGCAAGCACAAGGCCGCCATTGCGCCCGCGCACAGACTGGGCAAAGCCGTGGGCGACAAGCTGGGTCGCAACTTTGGACAGGTGGTTTTCTGACAGCGCAAAGATCGCTGCGATCTCGGAGGTTGGCACACGGTCGGGCGTGCGCACGGCCAGTGTCATCAGAACGCGTAGAGCGTAGTCGGTGAATTTATCAAGTTGCATGAGATGATATTTAGCATTTGTAATGCGGATTTAAAAGCGCTAGATATTACGCATATATAATACCAATTAAAAGGCGATTCCCATGACACTCTCCGAAGCATTCCTGTGGCCCGGAACGAAAGTTTGCGAACGCCTTGGCGTTGATCCCGAAGGCGAGGCAGGGCTGATCCGTTGGATGGTAAACACGCTGGTTTACCTTATCGTCAGCTTGTTTGTGATGTGGATAATCATGTCGTGACGATGCCGCCGCGTATTGCTGTGAGCGAGGCAGAGATTGATCGGGTTGTGTCGCAGTTTTATGCCCGTGTCCGCGTCAATCCCGACCTTGGACCTGTGTTTGACTTTCATGTCACCGACTGGCCGACCCATGAGGAAAAAATCGGGCGGTTCTGGCGCAATGCGCTCTTGCTGCACCGAAGCTATGAAGGCAACCCGATGCAAATCCACAAAGAGGCAGGGAATGTACGCGCGGAGCATTTTGCAATCTGGCTGTTGCTGTTCGACGAAGTGCTGGCACAGGAACTGTCGCGGCCTTTGGCGCTGGCATGGTCAACACTTGCCCACCGTATCGGGCGCGGCCTCAGCTATGGTTTGCCCCATGCCTGCGGGGCATCGGGTATTCCTGATTTGCGGAGTTAAGCGGCTTGAAAGACGAATTGCGCATTAAGCAATGTGACAGGCGGTTCTGTGAAGCCCGCATGTTCTGCCAGATCAAGATTGAACAGGACTTTCCCGTTGTACTGGAACAGATGGTTCGCATGGGTGCCGTCCTCGGCCAGCACCGTACGAATCACCAGCCCGTCCAGAATGGTTTGGGACCCGGTGAGTTCGATCGTATCCTCGGGGCCGAATTCTGCAGCCACGGCAGGGCCGCTCGTCAGGTGGCTGCTGCCCCCACCTGTCAGCGTGATATTCTCCGCGTCGCCGTACAGGCTGTTTCGGGCTTTACCATTTGTCAGGATATCGTTTCCTTCGCCGCCATAGACTGTCAGAAACCTCCCCTTCGGTGGTGATGGTGTCATTGCCGCTGTCGCCCAAAGGTTACTGCTGACGCCATCATAGGTGATCTGGTCATCGCCTGCGCCTGTAAAAAGAGTGGTGACACTGTCGACATAGGTTGTGGTGGAATTGTTTACGATGACGTCATCATCCCCCGTCTCTGTTATGACTGTGGTATCGGCTTCCACGCTGATCACAGACTCTCATCCATCATAGTCTTCGCCGGATTGGAACCGTGCGATCTGGATCAGGTCCTCGTCAATCGGGCCTCTGCCGCGCAAAGTGACCGTTTGGCTCAACTCGAAATCGTCACCATCCGCGTACTAGTTTATCAGGGCAAGTGTGACAGCGGTGTCATTTGTGCACTCAACTGTTGTTTGCGTCAGCTCAAAACTCACATCGCCGGAATCGAGAAGTGTGCCGTAGACCCTGAGGTTATAGGGAAACTTGAACACCATAAGGTCTTTGGCTTCGTCAAAGTCCTCAATCGTGATTTGGTTGCCGCTCGGCCCTCGTTGAGCGCTGCTGTTACGGTGTCATTCCCTTCGCCCAAGATGATCGCCCGCTCGCCGATCTCGTCTAACCATTCATCGATCTGGAAAAGTTCATCCTCCGCACCACCCTCCAGCAGGACATCGCCCGTGCCGTCCAGACGTGTGGCGTCCGGCAGGTCAAGCAGGGCGGGATTGGTCAGCTCGAAAAGCTATGATTGGGGGGTCGGCTCTGGCGCAGGAGCAGGCTCTTCTTAGTCAACTTCGCTTTCCGGAACATCCACCTCGTCTTCAGGCTCATTGTTGTCTGAGGCACCCGCTGCAAAAGCGAGGCCTGCGAAAGAAAGAAGCAAAAGATAGATCGTGACAGAATCCTCAGGAGTTACTCTGGGTAAGCTGCTGGACCGAGTTTGTCAAGTTTATTACATTAATCCATAAGGTTAGCATGCAAAAGGGCCGCAGTGTAACCTGCGGCCCTTACGTCAAAGCTCCACTGTCAGTGATTAGGCTTTCACAGCTTCCATGAACCGATGCTTGATCACGACGGGGTCCATTGTGATGACCGGCAGCTTGATATTGCCGCTGTCACATTTGCATACGATGATTGTCATCTCGTCACTGTCGATGGCCGCCTGCAAAACGGGACCGAGATCTTTGTCCTGCACCTCGATCACGTTCTCGCAGCCGCAAGCCGTCGCCACAGCCGCGAGCGAGGTTTTCTTACCCGCATAGGTGGGCTGATCCCCGGTTGAGCCATAAGAGCCGTTGTCGATGATCAGTAGCGTGTAGTTGCCCGTCGCGTTGTTGGCGATGGTGGGCAGCGTGCCGAGGTTCGTCAGCACCGAGCCGTCGCCGTCGATAGAAATGACAGGCTTGGGCTGCGCAAGCGCGAGGCCAAAGCCGATGGAGGAGGACAGGCCCATAGTGCCCAGCATGTAAAAATTGGTTGGCTGGTCATCAATCATATGCAGCTCTTGGCTGGGCAGACCGATGTTACAGACAACAAGGTGATCACGGATGATCGGGGCTATTTCTTTCAAGATTTCTGAACGGATCATTGGTCGCCATAGCCTCCCCAAAAGTTCGCATCCGTGAGGATCGCGACAGGTTTATTACACATGAATGTGTATTTCAGGATGTTGTCGAATTCCTCGACATCTTTTTGCCAGTGGAAGTGATAGGTGGGGATGTTCATCTGGGCCAGCATCGCCTTAGTGTGCACTGCCATTTCGACCTGACAAGCCACAGGCTCACGTAGCTCACCGCGATAGGAGATGATCATCGGCAGCGGCATGCGGTAGTATTGGACCAGCGTCGCCAAAGTGTTGATTGTCACGCCGATAGCTGTGTTCTGCATGATGATGGCCGACCGCTTGCCGCCCATAAAGGCACCCGCACACAGGCCCATACCTTCGTCTTCCTTATTGCTTGGGATGTGGAAGATCTCGTCGCGGTGCTCGATCTCGTCAATGACACCTGCCAGCTGCTTGCAGGGGACGGTGGTGACGAATGAGACATCATTGGCAACAAGATCGTCTGCGATCCTTTTGTCGATATTCATCAGAATTGGCCTTTCGGGTTGGTGCGCCTGTGGCGCGTGATGGGGGGGTATCACTAGGCATGACCTTAGGGGTCAGGCATCTGCGGATAAATCGAATGTTTCATCGGGAAAGTATTTGGCGAGGCGCACATCGGCAGATCGTGCATGGCCTTCCATCCCCTCGAGGCGCGAAATCCGTGCGGTAGCTTCGGCAACGCGTCGTGACCCCTCGCGAGTGGAGCGCTGCCATGTGACGATTTTCATGTATTTATGCACCGACAAGCCGCCTGTGTATCCCGCGGCACCCGAAGTGGGCAGCACATGGTTGGTGCCTGAAGCCTTGTCGCCATAGGAAACGGTTGTCTCCTCCCCCAAGAATAACGAGCCGTAGCAAGTTAATCGGCCAAGCCACCAGTCGGGATCTTTGGCCTGAACGGTGAGGTGCTCGGGCGCATAATCATCTGAACATGCCGCCATTTCTTCGCGGTCGTTACACAGGATCACTTCTGCATAGTCACGCCATGCGGCAAAGGCATTTTCGCGGTTGGTGTCCGGTAGGTCCGCAATCAAGTCAGGCACCAGCGCCATCACCTTTTGCGCGAGTGTGCGATCATCGGTGACCAACCAGACGGGTGAGTTATAGCCATGCTCGGCCTGTGAAACCAGATCGGTCGCGACGATATGCGCATCTGCATGTTTGTCCGCAAGGATGAGGCTGTCGGTCGGACCTGCGATCATATCGATGCCAACGCGGCCAAAAAGAATACTTTTGGCTGCGGCGACAAACTGGTTACCGGGGCCGACTAAAATATTGGCTTTTGGCAGGCCAAACAGGCCAAAGGTCATTGCCGCAACACCCTGCACACCGCCCATGGCGAGGATTGTGTCCGCGCCGCAGATATGCGCGGCGTATACAATCGCAGGGGCGACACCCACGTTTTCGCGCGGCGGAGAGCAAGCGGTTATATGACGGCATCCTGCAACCTTGGCAGTGGTCACTGTCATAATCGCCGAGGCGATATGGCTATAGCGACCTCCCGGAACGTAGCAGCCAGCCGCATCGACAGGAATCGCCTTTTGACCTGCAACAAACCCCGGCTCGATCTCCATCTCGACATCGGTAAGGGTGGATTTTTGGATCTCTGCAAAACGCCGCACATTATCATGGGCGAAGTGTATGTCGGCCTTGAGCTTTTCAGGCACAAGCGCACAGGCGGCCGCAATCTCCTCAGTCGTCAGCACAACGGTACCTTTATACCCATCAAACTTCAGGGCGTATTCCAGTGCCTTTGCATCCCCTCCCGCCTCAATCTCAGCGAGAATATGCTTCACAGTTTCATGCGTTTCAGATGTATCTGAAGTCGCGGTCAGCGTCGCTTTTTTGAGGTATTCACGAGACATATAAGGAAGTCCTATCGGTAGAATTTAGGCAACGGGTAGGGCCAAATCACGTTTATGCCTGAAGCAACAGAAGCAAGATTTGTGCGAAAAGTCCTTGGTAATATCTAAGTGTAAGCGCTTACATTACATCAGTGCAAGAGCCGACCCTCGTCATCTGATTTCTTGACAGTGGTGAGGCGCACGATCATCACAAAGCTATATACTAAACGGAGCTGGTGGACACCGATGACGCAGATCAGAATGCAACACTGGCGGGCCGCCTTGAACGCGCATTGGGGGATCACCGCACAGCTGAGCCAACTTGACGGTGAATATGACCTCAACTTTCTTGCCAAAACTGATCAAGGTATCGGGTATATTGTCAAAGTAATGCGCGCAGGCTGCGCGGCGCGGCTGGTGGATATGCAGGTCAAAGCGTTCGAGCATATCGCGCAAAGACAGCCAGATCTGCCCTGTCCACAAGTTATCCGGGCTGCCAATGACGGGTTGTTTTTGACAGTCGAGGATGAGGTGGGCGCCCCTCGACTTGTCTGGGTTCTGGAGCAATTGCCAGGTCAATGTTATGCTCATGTGCAACCGAAAAGCGACGCGTTGATCCATGAGATCGGAGAGGCCCTCGGCGGTGCTGCCGCCGCTTTGGCTGATTTCGAACACTCAGGGCTAAAACGTGATTTCAAATGGGATTTGATGCAGGCTGACTGGATCGGCGATGAAATGCCCTGCATTACGGATGACATGCGACGGCAGATCGTTGAAGATATTGCAGACACGTTTGCAACGCTCAAACCTGCTCTTGCGGCCCAGCCGGTGCAGGCGATCCACAACGATGCCAATGACTACAACATCATGGTCACGGGCAGGGTGAGCGCGCCACGCCATGTATCGGGGTTGATTGATCTGGGCGACATGTGCGCCGCGCCGCGCATCTGTGATCTGGCGATTGCTGCGGCCTATATGGTGCTGGACCACACTGCCCCCGAAGCTGCCCTTGCTGCGCTGGTCGCAGGGTATCATTCTGCCTATCCGCTGACCGCCGCCGAAGTTGACATGATCTGGCCGCTACTGCGCGCGCGCCTTGCCGTGAGTGTCGTGAACTCGACATTGATGGCTGCTGAAAATCCTGATGATCCCTATGTCACTATTTCCCAAGCGCCGGCTTGGCGGTTCTTGGAGCGGGACGATATTCATGGCGGCTTATTGACTGCGAGTCTGCGGGCGGCTTGCGGTTTGCCTGTGGTTGAGGGGGCGGATCGTGTGCTTGCGTGGCTGGAGGCGGAGCGGGGGGATTTCGCGCCGCTTATGGGGCAGCCGATTGATGCGGCACCGATGGGATCGCTTTCGGTCGAGGAATCGACTTGGCCGCAAAACCCATTTCACATGCCGCTGGAGGAGGCAGCACGCGTGGGGGCGGAGTTCGAGGACGAAGGGCGCATCTGGCTTGGCTATTACCATGAACCGCGCCTGATCTATGCCGAACCTGCGTTCCGTAAAGGGCCGTGGAAGACGAGCGATCGGCGGACCGTCCACCTTGCCGTTGATGTCTTTACCAAAGCAGGCACACCGATGTTTGCGCCGTTGCGAGGTGAGGTCTTTGTCGCGGAATACCGCGCAGGGCATCTGGATTATGGCGGGGTGATTATCCTGCGCCACGAGACACCGCAGGGCGACCCCTTCTATACGCTCTACGGCCATCTCGATCCCGAGTTTCTGGACCGTCTGACCGTCGGCCAAGTCATCGAGAAGGGCCAGCAGTTCTGCCGCTTTGGTGATCCTTCGATGAATGGGGGATGGGCGCCGCATGTGCATTTCCAACTCGCACTCACCACTGAGGGGATCGAGGCTGACTGGCCTGGTGTGGGCGATCCTGACGAGATGTATCTGTGGCGCGCGGTCTGTCCCAATCCCGCCGCTTTGTTGAATTTGGCAGATGAGAAAGTCTGCTATGTTCCCACCAAAAAGTCGGACATCAAGGAACATCGCCACAAGCATTTTGGCGGCAACCTGAGCTTGACCTATGCGGACCCGCTGATGCTGGTACGTGGCTGGAAACACCACCTGTTTGACGAATGGGGTCGCCCCTATCTGGACGCCTATAACAACGTGCCCCATGTGGGTCACGCCCACCCCCGCATTCAGGCCGTCGCAGCCGACCAGCTCAAGCGCGTGAACTCCAACACCCGCTATCTGCATCCTGCGCAAAAAGCGTTTGCCGATAAAATCCTGTCAAAGCTGCCCGACCATTTGCAAGTCTGCTATTTCGTGAACTCGGGCAGTGAGGCGAACGAGTTGGCCCTGCGGCTGGCCCGTGCGCATACGGGCGCAAAGGGGATGGTGACGCCCGACCACGGCTACCACGGGAACACCACGGGCGCGGTCGATATCTCTGCCTACAAATTCAACAAGCCGAACGGCGTGGGGCAATCCGACTGGGTCGAACTGGTGGAGATCCCTGATGACTATCGCGGCAGTTTCAGGCGGGACGATCCTGGCCGAGCCCGAAAATTCGCCGATCTGGTGGACCCCGCCATAGCGCTTCTACAGACCAAAGGGCGGGGGGTCGCCGGTTTCATAGCCGAGACATTTCCCTCTGTCGGCGGGCAGATCATTCCCCCAAAAGGGTATCTCGCCGCCGTCTATGAGAAGATACGCGCAGCAGGCGGCATTTGTATCGCGGATGAAGTGCAAACAGGTCTGGGTCGGCTTGGGGACTACTACTTTGGCTTCGAGCATCAGGAGGTGCTGCCCGATATCGTTGTGATGGGCAAACCCATCGGCAACGGTCACCCGATGGGTGTTCTGGTCACAACCCGTGCCATCGCCGACAGCTTTGACAACGGTATTGAATTTTTCTCGACCTTCGGCGGCTCTTCCCTGTCGTGCCGCATCGGGCACGAGGTTCTCCAGATCATTGACGACGAAGGGCTGCAAGAAAACGCTCGTGTGGTGGGCGGCACTTTGATGGCGGGCCTGAAGGTCCTGGAGGCAAAATATGCCTGCGTTGGGGACGTGCGCGGCATGGGCCTGTTTCTGGGCGTGGAACTCATCCATCCAAACGGCTCCGAAGCAACTGATATCTGTACCTATGTCAAAAACCGTATGCGTGATCACCGTATCCTGACCGGCAGCGAAGGACCAAAGGATAACATCCTGAAAATCCGCCCGCCGCTCACCATTGATGCGCAGGATGCGGAGATGATCATCACCACACTCGACCAGATACTGACCGAATGCCCAGCGTGAAGAGGGCAAGACGGCACACGATTTCTCGACTACACTAACCATCACATGACTTCAGCGAGGACGCCCCTGAAATGCGGATTGATAACCTTCAGTATGCGAATTGGTCGGAAAAGATTTTCCGCCAAATGCGGAAGGGCGGCGTGGACGCGGTCCATGTCACCATCGCCTATCACGAAAATTTCCGCGAAACGGTGCTGAATTTCGAGCAGTGGAACCGCTGGTTCGAGCAATATCCCGATCTGATTATGAAAGGCCAATGGGCCAGCGATGTAGATGCCGCAAAAGCATCAGGGCGCACTGCGATCTTCTTTGGTTTCCAGAACCCCAGCCCGATCGAGGATGACATCGGACTGGTTGAAATCGTACATACGCTTGGCGCGCGGTTCATGCAGCTAACTTATAACAACCAGTCGCTTCTGGCGACGGGATGTTATGAGGCAGAGGACACAGGCATCACCCGCATGGGCAGACAGGTTATAAAAGAGATGAATCGCGTCGGTCTTGTCATCGACATGAGCCATTCTGCCGACCGCTCGACCATCGAGGCGGCGGATATGTCCGAGCGGCCCATCGCGATCACCCATGCAAATCCCTATGCGTGGTCCCCCGCATTGCGCAACAAAAAGGACGACGTGATCCGCGCCGTGACGGAAAATGGCGGGATGCTGGGTTTTTCCATCTATCCCCACCACCTCAAGGATAAGTCCGACTGCACCATCGAGAGTTTCTGCGAGATGATTGCGCGGACCGCCGACACCTTTGGCAGCGAACATCTGGGGATAGGGACCGATCTGTGTCAGGACCAGCCCGACAGCGTGGTCGAATGGATGCGTGTCGGACGGTGGAGCAAGGAGATTGACTATGGCGAAGGCTCCGCCACAAACGCAGGCTTTCCCCCCATGCCCACGTGGTTCAACGACAACCGCGATTTCGACAACATCGAAACTGGCCTGAGGGCTGTTGGCATGAACGCCCAAGAAGTTGCAGGGATTATGGGCGACAACTGGCACCGTTTTTATGCAGAGAATTTTACGCCGCGCTAACTACGAATTTCGAATGTGATTTTCAAACTACGCCAGTGCTGAAAATTTTTCTCCCTCTAGGAAATGCACAAAGCGTTAGGCGAAAGGGTCGGAATTTTGGCAGTGTGCGGTGCGAAATCGGGGCCCTTGTTCAAACCAAGATTATCCAGTGTGCCAACGGTTTGATTGCCGATCTGATTATGCTTGCCGCGCATAACCCTGCCTAGCAGTTTTGCCCGCAATGCCCGCAATGCCGGTACTGATCGAAGCCTCCCGCAAAGTAATTCCCAAGACGCACAAATTGATAGGTATCAAAGCGATGCCGAAGTGCCGTGATAGCAGTCGCTTAGAAATCCCGCATTTTAAAGGAGCTCAACTATGCGTCTTTCTTTTCACGGTGCTGCCCAAAGCGTCACTGGCTCGTGCCATCTGCTGGAGGCGTGTGGTTTGAAAATACTTGTCGATTGCGGGATGTTTCAGGGCGCAAAGCATGCCGATGAGGAGAACGGGGGGGAGTTCGGATTCGAGCCATCCGAGATCGATTACTTGCTGTTGACCCATGCCCATTTGGACCACTGTGGCCGCATTCCTCTTTTGGTAAAACGCGGTTTTGCAGGGAAGATCATCACGACAGCCGCCACACGCGAGCTTTGTAAATTAATTCTGATTGATTCAGCCCATATTCAGGAAGAGGACGCGATGCGTGCCTCCCGACATCAGCGGCGCACTGGTCATGATGAAATAAGGCCGCTCTACGATCAGGTTGATGTGTTGTTCGCACTGGACTTCTTTGGGCCGAATGTCAGTTATGACGAAGAGTTCAAGTTGAACGACCTTGTGACAGTTCGTTTTATCAACGCGGGGCATATCCTTGGCTCTGCTTCAGTTATCGTAGACTTGGACGAAGACGGCACCAAACGGCGCATCGCATTTTCAGGAGATTTGGGAAGCCCGGACCATCCACTCCTATCAGATTCGATCCCTCCGCCAGACTGCGATTACGTCGTCATGGAGACAACGTATGGCGGCAGGATGCATAAGGACCGGGAAACCTCCAATGCAGAACTGACAGAAGTGATTTCCCAAACTGTAGCGCGCGGCGGAAATGTTGTTATCCCCACCTTCGCGATGGAGCGCACACAAGAAGTCCTGTTTCATCTCAAGAATGCGATTGAGAGCAAAGACCTGCCCGGGTCGCTTGCTATCTTTTTGGATAGCCCGATGGCGATTTCAGCCACCGAGATTTTCCGGCGACATGCTGATGGGTTCAGCCCTGAACTGCGCGACGCGATGCGTGCGGGGCAACACCCATTCCACCCGCGCGGATTGCGCTTCACACGACAAGTTGCCGAATCTACCGCGATCAACCGGATCAAGGGGGGAGCCATCATCATGGCGGGCTCGGGGATGTGTACGGGTGGGCGCGTGCGCCACCACCTCAAACATAATATCTGGCGACCTGAATGCAGTATCGTCTTTGTTGGTTTCGCTGCCGAGGGCACCTTGGCACGCCAGATCGTTGATGGGGCGAAACGCATCAGGATTTCTGGCGAGAACATCGAGGTAAAAGCACAGATCCATACGATCAACGGTTTTTCTGCCCATGCAGACCAGCGCGAGCTTTTGTATTGGGTGTCGCGCACGGGCAAACCAAAAACCGTGTTCCTTGTGCATGGCGATTTTGACAGGGGGATGTCCGATATGAAAGCCGAATTGGAGAAGAAGGGACTAACTGTTGAATGTCCGACACTGCATTCGATCGTTGAATTGACCTAATCAGAAGAGAGATTGAAATGATAGAAGTTGAACACGGCAATACTGTTGAAATCATCACCTTGCGTGTGTCGGGAACGCTGAGCCGTGCGGACTATGACCGCGCATTGCCCGAGATTGAGAATGCAATGGAATTGGCAAAAGAACCGTTGAAAATGATGGTCCGGCTGGAGGACTTTCAAGGGTTAGAAATTGGCGCAATGTGGGAGGATCTGAAATTCGCGTTGAAGCATCTTGGTGAATTCGGCGCTATTGCGGTGGTGGGAGATACAACGCTTGAGGAGTTTGGAACATGGCTTGCGTCGTTGTTTGCAAAGTTCGAGATACGCTATTTCGAGGTTGGCCATGAGAAAGAGGCAAATAGCTGGCTGGCTTCTATCTGAGAAAAAGTAGGGTTGGGACGCAACGTGCGATCCAACCCTAGATGATACCGTTCTGACGTCATGTAATTTGCAGATGCAGCATGGATCGACCGCGGATTATTCCGTCTGACCAACCTGCGCACAGGCAAGCTCTATGTTGTGATCGTTTGCGTTTGGCCGAGAGGAGGAAGGGTCGAGGCCGTATATATCGGGGTAAGTGATGATTACACCGTTCTGGTCAGGAAATTGACGGAAATACCCCAGTTTTACGGGTATCGGTGGGGCGGGGGCGTCGAATGTGCGCCTACCGTTGGCCAAAGCGTGAACGCGCGCGATATCCATATCGAGCACAAAGGCCACCAACTCATCCCAGCGCTGCACCCGCACACAACCATGCGACAACGCGCGGTTTTCTTGCAAAAACAGCTCGCGGCGGTTGGTGTCGTGCAGATACACCAACAGGCCAGCACCCAAACGGACAGCAGCAAGCCCTAGCGGGTTGTTTTCGCCAGCAGGCCTGACGCGATCCGTATACTCTCCGCTGGCGATCATCGACGGGGTTGGCCGCCATGTAGGCCGAAAACGCACTGTCGATACATTTGTCTCAAGCCGCGGCGTGCGGTGCCAAGGCGCACCAACGATGACACGGCTGCGCAGAACTGGCTCGCCATTCTCAAAGGCGATAAGCTCGAATGCAGGAATATTGACCAAAATTGCCTTGCCGGTTTGAGGGATTCGATAGGCAATACCGGCATCATCCAGCTGTGCCTGAAAACGACTTGGAGATGCGTCCAGCGCATTTCCGACCAGAACGAAGAGCAAGATCAAAAGTGCCTTGGTATAGCTTAAGTGGCGGAAACGGGTCATTGATGCTTCTCCAGTTCTAGAGGCCATAAAATTTTGCGCAGGCGCTTTCACGTCCGCGTACAATCCTGCGGCCGTCAAGAGGGCCGCCGTGTTTTGTGATGACTGTCGTTTGTCCTTCAGGGTGGCCCGTACGTTCAAAGTAGATTACTACCCAGTCTTTGGTTCGGTTGTATTTGTGAGCTGCGGCAGAGTTGGAATAGAGTGCTGTGAATTCCCACTGGCCCCGCTCCGTATGCAAAACGGGAATACGGCGTTCTCCGGTTTCGTTAAAACGTCGCGGTTTTATCAAAGGCAGGCTTTGTGCAGTATCGCGGTACAGCTGGTCGACGGACAGAATATCGGCCACAGCTGGCGCATCTGTGGCATCGCTCCGCGGTGATGGACGTCGCCGCGCGAGCATATCATTCAAGGCATGGCGAATACTGTCGCAGCGGCGCGGGCCAATCCCATTGATCGTTTCGAGGCGGCCATCTACTACAGCTGCTTCAAGCGCTTCGAGAGTTTCGATGTGGAGCCTTTCATGTATTTCACGGGCTAAAGCAGGGCCAATCATGGGCACTGTCTGAAACAGTTTTTCGGGGTCTGTCGACCCGCGCAAGCGATCAAGGATCTCCAACGTGCCGCTGTCCAGAAACTCTGCGACTGCTGCCGCGATAGAGCTTCCGATTGTTGGTAAATCTTCCAACCCCCTTTTGCCATATTTCATATAAATATTGCGAATTGGTTGGGATAGGGTTGCTATAAAAGTAGCCGCGTCACGGTAGGCATTGATACGGAACGGCGAGGCGGCCTGCTGCTCAAGCAAGTCAGCGACTTCTCGCAACTTTGCTGCAAGAAACTGGTTCTCTTTTCGTCCTTTGGCAGAAAGTTCGGGAGCTTCCATTCTTACTATGCCTTTATATTTCATCGCTCGTTAGCAGGCATTTTACACGTGGTTCGGGTGTCCGGTATTGATTGATGTCAAATCCGTACTTTGTTGGTGGTCAGTTGGGGAATAATAAAGGCCCGACAAGCATGGCGGTACAGGAGAGAAAACCAATCAAGGGAATAATAATCGGTGCGATGAATATGCCTTCTGGTGCAGGATCACCGCGCCATTTGATACGCAAGAGCGATAGATTGATCAGGATAAAAACTGCAAGCACGACTTGGGAGGTGCGTTCCGCAAGGATGTCGATTGGGAAGAAGAGGGCAAAAACCAATGTGCATCCGGCAACAAGAATTGTTGCGAGCAAGGGCGTGCGTGTACTTTGGTTGAGTCTTGCCAGTACTTTTGGCATGCGACCAACGTTTGCCATGCCATAGAGGATACGGGAGGCAAGGATGGTTTGTATGACGATACCATTTAATGTTGCGCCGATCGCGATGAGTGTGATTGCAAACGGCGATATTCCTGTAAACCGCTCGAAAAGCAGGCTGATCGGTGCAGTAGATAGACGCAGTTCTTCGAGAGGCAAAAGCAGCACGGCAATTGTTGCGACAGAGAAATAGAGGAGTGTCGCAATCGCTAATGTGATGAAGATGCCCAAAGGCATGTTTCGCGCAGGGTTTTCGGTCTCCTCAATGATATTCACCATGCCATCGAAGCCGATAAAGGCAAAGAAGGCGAGCAAGCTTGTCATCGCTATCGCTATGAGTGCGGTGGTGTCGGTTATATCTGGAAACACCGAAGGCACGTCATATATGACCTGTGGTTGATGCCAGACTCCCGCAGCAACAACGACGAATAGACCTGCTATTTCGATCAAGGTTAAAATTGCGGCAAACCTGACGGATTCTACGATGCCCCATGCCGCGATTATGCCAGACAATGAAACAGTCCCCACGATAATCGCCCACAATGGAACAGGCAACAGCGTGGCCACGTATCCTGCGCATCCAACAGTAATCGCCGATGCCGATACAGTTGCCGCCAAAAGCATCAATCCTCCTGTTATGATTGTCAGAGACGGAAGTCTGAACGCAGCTTCAACATAAGCCGCTTCTCCTGCGCTGTGTGGGTATCTCCCCGAAAGCTCGCTAAAACTGCTTGCGCTAAAGAGCATGACGACTGCGGCCATCAGAAAAGAGACTGGCGCATGGATGCCAGCCTGCGCTGCTGTCGCACCGACAAGGACATAGATGCCGGCACCAATGGTTACGCCCAGTCCGTAAAATACCAACAGGGGCAGTGTAATGGCCCGCAATAGGGTGGCCTTCGGCGCAATGTTTGTGGTGCTGTCCATCATTCCCCGGACTGTTTTTGTTGTGTGGGCGGAATTTGGGTGCTGTGCGCCAGAAGAGCGGGCATGCGAGACGGATGGAATATAATGATGGGGCATCTTGCAGCTTCAAGCAGACGCAGCAGATCATTGTGATCGTGGAGTGGGCTGTTATCAAGATCAACCAAAAGTGCTCGTGCATTCGTGCGGCTTAGGGCTGCCATCGCTTCTGGAAACGTCTCATAGTAGTGGGAATTCGATACTTGCCTGTTGGGGGGGGCATCAGGACCTACTGACAAGGTAATCGAAGCATCGGGCATATTCTTTGACAGCCTACGGAATGCTTCGGTGATTTTTTCACTGGAGCCTGCCGAAGTTTGCAAAAGCACAATTTTGCCAGGTGCACTGTGCGCTTTTCGATATCCCAGAACCAAGACGTCCCAACCCTGTGCAGCATGCAGCGCCGTGGATACAAGCTCGCCCGCTTCGCGAGAGAAAGCCCAATTGGTGTCATGTGGTCCGGCCGTCTGAGCGAGCAGGTGTCGAAACGCGCGTGCGTCTGCTTGCAAGAGTGTGCGAATTTTTGACAGGCTTGGGGCACGCGCTGTCGTACCACTCGAAAGAATGATCCGCCGATCGGGAATTTGACATGTGTTCAGCATGTCAACGTCTTCGATCAAAACCCCTCCAAGTCCTGCGGAAAAGTTTCCTTGTAGATGGCGGACAAGGTGCAGTGCAGCGCGTGCGTCTGCGAAGGAACCCGCACCCACAAGAATTCGAAGGCCATGCTGGGAAACTGTGTTCATAATGGTAAACTTTTGTCGACACTGCTGTCGTTTTGAGCTCCAAAACTGCGACGGTTTTCTGCATAGGCGCGCAGTTGTGTTTCGACTTTGCCATTGATGCTGGTTTCGGGGAACTCTCCGTTGCGGCCGCGCCGTCCTGCTTGCATCCCTGTCAGCACTTCAATGCCCTCATCAATTGTTCTGATGGGCAGCACGCGAAATGCACCCGTTTGCGCAGCTTCAACAACATCTTGGCGTAGCATAAGGTTGCCCACATTAGAGGCAGGTATAAGGACGCCTTGTTCCCCGGTAAGGCCTTGAGCTTTGCAGGTATCAAAGAAGCCTTCGATCTTTTCATTTACACCGCCGATTGCCTGAACTTCACCATTCTGGTTCACGGAACCTGTAACAGCCAGCCCTTGGCGGATCGGCAGGCCAGACAATGCGGACAGCAGCGCATAAAGCTCAGCCGACGATGCGCTGTCGCCGTCTATACCGCCATAACTCTGCTCAAACACCAAACTGGCATGCAGCGACATCGGGACATCAAGCGCGTAATGTGTTGCGAGATAACTACCCAGAATAAGGACGCCTTTTGAATGGAGCGGGCCACCCAGCTCAACCTCGCGTTCGATATCGACCAGCTTGGCCGCTCCCATGCGCACGCGAGCGGTGATCCGCGATGGTCGGCCAAAATAATGTTTGCCGATACCAACAACTGCTAAACCGTTTATCTGACCGACAGCAAACCCTTTTGTATCAATGAGAACCGTCTTCTGGTTGACTGCCTCCTGTATGCGCTCTTTTATCCGCGACTCTCGACGGACGGATTGGGCGATTGCTTTGCCAATGTCGTCATCGGACACCACGCTATTTTTCTGGGTGGTGGCATAAAAGTCTGCTTCTTGAACCACATCCGTAAGGGCGCCCAGCTCAAGCGTAAGTTTCGTGCTGTCTCCTGATAACCGGACAGCGTGATCAAGCAGAGCTGCAACTGCGGCTGCTGTCAGGGGTTTGAGGTTTTGTTGTGCAACGCAGCCGGCGATGATGCGCGCCAACGCACGTGAGTTTTTGGCAGTGCGGGGAAGGTCATCCTCAAAGTCGGCCTGCAGTTTAAAAAGTTTGGAAAACTCGGGATCAAGCTGCGTCAACAACATATGCAGTCTTCTGTTGCCAATCAAAATGATACGAACATCCAGCGGGATGGGATCTGGCTCTAGAGTCGTTGTCGATGATAGGCTGAGCCGCTCTGCGAGGGATGTGACTGATATCGCTTTGCTTTGCAGGCACCGCTTGAGCGTTTCCCATGCATAGGGTTCGGTGAGGAGCCGGTTGGCATCAAGGATTAGAAAACCGCCGTTTGCGCGGTGTAAGGCACCCGGTTTGATCAAGGTAAAGTTGGTCGAAAGTGTACCCATTTCCGAAACATGCTCGATCCGGCCAGTGAGATGTGCGAGCGATGGTAGGTCTTCGGTAATGACTGGCGCGGTCGACCGGCTTGCCGTACGCGAAATCATGATGTTCACAGTATATCTTTGAAAATGCTGGTCCTGATGGTGCTTTCGGATAACTTCTGGGAAGGGGCCGTCATTGGATCTATTTGCAGAAATTAAGAAAAGATCAGCATTGGAAATCATGTCGTCGCGTACTTGATCCAAGTATTTGACGATATCAGCTACATCTTTGAACTGTGATTGTACCTCTTGCATCCGAGCTGAAACAGCCTGCTCCGCCATGGCGGCGTGCAGTTCTTCAACGCGGAGACGGTGCTCTTTTTCAAGTTGCGGTGCACGTTTTAGGATTTCTGCCAACTGGATCTGTAAATCCGCAATCTTGTCATCAATCGCTTCGCGCTCTTTTGGTGTTAAAGCGGCATAGGCCTCCGGCTTTATAGGTTTGCCGTCTACAAGCGCAGAGAGCATGAACCCCATGGGCGTCCGGAGCAGTGCTACATTTTGCTCATGGGCTGTTTCGGCAAAATCGGCGATGGGCTCTTCGTGTTGCTGACCCAATTCTTCTTCAATAGCGCGGCGCTGTGTCTGGTATTCTTCTGACTCAAACAGGGCAGGAATTTCATTGGCCAGATCTTCGACCAATTCTTCCATTGCAAGCTTTAAAGCAGATGCAGTTCCTGTTGGCATTTGCATCGCGTGCGGCTTGTGGGGGGCGTCAAAGTTATTGACATAGACCCAATCGCAGGGCGTTGGACGTCCTTTGGCTGCATCTGTCAGAATACGGGCAACTGCCGTGTGCTTGCCTGTGCCCTCGTTGCCCAGGACATAGAGATTGAATTCTTTGTGCGCGATACCTGCCGCAAGCTCTATTGCCTCTATTGCGCGGTCCTGACCAACAAAGCCTTTCATAGGTTTTAGGGAGGCGGTCGTCGCGAAGCCCAGCGTTTTCGGATCGCACGTCTTGCGCAACTTTTTGCCAGACAGGCCACGGGGCAGTTCATTTTTCTTGTTTGCTTTGCCTGTCACGCTCATACCCTTCGCGTTGCGGATATTTTGGGGCGTTTAGCGCCATTCCAGCGGCTATTGGATGATCTGGAAAAGACACTGCATATCAGTGTCAGGCCAGTCATGAAGGTCAGTATTACTAGATGGGTTGGTAGCATCACAGGACTCCTGTTGGGCTTTCCAAGGAGCGTCTCATGTTTGAAAGAAGCGGAGATTGATAGGGATCAATTCAAGCGCTTATGAAGTGCACTAATTAGAAAGTGTCTTAGGAGAAAGGACGAACAATGGCACATTCAGATATATCATCTGCACAAGGTGACCCTCCAGAGGAGGTGCCGATGCCGGTTGACCCGATACAGGAGCCCCCAGGGCCAGAGTCGCCGCAGCCAGAGGACCCAGAAACAGAGCCTCCTGTGCCAGAAATAATAGAACCAACAGATGCACCTGAGGATCCTTTTGACGAAGGGAATTTTCCTGTCTGACGTGAGTGCGTTACAGTGTTTTGAGTGGGCTTGAAGTATCTGTACGCGCCCGCTCGGAACGCTGAATTTTTTATACAGAGCACTCGAATTTGGGCGGCAAAGATCAGAGCAACATAAGCCAGTGTAGGCGTGTCAGATTGTTGCGTAACCCGAAATGCTCGTCTGGAACTGCGCACGTAATATTGCAAAGTTCACTTGCAAACATTCGAGCATTTTTGCTTGCGGGTCCATAATGCACAGTCCCCTCCACTCTTTCCACACAAGACGGCCCATAGGAACGTTGAACTATTTGCCAATATGGGCTGCAGGTGCTGTGCCTTTGTCTACTTGCTGAACAAGACCGGTAGCTTTTGATCTCGCAAAAGGGTGTATGTGGTGGCCCCCAGAACAAAGTCATACGCACGTGAATGGCCAAAAGCTCCTGTAGCAATGAGGTCAGCACCAGCTTCGAAGGCGGCGTTCGCCAGTGTTTCTGCAACGCTGTTTCCCGCAGTTTCTCGGTGCTCCAACTTTGTCTTAAGATTGTGGCGTGCAAACATTTCGACGACATCTATTGCGTCGCTGTCTTTGAGCATGTCTTTGGAAGACTTGTCCACGCGCAGGACAGTGAGGTTGGCACCAGGGTCGGCAATGCCGAGCAAGTCATGTGCCGCGCGCGCCGCTTCTCTTGTGTCACTCCATCCCAATAGCACGTTTGCTCCGATCTCTGGGCCGTCGTATCCCAAAGGAACAACAATCACTGGTCGGCCACTCTCGCGGATAACTTGTGCTTGGGCATTGCGCTGGTCAAACCGATCATTCTTTTTGTCCTGATGGGACATGATGACAAGATCAGCGGCCCGCGCGGATTCAACCATCCGCTCTGCAGCTGAGGAGGCTTCGGCTCGTACCAAGCGGAATTCACTGACGAAATCCTCATTTTGCGTGTACTTGGTGAAGACTGATTTGATCGCCTCTGATGCTTCCTTCTGGCTGTGATTGAAAGCGGCAAAAGCAAGGTCGGGGATGTGCATTGCAATGCCCGGATAGACCAGAATAGCCTCGATCGTATGCAAACCGATCAGGTGTGCGCTGTGTTTGCGCGCCAAAGGAACCGCAGCTTTCATTAGGGTTTCTGTGTTTTCCGGCGTTGTCAGACAGACAAGTATTGTCTTGGGTTCCATGAGATATTCCTTCGTATGCGTTGGATCGGATCAGGATGATGTTTAGCAGATGACGTTGTGATCTGATTGATAAGCGTCAATCGGGCTCTGCGTCTGGATGGTATGTCATTGCGTGATCCAGCTTTTATTAAGGAGTTTAACAATGGCTACTTTTCTGAATGTGATTGCCGTAGTCGCAGCAATGGGCCTGTCGACGACATGTTTTGCAGATACGGTTTCAGCCGAAAATGGCGGAGATTCATATTTAGCAGGCGCACAAATCAACCAGACGATAGAGGCTGAAGGCGATGCTTTCGTCTTGGGCCGCGCAGCGACAGTTGGCGGTGTCACGCAAGGCGACATGCATATCAGCGGGTACGATGTGTCAGTCAACACTGATGTTGCGAAAGACCTCTATGCACTAGGCGGTACCGTAATCATTCGCAGCAAGATCGGCGAAGACCTGACTGCTGCTGCATTCTCTCTGCGCACACAAAGCAGTTCTGCAACACTGGGCAATGCGCGCCTGCTGGGGAATTCTGTCACAGTCGAAGGCCCTATTGAGGGCGCTCTTTCTATTATGGGACGCGACGTGATCCTTAATGCGCCCATTAGCGGTGACGCCCGTATTTTCGCGCAAACGCTTTCATTTGGACCTGACGCTATGGTTGGCGGCATCCTGACGTACAGCACTGAAGATAAGGTGTCGGTGCCAGAGCGCGTTGCGAGTCCCGAACGTGTGATGTTCGAGCGTTTGTCAGGTGGTGATATATGGGAGGAGTGGGATGATTTGGGGCATGAGATGCCAGTCCTTCCCACCTTTGCTTCGATCCTGTTCGGCTTTGTTGTCTCTTTGTTATTCTTTTTGGTGCTCGGCGCCCTGATGCTTGGCTTTATGCCAAAGCGTTTGTCGCATATGCGCCGCAGCATCGCTGCCGCACCGGGCCAGACATTGTTGTTGGGTGTTATCGGTTTATCGATGTTGTTTGGCATGGTGCCTATTATATCTCTGACAATTGTGGGCCTGCCCTTTGTTCCGGTTGTGTTGTTGGCAATCGTCGTCGCTTGGACGCTTGGATATGCGCTGGGTGCCTACAGTATTGCGATGCGGTTGTGGGCGGGGTTGGGTGGTGCACCGGAGCCGAGCAATATTGCGCGCCTGATGGTTTTCGCCGCCTCGATCATTTGTGTGGCGCTGCTTAATTTCATCCCCTTTGTGGGCTGGGTGGTCAATTACACGTTGGTCCTTTTGGGAATAGGTGCAATGACTAACGCCTTATTCCAGTCATTGATCGGCACCCCTGATGTTGTGCTGGATGTAGATATGAAACCCATTGAAGACTGATCTGACAAAAGAAAAGTGTCGTTGTGGCCCGAGTTTCGAAAGGAACCGACCAAGTTTTTCATATCGTCAGCAGATAGATAAATGAGTTGGCGGAGTGATTTGTTTGATGTTCCAACAGCAACACGCTCCGCCTTTCTGTACCGTGCAACAGGGTGCACCAGCAGAAGATGACCGAAAGGATCATTTCCAAACGCCAGCAGGATATTAACGGGATAGGAAGCGAATATGAGCGAGCAGACATAGGCGCGCTTTTACCTGAAGTCGGCAATTTAACTCGTGTTGGTGTTCCAAAGCGGCATCCCAACAATGGCAACATCACTTTGCAACCCATGGTATTTAAGGACGCAATACGAGCCGATTTGAGCTTGGTGTCCGCCTCGCCCAGTCGCCAGCAATCGAGTTTGTAAAGACGGAGGGGCGCTAACAGACGCGCTATGCGACCCAGAGGTAATGGGCAAGTTGTCACTTTATCATTCACCGTGTCATTGATCCCGTTGTTTTGCCTGTCTGTCGAAAGCAGGGAAGTCATTTCGATGCCAGAAACGCTTTGTTCACTTTTCGTGGCTCCGTGCCGTACGTTTCGATTGAGCCATGTCAAAAATAGCCACACTATCGCTGCTAAACCTCGATGATGCAGTTTCCTGAAACCTCCCTTTTACAAAGCCTGCTACTCTTTGCAGCAAGTGCTGCCTGTGTCTGGATCGCAGGGGCGCGGTTGGCGTATCTCGCGGATGCGCTGGCTGATCGCTTCAAGCTTGCAAAATCGCTTGTGGGCTTGTTGCTCTTGTCTCTTGCTACGTCATTGCCCGAAGTCGCAACAACGCTGAGTGCTGCTCTGCAACAGTCCCGCGATCTGGTGCTGAACAACCTCTTCGGAGGTATTGCATTGCAAACTGCCATACTTGCGATGGCCGATTTCTGGGCAAAGGGTCCGATAACCAACTATCCGCGTAAGGCAAACCACGCGCTTGAAGCGACTTTGCTGGTGTTGCTATTGTCTGTCGCCTTAGTCGTCACCAATCTGGGTGAGACAGTGGTGTTGGCGGGTGTGGGACTGGGAAGCATCTGCATCGCGGTTATCTATGTTGGCGCGATTTGGTTGTTGCGCCGTTATAATGACAGTAGCGACTGGGTTCCCGTTGATCTGCCTGATCCGGAGCCCCTTGCTTTCCCTGCGCCGACGGGAATCGCGCAAGCGCGTAATGACAGCCTGATTTGGCAGGCTGTCGCGGCCTGCATCGCCATTTTAGTTTTTGGGTTGATGCTGGTTCTCTTTGCAGAACGTATTGCGGATAAATCTGGCCTTGGAACAGGGTTCATCGGGGTGACGTTGCTAGCGGCCGCCACATCACTCCCCGAGCTGAGCACCAGCATCGCAGCCGTCCGCATCGGCGCCTACACGATGGCGATTTCCAATATATTTGGTAGCAACCTTATAATGCTAGTGCTCGTGTTTCCCGCAGACATTTTATTTCGGGCAGGGCCGATTTTGCAAAACACATCCCGTATGGTCAGCCTCGCCTTGGCGTTTGGCATCACTGTGACTGCAATCTATCTCATCGGTCTTATTGTGCGGCGCAAACCGCGGATGGGTAGGTTCGGCCTTGATTCAATCCTTGTTCTCTTTGCCTTTATCGCCAGTTTAGCAGCCTACTATTATGTCCGCTGAACGCGTAACCCAGAGGTCTTGAGTGTTTTGGGAAGAGCACATTCACATTTGACTATGGCCGTGATTTTGCGATCTGGTTCGAACTTGTTTAATGCCAGAATTCGCCAGCAGGCAAAAATTGCTTTATATGAGACACCAAGACGGGATTACGAGACGTGCACAGATTATCGGCGACTGCCGGCCTCATCTGACATCTAACCCATGAGACGCAAACTGATCAATTTTGTACTCTGGCACGTAAGGCTCGGGTGGTCTGTGGACCGAAATCCCCGTCAAACGCACCCGTGTAAAGGCCGTCTTCTCTAAGAATGCGTTGAACTTCGATCCGTGTCGGTCTGGTAGTCTTTGAGGGTTTTGGAGCAGTTGTTCACGCGCGAGCGGAGTACCTGTTGATAAGCTAATCAATAGATTTACTGCGGCCTCTACGGGATCGTACATCAGCCCTTCACCGTTGTCGTAATGGATTCCCAGATTGGCATAAGCTGGCGTGCTCTCCAAGTCTGCAGCGGCTTTGAACCAATTGGCTGCTGCGACCGGATATTAGGGAACGCCCTTGCCATGAAGGTGCATTCCCGCAGCGAAGTGCATTCCGGTAATGTTTCCCGCCTGACCATATTTTTCAAACCATCGCAGGCCTCATTCTCACTTTGAGGAACCGGGCGACCCAACTTTTATAGCGCCCCGATAAATCCTATCGCCTGAGCGCTGCCAAGCTGTGATCCAGTCATGGCGGTCTCAAAGGCTCCGTCGTAATTTCCGGTTTTGCGATACCCGCGTGCGATTTGCGCACAAAAAACGCCGTGGGTCGGGCCATTCAGAAATGACGCGTTGTCCGTCCAAATTTACGTATTCTACAAACATGGTTTTGTCAGGCCGGTCAGTATCATACGCAGTAGCGGCAAGACGGGCGCAAGCCTGCACAACATGAGTCACGCACACCGTACGCTCCGTTGGGACAATGCCCGTAGGTTCTGGTGACGGCATCAGGGCAGGATCAGGCTGCAACGAAGATTTTACGGGGACATAGCATTCCCATTCACTCAGCCAAAGGACGTCTTGCATGTCAATTTCCGTGTATGGGTTGGCTTGTGCAGCGGCAGCCCACTTTGTGGCCCTTTGGTCGGACTTGTCTTTGTAACAATCACTAAGCGCCTGCATTGCGCCGCCATGTCCGGCATTGGCTGCATCGAGCCACGATTCTTCGGATTTTTCCTCATCTTTTTCGATTATCTCATCTTCGCCTTCCGCATAGATATGGCCCCAAAAGAACTTGGATTCAGTGCCCCTGCTGCGCAACCGCTTCAAACCAACGCACCATTTCAACCATGCTTTTGGATACGCCAACACCATCCTCGTGCAGCATCGCCAAGACAAACATCGCAGTTGTGTGACCTTGCGCCGCCGCCTTTTTCATCCACATGCGGCCTCAATATCATCCGTCGGAACGCCGCGTCCTGCGTAGTACATCAGACCAAGGCGAAAAAATGCCGTAGGGTTGCCTTGCTCTGCCGCGCGAAGCTGCCAGTCACGGGCGATGTTGTCGTCGCGGGGCACACCACGGGTAATACTATAGAGTGCGCCCAGATCTGTCATGGCAGGGGCATAATCCATATCAGCTGATTGACGCAGAAGCTCCGCACCATAACCGGTGTTAGAGGCGGTTGGCGACTGCAATGCCTCGAGCGCTGTCAGATACAGGCTCAAGTGCAGTGATGGCATCAGCATCAGTTATAATGCGGGCGAGGTATCCTACTTGTGGTACACTTGATGGCGTTCCATCGGCGGCGGTTGTCGCGGCCCATTTATTTGTGATTGTGATGGGCCAAGGTCGGGGGTCTCGGCCAGAATGTCCACGACATGGCCGAGTACAAACAGTGCTCCCGTTGGCAGGCGGCTGTCGACCATCGATTGCACATCAACGCCAGAAATGAGCCCCTCTACCTCATCGGCATAAAGGCTTTCGACCTGTCCGATCCAAAGCATTAGAGGCAAAACCGCTGCAAGGGTAATGTGGCATCTCATTTTGGGGTCTTCCGTAATAATCTCGCATAGAAAAATTTGATTATACCCGTGCCCTTCGGGTAGTTTTGGGCACGGAAGACAGTCAATAGAGGTGTCGCTTGCGAGGGGCGGATTTGTGCCAGAATTGCAGTGAGAACAGGACCACGTCTAGCTTTCGTCAATCTTGCGACACTTGAAGCATATCGGCCCGCGCGCCAGTCGCTCGTTCAGCTTTTGCTCAATATTTTTTGATCCAGAAGCGTAGATGCTCGCCCAATGTACCACACAGGTGTCGCCCTCTTGCGTCAGATACCAAGCTCGATACATTCATCGGACAAAATACAGGCCTTCGTCCGAATAGGTTCTCTGATTGGATGGGATGTTCACGCTGCAAACGGATCCTTGCGCTACTTTGCGTAATATGTCGTTAAAGGCTAACTCAACTCTGCTGTAGGATAGGATACGTTGTGGAAAAGGCGCCTTGTTGAATTCCACACATAGCCCGCCGCTCGCTTAGAAAAAGGTGACCGAAAAGCTGTCTTCGTTCGCGGCTCGCCCTGTGTCAGATAAGATAGGATTGAATTGCCATGTTCCGATCCACTGCGCAGAAATACCGTCGCCAGCATTCGTAACGATTGCGGTATTTGTGTCGCTGGTGGCCTCTGTCGAAACCTGTTGAAGCTCTATTTAGACGTGGAGCGTGACGCCGTGCCACGCAATTCCATACGGCCAATTTCAGGGATTGTCGCGTAGACCCTGTTAAGGCGTTCCCCTTCTGGAGTCACCTCTTTCTCGACAACTGCCGCAATCGTAAAGAACGGCTCCTCGCTCTTACCGGCAAGTATACGTCTCGCTTGGTCAGGGGTTTCGCCAACCCTATCTGGAATTTCGCGCACATTGCCAATTTCTTCGGGCAGGGGCGGATAGAAGAACAGTTTGACGGCGGTGCCCCGTGGATTGGTGGAATGCATTTTTCCAGTCAGCATGTCGATTTCGTCCGCTGGTAGAGGTCCCCCCTTTGCCGCGACAAGCCCTGCGCCGAGCAAGGTTGATACTGAAGTGGCCTCGGGTTCACCAACCAATGGCGAAGGTATGACGACAGGCCCCCCCGCAGCGGTTTCTTCTGGGAACTCACCCAAAACTGTCAGTTCTACTTCACTCTAGCGTTCTACGCTCGCACCAAGAATAGGCAGGTTGGCGATGACAGTACCGGGAATACCGCCTTCCATCGGCGTTACCTTGTCCGGGCTGCCTTTGAGCAACAGCATCGCCCTATCCAGCATGAGAACAGCATTTTTCAAAGGTTCACCGATGATGCCACGCGGGACATTCGTTTTTTTATACTGATCGGGGACAGGCGGTTCGGCCAACACGTCGTTGATCATAGGCTGCGGGATCTCTGGCATGCTCCTCCGATCATTAGGACGATTGGATAGCGCGCTATCTCCGCACGCAAGGCTTCTGAAGCGCGGTTGGCTTCGTCGGTCTTACAATTACTGCGAAGCGCACGAATTTCGTCCAGCTCGCGCCAACTGTCGCCTGTAAAGTCTTTGAGGTACCTCGCCCTCAAGTCATTTTGCAGTTTGGTGATGGCATTGCAGATATCAAAATAGCGTTTTCCACTTGAAGACTGTGCGAAGGAGATCGCATTCCACAGGGTGGAAAGTTCGCTGTTGTAGTCAGTGGCGTTCCACTCGAGCTTGAATTCTCGCCCCCAAGCTTCCTTTTGCGCGTCCTTGAAGTGGTTTCTTGAAACGTTGCATCTGGTGGCGCTACTTGGATCAGGTTCAAGCAAAAAAATAGTTTGCGACGTAACTCTCCAATGCTTTCTTCTCGTTCTCAATAATTTTCTTTTGGCACCTTCGCGCGTTTTTAATATGAACTTTGGCTGGAGATTCCCCAATTATATCTGCTTCGACAGCATTGTAGTGCAAGTATATATTCGAAACCAATTCTTGCTCCTCGATACGAAAGGGTTGCCCAAGTACCCAAAACACCTTTTGTGCAAATTGCCGTTTTTTATGAAGTGCTTACGCGGCCTCAGGAAAACGGCACTCCTTTAAAACCGTTCAGAACTTGCAAGTTCGACTTGGGCCAAAGTAGCGGGAGTTCAATTGCGCCGCTCATAGGGTTTTAGCTCCTCCATAATCAGCGCGTTGTCCTCACCAATCGCTGGCTGGCCTGTAGAGTCAGTAAAGTCTCCCAACCCCCCCAGTTCTTTCCATCCTTGAAAATCTGAATTCAGTAAACGCCTTAGCAGCTTCCTTTGTATTCGTTGCGTTTGTGAACTCTGGAATACCGCCAACGAAACTCATCCAATCCTTAATCTCGAACCCTTTATCGATGGCTTGATTGCATCTGGATTTCTCTTCGTCAGTTGGACCGTTGGATGAATTTACATATGCTTTCATCAGGCATTTGACCCCGTCAGACCTCAACTTATCAAAGGTATACGGGATGCTATACGCACCCGCAGGTGAGAGAGACCCTGCACCGAGTACTATGTATTCTGACAGCGTATTAGATCACAATGTCAGTGATGCAAGCATCATAGGCTTTGCTCATCGTCTGTACTCAAAACGGGTCGGTCAGGATCGGACGGTCTTTCGGCAGGCAATAAAAATTCTCGTCCTCTTTGAGTGACCCTATTTTGTTCTCAAAATCATAGTCCGGCTCATAGCCGACGCCAGATCCCGTCTGAGCGAAGGATGCACCAAGCATTGTGAGTATGGCGAAAACTAGATAGGAAAGGGCCGGAAACAATGAGAGTGCAAAGCGAAAACCAATCATCGAAACACCACTCGAGACGACTGCCCGAAAACCGATCTAGCGCTTTTGAATGCGACTTGAGCAATTATGAACATTGATCCTATGCGTGACATCGGCATCAAATATGATCCAAATCAAACGCCACAAAAGGTTGCAGATCGGGTTACGTAACGGGGTTCAGAACATCTGAGGCGCATATGGCGGTGCGTTGAGCTTGCGAAGCGGCCTCACTACCAACTGGCAACTTTCAAACCAAACTGAGAGTCAGCGGTTTGTTCTGCTTCAAGGAATGATAGGAAAACCGGTCAAGGTCTTTCGCAACAACGGGCGCGCAAGAAATATACAGGTATTAACCCCATACGGTTCTTCGACCCGCGTTCGAATACCTGGTCATTCGGGAATTGTGTTTGTCGATTTGCCTGAGCTAGCAAAATACGGGTTTCTCATGATCCATATCCTCGATGATGTATCATAGGGCAAAGTATCGAGACATCCGCGTTAACTATATTTCGCAAGATGTTGACTACGAGCGCGAGCTTGAGTTGAAGAGACAGGGACTCAATTAAAATGAGGAGGATTTAACATGAATTCCAAAGGTGTTTTGTTCGCACTCGCGGTTGCGTGTCTTCAACCGGTGATCGCGGGGGCGGACGCATCGGGGCCTGACTATTTCAAAGTGGTTGGCGTTGCGTGGGATGATGTTCTCAACATACGCAGCCGACCGACTCATAAGTCCGCCAAGATTGGAGAGATTCCACCCAACGGAGGTGGCGTTCAAAATTTCGGATGCATTGGCAGAATGAGCTATGTCGAATGGCAGGCCGCAACGCCCTCGCAACGAAAGGCTGCGCAAAAACGCGTCTGGTGCAAGATTTACTATGCCGGCATAAAAGGGTGGGTTGCCGGGCGGTTCCTCGCTGAAGGAACCGCGCCCTGAGGGGCGACCTGCAACAAAACTTGTTCGGCTGATGTCCAAACGCTCATCACCTTTAATCAATCCAAGGGGATCATCTCGGATTGAAAAGCCTTTCTGGCAGATTGTACTGATCAATCCAGCTGTACCAGTGAACATCTGTCGGTCCGATGACGTAGTCGACCACCTGCCAGTTATTCCCTTGCCGATGCATAAGCACCATCACGAGATCGCTCATCGCATCATTGGCCCAGTCGTTGGCATAGGGGGTGGAATACCAATCCAGCTTATTGCCATTAGGCTGAAGCGGCTCTGCCATCAGAAAGTACCACTCGCCATCAGTCCGGAGTTCCTTGACCAAGAAGATCACTTTTTGCTGAAGTTCTCGAAGCATCGGTTCCCGCGCGGTATTCATTACAGCTTTTCGCTCCGCAGTGCTGCGAGCGGGCGTATAGTAGTTCCGTGTGCGTGGCGCTGGTTGTGGCACAGGAGCCGCTTTTGGTGCGGGCTGCACGTTTGGAGCCGTAGCCACGGCGGTCAATCGTTTAATATTGAGTTGTGCAAGGACCGCAAATGTGCCGTCTGGCCACTGGTCAAGATATGCTTGGAACATCGCCGGATCACTTGCGTCCTGAATAGACTGCCAGAATGTCAGTTCGACATTTGTATCAGGCTTGGGAGAGGGGGCCGTCATCTCTGTAATCCGTTGGCGCGCCGTGTCAGCATAAACCCCGTTTGGGAACTGCTCTAGGTAGGCCTCAAAGCTCGCTGCTTGCACGCTGTCTTCAATGCTGGCCCAAAACGCCTGCTCCATATCCGTCGTGGGTGCCGATTGTGTTGTTTGCTGTTGTGTGGCTGCCACGATGGCCAACGATCCGATGACTTTCTGAGCAACGGGCTCAAAGTTGAGCTCTTGCCCGACGGGATAAAGCACGCGCACGTTGTGCAGCACATCGTCTACCCCACGAATCGTGCGCTGCTCCAAAACCTGTCCATTGTTGCGTAGTTTGAGCGTAAATCCCTGCTCTGCCACTTCTTGGATCAGGACCTCGGACCCTGCATAGTTGGCAAGGATATCGTTCATGATTTGACTGGTCGTCTGCTCAAGTGCGTTCTGTCCCCCCCATACCAGCATCTCCGCACCAGCATCACCGACAAAGCTTCGGCCATCGCCATTGGTTGGCGGCCTTTTGTCGGGGGCGAAATGCGAGGTCGGATATTGGACTGAAGTCCCAAAGCGGCTGTTAGTATAGCCCGTCCAGCCGGATGCCGTCACCGACTGAGGCGCTTTTTGCGCGGTCTGGGTTGGGCATGCAATCGCATCTTCTGGCAGGGTGAGGCTCATCGAGGCCATCAGGCTCTCAAAACCATTGCTTGCAAGCCATTTTTCGGTTGCAGCATGACGGACGATAATTGTGTCCCCATCGGCGAGACACTGATCCAACAGATACGTGGCATAAATCGCTTTGGCCGGCTTATAGCCGTCCATCCAATGAGGGTCTTTGCTCAGCCCAGACTTGATGGTTGCGGGGTGGCCGAATATCTCGCCGCGTGTCACCGATGGGGGAGTTTCGTACTTGTCGTCATTCTTCCAATCTGTGCGTGCTCGGTAACCTGTCTCAACGCTCAGCGAGGCGCTGATGGTGGGGGACGTAATGAAATTCAACGCATCAGCGGAGTTAAACTGGCGGGTCCACCCTTTGGGCAGTGGCATTGAATATTGAACAAGACCGTCGACACCGGTCTGTGCCTCCGGCTCTGGCGCCGCAGCCAGTCCGATGGTGCCAACCAGCTGTTCGATGATCGGGATAACATCTGCCTCGGGCAGGTTAATCGACGTGATCATAAGCGTATCCGTACGGCCTCTGTCGTTGAGGTCTTCTTTGTAAATAAGCTCAGCAAGAATAAAGAAGTCATCTTTGCGCAACACGGACCTTTTGCGCAGCAGGCGGGTCCCGTCATGGGCGATGATCGGGTCTGGATAGGTCAAACCGGTCTTGGCACCAGTCAGATCAACACCCATATCCTTTCCCGCCGTTTCTGGCAGGTCGTCCATTTCATCTTCAAATTCATCGACGGTGTTCGCATTGACAGTGTCAAGTACCACGCCAACGCCGCGTCTTTCCTTCATGTTAAAGTCGCCAACGGCCAAATTATACGTATCGTCCGGTTCGGTAAGCCGTTGCCACTCAGCGGGGGCGGCGAACGTGAGGCCAAGCAAGCTGTATTCTGTCCAGCCTTCAGGGATGATTACGACAGTTGTCTTGGGCAGTTCAGATTTGGGCTGTGTTATTGCCGGAATGCTTGGGTTGGCCACGGACGGGTCGCTGGCAACAGCGTCGGGCGCGCCAAAGTCATCTGCAATTTCGTCAAGCGGGAGCTCCTCGACAGACGGGGCAAAATCATCCATTCCTGCTGCGAGTTCATCAATCCTCGGCTGGAGGCCCTGCCCATAGCAACTCAATGCTGGAGCCATCAGAAGTGCTGTTAGGAGGGGAAGAGAAAGCGGTTTCATCATCTTGTTCATTTTAGATTTTCCAACCCTTTTTTCAAAACGCTGCGCAGCATTGCACCTGTTGCGCCATCAAGCGGAACGTATGTCATTTTTTCGCCCATCGTGATGTAGCCGCCTTTTACCTTGATGGTCATATCCGAAATGCAGCGGGTTTCGACGCGTGCGCCTGTGTCGTCTTCGGTATCGATGCGGCGCTCCACCTTGCATTGCGCCTGCGAAAGGGCGTCGCCCACCAGAAAACCGCCTTCGCAGTCTGATATCTTTGAGATATCTTCATAGCGCGGCGTGGTAAAAACCATGCTGGTGTTGCCGGCACCCATCGCACCCGGAGAGGCGCCACGCCACTCTTGACCGTCGAAGTCACCCATCACCAAAGCCAGCGAATAATCTGATACCCCTCCGACAGGGTAAGTCGCGATATCAAGATCGCTTGTGGGGGCAGGGCGCGTTTCCGTGCGGGTGGTGCTTTCGCCCTCAGGCGGGATTGTGTTCACTGTGCAGACCGATGGGGTCTCAGCGCGGTCGTAGACAATCACCATTGGCGTGACGGGCTCGCCAAACGATATAGCGACATAGTCGTTCACCGGCACCAACGGCCGCGTCTGCGTGCCTTCAGGCAGCTCAAGCGATATCTCCTTGGGCCAGCCTGCCTTAAGCATCGCCAGTTTCGTAATCTTCAATGTTCGAGGCTTTTGCGGGTGCAAGCTGCCTGTCCATTGACCGCCATTGGGCTTTTTCAAAATGATTTTGGCGGGGGCCACCAGATCAAATGCACCAATATCAATACGGATCACATCATTCAGTTCGTTGCGCGTTTTGTTGTTCAGGTCCTGTACAACACCTTCAAGCGAGCGATACCACTCCCGCCGCGCGATCTCGGGAAAGACCTTTTTGACAAGCATGGCCATCAATTTGGCGCGGTGTTCGTCTTCCAGCTTTTTCTTGATCTCATCGTTGATGCTACCTCCGCGAGAAAGCCCCCAGCTGCTAGCGTCGATATCACTGGCGTCCTGAAGGAAATCTCTGCTGTTCCAGAATCGCCCGACATAGTGGTCGATCTCGTTTAGAACCGTGCCGTTAAAGCCAGCAGAAGTGTGTGCGTTCTGGCGGTAATAATCGAGCAGGAATTTCCAGTCGTTGATCGTTCGTCCGCCCTCTGTCTGGCCCTTAATACGTTCAAGTTTTTTCTCTTTTGATTCCGTCCAGAGCGGTTGCACACCGTATTCACCTGCCTCTGCGTTCGCCTCAAGCTCGCGGTAATACTTGGTGTAGACCTGACGCCAGGCATCTGTACGGGCCAACCACGCACCCTTACCAAACTCCTGCAATGCAACGTCAATCACGAAGGTCGCCACATTGCCGACCTGAAGCGCCGCGCTACCCCATTTGCCGATGGCAAAACCCATAATGCCTTTATAGGCATTGATCCCAGCCGATTCATTGTCACCTGAACAAAGATCAATGTTGACCTGCCAAACCGTCATGAACAGGCCAAGGTTTGTCATCGCGCTGTTCACATTATTCAGCCCGCCCATTTCCAACGTGTTTTCCGCAATCGTGCCAACAGCGCCACCAGAGCCGAAGCCAAGATTGAACATGCTCCACCCTTCAGCAGCAGCAGCTTTTTCCATGGCCTCGCGGTTAGACACGACCTGCGCATCCGTCATCTGCCGCAAGCCTCTATCGGAGACGAAACTACGCATCGTCGCCAAGCGCTCTTTGACTTCGCGTTTAATCCTGAATTTGACTACCTTCTCGTTGATGGTACCTTGGTTCTCCGTAATCATAAGAATTTTCTTGAACCGCTCGTCGGCAGACACGGGGGATGCCAATGCTAAAGTCGACAGCGCCATGATACACATGGGACGCCTGAAAGTTGATTTGACGGTGAACATTAACCCCTCCGAAATTTCGCAAGGCGTAGCTCTTGCACCTAAATGGTAAACCGCGCTGCGAAAGTTACCTTTGAGAAATATCAAGCGTTTGGTTTGAGGTTATCTGTCGTCATTTCGGACGCTATCGTGGGCAGTATCGCGGTGGCTTTGCTCCAAGGTACATCGCTGGCCTGT
This sequence comes from uncultured Sulfitobacter sp., assembly GCF_947499945.1. GTDB lineage: Bacteria > Pseudomonadota > Alphaproteobacteria > Rhodobacterales > Rhodobacteraceae > Sulfitobacter. The sequence goes on along the minus strand of NZ_CANMQD010000005.1, from coordinate 43,308 downwards.
TTACCAAGTTGCGATAAGTTGAATGCGGGAAAAAATTGGTGATTATATTGGTGTGGACACGCTTGGATTGCTTTTCAAAGGTGTTGACCGCAGTATTGCGCCTTGGCAGCAAGTCGCCCGCCAGTCGCCTTTGGACGATGTCGATGGTTTCGTAAAAGCTGGGTAATCCAATGGTCTGATCCCGACCCATAGCGTTAGAGTAAGCAAAGTCGGATATTTTCTTCGTGAATTTCATCGCTAGAATATGCACTTAAATCGAATTTCCCAAGCAATCTGAAAAAATCGCAAACAAGACTAAAAATATTACATAAGATTGATTACAAATCTAAATGTATTTACCTAGCATATTCTACATCGGGTTGCGAAAAATCCCCTATCTTGCCGGAAAGCAAGGAGAACGGAAGATGGGCCACACGGAGTTAGGATTGCGTGAGAGACGAACCATTGATGACTTGCTGAACGCAAAGATGACGTTGGATCATCTTGCGTGTGATCGAGTGGGTTAAGGGTAGCTTGGTGCCTAAGCAGATCGGCAATCGGATGATCCAAAAACGTGCAAAGCTGCGGTTCTGCTTAGAAAAACTCATCGCTACATCTACTCGAAAGAGGGCATGCGGGGTGACCTGTATCTGTCCAATCATTATGTCGCCCGTCGCCGAAGGCGATTGCGTAGACAACTCAAACTCCAAAGGGGTGTCAGTATCCTGCTCCGCTCTCACAATGTCGCACATCGCGTTCGGTTCGGGCATTGAAAAGGCAATATGATGTTGTTCAAACAGAAGCTACGGCAGACCGACGTCACTTCGCGGTAATCCTGATAAACTTGGATAAGAGCACGAAGCCAGTGACGGAAAAGCTCATTGCGGTCATCAAAGACCCGCCCTTTCAAGCACTCTGTTCAAATGCGTTTACTCGCGGCTTGGAGTTCGTGCACAGCACGCAAGGACTGATCGATGATCTGCTAGCGGGGATTGGTGACAATTAGGCTAAGATGGACAACAGCTTACGGTCAACGGTTATTAGTCCTTGATGCCCCGCGAAAGGGATCTTAAGACATTGGGCCCAAGAGCTCATTCTTCTCGGAATGCTTGGGCAATCTGATCGGTAAGTGGCTTGGTGAGATAACTCATCACGGTCCGCTGGGTTGTGGTGAGATACGCCTCAACAGGCATTCCTGGGATCAAGGTTTGATCTCCCAAACGGGCAAGCTCCGCCTCGGAAACCGCAATCTCTACACGGTAGAACGTCATGCCCGTTACTTCATCCATCGAGGTTGTTGCAGAAACATCTTTAACCTGCCCCTTAAGCTCGGGTGTTGTTCGCTGATTGAATGCCGGGAAACGGACATTGGCATTCTGACCGACGTAGACTTGATCAATGGCGGCTGGGTCCACGCGAGTTAGAAAAGAAAAGCCTTCATCACGCGGGATTAATTGCAAGATCGTTCCTCCTGGGGGAACAACACCGCCAAGCGTCGTGAACTGCATCTCGTGAATCCGTCCCGAAGCGGGTGCGCGAATTTCAATGCGGTCCAACTGTACACTGGTAGAAAGGATTTGCTGACGCAACTCTTCAATTTGAGTGAACGTCTCACGAAGTTCTGTTACGACCTGCTCCTTAATCTCACGACGGCCCTGAAGTTGTTCTATCTCGGTGTCGCGGATGGAATTTCTAATACGCGCCAGCTCTGACTGGTGTTCAGCAATCTGCCCCAACAGTTCGGCCTCCGAACGTTGCAAGCCACGTAACTGACTTGAACGCGCTAGTCCCTGATCCTTCAATTTGACCATAGAGGCTATCTCTTCCTCGATATAGGTCATTTGCTTGTTCTTGGCTTCAATCAAGGCCTCAACGCCAGCGATCTGATTAAGGAATTGGGCTGCTTTTTCGGTCAGTCGATCTTGGCGGCTCTGCTCAAGTGCAAAGCGTGCTTCAAAGATTTCGTTCTGACCTGTTTGATGTAAAACAGCATCCTGTGCATCGACCAGCGGATCAGGATCGGAGAAGGCAACAACGTGCCTCTCGAACTGTTCCGCAATCAAACGGTCGCGTAGTGCCAAGGCCTCAGACAATCGGGATTTGTAGATTCTCAAGTTTGCTTTGAGTGTCGTGTCATCCAACCGCATGAGCGGTTCGCCATATTCTACTGGATCTCCTTCGGCGACTAAAATCGTCTTCACTATGCCGCCATCAAGGTGTTGGACAGATTTGGTTCGCCCTGTCACTTCAACGGCACCAGCAGCGATAACAGCGCCCGTTATCTCAGCGTTGGAGGCCCAAAAGGCGCCACCGACGAACAAAACAACAGATGCCAACGCACCGATCAAACCAGGCCAGCGCATTGAGACGCGTAACGGGGGAGCTTTTGCGGTCATGGGGAGATCACCTGTGTTTGGGCCGCTTTATCCGCCACCGCTCTTGGTCGGGTCGCCTTTTTAAGTACCTCATCACGAGGACCAAACTCAGCGACACGTCCGCCATGCAGCACCAGCACCTTATTAACCGCTGCGATAGCACTTGGGCGATGGGCCATGACAACAACGGTTGTCCCCGCCTCGCGCAAAGCCAAGATCGCGTCGGACAAGGCATCATCGCCTGCCGCATCCAGATTTGAATTTGGCTCATCCATTATTACATATCGTGGGATGCCGTATACGGCGCGGGCCAATCCAATACGTTGCAATTGCCCACCAGACAAAATGCTCGAATCGTAAAATAACTGCGTGGCATAGCCATCAGGCAGTTGTAGGATCATTTCATGGACACCTGCCATCCGCGCAGCCTCAATCACCTTTTCATCAGACGCTTCGGGATCAAATCGGGCAATGTTGTCGCGCACTGTTCCTGTTGTCAGTTCAAGTTTTTGGGGTAGATACCCGATTTGCTGACCAAGGGCTGTTTCGCTCCATTGATCTAGGGTCGCACCGTCAAGACGCACATTGCCTTCATCAGGTAGCGTCGCGCCAACAAGGATGCGGGCCAGCGTGCTTTTACCAGATGCAGAAGGCCCGATCACCCCAAGTGCATCACCTGGCTCAAGATGGAAGTTAACCACGTCAAGGATCGGCGCGCGCTCATGCGCCCCAGGAACGTTTTTGGTGATATTGCTGACGACAAGATATCCGTTGGCAGGAGGTAAATCGATAACGGGTCTCGGTGTAGGCGCATCTGCAAAGACCTGCTTGAGCCGCTTATTTGCCTCACGCGCACGCACGACAGTCGCCCACTGGCCGATAACCTGATCAATCGGGGCCAATGCACGCCCTGCGATGATTGACGCGGCCACAATCATCCCTGCTGTGATTTCCTGTTGGAGTGCCAAGTAGCCGCCCAGTCCTAAAAGAGATGACTGCAAGAACAAGCGGAACGCTTTGGACATCGCAGTAAAACCCTGACTACGGTCAGAACCAACTTGACCCGTCGCCAGCCCGTCTCGATGCATTTCAGCCCACCGCGCAGAGACACCTGGACGCATGCCCATAGGTAAAACAGCCTCAGCTGTACGACGGCTTTGTTCGATGAAAAAGCTTTCGGTCCCATCCATTTGCATGGCGCGGGCAATATGTTCCTTGCTAAAGGCCTGGTTCATCAGAGCAAGAACAAGAACCACACAAACGCCGGCAACAGCTAACCAGCCAAGCCATGGATGTACAATAAACGTCACTCCTAAATAGAGCGGTATCCAAGGGAGATCAAAGAACCCGAGCATTGGCGGGCTGGCCAAAAATCCGCGCACTACAGCAAGGTCCGCCAACGGGCGGCTGAGCATCGGTTTATCTGCCAGTGCGGCCCTAAGCCAAATCGCATAGGCATCACCACTCACAGCCTGATCGAAACGGTACGCAGCCCGCGATAGGATACGATTGCGCAGAAAGTCATAGATGCCCATGAATACAAACAGTGCGAGTACGATAAGATACAGCGCCTGCAACGTCGGTACCGACCCGCTGGACAACACGCGATCATACACCTGCAACATGAACATCGGGCCTGTCAGCATCAGAATGTTGACCGCAGCACTAAACAGCGCCACTACAATGAACGAACCGCGCAGCCCTTGCACCGCCTGCGAATAGACGGTTTTACGCTCTTGTCTTGCTTTGTTCACGGGCCAACCTATCGCTAGTGTTCCAAGGTTCAATAGAAGGTAAACTGATCTTGGTCCAGCGAAGCAAGTCTGGTTCCTACGAGGAAAATTTCGTCGCCGCCGCCAAGGTCAAACAGCACACCACCGCTTGTCTGCTGCGCTACAGCCATCAAACTCTCATAGCTTTCCACACCGTCGACGTTAATTGAAATCCGGTCGCCCTGAATTTCGCCACGGCGCCCGCTGCGTGTAGGCTCAAACCCATAGATACGGTCTTGGCCATCGCCACTGCCAAAGCGGAAGGTATCTGTGTCCCGCCCTCCAAACAAAATATCGTTGCCTTTACCGCCAGCGATATCATCATTGCCTCTACCGGCATAGATAACGTCGTCGCCAGCGCCGCCTGTGATCGTATCTGCACCTCTACCGCCAAAGACGATGTCATTACCGCTGCCGCCAGAAACAAGATCGCTGCCGCGGCCCCCAAACAAGACGTCGTTGCCCGTTCCGCCAAACAGCGCGTCAGAGCCAAGACCAGCAGCCAGCACGTCATTCCCATCGCCGCCTGACAACAAATCATCAGAACCGCCGCCAACAAGCACATCCGTACCGTCATCCCCTTCGGTCACTGAATCGTAAGTGCTACTTACCGTAACTGATACTGTCGCTTGAGAAGTATTTTGCCCATCGCTCACTGTGTATGTGAACTGATCCAGCCCTTCGTGGTCAAAGTCGGCCACATAACGCACCACGTCATCTTCAAGGGTAACAGTACCATGTGTTGCACCTGAAACGGCGATGACATCCAGTTCATCACCCTCAGGGTCGATATCATTAAGTAGCAAGGCTGCCTTGTTGATGACCAAAGGTGAAACAACCGAAGTGGTAAAAGTATCCTCATTTGCCGTCGGCGCAGTGTTGGTCCCAACAGCGATTTCAAACCCGAATATTTCAGTCACAGTCTCCTGACCATCAGTTCCACTCAATGCAATTTCGTAGGAACCCGCTGCTGTAAGCGGAGCAGTTCCGGACAAGCGCTCGCCATCAAAACTTAGCCATGTCGGCAGTGCGTTTCCATCGGACAATGTCGCGGTAAAGAGCAACGCATCGCCATCCGCGTCGCTAAAGGTGTCCTCTGGCAATGTAACAATAAATGGCGAACCCGCCTGCAAAACAGCACCTGCATCATCTTGCGTAATGTCGCTTATTTGATTGGCAACGATAGGCGCATCTGGTGTGCCCTGTACGATCAAACGGAAATCATCGCTGATGGTTTCGATCCCATCTGTGATTGCCAACCTCAATGGCAAATCACCAAAGAAGTCTGCTGGCGGTGTGCCAGTCAAGGTCAGAGTTTGTGCGTCAAAGCTGATCCACGCCGGGACAGCACTGCCATCGTTTTGCGTCAGAGCGAAAGTCAGATCGTCGCCATCAACATCGTTATAGATACCCTGTTGAAGGGTGATCGAGAATGCGGTGTCTTCCGTTGCCAAACGATCAGACAACGGTGCCTGAAGTGTTGGTGAATCGTTGACCGCATCGACAACCAGATCGAACCCGCGGGTTGTTGAAAGCTCACCGTCAGTTGCCGTCAACTCCAGTTCAATCCGGCCGGTAAAGTTCAATGGCGGTTGCCCAGTCAACTGGAGGTTTTCGGGACTAAAACTCAACCATTCAGGCAATGTAATGCCGCCAACCCGCGTTACAGTCACGGAAAGCGCATCGCCGTCATCGTCTGTTACCGCCCCTGCTGGAATGTACAGGTTCACTGCCGTGTCCTCAGTTGCGGTCAAATCGCCCAGTGATGCAATCGTTGGTGCTGTATTCGCGCGCACCAGATCAATATTAAGAATTGCGGTGCTCTGCAGTGTGCCATCGCTGACCGCATAAGTGAGCGCGACGCGCCCCTCTAATGTGCGATCACGTGTGATTACAATGTTACCATCGTCATCAATCGCGGCCTGAAGCTCTGCTAAACTGCTGATATTCGTAATCGTCAGTGCGTCACCGTCAATGTCTGTATCGTTGGCCAGCAAATCAGCACTATTGACGGTGAAGGTTGTCGCTTCACCAGCATCCAAGACATCGTCCTGCGCGGTTGGCGCATCATTGACCGCTTGCACGGTGACCGAGATAACCCTCGATGTTAGAACGCTGCCGTCACCAACAGTGACTTCCAAAGGAACCTCTCCGTTGAAATGCTCAGGTGGTTGGCCTGCCAGTGTCAGGGTGTCAGCGTCAAAGCTTAGCCAAACAGGCAATGGATCACCGGCTATGCCTGATACCGAAACTACCAGCGTATCGCCGTCCACGTCAGTGAAATCAGCCAGATCAAGCGTCATGGTATACGCAGAATCCTCAATACCTTGCTTCAATATAAGCTCTAGAATCTGGGGCGCATCGTTCACGGGTTGAATACTGACCGTGGTCGCTTGTGTGGTTTCGGTAATGCCGTCACTGACAACAACCAGAACATCAAGGTCTCCGTTGAAATCCGTCGGTGGTTGGCCAGATAGGCTTGCCGTATCCGAAAAGAAGTTGAGCCACTCGGGTAGCGGGCCGCCATCATCGCTGCGAACATCAATCGTAAGCTCATCACCATCGGTATCGCTGAACAGTGAGGTATCAAGCGTCACAGAGAACATCTCGTCTTCGTCAGAAGGCAACAACACGATCTGTTCTGCAATTTGCGGCGCATCATTCACAGCCGCAAAATTCAGCGTAATTGTACTGACTGTTTCATTGGTACCGTCACCCGCGACGATCTCAAGCACTACATTGCCGTTGAAGTTGGCAGGCGGCTGACCGGTGAAGGTCCAAGTGATTGGATTGAAATAAAGCCATTCTGGCATGTCCTGCCCATCCAGACCGCGAACGTTCACTGTGACTTCATCTCCTTCAGCATCGCTAAATGCCGCGGGATCAATGGTCGCGCTAAAGGTTTCGTCCTCTTCGCCAGACAACGCAATTTCTGCAATAACAGGCGCATCGTTAACCTCTTCCAAGAAGATATCAACACGGGCACTACCAGTCGCACCAATGCCGTTGGTCACGCCATAGTCAAAGCCAACAGTGCCATTGCGGTTCGCATCAGGTGTAATGATCAAACGACCCAAACCATCATTGACGATACTCACACCGTCCAAGTTCGTTGTGGTACTGAAGATAATCCCGCTTTGATCCGGGTCATAATCGTTAGACATCAAATCCGAGATCAACAGAGTGATTACTTCGTCTTCGACACCTTCATAACGATCGTACTGTGGCCGTGGGTCATCCGGCGTGCCAATCACGTTCAATGAAATGGTGCCTGTAACAGGGACACCCTTACCGTCAGTGATTTCATACTCGAATTGCTGCGTGCCAAAGGCATCGGCATCCGGAGCAAACACGAAGTTTCCGTTTTCTAATCGCTCCAATGCACTGCTACGGGATAGGAAATCCAAACCTCCAAACGTAAAGGTTTTCAGTTCCCATATACCCAGAACGCTTAGCGCGTCACCATCCCCATCAATGTCATTCAAGAGAAGGTCAGCTGGGTTAATCTCGATCACGGTATCTTCCAGCATGTCAGAAAGCGTATCCGCAACAGCAAAGGGCAAATCGTTCTCCGGCAACAGGCGGATCGTCACGACGCCTGTTGATTGCGCACCGCGCGCATCCTCGACCACATATTCAAAACCAGCATTACCAAAGTAGTTTTCGCGTGGTGTGAACGTCGCAATACCATCATCAAAAGTGATCGTTCCGTTCTCAGGGTCAGACACCGAAATAACCTCAAAGCTATCGCCTTCAACATCGACGTCATTGCCAATGATGGTTGCCATATCGATCGTGATGACTTCGTCTTCAGACCCTTCGATGATTGCATCGCTATTGAGAATCGGACCATCGTTTACAGGGGCTATTTCGAACGTAACTGTTCCAGTGCTTCTCAGGCGTCCGTCTGTGATTTGATACTCTAATGTTCCCTCACCCGAGAAGTTCTCGTCAGGAACGAACTGGTACTCACCATTCGGCAAAGTGAACAGACGGCCATTCTCGACACCCCCAACAAAGCGCAAGAAGCTTATTGCATCGCCGTCTGCATCGCTATCGTTCGCCATAAGGTCTGCGATTGTAAAGGTGATCGGTACATCTTCATCGCCAGTGAAACGATCGGCAGCAGCATCTGGAGCTATGTTGGTAGAGATAACATTTACCACAACGCGACCGATATCCGTGCCGTCGGTGCTATCGGTTACAACATAGGTAAAGGCGGCAGGTCCGCTGTAATTTGGTGTTGGTGTAAAGCGAATTTCGCCGTCAACAAGCTCAACAATGCCATTCTCCGCGCCGCCGACAGAAACAAGCGTCAGCGCATCACCGTCAATGTCTGTATCGTTGGCCAGCAGGGCCTCCGGGCTCAGCGACAAAACGCTATCTTCATCTACGCTGAATTGATCGTTTTCTGCCTCGGGTGCGTCATTGACGGGCGTGATATCAACAGAGATTGTGCCAATATCAATACCATGAGCATCGTCCGTCACAAAATAGGAATAGTTATAAGAACCATTTTGTTCTGGCTCTGGCGTATAGATCAAAGTGGCGCCGTCATTACCATCCGCCTGAACGGATAGGGTTTGAGTATGGCTTTGCACTGAATCGCTTACGGTTACATCAATGGAAAGTTGCGTTTTGACGTTAAACGGCACCTCACCGATCAACGCGCCCGTGTCGCGGTCGATCCGCATCCAATATGGGAGCTGGGTGCCGTCAGATAACATCGCCGTATACACGCCGTCCGTCAGGGTCGGCAAGGCATCAGCAAAGACAGCTTGTGTTGCAGGTGCGACTGTACGGACCTCTATGGTAGGCGCTGGCTGCTCATCAGGAAGCACTTCAGCAACCAGCGCTTGCCAGCTTAATGTGCGATCCACAAAGGATAGAAAATCAACAGTATCGGAAACCCAATCAACGGCATCCCCGACAACCTGTAATCCGCCCTCAAACAGTGCATAAGTATAAGACGCCAGTGACCCACCAAAGATCACCATATCCGTATCCAAACCACCGATATAGCTATCAGCGCCCACACTATCATAAAATGTATCCTGACCTGCATTGCCTGTCAGCGTATTGTCTGCCGCATTGCCATAGAAGGTCTCGTGCCCTGCGCCGCCAATGGCGTCTTCGATAATGCTCCCCGTCGAAATCGTCAGGTTGCCAAACAATCCACCAATGTTCGAAAAACTTGGCGCAATTGCACCGCTGTCAGAAGGTCGAAGGTCAATACGGGAGTTGTCATCATAGCCCGACATGTCCAGCGTATCGTGGCCACCACCATCAACCAACGTTGACGCAGTCTCGTCGGCCCAGTCACTCCACGTCGCCCAGATGTCACTCACCTCAGAGGTGATGGTAGTTCCAAAGCCCCATGTTGTATCTTCGGTAAAGGCATTCGAGGTTCCAAATCCTTGCGAAGCGTAAAGTGTATCAAGCGCTAACCAATCCACCGACATCGGTGTTTGCAGCATCGCAAAGTCAGCCGTGACGTTGAAGTTACTCGATTGGCTGAAGTAAGACATCATCGAGCCTTGGCGGCTGTCATTCTGGAACAACTGGCTGATGCCAAACGTCGCATCACCATTGTAATAACCTTGGTGCCCAAGTCCTAAAACGTGGCCAATTTCGTGGAACAGTGTGACGACCGTATAATCATTATAGTCCGACGTTCCTCCAGACCACTCGGCCGCAACGTTAATCTCGGACGTGCTGATCGTGCCGCCCAATCCAACAGATGCCCGTGCGTAGGCACGACCTGCATCATTATCCGAGAAGTTAATATCTGCGTTTGTGCTGTCAGCAACCTCAAGGAACTCAAGGCCCATCGTGGCTTCGTAGAGCTTGAAAACCTCGCGCGTGAGCGTTTTGCGTCCATCTGAAATACCGTCGACATCGGCCTCGTACCCACTCAGATTATAACGAATAACGCCGTCCTTCGCGTTCGCTCCTGAATCCGTTACATTATAGTATTGGCCGTTTGAGCCCCAGTAATCATCGCCGATAAACTCTGCTAGTTCAGCAATAGTTTCGAAGCTTCCGACACCTTGCAGCTCCGCCTTCTCAATGGCTGAACGCAGCTCTTCAATATGATCCTGACATGTGCTGCACCCGCAGAACAGGTTTGCGTCATGGGTGAGGAACTCCTGAATAGTCTCAAGAGTCAGCCCTGATTGTGCATCCCCACCTGGTGGGAAGTAAGCCCATTCAACACCCGATTGCGTGTCACTTGGCGTAGGTGAATATCCTGCTTGTACCAACGGCGAGGCCGCAGCCATGTCAAAGCTCGCATCGATCCCGTCGATCAGACTGATAGATCCACGTGTGACTTCGATCGATCCGCCATGGTCTAATCCGATAAGCCGCAATGGGTTACCTTCTTCGTCCGTATCATTGCCTATAATGTCAGCGATGTTGATGATCAGTTGCCCGCCTTCGAACATTTCGAACATGTCATCGACGGCTTTTGGACCCTCTGGCGTGTTGCGCACATCAATGACGATAATACCGCTATCCTCGGATACCGCATCTTTGTCATCACGAGCCGTATAGCGCACAGCGATGTGGCCATAGAAATCGTCAGGTGTAATCAGCGTAAAGCGGTCACCGCCATTGTTGATCGTTGTGCCATTAAGGCTGGTAAGGTTGATCGTGTCATCCACAGCCAATTCAGTAAGCAATGCAAAGTCCAAAGCACCGCCTGTTGCATCGATCCGCACAGCCGGCGTGCCAACAAATACCTCTGGCGGCGTGCCTTCAAAGGCCAGAGTTTGCGCATCAAAACTTAGCCATTCTGGCAGATCTGCACCGCTCTCTGTCTCGGAAGACAGTGTCGCATTGTCAAACGGTAGCGCATAAAGCCCCTGTGCCGCAAACAGTGGATCGTTGCCGAACAGTGCATTAACTGCTGCAAGGTCAGGTGCCTGCGGATCAATCCACACTTCGACCGAGAACCCGTCACGGCCAAACTCGACTTCGCCGTTTTGCAAGGTCTCATCCATGGGCGTGAAGCGTAATTCAAGACGAATTGGGTCTGTATCTTCGACAGGTGCCGCCGCGACTTGCGTCAACTCAAGCGTCTCTGCATCAAACTCCAGCCATTGCGGCAATCGACGGCCAAAGCCCGAGTTCATGGAGAACGCGCCATCGGCGATGTCAAACACAGCCATCGGTGGTGTCAGCGACAATCCGGTCGACAGATCGGCCCCCTGTGAAACAGATGTAGTGTATTCGAAACTATCTGGCCCACTCTCAATACGTAGCGTGACATCAAATGCATCCGTGATGCCGTCCGTACGCGTACCCGAAATTGACAAAACCGCCGCGTCAAAGACCAAGCCATCAGGTAAGGCGCTGCCATCAGAGAGGGTGGCGGTGATTGTCGCGCCATCTAACATTGCCGCATCAAGCGTATATGAAGCCTCGAACGGAGCACGGTTTGTCAGATCGTTTGTGACAATACCAAGGAAGCTAACAGTCTCGAGGAAGATGACATCCCCTTCTGCATCCAGATCATTCCCGAATATTTCACCTGGAATGACGGTGATCACCTCATCTTCGTATCCAAACGCCAGATCGTCGCGCACTTCTGGCGCTTTGTTCGACGGGGTAATGTGTACCGATACATAAGCAGTATCGTACCCGCCATTTCCATCCGTGATCTCGTAGAGGAAACCCGCATCGCCGTTGTAATCGGTCCGCGGGGTGAAGACGATCATACCGTCGTCGTTTAGCTCAACCCGACCATTTTCGGCAAAGCGGTCCAACGCAGATAGAATAATCACATCATCCAGCGGATCAGTATTGTCCGTGTCGTTTGCCAGCAAATCAACTGGATCAATCAACAGTACTTCGTTTTCGATTGTGGTGAACCCATTATCATCACGTGCGACAGGTGCATCGTTGATCGGAATAACATCCAGTTCAACCGTGATGGTGCCCACAGCGCCACGTTCATCCACCAAATCGTAGGTAAATGTTGCCAAACCCAAAGCATTAGGCGTGAACTGTATAACACCCGTATCACTGTCAAATACTATTGACCCGTTAACGGCGTCACCCAATCCTACAAAGGTGAATGCATCATCTTCAATGTCATAATCATTCGCTATCAGCTCGGAGACAGTAAGAACCTCTGTCAGGCCAAGACGGATGGTATACTCATCATCGCCACTTCGGGGAGCATCATTGACGGGCGAGATATTGACGATCACTTGACCTGTAGAGGTGAGGCCCTCCTCATCTGACAAAATATAAGTGAAGCCTGCAGGCCCAACATGATCTTTTTTGAACTGCAGTTCAACAAAGCTGTCGTTTGGGTCGAGGTTTCCAAACCCAATCGCGCCATTGTTTAGCCAAATTCGCGCGTTTGTCCCTGAATTAATATACGGAAGATTCTGGAGGCCGGCCAAAAGTGGATCGATCCTGTTCCCCTCAAGGTCGTAGAGCGTCAGCACCTCATCAATCGTAAGATCGTCACCATCAACGTCAAAATCATTCGCAAGAAGATCAGCAATGCTGATCCGCCACAGCGTGTCCTCTACCCCTTGGAACGGACCATCATCCGCGCCAACTGGTGCATCGTTTACAGGTGAGATATTAACCTCAACCCGCGCCGAAGACTCCCGTCCAAACTGATCGCGTACAGTGTATTCAAAGAACGCATCACCGTTGTGATCCTGATCGCCCAAGAACTCGATCATACCATCTTCGTTGATCAAAACTGTTCCCAACTGCGCATTGCCAACAGCAATCAATTCGATCCCTGTCGCTTCCGCTGAGGTGTCGTTTTCGATCAAGCTTGCCGGATTTATCAGCGCTACTTCATCTTCGACTGCAAAGCGATAGACATCATCTGCTGCGTTAAAGCGGCCCAGACGTTGCAAGCTGTCCAGCATTGCACGGTCCCAAATTGTGCCGTCAGCAAAGACGACTTCTTCGATGCCCTGAACTTCATCTATAAAGTGGTTCACGACCCGCATAGTATCGATCAGGAAACCTTCGTCGCGTTCCAGCTCTAGCAACATGTCGTCGCCTTCGCGGACGACGGACAAATCTTTCGGGAAAATCCCGTCTTGCAACAAGATGCGGTCCGTCTCTAGGCCTGTGCCCGTTTCAATGACGATGTCGTTGCCACTATCATAGCCAAACCTGTAACCGTCAGAACCTGCACCGCCCGTCAGACTGTCATCGCCCCAGTAACCATCCATTACCTCGTCTGCGTCACTGCCCAGAATAGTATCATCCCAAAAAGAGCCGCGAATTTCTTCTACGTTTTCAAGGATATCACCTGCAGCATCACCTGTGCTACCTGTGCCTGTAGCCAGATCAACAGTAATTGCAGAGTTTGCGTTGGAATAATCCGCAATATCGTGGCCATCACGACCATCAATGCTGTCCGCACCACCACTCCCGCGCAAGATGTTGTCGCCTTCATCCCCACGAATTGTATCTGCATGGAACGATCCTTGGACAATCTCGATTCCATCAAAAATATCGCCTGCAGCATCGCCACCGCCAGCTGCGCCATCGGCCAGATCAACCAACACACCTGTTTGAGAAAGAGTGTATGCCGCTATATCAATCCCTGCACCACCGCGGATTACGTCCGCGCCACGACCGCCGATAAGAATATCATCCCCATCACCACCATCAATTGTATCGTCGCCACCCATGCCGCTCAGGATATTTGCGCCAGCATCGCCTGTCAGCACGTCGCCGAACTCAGACCCTTTGAGGTGTTCGATGTTTATTAAAATGTCACCCTGAGCATCGCCACCCGATGCAAGGCCGGCACTCAGAGAAACCTGCACAGCACCGGTAGACAGATTATAGTCTGCAAGGTCCGACCCTTCACCGCCGTCAATGATGTCCGCATCAGCACCACCAATCAGTACATCATCACCTTCATGGCCAAAGATCGTATCAACGCCGGCACGACCTTCAATTGTGTCACGACCAGCAAGGCCGTCCAACATATTGTCATTATCAGTGCCGTAGATTTCATCATTACGGATAGTCCCGATGACAGCTTCGACATTATCGATAATGTCACCTTCCGCATCGCCACCCTTCATCAACCGGGTGCGCAGATCAACGCTGACGCGACCGTTGGAATTTTCATAACTTATCGTGTCAAAGCCAGTGCCCCCGTTGATAACATCCACACCAGGATCACCGTAGATAAAGTCATCACCATCCTCGGTCTCGATCGTATCGTTGCCTTCACCACCTGTTACGGTCTCACCCAATGGGCTACCGATAATCAGATCATCAAGGGTGGTGCCATTCAGAATACGGGCATAGCCGCCTGCAACGGTCACTACGATTTGTGCAACATCTTCAAAGCCCTCAGCATCCGTGATGCGATAGTCAATTGTGACGGGCCCTGTGAAACCTTGCGGTACGCGCAGCACAGCAAACAAACCGCTCATTTCGATGCTGCCAACGTCCGTTCCGTCGATCCCGACAAAGCTGACCTCTTCCTCATCAACATCATAATCGTTGAGCAACAGGTCCGAGATACGAATAATCATCGGCACATCAAGCGGGGTCGTCGCCGTATCATCAATCGCAGACGGCTGGTCGTTTACTGGAATAATTTGGATATCGACAAAGCCTTGGTCGGTGCCCGAAACGCCATCCGTTACAGTGTAGAAAAAGCCGGATTCGTCAGTTTGATTCAATCCCGGAGTATATACAATGAAGCCATCGTCATTGAACTCTAACGTGCCTTCCAGTTCTTTCAGACCGTCCTGGTGAAAAGCGCGTGGTAGCCGGAAGCCGGTGATCGACAGCGGATCATCGTCAATGTCTGTGTCGTTCGTCAACAGCCAAGCAGGGTCAATAATAAGCTGTGTATCTTCATAGATCTGGAACGCGTCGTCCCCTGCTACAGGTGGCGCATCAGCTACATTATTAAAGAAGAGTGTGACACGCGCATCATCTGGTGCGCCTTCAGGATCGGTTACCAAATAGTTGAAATGCGTCTCACCCCAGAAATTTTCATCCGGTGTAAAGCGGATAATATCGTCAATAATTTCTACGGTCCCGTGATCTGAATCTGATACAGACTCGAACGTGAGCGCAAGTCCTTCCACATCGACATCGTTTTGCAATAACAACGCGATTGGAATCTCGAGATAAGTATCCTCTGTACCGCTCAGCGTTGCATAGTCTTTATGACTATCATCCCGAGCAATGGGCCGGTCGTTTACTGCCGAAACATCAATTGTCACATCTGCGCTGCCAGAACCACCTTGCCCGTCACTAGCAAAATACCTGATCGCCGCTTGGCCGTTAAAGTTTGCCCATGGCGTCACTTCAATTGTACCATTTTCCAGCAGGATCGCATTCACACCCGTAATTCTGGATACACCCGTAATTGTAAGCGCATCGCCATCCGGATCAAAATCATTGGCCAACAAATCGACGGTATTCAGAATCATTATCTGATCTTCTGCGACAGTCGCCGTATCCGCCTCTAACAGTGGATCATTGTTTACAGGCTCAACATATACCGAAACCGTGTTTGAGTGACGTGCACCAGACGGATCTTCGACCGTATAAGTGAACGTACCTGTCCCAAAGAAATACAGCGTTGGCGTGACCTGCACATAGCCGTCATCGGTCAGAGTGACAGCAAGGTCAGTGCTGCTTTGCACGTCGACAATCCGCAAGCGGTCTCCGTCAATGTCGGAATCATTGTCAAGCAAACGTCCCGTGGCAATAAGGAACGCCTGATCTTCCAACGTGCGGAAGCCATAATCCCGAACCGCAAAAGGTGCGTCATTCTCTGGTGTCACTGTAAGCGTTACACGTGCTTCTGCCGCACCACCTTCTGGCGTGTTCGCCAGATAGGTAAATCCTGCTGGTCCATAATAATTTTCATCGGGTGTGAACGTGACCTGCCCTGAACTATTCAGGGTCACAGTGCCGTTAGTTGCCTCTTTGACCTGCGAGATAATCATGCGATCACCCTGCGCATCGTTAGACAACAGGCGTTCACCCGCAATCGTTAGGATGCCGTCTTCGTTAACCATAAAGCCGCTGTCATCAACTGCATCAGCCTCAGGGCGAACCCTCAAATCAACGGTACCCTCCGCTTGCCCGTTCCGTCCGTCTGACAGAGTATAGGTCAGCTGGGTTGCGCCCACGAAATCTGCATCAGCGGTAAAAACAACATTGCCTTGAGCATCCAATTCCGCAAAGCCATTGGCACCACCATCCACCGCAATAATCGACAGATCATCGTTGTCAGCGTCAAAATCATTTCGCAAAAGCTCTGCTGCACTTAACGTCAGCGGGGCACCCTCGGTTGCAGTGTAATAGCCATCTGGCGTTGCAATCGGTGCGTTGTTCTCAAGCAGTTGTAACAGCTGGGAAATGCCCCACGTCACATTATCCGAGAAGACAAACTCCTCTACACCCGCGCCGTCATCGGTCAGAGCATTCACGATGGTCAAGCTCGTATCAGGATCAGATGCGAAAGACAGAATAACCGTCTCCGACCCTTTGAACAGGCGAGTTACAGCGACTTCGCTTGTCACAAAATCAGGGAACTCAACGCGATCTACAAAGGTAAAGCTGGACGATGTTTCAACAATTGTATCGTGCCCGTCACCGCGTGAGACGATGTAGGTATCTGACCCATCAAGACCTGTCAGCTTGTCGTTACCAGAACTGCCTGAGAAGACATCATCACCAACAAAACCCAAGACGGCCTCTGAGCCCACAGTCTGAGCGTAGTCCAAAGACTGCGCACGCATTTCTGCTCGATCCCAGATTGTGCCGTCACCCCAAACGATCTGATCCACACCTTTTGCACCAGTGTAGTTCGTCGGCGGCGACAACAACGCGTCCTCAAGAATGAGGCGGTCGCGACCTTCCGTAAAAACAAGCGCAAGATCGGTACTGTCAGCGCCCGCACGCAATGCAAACGCCAGATCAGCAGGTGTCAGATTATTAAGACGTAATACATCACCAAAGTCAGTTCCCTGATCTGAGATTCGATCGTCGCCGTCCCCTTTGGAAAATAGGTACGTATCGCTCCCATCTCCCCCGGAAATAAGATCAGACCCCAAACCACCGCTGAGCGTATCTGCGTTAGGTGACCCGATAATAATGTCATCCCGATCCGTTGTCTGGCCTTCGGCCAATACGGCAGTGATCTGCGCCAAATCAAAGACTATATCACCTTGTGTCAGCGTTATTGTCGACAGCGCCATCACGCCGTCTTTTAGCGCATCAACTACGACGATTTCGTCCCCTGCCCGTGACAGCCGGATGATAAGATCGGTACCTTCTACGCCACGACGATCAAAAGTAACCTCATCAGCGTCATAGCCCCGAATTTCGATCGTGTTGGCCTCGTCATCATCCGCGTCAATAATAACGTCTGCACCGTCGCCGCGCGTATAGATGTAGTGATCCGATCCGTCGCCGCCCAACAGGCGGTCCTCGCCCTCAAGACCTTCCATCGTATCCGAGACCGAAGTCCCTACCAGGCGGTCATCGCCAGGGGTCGCACTCGCGCGCGTGGCGGCTGCCATTTGTTCAAAGTCTTCACGCAGCCACGTTGTCCCGTCCGCGAAAATTATTTCTTCGATACCGCTAGATGTGTTGGCATAGAGCGAAGACATCAACAATAGTGTTGCGCCATCGCCAGTACCAACAGCGCTATCGTCAATCACCAAATCAAGATGGTTCTCGAAACCGATTTCAAGACGCGCATCCGTTGCGTTAACGCCAACAAGGCGCAGAACATCTATGTCCAGATAAGAGCCGCTACCATCAGATATGATGTCATTGCCGTCTCCACGTCGCCAGATGTAAGTATCACTTCCGCTTTCACCAGCAAGCAGGTCTTCACCACGCCCACCTTCAAGCATATCGTTAGCGCCACTTCCAACAAGGGAGTCGTCCCCGTCTGTTGCCTGCTCTGCCAAAATACGCGAGAAAATTTCCTCAGTCGTGATGGTTGTACCATCGCCCATAACGACTGCGTCGATGCCAGCAGTGGATCCATAATAGCCAAAGTCGCGGCCCGTAATCATACCGCCGACAACCAATCGACCGCCATTGCCAATCCCAACGTCGCTTTCGCTGACGTGAACCACCAAACCCTCAACGGTCAGCTCAAAACTGACCTGCGATTCTGTGATATTTTCCAGTTCGAGAACGTTACCTTGGGCGACGTTCCCAATCGGGAAATCATCGTCCCCGCCGAGCGGTCCATCAGGCCCTTCTTCGCCTGCCAGTTCAACGTTACCAACATCAATAGGTCCGCCACCGTCCCCGCCGCCATCAGCCGAAGATGCACGGGTATCAAGAATGATGTCATTGCCGTCACCATGACGCCAGATATATCGGTCATCTGCGCCCATGCCTTCCAGGGTGTCATCACCTAACCCACCATCGAACACTTCTTCAAGGTCGGTCCCCTTGATCCAGTCAGCGCCATCCGTTGCAGCCATATCCAAAGCAAGCTGCATGATTGCTGCTGCTTCCATTGTGCTACCGTCAGAAAAGGCGAAGATCTCAATACGGTTGTCCGTATAGTCCGCGTTTCGCTGAGCATCTATGATCCGAATACTACCTGTAATCGCACCCGTAGTTGTATTCTCGTCGATCAAGATAACGAGATCGTCGCCCTCAAAAACGAACCGCAACTGATCCAGATCAAGATCCGTAAGGCGCAGCGTATCGGTTTCCCCACGACCTTCATCCTCGATCACATCGTGGCCGTCACCGTTGTTGTATACGTAAACATCTTGGGTTCGATCTGTGATGATAATATCATCACCACCCGCCAACTCATATACGCCATCATCTTCAGGTTTATATACCAGGTCATTATCTGCTGTACCCAGATAGCTTGCCTGAGGGTCAGTTCCTCCGAATTGCGCAACAATGTCGGACTGGCTCCAGAAAGAGCCATCGTCAAAGCTGATCTCTGTAAGCTTACTTTGGAACCCTATCGGAGCATTAATTTCAATGGCGCTGTCAAAACGGATCGTGCCTTCATCGTCCGCATCAGGCGCGCTTTGCGCGATCCTGACAAGCAATGCGTCACCCAGTACAACAAGGCTGACATCTTCAGCCTCGATCCCAGTCAATGTAAGTCGTGAACTTGGCCCGTATTGGAAATCAGTAGCGGCGTAGACGAAATCATTTCCATCCCCACGGCGGTATACAAATTCGGTGTCCGAGCTTTCCGATATGATGATGTCATCGCCTTCAAGGCCGGCAACCATCACGGGCAGATTTGCTGCTGACCCAACCGCCAGAACATCATCGCCAGAAGTTGCAAGTGGCGGCGGCAACATTGCGGCCAAATCTGCTCCGCCCAGTAGCGTGCCGCTATCAACCAAATCAACCGTTGTATTGGTCAAATTCTGCGCGGTGCCCAACCAAATGACTGCCGCATCTGATCCGTCTGACTGCCGGGCAGCAACGTTTAAGATATACCGTCCGCCGCGTTCCGAAACAGTCAGGTCCGCTATGTCCACACCTGTCAACGTAACTTCGATATTGCCAGAAACGCCGTTCCCGAATGGGTCGCCAAACGGGTCATCAAACCCGCCTGCAGATCCTTCAAATCCATCGTCGGAACCATTGAACTCCCCGATTGGTCCACCAATGCCACCGTCAGGATCCGTTAACCCTTCTTCCGCTTCCACAACAAAACGTCCGGTATGAACGTCGCGCGTGAAGTCAAAGAATTCCGTAAGGCTTCGCTGTTCGGTGATCTCAGCCTGTTCGGCCATCGATATAAGTGCAGCAACAGTAAAGACTGTTCCGTCTGCGAATTCGACCTCGTTAACATCTGTTTGATCAAATCCGCCTACGGCACCAACGATCGTAACGCTATCGCTTTGCGTGCCCCACTCGATAACCAACGCCTGTTGACCCTCGTCAAATGCGCTGAGTTCATTTCTAAGCCATGGTTGAATTTCGGTATGGCTGACATCGGACATGACAACGCGAAGTGGCCCATTGTGACTGTCCGGACCAAAATCGAAAATATTGACTATGTCGTGACCATCTCCCTTTTCATAGACGATATCCAGCGTCTGTGTCCCTGACGCCTGACCGTAAGGGTAAACGACGTTGTCGTCGCCCGTCGGTAAATCAACTATGGTTGCCGATGGATCGATTTCAATCTCGTTGGCGGCACCCGCAGGAGACGGATAACCCTCAATGTTCTGTGCAACATCCGCTTGCAGCCATTCAGTCCCGTCACCAAACAAAATCGAGGTCAGGCCCGCTTCGCCATCTTCGATCCAAATACGATCATCTGTTCCAATCACTTCGACCACAATTGTGCCGAAAAACGGTGTTACAGGATGGAGCATAATCCGGACATCTGACGGATCAATATCGGTCAGTTCCAGACGGACTGACCCACCACCCCCAAAAGACATATGGTCGTGGCCGTCACCGCGTGCAAAGACGATGGTGTTCACATCATCAGGTCCAGTTGGCGCATCGGGCAGATACAGGTCATCACCCACCCCCCCCTCAAACACATCATTCGTACCTTCACCGTTTATCGTATCATTGCCATCGGTAGCGATGTTTGAGCTCTCATCCACATCAACTTGTGCGGCGGCGAGATCAAGCGAAGTAACCCCATCTACGGCACGGGCCTCCAGATCGCTATTGCTCCACGTTAGGCCATTGTTAAACTCAATGCCCACAAGGGGATTGGCATACTCACGATCAACACCGCGAATGGTGATGCTGTCTTCGGTCCCTACGAAGGACAACACATAGCTGTCCTCATAATATCCGCTCCGTGTGACAATCACATCTTCGGCAATATAGCCAAACAAGCGCAATGTAGCAGCGCCATCATATGCATCAGCATCAATCACGTCGCGGCCGTCACCGCGTGTAAAGTTAATGATGTCGCCGTCCAGATCGCCTGTGATTGTATCGTCGCCTAGACCTGGCGTGATTTCTTCAACCATGGTGGTTGCTTTGATACTGTCATCACCAGTAGTGCTTTGATCCGCGATCAATTGTTCTACAACTTCATCAATGCTTAGCGACAAATCGTCAAACGTGAATGTCTTGATTGTCTGCCGGCCCGTGTCCAACACAGTACGATATGAACCATCGATTATGAGACGGTCATCCGTACCCTCAAAATCCAGAATGAGGTCGCTATCTTCATTCTCGGAAATTGAGAATTTAGCTTCGCTCACCTGATAACCCGCCAGACGCAGCGTGCTTGTCTCATAAGAAGAGACGTAATCGGCGATCCGATCTTGACCATCACCACGCTCAAATATGTACAAGTCGCTATTTGCACCACCGTCCAAGAATTCAGACGCTGAAGTTGATTCAATTGTGTCGCGATCACTGGACCCAATGACCTCGGCAGGAGGCATTTGCGTGTAACCCGTATTTACTCGCCGTGCTATTTCCTCCTCGCTCCAGTTTGTGCCATCGCCAAAGCGAATGGAACGAACCCGAGGAGAGAATGACGACAGAGCCGCCTCAAGCATGACCAACTGGCCGCCACCAAGATCAAGATACACATCAAGACTGGAAGCGAGAGAGGGCTGAACCACTTTGACTTCGGCAGAGGAATGATCTGGCAAGTAGAGCGTGTTGTAATCATAACGGCTAGAACTGGAAGAGCCGCCTTCGTCAATTACATCACGGCCATCACCACGTCGAATAATATAGGTGTCATAACCATCGCCACCCAGCATCGTATCGTTGCCAAGCCCGCCCTCAATCGCATCGTCGTCACTTGTCCCGATAAGCTCATCTGCAGCTTCAGTACCGACATTCCCTGCCAGTCCTCGCATCTCATCACGGCTCAGGACTGTGCCATCGCTGAACTCGACCCAATCAACACCACTACGGTCATTGTCATATCGAAGAACGATTTCGTCATCGGTGCCTTCGAACGTCAGGATCAGCTCACTACGCCCCGATGCATCCCAATTTGATGTCGCAGCATCCGTGATCGGCAAACGGATATACACTTCAGAGGAAAGGTAGCCGGAAACCTTCAGCGTATTGCCACCACCTGTGTCGGCAATAACATCTTTCCCATCACCGCGGCTGAACAAATAGGTATCATTCCCGCCAGCCCCTTGAATATCGTCATCGCCTTTGCCGCCTTCAATAATATCGGCCAAAGCACTACCATAGATGACATCATCGCCGTCCGTTTGGGCGCGCTCGACAAGCGCGGCAAACAGTTCCTCGCGGCCCCAAGAGACCCCATCAGAGAAGTTGATGGTTGGCAGTGTGGTCCGTGTTCGTCCGCCAACCAGAATGACCTGATCACCCGTTTCAGGGAAGCTGATCGCCAAGTCCGAACCATTTATGCTGGTGACACGGATTTCCACTTCGGAAGAGGTATAATCAGCAAAGTTGATCTCAGCAAATGTGCTGCGCCAGTTTGGCGTTACACGGTCAACACCGTCACCTTGATAAAACGTTAGCGACGTATTCTCATCCAGTTGCACGGCATCAAATCCCGGACCCGGAACAATGCCCAATCCACTGATGTCATCGCGCGCATCGATGATATCCATGTCTGCGTTTGTTTCTTTTTGTAGCACAAGCCGAAGGACATCATCGCGTGTATAAGTCGAACCATCCTCGAATTCGAAATGCTCAACCCAGACGTTTTGCGCCTCTGACGCGCCCTGTAAAATCACAAGAGTTTCGCCAGTACCCGTCAGGGTAACAATCAGATCACCATTCAGTGTGGCAAAGTCGACGTCTTTACGCTCAATACCAGCGCCAAAAACAACTTTATCAATCCCGCCAGTTTCAGCAACACTATCGTGCCCGTCCGTATACCCCCAGCGGTACTCATCATTGCCGGTCCGCCCTTCAAGAGCATCTGAGCCAGCCTTACCCTCAAGAACGTCATCCCGGCTGGCAAATCCGATAATCACATCATTATTGTCTGTGCCGATAAGCATGCGATCGCGCAACTCTTCCAGCGTCCAAGCAACGCCGCCGGCGAACTCGAAACGCTCGACGGTGTGCGAACCCAAGCCGTCAACAATGGTCAGAACATCCGCACCATTTCCCAGATCAATGATCAGATCGTCGCCGTCACGGCGCAAAATTAACGCATCAGGGTCAACAGTCGCTCCGAATACAACGCGGTCTAGCGTTCCATTGTCGGTGACTTCTTCAATACGATCCTGATCGTATTCTACGCCAAACGCATAGCTGTCAGCAAGGTTCGCCCCCCGTAGGATGTCGTCGCCCTGACGCCCATCCAGAATGTTTTCTTGACCAGAGATGCCAACCAATACGTTGTCGCCAAAGTTACCCCCTTCGATATCAATATCCTGAACCGCTTCACGGATGGTCATGGTGGAGCCATCATAGAATTTGAACAGCTCGACACCCCAACCGCCCTTTTGAAACTGGTTGCGGATCGTCAGAGAATCGGGACGTCCATCAATGGTGATGACCAAGTCATCTTGCAAACGCGCAAAGCTAATATTGTCGCGGTTTATATCACCACCGAACTCGACCGTGTCAAAGACTGGATCATTGACATAACGAAGATCCTTCCATCGGGATTTCTCCCGTTGATCTTCGATGATGTCCTGACCGTATCCCACGTCAAAGACGTAAATATCGCCACCATCACGTCCGATGAGCAGGTCATTACCGTCACGCCCATCAATGCGTTCGTTGAAATTCGACCCCGTTAACGTCTCGCTCGCAGAGCTGCCAACCAAGTCGATATCTTCGGCGTTCACATCGGTAAAGTCGACAGTTCTGTCGGTGAAAATCAGACTCTCGACGGCCCATCTCTGCTGCTCAGCGCGCACGTATTGGCCTTCAAGAACCAACTGCTCTCCTGCCGCATCTATCGTGATGACCAGATCTTCAGACGTCCGTGAGAACGTAATCTCGTCCGAAGAGATATTTTCGAGAACAACGCGGTCATACCCGCCCCAATCAGAGATGGTGTCCGTGCCCTCATTGGCACGGAAGTAGTAAATGTCACTACCGCCCTGCCCTTCAAGGCGGTCGTTCCCTGCGCCCCCGTCAATGCTGTCTGCAACATTGAAACCATATATAGTGTCGTCGCCTTCTGTCCGCGCAATATCTACGTAATGCTGGACGAATTTATCCCAGCCCCAAACGGTACCATCTGCGAAATAGAACTCTTCAATGCGGTTCACGTCATTGCCAAACAACGGCAAGGTCCGCAGGAACTCTGTCATGACGATGCCATCGTCGGTCCCTGAAATCATCATGCGCAAGGTGTCAGTGGCGCCGTCACGGATAAAGTCAAAGTCTGTCCAGCGCAGATCATCGCGGAATACCAATTTATCTGTCACGCTTGGGCCGAACAGCTCAAGACGGAATGACTCATCGAGATCGTTGATTAAGTCTTCGCCGTAGCCCCGCCCGAAGACATAGGTATCGCTACCCTCAAGTCCGCGCAGGACATCATCGCCCGCACCACCGTCCAAACGGTTATCGTTGATAAAGCCGAAGATCGCATCGTCACCACTTGTCCGCGCATCAGCCAACACATTCGCCATCAATTGCTCAATGTCCAGCGTCGCACCGCTGTCAAAGACGAATTGCTCGATCATGAACGGCGCGACGAACTCGAATTCGAGACTCGGATCAAATTCGCCCAAGGCACCTGGCAGTGGATTGCGGATGCCAAAGAACTGTTTTTCAAGCGTCAGGCTGTCGCCTGTTTCCTCACCCTCAGCATCCAGAAAACGGATTTCGATTGTGTCGCTGTCACCTTCACGAATATAGCGCAGCCGATTTGTCGTAATGCCTTCCCCGAAAAATACAAAATCAAGCCCGCCTTCAAGGGGGCCGATCCCTGCCTGAGAAGCCGTATTCCAGAAGTCGGTTTCTTCACCAAAGACATCCTGACCATCGCCAAGATTGTAGAAGTAATAGTCGCCCCCCGCAGCGCCGCGCACGACGTCGCTTCCTTTGCCGCCGCGCAGAACATCGCCAGAGCCGGAGCCGATGATGACATCATTGGTATCGCGCTCAACGCTGACTTCCATTGCGATTTGGAAGCGGTCAAAGACTGCTCCATTGCCAAAGACCACCTGCTCCACACCACTGTCACGACGGCCATTTTTGATAATCGGGTTCATGTCCCCGAGGAAGTGATCCACAACCGTTATCGTTTTGATCGGATCGCCCTCTGGTACATCATAAGTGATGACAAGGTTTTGCCCATCGCGGGTAAAACTCACATCTTCGGGCAAAGTACCCGTCAGACGTAAATCATCTCGGCCTCCACCATCGTAGTCGATGATTTGGTCGTGGCCCGCTGTATTACCGCTGAAATAGACGTCTTCACCGCTTGCACCAAGGTACGATTGATCCCCGGCACCGAGATAAAAATAGTCGGTACCGTTTGTACCGGTGGCCGTTGTATCTTCCGCGCCGTGCATGATGAAACGGTCTTCGTCCAACTGCATTGCATAAACGGCCGCAAGAAGGTCGAGCGGAGAATTCGCCGCTTCCCAAGCAGGGATCAGGTTTTGCAAAAGGAACGCTTTGTCCACGCGGATCGACAGCCCGCTGTCATTCCCTGCGGGTGAGGGCCGGTAATCTGGCGTAACCTGAGCAAGGACTTCGGACCACCCCTGAAGATACTCTACCGCTTCATTGTAGGTTGCAGGCATAGCGTCAAAGATTGCGTCAAATACTGGTGCTAATTCACGGTCCGAGGTCGGACGATAGAGGTCGGTTTCTGGATCATATTCCAAACCATCTGCGAACTGCGACAATCCGCCTTGGAATGCCATACGGACAGCAAATGCATTCGCCGCCGAGATATACTGCGGCAACACTTCACCCAGCAAATCAATAACGCCTTTAATGCCAGATACATAGCCACCTGGACCCGCAACGCCTGTGTCTTCTTCGGGACTAACCGTATAGGATAAGACGCCTGTTGCAGGTTCAATTGTCGCGCTCAGCATTTGTGGCTGGAAAGAGAAGCCAGAGAAGTTCAGCGCAAAGTTGAACTGCGCAGGCGTCAAAAGCTCGACGCGCACCTCGCTATCGTCAGTCGAGTTAACCTCGTCGAGTGTGTCAAAATCAACTTCAAAATTTCGCAGGTTAAATTCACGCGCTGTGCCATACTTCGCCTGTAGCTCAAGCGCACGATCAACATTCCGCGCCCAGACATAGAATGTGCCAAACCCGTCTGTGACCTCGACCGTATAGTCAACAACGTGGCCGTCGATCGTGCGCACACCAATTTCCTCAACAGGTAAATCTGCCAGCGGATTGTGGTTAAAGACTTCTTCGCGCCATTCTTGGCCTGCACCTGCGTCCATCGCCAGAATGTCTTGGATTGTAGATGCCACAACCAGCGCATCGTTTTCGTCAAGGACAGGTGCACCAGAAGCAAGAGCCCACGCACCGTTTTCCTGCTTCACACCCCAATCAAGAACTGTGGCGACTCCATCAGTAACTTGAACAAGATACGGTATTTCATCCCGCGCGGTCAGTGGTACCGCCCGACTGCCGGGTGAGAAGGCTTGCGTTACTTGCCATCCATCGCCCTGCCCTAAAACATCCGCCATGGTGGGCCGATCTATGCTGACACCATCTGTATCGGTAACGACTGCGCCGCTGTGCAATGTCCAATAGCCGCCTTGCGCGTCTTCAACCCAGATCGCACGATCAACCAGTACACTTTCACCGCCAGCATCACTTAACTGAACTGGTGTCAATTCCCGCGTCCCACTTTGCGCGAATGACCAAAGGCCAAGCGTCTCGCCCGCTTGACCACGCAAAGTACGCATGTCGGGTGTTGTCATACCTTGAGCCGCCGCATCAGCGACCTCGGCCAATTCCCGATCATTCGCCATGGCGATTTCAAGGTTAACCAAGTTGCCGTACCCACGGCTCTCGATAACAGGTGCTTCCAGCAGGCCTATTTCGCCGCGGAACGTTGTGATTGTCTGGTTCAGGTCAAAGACGGCATCGTAAACCAGATTGGTTCTGCCATCCTCAAATGTGAACGTCCCTTCACGTAGCAATTGGGTGCCTGAAGGCATAACAAAATCGCCCATAGATGTGCCGTTTACATCAATTGAAGCAATGCCCCACTCGTCCAGTCCCAGCAGCTCACCTTCATCGGTTACACCGTCTTGGTTCCGGTCACGCCAAATCTGTAGCTCTGTAAAGACTTCATCATCGATGGTGATAACGCCGTCAAAGTTGTCATCATGCTCAGCCAATTCAGCAAAGCCAGACGCACCAACACCACCGAACATCTCGGAGATATCATAAATAATACCATCCTTATCTTCGTCCAGAACAAGGAAACCATCATCCTCACCCAGCCAGCCAGTGCGCTCGGCGAATAAATCTCCATCAAGGTCAAAGTAGACCTCAACTTCGCCAATGGCTTCGGTTTCGATTCCATCACCGTCCAGATCAAAGATCAACGGGTCAACGCCTTCGTCCCATTTCAGGGCTTTGCCGCGCAAAGAGGTAGCGCCCGCCAACGTCTGAATGTGTTCGAAGATCGGCAAATAGCGAAGCAAACCCCCTGGGAAGCCAGGAATCCACGAAAAGATGTCCAATCCAGGATTGGAGTTTTTGAACAACATGCCCATGTCGCCCGCCGCCTCAGGGTTGAAACCCTGACCCGCAAAGACAGCCTGAAAAACGTTCCAGGCGGCGTCTAGGTCTTCCTGACCGTTTTTGCGGAATCCTGCACTCCACAAGGTCTTTTCCTGTTCAAAATTCTTGAACCGCATCGAAGCAGAAGACGATGGTGCGTCACCGCCCCACGACTCACTGGCACCAGATGCCTTGCCCGAGGCTTCTTTCAACCGGTCAATGACATAGAAATCCGCGCCTACCTGCTGGTACTTAATGTGGGGCATGAAATAGTCGTGATAAATCGGCGATCGGAACGTTGCCAGAGATGACACCGCAACGATTGAGTCGACAACAATCGTCCATGCACCAAATGGCAGGTTCTGCGCACCGCCAACAAGCGGTTTACCCATGTATTGGAGCACATCGTTGTCCGCAGGATCCCACATCGTGACACCGGGGCTGAACCAAATCTTGTCCGAGTTTTCACTCCCCGCAAGACCTTTACCGCCGCCGTTACCCAGATAGTTATCACCATAGATGTTACCGCCGCCCGAGGTGTTATAAATCCAGTCGCGGCCTTTACCGCCAATGGTCGTGATCGCGTCACCGCCGAGCCCGTGAACAACATCGTCGCCATCGCCCCCGTCGATCAACAGCTCCTTGCTCTTGTCCTCTCCGTAAGCAAGACCCACCAACACGTCGTCGCCGTCACCGCCGCGGCCCTCAACGCCCGCGCCTTTGACAATAATCAGGTCATCGCCATCGCCACCCAAGGCTTCGCTCTTGCCATCCTTTTGAACGTCGTCGTACGAACGTTCTTCGCCCAGCATGATGACATCGTCGCCGTCTTTGCCTTCAATCTTGCGCTTGTTGTCATCAACCGACCAGAACGTCTCGTCATCGTCACCGCCTTCGATGGACGCATAAAGGTTGGAAACCTGAATAAAGGCATCGTCGCTTTTTGGATCAGCAGTTGCGGAATCAGCACCCTCTGGAAGTGCTTGCGTATCGGCCCATTTCTGGGCTTTTGATTGGATATCTTCCTGCTCGAGGTCTTCGAAATCATCACGCGTTACAGCGTCCTTGAATTCCGCATTTGTGACGAAGCCGTCTCCGTCAAAAATCGAAATCCCCGTGATCCCGCCAGACCCTTCGATCTTGATTTTGACTTCTTCTTCATCCTCATGATCACCATCGTCATCCGACGGTTTGAATTCTTTGAATTCTAATTCGGTATCACGATAAGCAGGTACAGCTTCTGCCCAATTGCCCCCGTTAGACGCAACCAAAACTTCAGGCACACCGTCTTGCGTGTGCTTCTTCTCATCAACTTGCGTACCGTCAATTAAACGCAGAACAGATAGAAATTCGGTATCATCCGCTTTGAATGTAATCTTGTTGGTGCCACTACTCAGCTGAATAGACTCGATCCCTGACATCAAGTCGACACCAGCCGCATTATTAGCAAAAATCTTTAACGCCTTAATCAGGCCCTCTGATCCGCCCAGCTCCAATGACAGTTCTGTCAGAGTGTCCTGCCGCTCTTCACCCTGCCCGTCGATATAGGAGATGCTGTCCAGCAGATAAGTCAAAGAGTCGCCAACACCTTCTTCGGATTGGCCGCCACCAATCAGATAGTCATTACCCATGCTGGCAAAAATAGCGTCATCGCCCAGCTTGCCGACAATAGCGTCATCGTTCAGTCCACCCATCAGGGTATCATCATGATCCGTCCCAAACACAGCGAAATTGCCACGCAAATCAGGTGTAATATCACCTGGGTCTTCTTTGTAGAGCTTGCGACGTTCCGTGCCGACAACATCAAGATACGAATGAACGGAAGCGTTGATGCCCACGCCAGTGTCCATTTCACTCGGTACAAAGATTGCTCCCATATACTCGGATTCGTCGGGCAAGATATCTTCTGCGTCGGGGCCTACTTCTTCTTCCTCTTCGCGCACCTTTTCATCAATCGGATCAAGACCCTCTTCCACTTCAGAGATATCGCTCTGCGTCTCCTCCACTTCATTGGAATCCGTGACCGTCTCTTCTTCGACGTCCAGTTCCAACCCGAGCCAACGCTCGGCCTTCTCAATCAGATTATCCAGCAGATCGTTCAGCGCACCAATAGCCGCACCAAAGATAGAGTCAGGATCATCAAAAACATACGCCGCCAATTCCAGCGTTTGTTTGATGAACATAAAGTTGTCGATGATCTCGTAGATCGTTCCGACCCAACCCCAACCAGGAATCAAGAGACGCCCCAGAATATCCGCAATCAACAACGGGTCGCTCAGCATTTGCTCCGCGAGCGAACGGATATCGCTAAGGTCGGGCAAACCTGGAACTTCCAGATCCTCAATAGCGTCTGTGATCATTTCCCAGACTTGTTCGTTGGTCGCGCCGAGTATCTCTTCCAGCTGTCCTTCATCCGGAACTACATCTCGAACGATCTGGTAAATCGAGATCAATTGCAGCGCTACGGTTCCAAGGAATATTGGCCCCTTTTTGCCCTGATACGCTTTGACAAATTCTTCGAGAGAGTCCTTTATTTTACCTCTGAAGAAGCTGGATAAGCGGATACTTTTCGCTTCGCCCTCATCGCCACGACGGTCCTTTTCATTTTCATCATCATAGTTGACTTTGAAGTTGATTATGCCGTGCAGTTGCACACCGAGGGGCATTGTACCCACGACATATGCAAGCATCGCAGCCTTCGCACTTTCGTCAATCGCTACACCTTCAGTTTGACTATACCCAATCTTTTCATGCAAAGCAGGATCGGAATAAGACAGAAAAAACTCAAGTGGACTAGGAAGTGGCTTTCTAAGAAAGAACTTCGTGTTGTCCTGTATTTCTTTAACGTATCTCTCGAACGCCTTCGAAATACTGCGCTCGTTGCTCTTTTTCTCGTCTCCGTTTCGGATGTTATTGTGCGCTGTCTGGAACTTACTTGCCAAGTTTGAAGTCGTTGAATCTAAACGCTGAGTATAGACAGGGTGAAGACCGCCACCCGCACCGTTGTGAACTGCCAGTCTAGAAGCCGCCGCAAATTCCCCATTGTTGGGTAGGAAGATCATATTTCGCAGATCGTTTACGTCGAAGTCCTCACCGTTGCCGCCCGCCGCACGTGAACGGTAGGCAAGGTTCATAGCTGTCACTACGGAACCGCTGAAAACCGATTGCGGAATGACGTGGTGCGCCTGTCCTTGAACCCCACTTAGATTTCCAGGATTTGCATTGCTAATTACCCCAGCCCGCCAAACCCCAAAACCTGAGTCAGTGCCACCAATTCGATCAAATACATTTGCCATCAGTCTGTCGCTCTCCAGATATGCAGATGGTCAAAGACACCATTCCGCAAGTCTTCTTTGTCTATAAAAATTTGGTAAGGCGCGCCGCCGCCCGAAATCTTCATATCGATCTCATTGATGTCTGAAACAACCATCAAGATAATGTCGTTATCGCCGATTGGCGCGCATTGGGTCAGGCCCATACTGTCGATAAATTTCTGGTTCGGTATTGACGTTGATTGCGGCGCACCAAGGAAATCGTGCCCCACACCATTCGCTAGCCGCCAGCGGTCATAATAGCTAAAATCTGGCCACTTGGTTTCAATCCGCGCCTCGTAAGCGTCATAGAATTTCTGGCTATGCTCACGACATTCAGCAGGGATAAACTGGGTCTCGTTCTCTACCCAGAATTCATCTGGCCCAGGTACCGAAATCAACGGAACAAACGCAAAGGGCCAGCGCTTGAATGCACGCGGTCTTTCTACTTTGGGAACACCCGCTTTTCGCATAATGTCGGCGATTGGCTTCACTAAGGGATGTTCGTCTAAATCGGGGATAGGGGGCATTTCGCGCTCAACTAACGGGCCCTCAGTGTCAGTAAGATGCATCACGCGCACGGCCGATCCGTTTGCCGCAAACTTAGGGTCGTCACCAAAGACACCATTCAACCCAATTGACAGCTCCATAAACACCAGCAGCGCACCGTGGCGCGGCATGTCCGGCAAACCAGCCATGTCAGGCATTTCACCCAAATCAATCCGCGACAGAAAATGCATCGGCATCGTTACATCGTATGCTTCGAAATACAGCGTCGGCCACGCCATATCTGCAGGCATCATAGGCCGCCCACCATAATAGCACCCTGCCGTCCCTGCATCATCGACGTTAGGTGTGCGCAGCATTCCGAAACCAGAGCGCTGTGCCAATTTCACACGGGCCGCACATTGCTCAGGCGTCATAATGCACCTCGCAAAATGCATCAGTGCATATGAAATCAGCGGCTCTATCCATTGTTCTCAATCCAGCCTGAAACGTTGCTGAAATCCCCACCCGCCAAAGCACCGCGCGTGATCCAAATCCCCAATCCACTATACCCAAAGAACTGATGACCAATACTTGCATCACGCGCGAAACCGAAAAGTTTGATCAACTCCTCTGGATCAGCACTATCGCTACGCGCATCAAGCACCGCGTTTCGCAACCACCTAAGCTGCCGATGCGGCGCGCCAAAAACCGTATGACGGCTTTCAGGGACGCGATCGCGGGACAGGTTTGCGTGCTTGGGTTCGCGCTCTGCGTCCCGTTGCTCGATGTAATAACTCAGGATTTTGCTGCGATCTTCGAGATACTCGAAAAACTCGGATGAGTTCACTTTGGGTATATTGTCGGTCGCGTTGTCAAAGCGCGTAGCCAATTCCATATCGGGATAGGAATCCGCGATCAGCAAATCAACGGGCTGCTTGCTAAAATACGGTCGCTGAGGCTCAAGACTGTGATCCCACCAAGGATGCGTTGTCTCCACCCCTTGAATGCGCAGATGCCCGAACATCGATAGGTCAGGCATCTGCGGCGCGATCCGCTCGGCACAGGTTGTCCAATCCACATCGCGGTAGATGACGGCGATCCCTTCCCCGTAATAATTCATCGCTTCGCTTTCGCGCGCCCACGGGGCCACGACGGGATCATAAAATACATAGATCATACCCGAGGCAGGTAGCTGCGGAAAACCTTCAGGGCGGGGACATTCCGAGAGATTAATCTGCGCAAGAAAATGCATCGGAATGGCGATCTGCCCCCCCTTCTTGATCAACTGCGAATGCGCATCGTCATGAAAATACATGGGCCATGCGACGTCATCAGGCAAATACGGCGATCCGCCCAACCAGCAGCCCGACGCACCAGTCCCTACAGCGGGGACCAGCATTGTCGCGGGCTGGCACAGCTCCTCCAAGAGTGATCTGATCGCGGCTTCCTGCATGCTCTAGATCAATTTTCCGCTAATATCAGTTCAAGCGTTAGTACCAAAGTGCCATCGCGTTTTTTTGTGATGCGAAATCTCTCATCTTCGGTCACGCCCAAGGTTTGGCCCTCTTCCAGAATTGGACCATGCGTCAACAAATACTCAACGGTGCCAGCCAGCCGTGCGACAACCCGCTCCGCTGGCCAAAAGAGTGGCGTCAGCTCCAACTCATATCCCGTGATCGCAGCAAGACCCCGTGTTTTACCGCCATTTTGATCTGCCAGCTTGGTCGGCTCAATTGCTGTCCAGAAATGGCCAGGCAACGCAAGCGGACCTTCGCCTTCAAATGCAGTGGCCGCACGTTCAGAATCTGCTTTGAACTCGGCCCAACCATTCACTTGCATGCTACTGGCCCAAAGGCCGGCAACAGGTTGTCCCAGATCCGCCAAACGCGCAGCAAGCACGTGAACACAGGCCGCACCCATCGCGGCCTCTCCCATCACGACATTTTGTAGATGGCAAACAACCATCAAATGGGCAGTGTGCGCAGTGACATCCGCACGCAACACACCACCATCAGCGCGTTCAAGGTTTTGGCTGAACTCAGCGATGGGCAATGGCGTATCTGCGCTGATCAACGCAATGACCTGATCATCGAGCGCGACAGAAACGGCTTTTCCGTCATTGCTGATCTCGCGCAGCTTCGGCTTTGCAGATACAGGAAGGGCGCCCAATACAGCGCCCACTCCATCTGCATCAAACCTAAGCGGTTCGCGCAACATCACCATGGCCATTAACGTGGCGTTCATGACGCTTTTTTCATTTTCTCTAACATCTCAGGAGAAACCAACCGCCCGATAATTGGATGAATACGCAGTTCACGCCCTTCGGTAACTTGCTGGAAATTGGCAATCACTGCGCCCGTTGTTCGGGTATCCGCAGCAAGAACATCAAACAGCCATGCAATATCGCCAGAGGTCCAATCCTCTGCCTTCAGCTTCACAGGCCAGGTACCCGTTTTAATCTGTTCACGGATTTTTTGATCAACTTCTTCCGAAACGCTGGCCCAAATGGCAACGCCGGCGGTGTCAGGATCAGGCGTATCCGGTGCCGTAGAACGCGCCATAACAATGCGATCCTGCATCAACGGTTCAAGAACCAGTGATGTAAGATCAGCCAAGGATTGATGACGGTAGCGTTGTAACACCATCATTGTCATGACGATCTTGCCAAAGCTCTCGCGCACCTGCGAGCGCAACCCTGCAATTTTCTTTGCGACGTCTGGATCAGACCCAGCCGGCGAAGCTGCCTGCCCGTTCGCGGCGCTCACGGAATCTCCCGGCGAATCCGACATCACTACACCCTCAAAATTTTCTACCTACTCAATAATAGAAACTCAACCATAACGCGCAACCACAAATTAACCATAAGAAAGATAATCGAAATCTCCAAAAAGCCTAAAAGACAGGCACTCTAGTTTTCGCTGCTATCAGGTGCTTATTGATGGCAAAATTTTTAGCATTAATAATATAAAACAACGGGTTGGTAAATTTTTAGATTATAGTAAAATAGCACACAACTTTCCTCAATGAAACGTCACCCCATCACCCGCAGTAATTGGCTGCGTATCTTTAACAATTAGAGGGCGCGTCGCGTCTACATCAATATAGACAGGCCGAGTCTCAACCAGCACTGCAGTAGGCTGCTCTGCGATTAGGCTCACGCGCATTTCTTATTCTATGAGTGCACGCAGGCATACCAATTTGCGGCTCTGGGCTCTAATTTGAAGCCAGTCCGTGATGCCGTCACAAATTTAAACGTTAGCCAAGACTTAGGACAATTGAGTATCATGCAATCGCATAACCTCTATGAGAGGTTCTACCAAATCGTTGGATGATGAGTTATGCTGAAAGGAATAGAGAGCTTCTTTTCCCGTCTGCGCCGCATCTGCAGGTGTTTCTTCGTTAGGTGCAGCGCGTAAGGCAGCCGATTTAGCATACCGCCACGGATACCTGTGTCCCAGCCCTGTGCCTCCATCGCCTCATCATCTATGGGGGCATCAGCAGCCTTATGCTGTCCGGCTATCTTCCTATGCTTCATAATTAGTCCAATTTTGATGTTATCCGCACTGTCGGTTTATGGCGCAGAAGTTCACAAGCGATGGCGCGATTGATGCATAAGACCAATGATTGGAGCCGTTGGCAGCGCAGGGCCTCACTTTGATCCGCTTGGAACGACAGTATTCGCACAGATAGAAAACAGAGGAAAAATCACAAGGAGGGAGCCGAAATTTCTGATGGCGCTGTTCATACTGTCGCCGTCAAAAGTAACGCACAGAGGTCAAATCAGCTCTGAAAAAGGGAAGGAAGTCGGGGGTTCCAAATTGGTTCCCAACGGTGACCTGAGAGGGAATTGTGTAGCCTCCAAATTGTCTTTGCGCTTCGGTGATCCCGCCAAATGGCTGCATTTGGTAGATCTTTGCAGGGTTCGCATCGCTCCACCGCTCGGTCCAAACCTCCTCCAACGCGCCGCTTACTGCAATCTTTAGGAAAAGAGTGCGCGCTTCGGCACCTTCGCCAAATATTACCTTGGCCGTATTCGCTCCTGTCTGAACCCAAACAGCGCCATTTGCGGGTAGAAGTGTTGCGGGCACCCAGATCGCTTCGATTGCGGGGCGAGCAGCAGCGGCACGGTCAAGGTCTGGCGTAGCGGCCACCTGAACCAACGGCAAAGATTGAAACATCCAAAAGCGAGTCCAACCATGCTTGTTGTATAGACCGTCGCTGCCATTGATACGGACCGGACCATTCGTCATTTCAGCAATCCAAACAAATGCGTTTGGGGGCGCCAAAATCTGGC
This sequence comes from uncultured Sulfitobacter sp., assembly GCF_947499945.1. GTDB lineage: Bacteria > Pseudomonadota > Alphaproteobacteria > Rhodobacterales > Rhodobacteraceae > Sulfitobacter. Next base: position 7,457 of record NZ_CANMQD010000005.1, on the reverse strand, counting down.
GTGCCTGCATTGCATAAGATTGCTGCTTATCTTTCTCACCCAAAAGAAACTCGCCCGACATCGCGAGTTCGGCGCGCAGGTAAAGCGGCGTTCCAGACGCTATCGCGTGGTTAAAATACCGCTGAGCGACCTCGGGAAGATCGGCGACCAAATTTGCGCTATAGACTAAGGGCTTGCTTGTGTTGCGTGCCGCAAGATCAGACCACGCGACCTCGGCTTGCGCCATCACTTTGCGGTATCGCACGTTTGCCACGACCCAGATTACCGCTCCTGCGAAGATCAGGGTGAGGGTTCCAATAAATATCCACTTACCCATAGGCGTAGTCTCCGAACCAATCCACTTTTGCGGCTAGACGTTAGCCTACCAACAAGATGTCGTTTTGATTTTGCTCAACCAAGACTGAGCTTGAATCGTGGATAATATCTAAATGAGGGTCGTAAAGCTGGGGCGTATCTCAGGATGAAGAAATCAATGACATCTGATAAATTGAAGCGATGGGCAGTCGTTCATCCGATCGTTCTGTTTGTCATTCTCTCGTATAGCATATCTTGGGCATTCTGGATTCCTGCAGGCATGATATTGGAGTCAGATTTTGCGCAAATAGCGCACCTTGCTGGCGCGTTTGGTCCGATGATCTCCGCCCTTATACTCGTGGCATTGCGGGGAGGTTCCGTGAGGACATGGATCGCATCATTATTCAAATGGCGGGTGCATCCGGTTTGGTATGTCTTTGCGCTATTGTTCCCTACGTTTCTTATCGGGATCATGTCCGGGTTTTATTTGGCCTTAGGCTACGATTTAGACGTGGGCATTTTGCCAGAACGCCTGAGCAGTTATGTCCCCACACTTGCCTTCATGACGATTTTGGGGGGTGGCAACGAAGAACCGGGATGGCGCGGATTTGCTTTACTGGAACTAATGAAATCACACCCGCCTGTCATAGCAACACTAATACTTGGGCTGATTTGGGGGGTTTGGCATGCGCCAATCCTACTTAGCAATCCACAGGTCATGTCCGGGGAAATGCCCGCAAGTGCTTTACTGATCTTGGTTGGTGTCACATTGGTCAGCATCACGGTCCACGCATTTTGGTATACGTGGCTGTTTAATCAAACCAAAAGCATTTTGCTCTGTATCCTGCTGCATGGCAGTTACAACACTGCCAACTGGCTTCTGGTGCTCGTTGGTCCAGAGGCACTTTCCGGTCAAAGCTATCAAACGTTGCTGACCCTGATGACGTCGGTGCTGGTTGGTTCAGTGGCAGTCCTTCTGGTCGCGACACGTGGTAGGCTGGGTGCGCCGTGAGGGTTGCAAAAGCATAGGAAGGAGTGTTGTCGTAAACCCAGTGTGAGTATTGCTTGCGAGCGATCCTCGGTAGGTCCGGCGTCCTGACCCTGTTGGGCATTGCAGCTCCAAGTTCGGCACCTGTGAAAAATACTCAGGTCCCTGAATGTTGCTGCGCAAGTCTACCTTATCGCCTCGATATTTCAGATTAAACCGATGACTTGGCAACACACTGTCCTTGGCGCACTGCCATGTTCCGCCACCTCAAAAGCTTTTTTGAATAACACGTTGCTCGATTGTTGGGCCACTGAGAAGAAAACTTTCGTGGTCTTCAGGCTGCTGCACACGCGTCCGAGAATTCTAACGTTTGAATGGACTATAGCCAAATTGGAAATCGCTGCGGTGTGTTGATTTTTGTCAATTTCCAATGAGGGAACATCCGTAAAATGAACGCATTTCATGGCGGGGTTCATGATGAGCCGGGCGTAAATCAGCTTTTCAATCCCTCAGTAACTATTTCGATCCTGGCCTCTGTTTACTCTGACTGTATTTGGGCTCGACACCAAGGAAGGGCTATTATCACACCTACTTTTGCGGAGTGGTTCTGTAGAGTGGCGTGCCTTTTTCTTGACGGCATCCCACAAAGTGGCGCGGCCACGGTATTGGAGAGTAACATGGCATAACCTCATATTTTCAAATGAAACCTCGCGATGTTCGCAGTTGGATCAGAAACCGATCCCGATCGAATACCCATCTTCACGCATGCCCCGATAAGAGGAAATGCAAATGATCAACCATCCACATTCCCTTTGGGGAATTGACGAAAATAATTTTCCGGTCACGGCCAAGTTGCCCGGTCAGATCAAATTCTTAATCGGTTACGCGGTCTTGGCGCCGTCAGGACATAATACCCAACCTTGGCTGTTTCGCATAGGGGATCAGTTTGTTGATGTGATCGCAGACCGCACCCGCGCTCTTCCCGTTGTAGATCCTCATGACCGCGAATTAACAATAAGCTGCGGCGCCGCCGTTAGGTTTCTCGAGGTCGCAGCCCGCAAGTTCGGCCTTTCAACCGAAGTCAGTATAATGCCTGATGGACCTGACAGCGACACTCTTGCACGTATCGGTTTTTCGAAAGGCGAAAAACCAACCCAACAAGATCAGGCGCTGTTCAGAGCGATACCTGACCGGCGTACGAACCGGACGGCGTTTGAAATGGAAGAATTACCAGATAGTATTTTGTTGGACTGTAAGACTTTTGCGGCGTCCGTCGACGTCGAGCTTGCGTGCATCGAAGACCTAGAGGACAGGCTGGCAATTGCGGCGCTCGTCGCTGAAGGAGATCAGGTTCAGTTTGCAGATCCCCACTTTCGGCGCGAACTTGGATCGTGGGTGCATTCGCGGCGTTCGCACAGTCACGACGGTATGTCAGGCGCAAGCTTTGGCATGCCCGACATCCTTTCAAGTGTGGGTGGTTTTGTGATTAGGACTTTTGACATCGGCAAAGGGATTGCAGCGGCGGACAAAGAAAAAATAGTATCGGCTACGCCTGCCCTTTTCATCATTGCCAGTTCTGAGACACCTGAGGGTTGGATCAACACCGGTCGTGCCCTTGGGCAAATTGCGCTTCTTACAACATCGGCCGGATTGTCGCTGTCCTATCTCAACCAACCCATCGAAACTGATCCGCTGAGGCCAGAAGTAAAAGCGCTGTCGGGACTACAGAAAGAACCGCAAATTCTAATTCGGATTGGACGGGCCACTAAACAGGTGGACGCAACAGTGCGCCGCGATCCGGCAGAAGTGATATTAACCACGATGTAAAAACCAAGCGGTGGTTTTGACTGTTGAACAATCATTACTGAGAGTTTCGTTTTCGATATTAAACGGTCACTTTGACTGAATGAATTTAGTTCTTTTAGTACATAATGAAAATCTCGAACAAACGATGCAATCAAACCTTTAGCCAGATAATCGCTGAGATCGTCTGTTATGCTCAGGCGCTGCGGCGCTCGCTTGATGCGTATTGAGATTGATCAATGTCGCCCTCTTCACGTTCCGTAATATGGCCTTCAAATAGGAGCAAATCGTGCCAGACATCATTTTCCGAACTGAAGGTGTCACAAAAGTCTATGATACTGGTGATGTGAAAGTCTATGCCTTGGACGGTGTGGATCTTGAACTGTTCAAAGGTGAACTGACTGTTTTGCTTGGGCCTTCTGGCAGTGGGAAATCAACGCTTCTAAACATCCTCGGGGGGCTGGATCATGCTACTAACGGACGCGTTTGGTTTGATGAAACCGAACTGACGAACATGTCCGATCGGGGGCTCACCAAATACCGGCGTGACCATGTGGGCTTTGTGTTTCAATTCTACAATCTAGTGCCGAGTCTGACTGCGCGGGAGAATGTGCAACTGGTTACTGACGTCTCACCAGACCCGATGCCTGCCGAAGAGGCGCTGGAATTAGTAGGACTCGGCAAACGGATGGATCATTTTCCATCCGAGATGTCAGGTGGTGAACAGCAACGTGTTGCTATTGCCCGCGCCATCGCAAAGCGTCCGCAAATTCTGTTGTGTGATGAACCGACTGGCGCATTGGACAGCACTACGGGCGTTCAAGTGCTGGAGGTGCTGCGCGACATCAACGAACGGTTTGGCACGACCACCGTAGTCATCACCCACAACGCTGAAATTCAGCGCATGGCACATCGGGTGATCTTTTTCCAAGACGGCAAAATCAGCGAAACGCGGATCAATAAAACGCGCCTCGCCCCATCCGAGATTGTGTGGTGAATGGTATGCATGCTCTGGACATCAAATTGCTGCGCGATTTTAAGCGGCTTTGGATTCAGGCCACCGCGATCGCCTTGGTGCTGGCCTGTGGCGTAGCGATCCTGTTAACCTCTGTTGGCATGTACTCGGCATTATCGGAAACGCGGACCGCCTATTATGAGCGCAATCGCTTCGCCGATGTTTTTGCCCATGCTACGCGCGCCCCTTTGTCTCTGCTTTCTGAAATTGCCCGCATTGATGGTGTGATGAGCGTTGAGGCCCGAATTTCCGGTGAGGCGATTTTGGATATTCCGGGTCGAACCAAAACGGCTGTTGGGAAGATACTATCCTATCCAGAAGCCTCCAATCCGGTGTTAAACGTACCGCTGTTGATGACGGGCAGATTTCCAAACCCGCTTAGCACCCATGAAATAGTGGTTAACGAACCTTTTGCGCAGGCCAACGGCTTTGTCCCCGGTGACAGCTTTAGCGCCAACCTCAGAGGGCAAAAGCGCGATCTGACGATTGTCGGAACTGCATTGTCTCCTGAATTTGTCTATACAATCGGTCCCGGCGCGTTGATGCCGGACAATGCTGCCTTTGGCATTATATGGATGCCTGAACGGGCGGCTGCGGCGGCGTTTGATATGACGGGTGCGTTTAACGATGTCTCCCTTGCGTTAAGCGTTGGGATGACGCCAGCTCCGGTGATTGATGCTCTCGATACGTTGCTGGACCCCTTCGGAGGCCTTGGCGCTTATGATCGCACGATACAACAATCCGATGCGTTTCTGGATGCCGAAATCAGCCAACTGAAAGGAATGGCTGCTATCTTGCCACCAATCTTTTTTGCCATCTCCGGTTTTTTGGTCAGCATGGTGATGAGCCGGATTATTGCGCTCGAGCGCAGCGAGATTGGTCTGTTAAAAGCCATCGGATATTCCAATACCGAAATCTGCCTGCATTACCTTATGCTTGCCGCTTTGATCGCGGTGGTTGGTGTGCTGGTTGGGTGGTTGGCTGGCACGGTGCTGGCCCGCACAACGGCGGCGCAATATGCTGAGTTCTTTGATTTTCCGTTTGTGATCTTTCGCGTATCTTATTGGGTCTATGCTGTATCCGGTCTTGCCGGCTTGCTGACCACCAGTTTGGGTGCCGCGCAAGCTGCCCTCAAGGCTGCCAGACTTGCCCCCGCGATTGCGATGCAGCCCCCCGCTCCGCCCCGCTTTAAGCGGTCGTTCATTGATGAGGCAATGACACGGATGCGGCTGGCGCAATCAACTGTTATGATCCTGCGGTCATTACTGCGTTGGCCGCTGCGCAGTTTTTTGACCTCCTTGGGCCTTGCACTGGCCGTTGCATCAGTCATTGCAGCAACATTTATAAATGATGCCCTCGACGAGATTGTTGATCTGGCCTTCTATCAAACCAACCGACAAGACGCGATGTTGCTCTTTGCCGAAGACGTGCCGGAGTCCGCATTGGAAGACGTCCGTAATCTCCCGGGCGTTTTGCAAGCTGAAAGCCAGCAGTTTCACGCAGCCATTTTACGCAATGGTCATCTGAGCAAGCGTGTTGCCGTGGAGTCGCGCCGCCCCGGCAACGATCTGAGCCGCGTTCTTGACGCAGACCGCAATCCGCTTGATGTGCCCCCCGGCGGTATCGTGTTGTCAGAACGGCTTGCTGTCCATCTTGACGTGCAAAACGGCGATAGCATCGAAGTCGAATTTCTTAGCGGGAGGCGTGAGACTTTCAGCGTCGACGTCACCAATTTAGTGGAACTGCATTTCGGTTTGGGCGCCTATATGGATTTTGAGTATATGAATGCGCTGTTCCGGCAAGCACCCCGCGTCTCAACTGTGAATATTACGCTGGATTATCAACAAACAGAGGCGCTGCACGCTGCGGTCAAAGACACGCCGCGGATCTCCGGCATTGTTGAGATGAATGAAAACCGCCGCTCGTTTCAGGATACTATTGAACAGAACATCGTTGTGATGAACACGATCTACATTGTTGTCGCTGTCCTGATCACCATTGGCGTGACCTATAATGCCGCCCGCATCCAACTGTCCGAACGCGCACGCGAATTGGCCAGCCTGCGCATCCTCGGTTTTGGTCGCGGTGAAGTATCCTATATTCTGGTCGGAGAAATGATGTTGATCGCGTTGCTTGCGCAGCCCCTTGGCTGGCTGATCGGGGCCGGAATCGCGCATTTGATGACCAACGCTTTTACCAGTGATTTATACGCGATCCCGCTGGTTTTGAAACCGGCGACGTTCACACTTGCCAGCCTTGTCGTCCTGAGTGCTGCATTTGCGTCGGTAATGATCGTGCGCCGTAGGCTAGACCGGCTTGATTTGGTTTCTGTCATGAAAACGAGGGAGTAAAGAAATGGGCTATTCAACCCGCACACTTGTGCTGATCGGCATCGGAGTTACGCTTGTGGCCGGGCTTTCTTATTTTAGCTTCCGCACAGATCCAGTAGCCGTCGATCTGGCTGCGGTCACGCAGGGCCCGCTGGAAGTTACGATCAATGCAGATGGCCGAACGCAGGTAAGGGACCTGTTCGAGGTGGCCTCGCCTATTTCGGGTACCGCGTTGCGTTCGCCGGTTGCCGAGGGAGACAAAGTGCGTGCAGGTGAGACAGTCGTTGCAATTGTCCGCCCTGCCTCGGCGGGTTTCTTGGATGCACGCGCGCAACTGCAAGCAGAGGCCTCCTTGCAAGAAGCGCTGGCGGCACAGCATGTCGCGCTGGCGGACCTGAAACAGGCTCAGGAAATGCAACGCTTTGCGCAGTCGCAGTTTGAGCGGACGCAGGCATTGGTTACACGTGGCGTGGCTTCAATCACCCGATTGGAGGACGACACACAAAGACTGGCCGTTGCAAACGCCGCCATTGAGGCTGCGCAGGCAAGGATTGAGATGGCCAACGGAACAATTGAACGCGCAAGGGCCAGTCTGTTGTCGCCCAATGATGTGGGTTCAACGCCAGAGAGCTGCTGTGTTCAGCTGACATCCCCGATTGATGGCATTGTTCTGTCAGTGGCCGCTATAAGCGAGCGACCCGTTGCTATTGGTGCACCGCTTGTGAGTATTGGTGATCCCGACCAGCTTGAACTGGTGGCGGATATTCTGTCCAATGACGCCGTCCGCCTTGAACCTGGTACACTAGCCTACGTAGAGCGGTGGGGCGGTGACGCGGTTTTGGAAGCAAGGCTTGAACGGATTGACCCTAAAGCACGCACAAAAGTCTCTGCGTTAGGGATAGAAGAGCAGCGCGTCGATGCATATTTCAGCCTGAACAGCTCCTCTGGAGCACGGCCTAACCTTGGTGACGGGTTCTCTGTTTTTCTCAGGATCGTGGAATGGCGTGCGGAAGACACTTTGCAAATT
>NZ_CANMQD010000004.1 GCF_947499945.1 uncultured Sulfitobacter sp. | reverse complement strand
GTGCCGCACCACGGGCAAGGTGCCAATACCTCTATCGAGGATGCCGTGACACTGGCCGGTCTGATCGCGAGCTTGGGCCTTTCGGACATTGAGGGCTTGCTGACCCGTTTCACTGGCTTACGTCGGGTGCGAACGACGGCCATTCAAAGAAGCGCTACGGCGACAAATCATGTCTTGCATTTGCACGATGAAGCAGACCTGCAAGCCAGGGCCACGCGGTTGAAGAAATTTCCAGACGAATTTGGCTGGATCCATGCCTTCGATACGTCGAAGGTGAAATCGGAGCCAACACGAAATATCCGTCTTCGAGCGCGTTAGACTCAGAGCTGTAAGACGCTTACGATAGTTCGAAAATTATGTGCAAACTTAGCCAAAAGGTTTGTTTCGAATCCGATCCTAAGCCCTGTTTTCCTTTGCTTTCGAAGCGCTTTTATCCGAAAGTGCAGTCAGAAGAAGATGAGAGCTCAGCCGGGCAAGAAACGGCAGCACAGCGTTTTCGACCAAGACGCACTTCTGGATCCAAATGCCCATGGAACATCGGTTTGCTGATTTTACGAATTGCTCACGAACCACTCAAACTGCGGTTGATGGAACCATCTGGGGAACAGTGACAGACTGTGGACCTGATCGTCTTGTTTGGCATTAGGGAACGTTGTCAGTTCTCGGCGGAACTCAGCGTCAGAGCAAAGCGATTTCGAAAGCCACCTCGGCGTGCCAGCGTAGTTTTGTGCGTCAAGCACGGTATCAGCCCATACTTATTGCAGTCCTGCAAATCCACGCTAATTTCGCTGATCGCCGATTGAGCCGTCAAATCGCTGCGGAATGCATGAACGGCAGCAATGCGAAAGTTGCAGCGCAGCGTCGAGCTGGCCGACGAAGATCTCCGTGGAGCCGGAACTTCATGAGCTAACTTATCGCCTTTCCTCAAACCGGACTTTTGCTACAGCGCAAAAAAATGGTGAATTGGGCTCCTTGCTGCCGTTCGCTGCGGTTGCAAACGAAATCACCGCCAAATCGGAAGGCGAGAGGCGGCAATGCGAACAAAGCCCCATTTCGCTGCGGTTGCGCCAAGTTCCGCAATTGGTGACTACCTCAATCGCCAGACGTAAAATAGTCTTCGAGGCGAGGTGGTAATTCCATCAGTCCCATACCATGGCGATAGTATAAATGCGGTTGCGGTGAATTTCCGGGAAATGCTCTAAACAGATCCTTAGGAACGCTCCATGCCTCCCGGCCGAGCGTATCCCTCGCCTTTTCGCGTTGTTTGAGAAAGGCTGCTTCACAAGCTTTGAAATTCCAGTTTGTGAGATCCAGAGTTGCTGTCTCATAAAGCCCGTCATTCCAACGTTGAATAACGGCTGCAAACGCATCGGCAAACTGGGAACTGTTTTTCTTGCTCTCCCTTGCAACCCGCGAAGCTGCGTATCCTTGCTCTATGTATTTTTGCACGAAAGCCGCAACGGTTGCATGATCACAGGAAGGTTGGGATAACGCCCAGAAAAGTGCATCTTCATCTACCTTAACGCCACGTTCTATTTCACAAGCAACCACGTGCCAAAGATCCCGATCAAGGGTATCAGCGTCTTGAAGCAATCCTATAAAGTCATCTTCTTCGTGATAACGCGCGATGTTTCCTTGATGTTCCCAGTCCATCATGGCTTTCTGATAGGCTCTTTTCTGAGCTTCAAATGTGTCAACCTTTCCCTTAAGCATATCAACACGAGATCGAAGTGCGCGAGCTGCATCCTTGTCCTTGAACAGGGCGATGACATTCTCAACATCTGTCATTGGCGATAAGATCAGACGATAAATTGTTGCACGCTCGGCCAATTGATCAATGCTCATACCTTTGCCTTTGGTAATCGGCTGAACAAGTCTGATTTCTTCGGATACTTCACTGAGAAATTCCTCAATACTGGGCCCACGTGGTATCCGGGAACCGGCTTTCTTGCGACCACTTTCAGCGTAAGCCCATGAAGACACGAGAGCGGAGCCTTTACTTATCGTGTTTCGAAGCTCTTCAATCGACGGGAGTTGCTTACGCCGGATCATTTTCTGCGCCGGTGCCCGAAGGGCAAGATACGGAAGATGATTTGATTTTCCCAACAAATTCATAAGCATTTTGACTGCCTTTCGCTATCAAGATCAGTCAAATATCAACACAATATAGTGGCGAATTTTTGACCTCTGGCGAAACAGCAGTCGTTCAAACACTCCGCAGCATTGGGCACTCTTGGGCTCCTTGCTGCCGTTCGCTGCGGTGCACATCGAAAAAGCTGGGTCAGAGCCCTGAGCGTCCGCTTTCTTCAAATTGCCCAGTTTAGTTAGCGGGCGCAGCGAAGGTACGCAATCCGCCCAAGGTTTCGTTTGGCCATGTCCGCTTTGGGCTGGGACCGGTCATCCGGTTGGGCGCGGCGAAGCCTGCAAGGTCAAGATTTGCGTGCCGCATCGCCGCAAGTCCGGTTTGAGCCCTTGCATGACATTGGTGTACATGCAGAAATATCGTGAGGACAGGAGACACTGAGAATGGTAAGTCAAGACGTTATTGAATACGCAATGGTGGTTGCGGAAGGCATCTGGATGATCGCCTTTTTCAGCTTTATGGTTTTCACTTTCTACAGGCATTTTTTCGTTCAACCGTTTAACCACTGGGAGCTTCGTGATCCAACTCACGTAAGCTACAGGTTTAACCGGAAGGTGCTTTTGGTATTTGCAGTGATACTTTCCAGCGGCTTGCTGTTGTTTGGCGTGTTTCCTCGCTCATAAGTGTCGAGCGTGAGGAACACCTTTGGTAACTGTTGGTGTAATGTCGGCTTCGTCCCGCATTGCGGCCGTCCATCCACGCATAAAGCTGCATTTGCAAGCCAATGTCCGCTTCGGGGAAGTTGCACTTCGGCGGCGAGGGCTTGCGTGAACGGCAGCTAAGGGCCGCTCGTGTCCGGTGGCTTGTCAAAATATAGGGACATTCGCACTTGCAGCGAACAGCGGAAAGTTCGGCATTGCAGACCTTGTGGATGTTAAATTGCGACGAGCCAGCTCTGGCGTTCGCTTTTACCTGAACCCCAAGGCCAAAGCTTTGGGTTGGTCAATCTATAGAGGACGCCCTTGGTTAGAAAGTCACTTGTTCATATCCAGAATGTACTTTTCTGCAATAATGATCTCAAGAATGGTCGACTGGACTTGCGATTGGTAAGCGCGCGAGGGTGCTGATCGCATCGAGCTTTTCGGCCAGACTCGCGGTTTCAGTGTACCGTTCAGCAGTCATGCTGCCGCCGACATGCCCGACGATGTCTTTACGGACGTTTTCTGCAACCGTTTTGCTGCGTCCAAGCTGGGTAATCACATAGTGACGAAAGGACTTGAAGCTTTTGCCGTTTCTACCTTCCGTCAGGCGATTATCCAGTACCTGCCGGAAGCGATAGTCGATTTTACCGCCCCATTTATCCTTGGTTCCAGTTCCGGGTTTCATATCAGGGAACAGGTCGGTCTGACCGTCGTCACGCAGGCGCTTGGCATAGTCCATAAACCCCAGTTCCAGAAGTTGCGGATGGAGAGGGAGGTCGCGTTCTGAGCCAAAAGTCTTGATGCTCCGATTGGTGTTCTCGCGAATACGTAAGCACGGAATGCCTTCCATCTCCTCAATGTCATCAAGCTGCAATCCTGCGATCTCTGCGCGTCTTGCACCTGATAGCGCGGCAATTGCCGGAATCCAGAAGAGGCCATCACGAACAACGTGTTGTCCGGGAACCTGCCAGTCTCGTTTCGAAGCTGCGCCATGCCAGACCGCGTGCGAAAAGATATCTTGTGCATCTTCGAGCGTGAACGGCGGGCATTCATCCCGCTCGCGGCCTTGTTTGCGCAGGCGCAGGGCGTCAAGATCGATGTGATTGGGTGAGGTGAAGCCTTCCGAGCGGGCCTTTTTGAGAAGCTGTCCGAGATAATCAATGTTACGATTGATTGTTGTGACTGACAGGCCTTCCGGTTTTTGAGCACTGGATTTGGCGGCTTTCAGGATTTGTTTCAATGACATATGGCGCGTCTTTGATGAGCGACGGTAGTACTTGGGCAACTCATGCAACATGTCGACATATTGAGCGACGTGGACTTGTTGCAGATTGTTGATGTCTTCGACCCCGGTGGCTTCAATAAACATCAGGAGTGTTTTCTCCATCTGCTCAATCATTTGTGTCGAATTCTCAAGGCGTCGCTTTTGATCCATCAGGCGTTCAATCAGGGATGTGATCTTTGGGTCATAGCTATTACCAAAGGGCTTTGCATTTGAAGCCTTAACGGGTGCTGGTTGGGCTTGTTCTGCTGGCTCAACTTCGATCTGCTCAACAGGTGCTTGATCAGATTGCATGAGGCGTTCGGCCAAATCCATTGCATCTGCCGAACTACTGTCGCCCTTGTGCGCGGCGAGTAGACCCGCGCCACGCCCATTCATGTAAATCTTACGGCCCTCAAGATATTCCATGTTGGTAAAGTCATGCCGGTCCAGCGCACGTTCCATCGCTTGCTTAACCCGGGTGTTGGGACCGCTCATGGGCGGATGTCTGAACGCTTGAGATTCAATCTCAAGAGCCAATTCCAAGCGGTTGATGTCCGAATCCGTTTTACCGTCATTCCGGAATGCACCACGGTCCTGATCTGTGAGGTCAACTCCAGACGCGCCACGCAGCGCCAGCAGTTGCAGGGCTTGCCCCATTGCCCAGTCATGGGACTGGTCGTCTTGCCACGCGGACGGGTTGGGATCATCTGCACGCACCATCTGTGCATGAGAAATCCGCGCCAATTCACGCTCAATGACTGAAGTGAGAAGGCGGCGTGCGTCAGGTTTTGAAAGGCCATGTGTCATCATAAGATCAAATGTACGCGTACTTTCTGCAGAAACAACCGATGCGATGCGTTTGGCAGTGTCAGGATCGTTGGTGCGCAAGCTGATTTGCATCAGGCCACCACCGATCTGCGCGGGCAGGCGTCTACGCCACGCATAGCTCGCATTGCGTCGAATGAGGTGGCTTTGTAGTCCCATAATGTCCGGCTCCTGAAAAGGACGCCAAAGAGATCAGAAATAACAAATGAAGTGTCATATGTATGACAGTTCCGTATGACAAACGCCGCCGAAGCAGTATTTATTTGCCAATTCAACTACTTAAGGTGAAATGGCTCCGACGGTAGGGATCGAACCTACGACCAATTGATTAACAGTCAACTGCTCTACCGCTGAGCTACGTCGGAACGGTTCGCATCGTATAGCGGCGGGATTTTGGCGCGTCCAGAGGGATTTCGGAGGTTTTGAGAAAAAAGTTAAGGTTGCGGGATGAGGTTGAAAATCGCGTCTTCTGAAAGGGGGGCTATATGGGTTGCGAGACTGCGGCTGTGCAGGTCGATTAGCTGGGCGAGGACGTTGCGGGTAGCTGCGCCTAAAAGTGCGGGCGGTGTTTCAGTATAAATCGCGGCAGCGAGGGTGGGAGCGTTTGCCGGCCCTTTAGCGAGTGCTTCGAGGATGGCAGCCTCACGGCTGCGTCGGTGGGTGATGAGCCAGTCAAGGCGGGCCGCAGTATCATCTACTTGGGCACCATGACCTGGATAAAAAACGCGCCAGGCGCGCTTCTGCAGCCGCTCGCAGGACTGCATGAAATCTGTGAGGTCTCCGTCAGGTGGTGAAACAAGAGACGAGGCCCAGCCCATGACATGATCGGCTGTGAAACAAACATCATTCCATGCCAGCGAGATGTGATTGCCGATATGACCGGGAGTGTGGATGACTTCGAGGGTCCAGTCGGCCCCCTGAATGATCTCACCGTCGGCCACGATCTGATCGGGTTCGAACGCGGTATCAATGCCTTCGCCGCCACCTACAACACCAGTGGCTGCAAGTTTTTGCATCACATCTGAACGACCAGCCTGTGCATCCCCAAAGGCGATGATCGGGGCGCCAGTCTGTGCAGCGAGGTCGCGGGCAAGGGGGGAGTGGTCAAGATGGGTGTGTGTCACAATAATGTGGCTGACGTGTTGGCCTGCGCCGACCGCTGACAGAATCGCTTCAAGGTGTTGAATGTTTTGTGGGCCAGGGTCGATGACTGCCAACGCTGTGGTGCCCAGAACATAGGTGTTGGTGCCGCGATAGGTCATCGGGGAGGGATTGGGCGCAACGATGCGGCGTAATCCATGCTCAAGGTGTTCGGCATGTCCTATCGGGGGATCAAAGTCATCTGGGGGCAACATGGTTTGGCCTTTCGCTTGGGACAGTCAGGCTTTACGTTTAGCGCATGTCCTTTGAATTGCTCAAACACTATATGCCGCGTGGCATTTACGGGCGTGCTGCGCTCATCCTGCTATTGCCCGTTGTCATCTTGCAATTGGTGGTGACGGTCATCTTTGCACAGCGCCATTTTGAGGGGGTTACCCTTCAGATGACGGACACGGTTGTTCGGGAATTGGCTTTGGTGTTGGAGGTGACGGACAGTGCGCTCACAGCTGAGCAAGCGATACGCGATGTGCAGAGCCAGTTGGGCTTACTGGAAATCTCGCTTGCGCCCGCGCCCGATGTCGCACCTGAAAATGCCCGCGTCTGGTATGATTATTCGGGCAGTGTTCTGACACGCCGTTTGTCTGAGCAGCTGCAGAGCATCATTGCCGTGAATTTGGCTGAGGGTAGCCGGGTGGACGTCTATGTGCAAAGCCGCCATGGATTGATGCAAATCGGTTTTGACCGACGGCGTATTTCGGCCGCCAACCCGCATCAGATGTTCGTCTATACCATCGCATTTGGCCTCGTGATGACAATCATTGCAATTATTTACCTGCGCAATCAGCTGCGCCCGATCAAGCGGTTGGCACGCGCAGCAGAGGCTTTTGGCCGCGGGCGTCACGTACCCTATACACCTGCTGGCGCGGTCGAGTTGCGTGCGGCTGGGAATGCCTTTGTCGACATGCGCAACCGGATCGAGCGGCATATCGAGCAGCGGACATTGATGTTGTCGGGTGTGAGCCACGATTTGCGCACGCCGCTGACGCGCTTGCGTCTCGGACTTGCAATGCTGGACGATGAGGACGCAGAGCTGTTGCTGCGCGATGTGGCTGACATGCAGGGGATGCTGGACGAATTTTTGAGTTTTGCCAAAGGGGCGGCTGAGGGAGAGCCAGAGCCTGTGGACCCGATTGTGATGGTGGACGAGATTGTCGAGAGCGCGCAGCGTGCGGGCCGTGACGTAGTTCTGCTTGCGCGGGAGGGCGAAGGGGCAGGGACGGTCATGCTGCGTGAAGTGGCGATGCGCCGTGCAGTTGATAACCTGATCTCGAATGGGGTGCGATACGGTGCGCGTGCAGAAGTTTCTGTTCTGCTTACCGAAAAAACCCTGCGTATCAGGGTGGAGGATGACGGGCCCGGCATTCCAGAGCACCAGCGGGAACAGGCTACCAAGCCCTTCACGCGGCTTGATCCTGCGCGCAATCAGGACAAGGGCGGCGGCGTAGGCCTTGGCCTTGCGATTGCAGTGGACGTTGCACGAAGCCATGGCGGGGTACTGCGGCTGGGTGTTTCAGAGCGTTTGGGCGGGCTACGGGCAGACATTGTCATTGCACGCTGAGAGTGCAGTTTTTTTGCACATGCTGTCCGTGTCGTCTCAGACGAATTGAGTTTTATTTGGCAAAGGAAGAAAACTGCCCTTTCCGGTTGGGTCTTCTCGCTCATTCAAGCGGGTTGTGGCGGTGGGATGGTAGGCCCGGTAGGACTCGAACCTACGACCAAAGCGTTATGAGCGCTCTGCTCTAACCAACTGAGCTACAGGCCCGCCTGTGGATTGGGTATTGCGGTCTGGCGGTTTCGTCAAGGGTTTGCGTTGCGGCGGGGGGCGATATGATTTAGGTCGCAGGGCAACGGATTTTCCAGCCAGAGGCTTTTGAGAATGACTGAGCGACAGAACGGGATCACTTACGCGGATGCGGGTGTGGATATTGATGCGGGCAATGCGCTTGTGGAGCGGATCAAACCTGCGGCCAAGCGCACAACGCGGGCTGGTGTGATGTCTGGGCTGGGAGGTTTCGGCGCGCTCTTTGATCTCAAGGCGGCGGGATATGATGATCCAGTGCTGGTTGCAGCCACGGACGGTGTCGGGACCAAGCTGCGGATTGCAATTGATACGGGCAATGTGGACGGTGTTGGCATCGATCTGGTTGCAATGTGCGTCAACGATCTGGTGTGCCAAGGTGCCGAGCCTTTGTTCTTCCTCGATTACTTTGCCACGGGCAAGCTGGAGCTGGATACCGCCACGCGGATCATCGAGGGCATTGCCAAGGGCTGTGAATTGTCTGGTTGTGCGCTCATTGGCGGCGAGACGGCAGAGATGCCCGGCATGTATCCCGAGGGCGATTTCGATCTTGCGGGCTTTAGCGTAGGCGCGATGGAGCGGGGCGGCACGCTGCCTGCCAATGTGGCGGCGGGCGATGTATTGTTGGGGCTGGCCAGTGACGGCGTGCATTCAAACGGCTATAGCCTTGTGCGCGTGATTGTTGAGCACTCCGGTATGAAATGGGACGATCCGTGCCCGTGGGATGCTGGCACGCTTGGTGAGGCCTTGCTGACGCCCACACGACTTTACGTAAAGCCTGCGCTGGCTGCGGCACGTGAAGGTATGGTCAATGCGTTGGCTCATATCACGGGCGGTGGTTTGACTGAAAACTTGCCGCGGGTTCTGCCTGAGGGTCTGGGCGCTACCATTGATCTGAACGCATGGGAATTGCCCCCTGTGTTCCGCTGGCTCACAGCCCATGGTGGCATGGATGAGGCGGAACTGCTCAAGACCTATAACGCTGGCATTGGCATGATCGTCGTTGTGCCTGCGGACAAGGCAGATGCAGCGGCCAAGCTGCTCAGCGATATGGGCGAGACAGTCTATACGATGGGTACCGTTACCGAAGAAGAAGGCGTGGCCTACGAGGGCAGCCTCGTCTGATGATGCGGGTTGCGATGTTTATCTCGGGTGGCGGATCCAACATGGTGGCGCTGCTCGATGATATGGCGCGGGCAGGGCATCAGGGTATGCCCTGTGTTGTGTTGGCCAACAATGCAAATGCGGGCGGCTTGATCCGAGCACAAGAACGCGGTGTGCCTACCGTGGTTGTCGACCACCGACCTTTTTCCGGTGACCGAGCGGCGTTTGAGGCGGCAATCAGCGACGCACTGACACCGTTTGCGCCCGACATGATTTGCCTCGCAGGTTTTATGCGGGTTCTGACAGGTGGGTTTATCGATCAATGGACGGGACGGATGATCAATATCCACCCGTCACTTTTGCCGAAATACAAAGGGTTGCACACCCATGCACGGGCATTGGCGGCAGGCGATACAGAGCATGGGTGCAGCGTACACGAAGTGACTGCCGCCCTTGATGACGGGCCGATTCTAGGTCAGGCGCATGTGCCCATCCTTGACGGTGACACGCCAGAGACGCTGGCTGCGCGGGTGCTGGTGCAGGAACATCGCCTGTACCCCGCTGTGCTGCGCCGCTTTGTTGCGGGGGAGCGGGAACCATTGATCTTGCACACCTGAGATTTTGCAAAGCTGGCTGGTCAATCCCTGCGCAGTTCTGTACCGCTTAATCCAGAGATAGGATATTTGCCCTTATGCGTACGATCACCACCACCGAAGAGCTGGCCGCCTATTGCGCGGAAGCTGCGAAACATCCCTTTGTTACTGTAGATACGGAGTTTTTGCGCGAGCGGACATATTACTCCAAGCTTTGTCTGGTACAACTGGCCATGCCAGGGACAGACGACAGCGGTGCGGTGCTAGTGGATCCTTTGGTGGAAGGTTTGTCGATGGAGCCGCTTTATGAGTTGTTCCGCGACACCGCTGTCGTGAAAGTGTTTCATGCAGCGCGGCAAGACCTCGAAATTTTTTATGTAGACGCTCAAGTTTTTCCCGAGCCGCTGTTTGACACCCAAGTCGCGGCCATGGTCTGCGGCTTTGGCGAACAGGTGGGCTATGAGACACTGGTGCGTAAGATTGCAAAGGAGGGCGTGGACAAAACCTCACGCTTTACCGATTGGTCGCGCCGCCCGTTGACGGATGCACAAAAGACATATGCACTGGCCGATGTGACCCACCTGCGTCAGGTTTATGAGTTTTTGGCCGCGAAACTGGAAGAGACAGGACGGCATAAATGGGTCGAAGAAGAGCTTGAAGTGCTCACCAACCCTGACACCTATATAACAGCGCCGCGCGATGCGTGGAAGCGCGTGAAGACGCGGACGAATTCTGGTCGTTTCCTCGGGATTGTGCGTGAGTTAGCAGCCTTCCGCGAGGCCTTTGCGCAAGAGCGGAATATCCCGCGCAATCGTGTTTATAAAGATGATGCGATGGTGGAATTGGCCTCCAACAAGCCGAAGAATCACGAAGAATTAGGCCGCGCGCGTCTGCTTTTGCGCGATGCGCGTAAGGGCGATATCGCTGATGGTATTCTCAAAGCTGTGGCGGCTGGACTTGCCTGTCCTAACGACGATCTGCCACAGGCCGACCGAAGCCGTGAGAAACTGCAAGTCAATCCTGCTTTGGCCGATCTGCTGCGTGTGCTGCTCAAGGCCAAAACCGAAAGCGCAAGCGTTGCGGCCAAGCTGATCGCGAGCGCCTCTGATCTGGATGCAATTGCGGCAGGGTCGCGGGATGTTCAGGCTATGCGTGGCTGGCGCCTCGAAGTGTTTGGCAATGATGCCGTCGCCCTGTGCGAGGGTAAGATCGCACTTACGGCTGTTGGGAATGACGTCAAAGTGGTGCGGGTTTAACCCGCACGCCTTCTCAATTCAGATATAGTCAAATACGGCTAAATCAATCTCCGCTTTAACGGCGGACCACCCGAGCGTTGCGAAGGCCCTCTACACGGATCGTGCGCACACCGCGCAAATCCTGAACGGTCAGATTGCGTGCAGCGGTAACTTCGCGTGTGGGCGGTGTGCCAACGGCCGTATTTGTCGGGGCGATCCCCTCCAACCTGAATGTAAGCACGCCATTCACGGGCGCTGCATCCTCGTTCGCCGGCGTTAGCTGGACCGAGTAGGTTCCCTGACGGGCGGCACGCCCCGTAGCGCGTACAAGGGCACCGCCTGGTGTACGCTCAACCGTCAGATCAACAATCTCGTCAAAAGGGGTGCCGATATAGAGGGCGTTTGCCGCGCGGCGCTTTTGAAACAGGCCGCTCTGGGTTGGAATAAGCGGATTAACCGGTTCGTCTGATGCCGTATCGACGGGCACAGAGGCGGAGCGACCAAACCAGTTGGATGGATTAAGCGCGCTGTCACGCACGATACCGCACGCGCCAAGGCCCATTGAGGCAACCAAAAGAACCGTAAGGGAAATACGCATAGCACCTGCCGCTGAATACTGACTTTCTCTATTGCCTACCCCATCCCTGCGCGGTTGGGAAGGGGCGGGGCTGGACGTTTGGGTAACTAAGGCCTACCTCAAGCGCAAAGAGATAAATGAGGAGCCCGACATGGCCACTGCGCAATTTGAAGAGCTTGTTGAGGATTTTGAATTTCTGGACGATTGGGAAGACCGTTATCGTCATGTGATCGACCAGGGAAAGTCGATGGAAGCTTTGCCAGAGGCGTTGCGTGTGCCTGCGTTGAAAGTAGATGGTTGCGCCAGTCAGGTCTGGCTACATTCTGAGATGAAAGGCGGAAAGCTGCATTTTGATGGCGCGTCGGATGCGATGATTGTGTCGGGTCTGATTGCGGTCTTGCGCACGCTCTATAACGGTCTGACCCCTGCCGAAGTTTTGGCTGTGGATGCAAAGGCTGAAATGGGGCGATTGGGGCTAAACGATCACTTGTCCGCGCAACGCTCCAACGGCCTCACCGCGATGATTGAACGGGTGCGGGAGACTGCGGCGGTTGCCGTCTAGAGCGCGTTGAGCGCTGCGGCCAGATCGCCGTAGCCTGTATAACGCCGCTCGAAGGTGAGGCCCAAGCGTTTGGCGCAATGCTCTGCCTTGGCAGTCAGGGTCGGATCGTCGGTCTGGGCCTGATAGACCAATTTTTCATAGTTGCCGAAATACATGTCGCGTAGTTCGGGATGGCGGTCGAGACCCATTGGCTTGATGATAAACGCATCGAACTGGCGCACAAGGAAATCGGTAAGGTAGAAGGTGGTGATCTCGTCTTCGGACACTTTTGCAAAGCGGTCATTGCCCTCGAAAAAGCTGTAGCAATGCGGACCCGCAATCATCTGGACATCCAACTCGGCGCAGGCCGCCTGGAGCAAGCCGCCCGTGCCGCAATCGGCGTAAGCGACAAAGAAATCCTCATATTTGTCGCGGTGTTTGGCGACGCTTTCACGCACTGCGTCCGTGATTTTGTCAGGATAGAGATGATAGTTTGCAGGCAGGCAGGTAAGGTCCAGATGGGTCCAGCCGTTGGCCGCTTTGAGGTCAAGGATCTCACGCGCCAAGGCACCACAGGCGATGATCAAGATCTTGCCGCGTGTAGCCTCCAGCGGAAGGCCTTCTTCGGTAAGCTGGGTGTCACTCAAGGTCATTTACGCAGCCACATTAGGGCTGCTGTGGCGATCAGGAACACAGGCAATGCAATCATCAGGACGGTGGGGCCTGCTGAAGTCATCAACCAGATCGTGACGCCAGAGGCAATAATCACAAAAAGGAGCAGAGTAATGAAGGGGGCGAGGGGCATATACGTTTCCTTTCACTGCTCAAGATAGGGAGTGGAGCGGCATGAAAAAAGGCCCCGCGCGTGCAGGACCTTTGATCGGGTCACTTTACTGGTTCAGGCGTTCGCGCTGTTATGCTTGCGGCCGACCCATTCTTTGGCGGTCTCAACTGCGACAGCCGCGTCACGGCAATAGGCGTCTGCGCCAATGGCTTTTCCGAATTCTTCGTTCAGCGGCGCGCCACCGACCAGCACGATATAGTCATCGCGAATACCTTGCTCGACCATCGTGTCGATTACAACTTTCATATAGGGCATTGTGGTGGTCAGAAGGGCGGACATGCCGAGGATGTCGGGGCCTTCTTTTTCCAGCGCTTCTAGGTAGGCCTCAACGGGGTTGTTGATGCCCAGATCGACCACTTCGAAACCCGCACCTTCCATCATCATTGAGACGAGGTTTTTGCCGATGTCGTGAATGTCGCCTTTAACCGTGCCGATGACCATTTTGCCGACGCGCGGTGCACCTGTCTCGGCCAGCAGCGGCTTGAGAATGAACATACCACCCTTCATTGCGTTTGCGGCCAATAGCACTTCGGGCACAAACAAGATGCCATCGCGGAAGTCTGCGCCAACGATTGTCATCCCACCAACAAGCGCTTTGGTCAAAACATCATAAGGGGCCCAACCGCGTGCGATCAGGATATTGACGGATTCCTCGATTTCTTCTTTCAGACCATCGTAGAGGTCGTCAAACATCTGCTGGACCAGCTCTTCGTCGTCCAGATCGGCAAGGATGATATCGTCTTCTTCAGACATGGTGTTCCCTTTACGTGGCGGGCCGTGTGGCCTTGGCTTTGGATCAGTTTTGGCAGAGACGGATGAAAATACTAAAGCGTTTGCGACAACACAGCTTCAAACCGCGACGCGGGGCCGCAGAACCGCTTCGGATTTAGGGCCTTAGCCGCGCCTGCGCCCTTTGCGCGGTGCGCGGGTAGGGGCATTGCCGTCGGTGCCGTCACTCTCTGAGGAAAAAGCGCCCAATGCGGCGGCAATTTCTGCCAATTCGGGCTTGTCGCCTTTGGGTTGTGTGTCGAGTGCTTCGCGCATCTTTTCAAGGTGGACAGGCATGGTGCCACAGCAACCGCCGATGATCTGTGCGCCGCAGTTGCGTGCCATGATCGCATAGGTCGCCATCAATTCTGGCGTGCCATCATAGTGGATATGGCCCTCGACGTATTTCGGGATGCCTGCGTTGCCTTTTGCGACGATGGGCAACTTGCCCTCCTTCGCGGCAAATCCCAGCACAGTGCGCAGCAGATCGGATGCACCTGTTCCGCAATTTGCGCCATACGCGAGTGGACCGCCCTCCATTTCTTCGACCATCTCGACCATAGCAGCTGAGGTCATACCCATCATCGTGCGCCCTGCGGTGTCAAAGCTCATCGTGCCGACCCATGGCAAGCCAGCAAGGGCAAAGCCTTCGGCGGCAGCGCGGTATTCCTCGGGGGCAGAAATTGTTTCAAGCCAGCCAACATCGGCCCCACCAGCTTTTAGACCGTCTGCTGTCTCATGGAACATCTCGACTGCTGTGGCATGGGATAAAGTACCGACAGGCTCCATAATCTCGCCTGTTGGCCCGACTGAGCCTGCGACGATAACTTTACGACCGGCGGTGTCTGCCACTTCACGCGCCAGTTCTGCGGAGACACGGCTCAGCTCGTGCGCTCGTTTCTGGGCATTGTGCAGTTTGAGGCGTGATGCATTTGCGCCAAAGCTATTGGTCAAAAATATGTCGGAGCCTGCGTTCACAGCGCCACGGTAAAGCGTAAGAATATTCTCTGGTTTGTCGGTATTCCAGAACTCCGGCGGCTCCCCCGACATCAGCCCCATATTAAAAAGATTGGTGCCGGTCGCACCATCAGCCAAAAGAACGCCTTTTTGCGCGAGAAGTTCGGTAAGGGGATTCGTCATGTCGAAGGCTCCACTGAAAGGGCTGTGCTTTAAAAGGACTGCGCTTTTTTCCACGGCGGCGTGTTGAGAGCAAGTTCATAATCTTCACTATGATTATGAAGTAGACCGCTAATGAGGTGGTGTGTCGCAGGTTGAAAGATAGGCCAATCGTCGAAGATATCAGGTTTGATCTAAGGAGAGGACGGGCAGATGCTTGCAGCACCCTGCACTGTGCACTAAGAGGGGCATAACAGGGCAGTGGGACTCCCCCGCGCCTCGCAAATACAGGGGACGCCCATGGCCCGCCGCAAAAAAATCTACGAAGGCAAAGCGAAGATTCTGTATGAAGGCCCAGAGCCGGGTACAATCGTTCAGTACTTTAAGGATGATGCTACTGCCTTCAATGCCGAGAAAAAGGCCGTGATTGATGGAAAAGGCGTGTTGAACAACCGCTTGTCCGAGTATTTCATGACGGGATTGAACCAGATCGGCGTACCGACACATTTTATCAAACGTCTCAACATGCGCGAACAGTTGATCAAGCAGGTCGAGATCGTGCCGCTGGAAATCATCGTGCGCAACTATGCCGCCGGTACAATGTCCAAGCGGTTGGGCATCGAGGAAGGGACGCAACTGCCGCGCCCGATTGTGGAATATTCTTACAAAGACGATTCCCTCGGTGATCCGCTGGTATCCGAAGAGCATATCGCGGCCTTTGGCTGGGCCAGCCAGCAGGACATGGATGATATACTGAGCCTTGCGTTGCGCGTAAACGATTTCATGTCGGGGATCATGTATGGAGTTGGCATCAAGCTGATCGATTTCAAAATCGAAGTGGGCCGTGTTTATGATGGCGAATTCCAGCGCTTGATCGTGGCGGACGAGATTTCGCCTGACAGCTGCCGATTGTGGGACATCGAGACAGGTCAAAAGCTCGACAAGGATGTGTTTCGCCGCGATCTTGGCTCACTCACGGATGCTTACACCGAAGTTGCCACACGTTTGGGCGTCATGCCCAAGACTTCCACGCCGATTACAAAGCCTACGCTGATTAACTGATGGAGCTTGATGTCGATCAGCCTGGAGCGCCAATAGGGTGGCCGGCGTCTAATGACGTAGTGCGCGGCAACCTAGGGGGGCATGGCGACGACGGGAGTGCGGGGCGCGAAGTGTCGCACTTTTGCTATCCTGATCCGTCGCTGACGGATGTTGTATCACAAAAAGACGTGACAGAAGTGTTTGGCGAAAAAGGCTTTTTGGTCCGTGTATTGCTGAGTGATGATGGTGGTCCTGACTGGTTGGAGATGGTGCACCATTCAGAAGTAGCGTCAGCTGCGTTTGATATGGTCACTGAATGGTTTTTATTGAGATTGGGTTCGCTGGGCTGGGTGTATGACGGATGGAGTTGCGCTGTCATCGCTGGTTCTGGTGCAGAAATGGAGTGAAGAAATGAAAGCACGTGTGCATGTAATGTTGAAGAACGGCGTGTTGGACCCGCAGGGCGAGGCCGTGCGCCACGCGCTTGGTGCGATGGGATTTGCCGGTGTTCAGGGCGTGCGTCAGGGCAAAGTGATCGAGCTTGATCTGGCCGAGGGGACAACCGAGGCGGATGTGACAAGCATGTGCGAAAAGCTGCTCGCGAATACCGTGATCGAGAGCTACACGGTGGAGATGTCCTGATGCGCGCAGCAGTCATTGTATTCCCCGGGTCGAACTGTGACCGTGATCTGGCCGTCGCATTCGAACAGGCGGGCGCCGATGTTACCATGGTTTGGCACAAGGACAGTACCCTGCCTGATGGTATCGATATTGTCGGAATTCCGGGTGGCTTTTCTTATGGCGACTATCTGCGCTGCGGGGCAATTGCTGCTAATTCACCAATTTGTAAATCTGTTGCTGACCACGCGGCGCGTGGCGGCTATGTCATGGGGATCTGCAATGGGTTTCAAATTCTGACCGAGACGGGTTTGCTGCCCGGTGCGCTGCTGCGCAATGCAGGTCTTAAATATATCTGCAAGACGGTTGGCCTTAAGGTCGAGACTTCGGCGTCTGATTATACCAACGGCTATAACGCCGGTGATGTGATCGATATTCCGATCGCCCACCACGATGGCAACTACTTTGCTGACGCCGAAACAATTGCCCGTCTGAAAGGTGAGGATCGTATTGCCTTCACCTATACTGACAACCCGAACGGGGCGCAGGCCGATATTGCAGGCATCCTGTCCGATAACCGCCGCGTGCTGGGGATGATGCCGCACCCCGAGCGGGCGGCGGACGCGGGACATTGCGGCACCGACGGGGTGGCGCTCTTCCGCGCATTGGCGGGTGCGTTGACGACAGCCTGACTTGAGCATGCAGTGCTCTGTGATAGGGTATTCGCATGAGTGATGAACGTTCAGACGCTGACCTGCCATGGAAACCCGCCGCGATCAGCTGGCGGGTGCGCGTCGCGCTGTTTGTCATGCTGATCTTTGCGGTGGGCGTGATTTCGATCACGAACCGCCTACTTACTGACCGATTTACCGAAAGTACGCGAAACCGTGCCGAGCTTCGTATCGCACTCTATGGCGGTAACCTTCTGGCGGAGTTGCGACAAAACGCGATTGTGCCGCAACTATTGGCGCGTGACCCCACGCTGATTGCAGCGTTGGAGAGTGCGGATTACTCCCTCTCGACCCAGCGGTTGATTTCCTTTGTTGAAGAGATTGGTGCAGCCTCGCTGATGCTGCTGGACACGGATGGGCGCACAGTGGCCGCGACAGATCGCAACCGCCTTGGCGCCTCGCACCGTGCAGAGCCGTACTTCGTCGATGCGATCCGCTCCAACGCGACGATCTTTAGCACGATATTACAGGATACGGGCGGCTATAGCTTTTTCTACTCCCGTCGTATTCAGAACGGTGGCACGACTGTTGGTGTGATCGCTGTTGAAGTAGACCTCAAGAAATTTGAGCGCGCTTGGGCTGGCATCTCGGATGCCGTGATAGTGACCAGCAGCACTGGCGAGATCATCCTAGCAACCGAACCCCGATGGCGCGGCAAGACCGAAGAGGAGGCGCTGGCAAACCAGACGCCGCAGAGTGCGATTGAGCGTGCTATTCAAGCTACCGCGGACTGGACGGCACTTCCGCCGGATGCGTATTTACAAGGCGAGGCTGTTATGCGGCTGGATGCGCGGGTGAATTTCCGCGGCTGGCGCATGGTGAGTTATACAACATACGCCAGCGTTCGGGAGCGCGTGAACGGTGTGTTGGCCCTCGAAGTTATGGGCTTTGCGATTCTTCTGGCGCTAACCTTTTACTTTTTGAGCAGGCGGACAGCAGGGCGTGCGGCCATCTTCCAACGCGAGTCGGCAGAGCTTCGCGCATTGAACGCGGCCCTACAGCGTGAAATTGCCGAGCGAAAGCGCGTGCAAGAGACACTTGCCGTGGCCGAACAAACGCTGGAGCAGTCGAGCAAGCTGGCCGCTTTGGGCGAGATGTCGGCGGCGGTGAGCCACGAATTGAACCAGCCACTTGCGGCGATGAAGACCTATCTGGCGGGTGCGCGGCTTTTGCTGCGCCGCAACAGACCCGAGGAAGCGCTCAGTTCTTTCCAGCGGATTGATGACCTGATTGAGCGGATGGGCGCGATTACACGGCAGCTGAAATCCTATGCCCGTAAGGGCCAAGAGGTGTTTTCTCCCGTAAATATGGCAGATGCCTTGGCCTCGGCGCTCAGCATGATGGAGCCGCAGCTGCGCCAGCGTCAAGTCCAGATTGCCCGCATCCTGCCAGAGGATCCAGTTTACACTCTTGGGGACCGCATGCGGATCGAACAGGTTTTGGTCAACCTCTTGCGCAATGCTCTCGATGCCACCAAGTCTGAAAAGAACCCTAAAGTGGAGATCATTTTGAGCGCGGGGGAGACAGCAACTTTGACCGTGCGCGATAACGGTCCGGGTATTGAGGACTTGGATGCGCTCTTCGAGCCATTCTACACTACAAAACAGCCCGGTGACGGGGTGGGGCTTGGCCTTGCCATTTCATCGGGGATCGTGAGCGATCTGGGCGGGCGCCTGACGGCGCGTAATGGTCAGGGCGGCGGCGCGGTATTCGAAATGCAATTGCCAATACATGACGGCACAAAAGAAACACAGGCGGCGGAGTAAAACTATGGCACAGGCGATGAAAATTGCGATTGTCGATGATGAACAGGATATGCGTCAGTCGATCAGCCAGTGGCTGGCGCTGTCGGGGTATGACACCGAGACATTCGCCTGCGCCGAAGATGCGCTAAAGGTCCTTGGACCAGAGTATCCGGGTATCGTGATTTCCGATATCAAGATGCCTGGAATGGACGGAATGCAGTTTCTCAAAAAGCTGATGGGCTCGGATTCAGCTCTGCCTGTCATTATGATTACTGGCCATGGCGATGTGCCAATGGCGGTAGAAGCGATGCGTGTCGGCGCGTTCGATTTTCTGGAAAAGCCGTTTAACCCCGATCGCATGTCCGAACTAGCGAAAAAGGCCACCGCGACGCGCCGTCTGGTGATGGACAACCGATTGCTGCGCCGTGAACTGTCAGACGGTGGCCAGCTCATGAAAAAGCTGATCGGGCAAAGCCCTGTGATGGAGCGTTTGCGCGAGGACATTCTTGATCTGGGGCAGGCTGATGGCCACGTCCTGATTGATGGTGAGACTGGCACGGGCAAGACCTTGGTCGCACATGCGCTGCATGCCGTAGGGTCGCGTGCGGGTAAGAAATTTGTACTGGTGAGTGCCTCGGCCTATGAGGAAGACGCACTGTCCAAACGTCTTTTTGGCCCGATGCAGCCCGAGGATGCGCAACTGCCCGCGATTGAAGAGGCGCGCGGCGGGACGTTGGTGCTGGAGGATATCGAGGCTCTGTCAGAGACATTGCAGGCGCGGCTGTTGTCGGTGATCAACGAGCAGGGCACTCCTGCTGAGACGCGGATCGTTGCGATCTCGAACTTGCAGGAGGCGGGGCGCACGTCCGAGGATGTTCTGCGCTCTGATCTGTTCTACCGTTTGGCTGCCTTGCGGATCACTGTACCGCCGTTGCGGCAGCGCGGCGAAGATATCCTGACGCTGTTCACCCGTTTGAGCGATCAGTTTGCCGATGAATATGGATGCGAAGCGCCCCAAGTGACCGCACAAGAGGCCGCACAGCTGTTGCAAGCGCCGTGGCCCGGTAATGTGCGGCAACTCATCAACGTTGCGGAGCGCGCAGTGCTACAATCGCGGCGCGGCTCTGGCACAATCGCGTCGCTTTTGATGAGCGAGCATGACGAGATGCAGCCTGTGATGACGACCGAAGGCAAGCCGCTGAAGGAATACGTTGAAGCCTTCGAGCGCATGCTGATCGACAACACCATGCGTCGTCATAAAGGCTCTATTGCGAGTGTGATGGAGGAGTTGTGTCTGCCGCGCCGTACGCTGAACGAGAAGATGGCGAAGTACCAACTGTCGCGATCAGATTACCTTTAGGGTGATCGAGGCCTTTGGAATTGAAAAAGGGGCGCACCATGTGATGTGCCCCTTCTCTATGTCCGTCTTTGTGAAGACGTTTCAGCCTTTACCGAGGCGGTAAAGCTGTGTTGGCTCACCTGCGTCATCGGTGCGGCACATCCAGCGTTCTTGCAGGGTTGGGGCATCGACGATGTACTGGTTTACTTCGACAATTGGTAATGTGGTATTGAGTTGTGAGGCCTCGTCTTTTGTCTGTGCCTTAACAGCGATCACACATTTGCGATTTGCGCGCGCATCACGGCGTACATCAGGATCGGAATCGAATTCTGCCGGATCGCAAGCAGTCAAAGCCATAGTTGCCATGCAAAGGATCAGGGCAGGGCGCGTAAAATATCGCATATTGTCTCCTAAAGTACACCAATAGGCGCATAAACACCTTTATTGTTGCGGGCGACTGTATGCGCAAACGGGGTCGACAGCAATAACTTGTGCTGAAGTTTAAAGAGACAAATGCCAATTGAATTATCACCTTCATTCGATTTGCAGGGATTTGATGTGATTGCCCATTGTGTTTGGTCGCTGCGTGCTCTTATTTAGGAGTACGGGCCGCTTACGCGTTACACGCAATGGTTGTGGCCCAGATATGAGTTTCGCTGTTGCTGCAGGCATACGCCGACGTGCAACAGACCGATCGTGCCGGAAACGGCAATGCAGACGCTGCTGGATATTGAGGGTCAAGCGCCCGAGATGACACAGTTTTTAATGGATGCGCGGCATGCCTTGCTTAAGCAGGGTATGGGTCCCGCATCGGAGAAGAACCGCGATGACGCGCGCAAGAGCTGAATACAGTATCGGGAGCGGCCCTCAGGGCCAGCTCACCGCTGTGCCGTCACCAATCGCCCTGACAAGACACATATCGCACCGTTCGGCACCCCCCGGGAGGCCGCCACGTTCGCGCCTGTGCAAAAGAGTAAAATGCCTAAAAAGATGCTTATCGATGCCACCCACGCGGAAGAGACCCGCGTTGTTGTGGTTGATGGAAACAAAGTCGAAGAATTCGATTTCGAATCTGAAAACCGCCGCCAGCTAGCTGGTAACATATACCTTGCAAAAGTGACGCGCGTTGAGCCGTCGCTGCAGGCGGCCTTCGTGGACTATGGCGGGAATCGCCATGGCTTCCTCGCGTTCTCTGAAATTCACCCTGATTATTATCAGATCCCTGTCGCGGACCGTGAGGCGCTGCTGGCCGAGGAGCGTGCCTATGCCGAAGCGCAGGCCGCCAAGGATGACGAAGACGAGAAGCCAAAGCGCCGTTCTCGTTCGCGCAAACCCAAGGCCGAGGATGCCGTCACGGATGATGCAAAGACATCAACCGAGATTGAGGGCATGGAAACTGTCGATCTGGACGGGGACGACGAAGTTGAAGTCTCGGAAGATGAGGCTTCCTCACCAATGGAGCGGGTAAAAGAGACGCCCGTAGAGACACCGGAAGAGTCTGACGATTCTGATAGTGACGATGAGGAGGACGACAAAGCGTCGGCTTCCGAGAAAGACGACGACATTGAATCTGTTGCCGATGAGGACGACAGCGAAGATATCCGCCCCGTGCGCAAACCGCGTGCACGTCGTTACAAGATTCAGGAAGTTATCAAAGTCCGTCAAATCCTGCTGGTCCAGGTCGTCAAGGAAGAGCGCGGGAACAAGGGTGCTGCTCTCACGACATACCTCTCGCTGGCGGGTCGCTACTGCGTCCTGATGCCCAACACGGCGCGCGGTGGTGGTATCTCCCGCAAGATCACAAACGCACCGGACCGCAAGAAGCTCAAAGAGATCGCGCAAGAGATTGAAGTGCCACAGGGTGCGGGCCTCATCGTACGCACGGCGGGTGCCAAGCGCACAAAAGCCGAAATCAAGCGCGACTATGAGTACCTGCAACGCATGTGGGAGCAAATCCGCGAGCTGACCCTCAAGTCCATCGCACCTGCTAAGATCTACGAAGAAGGCGACTTAATCAAACGCTCGATCCGCGACCTTTATAACCGCGATATCGACGAGGTGTTTGTGGAAGGAGAGCGCGGCTACCGCATCGCAAAGGACTTCATGAAAATGATCATGCCGTCCCACGCGAAAAACGTAAAGCGCTATGAGGAAAACCTGCCGCTCTTTGCACGCTATCAGGTTGAGGCCTACTTGGCGGGAATGTTCAATCCAACGGTTCAGCTGCCCTCTGGCGGGTATATCGTAATCGACACGACCGAAGCTTTGGTCGCGGTTGACGTGAACTCCGGCCGTGCAACCAAAGAAGGTAGTATTGAGCAGACCGCGCTCAAAACTAACCTTGAAGCTGCCGCCGAAGTAGCACGCCAGCTGCGCTTGCGTGACCTTGCAGGCTTAATCGTCATCGACTTTATCGACATGGACGAGCGCCGCAACAACGCCTCCGTCGAGAAGCTGATCAAAGACAAGCTCAAGACAGATCGCGCGCGGATCCAAATTGGCCGCATCTCCGGATTTGGCCTGATGGAGATGTCGCGCCAGCGTTTGCGCCCCGGTATGATTGAGGCAACGACACAGCCTTGTCATGCCTGTCATGGCACGGGCCTTATCCGTTCGGACGATAACCTAGCTTTGTCGATCCTGCGCACGATTGAGGAAGAAGGCACGCGCCGCCGCTCCCGCGAAGTGTTGATCAAGGCCCCTGTGGGCATTGCCAACTTCCTGATGAACCAAAAGCGTGAGCATATCGCCAATATCGAAGTGCGGTATGGCTTGAGCGTACGGATCGAAGGGGACCCGCATCTGGTCAGCCCTGATTTCTCTATGGAGAAGTTCAAGACGGCGACACGTGTGGTTCAGCAATCATCGCACATCGTGTCGGTTGATACCTCTTTGATGGATAAGATCGACGAAGCTGACGCAGCCGAAGCGGAAGCTGCCGAAGCCGCAGCTCTGGCAGAGGACGAGGCCGCAACAAGCACGCCTGATACTGCTCAAACCACAGAGCAGGGTGAGGACGGGGAAGCCAAGCCCAAGCGCAAACGTCGTCGTCGTCGTCGCAGCCGTGGTGGCCGCTCCGAGCAGGACGAGAACCAGTCGTCAGACGAGAACCAGTCTGATGAAGACGGCGCGGGTGAAGGCAAAACAGATGTGGTTGCACAGGATGCTTCTGACGTTGACGCCTCAGTTGCCGAGGGTGAAGAGAAGAAACCGAAGCCTCGCAGCCGCTCACGGAGCCGTAAGCCCAAAGAGGCTGTGGCAGAGGCCGGTGCCTCTGTAGAGGCTGTTGCTGCGCCCGACGCGGAGACATCTGGCGAGCAAACTGCTACGCCGGAAGAGAAGCCGAAGCCCAAGCGCACACGTGCACCGCGCAAGCCAAAAGCAGCACCTGCTGCCGAGGCTGATGCGGTAGCAGAAACGCCTGCTGCGGAGCAAGCACCTGTAGCGGAAGAAAAGCCAAAGCCGAAGCGTACCCGCGCACCGCGCAAGCCAAAGGTAGTGCCCGTTGCCGAAGCTGAAGCAGTTGCTGCACCTGTTGCAGAAACAGCACCAGAGCCTGTTGCGACAGCAGCGCCAGCACCTGAACCTGTTGCAAAAGCCGAAGTCGTCCCGGAACCGGCTGTCGAAGCTGCTCCCAAGCTGGAGCCCGAGGTGGCAAAAGAAGAAGAGCCAGCTAAACCACGTCGCAAGGGGTGGTGGTCACTGGGCCGCTAATCTTTAAGTGATGAAACATAAAAAGGCAGGCCTTCGGGTCTGCCTTTTTGCTTTGGGTGTCCAAATTTCAACCCGATTTTTCGATCAGATAGATTTGTACATCACCGTCCTGCGTGCTCTCGATCAGCTTATGACCAGACTCCGCACAGAAATGCGGCACATCGATCACGGCGGCAGGATCATCGGCGCGCATGCGCAGCTGGTCACCCACGGTGATGGCCATCAGGCGTTTGCGCGCTTTTAGAACGGGAAGGGGGCAGAGCAGCCCTGTGGCATCAAGTTCATGTATCATACTGCGCGATGTAGGCCGCATGTTACACTCTGTCCACAACCTTGTGACACTGTGGCAGGTGACGCGGTGCAGCGATCGGTATAGCTGTAGCTCATGTTTGGAATCGAAATCATTGACGCAAGTCTACTGCCTGCCATGACCATCGCCTTGTTGGCGGGAATCGTGAGCTTTTTGTCGCCTTGTGTGTTGCCGATTGTGCCGCCCTATCTTGCCTATATGAGCGGGGTGAGCCTCAATGATATGGGGTCCGAGCGATCTGCACGCAGGCGTGCCATCATCGCGGCCTTGTTCTTTGTGATGGGCCTCAGCACGGTTTTTCTGATCCTCGGCTTCACTGCCTCGGCCTTTGGGGCATTTTTCTTGCAAAACCAGATCCTGTTCAGCCAGATTTCCGGGATTGTGGTAATCATCTTCGGCATCCACTTCCTTGGCATTTATCGCATTTCCTTCCTCGACCGTGAGGCGCGGATGGATGCGGGCGACAAAGGCGGCTCAAGCTTTGGCGCTTACGTGTTGGGGCTGGCCTTTGCTTTCGGTTGGACGCCCTGTATCGGGCCACAGCTGGGGGCGATCCTATCTCTGGCCGCCTCCGAGGCTTCGGTCACACGGGGCACGCTGCTTTTGGGCATCTACGCCTTGGGTTTGGGTATTCCTTTCCTGCTGGCGGCGATGTTTATGACTCGTGCAGTTGGCGTGATGAACAAGCTCAAAAAGCATATGACCTTGATTGAGCGCTGCATGGGTGTCCTTTTGCTAATCGTTGGTGTTGCCATGCTCACAGGGGCGTTTTCCACCTTCAGCTTCTGGCTGCTTGAGACCTTTCCAGCTTTGGGAAGCCTTGGTTAAGGCAAAAGCCTTACTTTGGCCGAAAAGCCGCGCTAGCATATGCCGAACCAAGATGAGGCCCGCAGCAGACCCATGGCAGCCCCCGCGCATATTCTGGACAAGCCCGTTACCAAGCGGGCCGTGTTCTATATTCCGGGCTACGATCCGATTCATCCGCGTCGATACCGTGAGCTGTATCGCACTGAATCTGCTAAACAGGCCGAGATTTCTGGCTATGGGATATCTCTGACGGGACGGCAGGGTGGCACACGCTATGGTTGGGATGTCAAAGGCTTGATAGACGGGGCGGATGTGGATGCTTCTGTGGATGTACTGGTCTGGTCCGACATTGTGCGCGAGAGCATGGATACCTCTATTCCCGCGACCTACTTGCAACTTGTGCGCACGGCTTGGGTCTACATCGGGTCTGGCGCACTATGGCGTTTAATGCGGCTGCGCAAAGGGCCAGTGTTGGCCGCGCTCTATCCTGTCTTTTTGCTTGTGCTTCAATTGGTGCTGGCAATCGTCGCAGGCCGTCTGGTTTCAGGGTCGCTTGACCTTCTTCCTTACGTTTTGGGGCCGAACTCTGCGCCTGCGTTGGAGGTGGTCAAACTGTTTGTGTGGGCGGCGACAGCGGTATGGGCCTTGCGGTGGTTCAAAAAGAAAGACGGCAAGTTTTTTGCCTATTACCTTATGCATGACTACGCCTTTGGCGCCGCAACACTGGGGGCGAACACGCCCGCGCTTGAGGCGCGGATGTCTGAGTTCGGCGATGCCATAGCGGAGGCCTTGGCCTCAGATGTGGATGAGGTTCTTGTTGTGGGCCATTCATCGGGTGCGCATCTTGGCATTTCTGTGCTGGCTGATCTGATCCGTGCGGGACGTGT
Source organism: uncultured Sulfitobacter sp. (assembly GCF_947499945.1). GTDB lineage: Bacteria > Pseudomonadota > Alphaproteobacteria > Rhodobacterales > Rhodobacteraceae > Sulfitobacter. The sequence continues at coordinate 313,553 of NZ_CANMQD010000004.1, read as the reverse complement.
GCCATCAGGTGGGCTTGCCTTGGCATTTTTGAGCTTGGGGCAGGTGGTGCCGATGGTGTCGTTTCTAAAAAATGCGCACCGGTTGCGCGCTGATCTGGCCTATCTGAGCGTGCAGGATGCGTTGACTTGGGTTGATGTGACAGCACCCGGTGACGGCTGTGCCTTTGCGCTTTGTGACCCTGTTGCGGTAAGCGGCGTGGCACCACCAGGCAAACGCTGGCCCTTGGTCTTTTCGGCAGCATTCACGCAATCGCTCAGCCCAGCACGGTGGAAGGCGCTGCGCTGGAGGTTCTTTCGCCTACATTTTCAATATATGTGCGCTTTCGATGCGCCGCGCGATTATGATTATTTCCAGATTACGGCAGGGCCGATGACCCTTGCCGCGCGTTACCGTGATCGCCCGCCTTCCAAATCGCGCATTGAGACGCCAGTGAACAAATTTACGAATATGGCACTATGAGACTGCCTCCCAAACCTGCTGCGCGCGCTGACAAAGTGTCGCTGTGGCAATACGGAAAGCTCTTTCGAGCGGATATTCTCTCGGCCCAACCTGCCAAGTTGTATCGCGCATGGATGGCAGAGTTCCGCACGCCATTTTTTCGCAGCTATCTGATTAACCAACCCGAGCTGATCAAGCGTGTCCTCAAAGAGCGGCCCGATGATTTTCCCAAATCCACGCGGGTGAACGAAGGGCTGCGCCCGCTCTTGGGTAATTCGGTTTTTGTGACCAATGGTGAGACGTGGAAGCGCCAGCGCCGTATCATTGATCCCGCCTTTGAAGGGGGCCGTCTGCGTGAGACATTTCCTGCCATGTGGGCCGCATCTGAGGCCGCTGCAGCGCGCCTTGGAACGATGACGGACCGCGAGATCGATATTGAGCCCGAGACCAGTCATGTCGCCGCCGATGTTATTTTTCGCACGCTGTTTTCGCTGCCCATTGAGCATCATCTGGCACAGGAAACTTTTGACGCGTTTCGTATTTATCAACGCAGTCAGCCGATCCTGAACCTTGCAGCATTGATACCGATGCCGCGTTGGATACCACGGCTCTTTGGCAGTGATACGCGCGCCAGTGCGGCACGCATACGCGGACTGATCCGACAGCTCACGCAAACGCGGGCGGACGAAATTGCGGCAGGAACAGCGCCTGACGATCTTGCCACCAAAATTATGACCACAGCAGACCCCGTGACGGGCGAGACGTTTAGCACCGAGGAGATGGTTGATCAGGTGGCAATCTTCTTCCTAGCGGGGCACGAGACCAGTGCGTCAACGTTGGCTTGGACGCTCTACCTAATGGCGCTTTATCCCGAGTGGCAGGAGAAGCTGGCGGTCGAGGCGCAGGTTTTGAACATGTGTGATTTCAGGGTGATGAGCAAGCTGCGGCTCAGTCGGGATGTGTTTCGAGAGACGCTTCGGCTTTATCCGCCTGTGCCGATGATGGTGCGCGAGGCGGCCTGTCCTGAGGTAATGCGGGAGCGCACTGTGCGCAAAAGATCGCAAATAGTGATAAGCCCATGGCATCTGCACCGTCACAACCGCCTTTGGGATAATCCTGACGGGTTTGATCCTGCGCGCTGGCATACCGAGAACGGCAAATCTTGTCAGCGTGAGGCGTTCATTCCATTTAGTGCAGGTGCGCGTGTGTGCCCCGGTGCAGGATTTGCAATGATAGAAGGGCCGCTGATCCTCAGCCGCATTTTGCGGGATTACCATGTGGATGTTGGGCCTGATCCGGTCCCTGTTGCCCATCTGACCGTGCGGGCAAAATACGGTATTCGCCTCACGTTCACCCGCCGCGAGCGCTAACAACGCCAAAGCGTCTGGTACTGATGCGATATAGGCTTTAGAACAGCATAAACGAAGATATCAGCACAAAAGGCACTATTCATGGCCCAAAAAGACGCACAACGTACCCGCATTGCAACTGCATCAGGCTTTATCGCGGCCCTTGACCAGTCGGGAGGATCGACACCAAAAGCTTTGGCGCAATACGGGGTAGAGCCTGCGGACTATTCTGGGGATGACGAGATGTACGCCGCCGTGCACGCCATGCGTAGTCGTATCATTCTAGCTGATGATTTTACTTCAGACAAAGTGCTTGGCGCGATCCTGTTCGAACGGACAATGGACAGCGATATTAACGGCAAGCCCACGGCCCAAGTACTCTGGGAAGATCGCGGTGTTGTGCCTTTCTTGAAGATTGACAAGGGGTTGGCCGATGAAGCGAATGGCGTGCAGATGCTTAAGCCAATGCCTGACCTTGACGCGCTCTTGGCTAAAGCTAGCGAGAAGGGCATCTTTGGAACCAAAGAGCGCTCCTTGATTTTGGAGGCGAATGCAAAAGGTATCGCTAGCGTCGTGGCCCAACAGTTCGAGATTGCCCGTCAGGTTGCTGCCGCTGGACTGGTCCCGATTGTCGAGCCGGAGGTGCACATCGAGAGTGCAACCAAAGCGGAGGCTGAGGACATGCTCGCCGTTGAAATTATGAGCAATTTGAATGCGTTGCCAGAGAATATTGATGTTATTCTCAAGCTTACAATCCCGAGCAAGGCTGGCCTATATGATGCAGCTGCCGATCACCCGCGGGTCTTGCGTGTTGTGGCATTGTCGGGCGGATATTCGACCGATGTGGCCTGCGATTTGCTGAGCCATAACCACAAGATGATCGCAAGCTTCAGCCGCGCGTTGGCAGAAGGATTGAATGTGAAGATGTCAGATGCGGAATTCAACGCGGCATTGGGGGCCAATATCAAGAAGATTTATGATGCTTCGGTAGCTTAAAGCGCTAACGGAATTTTCGAAAATTCAGATCGGTTTCTTTAAGGGAAGACGATTACAAGACAACGCGGCTCGTCTCTCGATTGCAAAAGATCACGAGCTGATCTGCGTTGTCCACAACATGAAAACCGCGCCGAAAGTCTTCATTATTCAATTCTTCTCTGCCGACATAGCGTCCGATACCACGGACACTTCGTCGGATTACGCCGCCTTTTGTAGAGGCACGCGAGCTGAATAAATCAAGTGTCCATATTTTTTCGAAAGCGGGGAGGGAGGATGAACCATACTCGGATTTTATTCCGCGCTTGGTAAACGTTCCTTTAACGATCTCAGAACATAAACGCGGATCGCCGATGCGAGTCCGCTGTCCATGCCGCGCCCTTCATCAATCTCTGAAACTAGCGCGTTGATTGGCATCTCTTTTTGCGCTGCAATGCTGCGCAACTCCGACCAGAACGGCGCTTCAAGCGAGATCGACGTGCGGTGCCCGTGTAACGTAACAGAGTGTTTCACGGGCCGCGCAGTCATGTCTCGCGCTTGTGGCCTTCGAGGTTGCGGGCAATCTGTTCCGCACGCGCCTTGAGCACTTCTTTTTGCGCTTTTGATTGTCCGAATTTTACCGTGTTCTGATCCGCTTGTGATTTACGGGCAGAGCGGTCGCGGTCTTTGCGGGCCTTGTTCAGGCTCAGGGGGTTGCTCATTTTGGTCCGATCATATTCTCCGGCCGCACAACGCGGTCGAATGTCTCATCATCGACAAAGCCGAGGGCGATTGCCTCTTCCTTGAGGGTCGTGCCGTTCTTATGTGCTGTTTTGGCTACTTTCGTCGCATTGTCATAGCCGATTTCGGGCGCCAGCGCCGTCACCAGCATCAGCGACTCGCGCATAAGTTTCTCGATGCGCACAGGGTCGGCCTTGAGATCGACAATCAGGTTGTCGGTAAAGGCAGAGGCCGCATCGCCCAAAAGCTGCATGGATTGCAGTACGTTATAAGCCATCATAGGCTTGTAGACGTTCAGTTCAAAATGCCCTTGTGAGCCTGCAAAGCCCACGGCGGCGTCGTTGCCAAATACATGAGCGCAAACTTGGGTGAGCGCTTCGCATTGGGTCGGGTTCACTTTGCCCGGCATGATGGACGAGCCGGGCTCGTTCTCGGGGAGGATCAATTCGCCCAAGCCGCAGCGCGGACCGGAGCCGAGCAGCCGGATATCGTTGGCGATTTTGAACAAACTGGCGGCGACTGTTTTCAGATGACCCGAGATTTCGACCATCGCATCATGGGCAGCCAGTGCTTCGAATTTGTTGGGCGCAGTAATGAAGGGCAGGCCCGAGATGCGGGCCATGTTGGCAGCGACAGTCTCGGACCAGCCAACCTTGGTATTCAGACCTGTGCCAACAGCGGTACCGCCTTGCGCCAGCTCATAGATACGGCCAAGGCCATCTTCGACGCGGCGGATCGCCATCGCGACCTGATGTGTGTAGCCCGAGAACTCCTGAGACAGCGTCAGCGGTGTCGCATCTTGTGTATGTGTTCGGCCAATCTTGATGATACCATCAAATTCCCCGACTTTTGTCTGCAAAGCAGCGTGCAATTTGCGCAGACCGGGCAGCAGCACGTCGTGGGCTGTGCGGGCGGTGGCGATGTGCATGGCCGTCGGGAATGTATCGTTTGAGGATTGCCCCATATTGCAGTGATCATTCGGGTGTACGGGGTCTTTTGATCCGATCACCCCGCCCATGATTTCAATCGCGCGGTTGGCGATGACTTCATTTGCGTTCATGTTGGACTGCGTACCAGATCCTGTCTGCCAGACCACCAGCGGGAAGTTATCGTCAAACTTTCCCTCGACCACTTCGGAGGCGGCTTGCACAATCGCTTTGCCGCGCGCCTCGTCCAACGAACCTTGGGCCATGTTGGCTTCGGCGCAGGCTTGTTTAATCACGCCAAGGGCACGTACGATGGCAATGGGCTGCTTCTCCCAACCGATAGGAAAGTTGATAATCGATCGTTGGGTCTGCGCACCCCAGTATTTATCCGCAGGCACTTCCAAAGGGCCAAAGCTGTCTGTCTCGGTACGGGTATTGGCCATCTTGGGCGCTCCTCGGATATTGCTAAGAATGTTTGATCAGGGGCGTTCTAGCGCCTGTGCGCAGCCTGCGCCAGTTCAAGACTTGCGAAAACTGTCCAGAGATACAATTTCGGCGGCCTTTACAGGTGCCTCTTCGACCTCGAGTTCGGATTCTTCTGTCTGGGAAAGAGGCTTTGCCACAGTATCGGGCTTGGCTTTTTTGTCTTCGTCTTTTTGCTCGAACCGCAGGCCAAACTCGACGGAAGGATCTACAAAGGTGCGGATCGCATCATAGGGGACATAAAGCGGCTCTGGCGCATCGCCGAAGTTGAGCGTTATGGAAAAGCCGTCCTCGGTCACGTCGAGCCCGTCATACCAGTGCTGCATGACCACGGTCATCTCGTCGGGGTAGCGGTCGGAGAGCCAGTCGGCCAGCTCCGCATCAGGATGCGATGTGTCGAAGGTAATGAAGAAATGATGCGCACCTGGCAGGCCGTTATCCTTCACGTCCAGCAGGACATTGCGGATCAGGCTGCGCATGGCGTCATGCATGAGGTTGCCATAGTCTATGGTGCGGCTCATGTCATATCCCTCAAATGTTGTTTCACAACAGGCATCATAAGCGATTCCAGTCGGGATAAAAGGGGCGACCTTACATGAGAGCAAGCCCGAGCGCGCAGATGCCGAGAGCGCCCATGCTTTTGACAAATCCGACCTTAAAATAAAGCATCAAAACAGCGGCAAGGAGCGTCAGCGCTGCAGCGGTTGGATTGAAGCTGCTCCAGTCCGGCCATGGCAGGGCGAGGGGGGATGCGATGCCCACACGACCAAACAAGACATGAACAGCAAACCATAGGGTCAGATTAGCCATAACCCCAACAACCGCTGCTGTGATTGCTTGCAGGGCGGCAGCAAGGCGGGGTTGTGCGCTGAGCCGTTCAAGATAGGGACCAGCGAGGAATATCCACAGAAAACACGGCGTGAACGTGACCCAAAGAGCAAGCAGACCCGCAGCGATGGCGCCACTCGGGCCAGTTTGGGAAAATCCCGCCATCAGGGCCACAAATTGCGTCACAAGGATCAACGGTCCAGGGGTGGTTTCGGCGAGGCCGAGGGCGTCGATCATCTGCTCGGTGGTGATCCAGCCCAGATCAGTCACAACCGTTTGGGTCATATAGCCGAGCACGGCATAAGCCCCGCCGAAGGTTACGATAGCAAGTTTTGAGAAGAAGAGGCCAAGTTGCAGCAAGAACGCATCATCCAACGCCCAGACGAGGGCCAAGGGCGCGGCCCAAAGCGTGCTCCATAGAACGAGGGTGCGCAGCGTCTGTGCTTCGATTTGGGGAGGCATCTCCGCATTCGCACTTGGCGGCGTCTGTGTGCGCCACATGCCCCACAGGCCAGCAGCGACGATGATTAGAGGAAATGGCACACCAAAGGCAAACAGACTCAAAAACGACAGCAGCGCCAGCACCCAACCCTGTCTGCCGATCAGCGCTTTTCCGGCGACTTTACGGAGTGCTTGGAACACCACCACCACAACAGTGGCTTTGATTCCGAGGAAGGTGGCCTGTACCAAGGGGAGCTGGCCGTAGCTGGCATAGAGCAACGCCAGTAAAGCAATCACAATTGCACCAGGGATCACGAACAGCAGCCCTGCGACCAGACCACCCGCCGTGCCGCGCAAGCGCCAGCCTGCGTAGGTGGCGAGTTGCATCGCCTCTGGTCCGGGCAGCAGCATGCATAGGCTTAGCGCACGCAGATAGGACTGCTCGGTGAGCCAATCGCGCAGTTCAACCAACTCGCGGTGCATCAGGGCGATTTGCGCGGCAGGTCCGCCAAAGGATAACAGGCCAATGCGGCCAAAGACGCGGATCATTTCCGGCCAGCTTGGCACGCTCATGATTTGCGCTCCGCAGGCCAGTCGTGGCCCTCATCTTGCCCGTCGCGTGCCCAACGGTACAGCGCATCGTACATCGACAGTCCCGCCTCAAGCTGCGCGTCATCCGAGCGGTATTGCCGCGACAGACCGACAGAGAGTGCCAGCAAACCTGCCGCTTGGGGGGCGAGGTCATGGGCGTTGGTGTCTGCGGCGCGGATCACTGTGGCAAGCTGCGCGAGCGCAGGGGTTTGCAGGCCAAACTCAGTGAGCATGGTGTCAAAGGTACAGTGATCTTCGCGGTGCGACCAGAAAACGCCCTCCATATCAAACGGTGTCGCGCCATAGCGCTCCGCCACACCTGCGACTTCGGTAGGCGAGACAAAGAGCACGCGTGCGTCGCGGTCCACAAAGCGGCGGATCAGCCATGGGCAGGCGATGCGGTCAATCTTGGGGCGGTGGCGGGTGACCCAGAGGGTTGCACCATCGACCAAAGGCGGAATTGCAGACGCAGTCACACGGGGCGCACCCGCATGATCGCGCCAGCCATAGTTGCCCCCTTGGAGATATTCAGCGTGGATGCCGTCACAGCGTAGACGTGCGGCCATCCCTTGGCTCAGCTTGATGCCTTTCTGGCAGGTAACTACACATGGACGCCCGGCGAGGCGCGTCTTTAAGCCGTTGAGATCTGTATGGGGGTGACGAAACGCGGCAGGGATCAGAAACGGATCATCGGCGAAATCGGTATCAATAGAGATGTCAACGATCAAGGGAGCGTCAGGCAACCCGATCAGGCGCAGCAATTGAGGGACAGTTATTTCGTTGGGGGCAGCCATGGCATGCATCCTTATCTTTGGAAAACATGCGAACATCTGGCTGGCGCCTCACGGGGCGTTCGCAGAAGAAACCCCATAAGCGATTAGTGACATGCTCTGTTCAGCAGGTCAACATGTGCGAGCGGCGAGGGGAGAAAGTGCAGGTTTCTGTTGCCAGGTACCTGCGAACCCCGCCTTAGGTCGCTAAACGTAAGGACTTAGGTTTCAATAGTCCCGGTTGCTTACGCAGCCATCGCCATTGGAGCACGATTGTCATTTGCAATTGTACATGTTTCGCCGATAACGGTGGCAGACAGCCGAAGTAAAGCTTACCCCTTTAGACGTTCGTCGATCCTGTTTCGACCCCATGATCCTCAAATGAAGGATATTTGGTGGAGTCGTCGGGTACCGCCCCCGAGTCCGAACCGTTTATTACGAGCGCGTTTATACTCATAGTCCCGAAGGACACCTTACAGATAGAAGCATGGCCGCTGCATTTCAAGGGGCTATAGGTTGATCGACAGTGCAATCACCGCAACCGCCAACTCAGATGCGAAGAAAATCCATTTCAGCCGTGTTGTTCCGTCAAGGAGAAGTGAGGTGATGCGGCCCAACGCACCGCCGCCCCAAATAAATCCGATCATTGCGAATGATGCTGGCGTCGATAAGAGCAGAGCACCGAGGCCTGCCATTACAAAAAGAGCTCCCGAGGCTGCGCGCACCTCGGACTTTCCCATGGTGGAGCCACCATCGCGTAGATCAACAGTCCGCATTGTGTAGTCGGGCATTAGCCAGCCAAAGAGGCCAAAACCGATGGTAAGCAGGGCCAGCGCCCAATTAATGAGTGTTAGAAATTCCATGTATGCTCCGAATCTTTTTGCCACGACCCAACAGATCAGGTCCGATCGCAAGATGAACGCGCGACATTGGCGAAAGGTTGCCGCGGCATATCGGTCACAGGGGTATGGAAAACCAGACTTTTGGATGAATTGAAGTACTTAACCTTTGACATCAACTCTCCCCACAGTTGATTTTCATCGCATTATAATAAATCCTTGGGGGATCCACACATTATGAAACTTTTTGCCTCTGCGTTGCTTTGCGCATCGCTTTTGTTTTCCGTTCCTGCCGCTGTTGAAGCCGGCCAACTGATCGCAAAGGTCGACGTGTCCGAGCAGGTCATGCGCGTCTACAAGAACGGTAAGCAAATCCACAAATGGCGTGTCTCAACGGCACGTAAGGGCAAATACACACCGCGTGGACAATGGCGCGGCAAGTTTTTGTCCAAGCACCATAAATCCAGCCTCTATAACAATGCACCGATGCCTTATTCGATCTTTTACAGCGGTAATTTTGCGATCCACGGCACCAACCAGACAAGCCGCCTTGGCCGTCCCGCCTCTGCGGGCTGCATCCGTCTGGACACGTCCAACGCGAAAAAGCTGTTTGCGATGACCCAACAGGTTGGCACGCGCAACCTCAAAGTGATTGTCCAGAACTGATCAACGCCGCGCGGCCTGCCATCTGCGCGGCGTTTGGCACCCCTTATGAGTTCGATTTTCTTTGAGGCTGTAGGGCATGTGTTTCGCAGGCCTGTACAGGTGATGTGCATCCTCGCACTGCCGATGACCCTCAATATTCTGGTAGAACTCTATGATACGCATAGATATGTGATGTCCGGTTTTGAGGGGTCAGGCTCCGCTGCTTTGCTGGTGGTGGTCGTAAATTTTATGACCGTCTCGCTGGTGGCTGTCGCGTGGCACCGCGTTATTCTGCTGGAAGAGCCGCAGGGCATTGTGCCGCTACTTGGCGACGATCTCTATCGCCGCTACTTTGCCCAGTGGTTTGTGATGGGGTTGGTCATATTCTTTATCTTGTTTATGATCACCGCCGCGATTGCAGGAATTGTCTGGCTGGCCAGCATTGCTTTGGGCCAAACCTATTCTTTTAATGTTGCATTAATGGGAGATGAGCTTTTTGGCGTCTCGTTCTACGTCACAGTGACGGTTTTGACGACGATATTTGCGTATTTCCTTTTCCGTTTTGGTGTGGTTCTGCCGCATCTCGCAACGGGCCATGAAAAAGTCGAGATGTGGAAGGGTTGGCGGCTTACGCAGCCCTTGGCGTGGCCGATCGCTGGTGCTGCCTTGATTGCGGGTGGTGCACAAATAGCGCTTACGTGGCTACCAAGCGATCTTTTGATGCGGATAATGGAGGAGCCGGATGGTTATCTGCCATCCAGTTTTGACTATCTTGATGCCTTTGTGATTTCTATCTCATACAGTTTGGTGAGTTTGTTCGGTGCCGCCATTCTGACGGAAATTTACACGAGGGTCGACATGCAGACCCTTGACGCAGATCAGAATTTTTCTTGAAATAGGCTGCGCCCGAGGGTCTGGGTTTCCTGCTCAAGCGCGGTGAGTCCGTCGCTGACAGCGGCGCCATTCTGCGCTTCGACAGCGCTTGCAATACGCTCGTGCAATGCCACGATCCGTGCACGGTCGCGGGCGGAGAATGTAATCATATTCATCAAGGGCTGCATCGCTTCGACCGCACCTGCGAGTTGGTAGGACAGCACAGGATTGTCTGCCCCGTCGACCAAGGCACGGTGAAAGGCGACGTCAGACGCACAAAAGGCCTCATCTGTCAGGCCTGGCTGGCTTTGTCGGTGGATTTCGGCACGCATGGCCGCGAGGTGATCAGCACTGCACCGCTGCGCAGTCAGGTCAGCACAAGACCGCTCCAGCGCAAACCGCGCCTCACAGGCGGTCTCGAAACTCACATCATTCATCGAGAGCAGCAGGGTGGAGGTTGTGATCTGTTGGGCATAAGCCTCCGGAAAGCTCAGACGGTTCACAAATGCCCCGCCTGTGGCCCCGCGCTGGGTGCGGATCAGCGACTGCGCGGCAAGGCGTTTGAGCGCCTCGCGCACCGTAGGGCGGGAGACTTCGAACTGCTCGGAAAGTTCCGCCTCGGAGGGCAGGCGTGCATCAACGATCAGGCGCCCTGCGATAATTTCGTCGCGAATGGCAGTAGCGATTTGTGCTGAAAGATCAGCGGTGCTTTTGGGATCAATTTTCATATGTCAGACAATTACCATTTGGCAAAACTTTAAATGTCTGACATTAATTTTGCAACGCCTGATCATGACCGGATTCGAGCTATGCCGCATCTTCTTCGCTCCACACTTTGGCTGGCTTTCTTTGGCCTGATCCTCGTGTCGTGGTGGATGATGGTTAGTATGAGCACGTCGATGGGGTTGGACGTGCTTGGCCGCCCGGATGCGTTGGGTGAGGCGATGCGCCGGATGAACCCGCGCATGGATATGAAGATGCCCATGGCCGAGTTCTGGCCGCTGGCGTTCATGTGGGCGGCGATGATGGCGGCGATGATGTTGCCGACATTGGTGCCGACATTGCGCGCCTATGAGGATTTGATGGCCAGCGCCAATGGCACGCGGGCAGGGTGGCTGGGCGTAATTTTTGGATATTTTATCGTCTGGGTCGGCTTTGCGATGATCTTGGCGGGTGTGCAATTGGCGCTGCTCTTTGGTGGCGTGATCGACATGCTTGGGATCGCGACTTCGCGATGGTTTGCGGTTGCATTGCTGCTGGTCGTGGGCTTGTTCCAATTCACCCGCGGCAAAGAGATTTGTCATGGCGTGTGTCACAGTCCATCAATGTACTTTCTCGGCCATTGGAAGACAGGATTTGCCGGCGGTTTGCGCATGGGTCTTGGCCTCGGGACATTCTGCGTTGGCTGCTGCTGGGGCTTTATGGCGCTGGGGTTTGCGGGCGGTGTGATGAACCTCGCATGGATGGGGCTGGCCACATTTTTCATGGTGCTGGAAAAGCTGCCGCAGATCGGACACTATATTGTAAAACCAATGGGAGTTGCCCTGATCCTCGGCGCATGTGTCGTGGCAGGTTGGCCCTTTATCTCGGGAGGATAATGCGATGGGTAACAGAGAGATGACGCCTGCGAACTGGGCGATCAAGGGAGAGCTGTTCTTGAACTGCTCGTGTGAGTTGTTCTGTCCCTGCGTCGTCAGCCTTGGCGCGCATCCACCCACGGAGGGGCACTGCCACGCGTGGATGGCGATTGCCATTGATGAGGGCAATTTTGAGGGCGAAGATCTGAGCGGTCTGAACGTAGGTCTGCTTGTGGATATTCCGGGTCGTATGGGTGAGGGGAACTGGCGTGTGGGTGCCTATGTGGACGAACGTGCCTCGGAGGCGGCTTACAACGGCTTGCTCCAGATTTTCTCGGGTGCTGCGGGCGGCACAACGGGTCTTTTCACCATGCTAGTGTCCGAGATCATCGGGGCAGAGCGGGCCCCCGTCGAGATCATCCGCGATGGCAAGAAACGCAGCATCAAGATTGGCCGCAAAATTTCGGGCGAGATCGAGATGATCGACGGTGCGCAGCCCGATCATCCCGTCATGATCTCCAACTCCAAATACTGGATGGGTCCTGACATTATCGCCGCCGTGGGCGTTAAGTCCAAAGTGCGCGACTATGGTCGCGTTTGGGATTTTGGCGGTAAGTCAGCCGAGATTTGCCCGATCGACTGGAAGGGTGCCGCGTGATCCAAAAGGAATATGTTTTGCAAATGGCACGCTACAATTCGTGGCAAAACAGCCAGTTGCGCGGCATCGTTCGTTCGATGGATCAAGTGGAGCTAACCAAGGATCGCGGTGCATTCTTTGGCTCGATCTTTGCCACGCTCAACCACATTCTGTGGGGAGACACCCTTTGGATGAGCCGTTGGTGTAGTGATGTGCCTGCGCCGATAGAGGGTGTCGTGCATACCGAGCTTACACCCACTATCGGCGCTTGGGATGCGGAACGGTTTCGTATGGACGGGCGCATTCGTATTTGGGCAGAGACGCTCTCGAATGTAGACCTGTTGGGCACTGAGGAGTGGTACTCCAAGGCGTCGGGTCAAAATATGCACAAATCCAAAGCGATTTGTATCGCCAGTTTGTTTAATCACCAGACCCATCATCGCGGTCAGGTCAGTCAGATGCTGTCACAGATGGGAATAACCCCGCCTGTGTCGGATCTTATATTCATGCCGGAGGACGCCTGATGGCGCTTATTTCACAAACGCGGCGTTTGCGCCGTACACCGTTCTCTGAGGGTGTCGAGGCGGCTGGGGTGACAGCCTACACGGTCTATAACCGCATGCTTTTGCCTACCATGTTCAAAAGCGTTGAGGAGGATTATCACCACCTGAAGAACGCTGTGCAGATTTGGGATGTGGCAGCCGAGCGGCAGGTGGAGTTGCGTGGCCCTGATGCGGCGCGCTTGATGCAGATGCTCACGCCGCGTGATCTGCGCGGCATGCTGCCCGGCCGCTGCTTCTATGTACCCATCGTGGATGAGACGGGTGGCATGCTCAATGATCCGGTTTGTGTGAAACTTGCCGAGGACCGATGGTGGATTTCTATCGCTGACAGCGATCTGTTGTTGTGGGTCAAGGGTATTGCAAACGGTTATCGTCTGGACGTGCTGATTGACGAGCCTGATATAAGCCCGCTGGCGATCCAAGGACCAAAGGCGGAGGATCTGATGGCCCATGTCTTTGGCGATGCAGTGCGTGATATCCGCTTTTTCCGCTTTGGTATGTTCGATTTTCAGGGTCGTTCTATGGCGATTGCGCGCTCGGGGTATTCCAAGCAAGGGGGATTCGAGATTTATGTCGACGGGACCGAAATGGGCATGCCTTTATGGAACGCGCTTATGGAAGCGGGCAAGGATATGGATGTGCGTGCAGGCTGTCCCAATGGGATTGAGCGGGTCGAGGGTGGTTTGCTCAGCTATGGCAATGACATGACTGATGATAACACGCCGCATGAATGCGGATTGGGCAGGTTCTGTGATACGCAAACTGCAATCGGTTGTATTGGCCGTGATGCGCTTTTGCGTGTCGCAAAGGAAGGACCTGTGCAACAGGTGCGTGCAATTGATATTGCGGGCGGCAAAGTGCCCGGGTGTGATCGTGTCTGGCCGCTGATGGCTGGCACCAAGCGCGTGGGGCAGGTTACTTCCGCTGCGTGGTCCCCGGATTTTAATACCAATGTCGCTATCGGCATGGTGCGGATGACCCATTGGGACGAAGGCATGGCATTGAGGGTTGAAACGCCTGACGGGCTGCGCGATGCAGTTGTGCGTGAGGCTTTCTGGGCCTGAGCGATTTGAAGGTACCGGATCGGGGCCGGTCCCGACCCCCCCCCCGTAGTTTTAGGGCCAAATGAAGAATAAATGAGCAATAGGGGAAATTCCCCAGAGGAGAGACAGATGTTTGATGCGCTGATTGTGACCAAAGATGACGAGGGTAAGACCTCTGCTGCGATTACCCAGATTTCCGAGGACCAGTTGCCGGATGGTGATGTGCTGGTGGCAGTGGAATATACGACGGTGAATTACAAAGACGGTCTGTGCATGAGCCCCGGTGGTGGTGGTTTGGTGCGGAATTACCCGCATGTGCCAGGCATTGATTTTGCAGGCACTGTCGAGGCATCGTCCGACCCGCGCTACAAGGCGGGTGACAAGGTAGTTTTGACCGGCTGGCGTGTTGGAGAAGCACACTGGGGCGGGTACGCGCAAAAGGCGCGGGTGAAGGCCGATTGGCTTGTGCCACTGCCAGCGGGGCTGGATGCGCGTCAGGCGATGGCCGTGGGCACGGCTGGCTTCACCTCTATGCTGTCAGTGATGGCGCTTGAGGATCACGGGATCAAATCCGGTCCCGTTTTGGTCACGGGCGCTGCGGGGGGTGTTGGCTCTGTTGCTGTCGCGATTTTGGCCAATCTCGGCTATGAAGTTGCTGGCGTGACAGGGCGTCCCGAAACAGCAGATTATCTAAAATCGCTGGGGGCCACGCAGATTGTCGCCCGCGAAGAGATCAACGAAACAGTCAAGCGTCCGCTGGAAGGCGAAACATGGGGTGGCTGTATTGATGCGGTTGGTGGTGCGATGCTGGCACGGGTCTTGGGCCAGATGCAATATGGCGCGTCAGTTGCTTCTGTCGGTCTGGCGGGAGGCGCGGGGTTACCTGCGACTGTCATTCCATTCTTGCTGCGCGGTGTGAACTTGTTAGGCATCGATTCCGTGATGCAGCCTTATGACAACCGCCTTCGCGCATGGGAGCGTGTTGCCAAGGATCTGCCCATGGACAAGCTGGAGGCCATGGTTGTGCCTGCGAAACTGTCTGATCTGCCAAAACTGACGGCGGATATCCTGAACGGTCAGGTCAAAGGGCGCGTCGTGGTTGATGTAAACGCCTGATCCTTGTTTTGAGATCCGTGTGAAAAGCCCCTAAGGTATAGCCTTAGGGGCTTTTTGCATTTGACGTGGGCGCAGTGCTGGATGATCGTGGTGCCATGAAACTTGATACAAAATTTGTACGCAGCCAGTTTCCCGCGTTTGCGGAACCTGTCTTGCAGGGGCAGGCGTTTTTCGAAAACGCTGGTGGATCATATACCTGTCGTGCTGTAGTGGACCGGCTCACCCGGTTTTACACCCAGCGTAAAGTGCAGCCCTATGCGCCCTATGCCGCCAGCACCTTGGGGGGAGCGGAGATGGACGAGGCGCGCACGCGCATGTCCGCGCTCCTTGGTGTTGACGCTGACGAGCTGTCGTTCGGGCCGTCCACGTCCCAGAATGTCTATGTGCTGGCCCAAGCCTTTGGCCAGATGATGGAAGCGGGCGAGGCAATCATCGTGACCAATCAGGACCATGAGGCCAACACCGGTCCGTGGCGCAGATTGGCGGAGCAGGGCATCGAAATCCGTGAGTGGCAGATAGATCCCGAGAGTGGGCATCTGGATCCTTCCGACCTTGAGGACCTGCTGGATGAGAAGGTGCGGCTGGTTTGTTTCCCCCACTGCTCAAATGTAGTGGGGGAAATCAATCCCGTGACGGAGATCACCGCCCTCGCTCATGCGGCGGGTGCATTTGTTTGCGTTGACGGCGTGTCCTATGCGCCGCACGGTTTTGTCGACGTGGGGGCCTTGGGGCCTGATATCTACATGTTCTCGGCCTATAAAACCTATGGTCCGCATCAGGGGTTGATGGTGGTACGTCGCGCGTTGGCAGAACTCCTGCCGAACCAAGGGCATTTCTTCAATGGGGGGACCCTTTACAAACGGTTTACTCCTGCTGGGCCAGATCATGCACAAGTTGCGGCCTGCGCGGGAATGGCTGACTATGTGGACGCGCTTTATGCCCATCACGGGGGCGGCACTGCGGATGCAACGGCGCGGGGCGTATTTGTGCATGACCTGATGCGCGATCATGAGACAGACCTTTTGCAACAACTTCTGGACGCGGTGAAATCGCGAAATTCGGTGCGGCTTATCGGTTCGGACAATGCACAGGGCCGTGCGCCGACTGTGGCACTAGCACTTAACCGTGCAGGCGAGGAGGTCGCGCGCGATCTGGCTGCCAAGGGTGTCATGGCGGGTGGTGGGGATTTCTATGCGGTGCGCGCCTTGAAAGCGATGGGCGTTGATCCTGAAGTGGGTGTTTTGCGCCTGAGTTTCACACATTACACGAGCCAAGCGGAAATAGATCAGCTTTTGACCGCGTTAGATGATGTTTTGTGAGGTATTTGCCTTGATCATGCTGTGGCTGGCCTAAGTCGTTACACAAAGATGAACAAAGGTGATCCGTTGAGCGAGACTTCCCCGATTATTCTATGGTTGCGCCGTGATTTACGGCTGAGCGACCATCCCGCCCTTCATGCCGCCTGTGAGTCCGAGCGGCCTGTGATTCCTGTGTTTATCCTTGATACGCAATTTGCTTCATTGGGCGCCGCGCCAAAATTTCGCATGGGGCTCGGGCTTGGGCATCATGGCGCTGCCTTGGAGGACGCGGGCAGCCGTCTTATCCTGCGCCGCAACGACAGCGCACTGGAAGCTTTGCAGGCTTTGATTAAAGAGACAGGGGCAGGGGCAGTCTATTGGACGCGCCAATATGATCCAGATGCGATTGCCCGCGATACCGAAGCAAAATCTGCACTCAGAGAGCAGGGGATCGAGGCGAAGTCCTTTGGGGGGCATATTATGTTCGAGCCTTGGACCGTCGAGACAAAGACAGGTGGATATTACAAGGTTTACACACCCTTCTGGCGCAATGTGAAAGACCGTGACGTCGAGGTGCCGCTGAAAGCACCACCAACGATCAAAGCACCTCCTAGTTGGCCTGCTAGCGATGATCTGGCCGATTGGAAAATGGACGCAGCAATGATGCGCGGAGCGGATGTGGTGCGCCCCTTTGTGCAACTGGGTGAAAAAGCAGCGCAATCGCGCCTCGGTGCGTTTCTGGCGCATAAGGTGGCCGATTATAACACCACCCGCGATTTGCCCGGTGTCGATGGCACATCGAACCTGAGCGAGAACCTCGCCCTTGGCGAGATCAGTCCGAACCAATGCTGGCACGCAGGCCAACGCGCGCTGCAAGAGGGCAAGGCGGGGGCCGAGACCTTTCTCAAGGAATTGGTCTGGCGCGAATTTGCCTACCATCTCATGCACCACACGCCACGTATCTTAGACCGCAACTGGCGCGAGGAGTGGGAAGCCTTTGACTGGAACGAGGACGAGCGCCGTGCAGAGGTGAAGGCGTGGAAGCAGGGGCGCACGGGCATCCCCTTTGTCGATGCGGCCATGCGCGAGATGTATGTGACAGGGCGGATGCACAACCGCGGACGCATGATCGTGGCCAGCTACCTGACCAAACATTTGCTGTGCCATTGGCGCATCGGGCAAAAGTGGTTCGAGGAGTGTCTGATCGACTGGGACCCCGCGTCCAACGCCATGGGGTGGCAGTGGTCGGCAGGCTCTGGCCCCGATGCCACGCCATACTTCCGTGTGTTCAATCCTGTGACACAGCTCGACAAATTCGACAAAAACCGCGATTATGCGGGGCGCTGGATCGCCGAAGGGCGCGGTGCGCAGCACAAAGATGCACTTGCGTATTTTGAAGCGATCCCGCGTCATTGGAATATGGCGGCAAGTGACACCTATCCCGATCCCGTGGTCGACGTCGGTGAGGGACGCAAGCGCGCGTTGGATGCCTATTCCAACAAGAGTTTTTAGCGGTTTCGCATCACATTTTTCTTAGGTAAATTAGCGGCTAAGCCGACGGGTAGGGACATGTAATGATTTTAACGACAACCGAAGGGCAGAAAAACCTGCCACGATATTTCGCGCGCGTTATGGGTATGGCGTCATCGCTGCGCTACGGGCGGATTGATTTTGTGCTGCCAGACGGGCGCCGATTTCGCGCCGAGGGGCAGAACCCCGGCCCGGTTGCGGAATTGGACATTCACAATGTCGATTTGTTTGCCCGTCTGATCCGTGAAGGCGATCTGGGGTTTTGTGATGCCTATCTTGATGGTTGGTGGAGCACGCCTGATTTGCAAGCGTTTATGGATTTTATCCATGCCGATAACGAAGACATCTATGACGGATTTCCAGGTATGGGACTCGTGCGCCGTTATGAGCAGGTGCGGTTCTGGTTGCAGCGCAATTCGAAGGAGCAAGCGCGCAAGAACATTTCCTACCACTATGATCTTGGCAATGACTTCTATGGCCTATGGCTTGATGACACGATGAGCTATTCGAGCGCAATTTTTACAGACCCCCAGCAAAGTATGGAAGCCGCGCAGATCGAGAAATACAAATCCATGGTCGACGAAATGGGTGTCGCGCCGGGCGATCATGTGCTTGAGATCGGTTGTGGTTGGGGTGGGTTTGCTGAATACGCTGCTGCCGAGCGGGGATTGCAAGTGACCTGCCTCACAATTTCAGAAGAGCAGTTTAAGTACGCAGTGGACCGCATTGAAAAAGCAGGGCTTTCGGATAAGGTGACGTTCAAGTTGCAGGACTACCGCGACGAAAAAGGTCTTTATGACGGGATCGCCAGCATCGAGATGTTCGAGGCCGTTGGCGAGAAATACTGGCCCGTTTACTTTGAAACGGTGCGCGACCGCCTCAAGCCCGGCAAAACGGCGACCTTCCAGATCATCACGGTGGCCCACCGACGCTGGAAGGTCTACAAACGCGGCGTCGACTTTATACAGAAATACATTTTTCCGGGTGGCATGCTGCCCAGCCCTGTGGTGCTGCGCGAGCAGATCGAGAAGGCGGGTTTGGCCGTTGAAAAATCCGTCGAGTTTGGCAAAAGCTATGATATTACGCTGCGCCGCTGGCATGAGACATTCAACGAAAAATGGGATCAAATCGCTGCGATGGGCTTTGACGAGCGGTTCAAGCGGATGTGGAATTTTTACCTCACTTCTTGCGCAGCGACATTTGACAGTGGAAATTGCGATGTAACCCAGATTACGGTGCGCAAACCGGGCTAATCCGGTGGATGCATCGAAGGAAGCTCTCAATGCCTACTGCAGCACGCCTTGTCGGGGCGGTACTTTTGGCCATTCTGGGATGGCTTTTGTCTGATGTTGTTCGACCCCTGATGCCAGAGGGGACAGCCTTTGGCTGGTTCAACTACGTGAATGCATTTATCGGCCTCTGTGTGGGGTGGGTTGTCGTGGGTCCGCGCGTGGGGCGGGGCCTTGTTTCAGCGATCAATAACGGAGCCACGGGGACGGCCGTGATGATCCTGTGGTGCCTATTTGCGCATTCATGTTATGAGATGTTCCGCCTTGCCATGCGAAACCGTTACGATGGTCCGATGGAGGCGCTGACTGCGATTTTCCTGATTGCCTCTGAGTTTGGCATTATGATCGCGACCCCTACGTTTTTCGCGACTGCGATTGTGGGCGCTCTGGTCGTTGGTCCCGCAGCTGAGCAAGCTGGCAAGCTCTGGCGCTAGGGCATGACCGCACCATTGTTCTTTTACGGCACTTTACGGCATGCCCCGCTGTTGGAGATCGTGCTAGGTCGTGATCTTGGGGCTCAAAACCTGAAACCTGCAGTTTTACCAGAGTTTGCTGCCTTTGCCGTTGCTGAGGGGCCGTTCCCGATGCTGGTCGCGCAAGCGGGCGGGCGTGCGCAGGGGCTGTGTGTTTCTGGACTTACGGATGTCGATATTGCCCGCCTCGATTTCTACGAGGGCGGTTTTGACTATGATCTGATTGATGTGGTGCTGGAGAGTGGGCAGGACGCACAGGTTTATGTCTGCGCGACAGACCGCTGGACGGCCCAAGGCGCTTGGGACTTTGTAACGTGGCGCACACAATGGGGTGAGATGTCGTGCCACGCCGCAGCAGAGGTTATGGGCCACTATGGCACGTACGACCGCGATGCAGTGGCAGCGATGTTCCCCCAAATTCGTGCACGTGCATGGTCAAAGGTATTGGGTGCGCACTGGCACGCGGGCCAAGGAGTGTTTGACGGCAGGGTCGAGATCACGAAACAGCTCCGTGCCTACACTGGATACTTCGCGGTGGACGAGGTCAGCCTTCGCCACGAACGGTTCGATGGCACCATGTCCCCCGTGCTGGAGCGCTCATATTTCATCGGCGGGGACGCCGCATTGGTCCTGCCTTACGATCCGGTGCGCGATGTCGTACTGCTGGTAGAGCAGATCCGCATGGCGCCAATCGGGAGGAATGATCCAGAAGTCTGGCACCTTGAGCCCATTGCAGGGCGTATAGATGCGGGTGAGACGGCGGAACACACCGCCCTGCGCGAAGCGCGTGAAGAGGCGGAGTTGGAGATTGACCGTCTGGAGCTGGTTGCACGCGGCTATCCAAGTCCGGGGGACTCCACGGGCTACTATCACATCTTCGTAGGGATTGCGGATCTGCCCGAAGGGGCGGCGCGGGTGTCAGGCCTTGAAACAGAGGCGGAAAATATCCGTTCGCGGCTGATTCCATTCACCGATTTTCTTGCTATGGCAGAGCGTCAGGCGCTGGCTAATACGCCGCTCACGCTCTTGGCATATTGGCTCTCGCATCATCGAAGCAGGTTGAGGTCTTGAGTGTGCGCCGCTAGATGTAGCAAGGACAGCAATTGAGGGCCTGACATGCATGTAGCACGCGATCTTGAACACGCAGTGGGCAATACGCCCCTGATTAAATTGCGCGGGGCAAGCGCGCTGACGGGCTGTGAGATTTACGGCAAGGCAGAATTCATGAATCCCGGCCAGTCGGTAAAGGACCGCGCGGCACTGTTCATCATCCGCGATGCTATTGCGCGCGGTGATCTCAAACCCGGCGGCACGATTGTCGAAGGTACGGCTGGCAACACGGGCATCGGACTTGCGCTGGTGGGGGCGTCTATGGGGTTCAAATCCGTGATTGTCATTCCGGAGACGCAGTCGGAAGAGAAAAAGCAGATGTTACGCTTGGCCGGGGCCGAACTGGTCCAAGTGCCGGCAGCGCCATACCGCAATCCAAACAATTTCATCCGTTATTCCGAACGGCTGGCAGAAGAGCTTGCCCGCACCACGAACGAGGGTGTGATCTGGGCGAACCAATTTGACAACATCGCCAACCGTCAGGCCCATATCGAGACGACAGGCCCCGAAATCTGGGCGCAGACAGATGGCAAAGTGGACGGTTTTATTTGTGCAGTTGGCTCTGGCGGAACGTTGGCAGGGACGGCTATGGCGCTTCAGCCCAAGGGTGTGAAAATCGGTATCGCCGATCCTGATGGTGCGGCACTTTATAACTATTACACCAAGGGTGAGTTGACGATGGAAGGCGGCTCAATCGCCGAAGGCATCGGTCAAGTCCGTATCACCAAAAACCTCGAAGGATTCACACCCGATTTCGCCTATAATATCTCTGACATGGAGGCGCTGCCGCTGGTCTTTGACATGCTGGAGCATGAAGGGCTATGCCTTGGGGCATCTTCGGGCGTCAACATCGCAGGCGCCATTCGCATGGCCCGCGAAATGGGGCCGGGTCATACCATCGTGACGATCCTGTGCGATTATGGCACGCGTTATCAGTCCAAGCTGTTCAATCCTGCCTTCCTGCATGAAAAAGGTCTGCCTGTGCCAGAGTGGCTCGAACGTGCTCCCGCAAATCTGCCATCGGTTTTCGAGGACGTATGATCCGGTCATTACAGCTTGGATTGGGAAGGCTCGCGGCCCTCGTTGGGCTGATTTTGTTGTGTGCCGCTGCGGTGAGTGCGCAGGAAGTCCCCGGTGTCGATATGGCGGGGTGGAACGCGCTAACCTCGCGTGCAGAGCAGGCTGTGGATTCCGAGGATACGGAAAATGCTGTATTGGAGACGCTGCGCGGCGAACTTGCGACTTACCGCGAGAAATTCAACGAGGCACGGGGGGTAAACAGCACCCGCATTGCCAGCCTGCGTGACCAGCTTGCTGTGCTGGGACCGGCCCCTACGGGCGAGGATTCAACACCTGAAGCGGCGGAGCTTGCCGCGAAGCGCAAAGAGCTTGAAAGTCAACTGGCCACGTTAACAGCCCCTGTGCAAGTCGCTGATAGCGCCTATGCCCGTGCGGACGGTTTGGTGGGCGAGATTGATACGATTATGCGAAACCGTCAGGCAGAACAGCTGCTTGTCATGACGGAGACACCTCTCAATCCTGTTCATTGGCCCGTCGCCTACGAAGCTTTGCGCACGGCTATATCCAAGCTGTGGAATCCACTCAGCCCGCAGGAAATCGAGCGGCGCGACGAGCTGTTGATCAGCAACCTGCCAAAGATCCTGTTCGCGACAATTGCAGGTCTGGTGCTGATTTTTCGAGGACGTCGTTGGTCGAAAATGATTGTCGCAAAGCTGAGTGTGGTTGGCGGTAGCGGTATCGGCGTGTGGCGGTTTGTTATCTCGCTTCTGCGGATTGTCTTTCCGTTGATTGGCTTGGCTTTACTAGCTTATGCCGCCCGAACAACAGGATATCTGGGCAGTCGTGGAGACGAGCTGGTTGTGTTGATCCCTGTGCTGGGCGGGTTCATGCTTGGATTTCGCTGGGTCGCTGAGCAGGTATTTGCCCGCGAAGACGATGCGGCGCTGATCGCGTTGAGTGCGCCCGACCGCGCCGAAATGCGGTTTCTGGTGAGTGGTATCACGCTGTTGATTATCGCCAACACGCTGTTGATGCAGATTGTGACGTTGGACGGGGCGAGCAGTCTGGTGAAAACGGTAGTTAGTTTTCCATTCACTGTTCTGATTTCTTACGGTGTTTACCGGATTGGCCGTCTGCTACGCCACTTCGGCGGTGAAGTTGTTGAACAAGAGGACGAGGAAGTCACTCGGGCCAGTACCTTGGGGCGCTTGGTGCGCAGCCTTGGCACCTTTGCCATTGTGGTGGCGTTTGCCGCGCCAGCGCTACAGGCGGTGGGCCTCTTCAACGCGGCGGAGTTCATTCTGCACCCTACTGTCCTGACGCTTGTGATCCTTGGCCTCGTACTGGCGCTTCAACGGTTCGGCGCTGATGTCTACGGTTTGATCACTGGTCAGGGAACGGCGTCGCGTGAAGCACTTTTACCGATCTTCTTTGGTCTAATCCTTTTGTTGCTCGCGCTGCCTGTCCTTGCGCTGGCGTGGGGGGTGCGCGTGTCTGACCTGACAGAGGTTTGGGCCGCTTTCCGGCGGGGATTTGCGATTGGCGACTCGCGCATATCGCCGACCGATTTTCTGACCTTCGCATTGATATTCACATTTGGTTATCTCGCCACGCGGTTGGCCCAAGGTGCACTTAAAAATAATGTTCTGCCCAAAACGAAGATCGACAAGGGTGGCCAGAATGCCATCGTTTCGGGGCTAGGTTATGTCGGTATTTTCCTCGCAGCTTTAGCAGCAATTACAGGGGCAGGGATTGACCTCAGTTCGCTTGCGATTGTAGCGGGTGCGCTATCTGTCGGGATCGGTTTTGGTTTGCAAAACATCGTGTCCAACTTTGTCTCTGGGATCATCCTGCTGATTGAGCGGCCCATCTCCGAGGGGGACTGGATCGAAGTAAGTGGTGGGCAGATGGGGTATGTGCGCGATATCTCGGTACGCTCCACACGGATCGAGACGTTTGACCGTACGGATGTGATTGTTCCCAACGCTGATTTGGTTAGCGGGACAGTCACCAATTATACCCGTGGAAACACGCTGGGGCGTGTAATCATTCCCGTTGGAGTTGCATACGGAACCGACACAAGACGCGTCGAGACGATCTTGCGTGAGATTGCCGAAGTGCAGCCTATGGCGCTTGCCAATCCTGCGCCCAATGTTTTGTTTATCGGGTTTGGCGCTTCATCGATGGATTTTGAAATCCGCATGTTCCTGCGTGATGTGAATTGGATGATGGCGGTGAAAAGCGATGTAAACCACGCTATTGCACAACGCTTTGCCGAGGAAGGCATCGAGATACCTTTCGCTCAGCAAGATATATGGCTGCGCAATCCCGAGGCACTGCAGCGCGCAACACTCGATAAAGAACCGCGCCCCAAAGCAAAAGCGGCCAAGCCAGCGCCCATGGGCGATGCCTCAAAAGGAGAGGGGGACCGATGACCCATATGTTGTTCAGAGACGACCCGTACCAGCGCGAAATACAATCGCGCGTGATTGCCCATACCGAAGAGGGTGGTGTGATCCTTGACGCGAGCTTGTTCTACCCCACTGGCGGCGGCCAGCCTGGCGACAGCGGCAGCCTCGAATGGGACGGCAAGCGCATGGCGGTTGCGACGGCTGTCAAAGGCGAAGATGGCGCAATTGTCCTGGTCCCATCAGAGCCTGTGGCTCTTCCGCCCGTGGGTTGTCATGTCATTCAACAGCTTGATTGGGACCGCAGACACAAGCACATGCGCATCCACACAGCTTTGCACCTGCTTTCAGTGGCGGTGCCTTTTGCCGTAACAGGTGGGGCAATATCGGCCACCCATGGCAGGCTTGATTTCAACATGCCCGACGCGCCCGAAGACCGCAGCGCTCTTGAAGAAGCACTAAACGCTTTTGTTGAGCGGGACGCCCGTGTCAGCGATGGCTGGATTACCGAGGAAGAGTTGGATGCAGCCCCTGAACTGGTCAAGACAATGGCGGTCAAGCCGCCGCGCGGTCAGGGCGATATCCGTCTGGTGCGCATTGGCGAAGAGGACGACTGGATCGACCTGCAACCCTGCGGCGGCACCCATGTGGCCCGTACTGGCGAGATTGGTGCACTGCGCCTTGGAAAGATCGAGAAAAAGGGCAAGATGAACCGCAGGATCTATGTCCATCTCGACAGTTGAAAATTTGGCAGCTTTCTTGCGCATTTCGCCCTTGCGTTCCCGCGCTAACCCTTGCTAAAGACGCCTCAACGGATCGGTGGCCGAGTGGTCGAAGGCGCACGCCTGGAAAGTGTGTAGGCGGGAGACCGTCTCCAGGGTTCGAATCCCTGTCGATCCGCCACTAACCCCTTTTTTATAGATATTGATTTTGCGAATTGGTTGCTGTCTTTTTGAGGCAGACGCTTTTGGCGCGTGGCTTCGCTCTGTTTTAGGGGCGGCAGGGGAGATTTTATGACTGACATGGCCTCTACGCTTGGGAACGACCACCTGAGCCTTACTGTTGCAGCGCTTGGCGCGGAAATGCAGTTCTTGCGGACCACCTCAGGGGCGGACTTGCTGTGGAAAGGTGACGTCGCTTTCTGGTCGGGGCGTGCGCCAATCCTGTTCCCGATTGTCGGCCGGGCGGTGGATGATATTATAGCTGTCGAAAATCATACGGCACCGATGCCACAGCACGGATTTGCACGGCGGAGCAGCTTTTCTTTAGCAGAGCAAACTGACGTGATGTGCCGCCACACGCTTATGGATACCGAGCAGACCCGCGCGGTCTATCCGTTTTCTTTCAGATTGGACGTTGTACATCAGCTGGACGGTAATACCCTTCGCGTGAGGGTGGAAGTTCGTAACGAAGGCGGGACTTCGATGCCTTTCGGTTTCGGGTTTCACCCTGCCTTTAGCTGGCCACTGCCTGGCGCGGCTGGTCAGATGCACCACGTTACTTTGGCGCAAGGCGGCTCTCCCAAGCGGGTCGCGATTGAGGACGGGCTGCTGCGCCCTCAACCTGTTAAAGGGCCATTCATAAACGGGGATTTACTCATCGAAGAGGCGCTGTTCACTGACGGTGCAGTGGTCTTTCCGAATGGGTCGGATGCGCTGCGCTATGGGCCGCAAAATGGTCCTTCATTGTCATTCGAATTCAACAATTTGCCTGATTTGGCCCTTTGGCGGCCCAAAGATGCGCCGTTCTTATGCATTGAGCCTTGGCATGGGACGGCGTCCTATTTAGGGGATGGGCCGCAGATTTCAAAGCGTCCAAACACAACTACTTTGGAGGCGGGTAAGACTGCAACTTTTGGCTACGCTGTAACAGTGGACCTGTAGACGGGCGGCCTGTTGTCTTAGACTTCGGGACCGAACCCCAATATCAACTGGCGCAAACCGATAGCTGCGCCGAGCATAATCGAGATTAATGTGACAGGCGCGCTGTAGGACAGCACGGAAAATGCTGACATTCCTTGGCCCACGCTGCATCCGACTGCAACAACTGCACCGATGCCCATCAGGGCCGCACCGAGAATTTGGCGGCGAAGCTCGCGCGGATCTTCGCAGGCTTCCCAGCGAAAGTGGCCTTTGATCAAGCTCCCTAAAAAGGCGCCAAACACCACACCTACTACAGAACCCGTGCCAAAGCTGAGGGAATTGCCTGAGGAGGTCATGGTATACAGGATCGTTTCGCCCAAGGGCGCAGAGAAGGTATGGCTTACGATGCGTGTGGCGTCATAGCCGTTGTTGGCGACCCATTGAGTGCCTGCCCAGCCTGACACGATGGCGACGCCGACAACTGCTCCCCATATAATATAGCTGGGGGCTCTGCGCATTTCGCGGTGGGAGAGGGTTCCGATAAACAGAACTGCGCCAATGATAATACCTGCCAAATTGACCGATAGGCCAGATAGGGAGGAGAGAGCGTGGGCAAACGATTGCGCGCTACTTGCGGGTTCGGTCCCACCAAAAAGCCAGATGCGCAGCCCCGCTAAGGGGCCACCTAATGTAATGTAAGCCGAGATGCCCATAATCAGAACAATGAGGAGGGAGCGTAGATCGCCCCCGCCAACCCGCGCCAATGCGCCGTAGCCACAATTGCCGGCCAGCGCCATGCCATAGCCAAACACCATTCCCCCCGCGACACTGCCCAAAGGGTTCCAATGTTGCGATAGGTAGAGCGTCTCGTCAAGCTCCAGCAGCCCCGCAGCCGACAGGCCGAACGTCCCCATGACCGCGACACCGATCGCGATGCCCCACATCCGCAGCCGTAGCGTGTTTTCGCCGTAATAGACGTCTTCGATCGCGCCTAAGGTGCAGAATCTTCCCATCCGCGCAGCAAGCCCAAGAAGAAGTCCACCGGCAAGCCCCGCTAGAGCGACAAGCGCAGGTTCAGAGATCAGGTCTAGCATGGGGTCAATTCAAACAGTGCGCAGGCAACTGACGTTAATTCTCACGACAAAACAGGTCATAGACAACTTCCATGATCTGTTTCGGACGCTCGTCGGTGAGCCGGTAATAGATGGCTTTTCCGTCGCGACGCGGTGTTACAAGCCCTTCAAGGCG
Source organism: uncultured Sulfitobacter sp. (assembly GCF_947499945.1). Lineage (GTDB taxonomy): Bacteria > Pseudomonadota > Alphaproteobacteria > Rhodobacterales > Rhodobacteraceae > Sulfitobacter. Next base: position 286,482 of record NZ_CANMQD010000004.1, on the reverse strand, counting down.
CAGGCGGGAAAGCTGTTGAGACACGGCCGCCTGACGGGCGGATAACAGAGTCTCAAGCTCAGTTACCGATTTTTCGCCAGATGCGAGGTGGCACAGGATCATCAGGCGACCCTCATGACTGATTGCTTTGAGAAAATTGGAGGCGTCGACCGCGTTCTTGGCCATTCTGTCCATGTCTTCTGCACACATATTTACGTCAAATACTGGTAAACCCATCGTTTCCTCAATCTTTGCATCGTGCTTGGCGCCAAAAGCAGGTGTCTGCTGTGTCATGGTCTGAAGCGCCCTTTCAGACGAAATTTCCATTAGGTGCACTATAGCGCACTACCTAACCAATTCAATATTTGCATTGCCAAGCATCTGGCTCAGCAAACCCCAAAAGAAGTCCTCACCCGGATATCCTTCGAGGCGCGACACTTCTTTGCCGTCCACAACCAATACGAATGTAGGTGTAAAGAATAATCCACGCTGGAATTTTAGATCATCAGGCCGGTCTGCACGAATATCCATGCGGCGCAGGGGTGCAGCTTGGCCCTCCGCAGTCTTTGGATAAATCTCAGAAATTTCCTTATTCCAGCGCGCGCACCACATGCAGCCGTCTTCTTCAACCATTACCAATTCGGTTTGGGCAAAAGCGGGGAGCGCGGCGGCAAGCGCGAAAACCCCTCCCAGAAATATGGTGCGAAGTGACATGATAATTTGACCTTTGATCTTCACATAATGTAATCTGAATATGTAATGTATACAAGGGTAGACCGTTTCCATGATGGACATCACATTTTTTGGCGCTGCCCTTGCTGGGCTTTTGTCGTTCCTGTCGCCGTGCATTTTGCCGATTGTTCCGTTTTATCTGAGCTATCTTGCAGGGGTGGGGATGAACCAGATATCTGCGGATGCCACCATTGACCGTCGCACGCGGACCCGCGCTGTTTTGGCGGCGTGTTGTTTTGCGGCGGGTGTCATAACGATCTTTATGGGGCTAGGGGCTGCGGCATCTACCTTTGGTCAGGCCGTGCGCGAGTATTTCGACATTCTGCGCTGGGTAGCGGCGGCAGTGATTATTGCAATGGGTCTGCATTTTCTGGGTGTGATCCGCATTGGCATTCTGTACCGCCAGATGCGTGTAGACGCAGGCGAGACGTCGAATGTCAGCTACGCAGGGGCATATGTCATTGGTCTGGCCTTCGCCTTTGGTTGGACCCCTTGTGTGGGGCCTGTTCTCGCTGCGATCCTTTTTACTGCAGCGGGGACTGACACCGCGGCGACAGGGGCATGGCTGCTTTTTGTCTACGGGGTTGGTATGACGGCACCGTTTATTGTGGCTGCCCTCTTTATCGGGCCATTTATGCGCTGGATGCACAAATTTCGCCGTAATCTGGGGACTATTGAGAAGATCATGGGCGTCATGCTCATTATCTTTGGCCTGCTTATTGCAACAAATTCAGTGAACTACATTGCGCAGTGGATGTTGGAAGTATTCCCCAACTTCGGCGCAATCGGATAACAGGGAGAGCTATCATGAGAAAACTTATCACCGCTTGCGCGATTCTGATGTCGCTGACATTTGGCGCATACGCCGCGACCATGGGCGATGACGGCTTGCACAAAGCACCGTGGATGCGTGACACGTTCAAGGACCTGCACGAGGATCTGGCGGAAGCCAACGCCGAGGGCAAGCGCCTCATGGTCATCGTCGAGCAGCGCGGCTGCATCTATTGCAAGAAGATGCACGAGGAGGTCTTTCCGATTGAGGAGATCGCCGATTACATCGAAGAGAATTTCTTTGTCGTTCAAATCAATATGTTCGGCGATGTCGAAGTCACAGACTTTGACGGGGAGACATTGCCCGAAAAGGACATGGTTAAGAAGTGGGGGGCGTTGTTCACGCCATCGATTCTGTTTTTCCCGACCGAAGTAGGCACAGATGTCTCCGCGGGGCGTGCAGCAGCGGCCACTATGCCTGGTGCCTTTGGGCGATATACCACATTCAACATGCTTAACTGGGTTGTGGAGGAAGGATATAATGGCGACGAGAGTTTCCAGAAATATCATGCACGTAAGTTTGCAGAGCAGACTGACTAGCGCAAAATAAGGCAGTTTAGCGCCGTATCAAATATTAAAATTCAATTAGTTGAATTTGATTGTTGCACGATCGGGAAATTGTGCGCTACGGTATACAAAATGTAGTGTTTGGGAGGACGCATGAGAATTTCCGTCATAACAGTCATCGTAGCAGGGTTTGCGGCCTCAGCCGCATATGCTGAAGAAATTGAACCAACAGCAGTCAGCTATACCGATGGCGCAGTGGAGAAGTCGTTGTCCGGTGTTGCAGGCGATCCGGCTAATGGCCGTGTAATCGTTGGCGACAAAGGGCAAGGGAACTGTGTTGCATGTCACCAAGTAACTGATTTGGCCGATGTGCCGTTTCAGGGCGAGATTGGTCCCATGCTTGATGGTGCCGGCGACCGCTGGTCCGAAGCAGAATTGCGCGGTATCGTCGCGAACGCCAAGATCATGTTCGAGGACAGCATGATGCCATCGTTCTACAAGACCGAAGGGTTTACCCGCCCCGGCAACGCCTACACAGGCAAAGCGCCGGATGAGACATTTGGACCGCTTCTGAGCGCCCAGCAGATTGAAGATGTCGTGGCATACCTTGCCACACTCAAGGAATAGCAGACCCTTTAAGGCGAACACCTTTAGGGAACGGAGGAGATCACTATGGAACTGACAAGACGTAACGCCATTGCGATGGGGGCAGGTGCGCTGCTTATCGCAGGCCTTCCAATTCGCGTGTCTGCGGCTGCAGAGGACGCAATCGCAGCCTTCACAGGCGGCGCAGAAGTGGGCGCAGGCGATATCAGCCTGACCGCACCCGAGATTGCCGAGAACGGGAATACTGTTCCAATCGAAGTGTCATCGGACACGGCGGTTGAGATTATGGTTCTTGCAACGGGCAACCCAACGCCGGGTGTCGCGACATTCAAATTTGGCAAACTGGCAGGCTCACGCGCTGCTTCCACGCGTATTCGCCTTGCCGGTACGCAGGACGTTGTCGCTGTCGCTAAGCTGGAGGACGGATCATTCGTTCAGGCGTCCAGCACTGTCAAAGTAACAATCGGCGGCTGCGGCGGCTAAGGCATTCAAGGAGAATTATTATGGCATCTGGTGTAAAACCTCGCGTCAAAGTACCGAAAAAAGCAGCTGCTGGTGAGAGCGTCACGCTCAAGACATTGATCAGCCACAAAATGGAATCTGGTCAGCGTAAAGACAGCGATGGCAATGCCATCCCGCGTTCGATCATCAACCGCTTCACGTGTGAATTCAACGGCGAGAGCGTAATTGATGTAACAATGGAGCCTGCGATTTCCACAAACCCGTACTTCGAGTTTGAAGCGATGGTCCCCGAAGCAGGTGAGTTCAAATTCACATGGTACGACGACGACGGCTCAGTCTATGAAGAGACAAAAGCAATCGCAATCGGCTAAACGCGACATTCTTGGGAGGGAAAACATGCGGATATTGACAGGCGCCATACTGGCGGGACTGATCTCAACCACTGGTGCATTTGCTGATCCGGTAGATGATAAACTGGTTTTGAACGAAGAGACAGAGATGGTGGTTCGCACAGCGGCGCCTGCGCACGTCTCGGAAACGCTGGACGAAGTAATGTCTGGCTGGCTGTTTCGCGGCGAAGAGACGCGGGCCATGCAAATGGACGACTTCGACAACCCCGGCATGATCTTTGTTGAGCAGGGGCAGGATTCATGGGCTGCTGTTGACGGTTCCGAGGGCAAGTCATGCTCCTCGTGCCACAATGATATGGACAGCATGGCGGGCGTCAAAGCCACATATCCCAAGTGGAACGCCGAAGCTGGCGAAGTGCGCACGTTACAAATGCAGGTCAACGCCTGCCGCACAGAGCGTATGGGTGCCGACGCATGGAAATATGACAGCGGCACAGCGATCAACATGGAAGCAGCACTCGCGTCCGTCTCGCGCGGCATGCCTGTAAATGTCGCCATCGATGGCCCTGCACAGTCCATGTGGGAGAAGGGTAAAGAGCTGTATTATACCCGTACAGGTCAGCTTGAGCTGTCTTGTGCCAACTGCCACGAGGACAGTTATGGTATGATGATCCGTGCGGATCATCTGAGCCAAGGCCAGATCAACGGTTTTCCAGTCTATCGCTTGAAGAATACCAAGCTGAACGGATCACACTCCCGTTTCAAAGGCTGTATCCGTGACACACGCGCCGAAACCTACAGCCCTGGCAGCGAAGAGTTTGTTGCTCTGGAGCTCTACGTCGCATCACGCGGCAACGGCCTGAGCGTCGAAGGTCCGTCCATCCGCAACTAAGAAAACTGAGGCCCCGCCCGAGCAATCGGCGCGGGGTTTTCTCTTTTTGTACTAATTCAATAATACGCATATGTATGCCTATCTAGGAGTTCCGAGATGATTTCCCGCCGTGATTTTATGCAGACCAGCATGGCTGCTGCCGCGCTTTATGGCTCTTCGGGTTTCGGGAACTGGTCCCGTCTGGCGGCCCAGCAGTTGATGACACAGGACAAACTGCTGGAGTTTGATACTTTCGGAAATGTCTCGCTCATCCACATCACGGACATCCATGCACAGCTCAAGCCGATCTATTTTCGGGAGCCGTCGGTCAACATCGGGGTAGGTGGCAACAAGGGTGCTGTGCCCCATGTTACGGGCGCTGATTTCCGTAAACTTTACGGCATCGATGATGGTAGCCCCTCTGCTTACGCGCTCACCCATGATGACTTTAGCGCACTGGCGCAGAGCTATGGCCGTGTGGGTGGACTTGACCGTGTTTCCACAGTGATCAATTCGATCCGTGCGGACCGGCCCGATGCACTGCTTCTGGACGGGGGCGATACATGGCACGGCAGCTACACCTGCTATCACACGCAGGGTCAGGACATGGTCAACGTGATGAATGCGCTCAAGCCTGATGCGATGACCTTCCACTGGGAATTCACGCTGGGATCTGATCGCGTGAACGAGATTGTCGAGGGGCTGCCGTTTGCCGCCCTTGGCCAGAACATCTTTGACGCGGAGTGGGACGAGCCTGCCGAATTGTTTCCGCCCTATAAATTCTTTGAGCGCGGCGGCGTGAAGATCGCTGTCATAGGACAAGCTTTCCCCTACATGCCCATCGCCAATCCTGGCTGGATGTTCCCCGAATACTCCTTCGGTATCCGCGACGAGAACATGCAGGCCATGGTTGATGATGTACGCTCCCAAGGCGCCGAGCTTGTTGTCTGCCTGAGCCACAACGGTTTTGACGTGGACAAGCAGATGGCGGGCAAGGTTACAGGGATTGATGTGATCCTGTCTGGCCACACCCATGACGCGCTGCCCGAACCTGTACTGGTGGGTGAGACGATCATCGTGGCCTCTGGTTCTAACGGCAAATTCGTGAGCCGTGTTGATCTGGATGTGCGCGATGGCCGGATGATGGGCTTCCGTCACAAGCTGATCCCAATCTTTTCGGACGTAATTACGCCAGATGCTGAAGTGACTAAAGTGATTGATGCACAGCGGGAACCATACGCTGACGTATTGAGCGAAGTAATTGGCCGAACAGCAGACGACCAGATGCTTTACCGCCGAGGTAACTTTAACGGGACATGGGATGATCTTATCTGTGACGCGTTAATTTCCGAGCGGGAGGCCGATATTGCGCTATCGCCTGGTGTGCGTTGGGGGCCGTCGATCCTGCCTGGTCAGGACATCACCCGCGAGGATATCTGGAACGTGACCTCTATGAGTTACGGCGAGGCCTACCGCACTGAGATGACAGGTGAATTCCTTCATGTGGTGCTGGAAGACGTGGCCGACAACCTCTTCAATCCTGATCCCTATTACCAGCAAGGTGGCGATATGGTGCGCGTTGGTGGCCTTGGCTACCGCATCGACGTGACCAAGCCGCAGGGTGACCGCATTACCGAAATGACATTGCTCAAGACCGGCGAGGCGATTGACCCTACAAAGACTTATCAAATCGCGGGCTGGGCATCGGTCAACGAGGGCACCGAAGGCCCTGCGATCTGGGACGTGGTCGAGGCGCATATCGCCAAACAGGGGACAATCTCTCTTGATCCGAACAACAGTGTAAAAGTCGTCGGCATTTAAGTCAGCCGCTCAAAGGAGAGATCATGATGAAGACCATCCTATCCGCAGCCCTATTCGGTGCAATTTTGGCAACCAGCGCATTTGCCGAGGGGGTCACGCACCGTGTCGCAATTCACGTCGACGAGAATGATCCGCAGGTGATGAACATGGCGCTTAACAATGTCGCGAACGTTACCAGCCATTATGAGGCACAGGGCGATACCGTTATTGTTGAATTGGTCGCCTATGGGCCGGGCCTCAACATGTTCGTTGCAGGCAAAAGCCCGGTTGCAGATCGCATTTCAACGATGTCGCTTGAGATGGACAACCTCTCTTTCGCTGCGTGCGGGAACACCCTGCGGAATATGAGTAAGAAAGCCGGCAAAGACATCACATTGCTGGATGAGGCGACGGTGGTGCCATCAGGCGTCGTGCGCTTGATCGAATTGCAAGAGAATGACTACGCTTACATCCGGCCCTGAGGCCCAGACTGTAAGCTTCCAATCCGAAGGAGAGAGCCATGACGAATAAACCGTCACGTCGACAGTTTTTGACTAGCAGCGTCGCAGCTGGTGCGGCAGCCACAATGGCTGGTACCGCGAATGCCCAAACGCCTGATCCGCTGATCACCGAAGTTCAGGAATGGGCCCAAGCTTTTGGTGATGGTGTGGACGAGACACCCTATGGCCTGCCCATCAAATTCGAGGATGATGTTGTACGCCGTAACGTGGAATGGCTAACGGCGGATACCGTGAGTTCGATTAACTTTACCCCGATCCATGCGCTGGACGGGACTATCACGCCACAGGGTTGCGCGTTCGAGCGTCACCACTCTGGCGCGATTGAATTGAAGAAGAGCGATTATCGGTTGATGATCAATGGCTTGGTGGACACCCCTCTGGTATTTACCTACGCTGATCTCGAGCGCTTTCCGCGCGAGAACCACGTGTACTTCTGTGAATGTGCGGCCAATACCGGCATGGAGTGGGCGGGTGCGCAGCTTAACGGTGCACAGTTCACGCACGGCATGATCCACAACATGGAATATACGGGCGTACCGCTTCGTACACTGCTTGAAGAGGCAGGTTTGGACACGGCTGGTGATCTCAAGGACAAGTGGGTCTTTGTCGAGGGCGCTGATGCTTCCTCCAATGGACGCTCTATCCCGATGGAAAAGGCGCTGGATGATTGCCTGATCGCGTTCAAAGCCAACGGCGAAGCGCTGCGCAAGGAGCATGGCTATCCTGTGCGCCTTGTTGTGCCTGGTTGGGAAGGGAACATGTGGGTCAAATGGATCCGCCGCATCGAGGTTATGGATGGCCCTGTAGAGAGCCGTGAAGAAACCAGCAAATATACCGACACACTTGAGGATGGGACCAGCCGTAAGTGGACATGGACGATGGATGCGAAATCCGTTGTGACAAGCCCCAGCCCGCAATCGCCCATCACCCACGGCACAGGCCCGCTTGTGATCAGCGGTCTGGCATGGTCGGGCAACGGTGCGATCACCCGCGTTGACGTCTCCAAAGATGGTGGCATGACATGGGAGACAGCGCGTCTGGCCAAGGAAGGCGAGAGCAAAGCGCTCACGCGGTTCTATCTCGACACCGAGTGGGACGGCTCGGAGATGATGCTGCAAAGCCGCGCCATGGACGAGACGGGCTATGTTCAGCCGACCAAAACGCAGTTGCGCGAAGTACGCGGCCTGAACTCAATCTATCATAACAACTGCATCCAGACATGGTTGGTGCGCAGCAACGGTGAGGCTGAAAATGTCGAAGTTTCTTAAATCCACCGCCATTCTGGCGGCTCTGTCCCTGTCCGCAACACCTGTTCTAGCCGAAAAGATGGGCCTTGGTCGTGCGGCATTGCCCGAAGAAGTTGCCGCATGGAACGGCGAGATAAGTGCCGATGGTACAGGTCTGCCCGAAGGGTCAGGCGACGCTATCGTCGGTGAGGAAATCTTTGCCACGAAATGTGCAGCATGCCATGGTGACTTTGCCGAAGGTATTGATAACTGGCCCAAACTTGCGGGTGGTGCAGATACGCTGGACCACGATGATCCGCTGAAAACAGTCGGATCATATTGGCCTTACCTCTCCACGGCCTACGATTATATCAAACGGTCTATGCCCTACGGCAACGCAGGCACGCTCACCGATGATGAGACCTATGCAATTGTTGCCTACATTCTTTATTCCAACGATCTGATCGAAGATGATTTTGTTCTGTCCAAAGAGACATTCTTTGATGTGGAGATGCCCAACGCGGACGGCTTTATCGTTGATGACCGTGCCGAGGCGGAATATGCGATCTGGAGCGGTGAGCCGTGCATGGAAAACTGCAAGCCCGAGCCCGTGAAGGTAACGATGCGGGCGATGGTTCTGGATGTGACACCTCAGGAAGAAGGCGAGGAGGAAGCTGCGGCTGAACCAGTACAAGAAGTTGTGGTCGCGCAAGCCGAGCCTGCTGCGGAAGAAGGTGCTGCAGAGCCTGTAGTTGTTACTGCCGCTTTTGATGAGGCACTGGCCGCTGAGGGCGAGAAAGTCTTTCGCAAGTGCAAATCCTGCCACCAAGTAGGCGAAGGTGCCAAAAACCGTGTTGGTCCGATCCTGAACGCTGTTGTGGGGGCTGACGCAGGTGCGGTGGACGGTTTCAAGTACTCAAAGGCGCTGATGGAGATGGCCGAGGGTGGTCTTGTCTGGTCTGAGGCCGAACTGGCCGCGTTTCTGGAAAAGCCGAAGGCTTATATGAAGGGCACCAAGATGTCCTTTGCAGGTCTCAAGAAGGAAGAGGATCAGTTGGCAGTGATCGAGTATCTCAAGTCCTTCGGTAATTAAGCTTGTGCGTTTGAAATCGCTCATAAAAGTTTCCCTTGCCGCAGTTTTTGTGGCTGGGGGTGCCTTTGCCAGCGGATTGGGAGATCCCGACAAAGGCGAAAAGATCTTTCGGAAATGCGCTTCCTGTCATGAGGTGGGACAAGGGGCGATCAACCGGATCGGGCCTCAGCTCAACGGTCTCTTTGGCCGCACAGCAGGTGCGATGCCTGATATGCAATACTCCAAGAATATGATCCGCATGGGGGATGATGGCCTCATCTGGACAGTCGAGACGCTGGATGCCTATGTCGAGAATCCGCGTGCACTGGTGTCCAAAACCCGCATGAGTTTTCGCGGCATCAAAGACCCGCAAGAACGTGCTGATTTACTGGCTTACCTGCGCCGTTTCTCGGATGATCCTGCCAATATTCCCGAGGCGGAGCCGACGGCCACTGGCACCGATCATGATCTTGATCCTGCAATCCTCGCGCTTGAGGGGGATCCTGAATATGGTGAATATCTGGCCAGTGAATGTCAGACCTGCCATCAAGCCAGCGGTGCAAATGACGGCATTCCGGGCATAAGCAACTGGCCTACAGAAGATTTTGTAGTGGCCATGCACGCCTATAAACGCAAATTACGCCCCCATCCTGTGATGCAAATGATGGCGGGACGCCTGAACGACGAAGAAATCGCAGCTCTAGCCGCGTATTTTAAGGACCTCGAATAACGGGGCCGCACTCTGGGAGGAGACTATTATGACATTGAACAGACGTATTTTTCTGGGCACGGGCGCTGCGGTCGCAGCGACGATTGCCGCGCCGACCGTATTCGCGGCAGGTCACGGTAAGCCTCACGTGGTGGTTGTCGGCGGCGGGGCAGGAGGTGCCACGGCTGCGCGTTATATCGCCAAGGACAGCAAGGGTGAAGTCGCTGTTACGCTGATTGAACCTTCGCGCCAGTACTACACCTGCTTCTTCTCGAACCTCTATTTGGGTGGTTTCAAAGAGATGGACGATCTGGGCCATTCCTATGGCGGGATTGCAGCAGGTGGCGTGAATGTGGTGCACGATTGGGTTACAGGAGTGGACCGTGATGCAAAGACCGTCGCGTTGGCGGGGGGCGGTTCTGTCCCTTATGACAAGCTGATCCTGTCACCCGGTATTGATTTTGTGGACGGCGCTGTTGAGGGCTGGAACCTCATGGCGCAAAACGCGATGCCGCACGCCTACAAGGGGGGCAGCCAGACCGAGCTGCTCAAGGCGCAACTGATGGCGATGCCCGAGGGCGGAACATTTGCGATGGTCGCACCGCCAAATCCCTACCGCTGCCCTCCTGGCCCATATGAGCGGGTGTCGATGGTGGCGCACTTCCTCAAGGCGAATAACCCGACAGCCAAGATTATCGTTGCCGACCCAAAAGCAAAATTTTCCAAGCAGAGCCTGTTCCAAGAAGGCTGGGCGAACCATTATGAGGGCATGATTGACTGGATCGGTGAGGACTTTGGCGGGGGTAATGTCTCCGTCGATCCTGATGCGATGACAGTCACCATCGACGGCGAAGTAACTAATGTTGACGTTTGCAACGTTATTCCGGCCATGAAAGCAGGCCGCATCGCGGAGTTGGCGGGTGTCACCGATGGTAACTGGGCCCCTGTGAATGCAGCCGATATGTCTACCAAGGCAGATCCAGACATTTATGTGCTGGGTGATGCGGCACAGCAGGGCGACATGCCAAAATCCGGCTATTCTGCCAACAGCCAAGCCAAGGTTTGCGCCAATGCTGTGCGGGGGGCATTGACGGGGTCACGGGTTTTTCCTGCCAAGTTCTCCAACACTTGCTGGTCGCTCATCGACACCAACGACGGTGTCAAAGTTGGTGCGACCTATGAGGCTACGGATGAAAAGATCGCTAAAGTAGATGGCTTTATTTCTGCCACAGGCGAGACGGCGGAATTGCGCAAGGCGACCTATGAGGAATCCGAAGGGTGGTACACAGGGATCACCAAGGACATGTTCGGAGCCTGACAATAATACAAGAGAGCATTGATCTGGATCAATGTTCTCTTATGCACCATCAGGCAAATTGGTCTGGAAATTAGGGGGAATTCACATGCGTTCATTTATCACTGCTGGTCTTGCTTGTTTACTTTTGACAGGCGGTGTTTCCGCTCAGGAGACAGCTGTTGTCTATCCCTTTGACGGGAGTTTTGCAGATGCCACTTTCGGCGTTGAAAATGCCATTATAGGTAAGGGGCTGGTGATCGACTATGTCAGTCATACGGGCGAAATGCTCAACCGTACGGCTGTTGATGTAGGCAGCAGTGTCGAGATTTTTGGCGAAGCGGATGTGTATCTGTTTTGCTCTGCCGTTGTGTCGCGCAAGGTGATGGAAGCGGACCCGATGAATATCGCACATTGCCCATACGGCGTGTTTGTGGCGGAGCGGGCAGGCGAAGTGATGGTCGGCTATCGCACCTATCCCGAAGGACCAATGAAAGAAGTTCAAGCACTGCTTGATGAAATCGCACGAGAAGCGGTGGGGAACTGATGAACTATCAAGACTTTTTTAAGACTGCGTTGGATGATCTCCGCGAACAAGGCAACTACCGCGTATTTGCCGAGCTTGAGCGCCATTGCGGTTCTTTCCCGCGGGCGACGTCACGCGGTGAGAAAAACGGCGATGTGACGATCTGGTGCTCGAATGACTACTTGGGTATGGGCCAACATCCGAAAGTTTTGAACGCCATGCATGAGGCGTTGGATCGTTGCGGTGCGGGCGCTGGGGGGACGCGCAATATATCGGGGACCACCCATGACCATGTGCTGCTGGAGGCTGAATTGGCCGATCTACATGGCAAGGAAGCAGCTTTACTGTTCACTTCTGGCTATGTGTCTAACTGGGCAGCGCTTGGTACGCTCGCGGGGCGCATCCCTGATTGCATCGTGCTGTCTGATGCCCTCAATCACGCCTCGATGATTGAGGGCATCCGCCATTCCAAGGCGGATCGGATGATCTGGAAACATAACGACCTTGAAGACCTGGAAACAAAGCTCGCGGCGCTGCCGCTGGAGCGGCCCAAGCTGATCGCATTCGAGAGCGTTTATTCCATGGATGGGGATATCGCACCCATCAAGGAGATTTGTGATCTGGCCGATAAATATAATGCCATGACATACCTTGACGAAGTGCACGCTGTTGGCTTGTACGGCCCACGTGGCGGCGGCATCGCCGAGCGAGAAGGGTTGATGGACCGCCTCACTGTGATTGAGGGGACATTGGGCAAAGCCTTTGGCGTGATGGGCGGCTATATTGCGGCCTCGTCCGAGCTGTGCGATTTTGTTCGCAGTTTTGCCAGCGGGTTTATTTTTACCACAGCTATTCCGCCTGCCGTGGCCGCAGGCGCAGCCGCCTCAATCAGGCACCTCAAGACCAGCGGCACTGAGCGTGAACAGCAGCAGGAAAAAGTTGCCGACGTACGAAGCCGTCTGGATGCGATCGGTATCCCTCATGTGGAAAACCCCAGCCACATCATACCTGTTATGGTTGGTGATCCGCATAAGTGTAAATTCATCTCCGATACGCTGCTCAAGGAGCACGGAATTTATATTCAGCCAATTAACTATCCCACAGTTCCCAAAGGAACCGAGCGGCTGCGCATCACGCCGTCGCCAGTGCATAGTGCGGCGGACATCGAAGCGCTGATCGGCGCGTTGGAAGACCTTTGGGCGCAGTGCCAACTGGCGCGTATGCCCATGGCTGCGCAATAGGCAGAGCCGTGCACGCAGCCTTTTTGATGTTAGGATGCGGTGATGATCGAGGGACTGCTTGACCAATTTGGCGATGGGGCGGTACTGGCTTCCGCTGGTGCTGTAACGGGCATTCTTTTTGGCGCCATGGCGCAACATTCGCGGTTTTGCCTTCGTGCGGCCACGGTAGAAGTGGCCGAAGGGCGCTTTGGCGCGCGGTTGTCGATCTGGCTCATTGCATTTTGCGCCGCTGTCTTTGCTGTTCAAGGTGCTATCGCATCTGGATTTCTCGATGTGTCGGGCACACGGCAGCTTGCGGCGACGGGCAGCATGTCAGGGGCTATGATTGGTGGACTAATGTTTGGCTGCGGAATGATCCTTGCGCGGGGTTGCGCCAGCCGTTTGCTGGTGCTTTCGGCAACAGGCAATTTGCGGGCGCTCATTACCGGACTTGTGCTGACATTGGTGGCCCAAGCATCGCTTCGCGGTGCGCTCTCTCCGTTGCGTGAGACTCTTGGTGGTATCTGGCTTGTTCAAGGAGGGCAGGAGCGGAACATTCTTTGGCATCTGGGGCTTACGTCGGCTGTGGTCGCTGTTCTCGCAGCGGTGGGGCTACTCATTGCCTTCTGGTTGGCAAAGCGCGGTGATGTCGACGTTACACGCGCCCTTGCTGCGGCTGGCGTTGGCGCCGCTGTTGGTCTTGGTTGGTTGCTCACATATTGGATTGCGAGTGCGTCATTCGAAGTTGTACCGATATCCTCCGTCACCTTCACGGGGCCGTCTGCAGATACGCTGATGGGGTTGGTGAACACCGCTGATTTGCCGCTCGGTTTTGGTATGGGGCTGGTGCCGGGGGTGTTTGTTGGCGCTTGCGGCATGGCGTTGTTCACGCGGGAGGCAGCGATTGAGCGTTTTGGCTCCGACACCCCGATGGAGCGTTATCTAGTGGGGGCGGTGCTCATGGGCTTTGGCAGTATGCTGGCTGGCGGTTGCGCCGTTGGCGCAGGCATGTCGGGCGGGTCCATCTTTGCGCTCACCGCATGGGTGGCGCTTTTCTCTATGTGGATTGGCGCGATGGTCACCCATCTGGGGCTGTCGCAGTTTGCTTTACGCAAAACCACAACAGCTTAAGCGTTACTCGAATTCCATCTGTTCATAGACGCGGCCAGCGTTCTTTGTTGCCAGTTCTTCAAACGTGTCGAGATGGGCATAGGGCGTTTGATCGACATAGTAAGCTTCGGCCAACCCGTCGCCATTCTCGATCAATGCGCCGACTTGCTCGCGCAGATAGACCAGATAGTCGTGGGTATAGCGGCGCACTTGATCCATGTTCGTTGGATGGCCATGACCGGGAATGACGTAGGTCGCGCCCAATGGCTCAAACGCTGTCTCCCATGTCTCGACCCAATCGGCGGTCATGGTATCTTCAAAGATCGGCAGCATGCGTTCGTGAAATGCCATATCACCGGAAATCACCATGCTCTGCTCGGGCAGCCAGACGACAATGTCACCAGGACTGTGCGCAGGACCAAGGTAGCGTGCCTCGATCCGAATATCACCCATCTCTACGATGTACTCATCCTCAAAGGTGATTGTGGGCGCAGCAAGCGCGGTTTTGTCCGCCCGCTCTTTTACACGGGCGATGGCCGCGCGCAGGGACATGTCACCGGACTCCTCAAAAGCGGCGGCAGCATCCACATGGGCCACCACATCCACGCCAAGATCGGTCCAATAGGAATTGCCTAACATGGCGTGGCCCTGACCGTTCTCGGTAAACACCAATTTCACCGGTTGGTCCGTAATTGCTTTGATCTCGGTGTGCAGCGCTTCGGCCAGCTGATACGAGGCGCCCGAGTTTATGACAACAACACCATCACCGGTGATGATGAAGCTCAAGTTGTTGTTATGCCCCGCGTTCTCATAGGTCGGCGGCGCGGTGGCACCGATAGCGGAGAAGACATGGGGGATGACCTCGACAGGTTTGGAGTAAAGCATGGAGGCAGGGTACTGATCTGCGATATCTTCGCTGGCCAGCGCGGGGGCTGCGATGAAGGCTAGGGCAAGGGAGACGTATTTCATGCTCACGTCTCCGTCACAAATGCATAGCCGTCGGTTGCTTTTTCGACATAGCCCAGACCGTTATCGGTAAGGTGAAAACCTATCACGCGCGTTTTCTCGTGGGAGAGTTGGTCCATCAGAGACAGACGGGTCGCCGCCGCCGTCTCAGGATCCTGATCCGAGCCTGACAGCCACTCAGGACGCGCAAAGGCGATATGATCATTGCCGATACAATCACCAAGGATCATAACTGACTCGCTTCCTTGGCGCACTTCGATTGCCATATGGCCGGGGGTATGGCCAAGGGTTGCCCGCGCCACCACGCCTGCCATGATTTCGTCGCCGTCATTAAAAAATTCGATCTGGTCCTCGATCATCTCTAGCCGCCGTTTGGCACCTACTGCAAAGGCTGTTCGCGCGTCTCCGATCTCGTCGACAGTGTTGGGGTTTAGCCAATAGTCCCACTCCGTCTTGCCGATCATATATTTTGCATTGGTAAAAAGTGGATCATCAAAGTCATCAAGAATTCCCCAAAGGTGATCAGGGTGCGCATGGGTAAAAACGATGTCCGTGATATCCTCCGCACTCACATCAAGTGCATCAAGAGAGTCCAGTAAGATACCGGAGTTAGGCGAAAAATCAGAACCAGACCCTGCGTCAAACAAGACGGTTCGGTCGCCTTGGCGCATAAGTGTTACATTGCAGGGCGGTGTGAGCACCTCGGCGGATTGACCCAACCGCTTCAGAATGGGCAGCAATTCGTCTTGGGGCATTGGTTCAAAAATGAAACTGCCCGGGAGTGTGAGAGAGCCGTCACTTACGACGTCCAGCTTGATATCACCCAAGGCCAATTGCGCGTGGGCGGGTCGCAATTGAAGTCCGTAAGCTGCGCCAAAACCCAGAGCTGCGGCACCAGACATGAAATTTCTGCGGGGAAGTCTCATCACACTCTCCAATAATTCTATTATTTGAATGTGATGGATTGTCGCATAGTGCGCAAGGGGGTCTTTGTAATTGTTGGCGCGACTATGCAGGTAGTTCGCCGTCTTTCACCTTTTCTGAGAGTGCTGCAAACACCGCTTTGATCTCTTTGGGTGATGTCGTGTCGAGGATACCATCGGCGATTTCCGTATCGCTCCAGATCACTGTTTTTGCGGGGTCATGCAGCATCGCCCAATCCCCGAAGAGGCGGCTATCACTTTGCTCTGACAGCAGGATCTTCATATCCACGTGGCGGTCATCGCGCCCGATCCGCGCGATTGCGTCATTTACTTTGTCTGCAGGACCTTCAAGCATTTGCAGATAGATATCATGCCTGCAGATCAGCGCACCTGTGATCCCGTCACGGATGTTGTGCTTGCGCGCATCCAGAAGAATTCCGCTCAGCAGGGACACGTCATAGCCGAAAGGTTGGGAAGAATAGATCACTTGGATAATATCTGCGATGATGGCGGCTCCTAGATGAAGGCTGACGATCGTTATGTACGTACTCCAAAGCCTATGCGTGAAAGGTTGGGATGTCTTGTGAGAAGTTCGGGGCCTTTACGATTGTCACGTAGAGAAATGCGCGCAGTGACTGGCCGCGCAACAGATATCTGTAGCGCAGTCAGTCTTTTTTCAACGAATCTTAGCCGATAATCGCGTTAAACGTCGCTGACGGACGCATCACGCTGGCAGTTTTGGCTGGGTCGGTATGGAAATAGCCACCCAGATCGGCGGGCGGTCCTTGGACTGTGGCCATTTCGGACAGGATCGCTTCTTCACCCTTTGCCAACGCGGCTGCCACCGGAGCGAAATGCGCGGCCAGATCGGCATCGCTGTTTTGAGCGGCCAGTGCCTCGGCCCAATAGCGGGCAAACCAGTAGTGGCTTGCGCGGTTGTCCGGCTCACCTACTTTGCGTGAGGGGGAGCGGCCATTGTCAAGGATGCCTTGGGTTGCGGCATCAACGGCCTGACCCAAAATGCGGGCTTTCTCGTTTCCTTTAGCGTCGGCGAGGAACTGGAGGCTTTCACCCAACGCGCAGAACTCACCAAGGCTGTCCCAGCGCAGGTGATTTTCTTCTTGCAGCTGTTGAACGTGCTTGGGGGCGGAACCGCCAGCGCCTGTTTCAAATAAGCCGCCACCGTTCATCAGCTTCACGATCGAGAGCATTTTGGCGGATGTCGCCAGCTCAAGGATCGGGAACAGATCAGTGAGGTAATCGCGCAGGACGTTGCCCGTGATGGCGATGGTGTTTTGGCCAGCAGTGATGATTTCAAGCGAGGCACGGGTTGCTTCGCGGGGGGCCATGATCTGGAACTTGTCCGCCACGCCTTTTGCCTCAAGGATCGGCTCCACATAGGCGATCAGCTCGGCATCGTGGGCACGCTCGGCATCAAGCCAGAAAATCGCACTGCAGCCTTCGGCCTTCTGGCGGTCAATGGCGAGGTTTACCCAGTCCTGAATGGGCGCCATACGCGCAGAAGCGGAGCGCCAGATGTCACCAGCCTCCACCTTATGCTCGTGCAAAACCGTACCGTCGTCGAGGATCATCTTGACGGTGCCAGCTTCGGCAATCTCGAATGTAGTGGGATGGGAGCCGTATTCCTCAGCCTTTTGCGCCATGAGACCCACGTTCTGCACTGTACCTGCGGTGGCAGGATTCAGTTTTCCGTTCTCTTTGAAGAACTTAATCGTTTCATCATAGACGGGTGCATAGGAATTGTCAGGGATGACACAGTTTGCATCATGCTCTTTGTTGTCTGGACCCCAGCCTTTGCCGCCAGCGCGGATCAGCGCGGGCATGGAAGCGTCGATGATGACATCGGAGGAGACATGCAGGTTGGTGATGCCCTTATCGCTATCGACCATATACATTGGTGGACGGTCGGCCATGCAGGCCTCGATATCGGCCATGATATCAGCGTTGCCTTCAACCCGGGACAGAAGATCGCCGAGGCCCGAGTTCGGGTTCACACCCAGATCGGCCATCGCATCGCCGTGCTTATCGAACACTGGCGCGAGGAACGCTTTGACCGCGTGACCAAAGATGATCGGGTCAGAAACCTTCATCATCGTCGCTTTCATGTGAAGCGAGAACAGCGTGCCTTCGGCTTTCGTCTGCTCGATCTGGTCCTTGAGGAAGGATTGCAGGGCGGCGGCGCTCATAAAGGTCGCATCGACTACGGTGCCAGCAGGATACGAAACGCCATCTTTGAGGACAGTTTCACCAGCGTCAGTTACCAGAACGATTTTGGCGGTGGCCTCTTTTGCGAGTGTGGCTGAAACTTCGTTTGAGAAGAAATCGCCACCCGACATGGCGGAGACATGCGTTTTGCTGTCGGCAGTCCAATCGCCCATGCGATGCGGATTGCTTTGAGCAAAGCTTTTGACTGCTTTGGCTGCGCGGCGGTCTGAGTTGCCTTCGCGCAGGACAGGGTTCACGGCAGAACCTTTGAGCGTATCATACTTGGCGCGAACGGCTTTTTCGGCATCGCTGTTCGGCGCTTCGGGGTAGTCGGGCAGGGCGTAGCCCTGAGACTGAAGCTCTTTAATCGCGGCTACCAATTGGGGCACGGAAGCGGAGATGTTTGGCAGTTTGATGACGTTGGCATCAGGGGTTTTCACAAGTTGGCCCAGTTCGGCCAGATCGTCGGACTGGCGTTGCTGTTCGGTCAGGTGTTCGGGGAAAGTGGCGAGGATACGGCCAGCAAGACTGATGTCTTTCGTACCGACAGAAACGCCAGCGGCGGACGCAAATTTCTGAATGACAGGCAGAAAGGATGCCGAGGCCAGCTCGGGCGCTTCGTCCACTTTTGTATAAATGATGTCTGACATGTTTAACCCCTATGAATTGATATGGCGTGAATTTGGCCATTATCTACCCTAGGAGTTGCCGCACGTCGAGTGCATACCGTAGTATACCGTTTGAAATCATGCAAAAACACAGAGAATACTGGGAGTTTTCAGCTGAAGTCGAAAGCAACAGTTAGAACGTCTGTCTGAGCGTAGAATTAATCATAAAAAAAGCGCCCCTTGAGGCGCTTGATCTTCTGGATGGGGGTTAGGTTACCGACCCCAAGTGCGCACTGTGCCGCAATCCATATGAACAAAGTTGGAGCCGGAATAACGACCAACACCACCACCGCGACATACGGATGCAGCTTTTGCAACCTGTTGCACGGAACGACCGGAAAGACGCAAATCGGCGGCTTGTCCCCGCATGTGCAGGGATTTCTTGGCCACTCCACCAGAGCGTGCACGCAGCATAGCGTTAGTTTTTGGGCTGCGGTAGCCAGAGAGGAGCATGTAAGGCTCATTGGCGTCCAGCAGATTATGTGCTGCTGCCATGATGTCGATGTTGCGCAAATCCATCTTATAGACGTCATTTGTGCGCCAGTCGCGCATGAAGTAATTCACTTCTTTTACGGCATCTTTGATGTAGTTGCCTTCGATCCAGTAGATCATATCGATCCGCTCACCGGTGCGGCCAGAATACATTTTGATGCGGCGAATATCCCCGCCACCACGCAAAAAACCTGCTGCGTTTGAATATGTCGGGGCGGCGCTGACTACTGTTGCTGCGAATGCACCAAGGATGCCGCGCCGTGTCATACCGTTTGAGCTGTTGCCTGTCATAACTGTCTGTCCCGTTTCTTGCCAACGTCGGCGTGCCTGTGGATCTGCCTATGTGCTCGTGATGTTACACGTGCCTTTTTATCATCTCCCCAGATGCCGTATCTCTATTGCATAGGCAAAAAAGGGAACCAAGAGGTGAATCGATTTGTTAGAGGATAGGGGGAATTTTAGGCAATTTCTTGCGCATCACACAGCAGCTTTGCGGCAATTGCGTGATTGTAGGTGTTAATTCCGCATCAACGGCTTCGATATTATCAATAGTCTCTTGATTGTGAGTGGACATGATCAGCACCGATGGTGAAAAAGAACGCATAGAAAAAAAACGTCTTTTTCAGGGGATTTTTGATGTTGCCAAGACTGCCATCTTTTAACGCACCTAAATCGGTTGCACTCGCGCTGGCGCTTGGCGCATTATTTTTAACACCGCCGCAGCAGGCAAACGCACAAGTTACTGCATTTAAACAAGCCGTCGCCGAGACCGGATCGCGTGACGAGGATATCGCCAAATTCTACCGCGCCCAGAACTTTGAGGGTGTGTGGACTGGATCAGACGAAATTCACCAAGCACGCCGCGCGGCCCTTTTGGACGCACTGCGCCGTGCGGGCGACCACGGTCTGCCTGTTGCCAGATACGATGCTGACGCGCTTGAGCGGCAGATGAAAAGCGCGCGCTCAGCACGTGATCTGGGTTTGATCGAAGTCGAGATGACCCGCATGTTCTTGCAATATGCCCGCGATATCCAAAGCGGTGCTCTGATCCCGAGCAAAGTTGTGAACGAGATCAAGCGCGAGGTCGATTACACTGACCGTGCCGAGCTTATTTCGGGCTTTCTGTCCTCACAGCCCTCGACTTACCTGCGCAACCTCGCGCCAAAGACACTGGAATACACGTCGTTGATGAAACAGAAGATGTTGTTTCAAGAGCAGTCGAGACGCGGCGGTTGGGGTCCGACGGTCAACGCATCCTCGCTTAAGCCGGGTGCGTCTGGTCCTGCAGTGCTGACCCTGCGCAACCGTTTGATGATTATGGGCTACCTTGAGCGTTCCAACGCCAAAACCTATGATAAGGCGATGACCGAAGCGGTCACAGCGTTCCAGAAGGCGCATGGTCTTGAGGCAGACGGCGTTGCGGGCAGCGGCACAATCAAAGAGATCAACGAGAGCATCGAGACGCGTCTGAAATCTGTGTTGGTTGCGATGGAGCGGGAACGCTGGCTGAACAAAAAGCGTGGTTATCGTCATATCCTGGTGAACATTCCTGATTTCACAGCGAAAATTGTCGATGATGGCCGCATCACATTCGAGACGCGTTCCGTAGTGGGTGCCAATCGTGGTGACCGTCCGACGCCTGAATTCTCCGATGTGATGGATCACATGGTGATCAACCCGAGCTGGTATGTCCCGCGCTCCATCATTGTGGGCGAATACCTACCGGCGCTGCGCAACAACCCTAATGCGGTTCGCCATATCGAGATCACTGACAGCCGTGGCCGTGTCGTAAACCGAGCAAGTGCGAACTTTGCAAAGTATACTGCGCGCAACTTTCCTTATTCGATGCGCCAACCACCCAGCGGCCGCAATGCGCTGGGATTGGTGAAGTTCATGTTCCCGAATAAGTACAACATCTATCTGCATGATACGCCTGCAAAAAACCTGTTTAGCCGCGAAGTGCGCGCGTTCAGCCATGGCTGTATTCGTCTGAAAGACCCGTTTGATTTTGCCGAAGCGTTGCTGGCCAAGCAAGAGGCGGACCCGATGGGCTTTTTCAAATCGCAACTGCGCACAGGCCGTGAGTCCCGTGTTAATCTGGTTGAGCCTGTGCCCGTGCACATCATCTACCGGACCGCCTATACCGATGCGCGGGGACAGCTGAACTTCCGCAAAGATATTTACGGTCGCGATGCCAAGATTTGGAATGCGCTGCAAAAGGCAGGGGTGGAACTTAACCGCGTTCAGGGGTAAATCTGCGCGCAACCTCAGGGGAGCGCGATATGACCCACTATACCGTTAAAGAAATTGCAGCGGCGTTGGGGGCGAAAGCCTTTGGCGCCACTGATATTTTGATCATCATGGCAGCAGAGCCTGCTGCTGCAGGGCGCGATGATCTGGCTCTCGCGATGAATCCCAAATATGCCGAAAGCTTAGGGCAGGGTGATGCCCGTGCCGCTATGCTTTGGGAAGGGGCCGATTGGGAGGCGCTAGGGCTGGAGGCTGCGATCATCGCGCCACGGCCACGGTATGCCATGTCTGGTCTGACAAAGATGCTGGATGCGGGGCAGGGATATGCTGAGGGCATCCACCCCACGGCATTTGTTGATCCTGAGGCGGAACTGGGTGCGGATGTAAGTGTCGGTCCTTTGGCTGTGATCTCGAAGGGCGCCAAGATTGGCGCAGGCAGTGTGATTGGCCCACAGTGTTTTATCGGTTGGAACGTGACTGTGGGTGAGGGTGCCTACCTGCGCGAAGGTGTCAGCATCGGCGCGCGTGTCACCATTGGTTCGCGTTTCATTGCCCAACCGGGTGCGCGGATCGGCGGCGATGGCTTCTCTTTTGTCACCGCAGAGCCAAGCAGCGTCGAGAGTGTGCGCAAGACCCTCGGCGATCAGGGGGAGGCACAGGCACAGGACTGGACCCGTATCCATTCGCTCGGCTCGGTCACTATTGGCGATGATGTCGAGATCGGCATGGGCGCCACTATTGACTGCGGCACCATTCGCGACACCATGATTGGCGACGGCACCAAACTCGATAACCAAGTGCATCTGGGTCACAACGTTGTCATCGGGCGCAACAGTCTGATTTGCGGGCAGGTGGGCATCGCTGGTTCGGCAACGATTGGTAACAACGTCGTTTTGGCTGGGCAATGTGGTGTGAACGATAACATCTTTGTCGGTGACGGTGTGATTGCGGGGGGCGGGACAAAACTAATGTCGAATGTGCCTGCGGGGCGCACGATGCTCGGCTATCCTGCCACGCAAATGGACAAACAGGTTGAGGGCTACAAAGCATTGCGCCGTTTGCCGCGCCTGATGCGGGAAGTCGCGGAATTGAAAAAGGCGGTTTTCAAGAGCGACAAGGATGCCTAAATGCCTCGAAAAGGCTGCCTTAAAGGAATACCTACCATGGACGTCAAAGATCAGGTCATCGCCATTATCGCGGAACAGGCCTTGCTGGAACCGGAAGACGTGACGCTGGAAAGCACGCTGGAGAGCCTTGGCATAGACAGTCTGGGTCTGGTCGAGAGCATTTTCGCTATTGAGGAAGCCTTTGATGTCACGGTGCCGTTCAATGCGAATGCCCCCAAAGAGTCTGATTTCGACATCTCTACAGTGGCCAGCATCGTTGCGGGGATAGAGCGGCTGCGCGCGGAACAGAACACCTGATGAAACGGGTCGTCATAACGGGCGCGGGTACGATCAATGCACTGGGGCATAGCGTAGCTGATACCATGGCTGCCATGCGCGAGGGAGTGTGTGGCATTGGTCCGCTCGACATCCGTGATGTGGACCGTCTGCAAATCAGGATCGGTGGTCAAGTGAACGGGTTCGAGGCCGAGGGCCGCTATAACCGTCAGCAAATCTCACTCTATGACCGCTTTACGCAGTTCACCCTTGCCGCTGCGCGTGAGGCGATTGAGCAGTCGGGCCTGATCTTCGCAGGTGAACTTGCTGCGCGTTCCGGTGTGGTGCTTGGCACCGCTGGCGGCGGGGTAAGCACATGGGACGACAATTACCGCGCTGTGTATGAAGAGGGA
Source organism: uncultured Sulfitobacter sp. (assembly GCF_947499945.1). Taxonomy (GTDB): domain Bacteria; phylum Pseudomonadota; class Alphaproteobacteria; order Rhodobacterales; family Rhodobacteraceae; genus Sulfitobacter. Next base: position 263,346 of record NZ_CANMQD010000004.1, on the reverse strand, counting down.
AAAAACCGTGTGCACCCCTTTGTGGTGCCGAAGCTGATGAACAACGCAGCAGCCAGCCATGTGAGCATGGAATGGAACCTCAAGGGGCCGTCCTTTACCGTCTCGACGGCCTGTGCATCCTCAAATCATGCAATGGCGCAGGCCTTTATGATGATCCGTTCCGGCATGGCCCCTGTCATGGTCACGGGCGGATCTGAATCCATGCTGTGTTTTGGCGGGGTAAAAGCTTGGGAAGGTTTGCGCGTCATGTCAAAAGACGCCTGTCGCCCGTTCTCGGCCAACCGTAACGGGATGGTACAGGGCGAAGGAGCAGGCATTTTTGTTTTTGAGGAATACGAGCATGCACGCGCGCGTGGGGCCGAAATCATGTGTGAAGTGGCAGGTTTCGCCATGTCATCAGATGCGTCTGATATCGTGATGCCTTCCAAAAACGGGGCTGCACGGGCGATGGCAGGCGCACTGGCTGATGCACAGATTGACCGTTCTGAAGTGGGCTATATCAATGCGCACGGCACAGGCACTGCCGCCAATGACAAAACCGAATGTGCGGCAGTGGCGGATGTTTTTGGTGCTCATGCGGACCAGCTGATGATCAGCTCAACCAAATCAATGCACGGGCATTTGATTGGCGGCACGGGTGCTGTTGAATTGCTTGCTTGCATCTTGGCACTGCGCGACGGTGTGATCGCGCCCACAATCGGTTATCAGGAGCCTGACCCCGAATGCGCTCTTGATGTTGTGCCGAACGTGGCGCGTGACGCCAAAGTTGATGTGGCGCTGAGCAATGCGTTTGCCTTTGGCGGGATGAACGCGGTTATTGCACTGCGCAAAATCTGAACTTTCTGGCCGATAGAATAATCCAAAGAAAAAGCCGCCCCGGAAGGAGCGGCTTTAATGTTCTGCTGCTCTCTCTTACTGGTCGAGTACGGAAACCTTGTCATAGGATGCTGTGAAGCCTGTCAAAGAAAGCTTGAGTTCGACTTTCTGATCCGGTGCAAGGGCTGGAACGATTGTCATAACGGCTTCATTGCCGCGCTTGAACGCCGCAACATCATCAGCGGTCAGACCCAGACGCACATAGCAGCCAATCGGGTTGCAAAACGCATAGGGGTAACGACGGGCCTTGCCACCATCAATCGCAAGGGTGACCTGACTGGGCAGGGATGTCTCAAGCGGTACGATGATTGTCGCACCTGCAATGGCTTTGCCGCCAGCTGGTAGTCTGAACAATGAAACTTCGGCAACGGGCGCACCTTGGCCATCGTTCATCAGCTGGTACATCTGGCATGGCTCTACCTCGGTGGAGCCTTCTTCGCCTTTGATACAGCGCATCTCCCAAGAACCGATAACTTCACGGGTGTAGGGTTTTCCGGCTACGGGTGCTGGATCTGCATCTTCTCCAAGGCTCAGCAGATCTTCGGCCGTTGGTGCAGTGGCGTCCTCATCTGTGGTCACCGTAACGGCGCCGTCTGTTGTGGTCGTTTGAGCAAAAACATGTGCTGGTGCAAAAAGTGCCAAAGCTGCGCAAAGGGGCAATGCAGAGATAAACTTGGTCATGAGAAATCCGTCGTTAGTGATAAGTTAACTTGCTTTAGCACTCTCTCAAGGGCTTGTCAGGGGGATTGCGCATGAGGGGGAAAAGAAGACAGCGCTTTTCTGCTTAGCGTTCGAAGATGCTGAAATATTTCGGTGTATAAATGTGAAAAAAGAGGGCGCGTGGCACCCTCTCTTAAGACTTTTAGTCACTCCCTGTCGGACTGTGCCGACTTATTGAGGGAAGGTTATGCCAAGCGGGCATGAACGGTCAACAGGAAAACAGGATTTTACTCCATATAAGAGTGTTAACCGAAGCTGTTGGCGATAAAAAAAGGCCGTACCCGAAGGCACGGCCAGTCTGACAGGGAGGAAGCGTCAAACGTCCCAAGGACATCGGGCCGTTGACGCTTTCACTATGGCGCCCAAAAGTTAAGTAAGTATGCTCAGACGGGGCGGTTTTGCGGCATGCGAATGACCCGAGCTGCGTTAATTACAGGAGACTATGATTGTGAGTTCTGATCTTTTTATCGGCGGCGGTGGGCCTGACTACGGCACGCAGCAGTTTTTGTCGCTCAAATATGCCAACCGTCACGGTCTTGTGGCGGGGGCAACGGGGACGGGTAAGACAGTCACGCTCCAGATCATGGCTGAAGGGTTTGCAAACGCGGGCGTGCCGGTGTTTCTGTCCGATGTAAAAGGGGACCTGAGCGGTCTCGCGATGGCGGGAGATCCCAATCACAAACTCCATGGTCCGTTTACAGAGCGCGCCGAGAAGATCGGTTTTACCGATTTTAAATATGAGGCATTTCCCGTCACTTTCTGGGATATGTTCGGGGAGCAGGGGCATCCCGTGCGCACAACAGTCTCCGAGATGGGTCCGCTGTTGCTGGGCCAGCTTCTGGGCCTGACAGACGCCCAAGAGGGCATTTTGAATATCGCCTTCCGCCTCGCGGATGAGGACGGCATGGCGCTGCTTGATCTCAAAGACCTGCAAGCGTTGCTGGTATGGATTGGTGAAAACGCAAAAGATCTCTCTCTGCGCTATGGTAATGTCTCAACCTCCTCTATTGGAGCGATTCAGCGCAGCTTGCTGGTGCTGGAAAATCAGGGGGGCAATAACCTCTTTGGGGAGCCAGCTTTGGCGTTGTCGGACCTGATGCGTACAGATGCCGACGGGCGCGGTATGATCAACATTCTTGCCTCTGACAAACTCATGGCCGCGCCCAAACTGTACGCGACATTCTTGCTGTGGTTGCTGTCTGAATTGTTTGAGGAGCTGCCCGAAGTGGGCGACTCGGATAAACCCAAATTAGTGTTCTTTTTTGATGAAGCGCACCTCCTCTTCGACGACGCGCCCAAAGCGCTGGTGGACAAAGTCGAACAGGTGGCTCGGCTTATCCGGTCCAAAGGCGTCGGCGTCTATTTCATAAGCCAAAACCCTGCAGACGTTCCCGAAGACATCCTCGGCCAGCTTGGAAACCGCGTGCAACATGCCCTGCGGGCCTTTACTGCCAAAGACCAAAAAGAGCTGCGCCTCGCTGCCCAAACCTACCGCGATAACCCCGCCTTTAGCACCGAAGAAGCGATCCGCGAAGTGGGTGTTGGCGAGGCAGTTACGTCCATGCTCCAGCCAAAGGGTGTTCCCGGAATGGTCGAGCGGACATTGATCCGTCCGCCGTCTTCCCAACTGGGGCCGATCACCATCGCACAGCGTCATGCGCTTATGGCGACCTCTGCCATGGCAGGTAAATACGACACCCCACTCGACCGCGAAAGCGCATTTGAAACATTGCGCAGCCGCGCCGAGCAAGCTGCTGCTGAGGCCGAAGCCGCCGAAGCTGCTATAGAAAAAGCCGAAGCAGATGCAAAAGCCGCCAAGAAAGCGGAAGCCGACACGCCATCGTTGCGCGATTTCAAACAGGCCCGCCGTTACGCAGGCAAGGGTCAGACAACCTCCCGCCGCAGCACAAGTCCCGCAGGAAGTGGCATTGGGGGCGCCATTGCAAATGTGGTGATCAAGGAACTGAAAGGCACTACAGGACGCCGCATCGTGCGCGGCATCCTTGGTGGTCTGTTTAGAGGCCGTTAAAACCAAAAGGCCGCGGACTGTCTCAGTGACATGCCCGCGGCTCTTTTTCATTTGACCTTTAAATTCGCAATCTCGCAAGTCCCCTTGCACAATTGCGTCAGCGTCTATTTCTCCGGTATCAACCCGCGTGGACTGAACCGCAGCACAAGGATCATGATTACACCCATGGTCATCAGGCGCATTTGGGCCGCGCTGTCGATCAAGTGGATACGCAGCCAGTTGTCGTCGGCCATACCCGACGTGATGATGTCCATGATAAATAGGCCAATTGGTTCAACCTGAACCCACAGGAACCAGATCAGGAAACCACCAAGGATCGAACCAAGGTTGCTGCCCGATCCGCCCACGATCACCATCACCCAGATCAGGAAGGTAAAGCGCAGCGGCTGATAGGTTCCGGGTGTGAGCTGTCCGTCGAGTGTAGTCATCATGGCACCCGCAATTCCGCAAATGGCAGAGCCGAGAATGAACACTTGCAAATGGCGCGCAGTCACGTCCTTGCCCATGGCTTCGGCAGCTACCTCATTGTCACGGATCGCACGCAGCATCCGACCCCAAGGGGAGTTAAGCGCGCGTTGGCTCAGCCAGAAAATGATCCCCAGCACGGCGGCGAACAACACAGCATAAAGAAGCTTGACGAAGATGGTAGAACCCTCGACGGGGTCGAAACCCAAGGACGCCGCACGCTCGACAAATACAGCCGAGTTCTGCAAGTCCAACTCATAGGGAACAGGACGTGGCACTCCGACGACGTTCTTCACGCCGCGCGTCAGCCAATCTTCATTCTTCAACACGGCAATGATGATCTCCGCGATGCCCAGCGTCGCGATCGCAAGGTAGTCCGAGCGCAAACCAAGCGCTGCCTTGCCGATCAGCCATGCTGCGCCAGCCGCGAACAATCCGCCCACAGGCCAAGCGATTAGCATGATCCAGCCATTATCGCGGTATGTGTCTTGAGTGCCTGGATTTAAACCGCCAAGGTAGCCGGTCGCGGCAGGGTTCACATCTTCGATAAGACCAACAGCAGGGTCCAGAAATCCACGAAATACAAAAAAGCCAAAGATTAAAATCGCTGTGATAGCGAGGTTGCGATTACGCCCAGCGGTCATACGTTTGTAAGCAAGGACTGCGGCGATGATCGTGCCAGCCCCAAGCAGTAGCGCGATAACGATGCCTGTTCCGCCCGCAGCAAACGCACCCGGCGTCGCAGGCATCCCGATCAGCACCGCCGCCAGGCCGCCCAGTGCGACAAAGCCCATGACGCCTACGTTGAACAGGCCCGCATAGCCCCATTGCAAATTTACCCCCAGCGCCATGATTGCCGAGATAATGCCCATATTCACGATAAACATCGCGTTATTCCAGCCTTGGAAGAAGCCCGAGATAATGATCAGCGTAAACACCAAGGCAAAGAGGAGGGAGTTTTTCACAGTATCGGTCATGTCGTGGACTGCCCTTTGAAGAGGCCCGTAGGCTTGAACAACAGCACAATCAGCAAGATTACAAAGCTGACGGCAAATTTATAATCGGTGGACATGAGCTGGACGAGGCCGTTTGGCTCGAGGCTTTCGGGCATCAGATACCCCAGCACTTTTTTCCACGCATAGGTGATCGTCACTTCGGAGAAGGCGATAACAAAACCACCCGCAATAGCACCCAGCGGACTGCCGATGCCACCAACCACAGCGGAGGCGAAGATCGGCAGCAGCAGTTGGAAGTAAGTGAAGGGCTTAAATGATTTATCCAGCCCGTAAAGTGTGCCTGCGATGGTCGCTAAGGCCGCAACGATGATCCATGTGATCATCACCACGCGTTCTGGGTTTATGCCCGACAGTAGGGCGAGATCTTCATTGTCTGAATAGGCCCGCATGGATTTGCCCGACCGAGTCTTGTTCAGGAACCAGAACAACAGCGCCACAACTACAATCGCTGTTACAACGGTGATCACCTGAGTTGTGCGAATGCCCAGACCTTCATCGAGCCCCGTCAACCGTTTGAAATCGCGCGCTGAGATGATGAACCGTGGCCCGTCCGAAAAGCTCTGGTCATCTGGTCCGATGATGAAACGCACGATACCATTCATCACGAACATAACACCCATCGAGACGATCACGAGGATCACAGGTTTTGCCTTTTGTTCACGGTAGAATTTGTAAACGGTACGATCTGTGATGAGCACCAATGCGATACACCCCATAATGCCAAAGGGCAGGGCGAGGAGGGCTGTTGGCAGCGTCCCAAGGCTGATCCCAACGGATTGCATCCACCATGTCACCAGTATGGTGATCATCGTACCAAACGCCATCGTGTCGCCATGGGCAAAGTTGGAAAAGCGCAGTATTCCGTAGACCAGCGTTACCCCAAGTGCGCCAATCGCAAGCTGGCTACCATAAGCAATGCCGGGGATCAGCACATAATTCGCAAGTGCTACAATTGCGTTGAGAAAATCCATTATTCGACAACCTCACATTGGCCGATTTCAGCAGTGACTTTAAGCGGAGAACCCTCAGTACCGTAATGTAGCGTTGTTCTCACGGATTGACCGTCCGCAAACACTGTTGTCACCGTCGAAAACTGCCCCTTGGCATATATGTTTCCGACAAATTGACGCACGCCTACATCCGTAGGCATCTCATAAAGCAACGCCCCCCGAACTTTTGCTACCTTTGCAGGAGCGTGCGTTGAAGTCGTGCTGGTTTTGAAAACTTCGGAAAACATTTTTGTATCCGCAAAAGAAGTGCCCCGGTCAAAAGTGCAATCAATACGAAACACAATGTCCTCTTTTGCTGATGCGGATGTGGCGGCAAAAATAATAAGGGCAAAAGCTGAAAGGCTGTTTGTCATCCTTACCCCCCCAAAAAGCTCTTGCGCACTTCAGGATCGGCGAGCAGTTCTTTGCCAGTCCCCGTAAATGCATTTGCGCCCTGAACCAAAACATAACCTTTGTCTGCAATCTCAAGCGCTTGGCGTGCGTTCTGTTCCACCATTAGGATCGGGATACCCGTGCGCGCTACTTCGATGATGCGGTCGAACAACTCGTCCATCACGATGGGGCTGACGCCCGCCGTAGGCTCGTCGAGCATCAGCACTTTGGGTTTCGTCATCAACGCGCGGCCCACGGCAACCTGCTGGCGCTGACCGCCCGAGAGTTCTCCTGCGGCTTGGAAGCGTTTGTCTTTGAGGATCGGAAACAGCTCGTAAATTTGCTCGATCGTGTCAAGATAATTGTCGCGGCGGATGAAGGCGCCCATTTCCAAGTTCTCTTCAACCGTCATGGAGGTAAAGATATTTGAAGTTTGGGGCACAAACCCCATTCCCTTGCTCACCCGCGCTTGCGGGCTGAGGCTGGTAATGTCCTCGCCATCAAGGCGAACCGAGCCTGAGCGGACGTCCAGCATCCCGAAAACGGCCTTCATCGCCGTCGATTTGCCAGCACCGTTCGGGCCAACAATCACGGCGATCTCGCCCTTTTCCACAGCGATGGTACAGTTGTGCAAAATGTCAGGCCCTTTGCCATACCCCCCCGTCATCGTGTCGCCAATCAGGAACGGCCCGCCGGGAGAGGCATGTGTCTTGCCGCTTGCTTTTGGCATGATCGATCCTTGCCCTTTTGGATTGCCTACAGATAGGTCTTTGTTCCCGCGGTCGCCATATGGATCACTCATGCGCCCACCTGTTCTTTGTTCTTGAGACCGGTGCCGAGGTAGGCTTCAATCACCTGCTCGTTTGCCTTGATTTCGGGCAGGGTGCCGGTGGCCAGCACGCGGCCCTCGGCCATACAGATCACGGGATCACACAAGCGCCCGATGAAATCCATGTCATGTTCGATCACGACAAAAGTATATCCGCGCTCCATGTTCAAGCGCAGGATGGCGTCCCCGATGGTGTTGAGCAGCGTGCGGTTCACACCCGCACCGACCTCGTCAAGGAATACGATTTTGGCATCCACCATCATGGTACGGCCCAGTTCCAGCAGTTTTTTCTGCCCACCAGAAATTTGCCCCGCTTTTTGATCGGCCAGATGCTCGACTGTGAGGAATTCCAGCACTTCGTCGGCTTTTGCGCGCAGGGCGCGTTCCTCATTGGCGATGCGTTTGCGGCCAAACCATGTGTTCCACAGCGTCTCACCCGATTGACCGCCCGGTACCATCATCAGGTTCTCGCGACAGGTCATCGAATGGAACTCATGCGCGATCTGGAACGTGCGCAGCAAGCCCTTATGAAACAGCGTGTGCGGCGGCAGGCCGGTGATATCCTCACCGTCCATCATCACCCGACCGGACGTCGGTTGAAGAACGCCTGCTATTACGTTGAAAAGAGTGGTTTTTCCGGCACCGTTGGGGCCAATCAGACCAGTAATGGAGCCTTCTTCAATCGTGAGGCTTGCGCCATCAACGGCATGGAAGCCCCCGAAATGTTTGTGTAAATCGTCAACGACGATCATATGTTCTATCCCCGTATACTTGGCCCGTCTCTGTGGACGCGCTCCAGTCCTTATAAAAACAGCCCGAGAAAATCCCGGGCTGTTTCAATGTCATGCCCAAGGGGCAAAGTGTTTATTTAAAGCCGACAGTTGCGTTCTCGCCGTCCTTAACTTCGATCATGCGGTATGTACCAGCAGATTCGCCAGGTCCGATCAGTTCGACAGCAGAGGCGCCGACATAGTCGATGTCTGTGCCAGCTTTGATCAGCTCTAGCGCCTTACCCAATTCGCCAGGGAAGATTTTCTCGCCTGGTGCGTTAGCTACATCGAGGATCTTGTCCTTATACATGGCCGGATCAGTGGAACCTGCCGCCTGCATGGCCAAGAGCAACAGCGCCGCTGCATCATAGCTTTCAGGTGTATAAGGGGATGCGCCGAGGAAGCCTGCTTCTTCTGCCATCTTTTCAAAGTTTTCGATGCCGGGGCCTTCTGAGCCTGCGATCTGACCGAATGAACCGTTGAGATCAGGCCCGATGTTTGCTGGCAATGCTTCACCGATCATGCCACCTGGAAGGCCGAACTGCTCCCATGCGCCTGCGTCGAGTGCGGCTTTGATGATGCCTGCACCACCTTGGTCGAGGTAACCTGCAACGACGAGGATATCACCACCAGCGGATGCAAGTGCACCAACTTCGGCGGAGTAGTCCGCTTTGCCGTCTTCGTGCGCTGCAACAATTGTTACTTCGCCGCCGATTGCTTTGAACGAGGATTCAATCGCGTCTGCCAGACCCTTGCCGTAGTCGTTGTTTGTATAGGTCAGAGCGATCGACTTGATGCCACGCTCTTGCAAGATTTCTGCCATGACTTCACCTTCACGCGCATCCGATGGGGACGTGCGAAAGAACAGGCCGTTGTCTTCCATAGTCGTCAGACCCGGTGACGTGGCGGAGGGGGAAATCATAACCATACCGTTTGGAATGGCGACGTTCTGCAACAGCGCGCCTGTCACACCGGAACAGTCGGAGCCTACGATGCCCGCGACGCCATCTGCGATCAGACGCTCACCGTTTGACACTGCCAGACCGTTGTCGATGCAGCCGGAATCAACCCGCATGCCGCTTGCTGTCATACCATCCAGGAGCATGCCGCTGTCGGATACTTCTTTGATCGCAAGTTCGGCGCCATCGGCCATGTGACCCGTCAGTGATTCAATCGGGCCGGTGAAGCCGAAGTGGATACCGATCTTAACTTCTTTTGAGTGGCCGTCGGCGAATGCGCCCGTGGCAACCAGTGCTGCAGCCGTTGTGGCCATAAGCATCTTTTTCATGTGTCTCTCCCAAGTTGGAACTTTATGTTCGGGGCCGAGCCTATGCGCGGTTTGCCGAAAAGAGAAGCAGATTTTTTCGGGCGTTTGGCCCTATTTTGTTCGCAAATACGGGACAATCACCTGATTTTTGGCCGATAGCATGGCAAGGCGGCTATTTAAGCGGTGCCGTTGCGCGGGCGTCATACCAAGTCACTGAAAAGCGCCGCTCTTCCGACGTAGGGGCAAGTATGGTGCTTCCTTCAAGGTCGCTTTCATGAAGTACATGCCGCAAAACCATGTTGGTGTCCGGCAGAGGTTGTTCGCCTGCCAAAGCATCTTGTAAAATGCGCTGGTCCCGCACTGCATCAATATCCGTGCGCAATTGCGATACTTCAACGGCATCACAATCCGCCCTTGCGTTACTTGCGCAGAGCACAACAAAGCTCAGGCGGGCAAACCGAATGCCAGTAATCAGCACTGTTTTATTCTCGCGGACCAAGGGGAGCAGGTGCGGCTCTGCATCGGAGAAATAACGGGGATACCATTCTTGCATCTGCATCCTCACACCAACATGGCCTTCACGGTTTAGGTGCTCGGCGAGTTCAGTTGCTTTTTGCCGCAAATCACTGATGCCGAAGTGGGGGCGTCGGTCCTGAGATTGCCAAATAATGGGAAGCGTGATGGTGCGGTAATAGGCATATGGCGTGGGCCAGAGCCTGACATTATCGCGGATCATTAGGGGGTTAGCGCGGTCATCGAATGCCAAAAGCTCCGCATGGGTCATGGCGGTCTCATGCCGTTGTGCAGGACTGCTGGCCGCGATGATGTCGCGGATGTCCATCTTGCTGCGCGTACAGGTGGAGCGTCCGAGAAAGCCTGACTGGTTTCGCTCCGGCTCAACTGCGCGGATCATCTTTTCCGGCAGTCCAGTGCCCTTGCAGCGGCGTGGTGGCGCGCCAAAGTATGCAGCGAGGGTGGGATCAAGTTGACCGTTGACGTTGAATTCGAGGTCCTCCGCCTGATCAATGGGCAACAGGAACCAACCCGTTAGCCCATTACGCCCCTCATACCACGCGTCATAGCTGATGATGCCACTGACAGGGCCATATTGCGCGAGGGCTGTGAGATCGGACAGGTCATGCGAGTCCAACCCCGCCTTGACCGCATGGGGGCGCAGTCCGTAGTAGTTGGGGCCGCCAAACGCCAACATGACGGAAAGCAGCAATCCTGCACCCAGTGCAATCACGATGGCAAAGATGCGCAGTGCTGTCTTCAAATCGACAGACGCGCCGCGTGGCTTCCGCGCTCGCGGTAGGGGGTGTTGTCATAATGCGCACGGTAGCATTTGGAAAAATGCGAGGGCGAGGCAAAGCCGCAAGCGAGGGCCACGTTGATAACGCTCATGTCTGTTTGCATCAACAAGTTACGCGCTTTCTGCAAACGCAGTTCCATATAGTACCGCTTGGGCGAGCGGTTGAGATAGCGGCGGAACAAGCGCTCCAACTGGCGCGTGGACATGCCGACGTCTTGGGCCAATATCGACGGGCTGATCGGCTCTTCGATGTTGGCTTCCATAATCTGGATTACAGCAGACAGCTTCGGGTGACGCACACCGATACGGGTGGGCACGCTTAGGCGCTGTGTGTCTTGGTCGGTGCGGATGGAGCTGTAGATGAGCTGGTCCGCGACAGCATTGGCCAGATCTTCACCCTCGTCATCGGCAATGATCTTGAGCATGAGATCAATGGAGGAGGTCCCGCCCGCTGTGGTCATGCGGTTGTTATCCACCACAAAAACCGACTTGGTCAGAGTCACCTCTTCGAATTCCTCGGCAAAACTGTCCTGATTTTCCCAATGGATTGTGGCGCGTTTCCCGTCGAGCAATCCAGCCTTGGCCAGACTATAGGCACCCGTACACAAGCCGCCGATGATCAGACCTTTACGGGCCTCACGGCGCAGCCACGCCAGAACTTTTTTTGTTGTCGCACTTTGCACGTCTATGCCCGAGCATACCATGATCGTATCATCACGGCTCATTTCGTCGAGATCACTGTCGAGCTGAAACACCGTGCCCGCGGAACAGGTCGCCGAAACGCCACCTTCGCCGATCACCGTCCACTCATACAAAGTGCGCCCCGCCATTCGGTTGGCGATGCGCAAGCTCTCTATCGCTGTGGAGAAGCACAGCAGACTGAAATTGTCCAACAGCACAAAGACAAAGCGGCGCGGCTTGTCTTGATCGCGGGGAATGCGTTGGGCGTGAGGGGCTTGGGCCACTTAAAAATCCAGCGTGCTACGGGTTAAATAGATTTACAGTGCGTTACTAGGGCATGAGGGATGTTGCGAGGTCAAGCGATGAAATGGGTTATGGCCACTGGGGTTCATGTTTTGTATAGCTATAAACTTACACTGCGTTTGCGCCAACATTCGGCGCCGCGCCAACGACCGGAGCATGAGTTATGACGACCTGGAGCAAATCGAGCTGGCGTTCTAAGCCACGGATTCAAATGCCTGACTACCCTGATCAGGCTGCCTTGAAAGCTGTTGAAGAGCAGCTGTCGCGATATCCTGTTTTGGTCTTTGCGGGTGAGGCACGCCGCTTGCGCAAGCATCTGGCGGCCGCAGGCCGTGGCGAGGCATTTTTATTGCAGGGTGGAGATTGCGCCGAAAGTTTCGAACAGTTCAGCTCCGATATGATCCGCGACACGTTTAAGGTGATGCTGCAAATGGCAGTGGTTCTCACCTACGGTGCAAAAGTGCCAGTAATCAAAGTGGGCCGTATGGCGGGCCAGTTCGCCAAGCCGCGTTCGGCCAACATGGAGACTGTGGACGGGATTGAACTGCCCAGTTACCGCGGTGACATCATTAACGATCTCGCTTTCACAGCTGAATCGCGTATCCCGAACCCCGAAAACATGATGCGTGCCTATACTCAGTCGGCGGCGACGTTGAACCTGCTGCGTGCATTCTCGACGGGTGGTTATGCGGATGTGCACAAAGTGCACGGCTGGACCCTTGGCTTTACCGATGGCGAGAAGGCGGCGAAGTACCGCGATCTCGCGGCACGTATTTCCGACACACTTGATTTCATGGCCGCCGCAGGTGTGTCGCCTGACAACGCCCATACTCTGCAATCGGTTGAGTTCTACACCAGCCACGAATCTCTGTTGCTGGAATATGAAGAGGCGCTGTGCCGCCAAGAAGCCGAGACTGGCAAATGGCTTGCGGGTTCTGGCCATATGATCTGGATTGGGGACCGCACGCGTCAGCCTGACGGTGCACATGTTGAGTTCGCTTCGGGCGTGCAAAACCCGATTGGGTTGAAGTGTGGTCCGTCCATGGAAGTGGATGATCTCAAAAAGCTGATGACCAAGCTGAATCCGGACAATGAAGAGGGCCGATTGACCCTAATCGCCCGCTTTGGTGCGGGATCGGTTGGCGATCACTTGCCCCGCTTGATCAAGGCTGTGCAGGAAGAGGGGGCCAATGTCGTTTGGACCTGTGACGCGATGCACGGCAACACGATCAAATCCTCATCGGGCTATAAAACCCGTCCCTTCGAAAGTGTCCTGCGCGAAGTGCGTGAATTCTTTGGCGTGCATTCAGCAGAGGGGACAGTTCCCGGTGGTGTGCACTTCGAGATGACGGGTCAGGATGTGACAGAATGTACAGGGGGGGTACGTGCGGTTACGGATGAAGATCTGTCAAACCGGTATCACACAGCCTGTGACCCGCGCCTGAACGCAAGCCAATCGCTTGAGTTGGCCTTTTTGGTTGCTGAAGAACTTTCGACCCGCCGTGGCCGTGAAGCGGCAAAAGCAGCAGGTTGATTAAAACTATTGCGGCAGGGCCATTGTGTCCTGCCGCAGTCTGCTTATTCGTCGCTTTTGACCAGTCGCAGGTAAGGTGGGCGTTTTTTTCCGCTGCCTTCAGTATCGATTGCGGCACTCATTGGTTGCGGTGTAAATGGCATTTGCGGTGCGCTGAACTCCTCCCGGACCGGATCTGGCTGGGGCTCAACCAACGGTGCCAAGCCAAGGCGGTGGACAGAAATATTGGTCAAGTCGAAGCGGCGCGGCACGGTGCCCAATTGGCCCAAACATACCATACAGCCCAAAATTCGGCTCACATCGCCTAGATCACTCTTGAGCGGGAGCAAGATCATTCGCGCCTCAAGGGCAGGCTGGCCCAAATTGCCACCAGAACGCATTGTGACATGCGCTGTGGCGGGAGTCTGGAAAACCTCTTCCAACAGGCCTGCGACTTTGATCCGTGCATCCTGCTCGAAAAAGGCCGTGAGCGGCATGCCGCGTGCTTCCATGCCCATGATATCGTGCAAATGACTGCCTGCGATGCGCAGCCGCGCGACGCCAGGGGCAACACGCTCCAGAATAAAGGTATTCTCCAGCGCACTCTCGATGCCGCGCGGATCAATCTCGGCGCGTTTGGGCATTTCACGGCCTGCACGTAGCGCGTCCCAATAGGCTTCCACGATGGACAAAGCTGCGTAACCGCTGTGAGGTTTCTGGTCTGACATAGTTACGACATTGTGTTGGGTTTCACTCGAATTGTCCATTAAAGCTCTCCTCTGGGTGACGTGCGTATTGGGGGAGACGGGCGGATTTCCGCAGCAATCATAGCGTTCAAGCGACTTTTGGCCTGAATGCACGTTCTGTGCAGTGTCCGTCGATAAGGCAGTTCTAGCATCGGTTGCCCCAGATTGGTCATATTTCAGTCATAAAGGTTAATATCGTTATGGTAGCCTCATCGTTTAATTGGGGGTGAAGGGGCTTGCAGATAAGGGGGAAAAAAACCTATTCCAAAACCAAAGGTGAATTTAAAGGGTGTGCTGGAATGATCAGGTCAATGACGGGCTTTGCCACAAAAGCGGGCGCACTGGGACCGCACAGCTGGAGCTGGGAATTGCGGGCGGTCAATGGCAAGGGGTTGGACCTGCGCATTCGCGTGCCTGACTGGATACCCGGGCTCGAAGCGGGCCTGCGCAAAGCGGCTGTGGCAGACATCGCGCGCGGCAATGTGACCTTGGGGTTACGGGTTGTGCGCGAAGAGGGTGGCGGTGCACTGGCCGTGAACGAGACGCAGCTTGCCTCGGTGCTTGAGGCTCTAGGGCGGATCGAGATGGCAGCGATGGATGCGGGGGTCTCGCTGGCCCCTTCCAAAGCAACGGACATCGTAACCATGCGCGGCGTTCTGGAACAAGCAGTCCTTGAGGATAACAACGAAGAATTGTCTTCTGCACTTCTGGCGGAGTTCACGGAAGTTCTGAGAGCATTCAACACAATGCGAAGCGCTGAAGGTGCCGCGCTTGAGACAGTTATGCGCGATCAACTCGACCAGATCGAAGCGTTGACCGATGAGGCGGTAACACTGGCGCAGGCGCGCAGCATAGAGAGTGCGGCAGCGCTCAAGCGCAACCTCGGGCGCGTGATGGACAATATTGAAGGGATCGAGCCTGACCGCATCGCGGCCGAGCTTGCCATGATTGCTGTAAAAGCGGACATTACCGAAGAAATTGACCGCCTTGGTGCGCATGTGGTTGCGGCTCGGGCGTTGCTGGATGCAGATGGACCCATCGGGCGAAAGCTGGATTTCCTGATGCAAGAGTTCAACCGTGAGGCCAATACGCTGTGTGCCAAGGCGCAAAACAGTGGTCTGACGCGGGTGGGCCTTGCGCTCAAAGCGGTGATCGACCAGTTGCGCGAGCAAGTGCAGAATGTGGAGTAAGATATGAACCAGCGTCGCGGCCTTTTGATCATTCTGTCCTCGCCCTCGGGTGCGGGCAAATCTACCTTGGCCAAGCGGTTGATGGTGTGGGATGACACATTGAGCTTTTCTGTCTCTGCAACCACGCGGGAGCCGCGTGCAGGGGAAGTGGACGGAAAAGACTACCGCTTTGTCACCGAGGAAACTTTCCGAAAATGGGTTGGTGAGGGCGAAATGCTTGAGCATGCCCATGTCTTTGGTAACTTCTACGGCTCTCCAAAAGGGCCGGTGGAGCGCGAGATCAGCAAGGGTAATGACGTCCTGTTTGATATCGATTGGCAAGGTGCACAGCAGATCCGCAATTCGCCGTTGGGCCTTTATACGTTGTCGATCTTTATCTTGCCGCCGTCGATTTCAGAGTTGCACCGCCGTCTGGTCAGTCGTGGACAGGACGACGAGGCCACTATCGCAAAACGTATGCAGAAAAGCTGGGACGAGATTAGCCATTGGGACGGCTACGACTATGTTATCGTAAACGATGATCTGGACACCACCGAAGACAAGCTGAAAACTATTATCTCTGCGGAGCGTTTGAAACGCACCCAGCAACCACAGCTCAGCGATATCGCCCGTAAACTCCAAAGCCAGTTCGAGGATTTGACATGACTATCTACGCCCTTGCAGAAATCACGCCGCAGATTGATCCAACCGCTTGGGTAGCGCCCGATGCCAACGTAATTGGCAACGTGGTTTTGGCGGCGAAGTCTTCTGTCTGGTTCGGCTGCACCATTCGCGGGGACAACGAGAACATAACTGTGGGTGCAGGATCAAACGTGCAGGAAAATTGCGTGTTCCACACGGATATCGGATTTCCCCTGACAATCGGTGTGAATTGCACCATCGGTCACAAGGTCATGCTGCATGGCTGTACCATCGGGGATAACTCTCTGATCGGGATGGGGGCCACGGTCCTCAATGGTGCCAAGATCGGCAAGAATTGTCTGATCGGGGCAGGGGCGCTGATCACCGAGAATAAAGTGATCCCGGACGGCAGCCTTGTGATGGGCGCCCCTGGAAAAGTAGTGCGCACGCTGGACGAAGCTGCGATTTTGGCGCTGACTAAAAGCGCTGAGCATTATCAGGAAAACGCGGCACGATTTGGGCGGGACCTTAAGGCGCTCTAGGCTGTGACAGGGCTGATCTCTCTACACGAACTGGTGACTGCGTTGCCGATGCCGGCGCTGGCCATTGCGCAGACCGAAGAGATCGTGGCGCTTAATCCAGCCGCCGAAAAACTGCTGGGGATGGATGCGGTTGGACGGCATTTTATTACCGCCCTGCGCCAACCATCTGTTGCGGAGGCCGTTGAGGCATGCCTGTCAGGGGCCAAACAGTCCCCTGCTGAATATCTAACGCGCGAAAGCGGCAGTGATCGCACTTATAGTGTTGCGGTGAGCCGTATGGGCAAGACGGGCGCAGTGCTGGTCCTGTTTCAGGATGTCACCCATGTAAGCGCTGCCAGTCAGATGCGCCGTGATTTTGTGGCCAATGTCAGCCACGAGTTGCGCACGCCGCTGACGGCGCTCATGGGATTTATCGAGACGTTGCGCGGCCCTGCACGCGACGACGCCAAGGCCCGCGCACGCTTCCTTGAGACGATGACAACTGAGACGGAACGTATGAATCGGCTTGTCGGCGATCTGCTCTCGCTGAGCCGTGTCGAGGCGGACGAGCGGGTGCGTCCGAAAACAAAAGTAGATGCAGTGGCAGTCCTTACGGCCGCTGTGCGAACGTTGGAGCCGATAGCAGCCGAGGGAGGGGTGGAGTTTGTGCTGGATGTGCCCAGTAACGGTCTGACCCTATGCGGAGATATGGATCAGCTCACTCAGGTCTTCACAAATATCATGGAGAATGCAGTCAAATATGGTGGGGCGGGCAAACATGTCTATGTGATTGCCCGCGAAGAGGCTCAAGCACCACTGTTGCGCGGTCGCGGTCTGGTCATCACCGTGCGCGATAAGGGGGCCGGGATCGCCGCGCGTCATTTGCCGCGCCTGACAGAGCGATTCTACCGCGCTGACAACCACCGCAACCGAGCATTGGGCGGCACGGGTCTGGGCCTCGCGATTGTGAAGCACATTCTCAACCGCCATGGTGGACGGATCAAGATTTCGTCAAAACTGGGTCAAGGTACTGAAGTCATAGTGGTTTTGCCGATAGAGTGAGTCATATGCCGTGCTATTCTGAGGAAAATCCCGATTACGCTGCCCACTGTCATAAAACTGTAATGCAACTGTCACAAAACCATAGCAACGCCGCCCTAGCGTGGCATCAGACCATCATGGGGATGGTCGATCTTATTTGCTGACAGGAGACATGAATGTCTTTCGTAAAACTCACGACTTCCGCACTGGCGATTGCCGCTGTATCCGCAAGTGCCGCTGCCGCGCGCGACAATATTCAGGTGGCAGGTTCCTCTACTGTGCTGCCTTACGCCGCGATTGTGGCTGAGGCTTTTGGCGAGAACTTTGATTTTCCAACACCGGTTGTAGAATCGGGCGGCTCCTCCGCGGGGCTCAAGCGGTTTTGTGACGGCGTAGGCGAGAATACCATCGATATCGCCAATGCGTCGCGCCAAATCCGCGAAAAAGAGCTGGCGGTTTGTGTCGAGAATGGTGTCTCTGACATTATCGAAGTGCGCGTAGGGTATGACGGGATAGTTTTTGCCTCCGACATCAACGGCAATGCCTTCGAATTCACACCAGTGGATTGGTACAAAGCCCTTGCTGCTGAGCATTTCACCGACGGTGCATTGGTCCCGAACGCCTTTGACACTTGGGATCAAGTGAACTCCGATTTTCCCGCCCAGCCCATCGTGACCTACATTCCAGGCACCAAGCATGGCACACGCGAAGTGTTTGAGGAGAAGGTCCTGCTTGCAGGCTGTAAAGAGGGTGGTTTCCTTGCCGCGATGGAAGCGGCAGGTGTCGACGAGGACACCGCAGAGGGAAAATGCATGGCGGTACGCACTGATGGCAAATCCGTTGACATCGACGGCGACTATACCGAGACACTGGCCCGCATCGACAGCAACAAGGACGGTATTGGCGTATTTGGCTTGGCCTTCTACGAGAACAACACAGACAAGCTGCAAGTGGCGACCATGTCGGGAGTTGTGCCCACCACCGAGAGTATCTCGACGGGCGAATATCCCGTCTCGCGTCCGCTGTTCTTCTATATCAAGAAGGCCCATATCGGCGTGATCCCCGGCCTCAAGGAGTTCGCCGAGTTCTTTGTCGCTGATGAAGTTGCAGGCCCCGATGGACCGCTTGCCGAATATGGCCTCGTCTCAGATCCGGAATTGGCCGAGACCCAAGAGGCTGTGATGAACGAGACAACAATTGGTGGCGGGTCCTGATCCGCACTCTAGTTATCTGACCGAGGGGCTGCTGTTCAAGGCGGCCCCTTACTTTTGTTAAACCGCTGGAGCCTTTATGCCCCTGTCTTTCCTCGGCAATCCTTTGACATTGGCGCTACTCGTGCTAGCCCTTGCTATCGCGGGTTACGCGCTTGCGCGGGGCCGTGCGATGGCGCGGGCGGGGGGCGATGCGCGCAAGCTGCATTCGCTGCCCAACTATTACGGCATGACCGCCGCGATGTTTGCGGCTGTGCCAGCACTAGGGGTGCTGGTGATCTGGCTGCTGACACAGCCGATGATGATCCAGAATGCTATTTTGCCGATGCTGCCCGTCGCGGCTGTGGGCGAGCGTGGCACAGACAGTCTGATCCTGTCGGATGTGAACCGTGTGGCAGAGGGGCTGAATATCGCAGTGGCCCAAGGAGTTCTGGACCCCCAAAGCATTGCAGCGCTGCGCGAGGACCCGTCTACGTTGCGCAAGACGCTTGCGGGCGTCGGTGTGGCCCTTGGATCTGATGTGGAGCCATTTGTGTTGGCGGCGGCAGAGCGCGCGCGGGACCTCGATGCGCGCTGGGACATGATCCGCGCGGGTGTCGTGATCTTGATTGCGCTTGCAGGTCTGTTACTCGCCGTGCGTGCGGCGGACCCTGCCTTCCGCGCCCGCAATGTGGTGGAACGCGGTATTATGGCGCTCCTGATCACTGCCGCATCGCTGGCGATCCTGACCACCGTGGGGATCGTGCTCTCGATGGTCTTTGAGTCGCTGAACTTCTTTTCCCAACATCCGTGGCAGGACTTCTTCCTTGGCGGCTCATGGGCGCCGAACTTTCGCGGCAACAGTGAGTTGTCGATCCTGCCGCTTTTGTGGGGCACACTCTATATCTCCTTCATCGCCTTGCTTGTTGCCGTGCCGATTGGCCTTTTCGCGGCGATCTATCTGTCGGAGTACGCAGGGTCAAAGATGCGGGCGATTGCCAAGCCGCTTTTGGAAATTCTGGCAGGTATCCCGACAATCGTTTACGGCCTTTTCGCCCTGCTGACAGTCGGGCCATTCTTGGTCGATGTGTTCGGGGCAGGTGGTGCATTGAGCATGGAAGGTCTACGCGATGGTGATCCGCTGATGTCGGGCGCGACTGCGGTGATCACTGCTGGTCTGGTCATGGGCATCATGCTGATCCCCTTCGTCTCGTCGTTGAGCGATGACATCATTAACGCGGTGCCGCAGTCTTTGCGCGACGGCTCTTATGGCCTCGGTGCGACCCCGTCCGAGACGATCCGCAATGTGGTGCTGCCAGCCGCCTTGCCCGGTATCGTTGGCGCGATCCTGCTGGCCGCATCCCGCGCCATTGGCGAGACGATGATCGTGGTTTTGGGGGCAGGGGCCATTGCCCGCTTCTCCGGCAACCCGTTCGAGGCGATGACCACCATCACCACCCGCATCGTGAGCCAACTCACCGGCGATACGGATTTCGCGAGCCCCGAGACGCTGGTGGCCTTTGCCCTTGGCCTTACCCTTTTCATTCTGACCTTGGGCCTCAATGTGATCGCCCTCTACATCGTGCGGACCTATCGGGAGCAATACGAATGACCCATACCTCGCTGCTCAAACAAGACGCGCGTACAGCCAAGCGTAACCGTGCCGAAACGCGGTTCCAGGCCTATGGTCTGATCGCCATTGGTATAGGGATGCTGATGCTCATGGTCCTGCTGACTACTATCGTCAGCCGTGGCACGGGCGCGTTTCAGCAAACCTTTCTCACCCTTGATGTGACGCTGGCTGCCGCAAAGCTGGATAAAAAGGGCGAGCGGAACATTGAGGATATCAAGAAAGTCTCCACCTTTGGCTACAAGCCGCTTTTGGTTGATGCATTTGAGGCGCTTGTAGAAAGCGGTGCGGTGCAATCCGATCTCAAACCCAAAGACATGGCGGGTATCCTGTCCAAAGGGGCCGAAGCGCAGATGCGCGATGCGGTACTGGCGGATCCCACGCTGATTGGGCAAACAGTCTCGTTTGATTTTCTGGCCTCAGGTCGTGTTGATGGCTACCTCAAGGACCGCGTGACCCGCGAGAGCATTGTGAACGATAAGAACATCAGTTCGGAGCAGCTGGACCTTGTCGATCAGATGCGCGACGCAGGTGTGCTGGGCAAGAAATTCAACATCGCGTTCATCACAGGCTCTGACAGCTCGGACGCGCGCCCAGAGGCGGCCGGCATGGGCGTCTCCATGGTAGGCTCGCTGATGATGATGCTGGTGGTGCTGGCGCTGGCCCTGCCCATTGGTGTGGCGGCGTCAATTTACCTTGAGGAGTTCGCGCCGAAAAACTGGATCACCGATATTATCGAAGTGAATATCTCCAACCTCGCTGCTGTGCCGTCGATTGTGTTCGGTATTCTTGGTTTGGCAGTCTTTATCAACTACATGCACCTGCCCAATTCCGCGCCTTTGGTTGGCGGTTTGGTCCTCACTCTGATGACCCTGCCAACGATCATCATTTCCACCCGTGCTTCCCTCAAATCGGTGCCGCCCAGCATCCGTGATGCGGCCCTTGGCGTGGGTGCGTCGAAGATGCAGTCGGTCTTTCACCATGTGCTGCCGCTTGCGGCACCTGGGATCCTGACAGGCACGATCATCGGTCTGGCACAAGCCTTGGGCGAGACTGCGCCACTGCTGTTGATCGGCATGGTGGGTTTCATCGCCTCCAATGGGCCAGAGACGATCACCGAAGGGTTGATGAACCCCAACTCCGCCATGCCTGCACAGATTTATGAGTGGGCGAAACGTGCGGACCCTGCCTTTTATGAGCGCGCTTGGGGCGGCATTATCATCCTGCTCGTGTTTCTTATCACGATGAACTTTATCGCGGTCATGCTGCGGCGCCGTTTCGAGCGGCGCTGGTAGAAGGACCGAGATCATGCAAGACATACCTCAAACATCGGAGGCTCCTGTGGCCAGCACATCCAAAATCTCTGCCAAAGGCGTTCAAGTCTATTACGGCGATAATCACGCGATCAAAGACGTCGATGTCGAGATCGAGGATAAGACTGTCACTGCGTTTATCGGCCCGTCAGGTTGTGGCAAATCCACGTTTCTGCGCTGTATCAACCGTATGAATGATACGATTGATATCTGCCGCGTGCAGGGGCAAATTTTGATCGACGGCGAGGATATCTATGATCCCGCTGTTGATCCTGTTCAGTTGCGTGCCAAAGTCGGTATGGTGTTCCAAAAGCCGAACCCGTTTCCGAAGTCCATCTATGACAATGTGGCCTACGGCCCGCGTATTCACGGCCTTGCCCGCAACAAGGCAGAGCTTGACGAGATCGTGGAAAAAGCGCTGCGGCGTGGGGCGATCTGGAACGAGGTGAAGGACCGTTTGCAAGCACCCGGAACGGGCCTGTCTGGCGGCCAGCAACAGCGCCTTTGCATTGCACGGGCGATCGCGACCGAGCCTGAAGTGCTGCTCATGGACGAGCCTTGCTCAGCGCTTGACCCGATTGCCACGGCGCAGGTCGAGGAATTGATCGACGAGTTGCGGCAGAACTATTCGGTGGTGATTGTCACTCACTCCATGCAGCAGGCCGCACGGGTGAGCCAGCGCACCGCGTTTTTCCACCTCGGCAACCTTGTGGAATTCGGCGACACGGACAAGATTTTCACTACACCCGAAGACCCGCGCACGGAAAGCTATATCACCGGAAGGATTGGGTAGACCCATGGAAGAGACACACCACATCGCCTCAGCCTTTGACCGCGATCTTGAGAAGGTACAGGCCCAGATCATGAAAATGGGCGGGCTGGTCGAGGACGCGATCCGCCTAGCTGCAAAAAGCCTTGAGACACGTGACGAGCCTCTGGCCGAGCAGGTCCGAGCAGCGGATAAACAGATCGACATATTGGAAGCGCAGATCAACGAGAACGCAGCGCGGGTGATTGCACTGCGCGCGCCCACTGCGATTGATTTGCGTATGATCCTGAGCGTTATGAAAATCTCGGGCAACCTTGAGCGGATCGGCGACTATGCCAAGAACATGGCCAAGCGGACCTCTGTCCTTTCCCAAATGCCGCCTGTGAACGATAGCACGGCTGCGATCCGCCGCATGGCGCGGCTGGCCGAGGAAATGCTGAAAGACTCTCTCGATGCCTACATCCGCCGTGACGCAGCGCTGGCCGCTGATGTGATTGCCCGCGATGAAGAGCTGGACCAGATGTATGATGGGCTGTTCCGCGAATTCCTCACTTTCATGATGGAAGACCCGCGCAATATCACGGCCTGTATGCACATGCATTTCATCGCCAAGAATGTGGAGCGGATGGGCGATCACTGCACATCGATGGCCGAGCAAGTGATCTATCTTGTTACAGGCTCGACACCTGATGATCCGCGGCCCAAAGCGGACGAGACATCGCTGAACACGCAGGACTAAGCCCTATGTCTGTTGCACAAATCCAAGTGCTTTTGGTGGAGGACGAACCAGCGCAACGCGAAGTACTGG
Organism: uncultured Sulfitobacter sp.; assembly: GCF_947499945.1. GTDB lineage: Bacteria > Pseudomonadota > Alphaproteobacteria > Rhodobacterales > Rhodobacteraceae > Sulfitobacter. Next base: position 240,354 of record NZ_CANMQD010000004.1, on the reverse strand, counting down.
CCTATAACCTCGAGGCCGAGGGATACGTCGTGCGGCAGGCACAAAACGGTGAAGAGGCGATGCTGCTCATTAGCGAGGCAGCGCCCGATCTGATTATTCTGGATTGGATGATGCCGTTCATGTCTGGGATCGAAGTGTGCAGGCAAGTTAAGACGCAGCCCGAGACGCGGGCGATCCCTGTCATTATGCTTAGTGCGCGTTCGGAAGAAGTGGACGCGGTGCGCGGCCTTGATACAGGCGCGGACGATTATGTCATGAAACCCTATAACCTGCGCGAGCTGATGGCGCGGGTGCGAAACCAGTTGCGCCGTACGCGGCCTGCGGCGGTCGGTGCGGTTTTGACCCATGATGACATTACGCTGAACCCAGAAACCCACCGTGTCACGAGAGGAGATGCGGAAGTGAAGCTTGGCCCCACAGAATACCGATTACTCGTGACATTCATGGAAAAGCAGGGTCGCGTGCTGAACCGTGAGCAGTTGCTCGATCTGGTATGGGGGCGGGATATCTACGTGGATACGCGGACGGTCGATGTGCATATCGCGCGGCTGCGCAAAGTGCTCAAGGGGCAGGGTGGCAAGGATCCGATCAGAACTGTGCGGGGGACGGGGTACTCTTTGGGATAAACCCGCGCCTGAAGTACGTGTCGGGATCTGACATTCTTTGGAAATTAGGTGGACCTAGAGCGCCAATTCTCGTTGATCTTCGCGGCCCATGCTGATGACAAGAGGGTTTTCATTCTGGCGCGTTTGGAAGGCTGCTTTGCTGTTGATGCCTTGCCATTTGATTCCAATGAGGGCTTGGGCCACGGCGCTGCCCAATGTCGTGCCGGGGCCAGTGATGATGAAACGCTCCGGTGCAAAATTGTGGGCGGCTGATATGACCGCTGCGGTGAAATCATAGGTTTGGGTCACTTGGTGACCGAGGGTGTAGTCACGCAATGCCGTCAGGTTCGTTGATTTTGGATGCCAGACGCTGCCGCGTCCGTCGATCAGGGCGGTTGTGGGGTCGTTAAACAAGGATTGGGGCAGGGCCTTTTGACCCATTTGTGCCACCTCCTGCATCATGGAGGTGTGAAAGGCGGCATGGTTGGGCAGGCGCAGGGGTTTGCGTGTGTCATCTCCGCCTGTGAACCGCTCGAAGGCAGCGAGGCCTGCCTCATTGCCTGCAACAACCAGCATGCCGCCGAGATGGATAGACAGCGCCAAGCGGTGATCGGGAAGTGCATCAATGGTAGCGATCAGGTTGTGCAGGCGGCTTTCTTCATCTGGGACAGGCTGCCAGTTTTCATCCACAAAAGGCATGAGAATTTGACCACCCGTACCATGCATGTGCATGAAATTGCCCATAGTATTCAAGATCTTCATGCCGCCCATTGCATCCGCTCCGCCCCCTGCGGCGAGGGCGATGTACCAGCCCAGCGAATTTCCCGTTACGGCGAGGATTTCATGGCTGCGGTGGGCGGCCTGTGCGTCGAGATAACTGCACGCATAGATCAGCGGCGAAGCGTTATCGCCAGTGGTGTGGCGTGCGCCCGAGAAATGCGGCGCTGTGTCGAGATCGGTCAAGGTTTGCTGACCCGATTGCGCCCGAAACGCGTCCCACTGCGCAATCATCGGATTGCCTCCATGGGTGTGGGTGAGCGTACCAAGTTCGGCTTTGTTATAGGTGCCACGACCCGGACAGATAAGGACGGCGGTCGTGCGGCTCATGATGCCACCAATGCTGTTGCGGCTGCGATGATGCTGTCGGTTGAGGGCAGGGTGGCTGCATAGGCGGGTCCCGTTGCGATAAAGCTGTCTTCGGCGGTGACACGCGCCACACGGGTGCGGCCTGCCTCCGTGAAAAGCGCCACAAGCGCTTCTGACTGGCTGCCCGTGGCGCGGCACTCGTCTACGACTAGGATATTTGTACAGTCTTTTGTAGCTTCCAGGATCGCCTCCATAGGCAGGGGGGCAAGCCACCGCATGTCGATCACGCGGGCGTTGATGCCCTTCTCGACAAGGGTTTTACGGGCCTTGGTCGACAGGTAATACCCGTTGGCATAGCTCACGATCGCAAGATCTGTGCCGTCACCCAGTAGGCCAATTTCACCCAGCGGCAGGCGGCGGTCCGGCGCGGGATATGTGGTGAGCCATCCCGCATCGCCGTCTTCGTGCAAATCGCGCATAGGATAGAGGGCTATAGGCTCGACGAACACCACAACCCGCTGGTCCTCGCGCGCAAGGCGGACACACTCGCGCAGCATCATCGCGGCATCGGCACCATTGGAGGGGCAGGCGATGATAAGGCCAGGAATATCGCGCAGCACAGCCAGCGAGTTGTCATTGTGAAAATGCCCACCAAAGCCTTTTTGATATCCAAGCCCCGCAATACGCAGCACCATCGGATTGGTATATTGGCCGTCCGAGAAAAAGCTCAGAGTGGCCGCCTCACCGCGCAGTTGGTCTTCAGCATTGTGCAAATAGGCGAGAAATTGGATTTCAGGGATTGGGACAAAACCGTTGTGTGCCATGCCGATGGCAAGGCCCAGAATAGACTGCTCGTCCAATAGTGTGTCGATCACGCGGTCAGGGCCAAAGCGGCTTTGTAGTTTTTGGGTGATGCCGTAAACGCCGCCTTTGCGGCCCACATCTTCACCAGCGACGATGATCTCGCCATGCTCCAGCATGAGGTCGGTGAGCGCCCAACCCAACAGACGATTAAGCGGCTGTGGCTCTTTCATTTGTTTGAGATCATTTCCAAACGCTTCCGTACGGGCCTCTGGTGTGGGGCCGTTAGAGGGGGCGCAGGTGCGGGTGGGCGGAACAATGCTGGCCATCACGCCTGCAGGATCGGTAAGGGTTTTCTGCTGCATCACCTCTATGGCGACGCGGGTGCAGGTATTCTCAATTTCATTATATATTTCAATCGTTTCTGACGGGGTGCTAATGTTTGAATCCCGCAAAATACGTGCCGAGTGGAGCAGCGGATCATTTGCTTCCGACGCCTCAATCGCTGTTTTGTCGCGGTATGTCATTTCGACGTCAGAACCAGCATGGCCGTAAAGGCGCACCGTGCTGATGTGCAAAAACGCTGGTTTGCGCGTGCGGCGGACGTAGTCAGCTGCGGCTTGGGACACGCGCAGCGTTTGCGCCATGTCCAACCCGTCACAGGCGAAATACCTCAGGCCCGGACGGTGGGCGTAATTTGCCGCAACCCAACCGCGTGGTGTGGGAACAGAGATGCCTATCCCGTTGTCTTCACAAACAAAAAGCAATGGCATTGGCACGGATTGGAAGCTCGTCCAGCAGGCTGTGTTAATTGCACCTTGAGCCGTGGAGTGGTTCGATGAGGCATCGCCAAAACTGCACATGATGATGCTGTCATCGGGCAAGCACTGGTGCTCTGGTGGGCAGCGTTTGGCGAGACCCACTGAATAAGCCGCACCAACAGCTTTGGGTAAATGACTAGCGATTGTAGAGGTTTGCGGGGGGATATTAAGGCTGCGTGAGCCCAAAACCTTGTGGCGACCGCCAGAGATTGGATCGGCGGCGGCAGCGCGAAAACTCAGCAGCATGTCCCATACAGGGCTTTGACCGGGCAGTTGTGCAGCGCGCTGAATCTGAAACGCCGCATCCCGGTAATGCAGGAATGCCATGTCAGTTGGTCTGAGTGCTTCGGCCACAGCGGCCATACCTTCATGACCTGACGAACCGATAGTGTAGAATCCTTTGCCTTGGGACTGCATCACGCGGCTGGTGCGGTCGAGTTGGCGGCTAAGCGTTTGACTGCGAAATATCTCCATCAGCTTGGCAGGCTCGATCGTGGGGTCAGGTGCGGGACCCTCAGGCAGATCATTGGCGGCGAGCCGTCTCAGGAAGTTCTGGTGGACGATAGCGGCGCGATCCATGGGGTTCTCCGATAACGAATATTACTTGTCGCAGGTTTCATAACACCTCAGGTGAGGTCAATGCTCATTTGTCCTGCAAGGGTACAGGATGGAAAACATGAGGGCTTTTTAGTATGTAGATGCAATTCGGAAATGCCGCCAACAAGGGCGCCGGCGGAAGCGAGGCTTAGCAGACCAGAGACCTCACATATCGCAGGTTTGACAAGACTTGCAGCTTGATGTCCTACGAGCGACAACTTCACGCGTTGAGGCCGGGCAGGTGGAAGACGACGCGTCATCACATAGTCGCTTTTATTTCTGACTGGTTTGACCTTCTGCTTTGGTGCAGTTTTTCCCTACTTATTCTTGATGTGTGCCAGCACGACGCTCAGATGCTTGATTCCGGAAATGGCGGCATGTCTTATCCGCCGTTCTGGGTTCGGAAACGCGTTGGCGGGAGACGCCCATAGTTTGCATGTTCAACGTTGATTTTGTTTTTCGGGGCTTTGCCGCTCGTTTTATGCAGGATTGCGGCAGTGTCTTCGGTTCGACACGTCTTCAAAAGCGGAAACATCTGTCGCTTCGCGACGTCTTACATGTTCGCGTCCTTTTGAACGCTCGAACGCGCACACGCTTATTGTCATTGAGTACATGCCCAAACTTCCGTTGCTCACTTGATCAGGAGAGAGATGTTCCCGAATAGCAAAGGGATGATATCATTGTTTTGAAGGTATATAGTATAAGCTTTATAATCAGTATTATGTAATTTAAGTAATCATGAAGAAAGCTATGTTTAGAGGGCTTTGAGCGATGGTCCGCAATGTTGATCTCCCGTAATCATGTCTCTGTGTAGTGTGTGACCACTGGACAGACCGCCCGTTGGCTGGCAAGGTTTTGTTAAGTAAATGATATCGGAATGCACATGCCATCGGTTCTTATTTTGAACGGCCCTAACCTCAATTTGCTAGGACAACGCCAGCCAGAAGTCTATGGTCGCGCGACACTTGCGGATATTGAATCCTCGTGTACATCACATGCTGCGACTTGCGGCCTTGATGTCTCGTGTCTTCAATCGAACCATGAAGGCGATTTGATTGATGCTGTGCATTCGGCCAAGGGTGTTCACTCTGGGCTTATCATCAATGCGGGCGCATATACGCATACGTCGATTGCCTTGATGGATGCTGTCGCCTCGGTCGAGTTGCCGATGGTCGAAGTGCATCTGAGCAACATTCATGCGCGTGAGCCATTTCGGCATGTCTCTTATCTGTCAAAGGTAGCTGTCGGGCAAATCTGCGGGTTTGGACCTCAGGGTTATCTGATGGCATTGGATGCGATGGCAGAACGGTTAATGCCGTCATGAGTCTGCGCAGTTATCTTCTGGGTGTTGCCGACAGCAAGAGCATTGAAGAGCTGTGGGAAGCGCATGTGGCAAAGATGGGCGAATTCGGATTTGACCGTCTGCTCTATGGTTTCACCCGATATCGTACGTCCACCTCGCTGGGTGATCCGAGCGATTTCATCATTTTGACCAACCACAGCCGCGCCTATACAGATGTCTTTCTTGATGAGGGTCACTACTTTCACGCACCTATGGTGCATTGGGCACTGGCCAATGAAGGTGCAAAAAGCTGGAAACTTCTGGGTGAGATGGACCGCTCCAAAACGCTGAGCAAGGAAGAGCGCCGCGTGCTGGAGTTTAACCGCGATATGGGTGTAACAGCAGGATATTCGATTAGCTTCAAGTCGATTTCGGCACGCTCTAAGGGGGCGATAGCTCTCACTGCGCGGCAGAATTTGGATCAAAGCGATATCGACGCGGTCTGGGCTGAACATGGTGCGGATATCACTTTGATGAACAATATTGTTCACCTCAAAATCCTCACCCTGCCCTATACGGCACCGAACCGTGCTCTCACGCCGCGTCAGGTTGAAGCGCTGGAATGGGTCGGCGATGGCAAGACGACGCAGGACATTGCGATGCTCATGGGGCTGACGCCTGCGACAGTTGAAAAACATCTACGGCTCGCGCGTGAAGCATTAGCGGTTGAGACGACGGCTCATGCAGTGATGAAAGCCGCATTTGCCAACCAAATGTTCGTTTTACCCGCCTGATTTTTCACACGCAAACAAGCTGTTAACCTTTGGGTAAGGTATTCCTTACTTTCCGTAGGGGAAATTAAAGGGCACATTCTCCTTGTCAGACAAAAAAGCTTAGCTTGTTTGACAGACGGTCCAAGAAACCTTTGCAATTACAAAGCTCTGATGGGTCGCCGGCCAAAGTGGGGTTTATAGTCAGCCCCACTGGCCGGAGCTTCAAATCGCCCCTGCTCTCCCCAGAGCAATTGTCATATCAGGGGCGATTGGCACACCGCGTTTCTGTCTTTACAGGGACGCGGTGTCGTTTTTAGACGTGGTGGCAAAACTCTTTCTCAGCCAGTTACGAACAGCCTCGAATGCAGGTGTATTGGCGCGTCCCTTGGGCCAGACCAGATAGAACCCTGTTCCTTCCTTCTCTGGGATATCATCACTCAGCACAATCAAATCATCGTTCAGTGGATCAAGATAGCACTGTGGTACCAAGGCGACCCCTTGCCCGCGCTCAGCCGCATCAAGGGCTAGTGCGGTTTGGTTTACTTTGAGCATACGCTTGCCTGATGGCACACTCCCTTGGGCAATCATGGTGGCCCACGGACGATGCCCATCTTCGATTAGCGGGTATTCATACAGGGGCGTTTCATTTGGAAAACTCTGAACAAGTGCGCGGCTTGCCACTGCGACGAGGTTGTGGGGCCCCAAAAAATACCAGTCAATCTCAAACTGTTTCGGCACGCCCCCTTGCCGGACTGCCATGTCGATGCCGTCTTGCTCAAAATTGCTCACTCTTTGGTCCGCGGTGATTTGTAGGTCGAGATCGGGGTAGTTTTCCATAAATGAAGGAAGGCGTGGCCCAAGCCACTTACTCGCAAATGAAGGGGTAACCGAGAGTGCGAGCGTATTTTGCACTGCCATTGCAGCGCTCAGGGCGCTGTCGATTTGATGCAATGCAGGGCCGATTTTCTCTGCGAGAGCTGCGCCTTGCGGTGTGAGGCTCAGACCGCGTGCCTGACGGAAAAAGAGCTTCACACCAAGTTCCGCCTCAAGGTTGCGCACTTGTTGCGCGACGGCCCCCTGAGTGAGATTTAGCGCATCTGCGGCGTGATGAAAGTTTAGCAAACGCGCAGTGTGATGAAACATGCGCAGGCCGTTGAGGTTGCGGTGCTGGATCATCGTTATGCTCCACGGGTGTAGATTTTCTACACCCTTGCGCTGCAAACCATGATTAGTCAACTGCTGCGTCCGCTGGCATTTATGGATCAGCAAATGGAGAAGATGATGACACAATCAATGCCCCGCCTCTTGAGCGATAAAGTGACACTCCTGAAATGGGTGGCATCGGTAATTCAGATCCTTGGATACGGTGCGACGGCGTATGGCCTCACCCCGCTCAATATCTATCTGTTTCTGGGAGGATTGGTCGGCTGGTTCCTTGTGGGATACATCTGGAACGATCGGGCGATCATGCTGATCCATGTGGTGGCCCTCGGGGCGATGATTGCCGGGCTTCTGAGCCAATAGCGCTTTTACAATAAAAAAGGCGGGACAAAAGTCCCGCCTCTAATATCCAATCTCAAGAAGAGATTAGGTGTTCATTTTTGCAACTTCAGCTGCGAAGTCTTCTTTGACAACTTCGATACCTTCGCCAACTTCGAGACGAACGAAGCCTGTGATGGTTGCACCCGCTTCTTTTGCTGCCGCACCAACGGTGAGGTCAGGGTTCACAACGAATGCTTGGTTCAGAAGTGTGACTTCTGACATGTACTTCTGCATACGGCCAACGATCATTTTTTCGATCACGGCGTCAGGTTTGCCTGATTCCTTGGCAATATCGACCTGAACCTGCTTTTCCTTCTCGACCACTGCTGGGTCAAGATCGGCCTCGGAGAGGGACGCAGGGTTCACAGCTGCAATGTGCATTGCAACCTGCTTGCCGAACGCATCGTCGCCGCCGGTCATTGCGACCAGAACACCGATTTTGCCCATGCCAGGTGCCGCAGCATTGTGCACGTAGGACACGACAGTATCACCTTCGATGGAAGACATCCGGCGCACCGACATGTTCTCGCCAATGACGGCAACCGCGTCTGTCACGGTCTGTTCGACGGTTTTACCGTTCATATCAGCCGCTTTGAGTGCGTCGATATCTGCGGCGGATACTGCAACGTCTGCAATGCCGGAAACCATCTTCTGGAAGTCGGAGTTTTTGCCAACAAAGTCAGTCTCGGAGTTTACTTCAACTGCGATGCCACGACCACCTGCAACTTTTACAGCCACAAGGCCTTCGGCAGCGGTACGGCCGGATTTTTTGGCCGCTTTCGCGAGGCCCTTGGTGCGCAGCCAATCAACAGCCGCCTCCATGTCGCCATTTGTTTCTGTAAGTGCCTTTTTGGCGTCCATCATGCCCGCGCCGGTCGTGTCGCGGAGTTCTTTGACCATGGATGCTGTAATTGCCATCTCTATGGGTCTCCTAAATCATGTGTGTAAATCAATGAGGCGGGTATTCCCCGCCCCATGTCTTAACAGGTCAGTAGCAAAGCTTAGCTTGCTGCTGGTGTTTCGGCTGCTGCTTCTTCTGCAATAGCTTCTTCAACAGGTGCTTCTTCCATCGCGCCCAGATCAACGCCAGCGGCGCCAAGTTGTGCGGACATGCCATCAAGAGCAGCGCGTGCTGCCAGATCGGTATAGAGTGCGATGGCGCGGGCCGCGTCATCGTTACCTGGAATGATGTAGTCGATGCCATCAGGGGAGCAGTTGGTGTCAACCACGGCCACAACCGGAATACCCAGCTTGTTGGCTTCGGCAATCGCCAGCTGCTCTTTGCGCACGTCGATGACAAAGATCAGGTCGGGACGGCCGCCCATTTCGCGGATACCGCCAAGGGATGCTTCAAGCTTGCCTTGGTCACGTTCCATGCCCAGACGCTCTTTTTTCGTCAAGCCGGCAAAGCCCATCTGCGACTGCTCGTCGATGTGCTTGAGGCGCTGGATAGACTTGGAAACAGTCTGCCAGTTGGTCAGCGTGCCGCCGAGCCAGCGGTGGTTCATGTAATACTGTGCGCATTTCTCTGCGGCGTCCGCGATCGGCTGTGCTGCCTGACGCTTGGTACCGACGAAGAGGATGCTGCCGCCTTTGGCGACTGTGTCACGGATGATTTTCAACGCATCGTCCAACATTGGGACGGTCTGCGTGAGATCCATGATGTGAATGCCGTTGCGTGCGCCGTAGATGTACGGGCCCATGCGTGGGTTCCAGCGCTGTGTCTGGTGACCAAAGTGTACGCCTGCTTCGAGCAGCTGACGCATGGAGAACTCAGGAAGAGCCATGTCGTTATACCTTTCCGGTTTAGCCTCATCGGGGGAATGATGCGCACAATACGCACCAACCGGCGGAACCTTTGGGATTTCTCCCCAACTGTCCCATCCCCGACTGCGGGATTAAGTAGGCAGCGCTTAGCGCAGCTTGGGGTGTCCCGCAAGTATAAATTGCCGAAGCTGCCATGCAGAGCGACCATTTGCCGGGCTATCGCCTCAGGTCGTACTGAGCAGCTTGTTATGGCCTTCGCGCACAACCGCTTCACAAGCCGCAGAAAGCGCTTTGCGATTGGCGAAATCGGAAACCTGGAGCGGGGCGTGATAGATGACCCGCACGCTGCCTTGGCGGTGCGTGCCCAAAGTTGCCAGCAGATGCGTGCCAAAGGTCATTTCACCCCACCAACAGTAGAAGCGGGCATCCATTTTTGGTGGTGCGCAGTAATGAACCGACACGGGCTGCACTGCGATTTTGTTCCTGAGATCTTCTGCGAAGAATGACTGGAACAGCGTCGTCTTGAACGCCAGTACTTGGAGGCCATCGGTGCTGGTTCCTTCGGGAAAGAACAAAAGCTTGTGGCCCGCCAGCAGGCGGTCGCGGAACACTTCGGTCTGGGCGCGTGCGTTTTTGGGATTACGTTCGATAAATACGGTCCCTGTTGCCCGCGCCAGCCAGCCAATACCAGGCCATGACGCGACCTCGGATTTGGAAACAAAATAAATGCGCTTTGTCGCGTTGAGCGTAAATATATCAAGCCAGCTTGAATGGTTGGCTACTACAGCCCCCCTGCCCGTCATCGGTGCGCCGGTGATATCAAGCCTGATGCCCAGAACCCGAAACGCATTCCGGCACACAAATTGCGTAATGTAGGGTGTTACGGGGCGATTTTGACCGCACAGCGGAAGCTCAATCAGGCGGACGGCAAGAAGTATCAGCAAGCCACCAAAAACGAGAATAATGAGGATACCGCCGCGCGCGATCACCCGCAGCCAATCGGCAGGCCTCAGCATCGGCATGTCCGGGTGCACGCCGTTGTCCCAGCGCTGGCTCATGTCTGTGCCGCTCCAAAGAAGTTCGCCTGTTTCGCGTTCATTTTTGCGGTATCCAGAATGAGGCAGACGTCAGTGGTATTGAAGGTGTGATCTACAAATGCGCCCTGCCCCACGCAACCACCCAGACGCAAGTATGCTTTTATCAGGCTTGGCACCTGTACCATGGCTGCAGCGCGGTCAAGGGCGTGCTCTTCGATCAGGTTCATCTTTTGGTATGCGCCCTTGTGGGCCGTGACCCGCAAATTAAGCGGTACCAGATGACGGTGATGTAGCAATGATAAAGGAGCCGCAAGTGCGCCAATATCGGTGCCATGGAAACTGGCAACACCAAACATGATATCAATTTGATGCGCGGCGACATAACGGGCCAGCCCGCTCCAAAGTGCATGCATTGCGGTCCCGCCCCGAAAGTCGGGATGCAAGCAAGAGCGCCCCAACTCCAACAGCCGACGGCCGGATGATTTTAGCGGGGTCAGGTCATATTCACCTTCTGAGTAAAAACCGCCTGCGGCCACTGCTTGGGAACTGCGCAGTAAACGGTACACACCAATCACGTCTTCTGACCCTTTCTGCATGAGGATCATATGGTCAAAATGCGGGTCAAAGGCATCCCGCTCAAGCTTGAGGTTGTGATCGACAAGCGGGCCGCCGCCCCCCAACTCACGTACAAACACATCGTAGCGCAAACGCTGTGCCGCCCGAAGCTCGGCTTCGGATTCGACCAGTTTCACGGTGAACTCGTTTCTAGCCAAGCGGGTCATAACGCTCCTTACATCTCGATCCGGCTACAAATAGGCATTGCGGTGCATATTGGCAACGAGATGGGAGTTTGTGAGATACAACCAAAGGTTGCTGTTTTGAAATCTGCTGAATGATTTACGACTTAGTAATAGTATTTTGTAACTATTAACCATCAAAGACGGGAAGCAAGGCGACACGCGAACTATCAATCACAACTTTACCAGCTTCTCTGAAATTGACCGTCAATTTGCCACCGACGTTACTTTGCACTTGGCCGACACCCCAATCAGGCATTCCAGGATGCCGCACCAACATACCAGGGGTCAGGATCGCATTGTAGTCGTCCATATATAGTTCCTCACATGACAGGAGGCCGCCACATTGGCCCAAGAATCTGATTTTGCCGCTCTGATTGGCAGCCGCATTTGCCATGATCTGATATCGCCTGTCGGTGCAATCAACAACGGCATTGAACTCATTCAGATGACCACACCCTCATTGGGCCCTGAATTGGCTCTGATCTCGGAGAGTGTTACCAATGCCAGTGCACGGATCAGGTTCTTTCGAATTGCATTCGGCGCTGCGGGTGAACAGCTTGTCGGGCGTCAGGAAGTGATCTCTATCCTGAAGGATGTGTATGTTGATACACGGCTGACCGTTGTCTGGGGACCTGTCGACGGGCAATCGCGCAAGAAAGTGCGCCTAACACTTCTTGCCCTGATGTGCCTTGAAACCGGCATGCCGTACGGAGGGCGGATTGAAGTGGCCCAAGACGGCGGCAACCTTATTGTGACAGGACACGCAGACAAGTTCAAAGTGGATGAAACACTGTGGGGATCGATGAACGGCAGTCATACCGATGATGATCTGCGGCCCGCTCAGGTTCAATTCGGGCTATTGCCTTTCTTGGCTGAGCAGGACGGCTTTACCGTTGATCTCAAGATAAATGATAACAGGATCACGATCCAGATCTAGCCACGAACGGTACCGTCGCCCGTCACAAGATACTTGAAACTTGTCAGTTGTGTCGCTCCAACGGGGCCACGTGCGTGCATTTTGCCCGTGGCGATGCCAATTTCCGCACCCATCCCAAATTCACCCCCATCGGCAAACTGGGTTGAAGCATTGTGCATGAGGATCGCACTGTCGAGGGTGTTCATAAAGGTCTGTGCGGCCTGTGCATCTTCTGTGAGGATACAGTCAGTATGGTTGGAGCCGTGGCGGCGGATATGCGCCATAGCCTCATCAATGTCATCGACCTGACGCGCCGCGATAATCATATCGAGGTATTCATGCCCCCAATCGGCATCCGTCGCTTGCGCCACGCCGGGAATGCCCTGGAGGTGTGCATCTGCACGTACCTCAACCCCTGCATCGATAAGCGCCCGTATCACGCCGGTCCCGATGGTCGGCACTACTTCCTTGTGGATCAGCAGACATTCGGCAGAGCCGCAGACCCCTGTACGCCGCGTCTTGGCGTTCAGAACGACTTTCAGCACCTTCTGCGGGTCTGCATCTTTGTCGATGTAGATGTGCACAATGCCCTCCAGATGGGCAAAGACGGGGACGCGTGCTTCGCGCTGAACCAGCCCGACAAGACCTTTCCCGCCGCGCGGCACAATCACATCGATCGTGTCTGTCATTGTTAACATTTCTTGAACTGCAGCACGGTCACGTGTCGGCACCAGTTGCACCGCATCCTCGGGCAGGCCCGCATCGCGCAAACCCTGTTGCAGACAGGCATGTAGCGCACGGCTGCTGTGAAAACTCTCCGAGCCGCCACGCAGGATCACGGCGTTGCCCGCTTTGAGGCAGAGCGCACCGGCATCAGCAGTCACATTTGGCCGGCTCTCATAGATCACTCCGATCACCCCTAACGGAGTACGCACGCGCTTGATGTGCAATCCACTTGGCTGGTCCCATTCTTCCATGATTTCGCCAACAGGGTCACGCTGTTCTGCGATGGCGCGAAGCCCGTCGATAATGCCTTGCAAACGGTCTTCATCCAGCATCAGACGGTCCAGCATCGCGGGGCTCAGACCTTTTTCAGTCCCATAAGCCATGTCCTTTGCATTGGCTTCAAAGATCGCTTCGCGCGTTTGCCAAACTGCGTCTGCCGCAGAAATCAGCGCGGCATGTTTGCGCTCAGCCGTTGCGGTGGCGAGTGTCGCTGCCGCCGCTTTTGCACGGACACCGATATCAGCCATCAAGGCGGGGATGTTGGTGGTTTCGGTCATGTCATATCCTTTTGGTCGCAATGCGTTACAAGGCCATGTCGTCGCGATGGATCAAGGCAGCACGCCCCGGATACCCCAAGACGGCCTCGATTTCAGCGCTCTGATGGCCTTTGATCATGAGAGTCTCGGCGGCGGAATACCGCGCCAGACCAGAGCCGATGCCCGCCCCGTCAGGACCTTTGATCGAGATTGCGTCGCCGCGTTCGAATGTGCCCTGCACCTCTGTAACCCCTGCGGGAAGCAAGCTTTTGCCGCGTTTTAGCGCCGCTACAGCGCCCGCATCAAGAGTGATCGCACCTATCGGTTTCATCGCGGCGATCCAGCTTTTCCGCGCGGCCTGCGGGTCGGTTTGTGCAGTAAACCACGTGGCATTGGTTCCCTGCTCCAAAGCGGTGAGCGGGCGCATTACAGAACCTTCTGTAATGGCCATGGCACAGCCTGCGGAGACTGCGGTTTTGGCAGCCATTAGTTTGGTCTTCATGCCACCCTTGCTCAAACCCGATCCGGCATCGCCTGCCATGGCCTCGATCTCGGGGGTGATCCGGTCGATGGTGTCAAAACGTGTGGCATTGGGATCATCGGAGGGGTTTGCGGAATAAAAGCCGTCCACATCAGAGAGCAGGATTAACTGGTCAGCGCCTACAGTTACGGCGATCTGTGCCGCAAGGCGGTCATTGTCGCCGAACCGGATTTCGTCAGTTGCGACTGTATCATTCTCGTTCACAATCGGCACAGCCCCGAGGCTGATCAGAGTTTCAAGCGTGGCGCGGCTGTTAAGGTAGCGGCGGCGGTTCGCACTATCCTCCAATGTAACAAGGACTTGGGCCGTTGTGATGCCGTGGGGCGCTAGTACTTCTTCGTAAGCGCGAGCCAATTTGATCTGGCCTACTGCTGCGGCCGCTTGGGACTGCTCCAGTGCCAATGCTCCCAACCCCAAACCAAGGGCACCACGCCCTAGGGCAATGGAACCAGAGGACACGAGGACAACATCAATCCCCTGCCCTTTAAGCCAGGCAACATCATCGGCCAAGGAGGCCAGCCAGTCACCGCGCAAGCTGCCCGTTGTACGGTCCACCAACAGGGCCGAGCCGATTTTTACGACGATCCGTTTGGCGGATGTTAGGGCTGCCAAGGCGCTTCCTCCTCGGTGGCGTTCTGACGAATGCGGTCCTCGTCAATCTCGGCCCGCAAGGCGCGCAGAACATCAACGGTATTGATTTTGGCAACGGCTGACATTTGCATAACCACGCCGCCGCTGGCTTTTTTCAAATCAGCAGTTGCAGTTGCAAGCTCTTCTTCATCCAATGCATCAATCTTATTCAGCACCGTGATACGCGGTCTATCTGCCAATTCGCCACCATAGGCTTCCAGCTCTTCAATAATGGTGTGGTAATCCTCCACCATCGTCTCGGAAGTGCCGTCGACCAAGTGCATAAGGACAGCACAGCGTTCCACATGGCCCAAGAAACGGTGACCGAGGCCGCGCCCCTCATGGGCACCTGCAATCAAGCCCGGAATGTCAGCGATCACAAATTCGGCATTATCTACGCCTACGACACCAAGGTTCGGATGCAGAGTTGTGAAGGGATAATCCGCAATCTTGGGCCGTGCATTGGACGTCGCTGCAAGGAATGTCGATTTGCCGGCGTTGGGAAGACCAAGAAGGCCCACATCAGCAATCAGCTTGAGCCGCAGCCAAAGTGTCCGCTCGACACCGTCCTGACCGGGATTGGATTTCCGCGGTGCTTGGTTAGTGGCGGATTTGAAATGCAGGTTGCCCCAACCGCCATTACCGCCCCCCGCGAGGCGCACGCGCTGGCCCAGCTCGGTCATATCGAAAATCACGGTTTCCTGATCTTCGTCCAGAATTTCAGTGCCTACAGGGACACGCAGGACAATATCGTCGCCATCCTTGCCCGTGCGCTGCTTGCCCATACCCGGTTGGCCATTCTTGGCAAAGAAATGCTGTTGGTAACGGAAGTCGATGAGCGTATTCAGCCCGTCCACAGCCTCGGCCCAGACCGAACCGCCATTGCCACCATCACCACCGTCAGGGCCACCGTATTCGATGTATTTTTCGCGGCGAAACGAGACACAGCCACCACCACCCGCACCTGAGCGGATGTAGACTTTGGTAAGATCGAGGAACTTCATAATATATCCTAAGGGGTTACCGCAGTTTGAGGCTGTAGGTCCATGTGGGCACTGTTGCACCGCGTGCAAGGCAGAATGTTTCAGCATCACCTAGATAGGCAAAACCAGCGTTGGTAAGTACTTTGGCAGAGGCGGGATTATCATGGAAGACCGATGCGAACATTGCATCATTTCCAAGCGGGTTTCCCGACACCAATGCAGTTACTGCGTCAGATGCCAAATGCGTGTTCCAAAACGGCGGGGCCACCCAATAGCCTACTTCCGATTGGTTGCGGTCAAGGCGCATGAGGCTGATCACACCCATGACTTCTCCGTCGTTATGGGCAGTGCCATCCATGACCCATACGTCCTCATCACGCTCGGGTGCCATCGCACGCTCGATAAAACCCGCGATCAGACCAGGCGGAAGTGGATGTGGCAGGCGCGGCGTGCTCATGGCAACCCGGCTGTCTCTGGCGTAATGTTCAATCAACGTCAGATCGGACATGCGCACAGGGCGCAGGTCGAACCGTGGTGTCTGCAAGGTGGGTTGTTGGTTGAGTACTTCCATCCTCAAAAACTCCCTCCAAAGAGTACAAAAAGAACTGATGCGACTGTAAGGCCCGCGAGTGTCCACATCAGATAGGGTTCATAACGAGTGCCTGCAACAGTGCGTGCGATAGCGCTACCGCCGAGGGTCCATAGCGGATGCATTACCAACTGACAGGTCAGTAAAACAGTAGCAACAGTCGCCGTTGCGGTCAGCGTCGGAATGTCTGGGCCCACAAAGGCCGTAAAACTGCCTACGATCATCGCCCATGCCTTGGGGTTGAGCGGATGGACAATTAGCCCTGCCAAAAATCCCGGAACATTTGCAGCAGGATCGCCCTGCCCCAAACGCAAGTTTGCCACCTTCCACGCCAGCCACATGATATAGGCTGCGGAGATATATTTGAGCGCTGTAAAAACAGCTGGAGCCGCCTCGGCCAGCTCCATCAAACCAAACCCAACAGGCCAGATGATCAATTGTTTGCCCAATGCGACACCCGACACGAACGGTAGCGCCGCACGAAAGCCAAAACGTGCACCAGTGGCCAGCAGTGCCATGTTTGCCGGACCTGGTGTGCCAACTTGGGAGGCGGCAAAGATTGCGAGGGGGAGGATGGCGATGCTCATCTCACAAAAACCAATGATTTGGGGAGGGGAATTGTAATGAAACGTTCAAGGGCCACTCCCTTCTGGATATGGACGAGTGGAGAATTCTAAAAGAAAAAGGGACCGGCGTTTCCGCCGATCCCTGATTTGTATCATTTACGGGTACGGCTTATTCAGCGGCTTCCGCCATTGGTACGATCGAAATAAATGTGCGGTTCTTCAGGCCCTTGTGGAACTGAACGTTACCTTCGACAGTTGCAAAAATCGTGTGATCCTTGCCCATGCCGACATTCTGACCAGGCCAGAATTTGGTGCCGCGCTGACGTACAACGATGTTGCCAGGAATGACAAGCTCGCCGCCATATTTCTTTACGCCAAGACGGCGACCAGCTGAGTCGCGACCGTTACGGGACGAACCGCCTGCTTTTTTATGTGCCATGTGGTCTCTCCTTAACCTTTTGCCAGCTCTTTGGCCTGTGCGATCCAGTCTTCACGACCCACACGACCTTTGAACGACAGTTTCTCTTCAATCGCTTCGACATCCGCATCCGTCCAAGCAGCAATCTGTGCGAAGGTTGTGATACCTTCAGCGTGCAGTTTGCCAACAATTACCGGACCAACACCGGAGATGGTGGACAGATCGTCACCATCGCCTTTCGCGGCTTTCTTTGCTGCGGGCTTTGCGGCCTTTGGCGCTTCGTCTGCTTTGGCTTCGGCTTTTGGTGCCGCGCCGGATTTCGCTTTTACCGGAGCAGCCTTCACTGGCTTGTCGGCTTTTGCTTTCTTTGCCTTTTTGGATACAGGCGCGTCAACGGCTTTGCCTGTGATGGCTGCTACGGCGGCTGCGGAAACGGAGCCTGTGCCGATGGCTGCTGCAACACCGGATTTACCTGCGCCGGATGCGAGGATTTCGGTGATCTTGACCAGTGTCAGTTTCTGACGGTGACCTTTTGTACGCTTGGAAGAGTGCTTCCGGCGACGCTTGACGAAGTGGATAACTTTTTCGCCTTTGATCTGATCAACGACTTCGGCTTGAACGCCTGCGTCTTCGATCATTGGCGCGCCAACTGTTGGGTTATCCCCGCCAAGCATTAGCACTTCGTTGAATTGAACTGTCTCACCGGCAGATGCCGCAATACGTTCTACGCGGAGCATGTCGCCCGCTTGAACTTTATATTGCTTACCGCCTGTTTTCAGGACCGCAAACATAGGTCTTCCTTCATATCTTCCGCGTTCTGTGGTCCCCGGTTAAGGGTGTTTTGGACCAGACTGTGCCTGCATCCACCTCGAACAGCGCGCCCTTGGGGCGTCATTAAAATAACTCCCGTGCATGCAAATGGCTTGCCGAGATGGCGGCTTATCGGGCGGTTAGGCCCCCAAGTCAAGGTGCATTGCCATAGGGATTGCGGGTTTTTGCCGCTTTATCAGCAATTCGCACCGGCTCAGGCGCAGGGCGGTCTATTTCCCTAAAGTTCCTCGGCAATCATGTTCAGCGCCATGGCGCGGCCCAACGCATAGGAGATGTCCTCATAAAGCGGATCAAAGCCCGCAAAGAATCCTGCGTTCAGTGCCTTACCCGCAGCGGTTTCAGAGAAGTCGGCATAGGCTGTCAGCTCGTCAATGCTCAGCGGGCTATAGGCCAGAGTCATAAAGCCGCCGAGCCAGTTCAGCGTATCTGCGGCTATTTCGTCGCGCTCTGACATGACATCTTGAAGAATTTCATCATCGCTCATTAAATAGACATCGCCATCGACCAGTGCGCGCAAAAAGTTGTAGTTTGAGTTGAGCGCGGAAGTGACGTTGCGGTTCACCAAATCGCCTGCGTCAATCATGCGGTTGATCTGCTTGAGCCTTGGATCACTGGTGCCATACAATTCAGCGAAACGGGCGCGGGCTTCCTGCTCTATCGTCTCATCAGCCATGGCAGCGCGGGCTGAATTCTCGAGTGTGATAACTTTTGCCCCCAGATCGGAGGCAAAGAATGTGATCGCAGCTTCCAGTACCTCACCTGTGAGCGCGGGCTCAAGCCCTGCGCGGATGCCCTCACTAATACGTTCAGGATCGTAGATGCGGGTCACTTGCCCCGTCCATGCAGGGCCCCCCTGATCCTCGAGCCACTCACGGTTGAGCGTCGCGCCAAAGGCCAACCCCTCGGCGTGCAGGATTGCGCTCAGCTCACGGATTTTCAGCACGTCCATCAAAACTGTGTGCCGCGCATCGGCCCAAAGGGGCAGCGCAGTCAGAAAGACAAGGCATGCGGCAAGGAGGTGACGCATTTAGAGGTCCTGACTTGGCTGCATGACCCGCAAGCGTGCAGCAACAGCCTCAAAACGATCGGCCATAATCTCGTATTGTACTGCATTCATCAGGTCATACACCTGTTTCATATCGTCGTGCTCAAGCGCTACAGCATAGTCGATCATCTCGGCATCCGAGAAGGCCTGATAGGTATAAGCGGCGCCCTCCAGCGCACTCTGGCGCAGGCTGACACGTAGTTCGTCCTCTTGAGAGCGCATCGCCTCGCGCAGGTCAGGTTCGTCCATTTGCATCTCGATGACCCCTGCCCCTGCGGCGGCCATCAAAAACCGTATTTGGATTTCCTGAATGGAGCGGAGCGAGCTGTCCTCGCTGCCACTGGCGGCGTTTAGGCGCTCTAAAATGGCCACGCGGGGGCTGTCGATGCTCTTGAGCCCTTCGATGATCTGACCACCGCTCTCGGATTTCAGCCCGTCTTCCTCTATCATATGGGAGCTGTTTTCCGCTACCACCAAACGCTGCCCCAAATCGGAAGCATAAAAATCTGCTGCATGCTTCAACAAGGGCGCCGAGAGTGTTTTCTCAAGGATATCGACTGCCATGTCGTGCATCAGCTCTGTCTTGAAGACTTCTGCGACCAGCCGCTGCCATTCTGAACCGAAATCTTCTGCCTGTAGGCCGAGCATTTGCGGCGCAGCATCCGCGGAAAGGGCAATGCTCTCAAGCGCCACGTCAAAGCCTGTCACCTCGAGAAATGTCTCAAGACTGTCACGATCCGCCGTCTGGGCGCTGGAAGTGAGGGCCGTAAACGTCAAGCACAGAGCAGCTAGCGGAAGAAGTATGGCGCGGCGGATCAACAACATGGGGCATCCTTTGTAAGCTTCCCCTTAAACTAGTTGTTCTGAGGGCCGCTGCAACGGAAAATAGAAAGAGCGGCAAATATGCGCAGATGCGCTCTTGCCCAGCTTCGAAATTGGGACTAAACGACCACTCGCAACCACGAGCGGAGACGTGCCGGAGTGGTCGAACGGGACGGTTTCGAAAACCGTTGAGCCTCTAAAGGGTTCCCAGGGTTCGAATCCCTGCGTCTCCGCCACTTAACCCTGAAGTCATAAAGTAATTTAGTGATTTTGCGGGAGCGCTCATATAATGCCATACATAGATAATATGCTTGGTATACCAGCCAGATTGCGGCCACCTTGCAAAGAAGCAAGTTATCAATAGATGAGCGGAAGAGTTGTCGTCAGTGAATGTCACCGTCATGACTTGTCGCATACCGCCCCCTAAAGCCCTTGGGAAGACGAGTGAATATTTCGGCTGGACCCCTTTAGAACAGAGCGCTGGTCCTGCATTGAGGCTCAAGAAAAATGCGGGTGAACTTTTGCAAGCAACTCTTTGCTGACTCAAAGGATTTCATTGTCAGTCCATATCAGAAAAATATGCATCAGTGGATTTTGTCGTCCTTTTTCCACGATGTACACTTCTCTTTGCAACTGCAAAATTTGTTTTGCCTTTCCGACGTCCCTAGCGTTCGCCTATAGGTCGCGATCAGGGCCGCAATGTATGCGCTCCATTGCCGTGATCATGCCGGCTGTGCCGTTGAATAAATTCTGTACGCTTGTGACGTCCCTACCCCAGATATCGTTAATCCGTGCAGGTTTGGAATCGTTGATCAGATTCCGGAACGCATGAAGGATGTTGCGACGGAGCCGCCCAAGGGCAAATAGAGTGTGGCCTATGCAATTCTTGAATTGGCGTCGCGATGTGACACTCTGAACGCCTCCCTACTCAGCAGCGTCCACTTGATCCCTCACCCAACAGTCGATTGGTGATTTGATGGGGCTCATCTAAATCCACATTTGCCGGACGCTGCGGCGCATGAAACGAGAGGGACTGATCGCCACTTCCAACTATTTTTACTATTTGACTGATCAATCTGGCCGCGTTGACTGACGCAGGCCTTTGCAAACGCCATTACGCTTTCACAGATGAGTATATCCAACATAAATACAAATTAATACAGTAGTTTGACGCGTTCCATCACCTATCTGCATACGATTATTAGATGTTCTTAACGAATGATTGTCAGGCTTTGATATTTATCAATCATGGGCGGTCATAGATATATTAAATTTACTGAATGTATGGTGCAGACCGAAATTTTTGGGGCCTCTGTGCCAGCTACAGTAAATAGAAGGAACGCAATATGGCTACTCCGATAATCCCTGGTACAGAGCTCGACTTTGACCAACCCCTCAATACAACACCGGACTTCAGTTCGCTGCACATTTTCAGCACTGACGACATCACCGGAACCTTTAGCGGGGTAACGCAAGGCGTCTCTGGCGACGTGATTGATTTCACCGGCGCAAACGGTACCAAAGTAACAAAAGAGGGCGTGACGCTCTATCCTATAGATAGCGAGTTTGGGTATAACGTTACCGACTTCCTCGGCGCAGAAGAGAAAGTGCTGGACGACGACTACGCCGAAGGCTGGGCGGGCGATCTGCTCATTGGTGGCGAACAAGTGGGTCTGATTATTTCTGACTCTCCGACAGACACGTTCAAGACACCAGCTGTTCTTGGCACGTGGCTGGCCGGTCTTGGCGGCAACACGGTCAAGGCATCGACAGAGCATTACAGCGTCATGCAAAACGTTTTGTCGGATCAACAGTTTCCCGACGATCCTGACGCGGTCTATGCGCTGGACGACAACCTGATTCTGCTGAGCCTGAATCCAGATTGGAACGGCCAGCATGTGGCAGATCTGCTCGCAAATGCTGCCACAAACGGCATCACCGATGCGAATCTGGACGGCGTACTGGACATCAAGGACCTGCTGAACGCGAACGAAAGCACGATCTCCTACGACATCGCCTATGGCACTGACTATTCGGTGACGATGAAGGACGACGGCAAACTGCTGTACCGCTGGGGGAACGAGATCAAGCGCCCCAATGACGTGCGCGGCGAAGCAACACTCGACACGCCGGACGAGTGGAAAGAGGTAGACGAGGCCACCGGCCTTAGAAAGCTGTATTCTGTTACCGCTGCCGAGTTGGTTACGCACCACACCATCACCAACAACCCCAATGATCAGCTACGCCCCGAGGATTTCGAGAACGAATCCGCGATTGGCACCCTGCCAACTTATGTGATTATCGAAGATTATGATGGTGACGTTGGCCGCACCGTTTGGGCTTCTACGGATGACTATTATGCCGGTGATGGCACTCTTTACGAAGCAGGCACGATCCTGCGTGATAGCGCACTTGTTGATGCTTATGATGCATCGCTTTTGGCCCAGATTGGCGCTGGCGCTTCGGACCTCGAGCAAGGTTTTACCAACGCGTGGTACACCACGATGGATCGCGAGCCGTTTGAGCCCGTCCTGAACGATGATGGCACCGAATATGTGACCGGCCCCCGCTGGCGCCTGCTGCCTGATAAATACGGTCAGGACCTTCCAAGTGTCGTAATCCCCATTGACCCGAGCGCACCGCTGCCAACGCTTAGTGCAGATGTGAAATACGAGGTGGGTGCAGAAACCCAAACGGTTCTGAACTTGCTTGACTGGGCTACAGACATCTCGCCGCTGGACATCAGCGCCGGCTGGCAGGACAACGCCGGAACGGTTACGGCCAATGGCGTGAACCTGTCAGATGACTTCGACGTTGCCTTCTATATCAAGGGTGACATCAAACCGGCAACGATTTACAGCACCGAGTTGTTGTTGGATCATGAGGAAATTGCAATCAATCTGGCAGATACTGTCGTCGAAGGCGGTACTGACGACGATCAACTCGTCGGTGTTGGCAGCAATGAATTTACCGGTGGTGAAGGGTCCGACCTGTTTGTCCTGTCCTACGGTACTTCGGTGAGTGACATTTACCGTCCCAGCACGGTAAAGGACTTCGAAGTCGGCGCGGACAAGCTTGGCTTTATCGGGATTGATGCGCTTGTAGATTTCGACGCCGAAGTGCCCGCAGGCTACTCCATGTTCTCGCAGGGGGTATCGGGTGATGACCTGACGCTCTCTTTGAATGGTGAGCTTATCGCGGTCCTGGATGATGTTGCTAAGGACTTGGGTGTCGGTGCAACGGTTGATCCCGGCGAAGGTCTGAACATGCTCGACGATCTGTTTGTGACCAATCCTTCAGCGTCGGCAACACCGTCCCCAGCCAATGTGATCTTTGGCTCAGATGCTGCGGAAGCTACCGCAGGGACCACTGGCGCGGACTACATCTATGGTCTGGCGGGCAGTGATACGTTGACCGGTGGCACCGGCGATGACACATTGCGCGGCGGATCCGGTGCAGATGTACTGGACGGTGGCGACGATATGGACACGTCGGATTATTCCGGTAGCCAGGGTTGGGTCAACGTGAGCCTTGAGACAGGATTTGTCGGTGGTGGCGCTGGAAGCCATGCCATGGGCGATACATTCTCAAGCATTGAAGGTCTGGTTGGCTCTGTCTTTGCTGACCGTTTGAACGGTGACGATGTTGCAAATGATATCATCGGCGGCAACGGTGACGATCTTCTGCGCGGTCGGGGGGGTGCTGACTTCCTTGATGGTGGTATCGGTATGGACACTGCCGACTATGAGGACTCGGACGCGTTTGTGAATGTTTCGTTGCTGACCGGTTTTGTTGGCGGTGGTGCAGGCAGCGATGCGGTCGGTGATACCTTCAATTCCATCGAGGGTTTGAACGGGTCACGCTTCGCGGATATCCTGAACGGTGACAACAGCGACAACGTGCTTCAGGGCCGGTATGGTGCCGATGTGCTCAACGGGAATGGCGGTTCGGATACAGCGACCTATAAGGACAGTGCTGGCTTCGTGAATGTTTCGTTGCTGACCGGTTTTGTCGGCGGTGGTACAGGCAGCCATGCGATCGGTGATGTGTTTAACAGCATCGAGAACCTTTGCGGTTCCGCCTTTAACGATGTTATGGCTGGTAACAACGGCGCCAACATCCTGAACGGCGGCGGCGGCAACGACTCCATGCGTGGTCACGGTGGTGCAGATGTGTTTGTGTTCAACAAAGGCTTTGGTCAAGACACTGTTCATGATTTCCAAAACGGCACCGAGTTCCTGGACTTTTCAGGCAACAGCCAAGTCAGCAGCTTTGCTGATTTGACAATCGGAACTGCGGGTACAGATGCCACTGTTGCGGACTCCTATGGCAACAGCATCACGCTTGCCGAAGCAGCAGGTCTGATCGACGAAGCAGACTTCCTGTTTGCATAAACACCGAGTGTGAACGTATGGGCGGGCCCGAAAGGCCCGCCCATATTGCGTTTAATTGGTATTGCTGAGGTGTTAACCGGCTTTGAGACATGCCACGTCGGGGTCCCGTCCGCTCATCGACGATCATTCCAATGAAGTTCCATGTGCTAGATCTCAGGTGGTATTCATCTCACGCGTGATGTCCTCCCAGATCAATTGGACTTCGGCTCTGGTTTTGGGTTGTGAAGTGGCTGACAGGTTGTTGCGGCGGGGGCACACGAAGGTTTGGACTTGATCATGGACGGAAAGAAATAGCTTCGCCTGTCTTGGAAGCTTGATCCGCACCATTCATTTCTCTCGATGCCCGGTCGGTTTGTGTGAACCTCCGGATCGATTGTCAAAACTCTTTTTGGCGGCTGTTTCATACTGACCGAAGCAGAGTCTGCCAGATCGGTTCCGTACCTGCGAAGTTAGCCAGTGACGATCACGCAAGGTTTGCGAAATGCCCGAAATAGTGCGCGGAAAATCCTGTCCGCAGTTTGCCTGCTGTGCCGAGACTGGACGCGGATGTGCACCCTATTGCCTGCGGCCGTTAAGTCCTCAACATTACGCAGGCATTGAGGAAACCAGCAATCAGCTCAAACGGCGTAGACGATGATATTAGTCGCGGAACGATTGCCTTGCTAAGTGCCAGATTTCTGACGTTTTACCATAAGGATAAATACCTTCAGGTAAGTTGCGCTGCAACGGGACAATCCGGTTTTTCAAGATGGGATCGGTTTTGATGGCGCTATAATCGCTATCGCAAAACGCGGATATGAAAGTGGAAATTAAGTCCCAAGTAAGCGCTTAGTTAACAATTTCTCGGGATGCGCCTCGCGCGGCAACCTCGAATTGGGAAGTGCTTAAAAAGTGCTTTCGAAGCAGCAAATCTGGCGACATCATTGGCTGGCGAGCCACAAGAGTAAAACTCATAAATCTGCTGTATAGGTTACTTTCGATTGGCGTGTTCGCCTTAGCGGTGCTCCTAAACAGTGCGCTTTGCTACTCGGCGCTGCTGCAAACGGCTGATGCTTCAACTCCACCTGCGCCTCTTGTCGCGGATTAGGTGGGTCTGCTGAATTGATCTTGACATCTTCGGGTTTGAATACTGTCTTATATTGGATCAACGGCCAGTTCGAAGAGGCTTTTCACAAAACAGATTCAACTGCATGATCGGCCTCCAGAAACCAATTTGGTTTAGAAATTGCAGGCGCGCTTATCAAGGCAACAGACCTCTAATGCGTAAGCGTGCAGGCACTTCTTGGGCGCCTGCTAAGAAACTTCGGGTACATTCCTTCTGGGTCAGAACAGGAAGTCGTCTATGTCTATCAGGCCGACCGCGTCGTTAAGTATGATTGAGTTGCCCGCGCCATCTTCAATAACCGCATCTCCGCCTGCTGCAAAGATGCTCAGGTCTGTAATGCCGCTCACCCCGGCGTGACCCGAGAAATCTAGCATGTCGGCGCCATCGGTGAAATCGGCGATAGTGTCGTTCCCGAAACCCTGAGCGAAGACGAAAACGTCCGCACCGCCATTGCCGCGCAGCAGGTCATTGCCCGCACCACCTTCCATCACGTTATTGCCTACGCTGCCATTCAGCCGGTCACCAAAGCGCGAGCCAGTTAGGTTCTCGATTTCGGAAAACGTATCGCCCGCAGCATGGCTGCCCGTGCCGCCCCCCGCGTAACCGGTCAGCAACGACACGTTCACCCAGCCCGCAGAATTCACGTAGCTCGCGGTGTCGGAGCCGCCGTTGCCGTCCAGCGTGTCAGCGCCCAGCAATCCCTCGAGCACGTTGTTGCCATTGTCGCCATTCAGCCTATCACCAAAGCGCGAGCCGGTTAGGTTTTCGATGCCGGAAAACGTATCGCCGATCGCATGGCTGCCTGCGCCGCCCCCTGTGAAGCCGGTCTCCAACGAGACATTCACCCAGCCTGCGCTGTCGTCAAAGGTGGCGGTGTCGATACCATCGCCCCCCTCCAGAACATCCGCTCCACCGCGTCCGCGCAGGATGTCATTTCCATCCCCACCATGCAGGACGTTGACGCCGTGATCGCCGCTTAGCAGGTCGTCAAAGCCTGACCCTGTCAGGTTCTCGATTAAGGACAGTGTATCGCCCGTCGCATGGTTGCCCGGTCCGCCGCCCGTGTAGCCCGTCAGAAGGGAAACGTTCACCCAGCCTGCGCTATCGTCATAGGTCGCCGTGTCAATGCCACTGCCACCTTCCAGAACATCCGCGCCACCGCGCCCGCGCAGCAGGTCGTTGCCGCCAGCTCCAGATATCCGGTTTGCCCCGTGATCGCCCGACAGGATATCGCTGTAGTTGCTACCGGTCAGGTTCTCTATGCTGTCAAACGTATCGCCAGCCGCGCCGCCCCCCGCATAGCCGGTCATCAAGGACACGTTCACATTAGCATTTGTACCCGCGTAGCTGACTGTGTCATTGCCATTGCCACCCACCATCGCCATCGAGCCACCGAAACCCTTTAGCAGGGAGTCGTCGCCGTCGCCACCGTCCAGTAGTTTGGTAAATGTAATTCCTCTCAGGATGTCGTTGTAGCGAGAGCCTCTCAGGCCCTCCACGCCAAACAATACATCGCCAATCGCGTGGTTTCCCACGCCGCCAATGTAACCTTGGTCGTAACCATTCGTCGACATCATCACAAAGGACGGTGAACTCGCATAGCTTACAATGTCGAACCCGCTCCCGCCAACAAGGGTATCCGCACCAGCTCCGCCTTCCAGCAAATTGTTGCCATCGTCGCCGGTCATCCGGTCGTCAAAACGTGATCCTGTCAGGTTTTCGATGCTGGAAAAGGTATCGCCGATCGCATGGCTGCCAACGCCGCCCCCTGTGAAGCCAGTTGCCAACGAGACGTTCACCCAGCCTGCGCTGTCGTCGTAAGTCGCTGTGTCGCCGCCATCGCCGCCCTCAAGCGCATCCGCGCCGCCACGTCCGCGCAGCAGGTCGTTGCCATCTCCGCCCGACAGCGTGTTTGCCCCATGATCGCCCGACAGGATGTCGTTATGGGCCGACCCCTCCAACGCCTCGAACCCCGAGATCACATCGCCCGACGCGTCGTTGCCCGCCGCCCCACCGGCGTAACCGGTCAGCAGTGATACGTTTACCGCTGCCGAACTGGAATCGTAGCTTAGCGTGTCGGTCCCATCGCCACCTGACATTGTGTCAGCGCCGCCGAGACCTTCCATCCAGTCATCCGCATCCTGCCCCTGAAACGTATTGGCAGCATCCGTGCCGACCCACTGCGATGCAAATCGCTGTCCGAAGATGCCGTCGGCGCTGCCGTCGGGCGACATCCAGACAATGAGGACTGCTCCATCATCGCTCACCTCGATGTCGGGATAGGCTTGGCCCCCTTCCAGAGTCGTGGGCACGCGGGTCTCATCCCCCACTTTCACTCCATCCGCATCAAAGCGCTGCATGTAGACGCCCGCCTCCATGTTCGCGCCGTCCTGACCGCTCCAATATTCGTCATTGTCTGTCCAGGCTACGATAAATCCACCGTCAGGCGTGCCTGCAACGGATGCAAGATGCTGATAATTGGCGGTATATGTGTTAACCGGAAATTCGGCACCCAAAGTGGAGCCATCCGCGGCATACCGCTGACCGCGCACGCCGTAGTAGGTGTCTGATTCCTGATCCCAAGACTGCCAGACGACGACAAAGCCGCCACTCGCAAGGCTGGAGACTTGGGGCAGTCTCTGTTCGTCAGTAGTGTAGTTGTTGACCCGGAATTCAGACCCTGCGACGCCTGCCGCGTTGTAAACGCGACCATAAATGCCTTCCTCACTGCCATCCTGACCGTCAGAGGACCAGACTGTAACAAACCCGCCGCTGTTCAGTGCGGTCAGGGATGAATTTATTTGATTGTCAGCGGCATAGGTATTCACTGCGAATTCGCTGCCCACCATTGTCGAGGTGGCGTCAAACCGCTGGGCCTTGATGTCGATCGGGCTGTAGGTGCCGTCGATCTGATCCCAGCTCACAACAAAGCCACCGTCATCCAGCGCAGTGATCTCGGGGTTGGTACGACGTCCTGATACAGTGGTGTTGACCAGCTCCTCGCCACCCATCGCGGTACCGTCGGCCATATAGCGGCGCATATAAATTTCGCCCTCGTCAGTCTGATAGGCGATCACAAAACTGCCGTCTGCCAACGTATCGACTGCAGGACGGTCGCTCGTGTATTCGGGGATCGTATTGACGGTAAATTCCGCGCCCACCTTATTGCCATTGGCATCTAGAATCTGCGCCTTAACGTCGTAAACATTTCGCTTGTACGAACTTCCGGGCACCAAAGTTCCGATGTACGACTCCCATACCACTACGTAGCCACCGTTCTGGAGGGAGCTGATCTTGGGGCTGGACTGGCCGTTCTGAATGTTTGTATTGATTTGAAATTCAGATCCAAGCGGCGTGGCAGTAAAGGTCATTTGAGTTCCCCCATAAATTCATGCGAATTCAATCTTCCGGAAAACCCAGTGCTCCCGGCCCCTCATTTTAACATTTTGGTACATTGGCCATTATTGATTTACGTCAATCAGCATCGGGTGACGTAGGGTAATGCAGCGCGCATTATTCGTGTTTTTCAAACCAAATCCGAAGCTCTATCGCGAGCGTTGCTTGAGCCTTTGAAGATCCACGCCCGCGTTTGGTTCCTGTCCAATTCGATTCCGCCATCACCCTGGGGCAAGATCAGTTCATGCCACTATTTAGCGATCTGTTTGAGGACTTCGCCTACTGGAGGTTTGGTGCATAACGGCACAGGGCCTGCTCCAGTCAGTCCTTGAAGATGGTGATCTTTAGTTTGGGATTTGTGCTGACGAATTGCTCGCCGCTCTGGCTCGATTTTATTCGATCCGGTACAGGGCTGCCATGTGCATCAGCTCTTCTTCAGGAAGAACGTCTATAGACCTATGGACCAGGTCATAGAGCCTGACGCCGTTAAAAAGCTAAACGGCAAGAATAGTCAATTTAGCCTAATATCGAGCGTTGAGTGGTATTTTGCGCAGCATCCCTTAAAAAATTAATTAAGTGCAATTACTTAAGGATATTTTGCGCGAATTGCGTCTGCACCAGATGTGTGACTACTCCTCTTCCAACGGACCCTTGAATCCAAGCGCCACTACGAATTTTTCGGAGCTATCCTGACGGCTTGAGGGCGGTTTGAAGTTTGCAACCTTCGTAAAGCGTTGCTTGAGCAGCTTTTGTAAATCGCCTTCGGCCCCGCCTGCGAGTGTCTTGGCGATGAATGTGCCACCTTCCTCCAATACGTCAAAAGCGAAATATGCTGCCGCTTCGCACAAGGCAATAATGCGGTTGTGGTCTGTCTGTTTATGCCCTGAAGATGAAGCAGCCATATCCGACATGACCACATCTGCCATACCGCCCAGCCATTCCTTAACTTTGAGGTCGGCGTCATCTTCCATGAAATCAAGCTGATGGATGTCACAGCCTGCAATCGGCTCCATTTCCTGCAGATCGATGGCGAGGATTGTACCTTTTGCCTTGCCGCTCTTTTCGCCCAAAATGTTCGAGCGTTTGACCGCCACCTGACACCAGCCGCCTGGGGCAGCACCAAGGTCCACGATCCGCGCACCTGGCACGAGAAAGCGGTATTTGTCGTCAATCTCCATAATCTTGAACGCCGCGCGTCCGCGATAGCCTTCGGCCTGTGCGCGCTTTACATAAGGGTCGTTCAATTGGCGCTGCAACCATCGGGTCGAGCTAAGCTTGCGCCCGCGTGCCGACTTTACCTTGACCTTGAGGTCGCGTTGACCGCGCCCCGAAGTGTTCTTGGTCGTGTTCTTGCCTGTCGGCGTCTTGCCCATCAGAATGTTCCTTCTTCGAGCACGCCGTCCGCGCTCATTTGTGCGTATAACAGACCTTCGCGCAGACCGCGATCCGCAACACTCAGGCGGTCCGTGGGCCATGCACGCATAAGTGCCTGCAAAATAGCCGCTCCCGACATGATCAGCGCTGAGCGGTCATTGCCGATACAAGGGTCAACCCGCCTGCCCTCTGGCCCCATGGCCAGATACCGGTGAATGACTTTGTCAATCTGCTCCGTGCTCATGCTGATGCCGTCCACTTTGGTGCGGTCATAGCGGCGCAGGCCCAGATGGCTCGCCGCGACGGTTGTGACTGTGCCGGACGTGCCAACAATCTGGAACCGCTCTTGCGGTTGCGCGGACTGATATGGCGTGAAATCGGCAAGGTTTTCTTCAAAGAACCAGCTCATTAGCGCAAAGCGTGCCGCATCATCCTCCACATCCGAGAACTGATCGCGCAGGGTTGCCACGCCTAGGGGCACTGAAATCCAGTCCACCACTTTAGCCGCTGGAATATCCGTCACAGCCTGTACAAACCCGTTGTGCAACCGCATGATTGATTGCGCACGGTCTTTCTTCGGCACACCAGAGATATCGATCCACACCAGCTCGGTCGAGCCGCCGCCAATGTCCACAACCAGCAGGTTTTCCGTTTTGCGGCTCACCAGTGGCGCACAGGAGATGACTGCAAGCTGGGCCTCCTGCTCGGGTGCGATGATCTCGAGGCGCAGCCCCGTCTCACGGGTGATGCGGCGCATAAACTCATCACCATTAGAGGCGCGGCGACAGGCTTCTGTCGCCACGAGGCGCATCTTGCGGACTTTGTTCCGGCGGAGTTTTTGCTGGCAAATTCGCAATGCCTGAATGGTACGCGCCATCGACCCGCGCGACAACCGCCCGGTTTTCTCAAGCCCTGCCCCCAATTGGACGGACTTCGAGAAACTATCCACCACATGAAACCCCGCACCTTTCGGCTGGGCGATTAACATGCGACAGCTATTTGTGCCCAGATCTAGGGCCGCATAGAGGTCGTTCGATCTGGACGAAACTGGCGCGGGGCTCAGAGCCGTCTGTGATTTACGTTCGAGCGCACCCGCACCTTTGGAGCGCTTTGGCGCCATGACATGCGCCTTTCATTACGAGTTGGGATTAGAATACGACCCCCACTCCATCTGCGCAAGCACCGTTCACCCCTATGCACAGGTATTTTTAGACAAGCTCAAGATGATGATGCGAAATATGACGACTTCCACGTCTCGCGCCACTTCTGGCAAAGGTGTAGCGTTAAGTCGCGGATGGAACCGCGATTGTCGAAAACGACAGTCGCGCGTCGCCCATCCTCCGCTAGAGAGAGCGGGTAACATCGGTTCGGGAGGAATCGCGTATGGCAAAAGTTGTGATCGTCTATTGGCGGGATATCCCTGCACAAGTCATCGTTGGCAAAGGTCGCCGCGGTGAAAAGCGCATATTGCCAGAGCGGTTCGAGCAGGCAATCGACCGCGCCGCCATGAAAGTTGGTGCAGAAGATACCGACGCCTACCTTGCCGAATGGCGCAAAGCCGATGCTATTGAAATTGAAGGTGAAGATGCTGCTGTGGCTGATGCCGAAGCTGCGCGTCTGGATGCTGAATATGACCGTGAGCGCATAAAAGCGCTGATTGCAAACGATGGTTGGGCCTGATCCCACTGCTTTGACACTGTAAGGAGCCTGCGCATGGCACTGCTTAACTTCCGCAAAAAAGAAACTGTTCCAGATGAAGTGAACCCGCAGATCGAGAGTTTCTTGCAGGACTTCTCTATCGAGGTCATGCCGCGCACCGCCGAAAAGGTTGAGGATTTCCGTGAACTGCTGCCCGAAGCTACGCGTGTCTATATCGCCCACATTGAGGGCACACCCATCGAGGACATGGTTGCCACAGCCGTGCGTTTGAACAACGATGGCTACAAGGTTATGCCGCATTTTCCTGCGCGTATTATCAAGGACCGTGCGACATTGGCCGACTGGATTGCCCGTTATCGGGGTGAGGCGAATGTCGATCAAGCGCTGCTACTCGCAGGGGGTGTTGCTACGCCCCACGGTGAGTATAGCGATAGCATGCAGTTGTTGGAGACCGGGCTATTCGACGAGGCAGGGTTCAAACATTTGCACGTCGCTGGGCATCCCGAGGGCAACCGCGATATTGATGCAAAAGGTACGGCCAATGTCGACGCGGCTCTGCAGTGGAAAAACGACTTCCAGACCCGCACAGATGCGAAAATGGCCATCGCCACGCAGTTCGCCTTTGAGGCAAAGCCGATCATCGCGTGGGCCGACAGTCTGGCTAAGGCTGGTATCACGCTACCTATCCATATCGGCATCGCCGGTCCGGCCAAGCTGCAAACCCTCATCAAATTCGCTATCGCCTGCGGTGTTGGTCCTTCCCTCAAAGTGCTCCAAAAGCGTGCGATGGATGTGACCAAGCTGCTGTTGCCCTATGAGCCGACAGAGGTATTGACCGAGCTTTCAGCGCACAAAGCGGCCAATCCTGACTTCAACATTTCCCACGTGCACTTCTTCCCACTAGGCGGGATCAAGACAAACGCCACATGGGCGCACACACATGGCGGCGCTGCTGCTGTCCCTGCCAACGCCTCCTGAAGGCCAAAGATTTCCCAAGGACTGTCTTACATGACCAGAACAATCGTCGAATCCAAAACCAAGACTGCCATCATCGGCTTTGACCAGCCCTTTTGCGTCATCGGGGAGCGGATCAACCCTACAGGCCGCAAGATTTTGGCCGAAGAACTGGAGCGCGGTGACTTCTCGCGTGTTGAAGCTGACGCTGTCGCACAGGTCGCGGCAGGTGCCAACATCCTTGATGTGAACTCTGGCGCGGTGTTCTCCAACAAAATGGCCGAGGACCCGCGTTATGCTGACAATAACTTTGTCGAGCCGATGTTGATGCCAGAAATGATCAAGCGCGTGCAGGCCGTGACTGATTGCCCGATCTGTATCGACAGTTCGGTGCCTGGTGCGCTTGAGAACGGTCTGGCAGCTTGTGAAGGCCGCCCGCTGCTAAACTCGGTTACGGGGGAGGAAGATCGTCTTGAACTGGTCCTGCCACTGGTCAAGAAATACAATGTGCCTGTTGTGGCGATTTCCAACGACGACACCGGTATTTCCGAAGACCCTGACGTACGTTTCGCCGTGGCAAAGAAGATCGTCGAGCGTGCAGCAGACTTTGGCATCCCTGCCCATGATATCGTGGTCGATCCGCTGGTGATGCCGATTGGTGCCAT
Source organism: uncultured Sulfitobacter sp. (assembly GCF_947499945.1). Taxonomy (GTDB): domain Bacteria; phylum Pseudomonadota; class Alphaproteobacteria; order Rhodobacterales; family Rhodobacteraceae; genus Sulfitobacter. The sequence continues at coordinate 207,093 of NZ_CANMQD010000004.1, read as the reverse complement.
GGCGACTGCGGGTCATCAGGTGTTCACTCTGGTCCGCCGTTTGCGCGAAGAGCTGGGCGTGAACACGACCTGCGGTGCCTCCAATATCAGCTTTGGCCTGCCCAACCGTCACGGGATCAACAATGCCTTCCTGCCGATGGCGATGGGTGCTGGTATGACGTCGGCCATTATGAACCCGGTCGCCCTGCCCATCAACGCAGCCAAGATTGCGGAGAAAAAAGCCGAGCTTGCCGCCCTTGGATTGGTTCTGCCCGAAGGGATGGACGACGAGGTATTTGTGAATCTTTTTGGCATGGGCTCCACCCTCCCGCGCCCCGGCAAAGAGATGGAAGCCATCCGCGCCGCCAATTTCCTCTTTGACCGTGACCCCCATGGCGGTGACTGGATCAAGTTCAACAAAACCGCGCCAAAAGCGGGTCAGGAAAACCGTGGTCGCGCAGGCCGCGTTGGTGGCCGCCGCCGCGGGTGAATTCACTTTACGATTAAGGTTTAAGGGCAGCATTATGTGCTGCCCTTTTTCGTTTATCTTACCTGCTAAAGCCGTCATTCTAGCATTATGATGATAAGATCCGCCCAAATTACCGATGCACCAAGCATCGCTGTGCTTTCCGTTGAGGTGTGGACAGGTACCTATCTCAAACGCGGGATTGGCGCATTCTTTGCGGATTATGTTCTGGGTGAGTTCACCTCGGCAAAGACCAACGCGCTGATCCATGACCCGTGGCAGCACATGTGGGTTGCAGTGGCAGAGGACGGAATTGTGGGCGTGCTGCGCCTTACGTCTGACGCCTGCGGTCCTGTGGCAGAATGCTCTGACTGGGAGATTGCCACGCTTTATGTCCAGCCCCGTCACCACGGAAAAGGATACGGCACACATTTATTGAAGAAGGCATTTTCCTATGCCAAGAGCAATGATGCGCCCTCTGTCTGGCTCGCGACGAATGCCGAGAATACCCCTGCCATCCAGTTCTATCTTGCCCAAGGATTCAAGCATATTGGCGAGACGCATTTCAGGATCGCGGATGAGGCTTACCTGAACAACGTCTATGGATATACGCTGTAAAGCGGTGACTTAGGGAATTATGGTGGTCCCAGCTGGATTCGAACCAGCGACCTCTCGCTTCGGAGGCGAGCACTCTATCCAGCTGAGCTATGGGACCGCACAGGGGCGGTATAGTGCCTGCGCCCTGCCCCTGCAATTCAAAAGCAGAGGCGATCAGGCGAAAAGATCATGGGCAAGTTCGAGCGCGTCAATCAGGACGTCAACTTCATCCGTCGTGTTATACATGCCAAAAGAAGCGCGGCAGGTGGCGTTGAGGTCAAGATGGTTCATCAATGGCCCGCAACAATGCTGCCCTGCGCGCACCGCCACCCCCTTTTTGTCGAGAATGGTCGAGATATCGTGGGCATGGGCAGCGCCATCCATTGTGAAGGAGAAAATCGCCGCCTTGTTGGCCGTCGTTCCTTGTACCTGAATCCAGTTTAGCCCTGCCAGTTTTTCAACGGCATAGTCACGCAACAGCGCCTCATGTGCGGCGATGTTATCCAGCCCCACCTCGGTCATGTAGTCGAGTGCCACGCCAAGGCCGATGGTCTGTACAATGCCCGGCGTCCCTGCTTCGAACTTCATGGGCGCATCGTTATATACCACACCCTCTTTGCTCACTTCGCGGATCATATCACCGCCGCCAATGAAGGGGCGCATCTCGTCCATGCGGGACGATTTGACATAGACAGCACCTGACCCTGACGGACCATAAAGCTTATGCCCCGTCAAACAGTAGAAATCACAACCGATGTCCTGCACATCTACTGGCATGTGCACAGCAGACTGGGAGCCATCAACCAGCACGGCAATATCTTTTGCATGGGCCGCTGTCGTAATGGTTTTGACATCAACAACAGTGCCTAACACATTGGACATATGGGTAATTGCAATCAGTTTGGTACGCGGTGTGATCGCGTCAATCACCGCTTGGGGATCAAGCGCGCCTTTGGCATCTACGTCAACCCATTTGATGACCACGCCCTGACGCTCACGCAGGAAATGCCAAGGCACGATGTTGGCATGGTGCTCCATAACGCTCAGGATGATCTCGTCGCCCGCCTCCATGCGTGGCATGGCCCAGCTGTAGGCGACCATGTTGATTGCCTCAGTTGTGCCCGAGTTAAAGATGATCTCATCCTCTGAGGCCGCATTGATAAAGCGTGCAACTTTGCCGCGCACAGCCTCATATTTATCTGTGGCGAGGTTGGACAGATAATGCAGGCCGCGGTGCACGTTGGCATATTCATGGCTGTAGGCTGTAGTGATCGCATCGATCACAACCTGCGGCTTTTGCGCCGAGGCACCATTGTCGAGATAGACAAGCGGCTTGCCGTTCACTTCACGGCTCAGGATCGGGAAATCACGGCGGATTTTCTTTACGTCATACATTTGCGGGTACTCCCATGGCCCCAAGGCCGATCATGCCGATCAAAATCGCCAATCCAAAAACGATGCCTACAGCGGCAAGCACGATAACGCCGACCCCGTACATCAATCCCGGAAGGCGCAGTGCCTCCGTGATGAAATTCACTGTAATCCAAAGCCCCAATATGCCGATCCCGAGGGAGAACAGCTGCCCTATTACAGGCGAGATAAGCATCAGGAAAAACATTACTGCCTGTGCGATCGCCCGCAGCCCCTGAAGCCAAACGATCAAGGCTAGCAGGTCGCCCAGATCGCCCTGCCCGCCCAATGCGCGACCAGTCCAGTAAAACCCGTGCACGGTCAGCACCAGCACACCCGCGACAAGCGTAAAAAATAGAACAGGATTTCGGAACAGCGCAGGCAGGGCCGAGGTATCGCCCAAAAACAGCGAGAAGCTGTAGATGATGCTATTAACACAGGCCACGAGGACCAGACCGGACCACAGCACATCACGGCTGAGGTTCAGGGATATAATTTTTTGTGCTGCGGTGCGTGGGCTTTGGATTGTCTCCAGCGCCAGCCCTTTCAGAGCGTCAGTATTCATCATTCGCTTGCACCATCCGCGCTCAGAAGCCCCGAAACCCAGAACCAGCCGAACACGGCCACCCAGATCACGCCAACCGCCTGTAGTTGTATTCCAGGCCCTATGAAACCCGCCGTTAATCCCATCAAGAGGGTGACCGGCGTCAAAGCCAGCAGCGCCCAGATCAGGGTAAAGCGAATTTCATATCCTGTAATCTTGCGCCGCGCGATACGGGCAAGACCCCACACGACCAGAGCAAAGAGATAGATCAGGATCGGCAGGATCAGAATGTAAAAGAACGCACTCCAATACAGACGCGCCTCAAACGGAATATCAGGATCAATCTGCGCTTCGCGTGCTTGGTACGGTGTGACTGCGATAAACATCAGCACCCCTGCAATCAGCACGAACAAGAGTGCACGCACCTCGTTACGGCCCTGCGCCAAAAAGCATGAGACAACACGCCCTGGCCCTTTGTAAGTGGCCAAGATATCCTGTGTGAGCGCCATTTTAGGTGCTGTGCCGCGTGAGCCACGCAGCAAGCCGCGCTGTCATATCTTCGCGAAGCTCTTCGTGATGGATTTCATCAACCGCTTCGGCCAAAAATGCAAGGGTGAGAAGATTGGTCGCCTCGCCTTCGGGGACGCCGCGCGAACGCAGATAAAACATCGCATCCTCGTCAATCGCGCCCGAGGTTGAGCCGTGGCTACAGGCTACATCATCGGCGTAGATCTCAAGCTCGGGTTTTGCCAGAAACTGGCTGTCGCCATCAAGGAGCAGTGATTGGCTGATCTGGTAGCCGTCTGTCTTCTGTGCGCCCGCTTTTACAAGAATTTTACCTTGAAACACACCAGTCGCACCGTTGCGCAGGACCTTTTTAAAGACCTGACGGCTTTCGCAATTTACGGCGTCATGGGTGATGAACACCGTATCATCATGCAGGAAGTCACCATCACCGACGCAAGCGCCTGCAACATTGGCAATGGCATCATCGCCCGTCAGCTCAATCACGCATTCATTGCGCGTCAACACGCCGTTCACCGTCATGGTGAAAGAGCGAAAAGCGGACTCTGTACCCAGACGGGTAAAGATATGCGTAGCGGCACGACGCTCGTGATCGCGACCCTGTGCGCGGATATGATGGAACGAGGCGCGATCGGCCACTTCCACTTCCATCACTTTATTAAAGCGCGCTGCGGCGGGACCATTCTCTAGAATTGTGACCTCAGCACCTTCATCTAGCTTAATGCAGTGGTGGAGGATCGCATCGGAACTATCTGATTTATGGTGATAAGTCAAATTTATCGGCTTGCTTGGCTTGCCCGTCACATGGATCAGGACACCGTCCGTAGCATAAGCTGTATTCAATGCGGCCAAAGGACGTGCAACGGGTGTCTGGCCCCGTGTCTCCAGAACACCGTACAGGTTTTTGGCCCAGTGCAGATCGCTGTCCGCCATCGCAAGGCGTTCGACCGTAACCCCTTCAAGGCTTAGATCATCCGAGGCTTCAGCGTCAAAGACCCCGTCCACAAAAACGATGCGCAAACGCTCAACACCATCAAACACAGGCGCTTCATCTGTTTTAAGGACCGCCGCCTTTGGCGCTTCCACTTGCGTCAGCGTATCTGGACGGGTGTATTTCCAATACTCGTCACGGCGTTGTGGCAGACCCATAGCACGAAGCCGGGCCAGTGCATCGGCACGCAGCGGAGCGACCCATGTCCCCTCCGGCATCGTCAGCGACGCGATCCGTGCTTCGGTCAGGTCGGTTTGTACAGCTAGGTCAGCCATTACACCACCTCGGCGAGGATATCTGCATAGCCGTTGTTCTCGACCTCAAGAGCTAACTCCGGCCCACCCGATTTCACGATGCGGCCATTGGCCATGATGTGCACAACGTCTGGTTTGATGTGGTCGAGCAGCCGCTGGTAGTGGGTGATCACAAGGAAACCGCGACCCTCAGAGCGTAGGGCATTAACGCCTTCGGCCACCAATTTCATCGCATCAACATCGAGACCTGAATCCGTCTCGTCTAGGATGCACATCTTTGGCTCAAGCATGGCCATCTGCAAGATTTCGTTACGCTTTTTCTCGCCACCAGAAAATCCCATGTTTACGGGACGCTTCAGCATATCGGCGTCGATCTTGAGATCTTTTGCCTTTGCACGAACCACTTTCAGGAACTCAGCGGCGGACATTTCTTCTTCGCCCCGCGCCTTGCGCTGTGCGTTCACAGCGGTACGCAGGAAGGTCATGTTGCCCACGCCGGGGATTTCAACAGGGTATTGGAATGCAAGGAAAAGGCCTGCTGCTGCACGCTCTTCTGGTTCCATATCAAGTAGGTCAACGCCCTCAAGCTCCGCAGAGCCGCCGGTGACTTCGTAGCCGCCCTTGCCAGACAACACATAAGACAATGTAGACTTTCCAGAGCCGTTTGGCCCCATGATCGCGTGTACTTTACCTGCTTCCACTTCAAGGTCGACGCCTTTGAGAATCTGCTTGTCTTCGTCTTCCAGTTTGACCTGAAGGTTTTTTATGCTCAGCATCTGAATGCTCCTTTATATTCTGTCTGGCGCGTTTGCGCTGTGTTTTGTCTGGCCGTCAGGCCGCTGATTTCAATCGCGCGGGAAAGCTCTCGCTAAGAGCTTCGCGTGCGGCGTTTATGCCATCGGAGTAGTCGATGGGAGTGCTTTTGGCAGTATTGGCCTGCGCATAGTCGAGCGGGACCATCATATCGCGCCGCCCGATGGAGGCGGCATAGTCGAGGTATTTAAGCCAGCTCTGTCCGACTGGCTTGATCCATGTATTTGGCACCCCGTAAGCATCGGCCACGATCAGACCGTGCAAGGAGGAGGCAAAGACATGCGCACAAGAAGCGATTTGCAAACAGACCTGAGCCGGTTCACCGCGTGGATCAATCAGAAGATAAGCTGGATCGGAAGCGGCAAAGGCCAGCAACTCAGGATCGGCCAACAAGGATAGATGCGGTACAATCCCAATGCGGTCCTGACGAGTACCGTCAAAAGGCAATACATTGTTGATGAGTAGGCCCGGATCGCCAAAACGCTTCATTTCGCGCTTTAGCAAAGCGGCGGTAATCGGTCCGCGCACCAGCGCCAGTTCCACGTTGCTCAGAAAGTCATGGCCGAAAATTGGGTTGAGCAATCCCGTCCCCCATACACACAGCTTTTCACCATTTTCACGTGGTTCTTTATGGGTGCGCTTTACCACTTGGATCATCGAACCAATAGCGAAAAGTTCGGCCTTACGCGGACCTGCGTGCTCAACTACACGGCCGGCCAAATGCCCCACAATCAACGGATTGATCGCGTCGCCAAAATTTGGCTCTGCCTTCCACCAATGTAGCTTAAGGGGCGTTATGTCGTTTGCGTTGCTCACCCCAGCGATACCGCCGTGCCAGAGACGGAGACCATCATCATGCTGTCGCCGATGATTTCATAGTCAATATCAACGCCAACAATTGCATCAGCCCCCTTGCCGCGCGCCTCCGCCTCAAGCTCGGCCATGGCAGCCTCCCGCGCATCACGCAGCTTATTCTCATACTGACCCGAGCGCCCGCCCACGATGTCCGTGACCCGCGCAAAGAGGTCTCGCACCACGTTTGCGCCCATGATCGCCTCCCCCACGACAATGCCGTGATAGGCTGTGATGGAGCGCCCTTCGATGGTGTTTGTGGTCGTGATGATCATAATGATGTCCGGTTCAGTAGCAGTTGAAATAGAGCGGGCAGAAAGATTGGCGTTCAATCATCAAACGGGTGATTTCAGGCTTTAGAAACGGCACTACCGTTGGATCCGCATGAGATACATCTCCCCCTGCAAGCGAAGCACTGTAGGGGCTCGTGACAATCGTGACACAAAGCCCTAAAGCTCCCAGCGTTTTCCCAAAGCCAGCCAATCTCATGACTTTCGCCCTTTGATCCAGCGGATCACCAGCCCGATAACAAAGTAGAAAACACCAAAGACCAAGGCAGACATGGCGGCCTCAAACCAGCCATCCCCAATTTCCATCCCCCAGCCCAAGCTAAAGCTTACGGCAAAGTAAACAACGATTGCGACGCCTGTTTCTTTGAGGAGTTTTTGCATTAGCCAACAGAGCCTTCGAGCGAAATCGCAACCAATGCCTGCGCCTCCATGGCAAACTCCATCGGCAGCGCCTGAAGCACGTCTTTACAGAACCCGTTGACCACCAAGGCAACCGCTTCTTCCTCATCCATCCCGCGGGAGCGGCAATAGAAAAGCTGGTCATCGTCGACCTTGGAGGTGGTAGCCTCATGCTCAACGCGGCTGGAGTTGTTCTTGACCTCGATATACGGCACCGTGTGGGCACCACATTTGTCACCAATCAGCAGGCTGTCGCACTGGGTATAGTTGCGGCTTTCTTTTGCTTTGGGGTGCATGGAGACGAGGCCGCGGTAGGTGTTCTGGGCCTTGCCTGCCGAGATACCCTTGGACACGATGCGCGACTTGGTGCGCTTGCCCAAGTGCACCATCTTGGTGCCCGTATCGGCCTGCTGCATGTTGTTGGCGATGGCGATGGAGTAAAACTCGCCTTGGCTGTCGTCGCCGCGCAGGATGCAGGACGGGTACTTCCATGTTACGGCAGAACCCGTCTCTACCTGTGTCCACATCACTTTGGCACGGTCACCACGGCAATCGGCACGCTTGGTCACGAAGTTATAGATACCGCCCTTGCCGTTCTCGTCACCGGGATACCAGTTTTGCACGGTGGAGTACTTCACCTCCGCATCTTCCTCGATGATGATCTCGACCACGGCTGCGTGCAGCTGGCTCTCGTCACGTTGCGGCGCGGTACAGCCCTCAAGGTAGGACACATAGGAGCCTTTGTCGGCAATGATCAGCGTCCGCTCGAACTGGCCCGTATTTTCCGCGTTGATGCGGAAGTACGTGGACAGTTCCATCGGGCAGCGCACACCAGGTGGCACATAGACAAAAGAGCCGTCGGAGAAGACCGCAGAGTTGAGCGTTGCATAGAAATTATCCTGCACAGGCACGACGGAGCCGAGGTATTTCTTCACAAGATCAGGGTGGTTCTTAATAGCCTCCGAGATGGAGCAGAAGATAACGCCCGCTTTGAGCAGTTCATCCTGAAATGTCGTGCCGACGGAGACGGAATCAAACACCGCATCCACAGCCACTTTGCGCGGCGCATCGGACATTTCCTCCGCCCCTTCAACACCAGCAAGGATCGCCTGTTCTTTGAGAGGGATTCCGAGCTTCTTGTAGGTCTCCAGCAGCTTGGGATCGACGTCGTCCAGTGATTTTGGTTTGACGGCCATCGACGTTGGACGGGCATAATAATACTGGTTCTGGAAATCGATCGTCGGATAATCGACCATGGCCCAATCAGGCTCACGCATCTGCTGCCAGCGTGCGTAGGCCCCCAGACGCCATTCCAGCATCCACTCAGGCTCTTCGTTCTTGGACGAAATCAGCTTTACGATGTCATCGTTCAAACCCAGCGGGGCATAATCCATCTCGATGTCAGTTGACCAACCATGTTTGTAGGCTCCGCCAACTTCGCGCACGGCATCTACTGTATCCTGATCCACACCGTCTTTTACGCCACTGTCCACGATATTATCCATGTTCATCTTCCTTGTCCGCAAGGCTCACGCCGCCCGCCTCTGGTGTTTCTCGAATTTTGCCGCCCATGCATCCGCAAACCGCAGCACATCATCTTTTGTTGTCTCTAGGCCCAACGACACTCGGATCGCGCTGGAAGCCTCGGCCTCGTTATATCCCATTGCCAACAAGACCTTGCTGGCTTTGACCTTCCCGCTGGAACACGCGGACCCAGCGGAAACCGCAAATCCCGCCAAATCCATTTGCATGACTTGCGTCTCGCCCTTCCAACCGGGGGTGAGGATGCAAGACGTGTTCGGCAGTCGGTCAACTTCATTCCCGACAAAAATAGTCTGATCTGAGGCAGACGCAATAGCGTTTTCTAGAATACTTCTAAACTGGGCCACTTCGTCCCACCTGCCTGCCGCCACGTCACGTCCTGCGGCCTGTGCCGCCGCGCCAAAACCGGCAATGCCAGTGATGTTTTCAGTGCCAGAGCGGCGGTTCATTTCCTGACCGCCACCGCGCAACATCGGCTCGGGATCATCAGTGGTGAAATTGATTAAGGCACCGATGCCTTTGGGGCCACCCATCTTGTGGGCCGACAGGATCGCATAGGAGGGCGTGACCTCTTCGTAAGTCACGGCCATCTTTCCTGCGAGTTGGGTGATATCACAGACTGTGGAGTAGCCCTCATCACTCCCTGCGACCTTGCCGTCTATGCGCAGTATACCCGTCTCGCTGTTTGCGGCGGAAATGGCGACCAGCCCCGACACATCTTTTGGGACCGCAAGTACAGGGCCATTACGATCTGTCTGTGGCGAGATTTCCTGCTCGCTCCAAACCGCTAAACAATCATGCTCGGTCGGAAGGGCCGCGAACACGCCACCGTGCCGCCCCTTTTGGGCGACAGCCAGTGCAGCAGCCTCGGTCGCACTCGACGTAAAGATAACCTGCTGCGTATTACACCCCACAAGTTCTGCTACTTGCGCCCGTGCCCGCTCCACCAGCATTTTGGCCACGCGCCCTTCGGCATGGACCGAGGATGGGTTGCCCACAATATCCATCGCGTCGATCATTGCTGCACGCGCCTCAGCACGCAGAGGCGAGGTTGCGTTGTAGTCAAGGTATGTGCGGAGGCCAGCCAAGGTACTACTCGTCCACAACGGCGAAGAGGTGCGGCACAGCAGGGCACGGCGTCATCTGGTTCTCGACCACATCGGACAGGCGCGTCTGATGCAAGAAAACGTAGACATGCGCTGACAATCCCTGCCACAGACGGTTTGTCATGGATTGCGCACGGCTGCCCGATGTGCCGCCCGACGCCCCTGCCCCTTTGTGCATGGCGCTGACGGTTTCATCGACGGCACTCAGAATATCCACTACTCGGATCTCGGAGGCAGGGCGTGCAAGCCGGTATCCGCCGCCCGGACCGCGTACAGAAGTGACCAGATCGGCGCGGCGCAGCTTTACGAACAGCTGTTCCAGATAAGGTAGCGAGACTTGCTGACGCTCTGCAATATCACCAAGCGAGACCAGATTATCGTCTGGCTGTAAGGCGATATCAGCCAGTGCAACCATGGCGTAACGCCCTTTTGTTGACAGCTTCATTTCAAATCTCTCCGGCCTGATCAGGCTTTTGTTTGACGAACGCGGACTTAATGCCTACATCGCTTGGACGCGGCCCACTTATGTGGCCTGCACATATTAGAATTGTTCTAAGGTCTCTGACTGAATTCGTCAAGAATGTCGTACGGCCCCCGAACCCTGTAAGAGAGTATTCCCCATGCCCGAGGTAATTTTTCCTGGACCCGAAGGTCGCCTTGAGGGCCGCTATCACCCGCAAAAAGAGCGGGATGCGCCGATCGCGATCATCTTGCACCCGCATCCGCAGTTTGGCGGCACGATGAACCATAAGGTTGTCTATAACCTGCATTATGCCTTCTACAAAATGGGCTTTACGGTTTTGCGGTTCAACTTCCGCGGTGTGGGCCGTAGCCAAGGCGAATATGATCAGGGTATTGGCGAGCTGTCCGATGCGGCTTCGGCACTCGATTATTTGCAGTCGATGAACAACAACTCCAAGCACTGCTGGGTTGCTGGCTTCTCCTTTGGTGCGTGGATCGGCATGCAGTTGTTGATGCGCCGTCCTGAAATCACGGGATTCATCTCGGTCGCTCCGCCGGCAAACATGTATGACTTCAGCTTCCTCGCACCCTGCCCTGCATCGGGTCTGGTGATTAACGGTACCGGCGACCGTGTGGCACCGCCTGCGGATACTGTGAACCTTGTGAACAAGCTGCATGAACAAAAAGGCATCACCATTACCCATCAGGAAATCGAGGGGGCGGGCCACTTCTTTGAAGATCCGCATATGGACACGATGATCGACAGCACAACCGAGTATGTGCGCCGTCGCCTGACAGAGAATACACGCTAATGGCTGATGATGCCGTCATCAGAATGGCCAACCAACTGGCCGAAGAATGCCTCGCTGTTCAAAAAGAGACCGGCGAGGACCGTCTGTTTATGCAGGTGGGCGATGTTTTGGGGGCTTCCTCCCAGACACTTGAAGAAGCATTCCTGACGGCAATAAGAACGCGTATGGCCGAACAAAAGGGCCGCGCATTTCTGGCCACTACGCTGAAAAAACACCGCGCGGCGGCAAAGGCCGATGAATGACGCAGCGGCTTGAGCAACAGATCGCTTTTCTCAACGAGGCGGACAAGCTCAAGTCGGTCATGCGTGCAACCGAACTTTGCGATAACTCCCGCTATGAGAATTCGGCCGAACATAGCTGGCATTTGACGCTCTATGCGTTGGTTCTCAGCGATCAGGCCGGCCCTGATGTAGATATCAACCGTGTCATCAAAATGCTGATCCTGCATGATCTGGTCGAGATTGACGCAGGCGATAACCCGATCTTTGGCGAGTTTGACGCCGCATCAGTCGAGGCGCAGGAGCAGGTTGCGGCTGATCGTATATTCGGATTGCTTCCCAATGACTTAGCGGATACTCTTCGCCCTATCTGGGAGGAATTCGAAGCTGCTCAAACCCCTTGTGCACAATTTGCCAAGTCGCTGGACCGTTTCCAGCCCCCCATGCAGAACCTACAATCTGGCGGCGGCAGTTGGATCGACTATGACGTAACAGAAGAGATGATAGCACAACGTGTCGGTGCCAAGATCAGCATTGGTGCCCCCGCGCTATGGTCATTTGCGCGGACAAAAATTGCGACCTTTTTTAAAGTGCGCCAAGCCTCTAAAAATTGAAACGGTATACGGATGTATACCACCTTTCTTTGCGGCGATAATTCGGCTAAACGCTCAGGAAATAGCCAATAGCCTAAGGATACCACATGACCAAGATCAAGGTAGCAAACCCTGTTGTCGAACTCGACGGGGACGAGATGACACGCATCATCTGGGACTTTATCAAGAAGAAGTTGATCCTGCCCTACCTCGACATTGATCTGAAATATTACGACCTCGGCATTCAGGCGCGTGACGATACGGATGATCAAATAACCATCGATTCCGCCGAAGCGATTAAAAAATACGGTGTGGGCATAAAATGTGCGACCATCACCCCTGATGAAGCCCGCGTTGAGGAATTCGGCCTCAAGAAGATGTGGCGCTCCCCCAATGGCACGATCCGCAACATCCTTGGTGGTGTGATTTTCCGTGAGCCCATTATCTGCAAAAACGTGCCGCGCCTTGTGCCCGGCTGGACCCAGCCGATTGTTGTGGGGCGTCACGCCTTTGGCGACCAGTACCGTGCGACTGATTTCAAATTCCCCGGTGCTGGTAAGCTGACAATTAAATTTGTCGGCGAAGACGGCACCGAGATCGAGCATGAAGTTTTTGACGCGCCCGATTCAGGTGTGGTGATGGCCATGTATAACCTCGATAAATCTATCATCGATTTTGCCCGTGCATCGCTTAACTACGGTTTGGTCAAAGGCTGGCCTGTGTATCTGAGCACCAAGAATACGATCCTCAAGCAATATGACGGTCGCTTCCTTGAACTGTTTCAGCAGATTTTTGACACCGAATTCAAAGAGAAATTCGAGGCCGCAGGCATCACCTACCAGCACCGCCTGATCGACGATATGGTTGCCTGCGCGATGAAGTGGAACGGCGGTTATGTCTGGGCCTGCAAGAACTATGACGGCGATGTACAGTCCGACACTGTGGCACAGGGCTTTGGCTCGCTGGGACTGATGACGTCAATCCTGATGACGCCGGATGGTAAAACGGTTGAGGCGGAGGCGGCGCATGGCACAGTCACGCGCCATTATCGCCAGCACCAGAAAGGCGAAGAGACGTCAACCAACTCTATCGCGTCTATCTTTGCTTGGACAGGTGGTCTCAAGCATCGCGGCAAGCTGGACGATAACACAGCGCTCATCAATTTTGCCGAGACGTTGGAAAAAGTTGTGGTTGGCACGGTTGAGGATGGTCACATGACCAAAGACCTCGCCCTGCTGGTTGGTCCCGACCAAGGTTGGCTTACGACAATGGGCTTTTTGGAGAAGGTCGATGCAAACTTGAATGCCGCCTTGAAGGGGTAAGGAATTCCCCCATTGCGTGAAGTTCTCAACATCTCAAAGATGGCCACATGCAACCGCGTGTGGCCTTTTTTGTGCGTTGGTGTTCATTTTAGCGAAGGAATTTTTACCCATGAAAGATTTAGATCAATCGAAAATTGCTGCGATGTTTGCAGATGGATTGGCGCAATCAATTGCGGCGATGCCCTATTTGATAAGCTATATGGCCCATGCGGGCATGGATCCCAAATCGGATCGGGTGGACATTGCGTTTGATGGTATTTCCCGACTGCGAGGGCTTGATGAGGAGACGGCACATCTTGCTCGTGCGATAAGTTTTGCGTTGGCCGAAACCCGTGAGGAAAAGACGGATATTCGAAAAATCGATAAAGATGTCGATACTGGTGCACTGGTTCATGCAATTGAAATACATCCATTTTTCAAAAAAGATGCAAAAGACCGCAAAGCTTCTCAGTCAGACACATCCGGCCAAGATAGAGCACCAATGTCTGATGGGCATTCAATTTTTGACATTGGCGCGAACCTTCTGGACCTGCTCGACGCGGTCACAAGAGGAGCGGCAGACGGTGCCGTGTCAAGCAGCGCTGCTGCAGCCGCCGAAGCGTTTCTGTTCAGGAAACCAAACCCATATTCATTGATCGCGGGAGCGGCAGTGCGTAGCGGTGCGGTCGGTGGCTGGATCGCTGGTTATAAGCACATGAAGCACTTCTTCATAACCGACATCTGGGATGGTACGATCCACGGACCGAATGATCCCAATGGTCCGATTGGCCCGCAAAGCGGTCTTCCCGAAGGTGAAAAAATGTGACCTCACTATGCCAAGGCGATGCGCTCAGCCCCGATTGTTTGTCTTGGCATAAAGCTCTGCGATAATTTTGCTTGCTGTCTTCTCGAACATGCACGGGACGAAGGCATGCACAAGCACTGCACCGCCAGCTAGAAACAGCTTGGCTGAGAACTTGCCAGCAAAGGCCATATGCTCAAAGAATGTCTCATCTACTTTGGCGGGGTGGTCGAGGAAAATACGGTTGATCATGCTTGCTCCTGTTCGCTTTCAGGCATCATAACTAACCGTATGTGAAATGCTGTCCCAAAGTTATGATATTATTGCTTGATATTGGGAGGATATCCCACGAATATCACCTCATGCATGATATTGATACAATTGACCGCAAAATACTGAGCGCTTTGCAGCGTGATGCGGCGCAATCGCTGGATATATTGGGGGCCGAAGTTGGTTTGTCGCGCAACGCCTGTTGGCGCCGTGTGCGGATGCTGGAACAGGCTGGCGTGATCACGGGGCGTGTTGCAACTGTTGATGCTGCTATACTGGGCTTGAGCCTCACCGTGTTCATGCAGGTCCGCACAAATGCCCATGCACCCGATTGGCTCAAAAGATTTTCGGATGCGACAAAAGCGATGCCTGAAATTCAGGGCGTCTACCGAATGAGTGGTGATCTTGACTATCTCATTCGTGCAAGGGTGGCTGATATGGCGGGATATGATAGGCTTTATCAACGCCTGATCGCCCGTGTGCCCCTCTCTGATGTTTCGGCGAGTTTCGTGATGGAAGAGATCAAGGAAACCGCGCAACTGCCTTTGTGAAAGACTGCCCCTATGCCCGTTTATGTGATCCTCGCGCTTGCTGTTGTGTTTGAAACCATGGGGACCACCGCCCTCAAAGCGAGCGAACAATTCACCCGCTTGGGGCCGTCGGTCATGGTCGTGCTGGCATACGGTGTATCCTTTTATCTGCTCTCCATTACGCTGAAAACCATCCCCGTTGGGGTGGTCTATGCCTTGTGGAGCGGACTTGGCATCATTTCAATCGCTACAATCGGCTGGTTCGTATTTGGTCAAAAACTCGATCTGGCAGCGATTGTCGGTATGATTATGATCGTGGGCGGCATTGCCGTAATCCACCTCTTTTCGACCACAGCACCACACTAGGCGGGCATAAACCGCCCAGCTTAACCTCGGAGGGGTTTTTCACTGGCCTTTAGCGCGGATGCACGTTAGAGGCCGCTCAACTCCCTGAGATAAGGTATTCGAAATGGATCTGCGTAACATCGCAATTATTGCACACGTTGACCACGGCAAGACGACGCTGGTGGACGAACTCTTGAAACAAGCGGGTACATACCGCGAAAACCAGGCGACAACCGAGCGCGCCATGGACAGCAACGATCTGGAGCGCGAGCGTGGCATCACCATCTTTGCCAAGCCGACTTCCGTTGTCTGGAACAACACACGTATCAACATCGTGGACACCCCCGGTCACGCCGACTTTGGTGGCGAAGTCGAGCGGATCTTGTCGATGGTCGACGGGGTTGTTCTTCTGGTGGATGCGGCCGAAGGCCCAATGCCACAGACGAAATTCGTGACCTCCAAGGCGTTAAAGCTTGGCCTGCGTCCCATTGTTGTCATCAACAAAGTGGATAAGCCCGACGGTGAGCCTGACCGCGCCCTCGACGAATGTTTTGATTTGTTTGCAAACCTCGATGCGACTGACGACCAGCTTGATTTCCCGACCATGTACGCCTCTGGCCGTGCCGGTTGGGCTGATATGGAACTTGACGGTCCACGCAAAGACCTCTCGGCGCTGTTCGAGCTCATCCTGTCCCACGTTCCTGCCCCCAAGCAGATTGCGGATACGGACAAGCCATTCACCATGCTGGCTACTACACTAGGCGGCGATCCGTTCCTTGGTCGGCTTCTGACGGGCCGCGTCGAGACTGGCACGCTCAAAGCAGGCCAGACCATCAAAGCGATGTCACGCGACGGCAAGCTGATTGAGAACTTCCGCTGTACCAAGATCCTTGCATTCCGCGGTTTGGACCAAACAGCGATCGAGACAGCCGAAGCTGGCGATATCGTTTCCATCGCGGGAATGACCAAAGCGACTGTGGCTGACACGCTGGCCGAGCAGTCTGTTGTAGACGCGATCCCCGCACAGCCGATTGACCCGCCTACGATCACTGTGACCTTTGGTATCAACGACAGCCCGCTCGCAGGTCGTGACGGTAAAAAAGTACAGTCTCGTGTCATTCGTGACCGTCTGCACAAAGAAGCAGAATCCAACGTGGCAATCAAAATTTCCGATACGCCTGGTGGTGAAGCGTTTGAAGTAGCAGGTCGTGGCGAACTTCAGATGGGTGTTCTGATCGAGAACATGCGCCGTGAAGGGTTCGAGCTGTCAATCTCGCGTCCGCAGGTCTTGTTCCGCGACATCGACGGTGTGCGTCATGAGCCAATCGAAGAAGCCACCATCGACGTTGATGACGAGTACTCCGGTGCCGTAATCGAAAAGCTGACAGGCGCACGCAAAGGCGAACTGGTCGAGATGAAACCCGCAGGCGCAGGCAAAACCCGCATCGTGGCCCACGTGCCCTCACGCGGCCTGATCGGCTATCATGGCGAATTCCTGACTGACACGCGCGGCACAGGCGTTCTGAACCGTGTGTTCCACGATTGGGCGCCGCACAAAGGACCAATTCCTGGCCGCCGTGCTGGTGTTCTGATCTCCATGGAAAACGGTGTTGCTGTATCTTACGCGCTCTGGAAACTTGAAGACCGTGGTCGCTTCTTTATCGGCGCACAGACTGATGTTTACCAAGGGATGGTGATCGGTGAACACAGCCGCGAGAACGATCTCGAAGTGAACCCGTTGAAGGGCAAGCAGCTTACCAACGTACGGGCTTCCGGTACAGATGAAGCCGTGCGTTTGACAACTCCGATCACGCTGAGCCTTGAAGAAGCGATTGCCTATATCGACGATGACGAGCTGGTTGAAGTGACGCCAAACGCAATTCGTCTGCGCAAGCGCTATCTTGACCCGCATGAGCGTAAGCGCATGTCAAAATCAAGCTGATTGTATCAGGCTTTGAACGAAAAAAGGGCGCTCTGTACTGGAGCGCCCTTTTTTTATGTTGTTCGTGGCTGCGCCGCGTTGGTTCAAGATGCAAAATGAAGCAGCTGCGTCCGGCTATTCGTTTGTCTCAATAATCATCAGCTCACGCTCTGATGCGCCCGTGGCGAACTTAAGAGCAGCCTGATATGCAGCGGAGTGATAGCACCGCTCCGCCGTCTCCACGTCTGGAAAGCGTGCGACAACATTGCGGGGCCGCTCCTTCCCTTCAAGCTGAACAAAGCGGCCACCACGCGCGATAAATTCACCGCCGTGGTCGGCAATGGCGACAGTCGCGCCTGCAGCATATTTCTTATACGCTTCCTCATCGGTCACGGTGACGTGGGCAATCCAAAGAGCTGACATCGGGCTTATCCTTTCAAAACGGCTTCTGCGGCTGCAATCGCGGCATCTGCATTCTCGGCGGAGGCACCGCCCCCTTGGGCCATGTCAGGACGACCACCGCCCCCTTTGCCGCCCAATTCTGCGACAGCGGCCCGCAGAATATCAACCGCAGAGAGATTGTCCTTGAGGTCATCGGTCACGCCAGCAGCTACAGCAGCTTTGCCTCCCGTATCTGCAATGAGCAACACCGCGCCAGAGCCGATACGGGCCTTATGTTCGTCCACCAACGCGGGGAGGTCTTTACCAGTGACACCTGTCAGGGTTTGCGCATGGAAGTTGATACCGTTGACCTGACGCGCCTCGGGTGTGTTCGCGCCGCCTGACATCGCCAATTCACGGCGTAGCTGTGCGACTTCGTTGGCAAGGTTGCGGCGCTCTTCCATAAGGGCGCGGACACGATCGGGAACCGATGAAGCAGGGCTCTTCAGTTCCAAAGCAGTTTGGCCCAATAAGGCGTCCTGACTGCGCAGATGGCCGATCGCGGCCTCACCCGTGAGCGCCTCAATACGCCGCACACCTGCACTGCTTGCGCTATCGCCAAGCAGGACAAATGCGCCGATATCGCCTGTGCGCGATACATGCGTGCCGCCACAAAGTTCAATCGAGTAGGTGCTCTGGTCCATCCCTCGGCCTGAGCCGGATTGACGACCCATGGAAACAACACGCACCTCATCGCCATATTTTTCGCCAAAGAGTGCTTGAGCGCCAAGCTCGCGGGCGTCATCAGGGGTCATAATCCGAGTCTCAACTGCGCTGTTCTGGCGGATGTAGCTGTTTACCTCGGCTTCCACCTTTTGCATATCTTCTACGCTGACAGACTCGTTATGGCTGAAATCAAAGCGCAAACGGTCAGCGGCGTTCAACGAGCCACGCTGTGCTACATGATCACCCAACGCATGACGAAGCGCCTCGTGAAGCAGGTGTGTTGCAGAGTGGTTCGCCCGAATGGCAGTACGGCGTGCATGATCCACATCAAGAACGGCTGATTGGGTG
Source organism: uncultured Sulfitobacter sp. (assembly GCF_947499945.1). GTDB lineage: Bacteria > Pseudomonadota > Alphaproteobacteria > Rhodobacterales > Rhodobacteraceae > Sulfitobacter. The sequence goes on along the minus strand of NZ_CANMQD010000004.1, from coordinate 188,616 downwards.
TTGGTAATGCTTCCTTTTTTAACTTTTCCTATGTGGATAAAGACACCAGCCGCCTTGCGTGTGTCGGTGATGCGTGCGGTGCCAGTATCGGTGCGAATGATACCGGTGTCACCCAGCTGACCACCGCTTTCGGCATAGAACGGGGTCTGGTTCAATGCGATCTGGACCTCTTCACCCTCCTGCACCTCTGCCACAGTTTTTCCATCCTGTACCAAGGCAGCTATCTTGCCTTCGGCTGTCTCGGTATCATATCCAAGAAACTCGGTTACGCCCGCCTTCTCGGCGACGTCAAACCACACTGTCGCATCCGCAGCTTCGCCCGAACCGGACCACGCGGCGCGTGCTTTTGCTTTCTGCTCCGCCATAGCGGTGTTGAAGCCTTCGGTGTCGACTGTGCGCCCCTTTTCACGCAGTGCATCTTGAGTCAAATCGAGAGGAAAGCCGAACGTATCATAAAGCTTGAAGGCTGCCGCACCGGGAAGTTCGGCGCCTTCTGGAAGCGAAATTAATTCATCGTCCAGCAGCTTCAAACCTCGATCCAACGTCTGGCGGAAACGGGTTTCCTCTTGCAGCAAGGTCTGCTCTATCATGCTTTGAGCCTGACCCAGTTCGGGATAAGCCTGACCCATTTGAGCGACCAGCGACGGCACCAGACGGTGCATCAACGGGTCCTGTGCGCCCAATAAATGCGCATGGCGCATTGCGCGGCGCATGATCCGGCGCAAGACATAGCCGCGCCCATCGTTACTGGGCATCACGCCATCGGCCATCAGGAAAGAGGTCGAGCGTAGGTGATCCGCGATCACACGGTGGTGTGTCTTGCCGGGTCCGTCGGGATCGCTGCTGGTTGCATTGGCTGAAGCCTCGATCAGACTGCGCATAAGGTCAGTTGCGTAGTTGTCGTTTGTCCCCTGCAAGAGTGCAGCGACACGCTCTATTCCCATGCCAGTATCGATGGATTTGTTCGGCAGGTCGCGGCGTGTCCCATCCTCGAACTGCTCATACTGCATGAAAACAAGGTTCCATATTTCCACAAACCTGTCGCCGTCTTCATCAGCAGAGCCGGGAGGGCCGCCCCAGATGTGATCGCCGTGATCATAGAAAATCTCGGTGCATGGACCGCAGGGACCTGTTGGGCCAGCTGACCAGAAGTTATCATCCGTGGCGATGCGAATGATACGATCGTCGCTCAGGCCCGCGTGTTTCTTCCAGATTTCGACGGCCTCGTCGTCGGTGTGATATACAGTGACCAATAGGCGCGTTTCATCTATGCCAAACACTTTGGTCAGCAAATCCCAGGCCAGCGGTATCGCTTCTTCTTTGAAGTAGTCTCCAAAGCTGAAATTGCCTAGCATTTCAAAGAATGTATGGTGGCGCGCGGTGTAGCCTACATTGTCGAGGTCGTTATGTTTGCCCCCTGCACGGACGCATTTCTGGGCCGTCGTTGCGCGGGTATAGTCCCGAGTTTCAACCCCGGTAAAAAGGTTCTTGAATTGCACCATTCCGGCAGCTGTAAACATAAGTGTTGGATCATTGCGCGGGACTAGCGGGCTCGAAGGGACAATCGCGTGCCCATTGCTCGCGTAATAGTTCAAAAAGCTTGAGCGGATTTCGTTAAGCGTTTGCATGATGTCCGTCCTTTGGGCACGCGAAAATACCCTTGTGAGATAGCGTTGGCATAAGGTGCTGTCCACAGGCTCTGCATGAAAAAAGGGCGCACACCTTACGGCATACCCCCTTTTTATTATCTATTTCGCGATTGTTGCCAGATGGGCAATCAATCATCCAGAATGTCAGGATCATCCTTATCGGCGGAGCCCGCAAAATCGAGGCCATGTGCCGCACGGATTTTGTCTTCTATGTCATGTGCCATTTCAGGATTGTCGCGCAAATAGGCTTTTGCGTTAATGCGGCCTTGTCCGATCCGCTCGTCTCCATAGGAGAACCAGCTACCAGACTTGTCCACGATTCCGCCAGCAACACCCATGTCCAAAAGCTCGCCCATTTTCGAGATGCCCTCGCCATACATGATTTCAAACTCGACCTGCTTGAAGGGAGGCGCGACCTTGTTTTTCACAATCTTGACTTTGGTCTGGTTGCCCACAATTTCGTCGCGGTCTTTGATTGAACCAATACGGCGAATATCAAGTCGTACGGAGGAGTAGAATTTCAACGCATTACCGCCGGTTGTCGTCTCGGGAGAGCCGAACATAACGCCGATTTTCATTCTGATCTGGTTGATGAAAATAACCATACAATTGGATTTTGAGATAGAGCCTGTGAGTTTGCGCATGGCCTTGCTCATGAGGCGGGCCTGTACACCAACGGAACTGTCGCCCATCTCACCTTCAAGTTCGGACTTGGGTGTGAGCGCTGCAACCGAATCCACAATCACCATGTTCACAGCACCAGAGCGGACCAGCGTGTCTGTTATCTCAAGAGCTTGCTCACCCGTGTCAGGCTGCGAAATCAACAGCTCGTCAATGTCCACGCCCAACTTCTTGGCGTATTGCGGATCAAGGGCGTGCTCGGCGTCTACAAAAGCGCAAACACCGCCAGCCTTTTGCTGCTCCGCCACGCAATGCAATGTCAGTGTTGTTTTACCTGAGGATTCAGGACCATAAATCTCGATGATCCGCCCCATTGGCAGACCACCGATGCCGAGGGCGATATCAAGCCCCAAAGATCCAGTGGAGGATGCCGTGATATCTTGGACCGCACCTTCGGCACCTAGCTTCATAATGGAGCCTTTGCCGAACTGCCGTTCAATTTGCGCCAGAGCGCTATCGAGCGCCTTTTGCTTGTCTGCCGATTTCTTATCCATATTCAAAAGATCTGCCGTTGCCATTGGGGTTCGTCCCTTACTGTCACAGGGTGAAGGTGGCGGCAATCGTCACCGGCACCAGAGTTTTATGTTCTTCTAATGTTCTTATGCGGACAAAGTGAGAACACTTCAATCTAAATTTTCTTGTCCTATCTTGCAGCGGGATTGGTTAAGAAGTTGTTTATGCCGGTTTCTGGGCGTATGTTTATCTGAATTGGAGGGGCTATATGCTTGTTTTCTTTAAAGAACGCCTTGCTTTTTTGTCGATGCCAAAGACTGGTTCAACGGCATACCAAACTGCGTTGGCAGCTCGTGCCGACTTGGTGATTAACAATCCACCCCTTCTGAAACACGCGCCAGTCTATCGGTACAACCGTTTCATACGGCCAATGTTTTTGAATGTCTGCGACGCTGAAATGGAGCTGATGGCCGTTATGCGGGAGCCTGTAAGTTGGCTAAGCAGCTGGTATCGCTATCGTCAGCGCCCATTTATGAAGGACAAGCCAAACAATACCCATGGAATCACTTTTGATGATTTTGTGTTGGCATATATGAAGGGCAAGCGACCAGGTTTTGCCGAGGTGGGCAATCAACTGAAATTTCTGGAAAGGCAGCCGAATGGAACAGGCATCACTCATCTTTTTGCGTACGAAGATCAACCTCGATTGCAGTGCTTCATTCAGGAGCGGCTTGGCATAACGCTAGCATTGGGACGCGAGAACGTTTCGCCAAAGATCAAGGTAGAGCTTTCTGCTGACGTTGAAGAACGCTTTCGCAGAAAATTTGCTGATGATTTTGCGTTATATGCGAGTATTCCACAGGCTTAGTGCAACTGCTTGTTAACGGTTTCCGTCAGATCGCTGAGAGAGAATGGCTTTGGTAGAAAGACCGAGTTTGGAATCTTCTTTTGCGCCTCGCCTAAACTATCTTCGGCATAACCTGATACAAACACAACGCGCACGTCGGGCCGTGTAAGAAGTGCCTGCTTCACCCAACTTGGACCGTCCATTCCCGGCATAACAACATCTGTGACAAAAACATCTATTTTGAGGTCAACATCTTCGAGGGTTTCAAGCGCCGCCTCTGCATTCTCGGCCTCTAGAACTGTATAGCCTCTTAATCTAAGTGCGCGGCTTGCAAAGGCACGCACAGGTGCTTCATCCTCAACCAGTAGGATCACGCCGCCATTGGGCGCAGTGCCTGTAAGGGCCGGTTTCTCTGGGGCCTTTGGAGCCATCGCATGAGCTGATTGCGTAAGCACTGGAAAATATAGCGTAAAACAGGTTCCGACACCTTCTGTGCTGTCCACAAAGATGTATCCACCTGTTTGTTTGATGATCCCGTATGCAGTAGACAAACCTAAGCCTGTCCCTTCTCCGGTGCGCTTTGTGGTAAAGAAGGGTTCAAATACTTTCTGGAGTTTGTCTGTCGCTATGCCGCTGCCATCATCACTTACTTTAATCGTGATATACGGCCCCGCAGGCACAGTAACTTGATCTCGCTGAAGTGGCGCTGTTAGATTAGTGCTCTCTGTAATGATCCTGATTTCACCGCCCGAGGGCATTGCATCGCGCGCATTTACGACAAGGTTCATCAAGACTTGCTCGAGCTGGCGCTTATCTGCGCGGATTGGTTCCAGAACTGGATCGTGACTAAGCGTCAGCGTAATCTTCTCCCCCACTAGACGGTTGAGTAAGTGGGTAAGATCCGCCAGCGTGTCGCGCATGTCGAGTGTTTCAGGGCGCAAAGTCTGCTTGCGTGAAAATGCGAGGAGTTGCCCGACCAATGCCGCCGCGCGGTTAGCGTTTTGGTTGATTTGCACCAGATCGCTATAATCGCTGTCCCCTTGATCATGGCGCAAAAGCAACAAGTCACAATGACCCGAGATCGCCGTTAACAGGTTGTTAAAATCATGTGCGACCCCTCCGGCAAGCTGTCCAATTGCCTGCATTTTCTGGCTCTGAACAAATTGGGCTTCCAGAGATTTTAGCTCCGTAGCATCATGAAGCACTGCAATTAGTGCAGGCGCTCCGTCCTCTTCAACCCGATTAAGCGTTACCTGTACAAATGCCTCACAATCGCCGCGCGTGAGCCGCAAAAATTCGGATTTCTGGATCAATCGGCCCGCAAGTGTGTCGCTCAGCCAGTCGTCGATGGAACGTCCCAGACCTTCCATAAGCGCAGAGAGGTGTGCACCTTCTTCAAGCACGACACCGATCAGCTTTGAAGCCCGCTTGTTGTAGGCTTGCACCGATCCGTCGGGGGCTATTTTAATCATCGGGATAGGCATGTCCTGAAATACTTGCCAGTCATGATTTTGGACCGGCTCACCCTCCGCAGGCGGCGGCAAAAGATAGAGCGCACGACGCCCTGCCCCGGCGTCGGTCTGGGCCACAAGCGCGGGACGGTTCCCAGCCGTCGTCGACACCTGCATGACCGTACCTGGAACAACAATCTGTTCTGCAAAAACCGCATCAAGCGATTTCCCACGCGCACCGATGAATTGTCGCGCAGCGTGGTTCATTGACAAAATAGCACCGCTTCGGCCGACCATCAGCATGGGTAGAATACGGCTGTCGCTTGGAAGGCTACCCGAGGATTGGATATTTTGGGGCTCAACACGCCATGCAAAACCATCTGTGCCGATTGCATGAACCGACAGGAGCAGCTGTCCACTATTGGTAACGATTTCCTCGCGTGCAGAACCACTTGATGCGGCGCGCGATTGCAGACGAAATAGCATAGGACCAGGATTACTAATTCTATCCACGAGTACCGATGCAAGGGTCGTCCCCCTTGTGGTTCCAAAAGCTTTGTCAGCGGCGGCGTTGGTCGAGGAAATTTCACCATCGTTTTGAGTAATGAAGCTCGGTGCGCTGTCGTTGGTGATAAAATGAGTTAACGCTTTTTGACCTTGTTTTCGCGCGATCCTGTGACCTGTTCGCAAAAGCAACAACATTGCCGCCACGCACCCCAAGCTTACGCCCGCAGCCGTCAGCGCCAGCCGCATTGCACCGTCGAGCATCAAGATTGCAGAAAGGCAGAGAAATACTGCAAGACCCAGCAGAACAAACAACCGCTGCGGCGCGATCAAGATCACCCGTTCCGTCAGTGTTGCACTTGTAGACTGCTGCATATGTTCCCTTCCAGCCATGTTCGGACGACATCCGAATCCTCTCTCCATACTTGGGGCGAAGGATTAATCGCTGATTAACCGACACGTGAAAAAGAACACTTACACTCGTATTGATTGAATTGTCGTGATTATTTACGCAGCGTCAAGCCTGTTGAAGGTGTGCGGTGTAAAATCCGTCACCTAGATCACTCACTGGAAAGGTTTGATCGTAAACGCATTTCCAACCCGCATGACGGTTCAAAAATGCATCAACGCGGGCGCGGTTTTCATCCGGCAGGATCGAACAAGTCGCATATGCCAGAGTGCCGCCTTTTGCGACAAGCGCCATTGCCTCGTCCAAAATATTATCTTGTAACGCAAGGGTCTGCGCGAGGTTTTCTGGTGTAAGGCGCCATTTTGCCTCGGGCGCACGACGCCATGAGCCACTTCCAGAGCATGGAGCGTCGACAAGCACCAAATCATATGGGCCTGAGCGTGCCAGCTCGCTCCCCTCCAGCTGGGTGATCTCGGCATCGCCGCGTGCCGCGCGCAGCGACAGATCACGCATACGCGACGGCTCGATATCATGGGCAAAGATCGCATCGGCGCCGCGCGCCGCAATGGCCAAAGCTTTGCCTCCACCTCCTGCGCAATAGTCCAGCACCCGTTTTGCTTTTGGCAGCGCATCAACCACCGCCTGACTGCTAGCGTCTTGAAGCTCTACAAATCCTTCGAGATAAGCGGGAGAGTTCCGCACGCGGCGATTACCCTCAACAACGGTTAGCGCGGTCGGGCTTAGCGCATTTGCGATCACCTCAACACCGGCCTCGTTTAACATTCGCTCCGCGTTGGAAGTATTTGTTTTTGCTATATTTACCCGTAGTGTAATTGGCGCCCGTTCTTGAAGTGCCACGGCAGTTACCTGTGCGGTTTCACCCAGCCCATGTGTAAACTTATCAACCAGCCAGTCAGGCAGGTTCCACGAGTCTTGTAGGGTCATTTCCGCTTCAGGAAGCGCTTCTTCATAGTCCATGAGGGGCGCTGGTGCATGCCCTTCGCCGGTAAAAAGTGTATCGAGATCAACATCATGTTTGCGTAGCAGACCAATCATCAGGCCGCGCCCCGTTGCGGCCCTGCCCAGCCATGCTGCACTGCGTTTTACTCGCAGGACATCAAAGACATAGTCACGGATCGCAGCACGGTCTTTTGATCCTGCAAACCGATTGCCACGGCCCCAGCGCGTCAGCACTTGTTCCGCAGGCAGGCCATCGCCGATCATATCAAGGATCTCGATGGCCGCGGCCACCCGTGCAGCTGGGGTCATGGTTTAACCAATTCTATAGTTGGGAGATTCGCGGGTTATCTGCACGTCATGCACATGGCTCTCTGACAGGCCCGCACCGGTTATTTTCACAAACGAGCAATTCTTGCGCATCTCGTCCACTGTGGCACAGCCCGTATAGCCCATGGCAGCACGCAGGCCGCCAACCATCTGGTGAATCACATTGGCGGCAGTCCCTTTATAGGCGACTTGGCCTTCGATCCCTTCAGGCACGAGTTTGTCGCTGGCCGCGTCTTTCTGAAAGTAGCGATCAGCAGAGCCGCTGGCCATGGCGCCAAGGCTGCCCATGCCGCGATAGCTTTTGAAACTTCGGCCTTGGTACAGGATCACTTCGCCCGGGCTCTCGTCTGTGCCTGCGATCATGGAGCCGACCATGGCGCAAGACGCGCCTGCAGCAATTGCTTTGGCAAAATCACCAGACAAACGGATACCGCCATCAGCGATCACAGGCGTATCACCGGCGGCCTTGGCACAATCCATAATCGCGGTAAGCTGTGGCACGCCAACCCCCGCAACCATCCGTGTGGTACAAATCGAACCGGGACCGATGCCCACTTTTACAGCATCTGCTCCAGAGCCGATAAGCGCGCGTGTCGCTTCACCCGTTGCGACGTTCCCGGCAACAACTTGCACTTCATTGCTGAGCTTCTTGGCACGCTCAACAGCAATCGCCACACCTTCGGAATGTCCATGTGCGGTGTCGATCACGATCATGTCCACGCCCGCGTCCACCAAGGCCTGCGAGCGTTCGAACCCAGCATCACCGGTTGTGGTGGCTGCTGCAACGCGCAAACGACCAAGCTCATCCTTGCACGCTGTGGGGTTCAATACCGCTTGCTCGGTGTCTTTGAGGGTCAGCAAACCTGTGAGCTTGCCCTTACCGTCAGTCACCAGAAGCTTTTCGATGCGGCGCGCTTTCATCAGGCTTATCGCCTCGTCGCGGTCGGCAGGTTCATGCAGGATGGCGAGATTGTCGGTACTCATCATCAGATGCACGGGCGTATCGTCAGCCGTAGCAAAGCGCATGTCGCGGTTTGTAACGATACCCACAACGCGTCCTGCCTCGTCTACGACGGGGAAGCCTGTGACGCGATAGCGCTCTTGCAGGGCCTTGGCATCGGCCAGCGTCTGGTTGGCGGTCAGGGTGATGGGATTATAGACGATTCCGCTCTCGAAGCGTTTGACGCGGCGGACCTCTTTTGCCTGCTCGTCGATGGTCAGGTTGCGGTGGATCACGCCCATGCCGCCTGCCTGTGCCATGGCGATGGCCATGCGCGATTCAGTGACCGTATCCATCGCAGAACTGAGCAGCGGGATGTTCAACGCGATCGATTTTGTAACGCGGGTGCGGGTATCTGCAGTGGAAGGCAGGACCGAGGATGCGGCCGGAACCAGCAACACATCATCGAACGTAAAGGCCTCACGAATCTCCATAACAACCTCCAAAGGGTAATGGCATCATTTGGCGGTTTCCTATCTCATGGATACGCCGGATTGAAAAGGCCTCAAGGCCGCCAAAGCTTGCATTTACATCGCACTTGCCCAAAGCTGCGCAAAAAGCAGGGAGCCAGGATGAGCAAACACGGGTATGAAGGCGGCAGGCTCGACCTGCCATTTGTGGGCATCGCGACCTTCGGCAAACGGCGGTATGAGCCAGACTGGGCCTCGCTGGACGCAGATGTTGCGATCCTTGGCGCGCCCTTTGATGCGGGAACACAGTACCGCTCGGGCGCACGGTTCGGGCCCCGCGGGGTGCGTGAGGCCTCTACCCTATTTAGCTTTGGTCATGCGGGGGCTTATGACCACGAGGACGATACAACCTACCTCACGGGAGAAGTGAACATCGTCGATATGGGCGATGCGGACATCATCCACACGGATACCGAAGCCAGTCATGCCAATATCGAGGCAGGTGTGCGTGCCGCCCTTGATGCGGCTGCCCTGCCCGTGGTGATCGGTGGTGATCATTCGATCAACATCCCCTGCATCCGCGCCTTTGACGGGCAGGGTGACATCCATATCCTTCAAATCGATGCGCATCTGGATTTTGTGGATGAGCGCCACGGCGTGCGCAACGGCCACGGCAATCCCATGCGCCGTGCCGCCGAGCAGTCCTTTGTTACGGGTCTGACCCAAGTAGGCATCCGCAATGTCAGCTCCACCGCCAAGGAAGGCTATGATGCGGCCCGCGCCTTCGGCTCTGATATCATCAGCGTGCGTCAAGCCCGCCAGATGGGCACAGGGGGCGTGCTGGCGCACATCTCACCCGATGCGCGGGTTTATGTGACCATCGACATTGATGCCTTTTGTCCCTCCATCGCTCCCGGTACTGGCACGCCGTCCCATGGCGGGTTCCTTTACTATGAAGTATTGGAAATGCTCAAAGCTGTTGCAGAGCGTCACGAGGTTGTTGGCATTGATCTGGTCGAAGTGGCCCCTGATTATGACCCCACAGGCTCCACCTCGATCCTCGCGGCACAGCTTTTACTGAATTTCCTCGGGTTCATCTTTCACGAACGTCTCAATACCTGATCTTAAATCGCTGAAATGACGCCATTGTGCGGATTTATGACGCGGGCGGCCTTCCCCTGCCCGCGTCCTTGGCTATGTTGCTGGAAAATGCATTACAGGATGTTTTGAGCCATGAGCGACGATCCCCTTGTTATCTTCACCCCTTCCGGCAAACGCGGCCGCTTTCCTGTTGGTACGCCTGTACTCACCGCGGCGCGACAGCTAGGCGTTGACCTCGATTCTGTCTGTGGCGGGCGCGGTATTTGTTCCAAGTGCCAGATCACGCCCGGATACGGCGAGTTTTCAAAACACGGGGTGACAGTCGAGGCTGACGCGCTGTCAGAGTGGAACAAGGTCGAGGCCCGTTATGACGAAAAGCGCGGACTGAAAAAGGGTCGCCGCTTGGGCTGTCAGGCAACTGTGCTCAAGGATGTAATCATCGACGTTCCCGCCGAGAGCCAAGTGCACAAGCAAGTTGTCCGCAAGCGCGCCGAAGTCCGCGATATTACGCTCAACCCGTCAACCAAGCTTTACTATGTCGAGGTGCAAGAGCCTGATATGCACGACCCGTCCGGAGATCTGGAGCGGCTACAAAAGGCGTTGCTGGAGCAGTGGGAATTAGAAGATATCACCGCTGATTTGCACATTCTGCATGTGATGCAACCGATCCTGCGCAAAGGTGACTGGAAAGTCACTGTGGCGGTGCATCTGGGCGATCACGAGAACAAGCCACGCATCATGCACATCTGGCCCGGCTTCTATGATGGTACAATTTATGGCGTGGCAGTTGATCTCGGCTCCACCACAATCGCGGCGCACTTGTGTGATCTACAGACAGGTGAAGTTGTCGCCTCCTCAGGTGTGATGAACCCTCAAATCCGCTTCGGCGAAGATTTGATGAGCCGCGTGAGCTACTCCATGATGAATGCTTCGGGTGCCGAAGAAATGACCCTCGCCGTACGGGAGGGTATGTGCAGCTTGTTTGTGCAACTCGCCTCCGAGGCGCAGATCGATAAGCAGTTGATTGTCGATGCAGTATTCGTCTGCAATCCGGTTATGCACCACCTGTTCCTTGGCATTGATCCGTTTGAGCTTGGCCAAGCGCCATTTGCCCTTGCCACCTCCAACGCCATGCGTATGCGCGGTCGTGACCTCGACCTCAACATTCACGAGAGCGCGCGTGTCTATATCCTGCCTTGCATCGCAGGGCACGTCGGCGCGGATGCTGCCGCTGTGGCACTGTCGGAAAGCCCGCATCTGTCCGATGATCTTGTGCTGGTCGTGGACGTGGGCACGAATGCGGAAATCCTGCTCGGCAATCGCGAAAAAGTTCTCGCCTGCTCCTCTCCCACGGGTCCAGCATTCGAGGGCGCACAGATTAGCTCGGGCCAGCGTGCGGCCCCCGGTGCCATTGAGCGAGTCGAGATTGATCCTGTTTCCAAGCTGCCGCGCTTCAAAGTTATTGGCTCGGACCTGTGGTCGGATGAAGACGGTTTTGACGCGGCGATCGCGCAGACAGGCGTCACAGGAATTTGCGGATCGGGCATCATCGAGATGGTCGCCGAAATGCGCATGCACGGTATCGTAGACGCGCCTGGCCTGATCGGGACAGCGGAGCAGACAGGCAGCGCCGCAGTCTTTCCCGACGGACGCACGAACAGCTATCTGGTTTATGACGGCACGGCCAATGACGGACCAAAGATTACAGTGACCAACCGCGATATCCGCGAGATCCAGATGGCGAAGGCCGCGCTTTATTCCGGTGCACGTCTGCTAATGGATAAGTTCGGCGTGGATAAAGTGGACCGTGTGGTGCTGGCGGGAGCGTTCGGGGCGCACATCTCGACCAAACACGCGATGGTGCTGGGGATGATCCCTGATGCGCCGCTGGACAAGGTCACTTCAGCAGGTAATGCCGCAGGCACAGGGGCACGTATCGCGCTGCTGAACCGCGATGCACGCACCGAGATCGAAGAGATCGTGCGCAATATCCACAAGATCGAAACCGCCATCGAACCGCGCTTTCAGGAGCATTTTGTGAATGCCTCTGCAATGCCTAACGCAGTCGAACCTTTCCCAATCCTTAATTCCATCGTTACCTTGCCGACCCAGACCTTCAACACGGGCGGCGGCGGTGAGAGTGGTGGCGGGGGCGGTGGACGCAGACGGCGGCGCGGATGAGCACAAACACCGAGCAACGTGATTTTTGGAGCGATGATGCAGGTCCGATTTGGGTCGATCAGCGCGAAACAATGGATGCAATCCTTGCTCCTGTTCTGGATAGAACGCTCGGGCGCGCAGCGCTGAAAGATGGTGACAGTGTCCTTGATATTGGCTGCGGTGCAGGCACCAGCACATTCGCCGTAGCAGATATTGTGGGCCCAACAGGGCACGTCAGCGGCTTTGATATATCGCGTACATTGCTTGAAGCGGCGCAGATGCGTGTATTGGGCCGCACAAACGTTGGCTTTCTTGACGCGGATGTACAAAGCCACCCGTTTGTTGCGCAAAGTGCCGACGCCATCATCTCACGCTTTGGAGTGATGTTCTTTTCTGACAGTCGTGCCGCCTTTGAAAACATGGCGCTTGCCTTGCGCAGCGAGGGGACCATTAGTTTCTCTGCATGGGGGGCGATCCCCGACAACCCGTTTTTTACCCTGCCAGCCCAGATTGCCCGCCAGATCCTTGGCCCAGTGCCTAAATCCGATCCTGACGCCCCCGGCCCTTTTGCCCTACGTGATCCTGCATACGTAAAGGCAATGCTGAATTCAGCAGATTTAGAGGCGGATATTGACGTGCGGACTGAGTTACTGACATGTGCGGCAGGTCCTCTCGCGTTGGCACAGACAATGTGTCTGATTGGTCCCGCGCACGGTGCAATCCTCCACCATCGGGCTGATGAAACAATGCGAAGGGTATTGCTGGACGCGCTGGTTGATGCATTTGCGCAATATCAGACCCAAAGCGGCGTAGAGATCCCTGCCCGCATCAACTATGTGACCGCACGCAAAGCCTCTTGACGCACGCTTTGCCTCGGCTTAGGTCAATTCTACTGGTGCGCGGGTATGGTGAAAAGGTATCACGGCAGCTTCCCAAGCTTTAGTTACGAGTTCGATTCTCGTTACCCGCTCCAGTAAAAAAAAGGACAAAAATCCCATATAAATAATGGGCTATGCCTGCGTGTATGATAGGTTTTCGGGGTCGGGCGTATTTTAGAGCTGGGAAATATCGGGAACGTCTGGGGCCTTTTGGGCGCTAGAACTCCAGACTTTTCCCCAGACCAACGACGCGGATTTCAAATCCGTGCACAGAAGTTTGATGCTCCTACTCGCTTCCGATCTTTTTACCGCAACCTATTTCAAGGGTATCATAAAAGGCATCGAGTTTCTCGATCTGCATCCGTTCTGATCACATACACTTCGCGGCCCCCCGGCGTGCTGGTATGGTTTGTCACGCATGGCCAGCCTACTTGTTAGTCATAACTTCAGAAATAAGGCTGCCGTAACTGCAAATTTCATCATCTGTACATTCCGTGTAGACCAATTCCATTACGAACCAATATCGTAGTGCATGTTTCGTATAAGCTTTGAGGGCAAACCACCTACATTCTTTCCCATATCCAGTACATCACCCAATTGAGCGTCGCTGTCCTTTCCTCGCAGATAAAGATGAAAGTGCTTGCAGCTGCACCATCGGGTATCGGTTCTCAAATTTTGTACGCCCCCGACTTCAAGCGTAACTTCCTACAGACCGCGAGCTTCACAGCTTACATCTTTAGATTTTCCAGTCGTCCCAGCACATATTTCTATTATCGGGCTGCAATAGGTTCCCGAACTAAATGAAGTTGCAAAACCATCTTTGATGGACCACCTGTGGCTTCCTCTCATAGAGGGTTTTGCATGCTCCATTCATGATTGGTTGCAAGTGAGTCTGAAAGTTGTTCATATCCGATACGACTATTTGCACTCTGTGGTGCTGTCGTCACTCACAAAACCCTAGACACACTCAAGCAAAAGCTTTCTCGTGTTTTCCTTTGTCATTTTGACCGGATTTCCGCCGGTGCTTGGATCGCTTAGCGCGCCTGCGACGATTTTATCAATATCGGGATTTTTAACACCAAGACCGGACAGTTTCTTTGGAATCCCGAGAGAGCTATTCAGTGCATCAACATATTCGCAAAACCCGTCAAACCCGCCTGAAATATCCAAATACGCGGCCGCTTGATTTATCACACCAGTAATTTTCGGCTTATTGAATTGAAGGACGGCGGGCATGAAAACGGCGTTCGTGGTGCCATGATGGGTGTGGTAAATGGCGCCGATAGGGTGAGACAGGGCATGGATCGCACCAAGCCCTTTCTGAAACGCGGTTGCACCCATTATTGCGGCAGACATCATATGCCCACGGGCCTCGATATCGGTGCCATCAGCAAAGGCGCGAGGCAGATATTCTTTGACCAAACGCATCCCCTCAAGCGCCATGCCCTGTGACATCGGATGGTAGTGCGGCGAACAGAATGCTTCGACACAATGTGCAAAGGCATCAAGGCCAGTTCCCGCAGTGATAAAGCCAGGCATGCCGACCGTCAGTTCCGGGTCACTAATTACCACTGACGGCAGGAACTTAGGATGGAATATGATCTTTTTCTGCTGTGTCTCGGAGTTGGTGATGACAGAGGCGCGCCCCACTTCGGACCCCGTACCCGCAGTGGTTGGCACGGCGACGATAGGCGCAATGGCATCCGCGTCCGCGCGGGTCCACCAATCACCAATATCCTCAAAGTCCCACAGGGGAAGGGTTTGGCCCGCCATAAAAGCCACCAGCTTGCCAAGATCGAGCCCTGAACCGCCACCGAAGGCAATCACTCCGTCATGCCCCCCCTCATTGTAAGCCTTTACGCCTGCGGCGGCGTTTTTCTCGTTTGGGTTCGGGTCGACATCGGAGAACATCGCACGTCCCAGACCCGCAGCTTCCATCAGATCAAGCGTTTTTGTCGTGATATCCATTGTGGCCAAGCCACGGTCAGTGACCAACAGCGGTTTCGCAATCCCCGCCACAGAACAGGCATCTGCGATCTCGGAAATGCGGCCCGCACCAAAGCGGATTGAGGTGGGATAGGACCAGTTTGCGGAAATGCTCATGTTCTCAGGCCTTTTTCAGGTGGTATGATTTTGGACGCGTCAAGTTGTGGTAGCCAATAACAGACAACCCGCCGCCGCGCCCCGTGTCTTTGCATCCCGTCCAACACAAAGCTGGATCAAGATAATCCGCGCGGTTCATAAAGACTGTGCCCGTTTCAATCTGGTCCGCAATAGCCTCTGCACGGGCAGCATCACTGGTCCAGAGCGAGGCAGTCAGACCAAAACTACTATCGTTCATCAGGCTAATCGCTTCGGCATCGTCTTTGACAGACATAATCCCTACAACGGGGCCAAAGCTTTCGTCGCGCATCACGCGCATATCGTGAGTTACATCCGTAAGAATTTGCGGCATCAGATATGCGCCATTGTCCTCTGGGAAGTTGGCTGGATCAATATGGGCTGTGGCCCCTCCTGCGATGGCCTCGGCCGTTTGGGCCCGCACCTCATTGGCAAAGCGGACCTGCGCCATGGGTCCAAGCGTCGTATCGTGCTCCAGCGGATTGCCGAGCTTGTAGCCATTTACGCTTTCAACTGCCTTTTCGACAAAGGCGTCAAACAGGCTCTCATGTACGTAAATCCGCTCGATCCCGCAGCAGCATTGGCCAGAGTTGAACATTGCGCCGTCGATAAGCGTATCGACAGCAGCGTCGAGGTTTGCATCTTCCATTACATAGCCGGGATCTTTGCCCCCCAACTCAAGACCAAGTCCCGTGAACGTCCCACTTGCGGCCGCTTCAATTGCCTTGCCACCACTAACTGATCCTGTGAAATTCACATAGTTGAAAGCACGGCTTGCGATGAGGTCAGAAGTGGTTTGGTGATCAAGGAACACGTTGATAAAGACATCTTCTGGAATACCTACCGAATGAAAGGCCGCCGCCATCCGCTCCCCCACCAGAGGGGTCTGCGACGCGTGTTTTAGCATCACGGCATTGCCCGCAATCAGCGCGGGTGCCACCGTATTGATTGCGGTCATATAGGGATAATTCCACGGGGCCACGACCAAAACCAGACCGTGAGGGACGCGTTTGATCACGCGGCGAAACGCATCACTGTCCTCAATTACAATGGGCGCCAAAGCCTCTTGTGCGATATCAGCCATATATGTGGCGCGCTCGTTAAAGCCTCCGAATTCGCCACCGTACCGCACAGGTCGGCCCATTTGCCATGCGATCTCGGGCACGATATCATCGTTCATAGCACCAACAGCGGCCACGCCTGCCTGCACCAACGCGACACGCTCTGCCAGTGGGCGTTCGGCCCAATCCGCCTGTGCGGACCGCGCCCGCGCGACAGCCGCGTCCGCCTGCACGCGCGTCAGAGTTTGGCGCGCCGCATAAACATATCCGTCAATGGGTGAAATGCATTGGATGGTCATGGTCTCAAGCCCTCTCAAATCCGCGCGCTATTTCCCAATCGGTCACAGCGCGGTCAAACTCTTCTTGTTCCCATTCTGCAGCACGGGTGTAGTGATCAACAACATCATCTCCCAACGCACTGCGCAAAAATGAGGACTGGCGCAGCGTTTGTGTGGCCGCACGTAAGGTTTGCGGAATGTCCGCTGCTTTAGCATCCTCATAGACATCGCCCGTCGTCGCAGGGGCCAAGTCAAGTTTGTCCTCAATTCCCTTGATGCCCGCAGCCAGCATAACAGCTTGCGCCAAATAGGGATTGAGATCGGACCCGCCAATCCGGCATTCAACCCGAACACCCTTTGTCCCTGCCCCGCACAGACGAAACCCTGCAGTACGATTATCCACAGACCAAACCGTTTTGGTGGGTGCAAATGTACCTTTTGCGAACCGTTTGTAACTGTTCACATAGGGGGCCAGAAAAAACGTGTAGTCAGGCGCGTATTTGATAAGGCCTGCCATGTAGTGGCCCATGAGGCCAGACATACCATGCTGCCCCGCTTCGTCGAAGAACGAAGCCTCCTCACCTTGCCAAAGCGACTGGTGAACATGGCTTGACGATCCCACACGGTCCTTGTGCCACTTGGGCAAAAAGGTAGCAGCACGGCCATTCTGCCAAGCAATTTCCTTGATCGCATGCTTGGCAATCGAGTGGTAATCTGCACAATCCAAAGCGGGGGAGTAACGGATATTAAGCTCTTCCTGTCCGGCTTCCGCCTCCCCTTTCGAATTCTCAATAGGCACGCCTGCTGCAAACAAATGATTGCGGATGGGCCGCATAATGCCTTCTTCTTTGGTGGTTTGCAGGATGTTATAGTCTTCATTGTATCCACTGATCGGCTCAAGATTGCGAAAGCCCTCCTTGCGGATTTCGTCAAAGCTTTTTTCAAATAAAAAGAACTCAAGCTCTGTCGCCATTTTGGCGTCATATCCCAAGGTTTCCAGCCGCTTGATCTGCTTTTTCAGGATCGCACGCGGGGAATGGGGAACCGCCTCGTGGGTGTGGTGATCAAGGACATCGCACAACACCAAAGCAGTGCCTTCCAGCCAAGGAACCAGCCTGATTGTGCTCAGATCTGGTGCCATGACATAATCGCCATATCCTGACTGCCAACTGGTGGATGCGTAGCCTTCAGGTGTGGCCATCTCAAGATCGGTAGCCAGCAGGTAATTGCAGCAATGCGTTTCCTTGAAAGAAGTTTCGACAAAATTTACCGCATGGAACCGCTTGCCCATAAGGCGGCCCTGCATATCAACCAAGCAGGTCAGAACAGTATCAATGGTTCCGTCAGCGACGCGGGCCTTGAGATCGTCAAACGTCAATGTACCAGTCATATTCTATCCACTCATTCGCATATCGGGAAAGGCCGCTGTCGCTTGCCGCCAAAGGTCAGTTTCATCGTAACGATACCCGTCATCAACACGCAACCATCCCCTTCTCAGAGGGCAAGTTCCTTCCAGCGGTGGCACGCCACATTATGCTCATCCCCAGCACTTTCCAGAATTGGCTCATCCACACGACACCGATCAATCGCATTGGGACACCGCGTCTGGAACTTGCACCCCGGCGGCGGGTTCAGCGGCGAAGGGATTTCACCCTCCAATTTCTGCGCTTTGCCACGGTCGTCAGGATCAAGCGACGGGATCGCCGAAAGGAGCGCTTTTGTGTAAGGATGACGCGGCGCTGAAAACAACGTGCGCGTCGGGGCTGTCTCAACAAGGCGGCCCAGATACATCACTGCAACATGGTCACAGACATGCGCTACAACGCTTAGGTCATGACTGATAAACAGGAATGTCAGTCCCATTTCCTGCTGGATCGCCTTGAGCAGGTTAAGCACGTCGGCCTGAATGGACACGTCCAAAGCAGCGACACTCTCGTCCGCGACGATAAATTTTGGGCCCGATACAAGCGCGCGTGCAATCGAGATGCGCTGCCGCTGCCCGCCAGAGAACGCATGTGGGAAGCGGCGTAAATGCTCCACGTTCAAGCGGCATTTGGCAGCAATCTCGCGCACACGCTCGTCAGTCTCCGCACGTGACTTGGTAAGACCCATCACTTCGAGCGGCTCTGCAATAATGTCGCGCACTGTCATGCGCGGGCTGAGGGCTGCATAGGGGTCTTGAAAAATAAGCTGTGCCCGTTTGCGGTAATCTTTGAGCTCTTTTTTCCCAAGGTTCTTGAGCGAATACTCAACTTCGCCGTCATCGAACAGCACGTCCCCTTTGGTGATGGGAGCCGCGCGCAACATGGCGCGGCCCAGTGTCGTCTTGCCCGAACCGGATTCGCCCACGAGGCCGAAAAAACTGCCCGCCGCAATTTCGATAGTGACGTTTTCAACCGCAGCTACATACGGCTTCGGCCCAATCAACCCGCCGCGCAATGGGTAATGAACCGAAAGGTGCTGTGCTGTGATCAGTGGTTTTTGTGTCATTCGAAACCACCTGCGGGATCATACAGATGACACGCCGCTGCGTGCCCCGTCTCCACCTCGAAAAAGGCAGGCACCTTGGCCGAGCATTGAGGTCCAACAACTTCTTGGCAGCGTGTATTGTAGACGCATCCCGGTGGCCGTTCCAACGGGGACGGAATATCACCGGGGATGGGCGTGAGAGGTGCATCAATATCGTCCAATGTCGGTAGCGCCGCGAGCAATCCACGGGTGTAGGGGTGTGCTGGTCTGCGGATGACATCGCGCACAGTTCCCTGTTCCACCAGACGCCCCAGATACATGACAGCAACTTTATCGGCAGTCTGGGCAATCACACCCAGATCGTGGGTGATGAAAATAATCCCCATCCCGAATTCCGAAACGAGATCCTTCATCAGATCAATTACCTGCGCCTGAATGGTTACATCCAGTGCTGTTGTAGGCTCATCCGCGATCAACAGTTTGGGTTTAGTCGAGAGCGCCATCGCAATCATCGCACGCTGTCGCATACCCCCAGACAACTCGAACGCATATTGCCCGAACCGCGTGCTAGGGTCCGATATGCCAACACGGTCCAGCATTTCGATAGACACCTCTTTGGCCTGCGGTTTGGAAAAACTGGTGTGGATCAACAACTGCTCGACCATCTGGTCCCCGATCGAGATCGCAGGTGCAAAGCTGGCCATCGGTTCTTGAAAAATGAGCGAGATCGCACCACCCCGCACGATCTTCATCTCACGGTCGTTCTGCAGCGCCATGACATCCACAGGTCCGTCATCGAGGTGCAACGTAATTTTTGTATCCGGCCCGTACACTGCATTGCCCGGATTGAGTTTCATCAGGGACTTCGCGGTCACTGACTTACCCGACCCGCTCTCGCCCACCAGTCCCATCACCTCCCCCGCCTCAAGGCTGAACGAGACATCATCAACGGCTGTGATACGCCCCTCGTCCGTGTCAAATTGCAAGGTCAGGTTTTCAACGTCGATCAGGCGGCTCATTTCTTGGTATCTCCATAAGGATCGGCGGCATCGCGCAATCCGTCGCCAACAAACACAAACGCCATGACCAGCACGATGAAGAAAATCACCGGTATGAAATACCATTGATAATTGAGCAAAACATCCGCGCTGGTCACGTTCTGCAACATAACCCCCAGCGAGTTGACCGGATCCTTGAGGCCAAGACCGATAAAGCTCAGCGCCGTCTCTGACAGCACCATATACGGGAACGAGATCACAAGATCGACGATGATGTAGCTGGTGAAACTGGGCAGCAGATGCTTGCGAATAACATGGCCTGAAGAAGCGCCGCACAGCTGAGCCGCCAAAACATATTCCTGATTACGCTCGGTCAGCAGGTGCGTTCGGACCCGTCGCGCCAGTGTTGGCCACCCGATGAACCCCAGTATGATTGATATGAAGAAAAACCTCTCTTCCGCGCTCCATGTTGCCGGGATGAAAGCCGCCAAAGCCATGAACAGCGGGATTGCGGGAATGGTGCGCACCGCGTCCGTTACCATCTGGATAAAGCTGTCCACCCAGCCCCCATAGAACCCTGATATTCCGCCTATTATCAACGCAAGGACAAAGGCGATAAAGACACCAATGGTGCCGACCGCCAGCGACGTGTTGATGGCGTGGAAGGTCCGCGAGAAGATGTCCTTGCCCGTTGAATCGGTGCCGAACAAGTGGATATATCCATCCTCGATGCCGAACAGATGGGTGTCAAACGGGATGCCGAAATACTTGTACTCCGACCCTTCCACAAAGAATTGGACGTATTGACGCTTGTCCGTGTTGACGGTGGTTACCCATCTGAAATTGGTCTTGGCGGAGCGTTCACGCTCTAACGCGTAGATGAATGGGCGTAGCGAGCAGCCATTGTCATCGCAAAACTGCGGAACAGTGGGCGCGCCGTTCAAATAGTCTTTGTCACGCCCTGCAATTGTTGGGTCATAAGGCGTCAGAAACGGCGCAAAGATGCCCGAGAGGATCAAGATGACCAGCACCCAAGCCCCGACCATCGCCGCTTTTTGCTTTTTGAAACGCGTCCAGATCAACTGCCCTTGAGAGGCGGTGAAATACGCGTCCTTGGCAGTCTGATTCACCGCAGCATCATAGATATTCTTCTCAGCCATATCTGTTATCCCAATATGCTACGACGAATGCGCGGATCGACCAAAGCCAGCACAATATCGGTGATAAAGTTGATCGCCACGATACTGCCCGTCAGGAAGAAGATAATCGCCCCTGCGAGTTGCTGGTCGTTCGACCGTGCGAGCGCTTCGATCAGCAGTGAGCCTGCTTCGGTGAGGGTCAGGATCAGCGCCACAATAGGCAGCTCGTTAAAAATCCGGTTCAAATCAAAGCCGAGCGAATTGATGATTGGGCTAAGCGCATGGCGCGCAGGATAGCGCATCAACAACTTGCGCCCCGACACACCGCGCGCGGCGGCGGCAGTCACATAGAGCTTGCTGATCTCATCAGACATCAGCGCCCGCACTGTCTGGATCGCAAACGCAGTCGCAGACCAACCAAGGATGAAGACGGGCAACCAAACGTGGCTCAGGAAGTCTTTTATCCTGCCCCAATCCCACGGCGCATCGCGGTACTCTGGTGAGAAAAGCCCCGTGAGACTGTTTCCGAACATAACGGTCGAGAACAGCATGATCATAAGCGCCAACAAGAAGTTCGGCAGAGCAAGCCCCAAATAGCTCACCAGCCGAAGGCTATTGTTGAGGAACGGGTTGCGCGATGTGGCTGCGATGATGCCAACCGGAATGGCGATGGAATAAGCCACCAGCAACGAGCCCAGACAAATACCGATGCTGAGCCAGACCTTCTGACCAAGTAGTTGATTAATGTTGAGGCGTAGAATGCAGCTGTCACCGAACTCACCTTGGAAAGCGCCAGAAATCCATTTGACCCAGCGCTCAAAGAAGGGGCGGTCAAGGCCCAGCCGAACGCGCTCGGCCTCGATATCAGCAATGGAAATCTGTGCGCCTTGGCTGTTCTTGAAGGCAAGGTAGCGCTCGGCGCAATCGCCTGGCACCAATTCCATCAGGGAGAAAACAATAAAGGAAACAAGGCACAGCGTGAAAAAGGCAAGAGCGGCGCGGATCGTCGCAAACCGAAGAAACTGGATCATGTGCCTATGCGCCCTGTAACAACTTGCGACCCGTTTGGATTCGCTCTTGGGTCTTGCGTTGCGGGCCAGTCATACGGCCCGCAACGTGTTCGCGTTCAAAAAGAAGCAAGCTTACTCGTCAAGAAACCACTGCGACGGACGGTAAGGGTACGTCCGGTAGTAAGCATAGGACGCCGTTTTGAACGGCGGCACATTCTTGAGATCTGCATTGCGGTAGATCGGCTTTTGCTCCTTAACCGTACCGATGAACAGCAAGTTACTGGTCATGTTCTCAACCAGTTTCAGGCCCGCAGCGTCAGATTCTGGCGTGCCGACTTGGGCTGCTTGAAACGCTTTCACATCCTCCATCATCTCTTTGGCATAAGCAGGCGGCTCAACACCGGAGGCGCCATCGCTATCAACCCATTCGCCCCATAGCATTGCGGTGCGCATGTTGAAGTAGTTGTCATAGGGTGGAATGAAGATTTCACCATTCCCTAAAACAACAGCCAGTGGAACGCTTTTCTCCCAAAGGGTTACATCCAACTGGTTTGAGGATTGTGACGAACGATACTCGTCCGATGTGACCTCTTTGACCGTGTTGTTGATGCCCACATCGCGCCAGCTTTGCCCGACTAATTCAACGATTTTGATCGAGATACCTTGCGTGGCAACCTGAAGGTTCAGGATAAGCGGCTCACCATTTGGCAATTCGCGCATGCCGTCACCGTCCTTGTCGACAACACCAATCTCGTCCAGCAGCGCTTTTGCCATCTCTGGATCATGCTGGGCAAAATGCTGCTCCCATTCTGCAGGTACAAAGTCAGGAGTTGGTGAGAAGCCGACATATTGCTGAGGCGTTCCCAGTCCGAACATGGCAACTTCGTTGATCTCGTCGCGGTTCATAGCAACTGACATCGCTTGACGGAATTTCAGATCCCCAAACACCTTACGCTTTTCAAGGTCAGCAGAAGTGACGTTGAACGCAAACGTTGGCATCGTGATGTCAGGCTTGAGATCAACAACGAAATTACCTTTTTCCTGATTTTCCATCAGCAGCGGGACATAATCGATCTGCAGGGCTTGCGCCTTATAATCGACCTCGCCATTGACCAATTTCAGCAGGCGCACTTCGCTTTCGCCAACAAAAATCTCGTCCATCTCGTTTATATAGGGAAGCTGATGACCCGCTGTATCCACCTTGTAGAAGTAGGGGTTCGCAACAAACTGGCGCCCCTCGGTGGTCTCGGAGATGACAATATGGCTCTCAAGCGTCGGTGCGGCATCGAGCGGCAGGTCTGCAACCTTGTCAGGATGGGCCAGCATCGGCGTCGGCGTATCCATCCAGTCAGAGCTGCCGTAGTATGCCTTTACAAGCGCATAGCCGTTCTCGAAACCCAACGATTGGGCAAGTGTATCCGCATCAGGATTGATCGCAGGATGGTACTGGCCTAGAAAATGCTTGGGCTGAAAGCCTTGGGCATAATGGTTTGCAAAGTGGGCAAGGAACCCCGGCTTGGGGGACGGCATATTAAACCGGACAGTATGCTCATCGATGACATCAACGGTCATCGCCTCGCCGCCCGCAAGAACATAGTCTTTAGGGCTTTCGATCACATTGGGATCAAGGGCAAGGTTTTCGTACCAGAATTCTACGTCCGCAGCACCAAAGGGCTGACCATCAGACCATTTGTGACCCTCGCGCAGCACAAACGTCAGCTGTGTGAAATCATCGTTCCACGACCAGCTTTTGGCGACGTTCGGCACGATTGTTGTCAGGTCATCCGCATAGCGCACAAGGTTCACATGACGCACAGACATGAAGTCCGATGTCCCTGCTTCGGTCGCATTCGACAGGGCGTTGAACACACCACCATAGCTGCCGATCATATCATAGGGCGCTACAACCAGCGGCTCGGATGGGAGGCGGTCTGCCAGCGCAGGCATTTCAGGATTGCCACGGATGCGCCCGTTCAATGCTGCGATGTCTGGGTTCTCGGACATCTCGAGCTTACAATCGCCAAGGGTTTGGAATTCCGATAGCTCGTATTGCTGCGGGAAAGCACCCGCATCAATGCCCATGGCGTCCGATACGGTCACGGCGGGACAGGCCGCCATTGCCGTACCAGCAATCGCCGTTAGCGCCGCACTGGATAAAAGTATCTTCTTCATAAAATCGTTCCTTGTTGGTTGGTCACCGTGTCTCGGCGAAATCTTTTATTGGGCTGAGTGCCATTGCTTGAATTTACGACCGTGGTTAAAGGGCTGGGGTTGAAGGGCTGGAGTCGGCAAGAGATCCCAAACGAACTGACCAAATGTACCTCGGTCGGCGTTCGCGTGACCTCTAAAAAGCTCGGTTTGTGATGCAGCCTCCACCGCCCAAACAGGGCGTTTTTGAAAAAGCTTTGTCATTAAAATTACCCCGCAGATGGGGAAAGTAAGTAATATAACTTTCAACATGTCAATCAAAACTGTTTTTCTTGCATTTCACCACGGAAGGGAGCCTTGTATCCACTCCACTCCGATCTCAGCTTCTGAATCCTGACAAAGGCATCAATAATGATCTATGATTTTCTGGTGATCGGCGGTGGAATGGCGGGTGCATCGGCAGCTTACGAACTGGCGCAGCATGGTCACGTGATATTGTTAGAAGCGGAAAGTACGACAGGATATCACGCGACCGGAAGGTCAGCGGCCTTGTTCACCCGCAACTACGGTGGCCCTGTTGTCAGACAAATCAATGCTGCCAGTGCGGAGTTTTTCAGATCTCCGCCGAAAGGATTCTGCGAGACGCCTTTGCTGACGCCGCGCGGTTGCCTCACCGTATCATTCGGGGATCACGACGCCCAGCTTGACGCCTTGCTAGCATTATCTGAGCAGGGTGAGGAAATCCGCCCGATTACTCCGAATGATGCCTGCGCTATGGTCCCATTCTTGCAAAAAGACCGTGTCAAACGCGCCGTGTTTGAGGAAAATGTGACCGACATTGATGTGGCGACCCTACACTTGTCCTATCTAAAAGGGGCCAAGGCGCGCGGTGCTAAAATTATAACGGCCCATCCAGTCACGACAATGTCGCATGATGGAGATATTTGGAGCGTTCAAGCGGCCAACACCCCCTTTTCTGCAAAGAGGGTTATAAACGCCGCTGGCGCTTGGGCGGACCGTATTGGCGCGATGGCGGGCGCAGCCCCGATCGGCCTCATCCCGAAACGGCGCACCGCAATCATCATCAACGGGCCTGAAGGACTGGACTGCACCACTCTGCCCGCAATCGATTTCGCAGGGAGTGACGCCTACATAAAACCTGAAGCGGGCAAGCTGATGGCCTCTCCGGGTGATGCGACCCCCTCTGAGCCGATGGATGCATGGCCCGACGATATGGACATCGCAGTGCTAGCCGATTGGATCCAGCGCAACACTACAATAGAAGTGAGCCGGATTGAGCACAGCTGGGCTGGACTGCGCAGTTTTGTCCCCGATGAAGCGCCCGTTGTGGGGGACGATGCTGATGTGCCCAACTTCTTTTGGCTCGCGGCACAGGGCGGCTACGGGATCATGATGGCGCCAATTTTGGCCCAGTTGACTGCCGAACTTTGCTCTGAGACAGAGGGGCCATACCGCAATTTATTTGCAAAAGCTCTCTCGCCAAAGCGGCTTGTAGATCTGCCTGAATGAGAGGGATTGATGACACAAACTTTACGTGAGCGATTGACCGATGCAGTGTCATCCTCTTCAAAAGCAGACCGTGCGTTGGCGACGTATATGCTGGCAGAATTCGCAAGCCTTCCGTTTGAAAACGCCGCAAGCTTGGCCGCAAAGGTGGGGGTGAGTGAACCCACCGTGGGTCGTTTTTGCCGCGCCATTGGCTATGATGGGTTCAAAGATCTGAAAAAGAATCTGCGCAGCGACATGGGGGATCAACCTTGGCTGATCGGTGATCGTTTGCGAGATCTACAGCAAAGAACAAAAGCCGGAGAAGACCAACTCACCCGCGGTCTCGAGCTGGAAATGGCAGCACTTGTGACGGTCTATGAGGCTGCCCTTACGCCTGAATGGGACCGCGTCGTGAACCGTCTGGCACAAGCAAAAAAAATCTTTGTCGTAGGCTTCCAGACGGAGCGTGGCATCGCACAAATCTTCGCCAACCAGTTACAGTACATCAGGGACAGCGTGCATTTGCTTGATCTCGCGGCTGGCAACTTTGCAGAGATGCTGGTGGCAGAAGACAGCGATGCGACTTTGGTCATCTTCGAGGCCCGCAGATACTCCCGCAACGCCCTTGTTCTTGCGCAGGAGGCAAAGGCCGCAGGTATCCCTGTTACGCTTATCACCGACCCTTACTGCGATTGGGGTCACAAGATTGCAGATGAGGTATTTGTTGTGCCTACGGCATTTAACCTGTTCTGGGATTCTACGGCACAGATGGCCAGTCTGGCCAACCTAATGGTTAACGGTGTATTTATGGAGCTTGGCCCACAAGTAGAAGCGCGCATGAACAAAGTGGCGCGCCTCTACGGAACGTTTACAGGCCACGTCGACACAGCATCACGCACAAAAGCAACCGACAAACCGTGATGCATACCAGGTTAACAGCAGGCCTATTTGTCTCCAAGCTTTCATCCGGCAAACGCCATGAGTTTTAAAGTCTTGAGCGCTGAAATTGTACACGAAACCAACACTTTCAACATCTATCCTACAACACTTCAGAGTTTCAGGGACCGCTACCTTCTCGAAGGGGATCACGCGATTGATGAACGAGGAGATAAAGACACGGAGCTGGCTGGAATGCTGGATGTCGGTCGGACCTATGGCTGGGACGTCACCCATACCATCAGCGCCGCCGCAGGTCCGGGCGGAGTTGTCACCCGTGATGCATTCGACACGCTGACCGCTCCCTTGTTTTCAGCAGCCAGCGGAACTTGGGATGGTATATTCCTGATGCTCCATGGTGCGATGGTTGCCGATTTTTGCGAGGATGGTGAAGGGGAGCTCCTGCGCCGCTTGCGGGCTATTACGGGTCTGGACGTGCCCATTGCAGTCACGCTTGACCCCCACGCCAACGTGAGTGTGGCGATGTGCGCCAACGCGCAAATTCTGGTTTCCTTCACGACCTATCCGCACGTAGATATTCGCGCCACAGGACAGCGCGCGGCCGAGCTTTTGCACCGCACTATGTTAGGGGACATATCCCCCGTAACACTGCGTGCGCATCGGCCCATGCTGGAAGAAGCCAATGGCGGCCGCACCGATCAGGGTCCGATGATAAAGCGACACGCCCTCGCCCGCGCATTCGAGGCCCGCAAAGGTGTCTATGCGATCAGCGTCAACGGCGCGTTTCCAAATGCAGACATCTGGGAGGTTGGCCCTACTGTCTTAGTCACGTGCGACGGCAATGCAGCAGCGCACCAAAGCATCGCGGAGACCATTGCAGACGACATTTGGAACCACCGCCATGACGTTCTGAACACCTACCTAAGCTGTACCGAGGCTGCCGCGGTGGCAAAGGCATGGAACGGGGACGCGGGTCCGTTGGTCATTGCTGATTACGCCGATAATCCAGGGGCCGGTGCATATGGCGACGCTACAAACCTGCTGGCAGCATTGCTAGAGGCAGGCGTAAATAATGCTTGTTTTGGCCCTTTGATTGACCCTGTCGCGGCACATTTCCTAAGCTGTCATGAGATCGGCGCACAAGTCACGCTGGAGATTGGCGGTGCCACAGCACCCCTGATTGGTGGCGGCCCCTTGCCCGTCACAGGCACGCTAAAGTGGACAGGTGATGGCCGCGTTGTGGGCAGCGGCCCGATGATGACCGGATTGACGCGTGACTTTGGTCCAACTGCTGTACTGGAGGTAGAGGACATCGACATCTTGATTGTCAGCATCCCGCACCAAATGCTCGACCTTAAACAATTTGAAACCTTCGGCATTCATCCCGCGCGAAAATCCGTTATAGCCTTGAAATCAATGCAACATTTTCGCGCTGCTTTTGCGCCAATCGCAGGGCGTATCATTGTGTGCGACAGCGGAGCGCTGTGTACGCTCGACTACGCATCGCTAGGGTACAAGAGTGTGCCCCGCCCTACCTTTCCACTGGAATAACGAGGCAGGTATTACACCTTACACATTACGCCGCATCTTCTGGCGTGGCCCCTCTTTTGTAATCGTGTCCAAGGACAATGTGTGGTCCATGTTCTTCATGCGATGCCTTAGCATCAAGCGGGTAAGCCTGTTTAAATCGTTGAGAAAATCTGGTTTATCCGCCACGTTCACCGCTTCTCCCTGACCTTCGTGATCATACAGGATCGGGGGTAAATCAGCCGCAAATTCCACAAGTGTAAACCGCGCATCACGCAAAATCGCGAGTGAGGAATTGCTGGGTCCGGTGCCGAGTGCTTTCTCCCATAGGGTCGGCGCCTCAGGTTCTGCAAAATCAAATTCGGAGAAGGAGTAAGTTCGCCAATCATCAGGCACCTCCCCGCGCAGCAGCGGTAAAAGCGATCTGCCATCCATCGAGTTAGGAATTTCCTGCCCGACCCAATCCAGAATTGTCGGCGTAATATCGATGGTCTCCACTGGCTCGCTCACCACGGCCCCTGCCCGCGCCGCATTGCCCGGTTGGCGGATAATGAGCGGCGTATGATATGCCGCATCATGGACCGTAAATTTGCCCCAGCTGTGCCGATCCCCCAGCATCTCACCATGATCTGACGTCACGACTATCAGCGTATCGTCGTATTGACCTGTTCGTTTCAGGAACGCGATTACCCGTCCGACATGCTGATCAACTTCGGTGATGAGGCCAAAATAAAGCACGCGTAGCGCCTGTACATTCTCGTCGGTAGGCTCCAAATCGGGAAACCCCACAACATTTCCAGCAGGCGTTTTGCTCGCCAGCGTGGGTCCAAAAAACGGATGATTTTCAATTTCATCAGATGGCGTAGCGTGACGTGTCGGCAGTGGAATCTGAGCAGGATCATACATGCTATTGAATGGCGCAGGCACAACCAAGGGCGGATGTGGACGAATATACGTTACATGCGCGAACCAGTCGGTTTCTCTATACGCTGGCATCGTCGACAGGAAACGGTCGGTCAGAAACGCGGTGTCACTATC
The DNA here is from genome assembly GCF_947499945.1 of uncultured Sulfitobacter sp. Lineage (GTDB taxonomy): Bacteria > Pseudomonadota > Alphaproteobacteria > Rhodobacterales > Rhodobacteraceae > Sulfitobacter. The sequence goes on along the minus strand of NZ_CANMQD010000004.1, from coordinate 159,591 downwards.
CTCAGCGCGGTAGAGAGCTGGATCGTTGATTTTTGGCGCGTCACCCGTAGGGGATACCGGCACATAGACACTTGCGAAGGTCTCGAAATCATAGCCCTGATTTATTAAATGCGAGCGCCAAGGATAAGACATCTCATACCGCATTTCGACAACTTCCTTAAAGCCGGTCATGTGGTACTCATAGTCCCGCAACGCAGGATCATTGGCATGATACGCACGGGGGTCCTGTGAGGTGTCCGTATAACCGAACAGCATCGGCACATAGCCCGCTTTGCGCATCTCAATCGCGATATTCGGCACATCGTGGCGCAAAGGCGTGCCATTTCGAACAGAGCGGTGGTTCATCGAGTATTGCCCCGTCAAAAGAGACGCACGCGAAGGACCGCAGGGGTTTGTCACCGAAAAATGCCGATGAAAGGTCACCGCATCCGCCATCAACGCGCGCAAATTGGGCAGTTCCAGATGCTCAGCCAGTTCACCAAAAACACAATCGGCCCGAAGCTGGTCCATCACAATAAAGAGGACGTTCTTGGAGCTGTCCATCAGCGAATCCTTTTTGGGGCGTGTCTGGGTCGTGATCTCAAATAACGCTCAATACGGCGGGCCTGAACAGGGTGAATCTTCCAAGAGGGGTCACTATTTTATGGGTAAATGAGTAATTATTCGTAAACACTCCTATATACTCCATCAGTTATGTGGGAGTTTGAGGAAAATATTGAGTTTTAACACCTCCATCATGAGCAAAGACACTAAACACTCACACCGCGAACTTGAACTTCTTGATGCATTACATCGGTTGGGCGGATCAGCACGCAGTAGCGAGGTGGCCAAAACACTGGATGTCTCCGAAGAAACCGTGCGGCGCACTATAAAGGCGCTGTCGAAGACGGGCGTACTGGAACGCATGTACGGTGGTGCGCATTTGACTGGCCCCCGTGACGCTCCAGGCTTCATGCGCCGGATTGCCAAACATTCCTCACAAAAACGCGACATTGCCTTGTCTGTCGCAGATCATGTCCACGACGGTATGACGCTATTCTTGGATGTCGGCTCAACAACCGCATTTGTCGCACAACGTTTGCGGGATCGGTTCCGCCTGACAATCGTGACAAATTCGATCGGCGTTGCGCAGGCTCTGGCCAATCACAATGGAAACCATGTGCATCTGCTCGGCGGCGAGATGCAAGCTGACGAACGCGGCACCTTCGGTTTTGTAACAGAGCAGCAGTGCCGAAGGTATGCGTATGATTTGGCAATTCTGAGTACGGATGCATTGTCAGCAACACACGGTTTTTTGAATTTGAACGCCTCCGAGGCGAACCTCGCTTCTGTTGTCGCCAGCGCCTCGTCACAGGTTTTGGTGGCGCTAGATCACCACAAATTCGATCAGAGCGCCCCCCATTGCTGCCTGCTCCCACGCGCAGTGAATATGATCGTCACAGACCAATTACCACGCGCAAATCTAGCAAAAGCCATTGATGCTTGGGGTATTCAAATCCACCTCGCAGCCGGAGACGATCATGCTGTCAAAAACTAATTACGCCGCACATGCGGAGAAAATAGCACAATTTGCAGCCAAGGCCGCAATGGGATATTTCCGTGGCCCTCTCGGAACCGTGTTCAAGCAAGACACCAGCCCCGTGACAGAAGCCGACGAGGGCGTGGAAACACTTGTGCGCGCCTACCTGAGCACGCATTTTCCTGACCACGGCATCTTCGGTGAGGAGCACGGAATTCAGGGTGCGGACAAACAACGCATGTGGATCATCGACCCTATTGATGGCACGCGCTCGTTTCTGTCGGGTCATCCGCTATTCGGTTTTTTGCTTGCGCATCTGAACGAGGGCACGCCCGAAATTGGTGTCATTGGAATGCCCGCACTGGGTGAGGTGTTCCTTGGCGTCAAAGGCAAAGGCTCCACCCTGAACGGTACATCCATTAGATGCTCGGATCAGACGTGTTTAGGCGAAGCAATCTTATATATAAACGAGGGTGAAAAGATCTACGCCGATCATCCAGCGGTTTTTGACCGTCTCACAGGGTCCGGTCAAACCCGCCGATTTTCATATGATTGCTACCCCCACGCGCTACTCGCCGCCGGCCATGTCGATGCTGTCGTGGACTATGACCTTCAGCCCTATGATTATCTGCCACTCTCGGTCGTGATCGAAGAAGCGGGCGGCATTATTACCGACTGGGAGGGAAAGGCGCTGAGCCTAAATTCCGATGGTCGCGTTTTGTCAGCAGCAACGGCACAAATACATGACCAACTGCTCACACTGGTCGGGCAATAGACTGTGGTAATCCTGAGCTTTCTCGTGAGTGTCGCAGGGGCCACGATGTTGTTGCTGTTTGCGGTGCGCCTTGTGCGCACAGGTATCGAGCGCAGCTATGGCGCATCCTTTAAGCGGGTTATGACAGGGCAGCGCAGTGTGGCGGGTGCAAGTGCCGTGGGGATGGTTCTTGCACTTGTCTTGCAAAGTTCTGCTGCCGTAGCCTTATTGACTGCAGGTTTTGCAACAAGTGGTGCGCTGGGATTTGGCACTGGACTGGCAATAGTCCTGGGGGGCGATCTGGGCTCTGCGTTGATTATTTTGGTTCTTTCCGCTGATCTTGACTGGCTTGTGCCCGTGTTGCTGGCAGTCGGTGGATGGCTGTTTGTGAAAACCGAAACGAAAAAGCTTCGGCAGGCCGGGCGCATCTTGATGGGTGTCGCCCTCATCCTCATCTCGCTCCAGTTTCTGCGCGACGCGATGGCTCCAATTCGCGAAAGCACCTTCTTGCCCGTGATCTCGGAATACCTTGCACGTGATTACATCACTGCCTTTCTGGTTGGCTGCGCTTTGGCATTCTTGATGCACAGCTCGGTTGCAGCGATTTTGATGTGTGTAACTTTGGTTCAGGTTGGCGCGCTCCCTTTCGCTGCGGGCTTGTCACTGGTTTTCGGGGCCAATCTGGGGAGTGCGTTTATACCGGTCTGGTTGACCCGTGGCATGGCCCTGCCTGCACGCCGGATAGTATTTTCCAACCTTGTGATGCGCGGGATTTGGGCAATCATCGCCCTATTTGCCACCAATCTGCTCTTGGATACGAATGTGCTATCAGCAGAGCATAGCGGTCAATCACTGGTCATCGCACACATCGCATTCAATGCGTCGATGGTTCTGCTGGCTCTGCCATTTTGCAATTGGCTCCAAATCCCGGTTGAGCGTTATTGGCCAGACGAGACAAGCGCATCAGAGCCCCCAGTTCCGTCAAGGCCACCCACAGCACTTGACCCGTCCAATATCGGCACCCCCACGCAAGCCCTATCCTCTCTCAAGCGGGAATTACTGCGCATGACCGAACTGGTCGAAGCGATGTTCCATCCTGTCATGACCCTTTACCAGTCTGGCGAAAAGGGCGCGATCAGGTCTGTGCAAGACCTTGATCAGGAAGTGAACGATTGCCTCGCCCACATCCGTGGCTTTGTGGCGGGTATCCCAAGTGATTTGATGGACAAAGAGTGCCGCAACATGGCCCGTGAGATGCTCGAATATGCCGTCCGCTTAGAGACCGCTGGCGATGTTGTCGCCGCACGTCTGATGGTATTGGCCGGAAACCTTAACAAAGCAGATGCGACGTTTTCCGATGAAGGCTGGCTAGAGCTACAGCAAATGCACGAAACCATTCTGGCCAACATAAAACTGGCATCGAACGTTCTGATCTCTGATGATCTTGAGAGTGCCCGCATGCTGAACATGGAAAAGACCGAGATCAAACACGCCGAGCGTAGAAGCCGCAAAAGGCATTTCAAACGCCTACAATCGGGTATGGCAGAAAGCCTCGCAAGCAGTGATATTCATCTCGAAACCTTGCGGGCGTTTCGCGATTTCAACAGCAACATCGCTGCGGTCGCAACGCCAATCCTCTATGCAAATGGCCAATTGTTGGAAACACGGCTGATTGAAGAAATGTCTTCGTCAAAAAAGACGCCGTCATGATAAGTTCAAAAGTCACAAGAAGTATACCACCTCAGCTTCATCTAGATGGCGTCACCGCCTGCCCCACTGAGTTGTTAGCCGATCGCTATGGCATTCATCCTCCTAGCGGAAACTAGAGGACCACCATGTCCCTACCAATCATTGCAATTATTTTAACGGCGGCCCTCCTCCACGCTGTTTGGAATGCTATCGTTAAGACAGCCATAGATCGAACAACAACCCTTGGCTTGGTCGCGCTTGGTCATGTCTTGCCAGGTACGTTGATGGTGGTCATCCTGCCGTTGCCCACCGCCGAAAGTTTCATCTACATTGCGCTGTCGACCCTTGTTCACTTCGGCTATTTCTATCTTCTGGGACGGGCTTATCAACATGGAGATCTGAGCGTCGTCTATCCAATTGCCCGTGGGATCGTGCCGGTGCTCGTTTCCCTCTGGGCATTGCTGTTACTTGGCGAAGTGCTCCCCTTTGCCGTTTGGTGCGGTATCGCCCTGATCATCACAGGCATTCTATTTAGCAGTTGGAAGGTGTTGAGGTCAGGCGTTGGAAGTTCGGCATTGGTACTGGCACTGGCGACAGGGTTTTGCATCTCAATCTACTCTTTAGTTGATGGCGTTGGCGTTCGCGTGTCGGGCAATACCCTCAGCTATTGGGCATGGGGAGCTTTCTTGCACCTCTTCATCGCAAGCTTTGCAGGCTGGCGCAGACGTCAGACACTGCTCCACTTGCCAGCGCGGGTTTGGGCATTGGGCATTGCAGGTGGGATGGTTTCGATGACAGCTTACGGTCTTGTTCTATACGCAAAGAATTTCGCACCCCTTGGGGCAGTTTCGGCATTGCGCGAAACCTCTGTCATATTTGCAACCTTAATCGGCTATTTCGTCCTGAAGGAGGGGAACTGGAAACGCCGGTTTGGCGCCGCAATCTTGATGGCTTTCGGGATTGCCGTTATCGGCATGAACGCCTGATCGATGCTCTAATTAACCCACCAGTTAAGAAATTTCCGATCCTCAGAGACAACCTCAGAAGCGATGAAAACTTACAAAAAAATTAGATAGTGGGTCATGAATTCCCAACGCTTCACAAGCTTTAATTACGAGGTCGCTCCTCGTTGCCCGCTCCAAATATTCCATCAAGGCATTGATATTAAAAGCACACTAATACCATTTTTAGACCCACCTAACGACCTACCCCACCAAATTAAAGTTTTGATTTGTTACGCTTTAATTTCAGTAAGGCTTGATTGAGCACCCCCACTTTGCAACTCTTAGCTGGTCGAAGCGCGTTCGAAAATCATAAATATCATCAAATCTATAGTTAACTTATTTGCCTTTTTGCCTTCATTATCGGTTGCAGATACAATGTCAGAAGCAAAGCCAGCATTTGCTTCATTGGAACCGAAAAGCGTAGAACTCGAAACTGACGGTACCCTAAGAGTAGTGCTTCCTCGAAGACGAATTGCCGACACGAATTATTGTGCAACTATTCAAGCAGATTTTTGCTTGTATGTAGCTTTTGGCAAGAACATGCCCGATTTTACTTTGGGCTTCATACTTAATCAGTCTGAAGCTCAAGGTTGGTTATTCGAAGCTGGGACCGCATTATGTAAAGAAATAAACGGAGCTCCAGCAAAGAGGGCACAAATCCTAATCGGTTGTCAAATTAGCATATATGCGGATACAGCAAGCGGCCTATAAACAGTCCTTCCAATCTACCAAATCCAGCGCCGGATCGACGCCCGCCTGTTTTGCCTGTGCCAATGCTTTGACAAGCGCCGTGTTTGGCCTTGCTCTCCCGTCCGCATCATAGGCTTGAAGAGGTCGCATCACGATCGCTCCAAATGGCTCAAACCTAACTCATTGCTGTCACACGTCACACATGCGGCATGTCAAACAGATCAGGGACGAAGTATGGCCATGCCTGTGGCCAGTCTGTCGCCTAGCCCTTCTCAAAAGAAGCATCGACCAGCAAAGCAAATCTTATGACATATGTGGCGTCGCAGCCAGCTTTCCGAGCGCAATGTGACCAGATGGACTCAAAGGAGAATCGGTGAGCGTTCCGCGAGTAACCACTTGCCGCGACAGCGCCATGCATCGAGATTTTAGGTAAAGAGTGTAGGTTTTGATTGAGGCAAAAATTCGGCTTTTAAATCAAACGTGTAAAAGATTTTCTAAAAATAATGTATTCAACTTCTTGAATTCACGTTAACGTGAAGATGGATTTGCGCCGCGTGGCCGTTCCGGCCGCTCCTTGGAGGGGGATACTATGCGAGATTTCAAAAGCGACTATTCAACAACTCAAACCGATGTTCTAGATGGTGCAATCCGCACCGCTTCGCAGTTTTTCAAAGACAATCTGATCGCGCGATATGACGCGGTTGCCGCACTTTTCGGCGCCAACGATTCACTGACCGCCCTATTGGACGATTGGCGCGCTAGTGGCGCTGATTTTTCGAATGTCGAGATCGTATCTGCCATCGAAATGGGATCTGCCGATGCGGCCTATGCCGAGGAGATCGACACGATCTTCGTCTCGGACGCCCTTCTGGATGGCTCTTCTTCTTCCGCGCGGTTGGTAGATGTGCTGCTCGAAGAACTGGGCCACCGGATTGATGCCCGCGTAAACGCCGTGGACAGCAGAGGCGACGAAGGCGAGGCATTTGTCGCGCTGATGCGTGGCGAAATTGATATCACTGAATATACGGCACAGGATGATTTTGCCCTTTTGCAACTCGATGAGTTCGGTGCAGTTGCCGTTGAGCAGACCGTCACCATCAGCGACAGCGGCGGCTTCGAAGGCTCGTCCGAAACGATCACGTTAGAGACGTTGAACGGCGGCGAGATCACCTATAGTTATACCCACTACACGATCCCTGACCGGTTCATCATTCGCTATGAGGGCAAGAACCTCTTCGACACCGGCTTTACCGGCGGCTCAAGAAGCGGCACCATTGAACTGCCAGCAGGCAGTTCGGACACGCTGAATGTGATTGTGGCCACCGACGATGCTGGCACGGCGTGGAACTATTCCGTCACGGTCGAACCCAGCGACTGCGAAGATGTCATGCCATGGGTCATCACCTCGCTAGGCGACGACTTCGAGCATAACGATACCAACGATCTTTGCGAAAACACCGGCGGCATCACCATCGGGAGGAGTGACGGCGCAGGCGTTCTGATCCGCGCCGAGGGCGGAAAGGCGACCTATAACCAAGACACACTGACAGTCACCGGCGCGACTGTTTTTGCGGGCATCGGTAATGAAGCGCGCAGCCTCTACAATGGTGATTTCACCATGAATCTGAATACTGGCAAGGCGACGGTCAAGGAAACCTCGACCGGTACCTACAAGATGGCCAGCCTTGACGTGGAGTTCAAATCCATGTCTCTGCTCAGCGACGTCGTCGGTTTTGACATCGAGTATAAGATGCCCGACGAGTTGACTGCCCTGCCAATTACCACCACCGACTTTCTGGACTCAGCTTTGCGTTTCAGCTCTAATGGCGCGTATCCGATAGCCGGATTCAAAATCAACCCTCCGGGTAACCAGCAATTTGACCTTCTGGGGTTGGTTGATGTCAGCGCCAGCAGCACATCATTGGAGTACCGTGCGCAGGATGACGCGATCCGGTTCCAGTCAAAGGTCAAGTTCGAGAACACCGCTTGGCTCAAGGATTACGCCAAGTCGCTTGAGGTCGATCTTGCGGGAACCGCAGCCAAACCCAATTACATCGAAGTAAACAGCGACGGCGATTTTACTGCAGTGGGCAGCGCAAAGGCGGCGCTTGGCATCGGTCCGATCGCTGGCTTTTCGCTTAGCGAAATGGAAGTCACATTTGATACGACATCGCGGGAGATTGGCGGTTCTGTCACGATCGGAACGCCATTCGGCAATTCCTTTGGCAAGAAGCTTAACCCTGACGAAGGCGGCGCATCGGCCAAGATCAGCGTGGAATTTGTTACTGATCCTTTTGAACTCGACAAGGTCGGCATCGACGTCAGCGGCCTGAACCGTCCTATCCCAGCCTATCCGCTGTTATTCTGGAACTCCATTGGCGGTTCAGTGGATAATTTTGCACCGTCCCAGACAAAACCGCTTACACTGGCAGGCTCAGTCGGTATCACCCTCGGGCCTGAACTTGGCGGCGTTAGCCTTGCCAAATCGACTGGTACGATTACAGCCAACAAGGAGATGATCGAAGGCAAGCTGGTCACTGATTTCCTCCCTGTAAAAGGGTCGATATTGGGTAAAGACTTTGGCCCTGTCAGCCTGATGAACAACGATTCCACGGCAACACTCGACTGGTCCAAAGGCTTCATGCAGTTCGTAGGTACCACCAAGGTGCTAGACGGCTTCTTTACCTCCTCGGCCACGCTAAAGGCCGACAGTTCTTTCAACTTCTCCGCCATCGGCAACACCGCCGTGGCGATCCCGGATTTCGTACCTTGGACGGGCGGTACCAAACTCGGTTCGGCTAACAGTGCGATCATCTTTGTCAATGACGGCGCCAACAACAACGACTTCGTCGCCGGCTGGGGCTCCAAGACGATCAGTACACCATGGAAAGCCTATGACATTACGCTTGGCCTGCGGGTCAATTTCGACGGGACTGCGAATGTCATTGGCGGCGACAATATCCCGAAAACATCGTCCTGGTTCATCACTGGCGGGCGCGAATACGTCATGCTCAATGCGCTGTGGGAAAATGCCGATCCGGATGCACGTGTCTTTGTTGTCAAACCGGATGGCACCGTTATTCAAGAAGCGGATTTCGCTGCCAACCGGATTATGGTTGTCGAAGACTTCTCCAGCCCGACAGAGCGTGTCGTGATCATCGACGCGCCAGAGGAAGGAACATGGGATCTTGAAGTCGTCGATCCAACTGGTCTGGGCGAAGTCACATACGCCGCAAGCGGTGAAACGGAATCGCCTACTTTTGTCTTTGGTCCGACAGCCGTGATCCAAACCGACGGCGACGTTGAATACAGCTTTACTCTGGACACGCCCGCTTCTGCGGTCAGCATCAGCTTTTTCTATGATGACGACCTTACCGAACTTGACGGCGTCTTCGCAGGCAATCTGGCAGCAGGTGCAGGCACCGGTACTTTCGTCTGGGATCCAACAGGCGTCGTACCGGATGACTACTTCGTCTATGCAGTTGTAGATGACGGCGTGAACCCGATCACCATTGCCGAAACCGCATTCAGCGTGAACGTTGGCTCTGAGGCTGATATCTCAATTTCTATTGAGGCCGACGTCGAAGAGGCCAAGGCAGGTGACACAATCCGTTATACTGTCACAGCGACAAACAACTCTGCCACGGATATTGCCAAAGCAATCACCGCATTGATCAATCTGGCAGATCTTGCGCCGTTGGAAACATCGTCGATTGCCGCCTCTACTACTGATCTGGCAGACCACGCTTTTGATCTGGGTGACATTGCGGCGGGCGCGACGACCAGCTTTACCATAGACGTTGAGGTGGACGCGGCGGCGGTTGCAGCAGACCAGTTAGCAGCAGATGCCTATGTCCTGTCCGGCACTTATGACTCTGAAAGCGGCAATGACTCGGCAGTATCGGGTGTTCTGGTTGTAGAAGAGCAAACGGTTGATGAGGTCAGCCTTCAGGTCACATCGAGCATCGCCAGCCTTACTGATCTCACTGCGGGCGAAGATTTCAGCTACTCCGTTGTGATCAAGAACGTCGGCACCACAGCGGCCACAAACATCACGCTTGAAGAAGTCATAAGCAATACCGATGGTATCACCTTCGACAAACCTGCGACCTTTAATGGCACAAGCTACGATCTGGATCTCGGCGATCTCGCTGCGGATGAGCAGGTAACCGTGGTCGTGAGCGGCACCGCAATTGCTGCAGGCACGATCCGCACCACATCCACTGTTCGTTCAGACGGGTTCGATATTGTGCTGAGCGACAACCAGACAGTAGATGCCGCCCCTGTGGCAGGTGCACTACCAGAGGAGGCCGATCTGTCGGTTACAGCAAGCGTCGAGGCAGGTTCTGCCGATGCCAACCGCTTGTTGAAAATCGACATCAACAATGCCGGGCCTGGCGTTGCATCGGATGTGGAAGTCAAAGTGACGCTGCCTACAGGAATGACTGTTGCATCCCAACAGGCAATTCAGGGCACCTATGACACCACCACCGGCATCTGGACCTTGGGCAACCTGCGCGACAACCTGACGCGTACGCTTAATCTGACTGTCGAGGGAACAGGATCGGGCGATGTCACGGCAGAACTCGTGCGGGTGAACGAGACCGATCCAGACAGTACGCCGGGTGATGGCGAAGGCGATGACTTTGTGACCTTGCCTCTGGCACTCGGCCCCCCTGTCAATATCAATGGAACCCCCGATCACGACAGCCTTCAAGGTGGCAATGGTGACGAGGAAATAGACGGGATGGGCGGCAATGACACCATCGCGGGTGGCGGCGGAAATGACACCATCACCGGCGGCGAAGGCCGCGATGTGTTCATCGATACTCCTGCCAACCACTTTGGAAACACAATGGTTGATCTGAGCGAACAGGATGCGCTGATTTTCCGGCAGGTGTCACTGACCCGCAGTGATTTCACACTTGAGCGTAGCCCCGCGCGCCTGAGCGTGGATATTGATGGCGATGACAATGCCGACGGGACGGTCACATTCACCAATGACCTGCGCGGCGGTGATTTCATGGCCGCCAAGGCGGGTGCTGCAACGCGGGTGACATTTGAAACCTTCCTGCCCGACCTGGGCGAAGGCAAATCAGTGAGTTCAGACGCGATCAACGGCGTCTCCAATCAGCTGTTTCTGACAGGTGATGGCGTCACTGATTTCAAGCTCACTACCGATGCACGCAGCACCGCCGCCATCCACAATGCGCTTGGTGTTTATGAAGTCGATACAACCGGTGACATCGTTGATGTGCGGATTCTTGTCGAGGACATGATCAGTGATGACGGTACGCCTCTCGACATCACCGACGTGGAAGCCGGCAACAAATTGGGCTTCTTTATTGCCCAAGGCAAAACCGCACAGATCGGAGACTTGCTGGATGAAACGGATACGTTCCGTTTTGTCAGTGATATGGGAGCTGCGGCAAATATTGCCGATGGCAGCGATATTTCCCTCGAAGTAAATGGTTCGGTGATCGATGTTACTACGTATCATAGCCTGCGAGCTGACCTGAACTCTGATGGGGTCCAACATGCCCTGTCAGGTGTGTCAGTCGGTGGCGAAGCCCTAAACATCGGCTTTGAAGATCTGATGGGCGGCGGCGACATGGATTATCAGGACGTCTTGTTCCAGATTTCAATCCTGTAAGAACGCCCGATTGATGACCGCAAGGCAATGTATCCCAAAAGAGCAGGGCCGAGACAGCAAAGCTGCCTCGGCCCTCTCACGGAAAGAAACTTCGCCATCCTTGTTCATAGAATTGCTTCGCCGACTTCTCTCATTCACACCGACAGTCTGCGGATCAGGTTTCGCTATACTTGGTTGATATTCTGATATGTCCCACACTTACCGCGCTGCTCTGACGGTTTGGTTTCTTAACGAAAAGCGGGGCCCTCATCGTGTCACATTTGCACCGCCACTTTCGGCGGGCGCTGTCGTTCGTGAGCCTCGGTCGCGTTTTACCAGCTTTCCCGCCGTGTAGAGATGGTAGAGCCTTTTGCGCTTTACCGCCCTGCCCTTGCGTCCAGCAAAGGGATAGCGTGGTGCGGCCGAAGAGACAGGCCCCCAACACCCTCATTCGAATGACGTGCACTACCCTCAGGACGTCACTGATCAACTCAATCATGTCGGTGGACAACATTCCAGCTGTTCAAGATCCGGCTCTGGGAGGGGATTTTAATGCAGTTCTAAAACGGATCTTGAGGGTGGACCTGCCAACGCCATACTTCCTTGATCAATTCCCAAGGCGCTCAGTATGATCTTCCAAGCTTCTCGAACATCGGCGAAATCTTGAAGTAAGCCAATCCCAGGCCTTAAAATCAGCCCTTTCGGCGAAAAAAAATCAGAGAACACATTCTTTCAAATGTGCGTCTACAGCGATTCCTAAACCCATTAGTTTTTCCATTGTTTCCAAAAAGCGAACATTGGCTCGGCCATATGTCACTCAAACCTGCGATGAACGATCCCTTTCGGCTGAACTTATCCAGCTTTGATACCGGCAACTCTGCCCCCGTTTTACGAGCCAGCTCTCGCCTGTTGCAAACGTCAACGTTGGTGTGAGTATTACGATGCGGCGCATGTAATGCTGAGGCGGTGGAAATCAGGATACAAAGCTCAGCGCACCCGGAGCGAAGTGTCAGACTGCTTAAGTGCAGAGCACACTGTCATGTCGACCGTTGTCCGTCTCAGCACCGCGACCCCACGCCATAGGGAGGTCGGACCGAACGCTCATTAAACTTCAAATGAAAGGCGGCTTAAACGGTTACTAGGGAGGTATTATAGTGTAACATATTTAAAATATGCATTTCTCAGTCTACTAGATAAAGAGAGGGCGTCTTATGAGCGCGATAACTCGTCTTACCAAAAGAATTATAGTATTCGTAATTTTGATAATTATAATCACTTTGTACATTGCATCCTCCGTCAGCTCTCAGGCGGAGAATAAGAGTTTTCCCAAAATCGAATTACCTATCCGGATAATTTTTGAATTCAAAAGTGATGGAACGCGTGAATATCTTCATAAATTAGACGCGGGTAAGTTCTTCTCTTTGGAAAAACCTGTCAAATTCTCGGATGCGGATATGATTATATACAAGGTTAATGGGTGGAATGCATCGGACTCTGTGCCGAATGCAGAGAGCATCCGGCCGCTCGTGGAGAGAGCAAAAGGCTCCCACCATGAATCCATAACAAACATGATGGTTGTGGAAGTGGGCGGCGGGCGAAGTATGGCGTTTCTGTTTGTTAATACTGCATCACGCAAATTGAATGCGGAATGCTTTGCCAAGCTGATATACGCGTCGATCGTTGATATTGATCCCGAATGGGATGACGATTCTGAAGCGTTTCGCTTCAATGTAAATAACTGTTGATTCAGCGAAGCTGATATCAAGAATAAGTCAGAGGCTACAGTGGGCTTCGAGATCACCGGTAACGAAGTAGTTTTACAGTGGGATCCGGTTCTTCAGGGTTTGATGCCAACGCTCAATCTTGCCTAGTGTTTGGGGATGATGGGGCGCTTTGCGCAAATGCTTCATGCCGCTTCAAGTTCACAACAAAATAATATGGGAGAAATTGTGAAAAGTTCTATTTTAGCTATAGTTTTGTATGGCTTGGTCTTGTCCTCTTTACCTGAACAAGTCAGGGGCCAAAGTGATAGAAATTATCTTGCCAACAGCTCAATATCTCCACCGAGAGACTTTGACAAATTTCTGGCAGTAGCATTGTCCAGAACAAATGATTTTGCGCTTAAGGACGAGTGGGTAAGCCCTTCTGAAAGTGACTTATTAGTTGTGTTCGTAGCTTCCCAAGAAGATGTTATTCATGTCCCCAAGCCTCTTACGCAGTTTATGAAAAACGCGTTTGGCGTTTCGCGGTCTCATATGTACACAGGCAAAAATTTATTAAACAGTGGCCCATTCGCGAATGTTGCGCTTATTGATGTGAATAGGATGACAAAAACAATTACACAACTTAGTGGGTTTATAGAAAGTAAACCGCTACTTTCATGCGTTTCTGCATTTTATATAGTTGATACTTTTTTTAAGGATCAAGCGGTGTGATAATATTTAGAAACGATATTCAATTTTGTAAAGGCTTGATAGATGGCGGGATTTGACAAAGATAGCGCTTCAAAGCGTTTTAGTGTAGACCATAATGTCGATACCGGAACGATGAAATTTGGTTTCAAAATTGAAGAACCTCTAGCCTCAGTAGAGGATTCTTTTGAATACAATATAGCTACTGGTACCTCTGAAGTTGTTGCGGCGCTGCCAACGTCAAACGAGCTGCCAGATGGCTTTCTTCAACCAACCGAATGATCTCAAGTTTCTCGGATGCGGGGTGCCTCATTCTGGGTCGCCCCCATCCATTGCCCGGCAGGCGATTGCAAGGCTTTCTGCCGAGTGGGGCCTGTTATGCTCTCTTTAAGCAAACGCAGGTCGAGTGTTTACTCCGCCACGACTTCCTTCATATTGCGGCGCAGCTCCTTCACCTCGTCAGTGTTCGCAGACCGCGCTGTATCGCCTGCCAGCCGCTTCTTGCCAGCGCCCGTGAATTCCTCAGACCATTTGTAACGAATGCCCTAAAAAATGCCGTCACGGCGGCAAAGCTCAGCAATGCTGTCCTCACCACGCAACCTGTCCAGCACAATGCGGATCTTCTCTTCAGGTGAATCATGCTTGCAAGTTGCTCGCTTGATGTCTTTGACACTCTTCTCACCAAGGCTTTTGCATGTTCCGGATGTCTGTCTCATCTTCCACTTCTTAGTGGGCACGATGAGCCAACAAAGCCCTCTCAGAAAATATCGCTATTCGGAACCATAGGCGCTGACGTAAGATATTGGTACTATGCCCACTCAGTCATCGCGGAGCAGGCATAGTTCTTTTCAATGTGCCAAGACGTTAAAGTGCAAACACATCTATGTCTAAGTAGCTCACCAGTCCCGCTGCATTCTCGATGATGACGCTTCCCGTTCCATAGTCAATCACCGCATCAGGTCCTGCATCAGTGATCAAAAGACTAGACGTAGAGAGATTTGTGAAATCCAGACGGTCAATGCCGTCTTCAAAATCAAGGATCACATCTACGCCCCCGTTTTCGACAAAGATAAAGACGTCTTCGCCTCCATTACCGGCCAACGTGTCGTCACCCAGTCCACCTTCAAGAACATTGGCATTGTTGTCACCATTCAGGCGATCGTTATGGTCCGAACCTACGAAGTTATCGATATCGATCCAGACGTCACCTGTACCGTGGCTGGTTAAGCCGCCACCCGCAAAGCCCGTCAGAAGGCTTACATTCACGAAGGTCGCTGATCCAGCATAGCTTGCTGTGTCATCGCCGCCGCCACCATTCAGCACGTCTGCACCCAGACGCCCCTCAAGAAAGTTATCACCACCATCACCGGTCAGCGAGTCTGCGAAGCGTGAGCCCTGAAGGTCTTCGATGGAGATGAAGATGTCGCCTTCGGCATCGTTGCCAGCACCACCACCAGTGGTCGCACCAGTAGCGAGGTTAACCGAAACAAACGTATCACTGTCGGAATAGCTGGCCATATCAAAGCCGTCGCTGCCATCCAGCGTATCACTTCCCAGACGTCCGCGCAGCAGATCATCGCCCATCCCACCTGTCAGCATGTTGGCAGTATCGTCCCCATTGAGCAGGTCGTTATGGTCAGAGCCTATGAAGTTATTGATATTGGTCCAGGTGTCACCGGCCGCGTGGGTGCCAGATTTGCCTCCTGCAAATCCTGTTTCCAAGCTAACGTTAACTCCGCCCTCCGAGGAAGCATATAGCGCGGTGTTCGTACCGCCGCCTCCGTCGAGGGCATCTGCGCCAAGGTTCCCTTCGAGCACGTTATCGTTTGCATCGCCGGTCAGGAAATCGTCGAAACGCGATCCGCCAAGGTTTTCAATTTCACTATAAGTATCGGCCTCTGCATTATTTCCCACACCACCGCCAGAGTTATCATTCGTGGCCAGATTTAGGTTCACGAAGCTGATGCTGGTTCTGTAGTCAGCGGTATCCACGCCGCTACCGCCATTCATGAGATCCGCCCCTCCGCTACCCGTGAGTGTATCGTTACCATTGACACCAGTGAGAACATTATTGTTGGCATCGCCCCGCAGACGGTCACCGAACATGGAACCAGACAGCCTTTCAATGCCAATAAAGGTATCTCCGCTGGCATGGCTTCCAGCACCGCCACCGGTAAAGCCGGTTTCAAGCGATACATTTACCCATGCTGCGGATCCGGCATAGTCGGCCCTGTCGCCCCCGAAGAAAGATATGCTATTTGCCCCGCCGTCCAGGACGTCGGCACCCGCACCACCATTCAACCTGTCGTCGTCATCGCCGCCCAGCAATGTATCATTCCCGATGCCCCCAAAAAGAGTGTCGATGTTGGCAGTACCAAGCAGCACATCATCGTTGTCCAAGCCATTTATCGTAACGGTCGCTTGCGCTGTATCTCCACCCGTCACCGTGTAAGAGAATGTATCGGTGTCGGTTGTGTTGGACGCGCCCGATGCCGGTCCTGCTAGATCAGTAAATTGACCATTTGGATCATAGGCAAACGTCCCGTTCGCATTTACAGTCAACGTCGCGCCTGAAATCAAGGTTGTCGGAGTGCCGACCAGTACGGACTGCCCGTTGACTTCAGTGACGAAAAACGGATCGCTCTCAGCATCGGAATCGGCATTACTGCCGTTATCAGCAAAAAGATCGCCGTTCAAAACAGTGACTTCGTCAGTTGAAACGGCATCATCATTGGCGACAGCGGCTTCATTTTCCGGTGTAATATCTATATTCACGACGCCCAACGTCACAACACCAGAGCCATCGCCGTCATTGGCCGTCACTGTGAGTGTTGCAGCATTATCGCCCTCGACGTCCACAGCGCCACGGTAGAACAGCAAATTCGGAGTAGCTAAAGCTGTGTTGAATTCAGCAATTGTTCCGCTGAGAGTGACCGATGTACCCTGCGGGATCAGACCACCAATCCCGTCTGAAGTAGCAATTTCGCCAGCACTCACCGTCAAGGTGAAGGCAACAGGGTTACTGTCTGGGTCCGCAACCGTGATGTCTGACAGATCAAGCGCGGTGAAAGCATTCTCGTCTACAGTGATATCCGTGGGAATTCCCGTGGCAGTCGGATTGTCGTTCACGGCTGTAACATTCACAGTCGCGGCAACAGGCGCGGAATTGTCATCACCATCATTGAGTACAACATTGATCATGCGCGCCCCAGCAGTCGGGTTGGCACCGCCGGAGTTGTCATAGCGTAATGCTTCGATCAGATCGGAGACGATTGCAGGCGTCGCGTTGACTGACGTAAAGCTGATCACCAGATCCGCACCATTTCCGCCGCCGGTAAATGTCCCGATCTGGGAGCTGTTGAAGAAGACGCCACCACCCGCAACACCAATGCCTGACGCACCCCCATTGTTGATGCTTAGCTGGTCTTCGCTGAGCCCGCCGGTGAAGGACACTGTCAACGTGCCGCCGTTGAAATTTATGTCATCCGCGTCGGTTATACCTACGTTGACACCGGATTCGATGCCCACTGGCCCGCCAAACAACTCGTTGAAGGCGGAAATATCGCCGTTAAAACCATTGATGACAGGGGCGTCATTGCCCGGAGCGATTGCAAAGTTATGCACCTGATTGTTGATGCTGTTTGGTCCGTCGCTCACGTCAAACTGGAAACTATCCGACGTCGTCTCGCTACCATTGTGTTGATAGGCCAGATCACCATCTACAATATTTTGCTGTGTGAACGCGCCTCCAACCCCAAGTGCCGCTTCCGCATTGTTTATCGTGCCGCTGTTATCTGCATCGACCCACAGCGTTCCATTGGCAGTCGCAGTATCCAACGTGTATACGATTGCACTATCGGCGGTGTCGCCGTCGCTCGTATCCAACTCGCTTGTTGTGATCGTGTGCAAGTCATCTTCGTCAACATTCGAGACGACATTGGTGTCAAGTGTCGGCGCCGCACTTGCGACGAAAATACTAAAATTATATTCGACGGGCAGTGCCAAACTCGGTGCCGAAATTTGGGGCAAATCCGATGCTACCCAGTTTGGCGGATTGGTGACCGCGGCGAGAATAGCAGCTTTGTCGCCCGATTGGGGACCGTTATAGTAAGCATTGTCAGGCTCTGCACCTGCAAAGCCAACTTCGTACCCTACCAATTGATTGGGCAGTGCACTTTCATTCTGGTCTGTCGTGCTGCCGAATGTGTTCCACCCTTCGGCGGTTTTGGGATTGCCAAGATTATCCGCATCAGTCAGCGCCACTCCAAACAACAATTGCGCAGGCGTCTGGCCCAGGCCGGCCTGCGGACCCTGATAAGCGACTATGCTGTCACCAGAAGTCGTTAAATTACCTGATCCGTTTGGAAAAGTGAGCGCGCCAAATGACGCAGTCTGCCAATTACCGTCAGAGTCGCCACCTACGTTATCGTAAATTCGAACGGTTGTGCCCGCACCCAGCGCCTCCCCCGAGGTCCACACCGCGGTTGTTTCATCCAACGAAACCGACCCGTCTGCATTAAAATTGCTGTCGGTAAAACGAATTTCTGTGCTGGCATCCACCGCTTCAAGCAAGACGAAAGTAAACCCGTCGCCGATGGTCGATCCTCCTGTCGCCGTATCAGCATGGTATTGAACGATAATAAGATCGCCGGGTGAAAGATTTGTCATGATCGTTTCTCCAAAAAATGATTTCTTGAGCCAAAGGCACTGAAAAAAATAAACTTGCTAAAAATACACTCAGGCAAAGCAACGCGAATAAACTTGTTTGAACAGAGTATTGGAGTAAGCTTACACCAAATACTGGCTGCATCAAAGACGGAATGTTAACTATTTCAGCAGATAAGGTAGCCAGTAGTTTACAACCCATTAATTCATCCGAAGCGGCCCGACCTGCTTGGTTCAAATTGCCCAAACGCGAAGCGGCGGTGAGCATTCTTTACGTGCTGAACAAATATCAAATTACGCGGCTTCGAACATGTTTACCGAAGAGCCATGATGTGAGACATGAAAGTGTAAGCGCGCACTAAGCGGCATTATCTTAATCAATAGCAATGGCTCGCCTTGGTGTACTGCACCCAAATGAAAATCGTCGGCATAAGACGCTTTAAACGCGTTGGAACCTGTGGAGTGACATGGGGGTGCGCGCGTATCGCGATGGGGCTTGCTGGAAAAACAAGCGTCGTTACGTTAGGCGCAGCTGGATCAAATTGATGTTTGGCCGCAAAAAGGATTGGCGAAGCGTGGCTACCCGCCAAGCCAGATGCTTCGACGTATTCATGTCCGCCGTTGCACCTACCGCAACGGTCATATTCTTGTTAAAAATTCCGAATTTAGGGCAAACCCGCTGATCGCCGCTACACTTTAAAGATTCAACGAGTGCGACACTGCCAACCTGCGACTAGATAGCTTGAACAGCGACGGAAGCGCCGCAACGGCTATCACTGATGCAATCCCCCCCTGCACCAAGCCTTGGCTGTCCTCGCCCACGGGGTTGGCCGCAAATGCAGTCATCAGCGGAGGTGCCATATCGGCCAGTGTCGCCAGTGTGAGAACCGGCGCCACAGCCCAAGCCGTCGTTGAGCATCCAAAGCCCACCAACCCGACCACCGCAGCCTCCGTGGCAAAAAGCAGGGTATGATAGCCTGCACACCGCGTGGTCATTTACGACAGCACCCCCGCCGGCACTACAGCGATCAGTATGCCGCAATCGGACAAAGTTTGACCAATTGTAATGCCGTCCCAGCCAAATACGTCGCGCGCCCCAAAACGCCCAAAGCGTCGGATAGACCATATTGGCAAATTCAAATACGAAGATATAAGTAAGCGGCACCGCCAATCCGGGAATGGCTGAGGCCCGAATGATAGTATCAAAAGAGTTGAGGTCACTTCGGTCTTTTCGGCTTGGGCAGTGTCACCGGGCGGCAAACAATATTCGTTGCTGCATACAAAAGTTTTCAACGCACCTTGACCTGATTATTTTATCATGAGTTCAATATATTAAAATACGTACTTCATGTTGTAAGATAGTGCTTCAAGCGTGATCGGCGCGCGTTAGTTCTGATCACGCATGGCAGTCATCGGCCCCGTGACTATAATTGGCGGCTTCGTTCCATGACGTTATTTCCTTTTTGACCATATGCGCCACAAGGCCCGCCACGGCATTGGCGCGGTCATCATGTGCGCCAGCGGCATGGTCGAACTGGCCCTTGCCGCTGCGGCTTGGGGCGGGTGCAATTCGCGATAAGCTCGGAATCCACAAAGTTTGAAAAATCACTGCGGAATTCCGCCAGATATGCAGCCCTTGCCGCCTCTGGATCATCGCGCACGGCGTCATCGACAAAATATTGCGGCAAGATCGGTTTCGTGGCCATGGACTTCCCGCGCGCCACCAGAACGCTCTTTTCCGCTTGATTAGCTAAGCTGCGCTTAAAGGTATTCCAAAGAATGCCACGCTTAGCATAGGGTGATGACAGTGCGATTAACTTGCCGCCCTATGTCGCAATGGCTGGCCCGATTAGCGCAATGACTGCGGCCAATGTATAGCCCTGGACGCTTGTATAGGACGCTGCATGGGGCTTGCCGCCGCGCCGCCCTACGAGCCAAAGTTCTGCAAAGGCATCTGTGGGCGCGCCGTGGCGTCCTCAATGTATCGATTTTGGCGGTATCCAGTGTTAGCCGCTAAAGCCCGATGACAAGGCGCGCCAGCTTGTGAAGCTTTCACCAGCAAAGACAGGGCCGAACAATGCCGGGTGCGTCATTGCATCGCGGATCGTGACTTTCACCGCCTGCACCAAACCGACAACGCCATCGGATCAGCCGCGCGGCCAAATGTCAGGGCAAGCGCCAGATAAAGGGCATAAACCACATTCATCATGCACGCGCCTGGATGTCGGTTTGCATATCTGGCATCACATGACGCGCTTTGCGTTTATGGCCCAGATCTGTCAGCAGACGCCGCACGGTGTTGGCCGCCAAGGTGTAGCTGCAAGCATCAAGTTCCCTACCCTGCGTTCGCATATCCACGCATGGCAGGATGGTCCCTTGCGTTCCTAAACGGGCTGCACCCTGGGGCTTTGGCTTGGTCAAGTTGGGGCCTATTTTGGGGCGTGATCGACATTTTAAGGGTAGGATAAAGGGCTACTTTCCAAAGCACACCAAGCTTAGGTCATGTTATCAATATTTCATTCTGTTAAGCTGGCCTTCATGTGCGGAACCGAACCTAGCTTTGGTCGATCTGGCCAGAAAAAAACGGTAACGCGGGCGATGTATCGCACGGATAATTCAGCTATCGAAACTCGCAACTTCCTTCTGTCCCGCTCAACTCCGCTTCTGCATCGGGACATTTCTTATTTTGTCTTGATATGTCCCGCTTATCCCGTCGCATCAAAATTTCCATTGGAAGGCCCGCGTCGGAGATAAGTTAGACGTCATATTCTACAGTCATCAATTTGGCGTTCACCAAATCACTGCGGACACGTTGAAAGGCTTTTTTCTTAGCATCAATAGTGTCGCCAGTATGCTTTGAATAGAAAACCTCGCGCTAGTTATCGACGTGAACACCACGGAAAGAATGGCTATCCCAGACCCCATAAGAAGCCGCAACGGTGCCGTAGGTATCGTGTGCCATCAATTGAGTGGGTGTCGGTTTGCGTTGTCGCTCTGGTGCATCGGTGGCTTCCAGAACCGCGCGCTTAGCTGCGCCGTAGAGGTCAATTCGGTGAAACCGAAAAACATGTCCTGCGGAGGCTCTGCATCTTTTATTATCGTGTTTCCCAGCACCACGTCGTGTCCCTCTTTCTCAGCCCGATATTCGCAATCGAGCGCACCTTTGAGGGCCATCTCGCCCCGTGCCATTTGCTTTTTCGCATGGTCTGAGTACTGCAAAATTAGAATAGAACAGCCCAGAAAGTGTGCTTTCACGTCATCGACTGCGACGACAAGTTCACTCATATCCCGTGCGTTATTTTCATCGCCTGAGCTAAATTTCTGTACCAAAGTTCTGGGCGAGCGTGTCGATGATTATCAACGCGGGTGCCCCCTTTTTAGCGGCCAGTTCCGCTACGGTATTTACACTTGCCCCACCTAGGAATTGTGCCGCCCGTTCCGACTTGAACAGTGGGGCGCCAGCCAAAGTGACGCCACGGGTTTGACCCCCAGCAGCAAAGTTTCTTGCAAGCCCGTTGTGAACTTAGCCAGCAATAAAGAAAGCTGTGCCTTGCTTTGTTTCGCGCCTAGGAAAATCAATACCAATTCTGACTGATAACGGAATGTCCGCCGCAAGAAACGACTTGCCGCAACTCGGATCTCCAAACATCAAGCCCAAGGTGTCAGTCTCGAACAATTCCTCGACAATGTATTCAGCTTCGCGATATTCCAGATCTCCCACAGCAACAAACTGAAACTCCCGTGCGGTTGTCTGAATTGGCCTGTATTCTTTGGCATCCCTATCAATATTCATGCCGCAACCTTTGGTTTCAGAAAGTCGTTTCAATCGTGGCCAACCGGCGCGACTACACTAATGACTTTCCAGCCCAGACTGTCGGCGCGGTCAGCGAACACTCGGTCCGTATCATCGCCATCTGTGGCAATCGTGATCTTGCCCGGCGATGATGGAAGGTTCTCAGCACGCACCCCGCTTGTGGATAACGCCGCCCAGATTATTGTAGGCGCACTTAGCAGGCCGCTTGCTAAGCTTAGGGCCGCCTCGACGCCCTCGCACCCGAAAAGCCCTCCTTTCGCCTGTGTGAGCATCCCCGCACCCTTGCTCATGCACCCAACATTATTTGACGGATTCACTGTTCGCATTCCCGCACCTCTTAGGGTCGAGGTAAGTACGGGTTATGCCAAAGCCCTGCGCGCAATCAACAAATACCACCGCTGCAGACCATCACCGGGCGGTTGGCCTGTGCCAACAGTCACCATGCGAGCGCAAACGGTCTGGCTTGGTGCCGGTGATCCCGCGCCCGCTCAAGTAACACTCACCAAGGGTTCCTATAATCGCTGACGCCTCTTCCAACAGCGCCAGCATTCAATCTGTTAGCGGGATCCGCTTTGCACTATCGCTGGCAGGGAACATTGACGCCTTGCGCCCCGGCTGGATTGTCCAGACCTTCGCGGCAAGGTCGATTTTATCCCATTTCGCAAAACGGATCGCCCCGGATCGTGTTGCTGTCATCGCTTGAAAAGCCAACACATTGGGCCCCATGCCATCGCGCCGGATTTTCACCATTGCAGTAGCAATGCACTTTGCCCCATGCAGGTCTATCCCGTCGAAATGCTTCAAGCCCCTAAACTGTGTCGGTGTCAGTTCCTTCGCCCGCGATGGCATATCTGCCCGCCCTTCACTATGTTTTATAACGTAAGGGGTGGAAGGTCGTGAAAAAAGGACAACCGTTTAATCTCAATTCAACAAAGGGATATGTGATAGTATCTAATGCCTTGATAGCACGGGTTTGCTCTTGTTATCTGCTCCAGCTAAAATTCAATTCAAAACAGCGATTTTGCATCAGTCCGTGATACAGGGCAGCTGTGAACCGAATTGAAACGTTTATTCGTCAAAACCAACACATTCTTATTGCTGTTGGAGTTTTAATGCGCCTCATTATTTATGTTCTGATCGTCATTCCCTTTGTTCAGGTCGCTTATGCCGAAGCTGTTCGGGGGAGTTTGTTCCTGTCCACGCCTCTTACAACAAGAGCAACTGCTTCAGGCACGTTTATTGGCCGTGCCGAGGGCGGGTTGTTTGCGGAACGTCCCGTCCATACACCCGCCTTTGCACAAGACATCCCCCGCCATCTGCGCGGATCTGACATCGACCTGATCCGAGATTTGATACAGGAAGCGGAGTCGCGCCGCGACGGGTATGATGCAGTTCAGCATGGTGCGCGGATCAAACCTGAAAAACCCCCGACGGAAATGACCCTTGCCGAGATTTTTGCATGGATTGATGCGACCCCGAACCAGCCGCATGCCATTGGACGCTATCAGTTTATTCCCAAAACCCTTCGCCGCGTGGTAGATAAGATTGGCGCAAAGCCCAGCCAAAACTTCACTCCCGCGCTACAAGATGAGTTGGCCGATGTTTTACTGGTAGAAGCTGGGCTGAACCGTTTTCGTGCAGGTGCTCTCGACCGGACGGGATTTATGAACAATCTTGCGAAAATCTGGGCGGGACTGCCCAATTCATCAGGCAAATCGCACTATGACGGATATGCGGGAAACAAGGCATCGGTGACTTGGGCGCGATTTGACGCAGTCATGACGCGTATCTCTCCACAGCTTTAAATTGCCAAAAACTGTCGGAGGTCTTATTCGCCATGAGGGTGATTACCTGATATAGGGAGCGCAACTCGGTAAGGATGCGTTGATGCCTACTCAGCAAGAAAAATTCGCCCGCTTTAAAGCGCTGCATGAACAAGATGGCGCATTTGTTATGCCAAATCCGTGGGATGCGGGATCCGCGCGCATCCTGACCGCAGCAGGGTTTCATGCATTGGCCACGACCAGCGCCGGCTATGCATTCTCTGTAGGAAAGCGGGATTCCTTTGCTGGCCTGAGCCGTGACGAAATCCTTTCCAATGCAGCGGCCATTGTCGCGGCAACCGATCTGCCCGTATCAGCAGACCTTGAAGATGGGTTTGGACATGATTCTGCAACCTGTGCCGACACTGTGAGCAAAGCTTGTGATATTGGCCTTGTCGGCGGTTCGATTGAGGATGCAACAGGTGATCCTGATCAGCCGATCCTTGAGATGTCACTTGCTGTTGCGCGTATTGCTGCAGCTGCGCAAGCGCTGAAAGCGCAAACCTTTTTTGCTTACGGCGCGCGCGGAAAACTTCATCTGTGGGCGTCCAGACTTAAACGATACGATCAGACGCTTACAGGCCTATGCGCAGGCAGGCGCTGATGTTCTATTTGCGCCGGGTTTGCCGGACTTAAAAACCATTCAGACAGTCTGCCAAGAAGTCGGGAAACCAGTCAATGTATTGATGGGTCTAAGCGGCCCGACGTTCAGCGTGCGGGAATTGAGTGATGCAGGTGTGGCGCGGGTCAGTGTTGGCGGCTCTTTTGCAAGAGCGGCCTCCGCTGCTTTATTAAATGCTGCTAAAGAGGTGATGATATTTGGCACTTTCAACTATGCAGCGGACGCTATTCCCGATGCCGAACTAGCGGCACTTATGGAACAGACCAAGGCCGCTGATCGCGTTTGATCGCAGTGACCAAATACGTCAGCTCTGTGCAAAGCATTGCGCCTCCCCAACAGCCGTGCAACCAAAGCGGCCGACACAATTGGAGCGCGGCCTATGACATTTTTACAAATAACATCGCTTCTCATTGTGCTCGCGGGTGGATTTGGGGCAATCAACCATCTGTTTCTCAAGATGCCATCGGCGATTGGCGTTCTGGTTGTGTCCTTGCTGGCCTCATTTGTGTTGCTGGGCGCTGATCTGGTTTTCCCTTCGCTTGGCATTGCCGACACAGTGCGCGGGATCGTGACGGGCATTGATTTCTCCGAGGCGCTGCTCGAAGGGATGCTGGGGCTTTTGCTGTTCGCCGGAGCACTTCACGTCAAATTGGGTGATCTAAAAGCGCAATGGCGTGTTGTGTTTCTTATGGCGACACTCGGGATTGCGCTCTCTACTGTCATCGTCGGTTTCGGATTTTCATGGCTCACGGGGATGCCGCTGCTGGTGGCGATGGTGTTTGGCGCCTTGATTTCGCCCACCGATCCTGTCGCTGTCTTGGGTGTTTTGCGCGAGGCGGATTTGCCCAAAGCGTTGGAAACCAAAATCGCGGGCGAGAGCCTGTTTAACGACGGTGTCGGATATGTTGTATTTTTGGTGCTGGTCGGGCTCGCCTTCCCTGCCGCAGATGCCCATGGTCCTGCTTCCAACCCTTTGGCTGGTGCGGCAATTCTATTTTTCCAAGAGGCTGTAGGAGGTGCTGTTCTCGGACTTGTGCTAGGGTGGCTGACGTTCCGTGTGATGCGCCGCATCGACGACTACCCGCTCGAAGTGTTGCTGACTCTTGGCCTTGCCTTTGGCGGATATGAGTTAGCGGTCTGGCTCCATGTTTCAGCGCCGATTATGGCAGTTTGCGCGGGGTTATTGATTGGAGATGTGGGCACATCCAAGGGAATGTCAGAGCAAACCCGCACCTATGTCGCAGGATTTTGGGAGCTGATTGACGAGATTTTGAATGCGGTATTGTTCCTGCTCATTGGGTTTGAAGTCTTTGCAATTGCCTTTGATGATAATGTGCTGCTCACTGCGACGGCGGCGATTGCATTGGCATTGCTCGCACGTTTTGTAGCTGTCGCTGTGCCGATCACCCTTTTGCGCCCCTTCCGCAGTTTTAATGCTGGTGTCATTCCAATCATGACTTGGGGCGGTCTGAAGGGGGGCATTTCTGTCGCCCTCGCCCTGTCGTTGCCTGAGGGGGAATGGAAGCCGCTGATCCTGACCTGTACCTATGTCGTCGTCATATTTTCGATCATCGTGCAGGGGCTGACGGTTGCCCGATTGGCCAACCGCGTTGGACGCGCTCCCGACATGATGTAGCGCAAATTCAGGCGCTGTGGCGGTGAATAAAATCAACTAATGCAGCGGTTGAGCTGTCTTCGCCAGATGTGTCTTTTGTGCCGTCGACTACCGGTTGCAATGTCGTTGCCAGCTCTTTGCCCAACTCGACCCCCCATTGATCAAACGAGATAATGTCGAGGATGACCCCTTCTACAAAAACGCGGTGCTCATAGAGCGCGATGATCTGGCCCAAAGTGAACGGATCAAGCTGGGGATAGAGCAGCGTTGTAGAAGGCCTGTTGCCAGGGAACACGCGGTGGCAGGCCTGCCGCTCAAGGTCATCGCCCTCAAACCCTTTTGCCGCCACGATCGCGCGCGCTTCGTCCAGAGTGCGCCCCTGCATCAGCGCCTTTGATTGCGCGAGGCAGTTGGCCACAAGCAACTGGTGATGATGGGCCAGCTCAGGCTCATGGCCCTGGGCCGCAAGCATGAATTCACAAGGGATCACCCGCGTCCCTTGGTGGATCAGCTGATAAAATGCATGCTGGCCATTGGTGCCGGAGGCGCCCCAGACAACGGGGCCGGTATGGCGTGGACTGTCGTCGCCGCTGCGCATCACACCCTTGCCGTTAGATTCCATTTCGAGCTGTTGGAGATAACTGGGCAGCATGTTCAAACGCTCGTCGTAAGGTAAAACCGCACGGGTGGCATAGTCGCAAATCTGGTTGTGCCAGATGCCCACAAGCGCCAGCAGCACAGGCAGGTTTTCCTGCAGATCAGCCGCACGGAAATGCCTGTCCATATCCTGTGCCCCGCGCAAGAAGGCATCAAAGGCTTTCGGCCCGATGGCGATCATCAAAGACAGGCCGATTGGCCCCCACATCGAATAGCGCCCCCCGACCCAATCCTGAAATCCGAAGACATGGGCAGGATCGATGCCGAATTCTACCGTCTTGTCTGGTGCCGTGCTCAGGGCGGCAAACTGCTTGGCCGGATCGCCGCCGTGGTCGATCATCCATGCTCGTGCTGTACGCGCATTTGTCATCGTCTCGATTGTGGTGAAGGTTTTGGAGGCGACAATCACCAGCGTCGTCTTGGCATCAAGATCGCGCAACTTGTCCGCAATATCAGCGCCATCAACGTTGGAGACGAAATGGCAGCGCGGCCCGTCATGATACGGTGCCAGTGCGCAAACCGCCATCGCAGGCCCCAAATCCGAACCTCCAATGCCAATGTTCACCACATCGGTAAAGTGACCGCCGCGAATTTTTTCAGCAAAAGTGCGCATGGCGGCCAAAGTATCCAGCACTTCCGGCATGACATCCGCACCGTCGACCATGACCGGTTCACCATCGAGGTTGCGCAAGGCGGTATGGAGCACGGCGCGGTCTTCAGTCTCGTTTATCCGCGCGCCCTGAAACATTGCTTCGCGCGTCTCGGGCACTTTCATCTCGCTGGCCAATGCCAGAAGTGCTTCAAGTGTTTCCGCATCAATGTTGGTCTTGGAAAAATCGAAGTACATATCACCCGCTTGCGCGGAAAAGTTCTTTGCGCGGCTGGGATCTTCGAACAATTGCTTGATCGGGCGATCGTTTACAGCTTGGTGTTTGTCGGCCAGTGCATTCCAGTGGTTCATGACGCGCTCCAATGCACAGTTGCGTTTGGCAGCACTGTGTTCACTGGGGCAAGCGCCTCTGACAGTGACGCAGCACGCTCCAAAGCGGCGCGTTTGTCTGTGCCTGTAATCAACAGATGTGTGTCCAAAGCACTGCGTAATGCAGGCGCCGTCAAGCTGAACCGCATCACTGCCTGCCCTGCCATACGAACGGGCAAGAACATAGGTGCATCGGTCGCCATCGCTTCTTCCAGACCCGCAGCGCCGGGAAAAAGCGACGCGGTATGCATGTCGGCGCCCATCCCCAATAGCATGACATCAATAGGTTGCAGTGCAGACAGATTATCAGACAGAGCCGCTGCTGCCGCATCAATCTCGGAGTCTGCAGTATAATACGGGGTGAAAACTGCTTTGGCCGCTTTGCCGGTCAGCAAACGTGCGCGGATAAGAGCTGCGTTTGACTGCGCGTGCGTCTCTGGAACCCAACGCTCGTCCGTAAGCAGGACATGCACTCGGGACCAATCCAGGTCGATGTCACTCAATGCATCAAATACCGGACCTGGCGTGGTGCCACCTGGCACGGCAAAAGTCACTTTGGCAGATGCGTCCAATGCCTTTTGAAGAGAGGCCGCAAGCGCCTTTGCTACTTTGCCCATCATCTGTGGGGCCGATGGATATTCAATCAGTTTCATTCAGTCACCTGTCGCCATGCGCGCCCTTCACGGCGCAAGAGTTCTGTTGCATCAATGGGGCCATTGCTGCCGTTTTCATAAGGTTTTGGCACTTCGTTGCGCGACCGCCAGCCTTCGATGATCGGATCGGTCCACGCCCAAGCAGCTTCAACCTCGTCCCCGCGCATGAACAAAGTCTGGTTGCCACGGATCACATCCATAATTAGCCGCTCATATGCATCGACATGCTCGACATCGTCAGGATTTATTGCCTCGGCATAAGACATATCCAACGGTACATCGATCAGGCGCATACCGCCCGGACCCGGCTCCTTGATGGTCACGCCGAGGGTAATCCCCTCATTGGGTTGCAAGCGGATAGACAGCACATTACGGTGGCGACCTGCATCATCGCCAAAAATGCTGTGCGGCGTGTCTTTGAACACCACGGTGATCTCGGAGGAGCGCGCGGCCATACGTTTGCCCGTGCGCAGATAAAACGGGGTCCCTGCCCATCGCCAATTGCTGATTTCCGTGCGCAGGGCGATAAAGCTTTCTGTGCGCGACCGCGGGTTATCAACAGCTGTCCGGTAACCCGGGCTGCCCTCTGGATCAGCTGGATCAGCCTCATATTGGCCGCGCACGATGTGGTAAGGTGCTACAGGATCAAGGGCGCGAATAACTTTAAGCTTTTCATCGCGCACAGCATCAGGAGAAAAACGTGCCGGCGGTTCCATCGCGATCAGGCAGAGCAGCTGCATCAGATGGTTTTGCACCATGTCGCGCATAGCACCTGATTGATCGTAATACTCGCCACGTCCGCCAACGCCGACTGTCTCGGCTACGGTGATCTGGATGTGATCGACATATTGGCTGTTCCACAACGGCTCGAACAGCATATTGCCAAACCGGACAGCCATAAGGTTCTGAACCGTCTCTTTGCCAAGATAGTGGTCGATGCGGTAAATCTGGTCTTCGTTGAAATACGTGGCCAGCGTCTTATTCAACGCACGCGCAGTCTCTAGATCGCGACCAAAAGGTTTTTCCACAACGATCCGTGCCTGATCATCGGCCATGCTCCATTTTTGAAGCCGCTCCGCAATATCGCCGAACAAGGAAGGTGCGACAGAGAAGTAGTAGACCTCGACGCGGTCCGTCCCCGCCATAAAGGCCTGCAATTCGGGCCAGCCCTGTTCGCCCAAGGCGTCAATGGCGACATATTCGAGCTGTTTCAGGAACCCTTCAAGTTGTGCCGCCTCATAGGGTTGGCCGCCGCCAAACTCGTCAATCGCTTCGCGCACCATGTCGCGGTAGCCTGCGGTGTCCATCTCACTTCGCGCGGCACCGATGACCCGCGCGTCACTTGGCATCTGACCTGAGCAATATCTGCGAAACAGGCCCGGCAAAATTTTGCGCCGCGCCAGATCACCCGTGCCGCCAAAGATCACCAGATCAAACAAATCAACAGGTATTACGCGAGAGACCATAACTTTTGCCTTATATTTCTTACGCCATTGGACATGAGTTGTGTTGTCAAATACTACCCCGCCAGAGCGTGTTTGGAACCGCCAAATACGCGCCTAACGGATTAATACCACCACATGTTAGCGCAAACATATACAAATTTCCACAGTTCACAAGAACGTGCAGAGCCTAACTGGGTCTTTTCTTGACCCTAGCAATGTCATACCCAAGGCGAAACGAAGAGATATGAGATTAAGAGGTCACGCCCGATGAAAGATATACCCTTGGCCAATCACGGGAAATTTCAAGATCCCAAGCTGACAGCCAAAGGCGAAGATCGCGCGACAGTTGCCTTGAGTAATCCGCAAACTTTGTGGTTCAACACTGGCACGCTGTGCAATATCGAGTGTGCCAACTGCTATATCCTGTCCAGCCCGACCAATGACGCGCTGGTTTATATCACTGCGGATGAAGTGCGCGATTACCTCAACCAGCTTGAGGTGCGGAACTGGGGTGTGCGCGAGATTGCCTTTACGGGTGGCGAGCCGTTTATGAACCCCCAGATGATCGAAATCACCGAAGCTTCGCTTGAGCGCGGTTATGATGTTCTGATCCTGACCAATGCCATGCTGCCCATGATGCGCAAGAAGATGCGTGAAGGGTTGCTGCGACTACAGGCCGCCTACCCTGATAAGCTGACATTGCGGATTTCAGTCGATCACTACAATCGTAAATTGCACGATGCGGAGCGTGGCGATGGCAGTTTTGACAAGACACTTATTGGCATGAAATGGCTTTCTGATAACGGATTTACCATGGCTGTCGCGGGACGCTCGGTTTTCGCCGATACGGATAGCGACAGCCGCGCAGGATACGCGGCGTTTTATGCAGAGAATGACTTTAACATCGACGCGTACAATCCTGCAGTCACTGTGCTTTTTCCAGAAATGGATGAAGCGGTGGAAGTCCCTGAAATTACCACAGCATGTTGGGGCATCTTGGATAAATCACCTGACGCGGTGATGTGCGCCTCCTCCCGTATGGTGGTCAAAAGGCGCGGTGCAGATAAACCCGCTGTGCTGGCTTGTACCCTGCTGCCCTATGCCGCTGAGTTTGAATTGGGTGAAACGCTTGAGGAGGCAGAGCGCGATGTGGCGCTCAACCATCCTCATTGTGCAAAGTTTTGCGTTTTGGGTGGAGCAAGTTGCTCCGCCTGATCGCTAAAGCTGAATGATATGACCATCGCGCGGATTGGCGGTGCCATCAGCTAACGCACTATAAACAGCCGCCGCCTCGCCGATCCCGTCATGGACCTTTACGTTGAGCCAGCCTCCCGCATCACCGGCCAGCCGTTTCCAAGCTTGGGTGATTTGTTTTTCCATCACACCTGGTCCCCATTCTTCTCGGCGTTTGGCGATCTGGGCCGGCGCGAAAAAGAACTGCGGCTTGACCCCTTCCACCACATTTTGGGGATTGAACTGGTCCCAATGGCTGATCCCCACGGCGGAGGAATGTTTTAGATGTGCGCCAAGTGTGCTGTGCACCTCCGCCTTTACAGCAGCATTGCCGGACATATCCACATAGACGGAGGACTGCTGCGGCAGTTTGGCAATCTCGTCATAGGTCAGCACCAGATCACAAGCACCCAGCCCTTCAACAAAGGCGCGGTTGCGCTCTGACGTAAGTCCGATGATTTTGTAGGTGCGGTCTTCGGGTTCGGCCAGATACTTACACAGCCCCAACCCTGTTTTGGAGGAAGCCGAACCAACGATAATTTGGTCGGCCCCGAAGCGCTGATTGTCCATTAACCAGTCAAACAGCAGATAGGAGGTTGCCAGCAGCGGCTGAAGCAAGGCCCGCATATGGTCCTGTGCCTTCTCTGCGCTGCGCACGGGGGTATAGCGGTTATAAACCGCAGGTAGCTCTGCACGGTGTGGAGCGGCATCAATAAAACCACCATGACCGTCTTTCTCTGCGGTGATCACTAATTCTTCAGCCAGCGGATAGAATCCGTAAAGGCGCGTGCCAACGGCCAGATAGTCGCTATTGCTTTCGATGACTTCTGCCGTGCCCCAGACAGGCACTAGCCCCATGCCATCGATGCCCGTGGGAAAGAAGTGCCAATAGCCGATGGCAAAACCCGAGGCCGCATAAGTCACGTTGTTGGCCGTGAGCGCAAAACTCTCTAACTTTAGCCGCGCCTGCCCTGCTCCGCAGGAATCTGGCGCCACATCTTCCAGCCGTGTTTCAGTGATGGTTTTATGATCCGTAAGCAAGCGTTGCACAGCATCTCTCCCTTTGGTTTTTGATACCTTAGACCATGATTTTGACGACTGAACTGTAACGTGGCGTCAGAGGTACACAACGCTACTGTTCGGACAACCATATGTCCCGCAAAGGACTGAGAGTAATTGTTATTTTAGATCAGCACCTTACCGTAAGGGGTGAAGATCAAGGGACTTCAGAGGCGCAATAGGATTGCACCTCATATGGGCTTCGCGCTATAGTATATCGCAAGATATAGATGACATCAGCCAAGCTGGGACAGACTTTGACCGATACGCCGGAAACACCTGAAAACGCAGACGAAAACCTCCCCGCACGGCCCGTTTATGACGGCCCATCGGTGACGATCGAGCACGAGATGCGCACCAGCTATCTCGACTATGCGATGTCAGTCATTGTATCGCGCGCGATCCCTGACTTGCGTGATGGTCTGAAACCCGTTCACCGCCGCATCCTGTATGCGATGCACGAGGCGGGCAATACGCACGACAAAGCGTACCGTAAATCGGCGCGCGGCGTTGGCGATGTAATGGGTAAATATCACCCGCATGGCGACTCAGCGATCTATGACGCACTTGTCCGCATGGCGCAGGATTTTGCAATGTCGCTGCCTCTGCTCGACGGCCAAGGCAACTTTGGCTCGATGGATGGCGATAACGCCGCTGCTATGCGGTATACTGAAGTGCGGATGGATAAACCTGCTGCATTTTTACTTATGGATATCGACAAAGAAACCGTTGATTTCCAAGACAACTATGACGGCAAAGACCGTGAGCCGACTGTGCTCCCTGCTCGCTTCCCCAACATGCTCGTTAATGGCGCTGGCGGTATCGCGGTGGGTATGGCGACGAACATTCCGCCCCATAACCTCGGCGAAGTGATTGATGCCTGCCTTGCGCTGATCGAAAACCCCGATCTAACTTCCGAAGACTTGATCGAATATGTGCCCGGCCCCGACTTTCCAACGGGCGGCATCATGCTGGGCCGCTCTGGCGCGCGCAAAGCATACCTTGAGGGGCGCGGCTCCGTCATCGTCCGCTCCAAGACCCGCATCGAGGAAATCCGCAAAGACCGTTGGGCCATTGTCATTGATGAGATCCCTTATCAGGTGAACAAGGCGACGATGATCGAGCGGATCGCGGAGCAAGCCCGCGACAAGAAGATTGAAGGCATCGCCCATGTGCAGGACGAGAGTGATCGCAACGGCGTGCGCGTTGTTGTAGAACTCAAGCGCGATGCAACTGCGGAAGTGGTAATGAACCAGCTGTTCCGCTTTACGCCGATGCAGACTTATTTCGGCTGCAACATGCTGGCGCTCAACGGGGGCCGTCCCGAAACGCTGACCCTGAGACGTTTCCTCACCTGCTTTATCGACTTCCGTGAGGAAGTTGTCGCTCGTCGCACGGCACATCTGCTGCGCAAAGCGCGTGAGCGGTCCCACATCCTGTGCGGTCTGGCTGTGGCCGTCACCAACATCGACGAGATTGTCGCCACCATCCGCTCTTCTGCTGACGCTGCCGAGGCACGCGAAAAGCTGATGACCCGGCGCTGGCCTGCCGAAGACATTTTGCCCTATATCGCGTTGATCGACGATCCCACGCATACCGCAAATTCTGATGGCACCTATAATTTGTCGGAAATTCAGGCCCGCGCCATTCTGGAACTTCGCCTGCAACGTCTGACCCAGATTGGCGTGAACGAAGTAACAACCGAGTTGGAAGAACTGGCAAGCAAGATCAAGGAATACCTCGAGATCCTTGGATCACGCGACCGTATCATGTCGATCATCCGCGACGAGTTGGCAGAAACCCGCGAGCTATTTGCAGTGCCGCGTCGGACCCAGATTGTCGACTGGTCTGGCGACATGGAAGACGAAGACCTGATCGAGAGCGCCGATATGGTCGTAACTGTCACCTCGGGCGGCTATATAAAACGCACGCCACTTGCCGATTTCCGCAGTCAACGCCGCGGCGGCAAAGGTGTGTCCGGCATGGCCACCAAAGAAGAGGATGTTGTCACCACCCTCTTTGTCGCAAATACGCATACGCAACTGTTGTTCTTCACGACGGACGGCATGGTCTACAAGCTCAAGACATGGCGCCTGCCACAGGGCAGCCGCACGGCCAAGGGCAAGGCGATCGTTAACATTCTGCCAATCCCTGTTGGTGTTTCCATAGCAGCGATCATGCCAGTGGACCGAGACGAGAAGGAATGGGATGACTTGCAAGTGGTGTTTGCCACTTCCGCAGGTACAGTGCGCCGCAACAAACTCTCTGATTTCACCAACGTCATGCGTAACGGCAAGATCGCAATGAAATTCGAGGATGAACATGAAGGCACGACGCTGATCAATGCGCGTATTGCCAGCAATGACGACGATGTCATGCTTACGACAAACTCTGGCCGCGCGATCCGCTTCCGTGCGACAGACGTGCGGGTGTTCAACAGCCGCAATTCGGTTGGTGTACGTGGCATCAAACTTTCTGGCGATGACAAGGTTGTTTCCATGTCGATCATTCGTCACTTCGACGCCTCTTCCGAGGAGCGGACGGCCTACCTCAAGATGCGCCGTGCTATGGCAGGACTTGCTGATGAAGTGTCCGAGGATGACGAAGAAACAGCCCCCGCTGATCCAAACTTCTCGAACGAGCGTTACGTCGAGATGTCCGCAGCCGAAAATCTGATCCTCACCATTACAGCAGGCGGCGCGGGTAAGCTTAGCTCAAGCCACGACTATCCCCTGCGCGGACGTGGCGGGATGGGTGTCACAGCAATGGACAAAGCAATGCGCGGCGGCGAGATCGTGGCCTCCTTCCCTGTGGAGATGGACGATCAGATCATGCTCGCCACCTCCAAGGGTCAGTCGATCCGCGTGCCGGTTGAAGGTATTTCCTTCCGCTCACGCTCCGCAGGTGGTGTGAAGGTCTTTGATACTGGCAAGAACGAAGTTGTCGTGTCTGTGGCTTGGATTGCGGATCAAGGGGACGAGGCCGAGGGCGAAGACGCTGGTGACATTAGCGACGCCGAGTAAGCCTCTCATTAAAAATAATAAAAAAGCCGCTTCAACCTGAGGCGGCTTTTTTTGTGTCAGAGTTTGTATGAATGTTGGTACTGGGAGCTCTACTTACCTCAACCAGCAGAAAAGCCGACCGCGGAGCATCTTCGCATGCTTTGCCGCTGTCGTAATATCCGGACATTTCCGCACGGGACCAATACCCCCCGTCAGTGTAAAATACGAAGTCGCTCTCGCACATGCCTATCCAACCAATAAGATAGTAGCGAAACAAAGAACCGTCAGGGCTAACGCAGATTTCGACGTTCTGTCGTTTATCTTCGGCTTCGAGGGTCCGGATCACTATCCATTCGGGGGAGAGAGCCTCGTTGGGCATCTATTTGTAAGGCGCATGTTAAAGATCATAAATATCGCTGAATTTCTTTTTGAGATATGCCAACAGCGGTGCCTCGCTCGGCGCGACACCTGCCGCGCGTTCAATCACCTCACGCGGCTCATATAGTCCGCCATGGGTTTGCACATTATCGCGCAGCCATGCTGTCGCCGCCGAGGTATCCCCCTTGGCCAAGTTCGCATCCAGATCCGGCACCGCTTTGCGCATCGCCTCGTTCAGACAGCCCGCATAAACGTTGCCCAAGCTGTACGTCGGAAAATACCCGAACAGGCCCACGGACCAATGAACATCCTGTAACACGCCGTTTGACGGTTTATCGACGGCATAGCCAAAGTCCGCCTCAAAGCGGTCGTTCCACGCGCCCTCAAGCTCGCTCACCTGCAAATCGCCGGCCATCAAAGCGCGTTCAAGATCAAAGCGTAGCAAGACATGGAGGTTGTACTGCAACTCGTCCGCTTCTGTGCGGATGAAGCCATCACCGACACGGTTCACCGTGGCATAAAACGCCTCTTCATCCTTCACGCCGAAATCACCAAAGGCATCTTTCATCTGACCAAAGAGCCAGCCTGTGAAAGCGCGGCTGCGGCCGATCTGGTTTTCGTAGATACGGCTTTGGCTTTCGTGCACACCCATACTCACGCCATTCCCCAGCGGGGTCAGCAGGTGATTGAGATGGATGTTCTGCTCATAAGTGGCGTGGCCAACCTCATGAATTGTTGAATAGAAACAGTTAAACGGGTCTTTGACATTTGTGCGCGTTGTGATGCGCACGTCCAATCCAGAACCGCTTGAGAACGGATGCACGGCCTTGTCGACACGGCCCCGTGTCATGTCATAGCCGAACCCCTTGGCAAGCTGGCGCGTCAGTTTCATTTGCGCGCCTTCGTCAAAGTCCCCGGTCAGAGGCGCTACAGGCGCTGCCTCCCGCACAGCGGCGCGCAACTCTGACAAAACAGGCCGCATGGAGCCGAACATTGCTTCCAGATTAGCGCCAGTTGTCCCCGGCTCATAATCCTCCAGCATGGCGTCATAGACATCGCCACCTGCGGCCAACGCTTGGCCTTCTTCGCGCTTGAGCATGATCACCTCGGCCAATGTGGGCGCGAAAGCTTTGAAATCATCTGCGGCGCGTGCTTCGGCCCAGATGCCCTGAGCGGCGGAAGTCACTTTGGCGAGCTTGGTAGCAAGGGCTGCTGGCACTTTGTTCGTGCGCTCGAAACTGCGGCGTATGTGGCGCATGTTGGCTTGGCCCACGGTGTCCAGCGTCTCATCATCAATTGCTGACAGCCAATCGCCCACTTTAGGATCAATGCGCCGCGCATGCAGCGCAGACTCCATCGCGGCCATTTCCTCCGCCCTTTGCGGGGCAGCTCCACGTGGCATCATGGTTTCTTGGTCCCAGCCAAGCCGCCCTGCGACTTGCCCTAACGCTTGGGTATCACGGGTGAATTCCATCAGGTCATCATAGGCGGTCATGTGGTGGCTCCTCTGAGCGAAGTCGCGATGGGGTAAAGGGACAAGTGGCGTGCCCGCAAGATCAGGACAAAGCACAACACGGCCAAGCCTTGATGCGCAAGGGCCACGGGCATGATCGCGGCCACCATGACTGTCGTGATGCCCAGAATGACTTGCGCCGTGATGGCAACAAACGCAAGATTGAAGGCGCGGCGCGTCTTTTCATGTGCCGATTTGCGCCCTTTGAGCCAAACAACAATGGCAAAAGCGAACAAGGCATACCCCGTCATGCGGTGGA
Source organism: uncultured Sulfitobacter sp. (assembly GCF_947499945.1). GTDB lineage: Bacteria > Pseudomonadota > Alphaproteobacteria > Rhodobacterales > Rhodobacteraceae > Sulfitobacter. Next base: position 122,175 of record NZ_CANMQD010000004.1, on the reverse strand, counting down.
TAAACTGTACCAGACCAGGGTTTTCGATAAAGTTGATCATGAAGGGTTCAAGCACAAAGGCTTGAGGCGGAAAAAACTGACCCGCCATAAGAGGCCAATCGATGTACGTGCGGCCCGCATCAATGCCCGCCACCAATGCGCCGATGATGATTTGCAGGAAGGTAAAGTGCAGCAGACCTGTACTCAAACCGTAAAGCTTTGCTTCCTTCGCGCGGCGCGCTTGCATCAGGTCGCGCTCGGGCCGTCCGAGGTGAAGGGCAAACCATGTGATGAAGCCCATGATGATAAATGCCAGCCCCAGATGCGTGGCAAGGCGTGCGGAATGGACGTCAGTGGTGGCCTCGCCAACAGTTACACCAGAAGAGACCATCCACCAGCCAATCGCGCCCTGTAAACCGCCCAAGCCACCCAAGAGCAGCAAGCGCGGCGTGTAGCCCGTGGGGATCTGACGGCGGAGCAGGAACCAGAAGAAGCCGATGGCCCAGACAAGGCCGATTACGCGGCCCAGCTGTCTGTGACCCCATTCCCACCAATAGATGACTTTAAAATCCGCCAGAGTCATCCAGCTGTTTTGCAATCGAAATTCGTCTATCTCTTGGTATTTCGCGAACTCGGAAGCCCAGTCGGCGGCGTTTAGCGGCGGGATTGATCCCGTCAGCGGACGCCATTCGGTAATGCTCAGGCCACTGTCGGTCAGACGCGTGGCACCTCCTACGAGGATCATCAAAAACACCAGTGCAAACAGCGAGATAAGCCAGTTTCGAATTGATATGCGCGCGCCCTTCCGGCCTGCGTCAATCACCCCTGTAGCGGCGACAGGCTTTGCCGTGGTGGCGCCTACGTCTTCGAATAACTTGCGATTTGTGGCCATAGTAGTCTCCATCGTCTTTTGTCTTCTGTGACGTAATCCTTTGAAGCAGCAGGGTCTAGCCGCGTTCCTTCCATCGGACCATCTGCCGCAAGGTGCCGTGGAAGATTTGCACATCTGCACGGGTCAGCGGCAGGCGGCTCCACATGTTACGCAGGTTTGTCTTCATCGAGGCGGCTTTATGCTCGGGAAAAAAGAAACCTGCCTCCTCCATTCGCTCCTCATAATGCTTGGCCAGATGCTCAATTTCGGAATTGTCGGCCCAGTCGGTTCCCGCCAGACCCTCTGCAACGGGCACCTGATCGCTTTGCAGGCGCATCCATTCATACCCCATAAGCAATACGCATTGCGCAAGGTTGAGAGAGGCAAATTCGGGGTTCACCGGCACTGAAACAATCGCATTGGCACGGCTGATATCATCATTCTCCAGCCCTGCCCGTTCCGGTCCAAACAACACGGCCACCCGCTCCCCGCTTCCGATTTTTTGCGCGGCAAGCTGCATCGCGGCCTCTGGCGTATAAACGGGCTTGCTCATATCCCGGTCTCGTGCCGTGGTGGCAAAGACAAAGCTGCAATCGGCCAAAGCATGCGGCAGATCGGGCGAGAGCCGTGCCGCGTCCAATACACGCCCTGCTCCTGATGCCATGGCGACTGCTGCGGGATTGGGCCAGCCGTCGCGCGGGGCGACTATGCGCATGTGATCAAGGCCGAAATTCAGCATTGCACGGGCGGCAGCGCCAATATTTTCGCCCATTTGCGGGCGTACAAGGACAAAGCTCGGGGCGGAGGGGTGTTCAACTGTCATACCATCCTGTTACCCCACGCCCCTGCCCTTGCCAATATGATGCGACCCTGCGGAATAGAGTTTCCATCCCAACTGCGTTTGCGCTATTGCCACAGCCACGCACAGCAAGGATCGCACATCATGTCAAACGCCCCAGAGCAGCCACAGCTTTACCTTATCACGCCACCTGAGTTGGACCTGACCACCTATACCGACACGCTCGCACGGGTTTTGGACGCGCATCCTGCCGCCTGTGTGCGCCTTGCCCTGTCGAGCAAGGACGAGGATGTTCTGTCACGTGCCGCCGATACCCTGCGTGTGGTAACGGACGCCCGCGAGGTCGCGCTCGTGATTTCGGATCACACACTGCTTGCCGAACGCCTTGGCCTTGATGGTGTGCATTTGTCGGATGCGGCGCGGTCCGTGCGCCATGCACGCAAAGTGCTTGGCCCTGATGCCATTGTGGGCAGTTTCTGCGCAGGCTCGCGCCATGATGGAATGAGCGCTGGCGAAGCGGGTGCTGACTATGTGGCATTTGGTCCGGTACAGGCAACCGCCCTTTATGACGGTGAGATTGCCGAACTGGATATGTTCAAGTGGTGGTCCGAAGTGATCGAAGTGCCCTGCGTGGCCGAGGGCCAGCTTGACACCGCCATGATTGCAAAACTTGCGCCAATGACCGACTTCTTTGGTATCGGGGACGAGATTTGGGGTCAGGACGATCCGGTCGCCGCCCTGACCACACTTTGGTCCGCTATCGGATAGACGCTTACAGAAGCGTCCGCTCGATGACCCAATAGATACCGATCAGTGCAATGATGAGCGACCCTGTCACAGACAGGGCGCGAAACATGACGGGATATTCGGTAACCATTTCCTCAACCCCCTCAAAAGCTGCGCGCCGCGCGGCCATTACCCCTAACCAAATCAGGCCAAAGGCCAATGCGATTACGGTGAGCTGACCCAGCTCAACACCGACATTGAACCCGATGAGCGCGGGAATGAACTGATCCTCGGGCAGACCAAATTCACCCAGCACCGATGCAAAACCGAGACCGTGCAAAAGGCCAAATCCGAAGATCACCGCCGGGCGCCACTTGGTCAGGCCACGGGCAAAGATATTCTCAACCGCGACATAGACAATCGAAGCGGCGATCAGCGGCTCGACGATACTGCCTGGAACATTCACCAGTCCCATCGCTCCGAGCGCAAGTGTGACCGTGTGGGCGAGTGTGAAAGCAGTAACTTGCCAGATCAGCGGACGGAGATGGATCGAAAGAAAGAAAAGTCCCAGAACGAACAGGATATGGTCGAGCCCTTTTGGAAGAATGTGGTCAAAACCAACAGGGATATAGCCCGCAAATGTTTGCCACCCTCCGGCCTGATCCCCGCCACTCAGGGCAATTGCAGGGCTGGAACTGCCGCCCGAGATAAGACCTGTAAACGGCTCATCGACTCCTTGCTGGCGCAAAACCAGATCGCCGCTACCTTCGGGCCATGCCATTGTGACAGTAGATCCGGTAGGCATATCCGCTGTCAGCGTCCATTCAGCAATGCGCGGCAGTTCAATATCTACATCTGACGGCACCATCACATTAACGCTCTCAAGAGAAACCGGCACCCCATCCACGCTCAGCACAGGCAAGGCGTTCCATCCGTCCAGCAATTCGGGTGCGCGGGCAGCCAATGCCTCCGCTGACAAGGCGCGCAGAGCGTCGTAATCCTGCGCTTGGGGTGCATCATTGGTGTCCTCAACGGTATCGAGATCAACGCCAGCGATGAAGGCTTCGAGGTTGATGCGCAGGTTAAGCTCGGCTTGCCCCTCCGTCACGGTCAAGTCTGCAATCGTTGGCACAACTTCGTGTGCGTGCGCTGCACCGCTTGACAACGCCAGCACCAATGCCAGCTTAGAAAGGAGTAAGAGGGAAAACCGTTTCATGAAAATTACCTATATTGTTTCGTTCGCTTGCGCCCTGTTGGCCGCACCAATCGCGTCTGCTCATGAATTCTGGATTGAACCACCAGAGTTTCAAGTGGAAATTGAAAAAGCCTTCACAGCTGACCTGCGAAACGGTGAAAAGTTCAAAGGAACACGACAGTCTTTCTTTGCGGATCGCAATACGCGCTTTGAAGTGATTATGGGTGACGCTGCGGCACCCATCACTGGCCGCATGGGCGACCGCCCTGCGATCCAGTTGCCGGCGCCTGCGCAAGACGGTTTGATGATTCTTGCTCATGAGGCAGCGCCCTCAACCATTACCTACAAGGAATGGCCCAAATTTATGAAATTTGTGGCACACAAGGATTTTAAAGAGGCCGAGGCCATCCACACAGCACGCGGCTGGGCCAAGGAAGGGTTCAAGGAAACCTATACCCGACATTCAAAATCACTCATCGCTGTGGGGGATGGTGCAGGATCAGACCGCGAGTTGGGGTTGGTTACCGAATTTGTTGCGTTGGAAAACCCCTACGCCGCTGATTTTGACGGCACGTTGGACGTCGCTTTGTTTTATAACGGTGAGCCGCGCGCCGATGCCCAAATCGAAGTGTATGAGCGTGATGCCGAGGATAACGTGGCCGTCACCATCACCCGCACGGATGCCACCGGCCGCGCAGCGATTCCGCTTCAGGCTGGTATGGAGTATCTGCTTGATGCTGTAGTCTTGCGCCCTGTTGAGGGCGCGACCAATGCAGAGGATGGGCCCGTTTGGGAGACTCTTTGGGCTTCGTTAACTTTTGCAGTTCCTGCTCCCTAAACAGCTATCGCCTTGCAGACGGCAGGCAGGCGGGTCAAAACCGCAAACATGAAAGAGAACATTGAAATTCTGTGCATCGGCTCTGTCCTCTGGGATGTGATTGGCCGGTGTAGCAACCCCATGCATCTGGGGGCGGACATGCCAGGGCGAATTACCCGTTTGCCTGGCGGTGTTGCGATGAACATAGCCATGGCGCTACGCCGTTTCGGACTGTCGCCAAAACTGCTGAGTGCGGTGGGCCGTGACGTTGAAGGTGACGCGCTGATAGACGCGTGCCATGTGCGCGGCCTTGGCACCGATCTGATCTACCGCTCAGAGGATCTGCCTACGGACCAATATATGGCGGTGGAAGGGGCAAACGGTCTGATTGCGGCGATTGCCGATGCTCATTCTCTGGAAGCTGCTGGCGACAAAATCCTACGCCCGCTGGAAAACCTCTCAGCGCCTTATGCGGGTGCTGTTGCTCTCGACGGGAATTTAACACTTGATCTGCTTTCGCAGATTGCCCGCAGCCCCCTGATGGCCCAAGCAGATCTGCGCGTCGCACCAGCATCGCCCGGTAAGGCGTTGAGGTTAAGTCCTTTTGTTCAATCGGGCCGCGGCACGCTTTACGTAAATCTCGAAGAAGCGGGCCTTTTGTGCCAAACTGAATTTGCGGACTCGGGCCAAGCAGCCGCAAAGTTGCTGGAGCGTGGCGCTGCACGGGCGGTTGTCACCGACGGCGGAAACCCTGCCACCGTGGCCACGCGGGATGGCGCCGTGACGCAACCCCCGCCTGCCGTTTCTGTTATCCGCGTGACGGGTGCCGGTGATACCTTTATGGCTGCCCATATTGCCGCCGAATTGCGCGGTCTTGGCGCTGATGCGGCCCTTTTCGAAGCCCTTAATGCTGCTGCCCTTTATGTTGCCGGAGAAACAAGCATATGATCCCGATCGCGTATTCTGCCGAAGTTAATGCCGCCCGTGCTGCGGGTGATGCTATTGTTGCCCTTGAGAGCACGATCATTACCCATGGCATGCCCTATCCGCAAAACCTTGAGGTGGCCCGTCAGGTTGAGGGCGATATTCGTGCCGCAGGTGCTGTGCCGGCCACGATTGCTGTGATGAATGGCACGCTGCACATCGGATTGAATGATGACCAACTGACCAAATTGGCGCAATCCAAAGGTGTCGCAAAGCTCAGCCGTGCCGATATGGCAGCCTGTATCGCCACAGGCGGGACAGGCGCCACCACAGTTGCCGCAACCATGATCGCCGCGCATCTGGCAGGCATCCATGTCTTTGCAACAGGCGGTATTGGCGGTGTTCACAAAGGCGCTGAGGACAGCTTCGACATCTCCGCCGATCTAATGGAACTTGCCCAAACACCTGTGACCGTTGTCGCTGCAGGGGCCAAGGCCATTCTGGATGTGGCAAAAACCCTTGAAGTACTGGAGACACAAGGCGTGCCTGTGATCGCCTACGGTCAAGATGCGTTTCCTGCCTTTTGGTCCGCGGGCTCCAAACTCAAAGCGCCGTTGCGCATGGATGATCCCGCCCAGATCGCTGCTGCCCACAAGATGCGGAGCGCTCTTGGCCTGCCGGGGGGGCAGCTGATCGCTAATCCGATTCCCAAAGATGCTGAAATTCCTGCAACCGAACTCGCCCCCATTATCGCAACAGCACAGGCGGATGCAGACCGCGCTGGTATCACGGGCAAAGGCGTCACACCCTACCTGCTCCAACGCATTTTCGAGCTGACGGACGGGCGTTCGCTGGAGGCCAATATCGCGCTTGTGCGCAACAATGCGCGTCTGGCTTCAAAGATTGCCCTCGAAATGCGCACCAAGCAATAGATTAGACTGCGCCGAGCCATTGTGACTGGCCCCAGCAGCCCTTAGCTATACCTCTATATTAGCGTTAACACGGATACAGACCCTCAGATGAACACGCCCTTTGATCACGACCCGATTCAGCCGCCCAAACGCGGGCTTTTGGGTCGCTTTCGCGGCAATTTCCTGACGGGATTGGTCGTCATTGCGCCTGTTGGCCTCACGATTTGGCTGATCTGGAGTGTTGTCGGCTGGATTGACGGATTTGTCTTGCCGCTTGTCCCGCTCAAGTATCATCCTGACCGCCTCATTCAGGATCTGCTGGGCCTCGATCCGCTGTCACAGATTAATGTGCGCGGCATCGGTGTAATCATTTTCCTTATTTTCACGGTTTTTGTTGGCTGGTTGGCAAAAGGGATCATCGGGCGCTCTTTTATCCGCTTTGCCGAAAGCCTGGTAGAGCGTACGCCTGTTGTCCGCTCAATCTATTCTGGCATCAAGCAGATTTCTGAAACCATCTTTGCCCAAAATGAGCGTAGTTTTGAGAAGGCCTGCTTGATCGAATATCCTCGAAAAGGTATTTGGGCCATCGGCTTTATCTCTACCGAGGCGAAGGGCGAAATTACCGAGCGCGCGAATACCGACGGCGATATTATGTCGATATTTTTGCCCACCACACCAAACCCTACATCGGGTTTCTTGCTGTTCGTCCCCAAACGCGATGTCATCGAACTGGACATGACCGTTGAGGACTCTGCCAAGCTGGTTATTTCGGCGGGCCTTGTCTATCCAAATTCAAAAACGTTGGAGAGTGGCGGTGCGCCAATTGCCGATTTGAACGGACGCGTTTAGGCGAACATTTCGCGTAGATCGACGCTGCTGCGTTTGCCGATGTTATCAACGTCTGTGCGCAAAAACTGCTCTGCTGCCTCGCAGCCTGCATCTTTCAATTGACCGATAACATGCGGATTTGCCACCATTTTGGTCGCCGCAGACAGTTTCGCCATGAGCACGTCATCCGCAATCATATGAACGCGAACGCGCGCCATATTGTCAGAGGTCAATGTGCCCTCCTCAATCAAACGCTGAACAAAGTCGATCGCACGTAGCTCACGCAAGAGGCTTGAATTAAAGCTGATCTCGTTGATGCGGTTTTGAATTTCACCGGGGGTTGTCGGGATATCATCCCGCTCCAGTGGATTGATGTTAATAATAACGATATCCGCAGGCAGCGACGGATTGAACAGTGGGAAAAGCGCAGGGTTGCCTGTAAAACCGCCATCCCAGAACGCCTCAACGCGGTCCGTGGTCTTGTCATACATTTCGATTGCCTTGAAAACTGTAGGCAAACAGGCAGAGGCCATTAGCGCATTTGGACCAATCTCGGCACCCTCAAAAATTCTGATCTTGCCGTTGCGCACACGGGTTGCGCCCACATAGAAAAGCGGCGCATGGCTGTCACAAACGCGGTCATAGTTGAACTTCTCGACGATATCCTTGAGCGGGTTTTTATAAAGTGCGCCATAGTCATAAGGCGACATCAGACGCGTCACTGCGTTGCCCATGATCACGGGCAGGCTGTATTCGATCTGCTTGCTCAGCGTTGAAAGGCCGAAGGGAGCCATCCAGTCGCCCATTGACAGATCCGTAACCCCGGCAACTTGCATCCACAACCATTCAAGGTTTTCGCGTGCACCTTCGCGACCACCACTAATCATCCCTGCCTTCAAGGCCGCCCCATTGAGTGCCCCTGCAGATGTTCCCGAGATACCCGATATTTCAAGCTCGTCTTCTTGTAACAATCGGTCGAGAACACCCCATGTGAACGCACCGTGCGCACCTCCCCCTTGAAGGGCGAGGTTGATCTTTTTGGTCTTTGCCATGATGCCGCGCCCCTTTGGGAGTTGTGTTTAAAGTGCTGTCCATCCGCCATCAACGCTGATGGTGGTGCCGGTAATCTGGTCGCCTGCTGCCGAACACAGGAAGGCGGCAGTGCCGCCCAACTGTTCAACAGTTGCGAACTCTTTGCTGGGCTGGCGCTTGAGCATGACGTTCTGGATCACCTCTTCACGGCTCATGTCGTATTCTTTCATCGTGTCGGGGATCTGCTTTTCCACAATCGGGGTGAGCACATAGCCGGGGCAGATCGCATTTGCCGTGATCGGCTCTTCGGCTGTTTCCAATGCTGTAGTCTTTGTCAGTCCGATAATCCCGTGCTTGGCCGCGATATAGGCCGATTTGTAGGGTGAAGCGGTGAGGCCATGAGCGGACGATATATTGATCACACGGCCCCATCCTGCCTTGCGCATCATCGGCAGAGCGATGGCTGTGGTGTGAAAGGCCGAGCTGAGGTTGATCGCAATGATCGCGTCCCACTTCTCGGCAGGGAAATCGGGGATAGGTGCAACATGCTGGATGCCTGCATTGTTGATCAGGATATCGCAAACGCCTGCTTCCTCGATCAACATGCGGCATTCGTCGCCCTTGGACATGTCCGCTTTGATGTAGCGCGCCGTCACGCCTGTCACATTGGCAATTTCCTCGGCCAGTTTGTGATCCTCGTCGCGGTCGGTAAAGGAGTTGAGCACAACGTTCGCCCCTGCCTGTGCCAATTGTTGCGCAATCCCCAGACCGATGCCGGAGTTTGATCCGGTGATAACAGCTGTTTTACCGGACAGATCATATGTAAGGGCCATGGGAATTCTCCTGTGAATTGGATGTCGCCCCGCTTATGGCGTGGACAAGCTGGAATGAAAACGGACAAAACCGTGATCTTGTTCCCCTTTGCACCCAATTCAGTGCCCTGCCAAAAAAAAACGCCCGCACAAGGCGGGCGTCAAGTTATTGAGGCAGGTTTCATACAGGCAAGAAACCTATCGAGCAGTGACACCTTTATAGTGAATTATCCCCCAAACGCCAAGCATTAAGTTTGCGCCTCCGTTCAGACCCCGTTAGAGGTTTAGATAATAAAAAAAAGGGCAGCGCGGGATTGTTTCGAAAATGGCTTTAGATAATTTCTCAAGTGCACAGGGCTTTGCAGCCGTCTCTTCACTGATTCTCTGGGGATTCGCCGCACAAGCGGAGCCGCGCCATGCGATTGCCATGTACGGTGATCCTGCCCTGCCCGCAGACTTCACCAGTTTGCCCTATGTAAACGCCGACGCGCCCAAAGGCGGTGCTATCGTTTTGGGTAATACAGGCGGCTATGACAGTTTGAATCCCTTTGTGCTCAAAGGGACGTCGCCTTGGCAACTCCCCTTCTTTACCCATGAGACGCTGATGGGCCGCTCTTGGGATGAACCATTCACGCTGTATGGCCTTTTGGCGGAAACGGTCGAGACGAATGAGGACCGCACATGGGTCGAATTTACGCTGCGCGAAGGTACGACATTCTCTGACGGCTCACCGCTGACTGTTGAGGATGTGATTTTTAGCTTCAACATGCTCGGCACCGAAGGGCATCCGCGGTATCTGAGCCTCTACAACCAGATCGCAAGTATTGAACAAACCTCGGAGCGCGCTGTGCGCATCACGTTCGACAGTGAAAACCGCGAGCTTGCCTTGCTGGCGGGATTGCGACCCATCGTGTCCAAGGCTCAGTGGGAAGGGCGCGATTTTGCCAACGCAACAGTTCAGGACATTCCCCTTGGCTCTGGTCCCTATTCGGTCACGGATTACGAGCCAGGTCGCTTTGTGCAACTCACCCGCAATCCCGATTATTGGGGTGCAGATATCCCCTTTCGCCAAGGCACCCATAATTACGACAGCGTAAAGCTGGATTTTTATGGCGATTCCAAAGTGTTGTTCGAAGGGTTCAAAGCGGGCGAGATTTCCGCCGTGCGCGAATTTAACGCCGAGACATGGTCAAGCCAGTATGATTTTCCCGCCATCGAACGCGGCGATATCGTAAAATCGGTGATCCCGCACCAAAAGCCGTCAGGCATGACAGGTTTTGTAATGAATACGCGCCGCGCCCCCTTTGACGATTGGCGGGTGCGCGATGCGCTGATCCACGCGTTCAATTTCGAATTCATCAACGATACGCTGACGGGAAATGCCCAGCCGCGTATCACCTCATATTTCTCTAACTCTGTTTTGGGTAAGGAGGACGGCCCCGCCGAGGGTCGCGTAGCAGAGCTTTTGCTGCCTTATCAGGACACCCTGCCCTACGGCACAATCGAGGGGTATGCCCTGCCCGTCAGTGATGGCTCCGCGCGCAACCGTGCGGGCATTCGCGCGGCAATGGCCCAGTTCGAGGCAGCGGGCTATATGGTCGAGGGCGGCAAAATGCTGCGCGGGGACGGCACGCCTGTCTCCTTCACGATCCTCATTGCCAAAGGCAGCACCGAGGACATCGCCATTGCCGAGCTTTACATGCGTGCGTTGGAGCGTCTTGGCATTGACGCTACAATTGATGCCATTGATGACGCACAGTATTTCTCCCGTACGGGGGAGTTTGATTTTGATATAACAACTTTCCGCCGCTCCCTCTCACTCAGTCCCGGCAACGAGCAGAAGTTTTACTGGGGCTCTGAGGCTGCGGATCAACCGGGCTCGCGGAACCTTATGGGTGCACGCAGTCCTGCCATTGATGCGATGATCAATGCCATGCTCAATGCCCGTGACAGTGCTGACTTTATTGCGGCAACCCGTGCGCTGGATCGCATCCTAACAGCAGAGCGTTTCGTCATCCCCTTCTGGTCCTATACCGAGGGGCGCATTGCCCATGTGAAAGAGATGAAGTTTCCTGACACATTGCCAATTTATGGCGATGGTTCTCAATGGATGCCCGAAGTGTGGTGGTGGAACGACAGCCAGTGAGAATACGGCACTGTCATAAAACTGTAGCCTTCGGAGCTTAGGTAAGCTGCATGAATATACTTGTCTTATGCACTGGCAACTCTGCCCGCTCGATCCTCCTTGAATGTCTTCTGCGGCGTTTGGGCGATGGCCTTATCACCACTTACTCCGCTGGCAGCCAACCCGCAGGCATTGTGCATCCGCAATCCATCGCCCTGTTGTCTGCCAAAGGCTATGATGTCAGCACCCTTAGCTCGAAAAGCTGGGATGTGTTCGTGGACGGTGATGCGCCAAAAATGGATGCGGTGATTACGGTTTGCGGATCGGCCGCCTCCGAGACATGTCCCATCTGGCCAGGTGTGCCGCTGCGCGCCCATTGGGGGGTCGAAGATCCTGCCGCAGTTGAAGGTCCCGACGCGGTTGCCGCATTCCAAACCGCCTATGCCATTTTGCACCGTCGCGCGGCCAAATTCGTTGCTGGCGACATCGCCAAAATGGGCCGATCAGAGCTTCAGGCCCATCTGACCGCCTGCGGGAATGTCGCATGAAACGCAAGCTTGCCGCCGAACTGATTGGCACCGCCATGCTGCTGATCTCGGTCATTGGGTCCGGGATCATGGGTGTGGAGCTAGCACAAGGAAATGACGCGGTAACCCTGCTTGCCAATGCAATTGCGACGGGCTGTATGCTGTTCGTGATCATTACCGTGCTTGGTCACATCTCGGGTGCGCATTTTAATCCCGCTGTAAGCCTTGCGTTCTATTTGCGCGATGAATTAACCGCAACGGGCCTTGCGGGATACGCTGTCGCTCAAATCATCGGCGCAGTCTTGGGCGTTTGGGCAGCGCATCTGATGTTTGATCTGCCGCTGCTGCAACTCAGCCAGACGGTGCACCGCACTGGGCCTGCGCAATGGTTCTCCGAGGGGCTCGCCACATTGGGGCTGCTTTTTGTGATCTTTGGTGGATTGCGGGCGCGGCCCGATGCCGTGCCGACCCTTGTGGCCCTTTATATCACAGGGGCTTATTGGTTCACGTCTTCAACCAGCTTTGCCAATCCTGCCGTGACCTTTGCGCGTGGTTTTTCGGACACTTTCGCAGGGATCTATCCCGGTCACATTGCGATGTTCATTCTGGTACAGGTCGCTGCGACCCTGATCGGCCATGTCGCGTTGAAGTGGGTATCAGACGAGTGATGTGACCCAAAGCAGCGTTGCATCATCTTCGGAGACTGAGATAATATTGTGACCCATCGCCGCGTCGTAATATGCGCTATCGCCACGCCGCATCTCGATCGGCTCGTAAAACTCTGTGTAAAGTTTGATCACACCTGTTAGCACATAGAGAAATTCCTCGCCGTCATGACGTACCCAACCGTCGAATTCCTCCATCGTACGCGCACGGATACGGGCACGGTAGGGCAGCATGTTTTTCTTGCGCAGCGTGTCCGCCAGTAATTCATGCTCATACGTGGTGGTAGCCTGAGCTGTCCCCTCACCCGACTTGGTAACTGCCATGCGGCCATTGATCTGGTCACCCGCTGGGGGTGTGAAGAGCTGTGGTACAGTAATCTCAAGGCCGACCGCCAGTTTTTTCAGGGCGTCATATGTCGGTGACATCTGGGCATTCTCGATCTTTGACAAGGTCGAGCGGGCAAGTCCGGCCTGACTGGCCGCCTGCTCAAGTGTCCAGCCCCGTGCCTTGCGCAATTCGCGCACACGCGCCCCCAGATCAATCGGTGGCACAGTATGTGCTGCACCATCTTCACGGGCGATTTGAATCATTGATTTTGCGGCATCATTTGTCATGCCCATCATATAGAGCCAAGGCACGGACCTTGCAACGCGCAGCACTGCACGCTAGCGATTGCACATGAAATCAGAATTCGATCAAGGGCCACTGGCCGCCTGTCCTGCGCCGTTCAACATGGCGCGATATGTGCTGGAACGTGGCGCTGCCATGCCCGATAAAATTGCACTCTGCGTTTTGGGCGTCGAGCAGTGGACATACGGTGAATTGCGCGATGCGGTGCTGGGAACGGCCACGGGTTTGTTGCAGGCTGGTGCAAAACCTGGTGACCGCGTGTTGATGCGCTTGGGCAATACGGTGGACTTCCCGCTCGCCTATCTCGGGGCGATTGCCGCAGGTCTGGTGCCTGTGCCGACAGCCTCCGCGCTGACCGCGCGGGAAGTGGCGCCAATGATTGCCACGCTCAAGCCCTTACTGATCTTGCGCGACCCCGATGTAGAGTGTCCAGATGATCCGCGCATTATGACGCTCAACGCCTTGCGCGGTATGCGCGATCTGCCTGCCGCACAGTGGCAAATGGGCGATCCCGAGCGTGCGGGGTATATTATCTATACCTCTGGCACTTCGGGAAAGCCGCGTGCCGTTGTGCATGCACACCGCGCAATTTGGGCGCGTCAGATGATGTTCGAGGGCTGGTACGGCTTACACAGTGAGGATCGTGTCCTGCATGCGGGTGCGTTCAATTGGACCTATACTCTTGGGACGGGCCTGATGGACCCTTGGACCATGGGGGCAACGGCGCTCATCCCCGCCGCAGGAACGCAAGCCGCCGATCTCCCTAACTTGATTGCCGCGCATAAGGCAACGATTTTTGCCGCCGCACCTGGGGTTTATCGCCAACTTTTAAACCAACCCGACATAGTCTCCATGCCTGACCTGCGCCATGGCCTCAGCGCAGGAGAAAAGCTGCCGCCTGCGACCTGCGCCCGTTGGGAAGCAGAAACCGACACGCCAATCTATGAAGCTTACGGCATGTCAGAATGCTCAACTTTTATCTCAGCTGGCCCTTCGCACCCTACGGCATCCACTGTATTGGGCCGGCCACAGAACGGCCGGCGGATTGCCCTACTGGGCGAAGATGGCCCTGTGCCGCTGGGCGATGAAGGTACCATTGCTGTTCATCGCTCTGATCCCGGCCTGATGCTGTGCTATCTGGATGCGGCAGAGGAGACCGCGCAAAAGATGCAGGGCGAGTGGTTCCTGACAGGCGATCAGGGCCGCATGGATGCGGACCACCAGATCACCTATCTGGGACGCAACGACGATATGATGAATGCAGGCGGTTTCCGTGTCTCGCCCGTCGAGGTGGAATCCTGCCTTGCCCGTTATGATGGTATCACCGCCGTAGGCGCGGCAGAAGTCGCCGTGAAAGAGGACGTAACCGTTATTGCGGCCTTCTACACTGCCGCGACCCCACTGGACGAGGACGCGCTGCGCCGTTATGCCGAGGCCAATCTGGCGCGGTACAAGCAGCCGCGCCTCTATATCCATTTACCCGCCCTGCCCATGGGCGCCAATGGCAAGCTCCTGCGCGCACAACTGCGCCAGCAATTTGAGGCCTCCCGATGAGTGAAACAGTCAAACTTGATATCATGTCCGATCCGATCTGCCCTTGGTGCTATATCGGCAAGGCACATCTGGACCGCGCCCTTGCGGCGGCCCCTGACCATCCGTTCCTGATCGAATGGCATCCGTTTCAGCTTAACCCCGATATGCCACAGGGCGGTATGGACCGCCGCGCGTATCTTGAGGGTAAGTTTGGCGGCAAGGAAGCAGCCGTGAAAGCCTATGCACCTGTGGTCGAGCATGCGGAGAAGGCAGGCCTAAAAATCAACTTCGAAGGGATGAAGCGCACGCCGAATACGCTCAATGCCCACCGCCTTATTCATTGGGCAGGCATCGAGGGGCGTCAGACTGCCGCTGTGTCAGCCTTGTTCAAAGCCTATTTCGTAGAGTGTCGGGATATTGGCGACGACGAAGTGTTGGCCGATATTGCTGACAGCATCGAAATGGATGCCGCATTGGTGACGCGCCTGTTGGGAACCGACTCCGACCTGCAAGAGATCCGCGACCGTGACGCTCACAGCCGCTCTATGGGAATCAATTCGGTGCCAACATTCATCGTTGGTGGCAAGCACGCCGTACCGGGCGCACAGCCACCTGAATTATGGGCAAAAGTGATTGCCGAAGTGACAGGTGCCTCAACGTAATGTTGCAAAAGCGCCGCGTGCTGCGCGGTAGCGTGAAAAAGAGCTAGGCGGCAGGTCTCCTGTGGCCTAGAAATTAACCCAAGGGGCAAAAAGCCTCATCTAAAATAATAATACCTTTGAGCAGGTGTGCAGGCAGTGAACAGGCAAGCGTTTTGGGACGCACCCTTTCCGATATTTGTGCGGCGTTATCGTCGCCATACCGCTCATTTTGCGCTTCTGCGCGAGGTTTGGTGTATTGAGAAAGGCTGTTATATATGATTTCCCCGATGTCCTCACGTGTGGTCCTGACCTACGGATCGTTTGATCTGTTCCATCAGGGGCACGCCCGTCTGCTGCAACGTCTCTCCATGCTGGGCAGTGAATTGATTGTCGGATGCTCAACCGATGCTTACAATGAGAAAATGGGCGTTCCCGCGGTGACCTCCTATTCGCAGCGCCGCCTGATGCTTGAAAGTTGCCGTTTCGTGAGCCGGGTCATCGCGGAGCAGGAATGGGACCAGAAATATACCGATATCATCAACTATAACGTTTCGGTTTTCGCGATGGGTGATGACTGGACAGGCCAGTTTGATCATTTTGAGGACATTACCCAAGTCGTATATGTCCCCCGCGCCGACATCATCGGAGAGCGGCGCCCGTTCCATGTTGTGCCACAACCCGCTCTGCGTGTGGCTGCTGGATAATCCCTTTCGGATTGTCACGCTTGCACTCTTGCCTTAACAGCCTAGAAATAAACATTCTTAATCTGTTAAGTACATCGGAGTGCTGTGTGTCTTCATCACCTGAACCGTTTCGGATGGGCCGTACCGAGTTTGTGGCCCTGCTGGCCATGATGCTGGCCTCTGTTGCCTTTTCCATCGATTCCATGCTGCCTGCCCTGCCCCAAATTGGTGCCGAACTCTCACCCGATGCGATTGAAAAAGCACCGCTGATCCTGAGCACATTCCTACTCGGCATGGGAATTGGTACATTCTTTACCGGGCCGCTGTCGGATGCATTCGGGCGCAAGCCTGTGATCCTCGTCTCCAGCGCTCTTTTTATCCTGAGCGCGGCAGTCGCCTACGTCAGCCAATCCTTCGAGATGGTACTGATCGCCCGTTTGGTCCAAGGCCTGGGTGCTGCCGGTCCACGTGTTGTGACAAATGCAATCGTGCGCGACCGTTTTTCAGGGCGTCAAATGGCCAAGATTATGTCGATCATAATGATGGTTTTTGTGCTTGTTCCGGCGTTAGCTCCCCTGCTGGGATCCTTCATTATCGGCTGGAGCGGCTGGCGCGGTATCTTCGTAGCCTTCATCCTTTTTTCCGCGACATTCACCATCTGGATGATGATCCGTTTGCCCGAAACCCTGCCCGTCCAAAACCGTCGTCCTTTGCGCCTGCGGCTAATGGGATCAGCGGTGCGCGAAGTACTGTCGCAGCCCATTGTGCGCCTGGCCATTATCGCCCAAATGCTCGTCTCGTCGATGATTTTCCTGACACTGATGCTGGTTCAGCCGATTTATGACATCGTTTACGGACGCGGGGACGAATTTCCCTACTGGTTCTTCGGCATCGCCATTGTTGCTGGCAGCGCAAGCTTGCTTAACGCATTGTTGGTCGAACGGTTTGGGATGTGGAGGCTGATTACCACAGCAGTCATCGTTCAGATTGTCTTTGCAGGTAGCTTCATCATCTTTGATTTGGGCAGCGGCGCAAATGGATTTTTCTTTTTTCTCTTCTGGATGACGGGGATATTTTTTCAGGCGGGTTTCAGCATCGGTAATCTAAACGCTATCGCGATGGAACCTGTAGGCCATATTGCGGGCATGGCGGCCTCTGTTATCAGCGCTATTGCCACTGTCGGGGCTGTAATTATCTCTGGGCCTATCGGCACACGGTTTAACGGCAGTGAGCAGATGCTCACCATTTCAGTGCTTGCCATGGCATTGCTTGGATTGCTGTGTATGCTTCGTATGGGTCGGCTGATGCGAGATCCCGCAAACTCTTAGGCTTTTGCCTTTTTCATCGCTTTTTCCTTTGCCACGACGTGCTCGGCCAGATCGCGGGCAATTGCAAATGCGCCTTTGATCTTATCCGTATCCGTCGCCCAATCGCGGCGTACCACTATCTTGTTGTCTTTGACTTTGGCCAAGCCACGCTGATCATTGATGAATTGGACCAGCCCCTCTGGCGAGGCGAATTTATCGTTGTGGAACTGGATCGTCGCCCCTTTAGGACCGCCATCAAGCTTAGAAATTCCAGCGCGTTTGCACATCGCTTTGATCCGCACCACCAACATCAGGGTGTTTACCTCTTTTGGCAGCGTACCAAAGCGGTCAATCAGTTCAGCGGCAAAACCTTCAAGCTCAACCTTTTTGGTCAACTCCGATAGGCGACGGTATAGGCCGAGGCGTACATCAAGGTCAGGCACGTAAGCCTCTGGGATGAGCACAGGTACGCCAAGGTTAATCTGGGGTGCCCATTGGCCATCGTTGTCCACAACACCTTCAAGCTGCCCCGAGCGGATTTTGGCAATCGAGTCTTCCAGCATGGATTGATACAGCTCGAAACCCACATCGCGCATTTGGCCAGACTGCTCTTCCCCCAGAAGGTTGCCTGCCCCGCGAATATCGAGGTCTTGGGAGGCCAGGGTGAACCCCGCTCCGAGCGTGTCGAGCGAGCCAATTACGCGCAGACGCTTTTCTGCCAGCGGTGTGAGTTTTGCACGCGGTTTGGTTGTCAGATAGGCATAGGCGCGGGTTTTGGAACGGCCCACACGGCCCCGGATCTGGTACAGTTGGGCCAGGCCGAACATATCGGCACGGTGGACAACCATCGTGTTGGCAGTCGGGATATCGAGGCCGCTCTCGACGATCGTCGTGGCCAGCAGGATATCATAGCTGCCATCGTAAAAGGCATTCATCCGATCATCAAGTTCGCCCGCCGCCATCTGGCCATGGGCAATGACATAGGACAGCTCAGGTAGCTGATCCTTAAGAAACGCTTCAATCTCTGGCAGGTCGGAAATACGCGGCACAACATAGAATGATTGGCCACCACGGTAATGTTCGCGCAGCAAAGCCTCGCGTAGGGTGACCTTGTCAAATTCGGAGACATAGGTGCGGATACTCAAACGGTCCACAGGCGGCGTGCCAATGATGCTCAGATCGCGCACACCTGTCAACGACAGTTGCAGCGTCCGCGGAATCGGCGTGGCGGTCAGCGTCAGTACATGCACATCCGTGCGCATCGACTTGAGGCGTTCCTTATGCCCCACGCCAAAGTGCTGTTCTTCGTCAATCACCAACAGGCCAAGGTTATTAAACTTGATGGATTTCGCCAGCAGCGCGTGCGTGCCGATAACGATATCGACTGTGCCTTTGGTAATCCCATCACGGGTGGCAGTGGCTTCTTTGGCGGTGACGAAACGGCTAAGCTGCCGCACTTCAATCGGGAAGCCGCGAAACCGCTCCGCAAAGCTCTTGTAGTGTTGACGGGCAAGCAGCGTGGTCGGCGCAATCACTGCAACCTGAACACCCGACATTGCCGCGACGAACGCCGCACGCATGGCGACTTCGGTTTTGCCAAAGCCCACGTCGCCGCACACTAAACGGTCCATCGGATTACCGCTTGTCAGATCGTCGATCACATCACCAATAGCTGACAACTGATCGTCGGTTTCTTGATACGGGAAACGGGCGGAGAACGCGTCCCACATGCCCGGTGGCGGCTCAAGCACAGGCGCGCGGCGTAAGGCACGCTCGGCTGCGATTCGGATGAGTTTGTCGGCCATCTCGCGAATGCGCTCTTTGAGTTTAGCCTTCTTGGACTGCCACGCGCCGCCACCGAGCTTGTCGAGCAGACCTTCTTCATGGCCATAACGGCTCAGCAGTTCGATATTTTCAACTGGAAGGTAAAGCTTTGATTGCTCTGCATATTCCAGCACTAAACACTCATGTGCGGCACCGATTGCGGTGATAACTTCCATGCCCAGATAGCGGCCGACGCCGTGGTCCACATGCACAACCAGATCGTTTGGTGTGAGGCTTTGAACTTCGCTGAGGAAATTCTCGGCGCGACGTTTGCGCTTGGGACGCCGGATGAGGCGATCCCCCAGCACGTCCTGCTCGGAAATTACTGTGAGGTTCGGCGCCTCGAACCCGTGTTCCAGCGCCCACACCGCGAGATGCAGGCCGCGTTTGCCAATGCGCGTGAAGTCTTTGACAGGGATCGCCTCTGACAGGCCTTCTTCCTCGATCAGCCCTGTTAGCCGCTCGCGTGCACCTTCGGAGTAGCTTGCGATGAGGACCGGCCCTGCATCAAGTTTTGCTTTCACGTGCGACGCTAAAGCCCCGAAAAGGCTAATGGATTCCTGTTGGCGCTCTGGCGCAAAGTTGCGCCCGATGCGCGCCCCTGCATCCAGAACGCCCATACCAGTTGGCTGCGGCAGCGGAGCCAGTTGCAGCACGCGACGGTCCGCAACAGCTGCCTCCCATGCAGCATCGTCCAGATAAAGCCCCTCAGCAGGCGCAGGCTTATACACGCTGTCCATCTTGGAGCGGTTCGCCATCGCAATTTTGCGCGTCTCGTATTGATCCGCAACACTG
The DNA here is from genome assembly GCF_947499945.1 of uncultured Sulfitobacter sp. GTDB lineage: Bacteria > Pseudomonadota > Alphaproteobacteria > Rhodobacterales > Rhodobacteraceae > Sulfitobacter. The sequence continues at coordinate 102,550 of NZ_CANMQD010000004.1, read as the reverse complement.
TCCCAACGCGCCAGCCGCGTGGCTGTCAGTTGATCATCAAGGCTAACAGTGGCCTTGGGCAGATAATCAAACAAGGTCTCAAGCTGGTCATAGTAGAAGGCCAGCCAATGCTCCGCACCCTGATGTTTGCGGCCTGCCGAAATCGCTTCATAAAGCGGATCATCCGTACCAGCCGCGCCAAATTCGATGCGGTAGTTCTGGCGAAACCGCGTAATCGCCGCCTCGTCGAGGATGACTTCGGAGACAGGAGCAAGCTCGACCAGTTCCAGTTTTTCAGTGGTGCGCTGCGTCGCCGGATCAAAGCGACGCGCACCGTCCAACACATCGCCAAACAGATCAAGCCGCACAGGCCCCATGTCTCCGGGGGGATAGATGTCGATGATGCCGCCGCGCACGGCGTAATCGCCCGCTTCCATCACTGTGGGGCTTTGGACAAAGCCCATGCGCACCAGAAATTCGCGTAGCGCTTTCTCATCAACCCGAGCGCCTACTTGGGCACTCCATGCGGCTGTGCGTAAAATTTCGCGGGGCGGAATACGCTGGGTCGCAGCCCCCATCGTCGTCAGCAGAATAAACTGTGACGGCATCCCGTGCACCAACCCCGCAAGCGTCGCCATCCGCTGAGCCGAAATATCAGCATTTGGCGAGACGCGATCATAGGGCAGGCAATCCCAACCGGGAAAGACAACCACAGGCATATCAGGTGCGAAAAACCGCAGAGCCTCCTGCATTGCGGCCATGCGTTTATCGTCCCTCGCCACATGGATCAGGGGCGTGCCCGACTTGGCCACCTCGGCCAGCAGCAAAGAGGCGTCAAACCCTTCAGGCGCGCCAGACAGCGTGATATGGGTGGAAGATTTCATATGCTGTGTGATGTGGCCCGTGTGACCCAGCTGTCAACCGCCAAAGGGGCCAACATTCAGGTTCTGGTACATACCCCAAAGTGCGGTGACAAAGATAGAGATCATGCCAATGATCTGGGTATAGAGGCGGTGACGCATCAAACGCTTGCGCAGCTTTTCGCCGCGCGCCTCCTCCTCTTGGATCAAACGCGCAGTGGAAATGCTGAGTAGCCCGACAATCGAAAGAGGAAAGCCGAGCAAAATCAAGGATTGCGAAAATTCGTTTCCATAAACAAATCCGAGCAAAGCAAGAATCGTCAGGAAGAAGCAGGCAAACCCCGCGATCCACAGGCCGGACATTTGTGCGATGAACAAGATGCGGTTAGTGTTGATGCGTACCAGATCCTCAAGGTCGATTTCGGTCTGGCCGCCGTGCCGCTTGGCCCGCAAGACCATGTCAAACGGTACGCCAAGGCCATAGTGGCTGGTCGTAGACCACACAACAGCAAGCACAATCCAGAACCACAGGTTCGAGAAAGAGCGCATGTCGATCAATTCAAAAAGTGTCTGGTACCAGTCCAAAGCAATGCTCGTTATTCGTGTTGCCCCCCTCATAGCGGGGTGCGTTGGTAATTCCTACCCCTAGAGGGCTCTTGAGCATGGCAAAAATACGTGTCAACTTTGACTGACATATCAGCCCGAGGACCACGCCCATGCAGCCCATCCAAGCTCCCTTTCCCGCGACCCGCCTGCGCCGTGTGCGCCAGAATGAGGGCATCCGCGGATTGGTGCGTGAAAACTACCTCTCGCCTGCTGATTTCATCTGGCCAGTGTTTGTGCGCAGTGGTGAAAATATCGTGGAAGAAATCCCTTCCATGCCCGGGGTGATGCGACATTCGGTTGACCGGATTGTAGAGGCCGCAAAAGAGGCTTGGGACCTTGGCATCGGGGCGCTGTGTCTATTCCCCTATACTGGTCTCGAAGAGCGCACCGAGGATTGTGCAGGTGCATGGGATCCTGACAACCACGTGAACCGCGCCATTCGCGCGATCAAGGCTGTGCTGCCTGATCTGGTCATCATGACTGACGTGGCGCTCGATACCTATAACATCAACGGGCATGACGGCTTTGTCGTGGACGGTGAGATCATCAATGACGAGACGGTCGAGGCTTTGGTGAAGATGTCAGTGGAGCAAGCCCGTGCGGGTGCAGATATTATCGGGCCGTCCGATATGATGGACGGGCGCATCGGCGCGATCCGCGCAGGGCTGGAGGCGGACGGCCACCGCAATGTTATGATCCTCAGCTATGCCGCGAAATACGCCAGTGCGTTCTATGGCCCGTTCCGTGATGCGGTTGGCGCATCAGGTGCGCTCACAGGTGACAAGAAAACCTACCAAATGGATCCCGCCAACAGTGATGAAGCGCTCCGCCTTGTGGCGCGTGATCTGGCCGAGGGCGCGGATATGGTCATGGTCAAACCCGGCCTGCCCTACCTCGACATATGCCGCCGCGTGAAAGATGCGTTTGGTGCGCCGACCTTTGCCTATCAGGTGTCGGGCGAATACAGCATGATCAAGGCGGCTGCGACCCAAGGCATGATTAACGAAGAACGTGTGATGATGGAAAGCCTGTTGGCCTTCAAACGCGCAGGCTGTGACGGCATCCTTACATATTTCGCCCCTGCCGCTGCGCGTCTGCTGAATGCACAAACGCCACGTGGATGATCCTTGTATGAAGGTGGTGCTGGTCACCCCTGAAATCCCGTTCAACACAGGCGCAATCGGGCGGACATGCGTGGCGCTGAATATGGAGCTTATCCTGATAAAGCCTTACGGCTTTTCTCTGGATGAGAAATCAGTACGCCGTGCGGGGACCGATTACTGGAAACACGTGACCTTGGCGGAATATGACAGCTGGGAGGCGTTCATCTCAGCCCGACAGCCTGCGCACGATCACCTCTACTTTTTTGAGGAACATGGCACACGGAGCATCTATGAGCCTGAGTTCCAGAAGGACGCTTATCTTGTATTCGGATGCGAGTCTGCGGGCCTGCCGCGAACGATCCTTGATGATGTAGAGGACCGCGTCTTTCACCTACCGATGCTAAACCCGAAGGTACGCTCGCTCAATCTGGCAAATGTTGCCACGGCAGTCGTATATCAGGCCATGCGCACACAGTTGGGCGGCTGAGCTGCGTAGCTAAAACAGCATCTTTTCGCCAACCTGTTCAAACCTCATGACAACCTGCAAAAAACCGCCTATAGGTGGGGACAAGTCGGGCAAACCGGCACTTTGTTGAGCAGTGTAATCAAGACAGGCAAATCATATGACCCATTCTATACTTACGCGCCGCGCATTTGCGTTGGGCGCGGTTGCTGGCACCACCACTCTGGCCGCATGCGGTAATGGCGTAGGTTCTACCGGCGCTGGCACAATCGATGCGCGGGTAAATACCACACTAGAGCAGATGTACCGCGAGTTCCCCAACACGCGGACCCTGGCCGAAAAATCCAACGGCATGCTCGTGATGCCATTGGTCACCGAAGCGGGCCTTGGCCTTGGCGGCGCATTCGGACGCGGAGCGCTGCGGGTAAATGATACTTCGGTTGATTACTATTCGGTTACAAAAGCCTCTGGCGGTCTGCAGATCGGCGCACAACAATACGCGCACGTACTGTTCTTTATGACCAATGACGCGCTGACTAATTTCCGCCGCTCGCCTGGCTGGGCTGCGGGTGCGAATATCGAATATGTGATTTCGGACCGTGGTGACAGTGTGAACGCAGATACAACAACGGTGCTGTCACCTGTCTTGGCCGTTGTCTTTGGCCGTGCGGGTCTGCGCATCGGCGCGACCCTTGAGGGCAGCAAATACACACGGATCATTCCCTGAACAAACCTATGGCGCGACATGAATATCGCGCCATAGGCTTATGATTTAAATATCCATTCTGCGCAAACGCTGGATCAGACTTGAGGTGTCCCAACGTCCGCCACCGAGTTTCTGAACATCCTTGTAGAATTGATCGACCAATGCGGTGATCGGCAGGCTTGCACCCGTCTCATCAGCAGTATCAAGACAAATCCCCAGATCCTTGCGCATCCAATCCACGGCGAATCCGTGCTCGAATTCGTTGTCGATCATCGTCTCATAGCGGTTGGCCATCTGCCAGCTGCCTGCGGCGCCCTGCGAGATCACTTCGACCACAGCGCGACCATCAAGCCCTGCCTTTTCTGCGAAGTGCAGGGCCTCGGATAACCCCTGCACGACACCCGCAATCGCGATCTGGTTGCACATTTTGGTCATTTGGCCCGCGCCGCTGTCGCCAATGCGACGGCAAATTTTGGAGTAAACCTCCATCGCGGGCAAAGCCGTGTCAAAAGCTGCCTGATCCCCGCCACACATGATTGAAAGTTGTGCATTTTCTGCACCGGCCTGACCGCCAGAAATCGGCGCATCGACAAAGCTGATTTTGAGCGCGGCGGCGGCTGCATTAAGCTCGCGTGTGACCGCAGCCGATACAGTTGTGTGATCCACAAAAACAGACCCTTCGGCCATCCCTGCAAAGGCACCGTGCTCCCCCAAACAAACGGATCGAAGATCGTTGTCATTGCCGACACAGGCCATGACAAAATCCGCGCCTGCAACGGCCTCGCGCGGTGTGGCCGCATGACCGCCACCATAGGTTTTGGCCCAGTCTGCGGCTTTGGATGTTGTGCGGTTGTAGACCGTAACATCATGCCCTGCCTTTTGCAGATGCCCTGCCATCGGCGCTCCCATTACGCCCAGACCTAAAAATGCCAGCTTTGTCATGTGCTTTTCCTTGCTTTGATGTTGCGCTATTGCTGCGTTTGTATCTATCACCGCGCACGCCTGCGTCAAACGCATCAAAGGGCGGCATCACAGGGGTTCTACTGCATGGCACTGATTTTTCGCTGGCTGATCCGCCTGACCGCCGCAATGCTGGTGATTGGTGTGGTGGTGATTGCCATGGTCTATTGGCTCGCCTCGCGGTCTTTGCCGGAATACAATGCCGAAGTCGAAGTCCCCAACCTTGAGCGCCCTGTCGAGATTGTGCGCGACAATGCCAATGTCCCTCACATTTTCGGCCCGCGTGATGAGGATGTGTATTTTGGTCTTGGATTTGCCCATGCCCAAGACCGCATGTGGCAGATGACCACCATGCGTCGCACAGCCCAAGGGCGTCTGTCCGAAGTGTTTGGTGCCGCAACGCTTGATACAGACAAACTCCTGCGCCGCTTTGACATTTATGCGCTGTCAGTCGCATCGATGGAAGCGCTGGATCCTGCTACACAATCTGCTTTGCGGGCTTACTCCGCAGGCGTGAACGCGCGTCTTGACCAAATCAACATGGAGGCCTTGGGCCGTGGAGCGCCGGAGATGTTCCTGTTTAACGCTCCTATGGCACCGTGGCGTCCTGCGGACAGCGTTGCCCTTGTGAAACTTATGGGTTTGCAATTGTCTGGCCACTTGGACGCCGAAGTAACCCGTGCCCGTGTCTCCCTTGCCCTGCCCGACGATGCGCGTCTGCGCGATATCTTGCCCGATGCACCCGGCGCAGGCGTTGCTGCGCTGCCCGAATTCGCAAGCCTCTTTCCTGACGCACCCCGATTTGCCGATGCCACCCCCTACACCTCACATCCATTGTCTCCGTTCAAACGCACTGCCTTTGCTGGTGCGTCAAATGCTTGGGCGGCGGCCCCTTCGCGCTCTGCCTCGGGGGGGACGCTGTTGGCCAATGATCCGCATCTTGGGCTCACTGCGCCTTCTATCTGGTATCTGTCACGGCTTGAGCTTGAAACAGGCGGTGTGATTGGTGCGACCATTCCAGGCATCCCCGTGGTCCTGACGGGTCGGTCTGCTGATCTGGGTTGGGGACTGACGTCCTCCTATCTCGACGATCAGGACGTCTATATCGAAGAGTTGAACCCCGCCAACCGCGAGGAATACCGCACGCCGACGGGATTCAAGAAGTTCCGCACGCGGGCCTCGATCATTAACGTAAAAGACCTTGATCCTGTCACGCTCACCTTGCGTTGGACAGACAATGGCCCTGTCTTGCCGGGCAGCCATTATAACCTTGGCGCAATTACCCCCCCCGGTCATGTGGCCTCTGTCAACTGGACGGTGCTGAGCCAGCGCGACACCACCCTTCAGGCCGCGATGGAGCTGATGCGGGCCAAAACTGTGGCTGACGGGATAAGTGCTACGGAGAAGTTCATCGCACCCTCACAGAACCTGACGCTGGTGGACCGCGAAACCATTGCGTTGAAAACGATTGGTGCCGCGCCGAAACGTGATCCGAACCATCAAAGCCAAGGGCGCATGCCCAGCCCGGGCTGGATTGAGGCAAACCGTTGGCAGGGGACATTGCCCTTTACCGCCAATCCCGGTTTTGTGGCCCCCGAAGGCGGGATATTGGGTAATACGAATAACAAGACAGTAGACCGCCCCTTTCCCAACCACATGTCGTTTCTGTGGGGCGACACTCAGCGCGTGCAGCGTTGGCAGCGTTTGATGCAGGGGCGTCAGGTCCACACCCGCGACAGCTTTATCGAGGCACAGTTGGACACGGTCAGCTTCACCGCCCGCTCGCTCTTGCCGCTGATCGGGGCCGAGCTTTGGTTTACTGGAGAAGCAGCACCTGACGGCACCCCCGAGGCACTGCGCCAAGATGCGTTGAGCTTGCTCGCCGGCTGGTCGGGAGAGATGAACGAGCACCTCCCAGAGCCGCTGATCTATGCGACATGGCTCCGCGCGCTCCAGTCACGGCTCATTCAGGATGAATTGGGGCCGCTTGCCGCAGAATTTGATCACGTTGAGCCGCTGTTCATCGAGCGGGTGTTTCGCAATATCGAGGGTGCTTCCGCATGGTGTGACGTCTTCCAATCCGCCCCCACCGAGACATGTGCAGATATGGCGCGGCTTGCTCTTGATGATGCGCTTCTGACGATCTCCAACAGCTATGGTACATCGCTTGAGTCCCTGCGCTGGGGCGATGCACATCAGGCAACCCATGACCATCCTGTGCTTGGGACGGTCCCTGTGCTGCGCTATTTCGTGAATATCCGTCAAAGCACATCTGGCGGTGACAATACCCTTATGCGCGGCCGGACCAAAGGCACCGACCCTAATCCATTCCACAATGTCCACGGCGCGGGGTACCGCGGGGTCTATGACTTTGCCGATCCCGACAGCTCTGTCTTTGTCTCTTCCACAGGGCAATCCGGGCATTTCCTGTCTCGCCACTATGATGATTTGGCACAACTGTGGCGGCGTGGCGAATATATCCCAATGTCGCTTGATCAAGAGCTGGCGCGTGCGGCGGCTGTTGGTGTGACCTTGTTGATCCCCCAAGCGCCATGAGCACCCCGCGCGTAATCCTGTTTAACAAACCTTTTGGGGTTTTGTCGCAATTCACCGACAAAGGCACCGAAGGTTCACCGCGGCCCACGCTCTCTGGCTTCATTGACGAAAAAGGGTTCTACCCCGCTGGCCGCCTTGACCGCGACAGCGAAGGGTTAATGGTTCTGACGGACCATGGCCCGTTACAGGCGCGGATATCGAACCCGAAATATAAACTGGAAAAAACCTATCTGGTGCAGGTCGAAGGGGCGCCCGACACAGCAGCGCTTGATGCGCTGCGCAGCGGAGTGAGCCTCAAAGATGGCGTTACGCGCCCTGCGCTTGTGACTCAAACCGATCCGCCCGATGATCTGTGGGAACGCGACCCGCCTGTGCGCTTTCGTAAATCTGTGCCCGATGCGTGGCTGTCGATCACGATAACAGAGGGGCGCAACCGCCAAGTGCGGCGCATGACCGCCCATGTGGGCCTGCCAACCCTGCGCCTGATCCGTGTCCAAGTGGGGGACTGGCAGCTTAACCAGCTTCGCCCAGGTGCATGGCGCTTTGCCGCCGCGAACGGTGCCTGAAACTTACAAGCCGACAGCGCGGGTGATTGCCACGCCCGTCACCGCAGTAGCGCCGGTCACAACTGTGCCCCACGTGAGGTCCACCATAACCAAGGTCGGCGTCCAATCGCGCAAAATCGCATAATTCGTGAATTCGAACGTACCGTAGGAGGCCGCACCGATCAGAGCGGCAGACCCAAAGACCCACCAAAGCGATTTATCCGCATCAAGTGCAGGCCAAGCGACAAACCACATCACCACAAAAATCAAAAATGCATAAAACAGGAACGCCGGCAGCACCCGAAACTCATCGAGCATCAATGGTCCGATATCGCGGGCGAAAATTGGTTTAATGAAGTAGCTCAGCCCTATGAAATCGGCGATGAGGAAAGCTGCAAACGTAGCGATATAGACGACGGCATAAGACATGTGGGGCTCCTTCTGGGGCATTCATTGCTCTATATGTGGCAAACCCCGCAAAAGGCTAGAGGCGCTGGTACGCGGCCTCCACGTCAGCGGACCACCGCACCACCAAATCAAACCCTTCATCCGTCTGTGTCTCGCTCACCACCACGTCCTGTGCAAAGAGCCACGCACGCTTGCGCCCGTCAGAAAAGGGCAGCGACAGTTCGGCCGTGCGCAGCGCCCCTTGGAGCGCCTCTGCCACTGTGGCTTGGAGCAGTTCAAGCCCCTCACCTGTAATGGATGAGATTGCCAACACTGAATCGTCGCGCTTTGCCCGTTCGCGGACAGCTTCGGCACGGTCGGGTGGCAGCAGGTCAAGCTTGTTCCAGACTTCAAAAGTGCGGGTATCCTCGGGCACTCCCAGCGATGTCAGAATATCGCGTACATTGCGGGCCTGCTCCTCGCTTTCTGCGTGTGAAATGTCGCGCACGTGCAAGACGATATCAGCGGCCAGCACTTCTTCGAGGGTGGCACGAAAGGCCGCGACCAACTCGGTCGGCAAGTCGGAGATAAAACCAACCGTGTCGCTGAGGATGATTTCTGGCCCGTCGAGCAATTCGAGGCTGCGCATTGTGGGGTCCAGCGTCGCAAACAGCATATCTTTTGCCATCACATCCGCACCTGTCAGGCGGTTGAACAGAGTCGATTTTCCCGCATTGGTATAACCAACAAGGGCGACAATCGGGAAAGGTATCTTGGCGCGTGCCGCACGGTGCAATGCGCGGGTTTTCACCACTTTATCAAGCTGGCGGCGCAAGCGGACCAACTGCTCGTCAATGGCACGGCGGTCGGATTCGATCTGCGTTTCACCCGGACCACCGACAAAGCCGAGGCCACCACGCTGACGTTCCAAGTGGGTCCAAGCCCGCACCAGACGCGTGCGCTGGTAGTTAAGGGCGGCCATCTCGACCTGCAACACCCCCTCACGGGTGGCGGCACGGTCACTGAAAATCTCAAGGATAAGCCCCGTGCGGTCGAGGAGTTTTACATTCCACGCCTTTTCAAGGTTGCGCTGCTGTACAGGTGTGACAGGACCGTCCACCAACACCAACTCAATTTCGTTCTCGCTCAGGATTTCTTTGAAATCAGCAATTTTGCCTTTTCCAAACAACTGCCCCGCATTTACGGTGCGCAGCGGAACGATATCTTGACCCACAACTTCGAGGTTCGGGAGTGCTTCGGCCAGTGCCACAGCTTCCGCCAATGCCGGCACGGGATCGCGACGGTCATTGTCGTTTTTGATGTCAGGATGCAGCACCCAAGCACGCGTCAGCGCGGGGCCATCTGTCTCATCAATCTGGAATTGTGTTTTGCTCAATTAGCGTCTTCGCCCTCATACAGGCTGATCGGCTGGCTTGGCATGATGGTCGAAATTGCATGCTTGTAGACAAGCTGGGATTGGCCGTCACGGCGCAGCAGAACACAAAAATTATCAAACCAGGTAATTACACCCTGCAATTTGACCCCGTTAATCAGGAAAATTGTTACCGGTACTTTAGTCTTACGTACGTGGTTCAGGAACGCATCCTGAAGGTTCTGTCTATCAGACGCCATAGTTTGATCTTTCATTTTTTTCTTGTCATTAGCCGCAATCGGCACGTCGAGGTTGACTATGAAGTGCGATAAACGAAGTTTAAACCCCCAAAATCCAGCAATTGCAAAGGGCTGGCTCTACGCGTGTCAGCTACGCCACAGGTCGGGCGTCAGCAAAGCAATGATCGCAAGCGTTTCAAGACGCCCCAAAACCATTGCTCCCGCAAGGATTGCTTTGGCTGAATCGCCGAGTGACATCAACACAATCGGCTCTTGCCCGCCAACTTCGGTGAGGGGACCAGTCGTCGACAGCATCGCAATTGAAAGAACGAGCGCCTCCTCAAAGGTGACCCCTACAAGGGTCAGCGCAAGAGTGACCGCGGCAAATGAAAGCGCAAAAAGCATAAAGAATATCCAAGCGATGAACGCCCCACCCGATTGCAAACGCCGCCCCGCAACCCCGGCGCCAGAGACGGAATTGGGATGGACCAGCTGCTCCATCTCGCGCATTGCGTTTCGGTAAAGCGCGAAGACCCGCAACAGCTTTACACCGCCCGCAGTGGTCGCCACGCCGCCGCCAACCAGCGCGAGCCCCATCAGGATCAACCCCGGTGTTCCCAAGCCTGACCAGCTTTGTGTCTCGCTCCAGTACTCCGAGACAAATCCCGTGGTCGACATGAAGGACAACACGGTAAACAATGAGCCCCACAGAGCAGCGAGCGCGCCCAGAATAGTGTCTTCACTCTCAAGCTCGAACGCGCCGATAAAATGCCGCGCGAACAAAATTGCAGGCACGATCACCACAATACTCAAACCGATGCGAAATTCAGGATCGGTGCGTAGCCCCCCTTGAGAGGCAGTCATGGTATCGGAGGAAAAGGTCAGGCGTGAAAGCGCAAAAAGCATAAACATTGCCATGATGATCTCACCCACAAGGCCCACAGAGGCACCCTCGACACCGCCGCTGGCGGATATCCCTGACGTCGCCATCACAGACATTGCATGGCACAAGGCCCCGAAAGGGTCCTGCCCTGCAAAAACCAGCAACACCCACAGTAGAAGCGTCAGTCCGCCATAAAGCGGTGCGAGCATTTGTGCCGCGCGCCAGATGCGGCGGCGCGGGTTGAGCGGTGCGGTCTCATAAAGACCTGTTTCGCGGCGGCCCGGTTCTGCTTGTGCGGTAACTTCAAAACCGCCAAGGTTGAGCGGCGCAAGGATTGCCACAGCGGCCACCCACATGAGTAATCCGCCCATCCATCCTACCTGTGCACGCCACAGATGCAGCGCCGGTCCCAGCCGTGTCGGATCATCAAAAAGCGTCGCACCCGTAGTGGTCAGCGCGCTCACCATCTCAAAGTAAGCGTTATAGAACCGGGTTGTGGGCAATGCTTCGACAAAGGGAATTGCAAAGAAAACAGGCAAAAAAACAAAAGCCGAGAACAGCGAGAGCAGCGGCCCCAATGCGCCGTGACGGGGTGCGCGTCCCGCATGGGCGACCGAGATGAGCGCAAAGGCCAAGGTCCCTAAAAGCCCGGCATAGAAAAACGCCTGACTTGTCTCGTGGCGATCTGCCACGGCGCCGTAAGCAGCGGGTACAAACATCGACAGCGCACTCACCCCAAACAGCAGCAAAAACAGCGGGAGCTGCATCATCTTGTCCGTAAAGGTGGTCTTTTTTGGCACTGATGCCCTTCCTAGAAAAAGTCGATCGAAACTTGCATCAACTGTTCAAGCTGGGCCACGTCCTTGGTCAAGACAAACACGGCGATCACGTCCCCTTCCTCGATGCGGGTGTCGCCCATGGGGCGGGTAATCTTGCCCCCTTTGCGGATCGCACCGACCAGCGCACCTTCGGGGAAATCGATCTCGTTGATTTTCTTGCCCGCAATTGGAGAAGTCGAGAGTACTTCGGCCTCGATGACTTCAGCCTCGGCATCGCCAATGGAATAGACCTGCCGCACGCGTCCGTGGCGGATGTGGCGCAGGATCGAGCTGACGGTGGTCGCGCGCGGGTTGATATAGGCATCAATGCCCAGCGGCTGCATCAGCGGCACCAGCGTCGGGTCGTTGATCAGCGCAATCACATAGGGACAGCCCTCGGCCTTTGCACGCACACAGGCCAGCATGTTGGTTTTGTCATCGTCGGTTACAGCAAGCATCGCATCGGCGCGGCTGATCCCCGCCTCCGCCAGCAATGCCGCATCAAGGCCGTCGCCGTTAAGGACAATCGTGCGCTCCAACGCTTCGGCGGCACGCTCCGCGCAATGGCGGTTCTTCTCGATGACTTTGGTGCGGATGCGTTTTGCCCGCCGCTCCAGTGTGAGGGCCACGGATAGGCCGACATTACCGCCACCCACGAGAACAACGCGGTCTTGGGTGCTGGTGGTTTTGCCAAAAATCTCCATTGCACGGGAAATGTCGTCGCGGTGCACAAAGATGTAGGCATCATCGCCCGCAAAAAGCTGGTCTTTCGGCTCTGGCGCAAACAGCGTTCCTTCGCGGCGGATACCCACAACTACGGCGCGCAGGGTGGAAAACAGATCCGTCAACTGGCGCAGGGGCGTGTTGAGTACGGGACAGTCATCGTCCAGCGTGATCCCTAAAAGCTGGGCCTGATTTTCCATAAACAGTTCGGTGTCAAAAGCCGCAGGTGCTGCAAGGCGTTGCAGCGCCGCCGCGGCCACTTCACGCTCGGGGCTGATAACCACGTCGATGGGGAGGTGATCACGGCGGTAGAGGTCAGAATAAATCGCATCGAGATAGGACTGCGAGCGCAAGCGTGCGATCTTGCGCTGGATGCCAAAGACCGAATGGGCCACCTGACAGGTGACCATATTCACTTCATCCGAATGTGTGGCCGCGATGATCATATCGGCATCCCGCGCACCCGCACGATCCAGCACGTCAGGATAGCTGGCGAACCCAGCTACACCTTGCACATCAAGGGTATCAGTGGCGCGGCGGATGAGATCAGCGTTGCTGTCAACCACGGTGACATCGTTCCGCTCACCCGAGAGGTGGCGTGCGATTTGCCAGCCAACCTGCCCTGCACCGCAAATAATAACTTTCATGATGTGGAGATCTCCTGCTGCGCAGGCAGTGCTGCACACCGCCGACACGCCCGTGCCTGAATAGGGCAAGAGATGTCAGAAGCGGCCTGCGGGGTCAATTCAAATGTCCCCGCAAGACCTGCCGGTGACCTCAGGTCTTAATCCTCGTCTACATGGGCGATGCGTGTGCCTGACTTCGCGGAGGTGACCACCCCGAGGCTCTTTAATTTGCGGTGCAGCGCAGAGCGTTCCATACCGACGAAATTGGCCGTGCGGCTGATATTGCCGCCAAAACGGTTGATCTGGGTGAGCAAATATTCCCGTTCGAACGCCTCACGTGCTTCGCGCAGCGGAAGACTAGCCATGGCACCTGACAGCACCACGCGGCCCTCTTCTTCGGCGTGGTCTTCTTCACCAGGCAATTCACGGGCCTCGATGGGGGCCGTCCCTTCGCCAAGGATGAGCACACGCTCCACCAGATTTTTGAGTTGTCGCACGTTTCCGGGCCAAACCATTGTTTGCATTAATGCTTGGGCGTCATCGCTGATCTCACGCAAAGGCAACCCTTGGGCGCTGTTGAATTCGGCAATAAAATACTCAGCCAAAAGGGGGATATCTTCGCGACGTTCGGCCAAGGACGGCACAGCAATAGGGACAACATTGAGGCGGTGATACAACTCCTCGCGGAAACGGTCAGCTTCAATCTCGGTCGACAAGTCTTTGTTCGTGCTTGAAATTACCCGCAGATCGACACGCACTTTGTCATTTCCACCAACGCGGGTGAACTGCTGGTCCACCAATACCCGCAGGATTTTGGACTGCGTGCCCAGTGGCATGTCAGCCACTTCGTCGAAATACACAACACCACCATGACCCTGCTCCAGTAGACCCGGCTCTATCCCGCGCTCAGGGCTTTCGCGGCCAAACAGGACTTCCTCCATCCTGTCAGGGGCCACGCCTGCGCAATTCACGGTAATAAAAGGGGCCGAAGCGCGGTTTGAGTTGGTGTGGATATAGCGCGCGGCCACTTCTTTTCCGGCACCAGCGGGTCCTGTCAGCATCACGCGGCCATTGGATTTGGTCACCTTATCAAGCTGGCTCACCAAGGTTCGGAACGCGCCCGAATTGCCGATCATCTCGGCGGTGGAGTGGTCCTTGCGCTTGAGCGTGAGGTTTTCGCGACGCAGGCGGGATGTCTCCATCGCGCGGCGGATCACAACCATAAGTTGATCGATATTAAAGGGCTTTTCAATGAAATCGTAGGCACCCTGTTTAATCGCTGCGACTGCAATCTCGACGTTGCCGTGGCCAGAGATGATGACGACAGGCACGTCAGGATTGTCCCGCTTCACCACTTTGAGGATGTCGATACCATCCATCTTGCTGTCTTTGAGCCAAATATCGAGGATCATCAGCGCAGGCGGCTCGGCGTTCACGGCGGCCATGGCATCATCGGAGTTTCCCGCCAGCCGCGTGGCAAAACCTTCGTCCTTCAGAATATCCGAAATCAGCTCGCGGATATCACGCTCGTCGTCCACAATCAGAATGTCACTCATGATTTTTCTCCTCATTGCCCGTATTATTGTCGATGCCCAGCGGCAGTGTAATCACTGCCATGGCACCAAAGTGGTTTTGCCCGTCAAAGACAGGTGCATCGGTGAGAGTCAGGCTGCCGCCATGCTCCTCGATAATTTTTTTCACGATGGGCAGGCCGAGGCCCGTCCCCTCGGAGCGTGTTGTCACATAAGGCTCGAACAGGCGTGCGCGGTCTTCGGGCAGGCCGATGCCATTGTCAGCGATGGTGATATGCGCGGTGCTTGCATCCGTGGTCATGGTCACATGAACTTGGGGGACCAACCCCTCGGGTGCGCCGTCTTCTTTGAGTGTGTCGATGGCTTCGCCCGCATTCTTGATTAGGTTTGTTAAGGCCTGTGTAATCATTGTTCCATCGATAAGGGCGGGGATTTCTGCCGCAGGCACGTCAGATATGAGTTTTATGTCAGGTCTGCCCGTTTTTTGCAGCAGCACAGCATCGCGGACCAACTGGCTGAGATCTTGGTCTCGGCGCTCAGGCTCTGGCATACGGGCAAATTTCGAAAATTCATCGACGATGCGGCGTAGATCGCCTGTCTGGCGGATGATGACGCCTGTCATCTGGTCAAGGCTGTCCTGATCCGCTCCCAGCTTGGGGCCGAATTTGCGCTTGATCCGCTCCGCGCTGAGCTGGATCGGCGTCAGCGGATTTTTGATCTCATGGGCAATGCGGCGGGCAACATCGCCCCATGCGGCCATGCGCTGCGCACTCACCAGATCGGTCACATCGTCAAAGGCCACAACATAGCCCTCAAGCCGCCCGTCATCCGTGCGCCGCGTAGCCATCCGCACCAGCAGGTTTTCCATCCGCCCCTGACGCGAGACTTTAACCTCTTGCTGGGCCGCCTCTTGCGCGGTGGTGGTGAGGGTTTCATAGAGCGGCCCAAACTCGGGCACAGCAACAGCCAAAGCCAGTGATTGTTGATCCTCTTCCCAATCCAGCAGGCGCATCGCGGAGCGGTTGACGAAAGTCACGCGCCCCTCGGGATCAAGGCCGACCACACCGGACGTCACCGAACTCAGCACCGAATCGAACAGACGGCGGCGGCGCTCAATCTGGCGGGTGTTGTCGAGAAGCGTGTTGCGCTGACCTTTGAGTTGCTTGGTCATCTGGTTAAAGTATTTACCAAGCTCGGCAATCTCGTCATCGCCGTCATCTTCGCGCACTTGAACATCCAGATCGCCTGCACCCACCCGCTGCGCCGCGCCGGTCAACCGCCCGACAGGCCCCGACAACCGTTCCGCAAACCACAGACCCAGCCAGACAGCCGCAAGAATAATAATTACAGCAAACGCGAGATAAAGCAGACCAAACTCGAAAAGCATTCGCCCCCGTTCGCTCTCAAGCTGTTGGTACAGGCGAATCGTCTCTTGGGTATCGTCCAACAGGCTCAGGATTTCACCGTCCACCTCGCGACTAACATAGAGAAACCGGTCCACGAAGGAGGTCAGCCGGATCAGGGCGCGAAACTCGTTGTTGGCCCAATCCTCAATGATGCGCACATCCGACGTCCCCACACCTGCAAGCTGCTCGGCGGTGGGGCGGTCGTAGTCAAACAGATAGGAGCGATCGCCGCGTGCACGAATCTCCGCAGTGCCGTCGATCATATAGGCCTCGCGCAGTCCCCGCTGGATTTGGCGCTGCCCTTCGCCCAACAGCTCGCTGTCACTGAGGGCGATGCCGTCGCGGCGCGCACGATCAATGCTACGGGCAAGGCTGCGCGCATCCTCGCGCAGGCCGACCCGCTCTTCTTCGGCGTAGGCTTCGGCAGCAAGCAGCGAGTTGCCCACCACCACACGCACGCGTTCCGAAAACCAGCCCTCGATCCCGACATTGATCGTCAGCACCGCAAAAACCGCAACAGATACAGTTGGAATCAGCGCCATCAGCGCAAAGACCCCGGTTAGACGCAAATGAAGGCGCGATCCCGCAGACTTTGCCCGCCGCGCCGCGATGAGCCGTGCAACCTGAGACAACACAAGGGCCGCAACCAGCAGAATGTAAATAAGGTCCAGAAGGAGAATGAGGCGTAAGGTGTCGGTGCTGCCCTGATCCAATGGCCCAAGCGCCAAATAGGTCGCAAGCGCCAGTAAGGGGCCCAGCACCACTAGGCCGAATGTCATGAGCGTGCGCACACGCCTCATCCGCCGCAACCGCGACAGCCGGACAAGCCAAGTGTTGCGTGTGATTGCTGCCACGCCGCGCGTCCTTACCTGATGTGGTGCAAACGCACCGTACCGCCGTATTATGTGGTCCTAACAAGGGATGTTCCTTGATGGCCACGCTTATGTGACAGTTTTACATCATTTTGCGACCGCGTGTAACCTCTATTTCGAGGTCAGTGATCTTCTTTCGCAAAGTATTTCTGTTTATTCCCAAAAGCTCGGCACATTTTGCCTGATTTCCTGACGTAGCGGCAAGGGCGACCTCGATCAGTGGCGCTTCAACCTCGCGCAAAATACGCTGGTACACGCCTGATGGCGGTAGCATATTACCGTGCAGCTCAAAATACCGCTTTACGTGGCGTTCGACACTTGCGCTCAACTTGTCGCTGCCGCCCGTGGTACGAGTGGGCGCTGGCCCCGCCTGCCCACCGATGACCTGCTCGGCCTCGGTGCCTGAAATCTCGGCAGCGCGACTTGTCAGGGCCAATTGGCGCATGGCGTGTTCAAGCTGGCGTACATTTCCGGGCCATGGGTAGTTAGTGAATATCTTTGCTGCGCTCTCCGACAAAGCGTGAGGCGCACCAGCGGCACTATCCGCTTTCTCCAAAAAATGCGCCGCCAGAAGCGGGATATCCTCAACCCTGTCGCGCAAGGCTGGTACATGGAGTGTTGCGCCTGACATGCGGTAGAACAGATCACGGCGCAGGGCATCCTTTGCATCATCAGCCCCCAGATCGCGTTGGGACGTGGCCATAAAACGAGGCGCATTGTCTGATTGGGCGTCCATCATCCGCGCAACCCGCGCCTGTACTTCGCCCGAAATGTCGCTGATCTCGTCTATGAGTAGTGTGCCGCCACGGACCCGCGCCAAAACCCGCGCAGGGCCTTCTATATCGCGCAGCTCTGCTTCGGTAACTGTGACAAAGGGCAAGGTACGGCGGTCCGACAGGTCATGGATTGCACGAGCAATCAGGGATTTCCCGGTGCCACTTTCTCCCCAGATCAGCACAGGCAGATCGGTGTTCATCACACGCGCAATAACACGGTAGAGCGCCTGCATGACTGCCGTTTTGCCCACCATCGGCAAATCGTCTTCGTCTTTTTGCGGCCCCTCCTCCTGCACACGGCGCGGTGCGCCACTTCGGTCAAGTGCGCGTGCCGTCCGTTTCATCAGATCAGGCAGGTCGAAAGGCTTTGGCAGGTAGTCATAGGCATTGGCCTCGGCCGCCTTGATCGCTGTCATAATCGTGTTCTGCGCCGAGATGATAATGACAGGCAGATCGGGGCGGTCCTGCGCAATCTTGGGCAGCATCTCAAGGCCGTTACCATCAGGCATGACCACATCGGAGATCACCACATCGCCCTTCCCTTCCGCCACCCAGCGCATGAGGGTGGTCAGGCTGGACGTTGCGTGCACTTTGCATCCTGCCCTTGTCAACGCTTGGGTAAGGACGGTGCGAATGGTGCGGTCGTCATCAGCGACCAAAATTGTGCCATCCATGTGTTAACTCTCCTTTGACGGGGTGCGGGTTTTCTTTTCCGTGCTGGCATCGGCACGCGGCAGCGAGATACGGAAAACGGTATGCCCGGGCGTCGAGGTGACGGAAATCCAGCCATCATGCTCCGACACGATCTTGCTCACTAACGCGAGGCCAAGGCCCGTGCCATTTTCGCGACCCGAGACAAAAGGCTCGAATACATCTCCTGCAATGGCATCGGGTAGACCCGGACCATCGTCAATCACTTCTATCTGGAGCGGCAGCGCGATCCCCTGCCCGTCCGCGCGGCGCAGCCTGAAGGAATGTTCATAGTAGCTGTGCAAACGGATTGTACCACCTGAGCTACCTGCCGCCTCTGAGGCGTTTTTGATCAGGTTCATAACCACTTGTAAAAGCTGGTCTTTATCCCCCCATGCAAGCGGCAACGAGGGATCATAGTCTTCCAGAATCTTCATTTGCGCACCAAAGCCAAGCAGCGCTGAGCGGCGTGCACGGTCAAGTACATCGTGCAAATTCACTTCGCCGCGCTCAGGCACTGTCAGATTGCCGAACTGCTCCACCTGCTCCAGCAGCTTCACGATGCGGCGGCTCTCTGCGACAATCAGATCGGTCAATTCGAGATCCTGCGGCGGCAAATTCATCCCCAGAAGTTGCGCCGCCCCCGTGATCCCTGCAAGCGGGTTCTTGATCTCATGCGCCAGCATTTCGGCCATGCCGATCGCTGATTTCGCCGCTGATTTGACCGACTGGTTTTGCGTCATCCGACCCGCTAGCTCCCGCGGGGAAATCATCAAGATCATTACCCCATCAGCACCGGACAGCGGTGCGATTTGTAATTGCGATTGAAGCGGCGCACGCTGACCGCTGCCCACATCCACGTCATTCACAAAAAGCGCTGTTTGCGAGGTCCGCGCACGGGCGAATGCATCCTCAAGCGGAGCATCTACAGCTATTACATCCCAAACAGGCGTGCCTGACATCGACTTGGCTGACGCGTTCAAGAAACCCTCAGCGGCAGCGTTAATATCGAGAATGGTATCATCCCCGCCCACTAAAATCGCGGGCACAGGCAGTGACGCCCAAAGCGCTCGCTCGGTTTGCCCCAATGGCGAATGAGTTTGCGGTGACGTCATGCCGCCGCATTCCGGAGGTCGGAGTTCAGCGCCGCAGGAAGAAGCAGCATTGTCTCTTCGGGGGATACTGCCGTCAGAATGCCGCGCCGTGCTGCGTCGGGCGTGCCTGCGTGATCCATGTACCAGCCAAGATGCTTTCGGGCCACGCGAAGGCCCAACTTGGTGCCATAGAATCGAAGCATTGCCTCATAATGGCCCAACACCATCGCCGTAAAATCGGAGCCTTGGGGGACCACAGGCGCAGGAGTGCCGTAAATATCATGGGCGATCTGGGCCAGCAGCCAAGGCCGCCCCTGAATGCCGCGCCCGATCATGACGCCCTGTGCACCTGATTGGGCCAAGGCGGCTTGCGCAGTTTTGGTGTCGATAATATCGCCATTTGCCACGACTGGAATATCAACTGCATCCACTACTGCGCGAATGGCCGCCCAGTCCGCACTGCCTTTGTAAAACTGACATCGCGTGCGTCCATGGATCGTGATCATCTTGACCCCTGCCGCCTCTGCTCTTGTCGCAATGGGGGCGGCGTTGAGCATGTCGTCGTCCCAGCCCAATCGCGTCTTGAGCGTGACCGGGATATCTACTGCTTCGACCACAGCTTCGATAAGCCGCAGGGCATGGTCGGGCGTTTTCATTAAAGCGGAGCCTGACGCCCCTTGGGTGACCTTCTTGGCGGGGCAGCCCATGTTAATGTCGATAATCCGCGCACCCTGTGCCGCGATCATCTTTGCGGCTTCTGCCATCGGTGCCGCTTCGCGCCCTGCAATCTGTACAGAAGTGCCCTCAACCCCAAGGCCAAGCTCGGCTTTCTCCCGTGTGCCCGGGCGTGACGTGAGCCATTCGCCCGAAGCAATCATCTCGGAGACAACAAGACCTGCACCAAATTGAGCCACGAGGCTCCGGTACGGCAGGTCCGTGATCCCTGCCATCGGGGCCAGAAAAACAGGCGGTGTAAGGTTTAGCGGGAAGGTCATACATCAGGTGCTTAAATCATGATCAGATAGCAGTTTGTTACAGCAAACCAGCGCAATACACAATGACAAGGCGCCGATACAGGCCTCACTTACACCACTGTTCGCCTAATAATTAGGCACGAGCACCGCATTGCGCCGCACCGTTGGATTACCTAAGACAAAGGTATCCAGAGAGAAAGAAGCCCGATGCATGTTTGCGCCCTTATCGTTGCCGCTGGCCGTGGCACCCGCGCGGGTGGTCCGCGCCCCAAACAGTGGCAAAGCGTGGGCGCGTTGCGGGTCATTGACCATACGATCACAGCGTTTCAGGCCCATGCTGGTATCCATGACATTGCGGTCGTGCTGCATGCGGACGATATGCATGAAGCACCACGTTTCAAAGCTGCGGGCATAACTGTGACTGCGGGCGGTGCGGAACGGAGCGATTCTGTACGTGCGGGGCTTGTTGTGCTGGCCGATTGCACGCATGTTTTGATCCATGACGCCGCACGCCCCTGCGTAAGTGCCGCTGTCATAACTGATGTCATCAAAGCGCTTGAATCACATGACGCCGCTGCACCAGGTTTGTCTGTTACAGACGCGCTTTGGACAGGGTCGGATAATAGAGTTACAGGAACACAGGACCGCACGGGACTATATGCGGCTCAGACCCCACAAGGGTTTGACCGCGAAGCTTTACTGGCTGCTTATGACACTTATGCTGGCATTGCCGCCGACGATGTCGCTGTCGCCCGTGCGGCAGGGATGACGGTTGCTATAACCGCAGGCGACCCAGATAATATAAAGATTACCACCAGCGGCGATTTTGCCCGCGCCAGAGCCATATTGGAGAAGAGCATGGACATACGCACAGGCAACGGGTTTGACGTGCACGCCTTCGGCGAAGGCGACCATGTGATGTTATGCGGTGTAAAAATCCCGCATAATAAGGGGCTTGTAGGGCACTCTGACGCAGACGTAGGCCTGCATACGATTACGGACGCGATCTATGGTGCGCTGGCAGCAGGCGACATTGGCACCCATTTCCCGCCTTCTGATCCGCAATGGAAGGGCGCACAGAGCCATATTTTTTTGCGTCATGCGGCACAGATGGCGCGAGACGAAGGTTTTACCCTGACCCATGTGGATTGCACGTTGATCTGTGAGCATCCAAAGGTTGGACCCCACGCGAGCGCCATGCGCGAAGCGGTGGCCGAGATGGTTGGCATTGACGTGGCGCGTGTTTCCGTCAAGGCAACTACATCGGAGCGCTTGGGATTTACGGGCCGTGGCGAAGGAATCGCCTGTATGGCGACTGCAACACTGGTGAAGTCATGATGATGTTGGCGCGGATGATCGGGACCGTGCTGGGGGTGGGTTATATGCGCCCCGCCTCCGGCACTTGGGGCTCGGCGGTTGCACTCCCTTGGGCATGGTTGCTCCATGTGATCGGCGGCTTTCCTCTTTTGGCTGTGGGCATTGTCGCCGCGTTTTTCAAAGGGTGGTGGGCTACGTCCAAGATGACTTCGGGGAGTGAAGATCACGACCCCTCCGAGATCGTGATTGACGAGTTGGTGGGCCAGTGGATCGCGCTGCTACCGCTCTCCATCGCAAGCTGGCGCATGGACATTGATATTCTTGTTATGTGGCCCGGCTGGATCGCGGCCTTTGCGCTGTTCCGTCTGTTCGACATCTGGAAGCCGTGGATCATAGGCTGGGCCGATAGGCGCGGCGATGCCCTTGGCGTTATGCTCGACGATGTAATTGCAGGTGTCTTTGCCGCGATTGGTGTCGTGCTGCTGGCAGGTGTTTTCCATGCGCTCTGAAATCCTTGCATTGGCGAAGGCGCGGGGCATTATGATTGCTACGGCTGAAAGCTGCACGGCGGGAATGGTCGCCGCTGCCTTGACCGATCTGGCAGGCTCCTCTGCTGTATTCGAGCGCGGGTTTGTCACTTACACGAACGCCGCAAAAATGCAGATGCTTGATGTGGGTGCAGACACTTTGGCAGCGCATGGCGCAGTGTCCGAGGAAGTGGCCGAGCAAATGGCACGTGGTGCGCTGACCCACAGCGAGGCGCAGCTTGCCGTCTCCCTAACGGGGATCGCCGGTCCGGGAGGATCGGAACACAAACCCGAAGGGCGCGTCTGCTTCGGCATCGCGGGCCCAAGCGGGTGGCAAACTGAAACTGTAGAATTTGGTGCTTTGGGGCGTAAGTATGTTCGCGCTGCCGCCCGTGATCATGCGCTAGAACTTGTGCACGCAGCACTTTGCGCACCGCCCGAATAACAGGCAAGTCCTCAAAATTCAGCCTATTTACAAAGCATCTTTAAAAACGCTCCGATATTAGGCAAGGTTGCGCCTATTGCCCCTTTTCGCGCCACCTGCCCTGCGCTTTATCCCTGCAAAACATTGGGAGAGACGAAATGAACGGCGCAGATACTGCATGGATTATGACTGCAACGGCCTTGGTGCTGTTGATGACACTACCGGGGCTTGCGCTCTTTTATGGCGGTCTGGTGCGTGCCCGAAACGTACTCAGCGTGTTCATGCATTGTTATGCCATTGCCTGTTTAATGAGCGTTTTGTGGTTTCTCGTCGGATATTCAATTGCCTTTGGCGAGGAAACCAATGGTTTCTGGGGCGGTTTGGGTAAAATCGGTCTTAATGGTGTAACGACTGACAGCCTGACAGGCACCCTGCCCGAAGTTGCCTTCTTTGCCTTTCAGATGACCTTCGCGATCATCACGCCTGCGCTGATTGTCGGTGCTTATGTTGAGCGGATCGGCTTTGGCTTTGTCATGCTCTTCTCCGGCCTGTGGATGCTGCTGTGCTATGCGCCTGTTGTGCATTGGGTCTGGGGCGGTGGTTTTCTGGCTGATGGTGGCATCTTTGGCGAGGTTGGCGTGCGCGATTTTGCGGGCGGCATTGTGGTGCACGAAACTGCTGGCCTTGCTGCAATAATCCTCGCCATCTTCCTTGGCGCACGCAAGAACCAGCATACGCCCCCGCACTCCCCGGGTCTGGTTATGATCGGTGCGGCGATGCTTTGGGTCGGTTGGTTCGGCTTTAACGGCGGCTCGCAACTGGCTGCGGATGGTGGCGCAGCTATGGCGATCACAGTCACACATATCTCTGCTGCTGCGGCTTCGCTAACGTGGATTTTGTGGGAGCGGATCAAGTTCGGCAAATCATCCCTTGTCGGTCTGGTCACAGGCACGATTGCGGGTCTGGCCTCCATAACACCTGCATCTGGCTTCGTGGGGCCATGGGAGGCGCTGCTCATCGGCTCTGTAGCGGGTATTCTATGTCAGGAAGCGGTCGTGCTGATCCGCAACAAGGCCAAGATTGACGACACACTCGATGTAATGGCCGTACACGGTGTCGGCGGTATCTTTGGCACGATCATGATTGCGGCCTTCAGCCAAGGATCATGGGCAGCACAACTCGGCTCCCTTGCGATTGTGGGCGTTTATACGACTATTGTGACTGTCGGCCTGATCCTCGTCTGCCGCATGATCACACCGTTGCGCGTTGATGCCGAGACCGAAGTAAATGGTCTTGACCTCGCTGTACATGGCGAGCGGGCATATGACATTACCAGCTAGGTTCCTGTCATCCGAATGATGAACGGGCGGTCCTGTCAGGGCCGCCCTTTTGCTATTCTGCTGCCGTAAAACAATCTGTCACAGCGTCCAGATCCGAACCAATGACAGCCTGCCACAGGGATACGGCCCGAGCATCACCAAGCAACGCCCGTACTTTCGCCAGCAACTTCTCGCTGCGTGTCTCAAGCGTCATAGGTGTCATCAGATCATGACGCAAACGGCGTACTTCACCTGTCTCCAGCGTCAGCGTAATCAGCGACTGTGTCTCGCTCAGACTCTCGTCCTCGACCACCTCGATCTTCTCACGCAGAGCGATGATGTCTTTGTCACGTGCAATCTCATCCGTGTAGCTTGCGATGGCCCCTGTGGCATGACCTAGCAGCGTCATTGCTGCCGTATGACCATAGCTGAATTTCACTTCCAGCCCCGTTTTAGGCGCGGCAATATTGCACACGGACATCCAGCGTGGATGGGTGCGGATCTTAATCGCATCGATGCGCTCTGCCTCTACATTCGCGCCGCCCAAGGCCTCCAGCATCGCGTGAAGGCCGTGACAGCAGGCGTGGAACTTGTGACTGATCGTGTTGATCTGCCACTCTTTGCGCGGCAGTTTAACTTCTGCGGCCTCACCGTGATGGGTAGCACCAAAGCCGAGCGGTCCTGCCAGCCCATCCTCCGCCGCAGTCATGCCAGCCTGTGCCCAAAGGGCGGCCTCAACACCCGTCCGCGCCGCAAGACCTGCATTCAACGGCTTTGCCATGGTGCCAAACTGCGCCTTTACACCAGAGGCCATTGAGGCGCACAGCCCCAGTGCATTGCGCGTCTGGCCCTTGTCTAAACCCAGCAACCGCGCAGCAGCGAGTGTTGCACCAAACGCGCCCGAAGTGGCGGTCTGGTGATAGCCAATCTGGTAGTGGTCACGGCCCAGCCAGACCCCCACCATGATAGAAGCCTCAACGCCAATGGTGGCCGCATCAATCGCATCAGACAAAGGTGTGTCGAGCGTCTCTGCCAGTGCCATCACGGCGGGCAACACAGCAACCGAAGGATGCCCGATATGGGCGAAATGCGTGTCGTCATAGTCAAGCGCGTGGCTCAGTGTACCGTTTACCAACGCCGCTTGGGCTGCGCCCAACTCCCCGCCGCCAAACACATGCGCGGGTCCGTCCTCGATGATTTGCGCCTGACGAAAGGCTGCAAACTCGGTTTCGGCCGCGCCCATACTCCCACAGGCCGCCCAGTCAAATAGCGACAGTCGCATCATCGCAGCAGCCTCCTCGGCCACCTCCATAGTGCTGAATTTAACGAGTTGCTCTGTAATCCCCATGGCGTCCTCCCGTGACGTCTTATCCTTGGGGCTCAGCCATAAAGCGCTTCTGCCCGCTTCTCAAACGCTTTGACGACACGTTGCATCGCCTCGTTGAAAACCACGCCAATAATTTTCTGCAAAATCGCGTTTTTAAATTCAAAATCTACATAGAACTGAACCGCGCAGCCCCCTTCGACATCCTTGAAAGCCCAGTTTGATTTCATATGCTTGAACGGACCATCAAGATATTCGGTGTCGATCTTTTTCGCTTCAGGCCAAAGCACCACGCGTGAGGTAAACCGCTCGCGAAATACTTTGAAGGAGATCACCAAATCCGCATCCATGACGCTGTGGTCCCCCTTATCCGTCACGGATTTGATCCGCGCGGCGGCCGTCCACGGCAGAAACTTTGGATAATCGGCAACATCACTCACCAGATCGTACATCTGTTGTGCGGTGTAGGGCATAGTGCGGTTCTCGGTGTGCGTGGGCATTGAATTCCTAGGTTTGTTTGGATAGCGCTGTATCAAAGCCCGCGAGGGCCTACAATCAAGAGGTGGCCATGCAGACGCGTCCTTATGTCATAGACCAAATGATTTCGGCCAAATCCATCGCGGCACGGATCGAAGAGCTATGCCGCGAGATTGAAACCGAGTTTGCAGGCACCGATAAACTGGTTGTCGTGGGCCTGCTGCGGGGGAGTTTTGTCTTTATTGCCGATCTGGTGCGGGAATTGGACCTTCCAATCGAAGTCGATTTTCTTGAAGCGTCGAGTTATGGCGATGGCATGGAGAGCACGCGAGAAGTACGTATTCTTAAAGACTTGCGCGGCGGCATTGAAGGGCGAGATGTATTGCTGGTCGAAGATATTGTGGACACGGGCCACACGTTACTCCACGTCACAGGCATGTTGAAAGCGCGCAAACCTGCGCGGCTGAAGACGGTGGCACTGCTCGACAAACCCTCACGACGTGAGGTGGATTTGCGGGCAGATCACACAGGCTTTGAGATACCGGACGAGTTTGTAGTGGGTTATGGTATTGATTTTGCGCAGCGGAACCGAAATCTGCCATTTATTGGCAAGGTACGGTTCACGGACGAGATATAGAACGATGGACCCACGTCACCTGTTTTGGATGAAACGCTGGGTACAAAACCCGCCATCCCTCAAACGGATCAAATTCATTTTTGCAGTGGCCGCCATCGCCGCCGTCATTTTCGGATTAGAATATTTCGGGTTGTGGCCAGAATGGGCAAAGACGGAGCGTTTGCCCCGCCGTCCCATAGCTTACTAGGCAATTCCAAGCTTCTTATTCCGTGCCGCACGAAGCTGCGCAAAATCGTCACCCGCATGGTAGCTTGAGCGCGTGAGCGGTGTGGCTGAAACCATTAAGAACCCTTTGCCGTATGCGGCCTTCTCATAGGTGGCAAACTCGTCAGGATGCACAAAACGGTCTACGCGATGATGCTTTGGTGTGGGCTGAAGGTACTGTCCGATGGTCAGGAAATCGATGTCAGCGGCGCGCATGTCGTCCATGACCTGCATCACAGACTGACGGTCCTCGCCCAAGCCGACCATGATGCCCGATTTGGTGAACATCGACGGATCGAGTTCCTTGACCCGTTGCAATAGCCGCAGGGAATGGAAATACCGCGCACCGGGGCGCACTTCGGGATAAAGGCCCGGAACGGTTTCCAGATTGTGATTGAATACGTCAGGACGTGCTTCCACAACTTTTTCCAGCGCACTCGGGGCACATTTGATAAAGTCAGGTGTGAGAATTTCGATAGTTGTTGCAGGCGCACGGTGACGGATCGCCCGGATGGTCTGGGCAAAGTGCTCTGCCCCGCCATCCTCGACATCATCGCGGTCCACGGAGGTGATAACCACATGGTTCAACCCCAGCTTGGCCACAGCATCGGCAACGCGACCCGGCTCAAACGCATCAAGATCCTCGGGCGGTTTGCCCGTGGCAATATTGCAGAATGTACAAGCACGGGTACAGACCTCGCCCATAATCATCATAGTGGCATGGCCCTGTGACCAGCATTCCCCCACATTGGGACAGCCCGCTTCTTCGCAAACCGTCACCAATTTGTTCTCGCGCATAATCCGCGCCGTATCCTCATATCCTTTGCCACCCGGTGCGCGGACGCGAATCCAGTCCGGCTTTTTCGGCTGGGCGTTATCAGGGCGGCGCGCCTTTTCAGGATGACGCTGTTCGGGAATCTTCAGATCACGCATATATGCCTCGTTTGATGATTAAGGCATATCTATCACATTGAGCTTTGAACAAAACCCTATCTGCATGCAATGCGGCTATGCACCGCGATTAATCAGCCAATCATCGCACCGCTTTTGTCTGCATTTTGATCGTAATGCCGTCTTAGGCCCATTAAAGCGATCCTTAACACGATCTTGCCGGAACGTGCGGACCATCCGAGCGTCTTTTCAGCAGCTTCCAACCCCTCAAGGAAGCAGCAACATCGCAGCGTGACATCCGATAGACCTGGCCCGATTTCACGTAATGCTGCAACAACACGGGCATGGGCACGGCGTGCCGCAGGCGACGTATTATGCTCCGATGCAGGGCCGTCACTGCGCAATGTTGTCAAAAATTTTTCCCAGTCACCTGCAACTTCATTCTCCATCTGCGCCATTTCGAAATCTTCGCGCAAACGCTCACCTGCATGCACCAGATCATCGCTGAGGAAACGCTCACCCTCTCGGTCGCGCCGCCGCGCAAGAGCGGCGAGCGGGCTTTCTGCCAAACCATAACGAATGCGGCGCGGTGCCTCCGATACTTCACCCGTCTCGGCATCAGCTAGACCTGTGGCATGAGCGCTCTCGTTTCGCGCCATCATATCGGCAAGGGCGCTGCGTCCCGCAGCCGTGATATGGTACCGCGTGATCCGCCCGGCCACGGGTGCAACAATCCACCCTTTCAACGCCATCGCTTCGGCGATTGCGCGGTCAACAACACCCGTTCTCGTGCTTTGGCCCTCTGCGCTTTCACGTACGATAACAGCCCGCTCCATATCGGCGGCGACGGCCAGAACAGCACCTGTCTCCGATAGACGGCGTAAAACACGCACACCATCAATCGATAGCTGCGCCACGTCTGGCAACGTCGCCCCGTCAGCCATGCCGTCACTCACTACCGCTGGCCACTTCTTCGCCGGCGTCACTTCGGGCCGACCACCCAAGGATTTAAGGACACCATCCACTAGAGGATCGTCACGCAGCGTTTCCACCCGCCTGATCTGCCTTAGAATTGTCGAGGCATGGCATCCCTGTTTGCGTGCCAAGGCACGGATCGGAATACCCATTTCTGTATGGTCAATATAATTTTGTACCGAGCGGGGAACCCAACCCGGCACAGTATTGCCACCTCCTGAAAAGTGATTCTGAGAGTGTTCCATGTCCTGTATCTGCGGTCCCATGTCTGAGTGTCCCTCCTCAGTTTTGTTAACAATAGGTAAATTCAACCTAGGAGCGAATTGGTTACGCTTTAGTTAAAATCACCACTGAGGGACATGATTGTTCAGAAAAGAGAAACAATCATAAACGCGCCGCACGGTGCATCAGCACAGTGCGCAACAGGCCGAAAACTATGGAAATATGGCGATATTAAGGCAAGCAATCAGCATGCCACATTCCTTAAGGAGAGATAAATCGTGAAAGATATCCACAGCATACTCGCCAGCCTCCACCGTCCGCGCATTCTGATGCGGGCCGCCCGTATTGGAGCAGAAGAATATCGTCGTGCGGTGCATCTGCCACGTTTACTGGGATATGGTGTTCTGCCCCGTCATGCTGATGCACTCATGCGTCTGGTCGATATTGAGGCTGATATGGAAACACAACGCACTGTGTCGGACCCCTGCTACAGCATAGTTCGCCATGTTGATGTTCTGATCGCAATCGTAGGGGAAGCACGTGAGTTGCGGGCCCTGAAATCAGGCCCGCAACTTGTCTAATAAGATAACTTTTGACTACATGAAGCTGTCTGGCTCAGCCGCTTTCCGTTTGGCTACAAATTCGTCCAGTGCTTCGGTAATTGCAGGGTCCATTGCAGGCTGTTGGTAGTCGGCAAGCATTTTTTCGACGCGCAATGCGGCGAGGGTCTGCGTATCGCGCGCACCCTCGTCTTCCCATGTCTCGAATGGCTTGTAATCCAGCAGATCGGATTTCCAAAAGGCGTTCTTGAAGTTCGCTTGAGTATGCTCACACCCCAGATAATGACCACCCGGCCCCACTTCGCGGATTGCATCCATTGCTTGCGCGTTTTCGTCGATCTCTACACCGCGTGCCAGATGATGCAATGCACCCAACTGGTCAGCGTCCATGACGAACTTCTCGAAGGAGGAAACTAGGCCCCCCTCCAACCAGCCACAGGCGTGCAGCATGAAGTTTACGCCAGAAAGCAGCCCCATATTCAAAGAGTTCGCCGTCTCATAGGCAGCCTGTGCATCAGGCAGCTTGGAGCCGCAAAACGAGCCGGACGAGCGGTAAGGCAAGTTCAGGCGTCTCGCCAATTGTCCTGCGCCATAAGTGATATGCGCAGCTTCGGGTGTACCAAACGTTGGTGCACCGGAATTCATATCAATCGACGTCACAAAGGCACCCATGATCACAGGCGCACCCGGCTTTATCAACTGGCTATAGGCGATCCCCGCCAGCGCTTCGGCCAAGACTTGCGTGAGCGTCCCCGCAACAGAAACCGGCGCCATGGCACCACCGACGATGAACGGCGAGATAATGCAGGCCTGATTGTTCTGCGCATAAACTTCCAACGCACCCATCATCACATCATCAAATGTCATCGGAGAGTTGATGTTGATCAGCGAAGTCATCACTGTATTTTCCTGCACGAACTTCTCGCCGAACAGGACACCACACATATCCACCGAATCCTGCGCTCGGCTCGGCTCGGTCACGGAGCCCATGAATGGCTTGTCGCTCAGGGTCATGTGGGCGTGCAGCATATCGAGGTGACGCTTGTTCACCGCCACGTCGGTCGGCTCACATACAGTACCGCCCGAATGGTGCAGCCACTTGGACATATAGCCAAGTTTTACGAATTTGCGGAAGTCATCCATCGTGGCATAGCGGCGGCCCCCTGCGGCATCACGCACAAAGGGGGGGCCGTAGACAGGCGCCAGTACAAGGTTCTTGCCGCCCACAACGACATTGCGGTCGGGGTTACGCGCATGTTGGGTGTAGGAAGAAGGCGCTGTTTTGATCAATTCACGTGCCAGACCTTTTGGCAAACGAACCCGCTCACCCTGCACATCTGCCCCTGCCTCACGCCAACGCGCCAAAGCACGCGGATTATCGGGAAAATTTACGCCAATCTCTTCGAGGATCGTCTCGGCGTTAGCTTCGATGATGTCCAAAGCCTCTTCGCTCAAGATCTCGAAGTTGGGGATGTTCCGTTCGATATACTTTGCTGTCTCGAACGAGACTGCCGTTCGGGCGGCCCGCCGTGCTGCTCCGCCGCCACCGCGGGCGCGTCTTGCTGCTTCTGCCATGTCATTTCCCCTCAATTATAAACTTAGCTCCGAGTAGCCTACTCTGCCGCGCCCCTTCGCGCAGATTGCGGCCATGCTGGTAGAAAAGCGACATATTCCTCCCCAAGGCTGTCAATTTCTAGCCCCAGCACGTTGTCATGCGTCCCGCGCTCCCCTCAGTGTGGCAAAGCGTAAACGCCAAATCCACCTTGCTACCCCGCGCCAGCGCGCATAATCAGTGCGCATGACACAATATACCCATGACCGCCTCCTCATCATTGACTTCGGCAGCCAAGTGACCCAGCTGATTGCTCGCCGCCTGCGCGAGTTGAATGTCTATTGCGAAATTCATCCCTATCAGAACGTCACCGACGCATTTCTCGCGGATCTGGCCCCCAAGGCTGTGATCCTGTCTGGTGGTCCTGATTCCGTGACCCGCGAAGGGTCACCGCGCGCGCCTGAAAGCTTGTGGAGCATGGGCATTCCGGTCCTTGGCATCTGCTACGGCCAGCAAACAATGATGACCCAACTGGGCGGCGAAGTACGCGGAGGTAAAATTTCCGGCGGTGGTGGCACAGCTGAATTTGGCCGCGCAAAAGTGAGCAAATCAGCGAACCTCGACTTGCTTGACGGCTGGTTTTCGCAGGGCGACGAAGTTGTCTGGATGTCTCACGGTGATCACGTCGCCAAAATCGCACCGGGGTTTGAGGTCTATGGCACCTCCCCCAATGCACCCTACGCAATTCTTGCCGACGCGTCGCGCCATTTTTACGGTGTGCAGTTCCATCCCGAAGTTCACCACACGCCCCGCGGCGCGAAACTCTATGAAAACTTCGTGCGGATCGCGGGTTTCACGGGCGATTGGACGATGGACGCCTACAAAGACATCGCAATCGAGAAAATTCGCGCCCAAGTTGGGGACAAGCAGGTGATTTGTGGTCTATCCGGTGGCGTTGACAGCTCCGTGACCGCAGCGCTTCTGCATGAGGCAATCGGCGACCAGCTCACCTGCGTTTTTGTGGATCACGGCCTGCTGCGCAAGGATGAGGCCGAAGACGTTGTTGCCATGTTCCGCGACAATATGAATCTCAAAGTGATCTATGCCGACGAAAAAGAGCTCTTTCTTGGTGAGTTGGAAGGCCAATCCGACCCCGAAACAAAGCGGAAAATCATAGGCAGCCTGTTCATCGACGTGTTCCAGAAATACGCCAACCAGATCGAGGGCGCAGAGTTTCTGGCCCAAGGGACGCTCTATCCCGATGTGATCGAATCCGTGTCGTTCTCCGGTGGTCCATCGGTCACCATCAAGAGCCATCACAATGTAGGCGGTTTGCCCGAGAAAATGGGCCTAAAATTGGTAGAGCCGCTGCGTGAATTGTTCAAAGACGAAGTGCGCGCCCTTGGCCGCGAGCTTGGCCTGCCTGCCAGCTTTATCGGCCGCCACCCTTTTCCTGGTCCGGGTCTTGCCATCCGCTGCCCCGGTGAGATCACCCGCGCCAAGCTCGACATCTTGCGCGAAGCTGATGCCGTCTACATCGACCAGATCCGCAAACATGGCCTTTATGATGAGATATGGCAGGCATTTGTGGCAATCCTGCCCGTGCGCACAGTTGGCGTGATGGGCGATGGCCGCACATACGATTTTGCCTGTGCTTTGCGCGCCGTAACCTCAGTCGATGGGATGACCGCCGATTATTACCCCTTCAGCCACGAGTTTCTGGGCGAGACAGCAACCCGCATCATCAACGAAGTACCGGGTATCAACCGCGTGACATATGACATCACGTCGAAACCCCCCGGCACTATCGAATGGGAATAGCCTGCACAAACCGTAGCCAGACCAATGGCTTGAGCCGACTATGAACGTCGTGCTCAAGGCTGCTTTGTGGATGACCGGGGCAATTGCTTCGTTCTCATTCATGGCTGTGGCGGGAAGAGAGCTTTCGGGTGAGTACGATACTTTCGAGATCATGCTCTACCGTAGTCTTGTAGGTGTGATCATCGTTGTGGCCCTGACGACATTGAACAAGAGGTGGCACGAAGTTCACAAAGATAACATTCGCCAGCACTTCTTACGCAATATCTTCCATTTCACAGGCCAGAACTTGTGGTTCTATGCTGTGGCCGTGATCCCGCTGGCGCAGGTTTTCGCGCTTGAGTTCACTTCCCCGCTTTGGGTAGTACTTCTTGCACCCCTTTTATTGGGCGAAAAAATGACGCGTATCCGCGGCCTCTCGGCCATCCTGGGCTTTGTTGGCATCCTGATCGTCACCCGTCCCAATCCCGAAACATTCGAGATTGGTCTGCTCATCGCCGCCTGCGCGGCGATTTTCTTTGCATTGACGATCTTACTCACGAAACGGCTCACCCGCGGCAATTCTATCACCTGTATTCTCTTTTATCTCACCACCATTCAACTGGTACTGGGACTGGTCACAGCAGGCTTTGACGGTGATATTGCACTCCCAACAGGTGCAAGTTTCCCCTACCTGTTCCTAGTGGGCTGTGCAGGCCTATTAGCGCATTTCTGCCTGACAACTGCACTGTCCATCGCGCCCGCGACTGTGGTGGTGCCGATTGACTTTGCCCGCTTGCCCGTAATCGCGGTTGTTGCCATGGTGCTTTACGACGAGCCGCTTGAGGTTTGGGTATTCGTTGGAGCACTGCTTATCTTTGCGGCAAATTATCTCAACATCTGGAATGAAACCCGCAAGAAAGCATGATCAATTGCGCATCATTCGGATCGCTGGAGCATGCTTGCTTCTTTAGTCTTGCGCTATGACAGAACGCACCATAACTGCCGAAAGCTGGGGTTTGCTGGCCCTTCTCGCCACACTCTGGGGCGCCTCCTTCCTCTCGATCCGTATCGCCCTCGACGAAGTGCCGCCGCTTACTGCCGTGGCCCATCGCGTCGGCTGGGCCACACTTGTCCTATGGGTCTATGTAATTGTGCGCCGCATGCCTCTGCCCCGTGGCCGCGCTGTCTGGATCGGCTTTGCGGGCATGGGCTTGCTTAACAACGTCATCCCGTTCTCGCTCATGGCGTGGGGTCAGCTGTATATCCCTTCCGGCCTAACCTCGATCTTCAATGCCGCGACTGCAATATTCGGCGTCTTGATTGCGGCACTTCTGCTCGGTGATGAAAATCTCTCAAAGCGTAAAGCGATTGGTGTCGCTGTAGGATTTGCAGGTGTGGTGACTGCCATAGGCATCGACAGCCTACGCGCATTTGACATCACATCACTGGCGCAACTTGCTGTTCTCGCTGGTACAGTATCCTATGCCTTTGCAGGGGTTTGGGCACGTAAACGCTTGTCCGGACTGGCACCGCAAGTCGCCGCCGCAGGCATGCTCACCGCTTCAACCCTTATCATGGTGCCGCTGGCATGGGTGATCGACGGCCCGATCCGACTTGACCTGCAACCGCTCACAATGATGGCCATTGCCTATTACGCGCTGGGAGCCACAGCGATTGCCTATCTGCTCTATTACCGCGTGCTGGCGCTCGCTGGCAGTGGCAACCTGATGTTGGTCACGTTGATGATTGCCCCCATCGCAATTCTGCTGGGCGCCGTGGTTCTTGGCGAAACGCTGAGCGCCAATGCCTATAACGGCTTTGCCCTGCTGGCGCTTGGCCTCATCATCATTGACGGTCGCCTGATTGACCGTCTGCGGCAGCCGCGCTAGGGAGGGCGGACCCTTTTGACCGGAGCCGTCAATGACATACCCAAACGCCAAAAGCTGGACCGCAGCGCCACGCAAATCCGTGATGTTGTTTGGCATGTCAGGATTGGGAAAAACCCATATTTCAAAGCTACTCATACAACAGGGCGGTTGGTTCCATTATTCTATCGACTACCGCATCGGCACGTCCGGCATGTACCGCCATATCAAAGATAATTTAATTGCCCACGCCATGAGAGAACCGTTTTTGGCCGAAATGCTGCGCAAGGATGCCATTTATCTTGAGCCGAACGTACATGACCACGATCTGACTGCCGTTGCCGCTTATCTGGGCAAACCCGGAGATCCCACAAAGGGCGGTCTGCCCATGAAAGAATACGCCCGCCGCCAGCAACAGTTTCGGATGGCTGAAATCAAAGCGTTGATGGACACCACCAAGTTTATGAACCGTGCGCAAGACTTGTATGGTTATCCGCACTTTATCTGCGATACTGGCGGCTCCATATGTGAATGGATCAATCCCGAGATCGACGATGACCCCCTTATGCTGTCACTCACTGAGAGCTGCCTCCCCGTCTGGATAAAAGGGGACGAAGCCCACACACAAGCGCTCATTGAACGCTTTGATCGTGCGCCTAAACCAATGGCCTATCAACCTGAGTTTCTGGCGCGCGTGTGGGGTGAATATTTGATTGAAAACAACGCACAAGAAGACGAAGTTGATCCTGATACCTTCATCCGCTGGACCTATGCCCAAGCGCTGGCACACCGTCAACCGCGGTATGCGGCGATGGCGCGCTACGGTGTGACAGTGACAGCAGAAGAAATCCACGCCGTGACGGACACCCCTTCCTTCGAGGCGCTGATCGCATCCAAGCTCTGAACACCTCTGCATGACGCCCCTTGAGGGACCAGCCTGACCGCCCTACCTATGCTGCGTATCTGAAAAAGAAGTACCTGCCCCATGCCAATCAAGATCCCTGCCAATCTGCCTGCCTATGATGTTCTCACGCGTGAGGGTGTCCGCGTTATGGACGAGGATCAGGCTGCGTTGCAGGACATCCGCCCCCTGCGCATCGCATTGCTCAATCTCATGCCAAAGAAAATCCAGACGGAGAACCAATTTGCCCGCCTGATCGGGGCCACACCACTGCAGATCGAGCTGACGTTGCTGCGCATGTCTGACCACCAGACCCGCAACACCGCCGCAGAGCATATGGAGAGCTTTTATCGCCCCGTTTCAGATGTTTGGGATGAAAAATTCGACGGGCTGATCATTACAGGTGCACCAATTGAGCATCTGGAATTCGAGGATGTTGACTACTACGCAGAGCTGAAGCGGGTGATGGACTGGACCCAGACAAATGTGCAGTCAACAATGGCTGTGTGCTGGGGGGGCATGGCGATGATCAACCATTTCCATGGCGTCAAAAAGCATATGCTGGACGCCAAGGCATTTGGCTGTTTCCGTCACCGCAATTTGGCTCCCGCCTCTCCCTACCTTAACGGCTTCTCAGATGATTGCGTGATCCCCGTATCGCGCTGGACCGAAATCCGTCAGGCCGAAATCGACGCCATACCAGCCCTCAAAACCCTGCTGGGCAGTGACGAAGTCGGCCCCGCCCTGATTGAAGACCACGAGAACCGCATCGTCTACATCTTCAACCATTTCGAATACGACCGCGATACGCTCAAACAAGAATACGATCGCGATGTTGCAGCGGGTACACCTATTAACGTGCCCGTAAACTATTACACCGACGATGATCCAAGCCAACCACCCGTGAACCGCTGGCGAAGCCATGCGCATTTGCTTTATGGTAACTGGATACAGGAAATTTATCAATCAACGCCTTATGACATTGAAAAAATCGGTAATTAGTATGTTTGTCTTCGCCGCGTTCGTTCTGGCGTTTATTCTTGTTGTGCAATGGCGTGCTGCTGCACGGGAAGCATCGGCGAGTACGGCCTACCCGCCACAAGGCCGCGTTGTCGACGTGGACGGGACCCCTGTTCACGTCCTTATCGCAGGCAGCGGGCCTGATCTGGTACTTTTGCACGGTGCAAGCGGCAATGTACGCGACTGGACCTATGATTTTACTGATCGCATCTCGGACCGCTACCGCGTGATTATGTTTGACCGACCGGGTCTGGGCTGGACCGGCCGTTTGCCGGGGAAATCCGGTCCGTGGAATACACGTGTCGAAAACCCGATGGAACAGGCCGACTTGTTGCAAAAAGCAGCTGCTATTGTCGGGATTGAGCGGCCCATCGTGGTCGGACACTCTTTTGGCGGGGCCATTGCAATGGCATGGGCGCTTAGCCAACCTGAGGAAACTGGGGCAGTTGTCATGCTGGGCGCAGTGTCCAACCCGTGGCCGGGTGATTTGGGTTGGACCTATACCGTCACAGGGAGCACTTTGGGTGGCGCGTTGATGGTGCCTGTCGCCTCTGCCTTTGTGCCAAAGTCCTATGTCGACAGCAGCGTGGAATCGATTTTCGCACCGCAAGCTGCCCCCGAAGGATACGCTGAGCATGTCGGTGCGAGTTTGGTCCTGCGCCGCGAAAGCCTGCGTGCCAATGCCCAACAGGTAAACTCCCTGCGGCCCCATATCGTAAAAATGTCCAAAAGATACGAGGGTTTGTCCATGCCGCTTGAAATCGTGCATGGTGACGCCGATACAATTGTCCCGCTCTCTATCCACTCAGAGCCGTTGTCCAAACAGGTGATTGGCGCCAACCTCACCGTTTTGCGCGGCGTAGGCCACATGCCCCATCACGCAGACCCCGATGCCGTAGAGGATGCAATTGACCGTGCAGCAGCGCGTGCGGGTTTGCGTAAGTCCCCGTAACATCGCATATTGCGCAAAACGATAGGCTGGAGGCCCGAGATGGAGCTGCCCTTTAATGGTGCGATTAGCGCCTTTTACACCAATGACGCACCTGACGATGTGCGCAATGCGATTGCGTCCTCAAAAAAGGGCGAAGTCCTTTCGGCTAGCTACCCTCATCGCAAAACGATGAGCCGAAAACGTTACGAGCGCGAAATGGCGCTGTTGCAGATCGAATTGGTGAAGTTTCAGGCTTGGGTCCGCGACAGCGGCACGCGCATTACCATCGTCTTTGAGGGGCGTGATGCGGCGGGAAAAGGCGGTACTATCGGTCGGTTCAGAATGAACCTGAATCCGCGTTTGGCGCATGTTATAGCCCTAAGTAAACCAACTGAAAAAGAACGTAGCGAATGGTATTTTCAACGCTACATCGAGCATCTGCCCGCCGCGGGTGAGATGGTTTTCTTTGACCGCTCCTGGTACAACCGCGGTGTGGTCGAACCCGTCTTTGGCTTTTGCACACCCGAGCAAAACGCACATTTCTTCAATCAAGTACAACCCTTCGAGCAGATGCTCGTCGATGATGACGTGTACCTCTTCAAATTTTGGCTCAACGTTGGTCGCGCTGAACAGCTCAAGCGAATGCTCAAACGCGAAGGTGACCCACTTAAGCAATGGAAGCTGAGCGGGATTGACGTTAAAGGCCTGCATCTTTGGGACGAATATTCAGCCGCTATTCAGGACACCCTCACGCGCAGCCATACGGATCATGCGCCTTGGACTGTTGTGCGCTCGGATGACAAGCGGCGTGCACGACTGAACGCTATCCGCAAGGTACTGCACAGCTTTGACTATACACACAAAGACATTGACGCGATTGGCACGCTCGATACTGCCATCTGCGGCGGACCTGATATCTGGGATGTCTAAACGCGGATACCATCACGGAAACCTGCGCCAAGCATTGGTTGACGCGGCCTTGCAACTCATCGAACTGCGCGGCCCGACAGGCTTTACCTTGTCTGAAGCGGCAAAACAGGCGGGTGTGACACCTGCCGCCGTTTACCGGCACTTTGAGGGCCGCGAGGACCTGATTGCAGAAGCCGCCTTGCAAGGCTATGAGATATTCGGGGACTTAATGCAGCATGCGTATGAGAGCGGTCAACCTTCGGCCCTTCAAGCGTTCGAGGCAACTGGCCGCGCCTATCTCGCCTTCGCACGCAGGTTTCCGGGGCATTATATCGCGATGTTCGAGAGCGGTATCCAAATCAACCGCACGGCAGCCCTCGCATCAGTCGCCAACCGCGCCAATGGCGTGTTGGAAAAAGCGGCAACCGATCTAAGCCAGCATATCCCCGAGCACAAACGCCCGCCGCCGTCGATGTTTTCAGCCCACATCTGGGCGATGAGCCATGGAGTTGTCGAGCTTTTTGCCCGCAACTCTCCCGGCCGCGCATCGCCTTTCCCGCCAGAGGATTTGCTTGAAACAGGGATCGGGATCTATCTGCGAGGCTTGGGCCTCATTGCACCGGATGAATAGGATTGGAACTATATGCCAGTAAACATGCGTCTCTTTATCTACGAATACGGCGTGCTGGTTGGGTCAGGGGTCGCATTTCTCATTACAGCACTCTGGGTCTTTATGTTCTTTAAGCCTGACCGCCACAGCCATGCGGGATATTTGCCAGCGGAAGTCATCTCGACCTTTGATACGACATCAGACAACGGTTTCAGCTAGCGTGCTGTTGTGAGCTTACCGGACGGTACACAAACGACCGTGACCACAAGGAGCATCGCCGCCGCGCAATGGTTTTTGACAGAAACATGTGTAGAGCGCCGCCAGCGAGAAAGCGGTCGGGTTTTCTACAAGCTGGTCGCGCCTTCTAACTGCACATCCTGAACAGACTCCAGAGCATCGATCGCTTCAGCCGCAATGGTAAATGAGCGTTTGCGCGCCGCATGATCATGGATTTGGCCTGTGAGGATAAGCTCGTCGGGCTTGTATTTCTCAATCAGGCCCGCGAGTTGCCGCCGAACAGTCTCGGGCGCACCTGTTGCATTGATCCTAAGCGCCTGATCCACCCCGCGCCGCAAGGCTGGCCCGATTTCGGCGTCGATATCATCCACGGGGCGCGGCAGTTTCCCGCGCATCCCGCTGCGCAACCGCGCAAAGGCTTGCTGGACCGAAGTACGTAAATAATGCGCCTCTGCATCTGTATCTGCAGCGATGACATTGACCGCCAACATAAACTTTGGCGCAGCAAGCGACGCCGAAGGTTTGAAATCACGGCGGTAGATATACACCGCATCTTCCAAAGCGTCTGGCGCAAAATGCGAAGCAAAAGCATAGGGCAGCCCAAAGTGCGCAGCCAGTTGTGCACCATAAAGCGATGAGCCAAGAATCCAAAGCGGCACATGGGTTCCTTGCCCAGGATGCGCCTGTACAGGAGCGCCCGCCTCGACATCGCCAAGGTAGCCCATCAGTTCCAACACTTCGGCGGGAAAGTTATCCTCACCACTGCGGCCACGCCGCATGGCATGCCATACCGCGTGATCCCCACCCGGTGCGCGGCCCAGTCCCAGATCGATCCTGTCACCATAGAGTGTGGCCAGCGTGCCAAAGTGCTCCGCAATGGTCAGTGGCGCATGATTGGGCAACATGACACCGCCCGCGCCCACACGGATCGTCGAGGTTTTGCCCGCCACGTGGCCCAGTAAAACGGACGTCGCTGCCGATGCGATCCCCGGCATGTTGTGATGCTCCGCCATCCAATAGCGATGGTATCCCAAACGCTCGGCATGTTGCGCCAGATCAGCAGAGTTTTGCATAGCGTCAGCAGCAGTACTGCCTTCCGGCACAGGACAAAGATCTAGGATGGAGTACTTCATGGGTCGATTGCTCTCATTTATGATTGGATTAACGTACTCAATTGTTGGTTTCAACAAAAGCCCCTGCCGTGTTGCCGCTAAACGCCCTCAAACCAGCCAACCTGTCCGATCGCTGCCTCAATGGTCTGAGCAACTGATGTGAACTGCTGTTCGCCAAAATGGCCAATGGAAAACCAGCCTTGCCCATCTTCCTCATCGCGGCGGAACTCGTCAAAGCCAAAACTGGCATCGGGCCGCTGGAATATGTCCACGCAGATCGCGTCACCGTACAGATTGACGGAATGAATGACTTTATTCTCATGGGCCATTTAAAACTTCTAATCCGTTGCTCAAACGAAAAAGGCCGCACCATGTGGCGCGGCCCCTTCCAATAATATTCGTAAAACTTAACGCTTGGAGAACTGGAAGCTCTTACGCGCTTTTGCTTTACCGTATTTCTTACGCTCGACAACACGGCTGTCGCGGGTCAGGAAGCCTGCCGCCTTGAGTGCGCCACGGTGGGATGGGTCAAACAACTGGAGTGCTTTGGACACACCGTGCTTAACCGCGCCCGCTTGACCTGACAAACCGCCGCCTTTGACTGTCGCATAGACGTCAAACTGGCCGTCTGTGCCCGTGATGCCGAAAGGCTGCTGCAGGATCATCTGCAAAACAGGGCGCGCAAAATATTCGTTCTGCGGCTTGCCGTTTACGATAACCTTGCCAGAACCGGGCTTGATCCAGACGCGGGCGACCGCATCTTTCCGCTTGCCTGTGGCATAGGCGCGGCCAAACTCGTCTTTTACGGGCTCGCGTGGGGTCAGCTCGACTTCTGGAGTGGCTTCAATGCCTGCAACAGATGCGAGATCTTCGAGTGTGTTGATTTCGTCAGACATGCTCATGCGCTCCGTGTGTTTTTCTTGTTCATGGATGCAACATCCAGAACGGTAGGCTCTTGGGCCTCATGAGGATGCTCACCGCCTGCATATACACGCAGGTTGGTCATGATCTGGCGGCTCAGACGGTTACCGGGCAGCATGCGCTTAACAGCAAGTGTCACGATACGCTCGGGGTGCTTGCCCTCAAGAATGTCGGCTTTTGAGCGCTCTTTGATCCCGCCGGGGTGGCCGGTGTGCCAATAGAACATCTCTTCACGCTTTTTGCCGGTCATTTGGATTTTCTCGGCGTTGATTACGATGACGTTGTCGCCGCAATCCATGTGAGGAGTGAAGGAGGGCTTATGCTTGCCCCGCAGACGCATGGCAATGATCGACGCAAGACGGCCCAAAACGATGCCTTCGGCGTCGATGATGATCCATTTTTTGTCAATGTCTGCCGGTGTTGCAGAAAAG
Source organism: uncultured Sulfitobacter sp. (assembly GCF_947499945.1). Lineage (GTDB taxonomy): Bacteria > Pseudomonadota > Alphaproteobacteria > Rhodobacterales > Rhodobacteraceae > Sulfitobacter. The sequence goes on along the minus strand of NZ_CANMQD010000004.1, from coordinate 61,214 downwards.
GTTTTCATGTAGGGTAATCCCATTCGTGGTGGATCGGGGCAAATGCCCCTATGTGATGGAGGGCTTATATCCGAGCCACAGGTCGGGTCAAGCATCGCGAACCTTTATATATTCAAATAAATCATCGACTTACAATTACGGTATTATTTTACCCCATAAAATCGCTACTTTGAGATCACCACTCTTCTCCCTGCCCGCCATCCCGTGTAGAATCGTGAGAAATGAGCAGGATACCCTGATGATATTGAATGCCTCGCTTCTATTTTCTGTTGTCGCTTTGTTTGGCCTGTCTACTTATGTCGGGCTCATTCCCGTTCATCGCATGATCCGACGGCGCGAGGCGCAGCATGAACTGCGTGCAGGTTCTGCCAGTTACCTGCGGCGCATGGGGGGTGTGGTTTTTGTGATGATTTGGGTCGTGACTGTTTTGTGCCTGTCCACCATTCTCGGTGATTGGGCAGTAACGGGTGATCTGAACGCTGCACTGGAGCGTGCAGGTATGCGGACGGCTGTCATGCTCGAAATTGCTGCTTCAAACACTGGCATGCGCTAATGTATGCAGAACAATCCGCACTCCAATGCCCTTCTTGTGGCGGCATGTGCTATTTCTCGCCCGTGGCACAAGCATTGGAGTGTCTGAGTTGCGGGAAGGTCTACAATCTGGACCAGCCTGACGATTATCTTGCGCGTGACGAGTTTGCCCACAACAAGAACGTCCCTGACGCAGACCCGAAAAGCGCACCGCCCCAGCAGACCCATCAATGCCGTAACTGTGGCGGTGAAGTCGTTTTCACTGGCCCTGCCCTGTCCGAGAATTGTCCCTACTGTAACGGGCCAGTCGTTCTTGTTCCGGGCGACAGCGGGTACAAAACGATGGCGCTCATTCCATTTCGGGTGGATGCGCCCTTTGCCAAGCGGTTGGCGCAGGATTGGATTGACGCACGCATCTGTGTACCCGCTGACTTGGCGCTGACCGTGGAACAAGGGGTGGTTGTGGGCCTGTATGCGCCGTTCTGGACTTTTGATAGCGACGAGGCTGTGCACTACTGGGCAAATTACGTCACCTACCGAAACAACAAGATCCGCACCCGCAAGACCGAAGGGGCGCTCGACATTATGTTTGACGACTTGTTGATGCCGGCCTCACCCCATGTGACACCGCTGATCCGCGACGGCATCCTGCATGATTTCGATCCTGCCGACTTGCGACCCTACCGTGCGGGCTATCTCGCTGGTTTTGCCGCCGAGATGCACCATCAAAGCGTGATGGAAGGGCTGTCTGCCAATGAAACGGATAAGGACACGCTTATCCGCAATCACATCAAAGACGAGGTCAACAAGACCGCCGTCCACGGCATCCGCTACCTGACCGATACAACTGGTATCCACTACCGCCGTATCCTGCTGCCTGTGTGGATTTTGCATTATACCTATCGCGCTCATGCCTACCGTATTGTGGTGTCTGGCATTGACGGCCGCACCTTTGGCGAGCGACCTTTCTCCTACCGGAAAATGGCGCTTTTTTCGGCGGCTGTGACAGCCTGCGCTATGACGGTCGGGATGCTGCTGGGTGCTCAGGCGGCGTTCTAAACGCCGATCTCATCGCTTGGATTGTCCAGCAAATCGCGCAGCCGGGCCATTGCGGCCTCGAAACTCTTGAGGCTCACGCCTGCGTTAATGGCCATGCGCACGGCATGTGGCGTTTGGGCATTACGCGCAGCAAATTCTTCGGCTGCCCGCACCCGCACACCCCGCGTCTCGGCGGCGCGGCAAAAGGCGCTGGCCCGCCAGCCTTCAGGCAGGTTGAGCCAGACAAACGGCACATCCTCCCGCCAGCGCAGGTCATATCCGCCCAGCATGTTTACAGCCGCTCTGACGTAATCGGCCACCCCGTCGCGGGTGCGGGCCCTGACAGCATCAAGCTGCGGGTGGGAGAGCAGTGCTGCCGCCAGATCAGTGATCGGTGTAGCCAGTCCAAAAAACCCGTGCTCGGCGGCGCGGTGCAGCGCGGGTGTCATCTCGCGGGGTCCAACAGCGCAGCCAAGGCGCAGCGCAGGTGTGATCGACTTGCTGAGCGAGGTCAAATACCATCCCCGCTCCGGGGCAAGCTGTCTATAGGCGGGTTCTTGTGCCTCTCCAATGCGGTAGCAGTCGTCTTCAACGATTTGCAGGTCAAATCGACGGGCCACTTCGACGATCTTATGACGCCGTGCCAATGGCGTGAAGCCACAGGTGGGACTGTGTACTTCGGGTGAGGTACAAATGATCTGACCCTCGGGATACCGCTCGGCGGCAGCCGCAAGAGCATCTGGACAGATCCCGTCTGCGTCCATCGCAATCGGCACAACATCGGCACGCAAGGCCGCGGCTACGCGCCTGAACCCAGGATAGCATAATTCTTCGACGAAAATCACTGGGCGGCGGCCCTTCAGAATGGTTTGGAAGATCAGCATGATCGCATTCTGACCGCCATGAGACAGCACGATATCACTCTCGTTCACGGGGCCAAGGTTCGTATCACGCAGCCAGTGCAACATCGCCTCCCGCGCAGGCTGCGCCCCGCGGCGTGAAGGGTAATGCATCACGCCCGACGGCGGATCATTGGCAATTTGCGCCAGCAGAGTGCGGATTAGCTTGGACTGCCCCCCGTTCGGTAGATGCGGGGAAAAGAGGTTAACGTCAAAATTGTCACCCCCGGTCAGATGCTCAATCACATCCATTTCCATCAGGTTCAGTGGAGGCTCTATCCGTGCGGTATCGGCAACGAAAGTGCCACGCCCCACTTCGGCGACCAGCACCCCCTCATCGGTGAGAACGGTATAGGCCCTTGCCACCGTTCCCGGTGTCATTTCCAGCTTCCAGCCCAACTCACGCACAGGCGGCAGCTTGGCACTCGGCACAAGAGCACCTGACCCGACCGCATCGCGGATCGCCTGAACCACCGCTTTGTATTTCGGTTTGATCGCCGGATCGACCTGCGGCACCCAAATTGTATCCATTACAATGTTTCCATGGCTATCGTTGAAATCATATTGTACCAATTATTCATGGCGACAATGCCACATTGTGTCAATACAATTTATCATAGGAGATTTACCCATGACACACGCAGCGATCCTGACAAACGACGCCCTCGCGGTTCTGAATTCCACGCGCAGCCTTCCGCTGCTTGCAGTGGTCAGCGTCAAGTTTGCAGCCTGCGTGACGAAATGGGTGACCCGCCGCCGCACTCGCCTCTCGCTTCAGCATCTGGAAGCATGGCAGTTGCAGGACGTGGGGCTAACACCTGAAGCGGCTCATCGCGAGGCGCGAAAGGTGTTCTGGCAGGCGTGACATCCCCGTGACGCCACACCAGACCTCTTCACTTGGGCAGGGTTCATCCCTGCCCTTTTTTGATACAATATGATCAATAAACGAATTGTACCCCTAGAGCGATTTCACAGGTGGAATCGCATATGTCATTGTCGCCTGCGCCACAGGCTCCTCCATGCCCACGGAATAGATCAAAACATGGCTCACCGACAGTTGCCGCCCCAGTTTCAGCAGCTTTGCAGTCGCAATCAGATCAACGCCAGCCTTAGGCTTGCGCATAAAATCGAGCGAGCAACTCGTCGTCACTGCCAGCGCTTGCGGCCCGATCATCGCCAGTGTCGCAATATAGGCAGCAACATCGGCCAACGCGAACATTGACGGGCCAGACACCGTACCGCCCGGACGGAGGTGTTTCTCGGTGATGATCAGCCGCATGGTCACCTCGTTGGGCTTGACCTCTTCTACGTTGAAGTCATCGGCCACCTGCTGAAACACTTCACGCATAAATGCCATCAGCTCTGGCGCCTGCATCATCACTTCACCTTTGACGGCCATACTTGTTCTCCCTGTCCTGTTGCGCCTAGAGTTGCCCCAAGCAAGAGAGGGCGCAAGATGGCAATTCTGAAAATTACGCAACGGGACGCGGTCACGCATCTCACGATGAACAGCCCTGAGCGGCTAAATGCGCTCAGTGACGAGATGTTGGCGGCGCTGCAAGAAACGCTGGATAGCTTGGCCGACGACCCTGACTGCCGCGTCATCACCCTTTCGGGTGAGGGAAAAGCATTCTGCGCAGGCCACGATCTGCGCCAGATGCAAGCCATGCGCCAAAACGAGGACGCAGGGGCCGCCGCCTTTGCCGATCTGTTTGCACGCTGTACCGATGTGATGATGCGCATCCAGTCGATGCCGCAGCCAGTGATTGCTCAGGTGCACGGCATTGCCACCGCCGCTGGTTGCCAGCTGGTCGCGACCTGCGACATGGCAGTTGCCGCGCAAGGTACACGGTTTGGCGTAAATGGCGTGAACATCGGCCTCTTTTGTTCGACGCCTATGGTTGCCCTCACCCGAAACATCGCGCCCAAAAAGGCCTTCGAGATGCTGACAACAGGAGATTTCATCAACGCAGAGCGCGCCGAAGAGTTTGGCCTGATCAACAGGGTGGTGACCTCCGATGCGTTAGAGGCGGAGACAGCCGCCCTCGCCGATCAAATTGCAAGCAAGCTTGGCGCGGCCGTCAAGATTGGCAAACGCGCATTCTATGACCAACTCGCCATGGGAACCGCCGCAGCTTATGCCCATACGGGTGCTGTGATGGTCGAAAACCTAAGCAACGCTGACACCAATGAAGGCATGCAAGCCTTCATTGAAAAGCGTCCACCCGGTTGGAAACACTGACTGTTTCCTGAAACGGGACGGTTTATTTCCAAAGCAATCATCGCAATTTTGCCATAATTTTGGTAACAAGCCTCTCATTCTCGTGAGGAGCCCGTGATGAAAAGTTTCAAGCTTGGCGTGTTTGGCGCAAGCCTTTTATATAGTGCCGCGGCTGTTGCTGGACCTTTGCCTGCACCGATTGAAGATGCTGATTTTCATCAGTTCCCCCCCGAGTTGGTCGAGCTGGGCCGCGATCTGTTCTTTGATCCCATTCTGTCGGGCAACAAGAATATTGCCTGCGCCACATGTCATCACCCCAGCCTAGGCACCTCTGACGCCATGTCGCTGTCGGTGGGCGAAGGGGGTGTAGGCCTTGGCGAATCGCGCCGCGTTGACATGGGCAACGCGCCCAAAGCGCGCATTCCGCGCAATGCGCCTGCCCTGTTTAACCTCGGGGCAAAAGAATACACTGTGATGTTTCATGATGGCCGCACGGCCAAAGACCGTCATGCCATGTTTGGGATCCGTATGCCTGAAGGCCGCACGCTGGAACGTCCCGTCGTTTCGGCGCTTGCCGCGCAAAACATTCTTCCCATCCTCTCCCCCGATGAGATGTCAGGCCACCCAGGCGAAAATGACGTGGCCGATGCCGTGGCCGCAGAGCGGATAATGGGCGATGGCGGCGCATGGGATCTGCTTGCCCAGCGTATAGACAGCATTACGGAATACCAGCAGCGATTTGACGCCCTCGGCACATCGGAAATACATATCACAGATATTGGCACGGCCCTTTCGGCCTTTATCGGGTCAGAGTTCCGCGCCACAGACAGCCCTTTTGACCGATACCTGCGCGGTGAAGATGGCATGTCGGAGGAACAGCTTGCCGGTATGGATCTGTTCTATGGCAAAGCCCGGTGCTCGACCTGCCATTCAGGGGCCTTCCAGACCGATCATAATTTTCACGCTATTGGCCTTCCCCAAATCGGTCCGGGCAAGGATGACTACGCTTCTGACGCGGGGCGCGGCATGATCACAGGAGAGCCAGAGGACATGTATCGTTTCCGCACGCCCACCTTGCGCAATATCAGCATGACTGGCCCCTATGGCCACAATGGCGCCTATGCCAATCTTGAAGATATCGTGCGCCACCACCTTGATGCTGTCAAAGGGCTTGCCTCCTATGACCGCAGCAAAGCAGTGCTGGCTAAGGATATGACCGCTGATGATTGGAAAGCCATGGATGATTTCGACGAAGTCATGCGCATCGCCGAAGCTATCGAAATCAGTGATGTTGCCTTGGTTGAAGACGAGATCGCCAAGATTATGTCATTTTTGGGTGCATTGACTGATAAGGATGCAGGAAAACGTGGCCTTGGAACCCCCAATTCAGTTCCCTCCGGGCTGCCTTTGGATGCTGCGGCTCCTCCGTCTTAAACATCTGACAGATAACAACTGTAACCCCCTCGGCACCCTTGGTGACCGGGGGTTTTTTCTGGCCATTAACCACTGTTGCCAAATCGGCACCGCAGTGTTGCTGAGTTACGTCTAGCAAATCGGGCAGGAATAAGGCACAAATAGGACATGGCACGACGAGCTGCCCCATTTTGGGTTGCCGCCAGCGGAAGGTCCCTCCAGATCAGACTCTCATCTGATCCCCCTTATTCCCGCAGCGGCGACCCCAAAATACCCTCTCAGAAATCATTTAGATACAATGGCTGTTACGAAGTGCATTTTGCCGCATCGTTGATGCGCACGCCCTGTTGCGCCGCCCCCTCCGCTCCATTATCTGGCGGCTATGGATAAAACATTACACATCATCGGCGGCGGTATGGCCGGATCAGAGGCTGCATGGCAGGCGGCAAACCTTGGCATCCAAGTGGTCATCCACGAGATGCGCCCAAAGGTAGAGACATTCGCGCACCAGACGGGCCTGTTGGGCGAGATGGTCTGCTCCAACTCCTTCCGTTCGGACGATAGCGAACAGAACGCTGTGGGTTTGCTGCATTGGGAAATGCGCGAGGCGGACGGGCTGATTATGCAAACGGCTGAAAAGCATCGCTTGCCTGCGGGTGGTGCGTTGGCGGTGGACCGTGATCCCTTTGCCCAATCAGTCACAGACGCACTGATGGCGCATCCGAATATCTCTGTTGAGTATGGCGAAATTACCACCCTGCCCGAAGACGGTCATTGGATAATCGCAACGGGTCCGCTCACCTCTACCGATCTGGGTGCCGCTATTGCGGCTGAAACAGGTGCCGAAGCACTCGCATTTTTCGACGCAATCGCCCCGATCGTTTACCACGACAGCATCGACATGAGCAAAGCGTGGATGCAGTCGCGCTATGACAAGGGCGAGACAGAGGAAGAGCGCACGGCCTACCTCAACTGCCCCATGGACAAAGATCAGTATTACTCCTTTATCGACGCTTTGGCCGCTGCGGAAAAGACCGAATTTCATGAAGGTGAGACAGCAGGTTATTTCGACGGCTGCCTTCCCATCGAAGTTATGGCTGAACGTGGCCGCGAAACGCTGCGTTTTGGCCCTATGAAACCTGTCGGCCTCACCAATCCACACCAACCCGATGTAAAAGCCTATGCCGTAGTGCAGCTGCGCCGCGACAACAAGCTCGGCACCCTCTACAATATAGTGGGCTTTCAGACCAAGATGAAATACGGTGCGCAAACTGCTGTTTTCAAAATAATTCCGGGCTTGGAGAATGCACAGTTTGCGCGTCTTGGCGGTATCCACCGCAACACATTCCTGAACTCGCCCACATTGTTGGACGGTCAAATGCGCCTGAAATCGAAACCGCATATCCGGTTTGCAGGACAGATCACTGGGGTTGAAGGTTACGTCGAGAGCGCTGCAATGGGCCTGCTCGCTGGCCGCCTTGCCGCTGCGGAAATAAACGGCGGCGCACTTGACACACCGCCGCCGACCACTGCCACAGGTGCGCTCATCACTCATATCTCGGGCGGTGCCGAAGCCAAGACGTTCCAGCCCATGAATGTCAACTTCGGACTATTCCCACCTGTCGAAGGCTTGAAAAGCGGACGACGCGGACGCAAGGACCGCTATAAGGCCTACACAGACCGTGCAAAAGCCGATTGGCAAAATTGGCTAAGTGCTGGACAAGAGGGTTAACGGACTTAAGATATCTGAATGAGTATATTTTTAGATCAAGCTTTCGTTAACCGTGATCACGAAAGCACCCGTAAATTTTATAACACTTGGGCACCATCCTATGACGCCGAGATAACCGCAGCGGGCTATGTCACACCGACCCGCTGTGCCGAAGCTTTAGCCTCTCACACCGCTGATCTTTCAGCACCAATTCTCGATTTTGGATGCGGCTCCGGCCTATCTGGCCAAGCGTTCAAAGACGTAGGATTTACCCAGATTGACGGTGTTGATCTGGCCCCCGCCATGATCGAGCAAGCCCGCGCAAAGGACATCTATCGCAGCTTGTCCGTGATTGAAGCAGATGCAACACCAAAGGGGCAATATGCCGTGATAAGCGCGGTTGGTGTTATCGGCCTTGGGGCAGCGCCCAGCACCACAATCGACGTATTGATGTATGCCCTGCCAAAGGGCGGTAAACTGGTGTTTTCTTTTAATGATCATGCCCTTGCCGATCCGACGCAGACAGGACGCCTGAACGAGTGGATTGATTGCAGCGCGGCCCGTGTTCTTTTTGCAGAATATGGAGCACATCTGCTAATTCAGAACATGAATTCAACCGTATATGTGATTGAAAAATATTGATCTTTCGAACAAGATTCGCACCATCCCCGACCGGACCACTGCACCTTGGTCATGCCTATTCAGCATTGCTTGCTTTTGATCTAGCTCAGGCGGCAAGCGGCGCACTTCTGTTACGGATAGAGGATATCGACCAGTCACGTGCCCGCGCAAATTGGGAAGCACAAATTTACGATGATCTTGAGTGGCTTGGTCTTCGGTGGGAAATGCCTGTCATGCGGCAATCTAACCGACTGCCCGCCTATGATGCTGCTTTGGATGCGCTTTGGGATCGCGGGTTGCTATACTCTTGCACCTGCACGCGGGCCGATATCGCCGCCGCCGCCAGTGCGCCGCAAGAGGGGGCACCGCTGTTGGGTCCTGATGGCATCATCTATCCAGGAACCTGTAGGCCAACGAATCCTATCTCTGGCCCGCGCCCCCGCGATACCCCTTTGCGGCTAGATATGACTCGCGCTTGTAAAATGATCGGTTGGCCTTTGACATTTGCCGAGGAAGGGGATGGGAACCCGAAAACCATTACCGTCACCCAAAACGAAATGATCAGCGGCGTTGGCGATATTGTTCTGGCGCGGCGTGATATGGGAACATCATATCACCTTTCGGTTGTTATCGATGACGCAGAACAACGGATAAGCCATGTGGTGCGCGGCCGTGACCTTATTGAAGCAACACCAGTTCATGTCGTGCTGCAGCATCTACTCGGGCTATTCCAGCCTACCTATCACCATCACCGCTTGATCCGCGACGCGGCGGGAAAGCGACTGGCCAAGCGAGATGACGCGCGCGCAATAGCCCTGTTTCGACATAAGGGGTGCTCTGCTCAGGATATCCGCGCGATGGTAGGTCTTTAGCCGCGATAATTACTCTGGCGGTCTATGATCAACCTCACCATTCAATGAAATTTCCGTGTAAAAGCAGCTTCGTGCACCTGTGTGACAGGCCGCTCCGATCTGGGCCACTTGCATCACGATACAATCGCGATCGCAATCAATGCGCATCTCCTTCAAGGTTTGCACATGACCTGATGTTGCTCCCTTGGCCCAGAGCTCCTGCCGTGAGCGGCTCCAATAGGTTACTTGGCCACTTTCCAGCGTGCGCATCAAACTCTCCTCGTTCATCCATGCCATCATCAAGATCTCGCCGCTCTCGTGATCTTGGGCAATTGCAGGGATTAGACCCGCCTCATTATACTTCAGAGTTAATGGATCAAAGGACATGGTGGCGCACCCCGTTCAAAAGTTTTTTGCATCCGCACTGGTTAGGCTTATGTAGAAGACAGACAAAGGAATTGCCATGTCCAACGATACTGATCTGATCAAGCTTTACTCAGCCCGCATTCTTGCGCTGGCGGCGGATATCCCGCATCTGGGCCGCCTTGATGTGCCTGACGCGAGTGTAACCCGCCGCTCTCCGCTGTGCGGATCGAGCGTGACCGTGGATGTTCGCGTAGCAGGCGGTCAGCTCACTGCGCTGGGACAAGACGTGAAAGCTTGCGCTCTAGGTCAGGCCGCTGCTGCGATCACGGCGGAGGCTTCGGAAGGGGTAACGCTGGAGACTGTGCAAAAGGGTCGTGACCAACTCAAGGCAATGTTGAAGGGAAAAGGCGGTGTACCGGATGCGCCCTTTGACGGGTTTGAGGTTCTGACGCCAGCGGTTGAATACAAAAACCGCCACGCTTCAATTCTGCTCAGTATTGAAGCTTTGGCCGAGGCTATGGACAGCGCAATTAGCTGATTTCATATTACTATAGGGCAAAAAAAGGCGCCGCACATCCGAGGGATGGCGGCGCTAAAAATGCGTTTCTCATGTGGGACACAAGGCCAGAATGGGGAAAGGCACCCCCGGAAAAATGTCATGGACAGGCAGAACGTGACATCTATGACGCATCAGTTTGGGACATATGCGCCGGAAAACCGACCCTGGCATGAGAGCGCAGGCAGAAACTCAAACAAGTGCGGGAAGATGCAAACCAACCATCAAAATCACAATCAAGGCTGCGGCACCTGCCGCGTCATGTACCAGTGTGTCCTGAGACCGTGTGGCGATGGCTTTAACTGTTTTGTAGAAGGTCATGTGTCTCTCCGTTCTTGTTGCCTCTTTGTTCTCATATAATTAACATCAAGTAAAGAACTTTATGAGAACATTTGTGAACTTTTTGGAACACCAAAAGTTAACCCACTGTAATTAAACGAATTGCTTCATCCTGCCGCATGAGCCACAAAAGCATCCGCGCCGCTCGTCCCCGATCACTTTCCAACTTTGGGTCTTCGTACAGCAATTTGCGCGCATCCGTTTGTGCCACAGCCATCAGAGCTGCCTGCTTTTCAAGGTCGGCCACTTTGAACCGCGGTACACCTGATTGCGCTGTGCCTATCAGATCCCCCGTGCCGCGCATTTTGAGGTCGGTCTCGGCGATGACAAATCCGTCTTCAGTTTCGCGCAGCACTTCGAGGCGCTGGCGTCCTGTTTCAGTCAGCGGGTTCTGATACATCAACAGGCAGCTCGACGCCGCTGTGCCGCGCCCTACCCGTCCGCGCAGTTGGTGCAGCTGGGCCAGCCCGAAACTCTCCGCCCGCTCAATCACCATGATCGAGGCGTTGGGCACATCAACCCCCACTTCGATCACCGTGGTCGCAACCAGCAGCTTCGTCTCACCCCGCTGAAAGGCCAGCATTGCCGCATCCTTGTCTGCGGGGGGCATCTGGCCATGGACCAACCCTACGACACTTTCCCCCATCGCCGCGCGCAGACGCTTAAACCGCTCCTCTGCCGCAGTCAGATCACTCACTTCGCTCTCTTCAACCAAAGGGCACACCCAATAGCATTGCCGCCCGTCGGAAATTGCCGCACGCAAACGGTCAACCACCTGCTCATACCGTTCGGTGCTGATCAGCACGGTTTGGATCGGTTTTCGACCGGGAGGCTTTTCGTCCAAAACACTCACATCCATATCGCCGTATTGCGCGAGTGCGAGGCTGCGCGGGATCGGTGTCGCCGTCATAACCAGCACATCCGCCTGCCGCCCCTTGCGACCCAACTCAAGCCGCTGGCGCACGCCAAAGCGGTGCTGCTCATCCACAACTGCAAGGCGCAGATCGTTGAACACTACCGTTTCCTGAAACACTGCATGAGTGCCGACCAGCACTTGAATGTCGCCACGCTCCAACGCCGCAAGTTTGGCTGTGCGCTCGGCCCCTTTGTCACGGCCTGTCAGGATTTCGAGGACCACACCTGCACTCTCGGCCAAAGGGCGCAAACCCTGCAAATGCTGGCGGGCAAGGATTTCGGTGGGGGCCATCAACACCCCCTGCCCCCCTGCCTCCACCGCCGCAAGCAGCGCCATAAACGCCACCAGAGTCTTACCCGCGCCCACATCCCCCTGAAGCAAACGGTTCATCCGCTGTTCCGTGGCCATATCCGCAATAATTTCGATAATAGCGCGTGTCTGAGCCCCCGTCGGCTTATAGGGTAAACTCTCCAACACCTTGGTCTGCAAGACGCCTGTTGCATGGGCAGGCCGACCTTTCTTTCGCCGTTCCACCTGCCGCGCAAGCGCCAGCGTAATCTGATGGGCCAACAACTCATCATATGCCAAACGTTCCCGCGCGGGCGCTGTCGCAACGATGTCACGCAAGCTCGCAGGGTCATGGGCAACGGTCACAGCGGCGGCAAAACAGGGCCATTCCGCCTTTTTGATTTGGCTCGGATCAATCCACTCTCCCATCGGCGGGATCAGGGCCAACGCCCCACGCGTCGCCTTGTACATCAGCTTTTGTGTGACCCCGTGGGTCAGTGGATAGACAGGCTCAAACGCCGGAATACTGTCCGCCTCGGCTTCTGGAACCATAAAATCAGGGTGAACCATTTGGGGCGTGCTGTCGAACACCTCAACTCGACCCGACACGATACGGCGGCTCCCTTCGGGCAATGTCTGCTCCCAGTAATTGCCGCGCGCATGAAAAAATACCAATTGGAACGTCGTTTGCGCATCCTCTACATGGATGCGATATGCGCCGCCCTTGTTGCGCGGAGGATAGTGCTTTCCGATGGTCACAGCGACCGTCACTGTAGTAGGAAACAGTGCCCCTTGCACCGTCTCCAGCAACCTGCGGTCAATCCCCGATTGCGGCAGGGTAAAAAGAAGATCACGCGGTGCGATGACGCCCAGCCCTGCAAAATGCTGTGCAGTCTTCGGTCCAATCCCCGTCAGCGTATCCAGCCCTGCAAAGAGCGGAAACAAAGCTTCGGGCCGCGTGCTCATATCCCTTCAATCAGGGCGAGCCAGCCGTCCTCATCCAGCATTTCAATGCCCAGATCAGCCGCTTTCTTCGCTTTTGAGCCCGCGCCTGGCCCGGCGATCAGCAAATTTGTCTTGGCACTCACCGACCCTGACACTTTTGCGCCTAACCGCTCCGCACGGGCCTTGGCCTCGGCGCGGGTCATCTTCTCCAGTGTTCCGGTAAAAACCACAGTTTTACCAGCCACGGGCGAGCCTGAGGTATCTGCGCGCACCGCCTCTTGCACATCCAGTTCCGCAACCAAGCGCATAATCGATGCGCATTCCGCTTTCTGTGCAAAGGCACTGACCAAAGAGCCCGCCATGACCGCACCCATGCCATCAATCGCCAGCAGATCGTCCCATGCCGGTCCCTCTTGCGAACGGGCATCCTCCATCGCTTGGGCCAGCGCTTTCCATGTCCCATAGTGCAGCGCGATCATATTCGCCGACGCCTCGCCCACGTGGCGTATGCCAAGGCCAAAGATCAGCCGCGCCAGCGGAATTTTGCGCTTGTCTTCAATGGCTGCAAACAGGGCATTGGCCGATTTCTCGCCCCACCCCTCCCGGTTTTTAAGCTGCTGGATGCCGTTGCCATAGCGCGTTTGAAGCGTGAAGATATCTGCAGGCTCCGCAATCCAGCCATCGGTATAGAATTGCTCAACCTGCTTTGCACCCATGCCATCAATGTCAAACGCCGCACGAGACACAAAATGCTTCAGCTTTTCCACCGCCTGAGCGGGGCAAATGATACCGCCAGAACAACGGCGCACGGCATCGCCAGGCTCTCTAATTGCATCGCTGCCACACTCTGGGCATTTGTTGGGAAACACAAATTCGGGCGCATCGGGGCTCCGCTTGCTTATGTCAACGTCCGCCACTTTCGGGATCACGTCACCGGCACGGTAAACCTGTACCAAATCACCGACACGGATATCTTTTCCGCCCCTGATTTCCTGCCCTTTGCTATCAAGGCCTTTGATGTAATCCTCATTGTGCAAGGTTGCATTTGACACGACAACGCCACCCACGGTGACGGGGGACAGGCGTGCAACAGGGCTAAGGGCACCCGTGCGGCCCACCTGTATATCAATGCCATCTAATCTGGTCCAAGCAAGTTCGGCCGGAAATTTATGTGCGATCGCCCACCGCGGCGTCGTGGAGCGGAACCCAAGCCTTGATTGCAGCTCAAGATCGTCAATTTTGTACACAACTCCGTCAATATCATATCCGAGATCGGGGCGTAGTTCCGCAATCTTATCGTAATGTGACACAAGTTCCGCAGGACCTTCGCAGGTCACAGTGAGCGGATTGATCGAAAACCCCAAATCCGCCAAAGTTGCGATTGAGGCCGATTGTGTCTTACCTAACGGCGCAGAAAGGCTACCCCATGCATATGCGAAAAAGCGCAGCGGTCGTGCGCGAGTGACCTCGGCATCAAGTTGGCGCAGTGATCCCGCAGCCGCATTGCGCGGATTGGCAAATGTCTTGCCGCCGCGCTCTTCTTGCCGCGTATTTATTGCATCAAAATCTGCGTGGCTCATATAGACTTCACCGCGGACTTCCAGCAGATCGGGTGCATCTGTCAGCTTGTGTGGTATATCCCCCACTGTGCGGGCATTGGCCGTTACATTTTCCCCGACGGTCCCATCTCCGCGCGTGGCTGCCTGAACCAAAATACCCTTTTCATACCGCAAGGAAAGCGACAGCCCGTCAATTTTTGGTTCGGCGGTGTAGGTGAGTGGTGCATCCGCAGCCAAGCCCAAATATTTGCGGACCGAGGTATCAAATTCTGCCACATCCTCTTCAGAGAACGCATTTCCGAGCGACAACATACGAACATCATGTCTTATCTTGCCAAAGCCGGAGGCTACTGCGGCGCCGACCTGCTCGCTCGCGCTGTCTTCGCGTTTGAGATCGGGAAACCGGTTTTCTATCGCAGAATTGCGACGCTTAAGGCTGTCATACTCGGCGTCCGACAACTTGGGCGCATCGTGAGTATGGTAATCGGTATTTGCTTTGGACAAAAGCTCAGCCAACCGCGCGAGCTCGGCGTCCGCCTGCTCGCGCGTCAAATCACCTACATCAGAATTCGCAATATTTGTCTCGAGAGTCACAAAAACCTGCCCTTGGTCTGCCGCTTACCTGTAATTAGATAGGCCGCGACCAAAGGCAGGTCTAGGTCATTACTGTGGTTTTACGCCCTTTCAGGCGCTTACTGCGATATCCATTTCCACAGGATCAGGATCGCGCAGCACATACCCGCGGCCCCAAACAGTCTCGATATAGCTGGACCCGCCCGTTGCATTGTTCAACTTCTTACGCAGCTTGCAGATAAAGACGTCGATAATTTTCAATTCGGGCTCGTCCATCCCGCCATACAGGTGGTTCAAGAACATCTCTTTGGTCAATGTCGTGCCCTTACGCAGGCTCAAAAGTTCCAGCATCTGGTACTCTTTGCCTGTGAGATGTACGGGCTTCTTCTCCACACTCACTGTCTTTGCATCAAGGTTGACTGAGATCAGACCGGTATCAATGACAGATTGCGAATGCCCTTTGGAACGACGAATGATCGCATGGATACGCGCAACCAGCTCCTCCCGGTGAAACGGCTTGGTCAAATAGTCGTCTGCTCCAAATCCAAATCCCCTGATTTTGCTTTCTGTGTCATCGGCCCCAGACAGAATCAGGATAGGCGTTTCAATCCGGCTCAACCGCAATTGTCGCAAGACTTCGTGACCAGTCATATCCGGCAAATCGAGGTCAAGCAGGATAATATCATAGTCATAAAGCTTGGCCAGATCGATCCCCTCTTCTCCCAGATCCGTCGCATAGACGTTCAGGTTCGCATGGGTCAGCATCAATTCGATGCTTTTCGAGGTCGTTGGATCATCTTCGACAAGCAAGACGCGCATATTGTTCAACTCCGCCAGATAAGGTAAATTCTATGGACCCAATCGTGAACAAAAAAGGTTAACTGGTGGTAAACATAACCAATGCGTGCAGTAAAACAACCTAAAGTTGTCGATATTTCTGGACCATTGTGGCTTTGAGAGCCGCCTCTCCATGGGTGGAGACTGCCCTTACCCACTCGATAAACTCGTCTTCGCTCAGTTTATAGCGCTTCAGCGCATCATCCTTGCTCAGCAATCCGTAGACCACACCGCGTACGACCGCCGCCTTCCGCGATGCCACCCAGCGCTGCGTGCCAATTGCAGGCAAGTCCGCCATCGACATTACGGAGCCATCTGCAAGCGTCACGGCACGCGGACCATCAACTTTCTTTAAATACATTTACAACACCATCCTCGTTACAAAGACACCATTGCGCCATGGCCGTTAAAGACAAATGAAGCCGCCCCTTGTGAGTAGTTCGCATTTTCCTATATTCCACAGTAACACCGCCCCACAGGATGCCTCCCATGCTTGACCAGACCCCGCCGCTCAATTCGCTTGGCTTTGCCAAAGCGCCTGCTGACACCCGCGTTGTGGTCGCCATGTCGGGTGGTGTGGACAGCTCGGTTGTGGCTGCGATGCTCGCCGAGGAAGGCTATGACGTCGTAGGCGTTACCTTGCAGCTTTATGATCACGGGGCCGCTTTAGCGAAGAAAGGGGCCTGTTGTGCGGGGATCGATATCCATGATGCGCGCCGCGTCGCCGAAGATATGGGGTTTCCCCACTACGTTCTTGACTATGAAAACGTGTTTAAGGATGCGGTGATCGACGAGTTTGCCGACAGCTATCTGGGCGGTGCCACTCCGGTACCTTGCATTCGCTGCAACGAGCGGGTGAAGTTCAAAGACCTTTTGGAGACGGCCAAAGACCTAGAGGCCGATTGCATGGCCACCGGCCATTACATCCAACGGATGACAGGGCCGAACGGTCCCGAACTGCATGCCGCGGCTGATGCGAGCAAAGACCAGAGCTATTTTCTGTTCTCCACGACGCCAGAGCAGCTTGATTATTTGCGCTTCCCGCTGGGTCATCTACCGTCCAAGGAAGCAACGCGGGAGTTGGCCGAGAAATACGGTCTGCGGGTGGCGAACAAGCCTGACAGTCAGGATATCTGCTTTGTCCCTGATGGTGATTACGCCGCCGTGATCCGCAAACTGCGGCCCGAAGCGGCTGATCCCGGTGATATCGTAGATACCGCAGGCCGTGTGCTGGCCCAGCACGACGGGGTGATCAACTATACCGTCGGTCAACGGCGCGGTCTTGGCATCGGCGGGTTGAGTGAGCCGCTTTATGTGGTGCGCCTTGATGCGGACTTGAAACAGGTGGTTGTGGGGCCAAAAGCAATGCTGGCCACGCGCACCGTGCCGATCAAAGAGATTAACTGGCTCGGTGATGGTGACTTCACGGCGCGTGCAGAATGGCCCGTAGCCGTGCGTGTCCGCTCCACCCGTCCGCCAGTCGATGCGATCCTGCGGCCCCTCTCGGCAACCACTGCCGAAGTCGAACTGTTGGTGGCAGAAGAGGGTGTGAGCCCCGGTCAAGCATGTGTTTTCTATGATCCTGACAGCAGCCGCATTTTTGGCGGTGGCTGGATTCACCGCGGCTGACTACGCCTCGGCCAGCCCGTTCAAAACTGCCCTTGCGGCCCTTAGACCCGGTGCTTCGCCGCCACGGCCCAGCCGTTCCATCGTGAGGTCCATTGCGGTCCGCTGGGCGTCAGGTGATGCAATGACATCCTCAATCCCCTGCGCAATTGCCTTCGGTGTGCAGGCCTTGCCTATAAACTCAGGCACAGCACGGGTTTCAGACACCAGATTGACCAGTGTGACCGTATCTACCAGCATCATACGGCTGATGATAAAACGGCTGAGCGGGCTCATGTCATAAGCGATAACCATCGGCGTTCTGGACGCCGCAAGTTCAAGCGAGACCGTGCCAGAGGCCGCGAGCGCAATGTCAGCGGCCTGAAACGCAGCGCGCTTCTGCGCCATTGCCGCCTCGTAGTCACCACCGCGCGGATCAAGGACAACTGTATCGGGCCATGATGCGGTAAGATTCACCACCGCATCAGCCACGGGGCCAGCAGCGGGTACGACAATCTGCATGTCGGGATGTTTGGCTTTGAGCGCCTTGATTGCATGGCCAAATCGCTCTCCCAATCGCGCAACCTCACCACGGCGCGAACCGGGCAGCACCATCAGCAAGGGTTTGGACCCCAAACTATGACGTTGGCGGAACATGTCGGCCTCTGCTTTTGTCGCAACAGGCTCTGCAACTACCGGATGGCCGACAAAATCACAGCGCATGCCAGCGGCCCGCATCAAGGGAGGCTCAAAGGGAAAGAGGGCCAGCACATGATCAATATGCCGCGCCATCTTTGCTGCACGCCCTGCCCGCCATGCCCAAACTGTAGGGGCCACATAATGCACCGTGCGGATATCACTGCCCGCCTTGACCAACTTTGCCACACGCAAGGAAAAATCGGGGCTGTCGATCGTGATCAGCACGTCAGGGCGCGTCTCGATCACAGCCTGTGCAGTCTCGGCGATGCGGCGCTTGAGGTGGCGATACTTGGGCAGAACCTCGGCCAGCCCCATGACGCTTAACTCATCCATGTCAAAACGACTGCGCAAACCTTCAGCCTGCATTTGCACGCCGCCGATCCCCTCAAAACTCACATCGGGGCGAAGGGATTTAAGCCCCGCCATAAGCGCACCCCCGAGTTTATCCCCCGAAGGCTCTCCTGCAAGAATAAAGACCCTCAGGGATGTCATTCTCCCGTCCGCGCCCAAAACACCAAGCCATTGGCGTCAGCACGCTCGGCACAGGCCTTGGGGTGTAGGACAAGCACATCACCGGCATCGACCACGACCCCACGCAATCCTGCGCGGTGGGCAGCATCAAATGTCTCGGGTCCAACTGTGGGCAGATCAATGCGACGCGACTGACCCTCTTTTGGTCCTTTGAACAATATACCGTCCGTCACTTTGCCAAGGTCGCCGAGCATCGCATCCGTGCCCCGCGCATCCTCCATCGCAACCACCTTGCCTTGCGCGACAACGCAGGCTTGCCCCTTATCTTGGGGTGACATTTTAAGGATGTGGTTAGCGGCTATTTCAGCATCGTTACGCATCTGCGCGTCAGGCCATTCAGCGCCATAGACGCCCCCTTTGGCCAACAAATTTGGGGCTACGTCATGTGCACCCACAACTTCGAAGCCCGTCTTCTCGAACAATTCCACCACAACGCGCAGCGCGCCGTCATCGCCCTGCTGCAAGGCTCCCATGAACATCGGGACCAATGGCGCTGTTTCCGCGTCAATTTTGCTGGGGTCTAGCGCAGGACGGTCGAGCCCGCCCGCAAAGCAAACCTGTGTGACCCCGCGTGTCCCAAGATCCAGCAAAAGCGTACCGAGGGTTTCAAGCCGGAAACTTATGTCCGCTTCAACACCGCTCAGTTCAATGCCCTCATAGCCACAGATCAGCGGGGGCGTTACCACCGCTTTCGCCACCAGCGCAGGCAAATCGCCGCGCCCTGCGATCAATGCCAACGTCATTTCGGCGTCAGGAAGTGACGGCCACTGTCGGCCAGCACAAAGTCGACGATCTCGCGGACGTATTCGCTCTCTGTTTCGGCGCCCAACCGTGCGGCCCGGTCATGGAAGGTGCCATCCCCCTGTGCCAACATCTGAAACGCTGCACGCAAAGCTGTGATATCACCGCGCGCTACGCCACGGCGCTTGAGACCAACAAGGTTCAGCCCGTCGAGATGCCCACGCGGCGCTTGAACGAGGCCGTAAGGGATTACGTCATTCGTTACCATTGTGACCGCACCGATAATCGCCCCACGCCCCACGCGAACCCATTGGTGAATCCCAGACAGACCACCGATGATCACCTGATCCTCGATCACGCAATGCCCCGCAACAGCGGCGTTATTTACCACAATCACATTGTTCCCGATGACTGCATCATGCGCGATATGACAGCCAGCCATGAACATCCCATCATCGCCGACTGACGTCACACCGCCGCCACCCTCAGTGCCGCAATTCATGGTCACATGTTCACGGATGCGGTTGCGCTTTCCAATTTCGAGGCGACTTGTCTCGCCCTTGAACTTCAGATCCTGCGGAATTTCGCCAATGACAGCGAAGGGAAAAATAACCGTCCCCTCACCCACCGACGTTTGCCCCGTGATCACAACATGCGATTTCAGGACCACATCGGCATGCAGCACCACTTCCGGACCAACGACACAAAACGGCCCCACAGTCGCCAAAGGATCAATCTGAGCGCCGTTCTCGATTACAGCGCTGGGATGGATGGCCATTATGCGTCACCTTTTGGTAGATCAAGCATGGCCATAAACTCGGCCTCTGCCGCCATCTCGCCCTCGACCGTGGCAACACCGGAAAATTTCCAGATTTTGCCGCCCGGCTTGCCGCGTACAGTCTTCAAATCCATGCGCAAGACATCACCTGGCACAACCTTTCGGCGGAACTTGCAGTTATCAATCGACATGAAATAGATTAGCATTTCCTTGTCCATCTGTTCCAGCGCCACCCCAACCATGACACCCGCCGTCTGGGCCATCGCCTCGACAATCGTCACTCCGGGCATGATAGGTGTGCCGGGAAAATGCCCCTGAAAATGTGGCTCGTTCATGGTGACGTTTTTGTAGCCCACTGAGGATTGCGTGCCATCAATTTCCTCAACCTTGTCAACCAGCAAGAAGGGATATCGGTGCGGAAGAATCCGCTGGATCATCTGGATATCAGCGCGTTTGAGGTCTTGTGTCATGGAGGGTCCTTTCGGGGATCTTTGCGCAAACAGCTACCAATTCAAATCGCGCGGAGCAAGCAGGTGCGGCCTAGTCTTGTGACGCCTCGGGCGCAGGTGCTTCTACCGCACTGCCATCACCCAACTGCTGGTTGAGGCGTTCGATTGCAGCGTTGGTAATATCGCTGCCGGGCGCACTGAAAAACACAGTGCGGTTTTCAAGCACAACTGCAGCACCCGATTCCACCATCAGTTCTCTCAAAATTGGAGTTGCAGCCCGCAGAAAAGTTTCGCGCTGTTGCGCCAGCAAGGCATTGAGAGCACGAGATTTGGCCGCCTGCTCTTGGCGCGATGCCTGCACGCGGGTATCAAAAGCGTCTGCAAGTGGTCTGAATGCCTCGGGGGTCATACTCGCACGGCGCTCGGTCAGGTCTTGCTCTGCACTCGCAAGTTCCGCCTCAATGCGTCGGTTCTCGGCGACCAACTCGTTGCCTGTCGCTTCGATATCACGGGTGACACGCTGGCCAAAATCACTTTCGAAAAACAGCCTGTCACTATCAAAGACTACGATCCCACCCGCCGGCTGCACCTGATCCTGTGCAAAAGCTGGAGCCGCACAAAGCAGCACCAGCGTAATATAGATCAGAGAAAGCGCGCGGCGCATGTCTTAGAATTGCGTTTGTAGGGTGATTTCGAACTTCTGCTCACGGTCATAGTCTTCTTTTTGGATCGCGTCCGATATGTTGAACTGAAGCGGTCCAACTGGTGTGTCCCAAAAGATCGACACGCCGATGACATGACGGAACGACCCGCTTTCACCAGAAACGGTCCCACCGCTCAGGTTTACATCGGATAAATCCCACAGGTTACCGACGTCATAGAAAACGCCGCCACGGATGCCGTATTCCTCAGGAAGTCCAAGGGGAAATTCCGCTTCAAGACGACCCACAAGATACATATTACCGCCCAGTGTATCATTCTCTGACGATCCGGTATCGCGGGGACCAACACCACCCGGCTCAAAGCCGCGCAACTGTGCCGGTGTCAGGATAAAGCGGTCAAGCGCGCGGTTTGTGCCGCTGCTCCACGCGATAGCGCCGCCTTCAAGGGTCGCACGCAGGGTAAGCTCTTCATTAAAGAATTTCTTTTCGCCAACAAGCTTCGCCACTGTGCGTACATACTTCTGATCGCCACCCAATCCGGCGAAATCCTGACTGAAGCGGAACAGGACGCCAGCGTTCGGATCAAGGCCTGTGCGTCGGGTGTCATAGCTATACTCATAACCGAGGGCCGAGCTTACCAAAGCTCCTGCTGCAATATCATTCGCGATGATACCACCTGCAAACGCGCTCCCATCTTCATTGGGATCCCGCGCAGTGGCTTCCACTTGCTCTGCGGTATAGCGCAGCTGCAAACGGCCGTTTTCACTTACCGGAAAAGACAAGCTTGGACGGAAGGTCAACCGCGAGCTGTCATACGTCGAAAATGACGAATTTGTCTCGGAATAGTCAAGTTCCAGTCCGAGGGCTACATCACGGCCCAACAAAGACGGCTCGATGAAGTTAAAGCCGTAACGGCGCGCATCCGCGGCTGTCGAAACGTTAAGGAGCAACTTTTGACCGCGTCCAAGGAAGTTCTCCTCGGCGAAGCTGATTGCGACGCCAAAACCGTCAGACGAGGAAAACGATCCACCGAAGTTGAGCGAGCCTGTAGGCTTTTCTTCAACATCAACGTCAATCACCACCTGCTCGGGCGTTGATCCTTCGCGGGCGTTCACCTCAGCAGATTCGAAATACCCGAGCGCACGAATACGCTCAGCCGACTGGCGGATTTCACGTGGGTTAAAGGGGTCGCCTTCCACACTGTCAAACTGCCGACGCACAACACGATCGAGAGTGGTTGTGTTGCCCTCAATATCGATACGCTCAACAAAAATACGTTGGCCACGCGACAGAACAAACTCGACATCCAGCGTTTGCGTGCGGTCATTGCGCGTCACACGCGGCTCGACCCGCATAAAATCCACTCCATCACGGATCGCCTGACGCTCAATACGGGCAATGTCGGCTTCGACAAGTGTCGGCGAATAGACAACGCCCGGCTTCACCTTGACGATCTTCATGTACTCATCGCTATCGACGTTGTTTAACTCTGAAACAACCGAAATCTGGCCGAATTGGAATTGCTGGCCCTCTTGAACATTAAAGCCCACGAAATAACCGTCACGCTCCTGTGTCAGCTCTGCGTTCACAGAATTGATGCGCATGTCGACGTAACCGCGGGAGAAGTAAAAATCGCGCAAGACCTGCTTGTCGAACTCGACACGGTCCTCGACGAATGTGTCGCGGCGCACAAGACGGCGGAAGATGCCCGCCTGCTTTGTGCCCAAAACGCGGCGCAAGCGGCGGTCCGAGAATTTGCGATTGCCGACAAAGCTCAGGCGCTCAACCTCGACGTTGTCCCCTTCAAAAATTTCAAACACCAGATCCACACGGTTCTGGCTGCGCTTGATCACTTTGGGCTGCACACGGGCCGACAGCCGGCCATCATTGGAATAAGCCTGCGCAATGGAATTGGCGTCTTTTTCCGCAAGTGTCGGGTTGAACACGCGGCGTGCGGTTGAATCCACAACGCTCGACAGCGCCTCGTCTTTGATGCGGCGGTTCCCCTCAAACGAGATGCGGTTGATCGTCGGCAGCTCAACCACTGTGATTTTGAGGGTTCGGCCTTGCGGCGTTATTGAGACACTTTCAAACAAACCGGAGTTGTTAAGACGCTGATATGCGTCGTTCAACTCACCTGCACTGATCGCCTGACCGCGTGCGATTCCAGCCTGAGACAGGATCGCGCTGTCACCGATACGCTGGTTGCCATCAATGCTGACTGTGTTGAATTGATACTGCTGGGCCGCGACTTGCGGCGCCGGAACAATCCAAGCGGTTGTAATTAATAGCGAAAAAGCAAGACCTTTGAGGCCCGACCGATAGTAGCTGTACTGCTCAGGCGTGCGGGATGCGCGCATCATAGACCCCAGGTTCATGGTTTATACCCAATTTTATTGACACCGTTGATACCCTGACTAACCGTAGGGGCCGTGGTTGTCAAAACTATGAAGCCGCTTTTTCAAACCAAATGAGCCCACGCAGCGCGCGGACTCTACCAGATGTATAAATAGTGCCGGTGGTTTACGGCAAACTGCCAAGGTAGGCACCTGCGCAAAGGGCAAAAATCATCGTGCACATGTACAGGGCGCGATCCCAGTTCAGATCGATCAGCACACTCAAGCCGCGGTAGCCTTTTGAAATGGTTTGCATGGGTCGCTCCTTTGATCCGAGTTTGTCTCGTCCTTCATGATTGCCAGCTAAATGTGGCAACCACGGGGATCAAATGTGGCAAAAGCAAGGCAATGGCCCTGCATTTGCAACAATACAAAGTTGTGACGCAGTATTATGGACAGAACAAATCCTGCGACAAAGCAAAGATCATAAGGCTGAGAACCAGCGTAATCCCCACAGTCATCAAAATACGCAGCGCTTTGTCGCTGGGCGGCTTCCCGCGAACAGCTTCATACGCATAAAAGGTCAGATGCCCCCCGTCGAGCGCCGGAATGGGGAAGAGATTGAGCAAACCGACTGCTGTGCTCAACACTGCAATAAACTCGATAAAGCTCATGGCACCTTGGCTCGCCATGGCACCGGACACTTTCGCTATACCCACAGGGCCGGACATGTTGCAGGTGCTGATTGTGCCCGTCAGCATGTGCCACATACCTGAGACAGATCCCTTCATGATACGCCATGTGGCAGCAATGCCATCTTGGGTGGCGTCAAAGAATCCAGGTGTTTCCTTGGCCGAAATGATCGCGCCACTGCTGGCTACGCCGATCCGTAATACATTTTTAAAGCTGCCATCCGGTTGCGGCACGTCCGTCGACTTGGGTACCAGCGTAAATTGTAAAATCTCGCCTGCACGCCAAACATCCAGCAACAAGGGGCGCCCTTCGGACCCCTCAACAGCCTTAACCAGCTGCTGAAAAGCAAAGGTCGGCGCACCATCGATACCCACAATCGCATCACCGGGGGCAAGCCCCGCCTCAAGTGCTGCGGTCTGCGGACCAACCATACCTACAAGGGCTGGCATCGGGTATGGCCCGTCAACTGTCAAACGTTCACCATCACGTTCAACCGTATATTCAAGGACCGGCTCCAACGGCAGCGTGTCCATAAAATCACGGCTCTCGGGGGCTTCTTGGTCTGCTGGTAACGCACGGCCCGCGATTTCCAATATGACATCACCCTGTTCAAGACCGACAGTGTCTTGCGGCAGTGGGCGTAGGGCTTCAACAGTCCATGGATCCCTGTCCTCCCCCACACTCAGGATGATGCCAGTGAAGATGATAATAGACATCGCAAAGTTGAATACAGGTCCCGCCGCAACTGTCAGCGCACGCGCCCAAAGGGGTGCACCATGCATCGTCTCACGTAAGCGTACGGGGTCGGTCGCAACCTCTTCCATCGCGTCCTCGTCCTTGCCCGAGGCCGCATTGGCATCGCCCGCAAATTTCACATATCCGCCAAAAGGAAGCAAAGCGATCTGCCACTTGGTCCCCCGCTTGTCGTACCGCGAATAAAGCACCGGACCAAATCCAAGCGAGAAAACATCTGCCTTGATCCCGCACCAACGGCCCACAATGTAGTGACCGTACTCATGAATCGCGACGATCACCGACAATGCGATGACAAAGGCTGCCAATGTCCAGATGAAGCCGCCGAATTGCGGTACAAGTGTTGTGATATCCAATGCTCTACCCTGCTCTTTTTTCAATGGCCAACCGTGTGGCCTTGCGTGCCTGATGGTCGGTTTCGAGCACGTTATCAAGGGTCATGGTGGCATCAATATGACCACCTGCCGCATCCATCTCATCAAGTGTTTGTGAAACGACGTCCGACATTTGGGTAAATTTCAGATGACCCGCGATAAATCCGTCGAGCGCAGCCTCTTTAGCCGCATTGAATACTGCGCCCGCAAGTCCGCCCCGCGCCATGACCTCACGCGCAATGCGCAATGCAGGCCACCGCACATCATCAGGTGCGCGAAACTCGAATGTCCCGATCGCTGCAAGGTCGAGCCGCTCCACCGGCAGATGACGCCGCGCAGGGTGGTGCAAGGCATAGCCGATGGCATGACGCATATCCGCAGGCCCGACATGGGCCATCAGGGCACCGTCGTTAAAGCCAACGAGCGCGTGGATCATGCTTTGGGGATGGATCAATACTTCGATCATCGCAGGATCAACGCCAAAGAACTCTCGCGTTTCGATAACTTCCATCGCCTTGTTGAACATGGAAGCGCTATCAATTGTGATGCGCTGCCCCATGTCCCAATTGGGATGCGATGACGCCTGATCGAGTGTGGCCCCCGCCAATTCCTCAATCGGCCAATCGCGAAAGGCACCGCCAGAAGCTGTAATGATGATCCGCTCCACGGCGTCCATCGGCTCCCCGACCAAAGCCTGAAAGACAGCGGAGTGCTCACTGTCCACAGGCAGGATTTCCGCACCATGCGCCCTGCTCGTCTCCAGCAGCAGTTTGCCTGCACAGACCAGCGATTCCTTATTGGCAAGCGCAAGCGTCGTCCCTTGGGAGAGGGCCGCCATACCGGGCGCCAAGCCAGCCGCGCCTACAATCGCCGACATGATCCAATCGGCGGGACGGTGCGCTGCCTCAACAATAGCTTGCGCACCTGCCGCTGCTTCAATGTCCGTCCCAATCAGAGCGTCACGCAGTTCATCCAGCTTTGTCTCATCGGCTGTCACGGCGACCTGCGCATTAAGGGCGATGGCATCTTCGGCCAATTGCTTGATATTACGTGCACCGGTCAGGGCGATCACATCATAGGCGTCTGGCGCACGCCTGATCAGATCAATGGTGTTTTGCCCGATTGACCCTGTCGCGCCAAAAATGCTGACCCTGCGCATGCGCTCAGCCCACCCCGGGTGGAAAGCCGATAAATTGCCCCATGATAAGCAGGAAAACAGAAGCACCCAACATGCCGTCAAAACGGTCCATCAATCCACCATGGCCGGGGATCAGGTTAGAGCTGTCTTTGACACCCATCTTACGCTTCATGCCACTCTCGGCGATGTCGCCCATCTGGGACGCCATTGAAATCGCGATGGAAATGCCGATCAGCTGCAGGCCAACACCTGTGTTAATCGAAAAGAGAAGGCCCACAAGCGCGGCTCCGACCCAGCCCGCAGCAGTCCCCGACCACGTCTTTTTCGGGCTAACCGAGGGCCAGAATTTTGGCCCGCCAAACGCGCGGCCAGCAAAATAGCCGAATACATCCGTCACCACGACGACAACTACCAGCCAGAGCATCCAGCCAACGCCCATATCATCACGCACCTGCATCATGCCAAAGCCTGACATAAGGATCATCACGGTGAACGCCATATAGATGGTGCGGTTCTTCTCCAGTTGACCGAACCCGATAAGCGCAGGGGCCAGCAAAAGGGGCAAAGCGAAACCGACAGGCAAATAGACGGCTGCAAAGACAGCAGTACCTGTCAAACCGCCCAAGACCCGCGATAGATTGCGCCGCTCTGGCGGCGTAATGATGTTCACCAGCTCCCAAATCATCAAGCCGCAAATCACCGCGACAAGGACGTGAAACACATGCCCCCCCGCCAAAATGGCAATGAGCGCCACCAGCACCATTACCAAAGCTGACGCTACGCGGGTCGTCAGATCAGACCATTTTTCAGGTGCATTCATATTAGCCCTCAGGGTTTGACCCCGCCAAAGCGCCGATCCCTGCCGCCATAGGAGGCGCACAAGCTTGCGAACTCCTCGCGGGTGAAATCGGGCCAGAGCGTGTCGATAAATTCATATTCCGCATAGGCGGATTGCCACAGCAGAAAGTTGGAAATTCGCGCCTCGCCGCTGGTACGGATCACTAGATCGGGATCAGGTAAAACGTAAGTATCGAGATACTTTGGCAAGGTTTCTTCATCTATCGCTTCAGGGTCTAAACGCCCCTCCGCAACATCTTGTGCCAACCGCTTGGTTGCGCGTGCAACCTCGTCTCGGCCACCATAGTTGATCGCGATGGTTAGGTTAACACTGGTGTTGTCTTTGGTGAATTCCTCAAGGTCGTTCATCAACTTGATCAGCTTGTCATCCAGCCGCACACGGTCGCCAATGAAACGCACCCGCACGCCGCGCTCATTGAGCGCGCGGGTCTCTTTGGTGATATAGCGGCGAAAGAGGCTCATCAGGCCTGCAACTTCAACCTGCGTGCGCTTCCAGTTCTCGGTGGAGAAGGCAAAGATGGTCAGGTATTTGACCCCCACATCAGGACAAGCCTCCACCACTTCACGCACACGCTTGGCACCGGAATGGTGACCAAACAAACGCGGCCTGCCGCGCTGGGTTGCCCACCGGCCGTTCCCGTCCATGATGATCGCCACATGGCGAGGTCCGCCCGGACCGGGAACAGGAAGCGGCTCTAGCTTTTTCTTGCCGCGCTTAATCATGAAATCTGGTGCATTCTATGGGGCCTGCTTTAGGGTCGGTTCTGTGCAGTAGGACGGCGACCCGCCCAAATTAAGGCGAAAGCAGTTAAACTTGCATGATTTCTGACTGTTTGGTCTCGAGCTGGTCATCAATCATCTTGATGAACTTCTTCGTCAAATCTTCCATCTCGCCTTCCCAGATTTTCTGGTCGTCCTCGGACATCCCGTCGGCTTTGGCTTTTTTGATCTGATCCATGCCGTCGCGGCGGATGTTACGGATGGAGACGCGGGCATTCTCGGCATAACCGCCTGCGACTTTGCTAAGCTGTGTGCGGCGCTCTTCGTTCAGCTCGGGGATGGGTAGCATGATGATGGTGCCATTGAGCTGCGGATTGATGCCAAGACCACTCTCGCGAATGGCCTTCTCGACCTTGCCGACCAGCCCCTTGTCCCAGACGTTAATTGTGACCATCCGTGGCTCTGGTACGTTTACCGTACCCACCTGATTGATCGGTGTCATCTGGCCGTACGCATCCACCTGAACCGGATCAAGCATGGAGGCTGAGCCGCGCCCTGTCCGCAGGGAGGCAAATTCGGTGCGCAGTGATGCAATCGCACCGGTCATCCGGCGTTCCAGATCATCGGTGTCCAGCATAAAATCTTCTGACATGCGGTATCCTTTTTGTTTTGCCAAACATTTTCAACATTTCACGAATGTTTAATGCCCCATACAGCAAAAGGCCAGAAGGCTTTGATGTGGTTTTGTAACTGGCCGTTTTACTTGCTGCGATTTCCTCTAATTCAGATCAAAAGCAGCAAAGAGCGGCTGAAATCTTCAGCGTTTGTTATCATCTGTTTGTCATCGAATACCAAAGACTGCTCACTAGGGTATCAGTATGACAATTGTGACAAATGCCACGATGATCTTCATCGGGAACCAACCATTGATCGACGTTGATGAAACCGATGGATTTTACGAAAATGCAGGTGCCATCGCGGGTACTTATGATGATCTGGAGATGGTCGGGATCACGAGCTATGACGTGACCGAGGACGGGGTGATCTGGAGTGACGAGACAGGCTCCCCCGACTACATGGAATACACAATCGACGGGGTGACCTACTCAGGCCCACAGGACGCCATTATTCTGTATAATGCTGTTATTACAGAACGCGATGGAACGGTTCATATGGTCGAGGTCTCGGTCATTCAGGCACCCAACGGCGACACATTTGTCAATGACGTGGGAAACAGCGGTTCAACGGACAATCTCAATATCAAAAGCATCGAGCTGGTAAACCCTACCAGCACCGCATCGGCAGGACGCAATACCTTCGCCACAACGCAGGATACGGCGGTTTGTTTTTGTGCGGATACGAAGATCACCACGCCCATCGGACAAAAAATGATCCAGACGCTAAAAGCGGGCGACATGGTCATGACACTGCAAAATGGCGCACAGCGGATCGAATGGATCGGTGTGAGCCAGTTTAACCTGCGTGCGCAGCAGGTCCCCATCCGCTTTGAAGCGGGTGCGTTGGGCGCAGGACGACCCTCACATCCTCTCCGCCTCTCTCCACAGCATCGCGTGCTCCTCCATTCCCCCATTGCAAGACGGATGTTTGGCAAAGCGGAAGTTTTTGTCAGCGCAAAACACCTTCTGGGGCTGGACGGGATATCCTCTGATACAAACTGTCGCGGCGTGCAATACTGGCATATCCTGTGTTGCGACCATACCGTCTTGCTCGCCAACAATTTGCCCACAGAATCGCTCTTTCCAGGTCCAGTGGCACGCGCATCTCTGCCGCTGGTCGCAATGGAGCGGGTGGCCCGGATTTTAAAATCTAGACCACAGGCATTTGACGCCCCCTGCCACATTTCACCCGAGGCAAAGCAACAACGCAAATTGATTGCACGTCATGTTAAGAACGCAAAACCCTGCCGGACAAAGAAATTTCTACCCCTGAACGCGGGTGTAAGTCCCCTCACCCGCAAGGATACCCTTGAACCCGCCCGGCTCATCCAGTGAGAACACGATGATTGGCAGGTTGTTATCCCGCGCCAAAGCAATTGCCGACGCATCCATCACGCCCAAACGTTTGGCCAACACATCGTCATAGCTGACGGTTTCATAGCGTTTTGCATCAGGGTATTTCATCGGATCCTTGTCATAGACGCCGTCAACTTTTGTGCCTTTGAAGATTGCCTCACACGACATCTCGGAGGCGCGCAGTGTTGCGGCAGTATCGGTGGTGAAATACGGGTTGCCCGTACCGGCGGCAAAGATGCAAACGCGCTTTTTCTCAAGGTGGCGCACGGCGCGGCGGCGGATGTAGGGCTCGGCCACTTCATTCATTGTAATGGCGGAAATTACGCGCGTGTGGATACCCTCCGCCTCAAGGGCCGATTGCACGGCAAGCGCGTTCATCACAGTCGCCAGCATGCCCATATAGTCCGCAGTCGTCCGCTCCATCCCTTGCGCGGAGCCTTGCAAGCCGCGAAAAATATTGCCGCCCCCGATGACCATACAAATCTCAACGCCCATATCATGCACGGATTTCACTTCTTTTGCGATCCGCTCAACCGTAGGCGGGTGCAGGCCGAACCCCTGATCCCCCATCAATGCTTCGCCAGAGATTTTCAGCATCACGCGTTTGAAGGCGGCTTTGTTCGGATCGGACATGAGGGAGGTACCTTTCACGGGGGGATAACGTTTGGCTTTTGTTTCGGCGCAAAATGTAGCAATTAGCGCCAAGGTTCAATGCGGCGCAGCAACGGGGAGCAAAGAAATGTGCAATGACGTGACTGTTGCTTTGCTCGACACCATTCCTGCGCAGCGGCCTGTGCTGATCGCGGGGCCGACTGCCTCCGGCAAATCCGCACTGGCGCTCAAGATCGCACAACAGAATGGCGGTGTGATCATCAATGCGGATGCCAGTCAGGTCTATGCCTGTTGGCGGGTGATTTCGGCACGCCCCTCTTTGGAGGAAGAAGCGCAAGCGCCCCATAGCCTTTATGGCCATCTTCCACAGGACGCCCCCTACTCTACCGGCCACTGGCTGCGGGAGGTGACCGAGATTATCGCGCAAGATGCACGACCCATCATCGTGGGCGGCACAGGCCTGTATTTTCAGGCACTCACAGAGGGGTTGGCAGACATTCCCGCCACGCCCGATGAAATCCGGAAGCGCGGCAACGAGATGGCGATGGAGGTGCTGATCGCGACGCTCGATCCTCTCACACGCGACAGCATTGACCTCGCTAATCGCGCACGGGTGCAGCGTGCCTGGGAAGTTCTTGAGGCAACGGGCCGTGGCCTTGCCCAGTGGCAGGCAGACACGCCTGCACCGTTGCTGCCCCTGTCTGATTGCACCGCGATCGCACTTTCTGTTGATCGGGACTGGCTTAACGCGCGGATCGAGCGTCGGTTTGACCTGATGTTAGAGGGGGGGGCTCTTGAAGAAGTGCGCGCCATCGAGCCCTACTATGATCCCGATCTGCCAGCGCACCGCGCCATCGGCGTGCCAGAGTTGATCGCGCACCTGCGTGGCGGGATGACATTGGAGGAGGCTCGCGCTGCTGCGGTTATCGCAACGCGGCAATATGCCAAAAGGCAACGCACGTGGATACGCAGCAAAATGGGGGCTTGGCAGAAGCTCAAGATGCCCTGTTACCTTCAATAAATTATTTCATTTTTGCGCTATTCACTATTCTTTTCATCAGTATAAGTGCAAGTTTAATTGCGATATATCAATCAGGACTGAAACATGAGCGCCACTGACCTTCAAGTTCTGACGCTGACCCAGTTAGCGGGTGGACAGGACTGGCGGCTAGGGCTGGCCCACGATAGGCCGTATCACGCGCTCTTTTGGTTCACGCGTGGTCAGGGCCGTATCCTGCTGGAGGGACGCCGTCGCGGTCTGGGGCCGCATAATGCCGTCTTTGTCCCAGCGGGCACACTGTTCTCGGTAGATTTGGGCCGTCAGTCATTGGGTCAGGTTGTCACGGTGCCTGTCGGCACGCCACTACGCCTGCCCGATATGCCGCGACACCTTCGGGTGCTTGATGGTCAGGTGCAGTCAGAGTTGTCATCCTTTATTGAAGGCGCCCAACGGGAACAGTCGGTGAAACGCCCCCTCTATCAGGATGCGATGGAGGCCCATATTGCGTTGATGTCTGTCTGGCTGCGGCGCCAGATCACGCTGGAAGAGCATGTTCCCGCCAAACGCAGCGCAGGGGAGCGGATTTCGCGCGACTTCGTGCGCTTGATCTCACAGCACTATGCTTCCGGTGCCTCCATGTCATTTTACGCCAAGGAATTGGGCGTCACACCAACGCATCTTACCCGCGTGGTCAAACACGCCAGTGGCAAAACCGCCGCCGAACTCCTGACGGAGCGCGTGGTCCACGCCGCCCGGATCCTACTCGAAGAGACAAGCCATCCAGCCCGCAATATTGCACAGCACCTAGGATTTGGAAGTGCGGCCTATTTTACCCGCTTTATGCAACAGCACACAGGCACCACACCAAGCCGCCTGCGCAAATCCACACCGACAACGGCTCAAGCTCCAAAACCCCTTATGGCCACGCGTTCCTGATAGGCACAGCCTTCGCATGAACTTGTTTATTGTTCAAAACCGACCCCGCAAGTCGTTAATAACCGATATTTCGTCTCCCCTTGTCATTGACGCCACCTGTTAACTCGTGCCTCATGGCGCTGTTGGACAGCAAAGCATCCGCGGTCTTACAGTTAAAAGCTCGGCAAACGGGCGATAAAAGCAATATGGTCTGGAAACCGGACCGGGGGGATACGATTATTGGATGCGGTTTTGCTGCATCGGTGGGCCGCTGACGCCCCTAACTCCCCAATACAGTATATCTATGGGCATCTGCCCCAATCAGACAAACGGGAGCCTCCCGTTTGTAGCCAACGACAGGGACGACCATTCATGGGAATTTTCATCCTCCGACGTCTGGGTGTGATGCTACTGACGGCACTCTGCCTGACGTTCATCGTATTCTGGCTGACGAACCTTTATCCGAACCTCGAAAAACTCGCCAAAACCCAAGGTAACTTCCGCATGAGCGATGAGGCTGTCTCCTCCTATCTGGGGGATCGCGGTTATCTGGAGCCTTTGCCGATTAAATTCGGACAGTGGCTTGGCGTTGCACCCGGTTGGGTGACAGAGAAGGAGGATGGCACCGAATTTGGCCGCTGTTTTAGCGAAGGTACGCCCGCCAAGGAGCGCGACAGTTTCTGCGGCGTGCTTCAGGGCGATTGGGGCCAGTCGACTGTATTCAAGGATGATGTGGGCAGCATTGTCGCAACGCGACTGGCCCTCACCGGTAAGCTGATGTTTTGGGTGCTGGTGCTGATGGTTCCCTCCGCCCTGATTATCGGGGTGTTGGCGGGGATGCGCGAAGGCTCCAAGCTCGACCGCTCCCTTTCGACTGTCTCTATCGTTAGTACGGCAACCCCCGAATATGTTTCCGGTGTTATTTTCATCGCGGTTTTTGCTTCCTCCGCCTTTGGCCTCAAATGGTTCAAAGGCTCTGCCACCTCCGCGATGGAGAGTGCCAATTTCGAGAACTTCTTTCTGCCCGTACTGACCATATCGCTATATGGCATGGGATATATTGCGCGGATGACGCGGGCCTCCATGACCGAAGTGATGACGGCACAATATATCCGCACCGCGCGCCTCAAGGGCGTGAGCTTCAAGAACATCGTGCTGAAACACGCCCTGCGCAATGCGCTGATCGCACCCTTTACGGTGATCATGTTGCAGATCCCATGGCTATTGAACGGCGTGGTGATCGTTGAGACGCTCTTTAACTACAAGGGCTTTGGTTGGGTCCTTGTGGAGGCGGCAGGCAACAATGACATCGAGTTATTGTTGGCCGTGTCCGTTGTGTCGGTGTTTGTCGTGCTGCTCACGCAGCTTATCTCGGACATCGGCTATGTCTTTCTCAATCCACGCATTCGCATTTCATAAGGGAGGGCAAAGACCATGGAACAACTCACTTGGACGGGCGCGCTGTCGCCACTTAATCTTTTCCTCTTTCTCGCTGTGGCCGTGCTGGTTATAGCGATTGTCAGCCAAATACTGCTGAGCCTTGTGCCATCGGGTGATGTGCGTATGGCCCATGCCGACGGGACCATGGACGCTGACAAAGGCGTGTCAGGGTTCATCGGGATGATCACGCAATATGCATTGCTGGTCACCCTTGGCATATTGGTTATCTATGTGCTGGCAGGTATCTTTATGGGAACAGCCGCAGGGATCATCGGGGGCATGGCACAACAGCTGTTGCCCGTGTGGATCGCCCTCATCTTCACCTTTGCGCTCTCAATCACTTTCAAGCGCAAGCTGGGCCTTTATGGCAAGTTATTTGACAGCACCGTTGGCATGATCGGCTTTGGCCTTGTGATGTTTTGGGTTTTCGCAGGCTTCTTTGGCGGGGTCCTTGATCTGATCGTCACGCATGACACTCTCAGCCAGTATTCTGGCATGAAGAACAAAGTACCAGGAACCCCGCTTAGAGGCGCCGAGGACGGCGACTACCAGTACTTCCTGTTAGGCGGTGACAATCTGGCGCGTGATGTGTTCAGCCGTCTGTTTGATGGCGCATGGCTTGTGGTGCTGATCGCGCCGATGGCCACGCTCTTTGCCTTTATGGTGGGCATCACGCTTGGCCTTCCTGCGGGATATTATAGCGGTCGCCTTGATACCGTATTGTCCTTCTTCGCCAACCTAATCCTTGCCTTTCCGGTGATCTTGCTCTTTTTCCTGCTGGTGACACCTGAGATGATCGAAACGGGCATGCCGAACTATATGGCGGCGGTGCTTTTCTTCTTTCCCATAGTCTTCACCTGCGTTTTGCTCAACTCGCGTTTCTACACACAGCCAACCGTGCGCACACCGCTGTTAATCATCGTGCTGGGGTTGATGTTCTGGGCCTATGCAGCACTAATCTCAAACGACGGGGCCATCGTGGAGAATGATGCCTATACCCTGCCCGGCCTGCCAAATTTCCTTGATTGGATTGATATGCCATCGGAAATTTTGGTGGTATTTGTCTCGGTGGTTTTTGTGAATTCGCCGACAGTGTTTCGTATTGTGCGGGGCCTCGCCCTTGATATTAAAACGCGCGATTATGTGGCGGCGGCACAAACGCGCGGTGAAGGGCCATGGTACATCATGCTTTGGGAAATTCTACCCAACGCACGTGGGCCTCTGATTGTCGATTTTTGCCTTCGCATCGGGTACACAACCATCCTGCTCGGAACGCTTGGGTTCTTCGGATTGGGTCTGGCCTCGGAAAGCCCTGATTGGGGGACCACCATCAATGCGGGAAGGCGTTTGCTGTCGATCTATCCCCACGCGGCGATTGCCCCTGCGGTATCCCTGCTGACGCTGGTGTTGGGTCTGAACCTGCTGGCGGATGGGTTGCGCGAAGAAAGCCTGCGCGACTGATAGTGAGCGGGGAGTATCGGGGGCCAGCCCCCGATACTCCCCGCAGTTTATTTTGCAAAATGAAGCCACAAGAGGTGCTTTATTTTGGATCTGGGAGAATTAGAAAATGCCTAAGACCGATTATGACGGCCCCATCCTCGAGATCGACAAGCTTTCGATCTCCTTCTTTACGCGTCTGCGCGAAATTCCTGCGGTGATGGATTTTTCTGTATCCGTCAAACCCGGTGAGGCCGTGGGCCTTGTGGGTGAGAGCGGATGTGGCAAGTCCACCGTGGCGCTGGGCGTGATGCAGGATTTGGGCAAGAACGGGCGCATCGTCGGTGGCTCGATCAAGTTTAAGGGCCAAGACCTTGGCGAGATGTCGGACGCAGAATTGCGCAGCATCCGCGGCTCAGAGATAGCTATGATTTACCAAGAGCCAATGGCGTCTCTGAACCCTGCGATGAAGATCGGACGCCAGTTGATGGAAGTGCCGATGATCCACGCAGGCATGTCCGAAAAAGAAGCCTATGACCGCGCATTGATGGTGGTTACAGATGTAAAACTTCCCGACCCCAAGCGTATTCTAGAAGCCTATCCGCACCAGCTTTCCGGCGGCCAGCAACAGCGGATCGTGATCGCGATGGCGCTGATGAGCGAACCATCTTTGCTCATTCTGGATGAGCCAACAACGGCGCTGGACGTGACGGTTGAGGCGGCTGTGGTTGAGCTGGTGAAGGATCTGGGCAAGAAATACGGCACCTCGATGCTGTTTATCTCGCACAACCTCGGGCTGGTCCTTGAGACCTGTGACCGCATCTGTGTGATGTATTCCGGCGAAGCGGTCGAGCGCGGCTCCATCGAGGATGTATTTGACGAGATGCAGCACCCCTATACGCAGGCGCTGTTCCGCTCTATCCCCCTGCCCGGTGCGGATAAAAACGCGCGCCCCCTGATTGCCATTCCCGGCAACTTCCCCCTGCCCCATGAGCGGCCCAAGGGCTGTAACTTTGGTCCGCGCTGCGATTACTTCGAGGCGGGGCGCTGTGATCAGGGCTATATCCCCATGCAGGACGTGCAGGGCAACGAGCGCCACGCGACCCGTTGTGTGAAGTTCGACGAGATCGACTGGCAGGCACCGCTGGAACTGGCCGAGGTCAAGAAGAAGGGTGAGATTGGTGAGGTGGTCCTCAGGATCGACAATCTCAAGAAATATTATCAAGTGGCGGCCAATGCGATGTTTGGTGGCGGCGATACCAAAGTGGTGAAGGCTAACGAGACTTTAAGTTTTGAGGCGCGAGAAAGCGAAACACTGGCGATTGTGGGCGAGTCCGGCTGTGGTAAATCCACCTTTGCCAAAGTGCTGATGGGGTTGGAGACAGCCACGGACGGGACAATCACGCTGGACGGTGAGGGCATCGGCGACGTGCCCATTGAGAACCGCACGACCCAGAACGTGGCCGATATCCAGATGGTATTCCAGAACCCGTTTGACACGCTCAACCCCTCGATGACCGTGGGCCGACAGATTGTGCGGGCCTTGGAAATCTTCAAGATCGGCAAGTCCGAGAAGGACCGCTGGCAGCGCATGCTGGAACTGCTTGATCTGGTGAAACTACCGCGTGAATTTGCGACGCGGATGCCGCGCCAACTGTCCGGTGGACAAAAACAACGTGTGGGCATTGCACGTGCTTTTGCGGGAGATGCCCGGATTGTGGTCGCGGACGAGCCTGTATCCGCTCTTGATGTCTCCGTGCAGGCGGCAGTGACCGACTTGCTCATGGAAATTCAGCGCGAGCAGAAAACGACACTGCTGTTCATCTCCCACGACCTCAGCATCGTGCGTTATCTCAGCGACCGCGTAATGGTGATGTATCTTGGCCATGTGGTCGAGCTTGGAACCACGGATCAGGTCTTTAGCCCGCCTTATCACCCCTATACCGAGGCGCTGCTGTCGGCTGTGCCCATTGCGGACACCAAGGTGAAGAAAAAGCACATCGTGTTGGAGGGCGACATCCCCTCAGCCATGAACCCGCCTTCAGGCTGCCCGTTCCAGACCCGCTGTGGCTGGAAGTCAAAGGTTGCCGGCAATCTGTGCGAAACCGAAGTGCCGCCCGTGCGGATGCTGGAAGGTCAGCACCAGATCAAATGCCACCTGCCACAAGCAGAGTTTGACGGCATGGAGCCGGTGATTGAAATGGGCGATGTGGCTGCGGAATAGCGGCCACACCGTTTTCACGGCATTAGGGTAGAGAACGGTGGGAGGCACACGAATCGAGCAAAGCCATTGGGCGTTCCCGAAACAGCATCTGATCCAAGGGCGCAGCGTCACGCTGGAGCCTTTGACGCAGGTGCATTTTGATGAGCTATGGAATGCCACCCACGCAGCACCTGACAGCTTTGACTATTTGCGGTACGGGCCATTCGAGGTCCGGCAATCTCTGAAAAAATTGATCACCGATCTATCAACCCGCAAGGATCAACCGTTTTGGGCGGTGCGTACATCCAGAGGCGCGGCGCAAGGATGGCTGTCTATTTGCGATGTCTCTCAGGCCGATGGCGCGTTCGAGATCGGCAGTATTTGGTTCTCTCCCGCCCTACAGGGGACACGCGCCGCCCGTGAGGCGATATTTCTGCTGATGTGTGAGGGGATGGATACCCACAGATATGAGCGACTGGTGTGGCGCTGTCAGGCACAGAACGAAAAGTCCTTCAAAGCAGCGCTAAATTTGGGGTTCACCCATGAGGGAACATGGCGCAATGCTGCCGTCGTCAAAGGGTGGCAGCGTGATGTGGCGTGGTTCTCGGTCCTGAAATCGGAATGGCCGCTTTGCCGTGCAGCATTCACCGCGTGGCTGTCAGATGATAACTTTGATGGGGATAGTATACAGCGCCGCCGCCTTCAGGACATTCGCGCAGAACTCGCAAAACATTCGTCTTGATCAGAACAGTGGCAGCTCAAGCAAAGCCATTGCAATCACGCAGGGAAAATACGCCGCTGCGAAAAAGAAGAACGACGGGAAGCGTGCGCGCATAGCTGCGGCTGCGATTGCCATAACGGGACCAGCACACAGCGCCAGAAGCGTTGGCATCACGATCATCTCGTTATATTCGAAACCCGGACCCCAAGGCATCGCAGGGTTTTCAAGCCCAGCAGCAATTGTACCTGCGATCATCCCCAACACGGCGCCCATCAACATCGGTTTGACGTTGCGGCGCGCCGTGGGAGTTTCACCAACCATAGACGGTGAGCTGTACATGGATGTAGCAGTGCCACCTTCAGTGCGTGTCATGTTACCAAGTCCACCGGAGTGGTTGTTGATACGTGCGATCCGCTGATTGAAGATATCCTGGCTCATGGTACTCACTTCCGTCATACTCGTTACCCGTTAACCTATCGTTGGTTATTGGGGCCAGAATTGGGCAAAAGGGCGCTTCGAATTAGGCGGGAGGGTCGCAATCTAGTCAAAGTTTATGAAAATTGTTTGATATCAATAAGAACCATACAGTGGCTGTATGTTTGAACGGCAAAGCTGACGTTAGGTCAGTCTAGCGTAAACTTGTTCAACCTTTTCCCGCAATGATGCGGACATAGCTCTTTGTCTCGCGGAACGGGGGAATCCCACCGTATTTCTTCACCGCACCCGGACCCGCATTATAAGCCGCGAGCGCCAGACGCCACGATCCGAACTCTTTATACTGCATCTTGAGATAGCGCGCGCCACCATCAAGGTTTTCATGTGGTACCGTAGGGTCCACGCGCAGATCCTTGGCGGTGCCCGGCATCAACTGGGCGAGCCCGATGGCCCCTGCATGAGAGACTGCGTTCTGATTAAAACGGCTTTCTTGATTCACAAGGCGCAGGAACAAGTCCTGCGGGATACCATGTTTATCGGCGGCGGCACGCGCCATGGCCAGAAACGGCCCTTTGTAGCGGCCCCGATATTTCTTAACCTTCTCCGTATTCGTGCCGTCATCCCATTTTGTTGGCGTAATAACTTTGGGCGGCTGGAGGCGGGCAGAGCTGTGATATTGCTTGGACGCGCGGTTATCGAGCAGCTTTTTCTGAGTAGCGAAAAGCTTGCTACGGCTCTTGGAGGAGAAGATGTCCGCACTCACTGGTGCACCGAGGCTGATGGCTCCCGCAATCATTGCTGCTACTGCTATGCGCATATTGTTCCACACCCTCAAGATCGTGTTTCGCAAACTCTATATCAAAGATACCCGCTGTGACCAGACCTTGATGCGAAATCTCGTGGCATCTGACCGCTTATCCCCACAATCGCAGTGTCCCTGCCCCACGATAACGTTATAAGTGCCGCGATACGGATTGGCGGGATTCGGCCGATACCAGATAACAGTTGATACCAGACACCAAGAGGGAGAGCAGCATGGCCGGCTCAGTAAACAAAGTAATTCTTATCGGCAATCTGGGGCGCGACCCCGAAGTGCGCAGTTTCCAGAATGGTGGCAAAGTGTGCAACCTGCGCATCGCTACGTCCGAGACATGGAAAGACAAAAACACCGGCGAGCGGCGCGAGAAGACCGAATGGCACTCTGTCGCGATTTTCCAAGAAGGTCTTGTGCGCGTCGCCGAGCAATACCTGAAGAAAGGCTCGACTGTTTATATCGAGGGTAAATTACAAACCCGCAAATGGCAGGACCAGTCGGGTCAGGACAAATATTCGACCGAGATCGTGTTGCAGGGCTATGACGGCGTGATGACCATGATCGGCGGACGCGGCGATGGCGGCGGCGGTGGCAACATGGGCGGTGGTGGTGGCGGTGGCTATGACCAACAAGACAGCGGCAGCGGTTACGACCAGCAAGGCGGCGGTGGCGGTGGCTATGGTGGCGGTCAGTCCCAAGGGGGCGGCGGTGGCGGCTCACGCGATCTGGACGATGAAATTCCGTTCTAAGACACTGTAATGACGCCAGAGATCAAGATATTCGTGTTTGCAGGGGCAATGATTGCCTTTGCCTACACGGCCCTCTACCCGAGGATGCAGACAAAGACACTCAACCGCATGATGGTTCTTGATCTGGGAGTGACGGCAGCCATCCTGTTATCCGTTGGATTGGTCTACTACGGCACAGGCACCGCATTTTCGGTTTTCTTCTTTGATTTACCTTGGTGGGCCTTTGCCCTGCTCAGCGCCGCAGTCGTTGAAGTGCCGTTCTTTGTGTGGTTTTGCCAACGCTGGAATATCGACCTAACCCCGCCAGAGTAACGTACTCAACGCTGAGCGAGCGCATCGTCAAGCAGCGCCAGTACATCCGCTTTGGCCACATCGCCCGTGACAAACGACGCACCAATGCTGCGGGCAAGGATGAAGCGCAGTTGCCCTTCGACAACCTTTTTGTCCTGCCCCATAAGGGCCAGCAGCGCCTTGGCATCAGGCAAATCGCCCTCGATGTCAGATAGGTCCACCTTCATCCCCATGTCGCGCAGATGCGCACGCACGCGGCTCGGCGCTTCTTGGGCGCACAGACCCATCCGCGCGGACAGCTCAAATGCCAGCGCACAGCCGATCGCCACGCCTTCACCGTGCAGCAGCCGGTCAGAATAGCCTGTCGCGGCTTCTAACGCGTGGCCAAAGGTGTGGCCAAGGTTCAAAAGCGCGCGCTCGCCCTGCTCGGTCTCATCGCGCATGACAATGTCGGCTTTCATTTGGACGGAGCGGCGTACCGCTTCAACCCGCGCAACCCCATTGCCATCGGCAAGATCGGGGCCGTTCTGCTCCAGCCAGTCAAAGAAATCCGCATCGCCCAGCAGGCCGTATTTCACAACTTCACCATAACCCGCGAGGAAATCGCGCGGCTTGAGCGTTCCAAGGACCGCCGTATCGGCCAGCACCAAGGACGGCTGGTGAAACGCGCCGACAAGGTTCTTTCCGTGATGCGTGTTGATGCCGGTCTTGCCACCTACCGAGCTGTCGACCTGCGCCAAAAGCGACGTGGGGATTTGCACAAAGCGCACACCGCGCCGCAAGATCGCGGCGGCAAAGCCTACCAGATCACCGATCACACCACCGCCAAAAGCGACCACGACATCACCGCGCTCAACCTCTTGGTCGAGCAGCCATTCAACACAGCGCATCAACTCTGACCAACATTTTGTGCCTTCACCCGCAGGCAAGATCAAACTTTCCATGCTGATCGCGGCGGCGGACAGCCCGTCGCGCAATGTCTCAAGATGCAGGCCCGCGACAGTCTCGTCGCTGATCACAACAACGCGGGGGCGCTTGAGCAGCGGTGCGATAAACGCTCCCGTTTGCCCCAACAAACCCGGACCGATTTCCACATCATAGGCACGACCCGGCAGGGCCACATGCACACGCTCGTTCATTTCACAACTTCCATCACATCAGGCCGCGTCAGCAGCGTCTCGATCACACGTTCCGCCATGGCGTCGATCGACAGGTCAGGCGCACAGGCGACATGCAACTCTGCCAAACGGTAGACGGGCGTGCGTGCGGCAAATATCTCACCCAAAGTTGCACGCGGATCGACAGTGCGCAGCAAGGGCCGCGTGTCTTTATGTTTCACACGGCTCCATAACAGATCAAGGGAGGCATCAAGCCACAAGGCCACGCCCGCCCTGCTAATATTTTCGCGGTTCACCTGCGCCAGATAAGCGCCGCCCCCCGTCGACAAAATCCCGTTTTGGGTTTCAAGCAAACGTTGGATCACTTCGGTCTCGCGCTTGCGAAAGAAGACTTCCCCGTCGCGCTGGAAAATCTCTGGCACCGACAGATTCGCCGCAGCTTCGATCTCAGCGTCGCTGTCGAGAAACGGTACATCCAGCTTGAGCGCTACCGCACGGCCAACTGCCGTTTTGCCAGCACCCATCATTCCCACCAAAGCAACCGTCTTTTTAAGGCGGTAGTGGACGTCTCGTCGGCGGATGTCAGCCGTGGATGTATCATTTTCACTCATTTGTATCTGAATGACGTGATCTTACTGAAAAGGCCATATATAGTTTGGGAAAATAATAGCAGATCGGGCAAAATTTCATGTTAGGCAAACTCTTCAAGCTTCTGTTTATCCTTGCGATTCTCGGATTTATCGGACTTGTAGGCTATGCCTATGTGGGACCAGAGTTGGGGCTGAACTTCGCCCCCACCCCGCAAGAGGTCCGATTGCCCGTCACGCTTGAAGGTCAGTAAGGCGATGCAGACGCCCTTTTGGCCATTGGTCCGCTGCATCAGCCTTGGCTTGTTATTGCCAATGGCACAGGGCGTGGCAGCCGAAACAAGGGCACCATTGTCTGTGATTGACTGGCTCGACAACCCCTCAACACAAACGCAGCTGCCCCGTGCGCCAATCCAGCGCAAGCCAGTGAAGCCGAAAGCGATCAAGGAGCCTGCCGTCACCGAGAGCGGCACCGCCCCAGAGGTCACAACACGCCCTCTTGATGCGGGTGCGCCGCCTGTGATCGGGTTGGCGCCGCCAACTATGACAGGCATGCAAGCGGATATCTGGTCCTCCAGTGACATAAGCGCGGTTAGCCATAGAATCAGCACTCTGCCCGATCTGGACCTGCCCGCCGCTAACGCGCTCTTGTTTACCGTCCTGCTGGCTGAAGCCACGGCACCGCAAGGCGGACCCACCGCGCAGGACATGCTGACGAAAGTGCGTGTCGAGAAACTGATGAAGCTTGGGGCAATCGATCCTGCCCTCGCCTTGGTTGAGCAGGCAGGCGGTCCAACATCGCCAGCGCTGTTTGATCTGTGGATGCAACTGAGCCTTCTGGTCGGCACCGAAGATAGTGCGTGCGGTGTGCTATCACGCGCTGCGCATCTGACAAGCGACACAGGCATAAAGATATTTTGCGACGCCCGTGCGGGCGATTGGGAAAATGCGGCGCTGACACTTGGTTCGGCCAAGGCGCTGGCTTTATTGCCGCGCCCGACGTTGGACGTGCTTGACCGTTTTTTGAACCCCGATGTGTTTGAAGATGCGCCCCCTCTGCCCGCTCCGGCCCCCGCGCAGATGAGCCCGCTCACGTTCCGATTGTTCGAGAGTATCGGTGAGCCGCTGCCCACTGGCCCCTTGC
The DNA here is from genome assembly GCF_947499945.1 of uncultured Sulfitobacter sp. Classification (GTDB taxonomy): domain Bacteria; phylum Pseudomonadota; class Alphaproteobacteria; order Rhodobacterales; family Rhodobacteraceae; genus Sulfitobacter. Next base: position 17,714 of record NZ_CANMQD010000004.1, on the reverse strand, counting down.
CGCGCACCTATGCGTTTGCCGATCTGCGCGACATATCCGGTTGGAAATCCCAGCTTGAAGCAGCGGAGCGGCTGACCCGCGCTGGGGCATTGCCAGAGAACCGCCTCTTGGGCCTGTATACCGACAGAAAGGCCGCTGCATCGGGCGGCATCTGGGACCGTGTGCGTGCCGTGCAGCAGTTTGACGATGCGCTGGAGACCGGCAAGGCCATGGCCATTGCAACCGCTTTGGCTGTGGTTTGGGAGCAAATGCAAGAGGCAGAATTGGAAGTCAGCTTTGCCACTACTTTTCAGGAGCGCCTTGGAGCCATTGAGTTAACGGGCCGTGCAGCAGCGCTTCAGGCACGTATCGGATTGTTATCGCCTGAATATGAAACTGTAGCTGTCCAAATGTCAGATGCGATTACGCTTGGCGATATGACCGCACTGATCCGCGCTGTTGCATCAGGCGAGGCCGCAGGAGCTGCACCTACCACTCCTCTGCCACGGGCAATCTTTGACAGTTTCACCGCGCCTGTTGCACGCGACGCGTGGATTGAGATGGCCCAGAACGGGCGGTTGGGTGAAGCGTTGATTGCGACGCTCGACTCCCTGCGCGATGGCGCACGCGGCGACTCTCGTGCGTTGCGCGAAGCACTAGGCACCTTGCGTGCCTTGGGGCTCGAAGACACCGCCCGACGTGCCGCGTTGCAAATTCTGCTGCTGGAGCGATCCTGGTGAGTAGTCGCGCCCCTTCGGGTTGGATTTCCATGTTTTTGGAGGCGCAGGCCGCTGAGTTGGGGGCTGCCACCAATACGTTGCTGGCCTATGGGCGCGATCTCAAGGATTTTGACGCTTGGCTGGCGCATAGAAACCTTGGGTTCGAGGCCGTGTCCCGCGCCGATGTAGAGAGTTATCTTGTCTATTGCGACGCTCAAGGACTGGCAAAGTCCACCCGCGCACGCCGTCTATCGGCGGTGAAACAGCTATATCGCTTTGCCTTTGAAGAAGGGCTGCGCAGCGACAACCCCGCAATCCAAATTAGCGGTCCGGGTCAAGACAAGCGCCTGCCAAAAATTCTATCCGTGGAAGAAGTGGACCGATTGCTGTCAGCTGCGCGCAGTTTGGGGCGCAATGACACAGACCGTGTGCGCAACACTTGCCTGATGGAGCTGCTTTATGCCACGGGGATGCGGGTGAGCGAACTTGTGGGTCTGCCGGTAAGCGCCACACGCGGCGATCCAAGGCTGCTGCTTATTCTCGGTAAAGGGGGCAAAGAGCGTATGGTGCCGCTTTCGCCTGACGCACGCGACGCGCTGGCTCTCTGGATCAAGATGCGCGACGAGCGTGAGGCAGAGAATGCAGCACTAAAGAAACCCGCTTCGAAATTCCTCTTTCCCTCTCGAGGTAAAGAAGGGCATCTGACACGCCATTGGTTTTACAACTTGATCAAGGATATTGCCGTGGCGGCAGGAGTTGATCCGGCAAAAGTCACGCCACACACGCTGCGGCACGCTTTTGCCACGCACTTGTTGGCAGGTGGCGCTGATCTGCGGGCGATCCAGACGATGCTCGGCCATGCTGATGTGGCAACAACCGAGATTTACACACATGTTCTGGAGGCGCGCCTGTCCGAGCTGGTCCTCGATCATCATCCTCTATCGGAGACAGCCACACGCAAAGCTTCGGGCAAAACATCTTCTGACGGCCAGTAACCACTCAGCAAAGCATCTGCATACTGCGGCGGCAGGCGAGCATTCTGCATATCGGCCACTGCCCCAGAAGCATCATATATCAATCGCTCGATACGCACCTCACCACCACTCAGCATTGCAAAGCGGGTATCCGGCGTTCCGTCATGGGGCGGCATACCGATCACACCTGCGTTGATCCAACGGCCCCGCGCTGTCTCGCGCACGAATGGCAGACCCGAATGGCCCGCAATCACTGCATCTAACGGCCCTGTAAACGCTTCCAATGCTTCCCATTCGGCGTCAAATATCTCCGCAGCATCTGCTTCCCAGATGAACCGCGCCACATCACTAGCCCCGCCATGCAGCACGCCGTACCGTTTGCCAAGATGTGTGAAGCTTAGAACATCGGGCAGCGTGCCCATCCACGCCTTTGCGTCACGCGTTAACTGGCTTTGCGCAAAATTGTACCATGCAACGCTTAACCGATCGCAAGTTGTTCCATCCTCAAACCCGCACCCGCAATCATCGGCACCCTGCGCGAGTTGCACCTCACAATTACCAGCCAAAACAACACAGTCCGAGGTTCGTATCGCAGTCACAGTAGCAATTGGCGCACCGCAGTAAGCGACGACGTCGCCGGTACAAATCACGTGGTTCGCTGCCACGCCGCGCTGGGCAGTTATGGCAAACAGCGCACGCACTGCCTGAATATTGCTGTATGCACCTCCAAACAGCACCACTTCGCCGTCCAACACACCCAAATCCCTGTGTTTCATGTGCGCGCCTCCTTGAATGCAGCGGGGCCTGCCCCCATAACAATGCCAACAACCCTGAAAGGTTTTTCTACATGGACATGAGCCTGGTGACTATAGATGGTGCCTTCTGGATCTCAGTGGGTACAATTTTATTTCTGCTTGTCTTATCAGGGTGCTTTTCCGGATCAGAAACTGCGCTGACGGCCGCCTCTCGCGGCAAATTACGGACTCAAGCGGACAAAGGCTCAATCGGGGCGGAGCGTGCGCTGAAAATCACCGAAGATAACGAGCGGCTGATCGGTTCGGTTCTGCTGGGCAACAATCTGGTAAACATTCTCGCAGCGTCCTTGGCCACAGCACTCTTTACGCGCCTCTTTGGCGAAAGCGGTGTCGCGCTTGCAACACTGGTGATGACGCTGTTGGTGCTGATCTTTGCCGAAGTCCTACCAAAGACCTATGCCATCACCAATGCCGAACGTGCGGCGGCCCTTGTCTCTGGCCCGATCAGCATTGTCGTTCTGGTCTTCTCCCCTGTGGTGAGCGTTGTACGCCTTTTGGTGCGTGGCATGCTGCGCCTTCTGGGCGTGGCCGTTGATCCCGACAGCAACATCCTTGCTGTACGTGAAGAGATTGCAGGTGCGCTGCAACTGGGCCACTCCGAAGGGGTCGTTGAGAAAGAAGACCGAGACCGCATCCTTGGTGCGCTTGATCTACGTGAGCGCGTCGTCGAAGAAATCATGCTCCACCGCTCCGGCATCGAGATGATTGATGCCGCTGACGCGCCCGCCGATATCCTTGAGCAGTGTTTACGCTCCAATCACACCCGCTTGCCGATTTACCGTGACGATCCTGAAAATATCATCGGTGTGATCCACGCAAAAGACCTGCTGCGCGCAATGTATAAACTCATCGCAGGCACCAAGGACGGCGCAGCTGCCTTTAAGGACTTTGATATCGCTGATGTGGCGATGGAACCTTATTTTGTGCCTGAAACCTCCACACTTGATGAACAGATGCGGCAATTCCTCCACCGCCGCACCCATTTTGCTTTGGTGGTGGATGAATACGGCTCACTGCAAGGCTTGATCACTCTAGAGGATATTCTTGAGGAAATCGTCGGCGAAATCACAGATGAGTTTGACCCACTGGCCGATCACACGGTGAAAACTGATGCAGAAGGCCAGTACCTTGTGGACGGTGCCATGACGATCCGCGATCTCAACCGCGCAAATGACTGGAACCTACCCGATGATGAGGCCAACACCGTCGCAGGTTTGGTCATCCACGAGGCGCAAATGATCCCGACGCGCGGTCAGGTGTTTTTGTTCCATGGCTTCCGGTTTGAGGTTCTCGCCCGCGAAGGCAACCGCATCACAAAATTCAAGATGCGTCCGCTTTAGCGCGCAAGCCTGCTTTATTCTGCAAAATAAACTGCTGGCCCCCCAGCGCTTCAAGAAGCAGGGGGGTGGCAGAGCCCCCATTTTTACGCTCGCAGCCGCAGGCCTTTCGGATCAAAGGGTGGCTCGGCAAGTACCGTTGCTTTATGCGCTACACCCAAAACCATGACATCAACCACATCTCCCGCAGACACCCCTTTGACAAAGCCGAGGGCAAGCGACAGGCCCACCGAATAGCCATAAGCGCCTGACGTGACGCGCCCGATGCCCACGCCATCCTTGAAAATCGGCTCACCGCCTGTGGCATCTGCATTTGACGCCTCTGTCTGCTTGCTATCGAGTGACAGCAACACCAGTTCCTCGCGCGCGGCAGCAGCCATCGTTTCGGTGACCGTCTCACGGTTGAGGAACGGTTTGTCGAGCTTGCACAGACGCGCAAGGCCCACTTCTTGTGGATAATATTCAGGGCTGTATTCGCGTCCCCAAGAGCCATATCCCTTTTCAATCCGTAGTGACATCAACGCGCGGCTTCCCACGGGGCCTGCGCCTACGTCGTGCCCTGCGACGATAAGGGCAGCATAGAGGGCGGTTTGGTCTTCTTGTGCACAGTGTAATTCCCACCCGAGGTCGCCGGTAAAGGACACCCGCAACGCCAAGCAATGCACGCCGCCTAACTCAATCCATTTAGAGCGCATGAAGGGAAAATCGGATGTGGCAAGCGAAGTATTGGTCAGACGCTGCAACATCTCGCGCGACTTTGGTCCTGCCACGTTGAACCCGCACATCGTGTCAGTGCGGCTCTCGAATGTGGTTCCTTCGGGCAGCGGCACTTCTTTAAAGAACCGCTTGTGATAGCGCTCGGCCATACCCGACCCGATGATCCAGAATTCGTCCTCGGCCAAACGCGTCACGGTGAAATCGCCTGCAATCCCTCCGCGCTTGCCGATCAAAGGTGTCAGGCAAGAGCGTCCGACCTCGCGCGGCATGTTGTTTGCGAAGACTGCATTGAGCCACTCCTCCGCCCCTGCCCCTTTGCAGGTATATTTGGCAAAATTCGAGATATCGATGATGCCAGCGTACTCGCGCAGCATCCTACATTCTGCTCCCACCACGTTCCACCAAGGCTGGCGGGTGAAACCATGTGTCTGGTCCTCGGCACCCATTTCGGTCCCGTAGTAGAGCGGATGCTCCCAACCGTAGTTAAGGCCAAAGACAGCACCCATCTCGCGTTGTGTTTCATAAATCGGGCGTACACGCGCCGGACGACCCGCGCTGCGCTCTTCATGAGGGAAGTGGATTTTGAAACGGTTGGCATATTGGTCGCCCACTCGCGCCTTGGTGAAGGCTTTATCCGCCCAGTCTCCGAACCGTGCCACGTCCCATGCGAACATGTCATAGCGGCTCTCGCCCGTAACGATCCAGTCGGCTGCAAGCAGGCCCATGCCGCCCGATTGCGAAAATCCGGGGATGATGCCGTTACAGCAGAAGTAGTTGCTCAACTCTGGCACAGGCCCGAACAATACATTGCTGTCGGGTGACCAGATCATCGGCCCGTTGATGACCCGCTTGATCCCTGCCGAACCCACGGCAGGGACACGGTCAATCGCACGCATCATGTTCTCTTCAATCCGCTCCAGATCGTCAGCAAACAGCTCATGTCCGAAGCCTTGCGGCGTGCCTTCTTCAGCCCAGAACCGCAGGTCTTTTTCATAAGCGCCCACAAGCAATCCCTTGCCTTCTTGGCGGAGGTAATACTCCCCATCGCGGTCAGCAACGGAGGGCAATCGGCGGTCCAGCCCTTCAATCTCGGCAATGCTCTCGGTCACAAAATACTGATGTTCGGTCGGTTGCAGCGGTAGGGTGATTCCAGCGAGTGCGGCCACTTCACGTCCCCAAAGGCCTGCGGCATTCACAACCCATTGGGTTTTGATGTCGCCCTTTTGTGTGCGGACGATCCAAGTGCCATCAGACTGTTGCTCTGTCCCTGTGACAGGGCAAAAGCGGATGATCTCCGCTCCGTTCTGACGCGCTCCGGCAGCGTAGGCATTGGTCACGCCAGAAGGGTCCACATTACCACCGTTTTCCTCGAACATGATACAGCGGATGCCGTCGTAGTTGACCAGCGGGTGAAGTGCCTCGGCCTCGGCGCGGTCTACCTCGCGAAAGGGCAATCCATAGTACTTTGCCTTGGCTGCTTGCAGGCGCAATTGATGTTCCCGCGCTTCTGTCTGCGCCAGATAAAGCGAGCCGGGTTGAAACACACCACAACTCTGCCCTGTCTCCGCTTCCAATGCGTTATACAGGTCCATCGTGTAATTCTGTATGCGCGTGATATTGTTGTTGTCATGCAGACCGTGGATATTCGCCGCTGCATGCCAGGTGGAGCCTGACGTCAACTCGTCCCGCTCAAGCAAGACAACATCCGTCCACCCCAGCTTGGTCAAGTGATAGAGAATGGAGCAGCCGATAACGCCGCCTCCGATGATGACAGCTTGGGCATGGGTGCGCATGGTGCAGGGTCCTGATCGTATTGGGTTCACCTTACCCTGACGGCCCATCCCCCCTGCGGATAGCCATCGCGCGACATATTCTGTCGCAGGCAAGCCAACGGCGATTTAATCCCGTCTCAGTTCTCTTGCGGAAATGCATCTTTCAAACGGTTTTGATCACCCTCGAATGTCATTGCGCTCTGGGCACGGGCCAGCATTGTATTTGCGGCTTTTCCCGCCGCATCGGCGAGTTGCGCGTCGGGATGGTTTTGCAACGCCTTCAGCACTTTTTGTAGTCTGTGCTGTACTTCGAAAAGAGCGGCGCCGTCCCGCGAAAGTGCGCCAAAACCGTCTTCAATCAGGTCAACAGGATCAAGGGGTTCAACCCACAACCGCTCCAAAGGCTCGTCGCGGTCCTTTTGCGTCTCGTCTTCGTAATAAGCCAGAACGCGGCCGACGCGATTGATCATGTCAATCGCCGTACCCGGATCGTTGATGCCCGGTGATAGTGCTTTGGAGGCGATCTCACCCATCGCGATAAGGCCAAAGCGCGGATCCTGATCAAAACTACGCTCAATTCCGATTACGACACAAGCCTCGAGCGCATCCTCAATCTCATCGTAGTCCTTTTCGCCCTCTGCATTCCCGCTATCCACGACCTTTGCCAATGGTTCATTGAGGAATATGAAGTCGCCGATGTTGGCCGTCAAATACACATCCTGCCCAAGTGATTTCGCCGCGTCATTGAGCGCTTCAGGAAAGATCTGGTTGATATAGCCGGTTTTCTGCGCCCTGATGACCCGTGCGTCGTCGGGAACTGCATCGGTAAGCGCATTTGCACCCAGACATGGATTGCGCAAGCGCTCCACAAAGCTGCTGCGCGTGGTGCCTTCCACATGCTCTGATGTTTGGGTCAAACTGCCAAAAGTCTGAAGGTGCAGAACCCACCTTATCAGATAGACCACAATCACAGCGAGCACACCCACGGTGGTCACAAAGAGGACGGTCGCGCGATCCTCGGCATAGACGCCCAATTCCCTGAGAATAATAGCGATCAGCGCATATACATAGGCACCGATAAACACCGCAAGTGTATTTTGTGTTGTGCGATCCTCAAGCAAAAGACGATGCACGCGCGGCGACCATTGCTGGGATGTGGCGCGGTGCACCGATACCATGCTGGTGATCGAAAACGTTGTCACCGCAAGCATCGCGTTTGCAATGATATTGAGTAAACGGTCCGCCGACGAGACACTAAAGAACGTCGCAATCTTGTCAGGGAGCAACGGATCAAGCAACTGGGTCAGACCTAACGCAACAATGGACATAAGCCCCATGAGGACGACCCGCACCCAAAGCTTGCGGGTGTATTGATCAATGACCCGCAAGAGTCGGACAGGGATAAATTTTATTCTTTCCATAGCTACCTAGGTAGCACGGGATTATTCCTGTCCAACAGGGATAATCGCATTTCCGTGTGGATGATATCCGACAAATTCTGTCGCAAAAACACTTGCCCTTGCTGCGGTGATGACATTCTGTGGACCCAACCAGTCTGGAGTTATCACCCATGAAAACCACCACCCGTGTCGCCATTATCGGCGGCGGCGTTGTCGGCGCCTCTGTCCTCTACCACCTTACAAAGCTCGGCTGGTCCGATGTAATGCTGTTGGAACGCTCCGAACTGACCTCCGGCTCAACCTGGCATGCGGCGGGCGGGTTTCACACGCTTAACGGTGATACAAACATGGCTGCCCTTCAGGGCTATACCATCAAGCTTTATAAAGAGTTGGAAGAAATCACGGGGATGTCCTGCGGATTGCACCACGTGGGCGGTGTCACACTGGCAGACAATCAGGAGCGTTTCGATATGCTGTTGGCAGAGCGGGCCAAGCACCGCTTTATGGGACTGGAGACCGAGATCGTTGGGCCTGAGGAGATCGCCAAAATTGCCCCTGTCACCAACCTCGACGGAATTATTGGCGGACTTTATGATCCGCTGGATGGGCACCTCGATCCTTCGGGTACCACCCATGCCTATGCGCGTGCTGCCAAGATGGGCGGTGCGACGATTGAGACGCATACAATGGTCAAGGAGACCAACCAGCGGCCCGACGGCACATGGGATGTGGTCACCGACAAAGGCACAATTCACGCCGAGCATCTGGTGAACTCTGGCGGCCTCTGGGCACGCGAGGTTGGGGCGATGGCGGGTGTTTATCTGCCGCTCCATCCCATGGAGCATCAATATCTGGTCACAGAAGAAGTCCCGATGATCAAGGAGATGATGGCCGAAGGCCGCGAACATCCCCATGTGATGGACCCCGCTGGCGAAAGCTACCTGCGTCAAGAAGGCATGGGCCTGTGTATTGGTTTTTACGAGCAGACCTGCCGTCCGTGGGCGGTGGGCGGCACGCCTTGGAGCTTTGGTCAGGATCTGTTGGCCGATGACTTCGACAAAATCGAGGAGAGTATCAACTTTGCCTATCGCCGCTTTCCCGATCTGGAGAAGGCAGGCGTCAAGAACGTGATCCACGGGCCGTTTACCTTTGCCCCCGATGGCAACCCGCTCGTTGGTCCCGTGCCGGGTCTGCGCAACTACTGGTCCGCATGCGGTGTCATGGCAGGCTTTTCCCAAGGAGGCGGCGTTGGCCTCACCCTTGCCCAATGGATGATCGAGGGCGAGCCCGAGCGCGATGTCTTTGCCATGGATGTGGCGCGTTTTGGCAAATGGATCAGCCCCGGCTATACCCTGCCGAAAGTGATCGAGAACTATCAAAAACGTTTCTCTGTCTCCTACCCCAACGAAGAACTCCCCGCTGCGCGGCCCCAGCAGACCACGCCGATGTACGATATCTTCAGCAGCATGGGCGCGGTCTGGGGCCAGCAATTCGGGCTGGAAGTGCCCAACTATTTTGCGCAGGGCGATGAGCCGACATATGAGACTCCCTCCTTCCGCCGCTCTGACGCCTTTGACGCCACAGGCCGAGAAGTGCGCGCCGTGCGTGAGGCTGTGGGCATCAACGAGGTGCAGAACTTTGGCAAATATCTGGTGAAAGGGCAAAATGCGCGGGCTTGGCTCGACAAGGTCATGGCGGGGCGTGTTCCAAATCTTGGACGTATCTCGCTGACACCGATGCTGTCGCCCAGAGGGCGTCTGATCGGGGATTTTACCATTTCCTGTCTTGGCGAAGAGCTGTTTCAGCTCACTGCTTCCTATGGTGCACAAGCCTTTCACAGCCGTTGGTTTGATCAGAACATGATGGAAGGCGTCACGGTCGAGAATATCTCGGACCGCCGCACGGGCTTCCAAATCGCAGGGCCAAAAGCGCGAGAAGTCCTACAGGCTTGCACGCTGAGCGATGTAAGTGCGATGAAGTTCCTCGACGTGGCCGAGATGACCGTCGGCATGACAAATTGTCTAGTGCAGCGCGTGAGTTACACAGGCGATCTGGGCTACGAGATCTATTGCGATGCCATGGGCCAACGTCAGTTGTGGAACACGCTTTGGTCAGCAGGCCAGCCCCACAGCATAACACCTTTTGGTATGCGCGCCATGATGTCCCTGCGGCTGGACAAGTTCTTTGGCGCTTGGCTGCTTGAGTTCGGGCCAGACTATACTGCCGCCGAGACGGGGATGGACCGTTTCATCAGCTTCAAAAAGAACACCGACTTTATTGGCCGCGCCGCGGCAGAGCAGGAACGCAGCACTGGACCTATGCGCAAATTGGTGGCGTTTGAGGTGGACGCAACGGATGCCGATGTGCAGGGTTATGAGCCGATCTGGCATGAGGATAGCGTTATCGGCTTTTGTACCTCTGGTGGATATTCGCATTATGCAGGCAAATCTATCGCGCAAGGGTTTGTGCCTGTTCCCCAAGCAACCGAAGGGCTGGCTGTGGATATCGAAATCCTCGGCCAGATGCGCCCTGCCCGTCTGATCACTAAACCGCTCTTTGATTCAGATGGCGCACGGATGCGCGGATAATATGATCTGCGTCCTCATCCTTGCAGCAGGTAGCTCAACGCGCATGCGTGGGCGTGACAAACTGATGGAGGATGTAGACGGCATGCCGCTCTTGCGGCGCACCGTGCTTCGGGCGCAGGCTACAGGAGAAGCTATCGTCGTCACCCTGCCCCCAGCCACACATCCCCGTTACACCGCGCTCAAGGGTCTGGATGTACTTAAGGTCCCTGTAACGGATGCAGCTCTCGGCCTGAGTGCCAGCTTACGTGCTGGGCTTGGTGCCCTGCCTGCGGGATGCGTTGCAGTAATGGTTATGCTTGCGGATATGCCTGATTTGACAACAGACGATCTCAACACAATCATGCAGGCGGTTGATCTCAAAAGTGAAACTCTCATCTGGCGCGCAACAACTTATGATGGCGCCGCTGGCCATCCAACAGTATTTCACGCATCTCTTTTTTCCGAACTTATGGCGTTAGAGGGGGATAAGGGCGCAAAACCCATGATCGAGAAGTACCGCAGCCGAACGCTTCTCATCCCCCTGCCCGATGCCCATGCACGCACAGATCTCGATACGCCCGAAGCGTGGGACGCCTGGCGCGAGGCGCAGCAGTCTACTTGACCAACAGGGCCGCCTCATGCGCCTTGATACTCCGCCGAGCAGAGGCATAGCGTGTCACCCCTTCCATCGTCGCAAGCTCTGGAAAAAGCTCGAACAACTCCGTGCGTTGCGCATTGCCCACTCCAGCTAAGGATTGCAGACCCGGCTGAAAACTCTCGCTCCATGTGCCATCGGACAGGATCACTTCGTGATGATCAAACATGAGGTGGATATAGGTCAACTCTTGCACTCTGGCGACCGCAACTCCCGGTAGCCCCGTAAGATGCTTGGCCGCGACCAAAACTTCGCTCTCTTCGAAATAAAGAACGGTTTTTTCACTCGCGACAAGCATGCGATGGTTTGGCGATACCATCATATCGCGTTCTGGCAAGTCGTTGCCAAGACCGCCTTTGCAGATGCAGACAGGAGACATATGCTGGTTCATCAACAAGTCCGCCGCCGTAAGATCGCGGCGTCCAATCCAACGAATGACCTGCAGCCCGTTGTCGCGCGTCACGACGCGGTCCCCAACCGCAAGCGTTTCCACAGCGACTTCGCCACGTGGCGTAGCAATGCGCGTTCCTGGCGTAAAGCACGGGATAATCTGTTCAATTTCGGAGAAAACGATTTTGCCGACATCTTTCCCATCGGCGTCAGTATAATAGACTGTGCCGTTCTCGGGATTATCCTCATCAACAACAACTTTAAGCTTACCGCCGTTTGCAGACTTCGTGAGGTTTAAACTGTCATAATCGACATTGCCGTGTTCGCCTCCCGTGACGATGTCACCAGGGTTCAGATCATAGAAGATATCTTTTCCCAAACCGCCAATAAGCGTATCCGAACCTTTTCCCCCCGAGATCAGGTCGTTGCCAGTGCCGCCATCAATATAGTCATCGCCCGCGCCGCCAAATAGATCGTCGATACCGTCACCGCCAAGCAATGTATCATTGCCATCTTCGCCGAAGAGAAAGTCATTACCTTCTTCGGCGCGCAGTTCGTCATCGCCAGACCGCCCGGCAAGCGTATCATTGCCCTGGCCAGTTGTGATTAAGTCGTTTTCATCAGTACCAGCAAGGCTATCGTCTCGTGGCGTTCCAATAATATCAGCCATGAATATAATCCTTCAATTAAATTGAACGAACGGACCAAATATCGTCCTAATTCCTCCAGTCTAACACAAGTCAACCGCGCAACCTATAAATTTGTTAATTTTGTGTTAATTTCCAGCATCTTAAGAACAATTTGCCCTTTCTGCGGTGATTGACCCCACTCTCGAAACAATATTGCCAAACGATGAAAAGCGGAGCCGATTACGACTCCGCTCTCACTCACTCAGGATCACTAGCCCCAAATGATGCTGCATACACGTGGACCCCAAGGCGGCCCCCTTACGGGCCCGCCTTAGGGAATTCTGTTTGGAAAAGTCAGCTTTTCTTGGTGATCAGCTTGGCTTCGTGCTTCTTGAGCGACTTACGGGCGGCGGCATATGCGTCGATCCCTTCGCGTGTGGCGAGTTCCGGGAAGAGTTCCAGAATTTCGTCACGTGCTGCGTCACCCACACCGGCCAAGGAGTTATCACCCGGTTGGAAGCTTTCGGTCCAAGTACCGTCTGACAAGATCACCTCATGCTGGTCGAACATAATGTGGATATAGGTGGTGTGCGACACGTCAACTTGGTCGATACCTTCCATATCCGTCAGGTGCTTCGCTGCGACCAAGACTTCACGCTCCTCAAAATAGAGGGCCGTTTTGTCGTTGGCGATCAGCACACGGTGCTGAGGCGATACCATCATGTCACGCTCGGGCAAACCGTTACCCAAAGCACCCTGCTGGATCAGGATCGGGCGCAGATGCTCGTTTGCGACCAACTCTTCTCCGGACATCGGACGATGACCGATCCAGCGGATTTCCTGCATCCCGTTGTCGCGGGTGATGATGCGATCTCCGACTTTCAGCCCTTCAACCTTACGCTCACCTTTCGGTGTGGCGATCATTGTACCCGGTGTGAAACAAACGACGACTTTCTCAATGTTTGTAAAGACCAGCTGACCTGCGTCAGACCCATCTTCGTTGAAATAGTCGACAACACCGTTTTCACCGTTGTCTGGATCGTATGTCACTTCGAAGCGACCACCCTCTGGTGCGGAACCTGCAAGTTCCAAGCAGTCGAAGTCGTCCCCGCCCTCAGAGCCATCAACAATATCGCCAGCATTCACATCGCGGAAGATATCGCGGTCATTGCCACCTGTCATGGTGTCATTTCCGGCATTCCCTAGGAGAAGATCATCGCCAGAGCCGCCAAGGAGCACGTCGTCGCCTTCACCACCCTCAAGCGTATCGTCACCCAGTGCGCCCTCAAGCGTGTCATCACCCTCATCGCCGCTCAGAACATCGTCGCCCTGACCACCGTCGAGAAGATCATCGCCCTCACCACCGTGCAGTGAATCGTCGCCTGTCGCGCCGCGCAGAGTATCGTCACCCTCGCCACCTTCAAGCGTGTCATCACCGGCACCACCGTCAAGGCTGTCATCACCGACACCACCATCCAGCGTATCATCGCCCAAGGCACCAAGGAGTGTATCGTCACCCTCGTCGCCACTCAGGACATCATTATCCGCGCCGCCATCGAGCAGATCGTTGCCCGCGCCGCCATGGATTGTGTCAGAGCCGATGTTGCCACGCAGTGTATCGTCACCGATGTCACCTTCGAGCGTATCATCACCTTCGTTGCCTTCAAGGCTATCATCGCCCTGTCCGCCGATCAGTGTATCGTTGCCTGCACCACCTCTGAGCGTGTCATCGTCGATGCCACCATCCAGAAGGTCGTCGCCAATACCACCAAGCAGGGTGTCATTGTCATCACCACCAAAGATCACATCGTCGCCAGCGCCACCATCAACGAAATCGTCACCGTTGTCTGGTGCCAGATCAGGTCCAAGCGGGTTGGAGCCGTCATCTTCGATCTCAAATGCATCGAGGCCGAGATCAGGATCGTTGTTGGCATAGATGGTGTCATTGCCTTCGCCACCTTGGATGGTGTCGTTTCCTTCGGCGCCTACGATACGGTCATCGCCCTCGCCACCGTCAACTTCATCATCGTCGATACCACCGCTGATAACATCGTCACCTGCACCGCCGTTGATTGTGTCGGCATCGTCACCCGTGCTGATGGTGTCATTACCATCGCCACCGTCAACGCTGTCGCGGTCATCATCAGGGTTCGGATCCGCTGGGAAGACACCCGGATAGCCGATATCGGGCAGAGGTGAGTTACCACCTGTGTCGATAACATCGTCACCTTCGTTGCCTTCAACAGTATCGTTGCCGTCACCGCCGCTGATCGTATCGTCGCCATCAGCGCCAATGAGATCATCGTCGCCTTCGCCGCCGTTTAGGACGTCGTCACCCTCGCCACCGTTCAGGTCGTCATCACCTTCGCCGCCGTTCAGCGTATCGTCGCCCGCGCCGCCGATCAGGGTGTCATCGCCCTCATCACCGTCAAGTTCGTCGTCGCCTATACCGCCGTCGATGCTGTCATCGCCTGCGCCGCCTGAAACATCATCGTCGCCTTCGCCAGCAAGAACCGTGTCGTTACCGTCGCCTGCATTGATGATATCATCGTTTGGACCTTCACCTGGCAGGAACTCGTCATTGTTGTCGACCAGATCACCTTCGGGATCACCGACGTAATCCACATCGATAAGATCATCGCCGTCGGTACCTGTTACGATACCATCCGCAACTGTGACAAACAGAACCGCCGGATCTTCCAACTCGCCATCAGAGACGGTGTAGTTGACCTGCGCTTCGCCAACGAAGCCTTCGTTCGGGGTGAACGTCAGCGTGCCATCGTCGTTGATGACAACTTCACCATCAGGGCTGGACGCGCTGACAATGGTTAGTGGGTCGTTCTCGGGATCGCTGTCGTTGGCCAGCACCGGCACAGTGACCGAGCTGCCTGCATTGACGTTCGCCACATCATCTTCGGCCAGCGGGCCATCGTTGACGGGGTTCACAGTCACATCAACAGTACCTGTATCCTCACCGCCATTCCCGTCTGTGACGGTATAGGTGATGGTGGTCGGACCGTTGAAGTCAGGGTTCGGTGTGAACTCGATTGTGCCATCATCGTTGATCGTGACGGTCCCGTCAGGTGACGTTGCCGAAATCACTTCGAGTGGATCACCATCCGGATCCGTATCGTTGCCCAGCACGTCGATGGTGACAGGCGTGTCCTCATCGGTCTCTGCTGTGTCATCGTTTGCGACGGGCGGATCGGTTTCCTCACCCACGGATACTTTGGCAATAGCCTCATCTGTCTCACCGTTGCCATCCGAGATAGTGTAGGCAATTTCCGCGTCCCCTGTGAAATCGGGGTTCGGCGTGAAGGTGACCGTGCCATCGTCGTTGATCACAACATCGCCATCAGGTGACGTGGCCGCGATTACAGTCAGCGGATTGCCATCTGGATCGCTATCGTTGGCCAGCACCGGGATAGTGACAGGGGTATCTTCTGGCGTCGACACGCAGTCATCGACCGCAATAGGTGCGTCGTTCAAGTTCTCTACGGTCACGTTTACCCGTGCATCGTCAAATCCGCCATTGCCGTCCGTTACAGTGTAGTCGATCACTGCATCGCCGAAGAAATCCAGATCTGGCGTGAAGGTGATTGTGCCATCGTCGTTGATTACAACCGTACCGTCATCCGAGGAAGCCTCGGTAATGGTCAGCGGATCATCTTCCGGATCAGTATCGTTGGCCAGAACATCGATGGTGACAGGTGTCTCCTCAAGCGTTTCAGCCGTGTCATCCACTGCAACTGGGGCAAAACCGCTTGGCTCGGGGTTCACTGTGATGAACACAACTGCCGGATCTTCCAAATCACCGTCAGAGATAACGTAGTTGACCACTGCCTCACCTGTGAAATCATCATCAGGTGTGAACGTCAGTGTGCCGTCATCGTTGATTACAACATCACCGTTCGGCGAAGTAGCAGCTACTACCGTGAGCGGATCACCTTCTGGATCGCTGTCGTTGTCGAGGACGGATATGGTAACAGGCGTTGCCTCATCCGTTGTCGCCTCGTCATCTTCGGCCAGTGGGCCGTCGTTCACAGGGTTGACCGTCACAGTCACAACTGCTTCGTCAAAACCGCCGTTGCCGTCAGTAATAGTATAGGCAATTGTGGTTTCGCCGTTGAAGTCTTCGTTTGGCGTGAACTCAAGCGTACCGTCGTCGTTGATCGTGACATTACCATCATCCGAGGAAGCCTCGGTGACTGTCAAATCATCGCCGTCTGGATCAGTGTCGTTGCCCAATACGGTGATGGTAACCGGTGTGTCCTCATCCGTAATCGCTTCGTCGTCCGCTGCAACTGGTGGATCGGAAACCTCACCAACAGAGACCGTGACAACCGCGTCATCAAAGCCGCCATTGTTGTCGGAGATCGTATAGTTGATCACCGCGTCGCCGTTAAAATCAGGGTTCGGGGTGAACTCGATCGTGCCATTGTCATTGATGGTGACCGTACCGTCGTCGGATGTCGCGGCGGTCACGGTAAGCGGATCGCTGTCAGGATCGGAGTCGTTGTCCAGAACGGAGATGGTGACAGATATGTCCTCATCTGTGGCCGCCACGTCATCAACGGCAACAGGCGCATCGTTAATATTTGTCACCGTGACAAAGACTTGGCTGTCGTCAATGCCGCCATTGCCGTCTGAGATCGTGTAATCGATCACAGCTTCGCCAAAGAAATCCAGACTTGGCGTGAAGGTGATTGTGCCATTGTCGTTAATTTCAACTGTACCATCGTCCGAGGTTGCCTCTGTAATGGTAAGCGGATCGCCATCGGGGTCGGTATCATTGACAAGAATATCAATGGTTACAGGCGTTTCCTCAGGTGTCGTCTCGACGTCGTCGGTCGCTACTGGCGCGTCGTTCAGCGGGCCGACATCCACGGTTACAACTGCGGAGTCCAAACCACCCTGCCCGTCTTCTATGGTATAGTTGATGGTCGCTTCGCCATTAAAGTTAAGGGTCGGTGTGAAGGTGATCGTGCCGTCGTCGTTGATCTCGACAACACCCTGTTCAGAAGCTGCAGCCGTTACTGTCAGATCATCCCCGTCCGCGTCTTCGTCATTGGCGAGAACGTCGATGGTAACAGGTGTGTCCTCATCAGTTTCGGCAGTGTCATCAACCGCGAGGATATCGTTCACAGCGTTCACTGTCACGTTCACAACAGCATCGTCTTCGCCGCCATTATCGTCAGCGATGGTATAGTTAATGGTTGCTTCACCGTTAAAATCAAGGTTCGGCGTGAATGTGATGGTGCCGTCGTCGTTGATCACAACTGTACCATCGTCCGATGTCGCACCAGTCACAGTCAGCGGATCAAGCTCCGGATCACTATCGTTGGCCAGAACACTGATGGTCACAGCCATGTCTTCGTCTGTTTCCGCTGCATCGTCCTCCGCAACGGGTGGGTCGTTCACAGCGTTCACCTGCACCGTCACAACAGCATCGTCTGTGCCGCCGTTGCCGTCGGAGATTGTGTAGCTGATCGTAGCTTCGCCGTTGAAGTCAGGGTCCGGCGTGAAGTCGAGCGTGCCGTTGCCGTTGATCACAACCGTACCGTCGTCCGAAGTCGCCGCAGTCACGGTCAGGTCATCGCCGTCCACATCAACGTCATTGCCCAGCACATCGATGGTGACCAGCGTGTCCTCATCCGTCGCGTCGGAATCGTCCTCCGCAACGGGTGGGTCGTTCACAGCGTTCACCTGCACCGTCACAACAGCATCGTCTGTGCCGCCGTTGCCGTCGGAGATTGTGTA
>NZ_CANMQD010000003.1 GCF_947499945.1 uncultured Sulfitobacter sp. | reverse complement strand
TCGGAGATTGTGTAGCTGATCGTAGCTTCGCCGTTGAAGTCAGGGTCCGGCGTGAAGTCGAGCGTGCCGTTGCCGTTAATCACAACCGTGCCGTCGTCCGAAGTCGCCGCAGTCACGGTCAGGTCATCGCCGTCCACATCGAAATCATCATCAAGAACGACAATATTTACCAGCGTTTCTTCATCGGTGGTTGCAGTATCGTCTACGGCTACCGGAGGATCGTTAACTGGATTTACGGTGATAACAGCCTCGCCTACATCAGACAGACCATCAGGGTCAGTGATGGTATAGGTGATTGTCACCTCACCACTAAACTCAGGCGCCGGTGTAAAGAGAATTGTGCCATCGCCGTTATCAACGAAGGTTCCCTGATCCGCAGGCACGGTGATGTCCGAAATCGTCAGCTCTTCGAGCGTGTTATCGGGATCAGAGTCGTTGCCGCGCAGATCAACCAGGACGGCGATATCTTCGTCTGTTGTGGCCTCATCATCGAAGGCTTGGGGGCCTGTGCTTGTTTCTACTGTTATAAAGTGGTTGGCCGTATCCGTCAGGTCACCATCGGAGATCGTATAGTTTACCGTCGCCACACCTTCAAAACCGTCGGCAGGCGTAAATTCAAACGTGCCATCGCCATTATCGGTCAGCGTGCCCTGCTCCACCGGAACAGAAGCCTCAACCACAAACAGATCTGCAACAGGTGTGTCGATGTCTGTATCGTTGGCAAGAAGATTAATTGTGACAGGAGTCTGGAAAGGTGTCGCATCTGTATCATCAACCGCATCTGGCGCATCGTTGATGGGATTAACGGTTACAATGGCCTGGCCTTCATCTGTGGCACCATCCGGATCGGAGACGCTATAAGTGATGGTTGCTTCGCCATTGAAGTTCTCTGCAGGTGTGAAGGTGACTGTGCCGTCGCCATTATTAACGACTGTACCCTGATCGGCGGGTACGGAAACCGCGGTCACAGAAAGCTCGTCAACAGTGTTGTCGGGATCGAGATCGTTGCCCGTGAGGTTGACGATCACAGAGGTATCTTCGTCGGTCTCGCCTTCATCATCAACGGCGACAGGTGCGTCATTGATGGGGGTTACGGTTACAATCGCTTGGCCTACGTCTGACAGGCCCTGTGGGTCTGTGATTGTGTAGGTGATCGTTGCGTCGCCGTTAAACTCAGCCGCAGGTGTGAAGGTCACCGTGCCGTCGCCATTGTCGACCACTTCGCCCTGCTCCGCCGGAACGGAAATGTCTGACAGGGTCAGCTCGTCCAGTGAGTTGTCAGGATCAATATCGTTGCCGCGCAGGTCAACAATAACGGCGGTCTCTTCAGGGGTGGAGGATATGTCTTCAAAGGCCTGTGGCGCCTGATTTTCGTTTACTGTGATCGTGTGGGTCGCACTTGAAGTCAGCTCACCATCGGAAATGGTATAGGTAACGACCGCATCGCCAACAAAGTCGAGCGCAGGCGTGAATTCAAACGTGCCGTCACCGTTGTCGGTCAGCGTGCCTTGATCCGCAGGGACTGTTGCCTCGACAACAAAGAGGTCCTCGAGCGGGGTGTCGACGTCCGTGTCATTGGCCAGAAGGTCAATGGTTGTTGCAGTGTTAAAGTCTGTTTCATCCGCGTCATCGTTAGCGACAGGTGCAACATTTGCCGCAGGCGTTACCGTCACGGTTGCGACACCATCGTCTGTTAACCCGGAAGGGTCGGATACTGAATATGTGATTGTTGCATCGCCAGTGAAACCATCGGCAGGAGTGAAAGTGACCGTGCCGTCACCATTGTCGGCCACAGTCCCCTGCTCAACAGGAACAGAAACCGCGGCAATCGACAGCTCATCGTTGGTGTTGTCGACATCTGTGTCGTTGCCCAGAAGATCAACGATAACGGCCTCGTCTACAGGCGTTGTTGCCGTATCATCAACAGCGACAGGCGCATCGTTGACAGGGATAACTGTAACGGTCGCAATGCCATCGTCCGCAAGTCCCGCAGGGTCTGATACGGTGTAGCTGATTGTCGCTTCGCCGTTAAAGTCAAGCGCGGGCGTAAAGGTCACAGTGCCGTCACCATTGTCGGTCACGGTACCCTGCGCCGCCGGGACGGAAACCGCCGCAATCGAAAGCTCGGCATTGGAGTTGTCCGCGTCTGTGTCATTGCCCAAAAGGTCCACAATAACAGCCGTTTCTTCGTTCGTTGAATCTTCATCATCAACGGCAACGGGCCCAACATTGCCAATAATCGGTGGCAGCAACAGGTTCTCGATCTCGGTAAATGTCATGGAACCGGAAACGGAACCATCAGCATTCAGGAACTCGACTGTACCCGATGTTGAGTCGCCATCCGCATCGAGGGTCTGCCCAACAACACGCAAGGGGCCACTGTCGCGCAGATCGAGAGTGTCGTTGTCGTCACCATCGGTGCCGCCATCCACAACATCGCCCGCGTCACCACCGACAATCAGATCCGCATCGTCGCCACCAGACAAACTGTCGGCGCCAGCGCCACCAGTGATCGTATCATCACCCGTTTCGCCAAAGATTGTGTCATTGCCGTCATCGCCGGACAAATCATCATCATTGCTTTCTCCCACAACAACAATGTCGCCCGTGGTAAAGAAGACATCGGTGATGTTCATGGTTGAGCCGCCATCGCCATTCTGGACATGCTCGATCTCGATCCGCGAAACTGGGCCAACGATATCAACGTTCAGTGAATAAAACGGATTCGTGGCAGAGGCATACCCGCCATCACTGTCGGCAGTATCCAAGCCGTTCAAACCATCGGTATCCAGCAACGTCAGACCGCCACCACCAACAAGCGTTACTTCAACCGGGTTACCATCGGCGTCAAATGCGCGAACGCTTACAAGGCTGTCGCCTGTGATTTCGTTGATGTTGAAATCAACGTTGTTGACGGGCGTATCGAACGCAAGCTCGTAGCTTTCGAACTGACCATCTGCACGGGTTTGAGCCCCAAGCGAGCTTGTGCTGCTGACTGTTTCGCCCTGACCGTCAATACCCTCAATGCGCTGCGCATCGGTAGAGAAGGTTGAATCAGTTTTAGGGGTTGAGGAAACGTTGGTGAAGGTCACATTGACAGTGCCGGTGTCCTGCGTGAAGTTGGCAACAGTCTGGCCGTTAATAAAGCCTTCTTCGCTCCAATTAAAGCTTTCGCGCGCGCCGCCAGTGGCTACAGGTGTGTCGTCATCCGCCAGCGTACGGTCGCCATAGATCAGATCATCGCCTGCCCCGCCCGAGACGACATCGTCGCCCGAACCTGCGTAAACGTCGTCATTACCGTTGCCTGCTTCTACGGTATCATCACCGCCCAAAGCGTCAACAATGTCATCATCAGGCGCTTCGCCTGCAAGGATCGCATCACCCGCATCAATACGGTCGCCATCCGGATCACCAGTAAAGCCAAGGTCGATTGTGTTGGCGGCATCGTCGCCCGATACAATGCCGTCGCCTGTGCCCGGATCGACGGGGTCAACCACGTTCAGGTCTTCGTACACAAGGTTATCGATTGCACCAGAGCCTTGCAGCACCACTTCGAACCGCGCCGTGCCCGGCACAAACAGCTGGATGACACTTTGGCCGTTGTCGCCTGTTGGCGGCACAAATTGGTCACTGATCAATGCGCCATCTGCACCAAAGAACAACAAACGCGCGGGCGCTTCGATGTCGAGGAATGTCAGCGACTTGATCGCAACCGGATTGTCGAACTCAAAGTTGAATGCACCGCCTGTTGCATTGTCATCGGGGTCGGTCGCATCACCGTCCTCAGAAATGATCAGAACGTTGTCGAGGTTGTCTGTCGCCAGATCATCATCCTCGCCTGTCGGATTATTTGTGTCAAAAACCATCGCCTGATTGGCGCCCGGAGGCGTGGCGGCGGCAACAATACGAACACCGATGTCCGCATATTGGTCTGTTACAGATTCACCAGCCGTAAGGTTATTGAAATCAATTGTTCTGATCATGTTGTGTGCTCCTATGCAGCGACGCGCGCGGCGCGCGACGCGGCCGGATTGTAAGATAAGGTGTGTGTGTGCTTATGAGCCGTCGGAAACGACGACAGGGGCGCAAAATGGAACCCTGTGTGTAAGTATATAGTAAGACAGGACATCTTCATGTTCTTCTCCGTTCAAACTCATAAACCCCGAAAGGCTCCGATAGTTGGTCCATAGCAACACGCACCAATTACCTCCAAGATAGAGAGAGAGACGGGCCAAATTGTGGCCTGACTGCGAAACATACAGGATGTTCCCCAATCTATAAGCAGCGGTCGCAAAACATGCGGCACTGCACCTCTCCTACGCTCTTGAACGCAGTAAATGTGCGGCCGCCCCCGGACCAATAGTCGTCAACCCCCCAGTTGGGCTGCCCTATGGATACCAAGTGACGCCAAGCGGACAAAGGGAAAAATGTCTGAAAAGTGTCACAAGGGAGGTTGGACCCGGAAAACATGGTTAACCCAACGTCATGCGATCCGATTGTTGGTGAGTTACTGTTTCCAAATAAGAAACTTTTCGCTGGGCCCTTGCCCTATGAAAAAAAGGGGCTTCATCACAAATCCTTAAAACTGCGGTGCGAATATAAGGCAGTCACTGTTTCCACCATTGTTACAATCAGCCCGAATATCTCAAAAATGAAACGCCCTCGTAGGCGATAATACGCTCCAATTCCTTGTTCACAAGAAGGAACCAATCCCGCAAATTTGAGATAACTGATGCAGATCTGCGTATCGGTCTGCCACAATTTTACGAATCAATTAATTGATAATTAGGACAAAATCAGACGACAATGGGGTCTTTGTATCTGTTTCAGCTTTTGTCGGACATCATTCGAACACAGTTACAACTGCTTGGCGGCAAGTCGCTGGTGCGCTAAGGAGCGGCGCAATGCCAAAGACGCCTCAATCACTGCCAAAATTGCCACAACCCACAGCAAAGGCACGGGGCCCACGTCAACAATCATCCACCCCGCAATGAGCGGAAACCCGAAAATACCAATGAAATAGGTCAGCGCAAAAACCTGTAGTGTTTGTGCGCTTAAATCCTCGTCAGCATCGTTAGCTGTCATTGCGACAAGGATCGGATAGGACACGCCGTAGCCTACGCCGAACAGCACAGCCACCACGAGGTATAGCGCAACGTTCGATCCGCTAAAGATGAACAAAACGATGCTTAGGCTCATCACATACTGCAAAAGTGCAATTGTCCGATACGGGTTCGCCCCCCCTTTAAACCGCGCCAGCAGCAGGCGGCACACGACAACGGTAACTGTGTATGTCAGGAAAAAACTGGCATAATCTAAACCGCGCGCATCGGCATAGACCGTTTGAAAGTTGTTTAGCCCCGCAAAGACACTCGCCCCCAGACAGACCATGGTGACAGGTAAGACCGCTTTCGACCGCGCCACACCCATCAAGGCAGCCCCCGTAATGCGCGAAGGGGCCTCGGCCCGCTGGCCGAGCGCATGGATCTTGATCGGCGCATCCAATACAAAAAACAGCACCGCACTTACTAGACAAAATACCCCTGTGAGCAAAAACGCATCGCGTACCGAATAGCCAAAGCCTTCCAGCACAGAAGCCAATACAGGCGAGAGGCCAAACCCGGCCATGACAAAAACCGACAGCAGCGTAAAATAACGGACACGGTCATCAGCCCCTACCAATCGGGTCAGCACAATCGGCCCCAAGGAGTAGGTCAGGCCCCAGCCAAAGCCGAGAAGCACACTCGCCACCACCAGCCAGATGCCGACAACTGCAACAGTCCCGTAAAGCACAAGTGCCACCGAAATCGCCAAACAGGCGCACCCCAGCGTCCTCAGCCGTCCGAACCTATCCGACAAATGCCCCGAGAAATACACAGTAACCACAGTGCAGACGGCAGTTACGCCGAGCATAAGCCCCACAACTTTTTCATTCGCGCCAAAGCTCTCGAACAAACGCGGCAGCATGAAGGTCAGCCCGTAAGCTCCCGCCTGAAGGAATACCGCAGCAAAATACAAAAAGAAGACTGAAAACCGCGACATCCCGACTGCCCCTTACAGATCACGCCAACTAGCGCTTTTGAAAAGGCTACACCCTGCATGCGGGCGGTACACCCGAATTAAACTGCAAAATGTCATATATTGGGGAAAGGGATATGGGGGCAAACCGTTTAACCGCAGTTTGCCCCATATCAAAATGCGGTATGTGGTACCCAAGGCCGGACTCGAACCGGCACGCCTTGCGGCGGGAGATTTTGAATCTCCTGCGTCTACCATTCCGCCACTCGGGCACATCGCCGATGTAGCCTGCCGCTGATCGCGAGGCAAGTCAAAAAACGTCAAAGTCAGCGCTGATCATCTCGGCTGCAACTCCCTTGACCTGACCTGCGCATGATGGTTTTGAAGGCGAAACCCCCAGCCCCGCAGACAAGGGAAGCGTGCGCCATGATCCAACGCCTTTATGACTGGACGCTTAGCCTTGCGGAGCACCGCCACGCCCTTTGGGTGCTTGCGTTTGTGTCGTTCATCGAAAGCTCTGTTTTTCCGATACCGCCCGATATTATCATGATCCCGATGATCCTTGCCCGTCCCAGCCGGGCCTTCATGATTGCGGGTGTCGCACTGGTGGCCTCGGTCTTGGGCGGGATGTTGGGTTATGCGATCGGAGCGCTTGCCTTTGACGCTTTGGGAGAGCCGATCCTGAACGCCCTTGGCAAGGCTGACGCGATGGAGGCCTTCTCGGAGCGGTTCAACAATTTCGGTTTCTGGGCCGTACTGATCGCGGGTGTCACACCCTTCCCCTACAAAGTCATCACCATCATGTCGGGCGTCACCGCCATGCCGCTTGGCACATTTATAGCGACCTCGATCCTCGCACGCGGTTTGCGGTTCTTCCTTGTGGCGCTGCTGCTCTATAAATTCGGCGCACCCGTGCGCGACTTCATCGAAAAACGCTTGCCCTTAATGTTCACTCTCGCCGTCGCCCTGTTGGTTGGCGGTTTCCTTGTCATAAAGGTTTTGTGATGCGATTTATTCTTATGGCCACTCTCGGCTCTGCTGCGGTCCTTCTCGGCGCTTACGGGTTCCAACATCTGGGCGATATGGCCCCGTGCAAGTTGTGCCTCTGGCAGCGTTGGCCCCATGCGAGTGCTATCCTCATTGGCCTCGCCATTCTGTTTACAGGAGAAATCCGTATGGCATGGATGGGTGCTGTTGCTGCGCTCACCACCGCTGGGATCGGTTTTTATCATGTCGGCGTTGAACAAGGCTGGTGGGAAGGTCCGACCAGCTGCACCTCAAGCGGTGTTGATAATGTCAGCGCCGAGGAACTGCTCAACCAGATCCTCGCCGCCCCCTTGGTGCGCTGTGACGATATCGCATGGCAGCTGGCAGGCATCAGTATGGCAGGCTGGAATGCAATCTTGTCGCTGGGCCTTGCGGCCATGTGGATACAGGCGATGCGCAAGGTTCAGGATTGAGTTAACCCGCTTTTTGCGTGCTGAGAAGCAGACTTGTCTCCGACGCGATTACC
Organism: uncultured Sulfitobacter sp.; assembly: GCF_947499945.1. Classification (GTDB taxonomy): domain Bacteria; phylum Pseudomonadota; class Alphaproteobacteria; order Rhodobacterales; family Rhodobacteraceae; genus Sulfitobacter. The sequence continues at coordinate 392,449 of NZ_CANMQD010000003.1, read as the reverse complement.
CCGTCCAGACGGCGGATACGGTCCAGCACCAGATCGAACTGGCCCAAAGTCGCTGTGCCGATTTCCACAATCAAATCCCACCGCCCGTTGGTCGAATGAACCGCCCGCAGCTCTGACATCGCGGCAAGTTGGCGTTTGATCCGCTCTGCCCCGCGCCCCTCGATCCCGATCATCATCAGGCCGCGCACGGGGTCCCGCGCCACATCTGCCGCCGTGATGACTGAAAATCCAACAATCTCACCGCGCGTTTTAAGCCGTTCCAACCGCGTGCGTACCGTGGCGCGAGACACGCCCAGACGGGCCGCCAAATCCGACAAAGAGGCACGTGCATCATGGCGCAGCGCTGCCAGCAGGGCATTGTCCATTTTGTCCATATTCGCCTCCGATTTGCACAGGATTATAGCAATACGGTCAAAATACGCCCTATTCTTTTCCCGTATGTGAAAGATATACCAGATCAAACACATAAAGGAATCCCCCTCATGAAGCCCCAGCACTGTATTCTTCAAGGCGCACCACTTGATTGTGGTAAAAATCGTCGCGGCTGTATCATGGGGCCTGACGCTTACCGCACCGCAGGCCTTGGCGAAGCGTTGCAAAGCCTTGGACACACGGTGACGGACATCGGTAATGTGGCCCCGATCCCCTATACCGACACTTCCCACCCCAAGTTGCATCGCCTGTCAGAGACGATTGCATGGACCCATGCGCTTGCCGACACGACAGAGTCGTCGTTTGCGCGTGGGATGCCCATCACTATGGGCGGCGATCACGCACTGGCCGCTGGTACTGTCCTTGGTGCAATGCGCTTTGCGGCAAAAGTAGATCGCCCGCTTTTTGTCCTCTGGCTCGATGCGCACAGCGATTTTCATACGCTGGAGTCAACAGACAGCGGCAACTTACATGGCACGCCGATGGGATACGTCACAGGGCGCTCGGAATTCCCCGATTGGCCTGCCCTGCCCGCACCGCTCCCCTTTGAGAATATCGCAATGATCGGCCTGCGCTCCGTCGATCCAGCCGAGCGGGCCGCTTTGCAGGATACCGCAATCACCCGCGTTGACATGCGCCAGATCGACGAAACTGGGATCGCCACGCCGTTAGGCGCATTTCTTGAACGTGTCGAAGCAGCAGGCGGCATGCTGCATGTCTCGCTGGATGTGGATTTCCTTGACCCCGCCGCCGCCCCCGCTGTGGGCACCACAGTTCCAGGCGGTGCGACCGTGCGTGAAGGGCATCTGGTGATGGAAATGATCAACGACAGCGAGTTGATGACATCGCTTGATCTGGTTGAGCTTAATCCATTTTTGGACGAGCGGGGCCGCACAGCACAGCTTATGGTAGATCTTGCAGCCTCCGCATTGGGCCGCAACGTATTTGACCGGCCGACCCGCGCTTTCTAAAGCCGCGGTGCACTAGCGGTCACATCCACCCCGTAGAGCCAGTCAAACGCCCCCAGCATCCGCATGGGCGCAAAGCGGCTTCCCAAACGAAGCAAGTTGTGCGCCGCAAAGCGGACAGGACCTGCCCGCAAGTGATAACGCCACGCATTGCCCTCGGCGGCCTTGATGACACGGGCAACCCGTGGCATCCGCACACTCTGGTACTGCGACAGCGCAGCAGTGCCACCGCGCACCACATGATCGGCCAGCACCCAAGCATCCTCAAGCGCCATATTCGCCCCCTGCGCCAGAAACGGCAGCGTCGGATGGGCGGCATCCCCCAGCAGCGCCACTCCACCCTTTTGCCAGACAGGGGCCACGGGATGGCGGTGCAGCCCCCAAAGGGTCGGCGTCTCAACAGCGGTGATCATCTCCCCCGCAAGTCCGCCGAACCCGTCAAACGCAGCGCGTAAATGGGCTGGGTCATCCGCATGGTTCCAGCCTTCCTCGGCCCATGCCTCACGCTCCTCCACCGCCACTAGGTTGACCAAAGCCCCCCCGCGCAAAGGATAGCTCACCAGATGTCGCCCTGGCCCCATGGTGACCATCGCGACATCACCGTGCCCCACTGTGTTCGGCACAATGGCACGCCACGCTACCTGTCCGGTGAACATTGGTGCATCCGCTCCGTTCAGCGCCACACGGGCGCGCGAATGGATGCCATCGGCCCCCACAATCAGCTCTGCACGCCGTGTGGTCCCGTCGGTGAGCGTCAATTCCGGCATTTCGCCCGCTGCCACAGTCTCGACCGTGCGGCCCATCTCGAAGCTCACATTGTTCTCAAGCGCAGACTTACGCAGCACTTCGATCAGATCGGCGCGGTGCATAAAGTAGTAGGTCTGTTCGGGCGGGAGCCGTGTCAGGTCCAGCCGCGCCACATCCCCCGCACGGTCATGGGCCTGCATGACGACGGCTTGTCCGCGCACCGCTCCGCGCTCGACCAGCCGCTTTTCCAGACCCAATCCACGCAGCACCGCAAGACCATTCGGGCTGACCTGAAGGCCTGCACCAACCTCACGGACTTGCGCCGCCTGCTCAATCACAGTGACCGCAACGCCGCGCCGTGCAAGGGCCGCAGCCACCGTCAGACCGCCGATGCCAGCCCCGATCACGATTGCATTGCTTATCTTGGCCATACCCGCATTCCCTTACACAAAAGGCGCCCCAGCTTTCACTGCGGCGCCTTTATTATTCAAGACCTAAAACTGCATCAGCACAGCAAGGCTGCACCTCGGATCACTCGTCGCGGTGCACCTTCTCGCGGCGCTCGTGCTTTTCTTGTGCTTCAAGGCTCATCGTCGCGATGGGCCGCGCTTCAAGCCGCTTAAGCGAAATCGGATCGCCCGTAACCGAGCAGTAACCAAATTCACCTTCGTCGATGCGGCGCAAGGCAGCTTCAATCTTGTTTACGAGTTTGCGTGCGCGGTCGCGTGTGCGAAGTTCAAGGGCACGGTCCGTCTCCTCGGAGGCGCGGTCATTCACATCAGGAATGTTACGCGTCCCGTCTTGCAGCGTCTCAATCATCTCACGGCTACCTTCCAGCAGCTCCGCTTTCCAATCCAGCAGCTTCCAGCGGAAGTACTCGACCTGCTTGTTGTTCATGAAAGGCTCATCCTCTGACGGAACGTAATCCGCAGGAAGGCTATTTTTCTTTTTGATTTTACCGGTATCTTTTACAGATTCTGTAAGTGTCACGTGGCAACTCCCCTCACGACATTTCCCATTTGCGCGGTCTTTACCCGATGGATCAGCGATTGTCACTACTCAATGATACGCTATTATGAATCGTGATTTACATAAGAAAACCAAGCCAGAAAGTTGATCCGACTATGAAATTCCAAGGTACCGCAGACTATGTCGCAACAGATGATCTGAAAATTGCGGTCAACGCAGCGGTGCAGCTTGAGCGCCCTCTACTCGTTAAAGGGGAACCTGGGACAGGAAAGACCGAGCTGGCCCGTCAGGTATCAGCTGCCTTAGGCCTACGTATGATTGAGTGGAACATCAAATCCACCACCCGCGCGCAACAGGGCCTCTATGAGTATGATGCCGTGAGCCGCCTGCGCGACAGCCAACTGGGCGAGGAAAAGGTGCACGACGTCTCCAACTACATCCGCAAGGGAAAGCTCTGGGAAGCATTCGAGGCGGGCGAGAAAGTCGTTCTTCTCATCGACGAGATCGATAAAGCCGACATCGAATTCCCCAACGACCTGCTGCAAGAACTTGATAAGATGGAATTCTTTGTCTACGAGACTGGCGAAACGATCAAGGCAAAGGTGCGCCCCATCGTCATCATCACCTCCAATAATGAAAAAGAACTGCCCGACGCCTTCCTGCGCCGCTGCTTCTTCCACTACATTCAGTTCCCCGACATGGAGACGCTTAAAAAGATCGTCGAAGTGCACCATGCAGGCATCAAGCCTGAGTTGCTGACCACCGCGCTGACCCAGTTTTATGAGATCCGCGACCAACAAGGTCTCAAGAAGAAACCTTCCACTTCCGAAGTCATCGACTGGCTCAAACTGCTGCTGGCCGAAGATATGGATGCCAAGGACCTGAAGGCGAGCGGCACCTCCGCTCTCCCGAAACTGCACGGCGCGTTGCTCAAGAACGAGCAGGACGTGCATCTTTTTGAGCGCCTCGCCTTTATGGCACGCGGCGGTCGCTAACAATGTCATGGCGGCGCAAGACGGTCTATCTGATCCTGATTGCGCCGCTGCACCATCTGGCCCTCATATTGGCATCGATACCCGCAGCCTTTGTGCTGCCTTCAAATCTCTTGGTCCAACTCCTCCTTATTACGCCCGTTTTCGCAGCGGGGGTCTGGTGGAGTATCCCTAAATTTCAGCGTCTGATAGGTTTTCCCTTCACCATTAATGGAATCGCATCTCTGAGGGTGCCATCGGTCCTTGGCGCGATTGGCACCAATGGACTTGCAATCATGGCAGTCTTTTCCGGCTATGCGACTCCAATAGAGGCGCTCGTTCTTGGCGCACTTGCCCTGATCGCCTTCCATGCTTGGCTAATTCGGACTCTCTGAACCCTCTGCGCTACATCATTCAAACTGTGGCTTTTTCGCGTCACAACCGCAGGTGTGCCTTATTCCATAAAATTTGCCCTGATTTTGCCTTAATTGCTCCATACCCGTGACGGGTTGAGAGGCGAAAAGATCTCCAATTGAGGCCACAAAGGCAGGCAGGCAGAGTTATGAGTATCCAGAACGCACCATTGGTGCGCGTGCATGTTGCACGCTTTTCAACAGTTTCCGCATCACACCTCATCTCGGGGCGCACTCCATGAAGTCGCGCATAGCCTTGATGCTCGCCATGGCCCTCAACGCCTGTACCCCCACAACAGGCGGCGATGTATCCCGCCTGATGACAATTTCGGACAGCTCCCTTCCGCCGGTAAAAGTATTTGCCTCTGGCAGTCACGCAGGACCCCTTCGGGCCAACAACGATCTGGCTCTCGATTTCATCGAGTTGTCTTTCAAATTGGAGAGTGGTCGAGAGTTGCCCGTCTTCACCCGCTTTGAAGGTCCGATCAGCGTCAAGGTCGTCGGCGATCAACCTGCATCCTTGCAGCATGACCTCACCCGTCTGATTGGCCGTCTGCGAAGTGAAGCACGGATCAACATCAGCCAGATCACCAACGGCCCCGCCAACATCACCATCAACGCAGTCCCGCGCAAAGAAATCCGCTCGGTGCTGCCACAGGCCGCCTGCTTTGTCGCACCCAATGTCTCCTCCATGGAGGAATACCGCAAAGCGCGCAAAACCAAGAAGGCAAACTGGTCCCAGCTGCGCAAACGCGAAAAACTGGCGATCTTTTTACCCAACGACGTGAGTCCACAAGAAGTCCGTGATTGCCTTCACGAAGAACTGGCGCAATCGCTCGGACCGCTCAACGATCTGTATCGCTTGCCCGATTCCGTGTTTAATGACGACAACGTGCACACTGTGCTCACCGGCTTTGATACGCTGATGCTGCGGGCCTATTACTCGCCCAAATTGCACAACGGCATGTCACGCGGTCAGGTTGCCGCCACCCTGCCCCATATCCTGCGCGAGATTAACCCGCGTGGAGAGTTTGCAGCCGCCAAATTTTCGACCCGCACGCCAATCCAGTGGAAACGCGCCATTGAGACCGCTTTGGGCCCCGCCGCCTCTGGCGCGGAGCGCCGCAAAGGCGCAGCCGAAGCGCTGCGCATCGCAAAAGCCATGGGTTGGCAGGACCAGCGCCGCGCATTCGCCCATTACGCCATGGGCCGCGTCTTGCAACGGTCCGAGCCTAAGACGGCGCAGGCGCACTATACCCAAGCCAAGGCTTATTACGCCGCCACACCTGGCACGCGCTTGCATCAGGCATTTGTCGCAACACAGCTGGCCGCCTACTCCATCAGCCAGGGCAAAGGAGCCGAAGCGCTCCAACTTGTCCAACCGCATATCGAGACTGCACGCCGCAGCGAGAACGCCGCATTGCTTTCAACCCTTCTGCTGCTACGTGCCGAGGCGCTGGATCTGGAAAATCGTTCCTCCGAAGCACAAGCTGTACGTCTGGACAGTTTGGGTTGGGCGCGATACGGATTTGGTTCTGACTGGGCTGTGCGGGCCAAATTGCGTGAAATTTCATCGCTGAACCCGCTCAAAGGATAGCCCGCAAACACAAAGGGTTAAGAGCATGATTGTTATTGGGTTGGCGATACTCGGCATTATCATCGGCGGCATGACCGCCAAAAAACGCCGCGGCAACCGCAAGGACATCGCACAATATGCGGTCGGGTATGGCCTTGCCTTTTTGATTGTGGGGATGTTCCTCACAGTCATCATCGACAGACTGGCAAGCTAATGTTTCTGCCCTTCTTCGAGCATTTGCGCGCCCATAAAGTTCCCGTTTCCATGCGGGAATTTTTGGCATTCTTAGACGGTATGGCCGCTGGTCTCGCGACCTATGACGTCGAGGCGTTCTATTACCTCGCTCGTGTCAGTATGGTGAAAGACGAGCGCAATATCGACAAGTTCGACCAAGCCTTTGCCGCAGCCTTTTCCGGCTTGGAAAACATCACTGTAGAGCAAGTTCTTGAAGCAGTGGACATTCCCGAAGAATGGCTCCGCAAGATGTCGGAAAAGCACCTCAGCGCCGAAGAAAAAGCCGAGATCGAAGCCATGGGTGGTTTTGACAAGCTGATGGAAACGCTCAAGGAGCGGCTCAAGGAACAAGAGAAGCGCCATGAGGGCGGCAACAAATGGGTCGGCACAGGCGGCACCTCTCCGTTCGGGGCTTACGGCTACAACCCCGAAGGTGTACGGATCGGCCAGAAAGAAGGCCGCCACGGCAAGGCCGTCAAAGTCTGGGACAAGCGTGAATTCCGCAACCTCGACGACAGCGTCGAATTGGGCACACGCAACATCAAAGTGGCGCTCAAACGCCTGCGCCGCTGGGCGCGTGACGGCGCTAACGAAGAGCTAGACCTGAACGGCACCATCCGCTCCACTGCCGAGCAAGGCTATCTCGACGTGAAAACCCGTCCTGAGCGGCGCAATGCCGTCAAAGTGCTGCTATTTCTCGACGTAGGGGGTTCCATGGATCCTCATATCAAAGTCGTAGAAGAACTGTTCTCTGCTGCCCGCTCCGAATTCAAGCACATGGAATCCTTCTACTTTCACAACTGCCTGTACGAAGGTGTCTGGCGCGACAACCGCCGTCGCTGGGATGCGCAGACCCCAACGCACGAGATCATACGCACCTATGGCCCTGACTACCGCTGCATCTTTGTGGGGGACGCGAGCATGTCCCCTTACGAGATCGCCTACCCTGGTGGTGCCAATGAGCATTGGAACCCCGAGGCGGGCTCCGTCTGGCTCAACCGCGCGCGTGAGCAGTGGAAATCAAACCTCTGGATCAATCCGATCCCAGAGAAATACTGGTCCTATACTCAGTCGATCACGATGGTTCAGGAAATTTTCGGGCAAGATGCCATGGTGCCCATGACCTTGGAGGGGTTGTCGCGCGGTATGAAGACGCTTACGCGGTAGCAGCTCGAGGCAGGAAAACTGAATTTCGCTCAATGATAAGGTCAAGTTGGTAGCCCGCCTCGGGAAACAAATCATTCAGCAGTTTCAAAAATCTTTGCTGTTTATGAGGCCTTTCAGCTTCGATAATAACGACCGGTCTATTCTCTTGAATAATCCTGTGCGCCCCTTTGACTGCTTCTTCCTCATGTCCCTCAATATCAAGTTGGATCGCAGCGATTGGGCGATCAGCGGGAATTAGACTGTCGAGGGATATAATCGGTATCTCGATGGTCTGACCCTCGATTTTGTCCGGCACAATACGGGCCCTCGCAGCCATCGCCGATCCGTTCGGCTTTGCAACCTGCAAGTTCAACGTGCCAGATGTCTGACCAACGCCACATTGATGGATGATGCAGTTTTTCAACTCGTTCAGTTCAATCGTGTGTTGCGCAGACGCAAAACTTGTCGGGTTCGGCTCAAACGTATGCACCCGCCCACCGAACCGCGCAGCCCTATCAAGGCGCGGCAAGAAATCTCCGACAAAGGCGCCGCCGCAAATGATATCGCCCTTTTCGGATAGGCTGGCCAAATATTCCTGTGTCTCGGGCTCATAGATTTCGCCGCGCAGGAGCATTTTTGGGACCGGGCGGTGCTGATACTCTTTTGGGATGCAGAATTTTCCGTGCGGGTTGGTCGCAATCGAAAATTCAAACACAGGTCTATTGAGCATATCAACTTTCGCAGTTTGGTCATTTATCGAAACGTAACAGACTTAGTCTCATGCTGTCCTCTTGCAAACAGACTAACAAGTCAATCGCCAATAGAACGGGCGGCGTTGCTCATAGCTGTCTCGCTCAAATCAAACGGTTTTGTTGATCACGGATTGGGAAATAGCCCCTTGCCCCTGCCCGCAGCCCCCCCATATTAACCTTATGATAAAAGTTCTTCCGATCCTGCTCGCCGTGCTCTACGGCCTTGCCATGTACCGCTTTTCCGTGTGGCGCACGGGACGAGAACTCGACGAAAAATCTACCGTGCTGGCGGACCCGAAATTGGTCGCCATGAGCAAGCAGATGGCAAAAGCGCTTGATCTGCCCCGCATCAATGTCCACATCTACGAGATCGAGCCTGTGAACGGCCTTGCCGCGCCTGACGGGCGCATCTTCATAACACGCGGCTTTTACAACAAATTCCGCGTAGGCGAAGTCACAGCGGAGGAGCTGGCCTCGGTCATCGCACATGAGTTAGGCCATGTCGCCTTGGGCCATTCCCGCCGCCGTATGATCGACTTTTCAGGCCAGAATGCGATGCGTGCTGCACTGGGAATGGTGCTGAGCCGCTTTATCCCCGGCATTGGCATCTGGATCGCCAATACCCTAACATCACTGCTCGCGGCCAAGCTATCGCGCAGCGACGAGTTCGAGGCAGACGCATATGCCGCCGCCTTGCTCACGAAAGCAGGGATCGGCATTGACCCGCAAATTTCCCTGTTTCACAAACTTAACGCGCTTACAAAATCTGGTGGCGGCACAGCACCTGCATGGTTGATGACGCACCCCAAGACAGAAGAACGGATTGCTGCGCTCACCAAGATGCAAGTGAAATGGGATAATTAATTCAGATACTTGCGTCGCAAAGCTGACGCAATCGTTTAAGCATTGAGCGCTTTGCCCAGCCGTGGTAACCGCGCTTTCTTCATCAGCGAGCGCATGTTCCAATCCTCACCCGATAGCCGCCGCGCCTCTTGCACAACACCTTGCGCCACAGCAGTTACACCGTCAGGATCGCCGTGGAAGTGCCCCAGCAGGAAGACGTCGGGGTCGTTGCGGCTCAGCCCCTCTTCGGCCAGTATACCACGCGGAAAATCCTTGGCGTTCATCGTGACGATACCATCTGCGTTTCCATGCACAGCAGCCGCCAATACGTGAATGTCATTGGCATCCGGCAACCATAACCGCGCTTCCAGCCCTGCATGCACAGGCACGCTTGCGTTGGGAAACGCGGCTTGCACCATCGCCACTTCGCCTCGCGCCACGGCCTCGCCTTGTGGCCCCAGCTTTCGGGCTGCCAGCGCCCATTCTTCAAGGATTCGTGCCGACCACAGCGGCGTATAAGCCCCTGTGCGTGCCACACCCAGTAACATCTCCCGCATCACGGTGGGATAGATCACGCAGGCGTCCAGTAGCATCTTCATCGGGTTAGAGATGGAAGAACAGAGACTTGAGGTAGCCCGTTTCGGCCAGCTGCGGCAGTTGGGGATGGTCAGCACCCGCAAATCCGGTATGGATCAACGAAGGACGTCGCCCTGAGCGGCCAATCCCGCGCACCGATGCCGACCGGAACGCAGCAAGGTCAGCTGCATGCGAGCATGAGCACAGTCCCAGAATACCGCCCTCGGCGACAAGAGGTGCCGCGAGCCGCGCAATCCGCTCATAAGCCCGCAAGCCAGCCTCAAGTGCAGGTTTCGCAGGGGCAAAGGCGGGCGGATCACAGATGATCACATCAAATTCCGCACCTTCGGCACGCAGGGCTGTCAGCACGTCGAAAGCATCGCCCTGACGGATGCTGACTTTGTCGGAGATCCCCATCGCTGCGGCTCCTTGTTCGGCCAAAGCCAACGCAGGTGCAGAGCCGTCGATACACAGCGCGGACTGCGCACCCGCAGCAACCGCAGCGAGACCAAAGCCGCCCACATGGGCAAATACATCCAGCACCCGCGCACCGCGCGACAACGACGCCGAAAAGGCGTGATTGGGCCGTTGATCATAGAAAATGCCTGTCTTTTGACCGCCGGTGAGGTCCGCCATATAGGTGGCCCCGTTCATCAGTACGGGTACTGCACCCTCTGGGGCCGCTCCCGCCAGAACGCCACTCACATCGTCCAGCCCCTCAAGGCTGCGCGTGCGGCCAGAGGCGTTTTTAAGAACATTCTTTACACCGGTAACCTCAATCAGCGCTGCGGTAAGCGGCTCAATCAGCGCGTCAGACCACGCCGCATTCGGTTGGATCACGCAAGTATCGCCGAAACGGTCAATGATCACACCCGGCAGACCATCGGCTTCGGCGTGCACAAGACGGTAAAATGGCGCATCATACATCCGCTCGCGCAAGCTCAGTGCGCGGCGCAAATGCCGCGCCATCCATGCCTGATCAATCGACGCCTCTGGATCCTGATCCATCATCCGCGCGATAATCTTGGAGTTGTTGTTAACTGTCACCACGCCCAATGGCTGGCGCAATGCGTCTTCCAGCACAGCCATGGATCCTGCGGGCAGACCTTTGGTGCGGCGGTCGGTGACCAACTCGTTGGCATAAACCCATGGTGCACCATGCCGGATGGCACGTGCATTGGCCTTTGGCATAAGGCGAACTACGGGAAGTGGGGCGGATACGGGAAAAGGCGCTATTGTCATAGCGCCTTCCCTAGTCGGTTCCCAGTGAAAGGGAAAGCTAGATTCTGTTAACCAACTGGAAGAAGCCATGGCTGGCGTTCTCGTACCCTGCGGGTTTGACCATTTGCTGGCGGATCACTTCGGCGAGATGGTTAGTCAGGCGAACCTTCTGCGTCAGGCCACGGCCTTCGGCGGTCTTTGCCTGTTGACCACCAAATGCCTCCAAGTCGGTCTCGATGCGGCGCGGCTTGGACAGATGCTCCCCTGTTTTGCCGTCGCGCAGCATCATGTCGAAGACAACATGGTGCACACCGCCAACGGTATAGCGGGCCTTTTCGCTCAGCGCATGAAAGCGGACAAGCTGGATGTCGAGGATGATCGGCACGGGGCCTTCAAACTTTGCTGTACCCTGAAGCATCGCGTCTTTAATAATTTTACCAACCTGTGCGTGACGGTCGCCAATCGGATCCTCGCGCCAAACGATATCACCGTGAGGGTAATAGCGGTTCGCCTCAGAGGCCTTTAATGAGGATGGCACGTTAACATTGATCTGGGAGACGTTGATCTGGCGCACAATCGCGGCTTGCAACGCTTCGGCAGTGAGCAATTCAGGGGAAGGCGCAAATTCCTGCGTGCCGTAGTTGACGGTGGCCGTTGTGCTTGAGCCGCCAATCGGGGCCGCGCGTGTTACCACATCGGTTGATCCACATGCGCTCAATGCGGCGCCAAGGGTCAATGCACATGCCAGCTTGATCAGTTTCATCTCGTTACTCCTCAGGCCGAGTTGGCCGTCCACTTGTTACAGCAACTTGTTTGGAGGATGAATGAGGCAGGTTTTAGACAAATTCAGGCCAAACTTGGCACAAATTCGCGGTATTAGCCGAGATTTATTGCTTACCTAAAGGAAGTTCACATTGCCTTCGACAAAGAATTAATCCCTCGGGCGGCTGCGCCAGCCCCCGCGACGGCGCGGCGTGGCAATCGTAAGCAACCCTTCCGAGAGCACCTCGGACATCGGATGTGCAGGGTCGGAGCCATGAAGCGCCAGCAACGCCCGCATGGCCATATGGGTATCACGCTCTGCACTCAGGCTAAGTGCCCAATCCAAAAAGATGGAGCGGCATTCGGGTTTGGTGATCCCCTCGATCCGGTAGGCCTCAAAGATTAGGCCCTTCGGATCGTCTGGCGTTGCTTTTTCCATCATGTCTCTCCGGTAGTGTGGGCGCCAAGGGCGCTGCTGATGGTTGCATCCGCTCGTGCGTAAGTCTCCAATAATCGCGCCTCCAGATCGGCCGCCGTGTCGTTTTCGCTCCCCGTACCGACTGCGTGGATCAAAAACTGCCGCGAGGCTTCGCGCAGCGCTTCAGTCTTGAGGGGGCGCGATGACAACAACCGCGTAGCAGATTGCAATGCCCACAACCGCTCATAGGCGGTAATCAAAACATCCTCTCCTGCAGCATCAATAATCCCTGCCTTACGCGCTGCGATCAATCCTTGTGGAATGTCGCGCTCCAACGCCCCTCCGATGAGCGCTCCCGCTTGGGCAAACAGCTCAATATCTTGCAAGCGGCCAGCGCCAATTTTGGCGTCCAGCACGCCATCAGGAGATTTCGCCGAAGCAATCCGTGCACGCATTTCGGCTGTTTGTGTACACACACTGGCGATATCACGCGGCCCTTGCACGATCTCGCGACGCAATGCCTCCACCACATCCCCAAGCACCTCTGGCCCCGCTATAACCTGCGCACGGGTCAGCGCCAGATGCTCCCAAACCCACGCTTCCTCCCGCTGGTAGGCGGTAAAACTTTCGATCGACGTGGCTACCGGCCCTTTGTTTCCGGAAGGGCGCAGGCGCAAGTCCAACTCATAAAGCCGCCCTTGAGCCATCGGCGCACTCATCGCCGTGATCATCGCTTGGGTCAGGCGTGCATAATACTGCCGCGCGGGCAGCGGTCGCTTACCGTCAGAGGCCTCAACACCATCCGCATCATAAATCATGATGAGGTCGAGATCGGATTGCGCTGTTAGACGCCCTGCCCCCAAAGACCCCATACCCACGATCACAGCGCCCTTGCCCGGAGGTGACCCGTGACGGCGCGAAAACTCTGCAATGACTACAGGCCAAAGAGCGCGCAACACCGCGCGCGCCAAATCGCTATACTGCTCTGCCGCCTTCACCGCCCCTGTCAGGCCGCGCAGGTGATGGACGCCAATTCGGAAATGCCATTCGCGCGCCCATGCCCGCGTGCCGTCCAACTGCAATTCATAGTCATCCAGTGTCGCCAGCCGCACCGACAAGCTTTCGAACAATGCCTCCTGCCCCGGCCAGTCGCTAAAGAAGTCGCCGCCTATCACAGCGTCCAAAACAGCAGCATTGCGCGACAAATGATCCGCCAGCATGGGCGACACCGATACGATATTTATCAGCAAATCCGCCAGCTGCGGGTTTGATTTCAACAGCGAGAAAAGCTGCACACCCGCAGGCAACCCAGCCAAGAAAGCATCAAACGCCAGCAGCGCCTCATCCGGCTTGTCCGCCTGCGCCAGCCGCGCGAGCAGTTCCGGCTTAAGCCGTTCAAACAACTCCGCCCCCCGATCAGAGCGCAGCGCGGGATAGCTGGGCCATTTCTCGGTCACCGAAGCGTCAAATGTATGGGTCGCATCGGGCAGGACCACATCGCCCCGCGCCTCGGTGAAAAAGCCTTCGGTAATCTCGTGCACAGCACTCAGCCGCTCGTGCAGTGTGCTCTCTAACGCGTCCACATCCATATCCATCATCGCCGCAATCCGCGCCATGCCTTCGGGCGATTTAGGCAATGTATGGGTCTGTGCATCGCGTACCATCTGCAAACGGTGCTCGACCGTGCGGTGGAAAGTGTAGTGATCACTCAGCTCATCTGCGGCTTCCTGCGGCACCCACCCCTTATGTGCGAGGATACTAAGACCCTCTTTTGTGCCGCGCACCCGCAGGTCTGGATCACGCCCCCCTGCAATCAACTGCCGCGTCTGGGTGAAAAACTCGATCTCGCGGATACCGCCCCGCCCCAGCTTCATATTATGGTCCGGCAGCGTGATCGCCCCGCCCAGCCCCTTATGCTCGCGGATGGCAAGGCGCATGTCGTGGGCATCCTGAATGGCCGCGAAATCCAGATGCCTGCGCCAGACAAAGGGGCGCATGGTACTCAAGAACGCATTCCCCACGCCAATATCCCCCGCGCAAGGCCGCGCTTTGATATAGGCCGCGCGTTCCCATGTGCGGCCCAAGCTCTCGTAATACCGCTCCGCCGCCAACAGCCCCAGACAGACAGGGTTCACCGACGGATCGGGCCGCAAGCGCAGGTCGGTGCGAAAGACATATCCATCGCCGGTAATCTCGCTCAGGCTTGCTGCCATGGCGCGGGTCGCTTTTATCAGCCCTGCGCGGGCGTCTTGAAAATCATCTGGCGCATACCGGCTCTCGTCGAATAGGCAAATCAGGTCAATGTCCGAGGAATAGTTCAGCTCTCCCGCGCCCATCTTTCCCATGGCAAGCACAGTCATGCCGCCGCCTGTCAGTGCATCTTCTGGCGTAAGCCCGGGCAGCTTCCCCCGTCTAATTTGCGCTGCCACAGCAACGCGCAACGCCGCCTGCGTCGCCGCATCGGCATAATCAGTGAGTGCGCCCGTCACTTCCTCCAGTGACCATGCGCCCCCCAGATCCGCCAGCGCCGACAAAAGCGCCACGCGCCGCTTGCCCTCTCGCAGGCCCGCGTTCACAGTATCCGCCTCAAACAGTGTCGTAGCGTGCAATACCTGCGCCAAAGCGGCCTCTGGTGCCTCAACGGCCTCCTCCAGCCAAGTGGCCTCCTTAACGATAAGCAGCGCGAGATAAGGTGACAATACCGCCGTTGCACCAATCAAGGGGCGTAGTGCAGTATCAAACTGCTCAAGCGGCAGATCGGCGTCCTCCGGCGCAGATGAGCGCGGACAACGGGTGAGGCGTTTAACAAGGGAAATATCAACCATATAGGTACAGTTGCCTGTGTCCGAGGCCGCGTCAATGCCCTGATTTCAAAAATCATAGTCGCGCAACATTATGATAAACATAGATAATTAAAAATAATGTAAATACCCTTCACATAGACCCTTGCAAATTTCCTAAAGGTCGCCAAATTGTAAGATGTGAAAGGCATTTACATTCAAGTCTTTCTCCGGTGAAGCGCCCCACCTACGGCGGCAGCACACCGCCATCTTGAGGGACTCTTATGACCTACACTGAAACCTACCCATCCAGCGCAACACCCCGTGAGAACTGGTTTGTGCGCTCCGAGAAGTGGCTTGATGCGCGCGGCAAGGGCGCATGGATTGCCGCAATGGTTATCGGTTTTATCTTCTTCTGGCCCGTTGGCCTTGCCCTGCTGGCCTATATGATCTGGAGTAAACGCATGTTTTCATCATCCTCCCGCCGCATGACCCGTAGCCCGTCTTTCGCGATGAGCCGCCCCACAGGCAACGCAGCTTTTGATGCTTACAAGGCCGATACCCTGCGCCGCTTGCAAGAAGAGCAAGACAGCTTCGAGAGCTTCCTAGAGCGTCTGCGCGCTGCCAAAGACAAGTCCGAGTTCGACGCCTTTATGGACGAGCGTGCCACCCGCAAGGACGACAAAGCAGAAGCGTAACGCCTTGACACCAACACCGCGCCCTCCCACATCGGGTGGGCGCACCCCATTATCCCAGTTTTGAAAGCCTCCAATGACACCTGATCCGGACATGCAGCCCCAATTTTATGAAGGTGTGCCGACAAAACGCCTGCTCGCGTGGATCGTGGACACATTGATTGTCGGGTTTCTCGCACTGCTTACCATCCCTTTCACGTTCTTCATCAGCCTGTTTTTCCTGCCCTTCGTTTTCTTTATGATCAGCTTTGCCTACCGCGTCGTCACACTCTCGCGCGGCTCAGCCACTTGGGGAATGCGGGTCATGGCGATAGAGTTGCGCGACGCTGACGACGCGCCCTTTGATGTGTCCCAAGCCTTCCTGCACACACTGGGTTACTCCCTTTCGATCATGATCGCCCCACTGCAATTGATCTCTATGGTCCTGATGCTCAGCACCGAGCGCCGTCAGGGCCTCACCGATATGCTGATGGGAACTGTAGCGCTCAACCGCCGCGCCTAAGCAACTGGTCTGCACCAGCCATCCCCTTTTTATCACAATATAAATTTAGGGTTTGCGCCCCTGCACCATCGCGCTATCTTGCCGTTCAGTTCAACAGCCGGATCACCTGATGCGTCACACGCTTCCCATCGCACCGCAGTTCTATGTCACTGCCCCCCAGCCCTGCCCCTATCTTGAGGGCCGGATGGAGCGTAAGCTGTTTACTGCGTTGCAGGGTGAGAATGCGGACAAGCTCAACAACAGCCTGTCCTCCCAAGGGTTTCGCCGCAGCCAGAATGTGCTCTACCGCCCCTCATGCGCTGATTGCGCCTCGTGCCTGTCTGCCCGCATTGACGTGTCAAAGTTTCAGCCGACGAAAAGCCAAAAGCGCACGATCAAACGCAATGTGACGCTGAAGCGCCGCGCCACATCGCCATGGGCCACTGAGGATCAATATGACCTGTTCCGCCGCTACCTCGACAGCCGCCATGCGGATGGCGGCATGGCCGATATGGATGTGTTCGAATTCGCCGCCATGATCGAGGAAACCCCGATCCGCAGCCGTGTCATTGAATATACTGATGCCGACACAAATGACCTGATCGGCGTCTGCCTCACAGACGTCTTGGGTGACGGGGTAAGCATGGTCTATTCCTTCTACACTCCCGACCTGCCGCAAAACGGTCTGGGCAACTACATCATCCTCGACCATATCGAGATCGCTCGCGATGCTGGCCTGCCCTATGTCTATCTTGGCTACTGGGTGCCAGGCAGCCAGAAGATGGGCTATAAAGCCAAATTTTCAGGTCTTGAGGTCTTTATGGGCGGCGCATGGCAACCCATGCGCGACCCCGAAACCTTTGCACAAAACATCGCTCCGCTCAGCAATGATCCGATCGCAGAACAAGTCGCAAATATCTCGCTACCCGATCTAGGGTCGAAGCCTGTTTGACTTTGTTGAAGACCACGCAAAGCAAGTGACTCCTTCATCTGGCCCATATGCTCGAACCGTACCGCAGCCAGATGACGATATCCCCACGGTAGAGAGCACTACATCCCAGACGCGATCATTTTGCGAATCTTGATGGCCTTTTCAAAATGATCCAAATGGTGGGTCTTAATCCACCATGTTGCCGCTTCCATGAGCAATTCGGGATCTTCGTTCCTGTTCGCAAAGAATGCATAAAACGACAGCCCCACACCCTCCCCTTTCTTCGTGACCTTGGCTTCGCAAACGGCAATGGCTTTTGTTCTGAGGGAGGCACGCATAGGCTTGTCTTCCAATCTCGGCTCGCAAACACTTAAACAACGCAAAAGGCCGCCCCAAACCGGAGCAGCCTTTTTTTTCTTGGCGAACCGTAAGATCAGTTCGGGATCAGATCGGGGACGATGGTCACAATCGCAGGGAAGAACCATAGGATCGCCAAACCCGCCACCTGGATCAATACAAACGGTATGATCCCGCGGTAGATGTGCTGAGTCGTCACACTCGGCGGGGCGACCCCGCGCAAGTAGAAGAGCGCAAATCCGAAGGGTGGCGTCAGGAAGGACGTCTGCAAGTTTACTGCGATCATGATCGTCACCCACTTGGGATCGAACGTACCTCCGTAAATCACAGGTCCGACAATTGGCACCACGATGTAGATGATCTCAAGGAAGTCGAGCACGAAACCCAGTACAAACAGCACCAGCATCACAATCAGGAAGACCTTTACTTCGTTATCAAACGACTTGAGGAATTGCTGGATATAGTGCTCTCCGCCAAAGCTGATGACCACAAGGTTCAACAGCTGCGAACCGATGAGGATGGTAAACACCATCGAGGTCACTTTCGCCGTCTCGCGCACAACAGGTGTCAGAACACCGTTTGTGAACAGGATGTAGCAGCTGAACAACAGACCGAACACCGCATAGAGGAAGGCTCCGTACGCGGCAAAGAACGCGACCCAGTTCTCAAAGCCCACCTCATCCTGATTGATGCGCAAATCGAAATTCACACCGAGCAGGATACAAATGATAATCGCCAGCGTTGACCAGATCACAACTTTGGGAGAGCGGTCCAGATCGCGTAACTTGCGGTAGGCCGCCAGCATGATCGCACCCCCCGCACCAAGTGCGGCGGCAGGCGTCGGATTGGTAATGCCACCAAGGATAGAGCCAAGCACTGCCACGATGAGGACAAGCGGTGGGAAGACAACGCGGATCAGCTCGTTCTTGGCGCATAGACCCGTCGCATAGACCACCCCGTACATCACGGCCACAAAGGGCAGTGCCATCAACACAACCATCGTGCCTGGAGACGTCGTGGGAGAGACAAGGACAATATCCACCAGCAACAGGAGGACCACACCGATGCCCCCAATGATCAGCGGCTTGGTATCTGACGAAGGTGAGACACCCCGCGCCGTGGTCAGGATCAGACCAAGTAGGATCATCATGATCGCGATACCTGTTCCGATGGGGGCGGCACCGTCAATCTTTGCGGCCTGTGCTGCGGCGAACTCGTCCTCGGTCAGTTTCGCACTTTGTGTCAAACCACCCGCATCGTCGATCACCTGCTGCTGCTGTACCGCAAGGTCCCAGCGCTCTTGACCGTGCAAGTCGATCATCGCGGCTTGGCACTCGGCTCCAACGTTGGTGCGCAACGTCGCACTTTCACCGATGTCGGAGAAGCTGGAAATACGCGTGTTCTGCGACCCGACAACACCGAGGTTACCGAGGAAGATCGTGCCCACAATCATCAGCACAGGTGCGCCGATAAACCATGTAAAGGCCTCGTTGCGTGTGACGGGTTCCGCATTGGTGGAACCCATTTCAACGGCAGGCGCCTTACTTGGATTAACAAGTGCGTAACCAAAGGCGTAAAGCGCATAAAGAAGTGCGAGCAAAATACCGGGCAGCAGTGCTGCTTGGAACAATGTGCCAACGGATACAACAGCAGGCTCACCCAGATAGGTCAAAGCATCGGTACAGCCCAGCGAGGAGGCACGCGCTTCTTGTGCGGAGGAGTACAAGTCACCGGCCAGCGTGCCGAGCAGAACAATCACAATCGAGGGCGGAATAATCTGCCCCAATGTGCCCGAGGCCGCAATGACCCCCGTCGCCAGTTCCGGCGAATAGTTGTTTCGCAACATCGTTGGCAGCGCCAGCAGACCCATCGTCACAACAGTCGCACCAACGATCCCTGTGGAGGCGGCAAGAAATGCACCCACAACAACAACAGACACGGCCAGACCACCGGGCAGCGGCCCAAAGACCTTCGCCATCGACGTCAGCAGGTCATTCGCAATCTTGGAGCGTTCCAGCGTGATACCCATGAGAACAAACATCAAAACAGCAAGCAGCGTCTCAATGGACTGGCCCGCCAAAACACGCTCGTTCATGCGGTTCACAACAAAGGACACATTGCGGTCCATCGCGACTTCCCAGCCCTGCGGGAAAACGGGTTCCCCGATCCGTGCCAGTTCGGGGTATCGGAAGACCGATATCGCGTCCTCCTTGATTCCCGAGTTCACCAGCGCACGGTAGGCCTCTGATGACGTATCAATCGCTTGGTGGATCAGCAAACCTGCACTGTCCAAACCCGCAATAATACCGAACGAAATCATCCCCGCGCCACCAATGGCAAACGCCACTGGAAAGCCTGACAGAATACCGCCAAACAGGCAGATGAATACGATAATCAGGCCTACTTCGACCCCATCGAGACCAAAAAACATCAGTGTGCTCCCTCATAGGCTTCTTCGCCTTCGCCAAGGGTGTCCTTGTCGAGATATTTACCTTCGCTCGCTTCGCCTTCGCGAAGTTCACACCATGAGCGGTAGAACAGTGCAATCGCCTGCAACATCACCATTATGCAAAACATGCACAGCAGAATTTTGAACAGGAAATAGCCGTTAAAGCCGTTTGGCGAGAAACCGATGGTTTCCACGTTCCATTTAAGCAGACGCGCCTTGCGCAGCAACAGCTCCAAGCTGTCGGAGGCCGAGGGGTTCGGTGTCACCAGATGGCGCCACAAAAAGAACCAGCCGTAAAGCCAAACCACGATCGCAAACGGCATCATAAAGAAGACCGCGCCGAACATATCGACAATCTTCTTGGTGCGGAACTTCGCACCCGCATAAAATAGATCAACCCGGACATGGCCACCTTGCACGAAGGTATAGGCCACACAAAGACAGACGACCAAAGCATTGAAGAGCTTTAGTTCTTCCGCAAACCAGCTGATGTCAAACTGGAGTGGAATGCCAAACCCGATGGAGATGTCGGGACGCGTAAATATACGCTGCATAAAAACGATGATGATCTGCTGGATCACCATGATCAGGCCCGCCCATGCAAACAGACGGCCCATCCCGTTGGCGAACCCTTCGAGGCCCCGCACAACGCCCCACATTACCGCCCGCTTGCGCATGCCAACAATGGTCAAAACGACCAACGCCGTGGCCAGCACAAAGAAAAGCTCGGTGGAAGCACCGTAATAGATAAACCGCATCATCGCCTGCGGATCGGTCCAGTTGAGCCACATCCCCGGATTGAGCAGTGCCGCGAAGAAGTTATAGAAGGCTTCCAACACGTTGCCCGTCACAAATTGGACAAAGCCGCTATCTTGGAACTTGTCGAGGCAGCTGAGCTTTGCGCCCTCAGCTGCACGGAAAAATCCCGAACATACAATATCGTCAGCCATGTGTCCCCTCCCCGGGTGGCACCCTTAGCGGGTGCGCGTCCTTAAGTGTCCTTGTGCCGTTTTTCGGCATCTGGGCAGTCGCGTCTTAGAGATAGATCAAGGGCCGCGCAAACTGCACGGCCCTTAAAAAAGTAAACTTACATGGAGGCGCGGACGCGCTCACGCTGCTCGACGTAGAAGGCGTCGGACTTGGACAGCCACTCGGCGGAAGACGTCAGTGACGCTTCAAAGCTGGCGCGTGTTTTTGCAAACAGCTCGTCGCCCATGTTCTCGTCCATGACTTCTGCGGATGCTTTACCGAATGCGTCCCATACATCGTCGGAGAACTGCATGGTTTTAACACCCTGCTGCTGCAGACGTGACAGTGCGGCACCGTTGTTGGCAAGTGTTTCTGCCAGCTGGGTGTGCGTTGTCGCCATTGTTGCATACTCGATGATCTTCTGGTGCGCTGGGGACAGCTCGTTGAAGACGTCGAGGTTAACTGCCGCTGCAAGGCCGGAACCTGGCTCATGGAAGCCCGCTGTGTAGTAGACTTTTGCAACTTCTTGGAAGCCGGCGCGTTCGTCCGCGAAGGGACCAACCCACTCCAGACCGTCCAGAGCGCCGGAAGACAGCGCTTGGTACAGTTCGCCACCGGGGATGTTCTGAACAGATGCGCCCATTTTACCCAACACTTTACCACCAAGACCCGGCATGCGGAACTTGAGACCGTTGAAGTCTGCGGCAGAGTTGATCTCGTTGCGGAACCAGCCACCGGACTGTGAACCGGAGTTACCCGCAAGGAAGGACTTGAGGTTGAAGATCTCGCCCAGCTCGTTGTGCAGCTCGTGGCCGCCACCGTGCAGGTACCAGTTTGTCAGCTCTTGTGCTGTGCCACCGAATGGTACGGCAGTATAGTAGGCGTACGCTGGGTGCTGACCGATGAAATAGTAATCGGCAGAGTGGTACATGTCAGCCTGACCGGAGGATACGGCGTCGAATACTTCGAACGCGCCGACCAGCTCACCGGGGGCTTTTTTGTCGATGGTCAGCGTGCCGTCAGACATCTCGTTAACCATGTTGTTGAGGTATGTGGCCGCATCGTCCAGCACGGCGAAACCGCGTGGCCATGATGTTACCATTGTTAGTGTCTTTTTGCCTTGGGCGTAAACAGGTGCCGCAAGCGTTGATGCGGCTGCTGCCGTGCCACCAAGGGCAGATGTCTTCAAAAATGAACGACGATCCATATAGGTATCCTCCCGGGATTATTGCGCCCGCACGGATTACGCCCGCGCAGGTCGTTTCAAGTGTCCCAACACTAACGGGCGATACGGGATTGGAAATACCTACTACTACGCAGAAAGGCCGAAACTACCCATTTCAGCATAGATATTTCTGACTTCTCCCTGCTTTCCAAGGGTTCGAGCCCCCTTTGCCAGTCATCTTACCGCCGCGTGGCCCCCCTTAACCTTTGCTCATAGGTCAGATTCGTCGTATCGAATCGTCATGAATGTCCATCGCCTGCGTTTGCACATCCCCTACGCGCAAAAGCTAACGCTTTTGGCCTCTGTCCCGCTCATCGTGGCAGTAGCGGCGATTGCCGTGGTGGTGGCGGCCCAATCGCGTGCCTTGGCCGAGCGTGAGATTACCACGCTTGAGACCCAACTTATTGAGGCCAAGAAGGTCGAGCTGCGCAACTATGTAACCCAAGCGCGCAACGGCTTTTACTTTATCTACGGCAATGCCGCCCCTGATGACCTTGAGGCCCAAAAACAGGTCGAGCAGATTCTCTCTGCCATGATCTATGGCGAGGAAGGGCAGTTCTTTGTCTACTCCTATGACGGTACCGCCATTGTTTCCCCGCGTGAAACTGCGCGTATCGGTGGTGACTTTAGCGGAGAGAGCGATATCACAGGAACCCCCGTCGTGGACCGCCTGATCGAGATTGCCCGCGATGGTGCGGGTTATCACACCTATATGTGGCCCAAACCCTCCACCGGCGAAATCGCGCAGAAGATCGTCTATGTGACGTCCTTTCCCTCATGGCAGTGGGCTGTTGGTACAGGTGTATTTATCGACGATATACTTGCCTCCGTCGCCACCTCCCGCGCTGAGGTCGAGGCGCGGGTCGAGCGGACATTCCTCTATATCGGGGCCATTACCTTTATTGCCCTGCTTGTGGTCTTTGCCACGGGCATGGGCCTTAACCTGCGTGAACGGCGTCTGGCGGATGCCAAGCTCAAGAAGCTGACCCAGCGGGTGTTTGATGCGCAGGAAGAAGAGCGTGGCCGCGTGGCCCGCGAACTCCACGACGGGATCAGCCAGATTTTGGTCGGCGTGCGCTATGCTCTCGACAATGCCCGCCGCCGCCTTGATCGAGGTGACGGCTCTGCTCATGCGCCACTCGCCAAAGGGATCGAAACATTGGGCGAGGCAATATCGGAAGTGCGCCGCATAAGCCGCGATCTGCGCCCCGGTGTTCTGGATGATCTTGGCCTCGGCCCTGCCCTGCGGATGCTGTCGGAGGAATTCGGCACCCGCACTGGCATCATTGTCGAATTCTCGACTGTCGTGTTCCGCAACCGCCTTGATAACAACGCCAAGATTGCGCTCTACCGCATCGCCCAAGAGGCGCTCACCAATATTGAACGCCATGCAAATGCTACCCATGTCACCATTGACCTGCGCGGCCATAAACGCGGGGCGACCCTGCGCATCACCGACAATGGGCGCGGGTTTAGCGTCAATGCACGCACCCCCGGTCTTGGCCTGCGTAACATGCAAGAACGCATGGATCAGCTTGGCGGCTCACTCACCCTGCGTACAAGCCCGTCAAATGGCGTCGAGATTGAGGCCATCGCCCCGCTCACCCATATGCTGCCCCCCGCACCAGCCACTCCCGACGCTGAAAAGCAAAGCCAAAAACGCCAAACAGGAAAGACACCTGCATGACCCACCTGCTGCGCATCGCAATCGTTGATGACCACCCCATGGTAGCCGAAGGAATACAGTCCATTCTGGAAAGTTATGATGATGTAAAAGTCGTCGGCACACTCACCAGTGGCCGTGCCGTTATCGAGCAGCTTGAGACCCTGAACCCCGATGTGATCTTGATGGACCTGAACATGCCCGACATTGGCGGGTTATCAGCGACCGAGATCGTGCTGGAACAGCGCCCCGGCACCCGAATCGTGATCCTGTCCATGCACGACAGCCCTGAATATATCTCCTCTGCCCTAAACCACGGCGCCATGGGCTACCTGCTCAAGGATGTACCCACGGACGAGATCAAGCTGGCCATTGATACAGTCATGCGCGGCGAGCGGTATCTATGCACAGGTGCCCAAGGGTCGCTTACTCCCAAAGATGGCGGCGTACGCGAAACCCTCACAGGGCGCGAGCAGACCATCCTTTTGCAGCTGGCCCAGGGACACTCTAACAAACAAGTCGCCCTCACCCTCGACATCTCTGTGCGCACAGTCGAGACGCATCGCAAAAACATCAAACGCAAACTCGGCATCTCCTCCACTGCTGGCCTCACCCGCTATGCGCTGGAACACGGTGTGCTTCAGGGGACGGGAGTGGACTTCTGAGCACAGATCGGGCCCGATCCATGCTTTGATTTGTCAAAATGTCGCACCGAACCCCTCCTTACGTAATTATATTTCAATAATTCATCCTCCAGAGACACATTTCCCGCAAATAGACGGTTGACGCCCCTAAACCCCGCACATAATGTCGCCGCACACTTCAACGGAGTATCAGTGCATGTTGCACCTAGTCGTCATTGTGGATCGAACGCGCATGGGCCGGTAACGGTAAGCCAGATCTTTTCCCATGCGCCCCCGACAAAATCGGGGGCTTTTTTATGTGACGCGACGCAAGACACAGATACGCCAGACAAAGCGCGAAAAACAGACGCAGAGATAAAGGACCACGCAGATGACACGCCAAATGACCGGAGCGAAAATGATCGTTCAAGCCCTGATTGATCAGGGTGTCGATACCGTATTCGGGTATCCCGGCGGTGCTGTCCTGCCGATTTATGACGAGGTGTTCCAGCAAAACAGCATCAAACACGTGCTTGTCCGCCACGAGCAAGGCGCCGTTCATGCCGCCGAAGGTTATGCCCGCTCCACAGGCAAGCCGGGCGTTGCGCTCGTAACTTCTGGCCCCGGTGCTACGAACGCTGTTACAGGCCTCACCGATGCGTTGATGGACAGCATCCCGATCATCGTTCTTACGGGTCAGGTGCCAACCTTCATGATCGGCTCGGACGCGTTCCAAGAGGCCGATACCGTTGGCATCACGCGCCCCTGCACCAAACATAACTGGCTGGTCAAAGAGACCGACAAGCTCGCAGGCGTGATCCATGAGGCGTTCCACATCGCTACATCAGGCCGCCCCGGCCCCGTTCTGATCGACATCCCCAAGGATGTTCAGTTCGCCACAGGCACCTACACGCCCAAAGCGACTGTAAAATCCCACTACCAGCCCCAGCTTAAGGGCGACATGGACGCAATCACCGAATTGGTCGAGGCCATGGAGAAAGCCAAAAAACCTGTCTTCTATACAGGCGGCGGCGTCATCAACTCTGGCCCCGCGGCCAGCCAGCTGTTGCGCGAATTGGTCGAGGCCACAGGCTTCCCGATCACGTCCACGCTGATGGGCCTCGGCTGCTACCCCGCCTCGGGTGATAAATGGCTCGGTATGCTTGGCATGCACGGTCTCTATCAGGCCAACATGGCGATGCACGGCTGCGATCTGATGATTAACATCGGCGCGCGCTTTGACGACCGCATCACGGGTGTTGTCGAGAAGTTCAGCCCGAATTCCAAGAAAGCGCACATCGACATCGATCCATCCTCCATCAACAAGGTCATCCGCGTTGATATCCCGATCATGGGCGACGTTGGTCATGTTCTTGAGGACCTGCTCAAAGTCTGGAAATCACGCGGCCGCAAAACCAACTCAGAGGCTGTCGCCAAATGGTGGAAACAGATCGAGGAATGGCGCGCTGTTGACTGCTTGAAGTATGAGCAGAAAGGCCCTGTAATCAAACCACAATATGCGCTTTCTCGTCTTGAAGCGTTAACCAAAAAATACGACCGCTACATCTGTACCGAAGTGGGTCAGCATCAGATGTGGGCCGCGCAATACATCGATTTTGAGGATCCGAACCGCTGGATGACCTCAGGGGGCCTCGGCACCATGGGCTACGGCTTTCCCGCCTCCATTGGTGTGCAAATGGCGCACCCTGATGCGCTGGTGATAAATGTTGCGGGCGAGGCCTCGTGGCTGATGAACATGCAGGAACTCGGCACGGCCATGCAATATGCCCTGCCCGTTAAACAGTTCATCCTCAACAATGAGCGCCTCGGCATGGTCCGCCAGTGGCAGGAGCTGCTGCACGGTGAGCGGTACTCCTCCAGCTGGTCTGAGTCCCTGCCCGACTTCGTGAAGCTCGCCGAAGCATTTGGCGCCAAGGGCATCCTGTGTTCTGACCCTGCCGATCTCGACGATGCGATCATGGAAATGCTAAATCACGACGGCCCTGTTCTTTTTGACTGCCTCGTGGAAAAGCACGAAAACTGCTTCCCGATGATCCCGTCAGGCAAGGCGCACAACGAAATGATCATGGGCGAGGTCGACACCTCCACCGCGATTGATGCCGAAGGTAAGGTGCTGGTTTAAGCCATGGAAGATGAAAACTCCACACCCTACCAACTGATGCCACGCTGGTGGCAAATAGGCTCCAACACGGTACTTATGGCCGCATATATGTTGTGGCTTGTGCCGATCGCCCAATTTATTTGGGGCGGCGCGGGCTTCGGGGGAGCCTTCGCTTGGCTCCTCGGGATTCTGGCTTTTCAATTCTTCTTGGCCAAATTCGTCAAACTGGTCGAATTCTTTGCAACGGCCAAACAACTCGAACAATCGCGCGCCCGTGAGGGTGAGCCGCATTTCGGAGATATAAAATAATGTCACCACTCAAGATCAAAAAAGGCGCTCAAAGCCACTCCGCCTACAATCTGCGTCCCAACTTCTCGGACGTGGAAGAACGCCACACCCTCGCTTTGGTGGTCGAGAACGAGCCGGGTGTCCTCGCCCGTGTTATCGGCCTCTATGCGGGGCGCGGCTATAACATCGACAGCCTCACAGTCGCCGAAGTGGACCACACAGGTCACTTGAGCCGCATCACCATCGTCACCCGCGGCACGCCGCAGGCGATTGAGCAAATCAAAGCGCAAACAGGACGCATTATCTCTGTGCGCGAAATCCATGATCTGACAGTTGAAGGTGCCAGCGTAGAGCGCGAGCTGGCGATGTTCAAAGTTGCGGGCACGGGCGACAAGCGGGTTGAGGCCCTTCGCCTTGCAGATATCTTCCGCGCGAATGTTGTGGACAGCACACTTGAAAGCTTTGTTTTCGAGATCACAGGTGCGCCCGAAAAAATCGACGCTTTTGCCGATCTGATGCGCCCCTTGGGCCTCATCGACGTGGCCCGCACTGGTGTCGCAGCCCTCTCGCGCGGCAGCTAAGGCCTCAATTCGTATGTCGCCAGTGATCAAAGCGGGTCGCTGGCGGCAACGGCTCCTCCCCCTCTCCATGCTAGAATCGATCCAAGCAACAGGAGAGCGCCATGGACATTACCCATAAATCCCCCGATCTCGGCAACGTGCGCAGCCCTATCGACATGGCCAACGGCCTGCCAAACAGCCATTATATTAATGCCGATGTATTCGAGGAAGAACGCCAAGCGGTTTTGTTCGATAACTGGGCGGGCCTCGGTGTGGGTGCCGATGTGCCCGATATTGGTGACGCGAAACCTGTGACCTTCCTCGGCATGCCGCTGCTGCTGGTCCGTGATCGCATCGGCGCTGTCCGCGTGTTCCAAAACATTTGCCGTCATCGCGGCATGATCCTTGTGGCAGAGCCGCGCAAGATCGAGGGGGCAATCCGCTGCCCCTACCACTCATGGTGCTACTCGACCGAGGGCAAACTAATCAGCACCCCCCATGTGGGCGGCCCCGGTCAAAACACCCATGAGGGCATCGACAAGAACCTGCTTGGCCTGATCGAAGTGCGCAGCCACGTCTGGATGGATGTCGTCTGGATCAACATCTCTGGCACGGCCCTGCCCTTTGAAGAAGCAAACGCCGACCTGCTCGCTCGTTGGACAGAATTTGACAAACCCCTCTACCACGGCGGCTTCGACAGCCGCTTCGAGCTGGAAGTGAACTGCAACTGGAAACTCGCCGTCGAGAACTACTGCGAGAGTTATCACCTCCCCTGGGTCCATCCCGGCCTCAACAGCTATTCGCGCCTTGAGGACCACTACCATATCGAACTGGCGGACAAATATTCGGGTCAAGGGACGTTGGTCTATCGCCAGCTCAAGGGCGAGGATGGCAAAACCTTCCCCGACTTCGAGGGGCTAAGCGACAAGTGGAACACTGCCGCCGAATACATCACCGCCTACCCCAACGTCCTACTCGGCGTGCACCGCGACCACGCGTTTGCGATCATCCTCACGCCGCAAGGGCCAGAGAAAACGATCGAAAGTATTCATCTCTATTACGCCGAACAGGGGACAGATGCGGAACTGCGCGCGCGCAATACCACCCAGTGGAAAGAGGTCTTCGAGGAGGATATCTTTGTCGTCGAAGGCATGCAGCGCGGCCGCCACGCAGTAGGCTTTGACGGAGGTCGGTTCTCCCCCGCGATGGACGGCCCGACGCATATGTTCCACTCATGGGTCGCGGGTCAGATGGAGCGGCACCGCGCCCCCCTCGCCGCTGAATGAATGACCTCAACGCACAACTCCTCACTGCTCATGAGGAGGAAGACAGCAATGCCCTCATCACGCTCTACAGCCTTGCTGCCGCCCAAGCATCGGACATCGACACAGCCTGTTTTTACCTGACCCACGCCTATATCTTTGCGCTAGAACTTGGGGACAGTCGCGCCGGAAACTTGCGTGCGCAACTGGTTTCCCATGGCCGCGAAACGCCTGCTTAGGTGTCGCGCATCTGGGCATAGACATGCCACGACGCATGGCCCAGCCACGGCAGCACAATCAGCAACCCCAAAAAGGCAGGCAACATCGCCAGTACAAGGACCACCGCGATAAACGCGGCCCAGCCCACCATCACGACAGGGTTCGCCAGCACGATAGATATACTGCGCAGCATCGCCGTCACATAATCCACTTCACGGTCGAGCAGCAACGGCAGTCCAATCACGCACATCGCATACAGCAACAGCGCAAAAACTGCCCCCACAGCAGAGCCGAGGCCCAGCATCATCAAGCCATCCAAGCTGAGGAACACATCCGCCGAGGACATTATATTCGTCATAGGCTTTAGTCCTAGAAACAACGCAAAAATCATATGCCCAAGGAAGAACCAGAATAGCAGCGCCACCATCATCAGCGCGGATAAAAACGGCAACTGCCCCGCCCGCTCCGCCCAAAGCACGCGCAACACACGGCCCACGGACGGGCGCTCCCCCATACCGCGCAGGCGCGAGACCTCATACGTCCCCAGTGCCGCAAAGGGTGCTGCCAGCGGAAAGCCGAACACTCCCAGCACCAGCCAGAACGTATGACCAGCCCAGACGGTTAGCGCGGCCATCCCCAAGCCTGCGATAAGACACAGAACAGCCACCAAAATTCCGAAGGCTGGTGCCGCCATAAAGTCCCGCCATCCCAACCCTAGCGCACGGCGCAAAAGCGAAAATGAAGGCTGGCTCATTTCGGGTACACCGTGAAGAAGAGGCTGGTTCATCGCATCTATCCCAATATTTTTGGCGGCTGCGCACGTGGCCATCCGGTCGCTTTGTGCCATTGTTGCGCCAGTCTTAACAACATTGCGTCACTGCCGCGCGGCCCGATGAGCTGTATCC
The DNA here is from genome assembly GCF_947499945.1 of uncultured Sulfitobacter sp. Taxonomy (GTDB): domain Bacteria; phylum Pseudomonadota; class Alphaproteobacteria; order Rhodobacterales; family Rhodobacteraceae; genus Sulfitobacter. The sequence goes on along the minus strand of NZ_CANMQD010000003.1, from coordinate 362,892 downwards.
CCGCAGGCAGGCCATTCTCGCCAAAGCCGACAGGCACATTCACGACTGGCAACCCGATCAACCCCGCAGGGATCACCACCTGCATCCAGCGATGGTAGGTGTCCATAGGATGGCCCGCGATGCTTTCGGGATAGGTCCATGCCACATCAAACGGCCAAAGCTGCGCGGAGGGCAGCACGAGCACATCCGTGCTCTCGAACATGCGCGTCACTTTGCGGAACCAGTCAGAGCGGGTCATGCTCGCCCGTTGCACATCCATCGCCGACATGGCGAGGCCGCGCTCTATCTCCCAGACAGCGGCAGGTTTCAGGAATTCACGTTTGGCCTCATCCGCATAAAGCAGTCCCATCCCGCCTGCTATCGCAAAGGAGCGCAGATCAATCCACGCGTGCCACATGGCATCCGCATCAAAGGGCGCAGGCAGCGTATCAACCTTATGGCCCATCCCCTCCATCTGCATTAAGGCACGTTGAGAAATGTCCGCAATGCCGTCCTCGTAGGGAAATGCCCCGTCCCAATCCCCCAGCCAGCCGATTTTTAAACCCTTTGGCGCGGTATCAATCCCCGCCAACGTATCAGGCGCATCACGGCCCAGCGGCTCACGCGGGTCGGCCCCCGTCATCACATCAAGCAGTGCGGCCATATCCGCAGGGCTGCGTGCCATCGGACCAGAGGTGGCAAGCTGGTGCAGGAACATATCACCCACAGGCTCGTTCGGGATCGTCCCCCATGTGGGGCGCATGCCGTAAACGTTGTTCCACCCCGCAGGGTTGCGCAAACTGCCCATCATGTCAGAGCCGTCGGCAACGCTCAGCATGCCCGTCGCAAGCGCCGCCGCAGCACCGCCAGAGGAGCCCCCAGCGGAGCGCGTCAGATCATAAGGGTTCCGCGTCGCGCCATACACAGGGTTAAAGGTATGCGAACCAAGGCCGAATTCGGGCGTGTTCGTCTTGCCAATGATAATCACGCCTGCGGCCTTCAACCGTGCCACCATCAGATCATCGCTTGACGCCACCTGCCCTGCAAACAGCGGCGATCCCATGGACGTAGGCAACCCCGCCGCATTTGCCAAATCCTTGATCGCGATGGGCATACCGTGCAGCCAACCACTGCGCGGGCTGTTATCCACCGCCCGCGCCTCATCGCGCAGACGGTCCCCGTCGCGCAGGCTCACCACCGCGTTGACCGCACCGTTCACCGCCTCAATCCGCGCCAGCGTGGCATCCATCAACTCAAGGCTCGACAACTCGCCGTTTTCAAGCGCGGCAGACTGGGCCAGCGCATCCATGCTTAATACATCCATGCGACATTATGACTACGCCTGTCGCGTCGGTGCAAGTCTTAACAGGGGTGGCTATTCTTTGTCAGGGACGACCTTCAAACAGATCGGCGGGCGCGGCAACCCTTTGTGTTTGATGCTCTCTCCCTCGATCCATTCAGACCCAAGCAGTGCCAGATAGACTTCGAAGGCATGAAACCCGTTGACCACTGGACCTTGTCCCAGCTTCTCATAGACCTGCGCCCAAGGGTTATACTTCATCGCCCCGCCCTCCTCACACGGGAGCATGGGCGCGTTTGCACGGATAAAACCGTCAAATCCTGCGATCATGTCGCGATGGCTTTCTTGCAGCGCCTCTGCATAGGGTACATTCGCGCATTCACCGCCCATGTATTGCACACTCGGGGGTGTCGAGAGGGGGCTTTCACTGAAAAAGCGCCACTCGCCACTGAAAACCCCTGCGCCGAACATCCGCAGATATTCCTGAAACGCCCGCTCTTCACTCCACCCCCGCGAAACCTCAAGCGCGGACCGCATCGCATAGGAATTCAGAAAACAGCCTCGATACTCGGGATTACGGTCCACCGCAGTAATAAAGGGGGCAACATCAGGATCAGTTGCTTTGAGTGTCGCAGTGATCTGAGGTGGCACAATTGTGCAAAACGCAGGACCAATCAGCAGCCAACCTTCGTGCTCATATGCCTGCCCCAGCGCAAGGGCCAGTTTCGCACTGGTGGGGCGCGGCGCATAAGGCGCAATCACACAGCCTTCCGCCGCATAGCGATCCAAAGAAGACAGCCCATGAAACACACCGACCCAATTAGGAAACCCCAGATACCCAACAGCGCCACCCAGCAGGACGACCGCCGCAAGAACTGACTTGCGCATCAATCTCCCTGCGCTTCCGCACGGCTCTTGCCAGAGACGGCCAGCGCAAGTGTAGCGCCCATCAATCCATCCAAATCACCGTCCAACACCCCTTTGGTGTCTGACGTCTCATATTGCGTGCGCAGGTCCTTCACCATCTGGTAGGGCTGCAACACGTAACTGCGGATCTGGTTGCCCCAGCCCGCATCGCCCGCATTCTCATGCACTTCGTTCACCAAAGCGGAACGTTTGTCCAATTCCATTTGATACAGGCGGGACTTCAACGCCTTCATCGCGATATCGCGGTTTTGGTGCTGGGACTTTTCAGAACTGGTCACAACAATCCCCGTGGGCGCATGCGTAATACGCACAGCGGAATCGGTCGTATTGACGTGCTGGCCCCCCGCACCAGAGGAGCGGTAGGTGTCGATACGAATATCCGACGGATTCACCTCGATCTCGATGTTGTCATCGACCACGGGATAAACTTTTACGGAAGTAAACGACGTGTGACGCTTTGCAGCACTGTCAAATGGCGAGATGCGCACAAGACGGTGCACGCCACTCTCGGACTTTAACCAGCCATAAGCATTATGACCACTAATCTTATACGCGGCAGACTTGATCCCTGCCTCTTCGCCTGCGCTCTCGGACTGTAGCTCGACGGTATACCCCTTCTTCTCGGCCCACCGCACATACATCCGCGCAAGCATGCTTGCCCAATCACAGGACTCAGTCCCCCCAGCGCCAGAGTTAATCTCGAGGAAGGTGTCATTGGCATCCGCTTCTCCGTCCAGCAGCGCCTCCAATTCCTTCTGCGCTGCCTTTACCGCCAGTTTGGTCAACGCGGCCTCGGCCTCGGCCACAACTTCCGCATCATCTTCCATCTCACCCAGTTCAATGAGGTCGATGTTGTCCTGTAATTCGGTCTTGATCCCGTCATGCACCGCCATTGCATCGACCAATCCTTGACGGTCGCGCATCAATTTTTGCGCCGCCGCAGGATCATCCCATAACGTGGGATCCTCGACGCGCGCATTGAATTCTTCCAACCGATAAGGCGCTGTTTCCACGTTCAAACGTTGGGCCAAAAGGTCCACAGATTTGCGGATTTTATCGACGGTGCTTTGTACTTCTGCGCGCATGATCAGTCCTGAAATAAAAGAGCGGCCCCCGCACATGCAAGGGCCGCCCATGTGATAGACCAGCGCCCCAGCGGCGGCAAGTCAGTGCATCCTACAAACGAAGATGACTAGTACAATCCGCCGCCAATAACATTGCCGATGGTCGCCTTCTTACCCACAACGGCCTTCTTACCTGTGGAAGTGGTGACTTCTCTAATCTTGGGCCCGCCTACTTCTTCGACCAGAGGCAGGTCAGCGCCCATCGCAAAACCACCGTCAAAGGTCACACCAAAGTCGATGAATTCGCCCTCGCGGAAGCACTCGGACACGACATTATTGCCCGAGGCGCCAGAGCTGAGACGCGCACCGCTAAAGCGGTCAATCTTGATAAACTCACAGCCCTCGGGCACGCGGAACTTACCGCCCCCGTATTTCTTGACCGCCTTGGACATAAACCGCTGGAAAACAGGACCACACATGCCACCACCGGAGGCCGAGCGCCCCAAGCTGCGCGGCTGGTCATAACCGATATAACAGCCCGCCACGATATTAGAGGTGAAGCCCACAAACCAAACATCCTTGGCATCGTTGGTCGTCCCTGTCTTACCCGCTGTTGGCACGCGCAAGTTTACCGTCTTGCGGGCCGTTCCACGCTCGACAACGCCTGTCATCATAGAGGTCAACTGATAGGCTGTGACAGGATCCATCACACGCTCGCGGTTGGAGGTGACACGTGGCCCCTGACCCGCCGCCAGCGTAGGCTGGTTACAATCATCACAAATCCGCTTGTCGTGTTTGTACACCGTGCGGCCATAACGGTCCTGCACACGGTCCACCAGTGTCGGCTCCACCCGCTCACCGCCATTGGCGAACATCGCATAGGCTGCCACCATCTGGTACAGCGTCGTTTCCTGCGAGCCCAGAGCATTGGCCAGCACAGGCGACAAATTCTCGTAAACACCAAACCGCTCGGCATAGTCACCAACGACGTTCATTCCCACAGTTTGGGCCAAACGAATGGTCATCAGGTTCCGCGACTGCTCGATCCCTGTGCGCAACGGCGTAGGACCGTAGTAGCGGTTGGAAGAGTTCTGCGGACGCCACACACCTTGCGGTGTGTCGATCACAATCGGCGCATCCACAACAATCGTCGCAGGCGTATAGCCACTGTCGAGGGCGGCGGCAAAAACGAACGGCTTAAAGCTTGAGCCGGGCTGACGCTTGGCCTGTGTGGCGCGGTTAAATACCGATGCCTGATAGCTAAAGCCACCCTGCATCGCGATCACGCGGCCGGTATTAACGTCCATCGCTACAAAGCCACCCTGCACTTCGGGTACCTGACGCAGTGTCCAGCGAATGAATGATCCATCAGCATCGGCCACCATACGGCGCACCAACACCACATCGCCAACTTGAACCAGTTCACCGCGGTTACCAAGGCGGCCGTTCTCCAAACGCTTGCGCGCCCATGCCATGTCCTTTGGTGGAACCCAGTTGCCGCCCTCTACATTTTCGACGCTCTCGATTCCCAGACGCGCACCTTGTCCGCCCGTCTCAAGGACCACCGCAGGGAACCATTGTGTTTCCAGAGTGATGTCACGCGGCACACGCAGCTTGGACAGCGCATCGCGCCATGTGGCTTCGTCAACCAGTGCTTCTGCAGGCAAAGTCTGACCTGTGCCGCGCCATACACCCTGACCGCGATCAAAGCTTTCCAACTGACGGCGCAGGGCATCTGCAGCAATCGGCTGCATTTCATTATCGATCGTCGCGCGGACACTCAAACCACCGGTAAAGAATTCACCCTCACCAAAGTCCTCGGACAACTGGCGGCGGATTTCATCGGTAAAGTAGTCGCGCGGCGGCAAATCGGCCTTGAAGCTCTCGAAATCGCCATTTTGAACGGACAAAAGCGGCATGTTACGCTCCTGCTCATAGGCCGCTTCGGTGATATATCCGTTCTCCTTCATTTCCCGCAAAACAAAGTTGCGGCGCGCCATCAGGCGATCTTTGCGGCGTACAGGATGGTAATCCGAGGGCGCTTTGGGAAGGCTTGCAAGCGTCGCCGCCTCATGGGGGGCCAGCTCGCTCAGGGTCTTGTTGAAATAGGTCTGGCTCGCCGCAGCCACGCCATAGCTGTTTTGCCCGAGGAAAATCTCGTTCAGATACAGCTCGAGAATTTTTTCCTTCGGCAGTGCCTCTTCCACACGGGCAGCGAGGATAATCTCTTTGACTTTTCGCTCCGCACGGCGATCACCACTCAGCAAAAAGTTCTTCATCACCTGCTGGGTGATCGTCGAGGCTCCACGCACGTCCTGACCGCGCGTGCGCACCGCATCAATCGCCGCCGCACCAATGCCGCGCAGATCGTATCCATCATGCTCGTAGAAATTCTTGTCTTCCGCCGAAATAAAAGCCTGTTTAATCAGATCAGGAATCGTATCGGCAGGGGCAAACAGGCGGCGTTCCTTGGCGAACTCATCAATCAGGCGGCCCTGTCCGGAGTAAATCCGGCTTATCGTCGGCGGCGTGTAGGACGCAAGGGATTCGTGGCTGGGCAAATCGCGCCCGTACATCCAGAAAACCGCACCAATAGTGAGGGCAACCATGCCTACAGACATGGTCAGGGTGGTAAAAATACCCCCGAAGAACGACAGGATCATCCGAAACACGCAGCAACGCTCCTTAAATGGCGCTTGTATTGCCTTGTCTATACGCGCAAAGGCGCAGATCGTCAAAAGGCATACCGCCTGTTCTAAGGGGAATTAGGGCGATTAACCGCCTAAATTCGGTACCCTAACGAAGCGCCTTATTGCCGCACGAGGCCTTTGCGTGCTTCATCTGTATCACGCCACGTGAGCACAGCCTTCGCCATACCTTCTGCCATACCGCGCCGCCACACCGGATCACCAAGGTTTGACAGGTCCCTATCAGAGCTGAGAAACCCGATCTCAACCAGGACAGAAGGTATATCCGCCGACTTCAGCACCGAAAACCCTGCCTCGCGCAGCGGCCTGCGGTTCATAGGTCCACCTGCAGCTGCCATACCCTCGGCCAGCGTCATCGCAAGCGCGGAAGACCGTGGCCCCGTCTCCTGTCGCGCCAGATCAAGCAGGACTTGCGCCACCTGATCATCCGATCCCGTCAAATCCGCCCCCGCAATGATGTCAGAGCGGTTGTGCCGTGCGGCCAGATGCTCGGTCGCCTTGTCACTCGCTTCATCGGACAGGATATAGACGGTGGCTCCTTTGGCTCCACCCTGCCTCAAGATGTCCGCGTGTAATGAAATGAACAGGTCCGCCTCAACCTGATGGGCAATCGCCACCCGCGTCTCAAGGGCGACGAACACATCGCTTTCGCGGGTCAGCACCACATCCACATCCATACGCCGCAACGCTTCCGCCATCGTCTGCGCAAAACTGAGCATCAGTTCCTTTTCATTCACCTCGTCGCGCTCTGCACCGGGATCAACGCCGCCATGACCGGGGTCTAGCACGACAACAAAACGGTCCTCACCTTTACGCGCAGCCTTAGGCGCACTCAAAAATGCAGGGGTCCAGTTGGGGTCAATCGGCGTCCCGTCCGCCGCTGCAAATTCCTCTGCGCTCACAGTCTTGAGCATGATCTCAAGCGCGGCTCGGCCCGTGTTCAGGTCCACAGGCATCCCGATTTCGCGCGGCAACATCGGCTTTGTCAGATCAGCGACCAACCGCGACCAGCCCGGCTGAAACGCGCCAAAACGCACCGCCGAGATGCGCCCGCCTTTCTCCAGCAAGTCAGCCGCCCGCAGACCTCGAAAATCTACTTCACGGAAATCCACCACCAGTCGGGCAGGATCATCCAGCGTGAATACCCGAAACGGCACCCCTTGGCTCAGCTTGAGCGTCAAATCCGTGCGCCCGAACCAGCCATCCTTGATCACACTCGCGTCCGGCTCGACCCGTGCAAGCGCACTCAACTCTTGAGCCGCTACATAAGGAGAGGCGCACAAGCACAAAATAATACTAAATAAAATTCGTTTCATCACCGCTCCAGCCACAGTTTTTCAGATGGCGCTTTTGCACAGCATATCATTGCCCACCGCAGGCGGTCCAGCAGATCAACGGCTTTGCATAAACGTTGCCAGCCGCGCCAGTCCTTCACGAATATCATCTGTGCTACGCGCATAGGAAAACCGCATTGTGGTATGCCCGCGCGCTGGATCAAAATCCAAACCAGGCGTCACCGCCACGCCCGCCTTCTCTAATATCTCCGCCGCAAGTACACGGCTGTCCTGCGTGATCTCACTCACATCCGCATAGACGTAAAATCCCCCGTCAGGCGGTGCAATCTTGTCAAACCCTGCCTTGGGCAATCCGTCCAGCATCAGCGCACGGTTGGCACGGTAGACATCCATGTTGGCTTCCAACTCGTCCACACAATCCATCGCGGCCAAGGCTGCCACCTGCGAGGCATGAGGCGCACAAATAAACATGTTCTGCGCAATCCGCTCGACCACGCGCACCTGATCGTCCGGCACCACCATCCAGCCCACGCGCCAACCCGTCATACTGAAATACTTGGAGAAACTGTTGATGACATAGCACTCGTCAGTAATCTCCAGCGCCGTGACCGCCTTCTTCTCATATTCAATGCCGTGGTAAATCTCATCCGAGATGAACGACGCCCCCGTACCGTGACACGCGTCGATCAACGCCGTCATTGCGTTCTTATCCAGCATCGTCCCCGTCGGATTCGCAGGCGAGGCCACCATCAACCCGCGCAAATCCATCTCGGCAAAGTCACTTGGCACAGGCTGAAAGCGGTTTTCCGCCGCTGTGGGCAAGTCCACAGGTACCATCCCAAGCGCCCCCAGAATCTGGCGATAACTCGGATAACCGGGTGCACCGATCCCCACACGGTCGCCACTATCAAAGAGCGCTGTGAAGGCCAGCAAGAACCCCGCAGAAGAGCCAGAGGTCACCACCACCCTCGCAGGGTCAAGGTCCACATTATACCACTCACCGTACATCCTCGCGATCCGCGCCCGCAGCGCAGGCAGGCCAAGGGCAACCGTATATCCCAACGGGCCTTCAGCCATCGCCGCACTCAGCGCAACCGCCGCAGGCTTGGGCGCGCCCGTGCCAGGCTGGCCCACTTCCATGTGGATAATATGACGCCCCGCCGCCTCAGCCTTTGTCGCGGCTTGCATGACATCCATCACAATAAAGGGATCGACGCGCGATCGGCTTGAATTCCGCATGATGCTGCTCCTAGAGTGCTTCCATGCGCTTTCACCTGATCAAATACCTGCCGTCAATAGCGGCCCTCCTCTTGGCCACCCTACTGGCCCTGCCAGCCTACGCCATCGGGCTGCTGCGCGATGCGGATATGGAACACGCGCTCAAACAGATCGCAGCCCCCGTGGTGCGCGCCGCAGGTCTGAACCCCAACCGCGTCAAAGTGCTGATCGTCAACGAAAGCTCCCTCAACGCCTTTGTCGTGAGCAATGATGCGATCTTTTTGCACTATGGCCTGATCAACAAACTTGACAGCGCCGCCATGCTGCAAGGGGTGATCGCCCATGAGGCCGCCCATATCGCCAACGGTCACCTCGCACGGCGCATGACCAACTTTGCCAATTCACGCACCGTCGCAGGTCTCGGTCTGGCTCTTGCAGCGGCCGCCGCGGCGTCGGGCAACGGAAAAGCGGCAGGTGCAATTGCCCTCGGCTCGACCAGCTCCGCCCAAGGGGCATTTCGTGGCCACACCCGCGAGGAAGAGTCTTCAGCCGACCAATCCGCCGTCCGCTATATGAAATCGGCTGGTGCCTCGCCCGAAGGTCTGCTTGACACGCTCAAGGTTTTTGCAGGCCAAGAGACGCTCAGCGTTGGTCGCCAAGACCCCTATATGCGCTCCCATCCCCTGAGCCGTGACCGCATGCGGGCCGTGGCGGGTGCCGTGGCTTCCTATGGCACGCTGCCCCCTGACCCTACCGCCGAGTACTGGTTTGCGCGGCTCAAGGGCAAACTCACCGCCTATACCCGCGCGCCCAGCTGGACGCTGCGCCGCTTGCGCGCCGAGCCTTATGCTGATGTGCGCCTGCTGCGCGAGGCGGTGGCCCACCACCGCAATTCCAATACCAGAAAAGCCCTCGCCGCCATCGACAAAGCGATTGCCGCGCGCCCCAATGATCCCTTCCTACGCGATCAAAAAGGCCAGATCCTGCTGGAAACCCGCAACTTTGCCACCGCTGCCAATACCCATGCCAGTGCGGTGCAACGCGCTCCCAACGACCCGCTTTTACTGTCGAGCTATGGCCGTGCCCTACTTGCTTCAGGTCAGGTAAAATCCGCCCTGAACGCCCTTGAAAAATCCCGCCGTCAGGACTTCCGCGACAGCTCCATGCTGCGCGACCTCGCCACCGCTTATGCAAAGAGCGGCCAGACCGGCATGGCCGCCCTCACCACCGCCGAACGTTTCGCCCTTCAGGGGCGGATCAAAGACGCGGGCATCCACGCCAAACGCGCCACAGGCCTTTTGTCGCGGGGCTCCGGCCCTTGGCAACGCGCCCAAGATGTGTTGATTGCGTCCGAACGCGCCAAATAACGAGAGTGAATTGATATGAAACGCCTTATTGCCACGACCTCCCTGCTGGGGCTGCTAGCCACAACCGCCTTTGCGGATGATCTCAAATCCATGACAGACGAGGAGCGTGCGCTGTTTCGCGCCGAAGTCCGCGCCTATCTGTTCGAGAACCCCGAAGTGATCATGCAGGCCGTTGAAATCCTGCAAAACCGCGAAGCCGAAGATCAGGCACAGGCTGACTTCAATTTGGTGAGCGACAATGCCGAGTCGATCTTTAACGATGGCTACTCATGGGTTGGCGGCAATCCTGATGGCGATATCGTTCTGGTCGAATTCCTCGACTACCGCTGCGGCTATTGCAAACGTGCGCATGGCGAAGTGGCCGAATTGCTTGAGAGCGATGGCAACATCAAACTCATCGTGAAAGAGCTGCCCATTCTAGGCGATGCGTCAGTGCTGGCCTCGCGTTTTGCCATCGCAGTCAAACAGATTGCAGGCGGCGACAGCTACAAAGCCGTGGGCGACGCGCTGATGAACTTCAAAGGGGATGTGACCATGCCCGCCCTTGCCCGTCTCGGAAACACCTTTGGTCTGGATATGGAAGCCATTGAGGCCCGCATGAACTCAGACGAAGTCACTGCGGAGATCGCAACCACCCGTGAGTTGGCAGGCGTTCTCGCCATTTCCGGCACACCCACTTTTGTCATGCAGGACGAGCTTTTGCGCGGCTACCTGCCCCTTGATCAGATGCAGGCCATCGTCGCCGACAAACGCGGCTGATGCGGATCTTACTGGCAGCGGTGATTGCACTGCTGCCAGTTTTTACACTGCCTGCAAATGCCGGAGCTGCCCTGATCCTCACCGACGGGCGCGGCGATGTGGCCCCCGCTCCCCTCATCGTCGTCCTGCACGGTTTCACCGGCTCAGGCCCCGCGATGCAGCGCAAAACGGGTTTTGACGCGCTGGCCCGCGCCCATTGATTTAGCGTCGCTTACCCCTCTGGCCCACGTCGGCGCTGGGACGACAGCAGCTCCACCTCTACCGATGTTGCCACACTCACAAATCTCATAACCACCCAAATTGCCGAAGGCCGCGCCGATCCCTCCCGCATCTATCTCGCAGGGCATTCAAATGGAGGCGCGATGGCCCTGCGCATGGCCTGCACCCACCCCGACCTGATCCGCGCCATCGCCGTTGTTGCCATGAACGCGCCCCGCAGACCGCATTGTAAGGACGGTAGGCCCATGCCCGCCCTGTTCATCCACGGCAGCGCTGATCCGATCGTCCCGCCGGAGGGTTTGCCGCCCAGCCGCCGCCACGGCGGAATGCTCTCGACATCCGAGACCCTTGGCCAGTGGGCACATCGCAACCACTGCGGCCCACCCGCGCCCGTACAACGTTTTAACCAGACAGGCGGCGACACCACTGCCGACTTCATCACATACACAAATTGCACCGCCCCTCTCCTGCACATCACGCTGCGTGGCCACGGTCACGAATGGCCCGGCGCGGGCCCCCGCGCCAGATGGATCCAAGGTCCAGCAAGCCGCGAGTTGGACGCCACCGCAGCCATCTGGCGATTTTTTGCAAGTCCATAAAGTAGAACAATATTCTATTTGTACGGCTAACATTACGTGATATCTTAGCGCTAAGAAACCAACCAACTCGGGGATGTGTGATGCACGATTATTTCCCAAGTAAATCAGACTTCCATGACCGCCTAAAACGCAACGGCTGGCAGTTTGCATTCAGTTATGCGCTGCTTTTTCTTTGCGCCATTTGGCAAGGGAATGTTTCGCCCTTCCTCTTTTTGCTCATCGGCCTCGTTGTGACGGCTCTCAACCTCGCACAGACAGCCCTGACAGCGGGCGCGCCCCATCTCGACGGTATGCTCGCCAAACCCGACATGACCACAATGCCCGGCCGCAAAAGATACACCTATTATGTAATCGAAGGCCTGCACTGGAGTGCGGTGATGGTCGTCGTTTTCGCGTCATCGCTCAACGGACGGGACGTCGTGATTTGGCTCGTCTGTGGTCAACTCTTTGCACTCGGCATGGGCTTTTTCTCAGAACGCGCCCTGCGCAAACAGGCCTAGATCACATCGACAAACCGCTCTGGCAACAGATATTGGGTCTCATAGCTGGGGCGGTTGAACTCAAAAAAACCCGTCTCGCCCCGCGCCTTGAACGAGCGTTGCATACGCTTGCGCATAAAACCGAGGTCGAACCCCTCCTCCATCGTCAACGCGGCAAACCCCTCGAACATCTCACGATCCGCGCCACGCTCCTCCGAAAACCAGTGCCGCCCGATGGAGGTGCCTTTAATGTCGTCGCCCATCTCCTTGGTGATCGCATTGCGGCGGTCCATCGCCCCCGTATATTGATCCACATCGCAAAACTTCAGATGCAACAGATACAAATCCTCAGGCGTGTGCAGCTTAGGGTATTGTGAGAAATGTCCGCCGCGCGAAATCTTGGCCGCTGCCGAGATAATACAAGGCTTGGAATAATGCGGCGCAGGGCGCACATGGCGACGCGGTCCAAGGATGCGGTGAGTAATTACCTCTGGTTCAATATCCACGCGGTGGATTACTTCCAGCCCCAAGGGCGTCAGCACCCGCTTTTCGGGCGCCTGCTCCAGAAACTGCAACAGGTTCATCTCAGCCTTCGGATCGACAATCACCAGCTCGTCCACATCGCCCACAATCACATGGCGGTAATACTTGCGCAATCCGCCCACCAGATTGTTAAGCAACCCCCAGCGTTTGACGTCAAAGTTCTTATGCGGATCACCTGGAATACCAATGATGTTGCACCCCTTGGCCAGCTCGGCCACTTCCTCACCATAGCCATGGTTGATTACATAACAGTTCTGCCGCCCGAACATCTCACCGTAATGGGCCAGCCACGCACGCAGAAAAAACGCGTCATCGCGCACCATTGTGACTGCTGCTGCTGTCTGCATGCCTCTTCCTTCTTTTCATTTCCCGTACAATTGACCAGACTGTGTCGGACCTGCGGGGTGTTCGCGCAGTAAGCCGTGAGAGACACAAAATGACAATACCCTTCGCCTCCCGCCCTATCGGCTCGGACGACTTCGTTGCTAGAATGACCAACGACATGACCACCACAGGCTGGCACTTTCACAAAGCGCATGATGCCACGATCGACAAATATCAGGTGCTGGGCGAACGCGGCTGTGGCACCAATATCGTGCGCAAATCCATGCAAACCAGTCTCAAGATCATGCGTACCGAGGCCTTGGGCTGGAAGCACAGCTTTCCTTTTATGGTCGCCATTCCGCCAAGTTTCCTTGTGGTCTGTGCCGTGCGCAACGCAAGCGACTGGGCGCGGTCATTCTACAAACGACCTTGGCACTCCAACCCAAGGCTGCAGGCGCTTGATTTCCCTACGTTTATTCGCACGCCCTGGGAGTCCATTGTCGATAAGGTTGGATTCTTCGAGCATATCAACCCCGATCTTGATTACGCAGAGCAGGAAATTCAATGGGAGCGCCACCCGATCACAGGCGAGCGGTTCGAGAATATATTTGCCATGCGCAACCTCAAACACCGTGCCCTGCTTTCGATGCGCGCACGTGGTGCCTCGGTCGCCTATGTTCGCCTTGATGCGTTCAACGCAAATCCCGAGGGCTTCCTCGCCGATCTGGCTGCGGAATTCTCTCTCATGCCGACCAAACACGGCTACTCCCCCGAGAAACGCCGCATGGGCAACAACTGGAAGAAGAGCACCGCACATCGTGCGCCTCTCCCCGAGACCTGGTCGAAGGAAGATGGCGATTGGATGAACAGCCAGCTTGATCATGATCTGGAAGAAATTCTGGGATTTGGCCGCAACGCGCAGCCCCGACCGTAAAACCTGAGCATCCGAATGCAAAAAGACCTCCCCGAAGGAAGGCCTTTTAAGCAGCAGTGGCGCGGTTGACGGGGCTCGAACCCGCGACCCTCGGCGTGACAGGCCGATACTCTAACCAGCTGAGCTACAACCGCGCGCTGCACCTTTAGAGCGTAAGCCCCAAAGCGTCCTCGCGGGATATTGCACAGGGTGGAATGCGTCAAGAGGTTAGTTGGCGGGTTGGGGAATTTCTTTGGGTGGGCGGTGTGGATGAGTGGCAGCTTTGCTCACAATGCCGCATCCGACCGCAAGAGCACCTCATTCCAGTTTAGCAAACCGTTCAACAACACGTCATTTTTGAACCCCACGCTCTCATGTGAGTATGACCATGCCACGCATTCTAATCTGCGCCAGAACCATTAATGCGGAGATTATTTCCACTGAATTCATCTGTCACGTTTGACCACAATAAGCAGACCTAAAAGGTCCATTTTACAAAGGTTATCCAGACCCGTCACGCCGTAACCCGCGTGGTGCACAGCGCGGAAATCCTTGGCGGAGCCGACCCGAAAGTCGCCCAATCGGAAAGGTTATCCTCAGAAGAATACGAAATTGTCTTTATCCATTAGCTCTTCGAGTGCCTCCTCCTTTTCGAGCTGGACGAGAATGCGCTGATTGGTCTCTTCGATAGACAGCATGCCATAACTTTTGCCATCGAGAATGAGAGTGGTGGCGTCTAGATCGGATATGTCAGCGGTGTTGGCAAATCCTGATAGCAGAATTTCGTCCTCCCCGATCTCAAAATCCTCTATGCGGTCAAGCTGCCCAGCCCGGTTGTCGACATCACCGGAAAGATCGACCCAGTTCAGCAAGTCTTCATCGGAATAGGCGAAAGTGTCCCTACCCGCGCCACCCCACGTCAGGTCCTGATCCTTTCCACCACGGAGCCAATCGTCGCCACTGCCGCCGAATAGCGTGTCATTGCCTTGGCCACCTGTCAGCCTATCGTCGCCACGTTGCCCGTGCAGGCGATCATTCCAGCCACCGCCGTTTAACCTATCGCTACCCGTCCCTCCCCAAAGGGTATCGCGACCAGATCCACCGCGCAGCAAATCATTGCCCTCCGCGCCGTAGATGCGGTCGCGCCCGCTGTCACCGCTGAGTTGGTCTGCACTGCTACCGCCACTCATAACGTCGTTCCCCGCACCGCCAAGCAGAGTATCGCGCCCTGACTGTCCGCGCATTACATCATCGCCTTGCCCCCCACCGAGCCAGTCTTTGCCACTGCCGCCTTCCAGCATATCATCGCCGGTATTGCCCAGCACCGTGTCATGTTCGCTTCCACCAAAAAGGAAGTCTTTGCCTCTGCCGCCCCTCAACAGATCATCGTCTGGACCGCCTGCAAGGCTGTCACTGCCCTCGCCGCCCGACAACGTATCATGCCCCTTGCCTGCGTTGATCAGATCGTTGCCGTCACGCCCCTCGAAACGGTTGTCCGTGACCTTCTTGAAGTCCGTAGCGCTGCGAACACGGGTATCGTTTACGGCATTATTTCCAGACGAGCCGAAAAAATTCTGCTCACTACTGGTACCCCCAATGTTTCTGTCGGTGTCGAAACCCATGTTTCGCGGAAGCAGATCAATGGGCACCTCGTTGACCTGATCGACAAATCTGACTCTGGCATCAGGATCTTTACTGGCCCGCAGCATCGCCTGCAAATCGGTGGCATCGAGGAAGTGCCGCTCCGTCCCTCCTTCGCGCGCGCCTTCCAGTGCGAAATATGCGTTCTCACCGATCTGTATCCATTGCTGGTCTTTGAAGGCGAACAGATGCACATCATCTGGTGGGTTACGCAGATCAAGCTCTTCGTCGTCGAGCATCAGCACGTCCTCGGAAGCGTTAAAATCATCTATGCGCCCTATGATGACGCCGCTTGCTTTGCTTTCGTTAACAAAGGCGAACGTGTCTGCACCCACCCCCCCATAGGCGTGATGACCGTTATAACTGATCTGCTCCCCGTCGCTAAATTTGTCGGGGTCTTTCGTCAGATCAAGGACAAGCGTGTCATCACCATCCATGCCAAACATATGCACCTGACCCTTGCCCGGGATAGACGCATAAAGGTAATCGTCGCCGTCACCACCGCGCAGACCCGTTGTGCCGCTGGCATTGCTTGCGATCAACCGATCATTACCGTTATCACCAACCAGCGTGTCCGCACCGCCGCCACCGATCAGTGTGTCATTACCGTTTGCGCCTTCAAGTCGTTCATTCCGGTTTGTGCCTGTAATGCAGTCATTACCTTTTGTGGTCTTGCCTATGGGCATATTGGATACTCCAAATACAATTAACGGCCCTGTCAGTGGCACCCTCTCTTCGGGACGGAGGGTTTGGATTGTTGACGGTATGGCGACAAACCTTTTCCAAATCGTTGAGTTTTAGTTGCCAAAGGCTTACCGCGGCGCGTCTCAAGAAGGGGCAATACACATCAGGGAACGCGGCACACGCGCTGCGTCATTGCCACAGGAATGGGACACGTTTCATGAATTGGAAAATGTAAGTGTGGTGAGGGCTTCGCTGGGGGTCGGTACCAGCGGCATCACCTCCACTACGGAATAGATCCGGCATTGATTTTGCAACCACATCGCAGGCACGGGTCTAAATTGGCCGAACAGATAGACCTATATAAGGACTGCGTTGTATTTGCGCTCGATCATCGCAGAAAGTATTTGGAAGGGGCTCAAGGTTGCCGTTCACTGCAATTGCGAGACGAGCGTGCATTAACCTATCCGGCCAAATGATCGTGGTACATAGTTTTACCACCATTTCAAGCATCGCTTTGATGGGCCGCAATTTATGAAATCGGAACGGGTGCCCGAACATCCGCTCCTATTACAGATTACCCGCCCGGCGTTGCCGTTGACCCTGCGAGGATACCACCATCAATGGTCAGTTCAGTGCCCGTCATGTAGGCCGCTTCGTCGGAAGCGAGCATCACAGCAAGCGCTGCAACCTCATTCGTTTCGCCAAACCGCCGCATGGGGGTGTCTGCCACCATCGCAGCCTCGCGGTCTGCCCTGTCAGGACCATCACCTAACATAGGCTCCCACATAGGCGTCATAATCGCAGCGGGATGAATTGAATTGCACCGAATGGCGAGACCCTGTCCAGCGCAGTAGAGCGCAACTGATTTGGTATGGTTACGGATCGCGGCTTTCGAGGCCGCACATGCAGCGGCCATCGGAATACCGACAAGCCCCGAGCGGGACGAGATATTGATGATACTTCCCACGCCTTTTTCCCTCATGGCACGGATTGCATAACGGCAGCCGAGAAAAGTACCATCGTTGTTCACCGCGTGAACAGCCCGCCAATCTGCCAAAGACGCATTCTCAGGGTCATGAGCGGGCGGCGCGCCATCAAATGGCCCTTCAAAGCCGGTTATACCAGCGTTGTTCACCAGCACGTCGAGGGTGGGGTAGCGTTGTGCTACTGCCACCCAATCAGCCTCAGATGACACATCAACGCGCTCGAATTTTGCACCAATGCTGTCGGCCATGAATTGCCCGGTTTCGACGTCTATGTCAGTCAGGATGACATCAGCCCCCTCATCGCGAAAGGCGCTTGCAATAGCGGCGCCGATTCCTCTCGCGCCCCCAGTTACGAGGGCTATTTTGTTTTGTAGTCTGGGCATAAAAGCTCCATTAAGTGTACGTTTTCTATATTCTAAGCGCTATTCAACCAGATCGCGTTTTGGTTCAGGGGACAGCCTGCCAAATTATCCAAGCCTAGATCGATTGGGGTCGAAATATGGACGGCGAGCAGCCATGCGCAGCGCTGTGTATAAATGGCCCCCATGCGCAACATGCTGCCGGTCTCCACCTCTGGAATGAAGGTCGACAATCGTCAGGGAAGCTATCATTCTTTTCTTGAAATACTTTCTCAATTCTGTTGCTCGAAGTAGGAAAACTATACGCTGTTGATTGTGATCCGCAAAACCAGAATTTGGTGCTTTCAAACAACACCGCCCGCCACTGTCAGATAGAGAATATTTGAAATGACTCAGTCTATTCTCAATAGTTTTGTAGAAAGGGCTCGTGTCGCAGCGGCTTCTGATAACGCCACATTTGCAATCCGCAAATTGCTTAAGAGTAGTTTTTCGGAGTCTGAAACCATGGCGGATGCCATCGCATCTTTGGAAACTGACGAAGTCATGCTTTTTGAGGACGAGTTCTGTTCGATCTGGACCTGCCGTTACAATTCAGACGTAGTTCTCGCCCCGCACGAGCACTGCATGCCTGTGTATATCGCAGTCTATCGTGGCACCAAAGTAGAGGTTCTTTACAAGCGTGAACCGACCCGACTCAGACATGGTGGAAACAAGGTGATTTCAGCTGGTGAAGTGACCAGTCTTGGTGCTGACGCGATCCACGCAATTACGGCAGAAGGGTTCGGGCAAAGCCACGCTATTCACATCTACGAAGAACCACTCACTGCAGTGAAGAGGTCACTGTTTGGCTGGGTCAGCGGCGAGGAAGTTGACTTCACCATGGAGAATTTTCATGCGATGCAAAGACAGAAGCCTGACATGGAAGAGTTCCGATGAAAGGTATGAAAGACAATGTGAACTGCTCTAATTTTAAGTGCGGCTCACTTTCAAAACAATCTTACCAATATATCCCTTGTCGCCAAAAGCTACCTGAGCTGCCTTAATATTTTTGAGATCAAATACCTCCGCGACCAAAGGTTTGATTTCGCAACGCTCAATCCGGCCCACAAGATTGCCAAAGACCTCAGGCTCGAGAACGGTGCAGCCGAAAAAGCTGAGGTCCTTGAGGTAGAGGGTCCGCACATCTAGTTCGACCATGGGGCCGCCTATCGCACCCGCAACTGCATAGCGCCCACCGACACGCAGAACGTCCAGAAGGCCAGCCCAATTTGGCCCAGCCACCAAATCAATCACCACGTCTACGCTGCCTGCACCCAATTCAGATCCAAGATCAGCATCACGGGGCAAGGTCCGTTCTGCGCCAAGGTCAAGCAATGTCTCCATTTTGGCATGGCTTGTGACCGCGATAACCTTCGCACCGCGTGCGCACGCCAACTGAACAGCGGCAGACCCTACCCCGCCCGATGCGCCAGTTACCAGCACCGTCTCTCCTGCTCTCACGTTGGCACGGGTCAACATATTTTCTGCTGTGGAATATGAGCACGGGAACGAAGCAAGCTCAATATCCGTTAGATCACTGGTTATGGCATAGGCATGCCGCGTGTCGACGCGAGTATATTGTGCAAACCCGCCGTCACATTCTGACCCAAAATACCAAGGTGGCGTTTGCTCCACGCCGTCTGCAAAGCGGATGCAGGGTTCAATCAAAACGCGCTCGCCGATACGGCTCACAGCAACTTTCGCCCCAACGGCAACGATTTGACCACAGACATCGGCCCCTTGGATACGCGGAAACTCCAGCGGCTTGCCAGACCACGTGGCATCTGCATTCTCAACATCGCCTTTGGAGTACCAAGCAAGGCGCGTGTTAATGTCTGTATTGTTCACACCAGCCGCACCCACATGGACAATCACGTCGTTTGGACCGGGTATCGGAACTGGCAAATTGTCCCGCACCTGAAGCGTCTCCGGACCGCCATGGCCTGTCAAAACAACGCCGCTCATCGTGTCAGGGAGGGTCATACAATTCTCCGGTAGAATATTCACTCTACTTGCGGAGGTAGAGGGAGTATTCTACCACGTCAAGTATGAATAACATGATGACCAAGATCGCAGGCGGGTTAGAACAGGCCTTCGCGGCGAGAGGGTTCACGGAGCCCAGCGTCGAAGACTTGCGTGACGCAGCGGGTGTCAGCATGCGCACCCTCTACAAATACGCGCAATCGCGTGACGCCATGATCCGGTTGGCGTTGGAACACAGGCATCAACGGTATTTGGCACAGGTGTTTGGCCACCCCACCGATGAATCGGTCCAAAGCCTGAGCGAGACTCTCGACCGGATAGCGGGCTGGATGCAGGCCGAAGCAAGCCATGGCTGTCTGTTCCATGCGGCGGTTGCATCATCCCCTACTGACCCTGCGCTTCGCAAACTGCTGGAAAAACACAAGGAGGAGGTTTCGCAGTTGGCTTCCACGAAAGCACGAACCGATATGAGCACCAGCGACCTATTGGTCATTATCGAGGGGTTAACCCAAGCTTGGCCATTGTCCAAAGATGCGGCCTTGGCCAGCGCAAAAAGGCTTGCATGTTTGGCGGAGGCTGCATCGAATTAACATGATGAGACACCCGCCGCAAACCTCTGTTTTGTCGGACTGAGCGCAAGAGCCGTTTTCTGGGGAAAGCGGTTTAATACGGTTTTGCCGTGCGAAGTGTGCAAGCGGCGCTAATCTCCGAGCGCCGCCTGCCGCTACCTTAAAAGCCTTCAAGCACCAATTTCCCCTTGGCCTTGTTGCTCTCTAGTATTGCATGGGCGCGTTTCAGCGTGGCCGCATCAATCTTGCCCAAGGTCTCCGTCGCGGTTGAACGGATCTTACCAGAATCCAGCAACTCCGCCACTTCGTTCAGAATATCGTGTTGGCGCGTGATATCGGCCGTCTGGAACAATGATCGTGTGAACATCAGCTCCCAATGGGTCGACACAGCTTTGGTTTTGAACGGCATGATGTTAAGTGTTTCAGGGTCGTCGATCAGACCAAAGCGACCTTGTGGGGCGATGAACTCGGCAATTTGATCAATGTACTGATGGGTGTGCGTGGTCGAGAACACGTAGCCCGGCTGGCCAATTCCCAAAGCTTCGATCTGGGGTGTTAGGGGTTTGGTGTGGTCAATGACATGATGCGCGCCCAATTCTTTGACCCAGTCCTGTGTTTCAGGACGCGATGCCGTGGCGATAACAACCATATCGGTGTTAGCGCGCAGCAGTTGGATAGCGATGGAGCCGACGCCACCAGAGCCGCCAATGATAACAACAGCGTTGGAAGCACCTGGGACAGGGTCGGTCACACGAAGACGGTCGAATAGCATTTCGTAGGCTGTCAGGGCAGTAAGGGGCAGCGATGCCGCTTCAGCCGCTGTGATGGAGGTTGGGGCTTTGCCCACGATCCGCTCGTCGACCAGATGGTATTCGGCGTTCGTGCCCGAACGGTTGATCGCACCAGCATACCAGACAAGATCGCCTACGCTAAACATGGAAGCGTCTTCTCCAACACTAACAACCTCACCCACGGCATCCCAGCCGAGGATCGCTGGGGTGTCTTTTTCGGGCGGACGGTTCATTCGGATTTTCGTATCAACGGGGTTCACCGACACGGCTTGCACGCGCACCAACAGGTCGCGGCCCGTAGCGACAGGTTTATCGATCTCAATGTCGATCAGTGAATCAGCACGATCAAGTGCGCCTGCTGCTTTGTATCCAACGGCTTTCATGGGGTAGTTTCCTTCTGGTGTGTTCAGGTGGTCAAAAGTTGAGATGTAATGGCCTCAATTGCCTGCATCACGGCACTGACCTTTGCAGGATCAGTCGCGTCTGGATGAGGCTGGCCGAATGAGCCGGCGTCGTTGTCAAAATACCTGCCCGATACATTGGCGAATTCCGGATCAACAGCCGCGCGGCGCAGAATATTCGCACCGATCGCGATGTCATTACCTGCTATGCCAAAGCCTTCTTTGACCATGTTGGTCGCCAAAAGGGACCCCGGATTCACGGAAATGGAGCTTGGTCCATCAGGCAGAGTTGTAGCAAGATATTGAGACCATATGGTGATGGCCAACTTGCTTTGAGAGTATGCGTCCATATCTTCCATTTTTATCCCGCCTTTGAGGGCCGCTATTTCAACGGGGGCTTGTGCGGCTGAGGACAGATTGATGATGCGACTGTCGTTGACCAACAAAGGCAACAGGCGTTTGGTCAGTATGTACGGCGCAATCGTATTGACCATAAAACGCAAATCGAACCCGTCTTCCGTAGTGGTTTCAGGGGCTTTCAGAACGCCCGCGTTGTTGATCAAAACGTCTATACGGGCGTGGTCACGGATGATGTCGTCCGCCAGTTTTATAACATCGCCGGTGTGTGACAGATCTGCCAAGTAGCCGTGGGTCTTGCCCCCAATGGTCGCGCGGGCTGCGTCCAGTTTAGCGGCGTTGCGACCGTGAACCAGCATGGTGTGCCCCTCACGCGCGAGCAGTTTCGCGGCCTCAAGGCCGATCCCGTCTGTGGCTCCCGTTATGAGAATAGTCTTAGACATGTGCTGCCCTTTCAGTTGGAAACGCAGGCAGAATATCATCTGCCAGCCGTTTCATCGTTGCTTCGGTATCGCCGGAATTGAGCCGCAGATTTAGCGCGACGTGATTGACGCCTGCCTGCTGCAAAGCCTCAAGATAGCGGTGGAGGTATTTAACGCCGGACTGGAACCCTAAATGGATCGGGCGTGGCTCAGCATCGGGATTGTCTAGCAGATCGATGTAGAGCGACTGCATCACAGGTTTATCTGGCAAAGCCAAGGTCGCCACGCGCGTGCGGTAATCGCCAATGGCCTGAGCCTGTGATCCCGCGTCGCGTGGATAGGTGATCCAGCCGTCACTGTTCGCAGCGACCCAATCAGGATGCTGACAACTGCCGCCCGTAACCAGTAACGGCAACTTCCCGCCCATTGGTTTCGGCAACATATCCATCGCTCCATGCGATACCCCCTGCTTGGTCTCATATTCGGGAAAATCAGCCGCCATAGCTCTGATATAGTCAATGCTGTCACGGAAGCGGCCACCGCGATCCTCAAACGACATATTCATTGCGGGATATTCTTCGGGCCGGTCACCGGATGCCACGCCAAGCAGCAAGCGTCCGCCTGACAACACATCCACGCTCGCCGCTGCCTTCGCCACGTGTGCAGGGTGGCGCAACGGCAGGATCACACTGGCAACGCCCAAGGCGATGCGGCTTGTCTGGCCTGCAAGAAAGCCAAGATACACAAATGGATCGAATGTTTGCCCCGCGTCACCAAAGGAAGGCACATTGAACGGAACATCACGCAGCCACACTGCCGCAAACCCGAGGTCTTCCGCCATGCGAACACGCTCCAGATGACAGGTCATGGTTGGCACTGGGCCATTGGTATAGCGTTCCAGTGGAACGACCAGACCGAGGCTCAGCAGGTTTGGCTGGAAAACGGTATTATAGGCCGCGTTGATGGGTGCGAACTGTGCGATCGGTTTGTGCATCTTCATGGGGCTTAGCCTTGGCTGGTCATGGAGCGGTGTTTGTTACAAAGCGGATATCCGACTATTCCAGATCGTCTTTTGCCTCGATCAAAAAATGCTCACTGTCAGAGCCAGCAGTTCGGGCGTTTAAATGCGGCACATATTCTGGATCAGACATGAACGCCTGTGCAGCTTGTGCTGTTGGCCATTCAATCAGAATACGAAGCGTCGCCGGGTTGTCCGCACCCTCCAGCTGTGAATGGTTTGACGTGCGCGCCAGATACTTTCCACCGTGCTTGGCAACAAGCGTGTTTGCAGGCTCAATATAATCGGAAATCCAATCTTCAGACGTAGGTGTGACGGCTAAAACGGAATAGTAGGACATGGCTGTAGTTCCTCATAGAATTCTGTTGCGCGCTATGGTCGACATTAGGACGAATGAGCCCGTGCTGCCCTTTCTTTTCGTTCCCCAACCCAATATGCATTAACTTTGAAAAATATATAAGATAGATATATTTGATTTCATAATTCGGATTTGGTATATAATCATATGGATACAGAGAGCGTCAGGTTATTCGTGCTGAGCGCCGAAAAGCTGAACATCAGCGCAGCCGGTCGAGAATTGGGCATGGCACCTGCGGTCGCAAGTGCGCGGCTGGCTAAACTGGAAAAAACGCTAGGCGCGGATTTGTTGCGCCGATCAACGCGCAAGGTATCCCTTTCGCTAGAAGGTGCCGATTTCCTGCCATTCGCAAAGGAAATGCTGGCCCAAGAAGATGCCGCCCTTGCAGCCTTGGGTATGGTTACTCCGACTGTGAGCGGTACATTGCGGTTTGCTGCCCCCAGCACCTTCGCGCAAAACTACATTGCGCCGATCTTGCCCAAATTTCTAAACGCCTACCCCGATATTACCCTCGATCTGCGGCTGTCGGACACGCAGTTCGACTTGATTGAGGGTAGTTTTGATCTGGCCCTGCGCAATCAGGAGATTTCAGATAGCAG
The DNA here is from genome assembly GCF_947499945.1 of uncultured Sulfitobacter sp. GTDB lineage: Bacteria > Pseudomonadota > Alphaproteobacteria > Rhodobacterales > Rhodobacteraceae > Sulfitobacter. Next base: position 338,991 of record NZ_CANMQD010000003.1, on the reverse strand, counting down.
CTTAAAGGGGCGCAAACTTGCCGATGATACCCGCGTTCTCTGCGCTTCTGCGGCCTATATCGCGGAATACGGTTCGCCAGAAAGACCAAGCGACCTTGCGCGACATCGCCTCATTGCATTCAAGGATTTCTCCATCAGGGGCTTGGTGAACCGTGCTGGAGAGCAAGCGCACTTCGATCCCAAGGCCGCAACATCACGCCTGCTGTGCGATGACGGGCAAAGCCAGAAGATCGCGACGCTGGCTGGGGCCGGCATTTCCATCAATTCATTGTGGAGCGTTCACCGTGAGCTTGCCAGCGGCAGCCTGGTAAGGGTGTTGCCAGACTATCGACTGGACCAACACACAGCGCTGTGGCTGGTTTATCCCAAGTCAAATGTGCTGACAGCCAAGGTGCGGGTGTTTATCGATTTCTTGCTGGATGAAATCGGCGGAACTGTATCAGATCTCGTGCGCATCGACTCTGCTGATTGATCGTTTTGAAACATCACGTTTCGGTTTTTATTGTGTTAGGGAGTTCTCAAAGCACGCCCGATGCGCGATGAGCTTACCTTTCGTATCGGGGCGAAAGGTAACGATGAAACCATGCGTTCCAGAAACTACATTGGGGTTGTGGCAAATTTAGTCACCTCTGATCTCGCGCGCGATTGCGCCCACGGGATCATATTTTTCGGAAATAATCACGTAGAATCCAACCACGTTAGACTTGCCAGCCACGAGGCCAAGTTGCAGCCGTGTCATTGCTGTTTTGGAATAGCATCCCCCTTCGGAAGGAGGTGTTCCAAACTAGAATTTGCCGTTTCAATCCGGGATGACGGTAGGGAGATCCGAAAAAGTGTCTCGATGCTCTCCGATCTTGCCAACTTGGACACAGAACAAGTCAAAGAAAATCCTTTGGTTGCCCTGTTCATTTCCTCAAAGGGAGCGAAATCGAAGTATCCCTCGGCCAACATGACACACGATTCTGCATTGGTTTTTTTGCAATTTACGGTCTTCTGTCTATGGCGCAGGGCTTTGCTAACCTGGGCTAACTGCGGAGGTTCGCGGCGCTTGCTGTTAAATTAGTTGCTCCAGATCAAACCAAGTCTCACGTGCCTTCATCCCAGTCAAACTCCTCTTAACAAACAACTTCGCATGGCTCCTTTGCGCCCACAGATATTGCGTAGGGAGTTTGCGCCGTTTGCACAAAAAACTAAGGAATAACACCTCCACAAAACCTCTTTTCAACTTGTTAACCCCTATTTTCGACAAAGTATCGATGGACGGCCAAAGCCGTTGGGACAACGCTGCAAAGGATAATCTGGGAGAGAAGTGGCGCGGTTGACGGGGCTCGAACCCGCGACCCTCGGCGTGACAGGCCGATACTCTAACCAGCTGAGCTACAACCGCGCAATAGAGTGCCTCCAGTTCGGAGGATATGTGCTCCCGCCCCTGAGGGAAGAATGGTGGGTCGTGAGAGGCTCGAACTCCCGACATCTTCGGTGTAAACGAAGCGCTCTACCAACTGAGCTAACGACCCGATAGCGGCGGTTTAGTCAAAGATATCAGCCATGGCAAGCCTCATTCGAGACGTTTTTGCACAGAATTTTTCAAGTGGTACACAACCCCCTGCCCACCGCCCATATTTGCAAGGCCCGCAGCCCCCTCACCTGTCACAATTGCACGTAACATTCGTGAGGTTATTCCATGCGTTACAAGCACCGAAGGCCGCGTAAGCGAAGTAAGAAAGCCCGCACATCGCTGCTCTAGTGCTGCAAATCCCTCTCCCTCAGGCGCGCGCTCATAGAGCTCTAGAGCGCCGTCAGGTCCCTCCTCAAAACCACCGGCACCCGGCAATTCGCTACGGATCTTACCCGCCCATGTCCCGACACCAATCTCGCGCAAGCGCTCGTCGGTCCGAAGATGTGTAACCTGCCGCGCCAACGCAATCGCCGCCGTCTCAAAAGCGCGGCCTTGCGGACTGCTCAGGATGTCAAATGCGCTCAGATCAAATTGCTGTAAAATCTCGGCCTGCCGCTGGGCCTGCGTCTTGCCTGTGTTCGTCAAAGCAGAGTTCAGCGCACCTTGCATTCGCCCCTGTGCATTCCACTCGGTCTCCCCGTGGCGTAAAATAAACAGTTCCGGATATGTCGTCATCGTATCGGATTATCCAAATTGAAGGCAAATGCACCACTCTGCACGACCCCGCTCATCACATTGTTTTCAATTACAGATTGGAAATCTCAATGATGGATCAGGCTGAGATACTCCTGATCCATAATACCAATTTTGCGGTTATGCGCAGCAAGATGAACCGCGCATAACCTGCTGCATTTAGTCTACTGTTGGCATAGGTGGCTTAGGTACCGCACCGGGAACGGCCGCCGCAGCTGCTGCATTCAAATGGGCCGACTTCTGGCGCAGCTTAAGCACAAGTGCACGACCGTCAGGCAATTCCTTGGCCCGCTGGACCTTCAACTTTCCAAGCGGTTGCAGGTTCAATTCACGTTGCTCAGCCAACACATCGCCCAACACGCCGAGCATGGCCTCAACCACAGGCTTCACATCCTTCTTCTTCATTCCTGAACGCGCCACAACCAAATCGAAAAGCTCTTTCTTTTTCAATTCGTTACTAACTACCACAGGAGAAAGCTTCTCGACCACTGAAGGTGCGGCAATATCAGTTTTGGGCGCCGTCGACGTGTCCACTTTGCTGACGGGCTCCGCGACTGGACCTTTGGATTTTGGTTTTGGTGCAATGGTTTTAGGTAGTGATTTTGATGAAGTTGGCATGGGTATCCCTGCTCTGTTGCTCGATTTTGAATTGTTTTCTTTTATCCCTACCGCAGACGGGCTTGAAAATCCAGTCAGGCTTGATGATAACTACATTTAGCGTGACATAAACACGTCAACACAAACTGGGGGATAGAATGAAGTCCATAATGACACTGGCGGCCTTTGTCGCATTTACAACAACTGCCACAGCTGGCTCCTTGGCCGATCCGATCATCGAAGCGCCGCTGATCGTACACGAAGCATCCAGCTCCAGCAGCGGCACAGTTACTGTTGCCTTGCTTGCACTTTTGCTGATGATCCCCGTACTCGACTAAGTCAGACGCGCAATACCAGCAGATCTTGTTTTAACACCAAAAAGACCCCGCAGCTGCCTGCGGGGTCTTTTAATTTCAACGAGGTAGACTGCGGACTTAATGTGCCGTCGCAGCATCCCCTGAGCCCAAACGAGCAGCCAGCGCAGCGGCAGCTGCCGCTTCTTCAGCCGCCTCATCCCACTCAACCGGATCGGGTTTGCGCACCAAGGCATGCTCCAACACTTCTGAAACGTGGCTCACAGGGATGATCGTCAACCCTTCTTTCACGTTGTCAGGAATATCAGCCATATCCTTTTCGTTCTCCTTGGGAATCAGAACCGTTTTGATTCCGCCCCGCAACGCGGCCAGAAGTTTTTCTTTCAAACCCCCAATCGGCATCGCGTTCCCACGCAGGGAAACTTCGCCCGTCATGGCGATGTCCCTACGCACCGGGATTTTAGTCAAGACGGACACGATCGACGTGACCATAGCCAAACCCGCACTTGGCCCATCCTTTGGCGTCGCGCCATCAGGTACGTGCACGTGGATATCGATGGTATCGAAAACTGGCGGTTTTACCCCGATCTGAGGCGAAATCGACCGCACGTAAGAGCTTGCTGCGTCGATGGATTCCTTCATCACATCTCCCAGCTTACCCGTTGTTTTCATACGACCCTTACCCGGCAGACGCAGTGCTTCAATGTGCAGAAGCTCCCCGCCCACGGACGTATAGGCAAGCCCCGTTACCACACCGATCTGGTCTTCCAGCTCGGCCAGACCGTAGCGGTGCTTTTGCACGCCAAGGAACTCGTGCAGGTTATCACCTGTGACAGTGACGCTATCGACTTCTTTGCGCACGATCTTGGTCAATGACTTACGCGCCACCTTTGCGATCTCGCGCTCAAGGTTCCGCACGCCCGCCTCGCGGGTGTAGTAGCGGATCATGCCCGTCAAAGCACTGTCCTCGATCTTGAACTCCTTGGCCTTCAAGCCGTGGTTCTTGATCTGCTTGGCCACCAGATGCTGTTTGGCAATCTCGCGTTTTTCGTCCTCGGTATAGCCCGACAGCGGAATGATCTCCATGCGGTCCAGCAGCGGGCCGGGCATGTTGTAGCTGTTAGATGTGGTCAGGAACATCACGTTCGAAAGATCATATTCGACCTCCAGATAGTGATCCACAAATGTGGAGTTCTGTTCGGGATCAAGCACTTCCAGCATCGCAGAGGCCGGATCACCACGGAAGTCCTGACCCATCTTGTCGATCTCGTCGAGCAGGATAAGCGGGTTCGTGGTTTTCGCCTTTTTCAGCGCCTGAATGATCTTACCGGGCATAGAGCCGATATAGGTGCGGCGGTGGCCACGGATCTCGGATTCGTCGCGCACGCCCCCAAGGGAGATGCGGATGAATTCACGCCCCGTCGCCTTCGCGACAGATTTACCAAGCGAGGTTTTACCCACACCTGGAGGGCCGACGAGGCACATGATTGGCCCCTTCAGCTTGGTCGAGCGTTGCTGAACCGCAAGGTATTCGACAATGCGTTCCTTAACCTTTTCAAGGCCATAGTGATCGGCATCAAGAACGGCCTCGGCCTTGCCCAAGTCCTTCTTAACGCGCGACTTCACGCCCCACGGGATGGAAAGCATCCAGTCGAGGTAGTTGCGCACAACAGTCGCTTCAGCAGACATCGGGCTCATGTTCTTGAGCTTTTTGATCTCGGCGTCCGCCTTCTCGCGGGCCTCTTTGCTCAGCTTGGTAGCGGCAACACGCTCTTCGAGCTCGACAACTTCGTTCTTGCCGTCCTCGCCATCACCCAATTCATTCTGAATGGCCTTCATTTGCTCATTCAAATAGTATTCGCGCTGTGTCTTTTCCATCTGCGTTTTGACACGCGTCTTGATCTTCTTCTCAACCTGCAAGACGGAGAGTTCGCCCTGCATCAAGCCATAGACCTTCTCGAGACGGTCAGACACGCTCAGCGTTTCAAGCAGATCTTGCTTTTGATTGACTTCAATCCCGAGGTGCCCCGCAACGAGGTCTGCCAGACGCGCAGGATCAGTCGCCTCCCCCACAGCGGTAAGGGCTTCTTCGGGCACGTTCTTTTTGACCTTGGCATAGCGTGAGAACTCTTCGCCCACAGTACGCAACAGCGCTTCCGTGGTGGCCGCGTCGCCCGGCATCTCGGTGAGATACTCGGCACGCGCTTCAAAGAAATTGTCATTCTCAAGGTATTCGGTGATGCGTACACGCGCCTGCCCCTCAACCAGCACCTTTACGGTGCCGTCGGGCAGTTTCAGCAGTTGCAGCACATTGGCCAGCACACCCGCCTTAAAGATGCCGTCGCTGTCGGGATCATCAATGCCGGGGTCGATCTGGCTCGATAGCAGAATCTGTTTGTCGTCGGCCATGACTTCTTCGAGAGCGCGTACGGATTTGTCGCGGCCCACAAAAAGCGGTACGATCATATGGGGAAATACGACAATATCACGCAGCGGAAGTACGGGATAGCTCGCGTTCAGAGGCTCTTGCATGCTCAGTTCCTTAATCTTGGCAAAACGGCTTTAGTCCCTCAATGAGGCAACGTTTGGGCCGTTTCCTGTATGGGTAGAGATGTGGTGTCCCTGCCCGCCTGTTTCAATGGTAGCCCCGTTCGCAGGGCGGTTTTCTCTAACATGGCGCGAACCCCCACCCTCGGCAACTGCGGATTGAGGTGTCTTTGACGGAAATTTGACCTAGCGCGGCAATATCCAGCAATTGCGTTACCAAATACATCAATAAGAGCGTCGCTGAGTAACATAAATGTTGATTGGGCGGTGTTCGCACGCTATTATCACACTTAGGACTTTAATTCGGGAGAACTTTCATGACTGACGCCTTTATCTGCGACGCTGTCCGGACCCCTATCGGGCGGTTTGGCGGTGCGCTGTCGTCTGTACGCACGGATGATCTGGCTGCTGCACCTCTGGCGGCTTTGATGACGCGGAATGCAGATGTCGATTGGGAGCGTGTGGACGATGTGGTCATGGGCTGCGCCAATCAGGCAGGCGAAGATAACCGAAACGTCGCACGCATGGCTGCCCTGCTCGCAGGTCTACCTGTTGATGTTCCCGGGATAACGGTGAACCGCCTCTGCGCTTCGGGCCTTGATGCAGTGGGCCAAGCTGCCCGTGCAATTCGTGCAGGGGACATGGACCTCGCCATTGCAGGTGGTGTGGAGAGTATGAGCCGCGCCCCGTTTGTCATGCCCAAAGCCGAGACAGCGTTTAGCCGCGCCAATGCTGTTTACGATACGACCATCGGTTGGCGGTTTGTGAATAAGAAGATGAAAGAGATGTACGGCGTCGAATCCATGCCCGAGACTGCCGATAACGTGGCCGAAGACCATGGCGTGAGCCGCGCGGATCAGGATGCCTTCGCGCTGCGCTCTCAAGCGCGTTGGGCTGCTGCGGATGCGGCAGGTGTCTTTGCAGAGGAGATCGTGCCCGTCACTATCCCACAGCGCAAAGGCGATGCAGTGGTCGTTGATAAAGATGAACACCCCCGCCCGCAAACAGACGCAGCCGGTTTGGCCAAACTGCGCGGTATCAATGGCACGGACAAGACTGTAACCGCGGGCAATGCCTCTGGCGTGAATGACGGTGCGGCGGCGATGCTTATCGCGTCCGAGGCTGCGGCAAGCCAGCATGGCCTTAAGCCTATGGCGCGTGTGGTGGCCATGTGCGCCGCAGGGGTTGCCCCGCGCGTAATGGGCATTGGCCCCATTCCAGCCGCCGAAAAAGTGCTCAAGCGTGCAGGCCTGACCATTGACCAGATGGACGTTATCGAACTCAATGAGGCGTTTGCCTCACAAGGCATCGCAACACTACGTGCGCTTGGTGTCGCTGATGATGCACCCCATGTGAACGCAAATGGCGGCGCCATCGCCATCGGCCACCCCCTTGGCATGTCTGGCGCACGCCTTGTGCTGACGGCCGCCTACCAACTCCAGCGTACCCAAGGCCGCTATGCGCTCTGCACCATGTGTGTGGGCGTAGGCCAAGGTGTCGCGATCATACTAGAGCGCGCAGACTAATGAATTTACTCATTCTTGAAAGGACCTGAACTGATGTATGCACAGATGATTCAATCCACAGGCAAGGGCGTCAAAACCCTTGACGAGATGGACCCGCAGGAACGCGCCTTTCAGGAGCGGATCAATGCAGGCGGCAAGATCGAACCGAAAGACTGGATGCCCGACGGCTACCGCAAGAACCTGATCCGCCAGATTGGCCAGCACGCCCACTCCGAAGTGGTGGGGCAACTGCCGGAAGGCAATTGGATTACCCGCGCGCCCACACTGGAGCGCAAGGCAATCCTGCTAGCCAAAGTGCAGGATGAAGCAGGTCACGGCCTCTACCTCTATTGCGCCGCGGAAACGCTTGGTATCACCCGCGACGAAATGTACGAAGCGCTGCATGAGGGTCGGATGAAATACTCTTCCATCTTCAACTACCCTACCCTCACATGGGCCGATATGGGTGCTGTGGGCTGGCTGGTGGACGGTGCCGCGATCATGAACCAAGTGCCGCTACAACGCACATCATACGGCCCCTATGCCCGCGCGATGGTGCGAATTTGCAAGGAAGAGTCGTTCCACCAACGCCAGGGCTTCGACATCATGATGAAAATGGTGAACGGCACAGCAGCGCAAAAGAAGATGGCCCAAGATGCCCTTAACCGCATGTGGTTCCCGTCCCTGATGATGTTCGGTCCCTCGGATGAGGACTCTGTGCATTCCGTGCAGAGCATGGCGTGGAAGATCAAGATGAACGGCAATGACGAGCTGCGCCAGAAATTCGTGGACCAGACCGTGCCACAGGCAGAATACCTCGGCCTCACCATCCCTGACGAGACGATCAAATGGAACGAGGAAAAAGGTGGCTACGACTTTGCCCAGCCGGACTGGACCGAATTCTTTGACGTGCTGCGCGGCAATGGCCCCTGCAACCAGGAACGCCTGCAAACCCGCAAATCTGCATGGGAAGACGGTGCATGGGTGCGCGAGGGCATGCTGGCCCACGCCGCAAAGAAGCGCGCGACAAGGTTGGCTGCGGAATGAATCTTGCCCAACTCAACGTCGGATATGCCCGACACCCTACGGACGACGCCCGCATGGCCGAGTTCATGGACAACCTTGAGCGCATCAACGTGCTGGCAGAGCGAAGCCCAGGCTTCGTCTGGCGGATGCAATCAGACAGCGGCAACGCCACCGACATTTCGGTTCCCGGCGATACAGATATGATCGCCAACATGTCTGTGTGGACCGATGTTAGCTCCCTCGGGCACTACGTATTCAACACGGTCCACGCCCGCTTTTACGAAAAGGGCGAGTCGTGGTTTGTCCCGATGAAACAGCCGCATTTTGTCATGTGGCATATCGTCGAGGGCCACATTCCAGATATTGCGGAGGCGATGGACCGCCTGCACCACCTTCAGGCCAACGGCTCAACCGAGCAAGCGTTTGGCTGGGACGCCATAGACGCATCCCAATGGCGTCGATGCGCCACAGCAGCGGAGTAACCGATATGACCGACCAAGCCACAACCCCACCCAAACGCACAGGTGAATGGCCTCTCTTTGAAGTTTTCATTCGTGGCCAGCACGGCCTAAGCCACCGCCATGTAGGCTCGCTCCATGCACCTGACGCCGAAATGGCGATCAAGAACGCGCGCGATGTCTATACCCGCCGCAATGAGGGCGTGAGCATCTGGGTTGTTGAGGCCGAGGCGATCCATGCCTCCGCCCCCGGTGACAAGGAGGCGCTGTATGATCCCTCCAACGACAAGGTTTATCGCCACCCCACCTTCTTTGATGTGCCTGACGAAGTGGGCCATATGTAATGAGTAATGCTGCACTTTTTCAGACCCTGCTGCGGCTGGGGGATAATACACTTGTGCTTGGGCACCGCGTTTCGGAGTGGTGCGGCAAGGCACCTGTTCTGGAGGAAGATATCGCACTGGCGAACACCGCGCTGGACCTGATTGGCCAAACGCAGATGTGGCTGGGCTATGCGGCGGAAATCGAGAATGAGGGCCGTTCCGCCGATGATCTGGCGATGCTGCGCGATGTTTGGGATTTCCGCAATATCCTGATGGTGGAGCGTCCTAACCTCGACTTCGGCCACACCATGATGCGCCAGTTTCTGTTTGACGCCTATCACCGCACCCTGCTCACGGCCCTCAAGGATTCCACCAATCCGCGCATTGCCGAGATTGCGGCGAAGGCGGTGAAAGAAGCGACCTATCATTTCGAACGCTCTGCCGAGACGGTGATCGCTTTGGGTGATGGCACCCCCGAGAGCCATGAGTTCATGCAGAATGGCCTCAACCTGCTCTGGCCGTTTACGGGCGAGATGTTCGAGTGTGACGCGATAGATGCCGAGATGGCAGCGGCGGGTGTGATCCCCGATCCCATAAGCCTGCGTGACACATGGATAGCGCTGGTCAGTGACACGCTGACCGAAGCGACCCTTGCGATCCCCCAAGATGATTTCGCCCACAAAGGCGGGCGCACAGGTCGTCAGCATACGGAGCATCTGGGTCACCTTCTGACCCAAATGCAATGGCTTCAGCGTGCTTATCCGGGTGCAAACTGGTGACACCTGACGTTGACACCATATGGGCGTGGCTCGACGAGGTGCCGGACCCGGAGATCCCCGTGATCTCGGTTGTGGATTTGGGCATCATTCGTGATGTGACATGGGAGGACGATACAGTTGTGGTGGCGATCACCCCCACTTATTCGGGCTGTCCCGCCACCTCGATCATCAACCTGGATGTTGAGACGGCCTTGCGCGACCTTGGCCTGACAAAAATCAGGCTCAAGCAGCAACTCTCGCCGCCTTGGACCACCGACTGGCTCAGCGCCAAGGGTGCGGCCAAGCTGGAAGAGTATGGAATCGCCCCGCCTTCCGCTGCGGGAGGCCCGTCCAAATGCCCGCGCTGCCAATCGGCAAACGTAGAACGCGTGAGCCAGTTTGGCTCAACCCCCTGCAAGGCTCATTGGCGCTGTCTCAGCTGCCTTGAGCCTTTCGACTATTTCAAATGTATCTGAGGTAACCCATGGCCCGCTTCCATCCGCTTACGGTCACAGACGTCCATAAAACCATTCGCGATGCTGTCGTGGTGAGCTTGGCTCCGCCCGAGGGGTCGGACTTCGATTTCGTCCAAGGCCAGTACCTCACCTTTCGCCGTGAATTTGACGGCGAGGAGTTGCGCCGCAGTTATTCCATATGTGCGGGGCTGGATGATGGCGTCTTGCAGGTCGGGATCAAACGGGTCGAGGGGGGAGCCTTCTCCACTTGGGCCAATGACCAGATCAAAGTCGGTGATACGCTGGAAGCGATGCCGCCGATGGGCAAGTTTCACACGGCCTTAGACGCCGATGCCCATCGACACTATCTTGGGTTTGCGGGTGGTTCCGGCATTACGCCCGTCTTGTCCATCATGCGCACGGTGCTCACCCGTGAGCCACACTCTCGCTTTACCCTTGTCTATGCCAACCGCGCCGTGAGCACGATCATGTTCCGCGCCGAGTTGGAGGACCTAAAGAACACCTACATGGGCCGCGTGAATGTGATCCATGTGTTGGAGGCGGACGCGCAGGATATTGATCTGTTTACAGGACGCGTGGACGAGGAGAAATGCGCCCAACTCTTTAGCCGCTGGATTGATATCGCCTCCGTGGATACCGCGTTTATCTGCGGACCTGAGCCGATGATGCTGGGCATTGCCGCCTCGCTGCGGGCGCACAGCCTAACGGATGACCAGATCAAGTTCGAGCTTTTTGGCTCCTCCCAACCGGGCCGCGCCAAGAAGCAGGCGATTGCCGCGGATGCCGCCCTTGCAGGAGCGATGACAGAGGCGACTGTCACGATGGACGGTGCTACACGCAGCTTCAAAATGCCCCGCGATATGAGCCTGCTTGACGCTGCACTCGACAATGCGATGGACGCGCCCTTTGCCTGCAAGGCGGGCGTCTGTTCCACCTGCCGTGCCCGTGTGACCGAGGGCGAAGTCGAGATGCTGACCAACCACGCGCTTGAGGACAACGAGGTCGCAGACGGCTTTGTGCTGACCTGCCAGTGTTATCCGCTCACCGACACTGTCCGCTTTGACTATGATCAGTAAGAATTGCGACCAATAAGGAATACCCGATGTTGAATGTCTCCTCATTTGCGGCTGGCCAATGGGTCGCGCCTGATAGCGGCGCCCGCACGATTGCTTCGGCTGTTACGGGTGCGATTATCGCCCAGGCGGGCAACAGCAGTCTCGATGTGGCAGGCATGCATGCCTATGCCCGTGAGGTTGGTGGCCCAAACCTGCGCAAGCTGACATTCCACGACCGCGCAAGGATGCTCAAGGCGCTGGCGATGCACCTGACGGAACATAAGCAACAGCTTTATGACCTGTCGTTCGAGACTGGGGCCACGCAATCCGACCACGCCTTTGACATCGACGGTGGCATCGGAACGATGTTCGTCTTTGCCTCCAAAGGGCGGCGCGAAATGCCGGATGCGCAGATTTATCTGGACGGCGAGATTGAGCAGTTGGGCCGAACAGGCACGTTTCTGGGCCAACATGTATGCGTGCCCATGCAAGGCGTCGGCATCCATATCAACGCCTATAACTTCCCCGTCTGGGGCATGTTGGAGAAATTCGCGCCGACTTTCCTTGCAGGCGTCCCTTCTATCGTAAAACCCGCCACTGCGTCGTGTTATGTCACGCACCTTTGCGTGAAGCTCATGCTCGACAGTGGAATCCTGCCCGATGGCGCGTTGCAGTTGATTTCAGGCGGTGTGGGCGATCTGCTGCTGCACACGGACGCGCAGGATGTGATCAGCTTTACCGGCTCGGCGCAGACCGCACTCATGTTGCGCTCTACCCCGCATCTGTTGGAAAACGCTGTGACGTTCGTGGCGGAGCAGGACAGTTTAAACGCCTCCGTCCTTGGCCCTGATGCTGTCCCCGGCACGGCCGAGTTTGATCTGTTCATCAAAGAGGCCCATCGCGAAATGACCACCAAGGCGGGGCAGAAATGTACTGCAATCCGCCGCATCATGGCTCCTGCGGACCATGTGGAAGCGGTGATCGAAGCACTCTCGTCCCGTTTGGCCAAAACCGTGATTGGTGATCCGCGTGACAAGGCCACCCGCATGGGCGCATTGGTAAGCCGTTCGCAGCGCGATGATGTTCTGGAGAAGGCGAAAACCCTTGGCACAGAGGCCGAGCGTGTTTTTGGCGATCCTGACAATTTTGAAGTTCATGGTGCGGACCGCGACAAGGGTGCGTTCCTGCCCCCCATGCTGTTCCATTGTGCCGATCCCGATGTGGCAGAGCGCCTGCATGACACCGAGGCATTTGGCCCGGTGAGCACCGTCATGCCCTACCGCGATGTGTATCACGCGATTGAGTTGCTCAACCGTGGCAAGGGCTCGCTTGTCGCGTCGGTTATCACCCGCGATGGTGCGCTGGCGCGCCAAATGGTCATGGGTGCTGCGGCGTGGCACGGGCGTCTTTATTTCAACAATGCGGATTCAATGGCGGACTCCACAGGTCACGGCGCGCCCATGCCCCACATGGTTCATGGCGGTCCGGGTCGTGCGGGTGGCGGTGAGGAACTGGGCGGCATTCGCGGTGTCATGCATTACATGCAGCGCACGGCAATCCAAGGCAGTCCTGACATTCTCACCGCGATCGGTGAGCAATGGGTGCCGGGTGCGGCTGAGCATACAGGCGGCCCCCACCCTTTCACCCGCAATTTCCATGAGCTGAAACTAGGTGAGACGCTCTATACGCCATCGCGCAAAGTCACACTTCAAGACATTGAAACCTTTGCGCATTTCACAGGTGATACTTTCTATGGTCACATGGATGAGGAGGCTGCAAAAGCCAACCCCTTCTTCCCTGGTCGTGTGGCCCACGGCTACCTGCTGCTGAGCTTTGCTGCGGGTCTATTCGTGCAACCTGATCCGGGTCCGGTACTTGCCAACACAGGCCTTGGCAATCTGAGCTTTATGAAGCCTGTCTCGCCAGACGAAGAGATTAAAGTTCGTCTGACGGTCAAGAAAAAGACGCCCCGTACGAATACGTACGGTCAGGTGCGCTGGCATGTGACTGTGACCAATCAGGATGATGATCTGGTTGCGGAATACGAATTGCTGACCATGAATGCCTATGAGACTGTGTAGCTATTTGCCCTAGGCCTGTTCCCGCTGGTCTAAGGGGTCAATCTTGAACCTGCCTATAGAAGAGTTACCTTAACGTGTGAACAAGGAGCGTATCATGCCAAAATTTATCCGGTTCTACATTATCAATTGCATCATCGGCTTTACCGTCTCGGGCGTGTTTACAGCCGCTATTATGTGGTTCAACGTGGCAAACCTATGGCAGCTCGTCAGCGGCTCCGATATCGGCATCATGGCGATCGTCGTGTTTTGGGTTTTGAACGGCATTGTCTTTGCAGGCGTCCAATTTGGTGTCGCGATCATGCTCATGTCCGGCAGCGATGACAAGGATGACGGACCACGCGGCGGGATGGGTATCCCCATCCGTGTGCCCGCATCAGTCAAGCAGCAGCACACAAACCAACCGTTCTAAGCCAACCGAAAGTTACAGCGGATCAATATCGCCCTGCGCACGGCCTGCGTGAAATTCCGCTTGCCACTGGGTGAAGGTGCCAGCTGCAATCGCCTCCCGCATACCCGCCATAATATCCTGATAATACCGCAGGTTATGCCATGTGAGCAGCATTGAACTGATCATCTCTTGGCTGCGGAACACATGGTGGAGATATGCGCGGGAGTAATTCTGGCACGCTGGACAATCGCAGTTCTCATCAAGCGGGCGCGGATCATCCGCGTGGCGGGCGTTTTTAATGTTAAGCACACCCATGCGCGTAAACACCTGCCCCGTACGGCCAGAGCGGGACGGCAGCACACAATCCATCATATCAATGCCCCGCGCCACAGCGCCAACGATATCGTCTGGTTTGCCCACCCCCATCAGGTAGCGTGGCTTATCCTGCGGCAGTTGTTCTGGCGCATAGTCAAGACAACCGAACATGGCCTCCTGACCCTCACCCACGGCCAGACCGCCCACGGCATATCCATCAAAGCCGATCTCGCGCAGCGCTTCCGCTGACTGCTGCCGCAGGTCTTGCTCCAGTCCGCCTTGCTGAATACCAAAAAGCGCATGACCGGGGCGATCACCAAAAGCATCCTTGGACCGTTTCGCCCACCGCATCGACAGCTCCATACTCTCGGCAATGCGCGTACGGTCCGCAGGCAGCGCCGGACATTCATCAAAGCACATGACAATATCCGAGCCGAGCAGCTCTTGGATTTCCATAGAGCGCTCTGGCGTAATCTCATGCTTGGAACCGTCGATATGGCTTTTGAATGTCACGCCGCGCTCGGTCAATTTGCGTAAATTCGCAAGGCTCATCACCTGAAAACCACCGCTATCCGTCAGAATAGGCCGATCCCAATTCATAAATTTGTGCAACCCGCCAAGGCGGGCTATCCGTTCTGCGGTGGGGCGCAGCATCAGGTGATAGGTATTGCCCAGCAGGATATCCGCACCCGTTTCACGCACCGATGAGGGCATCATCGCCTTAACCGTGGCCGCCGTGCCAACAGGCATAAACGCAGGCGTGCGTATTTCACCGCGTGGCGTATTAATCTTGCCTGTGCGTGCACGCCCGTCCGTTGCGTCGATCTGGTATGTAATTGCGGTCATCTTTGGCCCCTCACAGTGCAGTTGCGCTGGCCTAACCCACTGTCCCGCGTCTTGCAATCGGCGCATATCATCACCACATAGACAGGGAAATCAACCAAAGGAATATCGCCTTGAGCACCGAAGAACTTATCCTGAGCATCATCCAGAGGAACCTCGGATGGCTTTTGCTGGCTATTGTCTTGATTGTGGTCGTCCTTAAGGCCGTCAAAATCGTCCCGCAATCAGAGCAGCATGTCGTTGAGCGCTTTGGCAGATTGCGTGCGGTTCTTGGGCCAGGGATCAACCTGATCGTGCCCTTCTTTGACAAAATCGCGCATCAGATTTCCATTCTGGAGCGCCAGTTGCCCACTGCGTCTCAGGACGCAATTACCCGTGACAACGTGCTGGTGCAAGTCGACACATCCGTATTCTACCGCATTATTGAGCCGGAAAAGACAGTCTACCGTATCCGCGACGTGGACAGTGCCATTGCCACAACTGTTGCAGGTATTGTGCGTGCCGAGATTGGCATGATGGACCTCGACGAAGTGCAAGCCAACCGCTCTGCCCTGATTGCTACGATCAAGAACAACGTCGTGGAATCGGTCGAGAACTGGGGCATTGAAGTAACCCGCGCCGAGATTTTGGACGTAAACCTTGATGCCGCAACCCGTGCGGCCATGATGCAGCAGTTGAATGCCGAGCGTGCGCGCCGCGCCCAAGTGACCGAGGCCGAAGGATCCAAACGCGCTGTTGAGCTTGCTGCGGATGCGGAACTCTATGCCTCTGAGCAGACCGCCAAAGCCCGCCGCGTGCTGGCCGACGCCGAAGCCTATGCAACCCAAGTGGTCGCGACCGCAATCAACGAAAACGGTCTTGAGGCGGCGCAATACCAGATCGCGCTCAAGCAGGTCGAAGCTCTTGGCACCATGAGCAACGGACAAGGCAGCAACACTGTCATCGTCCCTTCAGAGGCACTCGCCGCCTTCGGTGATGCGTTTAAACTACTGAAGGGACGCGGCTAATGGATGTGACCAGTCTGCTGCACATTTGGTGGGTCTGGCTGAGTGCGGCTCTGGCGCTTGCGTTGATTGAACTTATCTTACCTACTTCGATCTTCCTCGGCTTCGCCCTTGGGGCACTTGTGATGACAGGTGTGGTGGCGTTTACTGCCATCACAAACACCTCCGCCCTGCTGGCATTGTTTGCCGGACTGTCTTTGATCGCTTGGATCGTGCTCAAACTTGCTTTTAAGAACCAGTCGAGCGGTGCACGTGTCGTCACACGCGACATCAACGAAGGGTAATTATGACAGCAGTCCGAACTCTTGGCACAGGCCCTCTGGACCTTGAAGCTGCTAATCCATATATAAATAGTCAAGTTTATGAACGAGGCGCAGATGACCAATTCAATTCCCCCTCTTGAAGGCACCCCTTTGATCGCGCCGTCAAGCACCGATCACCCGCTCTATGAGCAAGTGGTTGAGGCCTGCCGCTCGGTCTATGACCCAGAAATTCCAGTGAACATCTATGAGTTGGGCCTTATCTATACTATTGATATCAACGACGAGAATGCTGTTTCCATTAAGATGTCGCTGACGGCGCCGGGCTGTCCTGTGGCGGGTGAAATGCCCGGATGGGTTGCGGATGCGGTCGAGCCACTGGCCGGCGTCAAACAAGTGGACGTCGAGTTGGTTTGGGAGCCGCCGTGGGGCATGGATATGATGTCGGATGAAGCACGGCTTGAGCTGGGCTTCATGTAAGTTTTCAAGATGTGACTGTTTGGCGGGCCACCTCATATTGGGGTGGCCCGTTTGCGTTGTTGCCCCTCTCTGCTCCCCCTGTCAAACTGGTGACCGAGATAAAAGTGCTCCAAAGGATGACTATGAAAAATCTGGCCGTGTTTACAGGCGATATTGTCCGCTCCAGTGATTTGGAGGCGGGTAGTCTGGATGATATCTTTGCCGCTCTGGAAGCAGCCGCACAGGTCATCGCGGAATGGCCCGACAGCACTGCCCCGTTTGCCCGTTTTCGCGGGGACGGTTGGCAAATGGCGCTGCCAACACGCTTTGCATTGCGCGGCGCTCTCATCCTGCGGGCCGCTGTCAGGACAACTGGCAAAGCACGCGATACCCGCATCGGGATTGGGCTGGGCCAAGGCACGTTGCAAAATGGCGACCTTGCAGGCGCAGATGGCCCTGCCTTTGTCCTGTCTGGCCGCGCTCTCGACAGTCTAAAACGTACGCCCCTCATGGCGGCGCCGAATGGGCCTGCCATCTTACGGGCAGCCCTGCCCCTGGCCGATCACATCATACAGGGCTGGACCCCGAAACAAGCCCAAGTCGCACAGGCACTTCTGGCTCCCGATGGACCGACGCATGAGGCACTCGCCCAAATTTTTGGCCGCAGTCGGCAGATGGTCCAGAAGCAGGCAGATGCTGCAGGCGTTTCTGCATTATTGGACTGCTGCACCGTTTTCGAAGATTCAAAATGCAACTAAATTTTATTGCATCATGTGAAAGCAACCCTTTTTATATGCTCAGATTATTTCCATGACGATGCCCGTAATGCCCCTCCTCACGATTGAGTTGTTGATCGCGCTGGTCACTGCACATCTACTGGCAGATTTTGTGTTCCAAACCACGTATATGGTGCTGAACAAACATCGCCCTCTGATCCTGCTCATGCACGGCGTTCATGTATTTGCGCTCACCGCACTTCTGTCTGGCGGTGCCATGCTGTTGGCCCTTGGCATTGCACTGAGCCATGTGCTGATTGACGCCATCAAGGTCCACCTCGCACCTGATGATTTGCGCAGTTATCTGGTTGATCAGGGTGCGCATCTGGTCGTGCTGCTGCTGGCGGTCACGTGGCTGCCTAATGAGATCCTCGCCCATTGGTGGCCACCCCTTTCGACCGATATGATACAGGTGGCCCTTGTTGTAAGCGGCTTGATCACTGCAACCATGGCAGGTGGCCCGGCGGTAGGCCACCTCATGGCGCGGTTCAAATCTGATGCACAGCCTGAAGGACTGGAATACGCAGGCCGCATAATCGGGTTGATGGAACGCGGGCTAATCTTCCTCATGGTCATGATCGGAGAACCGTCTGGCATCGGGTTTCTCATCGCGGCAAAGTCGATTCTGCGTTTCGACACTGTGTCACGCGATCAAAAGCTGAGCGAATATGTGATCATCGGCACGCTTGCCTCATTCGGCTGGGCACTAGCCGCAAGTTTCGCGACCATCGCAACGATGCGCGCATTAGGCTACTAAACCCTTGAGATTGCGCCACAGCGCCCTTATCTATGGATCAAAGGAGCACCAACATGTTCGGCATTCCAGGCAAGCAAGCGGTCACCATGACCGACAAAGCAGCAGCACAAATCATCAAGCTGATGACCTCCAAAGGCCACGCAGGCCTACGCATCGGCGTGAAAAAAGGCGGCTGTGCGGGTATGGAATACACCATGGAATATGTGGATGTGGCCGACCCCAATGACGAAGTGGTCGAGCAGGACGGCGCATGCGTCATGATCGCACCCATGGCACAGATGTTCCTTTTTGGCACCCAGATCGACTATGAAACCTCCCTGCTTGAGAGCGGGTTCAAATTCAACAATCCCAATGTCTCAGAGGCTTGCGGTTGCGGTGAATCCATCAAATTCGACGAGACACTCTTCGCCAAATGAGCTTGAGCGAAGGCGATATGGCCTTTGCGCGCGAGTTGTTCGACGACATCCCTGACCTGAATACCCGCCGCATGTTCGGCGGTATGGGCCTCTATAGCGGCTCGACGATATTTGCGGTGCAACTTTCTGACGGCCGCCTCATGCTCAAGGCAAAAGGCGGCTTTGCAAAACGCATGGACGCGCTGGGAGGCGACGAATGGACCTTTGAGCGCAAGGACGGCAAACAATCAGCCATGCCCTATTGGACCTTGCCGGATGCCACCCTCGATAATCCCCAAGTGGCCTGCGCCCTTGCCCGTGAAGCATTGGATGCGCTTACTTCTTGAGGTGCAAATATGTCTCGCCAAAACGCGCTGCCAGATGTTCTCCAGCCAGAACCACTTCGCCCGATCCTAAGGGTGCCACATTGGTATCGTGGGCAGGGTTGAAGAACAGCGGCACGGATATCCGCTCGTTCACGCCGCCCACCACGCGGTGCGGCGTTGCCCGAACCAGCCCGTCTGTCCAGACCTCCATCATCTCGCCAAAGTTGATCACAAATGTCCCGGGCTCCGCACTGACGGGAATCCATCCGCCCCCGCGTTTGCGCACTTCCAATCCGGGTGAGCCGTCCGTGGCCAGTAAGGTCAAGCAGCCATAGTCAGTGTGGGTCGCAATTCCGAAATCCTTTGCCCCCGCCCAATCGGGCCTTTGGGGGTAATAATTACCACGCAACAAAGCCATCGGTGTCTCGAAGCCTGAGTCGAACGCATCGCGCGGCGCA
This sequence comes from uncultured Sulfitobacter sp., assembly GCF_947499945.1. Lineage (GTDB taxonomy): Bacteria > Pseudomonadota > Alphaproteobacteria > Rhodobacterales > Rhodobacteraceae > Sulfitobacter. The sequence continues at coordinate 319,718 of NZ_CANMQD010000003.1, read as the reverse complement.
CCAATCGATTGCGCTACACCGCGCAGTACCGACATTGCAACTCCGCATGCCTCTTCATAATAACCCGTAATCACCGCCTCGAACGCGGCAGGTTTGGCCGGCCAGATGTTGGGTGCATAAACGGGCATCGCACTGCGCGGATCACCCGCTTCCAGCACTACGCCGCTGTCGAAATACTGTTTGTAATCGGGGTTTGCATCTGGATCGACCTGCTCGGTTCCGGCGGCCCCCCAGCCACGGTTTGCCCCTGTTCCCGCCATGCTATAGGGTTGCTTGTCCGCTTCTGGCAGTTTGAAAAACGCGCGGTACATTTCAATCACCTCGCGCACGCGCGGCGCACCAAGCGCCGTATTGTACACAGTGGCAAATCCTACACCCGTGGCCGCGTCGCGCATGGCCTTCAGCGCAGCGCTCTCACCTGCTTGCAACGCTTTAAGATCGATTGACGGGATCATATGCCCCCCTCCATACTTGTTTGTGTCTCTCTAACCTGCAGCGTTACATAACGCCATCGTTGAACCCGCGCGATGCCAATGCTAAGCACAATCAACCCAACGAAGGACATGGCATGCGACGTAAACTGGCAGCAGGCAACTGGAAGATGAACGGCACAGCAGCAAGCCTGACCGAGTTGGAAGCCCTCAAATCGTCACTCCCAACCAACGCCCCTGATGTTGTGATTTGCCCTCCTGCACCCCTGCTTTACCGTGCCACACAGGCTGCAAAAGAGACCGGTATCCAGATTGGCGCACAGGATTGCCACATGCAGGAAAGCGGCGCGTTTACCGGCGATGTTTCTGCTTCCATGATCGCAGATACAGGGGCTACCCATGTCATTGTGGGCCACTCGGAGCGGCGCGATGCCCATGAGGAACGCGACCGCGATGTGCGCAAGAAGGCCAAAACCGCTTGGGCCGCAGGCCTCACCGCAATCATCTGCATCGGTGAGACGCTTGAGGACCATGAGGCAAACAACACCCTCGACATCATCGCAGGCCAGCTTGCAGGCTCCCTGCCCAGTGCGGTGACGCCCACCAACACTGTTATCGCCTATGAACCGATCTGGGCCATTGGCACAGGCAAAGTGCCAACGCTTGAGCAAATTGTCGAAGTTCATGATTTCATTCGAGAGCGCCTCACCAGCCGTTATGGCACAGAGATTGCTGACATGATCCCCCTGCTCTATGGTGGCTCTGTCAAACCCGACAATGCGGCCACCATCTTCAAGGCCGCAAATGTGGACGGCGCTCTTGTTGGTGGTGCCTCCCTGAAGGCGGCAGATTTTGCCCCCATTATCACGGCACTCTCACAAAGCTGAGGCAAAACCGCCCCCCCCCCTCCATCTTTCTGAATAAACTCAGTTTCCCAAAACCAAAGGGCGCGACCCCAAAACGGTGTCGCGCCCTCGCTTACTGTTACTTGTATTGTGAGCACCTATTTCACAATGATCTCCGGCCCCATCATGAGCGTGGGCAACCACGTCGAGATGGCAGGAATGTAGGTCACCATAATCAGGAAGACAAAGAGCACGGCGAGAAATGGCAGTGCAGCACGCACCACATTCATCATCGGCATATTCGCCACGCCGGAGGTCACAAAGAGGTTGAGCCCCACAGGCGGCGTAATCATCCCGATTTCCATGTTCACTACCATGATAATGCCGAGGTGGATCGGATCGATCCCCAACTCGATTGCGATAGGGAACACAAGTGGTGCCACGATAACGAGCAGGCCCGATGGCTCCATAAACTGGCCACCGATCAGTAGGATGATGTTCACGATGATCAGGAACACCACAGGGCCAAATCCTGCATCCAGCATCGCAGCCGAGATTTGCTGCGGAATTTGCTCGTCCGTCAGCACATGCTTGAGGATCAGCGCGTTGGCGATAATAAACATGAGCGTGACGGTGAGCTTGCCTGCATCAAACAGCGTGTTGCGCGTATCTTTGTGGAAGAATGCTGTGATCAGCACCCATGGGCGCGAGAGGAAGGGGATGTTCTTCTCGTCCCCCTTCACATGCAGTGGCCCCATATCACGGTAGACAAACGACGCGATAAAGAAGGCATAGACCGCCGCGACCGCTGCTGCTTCGGTCGGTGTAAACACACCGCCATAGATACCGCCCAGAATGATCACGATCAGGAACAAACCCCAACCCGCTTCCATACCGCTGCGGCGTACTTCGCCCCAGCCCTTCCATTCACCCTTGGGCAGATCACGCACCCGTGCGATGATATAAATGGTGAGCATCAGCATAAAGCCCGCCAGCAAACCCGGAATAACTCCCGCAAGGAACATCCGTCCCACCGACACGTCCGTGGCGGAGGCATAGACCACCATCACGATGCTTGGCGGGATAAGGATGCCAAGCGTACCGGCAACTGCGATCACCCCAGCCGCAAAGTCTTTGGTATAGCCGACTTCACGCATGCCCACGATAACGATGGAGCCGATGGCAACAACTGTCGCAGGAGACGAGCCTGAGAGTGCTGCGAAAAGCATACAGGCAAAGACACCCGCAATCGCCAAACCACCTGGCAAGTGTCCTACTAGGGCGATGGAGAAGCGGATGATCCGCCGTGCCACGCCCCCCGTCGACATAAATGATGACGCGAGAATAAAGAACGGGATCGCAAGCAAGGTATAGTGCCCTGCCATGGCCTGAAACAACGTCTGCGCAATCGACGCCAGCGAAGTATCAGACAAAACCAGCAAAAAGATGATGGAGGACGTGCCGAGGGCCACCGCAATCGGCACACCTATCAGCATCAAACCGATCACCATCGTAAATAGAACAACAACTTCCATGTGATCAGTCCCCTGCGTTCATGTGTTGGACATCTTTGATGTCATCTTCGGCTTCATGGCTTACGATCAGACTGGTCGTGTGCCCACGCCATACGCTCATGAACGCTTGGACAAAGCGAAACAGCAGCAGCGCCATACCAAAGGGCAACATCGCATAGGGGATGAAACGCGGAAGTTTCTCGTAAGAATCGCCATCGTTCATAAACGGCTCGATCCAGCGGAGCCATTCAGGGAACGGGATGTCGATCACTTCATACCAACCCTGATTGCGACTGTTCTCGAACCCTGTAGGGAACCAGTGGCCAGAGGTTGCATTCAAATTTGCAAAAGGTGCCCAATAGTCCCATGCACCCTTTAGCACCAATGCGGTATAGGCAATGCACACCGCTCCTGCGACCAATGCCAAAATTTTGCGGGTAGAGGGTGATACCAGATTGATCACCGCATCCACACCCAACTGGGCTGTCACTTTGACGGTATAGCTAACCCCGAACAGAACCAGCCACGCAAACAGAAATGTCACCGCTTCAAGGCCCCAGATCAATCCGGTGTTAAACCCGTAGCGCAACACAACGTTGATAAATGTAATGATCGTCATCAGTCCAAGGATCACAGCAATTGCCGTCTCCTCAATCTCGTTGACGACGCGGCCAAGGGCCGATTTTGCCACGTAAGCATGTGCCATATGAAAACACTCCTACTCATAGGGGGGACGCGACTTCGCGTAAAAGACACCCCGCCCGATACTGTCGGGCGGGGTGCGGTTAGACCTAAAAGGTCTTAGTGCTTTGCGTTGATCGCTTGTGCTGCGTCGATGTTCTCTTGGCCTACGTCGGCCTTGAACTCTTCCCAAACCGGCTTCATCGCGGTGACCCATGCGTCACGGCCTGCTGCGTCCAACTCACGAACGACACCGCCTGCTTCGATGATCGCGGCCTTGGCGGCTGCGTTTACGTTTGTGGACTCAGCGTTACGCGCTTCGGTCACTTCGTTGACGATTGTGGTCAACTGTGTGCGTACGTCCTCTGGCAGACCCTCGAACCAGTCTGTGGACGTCACAAGCATGTAGTCGATGATGCCATGGTTTGTCTCGGTGACACCGTCCTGGACTTCAAAGAATTTCTGGCCGTAAATGTTGGACCATGTGTTTTCTTGGCCGTCAACAACGCCAGTTTGAAGGGCGCCATATACTTCGGAGAATGCCATCGGCTGGGGTGAGCCACCCATCGCCGCCATCTGTGCCTTCAGAACGTCAGAGTTCTGCACGCGGAACTTGAGACCATCGGCATCGGATGGCAGGTTCAGCGGCTTGTTGGCCGACATCTGCTTCATACCGTTGTGCCAGAACGCCAGACCCAGCAGGCCGCGCTTTGTCATGGATTCTTTCATCGCCTGACCTGTCTCGGAGTTCTGAAACTCGTCAACGGCGTTGATGTTCTTGAACATGAACGGAAGGTCAAAGATGCGGAATTGCTTGGTGAACTGCTCGAACTTGGACAGCGACGGTGCCGCCATCTGGACATCGCCCTGCAGAAGCGCCTCGAGAACCTGATCATCGTTATAAAGCGTGGACTGCGGGAAGACTTCCATGCAGGCTTTGCCGTTCATCTCGTCGTTGATACGCTGCTCAAGCAAGCTGGCCGCGATACCTTTAGGGTGTTTGTCGGTGTTTGTGACGTGGCTCAGCTTGATAACGATCTCGCCGTCATCACAAGCTGCCGATACGGCACCGGCGGACAGGGAAATGGCCAGAACGGCCGCAGTTACAAATTTCATGATGTCTCCTCCCAGAGAAATAGTGATACGGCGATTTTTTGCCGCGATGAGGTACTATTATGCTGGAAGCGGCACATCGCAAGGGGTCGATAGAACCCCCTATAAAATAGTATTTTTCAGCACTAATTCATACAGATAGCGACAGCCACAAGATGTGTTAGCGCAAGCATATTTTGTGCACCGTGCGGAATATCGCACCCCACCCCCCATGGCTGTGCGGAATTCCGCACACCCAAAGACAGCGACTCAGGCGCGAAAATCCTCGGGTTTGATCGCGTAGCGGGTACATTTGTCATAAAATGTCTTGCGCGGCAGTTGGAGTGCACGGGCTGCCTCCGTGGCTTGGCCCTTTGCACGGCGCAACGCCCCCTCGATCAAAGACTGCTCAACTTGCGCCAAATGTGCTGTCAGACCAAGCGGAATATCGACTTCCCCTGAGTGGGCTGCGTCAAGACCCGACATGCCCATAACAAAGCGCATCGCCTCGGTCATCAATGCCCGCGCGTTGCCGGGCCATTCGCGTGCCATCAGATCGGCATCAATCTGTGCACTCACAGGGGGTGCGGCCTGCCCGCTTTGCTCTGCCGCTTGGGACACATAGCGGCGAAAAAGCACAGGAATATCCTCTGGCCGCTCTGACAAAGCCGGAATGCGCACAGGCATCACCGTAAGACGGTAATAGAGGTCTGCGTTAAACCGCCCCGCCTCAAGCTCGGCGGCCAAATCGCGTGTGGTTCCGGCAATAAGCCGAGCTTGCGGCGCATCATCAAGGATTTCGGCAAGGGCAAGCTGGCTTTGCGCGGGCAGCATTGAAATTTCGTCTATAAAAAGGCTGCCACCCTCGCCTTGCGCAAATGCACCCGCCAGCGCCGTCGCATCCAGATCTACAGCGGCGCGTTTCAGAAAGGGACGTTTGGAGCGCAGGGAACTGAGGTGGATCACTTCTGCAATCTTGGAAATGCCAGAGCCTTGTGGCCCCGTAACCAGCACATCGCCTTGCGCTTGGGCCACGCGGCGGACATGCGCACGCAGACCCTGCACCAGATCGGAGGCGCCAAAAATCATACGCGCGGCAGGGTCACCGCTCTCGACCAATTGACGCAACTGACGGTTTTCCAGCACCAGCCGCCGCGTCTTGAGCGCACGTTCAACAACGGCCACAAAATCCTTTGCCGCACAGGGCTTTTCCAGAAAATCAAACGCCCCTTCCCCCATCGCCTTTACTGCCATGGGGATATCACCCTCGCCCGTGAGCAAGATAACAGGAATATCAGGATCAACCCCTTGGGCATGGGCCAACAGATGAAAACCGTCTCGCCCCGGCATGCGGATGTCCGAGACGATGATGCCATCAAATTCTGGCGCAATATGATCGGCCGCTACCACAAACGAGCCTGCCGCGATGCACGTTAAACTGGCCAGCTCCAGAGTTTGGCTCAACGCTTCGCGAACCGCCGCATCATCATCGACAAGCAAAACTAAATTACTCATGCCGCAATTTCCTGTGCCATGGGAAGCAATGTCACACAGAAGCACGCCCCCTGCGCTGCATTATGCGCCCTGATTTCACCGCCAACGCTATGCACAATCGCATAGCTGATGGACAGGCCCAGCCCGACACCTGTCGCAGCCCCCACATCCTTTGTAGAATAGAACGGATCAAACACTTGCTCGGGCGCTGTGATCCCTGGTCCTGTATCACTTATCTCAATGGTAATCGTGCTGCCTTGGATAATCTCGATGTTCAACCGGCGCACCTCGGCTGCCTCCATCGCATCAAGGGCATTGGTGATCAGATTGATAAAGACTTGCCCCAACCGCACTTCTCCGCCCCGCACCCAAATCGCAACGGGCGGCGGCGTATAGGCTACTTGCACGCCCATTTTGGAACAGCGTTGTTGCGTCATTTCCAGCGCGGATGCGATAACCGCCCCCAGATCAACACGCACTTGCTGCACGCTTTCTTGTCTGGAGAAAGCCCGAAGGTTTTTAATGATGCGCCCCATGCGGTTCGCCATGTCGGAAATACGGGCAAAATTTTCTGCCGCCCGCTCCGGCTTGCCACGCTCTATGAATTGCACGCCGTTTTCAGCAAAGGATTGCACCGCCATAAGCGGCTGGTTCAACTCATGGCTGATCCCCGCACTCAGCTGCCCCAAAGCACTCAACTTGCTCGCCTGCACCAAATCGTCCTGAGCGCGGGCCAGTGCCAACTGTGCCTCGGTTCGCTCTGCGGCTTCGCGGCGCAACTCGTTGTTGATGTCGCGCAACGCTTGTGTCCGCGCACGCACGCGGCCCTCGAGTTGCACATTTGCGCGGGTAAGCGTGCGTCGCCGCTCCGTCGCAAGAAACAAGAGCGCCCCAAAAGCCAGACAGAGTGCGGCCACCGCAGCAGCCTGAGAGGCAGCCAGACGGCGTACAGGAGCCACATTCATCAACACCTCGCCTTTCATCCCGATTACAGGCAGATCTTGCGTCAGATGAAGCGCCTCGCGGGGCAGATATGGTCCCAAACCCAGATGCCAAATCTCATGAGTGCCGACATTGCTCACTCTGAAATCCGGCTCGATCCCAAGGGGGGAACGTAAACCGATCTCGCCTGTAGGCCTTTGCCAGAAAATCAGCTCGGACCGATTGGAGACTTGAACCTGACCGCCCCCGTCGGTGAAAAATACCGGTGCCGTATCTCCGCGCCATGCATAATCGACTGAACTGAGGTCCGTTGAGACAACAAGCGCACCCAGAACTTTTCCCGCAGGGCCAAAAACAGGTGCGGCATAAAAATAACTGCGACCCGTTGCCGTATCAGCACCGTAGCCACGCCCCAAGGCACCGTTGAGCGCGCGCGCTACAAAGGCCCGCGCGTTTACGCTGCCAGCACCATCCTGCGCTGCGACCAACACACGACCGCTTCGATCAATCACCATCACATCAAGGGCCGCCGCGCGGTCTGCCACTCCACGCAACAGCGTGCTATCCAGAGGTACCACTGTTCCCTGCACTGCTCTGATGACCTGCGGATGATCGGCCATGACAACTGCAAGATCGCGGTAGCGCTGAAGTTGTCCAACCAGCCGGTCGCTGGCCAGTGCCAAGTCCGCATTAGCCCGCGCCGAAAGCTGTGCCATCCCTTGATGGGTCGCGTAGCGCCACACGGCACCTGTCAGAAACACCACGCAGATCAAAAACACCGCAACGCCGAGGCCGCGTCTGCCAAACCCTTCTTTGATGCCAAATCCATTTTTCATACGCGGCAATTTATGCGCCCGCGCTTGCATTGACCAGCACAACCCCGTCTTCATAGCTGTATGAAACATTTGCACCAATCCCCGCTTGACCCTGTATTTGTGCAAAACCCCTACCCATTCTATGACACAGCTCGTCGTGAAGGGCCGATTGTGTTCTGGGAAGACTACGGCATGGCGGCAGCCTTTGATGCGGCAACCGTGAGCGCGCTGCTGCGCGACCGCCGCTTGGGCCGTGCTGTGCCAAAGGCGCAGCGCAGGCCCATACCCGACCATCTTACGCCATTCTACGCGGTTGAGCAGCACTCTTTGCTGGAGCTTGAGCCGCCTGATCACACCCGTCTGCGCAGTTTGGCATTACGCGCCTTCACATCTCGCAGGATCAAGGCAATGCAGCCCGACATTGTGGAAATCTCTCGTGAGTTGTTGTCAAATATCCCCGACAACCACACGTTTGATCTGATCCCCACGTATTGCAGCCAACTTCCCGTACGCATCATTGCACGCTTACTTGGTGTGCCAGAGCAGATGGCCCCCGACTTGCTCCGCTGGTCAAGCGATATGGTCGCGATCTATCAGGCAACGCGCACACGCGCTACTGAGGATGCCGCAGCCACGGCAGCACGGGAATTCTCAGACTTCCTCACCGACTATATTGAAAAACGTCGCGCGGCCCCTGCCGATGATCTCATCACCGAGTTGATCGCCGCAGAACAGGACGGCGCACGCCTCAGCATATCCGAACTCATCAGCACATGTGTCCTGCTGCTCAATGCAGGGCATGAGGCGACAGTGCACAGCCTCGGCAATGCGGTCAAATGCCTGATTGAGCATACCACACCCCTGAGCGCGCTTGCGCCCCCAGCCATTGCCGCCACATGCGAGGAATTGCTCCGATTCACACCGCCACTGCATATGTTTGACCGCTACGTCTATGAGGATGTCGAGATTGCAAATGTCACCCTTCCAAAAGGCAGCCGCGTGGGCCTTGTTCTTGCCGCCGCCAACCGCGATCCTGCCTTTCTCGACAATCCTGCAGAGTTCATTCCGACCCGCAGTCCAAAGGCCCATTCCGCTTTCGGGGGTGGCTTGCACTTTTGCATCGGCGCCCCCTTGGCCCGCATGGAGATGCAAATCGGTCTTGCCGCCTTGTTTGACCGCTTCCCGCACCTAACGCTCGACGAACGCCCCAAATTTGCCAACAGCTACCACTTTCACAAACTCGACCGGCTATTGGTACGCCCGTGAGATGGCAGCGGGTCAAGGATCGCGGCACGCGACCGGACATCGTCCGGCTTGTCCTTGAGGCGTGGACAGCACACCCCAAAATCGCAACAGGTCGTTTAGGACATAAAGTGCCCTAAACACCCTCTAGGCATCTTTAAAAAAGTCTCTCACCAAGACGGCCCTGCGAGATCATCGCCGAGCCATCAACAATCCCCCCCAAATATGCAATGCGCGTCAGCGCTCCTTTGGATAAAGCCTATAGAGGGAGCATGGTTGTGGACTTGATCTGCTCCATCGACAACAGCGCGGTAACATTATGTACCCTCACTTCGGAAATGAGCGCCTGATAGAAGCGGTCATAAGCCCGCGCATTCTCGACCCGCACTTTCAGGATATAGTCGATGTCTCCTGCCAGACGGTGCGCCTCTTGTACCTCGGGACGGTCCTGCAATGCCTTGAGGAACCGCGCCTGCCAGTCGGCCTCATGCTCCGAGGTGCGGATCAGGACAAAGAAGCACGCCTCGAATCCCAACGCCTCTGCATCCAGCACCACAGTCTGCTGACCAATCACTCCCGCCTCGCGAAGTTTGCGAATCCTGTTCCATACCGGCGTCTTGCTGGAGCCAACTTCGCGGGCAATTTCATCTAATGAGCGGCTCGCATCTGCCTGCAATGCCGCCAGAATTTTCCTGTCTATCTCGTCTATCCGGACGCTCATCCCATTTCTCCTTGTTCTTTGGACTGCCTGTTCCTTGCCAGAATCAATATAGAACGTTTGTTCTTATGTCTCCAGCCATATGGCGCATATACAGAACAATGTTCTATGTCTTGAGGGGTAACGCAAAGGATACCGCCTCATGGACCACTTCCCGATCTTCCTAAGCACCAAGGTCGCCCGCATCATTGTAGCGGGTGGTGGTGACGCCGCATTGGCCAAGTTGCGCATCCTGATGAAATCCGCCGCCAAGATCACAGTTTTTGCCGCTGACCCTGCACCCGAGATCGAGCAGTGGCATCACGCAGGGCAATTAACCCTTGTGACCCGTGCAATGGATTACGGTGACGCGCTCTGTGCAAAGCTGTTTTATGCAGCCTCCGAGGACGCTGAGGAGGATGCCAGAACAGCACATCTGGCAATGACTTGTGGCGCATTGGTAAACATCGTGGATAACCTCCATGATAGCCATTTCATCACCCCCGCCATCGTGGACCGTGCCCCCGTGACCATCGCTATCGGGACTGAAGGGGCCGCCCCCGTGCTGGCCCGTGCGATAAAGGCTGATCTAGAGGAACGTTTGCCGCAATCGCTCGGCACGCTTGCGCGCATCGGAAAGACCTTTCGCACTGCATCTTACGCCCTGCCCTTTGGCCGTGCGCGTCGCGATTTCTGGCGGGCCTTTTATTTCGATGCTGGTCCAAAGGCTGTGGCGGAGGGCGAGAAACAGGTGCTTCCTGCACTGGAAACCCTGCTCCAAACCCATCTGACCAAACCTGCCCGCGAAGGCCATGTGGCCTTTGTCGGTGGCGGACCGGGTGATCCCGAATTACTGACGTTAAAGGCACGTCGCGCCTTGGACGAGGCTGATGTCATAATCTACGATCGCCTCATCACACCCGAAATCCTTGAGCTTGCCCGCCGGGAAGCAGTGATGATTGACGTAGGAAAAGAAGGTTTTGGCTCTTCCACGCCCCAAGAGCATATCAACGCGCTGATTGTCGAGCATGCTCGAACAGGCGCACAGGTGGTACGCCTGAAATCGGGCGATGCAACTGTCTTTGGCCGTCTAGATGAAGAGATTGATGCGGTAGATGATCATAACATCGGCTGGCATATTGTCCCCGGTATTACATCGGCCTCTGCCGCTGTGGCCGCAATCGGGCAAAGCATGACAAAACGGGGGCGCAACGCATCTGTGCGGTTCCTGACAGGTCACGATACAAAGGGCTTTGCCGATCACGACTGGCGTACGTTGGCACGCGCTGGCGAAGTTGCTGCCATCTATATGGGTAAAAAATCTGCGCGTTTCATTCAAGGGCGCCTGCTGATGCACGGTGCCGATCGCCACACACCAGTCACCCTGATCGAGAACGCCAGCCGCCCCGACCAGCGAGTGATCGAGACGACACTTGCCGCCCTTCCCGCCGCTCTGGATGCTGCGCAACTCGACGGTCCTGCCCTCACCTTCCTCGGCCTTGCACCCCGCGCTGCTATCGCCGCTCTCCCCGCACTCCCCTCAGAGGAATTTGCAAATGCCTAAAGACTTCAAACCATCCGTGATTACAGCAAACGACCTGCTGGTCGGCGATGTGGTCTATCTCGACGGCTTAACTTGGGTCCGCGATCTGGCGCAAGCCGAGGTCCTCACAGATGAGGCCGATGCCGAAATCCGTCTGCTGGAAGCCTCAGCACGTACCGCAGAAGTCGTCGGGGTCTACCTCATCCCCGTTGAGACGGCCAAAGGCACCACCCAAACAATCCATTTCCGCGAGGCATTTCGCGCCACCGGTCCATCCAACTATTCCCACGGCAAACAGGAGCGCATCTGATGTACGCCTATACCGATTTCGACGACAAGTTTCTGGCCGAACGCAATGCACAGTTCCGCGCCCAAGTGGAGCGGCGCATTGACGGCAGCCTCACCGAAGACGAGTTCAAGCCCCTGCGCCTGATGAACGGTCTCTATCTGCAACTGCACGCTTATATGCTGCGTGTCGCCATTCCCTATGGCACGCTCAACGGCGCCCAGATGCACAAGCTGGCGGATATCGCGGACAAATGGGACAAAGGCTATGGCCACTTTACCACGCGCCAGAATATCCAGTATAACTGGCCCGAATTGCGCGATGTGCCAGACATGCTCGATGCGCTGGCAGAAGTGAACATGCATGCGATCCAGACGAGCGGAAACACCATTCGCAACGTGACCGCCGACCATTTCGCAGGCGCTGCGGCGGACGAGATTGCAGATCCGCGCCCTGTCGCGGAATTAATCCGTCAATGGTCTACCGATCATCCTGAATTTCAGTTCCTGCCGCGCAAGTTTAAAGTCGCCGTTTCAGGTGCACGGCATGACCGCGCCGTACTCAAAGCGCACGATATCGGCCTGCAAATCGTAGAGCGTGACGGCCTGCGCGGATTTGAAGTCATCGTGGGCGGGGGCCTTGGCCGCACGCCGATGATTGGCAAAGTGCTTTACGACTTTGTACCCTCGGCGGACCTGCTGCCCACATTGGAGGCCATTGTCTCGGTCTATAACCTGCTGGGCCGCCGTGATAATAAATACAAAGCGCGGATCAAAATCACCGTGCATGAGAACGGGATCGAGGATATTCGCGCCCGTGTCGACGCGCGCTATAAACTCATCCGGCCCCAGTTCACTGGTATCGACCAGCAGATGCTGGCGAGGATCGAGGCGGATTTTGCCAAACCCGCGTTTGTGAGCAAGTCCTTGGGGGCGTATGAGAGCGCGTATACAAACGATCCTGTCTTTCGCGCATGGGTTGACACCAACCTGACCGATCATGCGGCGGCGGGCTATGCCATCGTGTCCATCTCGCTCAAGGCGCATGGCGCGACACCGGGCGATGCAACCTCCGCGCAGATGCGCGAAATGGCTGATCTCGCGGCAGAGTATGGCCATAACGAATTGCGCATTTCCCACGAGCAGAACGTGATCCTGCCCCATGTGCACCGCGCTGATCTGCCTGCCCTTCATGCACGGCTTAAGGAAGCGGGCCTTGGCACTGCGAACATCGGCCTGATCTCGGACATCATCGCCTGTCCTGGTATGGATTATTGCGCCTTGGCTACTGCCCGCTCAATCCCGATCGCGCAAGAGATCGCCACCCGTTTTGATGACCTCAAGCTGGAGCATGATGTGGGGCCGCTCAAGATCAAAATATCGGGCTGCATAAATGCCTGCGGGCATCACCATGTGGGCCATATCGGCATCCTTGGCCTCGACCGTGCGGGGGTGGAAAGCTACCAGATCACGCTGGGCGGTGACGGTACCGAAAATGCCGCCATCGGGGAGCGTGCGGGGCCGGGTTTCTCGGCAGATGAAATCATCCCCGCAATCGAGCGTCTGGTCATGGCATACCTTGATCTGCGCACCGCGCGCGAAGAAACATTCCTCGAGACCTATCGCCGCTTGGGTCTCGCCCCCTTCAAGGCAGCGCTCTATCCGGAGGCAAAGGCAAATGCCGCTTGATGAACCGCTTGGCCTGAAAGTGGATGCGCTTAACACCGCACTGAAGCATCACGCAGCGGCCGATGTCTTGCGCCACGCGTTTCAGGCTGTTCCCAATCTGGCGCTTGTCTCCAGCTTTGGCGCCGAGAGCGTGGCGCTCCTCCATCTGGCCGCAACAGTGAGGCCCAATGTTCAGGTTCTATTTATCGACACGATGTTGCTTTTTCCTGAAACGCTGACCTATCAGCGTGAGGTCGCAAGAGCACTCGGGCTGCACAGGGTAAGGGTGCTACGGGCGGATACACTGGCGGCAGATGCTGACAATACGCTGCACCTGCGCGACCCTGATGGCTGCTGCTACCTACGCAAAACACAAGTGCTGAACGAGGCACTGGACGGGTTTGACGGCTGGATCACAGGACGCAAACGCTATCAATCGGGTCAACGATCCGAACTTCCTGCATTTGAGATTGAGGAACGCACAGGTCGGATCAAGGTGAACCCGCTAGCCCATTGGTCTAGTACGGATGTGCAGGACTACATGACCGAGAATGCACTGCCGCGCCATCCGCTGGTGGCACGGGGCTACCCGTCTATTGGATGTGCGCCCTGCACCTCACCTGTGGCGAAAGGCGAAGATCCCCGTGCGGGGCGCTGGCGTGATCAAGAAAAAGATGAATGTGGCATCCATTTTGCAAATGGTAAAATGGTGCGGATTGGAGCGACGACATGAGTGTATTGGTGAACGACAGTGGCTTTAACACGGATGACTGGACCAATGGGTATTGCACAACAGGGGCCGCCAATGATTGTGTGGCGCTTGATCTGGCCTCTGATGCGCAGCCTGACGCGATTGCGCTGACGCCTTCGCTCCAGATGATCCGCATTGATTTTCCTACCTCGGCAGACGGGCGCGGGTTTACGATTGCGCGGGCCTTGCGGCTGCGCGGTTACGTGGGCCGCCTTCGCGCCAAGGGGCATGTACTGGCCGATCAATACGCGATGGCGCGGCGCAGCGGGTTTGACGAGGTCGAGATCGACGATGCCCTTGCCGCACGCCAGCCCGTGGATCAATGGCAGGCCCGCGCCGACTGGCAGGGCCACAACTATCAGGCACGGCTGCGCGGCTAAGCTGCGCATTGCGCCGACCCTCTGAATTATCTAAGAAAAGGAACGTGGAGCATCGCTCTGCGGAGAAATTATGACCGAGCATAGCCCTGTGACCCTTGATACTGCAAAAGCCGTTCCCACCCTGCCCGATGCGCAGACTGTTACCGCCGTGACCCATTGGACGGACCGTCTGTTTTCCTTCCGGGTGACGCGACCTGCGAGCTTGCGCTTCCGCTCGGGTGAATTTGTGATGATCGGCCTGATGGGCGAGCCTAACCCCGACACGGGCAAGGCCAAGCCTTTGTTGCGCGCCTATTCCATCGCCTCTCCCTCGTGGGACGAGGAATTGGAATTTTATTCGATTAAGGTGCAGGATGGCCCGCTCACCTCGCGCCTTCAGCATATCAAAGTGGGTGACGAGATCATCCTGCGCCCCAAGCCTGTGGGCACGCTGGTCCATGACGCCTTGCTGCCGGGCAAGCGTATCTGGTTCTTTGCCACCGGCACAGGCTTTGCGCCCTTTGCCTCGCTGCTGCGCGAACCGGAGACGTACGAGAAATTCGACGAAGTCATCATCACCCATACCTGCCGCGATGTGGCAGAGCTGGAATATTCGCGCAAGCTGATCGCGGACCTGCAAGCCGACGAGATGATGCAGGAATTGATCGGCGCCGATCACCTCGCCAAAATCCGCTACTACCCCACCACCACGCGGGAAGAATCGCCAAAGATGGGTAGAATCACCACCTTGCTGGAGGATGGGACACTTTTCACGGATCTGGGCATCGACGGCATCAACGTCGAGACGGACCGCGCCATGGTCTGCGGCTCTATGGGGTTGAACACGGACATCAAAGTGATCCTTGAGGGGTTTGGCCTTGAGGAAGGGGCCAACTCCGATCCCAAACACTATGTGATCGAAAAGGCATTTGTCGGCTGATCACTTAGAGAAACGTGATCTTGCGGGCGCTGTGAATTGACATTTGTAGCGCCCGCAGGCGTTCTGGGGCTATGACATACCTGAAATCACATTGGCAGTTGCTGGCCCTCACCGCGCTCATCTTTGCCCTGTGGCAGACCCCCGTTGTGGTGCCCTTAAAAATCCTCGTGGTGTTTTTGCATGAGTTGAGCCACGCGCTTGCGGCTTGGCTTACGGGCGGCTCGGTCGAACAGATATCGCTCTCGCTGCAACAAGGCGGCTTTGCAATTACCCGTGGCGGTAATCTGTTTGCGATCCTCACGGCGGGATATCTGGGGTCGCTCGTGCTTGGGACTGGACTGCTGTTGGCCGCTTTGCGCAGCGAGGCTGACCGCGCTGTGACGGCGTTGTTGGGGGCAGTCATGCTCTTGGTCACATTGCTTTATGTGCGGGATCTGTTTGCTGCTGCGTTTTGCGCACTGACTGGTGTGGCCCTGCTGGCTATGGCCCGTTATTTGGGACACGCTGCCAATGATATGGCTCTCCGTGTCATTGGGCTAAGCAGTCTAATCTATGTACCGTACGACATTTTTGACGATACCATTGCACGCTCAACGCAACGATCAGATGCCTATATGCTGGCCGAGGCCTTTGGCGGCACAACGATGATTTGGGGGGCGATCTGGCTGGGCCTGAGCTTGGTTGTCATCATTTGGTGCTTTCGCAAAGTGTTGGGCGCTACCACCAACATTGCGTTCCGCACGGCACAATAAAAAAAGCCGCCCTCGAAAGGGCGGCCTTCTGTCTGTGTCTTTGTTTCGGCTTACATACCAAGTGCTTCGCGGATCTGCTCCAGCGTTGCAGACAACAACTCAGGATTGTTTTGTGCGGCTTCAAGGCCTTTGGTCAGCAGACCTTTCTGCACCATGCCAAGGTCGGATTCTTCCAACGCTGTCGCAACGTTTTCGAAGTTGAAACCTTCCACAGTGAGCAGTTCGGCCAGAGTGTCGCCGGAACCAGTCGCGGCATCTGTTGCAGCTTCTGCTGCTTCGCTTGCGGCCTGCTCTGCTGCGTTTGCTGCCGCCTCCGCTTCTGCTGCTGCGGCTTCTGCTGCTGCCTCAGTTGTGGCCGTTGCGGCACTGTCTGCAGCGGCTGCTGCTTCTTCTGCCAGACGCACAGCTTCTTCTGCTTCGGTTTGTGCTACGGCTTCCGCTGCTGCTTCTTCGGCTGCAGTCGCTGCATTCTCTGCTTCTGCTTGTGCAGCTTCAGCTGCCTCACTTGATGCTTCGGCTGCTTCTTGCGCTGCTGTATCCGCTGCGGCCTCTGCGGCGACAACTTCTTCTGCAATGGCAGCCTCGGTTTCGGCTGTTGCCGCCGCATCTGCCGCCTGCTCTGCTACGTCCGAAGCTGTTTCAGTCGCTTCTTCAGCAGTACCAGCAACTGCGTCGGTTGCCGCGTCAACTGTTTCTGCAACAGCCGTGGCCGCATCAGAGGCTACTTCAGTTGCCGCATCAACAGCACCAGAGGTTGCTTCCGATACAGCTGCTGCTGCGTCAGATGCTGCTTCTGTTGTCGCATCAACTGCATTTGCTGCTGCTTCGCTTGTTGCTTCTGCGGCGTCGGAGGCTGCATCTGTCACTGCGGTTGCAGCATCGTTTGCTGTTTCAGCGACTGCATCAACAGCTTCTGCTGCTGTATCGACAACTGCGTCTGCGGTATCAGCAACCGCGTCTGCTGCATCTGCTGCTGTATCGGCAACGGCATCAACTGCATCTGTTGCAACTGCAGCTGTGGTATCTGCCGCAGATGTGGCTGCGTCGGTCACGTCTGTTGCAAGGTCTTGCACGCTCCGTCCAGAATACAGCAAGTATCCGCCAACCGCGATAACGGCCGCGACGACAATCCATACCAAATTTTTCATAATTTATTCCCCTAGTTTGTAGCGTGGCACAGCAAAATACCTTTCCACGCACCATTGGCGCCCAAATGCGCATGCATTCCCGCATGTTCAAGGGGAAAACGCACTACCAAAGCGCAAGGTTGCATGATTTTCGCCTTGAAGGGCGCGGCGCGGGTGTTTATCTTCCCAATTCGGTAATACCACCATTAAAGGACGTCCATCATCGCTCGCAGACCCCATAACGCACCGCCGCAACGAGACACCGGCCCGCGCGTCAATGAATTTATCCGCTCCAACGAAATCCGCCTGATCGGCGCAGATGGCGAGAACGTCGGAGTTGTTACTCCGGGTCGTGCCATGGAAATGGCTGACGAGGCAGGGCTCGACTTGGTCGAAATCTCGCCAAATGCCAATCCGCCTGTTTGCAAAATCATGGACTTTGGCAAGTTTAAGTACGAAACGCAAAAGCGTGAAGCCGAAGCCCGTAAGAAGCAAAAGATCATTGAGATCAAAGAGGTCAAGTTCCGCCCAAATACGGACAGCGGTGACTATGACATCAAGATGCGCAATGTGTTCAAGTTTCTGGCCAATGGCGACAAGGTAAAGATCACCCTGCGCTTCCGCGGACGCGAGATGGCGCACCAGAACCTTGGTCGTGAGCTGCTTGAGCGCGTCGCAGAAGACGTCAAAGAGCATGGCAAGATCGAGAACTTTCCAAAGATGGAAGGCCGCCAGATGGTCATGCTGATCGGTCAATTGCCAAGCAAGTAACGGCAGCATCCTCTGACATGGATTTCAAAGGCCCGCTTTCTAGCGGGCCTTTTTTCTACGCTTGAGAAATAAAAAGGGGCACCTATTTGGCGCCCCTTTCAAAAGTCGTTCACGTTTTGGCTCAACTCGCTGCAGCGACGGCCCGCTTTGCCATAACACCACACAGATGCGCACGGTATTTCCCCGAGCCGTGCAAATCACTGATCATTTTGTCCCCTGACAGAGACAATCCGTCGAGTGCAGATGCAGAAAAATTGCCGCTCAGCGCATTTTCTGCCTCAGTCCAGCGAAACACACCATTCTCTGATGCCCCTGTGATCGCGACCCGAACACCGTCCGCAAATTTTGCAACAAACACCGCCACAAGCGGAAAGCGCGACGCAGGCTGCAAATGCTTCTCATAGTGCGCGACCTCGGGGATCGGGAACTTCACTTCGGTAACGATCTCGCCTTCTTCAAGCGCTGTCTCGAACATTCCTAAAAAATAGTCATCTGCCGCAATCTCACGATTATTGGTCACAATTGTCGCACCGGAGCCGAGCACCCCAGCAGGATAGCATGCTGACGGGTCATTGTTGGCCACAGATCCGCCAATCGTACCACGATTACGCACCGCTGGGTCACCGATCCGCGCCGCCAGAGACGCCAAGGCAGGATAATCAACCGCTTCTGCTGCAACGGTTGCATGGGTGGTCGCACCGCCAATACAAATGTCACCCGCGTCATTTTTGCAGACGCCTTTCATCTCAGGAATGCTGTGCAACGACACCAGAACCGAAGGCGCAGCAAGTCGCGCTTTCAGCGTCGGAATAAGCGTCTGCCCCCCACTCATCGGCTGCGCTTCTTCACGGCCCAACGCTTTGACTGCATCCGCAATCGACGTCGGCATCTCAACATCAAAATTATACATTTTATCTTCCTTTCGGATACAGGCCGAAGCCTTTGCATCCTTTTCAAATCTCAATGTACAACCGATGCCCCTCGGGCATCGGTTGTAAGTCAACCTCAGCTGTTCATCGCTTCCCAGACGCGGTGTGGCGATACAGGCATGTCGATATGGCCTACATCCTTCCCACCCGAACGCATGGCATCAAGCACAGCATTGACCACTGCTGGCGGAGAGCCAATCGCGCCCGCCTCGCCGCAGCCTTTCACGCCCAAGGGGTTGTGCGTGCACGGTGTCTGGCAAGAATGATCGACGTCATAGAATGGCAGATCGGACGCACGTGGCATCGCATAGTCCATGTAGGACGCGCTCAGAAGTTGGCCATCGCTGTCGTAGGCACAATTTTCGAGCAGCGCTTGCCCGATACCCTGTGCCAGACCGCCATGGACCTGACCCGTCACGATCATCGGATTCACGATATTGCCAAAATCATCCGCAGCCGAGAAGCGCTCTACCGTGACCTGACCCGTTTCAGGGTCAAGTTCAACTTCGCAGGCATAGGCGCCCGAGGGGTAGGTAAAGTTGGATGGATCATAAAACGCTGTCTCTTCCAGACCTGGCTCGATCTCTTCCAGCGGATAGTTATGCGGCACATAAGCGGCGAGTGTCACATCACCCCAAGCAACGGATTTATCCGTGCCTGCAACAGTGAACGCACCATCCTTAAGCTCCACATCCCCCTCCGATGCTTCCAGCAAATGGCTGGCGATTTTGGTGGCTTTCGCGATGATCTTCTCAGTGGCTTTGACCATAGCAGAGCCACCCACCGCGAGAGAGCGGGAACCGTAGGTGCCCATGCCCATTGGTGTATTGGCCGTATCGCCGTGCACGATCTCGACCATATCCTCAGGGATACCAATCATGTCTGCAACGACCTGAGCAAAGGACGTCTCATGCCCCTGCCCGTGGCTATGGCTGCCTGTCATGACAACCAGACCACCCGTGGCGTTCACACGCACAGTACAGCTCTCAAACAGACCTGCACGCGCACCAAGCTGACCCACAAGGTTTGATGGCGCAATGCCGCAAGCCTCGATATAGCAGTTCACACCAAATCCGCGCAATTTGCCTTTGGCTTCAGAATCTTCACGGCGCTTCTTAAAGCCTGCGATGTCCGCCATCTCTTCGAGCTTGTCCATCGTGGCAACATAATCACCCGTGTCATACTCCACAGCCACTGGTGTCGCATATGGGAATTCCATGATGAAGTTCTGGCGGCGCAGTTTGATGGGGTCTACTTTCAGCTCATGAGCCGCTTTATCGACCAACCGCTCAAGCTGGTATGTCGCTTCGGGACGACCCGCGCCGCGATAGGCATCAACTGGGACCGTGTTGGTAAAAACAGCCTTCACGTTCACATAAATCAGTGGAGTTTTGTAGTTCCCCGCCATCAGCGTGCCATGCAGCCATGTTGGGACTGATGGTGCAAAGGTCGATAGGTAAGCGCCCATGTTGGCGTAGGTATCGGTGCGCAAAGCAGTAAAGTTGTTGTCTTTATCCAGTGCGAGCTGGATTTTGGTTACATGGTCTCGGCCATGGGCGTCCGACATGAAGGCTTCGGAACGTGACGATGTCCATTTGACCGCACGGTTACAGACTTTGGCCGCATATGTCACAAAGGCTTCTTCCTGATAGTGGAAGATCTTTGTGCCAAAGCCGCCGCCCACATCAGGGGCCACAACACGCAATTTATGTTCTGGAATGCCCAGTACGAACGCCCCCATGAGCAAGCGAATGACGTGGGGGTTCTGCGAGGTGGTGTAGAGTGTGTGATCGCCCGTGCCACGGGCAAAATCACCCACTGCCACACGCGGCTCCATCGGGTTGGCGACGAGGCGGTTGTTAACCAGCTCAAGCGTGGTGACGTGATGCGCCTCCTCAAATGCCGCATCGACGGCCGCCTTGTTCTCCTCCACAAAACCCCAGTCATAACAGAGGTTTGAGGTTAGATCATCATGTACTTTTGGCGCACCTTCTTTGACGGCTTCTTTCATGTCCACAACCGCCGGAAGATGGGTGATGTCGAGGACAATCGCCTCAGCCGCATCACGCGCCTGTTCCAGCGTTTCGGCCACAACGGCGGCGATCGGCTCCCCTACGTGGCGCACTTTTCCGTGGGCCAGCACGGGGTGGCGTGGCTCTTGCATGACTTCGCCGTGCTTGTCCGTCACCTGCCAGCCGCAAGGGACCGAGCCAACGGCTTCAAAGTCCGCTCCGGTAAAGATCTTTACGACACCTTCCATACCGTCAGCGGCTGAAGTGTCGACAGAGTTCAGCGTGCCGTGGGCAATGTCAGAGCGCAGAAAATAGACATAGGCCTGCCCGTTTACGTTGATGTCGTCGGTGTAGTTACCTTCTCCGGTCAAAAACCGGACGTCCTCGCGCCGCTTGCTGCTGGCGCCGATACCATGATCCTTTGGCATTTCAATTCCTCCCTAGGGGTGGCGCGGCTCTGCGCGCCCAATCGTTTCGCGGACAATACCGCAAGATATGCCACCCGCCTCCCCGCGGGCCGCAGACCGTTATCTAATTATTCTGCCGCGATGGCGGAAACGTCCTGACCGGATGCGGCCATGATCGCTTTGACAATGTTGTGGTAGCCCGTGCAGCGGCAGATGTTGCCGTCGAGGTAATGACGCACATCGTCAACTGTGGGCTTTGGATTGTCCTTGAGCAGAGCTGCTGCGGACATCACCATACCCGGAGTACAGAAGCCGCATTGAAGACCGTGGTGGTCCTGAAACGCCTGCTGAATTGTATTAAGCGTGCCGTCTGGCGCTGCCTGACCTTCAATCGTCGCCACTTCCGCACCATTGGCTTCAACCGCCAGCATGGTGCAGGATTTCACCGCTTCGCCATTCACATGCACCACACACGCGCCACACTGGCTTGTGTCGCAGCCAACATGGGTGCCTGTCATGCCAAGGTTTTCACGCAAAAACTGCACCAAAAGCGTGCGGCCTTCGACCTCACCCGATGCGGCTTTGCCGTTCACAGTCATTTTTAGCTGTGTCATTCACGTCCTCCCAGACTTCTGTATTTATGGTTTGAGTTGAGTTAAGCATGGCGCCGAGCCGTTGAGAACCAAAAAAATCGCTTGACGCGCGAAGTCGTCATTTCACGCTGGTTTAGCTTCGGTTTTCGGGCGGCGCGGCTGGGGGCGGGTTGGGATTTCCTTGAGCAGCCCCCCTACTCCCATGGCAGCAATGTCAGCGGCACTCACGTCTACGCCGCAGACCATCCGCGCCAGCACCCAATCCGCGCCGTTAAGCGCGGGAGAGCGGGCACAGCCTGGCAAACCAATCACACACTGCTTGCCCAACGTCCCCAAAAACAACAGATTACCGGGATCGACAGGCATACCAAACCGCGTGATACGGCCACCGATCTGCACCAGCGCCGAAGGGGCTACGTCATGAATGTCTGAAGTAGCAGATCCGGTGAGGATCAGCACCAGAGGGGTGGTTGTCGCTGAAATAGCACCGCTCAGCGCAACTCGCTCATGAGGCACCGTGTGCACATCGGCCAGCGTCACGCCCAGCGCGGTAAGCCTCTCTTCTATCGCGTTGCGCCCCTTTTCCCCCGCGCCCCCTGCAATCTCGGTGATGATGAGTGTTGCGGCGGTTAACTTGGGTGCAGCCACAGTAATGGCATCTTGCGCCGCGGCCAACGCTCTGGCCAGCGCTTCCTCTGGGACCGCATATGAAATAATCTTTATCGTGGCGACCATATCCCCTGTGCGCACCTGATGGTGCGGCGGCACAGTGGCGACTGTGATCATCGGGTCGACACTGTTGATCGCGTGCAGCGCGTCAATATCCAACACAACAACGCCTGCGGTATCCGCAATCAGGTTGACCCGTCCGGTAAAAGCCGCGCTCCGGTGAAGGCCCATACCATTCACCATAAGCGCATCTGCCAGACTGTCGGCTGCGGCGTTCTCGTCTATGTCGCCTTTTTCAAGCGTGGCAACAGTGACTTCAGGTATATCAGCAGCCTCCAAAGCGGACAGATCATCCTTTTCGAGCACCAGCCCTTTGCGCAGACGTCCTTCGGGCAGAGCGACGGAATGGGCCAAGATCGCGCCTAGCGCGGCGTGGATGGGGACCGGGCCAAACTTCATGGTTGGCGCAAGGCCTCGATCATTTGGGCGAGGATGGAGACGGCAATCTCTGCGGGGCCAGCAGCACCGATGTCCAAACCGACAGGGCCGTTGATCCGTGCGATGGTATGGGGATCAAACCCCGCTTCGGTCAAACGCTCCACCCGCGCCGCATGGGTGCGTTTGGAGCCCAGCGCCCCGATATAGAACGCACCAGAGCGCAGGCCAACATGCAGCGCAGGATCGTCAAGCTTGGGATCGTGGGTGAGTAAGACCAAGGCAGTGCGGGTGTCTACCCCCACCTCCTTCAACGCGGCATCGGGCCAGTCGTTGATCACAAGGGCATCGGGGAAACGCGCTTGCGAGCCGAAGGCTTCGCGCGGGTCCACAACAAAGGGATCAAACCCTGCAATCTGAGCCATTGGCACAAGCGCTTGAGCGATGTGAACGGCCCCAACAACGATAAGGCGCAAAGGTGGGTTGTGAATAGCGATAAATGTCTTGGTGTCTTCGTCTATGCCAGAGCGGTCCCTGCGAAAGCGGTCCTGATGACCCTCACTGACCAATGCACGGCTACTCCCATCCAGCGCCACCTCATAGGCGACAGGCGTGCGCGCAGCACGGGCCTCCACCAGCGCCTCTAACACATCAAGCGGCATACCGCCCTCATCCATAGGCTCCACCAGCACTCGGATGGTCCCGCCGCAGGCCAGCCCCACAGCAAAGGCATCGCCATCACTGATCCCGTATTCCAAAAGCTTGGTCTCGCCCTCCTCCAGCGCTTCAAGCGCTTCCAGCACCACAGCCCCCTCAACACAGCCGCCAGAGACAGAGCCTTCCATCTCCCCTTCAGAGGAGACAACCATCTGTGCGCCCACGCGGCGGGGTGCCGATCCCCATGTCTCGACCACTGTGGCTAATGCCGCGCGTTTGCCGCCTTTGATCCATGCAATTGCTTGTTCCGGGGCGCCTGATATGGGGTTCATGGGGTCTGTCCTCCTGTGGAGTGATTTGCCCTTACCGTCTGACAATCGCGCCCCATGCGCAAGACGTGATCGCTCTCCCTTGCACGTGGACGCGGCCCCTACTACATCTAATCAAAGACATCCCAATTGGAGACTGCCCATGCCCATGACAGCCACTGAAATTGAAGACTTGCTGCGGGTGACCTTTCCCGACGCGCAGATCGTGGTTGAAGGCAATGACGGTGTGCATATGTCTGCTATGGTGATGGACGAAAGCTTTCGCGGGAAAAACCGTGTGCAGCAACAGCGTGCCGTCTATGCAGCCCTCAAGGGCAAGATGGACGGTCCCTCAGGCGAGCTTCATGCGCTTGCGCTGACAACCAAAGTGCCGGAATAGACATGGACTGGCCGCTGATACTGGGGGCTGTTCTGCTGGGCGTCGTGATACTCGGGGTGCGGCAATACCGTGCTGCCAGCGGCACATACCGCCCCCTGTCCAGCCGCCAGCCGCAAAGCCGCCCGTCACAGGCGCCCGAACTGGGAATGGAAGCCATAGACATGGCCGAGATTCGCCGCACCCAACGCAGCAACGAGAGCCTTGAGCGCGTCAATCACATATGGACACGCGGGAACGGCTCCTCTGGCAGGATCGACACAAGCGTTGACGCCATGCCTGATGATGAAACCTATGCACGGCGCTTCCATGCCGCATTTATGAAAAACAAGGATTAGACCTATGAGCGACGCAAACACCAAAATCAAAGAGACCGTGACCAATAACGATGTTGTCCTGTTCATGAAGGGCACAAAAGAGATGCCGCAGTGTGGCTTCTCCTCCAAAGTGGCAGGCGTGCTGAATTACATGGGCGTAGAGTTTGCCGATGTGAACGTACTCGCAGACGAGGACATCCGTCAGGGCATCAAGGATTACTCCGACTGGCCCACAATCCCGCAGCTTTATGTCAAAGGCGAATTCGTGGGCGGCTGTGACATCATCACCGAGATGACCCTCTCAGGTGAGCTTGATACGTTCTTCGCTGACAACGGCGTGACCTTTGACAAAGAAGCAGCAGACAAGATTCGCGAAGCCAACGCGTAATTCTCCCTCCTGCTATGAAACGACATAACGCGCCTTCCTCATGGGGGGCGTGTTTTTCAGTGCTAACCGCTGCAAGGATACGCTCATGACCAGACCCGCACAGGGCGTGCTGTTTGATATGGACGGGCTGTTGCTGGATACCGAGCGGCTTTTCTTTGAGTGCTTTACCCTCACCAGAGCGCATTTTGCCCTTCCAGAGACACCAGAGGTTTACCTGCGCTCTATCGGCCTGAGGCAAGATCAAAGCGATGAGGTGATCCGCGAAAGCCTGCCCCGCGAGATTGGGCTGGATCAATTCAACGCGCAGTGGGACAAACGCATCGCGGTCCGCTTCGCCGAGGATATCCCGTTGAAGCACGGCGCCCTGCCTCTGCTACAAATGCTTGCTGCGTCCGGCTACAAAATGGCTGTTGCGACCTCTACCAAAACGGCAACGGCGCGTGCGCATTTGGCAAAGGCAGGCCTGCTGCCCCACATTCGTGATGTCATTGGTGGTGATCTTGTTAAGCGCGGCAAACCTGACCCCGAAACCTATCACAAGGCGGCGGCACTCATCGGGCTTACCGCCTCACAGTGTATCGCATTCGAGGACAGTGAGACGGGCACGCGAGCGGCTTTGGCTTCTAGTGCGCTCACAGTGCAGATACCTGATCTTGTCCCCCCTTCGAAAACCCTCATCGCGCAGGGACATCTTATCGCGCCCAATCTGATTGAGGGCGCAGTCAAAGCAGGTTTGATCAGGCCACAAGCTTTACCATAAAAAAGCGCGCCACCGGATCGGGGCGCGCTTGCGTCATTCAGGAGGTAGCGGGCTTACTCGTCTGCAGTGGCAGCTTTCACGCCTTTGACGGCCAGTTTACCTGCGCCAATGGTGCCTTTTACGGCTGTCTTTGCGACAAAGCCTGTGGCGTCCACAGTGTTGTCCAGCACTTGCCCTGTGGAGCACGCAGAGACAGATACCAGTGCGCCCATAAGGGCTACGATCATCATTTTACGTGTGTTCAACATTTCAATTCCTTTCAGCAAAGCGCTGGTGTTTCTCTTTCGGAGCAGACCTTCTGTCCTTTTCCGATGAGACAGAGATAGCGACTATCTTTACAATAGAAAAACGAATAAGAATTATGTTTGTAACGCGTATCACTCATGGGAAATCAAGAATGGACATCACTCTCATTAAAACATTCATCGAAGTCGCAAACACGGGATCGTTTGTGGCGGCTTGTGATCGGCTGTTCGTTACCCAGTCTGCCGTGAGCCTGCGCATCCAGCGTCTTGAAGACAGTCTGGGCCATGCATTGTTCACCCGTTCCAAAGCGGGAGCTATACTTACGCCAGCGGGTGTTCAATTCGAACGGTATGCCCTGAGCCTGCTGCGCCTTTGGCAAGAGGCGCGTCAGCAGATCGCCATTCCCGACGGCTATACCCGTGCCATAACCATTGGTGCACAATACTCCCTCTGGCCGCGGCTGGGGTTTCGCTGGATCGACGAGATGCAGACCCGCATGCCAGAGCTAAGCGTTCACGCAGAACTGGGCATGACAGACCGGATGACGCGGTTCTTGGTAGAGGGCGTTGTACAGGCGGCATTGATGTATACGCCGCAACTGCGCCCTGGCCTGCTCGCAGAACCTGCACTGGACGACGAACTCATCCTCGTCGCCTCCTATCCTGACGCACCTATTGATCTGGGAAGGGATTATGTCTCTGTTGATTGGGGGCCGGAATTCACCCATGCGCTCGCGTTGAACCTGCCGCATCTGACGGATTCAGGACGCTCTATGGCATTGGGAGCCTTGGCCGCCGACTATATCGTGAATCGAAAAGCGGCCGCATATATGCCTGCGCGCACCGCCAAGCGGTACATGGACCAAAAAAAGCTCCACCTTGTGGCAGATGCACCACGGTTTCCCTATCCCTCGTGGGTGGTTTGGCGTGAAGACATCGAAGAAGACATCTCTGCCGTTGCCAAAGCCGCCCTCGCAAAAGTGGTGCAAGCTGCTGAAGTTGAACAAGAATATATTGTTGCTGACCTTGAACTGGTTGAACACTACGAACCTGGGTTGTTCCCCATAATTACAAATGAGTAATTATCACCTCAGACACGACTAATACGAATTTCCGTCATATTCGCCTTTATCATAATGTGGGGACAGCAGAGATGCTTCCGATCTTCAGCACTGCGCTGGATGACGGATCAACTCCTCGAAAGGGAACGACTATGAATACTTTCGTTAAATTTGCGACCGTATCCGCCCTCGCACTTATCGTTGCTGCCCCTGCCATGGCACAAACAGCTATTACAGGCGTTGAGGCACTCAACGACCAGATCGACGATATCACCGATGACGTGAACACAGATCTTGCACGCGGCAATGACACTGATCGTTTTGGCCCCAATGGTGTGGCACAAGGCTGGAAAGGCTCGTTTGCCCTGTCTGCATCCGGCACTTCGGGCAACACTGACAACGGTGAAGTTTCTGGCGCGGGGCGTCTGACATATGGCATCGGCAACTGGAGCCACCTCGTCGGTTTCGCAGTTGAATACGGCGAAGCCAATGGCATCAAGTCAGAAGAGAAATTCTTCATGACGTATGAGGCCAACCGCTACTTCACGCCTGAGCTTTATGCCTTTGCAGTTGGTCGCTACCAGTATGATGGTTACCTGACTGATGACGAAAACAATGCCCTTGATGGTGATGAGACAAACGCATTCTTGGGCTTTGGTCCTGGTTACCGTGTCTTGAACAAGCCAAACCAAACATGGCGCGTTCAAGCAGGCCCCGGCGTTCGGTACTTCAAAGACGCAACTGGTAGCTCGGAAACAGAAGTAGGCATGATCGCTTCTTCGCGTTACTTCTATGCGATCAATGACGTGATGTCCTTCACCATGGATACAGATGTTCTGGGTTCTGATGTGAATACGCTGGTCTCTAACGATGCGGGCATCAACTACAAGCTGTCCAACAACCTGTCCACGCGCGTCAGCTACCGGACCGAGTATAACACTGATCCAGTTCTGGGCCAGAAATCCACAGATAACACTCTTGGTGTGTCGCTGGTTCTGGGCTTCTAAGCAGAGCTTGGAGAAAAGTCTTTTGGCTGTTTAACGCCTCGTAGCGCAGCCTTAGGATGACTCAGGGAGGATGGTGAAAGCCATCCTCCCTATTTCGTTGCAATCGCGTGTTTTAGCAGTGCCAGTTAGCCGCCGACCTTCTCGTCCACTTCCGCAGCAAGTGATTCCGCGCGTGCGGCAATCTCTTGCAGTGTGTCGGTGACCGATTGCGGCACAACGGGGACTTCGACGCGCTCAGGCTCGACCACAACGTTACGCAAGCCTTCCAGCTCTGCTTCACGCTCGGCCAGCTCTGCACGGACTTCTACGATCTTGTCCTCGACGCTGGCGGTTTTGTCAGCCAGCATCAACCCCGCCATGAGCAGCATCCGCGCCTCTGGCATACGACCTACCGCATCGGCAAGCACCTGAGCCTCGTCATCAAGCATCTTGGCGGCGGAGTGCAGATAGCTTTCTTCCCCCTCCTGACAGGCCACATCAAAATGGCGACCGCCAATGGAAATCTTGACCTCTGGCATTACGCGTCCTCCTGCGTGGGGGTATCTGTTGCGGCTGCATCCACAAGCGGTTGCAGGCTGGCAAGGATAACCGAAGCCTCGGCAACATCTGCGGCACGCGACGCGCGCAGGGCCTCGAGCTCGGCCAGCATCGCCTTATTGATAAGGTGCGGCTCGCCCACCCCTTCGCTATTGGCGGCCCGCAATGCAGCACAGGCTTCTGACAGTTGGGCATTGGCGCGGCGCACGCGCTGAAGTTCTACGTCAAGCGCGGCCATACGCCCTTGTCCCTCGTCGACTTGGGCACGCAGGCTGGAAATCTCGCCATCCGTCTTGGTGCGCAGGGCGCGCACACGCTCTTGCAACTGTGCATTGGCTGTTTTTTCTTCTTCGAGTTGGCGCAGCGTGTCCTCATCGGGGCCTGCGGCCGCCGCCGGTCCCAGCTTTTCCAACCCGAACGCGACCTGATCCATTGCGGCGGTAATTCGTCGCTGTAGTTCTTCAATATCGCTCATAAGTACCTCTCACTCACTCAAACGTGCGCCGACTGGTTGCATCGGCGAATCGCTTTACGCTTTTATTCGTCAATCCTACCCAAAGCACAGGTAAAATACTGCCCCCCTTTCAGATCAGCGACTTGGCGCTCTATGCTCACTTCTTGCGTCAATTCAGGAGGCGTCAGCCGTGCTTGATCTTTTGCCCTGCCCTGATATGGAACCTCAAAGCTTTTCACCTTGCAAAGGAGCCCTCCCGCGTGGATCTCAAAGCCCTCCAAGCCGCCCACCCCGATCACTGGTCCAAGGCCGCCGCTATTCGTGCGCTTACCCTTGATGCCGTAGCCGAGGCCAACTCAGGCCACTCCGGCATGCCCATCGGGATGGCAGACGTCGCAACTGTCCTGTTTCAGAACCACCTCAAGTTTGATGCGGCCAATCCGCTTTGGCCTGACCGCGACCGGTTCATCCTGTCAGCGGGCCACGGCTCCATGCTGATCTATTCTTTGCTGCACCTTGTGGGCGACGCACAATTCCCCATCGAAGAGATCAAGAATTTCCGCCAGATGGGTGCACGCACCGCAGGCCACCCCGAGAACTTCCTCGCGGACGCGATTGAAACGACCACTGGCCCTTTGGGACAAGGCATCGCCAACTCCGTCGGTTTTGCCATGGCCGAGGAAATCCAGCGTGCCACCTATGGCGCGAAAGTTGTGGATCACCACACATATGTCATCGCGGGCGATGGCTGCCTCATGGAAGGTGTGAGCCAAGAGGCGATTACGCTCGCAGGGCGTCACAAGCTTTCGAAGCTGATTGTCATGTGGGACAATAACAACATCACCATCGACGGTCCTGTGTCCCTCTCCGATACAACTGACCAAGCGGCACGTTTCCGCGCCGCGGGTTGGGATGTGCAGGAAATCGACGGTCATAACCCTGACGAGATTGATGCGGCCCTGACAGCGGCCAAAAAGACCGACACGCCCAGCATGATTGCTTGCAAAACGCATATCGCACTGGGTCACGCGGCACAGGACACATCCAAAGGTCACGGTGCATTGACCGATCCTGCGCAGATGGTCGCGGCGAAAGAAGCATGGGGTTGGAAATCAGCGCCGTTCGACATACCGAAAGACATCAAGTCCGCATGGGAAGCTATTGGATCACGCGGTGCAGACACCCGCCGCGCATGGGAAGAGCGTTTCGACAAAATGCCCGGCAACAAGCGCGAGACATTCAATCGTGCGCTGGCAGGGGATGCGCCCAAGAAACTAAGCGCCACCATCAAAGCGTTCAAAAAGCAGATCACCGAGACTGCGCCAAAGCTGGCGACACGCGCCTCCTCCGAGAAAGTCCTCGAAGTCGTCAACCCGATCCTGCCCGAGACTGTAGGCGGCTCTGCTGACCTTACAGGTTCAAACAACACAAAGACTTCCGACCTGGGTGTGTTCGATCTGGATAGCCGCGGTGGACGCTATGTCTATTGGGGTATCCGTGAGCACGGGATGGCCTCTGCCATGAACGGTATGGCGCTGCACGGTGGCGTGCGCCCCTACTCCGGCACGTTCATGTGTTTTACCGATTATGCACGCCCCGCGATGCGCCTGTCAGCGCTAATGCAGGTGCCTGTGGTTTATGTCATGACACACGACAGCATCGGTCTGGGCGAAGACGGCCCGACACACCAGCCTGTCGAGCATCTGGCGATCTCACGCTCTACGCCCAACACCCTTGTCTTCCGCCCTGCGGATACGGTGGAGACAGCAGAAGCGTGGGAAGTTGCGTTTACCGAGAAAAACCGCCCCTCCGTTTTATCCCTGACGCGCCAAGGCCTGCCCACAGTACGTCTTGAGCATAAGAACAAGAATATGGCCGCACTGGGTGCGTACACATTGGTTGATGCGGAAGGCAAACGTCAGGTCATCCTGATCGCCACAGGCTCCGAAGTGGCGATCGCGCTTGAAGCACGCGACCTGTTGCAGGCCGAAGGCATCGGCACACGCGTTGTGTCCATGCCGTGTATGGAGCTGTTTGCCGAGCAGGAAGATGCTTACCGCAAACGCGTCTTGCCGGGCGGCGCTGTGCGTGTCGGTGTCGAGGCTGGCGTGCGCCAAGGCTGGGACCGCTGGCTGTTCGGCGAGCGCGGCAAATATGGCAAAGCAGATTTTGTCGGCATGGACCGATTTGGGGCATCCGCCCCCGCGGAAGAGCTGTTTGTGAAGTTTGGCATCACAGCCGAAAATATTGCCGCAAAGGCAAAAGCGCTGCTGTAGGCCTATATAAATAAGATACCCAAAGGGGAGGCTTCGAAAGAAGCTTCCCCTTTTTTGTTTCCAATTCAGGAATGGATTAATGCCCGGATGAGCCAGTTTGCGCCACTTTCGCCACATTTCGGGCGATCTTCGGCCACATGCGCCGCCTAAACAGAGGGGGTCTTGAACGAAACTAATACTTCGTTAACGTTTAAGATCCAAAGTGAGACGACCCAAAGTTGAACAGTTTATTTGAGTGCGGAGTGTGAGAATGGCCTATCTTTTGACAGCAATTATGACCGGCGGCGTTGCCGCGATCCTGTCTTTGTTTGCTGGCGATACGTTCGGTCAGGTCATGTTGAACTACGTGATTTACGGCCATCTCGGCATGGCGACGCTTATTGTTGCATCAATCACTGCACGCCGCTTTGACCGCAATACGGACAGCTGAGTCCATACAGCGGCTCTCAGCCCGATCCACTTTAACTTGAAAAGACCTTGCGCCAGATCGGGGTGACGATACGCTCTCCTAGTGGGATGAGCAGCAGGCCAAGAGCCAACCCCAACACACCATCAATCGCGGCCTTAGAGAGCCATTCACTGAAGCCGGCGATTCTCTCTGGCAATGCATGGCCAATCGCATAGGCGACATCGTGGATCATTTGGGCCGGACCTGCGACGCCCAACTCTTCCAGACCGTGAACGATGATTGAGCCACCCACCCAGAGCATCGCAGCCGTACCCACAACAGTTAGCAACCTCAGAAAACCCGGCATCCCTTTGACCAAGCTGCGACCAATGGCGCGTGTCGGTGCAAGCCGCCCACCATTCGCCATGGCAAGTCCCAGATCATCCATTTTCACGATAAGAGCCACAGAGCCGTAGACCGCCACGGTGATAATGACGGCCACTGCAGCTAATGTCGCGGCCTCCATCCAAAATCCGCTTTCGGGAATTGCAGCAAGTGAAATGGTCATAATTTCGGCAGAGAGGATAAAGTCGGTCTTGATCGCTCCTTTTGCCTTTTCCTCTTCCAGCGCAGCAGGATCATCAATGGTTGTCTCTTTATGAGGGTGGTCCTCGTGGCCATGGCTCCATCCCAACACATGGGCAACCTTCTCGGCCCCCTCAAAGCACAAATATGCGCCCCCCAGCATCAGGAGCGGTGCAATCGCCCAAGGTGCGAAGGCAGACAGAGCCAAGCCTGCGGGCAGCAAGAAGACGAGTTTGTTCTTCAAAGATCCTTTTGTGATACGCCAGATGATCGGCAACTCGCGGCTGGCCTCGAAGCCATGCACGTATTTGGGGGTTACAGCCGCATCATCAATCACCGCACCCGCCGCTTTTGCAGAAGCTTTGGTCGCCTGCCCGATGACATCGTCAACTGAGGATGCCGCCACTTTTGCAATGGCTGCCACATCGTCCAACAGTGCAATCAATCCGCTCATCTATCCGCTCCGCTTTTGGTTGAAACACAGCTAAAGCAGCGACGCGAAAATGCCAATGCAGGACTGGATCATGACCGAGGCAAGGCCGTTACCGCTAACCCGAAAATTTTAACGCTAACATGAGGATTTGGGGGGCCATTGGCTCTGGCCCCTTTGTGTAGCGCGGGGGTATAGCACCCTTAACTAATCCCTAAAGGAGCCTATCATGACCATCAAAGTCGGCATCAACGGTTTTGGCCGCATCGGCCGTTGCACCCTTTCGCATATCGCACGCTCTGGCCGCGACGACATTGAGGTGATCAAGCTGAACGCCACAGGCCCCATCGAGACAGCTATGCACTTGCTGAAGTACGATTCGGTGCATGGCCGCTTTCCCAATGAGATCACGATTGGCGATGGCACGGTAAATATCGGTCAAAACGACATCGAAGTAATGTCCTCCTACGATCTGGACGCGCTTGACTGGTCGGGTTGTGACGTCGTGCTGGAATGCACAGGCCAGTTCAACGATGGCGAAATCGCAATCGCGCATATCAAGAACGGCGCGAAAAAGGTTCTGCTTTCCGGCCCTGGCGTAAACGTGGATCGCACTGTTGTCTTTGGTGTGAACGACCATCAGATATTGGCGAGCGATGTGATGATCTCCAACGGCTCGTGCACCACCAACTGTCTCGCTCCACTGGCGAAAGTCATGCACGAATCCGTCGGCATCGAGAGTGGTATCATGACCACGATCCACAGCTATACGGGTGACCAATACACGCTCGATAAGCGTCACAAGGACCTCTACCGCGCTCGCGCCGCCGGAATGGCGATCATCCCCACTTCGACAGGTGCGGCAAAAGCACTGGGTCAGGTCATGCCAGAGCTCAAAGGAAAACTCGACGGGACATGCCTGCGCGTTCCAACCCCGAACGTGAGCGTTGTCGATCTGACATTCACTGCGTCGCGCGAAACCACCATTGATGAAGTTAACGCCGCCGCAAAAGCAGCCGTAGACGGACATATGTCACATGTGATGGCCTATGATCCGGAGAAAAAAGTCTCCATCGACTTTAACCAGACCGAGCACAGCGCAATCTTTGCCCCTGACCAGACAATCGTGACAGGGGGCCGCACGGTGCGTGTGCTGGCGTGGTATGACAATGAATGGGCGTTTTCTGTACGCATGGCCGACGTGGCCGTTGCCATGGGCAAACTGGGCTGACCCTAAGCCTTGCCGCGATGATCTGCCTGCCCTAGAAGGGGCAGGCAACTTTAAAGGCGCCCCCCATGACCAATCCCATCGCATTTGTACTTGGCCTGATCATCGTCGGCGCAATTGTTATGGACTACTTCTACTACGGAACAGAACATATTGTGTTTCTCGCAAAGAAGATGACCGAGCTGATCGAGTGGCTCGCCTTCTGGCGCTAGTACCCCCGACGACATCCCGACCAATGACGCATCTTCAACGATTGACAATTGCTCGTTTACTCATATGTTTGCGCAAACATCGCTTTATAGGGGCTAAATATGACCATCAAGGTAGGAATTAACGGATTTGGCCGCATTGGCCGCAACGTTCTGCGCGCCCTGATCGAGAGTGGCCGTACAGACATCGAAGTCGTTGCGATCAATGATCTGGCACCGCTTGAAACAAACGCTCACCTGTTCGAATTCGACAGCGTGCATGGACGCTTTGGCCGCGAAGTCACGTTTTCCGATGGTGTGATGGATGTGGGCCGCGGGCCGATCCGTGTCACAGCCGAGCGTGCACCCGAAAACCTGCCGTGGGGCGACGTGGATATTGCGCTGGAATGTACTGGTATTTTTCGCAGCACGGAGAGCGCAGGCAAGCATCTCGCCAATGGTTCGCGCAAGGTTTTGATCTCCGCACCAGGCAAAGGTGACATGAAAACCATTGTTTACGGTGTGAACGAAGGTAATTTGACTGCGGATGATACTGTCGTTTCAAATGCATCGTGCACGACAAACTGCCTTGCCCCTGTGGCCCACGCCCTGCACAGCGCCTTCGGGATCAAGCGCGGCTTTATGACAACCGTGCACAGCTACACGGGCGATCAGCCTGTGCACGATATCGCCCACAGCGATCTTTACCGTGCGCGCGCTGCCGCCATGTCGATGATTCCGACAACTACAGGCGCAGCCGAGGCGTTGGCCCTTGTCCTTCCCGAACTGGCAGGCCGTGTTTCGGGAACGTCCATTCGCGTCCCCACACCCAACGTCTCTTGTGTGGATCTGGTAGTCGAACTGGGCCGTGATGTAGATGTCGATACAGTCAATGCGGCCCTCATTGAGGCGGCAAAAGGCATGCATGGTGTTATGGCTGTTACCGCACGCAAACTGGTCTCGATCGACTTTAACCATGACCCCCACAGCACAATCGTAGCGCTGGACCAGACCGCGGTTCAGGACGGCAACATGGTCCGCATACTCGCTTGGTACGACAACGAGTGGGGCTTTTCCAACCGTATGCTCGACACGGCCAAGGCGATGATGTCCGCCTGAGGCCTACCTGCCGAAACGCGCCTTAAGCTCGGTATTTACGCGGGGCGTCACGAATTTGCTGACGTCCCCGTCCAGCCGTGCAATTTCTTTTACAAGCTTGCTGGCAATCGCCTGATGTTGGGCTTCGGCCATCAGGAAAACCGTCTCAATCTCGTTGTTAAGCTGACGGTTCATGCCAACCATCTGATATTCATACTCAAAATCCGCCACTGCACGCAAGCCGCGAATAATGAGTGACGCGCCGACATCTTTGGCACAATCAATGAGCAGATTCTCGAAGGGATGGACGACAATCTCGATTCCTGTGTCCAGCGCAAGGGCTGCACATTCCTCCTCGATCATCGCTACACGCTCTTCGAGATCAAAAAGCGGACCTTTATCACGGTTGATCGCAACCCCTATCACCAGCTTGTCCACCAAAGAGGCCGCGCGGCGGATAATATCAATATGCCCCAAAGTGATGGGGTCGAATGTGCCGGGATATAGGCCAACGCGCATGGGCGGCGCTCCTTGGATCAGAGGTTAACAGGATCCCAAGCAACCACGCGGGCTGCCCAGATGCAAGGGCGGCTAGTGCCCGCGGATCATTCCCTCAAGCGCATCTTTCTCCATCGCAAGTTCCATCAGACGCGCCTTGACCACATCGCCGAGCGAGATCAGCCCAACCAGAGCGCCCTCTTCGAGCACAGGCATGTGACGAAACCGGCCTTCTGTCATCTGCTCCAATACAATATCGGCGCGCATGTCGCGGCTGCACGTTACCAGTTTGGAGGTCATGATGCTGCTCACCAGCTCGGTCAAACATCCAGCTCCGGATCGACCAATCTGGCGTACGATGTCGCGCTCCGAGATGATTCCATCAGGCACTTGACCGTCGCGCGATACAATCAGCGTACCGATCCGCCGCTCCGAGAGCATTTGCGCCGCTTGCCCGATTGTCGTCGATGGTACAACTGTAACCACCGTCTCATCTGCTTTCGTTTTCAGAATTTGCGACACCAACATATATATAATCTCCCGTGATCGGCGTGTTGAAGTCCCTCAATGGTCACTCGCAATGCGCGTCCATGTCAAGCGTTCTGGTGTTAACCGACTAATGCCTCCAACCGCGCGACCTCCTCACGCAAGCCCGCCGACAGCGCATCGGCAAACCGCGCAAGGCGCAGATTTCGTGCGTCATCCACATGGCGAATAAGGTAAAAGGCCCGTGTCAAACTGACCTCATCGGTCAGCACGCGCCGCAGTTCCGGGGCGAAAGCCAGGCTGAAATCATGCACCACCCCAACGCCAGCCCCCTGCCGTAGCATATTGACCTGCACGGAGACCGAATTTGACGCCAGCGCCACCCGTCCTGCCCCCAAATCCGCAAGATAATCAAGCTCGCGATCAAAAATCATATCGGAAATGTAGCCAACCATCTGGTGCTGGTTGAGGTCTGCAACGTCGCTGATCGCACTGTGCTGCGCGAGATAGCTATCCGAGGCGGCCAGGTGCAGTTTGTATTGCGTCACCTGCCGCACCACCAACCGCCCCGCCGTGGGTGCACTGACCCCGATCGCCATATCCGCTTCCCGCCGCGTGAGGTTGAACACCCGCGGAAGCGCCACGATCTGGATATCAAGCTGCGGGTTCTCCCGCGCAATAGCAGCGCAGACTTGCGGCAGCAGATAGTTTGCGCAACCGTCCGGTGCACCGAGCCTGATCTGCCCGCTCAGCGTCTCGCTCTGCGCGACATCCCCGACCGACGCACCGCGCATCGCCTGCTCGACTGCCCCTGCACGCACCAGCAACTCCTCTCCCGCTTGGGTCAACGCGTAACCCTGCGGCGACTTCACAAAAAGCGCCATCTGCATCGCTTTTTCGAGCCGTCCCATGCGCCGCCCCAATGTCGCAGGATCAAGCCGTAGCACCTTGCCTGCTCCTGAGAGGCTCTGCTCCCGCGCAACGGCCAGAAATAAACGCAAGTCATCCCAGTTCTGCACAGCGGTCCCTCTTCATTCTTACACCTCAACTTCTTTCTTCACTGCCCACGGATACATACCGACAAAATTGCAAAACAGTTTTGAAAACTTGCCTCTATCCCCCGCCTTTTTGCAAGACTAGGATAGTGTCAAATCCAACAGGAGTTTTCTCATGCAAGAACTGACCCACTATATCAACGGCGAGCACGTCAAAGGGACATCCGGCCGCTTTGCCGATGTGATGAACCCTGCCACTGGCGAAGTTCAGGCAAAAT
The DNA here is from genome assembly GCF_947499945.1 of uncultured Sulfitobacter sp. GTDB lineage: Bacteria > Pseudomonadota > Alphaproteobacteria > Rhodobacterales > Rhodobacteraceae > Sulfitobacter. The sequence continues at coordinate 282,143 of NZ_CANMQD010000003.1, read as the reverse complement.
GCCCACTTGCAAGCAAAGAAGAGCTTGAGCAAGCAGTCGCATACGCCGCCGCAGCCCAACCCAAGTGGGCCGCAACCAACCCGCAGCGCCGTGCACGGGTGCTGATGAAGCTGGTGGACCTGCTGAACCGCGATATGGACAAACTGGCCGAGGCACTGAGTCGCGAGCACGGCAAAACCTTGCCAGATGCTGCAGGCGATGTTCAACGCGGCCTGGAAGTGGTGGAATACTGCATTGGTGCGCCGCAGCTTCTCAAGGGTGAATATACCGATTCCGCTGGTCCGGGCATTGATATGTACTCCATGCGTCAAGCGCTGGGTGTGACGGCTGGTATCACTCCCTTCAACTTCCCCGCGATGATCCCGATGTGGATGTTCGCCCCTGCCATCGCTTGCGGCAACGCCTTTATCCTCAAACCGTCGGAGCGTGATCCATCAGTTCCATTGATGCTTGCCGAATTGTCAGAAGAGGCGGGCCTTCCCAAAGGCATCTTGCAGGTTGTGAACGGCGACAAAGAAGCGGTTGATGCGATCCTTTATAACGATGTGATCCAGTCTGTCGGCTTTGTCGGTTCAACGCCCATTGCCGAGTATATCTATGGCACGGGCTGTGCGCAGGGCAAACGCGTCCAGTGTTTTGGTGGTGCGAAAAACCACATGATCATTATGCCCGACGCCGATATGGCACAGGCGGCTGATGCCCTCATCGGTGCTGGTTACGGCGCTGCGGGCGAGCGGTGTATGGCGATCTCGGTTGCCGTTCCTGTCGGCGATGATACCGCTGACCGTCTGATGGACGAGTTAGTCCCGCGCATCGAAAAACTGAAAGTCGGCCCCTACACGTCGGGTAAGGACGTCGATTACGGCCCTGTTGTGACTGCTGCGGCCAAAGCAAACATCGAACGGCTGGTACAAACTGGTATTGATCAAGGTGCGAAGCTGGTGGTCGACGGGCGCGGATTTAAGCTTCAGGGCTATGAAGAAGGCTTTTTCGTGGGGCCGCACCTCTTTGACCATGCCACCAAAGACATGGACATCTACAAGCAGGAAATCTTTGGCCCCGTCCTTACTTGCGTGCGCGCGCAAAGCTATGAAGAAGCGCTGGGGCTGGCGATGGACCATGAATACGGCAACGGCACCGCTATCTTCACGCGCGACGGTGATGCAGCGCGTGATTTTGCCAACCGGATCAACGTCGGCATGATTGGCATCAACGTGCCGATCCCAGTGCCCCTTGCCTATCACACCTTTGGCGGCTGGAAGAAATCTGTCTTTGGCGACCTGAACCAGCACGGTCCGGATGCGTTCAAATTCTACACACGCACCAAAACCGTGACCGCACGCTGGCCGTCGGGCATCAAAGAAGGCGGCGAATTCTCTATTCCAATTATGGAGTAAGTGCGCCCTACTGCCTGACTTTTCTCGCGGTATGCCTGCGGGATACAGTTTAAAGGAAAAATGAAAAAGAAGGGGCGGCGTTTGGGAAAACGACGCCCCTTTCTTTCCAAACGGGAGTGCTTTGACAAACTCCTGAAAGAATTGCCAACTACTTTTCAGACAAAGAGTTTCGGGAGAACGACATGGATTTTGCACTTAGCGAAGAACAAACCGCCATTTTTGATATGGCCTACGCGTTTGGCCAAGAGCATATCGCGCCTCATGCACAGGCATGGGAGAAGGCCGAAACGATTCCCAAGGAGCTATGGCCGCAAATTGCAGAGCTTGGGTTTGGTGGGCTCTATGTGTCTGAAGATGCTGGAGGATCAGGGCTTTCACGCCTCGATGCGACGCTTGTATTTGAGGCTTTGTCCATGGCCTGCCCCTCTGTTGCGGCCTTCCTTTCGATCCACAACATGTGCGCCAAGATGCTCGACAGTTTTGCCTCGGATGAATTGAAAGGGCGCATCATGGAAGATGTGCTCTCCATGAACACAGTGCTGAGCTATTGCTTGACCGAACCCGGATCAGGCTCGGATGCCGCAGCGCTCAAGACACGCGCAGAGCGGACAAATGAGGGCTATTCTCTCAACGGGACAAAAGCGTTCATCTCGGGCGGCGGTTACTCCGACGCTTACGTGTGCATGGTGCGCACGGGCGAGGATGGTGCGGCAGGTGTCTCCACCGTCTATGTCGAAGACGGCGCAGATGGCCTCAGTTTTGGCGGCTTGGAAGACAAAATGGGCTGGCGCAGCCAACCAACAGCGCAAGTCCAGTTCGACAATTGCAATATTCCAGCGGGTAATTTGGTAGGTGAAGAAGGAAAAGGTTTCAAATATGCGATGAAAGGTCTTGATGGTGGCCGTTTGAACATCGCCGCCTGCTCACTGGGAGCAGCACAGATCGCATTGACCAAGACGCTGGATTACATGGGCGAGCGTAAGGCCTTCGGAAAGTCTATTGACCAATTTCAGGGCCTGCAGTTTCGTTTGGCTGATATGGAAATCGAGCTTCAAGCAGCCCGGGTGTTTTTGCGGCAGGCCGCTTGGAAGCTTGACAATGGTGAGCCTGACGCGACCAAATTTTGCGCGATGGCGAAAAAGTTTGTGACGGAGGCAGGCAGCCGCGTGGTCGATCAATGTCTGCAACTGCATGGCGGCTATGGCTATTTGGCCGATTACGGCATCGAAAAGCTGGTCCGCGACCTGCGCGTTCACCAGATTTTGGAAGGCACAAACGAAATTATGCGCGTTATCGTCTCTCGTGACATGCTAAAGAACCGCTGATGTCGGATATTGATATCCGCATCGTCGGGCGCGTGGGGCGGATCACGCTGATGCGACCTAAGGCATTGAATGCAATGACATATGAGATGTGTCTGGCCATTGAAGCGGCCTTTGACGACTGGCGAGATGATGAAGCTGTCGCCCTCGTTGTGATCGACGCTGAGGGTGAACGTGCCTTTTGCTCGGGTGGCGATATAGCAGAGTTGTACGAGACAGGCACCAAAGGCGACTATGCCTTTGGGCAGAAGTTCTGGGCCGACGAGTATCGCCTGAACCACAAGATTTTCAACTATCCAAAGCCCGTTGTTTCCTTCCTTCAGGGATTCACCATGGGCGGTGGTGTCGGCATTGGCTGCCATGGCACCCACCGCATTGTTGGCGAGAGTAGCCAGATCGCCATGCCGGAGTGTGGCATCGGGCTGGTGCCTGATGTGGGCGGTTCCCTAATGCTGGCGTTGGCACCGGGGCGGCTTGGGGAATACTTGGGGATAACTGCGGCACGCATGGGCCCTGATGATGCAATTTATGCAGGCTTTGCAGACAGCTACATGCCACAGTCAATGTGGACAAATGCGATATCAAAATTGGAAGATACAGGAGATGTAGAGCAGATTTCATCCCTGTATGAAGCGCCACCTGCTGGCACATTGCGCGGTAACTCAGCGCAAATCGAACTGCTGTTTGCAGGCGAAAGCTATGATGACATCAAACGGGTCTTGATCGATGATGACAGCGCATTTGCACATGCGGCTCTAAAAATGGTGTCGCGCAACTCCCCTCTGTCGATGGCCTGTGCCGTGGAGACGATCCACCGGTTGCGAGGGCCAAGCCTGACGATGGAAAAGGCGCTCGACCTTGAATACCGCTTTACCGCACGGGCGATGGAGCACGGGGATTTCCTCGAAGGGATCCGCGCCGCGATTATCGATAAGGACCGCCAGCCCAAATGGCAATTTGCAGATTGCGATGTGCCGATCGCAGCCGTTTCCAAAATGTTGCGCCCTTTGGGCAAAGACGCACTCAAACTTTAACGGGAGAGACAGATGAGCAGCACCAAAATCGGATTTATCGGCCTTGGCAATATGGGGGCACCAATGGCGCATAACCTCGCGAAGGCGGGCCATACAGTTGTCGGGTTCGATACCGCTGGCACCATTGCAGAGGGCGTTGGCGTTGCGCTTACAGCGGAAGCGGCCTGCGCCGATGCGGATTTTGTCATCACAATGCTGCCAAATGGCGCGATCCTGCGAAGTGTTGCTGCCCAAGTGCTCCCTGCGATGAAACAGGGGGCAACGCTGATTGACTGCTCGACTGTGGACGTCGAGAGTGCGCGGGATGTAGGCGCACAAGCCGCTGAGATGGCGCTCGGCTTTGTTGATGCGCCTGTCTCTGGCGGGATCGGTGGGGCGTCGGCTGGCACATTGACCTTTATGACAGGGGGTACGGAAGCGGCTTTTGCAGCAGCCAAACCGCTTTTTGACATCATGGGGCAAAAGGCCGTTCATTGCGGCGAAGCTGGTGCAGGTCAGGCTGCCAAAATTTGCAACAACATGATCCTTGGGGCCACGATGATTGCCACCTGCGAAGCCTTTGCTTTGGCAGATAAACTGGGACTGGACCGTCAGAAAATGTTTGACGTTGTCAGCACCTCGTCGGGCTATAGCTGGTCAATGAACGCCTATTGCCCTGCCCCTGGTGTGGGTCCGACATCGCCAGCCGACAATAACTACAAACCAGGGTTTGCAGCCGAGTTGATGCTCAAGGATTTGGGCCTCAGCCAGCAAGCCGCAGAAGCCGTGGATGCCGATACGCCTATGGGTGCGTTGGCACAGGCGCTCTATGCTAAGTTTGTCGAGGAGGAAGACGGGCGTGGCCGCGATTTCTCTGCCATGCTGCCCCGTCTGGCTGCACGCAGTCGCGGCATGTGATGTCGCAATCGGGCATTTTTGCGCTGTCTTGTCCCCTAGGATGAGGGGGCAACAGCCAAGGATGCTCCGATGCCCCTTCCCTTTGATACATTTGCCGCCACGCTAAGCTTTGATGACCTGCCGCCAGAGCTGCTCTGGACGTTACGGCGATCGTTTACCGATACCATGGGCACAGCGGCTGTCGCCTCAACCACCGAAATGGCGGATATTGCGCGGCGCGGGGCCTTGGCCGTTTTTGGTCCGGGTGGCGCAGGAACGGCGCGCATTCTCCTTCACGGCGGTCCTGTGAGCCCTGTGGGCGCTGCCATGGCAGGCGCATTTACCGTTGATGCAGTGGATGCCCATGACACCACATCACCCTGCAAGGGGCATGCGGGATCTGCTGTCTTTCCTGCTTTGCTGGCCCTTGCTGATGCTCTGGACCTCCCCGTGACGGGGCAGGAATTCGCTGTCTGGCTCGCTGTGGCCTATGAGGTGAGCTATCGTGCGGGGCTGGCGCAGCATGCCACTTGTGAGGATTATCACACCTCTGGCGCATGGACCTCAACGGGGGTCGCAACTGCGGCGGCGCGTGCGTTGGGCCTGTCGTCCGAACAAATACGCCATGCCGCAGGCATTGGGGAGTTTCATGGGCCGCGCAGCCAGATGATGCGCTGCATCGACCACCCGACGATGCTGCGCGACGGTGTGGGCTGGGGTGCGCCCTCCGGCCTCACGGCGGCCTATCTTGCGGCGGAAGGCTTCACGGGCGCACCTGCCCTCACCTGTGAGCAAGCACCGGAGTTTTGGGATGATCTGGGCACAGCATGGCGCACTGTGGAAGACACCAGTTACAAGCCCTACCCCTGCTGCCGCTGGGCGCATCCGTCGATTGATGCCGCTTCATATTTAATGACCGAAAATGGACTGACATCGACCGATATATCAGGCGTCGAGATCAAGACATTCCACAATGCAACACGCCTTGCAGGGCATACTCCGGCAACCTTGGACGAATTCAGCTATTCTATCGCATTTCCCGTTGCGTGTATGATTGTACGCGGCCAGATTGGTGTACCGGAATTGCAGCCCGGAACTTTGCAAGACCCGGAAATCCTTCGGGTGAGCAGGGCAACTCACCTCATCGACGATGACCATTACACCAAGATATCCGTGGGCAAACGCTGGGCCGAGGTCACGTTACGCTGCCATGACGGGCGCAATTTCACCTCCCGACCACGCAGCCCACGTGGCGACCGTGACATGCCACTGAGCGATGTAGAGATTTCAGACAAGTTTCACAGCTTTGCCGACCCTGTTTTGGGCCGTGCGCGTGCGGACGAGATTGAGAATTTGTCAGGCCGTTTTGACAGCCTTGATGCAGGCGAGTTCTCCCGCCTGCTTGACTTGTGCCTTAGTGCACCGTGAATTGCCGAACGATCTGCCGAAGAAAATAAAAAGGGGCCCGACCCTATTTTCCGACAGTGATCAAAAGTAGAAAACAAAACATCACTGGAACGAGCGCTAACGCGACAAGAATGAGTGCTGGATAACCAAACGTCGCTATTGCGGCGCCCCAAAGCATCAGCGCGGTCAACACAACCGTCAATACGCGAAATTCAATTGTACTGGTCTGGTCCTTTGCACGGTCTTTGATTTTTTCGACCTGCGGGTTCTTGGACTTCGGCATTACATTCGTTGCGTTGACTGTCATTTCGGTGTCTCTCCCTATGCTGGGGGAGACATAATAGTTTTCAACAAAAGCGGTATGTGACATTCTGACCAAAAGCATCAGAATTAATTCAATTGACGCCGCGTCCTATTCCGCCGCCACCTTTCGGGGGTTCAGCATCGGCTTGAGATATTTGCCAGTGTAACTGCCGGCAACTTCGGCCACCTGCTCTGGCGTGCCTTTAGCCACCACCTGACCGCCACCATCGCCCCCCTCGGGTCCAATGTCGATGATATAATCGGCAGTTTTCACCACGTCGAGGTTATGCTCAATCACAATAACAGAATTGCCCTGATCAACCAATTCATGAAGCACTTCCAACAACTTACGCACATCTTCAAAATGCAAACCTGTTGTCGGTTCATCCAGAATATAAAGCGTGCGGCCTGTAGAGCGTTTGCTGAGTTCCTTGGAGAGCTTAACGCGCTGCGCCTCGCCGCCAGACAGGGTCGTCGCCTGCTGACCGACCTTGATATACCCAAGGCCCACCCGCACCAGCGCGTCCATCTTTTCTCGGATCGATGGCACAGCAGTAAAGAAGGTCTGCGCATCTTCGACGGTCATATCGAGGACGTCGGCGATGCTCTTGCCCTTGAATTTGATTTCAAGCGTTTCGCGGTTGTACCGTGCACCCTTACAAGTCTCACACTCAACATAGACATCCGGCAGGAAATGCATTTCGATCTTAATGACACCGTCACCCTGACAGGCCTCACAGCGCCCGCCCTTGACGTTGAAAGAAAAGCGACCGGGCTTGTAGCCGCGTGCCTTGCTCTCTGGCAGACCCGCGAACCAATCGCGCATGGGCGTGAAGGCGCCCGTGTAGGTCGCAGGGTTGGAGCGCGGTGTACGGCCAATGGCGCGTTGGTCAATGTCGATGACTTTGTCGAGGTGTTCCAAGCCCTTGATAGTCTCGCAAGGGGCTGGCGTCTGCCGTGCACCGTTGAGGTTCATGGAAGCGGTCTTGAACAATGTCTCGATGGTCAACGTTGATTTGCCGCCGCCCGACACCCCCGTCACACAAACGAACTGCCCCAGAGGGAAATCAACGGTTACGTTCCGCAAGTTGTTGCCTGTCGCCTTTACGACTTGGAGCTTCTTCTTGTTGCCCTTGCGACGTTTGGCAGGCACGGCGATCTCGCGTTTGCCTGTCAGGTACAGTCCTGTGAGAGAATTGGGATCGTTGGCAACTTCATCAGGTGTCCCGTGGCTCACCACGCGGCCCCCGTGGACGCCAGCCCCTGGCCCGATGTCAAAAACATAGTCTGCTTCGCGGATCGCTTCCTCGTCATGCTCGACAACGATTACCGTGTTTCCTTGGTCACGCAGGTTTTTGAGGGTTAGCAGGAGGCGATCATTGTCGCGCTGGTGCAGGCCAATGGAAGGCTCGTCGAGAACATAGAGAACGCCCGTCAGGCCAGAGCCGATTTGAGATGCCAAGCGGATGCGCTGGCTCTCACCCCCGCTTAATGTACCACTTGAACGTGCAAGCGTAAGATATTCCAATCCAACGTTATTTAAAAATCCGAGACGCTCTCTGATTTCCTTCAAGATTGCCTTGGCGATCTCGTTTTTCTGGGGCGTCAGCTGTTCTGGGACCTGGTTACACCACTCATATGCCTCACGGATCGACATCTGCACCACATGACCTGCATGTAGCAGGCTGTCACCCTTGCCGATCTTCACGGCCAAAGCCTCGGGGCGCAGCCGGTAGCCCTCACAAGTACCGCAGGGGCGGTTGTTCTGATAGCGCTCGAACTCTTCGCGAATCCAGTTGCTGTCTGTCTCACGGTAGCGGCGTTCCATGTTGGGGATAACACCCTCGAATACGCGGCTTACCTCGTAGACACGCCCGCCTTCGTCGTAGCGAAACTTGATCTCTTCCTTGCCGGAGCCATAGAGGAACACCTGCTGGATCTTGGGATCAATGTCTTTCCATTTGGCCGATTGGCTAAAGCCGTAGTGCTTGGCAATCGCCTCGATGGTCTGTTTGAAATACGGGCTCTTACCCTTGCGCCACGGGGCTAGCGCACCATCGTAGATTTTCAGGTTCTGGTCGGGCACCACAAGGCGCTCGTCGAAAAAGAGCTCTTTTCCCAAACCATCGCAGGACGGGCATGCACCGAATGGCGCGTTAAACGAAAACAGGCGCGGCTCAATCTCTGGGATCGTGAAACCACTGACAGGACAGGCAAATTTCTCGGAAAAGGTGAAGCGCTCCGGCTCACCCTCACTGGGCGCAGTCTCAAGGATCGCAATGCCATCGGCCAGATCAAGGGCGGTGCGTAAACTATCGGCCAAACGTGTCTCGAGCCCCTCGCGCACAACGATACGGTCCACAACCACATCAATGTCATGGCGGAATTTCTTGTCCAGTGTGGGCGGCTCGTCCAGCTCATAGAATTCTCCGTTCACCTTGACCCGCTGGAAGCCAGTCTTACGCAGCTCGATGAACTCTTTTTTATACTCGCCTTTGCGGTCACGGATGATCGGGGCCAGCAGATAGGCGCGGGTCCCCTCCTCCATCGCCATGATACGGTCAACCATGTCCTGCACCTGTTGGGCATCGATCGGCTTGCCCGTGGTCGGAGAATAGGGCGTGCCAACGCGTGCAAACAGAAGGCGCATATAATCGTAAATCTCGGTCACGGTGCCCACAGTCGAGCGCGGGTTTTTCGATGTGGTTTTCTGCTCGATCGAAATTGCAGGGCTAAGGCCAGAGATGTGATCCACATCAGGTTTCTGCATCATATCAAGGAACTGGCGGGCATAGGCGCTGAGGCTCTCGACATAGCGGCGCTGTCCCTCGGCATAAATCGTGTCAAAGGCGAGACTGGATTTTCCCGACCCCGACAGCCCCGTGATCACCACCAATTGGTCGCGCGGAATATCCACATCGATGTTTTTGAGATTGTGTTCGCGTGCGCCGCGGACTTCGATATTCTTTTGCTCAGCCATGGTGGACCCCCGTCATTCCTACCAGACATAGGCGCGGCTGCGGGATTCTCCAATGCAAAAATGTGAACAAACAGTAAACATCAGGCGTTTCTGCGCAGCCGGGCCAGCAAAAGGTGCAAGAGCAGCCCCATAACAAAGGCTGCACCCGCAAGGACGGGCAAGCTTGGATAGCCCCAACCGACGAGCGCAAAAGCCATCACAGGCGTTCCTAGCGTGTTACCGAGGTTGCCCATCTGCGCCATGGCACCATTGGCCTGTGACTGTGTCCTTGTGGTGTGGTTGAGTTCGGGCACAGCAGCAAAGCTGGCCCCTTGGATCAGTCCCAGCACCCCCGCCAGTGTCAGGCAGGCTGTCACCCCCGCAGGAACCAGCCAGAGCCAGACCATACAAAGCGCTGAGAGGGCAAAGCCGATCATTACCACCTGCACCGCTGGCATGATGCGCAGCAACGCCACACCAAGTGTCATGGAGACCGCAATACCTACCAACGGCATAGCCCCGATCACCAATCCGCGCGATGAGGGGTCAAGGAAGGGTGGTAGCACCGTCAGGAGAGCCACAAAGCAGAAGGTATAGAAGAGCCAGCCAATCGCGGGCGCGCTGATCCATGCGGAGCGGTAGATGGATTTATGGACCGCAAGAATGGAGGAAACAGATATCTCTTGCACTGCCCCGTCATCCGGTAAGCGGCGCAAGCGTGGGCTGAGATAGATGGCGAAGGCCACCATATAGGCCGCATGAAAGATAAAGAGCACGGGGATGCCAAAGGCCAGCGCCAAGGGCCGCCCGAACCAGACCATCATCGCAAAGGCGATACCAAAGAATGTACCCCAAAGCGTGAGTGCCATCCCGCGCTGCCTGTCTGTGGCGATTTGAGCGATCAGAGTCGGCGCAGCCACCACCAATGCAAGATGCGATGCCCCCTCGATCAGACGCAATAGAAACATCACAGACAGGGGCGGCAGAAGTGCCTGTCCCAACGAGACAGCCGCCCCCAGCCACAGCGCCCAGAGCAAGGAGCGCCGATAGCGCACCCGAGACACCAGCATCGCCGCCACAGCGCCTAGCAAGATGCCAATGACCCCTATCATGGAGACGAGCCAGCCTAAAGCCGCGCCGCCCTCAGGGTAGATGCCCCCCAGTAAATCAAAAATCACCGCGAATTTTGCAAACTGCATGGCCGCGCCCAGCCCTGCGCCCCAAAGCGCCAGTATCAGCGGCCATGATCCGGCCATCAGCTACGCTCGGCCATGGCCCAAGCGCAGATCGGAAACATCGGATCGTCTTCGATATCGTCCTCGCCCTCGATATATTCGGGCGGCCATTTTTCTTCGAGGTTACGCGTTGCGACGTGACGGTTGCCCCACTGGAAAGACTGGATCAGATGCTCTTCGAAACCGCATTCGATCAGGAAATTTTTCAGTCCGCGTGCAGACCAGCGCGAATTATCCATAGGGGCTGCGTGAAACGGCACAAAGAACGGCACAGCCACCCAAAATTTACCGCCCTTTTTCAACATCTGTCGTACATGTTTGGTGGCGATATAGGGGCGGTCAAGATGCTCCCATACCTGATTGGCAAGGATCAGATCGAATTTGCGCGGCTTGCCCGTCTCGGGGTCGATGTAGGGGCCTGCGCAGATGTCATATTCGGGATAGCGGAACTGCTCGTAGCTTTTAAAGTCAAACTGCGTACCATAGTGGCCAGAAACCTCCGCCACCTTGAGGCGGTGAGGCTTGAGGTCTTGGATCATTTTTCGGGACGCAGGCCCCATCACAACGCGATTTATACTAACCATAAGTTGAGTATGACTGCGCTCACAGCCGCCGTAAAGCGGCGAGTGGGAGCGCAGAACAGATTACATGTGGATGACGCGACCATAGGCGTCGAGCACGGATTCGTGCATCATTTCCGATAGGGTCGGATGCGGGAAGACGGTGTTCATCAGGTCTTCTTCGGTTGTCTCCAACTGACGCCCCACAACATATCCCTGAATCAGTTCGGTCACTTCGGCACCAATCATATGCGCACCCAAAAGCTCACCTGTTTTGGCGTCAAAGATCGTCTTTATCATGCCGTTTTCCTCGCCCAAGGCGATGGCTTTGCCGTTACCGATAAAGGGGAAGCGACCCACTTTGATGTCAAATCCAAGCTCTTTGGCCTTCGTTTCGGTATAGCCGACAGAGGCGACTTGCGGATGGCAATAGGTGCAGCCTGCGATGCTCTCGGGCTTGACCGGATGGGCGTGCATGCCAGCCATAAGCTCGGCCACCATCACCCCCTCGTGGGACGCTTTGTGCGCGAGCCACGGCGCGCCTGCGATATCACCAATGGCATAGAGGCCATCAACGCCCGTTCGGCAGTATTCGTCGGTCACAACATGGGTGCGGTCAATCTTGACGCCCAACTCTTCAAGGCCGAGGTTCTCGATATTGCCGACGATACCGACAGCACTGATGACAGTGTCAAATTCATGTGTTTCGGTTTTACCGCCCACTTCGATGTGGGCAGTCACTTTGTCGCCCGCACGGTCCAGCTTCTTGACCATCGCCTTTTGCATAATTTTCATGCCCTGCTTTTCGAACGACTTCTTCGCGAAAGCGGAGATTTCTTCGTCCTCCACAGGCAGCACGCGGTCCATGACTTCTACAACAGTCGTGTCAGCGCCCAGCGTATTGTAGAAGCTGGCGAATTCGATGCCGATGGCGCCTGAACCGATAACCAGCAACTTTTTCGGCATGTGCACAGGCTGAAGCGCATGGCGGTAGGTCCAGACCAGCTTTCCGTCTGCTTCCAAACCTGGCAATTCACGTGCGCGTGCACCCGTGGCAAGCACGATATTTTTGGCCGTCAGGTTTTCGGTGCCTTTGTCGGTTTTTACCTTCACCTTGCCTTTTGCGGGAATTGTAGCCTCCCCCATCACAACAGTTACTTTGTTCTTTTTCATCAAGTGGCCGATGCCGCCTGACAACTGGCCTGCCACCTTGCGGGAGCGCTTCACGACTGCATCCAGATCATAGCTGATGCCTTCCGCCTTAAGGCCGAACTCTTTGGCGCGGTGCATAAGATGGAACACTTCGGACGAGCGCAACATTGCCTTTGTTGGGATACAGCCCCAGTTAAGGCATATCCCGCCGAGGTTTTCACGCTCGACGATGCAAACCTTCATCCCGAGTTGCGATGCCCGTATAGCAGCGACATAGCCGCCCGGCCCAGCACCAATAACAATCAGATCAAAGGACGTCTCGGCCATGGGGCACCTCATTTAAGCGTCAAAATATAGTTTACCATTAAACTATATCTCAAACCGCATCAATGGCAGTGAGCGAATGGCAGCTATGCAGTTAGAGAATTAGCGCTGTTTGAGAAACCACCCGATTGAGAGCCCGACAGCACCGAGGATCATCGCAAAATAAGCGATTGGGATCATGAGCTGGGCGTGGCTCTCAAAAACACCTGCCCATGGACCCATATTAGAAAAGGTAAGCAATAACGCCCCTGCCCCAAGAGCAGCGACAGAAATCCAACGAAGTATAAGTGCGGTCATTTGTTTCTCCTGTTATCTGGGAGAAGAAACAGCCGCGCACGGAATGTAGTTCCAATCTAATGGATTATGCCGCCAGATCAGCCTGAAGTTGGCGCAGGGTGTGGCCGTAGCCACCTTTGGCGGCATAAGCCACTTCATTGCGCGTCATATCGCGCGACAGCGCCTCGTTGCGATATGGAAAGCGACCGAATTCGCGGATAACTTCGCGGTGCGCCTGAGCGTGCAAAAGGTTGTTGGCACCGTTCTCGGGCATCCGCTCTACCATGAGGCGGATACAGCGGTCCTGATCACACAGGTTCTCTGAGTGCATCAGAGGCAGATAAAAGAACTGGCGTGCAGGCGCGTCAATCTTCAGATCCCATCCTTTGCAGATCGCACGCTTTGCCACGGCAAGGGCAACAGCATCGGTCGCAAATGCCTCCCCGCGACCGCGGAACATGTTGCGCGAAAACTGATCAGTGAGGATCAGATACGCCAACGCGCCGGAAGGATATGTGAGCCAAAGGCTCAAACCGCCATCGCGTGCCGCCTCCCATGTGCTCTGAAAAGTTTCGCGGATCTCGGAGTCAATGGCATCATCGACAGCGTACCACCCCTTAGGCCCAACACGGTCTAGCCAGAATTCCAGTACCTTTTCGGGACCAACCATCACTTTATCCTCTTTGCTCCGAGCTTTTCACTCATCAGTTAAAGACAAATTAAGCAATTTTCCTACACACGTTTTGCGACAGAACCGTCATGTTTAGCGCAATCATGGTTCTTTCGGGACATAAAGTTTCCTTTAGGTGGCATGTATTTGCCGCCTTATGTCGGGTTCTGCGCGGATTCCTCGTCTTCCAGCTCTGTCTCGATTGCGTATTCTTGCGCAATTTCCATCGCCACGCTGGTCGCTGTGGGGCCCATCGGAACATAAGAACCAGTCTCGTCTGTGGGCAACGTTGCGCGCACGGTCGAGCGGTAGCCTGCGTAGACGATCATTGCGCCGAATAGAACGGCGGTGAAGAGGTAAAAGCCCGCCGGTCCAAGTGAGGTCCCCATCATCCAACCTGTAATTACGGGCCCCAAGATTGCCCCCAAACCGTTGATAAAGATCAAGCCGCCCGAGGCCGCCGCCATGTCGTCATGCTCCAAAAAGTCGTTAGTGTGTGCGATAAGCAGAGAATAAAGCGGGTTCGCCATACCCCCGATCACAAAGGCAGAGACCAACAGCAGCGTAAACACATCGCCCTTGAGCATGCCAAGGATACAGCCCAAGCCACCGATCACGGAGACCACAATTACCAGATACCGACGGTCCATCCGGTCCGAAATCCAGCCAATAGGGTATTGCAGAAAAACCGCCCCGATAAAGAATGTCGCCACAAACGTAGAGATCTGCGCCACGCTCAGGCCTGCTTCGGCACCATAAACCGCCGACATTCCGAACTGTGCCGAGAAGATACCGCCGAGGATGAACATGCCCACACAGCCCAAGGGAGAGAAGCCCATCAGTTCCTTAAGGCTCATTGGTTTGGTCGTCTCAAACGCAGGTGTCGGGCTGATCGATAGCAAGATTGGCGTAATAGCAATGCTCACGAGCACCGAGGGGATCACAAACAGGATAAACCCGTCAGGTTCCGCCACCAGCAACATCGCCTGCGCAGCAACAATGCCAAGTGTCTGGATAATCATATAAAGCGAGAGCGCCTGCCCCCTGTTGGAGTTATCAGCCGCATTGTTGAGCCAGCTTTCAGCAGTGACATACACGGCCGAGAAACAGAACCCGATCAACACGCGCCCCAATGCCCAGACCCAGATGTAGGGAAAAGTCGGATAAAGGATCATCACAGCCGAAATAGCCGAGGCAAGTGCAGCAAACACACGGACATGGCCCACGCGGCGGATCATATTGGGTGCCATCCGCGAGCCGCCGAGGAAGCCCACAAAATAGGCCGACATCACAATCGACATAGCGAAAGTGTCAAAACCCTCGATCTCGCCACGGATACCCAAAAGCGTACCCTGCATGCCGTTGCCAAGCATCAAAAGGAACATGCCGAACAAAAGCGCCCAAGCGCTGGTCAAGACCTGCCACATACGTCGTCTCCTAAGATGTCTATATAACCCCTAGCGCCGCGCGCGATCACTTGTCGGGTTCACGTGCGACTCAAATCAGTCGCATTTGCGCGGCGGTATCAGGAGTGATGCGTCTCCGTAAGAGAAAAACCGATATTTTTCGTTAATTGCGTGGGAATAAATATCGCGGATCGTCTGCGACCCCATAAGGGCCGAAACAAGCATCATTAAAGTCGAGCGCGGCAGGTGAAAATTCGTCATCAGCGCATCGGCCACGTTGAAGTGAAAGCCGGGGGTGATGAAGATGTCTGTGTCACCTTCCCAAGGGGCGATGATCCCGCTTTTTCCTGCTGTCTCGATCAGGCGCAGGGCTGTGGTGCCTACGGGGATCACGCGGCCGCCTGCCGCTTTTGTCGCCGCAATCTCGGCGGCGGCATCGGCGCTCACCTGCCCCCATTCAGAATGCATTTTGTGGTCGGCAATGTCGTCGACTTTCACAGGCAGGAATGTCCCCGCGCCTACGTGCAGCGTCACATAACTAAAATCGATGCCCATCTCCCGCAGCGCCGCCAGCAACAGAGCATCAAAGTGCAAGGAGGCCGTTGGGGCGGCAACAGCCCCTGAGTGCTTGGCCCAGATCGTCTGGTAATCCGTCTTGTCTTGGGCGTCCGCTGCACGTTTGGCGGCAATGTATGGCGGCAAAGGCATGGCCCCTGCGGCGTTAAGAGCCGCGTCGAAATCATCGCCCGTGAGGTTAAAGCGCAGATACCCTTGACCGTCTGCCACCCCTTCCATTGTGGCGCGCAGATCGTTGGAGAA
Source organism: uncultured Sulfitobacter sp. (assembly GCF_947499945.1). Lineage (GTDB taxonomy): Bacteria > Pseudomonadota > Alphaproteobacteria > Rhodobacterales > Rhodobacteraceae > Sulfitobacter. Next base: position 266,403 of record NZ_CANMQD010000003.1, on the reverse strand, counting down.
AATGACATCCTCGCCAACCTTGAGCCTTTTGAGTGGCTTGACCAAGGCAGACCAGATGCCCGCCTCTGCCTGAGGCTCCAGAAGCGTCACTTCGACCTTGGCACTCACCGGGCCTTGGGCGCTGGTACGGTGGCGTACACCTGACAGACGCGCGGGGATTACGCGGGTATCGTTAAGAACCAGACGATCCCCTTTTCTCAACCACGCTGTCAGATCATGCACTTGGGCGTCATGGATGACATCGCCCTGCGCCACCAGCAATCGCGCAGAAGAGCGCGGCTGTGCGGGGCGCACGGCAATCAGGGTTTCGGGCAGGTCGAAGTCAAAATCACTAAGTTTCATAACCGCGCTTTAGCGTCCTTCGTAGGCTGGTTCAACGGGCCTTTGTTCGGGTGCTTGCGGCAAAGGGGCCACTTCGCCATCGACGCTTGGAAGTTCGGTTTTTGGGGCGCGGAAAATATCGCGCAGGCCGCCAGGCGCCAAAACAGACAGCGGATTGATCGACACTTTCGGCGATTTGGCCTCGCCTGTCAGGCGGTAGTTAAAGCCGAGCAATCCTTCGCCTTTGCGCGTCAAGATTGAGCCGATGCCATTGAGCAGGTAGACAGGTGTTATCACCCCTTGCATGGCGATCTGCCCGCTGTCGGTGGCATAGACACCGTCCATCGACAGGCCCAGTGATGCGCCCGTCGCACTGCCACGGCTCAGTGTCATACGGTTGGGCGTGAGGCGGAACTCAGCCTCAACCTCGTCAAAATAGATGCCATCGCCGTTCATCTCGTTCACCAGCCCCACAATCGAGAGCGAGTTCACGAGGGCGGCAATCGCAGGGGCATCCTTGATCGACACACCCGTTACTTTGAGCCGTCCGTCAAAGGCGCTGCCACTGCCAACTGGTAAGAGCGACATGTCAAGCGTACCACCAACCGCTTGCTCCGCCACGCCCGCAGAGCGCAGCACCCCACCCGCATCCGCCGAAGTGAGACGCACAGCCGTGCGCCCGCGCTGAGGCACGACGCGACCTGATACATCTGTGCCGCCGTTCACCCGCGCCTCGAATGGGCCGTCAAGGCCGCCTGTGGTTTTAAACGTGCCTGCAAGCCCCTGAAGCCATAGGGTATCAGTCACCTGAAGGCGGTCGAGTGTGACCCGCATCGGCGGATTTGCGGGACCAGCACGCCCGCCACTTCCCGCACTGCTCTCACTACTTCCCCCGAACTGTGCCGTGCGCAGATCAACACGCCCTGCCCGTACCACCACTTGCGGTGCACGCCCCGATCCTTGGCCCACAAGGGCGGCCCTCACATCGAGCCAGTTGCCCACTTTAAGCGTGCGCAGCTCCAGCACGCCGAGACCGCCATTCTCCGCCAGTGTAATACTGCCCCTTGCATCCAGTCCTGCACCATTTAGCGAAATCGCCGTGACTTCGGGCCGCGCACCAAGGCGTATATCCATGTCGAGCTTTGCCTGTGCACCACTGCTTTTACGCCAGCCGATTTGGGGAACTTGGAGCGTCGCGCCGCGTAGGCTGGAGCGTAAGGTCATGCGCGGAGACTGCCCCCGCTCAAAATCAATGCCGATATCGGCCCCTGTGGCCCCCGTGAGCATCCCTTGCGGCAACGCCGCATTAAAGGCGGTCAAGGCTTGCGGGGTGATCTGTGCCGTCCCGCGAAGGGTGCTTTTGGCCGCTCCTGCGCCAATGGGCTGCTGCCAACGGCCGTCAAATGCCACCCCTTCGAGCGTACCTTTGCCTGCGATCTCGATCCCGTTATTATTTGCCACCAGCGCCATGCGCTGTGATTTCAGGCTGCGCCCCTTGATCAGGCGGGTGCTCGTGAGATTGATCAAATCCCCCGTTACATCGAATTTCACATCCGCAGGACTGCCCCCCCGCTTAAGCGGGAAGTCCAAGGTGCCCGAGACAACTGCCTCTCCATCCCCCAATTCTACAGGCAATCCTGTGCGCCGCATCACCCCCATAGGTGGCTGGTCCAGCGTCCAGAGCGCTGCGGTAACCGAAGCACGTGCATTGAGGCGCACAATCGCTGGTGTGCCGCCTTTCACGCCTAGATCGGGCAGAATGAAGGAGGACCGCTCCACCCGCATGGGACCGCCAAGGCCTGCCTCCACCATGCCCTCGTCCAGCGAAACAACGAACCGTTTACCATCAAGGCTGGCATGTCCGCGCCCTTGGGTCACGGGAGGCAATGTGCGCAGGAATTTGACTGAAGCGTCCTGATAGTCAAAAGCAAGATATGTGCGCGGTGTCTCATCAGGAGCAAGGCGCAGGGCAAAATCCGCATTAGTGATATCGGCCCCGAGCAAGTTTTCTGCCAGCCAGTTGCGGGTCCGGGTTTTTACCGCCTCAGGCCAAAGGGCAATGATCCGTGTGGGATCAATCTGATCGGTGCGCGCGTCCAGCGATACCTGCCAGCCATCGGGCCGTGCAGTCAGCGTGCCAAATGCATGACGGGTTTGTGCGCCGTCAAACAGATCAAGCCGCCCGATGTCGATTTTGAACGGGTTGGTTTGAAGACGAAAATCTATCTCGGCGCCGTCAATCTCGACAGGTTCGGGGTAGAACGCCATCGGATTGGCCCGCAGCTGTGTGACCCTGAACTGTCCAACCAAATCCTCCAGCGCCCCACTGCGTAGCCCCGTCAGCGATGCAGTGCCTTCGGCCTGTGCCGTGACCCATTTGCTGCGGACGGACAATTCGTCAAACTGCAAAAGACCGCGTGCAGCATCATAGGAGAAATAGCTGCGCGCCCCGTCGAATGGAATCGGCAGCGTTTCGTCATTAGGTTGGACAACTCCCGCACCGATCTGAAGTGTGGCACTCAGCGGGGCCAGTGTGCCATTGGCCCGCACACCAGATCGAACTGCCCCCGAAATCGGCGCTTTGAGCGCACCCATCCATGCAAACGCAGGGCTTTGGGTGGCGATATCGGCAGCGGAAGCATCGTCAATACGCACGCCAAACTGGGCTTCGGCCTCACCGATGACGCTGGTGTAGTTTGCGGATAATGTTGTTGCTGTTGCAGCGCTCCCCAGCACGGCGAGATCGGCGGAGGCAACCAATGCGCCATCCTTGCGAAGCGCGATCATGCGGCCGCCGTCGAGGGTAAAGGCGGTCCCTGCCCTGCGGTCGATGAATTGCAGCGTCAGCCCCCGCACTTCTGCATAATCAAGGTCGGCAAGGCCCGGTTGCTGGAGCACATCGTCGATTTGGGCGACGATACGGCCCAGACCTGCGCCCTTGGCATCGCCACCTGCGCCTGTTGCGATATCACTTTGTAGCAGCAGACTGCCGTCCTCTTCGCGGATCAGCGTGGCAAAGACGCCTTGCAGGGCCACTTCAGCGGGTTTGACATGCCCTGCGCGCAGGGCTTCAAAGGAAAACCGCACACGGGCCTCGGAAAAGCGGATCATCTCGCGGCCTGTTGTGTCTGCCACAGCCACATCGCGCAAGCGCACGCGGGGGCGCCACCCTTCCTGCATGAGCAACCGCACTTCACCAAAGCTTATTTGCACGTCTGGAAATTCGGTGATCAGGCGCCGCTCGATCCGAGCCTCCACCCAATCAGGTAGAACCACGGGGCGATCATAGAAGAAGTAGACAGCAGCCACCGCAACCAAAGTAATTAGAACCAAAAGCGACCACGCAGCGTTGAACAGGCCAACCAATAGCAAAAACCACCCGCGTTTGCGGCGGCGGCTTTTTGGGGGGACTGGCGGGGTGGTGTCGGCCATCAGGTTCCGGTCACTGGAAAAGGGTGCTACATCTTGCGCGGCGCTGCTTGGTTTATTTTGCCGCTGCCCTACTATGACATGGGACTGTGCGCACTCCAAGGCCACGCCCCTCACACAAAAGAGATTTGCCATGCCCGAAGTTTCCCAAACCGCCCCCGATTTCACCCTGCCTGTTACGGGCGGCGGTGATGTGACACTGAGTGCGCTAAAAGGCGCGCCTGTTGTGCTTTTCTTTTATCCGCGCGACGACACGCCGGGCTGTACCAAAGAGAGCATCGGCTTTTCCGAGCATCTGGCAGCGTTCGAGGCAGCAGATGCAAAGGTCTTCGGCATTTCGCGCGACACAATGGCCAAGCATGACAAGTTTGCAGCCAAGCACGAGTTGACCGTGCCGTTGCTTTCAGATGAGGAAGGCAGTGTGACCGAAGCCTACGGTGTTTGGGTCGAGAAGAATATGTATGGCAAGAAATCAATGGGCATCGAACGGGCGACCTATCTGATCGCCGCTGACGGGACCATCGCGCAAATCTGGCGCAAGGTAAAAGTGCCCGGTCACGTGGAAGAGGTTCTGGAGGCAGTGCGCGCGCTATGATGCCGCTGGCACAGATGGCGGAAGCAGTTTTGCGCACCGCTGACGGGCGTGAAAAAACGGCGCTGTCGCATAAATACGCGGCGGCATGGCGCGCGGCGCGTGCAGATGGAATCCACCCCGAGATCGGAACGGCCAATCCGCCCAACCACCCTGCCCGTCCCGCCACGCCAGAACTGCGGAGCCCGCGTGATGTCCCGCACCGCAAGCCTGGCACGCCGGAGGGCCGGATCGCTATGATGCATGCAGTGGCCCACATCGAATTGAACGCTGTGGATTTGCATTGGGATATCCTTGCAAGGTTTTGCGATGTGAAAATGCCAATCGGATATTATGATGACTGGGTCAAAGCTGCGGATGAGGAATCCAAACATTTTAACCTGATGTGTGATTGCCTTGAGGCGGCTGGCAGTCACTATGGCGCGTTGCCTGCCCATGCCGGCATGTGGCAAGCGGCGACAGATACGGCAGATGACTTTATGGGTCGGCTTGCGGTTGTACCTATGGTGCTGGAGGCGCGCGGCCTTGATGTGACGCCAAACATGATCAGGTTGTTCAAACAGGCCAAAGAGGTTCAGGCGGTTGATGCGCTGGAAGTGATCTACGCCGAGGAAGTCCATCACGTGGCATATGGCTCAAAGTGGTTCCACTTTCTGTGCGGCCGCCATGATCTTGATCCCACTCAACAATTTCATACGCTCGTGCGCAAATATTTTCACGGGCAGCTCAAACCGCCCTTTAACGAGGAAAAGCGTGCCGAGGCAGGTATTCCACCCGATTTTTATTGGCCTCTCGCAGCCGGAACTTAAAGCCGCATCTACAAATTCCTGAAATAGGCGGATTTTTGCCAAATTGTCACTTAAATTGGCGGGGATTCGTCATGGTGGGCTTGAAGGGTTGCCCGATGGCCTCCCGAAGGTCTATTGCACTCTTGTTAACGGATTTGTGAGGGACACGCCGATCTGTAACAAGTTAAAAGGGATATAGTAGACGTGCGTACAAAGCTCGCGATTAAGACTTCTGCGTTTCTGGAAAAGCATTTCCCGGAACGCCGTGTATTTTTGAAATCAGACAATGACACGCGGTTCATCCGTCTGCGCTCCAGCACCCAGTTGGTTGCTCTCGCAGGGTGTTCGTTGTTGGTAGCATGGGCAATTATTGCCACGGCGATCATCCTGATGGACAGCATCGGTTCGGGTAATTTCCGCGAGCAGGCGAAACGGGATCAGCGCACCTATCAGGCGCGGCTGAATGATCTGAGTGCACAGCGCGACAACCGCGCCATTGAAGCACTGGCTGCGCAGGAACGGTTCAACGCAGCCCTCGCCCAGATTTCCATCATGCAATCAGAGCTTTTGTCCTCCGAGACACGCCGTAACGAGCTTGAGACAGGTATCGATGTGATCCAGTCCACGCTGCGCGACACAATGAAAGACCGTGAAACAGCCCGCAGTCAGGTCGCCGCGATGCAAGCTGACGGTGAGGGATCAATTCAGGTCTCCGCCAGCACGGCACCGATGGATTTTATGGCTGATGCCCTCGCCCGCACCGCCAAAGAGCGTGATCAGGTTGTTGAGGACGCGCAGGAAGCCCTGCTTCAAGCGGACGCAATGAGCCAGAAGATTGCCGTCATGCAAGAACAAAACGATGCGATCTTCCGCCAACTTGAAGAAGCAATGACGGTATCCGTAGCCCCGCTGGACCGCATGTTCCGCGCTGCTGGTATGCCGACGGACCGCATGCTTGATACTGTGCGCCGCGGCTACTCCGGTCAGGGCGGCCCGCTCACACCGCTCAGCTTTACCACTCGCGGAGAGCAGCCAACAGCTGACACATTGCGGGCCAACCGCTTGTTGGGCCAGATGGATCGCCTCAATCTATACCGCCTTGCTGCGTCCAAAGCGCCGTTTGCGAATCCTGTAAAGAACTCCTTCCGATTCACCTCCAAGTTCGGCTTCCGCCGCGACCCTAAGACGGGTGGCCGCCGCATGCACAACGGTGTCGACTTTGCCGCAGGTCTGGGCACACCTCTCTATGCCACGGCGGACGGTGTTGTGACTCACGCCGGTTGGGGCTCAGGATATGGACGTTTGGTGAAGATTCAGCACGAATTCGGCATCGAAACCCGCTATGCACATATGTCAAAAATGCGCGTAAAGGTTGGTCAAAGAGTATCGCGCGGCGATCATATTGGTGATATGGGTGCATCAGGACGGGTAACCGGCGTGCATCTTCATTACGAAGTTCGCGTCGGTGGAAAAGCCGTCAATCCAATGATCTATATCAAGGCAGCAAACGATGTTTTCTAAGAGCAAAATCAATGATGGTGCCCCAAGCACCGACACATCCTCCTCAAGCGCACCGACGTCTTCGGCACCCGCCATCCCGTCGTCTGCGCCCAAATCCAACGAGTTCAAGGCAAGCGCGCCCAAAGCAAAGCCGCCCGCCTCTACTCTGTCTGCTGACCTGCACGTGACAGGCAACATGAAGACAACTGGTGATATTCAGGTTGAAGGCACAGTGGAAGGCGACATCCGCGCCCACCTTTGCACCATCGGCGAGTCCGCCACCATAAAAGGCGAAGTGATTGCCGATGATGTTGTGGTCAACGGCCGCATCGTGGGCCGTGTACGCGGCCTCAAGGTCCGACTGACCTCTACTGCACGCGTCGAGGGTGACATCATCCACAAGACCATCGCCATCGAGAGTGGTGCGCATTTTGAAGGCTCCGTACAGCGTCAGGACGACCCGCTGAACCCGAGTGCCAAAGGCACACCAGCGCCAAAGACCAATCCTGCCTCCTGAGGCAATATTGAGTTGAGAACTGAAGACGCCGTAGGTTCTGCCTGCGGCGTTTTGCATTTAGACGGCTGATTTAATCAGACGAGTATTAGCGAGCGAAAAGCACGCATTCGAGATGGCTTACCAGTACCGCTTGTCACTCGCAGGGTAGTGCGCAATCTGCCTGCCGACCAATTGTAGTAAATGGCCTCGAAGTGAGAGCGCCCTTTGCAAGGGGGCACCAACCGCTTGCAAAAGCATCGTTTTTTCATCTCATTTCATCGGTCTATGGGCAAGGTCACAATTCGGCCCAAAAACAGATCTATCGGTCATCACACAAGAGTTTTCGGAGATTATTGTGCAGATAATTCAAGGCCTACAGGGTATTTTGATTTGGTTTTATTGTTCAGCTTTTTTTTCCCACGTAACCGGAATTGGGGGCTTTGGCAGCTTTGCGTTCGGCTTTTTCGGAGTGTGTGCGATATATGGACTCGCATTCACCTTTCTGCCGCGCATCACAATTTGGGCTGGGGGATTGTTCTGGGGCGTTATGGGCTACCAACTCGGGCTATATGTTTTTGGGGATATGTCATCCGGCGTCGCTGGTGCCCTTATTCTTGGAGTCGTTGGTCTTGTTGCTAATTTTCAGATCATGCGTGACGTGGTTGACCCAGATGCTGCTGCGGTGGGCGAGTATATTGCTGGTGGCTCCCCCGACGCGCAGCGCGTTGTACTGAAAGCGGATGAAATCGATAATATCGAGCGGCACTGGGAAGCCCTTTATGTTTTGCGCGGCATCCGAGCAGTCAGCCTTTCCACCTTTCAGCGGCTGGACAAATCTTTTTCCGAAACCTTAGGCGTACAGGGGAGTCAGGCCATCGGCAGCGCTAACAACGAGAACCCGACCACTGACAAAATCACCAGCGCGGCGATCATATTGCCAGAATCCGGCCTCTTGTCGCAGGCCGAAATTGACGAGATGCACGATCGCCTGACCCCCTGGCTGGGCTTAGCAGTTTAGGACTTCATCTGCCCCTCATTACATTAGGCTGAAGCATTTGGCGGCTATCGCGCCGCGTAACTGGTAAGAAGAATTTTATAGCGGATCACCACAAACAAAAAAGGCGCTCCCGATTGGGAAGCGCCTTTTCAAACTTTACAGTTCATTGCTTTAGTCGATAGCTGTGACGGTCTTCATCATATCGGGTTCGCCAATGACAGCGCCATTGCTGCCTGTGCCGCGTTTGATCGCGTCGACAACATCCTGACCCTCGGTTACGCGGCCTACAACCGTGTATTGACCATTCAGGAACGCCCCCTCATCGAACATGATAAAGAACTGGCTATTGGCGCTATCGGGACTTTGAGAGCGCGCCATACCGACGACGCCTTTATCAAAGTTAATGTCCGAAAACTCGGCGGGCAGATCAGGCATATCGGAGCCGCCTGTGCCAGCGCGGCGCATGTCACCGCCCTTGATGCCGTGTTGAACGTCACCGGTCTGGGCCATGAACCCGTCGATCACGCGGTGGAATACCACGCCATCATATTTACCCGCTTTCGCAAGCTCCGTCATACGCGCGGCATGCTGGGGCGCTATGTCTTCGAGCAGGTCGATGGTGATGGTACCATTCGCTTCTCCCGCCACTTCGATCTGAAGGCCGGACGCAGCAACTGATCCTGCGATGAGTGTTGCGAAAAGGCCGCCCGCGACAAGGCTACGCATCTGCGGCAACTTTCACGCTGATCATGCGGTCAGGGTTGGCAGGTGGCTCACCCTTGGTGAGTGCATCTACATGCTCCATGCCGGAAATAACCTGACCGTAGACAGTGTATTGACCATTGAGGAAGTCATTGTCTTTGAAGTTGATAAAGAACTGGCTGTTGGCCGAATTCGGATTGGCGGAGCGTGCCGCACCAAGCGAGCCGCGTGCGTGCGGGATCTTGGAAAATTCTGCGGGAACATCAGGATGCTCCGAGCTGCCTGTGCCTGCGCCGCGTGGGTTATAGTCTTTTTCCATGTTGCCGTGCTGGACATCGCCAGTTTGCGCCATGAAGCCATCGATGACACGGTGGAAAGCCACGTTGTCATAGGCACCTGCACGCGCCAGCGTTTTCATACGCTCGACGTGCTGGGGGGCCACATCGGGCAGCAGCTCGATGGTGACAGTGCCACCCTTGAGTTCCATCAGGATTGTGTTTTCTGGGTCTTTGATCTCGGCCATGGGGCGCTCCTTCATAAATCTGACCTGTTACCTAGGCTGCCACAGCACATTTGCCAAGGCGGTGCATTGACCACAGGCGAGATAACGGCAAAACATCACCCAAGTTTGACAACAGACGTAAAGGACGGATCGATATGGGCTGGAAATCGCTGGACGACATGGATTTGCATGGCAAACGGGTTTTGGTTCGGGTAGACATCAATGTCCCTGTCGAAAACGGCCAAGTGACAGACGCCACACGGATCGAGCGAATTGTGCCTACGGTACACGATATCCTCTCCAAAGGCGGCACACCAATCCTGTTGGCGCATTTCGGTCGGCCCAAAGGGAAAGTGAACCTCGACATGAGTTTGAGGCAGGTGGTCCCTGCCCTTAAGCGCGCGCTGATGCGTTCGATCGTGCTGGTTGAAACGCTAGAGGCTGCAGAGAATATGACAGCGGAAGTGCTGGCTGCCGATGTCGTGTTGATCGAGAACATCCGCTTTCATGCAGGCGAAGAGGCGAATGACCCTGAATTTGCCGCCCGTCTGGCCAAGTTGGGCGATGTCTTTTGCAATGATGCGTTTTCTGCCGCGCACCGTGCCCATGCCTCTACCGAAGCACTGGCGCATTTGCTGCCCTCTTGTGCAGGCCGTTTGATGCAAGCGGAGCTGTCGGCACTGGAAGCAGCGCTCTCCAAGCCCGAGCGCCCTGTGGGGGCAGTTGTGGGCGGGGCCAAAGTCTCGACCAAGATTGCGCTGCTGGAGAACCTCGTGAACCGCCTTGATTTGTTGATTATCGGGGGCGGCATGGCGAATACGTTTCTGGTCGCCCAAGGCGCGCAACTGGGTGCGTCGCTATGTGAGAACGATTACCTCGATACAGCGCGCGATATCATGGCGCAGGCCTCCAAGGCGGGATGCCGCATTCTGTTGCCTGTGGATGGGCTGGTGGCCCGTGAGTTCAAAGCTGGTGCAGCGCATACTGTCGCCCTGCTCGGTTCTAACACTGTTCTGGAAGCAGATCAGATGGTGTTGGATGCCGGACCCGAGATGATCAAACAGATGCGCGTCGCAATTGAGGGTCTCAAAACCGTGATCTGGAACGGGCCGATGGGTGCATTCGAGATTGCACCCTTTGACACGGCCACTGTTGCAGCGGCGCAGGTTGCGGCGAAGCAGACGCGCGACGGTGCGCTCATCTCTGTCGCGGGGGGCGGTGACACAGTTGCAGCGCTTAATCAGGCAGGCGTGGCTGATGATTTCACTTATATATCGACAGCGGGTGGCGCGTTTCTGGAGTGGATGGAGGGTAAAACCTTGCCCGGTGTTGCCGCTTTGGGCGGTTAACGACTTATCCACATCTAAATTGCAGTTTTTCCGCCTTTGCGAATCATAGGGGATTCCCATCGCGAATCACTTGTGCCATACAGTCCCTACCACCCGACAAGAGGTGGCTTAGACGGCAGTTTCTACAGGTACCAATAGGCTTCAGCGCATGAGCAAACCCGCATTCGGACCCATTCTTTTCTTTGCGATTGCTTTTGCGCTGAGCCTTTACTTCATGTTCGCCGCTGTTCAGGGCGATTTTGGCCTGTTTAGGCGTGCGGAAATTCTGGCCGAAGCCAACGAGATGCGCGACCAGCTTATTCAGGTTCGTACAGAGGTGGCCCAGATGGAAAACCTCACCCGCCGCCTCTCTGACGATTATCTCGATCTCGATCTGCTGGATGAGCAAGCCCGCTCTGTCCTTGGGATGGTGCGCGCGGACGAGATCGTCATCCGTTAACCAAGCTTTGCATCTACCGCAGAACAGCCCTGCACAAAGCCCCCTCGCCATCTGAATCCGAATCCGTTATGATATAGTTTAACGTTAAACTATATTCAGCACGGGCGATCCGTGCCGACGGGAGGATTGCCTTTATGGCCGCCAAAAAGCCGAGTGCCAAAACGACCCCTTCAAATGTCTCAGCGGACGAGCTGATGGCCTACTACCGCGACATGCTGTTGATACGGCGATTTGAGGAAAAGGCGGGCCAGCTTTATGGCATGGGCCTCATCGGCGGCTTCTGCCACCTTTACATCGGACAAGAAGCGGTCGTTGTGGGTCTTGAGGCCTCTGCAAAAGAAGGCGATAAGCGCATCACCTCCTACCGGGATCACGGTCACATGCTGGCCTGCGGGATGGATCCCAAAGGTGTCATGGCAGAGCTGACGGGCCGCGAAGGCGGTTATTCCAAAGGCAAAGGCGGCTCGATGCACATGTTCTCGAAAGAGAAGCATTTCTATGGCGGTCACGGCATTGTTGCGGCTCAGGTGCCGCTGGGTGCAGGTCTCGCTTTTTCGGACAAATACAAAGGCAATGACAATGTTACCTTCACCTACTTCGGGGATGGTGCGGCGAACCAAGGTCAGGTTTACGAGGCCTATAACATGGCCGAAATCTGGGACCTGCCATGCATTTTTGTGATCGAAAACAACCAATATGCCATGGGTACTTCGACCAAACGCTCCACCCACTCTCCCAGCTATTGGGAGCGCGGCGCGGCTTATGGCATCCAAGGGGAAGAAGTGGACGGCATGGATGTGCTGGCGGTGAAAGCTGCGGGTGACAAAGCGGTGGCGCACTGCCGTGCAGGCAAAGGTCCCTACATTCTGGAAATCAAAACATACCGTTATCGCGGCCACTCCATGTCTGATCCGGCCAAATACCGGACCCGCGAGGAAGTGCAGAAAATGCGCGACGAGCGTGACCCGATCGAGGCAATCCGCTCACTGCTGCTCACCGGCAAGCATGCGACCGAGGAGGACCTCAAGGCCATCGACAAAGAGATCAAAGGCATCGTGAACGAGAGTGCCGAATTCGCAAAAGAAAGCCCCGAGCCGCACCTCGACGAGCTTTGGACAGATATTTACGCAGAGCTGGAGGCTTAAACCATGGCAACTGAAATTCTGATGCCCGCCCTGAGCCCCACCATGGAAGAAGGCACGCTGGCCAAATGGCTGGTCAAGGAGGGCGACACCGTCTCCTCCGGTGACATCATGGCGGAGATTGAAACCGACAAAGCGACAATGGAATTCGAGGCCGTTGACGAAGGTATCGTTGGCAAGATCCTGATCGAAGAAGGCACCGAGGGCGTCAAAGTAAACACGCCCATCGCGATCCTTCTCGAAGAGGGCGAAGATGCCACTGCCATGGACAAGGCGTCCGAGCAGCCTGCAAGCGCACCTGTGCCGGCTGACAAAGAGCAATCGTCCGAGACAGCCCCAGCAGCGGGAATGGCCCACCCTGCCCCGGAAGTGGACACCACACCCGACTGGCCAGAGGGAACGACGCTGAAACAGCAGACTGTGCGTGAAGCCCTGCGTGACGGCATGTCCGAAGAAATGCGCCGCGACGATAGTGTATTCCTGATGGGTGAAGAAGTTGCCGAGTATCAAGGTGCTTATAAAATCTCCCAAGGGATGCTGGATGAGTTCGGCGCAAAACGCGTGATCGACACACCAATCACCGAGCACGGTTTTGCCGGTATCGCTACTGGCGCGGCATTCGGTGGTTTGCGCCCTATTGTCGAGTTTATGACTTTCAACTTTGCCATGCAGGCGATTGACCACATCATCAACTCTGCGGCCAAGACGCTTTATATGTCTGGTGGCCAGATGGGCGCGCCTATGGTGTTCCGTGGCCCTAACGGCGCTGCAGCACGTGTGGGTGCACAACACTCTCAGGATTATGCCGCATGGTACATGCAGGTCCCAGGCCTCAAGGTTGCGATGCCCTACTCCGCCTCCGACTACAAAGGCCTGATGAAAACGGCAATTCGCGATCCAAACCCTGTGATTTTCCTTGAGAACGAAATCCTCTATGGTCGTTCTTTCGACGTACCTGATGTTGAGGACTATACGGTACCGTTTGGAAAAGCGCGTATCTGGCGTGAGGGCGACGACGTCACCATCGTCAGCTTTGGCATCGGCATGACCTATGCTTTGGAAGCCGCCGAGAAACTGGCCGAGGAAGGCATCAACGCCGAAGTCATCGACCTGCGCACCCTGCGTCCGATGGACACGCCAGCGATCATCAAGTCCGTGATGAAAACCAACCGCCTGGTCACTGTCGAGGAGGGCTGGCCCCAAGGGTCCGTCGGCAGCTACATCAGCTCGGTCGTGATGCAGGAAGCGTTCGATTATCTCGACGCGCCTGTGATCTGTTGCACTGGTAAGGACGTGCCAATGCCTTACGCGGCGAACCTCGAAAAACATGCACTTGTGACCACGGCCGAAGTTATCGAAGCCGTGAAAAAAGTCACATATAAATAAGGAGCGGACGTTATGCCTACAGAAATCCTAATGCCCGCCCTCTCGCCCACCATGGAAGAAGGCACGCTGGCCAAATGGCTGGTCAAGGAGGGTGATACCGTCTCCTCTGGCGATGTGATGTGTGAGATTGAAACCGACAAAGCGACCATGGAATTTGAAGCCGTGGACGAAGGGGTGATCGGAAAGATCCTGATCGCCGAAGGCACCGAAGGCGTGAAAGTAAACACTGCCATTGCCGTGTTGCTCGAAGATGGCGAAAGTGCGGATGACATTGATGCGCCTCCAGCTCCGAAAGCGGATGAGACAAAGGCATCCAGCAATGTCGCACCAGCTGCCGCTTCGGATGCTACAACACCTGCAAAAGGGCACGGTCGTGGAGCCACAGATGCAACACCGGCATCAAAAGCCAGTAGTAATGCAGATGGGAGCCGTATTTTTGCATCGCCACTTGCGCGGCGCATCGCTGCACAAAAAGGTCTCGACCTTGCGCAGATCAAAGGCTCCGGTCCGCATGGTCGTATTGTTAAAGCCGATGTTGAAAATGCAACGCAAACTGCCGCACCCAAGCCAACGGCATCAGCAGCTACACCGACAGCCAGTGCACCAGCGGCAATGGCTACAGGCCCCTCAAGCGATGCAATCGCCAAGATGTATGCAGACCGCGAATATGAGGAAATCACCCTCAACGGCATGCGCAAAACCATTGCTGCCCGTCTTACCGAGGCCAAACAGACCGTTCCGCACTTCTACCTGCGCCGCGATATCCATCTTGACGCGCTCATGGCGTTCCGCGCTCAGCTCAACAAGCAACTAGAGCCGCGTGGCGTAAAGTTGTCGGTCAATGATTTTATCATCAAGGCCTGCGCATTGGCCCTGCAAGAAGTGCCCGATGCCAATGCGGTCTGGGCAGGTGACAAAGTGTTCAAACTCAAGCCATCAGATGTAGCTGTTGCTGTTGCGATCGAAGGTGGATTGTTCACCCCCGTTCTCAAGGACGCCGAGATGAAATCCCTCTCTGCGCTGAGTGCCGAGATGAAAGACCTTGCCGCCCGTGCACGGGATCGCAAGCTCGCACCACATGAGTATCAGGGTGGCAGCTTTGCTATATCCAATCTGGGAATGTTTGGGATCGACAACTTTGACGCAGTGATCAACCCGCCGCATGGCGCCATTCTGGCAGTTGGCGCAGGGTCCAAAAAACCCGTTGTCGGTGCTGATGGCGAATTGGCGATTGCGACTGTGATGTCTGTCACTCTTTCGGTCGATCACCGGGTGATTGATGGCGCATTGGGAGCCGAATTGCTTAACGCAATCAAGGCCAACCTCGAAGCACCAATGACCATGCTGGCCTGATCAAATAGTGGCGTTGTGCTGCGTTGAAGAAAGCAAAGGGCCGGAGCATAGCTCCGGCCCTTTCATCTAAAAAACTGCATTACTCTCAGTTTTCCCAAGGTCCAAGCATATGGTTCATTGACATGGCGGGCTGATCACAACCCGCCTCCCCCACAATACGGGCAGGAATACCTGCAACTGTTTTGCAAGGTGGTACATCTTCCAACACAACCGAGCCTGCCGCGATGCGGCTGCAATGCCCCACTTTGATGTTGCCCAAAACCTTTGCACCTGCACCAATGAGAACACCATCTCCAATCTTGGGGTGACGGTCCTCTTCTTCCTTACCTGTACCGCCCAATGTGACGGAGTGCAGCATCGAGACATTGTCCCCTACCACAGCCGTCTCACCGATTACGATGGAATGAGCGTGGTCTATCATGATGCCCTTACCGATGGTCGCACCGGGATGGATATCCACCCCAAAAATTTCCGAAATACGCATCTGGAAAAAATATGCCAGATCACGTTGCCCTTTGTTCCACAAGTAGTGGCCCACACGATAGGCTTGGACGGCCTGATATCCTTTAAAATACAGAATCGGTTGCAAAAGCCGGTGACACGCGGGATCACGATCAAAGATTGCTACCAGATCAGCACGTGCAGCTTCAACAAGGCTGGGATCATCAGCGTAAGCCTGATCGACGACTTCACGCACAACCATCATTGACATTTCGTTGGACGCCAGCTTGGCCGCGACCCGGTATGACAGCGCTTTTTCAATGGAGGCATGGTGAAGGATGGTAGCATGGACAAAGCCACCTATCAGCGGCTCCTGCGCCACTGCTTTTAGCGCATCGCTTTTGATTTGATCCCAAACCGGATCAACAGATGCTATTTTGCTTTGCGGATTGGCCATAGGAACGGCTCCCTTTATCTAACTTACCTTCTATTTAGCACAGTTAGTGCAAGTGCAAAACCGCCACTCTAATTAGGATGTGACCTGATCAGACGGTTTTCAAGCAAAGCATTTAAAACAATAGAGAAACATTCCAAAAAATCTGAAGGTCCTATCTGAATAGGCGGACCAACCTGATGGAGTGTGGCGGCAGAACGCAGACTCCCGTCACCCCATTCAGGGTGCAGTTTATGAACCCGTTTCACGTATTTATCAGCTACATGCGCCCGCCAAATCAGCGCTTCACAAAAGACCACACGTTCCTTGCGGGAGGTGCCCTGCACCGCGCAAGCCGCATGATACAGGTCCATCAAGCCGACTTGTCTCACAATGAGGTGACGTCAATACGGGTCGGCAATCCGAGGCCATAGGACGCCGAAACCTGCGCGACTTCGATTTGAAAAGGGGCAACAATACCGTCGCTGGCCTGTGCAGCTTGAGAATAACTATACACTGGAGCCGACACAGCATTCTGGTGCAGTACTATTCCGTCCTTTATGATTTTGACCTGATAGGCTTCTACTTCCTCGCCCAAAGGCACTTCAACAGTATCCCAACCGTCTCCATCAATGCGTGTCCGTCTGATCCAAGTAATCGATAACGTTCCATCAGTTTGTTGCGTTGCGCGCACATGCGCTGGCGCGTAGGGCCGCAGCCCATTGCCCTCAAACGCTCGTGAAAGTTGCCTAAAGGACGGATCACCAACTGGGCGCTGCGCAGGCCCAATGCGGTAGTTCTGCACAACGTTACGCAGATTACGGCTTAAATCGATTTGCTGCGGTACTGAATTGAGCAAGACAAACTGCGACCCCGAGGGCCAGACATCGGGAATCAATCCATCAGAACCTGCCTGCCCCCTAATCCGGTCGCTCAGCAGATATGTCAGCGGTGCAATCAATTCTGCTCTTCTGAATTGAAACACTTCCCAATTATCCGCACTGCCCCCCCCGATTGCGGCACGATTAGCGCCACTCAGCAGTGCATCCATATCCACTGTTTCCAGACGCCCACTGATTAACTTCACTTCCACAGCATCGCCTCGATCCATCAAAGATGGACAGTGCCGCACCATGAGAGAGCGCGTTGTCCCAATAGTTGCCCGAATGGGTAAGATCGTATTCAGACCATAGTTTTGGTCCGTCAAACTGGAATAGAGCGCAACACTTCCTGGCCATGGATTGGCACTCGCGACGATATGAGGCGCATATGGTACTTCGTCTCCTGCAATGAGCGGTAGGTCCATAAAAAGCGGACGGACAGGAACAGGCGCCACAAAACGGCGAAGCGCAACCAATTCGTCGGACAGGGGCGAAGAGGTGTACACCTCGGGGTCAATGCGCACGGCCTCGATCTGCTGGAATTCGGCCTGATCCACGCGGTCAATACGGAATAATGATGATTGCTCCCCCTGATCCGCAGGAAGCGAGACGATATCACCCGCCCGCACCGCCATCTTGGACGGAGGCAAAGCAAATTGCACTGTCTCGCGTGCGATCCGCGCCTCATTCAGCCAGCGCTCCGCGACCTGACGTCCTTCGGCACGGGTCAGCACCATGCTGAACTCCGTCGCAGCCACCGCATGTGTTTCCTCGTCAGGCAGAACCGCTTCCTCTGAAATCACGTCAAAACTCGCGTCGGCCTGAATAAATCTCAACCGCATCCGCCCAGAGAGGGTAGCATCAGGCTCGCGCACTTGTACTGTCGTACCGTCAAGGTCGGGGCTGACGGCCATACGGTCTGTATCCAAATTGGTTTCGCGTAGTCCGTTACGCATCCGAAACACCAGCACACCGTCACGCTCAACCGCATCAAATCCATAACGGAGCATAAGCGGTTGCAGCGAGGCCCGCGCATCCCCGTTATCAGAGACGCCATAACCCCGCACAACACCGTAAAGCCGCTCAGTATCAAAGGCCGCCAGACCAGCGCGAGTGCAAATTTCGTCAACCACAGAAGCAAGGCTGCGTGCGGAGCTGCGCCCGTTTAGCCAATGCCCTCGTGCATAGTTGCTGCCATCACTCCACAGATCGCGGCTGTTGGGAAAGAACGGATAGGGCCGCACATCCCATGCCCACACGAACGCACGCCGCATGTCGATCATGTAGCCTTCGTATTCGATGCCCTGTGGATTATTTGCCGCCTGCGCCCAATAATCAATCATGGCCCGCAGATATTGCATCTGGATAAGATCATCGCGCCCCCCGTCAGAATACCGTGGCAGGCTGCTTTCAGATGATTTCAGGTCAAGAAACTTGTTGGGTTGGTTGGTTCCTTTATCAATTGCAGCACAGCCATATTCGGTAAACCAGACAGGCTTGTGCCCCGGCAACCACACTGTTGGGTCATTGTTGCGCTCGCCGTCAATACGGTCATGGTGCAGGTTACTCCACCAGTTGCGGATGTCCTTATAGCGATAGATCCACGGCTCATCATATGCACCATCCGTAATTGGCGTGCGAATTTGCGCCTCGCGCTCCTCGATCGAGCCATAATACCAATCATAGCCCTCACCACCTTCAATGTTGGATTGCAGATACCGCAGGTTATAGATGTCATCCCAATCCTGCGCATCCACATGATCCACGCCCTCACGCCAATCCGATAGGGGCATGTAATTGTCTATCCCGATAAAATCGATCTCAGGGTCCGCCCAGAGCGGATCGAGGTGGAACAGGCGATCCCCTGTACCGTCCTGCGGCTGATACCCGAAGTACTCGCTCCAATCCGCAGCATAGCTGATTTTCGTATCAGGCCCGACAATCGCACGGACCTGCGCCGCCAGCCCAATAAATGCCTGAACTGCAGGAAAAACATTGCGCGCCGAGCGAATCTGCGTGAGCCCACGCATCTCGGAGCCGATGCAGAACGCATCAACGCCCCCCGCCGCTTTGCAAAGCGCTGCATAATGCAGGATAAACCGCGACAACGTCCACTCTTGCGGACCGCTGTAGCTAACGACACCATCAACAACTGCAAAATCAGACGCTTGAACAGTTCCAAAAAAGGCCGTAACTTCTGCTTCTGCCGCCGCCGTTACGTCAGCAGAACCCTCCTGTCCCGGCGCGCGCTCTAATGTGATCCGCCCGCGCCAAGGTAGCGCTGGTTGCCCCTCTTCTCCGTTATAGGGGTTCGGCAAAGTGTTGCCTTCAATCTGGTCCATCAGAATAAAGGGATAAAACATTACCGCTTTACCCGCCGCGTTCATCGCCTGAATGGCCTCGATCACGGCAGCATCTGCGGGGGTTCCCCCATAGATCGGTCGCGCGTCCACACCGCGTGCAATAACTTCAGCCACGTTCCGCAAGACCCCGGCAACGGCCCAAGGCATCTCCTCGCCATCGATGTCGGGGTCTTCGACTTTCGGCTGAACCAGACATTCCCCCATCCGCAAATCAGATCCGAACCACGAAACGACTAATGAGGCTGCCTTCAACTCGGGCAACTCCTCATCCAGCGCCTCAATCGAGGTCGCAAAATCGGTCTTGCCAGAAGGTGAGTTGATATTAGCACTCCAGCGCGCCTGCCCTTCGCCCTCATAACTAACAGGCGTGGTTGCAAGTGCATATTCCCCCGTCCCCGGTATCAACGCCACTCCTTCGACACCGTAGCTGAGCGCATGCTCAGCACCCTGCGCACCGCGCTGCTCGGGGCGGATCACCTCAAAGCTGAATTGCGGTACACGGTTGCCAAACTGCTGCAACGCCAGCGCCTCCATCACCACATAAGCGGTCCCGCGATAGGCGGGAACCATACCGGTGCCCTCAATAGCCTCCATCAGGGGATCAGGCTGCTGCTCTGTGTTGCCGGTGTAAACCGTCATATTGATATCATCAGGTGCGATCTCTTCACCATCCGCCCAGATGCGCCCCACCCGCGTGATTTCACCCTCACACAGCGCAATCGCCACGTTCACAGTATAGCTGTACCCGGTGGTTTGCGGTTGCGAACTGCCGCCTTTGCCGCCACCACTGCTCGTGCTGACCTCTTCGAAATCCGACGCCCAAATTACTTGCCCCCCCAAACGCAACCGCCCGTAAAGCTGCGAAATCGGATCGCCTTCCCCGGCCCCGGTCAGCCGAAACCGATCAACCTTGCCGGTCTCGACCGCCTGCCCGCCACTTCCGAGGATTTTTTGATCAACCACGCGACCGAGGGTGGCACCCACCGCTCGCCCAACGGCAACCGAGGATAGCCCCGCAAGCGTACCGCCGACAGAGCCGCCAACTGCGGCACCCGCCGCTGAGAATAATATCGTCGCCATCAGATGACCTCCTCGGGAAATTCAAAACACGCAACCACACGGCGGTGCCATGCAGTGCTAAGCGCACTCTCGACCACGCCGTGGCGTGAATATGCGTGGATAAATCGCGGCTGCGGACCGTCGCGGGACATGATCCCCAAATGCTTGGCCACTGCGCCCTGCCGCATGCGGAAAAGTAGCAGATCACCCGTACAAGCAGCGATCACAGGCTTCGCAGTCAAATGGCGCAATGCCGCTGCCCACAAACGCTCCTCCCCCTGAGGTTCAGACCAGTCCATCGAGTACGCAGGTGCTGCCTCAGGCTCCTGACCGTAAACTTCGCGCCACACGCCGCGCACCAAACCTAGACAATCACACCCTGCCCCCCTTACCGCCGCTTGATGCACATAAGGCGTTCCAATCCAGCGCTGCGCCGCAGTTACAATACCCGCACCAATCATCGCAGCGATCCTCCGCTGTTGATATTGGAACTGCTGGGCACAGACACGACCCAATCCTCATTCGGAAGATCGGGAAAACCCTGAAAATTGTCGAAGTTGTTGAATTTAAGTCGACAGGTCTCCACCCGCTTGTCGCAGCCCGCAACCAGCCGCACTTGCGTACCAACACCAACTGCACCGCGAATAGGCTCCCAAAGCTCGATAACCCGCGCGTTATTTTCGACCCTGTCCGACTTGATCGTCCCCCAAAGGCCCGCAGCAGGCCCATCCAGAACTTCCAGCCGGCCCCGTGTAAACCAATCAGCATCAAACGCCAGAAAATCCTGCCAGATAAATCGACGCGTCCCCTCCACTGTCTGCACGGGTATCACTTGGGCATAGCTTTCCTGAGCCAGATTAAACCGGCAGGTTCGATCGCCCAATACAGCAGAGCATGGTTTTTGATAGACCCGCCCCAAAGGACGGTTCAGCGCTTCGGTCAAGCCGCGCAGCTCGGCCCGAAAGCCCCCGCCTGCCCGCGTCAATTCCCCCAGATGACCACGAAAGTTAAGCCAATGCTGGGACGTATCCGCCCAGTTGACTAACCATGCCTGTATCTCAGCTCCGTCAAACCGCCCTTGCTCGATCTCGTCCTCGCGCAGGGAGGCGTCTGACAAAGCGCCCAATGCCTCAGAGTTATCCACCGACAGTCCCGTCGACTGGGCAAGCGCCAGCGCACTCAGTCCCGTATCCGCCCGAAAGTCGAAACCCGCAAAACGCAGTGGAAGGTCATGATCAGTAAATGCAAAAACTTCGCCATCTTTGCGTGTGATCGCCCACGCATGACAAACCGTAGTGAGACCACCCTCAAGATGCGCTGCCAGCGCCGCATTAAATGTCCCGCTCATACCCGCACCTCACGCACCGGAATGTCCGGCACCTGTCCGGCATTGAAGCTTGCGATATTGGTCAGCAGACTGTCACTGTCAAAGCGCACAGGCACGTCAAACTCATATCCGGCAAAGACCCGTGTGTCGGGATCGGGGGCATCCTTAAAAGTGATCACACCAGAGATGTCATTGACTACATAGTCTACGGCCTCAAGCTTGTCGTCCTGCTCAACCGCGACCAACACGGAACCTTTGACAGGCTTGGTGATTGGCCGCTTATATATATGCCCACCCGAGCGGTAGCTCTTGATCAGCTGGAATTCGGTTGTGACACCATCACCCAATGCAATCTGCTGGTCTTGCCGATTGATCGCTACAGAGGGCTTGCCCGATTTAAAATCTGACCAGTCTTTCCAGCGAAATCCGAACATCTGGCCAAAACGTGCCTCGTAAAACGCAATCACTGCCTCAACATCGTCAAGCGAACGCAACCCCAATCCGGCATCATAGACACGGCGGGAATGCGCCCAAGGCGTGTTGCGCTCCTCATAGCCATTGGCAAGCGTCACTACGTCGACCCGCCGCTGGGGACCGCCAAGCGCACCAAAGCTCAGATCGGTTGGAAATTGTACCTCGTGAAAGTTCATAGCTGCTCCCCCTCTATCAACGGTTTTTCTGGCCAGCGCTCAGGGCGCGGCTCATTTGTGCGGCGATCTGCCCGCGTGAGCGTTGGAAGCCTGCAACATCGGGCGTGGTAATGTTCATCACCACAGTCGCTCCACCGCCACCGCCGCCACCAGCTTTTACGCCCAGTTTGCCGTCAGGACCGCGTGCCAGCGGCATAATCGCTTCCGGCCCCGCCTCGCCCATTACACCCATGCCACCGCGCATCCCGAAATGCGTCGCCTGGGAGACAACACCCCCGTCCGCAAAAGGCATCACACGGCCAGCGCTAAAAGGCGCCCCATTGGCAAAGGGTAAAACTCCCTGAACCAGCCCGCCAATCCCCTGCGTGAGCAGCCCACCGAAATGATCCGTCACAGGCTTCATCGCAGCATTATACGCACTGTTGGAGAGCGATTGCGCCACAGTGCTCAACGCATCCGACAGCTTCATCCCGTCGAAGGCCACACCGTCGAATGCCTTGCGTAATCCACGGCTCAGGCCCTTCTCAAGCGTCGCCACATCCTTGCCCGTCGCCGAAAGCGACGTACTCATCCGCCGCAACTCACTGTCAAATCCAGACACCAAAACACTCGTTTGCCCCAGCGTTTGGTTTAGCGATTGCGCATCTGCTGCCAGATCGTCAAAACCGTCATCCATCATCATCTTGATCCTTTATTGTGTCAGGGTATGCCGCCATAAGGGCGGCCAGCCCCTCACTCAGCATCGGGCCATCGCCCGCCTTACTGCCCAGCATCATCTGCAATTCCGCAGGCGTCAGTGCCCAGAAAGTGTCAGGCGAAAGCCCCAATCCATACAGCCCCGCCCGCATCAGCGCAGGCCAGTCAAAGCCGGCTTTCACGCTTCCACCACAAACGCTCGCGCCAAAAGCTCCGCAGCCGCCTGTGCTGCACGCATGGGACCACCGCCGATCTCTGCCGCAGCCAAAGCATCAGGCTCCATCTGCACGCCCCCACCACGCAGCCCCGCACATAGCAGCGCCAGCACATCACGCGTGCTGAACGCGCCATTCTCGAACCGCTGCACCAGTGCCATGAGCGACGGCTCGGCGAGGTCTTCTTCCAACTCGGCCAAAGCGCCCAATGTCAGGCGCATCCGCTGGTGCTGGCCATCCACAACAAGCACCACTTCTCCCCTCCACCGATTTGCCATTACTCTTCAACCGGATCGACGTACGGGATGAACTGCAACTCACCCGCAGAGGCCAGCGACAACTCGTATGTCGCTTCACCGTTGAGCTGGCCTGCATATTCCAGTGAAGTCACCTGAAACGGTCCCTCCACGATGCCGAATTCAGGGATCACCACTTGAAAATTCGGCGTCAAACCATCAAACAGCAACTGACGTGCACGCTCGTCCGTGGCCTCGTCGCGAAACACCCCCGACCCGCTGATCGCAGCGGAGCGCACACCCGCTCCCGCCAGCAACTCGCGCCAGCCGCCCTGACTGTCGAGCGCTGTCACATCCACCGCTTCCGCGTTGAAACTGATACGAGTCGCACGCAGTCCTGCGATGGTCTCGTAGTTGCCATCGGTGCTCATATCCACTTTGACCAAAAGGTCTTTACCTGCTTGAACAGCCATCGTTGTCTACTCCTGTAGTATGCCATTTGGCGTTGAAAATCCGTCGTCCGTGTTTGGGGCGCATTTGGTCAATCGTCTGAGACCCGCGCGCGAAACCGTAGATCAATCTGCCGCGCACTAGCCGCATCAATGCGCCGCGCCGTTGCCCGCTCGAACCGCAACGAGATCAAACTGCCCCGCGTCAGCGTCAGATCAGCCTCGTGCAAGGCATCACTCACCGCCGCCGCCGCCGCTTTGGCACTCGCAAATCCCGGACTTGTGGTAATGACGCTGACGGTCAGAAAATGGACCGCTCCCGCACCAGTCCCGTCTGATGCATCGCGCACCGTCTCCGACCCAAGGCGCACGTAGATGTCAGGCACATTGCCCGCAGGCACAGCATCATAAATCGCATTATCCAACAATGCGTTGAGTGCTACATCAGACATCAGTGCCGCAAAAACCGCGGCTTGAAGTGCTCCTGAAACTGCATAGCTCATACCACCTGCTCCTCTTGGGCAAAGCACGCCAGATACCGACCCTCAGGGTCATGCTCCGCGACAGCCTCGATGGTGAAAATCCGCTCGCCCTCGCGAAATCGCTGTTGCGCTGCGGGGCGCTTATCACTGCCCGCAGGGGCCGCACGCACAATAATGCGAAAGCTCATGCGGCTGACGGGTGCGCCATTTTGCGCCGTCTCCCGCCCGCTGCGAGAGGTCACATTCGCCCAAACAATGCCCAGAGGCACCCAACCCTTTATAAAACCACCCGCCCCGTCGCTCAGCACATCAGGCGCTTCCAACACCAGCTGACGGTTCAAGCGCGGCGCGCTCATGCCTGCGCCCCGCTACGGCCCAGCCGCATCACGCGAAACCGCTCAATCAGCGATGTCACACCAAATGGCATACATCCCGCCGCTAGCGCCGTATCATGACGGAACTCATAATAATGCGTAGCCAGCATCAAAACTGCCTGCTGTATATCAACAGGCACATCGTCCCACTCTGGCCCGTATCCGGCTAGAAAACGCACGCGCAACTCGCCCCCCGTTTCAAGCGTGGGCAGACTGGCACCCGTTGCCCGCAATCTCGGTGTATGCCCGTCCCGTTCCAACCAATAGGTAGCCGCATCAACCAACTGCTGCGCACCGCTTCGCGATACCCGCTGCACATCCGCGATCACCGTTACAGGTGCCACCGTCAAAGCCACAGAATTCGCATCCCCAAGCGTCGTCACTGACAACGTAAACTCCCGCTCAATCAGGATCTTACCCGTTCGCGCCTCGATCGCCGCCATGGCTGCACGTAAAAAGCTGCCCAATACCGCATCCTGCAGCGTATCTTCCGCAAAACCCGTCCCCATGCGCAAATGCGCCTTAAACGCCGCGACTGGCAGGGCCGCATCCGGCACATTCGTTTCTTCGATCAACATCCCAAAGCCTCTCTCAAACCTAAATTAAAACCCGGCAGGCGACCCCCCTCCCGGACGCGCACCCCACCTCTGCGTTGCTCGGTCGGAGGGGAGCAGCTAGACAACGCAGAGGAATATTCAGGGCGCACGCCCGGACCGGAGCGGACAATTCCCGCTCCGGCTATCAGCACCGGTTTTTAGGCAGTGCCGAATTTCACAAGCTTGATCGCAGCAAAGTCGCTCACGTCGCCGCCCACACGCTTGGTGGCGTAAAAGAGGACGTGCGGCTTGGCGCTGAACGGGTCACGCAAGATACGCAGATCAGGGCGCTCAGCGATTGTGTAACCCGCTGCGAAATCACCAAACGCCATAGCAAAGGCATCAGCAGACGCATCCGGCATATCCTCGGCAATCAACACGGGATAGCCCATCAGACGTGCAGGCTCACCCGCTGCCAGACCGTCGGACCACAAGAAGCGGCCATCCATATCCTTGAGCTTGCGCACCAGTCCCGCCGTTTTGGAATTCATCACAAAAGACGCATTGGCACGGTACTGCGCACCCAGTGCATAGACCGCGTCCACAATCGCGTCCGGTGTCACTTCACCAGCAACGCCCGTCGGCACATAACCAAGATTGCCCCACGCCCAAACATCATTATCGACGGTAGAATGGGCAAGGAAACCCTTAGGCTTGTCGATGCCATCACCGTTGATAAAAGCACCCGCCTCTGCACGGGCGAACTTGTCCGCGATACGGCCAGCAAGCCAACCCTCGATGTCGAACGCCGCATCATCCAACAGACGTTGTGACGCCTTGGGCAGCGCGCTGAGCTCATGCAGCTGCACGGTGATACGATCGATTTGCGGCGTTTCGGATTCGCCGATATTGGAACTTTCGGTCGCCCAACCCGCACCCACATCGGAGTGATCTACCAGAACGTCATAGGAGGTCGCTTCGACGTTCACGACTGTAGCAATCGCACGGATCGACGCCGTCGTGTTGAGCACAGATTTCACAATATCACTGGTCTGCGGATCAACGAGATAACCGCCATCCGAATTCACCGCTGCCGACAGCGCCTTACCCTCAAGCTCAAGCCCGCGCAGCCCATCATCATCGCCGGAACGCACGTAAGCGTTAAAGGCTTTTTTATGCGGTGCACCTGCCTCGGCGGCACCCGCCAAAGGTGTACGCGCAGCAGTCAGTGTTTTACGATCCAGCATGGTCATTCGCTCTTCTGTTTGTTGAAGTTTGGTCTCAATGTCGGCCTGAAAGCCTTTGAATTGTGTGACAAAGCCGGTCACGGCCCGCCGCACGTCCTCAGCCGGGGAAAGACCCTCGGCGTCCGATTTGGTATCGCTCATCTCGCGTTCCCCTTTTGGTTGTCATTGGCGGTCCCGATGTCAGCACATGCTGCATCAAACACCCCCGCCATCTCGCGCAGGACGTCTCCGATACGCACAAAACTGTCCGCCTTCGCCCCCACCCGCGCACTGGGAAGCATCGGGAAGGTCACCAGCGACACCTCCCAAAGCTCCAGTTCCTGCAAGAGCCGCTGGCCCTTGGTATTCTTTGTGGCTTTCACCGTGCGGTAGCCGATGCTGAGGCCGTCAATCGCGCCTGCCTCAATGAGCGCAATCGCCTCGCGCCCCTTCTCGACGGACTGCAAAATACGCCCCTTTACGAACAGGCCACGACCGTCCTCGCGCACCTCGTCCCACACGCCAATCGGCTGCGCGGGATCATGCTGCCACAGCATCTTGACACCGCGGCCCGCCGCCTTGAGCGCCATCAGGCTCGCCCCATAGGCACCGCGTTGCACCACGTCATTGCCCTGATCGACAGCATCGAAAAAGCTGGCATAGCCCTTGATCTCGACACCGCCCTCGACCTTCGCCACTTCATCAAACTGCATGAACTTGCGCTCCAAAGCAGGCAAGCCGCCACCGTTCTCCGCCGCAAGGGCGAAGTCATTTCCACTCATATCCATCGGTATTCTCCTGTTTTCCGCTCAGACCAGCGGCACAACTTCAAGGTAAGTCTGCACCGCCTTGGCCAGCACCACCGCCGCAACTCCGTAAACCGCCAGCCACAACCGCCGCTCCAAGCGCTCCATCATCTGCTCGATCCGGTCGAGCCGCTTGTCGAGGTTCTGCAAATGGATCGCCGTCACCCGTTCATGCGCTTGCAACCGCATCCCAGGTGCGCATTGAAACCGCTCTACAGGGAGCTCACTCATCCGCCGCCACCGCCGGCAGGCCCAAAAGGCTGCGCTTCTCCACATCCGTCAGGAAATCCGCGCCAGCGACACGCGCCCACTGCGCATCACGCTCCGCACTCAACGCAGGCACTTGATCCAGATCAGGCTTCAGCTCCACCAGCTCCCCCGTGAAACCCGACAACCAATGCGACAGCACAGCAGTCACACGGCTCGCCAATGGCAGCACGGTCAAACGGTAAAACGCGCGGTGCGCCTCTTGGTAGTTCGCATAGGTCGCATCGCCGGAAATCCCGATTAGCATCGGCGGCACACCAAACGCGAGCGCAATTTCACGCGCTGCCGCTTCCTTGGTCTTCTGGAACTCCATGTCGGAGGGCGAGAACCCCATCGGCTTCCAGTCAAGCCCACCTTCCAGCAGCATCGGCCGCCCCGCATTGCGCGCCCCCTGATGATGGCTCTCCATTTCGCTAACCAATCGCTCGTACTGGTCGTTGCTCAAACTGCCCTGCCCCTCGGCACCCTTATAAATGATCGCCCCCGAAGGCCGCGCCGCATTATCAAGCAGCGCCTTGCTCCAGCGCGAGGCCGAATTATGCACATCCACAGCCGTGGCCGCCGCCTGCATCGGGCTAAACCCGTAATGATCATCTTGCGGGTGGAAATTGCGCACATGACAAATGGGCGAACCCTGCGTCGCATCGAACCGGTGCTTGCGCCCGCCCACCGCATACTCATAAGCAACAGGCCACCCATCAGCCCCAGGCACCACAGACATCCGATCAGAGCGCAAAACATGCAGCTCCAGCGGCAGCCCCGCCTCGGCCCCTACGGCTTCCACATAAGCGTCACCCGACAACAGCAGTTGCGCATAGAGCGCCTCCAACAGCTCTGCCCGACCTTGCCCGCCATTGGGCCGTGAAATCAGACCCAGCACCGGATGCGTATCAAACCGCTGTTCAGCATCCTGCAACACCAATGGCAGCGCCGCCGCAGCTTCCGCAATCAACTTGACCGAGCGAAATCCAACAGGGTTGCCCGCAAACCCCGTCCGCGTCAAAGATACCGTATCACGCGGGCTCCACGCCACGCGGCCAGAGCTTTGCATCGCCACAACACGCCCCGTGGCCGAGGCCTTCGCCTCCACCGCATCCGCCGTCCCGCGCTTTAGAAAATCAAACAAATCCGTTCTCCTCATCCCGTGCCCCGTGGCAAACCTGCTGCCTCATCGCTTCTGAAAATAATTTGCCATTAAAATGCTAATCCCCTCAGACCAGAGCGTGCGCACCCCGCGCAACACGCTATGCGCCAACAAAAAAGGGAGGCCAAAGCCCCCCTTTTTCCGCAACACCAGCTCTCACAAAGATCGCACATTCGGTTGTCGCCACGTCGCGGCAGGCTCAATCATCAACTCATGCAACGCCCAGACCAGCGCATCCACACGGTCAGGCGATCCACCGCCATCATACCCTCGCCGCGTCATCCGCGTCATCTGATCCTCCAACCCGTCCATGTCAGGCATGTGCTGGACCCGTCCCTGCTCATACAGAGCCGCGACAGGTTCTGCACGCGCCACCTTACCTCGGCTTGCATGTACCCCCTTATAGGGCACCAACGGGTCCACCTGACGGATCACCTCCTGCACCATCTGCCCGCCTTGATTCACCTCCGCCACCAGACGGTCGGCGCCAAACCGCTCCATCGCCGCAATCGCAGCCTTCGCCCAACCACTCGGCCCCATGCCTGCAACCGTGCAATCAGCCAACACAAAGGCCCGCCAATCCTGCGGCGGCCCACTGCACTGCACCCCCGCCACCACTATCCCGCACTCATCCGAGGACGCTCCGGATGTCGTCGCGGGATCGACTGCCACCACGATACGGTCCAATGCTGGCAAGTGCCGCACACGCGCAACCTCCAACATCTCGCTCGTCCACAACGCTCCCTC
The DNA here is from genome assembly GCF_947499945.1 of uncultured Sulfitobacter sp. GTDB lineage: Bacteria > Pseudomonadota > Alphaproteobacteria > Rhodobacterales > Rhodobacteraceae > Sulfitobacter. Next base: position 237,075 of record NZ_CANMQD010000003.1, on the reverse strand, counting down.
AGCATCCGCCAAGAGCACCCCGTCCAACTCCTGCCGCCCCAAACGCGTGCCACGATACCGTGCCCTAACCTCCTCCAGAAACGACGATGCCAAATGCGCACGGTTCGCCTCCGTCGCCGCATGTGTCACCACCGTTGATGGGGACTTAAGCAGCGCTTTCAACACATCCACGTTGCGCGGTGTCGTCGTTACACAAACCTGCGGATGCTCCCCCAACCGCAAAGCAAATTGCAGCATATCCCACGTCTCTTGTGCTTTTTTCCACTTCGCCATCTCGTCCACCCATGCCGCATCAAACTGCGGCCCACGCAAGCCCTCGGGATCATGTGCCGAATGCACCGTCGCCACTGCCCCGTTGGGCCAGACAAGCCGCTTCCGCGTCGCCTCCCAATCAGGCCTCCGGTCTGCTGGCGAGCAGGCAAGGATCCCGCTATCACCGAAGATCATCACTTCGCGCACCTGCTCGATGGTCTCACCTACCAGCGCCACACGACCGCAACGCCCAGCGACCAAAGGCAAAGCCCCCTCGACCACACTGCGTACCCACTCGGCACCTGCACGGGTCTTACCCGCACCGCGCCCGCCCATAATGACCCATGACCGCCAATCTCCCTCAGGGGGCAACTGATGCGGCATGGCCCAAAATTCGAATAAGTAAGGGAGAGCACGAAGCTCTCCCTCATCCAGGTCATTCAGGAATCCCTCCTGAATCGATGGAACAGCGGAGCCGATCAAGCTTGCACCCGATATCAACCCGCGCTTTTTCCATGTCGAGGGCGTACCCTCCACGCGCAATTCCGGCTTGTTTATTTCGGCAGTCATTCAAGATCATTCCCGCTTTTTGGCAACGCCCCACCGCATCCGTTAACTGGATAAAGGTCTTGGACGTCAGTGTTGCGTCGATTTCCTCTCCGGACTTTGCCTGATTTTTCAGGTTCTCTAATGCTTCTCTTAACTCGGCAAGTGTCACCTGAACGGAGGCAAACATGGCCTCCGCATGGGCGAGCTCGTCAAGCTGTGGCACCGGTTGGATTATCATCTGTTGTCGGTCCTTTCGCTCGGATTCCTCCAATCGAAAGACGTGAAAAAACGGCCCCAACTATACATCAGGGCCGTTCCCCAAATCTCCTAGCATGAGACATGGTATATCAGGTTGTTCTTAACCGCTGCTCACAGCACCGCACGATGCGCGCAACAGGTCAGTCGTTCGCTGCCGCCGCCCGGTCCGCTTCAATCTGGCGCCATACCGCGACATTGCGGTTATGCTCATCCAGTGTAACAGCAAAGGCGTGACCGCCCGTACCATCCGCCACAAAGAAGATGTAAGGCGTCTCGTCAGGTCGCGCCGCCGCCATCAGGCTTGCGCGTCCAGGGTTGGCAATCGGCGTGGGCGGCAGTCCATTGATGACATAAGTGTTATAAGGCGTCTCGGCACGCAATTCACTGCGGCGCAGACCGCGTCCCAGAACCCCCTCACCTTTGGTAATCCCGTAGATAACCGTAGGGTCCGTTTGCAAACGCATGCCTTGATTTATGCGATTGACAAAAACACTTGCCACCTGACGTCGCTCGTCCGAAACTCCGGTCTCTTTTTCGATTAAGGATGCGAGGATCAACAACTCTTCGGCTGAATCAATTGGTAAATCATCGGCACGCGTTTCCCATGCCGCCGCCAACAAGGTTTCCTGCGCTGAGGACATCCGCGCTAGCAACGCGGCACGGTCATCACCTTTGCGAATTTCATAGCTGTCAGGCGCAAGCGACCCTTCTGGCGGCACAGACACAACAGTCCCGTCCATAATATCCATGCCGGAAATCGCATTTACGACCTGCCAGCTGGTCACACCTTCCGCCACTGCAATGCGAAACCGAACATCTGCCTGATCCCGCATCTGGGTATATTCCGCAGGCACTTCATCCTCGCCTTGGGTGAACGTTGCCAATTCGGCAAAACGGTTTGTTGCAGGGTCCAATTCACGAACCTGAATGCTCACACGATTGACCCCGATGCGATAAACAATCTCGGTGCCACAAGTGCTTGCCCCGCCGCGAGTAATCACATCGACAATTTCCTTCATTGTCGCTTCAGGTTCGATCAGGAAACTACCCGCCTTCAACTGGCCTGTCTTTTCCTCATAATCCGCACCGATACGAAAAATAGACGCCGAAGACACGGCGCCCTGTGCTGCCAGATCCTTGCTGACTCGACGCATGTTCGACCCACTTTTAACCTGCACACAAGCAGCCTCGGTCAGCGGCCCCGGCGCGTCATATTGCGCCTTGCCCCACATGATCAGACCACCTGTGAGAAACAGCGCAACCATCAGAAATGTCATCGCATTTGCTGCAACATGACGCCACATCTAGTCGACCTTCCCGAACAGAACGCTCGCGTTTGTTCCGCCAAAACCAAAGGAGTTACTCAACGCAACCTTTATCTCCCGCTTCACTGGCGCATTCGCTGCAAGATCAATCTTTGTCTCAACGGCCAAGTTATCCAAGTTTATCGTTGGCGGTGCAATCTGATCACGGATCGCAAGGATTGAGAAAATTGCCTCAATCGCACCCGCAGCCCCCAACAAGTGCCCGGTTGCAGATTTGGTAGAGGACATGGTCACTTTGCCCGCATGCTCACCCATCATTCGCTCAACGGCGCCCAATTCAATCGTATCGGCCATAGTCGATGTGCCATGGGCGTTGATATAATCGATGTCCTTTGGCTCCAACCCTGCATGGCGCAACGCAGAGCGCATGGACCTCTCACCACCCTCACCATCCTCGGACGGGGCCGTGATGTGATAGGCATCGCCCGACAGACCATACCCGATGACTTCGGCATAAATTTTTGCACCGCGTGCTTTCGCGTGCTCATACTCTTCAAGCACCACAATGCCGGCGCCCTCACCCATGACAAAACCGTCACGGTCCGCGTCATAGGGACGGCTGGCCTTCTTTGGATCATCGCCGCGCTTGGTGCTAAGCGCTTTACACGCGTTGAAGCCTGCAATGCCAATCTCACAAATCGCCGCCTCTGCCCCGCCTGCAACCATCACATCCGCATCGCCGAACATGATCAGGCGGCTCGCATCGCCAATCGCGTGCGCCCCCGTCGAACAAGCCGTCACTACAGAATGGTTCGGCCCCTTAAATCCGTATTTAATCGATACCTGACCCGAGATTAGGTTGATCAGCGCACCGGGCACGAAGAAGGGGCTGACCCGCTTGGGGCCTTTCTCCGCCATCATCACAGCTGTATTCGCGATGGAGTTCAGACCACCGATACCCGACCCGATCAGAACGCCTGTGCGCTCAAGGCTCTCGCGGTCCTCTGGCATCCATCCCGCATCTTCGACAGCTTGCTGTGCTGCGGCCAGACCAAACATAATGAAGGTGTCAACTTTACGCTGCTCTTTGGGCTGCATATATTTGTCGGCGTTGAACGTCCCATCTGATCCGTCCCCCAGCGGCACTTCACATGCATATTGTGTGACACAGCGGCTCGCATCAAAGGTTGTGATCGGCCCCGCACCGGACTGACACTCCAATATGCGCTTCCAGCTTTCCTCGACTCCGTCTGCCAACGGCGTAACCAAACCCAATCCCGTAACGACCACTCTGCGCATATGCTCTGCCCTTTGGTGTAATATTGCTTGGATCGGCTATACCTTGCGGGTCCCCCAATTATCAAGAGCATTGGCATCCGCGAAAAGGCGGGTCTTCGCCAGCAGTCTGTTTTACGGAACTGCTCTGGCCCTTGGCGTGTTCTCTAACAAACAGGAGAAGTTAAATGCCCGCATATATTGAAATTACGATCCGCGCCGCCTTCGTAATTTTGGCTATTCTGCTTCTCACACGATTGCACGGCTTGCGCAGTTTTTCGAAAATGTCAGGGTTCGATTTTGCAATCACTGTCTCAATCGGTTCTGTCCTCGCGGGTGCAGTCACCACATTGAATACAAACATCTGGATATTTATCTGGGCTACCATCGCTCTTTTTGTAGTGCAAATTGGAATTTCCCAGTTGCGCATTCGCTGGCCACGCGTTCAGGACGCCATCGACAATGCACCTATATTACTCATGGAAGATGGCAAAATGTTATCCGCCAACATGACTAAAGCAGGCGTTAGCAAATCAGACCTTTGGGCCAAACTTCGGGAGGCTAACGCCTATAATCTCGAAAACGTCCGCGCGGTTATTATGGAGACTACAGGCGATGTCAGCGTGCTACACGGCGCACCACACGGGCCACCGGTATCCGATGAAATCATGGAAGACGTTTTGCGCCGCTAATCCCGCGGCTCAGACGGGCGGCCCTTTTCGGGTCATTAGCAAAACCGATTCCCCCTCTGTCGTCACATGGCGCAGCGGCTTATACCCCAGCGTTTCCGCGATCCTGAGAGACCCTTCGTTTTCAGGGGTAATCACACACACAGTACGCCCCGCCACAACACGGTCAAACCATTCGTGCGCAGCTGTGGCGGCATCAATGCCGTAACCCTGCCCCTGAAATGCCGGATCCAAAACCCAGCCTGCTTCGGGATATGGATCAAAATCCTCTCCCAAGCCGCGAGAGCCAAAGAAAAAACCGACCTGCCCCGCCATCGTTGCTTCACTGTGTATCTGCACCGCCCACTGACCAAAGCCTGCGATCTGCCAATGGCCTGCATTGCGCAAAAAAGAATCCCAACTGCGCGCACGCGGCCATGGCTTGCCTTTGATATGGGTCACAACTTCGGGATTCGCCCAAATCTCGGCATAGCGTTCAAAATCCTCGCGGCGCATGCCGCGCAAGGTGACCCGCGGCGTATTGATCGTCGGAATATTTCGGAGCATGCGGTGCTTGGCCTTCGTCTTTAATCATGGAAACTAATACTGCGGTTCGGGCGCTCAGAATTGCCGCAGCATGTTTAGTTAGACAAGCATCAAATCATCCAAGAATCAAAAACGGCGCCAATCCGCAGAGCGGGGCGCCGTTTGAGAATATTACCGCCGAGAAGAACTCGGCAAAGCCTCTTAGGAAGCTTCTTTGATGAACTTGACCGCGTCGCCAAAGGTCTGGATGTTCTCGGCTGCGTCATCGGGGATCTCGATGCCGAACTCTTCTTCGAATGCCATTACCAGCTCGACGGTGTCGAGGCTGTCTGCACCCAAATCATCGATGAAAGAAGCGTTTTCAACTACTTTGTCTTCTTCAACACCAAGGTGCTCAACAACGATCTTCTTAACGCGGTCTGCGACGTCGCTCATACTATCAGTCCTTACTCATTGGGCTATGCTGCCCCTTTGGGTTTCTGCCGTCTCAACGTGCGAGGGGCCAGAAGGTGCCCCTTTGGGGGGCGGCTCGTTTTCCTTGCTGTCACAAGGCGCGGGTCACATCAAGCGCCCGTCTGGTTATTCTGCGCCCCCTTTAGCATATGATTGGGGTTACGCAAACGTTTTCACCGATGCCATTACAACATGGCCATACCGCCATTCACATGCAAGGTCGCCCCTGTAACATAAGCGGATTCGGTGCTGGCAAGATAGACAACAGCGCTGGCAATCTCGTTCGGTGTGCCCATCCGGCCCGCCGGAATTTGCCCCATGATGCCAGATTTCTGTTCATCGGTAAGTTTGTCTGTCATCGCCGTGGCAATAAATCCGGGCGCAATCGCATTGACGGTGATTCCACGGCTCGCCACTTCATAGGCAAGGCTTTTGCCCATCCCGATCATCCCCGCTTTGGACGCCGCATAATTCGCCTGACCCGGATTGCCCGTTGCGCCAACAATTGAGGAAATGTTCACAATACGTCCCCAACGCGCTTTCATCATCCCGCGCATCACCCCTTTACACAGCTGGAATGTCGCGGTCAGGTTCACGTCCAATACCGACTGCCACTCATCGTCGGACATGCGCATAAACAAGTTGTCGCGGGTGATGCCTGCATTGTTGACCAGAATATCAACCGATCCCATCGCTTCCGCCGCTTGCTTGGGCAACGCTTTAACCGCTTCCATATCGCTCAGGTTGCAGGGCAACACATGCGCACGGTCACCCAGCTCAGCAGCAAGTGCCTCCAACGGCTCCGTGCGCGTACCAGACAGGCCCACAGTCGCCCCCTGCGCATACATTGCCCGCGCGATATCCGCACCAATGCCACCCGACGCACCCGTTACCAGCGCATTTTTACCCGTTAGATCAAACATATCAGTTCCCTTTATTCAAATCGCTGCACAGGCGCGGTCAACAAGCCGAATTGCGCAATCTCATCCTCAGTCATGACGTATATCCCGTCAGACGGCCCATTGCGCAAGGCAAAGAGGTAAAATGCGTCTGATCCTAACATCTCAACAGTGTATTCCGATGCGCCTGCAAAATCGGGAGCGCGGCTAAAATCACGTGCCGTCCAGCTGCCCAGACCGATCTGCGCACCCGCCACCATGCGCCGCTCCACCCCCGCCAGAAACATGAAAACCGCTTCGGCATGTATATCACTGTCACTCTGCAATGCCGTATGAAGCCCCCGCGCACGGATCATGCGTCCAATTGCAAAAACCGCAGGCACATCCGTCACCCGCGTGATATGCTGCAAGACAATAACGGATACCTGCGGATTCTGCTTCAGAACATCAGCAAAAGCCGCAGCCGTCCGTGCGCTGATCTCGCCTCGAATAATCAGCCGCTCGTTTACGACCGAAAACTCAAGCCCCTGCTGCAAGCGTGTCACCGTTCCGCAGCCCGCCACCAACGCCAATGCGCCCATCAGCGAACTGCGGCGGGTAATACTAGCCTTCAAGCGCCGCTTTCACATCCGCTGCTGCACCCACATTGCGAAGTGTCGCTTCCTTGTGAATTCGGCGGATCATGCCAGACAGCGCTTTGCCTGCACCAATCTCCCAATATTCCGTCACACCCTGCGCCGCCATCCACTCAACCGAGGAGCGCCAGCGCACGCGGCCTGTCACCTGATCCACCAGCAGCCCCGCGATGGGTCCAGCGGTGTCCACACTCTCGGCCAGCACATTCGCCACAAGTGGGACCTTTGGGTCGTTCAACGTCACTTCGGCCAGCGCCCGCGCCATTTCATCCGCCGCCGGCTGCATTAAAGCACAGTGAAACGGTGCGGAAACAGGCAAAGGCAGCGCACGCTTGGCCCCTGCCCCTTTGGCCATATCAATCGCACGCTCAACTGCGGCTTTGCTGCCCGAAATCACGTTCTGCGTGGGGTCATTCTCGTTCGCCAACTGACACACATCGCCTTGCGCCGCATCGGCAGCCAACTTGGCCACATCGTCGGCAGACAGGCCAAGGATCGCGGCCATTGCACCTTCCCCTACCGGCACCGCCTCTTGCATCGCACGGCCACGGATGCGCAACAACCGCGCGGTATCAGCCAGCGTGAACACTCCTGCCGCACAGAGCGCCGAATACTCGCCAAGACTGTGTCCCGCCACAAAGGACGCACGTGTCACATCAATGCCCTCAGCCCCAAGTGCAGCCATCGCCGCCATCGACGTTGCCATCAGCGCAGGCTGCGCATTCTCCGTCAGGGTCAGCTCTGCAATGTCGCCTTCCCAAATGAGCGCGCTCAACTTTTGCCCCAGCGCCTCATCGACTTCGTCAAAGACTGCTTTGGCAGCAGGATAGGCCTGCGCCAGATCATGGCCCATACCGATGGTTTGTGCGCCCTGACCGGGAAATACGAATGCTGTGCTCATGATGTTTGCCCTTATACTATACTGCCCATCGGTTTAGCGAAGGGCATCCGCCCTCACAAGAGCGCACAGAACCTGTGCCGAAACGTGCCATTGCCCTGTCAGGTGGATGGCATATGTTTGGACAATCGCATCAGGCAGGAGCATCCCATGGCCACCTCTAATACCATCACCCGCTATGGCAGTGTCACCCGCAGCTTTCATTGGCTCACTGCCCTGCTGATCATGACCCTGATCCCTGTCGCCATCATCGCAGAAGAGTTGCCCTATGACACCTCGGCGGAACTGGCGCAAAAAGCATGGCTGTTCTCGCTGCACAAAACACTCGGTGTGACTGTCTTTTTTGTAGCCCTGCTGCGCATTCTCTGGGCTTTGTCCCAGCCCAAACCTGCCTCCCTGCACCCCGATCGCAAAGTTGAGAACTGCCTCGCTGAGACCGCCCATTGGCTGCTCTATGGCTCTCTGGTGCTTGCTCCGCTGTCTGGCTGGATACACCACGCGGCAACAGCTGGCTTTGCGCCGATCTGGTGGCCGCTGGGGCAATCCCTGCCCATGGTTCCAAAATCCGAAAGCGTCGCGGCGCTGTTTGGCGGGTTTCACTGGGTGTTCGGCAAGGTCATGATCGTGTCGCTCCTGTTGCACATCGCTGGTGCGCTCAAACACCACTTCATCGACAAGGACGCTACCTTGCGCCGCATGATAAACGGCGCGCCCGATCTTGCAGAGCTTTCCCCTTCACATCACAGCCGCATACCCCTTGTTGCCGCATTGGCCATCTGGGGGGCGGTCCTCATCGGTGGCAACTTTATCGGCGTCTATACGGCAAAAGAAGGCGTACAAGCCGCCGAACTGGCCGATGTCGCCTCGGACTGGACTGTTCAGGACGGCACCATAACCATCAGCGTCTCGCAATTCGGCTCTCCTGTGGAGGGCCGCTTCGAGAGTTGGACCGCTGACATCGCCTATGATCCAGCCATCAGAAACGGCGTAGCCGGGCAGGTAGAAGTGGTCATCGCCATCGGTTCACTCACACTCGGCTCTGTCACGGACCAAGCGATGGGGCCGGACTTCTTTGACGCGACACAGTTCGAGACGGCCACTTTCAAAGCAGACCTTGTCTCAGGCGTGGACGGTTTTGTGGCTGATGGCACGCTCAGTATCAAAGACAACACCTTGCCGCTCTTAATGCCCTTCCGCCTCTCGGTTGAGGGCGACAATGCAAATATGCAGGCGAACCTGACCCTCAACCGCATGGATTTTGGCATCGGGGCCAATATGCCCGACGAAAGCTCGCTCGGCTTTGCCGTAGATGTACAGATTGAGCTGACAGCCACACGCACACCTGACGCATAAGGCATACCGCATCAACGCAAGAGCGAGGCATAAAAAAAGGGCCGCGGAAAGGTATTTCCCTGCGGCCCTTACTCATTAGATCACAAAAACTTACTCTGCTTTCATGGCTTCAAGCGAAATTGTCACTGCAATCTCGTCACCTACAAACGGTGCGAACTTGTCCACGCCAAAGTCTGAGCGCAGCAGCGTTGTAGTCGCATTAAAACCTGCCCATGGCTTTTTCGCCATTGGGTGCTCGGAAAGCTGGTTCAGGTTTGTGGCCAGAACAACGGATTTTGTCACATCGTTCATGGTAAGATCGCCTGTAATGTTGGCAGTGCCTTCGCCTGTCACTTCAATCGACGTGGACTTGAAGGTGATCATATCGTCGTCAGAGGCGCCAAAGAAATCGTCGCTCATGAAGTGCGCGTCACGCTTTTCCCAGCCTGTAAACATGGATTTTGTCGGCATCGAGACAGCCACGGAAGAGTTCGCTGGGTCGGCCTCATCAAACATGATCTCGCCTTCAAAGCCGGAGAACATGCCGTAGGTCGTTGAAAAGCCGAGGTGGTTATAAGAGAATACAACTTGGCTGTGGCTGGCATCCAGAACGTATTTCTCAGCAGCCATCGCCATTGAGGCGGAAGCAGACAAGAGGGCAGCAAGAACGAGAGATTTCATAGCAATACTCCATGTAAGGTTAAATCCTACAAAAGTATTTGGTGCAAATGCTGCTAAACTCAATCCCCAAGAATCAAACATCGTCTGCGCGGTGGCGAACGAAAGTCACGCAAAAGCTATCTGCTTGTGCACATCGATCGTCAGGCGAGCTTTCCAACGCTACGCAGGGCCGCCAGCAACGACGCGTGCACCGTTGCATTGCTCAGGGTGATATCGGCCAGCAGACGGCTACCCTTGTTCCACATGATGATATGGCGGCCATTCAAGTCAACTGCATCCAGATCGCTAAACGCACAGCGTTCAACAACGCGTGCAGGCTCTGCCCCTCGACGGCGCATGACGCGTACTTCCATGTTCTGGATGTCCACTTCGACCGTGGGCTTCACGGGAGGCAGGCTCATCTGCCACAATCCTGCGGAGACAAAAATCGAAACAACCATCAACGCGGCTTTGAACAGCAAAACATCGCTGTCCCACGTCGCACCCGGAGCAAACCAGACCAATACAGCGACCATCGCAAAGGTAACTGAACCCATGCGGGCCGATAGACGCATCACAAGACGGCCCCCGTCGAGAACGTGGGCAGTCCCCAGCGCAGGTTTTGGCGGAAAGCTGTGATCGGCTGTGATAGTCATGTCTTGTCCCTCGTGTTTTTTGATTAACCAAGAGGTGAAGGATCAATGGGACAAAATCAGGGCACAGTTTGGGCATGTCGAGGGCAGCTGGCCAAGCAGCAATAGTGCAAATCCAATCGACATGAAGCGTCCCTGCACTGACTGCTTGTGCTGCGGTGTAAACGGTGTATATGCAGTGCTTCCTTTGTAAGACGATTTAACCGCGCAGACTCTCGTGGTGGGGCCGCAAAGGATCATCGCCCTACCTATGAAATGCGCCTTGAAATAAGTGGAGCACACATGCCGCTATATGAGCATGTAATGATCGCTCGCCAAGACTTGTCCAATACACAAGCCGAAGGCCTGATCGAACATTTCGGTACCGTCCTGTCCGACAACGGCGGGACACTCGTTGACAGCGAGTATTGGGGCGTCAAGACGATGGCCTATAAAATCAACAAGAACCGCAAGGGGCACTATGCCTTCCTGCGCTCCGATGCACCGGCAACTGCCGTGCAGGAGATGGAACGCCTGATGCGCCTGCATGACGACGTCATGCGCGTTCTGACCATCAAGATGGACGAGCACAAAGAGCTGCCTTCCGTTCAGATGCAAAAACGTGACGAGCGCCCAGAGCGCCGTGAACGTCGCTGATTTTAGGTTGTTGAAAGGACTCTAAACCATGGCCGCAAAACCATTTTTCCGCCGTCGCAAAGTCTGCCCCTTCTCGGGCGACAATGCACCGGCAATCGATTACAAAGACACACGTCTGCTTCAGCGCTACATCTCTGAGCGTGGCAAGATTGTGCCGTCCCGTATCACCGCAGTATCCGCGAAAAAGCAACGTGAATTGGCCCGTGCCATCAAACGCGCCCGCTTCCTCGCCCTGCTGCCCTACGCAGTGAAATAAGGAGTAGAGATTATGCATGTTATCCTTCTCCAGCGTGTTGCGAAACTCGGCCAGATGGGCGACGTCGTTGACGTCAAACCAGGCTTTGCGCGCAACTACCTACTGCCACAGAAAAAAGCACTGACCGCTTCCAAAGCGAACATTGCTTCTTTTGAAGGTCAGAAAGCCCAACTCGAGACACAAAACCTCGAGACCAAGAAAGAAGCCGAAGCAATGGCTGCCAAGCTGCATGGCCAGCAGTTTGTTGTGATTCGTTCTGCCTCCGACGCAGGTGCGCTTTACGGCTCTGTTACCACACGTGACGCCGCCGAAGCCGCAACTGCCGAAGGGTTCACTGTGGACCGCAAGCAGGTCGTCCTGATCGCCCCTATCAAGTATCTGGGCATTCATGACGTACAGGTTGTTCTGCACCCAGAAGTTGACGCCACAATCGAGCTGAACGTTGCACGTTCACCCGAAGAAGCCGAACTTCAGGCCGCAGGCAAGTCCATCCAAGAACTCGCAGCGGAAGAAGAAGCCGCAGCAGAATTCGAGATTTCCGAACTCTTCGACGATATCGGCTCCGCCGCGGACGAAGATGGCGATCTGGATGCACCAGCACCTGCCGCAGCAGATGAGAACGAAGAGTCCTAATTCTTCCTCTTTGACGACAGAATTAAACGCCGCGCAGCATCCCTGCGCGGCGTTTAACATTTTACAATGCGGGATCACACACACAGAAAGCATGATCTCGCTTCCAGACGTCAGGCATATGAAATGATCTCGAACTCGATCCCGTTTTCATCGTCAAAGTAAAACCGCCGTCCGGGCTCATAGTCCTGATGGCTATTGGGCACATACCCTTTTGCCTTTATCCGCGCCTCCACCGCGTCCAAGTCATCCACAACAATTCCGATATGATTGAGACCTGCACGTTTGTGATAGCTTTCTGCTGCTGGTTCAGTTGCACTTGGTGGAGAATAAAGCGCGAGATAGCTCGAAGCACTTCCAACATGTGCCGAACGTCCCTCATGAATCGACGGGCCCTGCCATCGAACTTCCCACCCGAATAAATCACACAATAGTTTGGCAGTGACATCCACGTCCTGCACAGTCACGTTAATATGTTCAAGTTCGGTCATAAATCTCTCCATTTGTAAGTTATTGCGACTCATGGTGTACTTCCTCAAGTTAACGTTAGATCAAGAGGTTTTTTTATGCCCCCGTCCCAAGGTCTCACAATCGGCGCTGTGGCAGAGCGCACCGGCTTGGCAGTCTCGGCAATTCGGTTTTACGAAACACTTGACCTTGTCACGCCTCTCAAGAATTCGTCTGGCCATCGCCGATTTGACCGATCAGACATCCGCAAACTGAGTTTTGTGATGATCGCACAAGAGTTAGGTGTGTCGCTACGCGATCTAAGCGCATTGATGAAAACACTGCCCCAAGGCCGACCGCCTACTGCGGCAGACTGGACCCGTATGGCTACCAAATTTCGCAAGGATCTGGACCGGCGTATCGCAAAGGCGGAGCGACTGCGCGATACGCTTGACGGCTGTATAGGTTGCGGCTGCCTGTCGTTACAAAAATGTGCGCTTTATAACCCTGAGGACCGCGCACGTCTGTCAGGCACAGGACCACGACACCTTATTGATCCAAATCTTTGATACTTGGACGGTGGCAATTTCCTGGCTTCAGATGCTCTACCATGCGAGAATCGCATGAACGGGCAAAAGCTCGCCACCCCCTGCGCGGAACGGCGCCAGTGATAGCTTGTCCAACTTGCCAAAGTTTCCACCTACCCCTTACCTTGCGGCAGATTAACGATAACGGATTCCCGATCATGTCTGCCCTTTCCCGCCGCGTCTTCCTGCTGGGCGCAATCGCTACGGTTTCAGCCTGCTCTGCCCGCAGCCCCGAAGCCGCCTCAACATCAGCCGCACCTACCCTTCCTTTGCATCCCAACGAGACACCCGCCCTGCGCGCCTCAATCAATCGCTGGGCAGACCACTACGACGTGCCACGGACACTCGTGCACCGCCTCGCCATCCGCGAAAGTACCCACAACCCTGCGGCGCGTAATGGCCCCTATTATGGCTTGCTCCAAATTCTGCCACAGACGGCAGGCACAATGGGATTTCGCGGCACACCAAATGATCTGCTCGATGCCGACACCAATCTCAAATATGCCGTCAAATACCTACGCGGCGCATGGTTGTTGTCAGATGGCAGTCATGACACTGCCGTTAAATGGTATTCACGCGGCTATTATTACGAGGCAAAGCGACGCGGTATGTTGGTCGAAACAGGCCTACGCCCCGCATAGAGGCGCAAATTGACGCATCATCTAGTAGCGCGGCTCCCTGCCCCCATATGTGGATCAACATAGACAAGGGAGCCCAAAATGTTTGACATGACCAAACGCCACGACGGTGATCTGGCCACGCATACACCGCCAAACGACCTCAAAGACCGCATCGCGCTGCGCACGGTCAAGGCGATGCGCATTGTCGCCGACAGCTTCTTCGCGAAACGCTATGGTCACCGTGCAGTTGTACTGGAAACCGTTGCCGCCGTGCCGGGTATGGTCGGCGGCCTGTTGCAGCATCTTAAATCAGTGCGTCACATCCGCGACGATCAAGGATGGATTCGCGAGCTTCTGGATGAGGCCGAGAACGAGCGTATGCATCTGATGACGTTTATCAAAATCGCAGAACCGTCAAAGTTTGAGCGTTTCCTGATCATGATTGGACAGGCCGTATTCTATAACCTGTATTTCTTCCTCTACCTCTTTGCTCCACGTTTGGCTCACCGCGTCGTGGCCTATCTCGAAGAAGAAGCGGTTATCAGCTATACCCAGTATTTGGCGGAGATCGACGCAGGCAAGGTCGAGAATGTTCCCGCCCCACAGATCGCTATCGATTATTGGAAGCTTGGAGAGGCTGCACGCCTGCGCGAGGTCGTTATCGCTGTACGCGCCGATGAGGCAGGACACCGTGACCGCAACCACGAATTAGCTGACGAGATGGCTGCGTAAATTTCGCGCATACAAATGCAAAAGGGCCGCTCGATTGAGCGGCCCTTTCTCATTCAAATGTCTCGAAGTTACTCGTTCTCAAGCTCTTCAACAGCTTTTTGCAAGTCGTCCTTGGACACTTCTTTGTCCGTCACAGTGGCCTGCTCGAAAACATAATCAACGACTTTGTCTTCAAAGATCGGCGCACGCATCTGCTGCTGCATCTGCTGGTTTTGCTGAACGAACTCAAAGAATTGACGCTCTTGACCAGGGTACTGACGCGCTTGGTTCATGATCGCTTGTGTCATCTCGGCGTCGGTCACCTCAACTTCGGCTTTCTGACCCAACTCGGCGAGCAGGAGGCCCAGACGCACGCGGCGTGTTGCCAGCTTCTTATGCTCGTCTGTCGTCTCGATCTCGGGATGATCGTGACCTTCGACCTCTGGGTTATCTTCATGCCACAGCTGGTGCGCAATCTGGCCCGCTTCGGCATCGAGCAGGGATGGCGGAAGATCGAAATCAACCATACCGTCCAGCGCGTCGAGCAGACCACGCTTCATGATTGCACGGGATGCACCCGTGTATTCAGCTTCCAGACGCTCACCGATCTGCACTTTCAGCGCAGCGAGGTCTTCGGCACCAAACTTTGTGGCCATCTCGTCGTTGATCTCGGCGGCGACAGGCTCTTTAACTTCTTTGATGGTGCAGGAGAACACGGCTTCTTTGCCCTTAAGATGCTCGGCCTGATAATCATCTGGGAAATTGACGGTTATGTCTTTTTCTTCGTCCGCTTTCACGCCGACCAACTGCTCTTCAAAACCGGGGATGAAGGAGTTGGAGCCCAGTACCAGCGGATAGTCCTCGGCGGAACCGCCTTCAAACGCTTCGCCGTCAACTTTGCCCACGAAATCCATAACGACTTGATCGCCGTCCTTGGCTTTTGAGCCTTTTTTGCGTGCTTTGAAGTCCTGTGCCGTCTCGGCCAGCGACGCCAACGCTTCGTCGATGGAGGCATCGTCAGCCTTCACAACCATCTTCTCGAGCTTGATCGTAGTCAAATCAACGTCAGGAATGTTCGGCAGTTTTTCGTAGGTCATGGCGACCTCGACATCGTCGCCTTCTTTCCAGTCGTCATTGGTCATCTTGACGTCGGGCTGCATGGCCGGACGGTCACCGGAGCTGTCAAAGTGCTCGCTCATTGCACCATCAATGGCTTCTTGCATGGCTTCGCCCAGAACTTTTGGGCCAAACTGCTTCTTCAAAAGCGGCATTGGCACTTTGCCTTTGCGGAAACCTTTCATCTCGACGTCAGGCTGAGCTTCTTTCAGCTTTTCCGTCACTTTCACGTCCAGCTCTGCCGCTGTCAGCGTGATGGTGTAGCCGCGTTTCAGACCTTCGTTAAGCGTCTCTTTGACCTGCATGTGTGCTCCATAGCGTTTGGCCGCGCACGCACGCGCGGGGATAAAAATTTGTGCTCTTCTATGGGCGGGAAAGGACAGGTGCAAGCACCGTTTGCCCCTGCCCCCAGCAGAAGAGCGCCGTATTACATGCCCAGCGCTTCTTTATACATATCAAGCACGGCTTCTTCTTCGGCAATATCGTTCGGCTCGCGCTTGCGCAGGGCGATGACTTTGCGCAGGACTTTGGTATCGTACCCACGGCCCTTGGCCTCTGCCATGACTTCTTTTTGCTGCTCGGCGAGGTCTTTTTTCTCGGCGTCCAAACGCTCGATCCGCTCGACAAACTGGCGCAGCTCATTGGCGGTTACTTTGTACGTCGCATCGCCTACGGCGTCTTCTGTGACGGCAGGGTTGGTGCTAAAATCGCTCATGGGGTGGCTCCTTGTGCGGTGCGGAATTGGGGACTGATTTGAGGCGCCTTGCTACCCTGCCCCATGCCCCCCCGCAAGGTGCTCTTGCCGCCATGCGCCGATTATCCTATCTCGGCGTCATGGAACAAACATCATCCTCCGTTTTCGACATCCTGATCTGGTCAGGTACAGGCATCTCCGTGCTGGGCCTCTTGGGCCTTGTCTATTGCATCATCCGCGTAAGCCGCGCCAAACGCGCAGGACTGAGCGATGAAGAAATGCGTGCCGAGTTGAAAAAAGTAGTGCCGCTGAACCTTGGGGCGCTGTTTTTATCCGTTATTGGCCTGATGACGGTGATCATCGGCATCTTTCTGGACTAAACAATCTGCACGGATCGCGCCTAACGTTATGTGTCCGCTGGACAGCTATCTGCGGCTTGGGTAAGTCTTGTGCATGGATATTCGTCAACTCACCCCCCGCTACTACGTCGCCCCACAGATTTCACCTGACCAAATGGGTGCGCTCAAAGAGGCCGGCATTACCAGAATTCTGAGCAACCGCCCCGACGAGGAAGTGCCCCCCGCTTACAGCGCGGCCGCGATGCAGGCCGCAGCCGAGGCGGCAGGTTTGGAATTTGTGCATCAGCCGCTGACACACCAGACGATGAACGAAGAAAACGTTGCTCGAAATCGCAGCATCGGTGCCGACCAAGAGGGCGTAACCCTTGCCTATTGCGCCTCCGGTACGCGCTCTTGCATTGCCTGGGCCTTGGGCCAAGCAGGGCTACAGTCGGCCGATGCAATCCTGACTGCGGCCCGTGCGGGCGGCTATGACATCGATAACATGCGCCCCTATCTGGAGCAGCACGAGCCTTAGGGTCGCAGACCATTGACCTGCTAAAAAATGCTGTAGAAGAATTTGGGCCTGATTTGAGCAGGCATCAAGCTTTCAGCGCTCCGTCTGCTTCGGCAGTGGGTGCCTGCCATTCGGCCATTTGTGCGTCAGCCGCATGCGCCGCTTCATCCATGTCCGGCAAGTCTGGCAGATCGTCTAGATTGCCGAACACATCCATATCCGCAAAACTCGGCAACCCGACGTCTCCCAGTTCGTCCATCAGGGGTAGATCATTCTGCTGCCCGGTAATGTCGGGCAAATCCAATTCGTCGCGGTCTGCGGCACGCCTGCGTGGCTGTGTATGCTGGCGGGCATTGCGCTGTTCGACCTGAACCGCACGCATCCCGTCTATCTGGCCAAGTGTTCCCCGCGCTATCGCACGGCCATTTGCATCAATAACCAACGCTTGCGCCATGCTCGACAAGTTGAGATCAACAAGATCCCCTGTTTTCAACGCGCTTGCCTTTTGCAAAGGCATCTTCACACGGGTCAGCGCAATCATAAGATCGGCCTTCAACCCCATCACATTTTCCGAGAGATTGTTTCGGGATATTGGTTGCTCCGCTTCAACGCTGTCAGGATCAGGGACCGCAGCCACGCGCGCAGGCTCGGGCAAGATTATAACAAGCTTGCCCGCCCGCGTGCCCGCCGCCATGTCCAGCATCATCTCGATCACGGTATAGTCGCTCGCATCCAGCGCCAGTTGCGCCTGGCGTGGTTCCTGCGCCCAAACCCCGAAACGGTATCCTTTTAGGATCGCAGCTTCTTCAGCGTCGTCTGGCAGCAGAGCGGCCCCGCCAAGCAACCCCTCTATAAATGGGGCACAAAGAGCGGCATCGGTTGCCGTCGCATTACGTGTCTCGTCCCCTTCAGGTGCAGGGCGTACTTTGCCCATCGTCTGCTGTTGGATTAAACCAGCGACCAGCACAGGATCCAGCAACACAGCAGCCACTTGTGTTCCAATCCCGTCCATCAAAAGTATCAGGTCATCATCGTTAAGACATGCAGGCAGTTCATCCCCGCACAATGTTCGCCGCGTAATGCTTAAGGCGCTGAGCGGCAGCCCCATTAAACGGTCAGCCTGCTTGGCTGCCGTCAGCCGCAGCGCACGCGGCAACGACATGGTCCGCGCCGCTTGTGCTTCGCGGGCGTTACGCGCTTTGCGTTGTACCAGTGTTGTTGTCTGCTCCGCGCTCATAAAACTGAGTTACCCCTTCACCATGGCATTGTCCTGCGTGGTGCCACCTTTACTCGGACATGCCGCCCTGCGTCCTTTACAGACGTGACGCGAACACCGCCCGACAGGGCACCTTTCCATTGGTCTTAAGGTAGAATGGTTACCAGTGCATTTATGTGCACAATTATCCCTATGCGTTTTCAACTGACGCAAGGCAGCTTAGTCGCACTTCAAAACGGGCGCCCTTGGGATAGGGAACATAGCTAATTTCGCCTTCCAGCCTCGTTATGATCTCCCGACAAATCGCAAGGCCAAGCCCTGCACCACTACCCTGTTCACTGTTGAGGCGCGCAAATTTTTCAAAGACTAGGTTATGCGCATCATCGGGGATACCGCTGCCATTGTCCGTGAAATCAATGACAACTTCGTTATCGTCTTGCCGCACCGCGATGTCCAAAACGGCCTGCTCAGCGTCACAGTACTTGATCGCATTGGTCACAAGGTTTATGAAAACTTGCGCGAGCCTGTCCCCGTCTGTGCGCAGCATAACTTCCTCGTCGCCTACGGTGCGGCGGATATCAAGGATACGTGCTGAGCTAGCCTGCGCTGTGGTCACGGCCCGGTCTATGACGTCATGCAGGCTTATTCGCTGCGCGTTAAGCGAACCTTGGCCGCTTTCCAACACCGATAAATCCAGCAAATCATCAAGCAATCGCGTCAGCCGAATGGTCTCGGAGTGGATGATCGAGGCATACCGCGTCTTTTCAACTTCGCTGAGCCCCTCCATGTCCCGCAGAATCTCCGAGAACGAGCGGATAGAGGTCATCGGTGTGCGCAACTCATGGCTGATCTGGCTGAGGAAATCGTCTTTTTGCAGCGACAGCTGGGTCAGCTTTTCATTGGCTTGGCTCAGCTCTTGCGCAGTTTGGGTCAACTCCAACGATTTTGCCTCAAGTCGGCCCGAATACTCAAGGATTTGTGCAGATTCGTCCGCAACCGCCATCAGGTCTTCTACAGATATCGCCTGACCGCCGATGATCTGACCAATCATCGCGTTGGCCGTAGCAGCACCAACTGATGCGGCCAATTCACGCTCCAAAGCTTGCACAAACTCTGGCGTCGGGAGGGGGGGGCCTTGCGTTCGCCCCTGCCCCACTGCTTGGGCAGCAAAGAAGGCCTGCGCCTCTGCTCCCCCCAATATACGCTGGGACATGATCATCAAATCCTCGACCCCGCCTTCGGAGGCAACCCACCCCCGCGCAGCACCAGAGGAATGGTCAAACACATTTACAAACTGCGCGCCCTGCAACCGCTCCAGCGGGCTGGGGAAGCTAAAGATCGACACCACAAAGAACAGCAGTGCATTGAGCGACAGACTCCACCAGACCGCGTGAACCGTCGGGTCCAGCCCCGTAATGCCAAACAGCGCTTGAGGCCGCAGGATGCCAAGACCGAACACTCCCTGCTCGAACACAGAAGCGGGCAATGCACCATCGGGACCAAAGCTGGGCAAAAGCATTGTGAACATCCAGATAACAAAACCGATGCTCAGCCCCGCAATCGCTCCTGTGCGCGTGGAGCCACGCCAGAAAATGCCGCCCAAGAGTGCCGGCAAGAACTGTGCAACGCCACCAAAGGAGATCAAACCAATCGCCGCAAGTGCGCCAGAACCGCCAGAGGCGCGGTAATATAGATATCCCAATGTGATAATCAGCAGTATCGACAAACGCCGCGCCCGAATGACAACGCCGCGCACATCGCCCGATTGCTGCGCGCCTGTCTGGCTAAGCTTGAGCCAGAGTGGCATAACGATATGGTTCGACATCATCGTGCTGAGCGCCAGTGTCGCCACAATCACCATCGACGTGGCCGAGGAAAACCCGCCAAGGAAGGCCAGCATCGCCAGACCGTTTTGCCCCTGGCTTAGGGGGACAGTCAGCACGTAAAGATCGGGGTTTGCCCCTGCGGGCATCAGCTCAAGACCGATGACCGCAATCGGCACCACAAACAGGCTGATCGCCATTAGATAGAGGGGGAAGGCCCAGCTGGCGATTTGCAGATGACGCTCGTCGTCATTCTCGACAACCATTACCTGAAACATGCGCGGCAAGCAGACAAAGGCCGCAGCAGACACAACGATGAGCGCAGTCCAGCGCCCCCCGCTCGTTTGCCATGTGCCAATGGGTGATGCGTCAATGCGTGCAACAGTCTCCGCCACGCCGCCCGCGACACCCCAGACCACAAACGCACCAACCGCCAAAAGTGCGACAAGCTTGACGACAGCTTCAACCGCGACCGCAATGACAACGCCGTGATGGCGCTCGTTCGCATTGAGGTTTCGGGTGCCGAACAGGACGGTGAACAGCGCCAATCCCGCAGCCACCCAAAAGGCCGCATTTTCGTTAATCTGTGGCGTGTTCCCCAGCCCTGCGTCCTGTGTCGCAAAGATGGATACCGATAGTGTTACCGATTGAAGCTGAAGGGCGATGTACGGGGTCACGCCCACGACAGCCATTGCTGTAACCATCACAGCGAGCAAGTTCGACTTCCCGTATCGCGCGGATATGAGGTCGGCCACAGAGGTCACTCGCTGCGCCCGCCCGATACGCACCAAGCGGCGCAGCACCCACCACCAACCGATCATCACCAATGAAGGGCCAAGATAGATCGTTACATATTCCAGACCCGAACGCGCCGCATAGCCCACAGCGCCGTAGAATGTCCAAGCCGTGCAATAGATTGAAAGCGAAAGCGTGTAGACCAACGGCGAGCGCAGCAGCCAGTTGCCTTTTCCGCGTAACGCAGCCCGTTCGGCCAGAAAAGCCACCAGAAAAAGCCCTGCCACGTACACAAGGCACACGCCGATCAACTGGTTCAGGGTAACCATCAGATGCCAGACGTCTCTGCGGGTTCGTCGCCTGCCGTGTCACTGCGCCGGATTCGACGCCACAGCGCAAAGGAAGCCATGATCGCCAACATCCAGACGACAAACAAGTACCAGATAACTGTTGAAAGAGCAGTCTGTGCTGATCCCTCACTGCCGTTCGGCCACATCAACGGCACAACCAACCACAACAATGTGCACAAGAGCGGCAATATGCGGACCGCATCCATCATGCGGCGGCGGCGATAACTGCGCCGCTCCAAAAACAACCGTGCCTCGGGCATCAGCTCACGCGGCCTTGGGTCAATTCACGCACTGCACTGAGCATCTCTTCGTTTGAAAACGGTTTGGTCATGAAACGGCTGACGCCTGCCTGAATTGCCATTTCGCGGTCGCGGCTTTGCCCACGTGCAGTCAGCATTAGCACAGGCAAATCCGCAAGGCTTTCGTCGCTGCGCAATTCCGCAAGAATCTCGAACCCGGTCTTACCCGGCAGCATGACATCCAGCATAACCAAATCTGGCCGCGCCGCGCGGATTACTTCAGCGGCATTGCCACCATTTGCCAATGTCTCGACCCGCCAACCATCACGGCCCAGCAAAAACCGGATCGCCTCTGCGATGTTGGTCTCGTCCTCCACCAACACGACATGTTTCGACATGCGGTTGTTCCCTCCCTAGGTAAATAAGCCCACTTGACCAATCTTGCGTCGGTGTAGCGGCCTATTTCTTTCATCAAGATGCACCCATGTGCGTCGGGTGTCAAAATTTACTACGCCATGACAGATGGTTCACGCCGTGCACCACAGGCGGCATGCGGACAGATGCGGCAGGTGGCCCCCACTTCGCGCACGCGCACACTGGTATCCCCGACTGTGGCTGGCAGCAAAAGCATGACCGCCTGCACAGGTGCAGGCACATTGTAATTTGCCGCGATGGCTGCATCCGTGGCGGCATAGGCATCAAACTGCATCCGCCCCCGGCCCAGCTGGCCCAAACGTTCGTACAAAACCGTATGAGCAGCCCCCAACGCGCCGAACAGCGGCCATAGCGGACAACAGCTGTCGAACCTAGGGATCGAGAACCCGTCAACGGACTTGCGGAAAATCACAGTGCCCGAACGGTCACAGACCACCAAGCCAGCCCCCAACTCAGGCACCGCCGCCAAACGTCGCAAGATCACAGCGGGTGCCACACCAAACTGCCGCGCCAACTTGACGGGATCAACGATCTCCTGCGCAATCGCAGCCTCTAACTCAGCCAACGGCAGCGCAGCGGCATCCTGCCGGACCTGCCCCAACACGCCCCGCAAAATATAACGTGCCGCATCTGTCAGCCCCTCGCTGGCCAATGCAAGGATGTCATCCACCGATGCAGGTCTTCCGCGCGTCTCGAACTGTGGAAAATGAAAACCTTGTTGCGCCAGATATGTCTCGACCTCTTCTTGGGGCGACTTGCCCCCTGCGGCAGGATCCTTTGCCTGCTCCAGATAGCCAAACAGCGCCTGTGCACTTTGCGCCAAACGGCTGCTGTCTGCGTCCAGGTTGGCGTGAAAACGGTCCTGCCACTCGCGTTCAAGCGCCTCGTCCCCTGCGAGAATCTCTGCGGTGGAGCGCACTGCGGCTGCCGTGGTCAGCAACTCATGCATGGAATCGGCCAAAAGCGGGTCATGCGCCATTCGATCGCTCAGTGTCTCGACCGTCCGCTCCAGCGTGGACACACGGCGCTGGCTTGAAGCCAATGCTTCGGCCCAACTCGGGAAGCGCCCCGCAAATGCCTCTGCCTGCTCCGCATCCTCCGGTGGTAATTGCGATGCAACTGCGGCCTCCGCCAAAACGCCCAACAGGGCTGCCTCCGCCCCTTCGGTCAGGGCCTGAGGCTCCACCTCAAGGGCAGCAGCGATATCTAGCAAGAGCTTTCCGCCGATTCTGCGGCGGTTGTGCTCGATTAAATTGAGATAGCTTGCCGATATTCCGATCCGCTTTGCCAATTCGGCCTGTTTGACGCCTTGGATTACGCGCCGTTCACGGATGCGGCTTCCGGTCAAGCTGTCACGTGACATGCAAGGACTGCGTCAAATTTTCACACATTATCAGGGGCTTTCTGCACTGCAACATCATTAACTTTACACATCTCGAAGTATGATAGTGCATTTATTTACAAATAAATCCATTCAATCAAGGGTGTTATTGCAGCAACGCCCCCCGCCCCCGATAGTGCTTTTGCACGACTTCGTGCCAGCACCAACGCCCGGGAGAAGGCTGTGGTGCCTGTTTTAACACTTTCGGGAGGACATCATGTCTACATTCAATCCGACACGTCGCGGTCTGATCCAAACCGGCGTTGTTGCCGGTGCAGGTCTTGCACTGCCCACGTATCTGCGTGCCGACGCACACGCCGGTTTCACCAACGCGCCACAGGGCGACACGGTGACACTTGGTTTCAACGTACCACAGTCAGGCCCCTACGCTGATGAAGGCGCAGACGAGCTGCGCGCATTCGAGCTGGCCGTTGAGCACCTCAATGGTATGGGCGATGGCGGCATGCTGCAAACCTTCAGCTCCAAGGTGCTGGACGGCACGGGCATCATGGGTAAAAAGGTCAACTTCGTCACAGGCGATACACAGACAAAATCAGACGCCGCACGCGCATCTGCCAAGTCCATGATCGAAAAAGACGGCGCTGTCATGATTTCCGGCGGTTCCTCCTCCGGTGTGGCTGTTGCTGTACAAGCGCTCTGCCAAGAGGCCGGCGTTATCTTCATGGCCGGTCTGACCCACTCCAACGACACAACGGGTAAAGACAAAAAAGCCAACGGTTTCCGCCATTTCTTTAACTCATACATGTCCGGTGCGGCCCTCGCGCCAATCCTTGCCAACGAATATGGTACGGACCGTAAGGCATATCACCTGACAGCAGACTACAACTGGGGTTACACCACAGAAGAAGCAGTTCGCTCCTCCACCGAGGCACTGGGCTGGGAAACAGTCAACGCTGTGAAAACACCGCTGACATCCACAGACTTCTCCGCGTATATCGCACCCGTGATCCAGTCCGGAGCAGACGTGCTGGTTCTGAACCACTACGGCGGGAACATGATCAACTCTCTGACAAACGCGGTCCAGTTCGGCCTGCGCGACCAGACAGTTAACGGCAAGAAGTTCGAGATCGTTGTGCCACTCTACTCCGAGCTGATGGCTCGCGGTGCGGGTGCCAACATCAAAGGCATCATCGGCTCCCAGAACTGGGATTGGTCACTTGAGGACAAACTTGGCGCGCGCTACGCAGGTACAAACGCCTTTGTGAAATCCTTTGGTACCAAGTATGGCTTCCCACCCTCACAGGCGGCACACACATGCTACGTACAAACGCTTTTGTATGCAGATGCGGTCACACGTGGCGGCTCCTTCAACCCATGTTCCGTAGCTGAAGCTCTCGAAGATTTCGAATTCGACGGCTTGGGCAACGGCCCAACATTGTACCGTGGTTCAGACCACCAGTGCTTCAAAGACGTGCTGGTTGTGAAGGGTAAAGAGAACCCAGAAAACCAATACGATCTGGTTGAAATCGTTGAAGTGACACCTGCCGAGCAGGTTACCTACCCTGTGGATCACCCACAGATGGCAGGCGGTTCACTGGGTACATGTAACCCGGGCGCATAAGCGCACCACAATTGCAGGGCGGGCCACAGCGCCCGCCCTGCACTCCTTTATTCAAGCACCAACAGCCCGCAAACCGACCAAACGCCCCCGACTTCAGGCTGGGCGCATGGCACTTGTGACAGATGGGACAGACCATGGACGCAATTCTCCTTCAGATTCTAAACGGACTAGACAAAGGATCGGCCTACGCGCTGATCGCTCTGGGCCTGACACTTATTTTCGGCACATTGGGCGTGGTAAACTTCGCCCACGGTGCTCTGTTCATGATCGGTGCATTCTGCGCTGTGACTTTTTCAAAAATTCTGACGCTGAGCCATAAGGCGACAGAGCCAACGGGCACCGACTTCCTCGGCAATCCCAAATTCGACGACATCATGTACGTGAACCAATGGTTTGGCGAAACGACAGGGGCGTGGATGATTGACTGGGCCGTGCCATTATCCATTTTGTTCACAATCCCCGTGATGATCGCCATCGGCACCATCATGGAGCGTGGCCTGATCAAGCACTTCTATAACCGCCCTCACGCTGACCAGATCCTTGTGACCTTTGGTCTTGCGATTGTTCTGGGTGAGTTGATCAAGTATTTCTACGGCGCAAACCCCTACCCAACGCCCGCACCTGCTGTCTTTGCAGGCTCGTTCGACTTTGGGTCAATGCTCGGGTTTGACCCCAATACGATCATCTACCCCTACTGGCGCCTGATCTACTTCTGCTTTGCGGCCGTGGTTATCGGCGCGGTATTCGCCTTCTTGCAGTTCACCACCTTCGGGATGGTTGTGCGCGCCGGTATGGCAGACCGTGAAACTGTAGGCTTGCTGGGCATCAACATCGACAAACGCTTTACCATCATGTTCGGCATTGCTGCGGCGGTCACGGGGATGGCAGGTGCGATGTACGCACCCATCAACTCGCCCAACTATAACATGGGCATGGACTTTCTGGTTCTGAGCTTTGTTGTGGTGGTTGTCGGCGGCATGGGCTCCCTGCCCGGTGCTGTACTGGCGGGCTTCCTGCTGGGCATCGTTGAAAGCTTTGCTTCGATGGCGGGTGTGCTGGAGATCATTCCAGGCATCAACCAAATCATTATCTACCTTGTTGCGATCATCATTTTGCTGACACGTCCCCGTGGCCTTCTTGGCCGTGCCGGCGTGATGGAGGACTAAGAACATGCTGGGACTTACAAAACGCGACGCTGGTTTGCTTGGGATTGTTCTTATCCTTTGCCTATTGGCCCCCATCATCCTAAACCCTTTCCCTGAAAGCTCAGGCATGGCGCAGTTCAATGCTGGCTACCCAGACCTGATGCAGCGTCTGGTGATCTTCGGTATCTTCGCCATCGGCTTCAACATACTGTTCGGCCTCACCGGCTACCTCAGCTTTGGACACGCCGCCTTTCTGGGTGTCGGATCCTACGCTGCGATCTGGATGATGAAACTGCTTACGATGAACGTGATCCCCGCAATCATCGTCTCTGTGATCGTAGCTGGCCTCTTCTCGCTCTTCGTGGGCTGGATCTCGCTACGCCGCTCGGGCATCTACTTCTCGATCCTGACACTGGCCTTTGCGCAAATGTCATATGCGCTGGCCTACTCGGTTCTGACCCCCGTTACTGGTGGCGAAACCGGCCTTCAACCCAAATACACCGATCCGCGCATCCTCGACGGCGCGCTTACAGATGGCCAAACACCTCAGGCCAACCTGTTCGGCTTGAGTATGAAATCCAGCACAGAGCTGAGCATCGGCGACTGGGTGTTCACCTTCAACGCGGGCTACTACATCGCAGCCTTCATCATGCTGATCGCCTTCTACCTGTCGATCCGCATCTTCCGCTCACCTTTTGGCATGATGCTGCGTGCTGTGAAGTCAAACCAGCAACGCATGAACTATACTGGTCTGAACTCCAAACCCTATACACTTGCCGCTTTTGTTATCTCTGGCATGTATGCAGGTCTGGCCGGCGGTCTGCTGGTTGCGATGGACACCCAAGTGGGAGCCGAGCGCATGTTCTGGACTGCATCGGGCGAAGTTGTGATCATGACAATCCTCGGCGGTGCTGGCACGCTGATCGGTCCGGTTTTGGGCGCGGGTCTCATCAAATACATGGAAAACATCGTCTCCAAGATCAACAAGACGGTTCTGGAGCAGTGGTTCGCCTTCATGCCTGATGGCATCGAGGACCTGCTGGTAACGCTGATCTACCCCTTCGTGGGCAAAGGCTGGCACCTGATGCTGGGTCTGATGTTCATGCTGGTTGTGATCTTCCTGCCCGGTGGTCTGGTCGAGGGCGGTCAACGCATCGGAAACCTCTTCCGCCGCAAGAAAACCGATCCGAAATCGCCTGACGGCAAAACCACACCTGCTGAATAAGGAGCGCACGACATGGGTATTCTCGAAGTCAAAAACGTGAACAAGCGCTTCGGCGGCCTGCAAGCACTGGGGGACGTGAACCTCAGCATCGCAGAGAACACGGTACATGCAATTATCGGCCCGAACGGGGCCGGTAAATCCACCCTGCTCAACGTTCTGGTGGGCAAACTGATCCCCGACACAGGCTCTGTCATGTTTGACGGCCAATCGGTTCTTGGGCGCAAGCCGTACGAGATCAACCAGATGGGCATTTCCCGCGTGTTCCAGACACCCGAAATCTTCGGTGATCTGAGCGTTATGGAAAATATGCTGATCCCCTGCTTTGCCAAACGCGATGGCGGGTTCAGCATGCATGCCATCGGCAGCATCGACAATGAGCAGGACGTGGTGGAGAAAGCTAAGAAGATGCTCCACGACATGAACCTCTATGACAAACGCGATATGCATGGCTCAAGCATGTCTCGCGGGGACAAGCGCCGTCTTGAGATCGCAATGTGCCTGAGCCAAGAGCCGCGTTTGCTGCTACTGGACGAGCCGACAGCGGGTATGGCGCGTGCCGACACCAACAACACAATCGACCTTTTGAAGCAGATCAAGGAAGAGCGCGACATTACAATCGCCATCATCGAGCATGACATGCACGTTGTCTTCTCTCTGGCCGAGCGGATCACCGTGCTGGCACAAGGGACGCCATTGGTTGAGGACACGCCCGACAACATCAAGGGCCATCCAAAAGTCAAAGAAGCCTATCTGGGAGAGACGCAGGAAGTTTAAGCCCCCCTGCCCCTCGCATCCAAAGGACAAATAATATGACCACTGAAACACTGAACAAAAACGCAAACCACGCGTCATCGGCTCCTGCCTTCCTGTCGGTTTGGGACATCCACGCCTCCTACGGCGAAAGCTATATCGTACAAGGCGTCAGCTTTAACGTGCATGAGGGCGAAATCCTCGCACTTCTGGGCCGTAATGGTGCGGGCAAAACCTCCACTCTGCGCACAATTGCGCAGATTGGCGACCCACAGCTGACCCACGGCGAAGTCTGGCTTGACCATAAGCCGCTACACCTGATGAAAAGCTATGAGGCCTCCGCTGCCGGTCTGGCCCTTGTGCCCGAAGACCGCCGCATCATCGCTGGCCTGACCGTTGAGGAAAACCTCAAGCTTGCGCAAATCGCGCCGCCTATCGGCTGGTCGCTTGAGCGTGTGTACGAGCTATTCCCCCGCTTGGGCGAGCGTAAGAAGCAAGAAGGCACAACACTATCGGGAGGGGAGCAGCAGATGCTCGCGATTGCCCGCGCGCTGTGCCGCGACATCAAAGTGCTGTTGCTGGATGAGCCTTATGAGGGTCTGGCTCCTGTTATCGTGGACGAAATCGAAAAGACGCTGTCCATCATCAAGGCCCAAGGCATCACCACCATTCTCGTAGAGCAGAACGCGGTTCGTGCGCTCAAACTGGCGGACCGTGCGGTGATTCTGGATACTGGCGGTGTGGTCTTTGACGGTACCGCACAGGAGGTTCTTGAGAACGAGGCCCTGCGCGCCGAATACTTGGCAATCTGATTCGGCTTACTAAAACGACCTGAATTACCCCGCATGATGCGGGGTTTTTCGTTTTTAGGGCCCCAGTTTGCGGCGCGATGGTTCATTGTTCCTATCTCGGAAACAAATGTTAATTGTACTATGTCATGGCAAAATTAAGGCGTAAGTTGGGCAAGAATTTTCCTGGGGAATAAATATGCCGATTACATTCAACGAAGCGACCAATTCATTCGAAGGCGCTAACGCCTTTGGCGAGACCCTTGCCGGGCTCGATTTTTCTGTATTTGGCGGAGCTGTTACCAACTTTGGTGCAATTATCGGACCAGTGACTGCCAATTCTGACGAAGGCATCACATTTACAAACACAACCTTTGGCACAGTCTCCAAAGCGGCAGGCAGCCAATATGCCATTGATCTGACTGGCAACAGTGGCCGCAATATCACAAACGATGGGGACATTTTCGGCTCTATTCGTTTGGGCAATGCCTGGGACACCATTTTCAACTCAGGTACAATCCGTGGCCAGATCAACACCGGAAACGGCAAAGATCTCCTGACAAACCAGATTATCGCAGGCCTTGATGGCGGGCCAACAACTGCGGGTACAATCACGGGTGGTGTCAATATGGGCAGTGGCGATGATACCGTTTTGAATACGGGGATTATGGCCAACATCAACCTTGGGTCTGGCAATGACACGTATACAGTCGGCGGCTTTTTTGATGGTGGCTTTGGCGATGAATTTCTAATCGACGTGCGTGATATCGACGGCGGCGCAGGCTCGGCTGGCGATGTGCGCGGTGGAGCGGGCGACGATACGATGACCGGTGGCGCTTCAGACGATAAGTTCTTTGGTGGCGCTGATGATGATCGCCTGCTGGGCAATGGCGGGCGCGACGTACTGAACGGTCAGAACGGCAATGACGCCCTGTTTGGCGGAGCGGGTAACGATAAAATTGCTGGGGGTGCTGGCAACGACTTTATTGACGGTGGCGACAACAATGACCGTTTGTCGGGCGGCAATAACGATGACCTGATGTTCGGTGGCCAAGGCAATGACCAATTGGCAGGCGGCAACGGCAATGACCGCATGGACGGTGGTGCAGGCCATGACCGACTTGCTGGCGGTAAGGGCAATGACACAATGGAAGGTGGTCAAGGCCGTGATCTCCTCATCGGCGGAGATGGGGCAGACGTATTTGTCTTTAGCGGCAACACAGAGCAAGATGAAATCAGGGACTTCAGCGCAGGGGACCGCATCGATATACAGGTCTTCTTCGGGGATGGCTTCCTGACCTATGCTGACATCATGGACAACACTGTGTTCACAGGAGGTGACGCGATCATCGACCTCAGCGCAATTTTCAACAGCTTCTCGTTTGACGGCACGATCGAACATGGCTCCGTGCTCACGGTGAACAATGTGACTATCGCCGATCTCGATGAGTTTGCCTTTGGCTTGTCCGACGACATTTTTGTTGTCGGCTAAACCAAATCCAGCCGCCTGCCCTTAAGGGCGGGCGGCTATTCCGACTGCGCTTCCAACATCTTGCGTAGTTCTGTCTTAAGCACTTTTCCGTAGTTGTTTTTAGGCAGCTCCAGAACGCGGATATATCGCTTGGGTCGCTTGAACCGTGCAATATTTTCTAGACACAACGCATCCAATGCCGCCCGAGGTGCATCCCCCACAACAAAAGCAACGACCTCTTCACCCCAGTCGTCATGCTTGCTTCCGACCACCGAAGCCTCCAATATCTCAGGATGTCGCAGCAGCACCTCCTCCACCTCGCGTGGATAGACATTAGATCCGCCGGTGATGATTAAATCCTTTGAACGGTCTTGGAGTGTCAAATATCCCGCTGCGTCCAGATGTCCGATATCACCCGTTTTGAGCCAGCCCTCTTTCAAAGTCTGTTCCGTTGCTTCTGTATTCTTCCAATAGCCGGGCATCACGGGGGCGCCGCGCACCATGATCTCACCGCTTTCGTCTGAATTTTTAACACCATCAATCCGCACCTCAACTACCGATTGCGCACGCCCGACAGAGCCAAGGCGCGCCTCCCAATCACGATGAGTGCGATCGGCCACATCGCGGCGCGACAGGGCTGTGATCGCCATGGGACATTCCCCCTGCCCGTAAATTTGTACGAACACAGGCCCGAATTGATCCACCGCAGCGATAATATCCGCCGTGTACATGGGCCCACCGGCATAAACGACCGTGCGCAACCCCTCGCCGTGGCGTCCAGCCGCTTTGGCAAAAGCGGTCAGTCGGGTGACCATGGTCGGTGCCGCGAACATATGACAACGCCCGTAATGCGCGGCAAGATCAAGGATCTCGGCCTCGTTAAAACCACCCGAAGCTGGGAAAACATGCCGCGCCCCTGCCTGAACGTGAATAAAGTTGTACAGCCCCGCCCCATGGCTCAACGGGGCGGCATAAATTGCGGCGTCCTGTGCGCTCACAGTGTCCACATCCACGGCATAGCTCAGCGACATTGCCTGCAACATGCCATGCGTGATCATCACCCCTTTCGGTCTGCCTGTCGTACCAGAGGTATAGAACAGCCATGCGATATCATCAGGCCCGCGGGGCGTAATTTCCATAAGGTCTTTGCCCCACAGGCCGCGCGGTTGGCTACACTCACAGGCAACATTCGCTGACTTAAGCACGCTATGGTGTTCCAAATCCGTGAGACACAGCGCGGCACCGCTATCTAGAAGAATGAACTCTGCCTCACGCGCATGAAGCTTTGCATTGATCGGAACAGCCACCGCCCCCATATAAAGTATCCCATACAGACCAAGCAGCCAGTCGGGATGGTTATCCATAAAAATTGCGACACGGTCACCAGCAACGATCCCGCGCGCACAAAGACCTGCTGCGACCCGTCGGGCGTTTAAATGAAGGGTGCCGTAGTCACAAACCAATTCCGCGTCATAATAAAACGCTGGTCGCGCCGGATCACCCGCACTGCGCCGCGCCAGCCAATGTGCCACGTTCATCTATGTACCCCCTGCCGCAATTCATTAGGGTAAAGTCGCGCCTTTCCATGCTACTGTCCATGACATATAAGCGCTCCAAACAGGCGCGCAGAGACGCGCCCCTTCGCAACGGTCGGGGAACCCTATGACAAAGAACACACACGATTCAGATGTCGCATTTATTCGCGCATTGGCAGAATTGCTCAACGAAAACGATCTCACCGAATTGCAAGTCAAACGCGACTATGCCGAGGATGACAGCCTGAATGTCCGTGTCTCGCGCAAGCCCCCGCAACAGATAATGGCCCCCCAGACCGTACAGGCAACAGCCCCCGCTATGGCTGCCGCTGCACCTGCTGCCGCGCCTGCCGCCAGTGTTGAAGCTGCCGCTGATCCTGCTGCCGATCCGGGTGCTGTATCCTCGCCGATGGTTGGAACGGTCTACACCTCCCCAGAGCCGGGCGCACCTGCATTCATCACTGTCGGGTCCAAAGTATCCGAAGGCGACACCCTACTCATCGTTGAAGCGATGAAAACCATGAACCACATCCCCGCCCCGCGCGGTGGCACAGTGAAACGTATTTTGGTCGAAGACGGGGCCGCCGTCGAGTTTGGCGCTCCACTCGTCATCCTCGAATAAGGAGGACAGCCCATGTTCAAGAAAATCCTCATCGCCAACCGCGGCGAGATTGCCCTGCGTGTGATCCGTGCGGCACGTGAAATGGGCATTGCCTCTGTTGCCGTACATTCTACGGCTGACAGCGACGCCATGCATGTGCGTATGGCGGACGAGAGTGTGTGCATCGGCCCACCGTCGTCTCAGCAATCTTACCTCAGCATCCCTGCCATTGTTGCGGCCTGTGAAATCACCGGTGCCGAAGCGATCCACCCCGGATATGGCTTCCTTTCCGAAAACGCAGGCTTTGTTCAGATTCTTGAGGATCACGGCCTGACCTTCATCGGCCCCACAGCCGAGCATATCCGCATTATGGGCGACAAGATCACGGCCAAGGATACGATGAAAGCGCTTGGCGTGCCTTGCGT
This sequence comes from uncultured Sulfitobacter sp., assembly GCF_947499945.1. Lineage (GTDB taxonomy): Bacteria > Pseudomonadota > Alphaproteobacteria > Rhodobacterales > Rhodobacteraceae > Sulfitobacter. The sequence continues at coordinate 204,479 of NZ_CANMQD010000003.1, read as the reverse complement.
GCCTGGCTCAGAAGGTGGTGTTGCCACGCTTGAGGATGCGAAGCGCATTGGTGAAGAAGTCGGCTACCCCGTTATCATCAAAGCGACTGCTGGTGGTGGTGGTAAGGGCATGAAGGTGGCGCAAACCGCAAAGGACATGGAGAGTGCGTTCCAGACTGCGCGCGCCGAAGGCAAATCCAACTTCGGTAACGACGAAGTCTATATCGAGAAATACCTCACCACGCCGCGTCATATCGAAATTCAGGTCTTTGGCGATGGCAAAGGCCGCGCTGTACATCTGGGAGAGCGCGACTGCTCGCTCCAGCGCCGCCACCAGAAAGTATTCGAAGAGGCCCCCGGCCCTACAATCACCCCCGAGGAGCGCGCGCGGATCGGTAAAGTCTGTGCGGACGCCTGTGCCAACATCAACTACATTGGTGCAGGGACGATCGAGTTCCTCTACGAGAATGGCGAGTTCTATTTCATCGAGATGAACACCCGTTTGCAGGTCGAACACCCTGTGACTGAAGCCATCTTTGGCGTCGATCTGGTACGTGAGCAAATTCGCGTAGCGGCAGGCCTTGATATGTCGTTTACCCAAGAGAGCCTGACCATCAACGGTCACGCCATCGAAGTACGCATCAACGCCGAAAAACTACCTAATTTCTCGCCCTGTCCAGGGAAAATCACGCAATACCATGCGCCCGGTGGCCTTGGTGTGCGGATGGATAGCGCCCTCTATGATGGCTATAAAATCCCGCCCTATTACGACAGCTTGATCGGTAAACTCATCGTACATGGCCGCGACCGCCCCGAAGCGCTTGCACGTCTGAACCGTGCATTGGGTGAGTTGATCGTGGACGGTGTGGATACCACTGTGCCGCTCTTCCACGCGCTTTTGCAGGAAAAAGACATTCATACGGGCGGATACAATATCCACTGGCTTGAGCGTTGGCTGGAAACAAATCTCGGCGAAGCCTGAATACCATGTCCGACCTGACACCGGAGCTTTTGCTACACGGCTACCGCGTCGGCATTTTCCCTATGAGCGAAGCGCGGGACGACCCGGAAATCTTTTGGGTCGATCCGCGCAAGCGTGGCGTCATGCCATTGGACGGGTTCCACATTTCCCGCTCGTTGCGCCGCGCCATGCAGCGCAGCACGTGGAGCGTTACCATTGACCGCAACTTTGAAGGCGTTGTTGATGGTTGTGCAGACCGTGAAGACACGTGGATCAACGCAGAAATCCGCAGCCTCTACTCCGCCTTGTTTGAAGACGGCCATGCTCATTCTCTGGAGGTCTGGGAAGGAGAAGCGCTTGTCGGGGGGGTCTATGGCGTTGTTTTGGGTGCTGCGTTTTTTGGCGAAAGCATGTTCTCGCGGCGTACCAATGCATCAAAGATCGCCCTAGCCTGTTTGGTAGATCGTTTAAAACAGGGCGGATTCTTGCTGTTCGACACCCAATTTATCACGGACCATCTATCCTCGCTGGGCGCCGTTGAGATCACCCGCGCCCAATATCATGCGCAACTGGCGCATGCACGCGATCGGCCTGCATCCTTTAGAACTGCGCCAGAGGCGGGCCCTCAGGACGTGATACAGCGCATGACCCAGATATCGTAGCGAGGATGCTCCATCGCATTCAGCGCTGGTGCAGAGGCGATCATCCATCCTGTAAACACCGTGCCTGCGCGGCCTATTTCGGAGATTTCCATCGCGGCATACGCATCGCCTGATGGATTCCCTTCTGGATAGCGGCATTCATTGAGTACAATCTGCAGACGCCCTATGCGAGCCACTTGCCCGTTGGCGATGGAAATATCGACAGTTGTGCCAGACGTCTTGTCCAACGCACGTAAGATTGCACCGTTTCCGTTGCTGGTCGGTTCTGCCGAAGCCGTGGTGGCACACAGCGCCAATATCAAAGAAAAAGCGCGGATCACTCGGGCGTCCACGCCTCGTAGTCGCCGCGATCTGCAGGTTTTTCACGCCGTATTGAACCGCTCGGCGCATAGGCGAGTATAGTCCCCGTCAGATTCTCCTGATGCGGCTTCTCCCACTCTTTGTGGATCAGCGGCTTATCTGTCGGCGGCTCGTCATAGGTGCGGTGGATCCAACCGTGCCAATCAGGATTGATGCGGGTCGCTTCAACTTCACCGTTGAAAATTACCCAGCGTTTGCTGTCGTCGGCATTGCGGTAGTAGACGTTGCCCTGTGCATCATCGCCTACTTTCTCACCTTTCCGCCACGTGAAAAACTGTGTGTTCAGCGTTTGACCGTTCCACCATGTGAACGCGCTCAAGATTTTGCTTACAATACCCATGGGAGACTCCTGTAATCGTTAGCTCTGATATGGCCTATCCTGGGGCGCAGGTCCAGTGACGTGACCGTGCAATTAGACAAAACACGCCTAATCACCCAAGCGCACATGCAAAGCGCGCCGCGCATCTGGGGCATAGATCATCAAGACGTGGTCAACACCGCTGGCATAAGAAATCCACCATGCCCCTTCGCGTTTCAGAATGGCTGCAAATTCAATTCCAAATCCCTCCATCCCCGCGCCATCAATTTTGTCAGGGTTGCCATGAAGGCAATAGTGCATTTCAGTCTCTTTCAATGCGCGGTGATAGGACGTCATGCGCCATTCCCCTGAATTTTCGACCCTTGTGCGCATCCATTGTGGGACAGTTTTTGGCGGCTCCATCACAGGGTTATCGGGCAAAGTCAGGACAACATAGGTACAGCCATGCCCCCCGCGGTGGCGCATTTTGGATGCAATAACGTCTTCGAACATCAACTCAGGCCATAACGCCCTTGCGAACTGCTCTCCCGTTTCACGAGAGCAATGCGCCAGCATTGTGAGGGCAGCACACATAAATGACAAAGCGGTCTTCATTTATCCAACAAATGCAGTCACTTCAATCTCGATCCGAAATTTTGGATCAATCAAACCGCACTCGATCATCGTCGCAGCAGGCGGGTTCTCGCCAAATGCCTCTGCCAGGATGGGCCAGCATGGCTCGAACTCGGCACGGTCAGGCAGCATGTATGTTACGCGTACCACTTTCGCCATACTGGACCCTGCCTCGATCAATGCGTTTTCGATAATCCTCAGGGCATCGCGGCATTGGGCAGTGACATCATTACCCTGCCCGCAGGTTCCAGCCACATGTACAAAGCCCCCTGCAATAACAGCGCGACAATAGCCAATCTTCGCCTCGAATTCTCCACCAGAATGAACACGTTTCATGTCAGTCTCCTTTAACGCCAAAGGGGCAGACCATACGGCCTGCCCCTTTGTATTCAGTTACTTCACAGATCAGCCTGCTGTCGCAGGCTCTTTCTCTGCTTCGGCGTGGATCATCAGCGGCTTTGCATCCGACATAACGGCCTCTTCGTTCACAACCACTTCGGTCACGCTGTCCATACCGGGCAGGTCAAACATCGTATCCAGCAAGATTTCCTCAAGTATGGACCGCAAACCACGTGCACCTGTCTTGCGGTCAATTGCACGTTTCGCAATCGCAGCAAGCGCGTCTTCGGTGAAGGTCAACTGCGTGTCTTCCAACTCGAACAGGCGCTGGTATTGCTTGACCAACGCGTTCTTTGGCTGGGTCAGGATCGTTACGAGCGCGTCTTCGTCGAGGTCTTCCAGCGTCGCAAGAACCGGCAAACGCCCCACGAATTCAGGGATCAGACCAAACTTAAGCAGGTCCTCGGGCTCCAAATCGGTGAAAATCTCACCAATGCCACGCGCATCCTGGTCGCGCACATCCGCACCAAAGCCCATCGCCGACCCTTTGCCGCGTGCAGCGATGATCTTATCCAGACCAGCAAATGCACCACCACAGATGAACAATATGTTGGTTGTATCCACTTGCAGGAATTCCTGCTGTGGATGCTTGCGACCGCCCTGTGGCGGAACAGAAGCTACGGTGCCTTCCATCAGCTTGAGCAATGCTTGCTGCACGCCCTCGCCCGATACGTCACGGGTGATGGAGGGGTTTTCCGATTTACGCGTAATTTTATCTACTTCGTCGATATAAACGATGCCGCGCTGCGCACGCTCAACGTTGTATTCGGAGGCCTGAAGCAGTTTGAGGATGATGTTCTCGACGTCCTCGCCCACATAACCCGCTTCGGTCAGTGTGGTCGCATCCGCCATCGTGAACGGCACATCCAAAATCCGCGCCAAAGTCTGCGCAAGCAATGTCTTACCACAGCCCGTTGGGCCCATCAGCAGAATATTGGATTTCGCCAACTCGATATCGCCGCCTTTTTGGGCGTGGTTCAGACGTTTGTAGTGGTTGTGCACAGCCACAGACAAAACCCGCTTCGCCATCGCTTGACCAATGACATAGTCATCAAGCACTTCGCAGATGTCTTTGGGCGTTGGCACACCGTCTGTTGCCTTGAGGCCCGAAGCCTTTGTTTCTTCACGAATAATATCCATGCACAGCTCGACGCATTCATCGCAGATGAAAACGGTCGGCCCTGCAATCAACTTGCGCACTTCATGCTGGCTCTTGCCGCAGAAGCTGCAATAGAGGGTGTTTTTGCTGTCGCCGCTGGTTGAATTGGCCATGTGAGCCCTTTCAGGTCTGATGCTTGGGGTTGCCACCCGCGAATGGGTGGCACAAATCGAATTGGGTACAACTCTAAGTCACGCTCCCCGGTCCTGCAATCGCATAAACCGAGGAGTGCGGCGTTGTGGCTTACTTGCCCTTCTTGGGCTTGGGTGCGTCTTTGTCATCTTCTTTGCCGCGGTTTGCGACGATTTCGTCGATGTGGCCCCAATCTTTGGCCTCATCGGGTGTCATCCACGTGTCGCGGTCCATGGCTTTTTGCACGGTGTCATAATCTTGACCCGAGTGCTGTACATAAAGCTGGTACATCCGCTCGCGCGTTTTCTCGATATGACGTGCAGAGATCAGGATATCGGAGGCCTTACCCTGCGAGCCGCCGGAAGGCTGGTGCACCATCACTTCGGAGTTGGGCAGCGCGAAACGCATCCCCTTCTCGCCACCGATTGCGATAACCGACCCCATCGAAGCCGCCATGCCGCAAATCAGGGTGGACACCTTGGGCCGGATGTACTGCATCGTATCATAGATCGAGAGTCCCGCCGACACCTCACCACCGGGTGAGTTGATGTACATGCTGATTTCTTTGGAGGGATTCTCGGACTCGAGGTGCAACAACTGCGCCACAACCAGATGGCTCATGCCGCTGTGGATCGGGCCGTTGATGAATACAATCCGCTCTTTGAGCAGGCGCGAGAAGATATCATAGGCGCGCTCGCCGCGTGCTGTCTGTTCCACAACCATGGGAACGAGGTTCATGTATGTCTCGACGGGATCTTGCATATGCTCTGCCTTCAAATGGGGTTGTGCGGGACCATACCCGAACAAGCGTTACCACAAGATTAGTCTTGCCAACGGGGAGCTTCAAGGGGGGCTGGGCCTGATAACGCTGCTGGTTGATCTGACGCGGTACTGGCCTATCTCGCCATGGATGAGTAATGAGCACACCCCCTTCCCGCCAAACGCCGCCACCGCCCACATGCGGTTGGCCGATTTCGCCCCCCATGCAGGCGCAAACTATGCGCAAAAGCGCAATTTTGATATGGGCGCAGGGGCGCATAGCCATGTATCGACCCTGTCGCCCTATCTGCGGATGAAGGTACTGGACGAAGGGGATGTCTGCCGTGCCGTGTTGGACGAGGTAACCGCGCGTGAGGCTGACAAATTTATCGCCGAGGTCTGGTGGCGCACCTATTGGAAAGGATGGATGGAGCAGCGTCCCGCTGTTTGGACCGCCTACCGCGATGATCTGACGCGGCTGCACAACGAGGTGCAAACCCAAAGCGGGTTGCGCCAGCGCTGGGAGGCCGCATGTCTGGGCCAGACTGGGATCAAACCCTTTGACCATTGGGCGCAGGAATTGGTCCAGACTGGGTATCTGCACAACCATGCGCGAATGTGGTTCGCGTCTATCTGGATATTCACGCTGAAGCTGCCTTGGCAATTGGGCGCTGATTTCTTCTTGCGCCACCTGCTCGACGGTGATGCGGCGGTCAACACGCTTAGCTGGCGCTGGGTCGCAGGCATTCAAACGCAAGGAAAGACCTATCTCGCTGATCCGTCCAATATCGCCAAGTTCACAGACGGGCGATTTGTGGGCGTGCAGGGCCTCGCCGCTGAGGCCCAACCCATCAGCGCCCCATCAGCGCCCGAGCGCCAGCCAATTTCTGAGCTGCCCCCCTATAGCGGCGCCCCTGCCGACCGCGTGGGGCTGGTTCTCCATTCTGATGATATCATGGCACCTTTTCATGATACGCTTGGGATCACGCCCGTTACCACCGCCTATTTTGATGCCACAGCGGCGCAAAGTCCGTGGCAAATGTCCCCCATGGTCGCCGAGTTTCGGACTGCCCTTTTGCGCGATGTGTCGCCCGATGCCGTTGTGTTGGAGAACGACGCGTCCCTTGCCGATTGGGCTGCTGCGCATCAGCTTGACCATATTATCGCCCCCCATGCTCCCGTTGGGGCCATGCGAAGCGTTTTGCGCCGCTGGCGCAAGTCAGGCGATACCCCCATCACCGAAGTCCGCCGCGAAATCGATACCGCCGCTTGGCCGCTGGCCACAGCCGGGTTCTTCAAATTCCGCAAACACATCCCTGATCTGCTCAGTAAATTTGCATAGGAGATTTTCAAGGGGGTCTGATCCGGTGCAGGAGGCTGAAGTCGTTTGACCTAACGGCGAGATACCCGATCCTTTTTTTGACCACGAGAGGACAGTATTTGACACTGAACATCCAAGCAGCTGATCTGAACGAGCCGGCAATTCGGCATCTGATAAATACTCATATCTCCTATGGCGAAGCCGCATATCCCGCCGAGAGCAATCATCATCTGAGCGCAGATGATCATATCGCCATTGAGGTGGCGCTCTTTGCGCCGTGGGAAGGCGATTCATGCCTTGGCATGCTGGGCATAATGAAGTTGTCAGCTACAACTGCCGAGATAAAATCAATGCATGTCCTTGAGGCGGGACGCGGGCGCGGTGTCGGCGCGGCCCTGCTTGGGTACATCATAGACAAAGCGCAAGCCGAGGGCGTCACAACACTTTTTCTAGAGACAGGCAGCCGTGATGCTTCTGCTGCGGCACGACGTCTTTATGAACGGTCAGGTTTTGTCTATTGTCCTCCTTTTGGCGACTACGCCTCGGACCCAGAGAGCGTTTTTGTGGCGCTGCATTTGTCCAAGACGTAATCAGACTCAGGTTGGATAAAGTTGCACATGTCGCAAAACCTTCACTGAGCCGTTACAGATTTGTGACAGAACAGCCCATACCACAGGCAACCGAAATACACTGTTGGAGCACCCTATGAACCGTGCCGATATCCTGAACGATCCCGCCATCGGTAATAAGGCCGAGGCCTATGAGGCCTTTGATGACATCCCTACAAATCCTAACCTGACCCGCACCATCGGGGAAGTGATCGCCGCACGCTATTCGCGCCGCGAGGTGTTCCGCGGAGCGTTGGCTGTGACCACAACCACCGCCCTTTTCGGCACTTCGGCGTTGATGGCCCCTAAACAAGCGGCAGCGAGCACTTCCTCGCGCTATAACTTTACCGAGCTTCAGTGGGGCAACGACACCATGCACCATGTGGCCGAGGGATATGACGCCGAAATCCTGTTGCGGTGGGGGGATCCGATTACGTCAGACGCACCGGAATTTGACGTGATGAACCAGAGCGCCGCCGCCCAACTCCAGCAGTTTGGCTATAACAATGACTACGTGGGTTTCACGCCACTGAACGACACTGGCACGCGCGGGATGCTCTGCGTGAACCACGAATACACCAACGAGGAGGTCATGTTCCCCGCATTGGGCCGTCAGGACAGTGCGGGGTTTGCAGGCATGACGTCCGAGTTGATTGATATCGAGATGGCCGCCCACGGCGGTACTGTCGTGGAGATCGAAAAGGAAACAACAGGCGCATGGCGCGTCGACCGCACCAGCCCGCGCAATCGCCGCATCACGCCGCTCAATACAGCGATGACCATCGACGGCCCCGCCGCAGGCCACCCTCGCATGCAGACAAATGCCGACCCCGAGGGGATGACCATCATCGGCACGCTCAACAACTGCGCAGGCGGCATGACTCCTTGGGGGACATACCTTATGGCGGAGGAGAATTTTCACGGTTATTTCTGGACATCCAAGCGGGACGCAGAAGGCAAGATTGACCTCTCCTCTCTGAGCGAGAAAGAGGTCGAGCGCCACAAACGCTACGGCGTGCCAGGCATGTGGTACGCATGGGGAACAACCCACGACCGCTTTAACATCGACGCCGAACCTAACGAGCCGAACCGATTTGGCTGGATCGTGGAGGTGGACCCGCGTGATCCTGACTCAAAGCCTATCAAACACACGGCATTGGGGCGTTTTCGCCATGAAGGGTGCGAGACAACATTGGCCGCTGACGGGCGGCTTGTTGTCTATTCCGGTGACGACAACCGGTTTGATTACATCTACAAATATGTCTCGCAAGGTGTTGTAGGCGCGAACAGAGTTGCCAATTCCAAATTGCTGAGCGACGGCACGCTCTATGTCGCGCGGTTTGATGAGGATGGCACGATTACATGGCTACCGCTTACTTATGGCGCAGCCCCTCTCACGGCCGAAAACGGATTTTTCGATCAAGGGGACGTGATGATCGATACCCGTTTGGCCGCTGACCTTTTGGGCGCCACACCCATGGACCGTCCCGAAGATGCGCAGCCGCGGGGCGATGGCACGGTGTACCTCATGCTCACTAATAACTCCCGCCGCAAAACTGCGCAGACCAATGCTGCAAACCCGCGCGACAAAAACCGATTTGGCCATATCATCGAGATCAAGGAGGATGGCGGCGATCACGGTGCTCCGCGCGGCACATGGTCGATCCTTGTACGCTGCGGTGATCCTGCTGTTGCCGAAGTTGGCGCCGTTTGGAACCCCGAGACGTCCGTGAATGGCTGGTTCGGCTCACCTGATAACGCCGCAATGGACGCGCAGGGCCGCCTGTGGGTCGCCACCGATCAAGGGCGCAACTGGAAAAGAACCGGCAAATCAGATGGTCTTTACGGAGTGGAAACCGAAGGGGACGCACGAGGCACGTCCAAGCTGTTTTTCCGCTGCCCTGTGGGGGGCGAAATGTGCGGCCCTTATTTTACCGAAGATCAGGAGACGCTTTTTGTCGCCGTGCAGCACCCCGGTACGGACGGAACAAAAGACCTTAAGGGCTTCAATCGCGCCTCGACGTTCGAGGATCCTGCGACCCGTTGGCCTGACTTTGACCCCGCCATGCCACCGCGTCCAGCGGTCTTGGTGATTACGAAAAAAGGCGGTGGAAAAATCGCTGTTTAGGTATAAAATACAATTATCTACCAAGTGACCTTAACCTCTCCTGTTAACAAGAACAGGAGAGGTTTCACTTTGGAAGATGCCTGATTTGCCTCATCCTTGCGACAAGCAGGCCACCATATCATCGGCAAACTCGCGGATAAGCGTGGCATAGGGTGTGATGCCATCACCCATTGAGTCAAGCACCGCAATCCGTGTGCCTTGCCCCTCAATGACAGTACGCAACAGGCTGTCGTTTTCCTGCGGTGCGGTGAAGGCACAGGTTGCTGGATTTTCGGCCAAGTAATCGCGCAAAGCTTTGATCTGCGCTGGGCCCGGAGTGCTGCCGTCTCCCGGAACGATGAAGGCATCGGCCTCGACGCCAAAGGTCGCTTCGAAATAGTGAAAGGCGTCGTGCAGCACGATGAACGACGTGTCACGGTAAGGACGTAGCTTGTCGGTCAGCTCTTGTTCGATATCCGCCATCTCATTACGGAAATCTTCCCAATTGGCAGTGTATATTGCTGCATTTGCGGCATCCATCTCCTCTAGCGTTTGAGCAATCACTCCAGCCCAGAGCACAGCATTGGAAGGTGCAAGCCAGCCATGAGGATCAACATCACCGTCATGGCCGTGGCCCTCGTGATCGTCATCGTGATCGTGGTCATGTTCTTCCCCGTCGAGCAGCTTGACCGCCTCTCGCATGGGCAGAGTTTTTGTGCCTGCCTGGCTCATGAGAGTGAGCCTTGCTGCATCCCCTGCCAATGTATCCAGCGGCTCTTCGAGCCAATGGGTTAGCGCAGGACCAACCCAAACCACCAAATCAGCATCGCGCAACGCACGCGCCTCCGAAGGGCGCATGGCATACCCATGCGGAGATGCCCCCGTCGGAATAATCTGGGAAGGTGTCCCTGCACCTCGCATCATCTGTGTGACCAGCGAGTAGATCGGCGCGATATCCGCTACGACACGCGGTGCATCCTCAGCGGCGACGGGGGGCGCAATAAGGCAAAGGGCGGCAAGCATTTGGCGCATGATAACTCCTGAAGTTGATCGATTCCCCCTCTTGCTAATGCGGATGTTATAACATATCAATATGCAAATTGACCTTACGTGGAGCAGCCCCATGTCCGATCCCATCGGCTTTCAATGTGCGGACCATGGCACCTGTATGAGCACCCTGCTCGCGCAAGCGGAGGCGCATTGCACCGCCCTTGGACTGCGACTCACGCCTGTGCGCCGCCGCACGCTCGAGATTTTGTTGGCCGAGCATCGCGCCCTTGGTGCCTATGACGTGCTGGCGCGGCTTTCGTCCGAAGGGTTAGGGTCCCAACCCCCGGTCGCCTACCGCGCATTGGACTTTTTGGTGAAGGCGGGGTTTGCCCATAAAATCGAAGCACTGAATGCCTATACGGCCTGCGTGCATCCCGGCGAGGATCACACGCCGACATTCCTCATCTGTCGCGCGTGCCAGACCGTGGCCGAAGCAGACACCGGCCTGAGCAAAGGGCGCTTGGGCGACGCTGCACGCGCCGCAGGGTTTGTAATTGAACGGACCGTTGTGGAGGCGACAGGCTTATGCCCAGACTGCGTCCACGAGGGCGCGTAAATGAGCCTTATCGAAACCCACGGTCTGCACCTTGCTTATGGCGGACGCACGGTGCTGCGGGATGTGAACATCTCGATTGCACGTGGTGAAATTGTAACCGTGGTCGGACCCAACGGCTCGGGCAAGTCATCGCTGCTGCGTGCCCTGATCGGTGCCATTCCTCCAGCACAAGGGCATGTGACCCGCGCAAAAGGCCTTCGCATCGGCTATGTCCCGCAATCTTTGTCGATTGACAGCACCCTGCCCCTCACTGTGGCGCGGTTTCTGAATCTCCCCTCCCGCGTGCCTGCGGCCGAGGCGCTTGCAGCGCTGAGTGATGCTGGCGTGCCAGAGCTGGCGGAACGTCAGCTTGGCGCACTGTCAGGGGGACAGTTTCAACGGGTGCTGCTTGCGCGTGCGCTGCTGCAAGCACCCGATATCCTCATTCTGGACGAGGCAACCCAAGGGCTGGACCAGCCGGGTGCTGCCCGGTTCTATCAACAGATCGAAGCGGTGCGGCAAGCGCGGGGGTGTGCCGTGCTGATGGTGAGCCATGATTTGCATGTCGTGATGGCCGCCTCAGACCGCGTCCTCTGTCTGAACGGACACGTCTGCTGCGAAGGGACGCCACAGGTCGTGGCCGATGCGCCCGAATATCGCGCACTCTTTGGCACGGGCACCCAAGGGGCGTTGGCGCTTTACCGTCACGATCATGACCATGATCATCACGATCATGATTGCGCCCATGAGGAGGCTTCCTGATGCTGGACGATTTCATCCTACGCGCCGCCCTTGCTGGTCTGGGCGTAGCCCTTGCTGCTGCCCCTCTGGGCTGTTTTGTGGTGTGGCGGCGCATGGCCTATTTCGGCGATGCCACCAGCCATGCTGCAATCCTTGGCGTCGCTTTGGCGCTGGCAACTGAATTACCGATTTTCGCCGGTGTTTTGGCCGTTGCACTTGCCATGGCGCTGCTGGTCACGACCCTGTCCGAGCGACAGGTGAACTCGGATGCCTTGCTGGGCGTGTTAGCACATGCCGCACTTGCGCTGGGGCTGGTGGCTGTCTCTTTGATCGAGGGGGTCAGAGTTGACCTTGAAAGCTATCTGTTTGGTGAAATTCTGGCAGTCACTGTGCAAGACTTGGTGGTGATCTGGACAGGCGCAGGGTTGGTCCTCGCGCTGCTGGTCTGGCGCTGGCAGGCGCTGCTGACATCGACTCTATCGCCTGATCTGGCCACGGCCAGCGGCATTTCACCACGCCGCGAACAACTGATCCTGACGCTGGCATTGGCGGTAACAGTTGCCGTTGCGATCAAAGTTGTGGGGGCCTTGCTCATCGCGGCGATGTTGATCATTCCCGCCGCCGCTGCCCGCCCGTTTGCACGCACCCCCGAAGCAATGGCAGCGCTTGCCGTGGCCGTAGGAACCCTGTCAGCCCTTGGCGGGCTGGCGGGTGCATTTGCCTTTGACACACCCGCAGGGCCAAGCATTGTAACAATGGCTGCCGCACTCTTTGCCATAAGTGCAGCTCTGTCGCCCCTGCTTAAACGCAGCTAATCTAAAAGATAAGCCTTTCCTTACATCACATTGATATCAGGTTACTTTTGAGCGCACTTTGTACTGATCATGATCCCAAAGACTATTGTTCATCACATCCGCGATGATCGCCACGGCAGCGCTCACATCAGCGCTGTCGAGGTACATCGGAGTAAAGCCAAAGCGCATGATATCAGGTGCACGGAAGTCGCCAATAACACCGCGGTCAATCACGGCCTGCATCGCAGCATAGCCCTCATGAAACTGGAACGACACTTGCGAGCCACGCACGGCACTGTCACGCGGGCTGGCCAAAGTTAGTTGCGGCACATCGCGCTCAATCTCCATGATGAACTGTTCCTGAAGCTTTATCGATTCCGCGCGTAACTCTGCCATATCAACATCGTCCCAAAGCTCCATCGCAACTTCGAGTGCGGTAAGCTGGATCACGGGCGGTGTGCCAACGCGCATCCGCTCGATCCCTGCCCCTGCCTTGTAATTGAGATCAAAGGCAAAGGGCTGGCGGTGGCCGAGCCAGCCGCTGAGCGCAGGTTCAATCGTCTCGACCAGATCATCGCGCACATAGATGAACGCAGGCGCACCCGGACCGCCATTAAGGTATTTATAGGTACACCCGATGGCAAACTCGCAGTTGGAGCCTTCGAGGTCCACCTCCACAGCACCCGCCGAATGCGCCAAATCCCAGAGCATCACAGAACCCTTGGCCTGCACCGCAGCAGTCACTGCGTTCATGTCGTGCATCCGCCCTGTGCGGTAGTCGATCTGCGTGAGCATCACCACTGCCACGCTCTCATCCACTGCATTCATTACCTCCTCAGGTGCCACCGTGCGCAACTCGTATCCCTGCTCTAGCAACCCGACCAGCCCTTCGGCCATGTAAAGGTCAGAGGGAAAGTTGCCTGTATCGCTGAGGATCACGCGACGTGTCGGATTGATCTTGACCGCAGCAGCCAGCGCTTGGAACACTTTGAGCGAAAGGGTGTCCCCCATCACCACAGTGCCCTTGGGTGCGCCAATGATGCGCGCCACCTGATCGCCCACGCGGCTTGGCTGGTCCATCCAGCCTGCCCCGTTCCAGCCGCGAATGAGCATCTCGCCCCACTCGTCTGCAATCATGCTTTGCACACGCGCGGCCACTGCTTTGGGCAGCGGACCGAGGGAATTACCATCGAGGTAGATCACCCCCTCGGGGATGATAAATGCATCTTTTCTCAGGATATTGGACACTTAAAGCGCTCCTCTGACATTCCATAATTCGGGAAACAGCTCCACTTCGAGCATTTTGCGTAGGTAGGATACGCCGGCTGTACCGCCTGTGCCGCGTTTGAAACCAATTATCCGCTCAACAGTAGTGACATGGTTGAAGCGCCAGCGGCGGAAGTAATCCTCTAGGTCGACCAGCTTCTCGGCAAGCTCGTACAAATCCCAATGCGCACCCGGATCCTCGTAAACACGCTGCCAAAGGTCTTGGACCGCCTGCTGTGCCTTCCAGTCCGAGCGGCCCGGCGCTCCAGCGAGCGGCTGATGGTCAAACCGATCACACAGCCGCGCAATGGCCACCTGATAGAGGCTCGGCTGAGCAAGTTCTGCTTCGAGACGAGCAAAGGACGCTGCCTTATGTTTGTGCAGTTTCATCAAGGACTCGTTCCGGTTACCCAAAAGAAATTCCACCAAACGGTATTGATGCGATTGAAATCCCGAAGAGTTGCCAAGACTGGGGCGAAAGGCCGTGTATTCGCTAGGCGTCATGGTCCGCAACACGTCCCATGCATTGTTCAACTGCTCGAATATACGCGCCACACGGGAGAGCATCTTAAAGGCAGCAGGCAATTCGCCGCCCTGCATCGCCTGCCGCGCCGCCTCAAGCTCGTGAATCGCAAGGCGCATCCACAATTCGGAAGTCTGGTGCTGGATGATAAAGAGCATTTCGTCGTGCGCATCCGAAAGCGGGTGTTGCGCATTCAGGATGGGATCAAGGCCAAGGTAGTCACCATAAGACATATCTTTGGAAAAATCCATTTTCGCCCCCTTGGAGGCCGCTTCAAATTCGCTCATATCTGGCCTCTTTCATATGTGCATTGCCGCGTAGCCCGCAGCGTACAGGCGGCAATTGTGCATTACGGCATTAGCACCCGCACGCCGGACATTGCGGCAATTTTTGCTACATCCTCGTCATAGATCTCGGTCATCTCGTCCACAACGTCATCGGTCCAGCCTGGCATATCCAGCTCTTCTTCCACCTCGCCCTCAAGGGCATATTTATCCAGAAACGCAGCAATCGCGCGGCGCTTTTGATGCTCTGTCATAATGGGGTGATCTTTGAGATAGGCGCGGAACCGCTTCATGCCCTCGGTACTCATAATCGAGCTGAGCAAATCGAACCCGCCAATGATCTTTTGATCGTCAGGCAGCCCTGCCATCTGGCGAATGATATGCGCCCAGATGAGCGGCGTATCCTCGTTGCACCATATGGTGATCGGTACTTCAGGGACCGCTTCGCGCAACAGACCAATCGTTTCGGACCACAAAACATCGCGCGGATCGCGACCACCCCAAAAGTAGGCAGGATCAGGATTTTCCGACTTGCTGTGCAGAATCGGAAGCAATGTCGCGGGATTGCGAATTCCCATAAATATCTCGACTTCATCGCGTTCGAAAATTTGCGCCATCCGCATCATTCGCACAGGAGCCGCTGGATAGAACATGCCCTGCTGCACAGCGGTCTTTGGTGTACGAAAGAAGTTGGCGTCCGACAGGATCACCCGGTCCGCTTCAGTGTCGTCCAAAAACGCATCGACCAACACATCACGGGCCATCTCAGAGGGAGGTGCACTGACCATGGCATTCAATGTATCACGTAGAATAGCACGGTATTTCCCATGTCCAGGCACCATGACGCCCTTCGTCGCAAAGTCGTCAGCGTTGCGCAGAAGGCACTTCATCATGCGGTCTTCTTCGGTAAAGTGAACGCCCGTGTGTAGGACCAATTTCATTATCTGCCGCCCATATGTTTTATTTTATCTCTATCTGTATGTAGCAGAGCTGTAAAACCTGCAAAAGGAGCATAAAAGCCTCTTGCGCGATCTTTGTAATGGCATTAAACGGCCCATCAATGCCCCTATAGCTCAGCTGGTAGAGCAATTGATTTGTAATCAATAGGTCCGCGGTTCGAGTCCGTGTGGGGGCACCATTTAATTTTAAAAAAATCCATAAAGCACGGCACCTTGAGGCTTTCTTGCCCATCCTGCCTCCCTCTTTCGCCCCCCTTAACTGCGATGCTCTAATGAGTATGTTTTTGTTCCACTCGTCACCATATTTATCTTCGGTAATGATACAGACGAACTCGAACTGGGCTGAAATTCTCTCAACACCGAATCCCGCGCCCAACTCCAGAGCTGCCATCTGTGACACCTGACACCATGGCGAGAAAAACAGCATCGAACAATCAGCGTGTCGATGATGCTTACCCCGTCTGCATCAAAATTAGGATCCCGCCGAACGGGTTTGGGTTATCTGTCGAGCGAGACCGCAGCGTGGCTAAAACAGGCCCTAGCTGCATTGCAGAATTTCCGTAAGGATACCCTATGGCATGGCTCCGTTTACAATCAATGAGCGCTCATGTTGCTTCACGTAGGTCCACGCGACGAAACGACTGGTTTTTTGCCCCTGCGCCATTTCAACGACCTTACTTTCGGCAACTTTGGCTTTTCTCAGAATTCGGGCGAGTGGTTGGAGGTTGTCTTTTTTCGACACTAAGGAGGTAAACCACAGACACTGGCCAGCGAATTCCATGCTTTGTTCAACCATTGTCGCGATAAATTTTATTTCGCCACCGGGACACCAAAGCTCAGCGTTTTGACCACCAAAATTGAGGTTTTTTGACTGTCCCTTGCCAAGATTACCCCACTTGCGCTGGGTGCCTTTTGTTGCTTTTTCCATGGAGGCATGGAACGGCGGGTTGCACAGAGTAACGTGAAACATGTCATCGGGGGTGATCACACCTCTAAAGATATTCTCACGTTTCTCTTGGTGTCTGAGGGTAATCTTCAGCTTGTTGGTTTCGCAGATCTGCTGTGCCGACTGAATTGCGGCAGGGTCTATATCGACACCAGTGAAGTGCCAGCCGTATTCGCTTTGACCGACTAGGGGATAGATTAAGCTCGCTCCGGTGCCGATATCCAATGCTTTTATGGTCGAACCACGTGGAATTTCAGTGTTGTTATCGGAAGCAAGCAAATCAGCGAGATAGTGGATGTAGTCTACACGGCCAGGAATTGGTGGGCATAGATAGCCGGTTGGGATATCCCAAAAATCAATGTTGTAATGCGTCTTTAGGAGCGCCCGATTAAGCATACGGACAGCACTCGAATTTTGAAAGTCTATCGTCGTGATCCCGCGCGGGTTACGGATTGTGAACGTCTCAAGTTCAGGTGTCTGTGCCACTAAGCGCACAAAGTCGTACCCACATATGTGTTGATTGCGGGGATGCAGCTTTGGTTTGTTGGCCATAGGAGGAGCCTTTATAAAAGATTGTTGACGTCACGCGAGAGTCATTTCAGCGGCTTTAGGGCATCGTAGTCTGCTATGCGCACGAAGCTGGCACCGAACCGCCGAAAAACTATGACGGCTTTTGGAATAGATTTCTGTAGGTGTTCTTTTTTCGTTTTGCGGGCCCCGCAAAAGTTTTTACCTTTCGAATGAAACCTGAATGATCGTTTCTTACTCCGCCGCTGCCAGTGAAGGTTTTGAAACTCCACGTGACTTTCGCTTTTCGCCCAGCATCAGCATCGCAGGTGTTACTACCAGCGTCAGAATTGTCGCAATGACCAGACCACCTGCGATAGCCGACGACAGTTCTGTCCACCACTGGGTTGAAGGTGCGCCATAGACGATCTCACGGGTGAAGAAGTTCAGGTTTACCCCGATCACCATCGGCATGAGGCCCAAAGCCGTTGTAACGGACGTCAAGATCACGGGACGCAGACGTTGCGCACCTGTGCGCAGGGCTGCTTCCCGTGGAGATTGGCCTGATCGTTGCAGATCATTGTAGGTGTCGATCAACACGATATTATTGTTCACCACAATCCCCGCCAAGGCGATGACACCAATGCCACCCATGACGATCCCAAAGGGACGGCCCGTGACAATCAAACCCAGCAGGACCCCTGCGATGGAAAATATGATGGCCGACATAACAACGAAGGCCTGATAGAAGTTGTTAAACTGAAGAACCAAGATCACAAACATCAGGAAGATCGCGGTGATGAATGCACCGACAAGAAAGATCATGCTTTCGGCCTGATCTTCGGCCTCACCTGCAAAGCTGAACGCAACGCCTTCAGGAAGGTCAGCTTTCTCCAAGGCCGCTGTGAGGGCAATTACTTGATCGTTGACCAGCACACCTGGTGCGACGTTAGCTTCGATCGTTGCCACACGTTTTTCGTCAATGCGGCGGATGACGCCGGTGCGATCTGATGGTTCAAACGTCACAAAGTTTGAGATCGGGACCAGACCAGACGAGGTTGGCACCCGTAGGCTGCCAAGTTCTGCCAGTGTCCGTTCTTCACGTGGGAACCGCACACGGATGTCGAGTGATCCATCCACATCGTCAGGGCGATAGTCAGCCACGGTGATACCTTGGGTCAGCAGTTGCACCGCCTGGCCAAGCAAGCTCACGTCAGCACCAAAACGAGCAGCCTCTGCCCGGTTTACAAGAATTGATACTTCGACGCCGGGAACAGGACGTGTATCTGTCACATCCGTAAAGCCACCCAAGCCATCCATGATGTTGCGGATTTGTTGAACAGCTTTGTTCTGCAAATCAGGATTGCGGGCTGTTATCTGGAGGTTCACAGGCTTGCCAGTCGTAGGGCCACCACTTTCGGTTTGCACCTGCACGTCAATGCCTGCGATGTCGGACACGCTTTTACGGATATCGACGCCAATCTCTGCTGCCGTGCGGCGGGTATCCCATGGCATTAACTCCAACTGGAGCGTGCCGATGGTTTCCTCATCGCCTTGACCTGCCGACATGACAGATCGTGCGTAAATGCTGGCAATCTCTTCGTAGGCCAGAATGCGTTTTTCAACGGCCCGCACCAATGCGTCACGTTCAAAGATGGAGAAGTTATCACGGGCGCGAACCTGCACCTGCATGAAATCAGGTTCAATCGATGGGAAAAAGCTGACGCCTTTCCCGAACTGCCCATAAGCACCAAAGCCACCCAGCAACAGCGCAACTGCCAGCAAAAGGGTTGCAGCTGGACGCGTAATGGCTTTTTCCAACAATCGCACATACCTGCCTGTGAAGCCGCTCATTTCTCGTGGGTCACCAATTTCTGCAGCATGGAGCGCCGCCTTCGCCTTAGCTGACTGCGGAGGACGTTTGCCAATCAATCCGCCCATTACGGGAATAAATACCAACGCCATAAACAGCGAAGCCGACAAGGTGAGGATCACGGTGATGGGGAGATATTTCATGAACTCGCCAACCATGCCCGTCCAGAATAGCAGCGGGAAGAACACCGAAAGAGTTGTCGCCGTGGACGCGATAATAGGCCATGCCATGCGTTTGGCGGCAAAGGAATAGGCCTCTCTTGGCTCGACGCCCTCCTGCAATTTTCTATCGGCAAGTTCGGTGGTCACGATGGCCCCGTCGACCAGCATTCCGACCACCAGAATGAGAGCAAAGAGCACGATGATATTCATCGAAAAGCCCATCGCCCACAATGCAACGACACCTGCAAGAAACGCGCCGGGGATCGATAGCCCGACAAGTATTGCCGACCGCGTCCCAAGGGCAAAAACAATCACAATCATTACAAGGATCACGGCGGCGATGACGTTGGCTTCCAGATCGCTCAGCATGTCTTTGACCTGTTTGGACTGATCTTGCAGATAGGTAATCTTAACGCTATCGGGCCAGTCGACACGCAGAGCTTCGACTACTGCTTTCACCTCGTCCACTGTGTCGATTATGTTCGCACCGGAACGCTTTGTGATTTCCAAGGCCAGGGCTGGCTGGCCATTGATACGGGCGAAGGAGTCCGGATCTTCGAACGTGCGCCTGATCGTAGCCACATCGCCAAAAGTAACGACCGCATTGCCGCGCACCTTCACGGGCATAGCCATCACATCTTCAAGATCTTCGATAAGGCCAGGAACTTTGAGCACGATACGCCCTGACCCCGTTTCAATCGCACCCGCCGCGATCAGCCGATTGTTGCGCTGGATTTGTCCAATGAGTTCATCGAACGACAAGTTGTAGGTCTGGAACACTGTGGGATCGATCAGAACTTCCAGAAATTCGAACCGCTGGCCGCCGATGTCTACCTCAAGAACACCGCTCAGGCCTTCGATCTCTTCCTGCATTTGCTCGGCAAGACTGTTGAGGGTCCGTTCAGGGACAGGGCCCGACAGGATCGCTGTGATGATCGGGAAAAGGGCTGTGTTAATTTCTGTGATCGTAATGTCATAGGCATCATCGGGCAGTTCCCCTTGTGCGCGATCCGACGCTTCGCGCACTTTGTCTAAGGCTTCTTGGTTGTCACCACCCGCCTCAAACTCCAATTGAATGGATGCAAAGCCCTCGGTTGCGTCTGAGTTCATGGATTTCAAACCCGAAATAGACGCAAATTCCGTTTCCATCGGTTCCAGCAGCAACCGCTCTGCATCTGCAGGGCTGATCCCATCAAGACCGCTAGAAACGTAAAAAAGAGGTAGCGGCACCTCTGGATTGGCCTCTTTGGGGATCGAGATATAGGCGTAAGCCCCAACCGACAGGATCATAATCAGCGCCATGACCACCACCCTTGAACGGGAAAAGGCGAAATCAATGATACTGTTCATCAGTTTGTCTCCCCGGCACTTGGGGCGACAGTCTCGGCCTCATTTACAAATCCCTGCCCTACGGTGATTACGTCCACACTTTCGGGTAACCCCGTCACCCAAATGCCGTCAATCTGCGCTTTGACAACCTCAATCGGAAAAAACTTGACCACATTGTCGCCGTCGACTGTTTTCACGCCCAAGGCTCCTTCGGTGTTCAGCGATACGATGGATGGCGACAAAAAATGTGCCATTGTCTCGCCCGTCGGAATGATCACTTCGGCAGAGATACCTGCGGGGATCGCACCATCAGCATTCTCAACTTCGATCTCGGCCAAAAATGTGCGGGTCTCGGATGCGGCAGATGTGCCCACAAATGTGACCACACCGTTCCGCTCTTCTCCTGTGATAAAGCGCACCGTTGCGGACTGTCCTACGGACAGCCGTGTGAGGGACTGCTGGGGCACCTGAATGGCAACTGTCAGCGGCGTGATGTCAACGAGACGACCTACTTCGGTTCCCAAAGCGACGAATTCGCCTTCATCAAGGTTCAGCGTCTCGACCCGTCCCGCAAAGGGGGCGGCGATTGTGAGAGCATTGGCAGCTTGCTCTGCCGCAGTAACTTGTGCTTGTGCAGAGGCTAGCGTAGCCCGTGCTTGCGCCACACGGTCAGCTGTAGCAACCCCTCGCTGCAGAAGCTGTTCGGCGTTGTCGAATTCACGCTGCGCCCGAGACAACTCTTCGGCAGCGCGATTTGCATCCGCTTGATTTGATGCGGGATTGAAGCGGGCAATGATATCGCCGGCCGACACGTCCTGACCTTTGGCAACCAAAACCTCGGCAATGTCACCAGAGGTCTCGGCCCGCAACATCGTGTCGCGATCAGGGAGGGCTTGTCCCTCTGCCTGATAGAACTGGGTGACGATCTGGGCCATGGATGTCGTAACAGCGACCGCAACTGGCTTCGGCTCTTCGCGTGCCACGATAGGATCGGTGTCTTGTGACGGGATGATAAATCCGCTGCCCATCCAACCGACAAGGATCAGCACCAAAAACGCCGCGAACCAAGTAGAGCGAGATGCGCCATCATCTGAGGTGAATGTCAGTGTTTGGCGTCCGGCATCTGCTGTTGAAGGTGCATTCGCTGGCGTAGCATCTATCACGTCCGGTTTCGGCTCAGGTGTAGGTGTTCTGGCCTCATCTACCTTAGGGTCTTTTGTGTCATCTTGCTTGGCTGCTTCATGCGTCATCTGCGTAATCCTTCGGGGCGGTGGGCTGCAGCATCGCTGAGGTGTTCCTGGATGTGTCAAGTTCGGACAAGGCCACTGCGACTGCTGCGTCCAAAGAGGCGTAAAAGTTGGCATGTGCATTAAGTCGACCAAGGGCTTCCGAATTTGCGGGCAGACTTCGGATCGTCTCTGCGATGTCGGCTTGGATTGAACGGTTTCGTTTATGAATACGTTCCAACATCGTGGCGTATGGATTTGGGGCGAGTTGAAAGAAATCCTGTCGTTCACCAGGTTTTGTTACTCGCTTCACCAACCCGCGTTCCTCAAGAATACGAATACTCGTGCTGATACTGGCACGGCTGACCTGAAGTTTGGTAGCAAGATCACCAAAGGAAACCACTTCGCCATCAAAGATCAGCATTCCAAACACACGTCCTGCAATGCGAGGTAATCCTTCAGCCTGAGTGATCAGCCCGGTCTTTTCAATGAAATCTGTGCGAACGGCGTCATAGGTGATGTCGTTGGACATGTGCTGCTCCTGCTGCTCTCAGGCCGTTTATGCTCCAAGACCACGTCTCGTCAAGTTTGTTTAGTTTTGACTGAACAAAACGTAACGTCACACGCTACCCAGTGAGAGCCGCACTGTCATATCTGTGGTATGAGCAAAAAAATATACGGATAAGTGCAATGTGCCGCGCAGTAGAAAAATATCTTTCGAGTTCAAAAAGGAGCTTATCTACGTGGGTATAAACGTATGATTCCTAAAGATACTTTCTTATTTTCTTAGTTTGCGCCGACGTCGATGATGCTAGAGATTTCTGTCGAGATACTTTTTAGCCGTGCAGCAAAAGCTATGCTTGCATTTCCAGTGGCGCGGTTAAACGCAACACCATTTTGGATGCCAAGACGGGCATCATCGATTGCAGAAATCATTAGTGAACCGGCCGAGGCTACTCGAGTTTTGCAATTATGGCTGAATGAATGCGCATCGGGTGCCAGTTCAATAACAGTGCAAGTACGGAGGCTGCGTCTATTTGTACTAGGGAGGCAGGTGGCCATAGAAATTGGCTCACCTAAAACGGGTTCTCGGAAAAGCGACCAGTCGATTGAGGTTGCGAACTTTGCATCGGTGTCGAGCCTTACAAGGGGCTATACTGTCGTCCGCCGCCCTAGATACTAGGGACAGATTTTGAAGTCCGACATAATCCGAGTATTGAGCAAAGCTCGGCGTTTGCGGGCCAATACGGTTACCGTAGCAGGGAAAAATCGTAAATTCCTGATCGTTTCTTCTCTGTTGCTCTCTTCGATAGCACCTAAAATCAACGACGTTTCGAACTTCAACCTTGCCAAGTTTTGGCGGTAGACTGCTTTGACAACTCTAAGTTAAGGTTGCCTCGAACCTTGGTTCTTTCATTTTCCAAGATATTCGCGACATTGGCCGAAGATATCTTTTCGCCTGATGAACTGGCTATGGTTGCACCTATCCAGCCGCTTAGAAGAGCGAGGATTGCACCAGCGATTGTTGCCTGTGCTCCGGGAAATGGGCCGCTCTTTATGCTGTTTTTCTCTATGAGTTATTTCTCTCTTTTCAACCTCTTCAGCGAGGTCAAGTCGTCGGCTCTCGGTTTCAAGCTTCTCTCTCTAGCTCTATTTCCTCGGCTGACATCGCAATTTTGGCCTTATTGATCTAAACTTGCTCATCGCCAAGCCAGTGGTTTTCGAACCACAGTCATCATCGTTCCGATAAAATTTTGCCAAAGTAGCCTTCATACGAGAGGTGATATTACGCCTATCTCTAGTGTTTTATGCTTCAATATTACTAAAGCAGCACTATCAAGATGGTTGCAATCAGAATGAATTATGGGTTGCTAAGACCATCTCTCCTTCCTTTAGGGACTGGCACGGCACCGCACCCTTCCAGTCAGTTCTGGGGGGATGATACTGCGACACTTTAAAGGGCGTTCTCGGATTTTTCACATACAATTCTAGACCTGCGGAGGTGGTCTCCGAAACAAAACTATCGATGATACGGCTGCGAAGACTTATCTGCGCAAATGCAGTCTGGCACTTATACGCGATGTTAAAAAGGCCGCTACAAACGGTCGTTTTGAAAGTAACCGACGGATCATAAAAATCACCGGAAACTCTTGTGACACAAAGCCTGAGCAAAGCTCGGTTTGATTTTGACACGTTTTAACCGTCTGCCGAGAATAGACAGTACGTAAATACCCCAGCATCTAGTAAAATGGGGTCACTGCGGACTTCTGTGGCAGAATGCTTCATAGTCTGCTGCGCCGGACAAACCGGACTATTGATGATACCATACAAATAGTAGGTATTGGCATGTTACTTTATGACGAGGAGCATGCAACGCCAATACTGATAAGATTTCCAGCCGTTGCGTTCATGGTCGAATTGCGCTGCGCCCAACCGAACCGCAAGTGAACGCAAAATTCTTTGGGCTAATGTTACTGGCGTCATAGATAAGGCCACAAACGCAATCTGCGACTGGCTAAGATGCGTGGCAACTCAGAGCGCCGCAACCGAGACTGGGCCAAGTCTTTCGTGCTGCATGACGCAAGCAAGAAATCTAATGCCGATAGGAACGGACGAGGCTCGCTTGGATAGAGGTGGATCAGTAGGAGGATCAGTTCAACTGATGCCGCGACTTCACCTTAACTGAAACCCTTCATGCGTTTGTGCCATATGCACGATGCGCCTTATCAATGCTTGGCTGGGGCTTTTGCGGTTCACCAGAAGATGGACCGTGCGGTGCAGCGCGTCTTCGGTGAGGGGTCTTTGAAATATGCCATCGCTGATGGGCATGGTTTCGGGGTGAATAGAACATCCGACACCTGCCAAAATCATCGTTTGCACCATGTTTTCATGTCTGCTTGCGAACCGAACATCAACGGCGGGATGATACCCACCCGGAAGGATGTCCGACAGTGTCGTCAGCAACTCACACCCAAGGCGGCGGACGTATGGCTCTGCCTCCAACTCGTGGATGGAGACGGACTTCATCGCCTCAAAACGGTGCCCTTTTGCAAACGATACAAGATATTTTTCGTCGTATAAATGATGGGCTTCTGCGGACTTTGGAAGGTGAAAGTAGCCAGAAAGGCAAAGGTCCAACGCGCCATTCTCCATCTGTTCAATTAGCTCTACACCAGTTGGAGCGACGAAGGTCAGCTCGGTGTTTGCACAGACCTTGATCAGCTTCTCCAGAAATGGCTGAAGCAGGCTTGTTCCCAAGGTATTCATAATCCCGACCTTCAGGGTCGAACCCCGCTCAACCCTACGGGATTTTGCACGCTCGACCAACTCATCTTCCAAGGCCAGCATGTCCCTAAAGTATGGCTTCATCTCCTCACCAAACGGCGTAAGGCGGACGCCACTTGCATCTCTCGAGAATAACTCACCGCCCAATTCCTCTTCCAACTTGCGGATGCCGCGGCTCATAGAGGGTTGCGAAACATTACATTTTTGCGCTGCGTGTGTGACATTCTGTGTTTCACAGATCGTCAGGAAGTAGCGTATTTGGTAGAGCTGCATTGGTACGAGCCTTCTAAAGTGTGGGGCTGAGTTCGCTGATATCCAAGCAGAATTTCTAAACTTTGCAAGTTGCCATACCTTTTGGCTATGCCAGAGGGCGCAATTTGTATTTCTCAATCAAGGTTTTCGTGCCTAGCCTAGGACCTGAGACGCGGAGCAGTCAGTCTGCCTTGACCAAGCACCGCCGCGACGGATTTAATACCAATTGCAAGCGCAGGGGATATGGAAGCATGTATATTATCTCGAAATTGGAACAGACTTTTGCTGCTTTTGTACTTGCTATTGGTTTGTTGGCAAATAGCGCGCAAGCATCAGAGCAATTGAATACCACCTCAGATGGATTGGCGATGGACGGCTTTGATGTCATATCCTACTTTATCGCAAGTAAGCCCGAAAAATATGAGCAAAGGTACATTAGGTGGTGCGCAAACGCGGTTTCCAAAGGCTATGCTGCTGATGTGGACTTTGTGAATGGTTGGGCGGTAATTGATGGCTCGCTGCACCTGTTCTGGGCCAATGGCACCAAGCATAACTTCTTTTCTGATGTGACAGCCAAACGTGTCCGCGCTGAAGACAATTGGCCAACAGTGTTCTCCGGCATTGTTGATGGAACGGTCAAGTTCCCCCGCCATTCCGAGCATTTTGAAAGCGTTGGGATCACACATCCACAAGAGGCGCCTGAAGAGGGTTGAAGCATCTTCGCGCAAGGCCACGGCGCCTTGTCGAACAAAATACTGAAATAGGCAGGCCCCAAGCCTGTCTGTTTTATTCACAGCACGTGATGGCGGACGGGGCGAATTGTGTACTGTAGGCTGTGATGATACGCTCACTCACAATACAAAAGGAGACTTAGATGCGACTTTTACTCAGTTTACTGCTGTCATGTTTTGCGCTTCCTGCTTTGGCAGCTGAAGGCACACGCGTGCAGGTCAAAGGGGAAATCATTGATACATGGTGTTATTATTCCGGTGTCATGGGCGGGCCAGATGCAGTCGTAGGCAGTGCGCATCATACCTGCGCATTGTGGTGCAGCGCTGGGGGTATTCCTGTTGGCGTGCTGGCCGATGATGGTACAGTCTACATGGTTCTTAAATTGCCGGGCGACAGCAGTGCAAATGGTGGCGATACGGCGCTGAGCATGGCTGCGCATACGGTCGAGGTCGATGGAATGCTCTATGAGCGTGACGGGCTCAACTACCTCATTGTGGCCGACGTTGTGTCTGATCTGGATATCCAGAACCGCACCCACGAAGACTACGGCAACATCCCTCCCTTCTCGATACCGGACCCAAACAAATGAAACATTTTATTGCTTTGATGGCCCTTATCGCCACCCCGCTCGCGGCGCAGGATTTCTCCGAAGGGTCGGAGGCGAAGTCGTGGAACCTTTATGCTGAAGTGCCAGCGCGTTTTGAGGCCGAAGTGGTCGATGTGCTGTGCAAACTGACGGGTGATTGCCCCGAAAACTGTGGCGATGGCACGCGGCAGATGGGTCTGCTGCGCACGACCGACGATGTGATGGTGTTCCCGCTCAAAAACAACCAGCCAGCGTTTACGGGTGCCGCCACGGATTTGTTGCCCTATTGCGGCCAGACCGTAACTGTTGATGGCTTGTTGATCGACGACCCCGATCTGAACGCAAAAAATCTCTATCTCGTTCAGACGGTGACCACGGCGGACGGTACGGTCAACAAAGCCAACCAATGGACCAAGGAGTGGGCAAAGGCCAACCCCGATGCCGCAGGTAAAGGTCCGTGGTTTCGGCGCGACCCTCGGATCAACGAGATCATAGCGCGCGAAGGCTATCTTGGGCTGGGTCAGGAAGCTGATGCTGCATACATCGCCGAGAACTTCTGATGATCAGGGTGTCTGATGCGCTACGGCTCGCATCGTTCGGGATGGTTTTCTTGGCCTCGCCCAATGCAGTTTTGGCCAAGGAGCCTTTCCCGCTCGCCTTGGGTGGCGACTATGAGTTGATCGACCAA
Source organism: uncultured Sulfitobacter sp. (assembly GCF_947499945.1). Lineage (GTDB taxonomy): Bacteria > Pseudomonadota > Alphaproteobacteria > Rhodobacterales > Rhodobacteraceae > Sulfitobacter. The sequence goes on along the minus strand of NZ_CANMQD010000003.1, from coordinate 177,364 downwards.
TATGGCAACACACGGACCCAAGCTGACCCTGATGCGCGGGCGCAACTGGTGTTCTTTGGCTATATTAATTGCCCCGACATCTGTACCGCTGCCATGCCGATGATGGCTCAGGTCACTGACGCGTTGGCGGCTGACGGGATTGAGGTGACGCCTGTGATGATCACGATTGCGCCAGAGCAGGACCGTGTGGATACGATGGCAACGCCTCTTGCTGCCTTGCACCCCGATTACATCGGCCTGACGGGAGGGGCACCTGCACTCGCACGAGCATATGAAGCCTATTCAGTGGAAATTACGCCCTTGTTTCAGGATCCTGAACTCGGCTGGATCTACGCGCATGGGTCGTTCATTCATCTGCTTGATGGGAAAGGTGACATCCTGACATTGATCCCTCCGATCCTTGGCGTAGACCAAGTAGCCGATATCGTCCGCAAATATCTACTGCCCTAAGGATGACGGCCGTGAAAGACGTCTGTTGAGCTGCTTCCAAGCATGTCCGGCGGCTCTACTGTAAAGGCAGACAGTCGCTGCATCACGGAAATTTCGAAATATGAGCTGCAAGCGATAACCCGATGATTTCAGACATGATCATGCCGCGCTGTACGGCCTTCAAGGTCGGCTCTGCGGAAAAAACCTAAGTTCAGTCGAGCGGGCGTATCAGTCGCTCAAACTCCGGTTCATCATAGTCTTCTACGAGCAGAACGCGAAGCGCGCATGCGAGCTTTGAGGTGCCGCTCGATTTGTAGACGGTTTGCTTGGTGATTTTGGAACCAAGGAGAGCGGGATATGAACAAAAGAATTCGGCTTGCGGACAAGTTTAAGCAGGACCTTGTAGCGCAGATTATTGAGCGTACTTATGCTGTCAGCGCAATGGCTGAGCGTCTGGGTATCAGCACGATGTCGCAATACACTTGGAAGGCTCAGTTTTCGAAGTCACCGCATGTAAATACTGAGGTTTTGGATCAAGTTGCTGAGATAAGGCGGCTGAAGCGCGCACTGGCGCGGGTGACCGAGCAACGCACTATCTTAAAAAGGGCGCAAATCGTCCGCCATTGGTCCAAGGACAATGACGCGAGCGTACTTCGCGCGAGAGTCTCAGTGGGGTACGCGTTTATTGAGCCTCACCGCGCAGAGTTTTCTGTTCGGTCAATGTGCCGAATGATGTGCGTTCATTTCAGCGGGTTTTCCGCATGGCTTAAAGAACCGTAAGGCCAGCTAGCGCTCTCAGATGCACGCCAGACAGAACTGATCCATCAGCCGTGGACGGATCGTGGCAAGGTCCATGGATAAGAAAAGCTGACAGATAACCTGCGCAATGCTGGCGGGACCTGCTCGGAGAACCGTGTGGCACGTTTGCCAGTCTTGCGGGTATCACGGCACAAATCGGCTACAAACGCTTCCCTCGTCGATATGGTGGGATCACCTGCAATAGTCATGTTGGTCTCTGCGACGACATACAAGAATACCCCGTTCTGAGTCATATCCAGCGTACTGCCCAAAACAGGGCTGGAGGGTGCTGCATAGAACAATCGGCTTGACCCTAAGGGATTGAAGTTAAATGTACCTCCGTCAATCCCAGTGACGATTGTGACAGCTTGTACTGTCACAGTTCGAACAGACTGCGGGCCGCCTAGATCGACAGTCCTGCTGCCCGCTGGTTTACCGGAGTTTACTGTTGAGGTTGAAGTCGGCACAGCACCGACTTCCCAGTTTGACTCCACTCCATAAGCGTCGTTTGTTACACCACCCCAATATCGCTGCTGTGCCTGCGCCTCCCCCTCAGCACAAGCGTCACGCCTGTCGCGAGCGCAAACACCAACTCCGTCGCGCGGCCCATGCGGCACTGCTTGCGCATACTACGTTTCGAATTCTGCACCCAAAGCAGTCTTTTCTCAAGAAATAGGCGGCAGCGGTCGGAGCATCACAAACCCATGAGACTCTCCTTCAACCGTTTGAATTTCGAACGGCAACAACATCATCAGGCGTGGCTGGCAATTCGGCACGGATTGCACTGGCCCTTCTTAAGCAAACGGCTGATTTTGGCACTCCATGAACTGCGCGGCATCGGCGCAATCGATAAAATTAACCCATTTCCGAGCGGTTCTGGATCACTGTTTGCGGTTGATCAGTGGAGGTAATGTCGCGGCCATCACTTCCACAAACCGTGGCTGCTGAACTTGAAACGCCCACAGGTTCACACTTGTATCAGTGATACAAAAAGAGAGCCCTGCTATGCAAAAAGCACAAATCCGTCTCGGAAATAACAGGTTAAGCAATGTAATTGATCAAAAAAACAAGAAATGTACTTTCAGCAGTGCCAATAGCGCCTCTTTATTCTCCGGACCGACACAAGCAAGCGCAATGGCATTTAAGCGGAAATGAGATCAACCACAGTTCGGGCAAAGGAGGTGATATTTGCAAAAATGACAATGTCGCCACTGGCTGTGATTATAAACGTACCACCACCGAGTGCCTGCACCGCTATGTCATTCCCGATGCGATTGTGAAGAAAAATGTGCGGGGGTTTCGCGTTGTGTATTGGCGCAAGCTCAAACGGAATGACAGAAGTCTGCGAGACGATGATGTCACTAGCATCGACAACGGCGAATTTGACGATAATGTTGACCGAATGCGATCAGGAAGGCTTGGATATCTATGCCTTTGAGCAAATGACCCCAGTTCTCTGGCAAACCACCGCTGAACGAAACTGCCGTCAAATTCCGTGCAACTGAGCTTCGCCCCGAAAATTGAACAGGATCCAGCTTGAACCGAGTTCCTCTTTGCAGCTTCTAATCGTGCTTGGTGGATTCAGTGTTCTGTCAACGAACCGCGGCTGGTGGGCTGCTGCCAATTGAGGAGTGCATGTGACCATAGAATTCGGCTTTTCTCTGCCCCCTGCCTTGGCGTACGGTACTGCCATTCAGGCCTGCAAACAAACCATAGTTATTTCGTGGATCGCCCTGAACCTTTGACAAGGTGTTAGCCCCTTGCGCGGTATGGCTGTTCGAGGGATGAACCCTGATCATTGGGTAAGGTGAGCCGAAAGGGCACAAACCAGCTTCCGGTGTTTTTGGTATCCGTCGCGCCAGCATTTTGCGCTTGTGCCAATTGATGACCTTGAGAGGGTGACGCACATACAAACACACAGCGTCCAGAAGAGGCTTGTCGATCACGCGCATTAGATTGACCTTCATCCTGCCCTCACCTTTTTACTCATCCTAGGAATGCCGATTGCTACATCGACGACAAGGCTCCGTCTGATCACAGACAAGCAGTGCAGGTTTGAAGCAAGAGTCAGCGAAATTCATGTCCGTGGCAAAAAGCGTTTAGCTAAAGGAAGTATAGGTAGGACCCCCTTTTCAAACACGGCCCGTCAACTGAAATACGATGAGGTTTAACCAAGGTCAGTGCCGATCAAAAGAGATCGCCATATCCAAGCCGAAAATCGAAATAGCCAAGGATTGAATAGCAACACCAAGCCTCTTTCAAACTTGTTGCCTTGTTGTTTCTCAAACTCAATATCGTCCAGTTTTTACTTGAACTATTTTGGTTAACATTGCGCAAAAACAAACTCAGAAGAAACTGTCTGCAAGACATATCAATCGCTTTTTGCTATTCTGAATACAGCATGGCCAGCCCTGCCGCCCCCATCAAGCGCTTGCACAACGCGGCGGGGTATTAAGATGTTCGGGCCGCTCAACTCGCAATTTATTGGAGATCGCAATACAATGTCAGTGAAAACTATCTTAGTCGCCTACTCTGGTTGGAGTTCTGCGCAACGCCCTCTCAAACATGCGCTCAAAATAGCCAACCATCATGATGCCTGGCTGACAGGGATTGTCGGGCATGGAAAATCCCACGTCCTAAGATTGTTCGCAGGACAGATGCCCTCCGAAGTTTTCGCTCTGCTCAAGGAAAATGAGAGAAAAGAGATTGCTGACGCCAAGGATACCTTTGCAAAAGAAGTTGCGCGCAACAACCGTAGCCATCGCTCTGATTTCCTTGATGTAATAGATGAGGACGGTGGCACAGTTGCCAGTTTTTCGCGTACATTCGATCTGGTCGTCACAGCGCCGCATACGACTGCGCGGGATGAGGAGCATATGTCTGCCAGCCCCGATTTGATCGCGCTGCAATCGGGACGCCCCGTTCTTATTGTTCCAAAAGAGTATGATGCGCCAGGGCTGTCCACCCATGTTCTCGTCGCTTGGGACGGCAAACGGGCGGCTGCGCGTGCTATTGGTGACGCTATGCCCATGCTGGAGGAAAAAGGCAAAGTGACCGTTCTTACGATCGGGGCAAAAACCCCTGCGGGAACAGATCGCTTGATCCAGAATTTGCGCCATCATGGTATCAGAACAGACCATTTACAGAGTTCAAAAACCGGCAGTATCGGCAATACAATCCTTGTCACAGCTCAGGACATTGGTGCTGATCTGATAGTGATGGGAGCCTATGAGCACTCCAAATTTGCGCATGATGTTTTTGGAGGTGTCACGACAGATGTTCTTGAAGGCATGAACGTCCCTGTCTTGATGTCGCACTGATTATGGGTAGGAAACTAAAGCGACAATGAGCGTTGCCCGACGAGCCGATATTCGCGCGTGGCGGATGATCTTGAGGGAAGGCGTGTACAAAAGGCTTATGGTAGTGCCACCTGCCCTTCCCGCTTCGATCCCGATATTCGCTAACTTCTTACAGGATCGAAGTGCTGTGCGACCAGATCTGCCGCCGCTTGCGCGACCAACTGTCTGTCGCATGCTGTGATTTTGAGAGCTGTTGGCACCTTCACCAAGTGTTCTGCGGGGGTTTTGCTTGCCATTCTGTCTGCGTGGGTAGAGTAATACCAGCCATCCCATGTTAACCAATGTGCAAAGGCTGGCGCCCCACTCGCTGCGGCCTTGCTGATGGCAAGATAGTCAAATTCGATGACCCGAATATCCATCCCGTTTTTCGCGTCCAGTTCGGCCGACATCGTTTCACGATGGGCAGTTGCGTATTCGAGCAAGACGTCAACCAGTCGCGTGACTTCACGGCTCCAGATGCTGATGTCTGCGGATTTTCGGGACAATTCACTGTTCAGTCTCTGCCCCGCATTAAATACATAAATCACCGCTTGTCGCTTGTCGCCACGGGCATAAATCGCCTCCCGCAGAGTTTCGATGCCTGTGTTTTCTACAACACCGCCATCGCCAAGGTGCCAGTATTCATCGGCCTGTGCATTGCGGCCCTCAATCTGGATCGTGGTGGGTCCGAGGTAGGGCGGAAAGGCGGCAGAAGTTGCAACCGCAAGAGACAATGGAACCTCGTTTGGCGTAGCACGCAAGTTCTCGCCCCCCGAGAAAGACAAAGACCGCAAGGCCGATGGCAAAGCAACCGTGTCATCGGCATCGTGAGGCGGCAGCGTGCCGTTGGAAAAAACAAAGCGGCGGCCCGTGTCATAGCTGACGCTGTTGAAGAAAAAGGTACGATCCTTGGGCAGATGGCCGAAAACTGCGCCATCCAGAAAATCCTGTCGGTTCAACGCGTCTTGAAGCGATACAAGTCTCCGCGACGGGCTAAAGGCCCGTGACGGCCTGCGCAGTTGGTTCATCTGCACATCCCAAAAAAAGTCATGCGCCATGACAGATTGCATCCGTTTGAAATAGGCTCTTGCATCCGTTTCGACCGGATGTAGCGCGAGGTAAGACGCGGCGAACCCGCCACCGCTGACGCTCGACACATGAGTAATTTGATCCAGCATCCCCCGCTTGTGAAGGGCCTCCATTCCCGCCGCAGCAAAGACCGCAGCACGTGCCCCGCCGCCCGACAGGGCGAGCCCCACAAAAGGCTTATCGCCTTGCTCTGCAAGAGAGCCGCGTGTGTCCGCCAAATCGGTTCTGAAATGCACCTTTAGCGGCACGATAAAACCGTAAATAACCGCTGCCAGAAGAATGATGACCGCTAACGCTGTCATCCCTGCAAGAAATAATCCCATGCCTGCCGACACCTTTCTCAACCTGCCGCCCGCGACCCCATGGCGAGTGTTCACACCAAGGGTGGCGTGCCTCGGATGCGATGGCAACGTGTATTTGCGGTCGATGGTATGGAATACCTTACCTTAGGGAACCAATCGTACCGCCATCCCCAATATGGGAGATGCCGCATGTTGGGCGCGTTTCTATACCTTTGATTATCACATCAAAGGATTTTCAAATGGACGTATTTTTTCAGTATCTTTGGCAACTTGGACCTTACGAGGCAGTCGGGGTCGCTGGTTTCATCTGCTACATCGGCGCGTTTGGCGCGGTGCAGCTTGATCTCATGGACGGCAACCAGACGCATTTTACCCTGCTGAACATTCTGGCGGCCTGCCTTGTGGGGATCAGCCTGATCGCTGAGTTCAACCTCGCCTCGGCCCTTATTCAGGGCAGCTGGATCTTCATTGGTCTGATCGGTCTATGCCTGCGGCTGTATCGCAGTATTCCAGCGCGCCAGCCTTCCGCACCAACAACAACAATTTGAAACGGAGAAATTGAGATGAACACCTTGGATATGCTCTCGTATTTTATGACTTTGGTTGCGATTACTTTGGCACCTGGTCCAGTGGTATTAATGTTGATGGTTCGCTCGGCCAGCAATGACGTAGCGGGTGCTGTCGGTTTTGCAGCAGGATATGCCATTGGTGGCGTAGCGATCATATCCGCCGTCTGCTTTGGACTAAGCGCATGGCTCACTGCGATACCCGAGGTGCTGGACTACAGCAAATACGTCATGATAGCCTATATGACATGGCTGGCTTACGGCATCTGGAAGGGCGGCTTTGATATGAGCGGTGGCTGCGATGCGCCGCGTCGTTCGCCCCTCTCATCCGTCTTAGCGGGAACGGTCACCTGCTTTATTTCACCCTATATGATGATCCTGTTCCCGCTGGTCTTGCCAGAGATGATGGACATAACCCTGATCAAAATGCCCGACTTTCTGATCATTTCGGTAACGACATTTCTGTCTCTCTTTGCAGGCGCCGTGATCATCGTCGCATTTGCTGCCCCGTTGCGCCGCTTGGCCCGCTCACCCCGCTCCATGCAAATCCTGAATCGCTCGCTTGCAACCTTGCTGGTGTCGGTTGGCGGTTGGTTAGCCTTGGCATGATCGCGCACCCCATCGGCTGGACAGACCTCTTCCAATGGTCCAGCTGATAACTAGTGTGTCTGTGGCCCTTTGATGTGATACCATTGTGCTACAGACACACACTTTTAATACGTATTTCAAATTCTCTCTGACAATTATCTCATTGTGCGGAATGCACAAAAAAATTGGAATTAGACAATGAAAACTGGTTTGCCATCGGAAATTGATGCCGATAAAATCGTTGACCAACTCTATGATATTGCCCTTGATCCCAAAACGCTCGACACCTTCATTGGTGCATGGAATGACGCAGGGCTTGATGCGGATGCTGCGCGCAAAACAATCAAATCCATCGATGCATTCGATCAGGCCTATATTGCCCATCTCGAGCGGGCCGATACGTTCCTCACGCGCGGATCAAACGCCGACAAAGGACCTGACCTGACTGAGATAATGGCGCCCTTTGACAGTCTGGCAGCCTTTATCGTGGATCAACACATGGTAGTTGTCGCTAGCAATGATGGCGCCCGAGAAGCATTCCAGATCACCGATGGGACAGCACTGGCAGCACTGCCCTTGCCGCCCCACGTAAAGGAGGATTTAGGAAAATCCCTTGGCGACTTGTTTACCAACACTGGCCGTACCGACCTTATGTTACGTCTGGATATGCCAGAACAACGCGGTCCGGCCCTGTTTCAGATACGGCTTTTGCCAGATGCCGCGCCCTCCAGCATGCGTCATGCATTGGTCGTCACAACCCAATACCACTGGAAGGCAGCACTGGGGCAAATCCTCGAAGAAGTATTTGATCTCACTGCTGCCGAACAAGGGGTTGTGAGGGCTTTGGTCGAAGGGCTGGACGCAAAAACCATCGCAGCGGGGCGCGGCACATCGGAAGGTACTGTCCGTAGCCAGATCAAATCGATCCTCTCCAAAATGAATGCACGTAGCCAGTCCGAAGTTATCCGGTTGGTCCTGTCGCTTCGGGATGTGGCCCAACCCGCGTCAGGCGACCGGATCACCTCTACGACAAAGATCTCGCAGCGTCCGCATGGTGACTGGCTACAGACCGAAGCTTACAAACCCTTGAAAACGTTTATTCTCCCTGATGGGCGCAAATTAGATTACCATGACATGGGCCTTGCAGGCGACGCGCCCATTCTGTTTTCCCATATGGGCTATGGGATGGCGCGGTGGCATGCTCCCATGTTGCGGTTGGCGATCAAGCACGGGCTGCGGGTGATCGTCCCTATTCGGGCCGGGTACGGTCAAAGCGATCCATTGCATCCCAAGGCTGATGTGCTCGCAACATGCCGCGCCGATACCCGCCATCTGCTCAACCATCTGGGCATCGCCAGACTACCCTATGTACCGCAGGGCAATGACCTCTTGTTTGCTGTAGATATGGCGGTGCATCACCCCGAATTCATCAGTGAGATCATTGCTATTTGCGGCCGCCCCTTTCTGCCGGGGGACCGCCACTATGCAGGCATGGGAAAATGGCATCGCTTCTTTTTGTCAACAGCACGCCACGCGCCACACTTGCTTAGATTCACTGCAAAGGCGGCAATTGCGATGTCGAAGCGGGTTGGCCCCGTCGAGATGTTTCGCACGATGAACCAACGCTCTGCGGCAGATATTGCGTTACTGAATGATCCCGAAATCGTCTCCATTCTAATCGCAAATGCTGACCTTATCGCAGGAAAGGGAACCGATGTATCACAGGCGTATGCGATGGAACTTCTTGAGACCGAAGCCGACTGGTCTCACCTCATGTTACGTGCGAAGGATGTGCCAACTTCCTTTATCAACGGCAACGACGACCCCTCCACCGACGTTGTAACCATCGCTGAATATCGCGAAACCTACCCGTGGATCGAAATCGAGATCATTCCGGAAGCGGGTCAACTGCTGATCTATCAACATTTCGACACGGTGATCCCCAAGCTTGCTGATGCGGCTAAAAAAGTAATAGCGGCCGATGGTGCTCCAACAACACCTACGTAGACAGTCAATCCGAGGATCAGTGTATATCCAGCCCCGCTGCACAATACTGCTTCCGCCAGATGGAATAAAATATTCTGAGTTAATCGTGTCTGGACCTCTCAATCAAATGTTCTGGGGAGAGCCAGGATTGGCGGTATTTGAACCAAGCTGGGAAAGACATCAATGCTCCGCAGATTTCTTCATGCTCAGTTAAACGCTGGCGGATTTGAGCGGTCGGACGTTTCCGCCTGAGCAGCTGGTGGTTGGTATGGTGCAGTGAGTGTCATGATCGTCAGACTGGTTTGCATTGATTTACTCTTTTGGGCGCGGCGCGTACTCTGTGTTGGTCAGTGACTGGTTTTAAGAGCGACCATTCATTCGCCAAGGGGGAGAATTCTTATGCATCTGAATAGTATTGGACGTGTGCAGTCCCCCCGTGTCATTCGCATTGGCGGCGGTGTTGCGCGCGAAACGGGAGAAGTTTTGGGACAGCTTGGTCTGTCGCGCCCCCTGATCGTTACAGATGAGGCACTTGTGGCCCTGGGCCACGTTCAGACTGTAACGGATGTGCTCGATTGTCATAGCATCAGCTGGAGCATTTTTGACAAGGTGGTAGAGGACCCCACGGATACATGTGTGGATGAAGGATTGGCAGCCTACCGTGCTGGTGACTTCGACTGCATCATCGGCCTTGGCGGCGGCAGTCCGATGGACACAGCAAAAGCCATTAGCTTCATGAGCGTCAACCCCGGGCATGTCCGCGACTATAAAGCGCCCTACCAGATTGACCGCTGTGGCCCGCCTGTGATTCTGATTCCTACAACTGGCGGCACGGGATCAGAGCTGACGCGCTGGTGCGTGATCACCGACACTGTTCAAACCGAGAAATACAACCTCTCGGGTCTCGCTTGTGTGGCTACGGCTGCGCTTATCGACTGGACGTTCACGGTGAGCAAGCCGTGGAGGATCACGGCAGATACTGCAGTAGACAGCCTTACCCACGCGATTGAGGCCTATGTGAGCAGAAAGGCTTTTGCTTATGCCGATGCTTTTGCGCTGGCTGCGATGCCCGCGATTGCTGAAAATGTGCGGCTAGCCTGCGAAGACCCTCATAACGCCACCGCTCGCAGTGCGCTCATGTTGGCTGCATCACAGGCGGGAATGGCCTTTTCCAACGCCTCTGTCGCATTGGTACACGGGATGAGCCGCCCGATTGGAGCACATTTTCACGTCGCACATGGCTTGTCCAATGCGATGCTACTGCCCCGCATTACCGAATTTTCAGTCGGTGCCGCCCCCGAACGTTATGCCACCTGTGCCCGCGTCATGGGCTGGGCCACGGCAGCAGAAACAGATGCAAGCGCCTGTGCACGCCTTGTCGAAAACCTGACAATACTGAATGCTGATCTCAAAGTACCAAGCCCGAGTGACCTTGGGCACGCTGCGACAGACGAGATGCTCACGACTATGGCCGCCCAAGCGCTCGCCTCAGGCTCGCCCGACAACAATCCGCGCGTGCCAAGCCAGCAGGAAATCATACAGCTGTACCATGAGATCTGGTAGGTCGGCGCCTTAGACGGGCGACAGGATATGGATGGCGCGGTCTGCCACCATGTCCTTTGTCCGCGCGCCATAGTCCTTCATATGGGCTGCGCGCATGCGCTCCAAGCGCCTCCGTGCTTTCCTATTGCTCGATCACCACAAACGTATCTTCCCCGAACTGTGCCTGCATCGGCCCTGCGTTTGCGGTATCGATGGTGGCCGCATAGGCGATGCAGCCGTCTTCGGCCAAAACGGCAGGTACATTGGCCTGAAACTCTTCCAGCAGTGCAGCACGCTGGCCTGCTTTTGCTGTGATGACGGCAACGACGTGGACTGTGGACATGATCTATTTCCTGTTCTGGAGGTGTACTTCCGCCGGAGGCTAGCGCCATATGAGCCTGCCCACAACGGGTCTATACCCTTCCCCGCACGGTTCGTATTGGACGTCTCGCACTCTTGCTGTCACACTCTTCTCAAAGCAAATGCAGGAGGTATTATGGCTGACCTATGGCGCATGTCTGCAACCGAGATAGCTCAGGCTGTTCGAAACAAACATCTGTCCGCCGTTGAAGTAACCGAGGCCCACTTGGCGCGGCTTGATGAAGTGAACGGTGCGATCAACGCAGTTGTGCAGGAGTTTCCCGACGAAGCATTGACTGCCGCACGCGCCGTCGATGCACAGATTGCCCAAGGGATTGACCCTGGCCCACTGTGCGGCGTGCCTGTCACGACAAAGGTCAATGTTGATCAAAAGGGCCACGCCACCACCAACGGCCTTAAGCTGCAAAAAGATCTGATCGCGCAGAACGATAATCCCGTGGTTGCCAATATCCGCGAGGCAGGTGGCGTGATTGTGGGGCGCACTAATACGCCCGCCTTCTCGCTGCGCTGGTTCACCAAGAATGACTTGCACGGCCAGACACTTAACCCCCGCGATCGCACGGTAACACCGGGCGGCTCGTCCGGTGGCGCGTCAGCAGCGGTGGCCAGTGGCATTTGTGCCATCGGTCACGGCACAGACATTGCAGGCTCGATCCGCTATCCCGCCTACGCCTGCGGCTTGCACGGGTTGCGGCCCACATTCGGGCGCATCCCCACCTATAACGCCTCTGGTCCCGACCGCCATGTCGGGGCGCAGATTATGGCTGTCTCTGGGCCGATTGCGCGTTCTATCTCCGATATCGAAGTGTCGCTGATGGCGATGTCCGCCGAAGATCTGCGCGATCCGTGGTGGGTGCCCGCGCCCTATGGGTCGGGCGATTTCCCGAAACGCGCAGCACTTTGCATTGCGCCCGACGGAATGCCTGTCACTCTGGAAGTGGAGCATGCCCTGTGCGACGCGGCAGATCGGTTGCGTGCCGCAGGCTGGCAAGTGGACGAAGTACCCTGCCCGCCCATGCGCCGCGCTGCGCTGATAAATGAGCAGTTGTGGATGACCGAAATGCGCATCGGGGCCGAAGCAATGGTGGCGCAAGAGAATGAAGCGGATTCGCAATTCGTCTACGCGCAGATGAAAGGCCGTATCGAGGCTGTAGGTGTCGAGGGAATGCTCGCCGCTTTTCAGGACCGTGCCGGTCTGATCCGCGCATGGCAGCTTTTCACCCAAGACTACCCCGTGGTGATCTGCCCCGTGTCAGGCATGCTGCCGTTTGCACAACAACAAGACGTATCCTCCCCCGAGGCGTTCGAGGCGATTATGGAGGCGCAGCTAACCCAACGCGCCTTGCCCGTCATCGGCCTGCCAGGGCTTGCAGTCGCAACAGGGTTCGCAGGAAATATCCCAGTGGGTGTTCAGCTTATTGCGGGGCGGTTCAGGGAGGACATCCTCATCTACGCAGGCCGAGATATAGAGGCCGCTGGCGCACCTGTTGAAGTGGCAACGCCCTAACCGCAACCGCAAGATGTGAAAACAAATAGGTCGCCCTTTGAACTCAAAAGGCGGCCTATTGTTTTAGCGTTTAATGCTATCCTTAAGCGGCCAGATCAAGGCGGTCCAGCTCCATCACTTTGACCCACGCCTTTACGATCTGATCCACGAACAGCGCTTTGACATCGTCAGCGGCATTTACTTTGGCCAAGGCGCGCAGCTGGCTGTTGGAGCCAAAGACCAGATCACCGCGTGTGCCTGTGCGCTTGACTTCACCCGTGGTCGTTTCGCGTGCCTCGAACACCTTCTGTGTCTCTGTCGCGGCTTTCCACGTCACACCCATTTCCATGAGTGCACGGAAGAAGTCATCGCTCAGCGTGCCGGGCTTGTCCGTCCAGACGCCGTGGCTTGTACCAACATAATCGGCACCAAGGAGCGTAAGCCGCCAACCAGCAAAGTCATCTCTAGCGCTGTAAGCGTCAGCAGCTGTGCCTGATCCATCAGCAACTCCTCTGCAGGTACGTTGAACTCACGCCAGCCCTAGTTGCGGAACCCGTCAACCTGCAGCTTGAGCACATCAATGATTTCCACATCTGTCCCAAACCTGCGTAGACCGCTTTCAGCTTGTCGAGACCCTTTGCCAGCTGTGACAAGCGGGTTAACCCCCAGTCCGTCATCGGCACCAGACGAATACGTGCACCATTAGTACCGCTAAGCCTGTCAGATCCACAAAAGGTAGAGGCCGAAGACCGAGCCGTCTAAACCAGCTCGGTTTTGCAGTGGCCAGAAGCGAGAACCTGCTTTTTCAGTTCCGCCACGTCGGCGTAGTCCACCAACGAATGATCCGATGTCAGGATCGAATTCTGCCAGATCAGCTCGTTGCTCGGCACTTCCATTCCGAGATAGCAAAATGTCCGGCCCCTCGGAGTTACCATAGATCAGACCCGTTCGGACAGCGGACAGCGGGTTTTCCAGATCACGCTCACCTGTGTAGTGCGTGTTCTTGCCGCCGGATTCTTCGAGCCAGATTTGCTCGGGACTCCAATAAATATTTCCTCCCGCTCGCAGATGTCCTCACGCCAGTCGGCATGGCCGAATGTCCCGCACTCCATATTTTCACGCGCACAATTGTCCGCGAGGGTCATCAGGTCGGCCCATAAAATCTTGTTGCCATATTTCTATTAGAGGGACCACAAAAGGCGGCGTTCTTTGTCAAAGTTGCCGTTGTCAGACCAAGAGTTCAGCGGCACACAGCGATGCTGGAACCGGCGCGACCATCAGCTTTACGGTAGGTTCCTGCTGAGGGCCAAGCCATGCGGATTTAGAACGGACCGTGGTGGCCGAAGTCTGCTGGCCACCAATCCTTGCTGTCGTTTATCAGGGCATAGATGTTGAATTTCACCGCATCCAGATCAAACTGGTTGAGCCAACTGTCACGGTTGGAGCGTGCAGTGTTTGCGGTCTGCTTACCCGCGCCAAAGCCCATCAAGCAGCCGTCCTGTTCGCCACCTAAGAAAGTACCCTAGAACTACAGTTGTTCGAGCGCAGTGCCTGTCAGGACCACCTTACACTGGTCGGGGGGCAGTTCGCGCCGCGGCAAGACAGATTTTGCGCGCGGCACAGGCTCTCTCGAATACGGACGGCAGCGCTGGCGGCAGCATCTTCACACGTCTGCGCATCGGGATCATTGGGACAATCCCGCCCTAATTGCTGCCTAGTGTCATCGGCCATATCACCGCTGCGCCCCCCGAAGTTGACCTACTTGTGCAAGAGACAATGACCTACAAACTGATCGAGGCGTTAAACGATGGCAAGCTTGATTGCGCCTTCGCCGCCCTCCCCGCGTCCGAGCCCGCCTTTGCTGAAGTGGCCCTGTTTGACGAGGCGATGGTGCGGGTATTGGCGTGACGCTGGTTTCTGAAATGGCAGTGTTGGTCGAAACACGCCCAGCCACAGTACACATCGCACCTATGAGTGCACCGCACCGCAAACACACGGTCGGGATCATCTGGCGCAAGTCCTCAGCCCCGTCCGAAAAGCTGGAAGCGAGTGCAGAGTTTGTGCGCATTGCGGCCGCAGCGCACCCTGCATTCGCCAAGCGCTAAATCGCAGCTTTCACCGTCCCGTCGGTGATCCATCCATCAAGAACTGCCAGCGCCGCATCAGCAAAAGCCGGGTCGTTGATGTGACAGTCGAGCATCGTCAGCTTGGTTGGCGCTTTCACAGATTTCTCCATCTCGTCCACCATCGCGGCCAAGGCATCGGGATCATGTGCGGGACCGCCCTCCTTGTCCCACTCCTCAATACCTTGGCGCGGCATCAGCACATGCACAGGCCCCTTGGCCCCTGCCAACCGCTCAGCCATCGCGCGCACGACACCGCGCCGTTCGTCCCCTGATAGGGCGGCAGATTTGATCAAGCGGTTGTGAGCATGGAACGGGCGGTCATCGTACTGCACAGGAATATCCTGCCAACCGGCAAAATCAATTAAATCTGCGCAGCCCGCCGCGACAAGCTGCGGTACCCCAGCCGCCCCTGCCCCTGTGAGGCGATCAGCGCCCGAGTGTACAACAGAGCCACCCACCAGATTGCTCAACTCTTGCAGTGAGAAATCCATAACAGCGGCAAACTGCCCCTGACGTGCCAGCGCTTCAAACGCCATGCCGCCCATGCCCGTGGCGTGGAACACAGCAACGTCAAACCCGCGCTCATGCAGCGGATCGCGCAGCAGTTTCATGTACTTCAGGCAGGACGACCCCAGTGAGGTCATCCCGATCACAGGGCGAGTCGAGACTGGCTTCTCCACCGCCATTGCAGCACCCAGCACGGCACCCGCCGCCTGAGACAAGGAGGATCTACAGATTGGATTCAAGCCATAAAGCCCACCTGCCCAGAGGATCATCTGAATATCGGGGCTGAGGCGCTCTGTCGGGATAATCGGTGAAAAGCTGACAGTGGAGACGACATATTTCGGCACCCCCATTGGCAAGGCCTGCGCACAATCGAGTGCCAGATCGGTGCCCATAGTGCCGCCCAGCACAATCATGCCGTCCATCTTACCCTGCGCATGCAACTGCGATGTGAGCAGTGCAGCTCCCCGCGCCATAATTTGCATCGCCGTATTCTCGTCACCGCTGTCGATGGCCTCCCTGATCGAGGATTCACCTGCCTCGGCAACTTGATGCTTGGACCAATCAGTCGGCTTGGACGGATCGCCCAGCACGCTCACATCCATTGAGACAACCTTGCCACCCATCGCCTCGATCCGCTCGGCAACATAGTGAAGCTCTTCGTCTTTGGTGTCGTATGTTCCGATCACGAGGATTGTTTTGGTCATGGGTTTCTTCCGTTACTGGCTACCACCCTGGGTGGGGTGAATGTCGCTATCTACGTCTTGCGGCGGGTTGCGCGCCTCTTTGATGAGGGTGCGGATATGCAAAGCGATCACCAGAAGGATCATCGCGAATATCACCATCGCAATGGGCCGCTCAATCATGTCCAGCGGGTTTTTGACCCGTGGCATGGCCGAGCGCAGCTTTGTCTCCATGATCCCGCCCAGAACCATGCCGAGGATGATCGGCACAATCGGCAGGTTCAGCCGCTTGAGGACTACACCGAAAACACCAAACCCCGCCGCAATCGCGCAATCAGTGATGGAATTGCGCAGGCTATAGACACCAACGAACCCCAGCAGCAGGATCGTCACACCGATCAATCGCGTGGGCAGTTCGATCATCTTGGTCAGCCTGTTGGTAGAGAACATCAAGAACACCAGCACGATAATATTAAGCACCAGCAACGCCAGATACAACGCCATGACAAAGGGCATGTCGTTCTGGAAAAGCTGCGGACCGGGGATCACATCGTGCACATAAAAGACCGAGAGCATCATCGCCGTCAGCGCCTCCCCCGGAATACCAAGCGCCAAAAGCGGGATCATCGCGGCAGCAGGCACGGCATTGTTTGCCGCTTCGGAGGCGATCAGCCCTTCGGGCGCGCCTTTCCCAAAGAGTTCGGGCGTTTTGGACGTCTTTTGCGCATAGGTGTAGGACATAAATTGTGCCGTGAATTCCCCCACACCGGGGATCATGCCCATGAGCACGCCAAAGCTGGAAGAGACGGTCGCCACACGTTTATAGAGCCATAGCTCCTTCAGCCCTGACAACATGGAGCCTTCTATTGATGTCAGCTTGGGGCGCTCGTCTGGTTGGGTAAGCAGCAAGAACGCTTGGCTCAGCGCGAAGAGGCCCAGCACCACCACGATGAGATCTACCCCAGAGGTGAGCCATGTTTGCCCAAAGGTGAACTGACGCGAATAAGTGATCGGCTCAAGCCCGACTGTTTGAAGAAAGATACCAAAGGCCGCGAGCATGCCAGCCGCAAAAATCTGGCCGCGGTGGGCCAGCACCACAAGGATAATCCCCAACAACGCAGCGAGGAATATTTCGCGCGAGCCGAAATGCGGCGCAATCTTTGCCAGCAGTGGGGCCAGCAGCATCAAACACAGGATCGAGAAAACACCCCCAAAAAAGGACGCGGAATAGGCAAGCGCCACAGCGCGCCGCGCCTCACCTTTTTGGGTCATGGGATAGCCGTCATAAGTGGTCAGGGCATTCACCGCCGTGCCGGGCGTGTTGATCAGCACCGCAGGCAACGCACCGCCATACATGCTGGAGCCATATATCCCCAGCAGCATCACCAAACCTACCAAGGGCGGCAGCGCAAATGTCGCTGGTAGTAGAATCGCGATCGCAACAGCCGCCCCGACACCGGGAATGGCGCCAATAATCACCCCGCCAATGGAACCGACCAGCAGCGCCAGCAGCACCTGCCAATCCAATAACAGCGTCACAGCGGAGGAGAAAACATCCATTATCCAGATCTCTCAGAAATAGGTGAGCATGAAAGAGCGCAGCGTGGTCGGCAGCATCTCATAGATCGCCCCACCGGGGATTTTGACCTGTAGGAAGGATTTGAACAGCACCACAATCGTGGCACCCATGGCCGCCATACTCATCAAAATTTTCGGATCGCGGTATCCCGCACGCGCCGCCAACAGCACGCCAAAGATCATTGATGTCGCAAGGTAGCCTAACTGCGGCACGGTGTAGACATAGGCCATGAACCAGCCTGCATATTCGACAGATCGGACCCAGTCCCAGACCTCGGTCCAGCGGCCGTTGATGCGGGGCGACAAGGCGGAAGAGATCAAATGCAACGCAGCAAAGAAGGCCATAAGAGCGATAGACACCGTCGGCCAGAATGCTGGCTGCGTGAAGGTTTTGCCGCCCGATTTCCACGGCGCCTGACTGCCAAGCTGGCTCAGCAGAAACAGCGAGAACGCCAGAAATGCCCAAGCAAAAACAATATCACCCGGACGCCTGTAGCGTTTGAAGAGCTCTTGTAGCCCTTTGAGACGGGTCATGGCATGACCTTTTTTAAAAAAATGGATCGGGGATTAAAAGCAGAGCCGCCTTTGAACAAAGCGGCGCTGCGGTTTGACTTATTCGAGCATGGCGCCGATGGCACCCATCGTCTCGATGTCCTGTGCGATCAGCGTTTTGCTCGCTTCGGCATCGGACCAATAGACCAGCGCACCCGTCTCGGCAGCCAATGCCTGTGCGCGCTCGGACATCATTGTCTCAGAGGCAACTGCGATAATTTTTTCACGCACGTCTGCAGGGGTGTCTTTGTGCACAAACAATCCGTTCCAAAGCGATACGTTCAAGTCTGGCGCAAGCTCGGCCACTGTTGGCGTGTCAGGAGTAAGGCTGATGCGCTCGCCACCGATGGAGGCCAGCACTTTTACATCGTCCAAGCAGGGCAGAACCAGTTGCAGTGTCGTGTTGATCACGTCCACATCACCCGAGGCCAGCGTATTGCAATCCAGCGCGTCGAATGCCGCATCCGAGGCATAGGAAAAGCCCATCTTTTTGGCCAATGCCTTGGTCACCTGCGTCGGCACCAATGGCGCACCGAAATGGCCAAGTGCGACTTCGTTTCCCTTGGCATGTGCGGCCAAGCCCGCCATGTCGTCATAAGGCGCATCTTTGCCTGCAACGATCACA
Source organism: uncultured Sulfitobacter sp. (assembly GCF_947499945.1). Classification (GTDB taxonomy): domain Bacteria; phylum Pseudomonadota; class Alphaproteobacteria; order Rhodobacterales; family Rhodobacteraceae; genus Sulfitobacter. The sequence goes on along the minus strand of NZ_CANMQD010000003.1, from coordinate 158,791 downwards.
AAGGGGTACGTAAGGAAGGTGCCAAGCGGCTCGAACGGATCAGGGCTCAGTTCGGGAATGCCGATATTCGGGCCGACAACAGGCACCGCGATGATAAACGAACCGATGGTATAGCCGTCCGCAGGGGCCACTGCCACTTCAACCGCACCAGGGAATGGGCCGCCGCCGCCGCCGGGCTTGTTCACAACTGCTGCTGGAACACCGTATTTGGTCTGGAAATCCTCGGCGATCATCCGCGTCAGCACATCCTCAAGATCACCGGGAGGCCATGGCACAACGAACGAGACAGGCTTTTCGGGGTATTCGGCAACTGCCGCGATGGGGGCTGCAAACAGCGCAAGCGCTGTAGTAGTAGCCAGAATGGCCTTGGTGACGTTCTTCATCTTCTTCTCCCTGATGAGGGTCTTTTGACCCCTTATAATATCGCTTCGGTGACGCATGAGTTTCCCAGCTTGACGTTACTGGTTCACTATTGTTACCGTCGGTACATATAGTTTGCACAGGTGAATTCTATCTGTCAACGTCCCTGTGAAGCACCTCTTCACCACCCCACATTGGAGTTTGCTAAAGATATGTCGAAACCCGTCATGAGCACTGTCGACAAGGCACTGTCTTTGCTACGGCATTTCTCGCTCCAGCGGCCAGAGATGGGGCTGAGCGAGCTTGCCCGCCTTGCAGGATATGACAAAACGACCACGCTACGGTGTATGACAGCGCTAGAGCGGAACGGCTTTGTAGAGCAAGACCAGCAGTCAAAGCACTATCGCCTTGGCCTCGCCCCGATCAATTTGGCCCGCATCCGTGAACGCAGTTTTCCGTTACTGGCGATCCTGCAGCCGCATGTGGACGCCCTGCGCGACAGCACCCAAGAAACCGCACACGCCACCGTGCTCTCTGCGGGTCGCCTTCTTACCGCACTGGTGAACGAGCCTGACCGCGCCACCCGCGTATTCATGGACCCCTCGGTTGATCTGCCGCTGCATGCCACAGCATCGGGTATGATCATCGCGGCCCATATGCCACAAGCCGAGCGCGCGGCCTTTGTCGCCTCCTCGCGGTTTGAGCGCTTTACCGAAAACACCCCAGTTACACCCGAAATGTTGGAGCCTCTCTTTGCCAAATTTCGCGCCCAAGGCTTTGCCCGTGCCGAGCAATCCTATGAAGATGATGTAATCGGGACGGCGGTGGCGTTTTTCGATGCCAATGGTCGCCCCGTAGGCGCAATTGCAGTGGCTGCTGTCGCCTCGCGATTTGACTCCCCCCTTGCCCGCAAAATTGAACAAGAACTGACTGCCACAGGGCGCAAGCTCACCCGCGAACTTGGCGGGATCGCCCCCGCCCCCCTATCCTCAGTATCGGAGCACGCGACATGAAAGACGAAAACTTCCTCAAGGCTAATAATGCCCGCCACATGTGGCACGCGATGGCCCACCCCGCTGACATGCATAAAAATCCGCCCCGCATTGTGACCAAAGGCAAAGGGGTGCGCATCACCGACATCGACGGACATGAAACGATTGATGCTGTAGGCGGGCTGTGGAACGTGAACCTCGGGTTCTCGAATGATGCCGTTAAGGACGCTATAAAAAGCCAGCTTGACGAGTTGCCTTACTATGCAACCTTTCGCGGCACCTCCAATGACCAAGTGATCGAGCTGAGCTATATGCTGGCCGAGTTTTTCGAGCCTGACGGGCTGTCGCGGTCCTTTTTTACTTCTGGCGGCTCGGACAGCATCGAAGTTATGCTACGGCTGGCACGTCAGTATCACAAAATCAGAGGCCAGAGCGGACGAACCAAGTTCCTGTCGCTCAAGAAGGGCTATCACGGCACGCATACGGGCGGCGCATCCATCAACGGCAACGCAAACTTTCGCACGCAATACGAGCCGCTATTGGCGGGCTGTCACCACATCCCCGCCCCCTACACCTATCGCAATCCATTCAACGAAACGGATCCAGAGAAGCTTGCGCAGCTTTGCTTGCAAGCGCTGGAGGACGAGATCAACTTCCAAGGACCAAACACCATTGCTGCGTTCATCATGGAGCCTGTCCTTGGTGCAGGTGGTGTGATCCCGCCGCACCCCAGCTTCATGCCTGCTGTGCGGGAGATTTGTTCGCGGCATGGTATCCTGCTGTTGCTGGATGAAGTCATCACTGCCTTTGGCCGCTTGGGCAGCTGGTCGGGGTGCCGCCACTACGGCGTAAAGCCAGATATGATCGCCACTGCCAAAGCGATAACCAATGGCTACTTCCCTTTTGGGGCCGTCATGATCTCGGATATGGTTGCCGAAGCCTTCGAGAACGACACAACGGGGGCCGCCAACATCGGCTCGGGCTACACCTATTCCGGCCATCCTGTAGGGGCTGCAGCCGCAGTCGCCTGCCTCAAGGAAACCATACGCCTCAACGTTAAAGACAACGCTGCTGCGCGAGGGGCGCAAATGTGGGAAGGATTCAAAGCGCTCAAGGAAAAGCATGAAATTATTGGCGATATCCGTGGTGGTGTCGGGCTGATGACCGCGATGGAGCTTATCGGCGACAAGGACAAGAAGGCGCCGCTTGATAAATCACGGATCGATGCGATGTATGAAGCGACATATGCTGCTGGCACCATGATCCGCGTCTCAGGGCCAAACGTGATCATCTCTCCCGCGTTGGTGATCGAAGAGGCCGATGTGTCCAAGGTTCTGGCCGATCTGGATCATGGTTTGTCGCAAGCTTGAAGTCTCAGCTCTCCTCGCCCGCCCCGTCCTCGTCGGCGGCGGGCGCGGTGGCCACGCCCATCTGCGGAAGAATTGGCCGACCGCCCTCTTTTTCCTGCTGCTTGACAGCCTCCACCAGATGCGCGCGCATCGCACATTCCACGTCCCACCCGTCTAGCGGGTTTTGCACAGGCACGCCGTAGCGCATGATGAGCCCATGCTCTGTCTGGCCGGTCATTACCGCCTCACTCTCGTCTGCTTTGACCCGGTCATCGTTCGACAGAAAGCTCTCGAAAGCCCCGTGCAGCGCTTCGAGGTCCACTGCGGTACCAAGCGTCAGCGTTACGGTACGGATCATGCCGCCCGCCTCAAGATTGCGGTTCACAAAGGCGTCTGAGATGAACTTGGCCACTGGCACGATGAGGCGCGTGTCGTCCCACACGCGCAATTGCACGAACGTAAAATGCACCGCCTCCACTGTGGCCAGCTTATCCTCGTAAATCACTTGATCGCCAACCCGCGCGGCGCGGTTGAGAGATATTTGCAGGCTCGCGATGATGTTGCCCAAAACTTCACGGGCGGCAAAGCCGATGACCAGTGTGAACGATCCCGCCGCCGCCAAAAGCGACAGGCCAAGCGCCTCGAACACCTTTGCAGTGCTCAGCAGAATGCCCGTGCCGACGATCACAGCCAACACCACCACAACGCGGCGCGCGGCAGACACAATGCCCGCCAGATTGCGGCGCGCGGCATGCTCGGGCGCGGACAATGTCTCGATATCGACCTTCACAATCCGGTCGAACGCGGCGTCGATCAGATTGACCACAAGGATCACCCCAGCCGCGACATACCCCAGCGCTACAAGCGGCTCGAGGATCGTCGCCACAGGACCGGACACAACAAACAACGATCCCGTCGCAACCCCTATCAAGGCGCTGATCAGAACGATGGTCAGCGGCGCGCGTAGAGCGCGTAAAAACCCTGAAATCCATGTCCCGTCCGCTGTGTTCGCAAACCGTCCAAGGACCCGCCAAAGCGCGCCCGTCAACGTGACCGTCAAAATCAGGAGCAGCGGAAGACCGATAATTTCCCACCATTTGAGACCGCCGAAGGCATCCGTGCGCATCCATTTGGGCAGCGCGCGCTCGAACGCGGAAGGGCCGTAGCGCTCAAAAAGCGGCTCGATCCGCGATACGGTCTGGCGCGAAAACACCCATTGCGCCTGCCCGCCCTTTGGCAGCACACGGTTCAGACGGATCGCAACGCCCCGTCCTTCAAGGTCGAGCACGCCGATGAGAAGGCTTTTGCGCGGCGTTGCGGCCATCGGATTGCTGTCAGCCGCATTTGCCAGCAACGCGTCGGGACGTTCCAGAAGTTGTTGCCATGATAACAGAACCTTGCGATCCATAACCACGGACAGTTGCCGCGCCAAATTTGCGCCGACTTCGGGCTGCTGGGTCACAGGTATATCGTTGAGGTTCAGCACATGCGCCGCGGTCACGTAATCCTCATCCTCCGCCGCAAAGACAAAGGCCTCCATTGCCGTTTGCGGCGTGCTCAGGTCGATTTCACCGCGCGGTGGTGCCAGCCCTTCATTGAGCACCGGAATCTCGAATACGGTCTCTTGCGCTGCTGCCTGCCCGAATGAGGCAAGCAACATAGTGAAGGCTAGGATGATGCGGCTGATCTGCATGGCGAACTCTCTTATTGCGGTCTCGCCTGCACGGGTCGTGCAGGCTCAATCCGCCCAGATAGCCCTATGTTGCTTGTAGAACAGTGCCGTATTGCTCGCGCAGCTTGTTTTTCTGCACTTTTCCGGTTGAACCAATGGGCAATTCATCCACAAAAATCACAGCGTCGGGGATTTGCCAGCTCTCGACTTTGCCTTTGTAGAAGGCCAGCAACTCTTCCTCGCTCACCTCGCCCGCTTTGATCGCAACCAGTACGGGGCGTTCGTCCCACTTCTCGTGCAGGGCCGCAATTGCGGCGGCGTTGGCAATGGCAGGATGGGAGATCGCGATGTTCTCCAGCATCACTGTAGATATCCATTCGCCCCCCGATTTGATAATATCTTTGGATCGGTCACGGATGATCATGAACCCTTCAGCGTCAATCGTGGCCACATCACCCGTATCAAACCAGCCATCGTCGGTAAGCGCAGAGGTTTTCTTGCCAAAATATGTATCAACGATCCATGGTCCGCGAATTTGCAGATCACCCTGCGCCTCCCCGTCATGCCGAAGAACATTGCCCGTCTCATCCACAATGCGCAAATCGACACCAAATGGCGGACGCCCCTGACCCAAACGGATCGCCGCCTGCTCCTCTGCCGAGAGCGCGGTATGGCGCTGGAGCAGTTGGTTTACCGAGCCAAGCGGCGATGTCTCCGTCATGCCCCATGCGTGAATGAGGTCCACGCCGTATTCGGCAAACTTCGGGATCATTGAGGGCGGCAGTGCGGAGCCGCCGACAACCGTGCGCGTCAGGCTTGGCACTTTTGATCCCGTTTCCTTGAGTGCGGCCAACAGCCCCATCCAGATTGTAGGCACACCCAGCGCCAACGTGGTATGCGTGCTGTCGATGAGCCTCACAAGGCTGGTTCCGTCAAGGTTCGGCCCCGGCAGCACCAACTTGCAACCTGTCATCGCGGCAATATACGGCACACCCCAAGCGTTCACATGGAACATCGGCACAACAGGCAGCACCGTATCCGTGGCAGAAATATTGAGCGCATCAGGCTGGTTGCCCACAATCGTGTGCAGCACGGTCGAGCGGTGCGAGTAAAGCACGCCTTTAGGGTCGCCCGTGGTGCCTGAAGTATAGCACAGGCTCGACGCTGCGTTCTCGTCAAGGTCAGGGAATGCCGCGTCAGCGTCTCCAGTCTCCAAAAGCTCGTCAAAGAACAACAGGCCCGGCACGGCCTCTGCAGCTGCCTCATCTCGCGGCCCCATCATAACGATATACTTGGTATGTTTGAGCGCTGGTGCCAGCTTTCCCGCAGCTGGAACAAAAGTGGCGTCGATGAACAGTACCTGATCCTCCGCGTGGTTGATGACATAGACCATCTGCTCTGGCCCCATGCGCGGGTTGATCGTGTGGCAAACAAAACCGCCCCCTGCCACGCCAAAGTAAATCTCCAGATGCCGGCGATTGTTCCATGCGATCGTGCCACAGCGTGCGCCTTGATCCAGCCCCAGCTTGCACAGCGCACTGGCCAGACGCCGCGCATTGGCGCCAACTTCGCCCCATGTCGTATTTTCAATCCCGCCTGCTGTCTCGACTGATACAATCTCGCCTGCGCTGTGAAACCGCGCCGCGTGATCAATCAAACTGCCAATGGTCAGTGGCATCTGCATCATTTGTCCAAGCATGGGATATCTCTCCTGTAAGGTATGGCCCTTTTGCGCGGGGCGTTGTCTTTGATCAGCCATCAGTAGAGTCCACCAGCAGCTATAATTTGTGTTTGAAAATAGGCCAAATAATCCGCCGACTGTCCATTCTAAACACAGACCCTCCCGCGGCTCTCACGTAGCGTCATATCACAGGCTGCGTCCTGGCAGGGCAAAACGAGGTGAAGGATTGAAAATTCCATACCCATGTCGTATTTGACCACCCCAATGTCAGAACTCACATGGACATGGACGCAGCTATCCCTGAAGCTGTCCCAAAGAGGATGGAAAAATGCGTTTTTCAGGACTGCGTGTGATCAAAGAAGCCCTGACCGGGCACAAAGGCTGGACCCCCGCGTGGCGTGAACCAGAGCCGCAAGCGCGCTATGATATCATCATCATCGGTGGCGGTGGTCACGGCCTTGCCACAGCCTATTACCTCGCCAAAGAATTCAAGCAAAAGCGGATCGCCGTGCTGGAAAAAGGCTGGATCGGCGGCGGCAATGTGGGGCGCAACACAACCATCATCCGCTCCAACTACCTGCTTGATGGGAACGAGCCGTTCTACGAGATGTCGCTCAAGCTCTGGGAAGGGTTGGAGCAGGATTTCAACTTCAACGCCATGGTGTCACAGCGCGGCATCCTTAACCTCATCCATTCCGATGCCCAGCGTGATGCCTTCATCAGGCGGGGCAATGCAATGATCCTCAATGGCGCGGACGCCGAGATGCTCACAACCGCCCAGATCAAAGCGCGCTATCCGTTTCTAAACACCGACGATGCCCGCTTCCCGATCAAAGGGGGGCTTGCACAGCATCGCGGCGGCACCGTGCGCCATGATGCTGTTGCGTGGGGCTATGCCCGCGGCGCAGATAGCCTCGGCGTGGACATCATCCAGAATTGCGAAGTCACTGGCTTCAAAATCGAGAACGGCAAAGCTTTGGGCGTGGACACCACACGCGGCTTCATCGGGGCTGCCAAAATCGGCTGCGCCGTTGCAGGCTCCTCCAGCCGTTTGATGGCACATGCAAACATGCGCCTGCCCATTGAGAGCCACGTCCTCCAAGCGTTTGTTTCCGAGGGCCTGAAACCCGTACTGCCCGGCGTTGTCACGTTCGGCGCGGGCCATTTCTACGTCAGCCAATCCGACAAGGGCGGGTTGGTCTTTGGCGGCGATATCGACGGCTACAACTCCTATGCCCAGCGCGGCAACCTCCCCGTGGTCGAGGATGTATGCGAGGGCGGCATGGCAATCTTTCCCGCCTTTGGCCGTGCGCGGCTTCTGCGCATGTGGGGCGGCATCATGGACATGTCCATGGACGGCTCGCCCATCATCGACAAAACCCATATCGACGGGCTCTATTTCAACGGCGGCTGGTGCTATGGCGGGTTCAAGGCCACGCCTGCCTCCGGCATGTGCTTTGCACATCTGCTCGCCCGCGATGCGCCCCATCCCAATGCCACCGCCTACCGGTTTGATCGGTTCGAGCGCGGATTATTGATCGACGAAAAAGGCATGGGAAACCAGCCCAACCTGCACTAACGCGCCCCGCTTCATTTGCCAATTAAACTCAATCCCGCACTTACCGCGAGCACCGCAAAAATGATCATAAATCACCCCCTTCTCGGCCCTCGCGACAGCGCAGAATTCACTTATATGGGGGATGCGCGTCTGATTGATCGCCCCGATGCAGGGTCAGATACCGCTGCGCAAGATTTCTATGACTACGGCTATCTGCGGGACAACCCTGCTGGCTGGCATGAGGAGTTGTGGTTTCATGAGGCGGGGGATCGCTCTTGGCTGGTGGTAACGCGCAACACGCTCACTCATGAGATCAGCGATGTAAAACTTGCCCGCGATGTGGCCCGCAGCAGAGGGCGCAAGCTATGACACAAAAGAACAGGCTTGCTGGCGGACAAATCAACCGTGCCAAAACCCATAAATTCATGTTCGACGGTAAGCATTACACAGGCCATGCGGGCGACACACTTGCTTCTGCCTTGCTGGCCAATGGCGTGCGACTTATGGGCCGGTCGTTTAAATATCACCGCCCGCGCGGTCCCCTCACGGCTGGCTCCGAAGAGCCCAACGCACTGGTTGAGCTGCGCGGAGGCGCGCGGCAGGAACCCAATACCCGCGCCACCACGGCCGAGCTTTACGATGGCCTGCTGGCGCGCAGCCAGAACCGCATCGGCTCGCTCAGGTTCGATCTGCTGGCCGTAAATGACCGCCTGTCCAATTTCCTCACGGCGGGGTTTTACTATAAAACGTTCATGTGGCCCGCGGCCTTCTGGGAGAAAGTCTATGAGCCGATCATTCGCCATGCGGCGGGGCTTGGATCGCTCTCGCTAAAGGATGATCCCGACACCTACGACAAAGGCTTCCTGCACTGCGACCTGCTGATCATCGGCGCGGGTCCGGCAGGGCTGGCTGCTGCGCTGACAGCAGGGCGCGCGGGCCTTGACGTGATCCTTGCTGACGAGGATTTCCGCATGGGCGGTCGTCTCAATTCCGAGACACACAGCCTTGGCGATCAATCGGGAGCAGACTGGGCCGCCGCCACGGTAGAGGAGCTTGCCAGCCTGCCCAACGTGCGCCTGATGGCGCGCACCACGATCATCGGCGCATTCGATCACGGCATCTATGGCGCGGTTGAGCGCGTTAGCGATCACATGCACACGCCAGACGCAGGCAAACCCCGGCAAATCCTGTGGCGCATCTATACCAAGCGTACAATCCTCGCGGCAGGCGCCATCGAGCGGCCAGTCGCCTTCGAGAATAACGACCGTCCGGGCATCATGCTCGGCTCTGCCCTACGCACCTACGCCAACCGCTATGGCGTGGCAGTGGACCGCCGTGTGGCGATCTTTACAAACAATGACGATGGGCACCGCACGGCGGCTGACCTTGTGGCGAAGGGCGTGAAAATCGCCGCAGTCGTCGATGTGCGGGAGGACGCGCCGCGCAGTTTGGACTATGAAGTTCTGCACGGTGAAATCAAAGACACCAAGGGGCGTCTTGGCTTGACCTTCGCCGAAGTGCGCCTCGCCGATGGCACCATGCGCACGCTGGAATGTGGCGCGCTTGGGCTGTCGGGAGGATGGAACCCGAACGTTCATCTGACCTGTCACCAGCGCGGGCGACCAACTTGGAATGAAACCCTCGCAGCATTTGTTCCCGGTGGCATGCTTCCTGCTGGTATGACAGTTGCAGGGGCGGCCAATGGCGATATGTCCACGGCGGCGGCCTTGCGCGGTGGTGCAAAAGCCGCGCAAAATGCGATGGATTTGAAGGGTAAACTGCCCTCTCTGCCCCAAGCGGAAGATGCGCCCGTCAACCTTAAACCGTTCTGGTACGTTGAGGGTTGCAACCGCGCATGGCTCGACCAGCAAAACGATGTGACCGTCAAAGACGTGAAACTCAGCCATCAAGAAGGATACCGCTCGGTCGAGCACCTGAAACGCTATACCACGCTGGGCATGGCGACTGATCAGGGCAAAACGTCAAACATGGGTGGCTTGGCGATCATGGCAGAGCTGGCAGGCAAAGCCATTCCCGAAGTCGGCACGACGATCTTCCGCCCCCCCTATACCCCCACCGCCATTGGCGTCTTTGGCGGACGGCACCGTGGCAAGGATTTCCACCCAACCCGCCTCACGCCCTCCCATACGTGGGCGGAGGAGCAGGGTGCTGTTTTTGTCGAAGTTGGTAACTGGCTGCGCGCACAATGGTTCCCGCGCACGGGCGAGACGACGTGGCGGGAAAGTGTTGACCGCGAAGTGCTGGCCACGCGCACATCGGTCGGTGTCTGCGATGTGACGACATTGGGCAAGATTGACGTTCAAGGCACAGATGCCGCCGCCTTCCTGAACAAGGTCTACTGCAACGGCTTTGCCAAACTGCCCGTGGGCCGCGTGCGCTATGGCCTGATGCTGCGCGAGGACGGGATCGTGATGGATGACGGCACGGCGGCACGGCTGGCGGAGGATCATTTCGTCGTGACGACCACCACGGCCAACGCGCTGCCCGTCTACCGCCACATGGAATTTGTGCGACAGTGCCTTTTTCCCGATATGGATGTGCAACTGATCTCGACCACCGAGGCGTGGGCGCAATACGCTGTCGCGGGTCCCAACAGCCGTAAAGTGCTGGAGCAGATCGTGGACCGCGACATCTCAAACGATGCCTTCCCCTTTATGGCCTGCGCCAATGTCACAGTCTGCGGCGGATTGCGTGCGCGTTTGTTCCGCATCTCCTTCAGTGGAGAGTTGGCCTTTGAGATCGCTGTGCCTATGGCCTATGGCGATGCGCTCATCCGCAGAATTGTGGAGGCGGGTGCGGCGTTTGACATCACCCCTTACGGGACCGAAGCCCTTGGCGTGATGCGGATGGAAAAAGGCCATGCTGCGGGAAATGAACTGAACGGGACCACAACGGCGGCAAACCTCGGGATGGGGCGCATGGTCAGCACGGCCAAAGACAGCATCGGTGCGATCCTGTCGCGCCGTGAAGGGCTGAACCGCGCAGATGATCTGCGCCAAGTGGGGATCAAGCCCGTGAACCCGCGTGACCCCGTGCCTGCGGGTGCGCATTTGATGAATGAGAGCGGCGTCATCGATGCTGCCCATGATCAGGGCTATGTCACTTCAGCCTGCTATTCGCCCAATCTGGGGCATGCCATCGCACTCGGGTTTCTCAAGGACGGTGCAAACCGGATGGGCGAGCGGATGCGCCTTGTCAGCCCGCTTACGGGTGTGAACGTCGATGTCGAAATCACCAGCCCCCATTTCATTGACCCTGACGGGGAGAGACTTCGTGCATAATCTCAGGACTGTAACCGCCCTTGGCGTAGCCGCGCCACGCATCGACCGCTTTGACCATATCACTCTTGCCGAAAATGACGGGTTGGCGCTGGCGTCCGTGGCGGCACGGCTGGGGAAGGAAGCGGCGTGTCATGCCGCGCTCGGAAACCTGTTGGGCGGTGTGCCTGATATAGGCCGTACCATCCTGCGCGACCCCGAGGCGGGCTTTTGGATGGGGCCAGAACAGTGGATGATCGGCGCCCCTCGCGCAACGCATGAACATCTGGCCGACCAGCTTAAAGAGCGGTTTGGCGATGCGGCTTCAATCACCGAGCAATCAGGCGCTTGGGCCACCTTTGATGTAACGGGCGCAATGATGCGTGAGATGAGCGAGCGGCTGTGCAACGTCCCGATCCGTCGCATGATCGCGGGCGATGTGCAGCGTACCGTCATTCACCAGCTTGGCTGCTTTGTGATCCGCCGCGAGGCCGAGGATCACATCCGCATCCTTGGCCCCCGCGCCTCGGCGAAGAACCTGCACCATGCCCTGCTCACGGCGGCACTTGCGCTGGCCTGAGGCAGCCTACATCGCACGCCCCGCGACACAGTGATAGGCGTAGTCGATGAAGTCTTGGGGCAAGTCGGGCCTGCGCATGATAAAGTCATCGATCAGTGCTTTTGTATCAGGGTGCAGGACATGGTTGAGACCGTGCAGCGCCGCTGACTGACAATCGGCCGCGTCGAGGTCCAGTATCTGCGCAAGGGTGTGGAACATCGCACCCTGTATCCGCTTGTGAACAGGGTTCCCGACAGGGTCGACGTGCTTCATCGGGTTGATGCAATAGGCCAGAGCGTCCCACCACATCTCGCAGGCCTCTCCCATCGGATCGCGGGCAAAGACGTCGCAGAAGACGAAAAACATCGCCGCGATGAGCTCCTCCTTCAGCTCTGGCGCGATATTGCTGCGCCAGATTAGAATATCGAGGTTGCCGTCAAAACTTGCCCCTGTCATGGCCCAAAAGCCCTGCTTGAGCCTCTCACGATCATATTTTTCAAACAGGCTGGCAGAGGTGCGAAACATCTCGATAAAGCACCGCGCACTGTGGCTGGCATCATATTTCACCGTTGTATCAAGCCGATGATACCATGCGTCGTTGGTGGCGAAACTCTGCGGGTCATGATCAAACACGAAGTCTTCAAACTCCCGCTGAGAAGCCGTGCGGATATCGTAGATTTTTTGTGTCATGTTCATACGGTGATCGAAAACCTAGAGGTTTTCCATGTAAATCGGCAACGTTGGCGCAGACAAACCGAGGCTATAGCCCGATGATTGCCATTGACGCCAGCGCCCTGCACCGATTGAAGTGAGGCGTTATTCGAGCCGCCGCAGACAAGGACCGCTGATATGTTTTTAAAGAACGCATGGTACGTTGCCGCATGGGACCACGAGATTACGCGGACCTTGCAGCAGATAGCGGTGCTGGGCGAAAAGATATGTGTGTTCCGCACCGAGGCGGGTGAGCTGGTCGGATTGGAAGATGCCTGCCCCCACCGCAAGCTACCCTTGAGCAAGGGTCGGATGAAAGGCGACACAGTCGAGTGCGGCTATCACGGTCTGACCTTTGATTGCGTGGGCCGATGTGTCTGGGCACCAGGGGCAAATGGTATCCCGTCAGAGGCGCGGGTGCACGCCTATCCCTTGCATGAGAAATACGGGCTGGTCTGGGTCTGGATGGGCAACCCCGCACTGGCCGACCCGAGCGATATCTTCGAGATAGAGAATTACGACAATCCTGCGTGGGGCATCAACCGTGGGGCCGCGATGGAGTTGGACTGCAACTACCTGCTCATGTGCGATAACCTGCTCGACCCGACCCATGTAGCGTGGGTGCATCAAAACAGCTTTGCCGCGCCTGCGACCAAGGATACGCCCCTGCGCATCACAAAGACAGCAGATGGCGTGATTGTGCACCGCTGGATGATGGATCACGAGCCCGCGCCGTTCTACAAAAAAGTGGTCGAGTTCGAAGGCAACTGCGACCGCTTGCAGCACTATGAGGTCCGCTACCCCTCCCATGCGCTGATCCGTGCGGTGTTCACCCCTGCGGGAACAGGCGGTCCTGACGGATCACTGCACGAGAATACATTTATTATGGATAGCTATAACTTCATGACCCCCACCACCGAGAGCCAAACGCGCTATTACTGGTTCCAGCTGCGCAATATCCGCCCCGACGATGCGGCGCTGTCGAAAATGATGACCGAGGATGTGCAGCACGCGTTCGAAGAGGACCGCGATGTCCTCAACGAGGTGCAAAAGGGCATGGCGAACAAGACCTCCCCCCATATCGACCTGCCCATTGACGGGGGGCAGCTACGCTTTCGCCGCCAGCTTCAGGCGATGATCAATGAAGAACGCGAAGTCGATCGCCAGATGGCGGAGTAGCGCTGGCGATCGACGTTGACCGCCAGCGCAGGGCTTATCCTACGACGTTGAAATCAGGGCCATAAGGATAGCCTGTGATGTTCTCGTTGCCCTCGTCGTTGATGATCAGGATGTCATGCTCGCGGTAGCCGCCTGCCCCCGCTTGGCCTTCACCAATGGTCAGCATCGGTTCCATCGAGATGACCATGCCCGCCTCTAGGACGGTGTCGATATCCTCGCGCAGTTCCAGCCCCGCCTCGCGGCCATAGTAATGCGACAGGATGCCAAAGGAGTGACCATAACCGAAGGTGCGGTATTGCAACAGGTCACGCTCCGCGAAGAAGTCGTTGATCTTGTGGGTGATGTCCGAGCATTTGGCCCCCGGCACAAGCAAGCTCATTCCGTACTCATGAGCCGCCACATTGGCCTCCCATATCTTGCGGCTGGTGTTATCGACCTCGCCCACAAACATCGTGCGCTCAAGGGCAGTGTAATAGCCAGAGATCATCGGAAAGGTGTTTAGGCTCAGGATATCCCCCCGCTCTAATTTGCGCGTCGTCACGGGGTTGTGCGCGCCGTCTGTGTTGATCCCTGACTGAAACCAGACCCAGCTGTCGCGTATCTCGCTATCCGGGAACCGTTTGGCGATTTCCAGTTCCATCGCATCGCGGCCTGCCATTGCCACGTCGATTTCGCGTGCGCCAACCTTCACGGCATCCTTGATCGCATAGCCGCCTACATCAGCCACATTCGCACCTGCACGGATCAGGTCCAGCTCGGCGGGTGATTTATGCATACGCTGGCGCATGGTTGCGGGGGCCACATCGATGCAAGCCTTGGGCGTTAGAAATTCATCCAGCAGGCTCTTTTGCGCAATGCTCAGGTGATCGCCCTCAAAACCAATGGTCCTGCCCGATCCCGTCACACTCTGGATCGCACGCCAGTAGTTGTTCCGCTGCCAGTCGGTATATGTGATGTTGTCGCCGTGGCTGCGCCGCCACGGTTGGGCCGCATCAATGCCCGCGCTCATCGTCACGCTGTCGGTGGGTGTCACAACCAGCGCATAGGGGCGTCCAAAGGCACAGTAGAGAAACCCAGAATAATAGGCGACGTTGTGCATTGAGGTGAAAACACAGGCATCAACGCCAGTCGCGGCCATCTCGGCACGCAAATTGGCCAGACGCCCCTCATATTCAGCGGCGGCAAAGGGGAGGTTACGATCCCCTTGGTGAAAGCGGTAGTGTTGTGGACGGTCCATCAGTGGCTCCTTCAAATGCGCAAACCGATGTGCGTTGAAGGGGCATAGAGACCTCCCCCACCGCAAACGGTAAAGCAAGATCCCGGCGTTCAGGAATGGGGTTGAGGTCTTGCACATTGTGCTGGCGACGCCATCGCCGACCTATGCAATCTCATTGCCCTAACCCACGCGCATCTGGCAAGTGTTTTTTCAGCGCTACCCGCCTAACCCTTGTGCAGCACACAAGACATGCAGGCCCTTTGAGAACCTGCGTGTCGCAACAGATGGCACTTCCTCCGAGCGGCTCATGATGCCTACGGCCCCTCGGGTCGCCGTCATATCAAGGGGCAGCGCCACAAGATGGCCCTGCGCGAGGTCATTGGCGACCACGCCTGCGCTGATGATCCAAACCGTATCGCGGTCCGTCATCAACGCCGTGCGCCCAAAAACGGGCGATGCGGTCTCGATCCTGTTTGCAAAGAGCGGCACCCCTTTGGCAATCAGCATGCGGGCGACCAGAGGGCGGATCGCGGATTCCTTTGGCGGATACAGCACGCGGTACGCATTGAGGGCGGCAAAGTCACAGATGCCCCGCGCCGGACTGTCGGGGCGTGCGACGGCCACAACTTCTTCAGTATAAAGCTGCTGAAAGCTCAGGCCTACCATCGTATCGGGCATGCCCAGTCGCCCCACCACCAGATCAAGGCCCCCACTGCGCAAACGCGCGGTCAGATCGTGATGCGGGCCTTCATGTATCTCGATTTGGGTGTCGGGGCTCTCAACCATAAATGCCATGACTGCCTCGGGCAAGAGGGCGGAGGCGACGCTGGGAAGTGCGCCAATCCTGAGCTGCCCCGCCGCGATGCCTGATGCGCGGATGCTGCGCAATCCGTGACGCAGGGCGGCGGTGCTCTGCTCAGCAAATTGCAAAAATACTTCCCCTTCCGGCGTTAGACGCACCCCGGCGCGGCTGCGCTCCAGCACGGCAACGCCAAGGATCTCCTCCAGCTCTTTAAGCGTTTTGGAAATTGCAGGCTGGGTCAGGTTCAACTGCTCTGCCGCGATTTTGAAACTATGGGCGCGGGCGATGGCGCTAAAAGCGTCCAGATGGCGGAACTTGATCCTGCGGTCCACTTACTTTCCTTTTTAGATAACTATCTGGTCCATTACCTCACTTTTAATGCCAATACAAACATGCCAGAGTTCGATCATGCCAAAGGGGACACCATGAAAACACAAGTCGCAATCATCGGAGGTGGGCCATCGGGCCTGTTGCTCGCTCAGCTTTTGCACACCCGCGGCATTGAAAGTGTCGTGTTGGAGCGTAAGACCAAGGATTATGTGTTGGGCCGCATCCGTGCGGGTGTGCTGGAACAAGGGCTTGTTAGCCTGATGGAAGAAGCGGGCTGCGCCGAGCGCTTGCATGCCGAGGGGATGCCCCATGACGGCACGTTGATATCCTACGGCGATGAGATGTTCCGCGTCGATTTCACCGAGCATACGGGCAAGCCTGTCATGGTGTACGGCCAGACTGAAGTAACCCGCGACCTCTATGCCGCGCGTGAGGCCCACGGCGGCAAGATCGAGTTCAACGTCGAGGATGTGGTGATCCACGGGGCCGATACGGACACGCCCCACGTCTATTACACGGTCGACGGTCAGGCCCAGCGCCTTGATTGCGATTTTGTTGCAGGTTGTGACGGATTTCACGGCGTAAGCCGTCAGACGATCCCCCTTGATGTGCGCAAGGAGTACGAGAAGGTCTACCCCTTTGGCTGGCTTGGCATCCTCTCCGAGACACCGCCCGTCAATCACGAGCTGATCTATGCCAACTCGCCGCGCGGCTTCGCCTTGTGCTCCATGCGCAATGACAACCTCAGCCGCTATTACATCCAGTGCTCGCTCAGCGACAAGCCAGAGGATTGGACAGATGAGGCATTCTGGCAAGAACTCAAGCGCCGTATTCCCAAAGATCAGGCTGACAAACTGGTGACAGGCCCCAGCATCGAAAAATCCATCGCGCCCTTGCGGTCATTTGTGACAGAGCCGATGCGCTGGGGCCGCTTGTTCTTGTGTGGTGATGCGGCCCATATCGTGCCACCTACAGGGGCGAAGGGGCTGAACACTGCCGCCTCTGATGTGCATTACCTGTACAACGGGCTGAGCGATTTTTATGAGAACGACAGCACCGACGGCATCGACACCTATTCAGCTAAGGCACTCGCGCGGGTGTGGAAAGCAGAGCGGTTCAGCTGGTGGTTCTCCTCGCTGATGCACACCTATCCCGATCAATCAGCGTTCGACCTGAAAATGCAGGTCGCCGAAATTGAGTTCCTGCGCTCCAACAAGGCAGCGCAACAGGCGATGGCGGAAAACTACGTCGGCTTGCCCTACTGAAGGATAAAGCACCATGAGCACACGATTTGAACAGGGCATGACCACCCGCCGCGCCGTTTTGGGCGATGACCATGTGGACCGCGCGGAGGCGAACAAGTCCGCCTTTGATGAACCGTTCCAGAGCATGATCACAGAAGGGGCTTGGGGTACGCTGTGGTCCGATGACAGCATCGCGCACCGCGAACGTTCCATGCTGACGCTGGCGCTACTGGCGGCGACGGGCAACTTTGAAGAAATCCCGATGCACATCCGCGCCACAGCCAACACAGGTGCCAGCCCGCAAGACGTGCTGCAAGCCTTTATGCACGTGGCGGTCTATGCGGGGGTTCCAAAAGCCAACCATGCGATTAAGCTGGCCAAGCAGACCTATGCAGAGATGGGAGTAACCCTATGAGCACCACCCCTCCCAAGACGGGCGGATTCATCCCGCGTGACCGCGTATGGCAGCCCGATGCGCTGACGCCGCCCTATAAGACCAGCATCAAGCGCAGCCCGCAGGCGGCGTTGCTGTCCTTCCCCTCCACCTTGAGCGAGGAGACATCACCTGTCTTTGGTCACAACCTCATCGGTAAGCTCGATAACGATCTGATCCACAACTACGCGAAGGATGGCGAGAGTGCGATCGGCCCACGTATCATCGTTCATGGCCGCGTGCTGGACGAAAACGGGCGCGGTGTCGCTGGTGCGCTGCTAGAGTTTTGGCAGGCCAACGCGGGCGGACGGTATCGTCACAAAAAAGAGAGCTACCTCGCCCCACTCGATCCCAATTTTGGCGGCTGCGGGCGGACGATCACGGGCGAGGACGGCTCTTACGAGTTCGCCACCATCATGCCCGGCCCCTACCCTTGGCCCAATGGCATGAACGACTGGCGCCCTGCGCATATCCACTTTTCGATCTTCGGCCACGGCTTTGCCCAGCGCCTGATCACCCAAATGTATTTCGAGGGCGATCCGCATATCAAGCTGTGCCCCATCGTCGGCATCCTCAAGACCCAAGAGGCGATTGATGCGCTCACCGCCCCGCTCGACATGAACCGCACCGTCCCAATGGACAGCCGCGCGTTCAAATTCGACATGGTGATCCGTGGCCGCCGCCAGACATACTTCGAGAACCGCAAGGAGGGCCTTTAACAATGGTACAAAAGATGGATTACTTGCGCGAAAGCCCGAGCCAAACTGCTGGCCCTTACGTCCATATTGGCTGCACGCCTAACTTCACGGGCCTCAATATGTATGGTGGCGACCTCGGTACATCCATGAAAACGGGGCCTGTTCAGGGGACCGAGATCACGATCAAAGGGACCGTGTTTGATGGCACTGGCACCCCGCTGCGCGACGCGATGATCGAGATATGGCAGCCTGACGCGGCGGGGTTGTTCCCGTCGGCTAATGAGACACGCGGCACGCCTGATCCCAACTTCACCGGCTGGGGCCGCTCGGCGGGTGATATGGACACTGGCGAGTTCACTTTTGAAACTGTCAAACCCGGTGCTGTCCCCTTCCCCGATGGCCGCATGCAAGCGCCCCACATCACCGCGTGGATCGTGGCACGCGGCATCAACATCGGCCTGCACAGCCGCATCTATTTCGCGGATGAGGAGCAGGCAAATGCCGCCGACCCGATCCTGACACGGATCGAGCATCAAAATCGCATCCCCACTTTGCTCGCGCAAAAGCAGGCAGACGGGACCTACCGCTTCGACATTCACCTGCAAGGGCCGAACGAGACGATCTTTTTCGACATCTGATCCAATCGCGCCAATTTGTAACCAAGAGCAGGAGACCGGACATGCAACATCTTACCATCGGTCTCAGACAGCGCGACGCAGCGTTGTCCGAAGTGGGGCATGTCATGATCGCGCCGTTCGGATCCGACGCCGCATTTCTGATCAATCCGCGGGGCGAAGTTGTGCACCGATGGAGCAACGACCTTGGGCTGACGCATTTTTGCTACCTGCTGCCTAATGGTAATCTCTTCTCGAATGAAGTCTGCGCAGCGCCCAAGGGTGTTCCCCTTACCACCAGCGGCATGATGCGCGAACGGGACCGAGATAGCACAATCGTTTGGGAGCATTGCGACCCCTACCAGCATCATGATGCTCGTCGCCTGCCGAATGGCGGCGCGATCTATATCGCCTATACCGATCCGAACCTAACCACCGATGCTAATTTCACTGGCGGCGTGCCAGACAGCCAACTGCCTGAAGGCATGTACGGCGAGTGTATTCGCGAAGTGAACGAAGTGGGTGAGGTTGTTTGGGAGTGGCACACAGACGCCCTGCCGCCTGCGTTGCGCCGCATGCACCGCAATGCGAACCGCTGGTCAGCGGGTCACCTCAACACGCTGCATCCGCTAGATGATGGTACGGTTCTGGTCTGTAGCAAGTCGCTCAACATGACCTTCCTGATTCAACGCGGCACAGGCGAGTTGCTGTGGCAATTTCAGAATGACGCGTTGGGCGGCCCGCATGACGCACAGCGCCTTGAGAACGGCAATGTCCTGATCTTTGCCAATGGCGTCTACGCCCCCGACCTGCATCACAGTCAGGTCTGGGAGATTGATCCCACCACCAACGAAGTGGTCTGGCGCTATCTGCAAAAAGACAACCCGATGCAGTTTTACTCGCCTCACATCGGCGGGTGTCAGCGCCTTGCGGGGGGCAATACGCTGATCTGTGAAGGCGCACAGGGTAACCTGTTCGAAGTGACGCCCGAGGGGCAAATCGTCTGGGACTATGTGAACCCCGTCAAAGGATACCACCCCAGATTTGGCCACATCAACTGGCTGTTTCGCATGCGCAGCTATGCCGCGACCGACACTGCCATTCAGGATTTGATATGAGGAAACCGATATGACCCAGCTTACCTATGCGATTACGGGCGTTGCCAGCGGGATCGGGGCCGAACTGGCGCGTATCCTCACGTCCCAAGGGCACCGTGTCATCGGTTTTGACATTACCGAGACTGAGGAGAATATTGCACGGTTCATCCCGCTCGACCTCAATGATGCCGACAGCATCGCGGCGGCTGCAAAGGCAGTGGATGAGCCGCTGGACGGGCTGTGTAACAATGCAGGCCTGCCGCCGCGTGACGGTTTGGAGGCGGCGATCTTGCAGGTTAATTTCCTTGGCACCCGTGCGTTTACCGATGCCATGCTGCCCCACATGCGCGATGGCGGTTCCCTCCTGCATATGGCGAGCCGCGCAGGCCACGGTTGGCGCGAAGGTGCGGCACAGGTCAAGCGGCTGGCCGCTCTGCGGCACCGCGACCAGTTGCCTGATTTCATTGCCACCGAGGGGATAGACGCCACGCGCTGTTATAACCTCACGAAAGAGGCGGTGATATTGTGGGCGGTCGCAGAGACCGAGGCCATGGTGAAACTTGGACTGCGTGTGAACACGCTCAGCCCGGGTGGGATATCGACGGGGATACTGGGGGATTTCCAAAAAGCATTCGGTGACAAAATGGCCAAGAACGTGGCCCGTGCAGGACGCCCCGGCACAGCAGAAGAGATCGCACAGATCGCGGCATTTGTGCTGTCGCCAGCGTCAAACTGGCTCAAAGGAGCGGATATCGCCATTGACGGCGGCATGGGGGCGTTTAACCAAGCAGACGCGATGGACCTCTCTGTGCTGCGCCTCTCGGGAGGCCAGACATGAAAACGCCGAGCCTCGATATCGACTTCTACTCCGACGCAGTCATCCTCGACCCCTATCCTGTCTACGCACAGCTGCGCGAGTTGGGACCTGTGGTGTACCTGCCCCAGCACGACATGTATGCGCTGGCCCGTTATGACGAGGTGAGCGAAGTGCTGCGCCAACCCTTGCGCTTTGTCAGCTCGCGCGGGGTCTCGCCTATCCAGAAGGTCAACGACATCCTTGTCGGCTCCACCCTCAACTCCGACCCGCCAGAGCACGATCGCACTCGCGCCGTCACATCCGAGCCGCTTCTACCCGGAGCACTCAAAGAGATCGAGCCGATGCTTGAGAAAGCTGCCAACGGTCTGATCGACACGCTCTGCCAACGCGGTGAGTTTGATGCTATTGCCGATTTTGCCCAATTCCTGCCCGTTACCATTGTGGCGGAGTTGGTAGGCCTGCCCGTGGACAGCGCACAAATGCTCAAATGGGCTTCGGCCACGTTCAACCTGTTCGGGACCGAGAATGCGCGCACAGATCAGGCTTTCAAAGACCTCACAAACCTGCGTGACTTCCTGCTCGAATATGGCCGCCCTGAAAAGCTCAAGGAAGGCGGTTGGGCCAAGCGTATTTTTGATGTTGGTGCGGAACGGGGTATCCCCTACAAGACCTGTGCGCAACTGATGCGCGATTATATCAACCCCTCGCTTGATACGACCATCTCAACAACGGGGCAGATTGTGAAGTTCTTTGCCGACCAACCCGACCAATGGGATTTGATCCGTGAGGATGCCAGTTTGATCCCCAATGCTGTCGAGGAGGCGGTACGCATGGCGACCCCCATCCGCGCCTTTACCCGCTATGCGATTGAGGACAGCGAGATTGCGGGCCATGCCATTCCGGCAGGCAAGCGGGTGATCGTAATTTATGCCTCTGCCAACCGCGATCATCGAAAGTTTCCCGATCCAGACCGCTTTGACGTGACACGCGACGTGCATGACCATCTGGGCTTTGGCCAAGGGGTGCATATGTGCATGGGCATGCATCTGGCGCGGCGCGAAATTATCCTGCTCATTGAGGCGCTGCGCCGCCGTGTGGAGCGGTTTGAGCTGACTGACGCCCCTGTGGTGGCAATGAACAATACCATTCGCGCCTATGCCAGCATGCCTGTGAAGGTCCATCTGGCCGCCGAGGTTTTGGTGGACGCGCCGAGTGATGAAGCCCCAGAAGATAACCCATGGCTCGACGTGACCGTGGCAAACCGCAGCGATGTGGCAACGGATATTATCGGGTTAAAGCTGACCAGCACGGATGGCAGCCCCCTGCCCGCTTATGCCGCTGGGGCGCATGTGGATGTCTATGTTAAATCGGGCCTCATCCGGCAGTATTCCCTGACGGGTGATCCTGCTGACCGCAGCAAATACCGCATCGGGGTGCTGCTTGATCCCAAATCGCGTGGCGGCTCCACTGCGATCCACACGGATTTCGAAGTAGGCCAGCAGATCAGGATTGGTCGCCCGCGCAACAACTTTCCGCTGGGCAATGCGGTGGCCCATACCATCCTGTTTGCAGGCGGGATTGGCGTGACGCCGATGCTGAACATGGCCTACGCGCTCGAGGCCGCAGGTGCGTCTTGGGAAATGCATTACTGTGGCCGCACGGCAGATCGACTGGCCTTCACCAATGAGATGGGACGCTTTGGGCACAAGGTCCAGATTCATATCGATAGTGGGCCGGACAATCAGAAAATGGATATTAACGCTGTTCTCGCCACTGCTGCGCCCGACCGCCATCTCTATGTTTGCGGCCCAAATGGATTTATGGATTTCATCGTAAACTCAGCCGTAACAAATGGGTGGGACACAAACACTGTGCATCTGGAGCGCTTTGGCGCCGAAGTGAATACCGATGGCGCGCCATTTACCGTGGTAGCCCAGAGGTCGGGCACAACATTCGAGGTCCACCCCGGCGAGACGATATCGCAAAAGCTGGAGGAGAATGGCATCCACGTCCAGGTCTCATGCCAGTCTGGCGTTTGCGGCACCTGCCTTACCTCTGTGACCGAGGGTATGCCTGATCACCGCGATCTGGTGCAAACTGATCTTGAAAAAGCATCAAACGCGCAAATTACCGTTTGCTGCTCGCGGTCGAAAACCAAACGGCTTGTCCTCGACCTGTGAACTGCTTGCCAAGGGCAGTTTGTTCCGCATGTTGGAATAGATCGGGCATCCCATTCCGTATGGATCAAATTCCGCGTCGAAGATGACAGATTAGGTGGAAGTTTTATTGACTCATCCAAACAAAGATTCCTAGGTTGTTCCACAGGGCGGATTGATGTTTCGCAAAATGTCATAACCGCCAGATCGGAATTGCCGCAACAGATGCAGGCAAGACTGGAAATCCTTGGGAGGAAATATGAACTATATCACTGCTTCAATCGCTGCACTTGGTCTATCGACAACGATGGTCATGGCGCAGGACTTCGAGCTGCCAAAGCAGCTGAGCTGGACGGCCTATGGCACAGGATCAGCTGGCTATAACCAATCAGTCGCCATCGGTGCTGCCCTTCAGGATGCCGCAGGTGTCAACCTGCGTGTACTGCCCGGCAAAAACGACATTTCGCGGACCGAGCCCCTTCGTCAGGGCCGCGTGCAATTCTCCGCTACAGGCGTCGGCGGCAGCTATATGGCGCAAGAAGGCGTGTTCGACTTTGGTGCCGAAAACTGGGGTCCACAGCCCATTCGCGTGCTGATGGCCAATAACGGTGGCGCGATCAACCTGTCGGTTGGTGTCGCGGGCGATCTCGGCATCGAGACCTACGCTGACCTCAAGGGCAAGCGCGTTGCCTATATCGTGGGCGCCCCTGCGCTTAACGTAAACACCGAGGCCTACCTTGCCTATGGAGGCCTCACATGGGACGATGTTGAGCGGGTTGATTTCGGCGGATTCGGTGCAAGCTGGACAGGTTTGATCGAAGGTCAGGTTGATGCGGCATTCGCGTCCACCAACTCCGGCAAAGCCTATGAGGCAGAAGCGGGTCCGCGGGGGCTGTTCTGGCCTCCGATTGATCCCGCAGACACAGAAGGCTTTGCGCGTCTGCAATCTGTCGCACCCTTCTTCCAGATCAACAAAGCGATGGTTGGTGCAACAATTGACGGCACCGACGGTTATCAGGGCGCTGGCTATGCCTATCCCGTTCTTACGGCAATGGCAGCAACGGAGGCCGATCTGGTCTACAACATGACCAAAGCGATGGTTGAGCTGTTCCCGAAGTATGACGGAAATTCCCCGGGTATTGGCGGCTGGTCCATCGACAAGCAGAACATGCAATGGGTTGTTCCCTACCATGAAGGTGCGATCCGCTATTACACCGAAGCAGGTGTATGGAGCGATGATGCACAGGCGCACAACGACGCCCTGATTGCCCGTCAGGCCGCCCTTGCTGCGGCATGGGAAGCGACTGTCGCTGCTGATCCAGAGGACTTTGAGGCCGCTTGGACCCAAGCGCGCCGCGATGCACTTGAAGCAGGCGGTTTCACCATCGTATTCTGATCTTTGCCATGACCATAAGACCGGCCAGCCTTTGCATTTGCTTATGGGTTGGCCGGTTTTCCCTGTCCTGCTACAGACATAGAGTGATCCCATGACCGATAAAGCCACTGCCGCCCTTGATGCCAAAGGCATCGAACAAGTCGCCATTGACGGTGAAACGCCTGCAGAGCGTTTGGCCGGGCCCGCGCGTTGGGTTGTGGTGATCGGTACGATTTTGTCGCTGGTTCTGGTGGTCAATCAACTCTTTAACATCCAGCTTTTCGGCATCGTTCTTATTGAAGGGCGCTACCTCTATCTGCTCGGCGGGATGTATCTCGCCTTGAGCTTCCTCATTTTCCAGCTGCGCGGTGGAAAGGGCGGTGTGCCCTCTCTGCTGGATTGGGCACTGTTTGCAGCCGCACTTGGATGCACGGCCTATCTGGTTCAAACGGCACAACAAAACCTTTCTTCTGGCTGGGAATATGCCGCGCCGCTGACGGCGCAATATGTCTCGGTTGTATTCTTCTTTCTCGTGCTTGAGGCCTGTCGGCGCGCAGGGGGCATGGTGCTCTTCTTTATCGTGCTGTTCTTTGCCTTCTATCCGACCTTTGCGGGAGTCGTCCCTGATCCGTTTTCGGGTTTCCAAAGCACGTTCATGCAGACGGTCCCCTATCATATCTATTCCGCCGAAAGTTCATTCGGCATTCCGATGAAAGCCTTTGGCGGTGTGGTTATCGGCTTCATCCTGTTTGGTGCGGTCTTACAACGCACAGGTGGCGGACAGTTCTTTAACGATCTGGCCCTTGGCATGGTCGGCGGCTACCGCGGTGGTGCGGCCAAAGTGTCGATCTTTGCCAGCGGCTTTATGGGGTCCATGTCGGGCTCGGTCATCTCAAACGTGCTGACCACCGGCGCTGTCTCCATCCCTGCCATGCGCAAGACGGGTTTTTCGGCAAAGACGGCTGCGGCGACCGAAGCATGCGCTTCCACTGGGGGCGTTTTGATGCCGCCGATCATGGGGGCCACCGCCTTTATCATGGCGTCTTTCCTGTCGCGCCCTTATGTCGAGATCGCACTTGCGGCAGCGATCCCAAGCATCCTTTTCTATTGGGGTCTGTTCACCGGTATTGACGCCTATTCGGCCAAGCGCGGATTAAAGGGTTTGCCCAAGCCCGACCTGCCGCGCCTCAAGGAAGTTATGATTGAGGGCTGGCCCTATGTCTTTGTCTTTGCGCTGCTCCTGTATATGATGATTGGCCTGCGGCAGGAATCCTCCGCGCCCTTTTACGCAACTGTACTTTTGCTGGTGGTAAACCAATTCCGTGCACGGTTTCGTCTAAACAAACAGCGCCTTGGCAATATGATTGTCGGCGTCGGTATGGGTCTGGCAGAACTGACTGCGATCCTGCTGGGTGTGGGTCTGATCGTCGGCTCCTTCTCGGCCACCGGCCTTGCTGGGACACTGGTGAATGAGCTGGTATTTATGGCGGGTGACAACACGCTTGTCCTGCTGGCTATGGGTGCGCTGACAGCGTTTATCTTTGGCATGGGGATGACAGTTACAGCCTGCTACATCTTCCTTGCCGTTGTACTGGCCCCTGCTCTTGAGGCGGGTGGTTTGAACCAGCTCGCAGTGCACCTCTTCATCCTTTATTGGGGCATGGTCAGCTTTATCACGCCGCCTGTGGCACTGGGTGCTTTTGCAGCCTCGACCATGGCGGGATCAAACCCGATTGCGACAGGCTTTGAGGCCATGCGCCTTGGCGGGGTGATCTATATCGCGCCCTTCTTCTTCGTGCTAAACCCTGCTCTTATCGGGCAGGCGCCTGCATGGGAAGTGACCGTGGCTCTGGCATCTGCGCTGGTCGGTGTGGCGGTCATCTCTTCTGCACTCCAAGGCTACATCAGCCTTATCGGACCGCTGGAGGGGGCCATGGCCTATCCCATGCGGATTGTGCTGTTCTTCGGTGGTGTGCTTATTGCCAAACCTGAAACGGCCCTTCTCCCCATGAGCTATCTTGGCTCCTTCGCTGCGGGGGCCGCGCTGTGTGCTGTGCCGTTTTATATGGCATGGCGGGCCAATCAAACCGATCCCCGAACAGCGTGAGCACCATGATCCCGATCAACCCGCCACAATCGGATACAGCACCGACAGAAACCATCATCGACCGGTTGCGTGAGAACGCTGCAACACATCCTCAGAAACTCGCTCTTGTGTGCGGGACGCAGCGGATCACGTGGGGCGCATTTGATGCACGCACCAATCAGGTCGCCAACCTGCTGCTGGATATAGGCCTCACCAAAGGGGACAATATCGCAATCCTCTCGGCCAACTCTGCCGCTTACGCCGAGCTTTTTATCGGCATCGTAAAGGCAGGCGGATGCGTCACCCCACTTTCCTCCATGGCGTCGTCGGAGGCATTGAAGAAAATGCTGGTGGATTGCGGGTCCAAGGCGATTTTTGCGGCAGGGCAATATGCGCCGTTGATTGAGGGGTTTGTCGCAAATCTGCCGTTGGAACGTTTCGCTATTGATTTCAAACGTGACGGCTTTGCCGACTATGAAACCGTTGTGAGCGCGGCCGCTGACACCGACCCGATGATCCCGCTTGAGATGTCGGACGCTTTCAATCTGATCTATTCCTCTGGCACCACCGGCACGCCCAAAGGCATACTGCACAACCATCAAATGCGCGCCGCCCAGATGGAGCGTGTCTCGCCCAATGGCTATGATGACAACGCCCGTACGCTTATCTCGACGCCGCTCTATTCAAACACAACGATTGTGTCGTTCATACCGACGCTCTTTGGTGGTTCTACGGTCCATCTGATGCCAAAATTCGACGCACGTGGATACCTCGAGATCGTACAATCCGAGGGGATCACACACACCATGCTCGTCCCCGTACAGTACAAACGGATCATGGATGTGCCTGACTTCGGCCAATTCGACCTATCCTCCATGCGGGTCAAATTCTCGACCTCTGCCCCGCTGCGTGCAGACGTAAAAGCAGATGTGCTTGAACGGTTTCCCGGCAAGCTCATTGAGTATTATGGCCTGACCGAAGGGGGCGGTGTGACTGTTTTGGTCGCTGACGAGCATCCGACAAAGCTGCACACGGTAGGCCAGTTGGCCCCCGGCAATGACATCCGCCTGATAGACGCGCAGGGAAATGAAGTGGCGCAGGGCGAAGTTGGCGAAATTTGCGGACGCGGACCTACGATGATGGCGGGTTACTTTGGCCGCGACGACCTCACAGCAGACTATATCTGGCAAAACGCCGAGGGTGAGGTCTACTTCCGCTCAGGCGATATGGGGTCGTTTGATGCGGACGGATTTCTGGTGCTGTCGGACCGAAAGAAGGACATGATCATCTCCGGCGGGCTCAACATCTTTGCCAATGACCTGGAGTTGGTGCTGCTTGACGATGCGGACGTTACCGACGCTGCCGTGATTGGCATCCCATCCGAGGCGTGGGGCGAGACGCCACTGGGGCTCGTGATGCTGCGCGATGGTGCCTCACGCACGGCCGATGATATCCTTGCCGCCGCCAATGCACGCCTTGGCAAAAGCCACCGCTTGTCTGCCGTTGAATTGCGCGACCACCTGCCCCGCAGCACCATCGGAAAAATCCTGAAAAAAGACCTGCGGGCACCATATTGGGAGAAAAAGACACCATGAGCAACGAGACTATGAACGGCGCAGAGAGCCTTGTAAAAACGCTTTTGGCAAACGGGGTCGAGGTCTGTTTCACCAATCCGGGCACCTCCGAGATGCATTTTGTAGCCGCCCTTGACCACATCCCCGGCATGCGCAGCATTCTGGCGCTACAAGAAGGCGTGGCGACAGGTGCAGCTGATGGATACTACCGCATGACGGGAAAACCCGCTTCTACATTACTGCACCTTGGTCCGGGTCTGGCGAATGGCCTGTCAAACCTGCACAACGCGAAAAAGGCAGGCTCTGGCGTCGTGAACATCATCGGCGAACATGCCTCGACACATATCGAACTTGATGCGCCGCTAACCTCTGATATCGAAGGGATCGCACGCCCCGTCTCGCATTGGGTGCATACATCGAAAACTGTGGAAACAGTAGGCTTGGATGCTGCTAAAGCAGTTCAAGCGGCGATGACAGCACCGGGTCAGATCGCTTCGCTTATCCTACCCTCTGATACAGCGTGGAACGAAGGCGGCACCGCGCACGGCGCGATTGATATACCTGCCCCAGCCCCCTTTGATGAGAGCCAGCTGGCGCAAGCAGCGAACGCGTTGGGCGGTCCCGAAACACTACTGCTGCTGGGCGGCACAGCGCTGACCGAGGCTAATCTGGAGATTGCCGGACGGATCGCTGCCAAAACAGGGTGCAAGATATTGTCCGAGTGGTCCAATGCGCGGCTTGAACGCGGTGCGGGGCGTGTGTTCATCGGGCGCGTTCCCTATCCGATTGATATCGCACTCAAGGTGTTGGAGCCTTTCAAGCGGATTGTGCTGATCGGTGCGCGTGCGCCGATAGGGTTTTTCGCATATCCAGACAAGCCTGCGATCCTGACGCGCGAGGGTGCCGAGATCACCACATTGGCGGCGGCAGATGCCGACCTCTCAGGCGCTTTGGCGGCACTCTGCGCAGCGACAAACGCCACCGAAACGCCCCCTGCCCATGTCGTCAAAGCTGAGCAACCGGAGCGACCCACCGGGCGCATCAACCTCGACAGCCTTGCCGCCCTGATTGCCCGCGCCATCCCCGAAGATGCCATTGTGGTGGACGAATCTGTCACTTCAGGACGTGCGTTTTCTCCCGCAACCAGGGCGGCACGCAGGCATACGTGGCTCAACAACTGTGGCGGCTCGATCGGATATGGCATGCCCGCCGCGATCGGTGCAGCAGTCGCCTGTCCTGACCGCAAAGTTATGTGTATGACGGGCGATGGCTCTGCCATGTACACGGTGCAATCGCTCTGGACGATGGCACGAGAGAAGCTGGATATCACAGTGCTGATCTTCGCCAACCGGAGCTATCAAATCCTGCGCGGCGAGTTGACTAATGTGGGTGTCCAGAATGCAGGTCCACGTGCAATGGATATGCTCAGCCTTGAGCGGCCAACGCTGGATTGGGTGCAAATGGCCCAGTCGATGGGCGTCATCGCCAGCCGAGTGAGCGAATGTGAAGAACTGGAAGCCGCCCTTGAGGACGGCCTAAGCAGCGGCGGACCAAACCTCATCGAGATTGTATTGTGATGCAGACGGGTTAGACATCTTTGCGTTCAGCGCGTAGCTGTCAGATCAATGACAGCGCCCAATGTGCGCGGACAATAAACCGAGTTTACATGGCCCAGACCCTTAAAAACCTGCCGCAGATACAATCGCTCCTGACGATGCCCGCCATCGCAGCGCTGGTCGCACAATATAGCCACGCCGAGATAGTAGAGGCTCTGCGCAAGATCATCCAAGACCTGCGCAGCACCTTACTGGCAGACGCCACCGTCCCGCTCCCTGACTTCGACAGCGCTGAATTTGCGGCGCAGATCGCTGTTGCCGTCGAAGCAAGGCGTGCGCCCTCGCTGGTACCTGTGATCAATGCAACGGGGATCATCATTCACACCAATCTCGCCCGCGCACGGCTTGCGCCGCAAGCGTTGCAGGCGATCACCACCACGGCGCAATCGCCCAGCAATCTGGAGCTCGACCTCGCCACGGGCAAGCGCGGATCACGCCACAGCCATGTGGAAAAGCTGATTTGCGATCTAACAGGAGCCGAGGCAGCGGTGGTTGTGAATAACTGTGCCGCTGCTGTATTGCTGAGCCTGATGGCAACTGCCGCGGGGCGTAATGTGGTCGCCTCGCGGGGCGAGTTGATAGAAATTGGCGGCTCTTTCCGCTTGCCTGATGTGATTGCGCAAAGCGGGGCCACCTTGCGCGAAGTTGGAGCGACAAACAAAACGCGGGTGGGCGATTACGCAGATGCCATTGACGGCGATACGGCGGTCTTGCTCAAAAGCCATACCAGCAATTTCAAGATCATCGGATTCACCTCCGCGCCAGACCGCCGCGACCTTGCCAAACTGGCGCGCGACAGGGACGTAATTTTGATGGAGGACCTCGGAAGTGGTGTGCTGATTGACCTCGCACCCTACGGCTTGGGGGACGAGCCTGTGGTGGCCGATATCCTCAAAAGCGGTGTCGATCTAGTGATGTTTTCGGGCGATAAACTGCTCGGTGGTCCGCAGGCGGGGATCATCGCAGGGCGGCGCGATATTGTTGCCAGCCTCAAGGCGCATCCTCTCATGCGAGCGGTACGAATTGACAAACTGTCGCTGGCTGCACTGGAGGCGACATTGCGCCTCTACCGCCCTCCCTTTGATCCGATCACGGACGTGCCAGTGCTCGCCATGGTCGCGCAGAGCGCGGATGTGGTCGAGCGCCGCGCATATGCTCTTGCCCATGCGCTCAAGGAATTGGGAATGCAAAACGTCAGCGTCGCGCAGAGCATATCATACGTTGGCGCAGGCTCGCTGCCGCAACAGGATTTGATGAGCTTTGCCGTCGCGGTTCAATCGCCTGATCTGACAGCGGAGGCGCTGATGGCGCAGCTGCGCAAGAGCACCCCGCCCGTGATCGCGCGGATAGAGCGGGAGCATGTGATGCTCGACGTGCGCACGGTGAGCGATTGGGACGTCGCCATACTCACCGCAGCGTTCAAACGCATTCTGACGCAATGACAGGTGCCTGCATCGTTGTGATCGGCCATGTGGATCATGGCAAGACGGCTTTGGTACATGCCCTCACTGGGATGGATACAGACAGGCTAACGGAGGAAAAACAGCGCGGCCTGTCGATCACAGCGGGCTATGCGCACCGCAATTATGCCTCTGGTATGCTTGACTTGATCGACGCCCCGGGCCATGCCGATTTCATCCCCGCGATGGTTGCAGGGGCCACGGGCGCGCGAGCAGTGCTGATCGTAATTTCCGCCCATGAGGGGATTGGCGCACAAACGCTGGAGCATCTGCGCATTGCAGAGCTTTTGGGCATCAGGGCCGGCGTGATTGCGCTGACGAAATCCGACCTGCTTGATCCTGTGCAGCATGATGCGCGCTGTGCCGCCATCCTGAATGACCTGACGGATACCGCCTATGCTGGGCTTCGCTTGGTCATCTGCTCGGCACAGACGGGGGCAGGAATTGAAACGCTGCACGCGGCATTGGAAGAAGTTGTAACTTCGACGGACGCGGCCACCGGGCCACTTCATAGCTTCCTGCCCATTGATCGCGCCTTTACCCTCGAGGGGCGCGGTACAATCGTGACGGGCACCCTGCAGGGACAGGATTTGACCCTTGATCGGGATCTCGCGCTGCTCCCTCAGGGCCAGCAGGTTCGCTTACGGGGATTACAAAGTCGCGGGGCGCCGCGCGAGATCGTTCGCGCAGGCGAGCGGACAGCCGCCAATCTGCGCGGTATCGCGGTGGATGAGGTCATTCGTGGATCTGTGCTTTGCGAGATCGGGGCCGCCGCCCCCTCGACCTGTATTGATGTGGCGGTCGAGGTCTTGCCAGATGCCAGACACCCCCTGAAGCACAATCAGGATATTCGCGTGCTGTTCGGCACCTCAATCGAAGTCGCCAATCTGCGCCTGTTCGGGGGCGGACAGATGGCGGCGGGCAGCAGAGGCTTTGCGCAGCTTCGGTTCAAAACTCCCGTTGTCGGGTTTGCAGGACAGCGGGCTATTCTACGCCGGCTCTCGCCCGCAGCGACAATTGGCGGCGCGGTCTTCCTTGATCCACAAAGCACTCCGGCCCGTGCCAGTGACACCGACCGCTTGCAGGTTTTGCAAGCCTCCCAAGACGGTGATGTCAAGGCTATCGCCGAGGCACTGAGCAAGGCGCTGGGAGGGCTCGCAAAACAAAGCGATGTCGCGCGTCTGTCTCGGATTTCACCGCATGCAGTCGAAGATCGCTTAGGCCACAGTTTTACACAGATTGGCCCTTCGCTCTTTGCGAAGCAGACCACAATCGAGGCGTGCGCCTCGGACATTCTGGTCAAGCTTGCGACTTATCATAGCCAAAATCCGTTGCACATAGCTGCAACGCGCCCCGCCCTGCAGGATCACAAAATCTCTACGGCCCTGTTTGCACATGTGATAGACCTTGTGGAGGAGCGTGGCGACATCCGGTTGCACGGCCAACGCATAGCCTTATGCGATCATTACCCCCTGAACCTACTTACTGCCACGCAACAATCGACACTCGCAGCGATTGAGACAGAAGTTCTAAACTTTGCACTGACTCCCCCTGCCCCTGCCGATCTGGCACGCACCCCGAATGAGTACGACCTGCTTCAATTGTCCATTGATCTGGGGCGTCTGGTGGAACTCCCTAATGTTGCTCTCGGCCAGATGCTGCTTCTCCATGCAGAGACTTTGACGGCAGCGGCCCAAACCCTGCGCGATGCCTTTCCATTGGCACAGCTGTTCACCACAAGCGAGGCGCGGGTCGCACTCGGCACCAGCCGCCGTGTCATTGTTCCTGTGCTTGAGTTTTTCGACGCGCAGGGCGTGACCGCCCGCACGGGAAACACGCGCCACATGGCTTCCCCGATTTCGGTTCCCCCTTCGCCCTCTCCTTGATAGCGTTAAATTATTCGGAGGTGACTGGAGTCTGGTGGCTTCCCTGGTCTTCAAAACCATGGACGCGCTGTTGAGGCGTGTGGTGGGTTCGATTCCCATCCACCTCCGCCAGATGAAAAATGCCGATGCTTGTGCTGGACATTGAGGCCCGTTTCTCCGCACACTGGTTTTGTATCACGGGGGATAAAAATGAGCAGAGCACAACCAGATTTCTTGCTGAATGATTTGGCCGATCAAGAACGCCGGTTACCCGTTGATCAAATGAGCCTGATCTGTTTTGTGAAAGAGGATTGCGAGACGTGCAACACCGCCGCGCCTGTCTTGGAAGCGTTGCACAATGCCTACGGCGACAAGCTCAAAGTTCTGCTCATTGCGCAATCGGGCGAGGCGAACGCAGTTTTTGCTGCACGCCATAATCTGTCGATGCCTGTGCTCGATGACAGTGCGTGCAAGACGGCATTCGAGTGGGACATCGAGAGTGTTCCATCCGTCTTTCTGATCCAGAAGGACGGCAGCGTGTCGACAAAATTCGAAGGGTTCATCCGCAGTGACTGGGAAGCGCTCAGCGCCGAGTTGAGCAGCCTAACCACCCTGCCTGCTGCGCAGATCGACTGGAGCAGCCTGCCTGCATGGCGACCGGGGTGCGGCTCCAAGCACCTTGATCCCACGGTCTATGACAAGTTGCGCGCAGAAGCAGAAGGCAGCCCGATCCGTGCACGCCGCATCGAAGTTGGCGACAGCGATGATGTGGCCGAATTCATGTTCGATCAGGGTTTCTCGGACGGCTTGCCCCTTGTGGCGCCCACGCCAGAGCGGGTGATGCGGATGCTGTCCGGCACACACCGCGACCCACAAGAAGTGATTGCCATAGTCCCGCCAAACATGGGCGAAGCCACCGTTGAGAAGATCGCGATTAACGCTGTGATGGCAGGATGCAAGCCAGAGTATCTACCCGTGGTTATCGCCGCAGTGGAAGCCGTGTGCACGGATGAGTTCAACATCCACGGCGTCACAGCGACGACCATGGGTGCGGCCCCCGTGATGATTGTGAATGGCCCCATCCGTGAGAAAATCGGGATGAACGCAGGCCTCGGTGCTTTAGGTGCGGGGAACCGCGCCAATGCCACCATTGGTCGCGCCTTACGCCTTGTGGTGCGCAACGTAGGCGGGGCTGCAACAGGCGGGGTTGAGCGCTCTTGCCTTGGCAATCCGATGAAATTTACCATGTGTTTTGCCGAGCATGAGGAACGATCCCCTTGGGCGCCGCTGCATGTCGAACGGGGATTCGAGCCTGAGGATTCCGTTGTCACGATCTTTGCCATGACAGGTGGACCTGTGCATATCGTGGACCAGACCTCGCGCGCGCCCGATCAAATCGCAGGGTCGCTGGGCCTCGGGCTTGAAGGCGTGTTCCTGCCCAAACTGCGCAACCTGCCCGTCGATGCCCTGCTGGTGGTTTGCCCTGAACATATCGACACCCTCATGCGCGAGGGGGAGTATTCCAAAGAGCGTCTGCGCGACCGCATACAGGAGGCCACGATGCGACCCCTGTCGGATATGGTGCAGGATGCTGTCTCGGGCGCAGGCATCCCGCCCGAGACAGCCGCGAAAATGGGCGCTTCGGCTTTATCCAAGCAGGTGCCGAAATTCGCAGGAAAAGAGTTTATCCACATCGTTGTGGCGGGATCGGACGCGGGCAAATTCTCGTCCGCCTTCCACGGGTGGGCCACGGGCGAAGTCGGCTCAATCGCTGTTTCAAGAAAAATCGATATGGGCTAAGCTGCCCCCAGAGGAGGAGCTATATGACAACAATTCTCGACCCCACGGACGAGCGAAAACCCGTCGAGCGGCAAATCACGCCGCGCAGCGGCAGCCTGTCGGGTGTCATCGGCCTGTTGGATATCAGCAAACCGCGCGGCAATGTCTTTTTGGACGAGCTTGAGGTTTTGCTGGCCGAGGCAGCCCCTGACGTAAGTGTGCGCCGCTATATGAAGCCCACATTCGCCAAGCCCTGCCCTGACGCCTTGCGTCATCAGATGCGCGACGAATGCAGCTTTGTCATTGAAGCACTGGCCGACTGAGGATCTTGTACGACGTGCAGTATGCACGACAATTTCTGGTTTGAAACCCAGGGGATCCCCGCCCTCGCCATCGCTTCAAGCGAGTTCGGCCAAGCCGCCATCGCGCAACGCAGCGCATTGGGTATGAACGACGCACGCTATCTTTTGGTACCGCATCCGATACAGGATGCAACCGACGACGAAATGCGCGCCAAGGCGAAAGCCGCACTGGCGCAGATCATTGCGGCGCTGACGGAAAACTAGGCGTCCACAAAATGCGGCGTAGCGGCCTGATCAGTCGCTGCGCCGCTTACTTATTTTAGAGCTTCATGCCGCCCATCTCGGCCACACCCACAAAACTGCGATTCCACGTAGGACTGATGAGCACTTCGTTGATGCAGACATGGGGCGGCGCTTCGGCGATATAGCGCACCATTGAACCAAGATCATCCGCTTGCAGCATCTTAGCGATATCCTCGGCGGAGGGCGGTTTTGGACGATGCTGCATGATTGGTGTGGCCACTTCGCCTGGCATCAGCGCCGTACATCGGATGCCGTTCACACCTTCGTCTTGATTGATCGAATGGCTAAGGGCGACAACGGCGTGTTTGGACGCGCTATAGGCTGGCCCTGTAAGGCGCGAAGGATGCCGCCCCGCCCATGAGGACGTGAGGATCAGCGTGCCTGTCCCCTTCTCCCGCATCTGCGGTAGGACGGCCAGAACACCGTTCATCACGCCATTGAGGTTGATATCAACAACCCGTGCAAAATCCATCGGAGTG
Source organism: uncultured Sulfitobacter sp. (assembly GCF_947499945.1). Classification (GTDB taxonomy): domain Bacteria; phylum Pseudomonadota; class Alphaproteobacteria; order Rhodobacterales; family Rhodobacteraceae; genus Sulfitobacter. The sequence continues at coordinate 123,206 of NZ_CANMQD010000003.1, read as the reverse complement.
ATGGCGTTAACGGCACGGTTCGGCACGTTAATCCCCGCATTGGCCATAAAAATGTCGACTCCACCCAGCCGCGTGAACAGATCATCGGCAATGGCTTGGGTGGCCTTTGCATCCACTACATCAAGCGGGGCTGCCTCCGCTTGCCCGCCCCCGGCCTTGATCGTGGCGACCACACGGGCCAACTCCTCCGCGCGACGGCCTGACAGCACGACATGCGCACCCGCCTGTGCCAATGCAATGGCCGATGCCTCCCCGATACCGCCCCCCGCGCCCGTAACCCAAGCAATTTTTCCACTAAGCGTTCCCATAATCTTCTCCCCTTATGACGAATGCATTTCAGACAAGAAGTTCACATAAAAACGGCTGTGTCTATGCAAGGCCACAGAATAAACAGGCCGCTTTTTTTGCTGACGCAGCGCATCGTTGATGCAAAGATACTGCTAACCTTTGGAGGGATGAGAGACATGGAGCTTACAAAAATTTGTGACGGGCTGGATTTCCCTGAAGGGCCGATTGCCATGGCAGACGGCTCTGTCATTCTGGTGGAAATCAGGCGGCAGACTTTGTCCCGCGTACAGCCTGACGGGCAGATTGATGTGATAGCCCATCTTGGCGGCGGGCCGAACGGCGCAGCTGTGGGGCCAGATGGTATGATTTATGTCTGCAACAACGGCGGCTTTGTCTGGACCCAAAAAGATGGCATAACCCGCCCCATAGGCACGCCTGATGACTATACCAGCGGCTCAATCCAGCGGGTTGATCCAGTGACCGGCGCTTTTGAAACCATGTATACCAGTTGCGATGGCCAGCCTTTGCGCGGCCCCAACGATATCGTGTTTGATACAGACGGCGGATTTTACTTTACCGATCTGGGCAAATCGACTCGCGAGTATGTCCACCATGGCGCGTTCTACTACGCCAAGCCAGATGGCAGCCACATCCGGCGGGTCAACGCCCCCATGATCACGCCGAACGGTATCGGTCTGTCCCCTGATGGAAAAACTGTACATGTGGCCGAAACGCGAACTGGAAGGGTCTGGAGTTTTGACCTCACCGGTCCAGGTGAAATTGCACCTTTGCCATTTGATATGCCCGGGCGGCTACTCACCACCCTGCCCGACTACCAACTGCTCGACAGCCTCGCAGTGCAGGAGGACGGTAAAATCTGCGTCGCAACACTGATGCGGGGCGGGATCAGTGTGGTGCCGGAAGATGGAAGCGATGTTGTTTTTGTGCCTGTGCCGGGCGATCCCTATATTACCAACATCTGCTTTGGCGGCAGCGATATGCGCGATGCATGGGTAACCGCGTCAGGCACAGGATGCTTGTATCACATGCGCTGGCCCACCGCCGGTCTACGCCTGAACTTTAATGGATAACGCCATGGCCGGTTAGACGTGCGCTCCTTGGCAAGAAACTGACAAACTAGCTTCACGGCTGTCAAAGGATTAATTTCTGATTTGCGTGATCGTTCACAGCCCTCGATCTCTAAGGGGCGGATGGGCCATCTTTACTGGCAACTGAGGGACAGACCAAAAGGCTATAGCCATGTGTCCCAAAGGGTTGGGGTAAAGCAGTCTTGCAGTGGTATAATTCTTATCAAATGCAATAACTTACGCTGGCATGATGGACCGGTTAAGTATGCCCTACCTTTTGGTTCAATGCGTTTTCACCCCCATTTTGAGGAGCGGAGAAGTGACCGGCCTCCGTGCTTCTCATGCTTGCGGACTCTCGAGCGTCAGTGTTTGCGTTTTATTAGAGAGCCGTGGCGACACAGCTCTTTGGAAACTTTGGTTAGGACGCTGATGGCCTTACACAATTCACGACCTCCTGCGCCACTTGTGCCCAGCTGCGAAAGCTTGACTTAGCCTGTTGTATAGCTTCGCGTGCAGCATAAAATGCCTCATCATCCGTGCTTAAAGAACTCAGAATGTCTGCAAGTTGATCTGGGACATCAGGATCAAAATAGAAGGCATGTTCACCTCCGACCTCTTTCAGCGCATCCGCAGTTGCAGCAATTCCAGGAGTTCCAAGCCACATTGCTTCGCCAAGTGGCAATCCCCAGCCTTCCATGCGGCTTGGAATAACCAGACCACGGGCCTGCTTGTACAACATGCCCAGTTCTGCCTGCGAAGGATTGATACGAAACGCAACCTGTGGACGAATACCGTCAAACTCAGGCCGCGCTAGATAAGTGTCTGTTCGTTTGCGTCTCGCCCCCGCAAGGACCAGTCGGGGCACCGCACGCCCCGCTTTTTCCAAGATCACCATCGCCTTTAGAACACATTCGATGTTCTTGCGGCCAGTCTGGGTTCCGACGCACAGAAAATACGGGCCTTTTGGTATCTCGTACGGCGTGCCGTCATCAACGTCTCTAAACTCATGCGCCAATGGTATTGTGCATATGTCGGAAAGGTTTTTGGGCAAAAGTCCCTTCTCCGAGAACAGCGCAATTTCTGTTTTGGTGAACTCGGAATTTGCCAATAGCAGAGTTGCGCCCGCGATGACCTCTGCATTGTCATGCCTGAAGTTATGCGCAAATTTTGGGCCTTTGCCATCTTTTATATCGTGCAGAGGGATCATGTCATGCAGCAAAGGGCAGAACCGGAACTGTACCTTTTGTCTGGCCATCGCCTCTACGTAATCCACCATGATTTTTGGCCGCGTAAATGCCACAAGCGTTTGGCCCCTCATCGCCGCGGGGGTCAGCGTATCGCCACGATTGGCCTGCCAACGCCTCATGTTCACGTATCGCAAGACCCGTACAGCAACAGGGCTGAGCAGGTCCCGCAGTGCATGTGCATTTGGAAAGCTTCTGCGCAAATGGAGGGGACTTGCGCCAGCTGACAAACCCAAGTCACACAACAGGTCATTGCCCTTCGTTGTGAATGTCGGATCAACGTAAAAGAAGCTTTGATGGGCGGGAGAAAAGATCACGAACTTCACGTCTTCGGGGCCCTTGGCCAACTCATAAGCCACCTCTACAACAGTGCGTGCAATGCCATGATATGACAGACGGGAGCTTGAGCCATAAAGGAGCTCTGAAAGGTCAAAATGTATAAAGTGCATAAATTGGGTGACGATCGCTTGTTGTTACAGGTTCAAGACACCAGAACTTTTGGGAGCTTATGTGGGCCGCAAAATCGTGTCGCGGTGCTGCGCTTTCTAATTTAGGCGCAGCACCACATGTTTTCAACGCGTTTGGCCTTAGGCGATATCAACAAACAGAATTACATCCTGGAAGTCATCATCGCTTGTGCCGTCACGTAGCAGATCCTCAAAACCAATACGCAATGCGCCTTCACCGTCAGCAGATACACCTGACATCACATGTTCTTGTCCGTCGGAGTTCAAAGCGGCGTCATGGGAGAAAAACACCTCCGTATCGTCAAGAACAACACCTTGGCTTGTCAGCTCGAAACCGCCCTCTCCATCGCTGACAAAGTCGAAACTGTCAGCGGCAAACTCCGCCGCATCAATCATGTTTGCGCCATCCTGTACAAGGAAGAATCCAATGTCGTTTTCCTCATCGGTGACACTGATTTCAACAGCACCGGTTGCGATCTTGGCATCTTGTGCAAGGATTGTGATGTTCACAAGATTTTCAGCGGAGTCGATTTCATAGTACCCGACCGTATTGCTGAAACCTGCCGCTGCATCAGCCTCGAACGACACAGACATGTCGGCCGTGTTGAACCCGTTGAGGTACTCGGCATTGATGATGCCATTAATCGCTGCGGCCTCCACCTTGCTACCCTCGCCCAGAAGACCAAGGTAGTTTTCAAAAGTCACCACCGTACTTGTTTCAAGACGCGCTGCCATAAAGTCACCTGCGCTGAAATCACCCTGTAGTGTAAGCGATCCCTCAGCTGTGCCATCATTGTCTGTGTCCACAGCCATAGCACCTGTGGTCGCATCAAAGCCTAATGAACTGCGTGAAAGCACAGTATCATCAATGCGGATCTGATCCTCACCCGAAAAGTCAGTAATGGTATCACCGTAAAGGTCGGCCAACATTCCTGCGGCAATATCCGCACCTGCGCCCAAGGTAACAGTATCCGCACCCGCCAGACCAAGGACGATATCATCGCCGGCTTCAGCCTTGATGACATTGTCATTCACGTTGGCTGTTAGCGTTTCATCGGCATCCGTGCCGTTGAAGTCAATCTGGGGTGAAAGAAGCAGAGTGAGCGCCTGTACTGTATCCGCAGCGGTAGGAGCGGCGACGACAGAACCGCCTGTTGCCGTTGCGAGGTCCTCAAAGTCGCTTTGTGCACTGGCGTCATCACCAATGAATACTGAAAACACGCTGGCCGTCGATCTAATCTCGGCTGGCGTGTAGGGATTCACAATTTCGCCGTCAGCGATAATGTTTGCACCTGTGTTTGAGCCCGCACCTGTTGGAGTTTCGCCAGTCGCAAGGCCAATTTTCAAGTCTTTGGCAGCGGCAATGACCTGCGCACGCAATTCTGGATCAGCGGCAGGTTCATCAGAAAATACGATGACCCGATTTGCAATCATTCCAGGAACCCATGGACCTGCGTCACCTGTGAGACCAGAGAGAACCGCACCGTTCAAAGGCTCAGCACCGCCGCCAAGAATAGAGACATTCCCAATCGCTTCCAGCGCTGCGGCCTTACGCTCTGCGATGTCCTGCTGGTCCGTAAACTTCAATTCTGTGCGAAAAGCATTTCTGTCGTTGAATGTAATAATAGCAAGGCGGCTCGCCACCGGAGCTTCTTCTGTTCCAAAAAGCGTCTCAACCAGCGCAGTCGCGGATTGCTGAACAGCCGCAATGTCATCTCCCATTGAGCCACTTACATCGATCGCCAAAAGCACGCTTTGACCCGGACAGGCAACACTATCGGATCCGACTGTGGCGCGCGTTCCATCAGAAAATTCAAGGAATTCGACGTCCTCAAGCGTATCCGTGCCATCCGTAGCGGATGATCGGTTATCCGTAACGGTCAGGCGCCCACCACTATAGCTGTAGGTATAATCAGTACAGATGCCCTCATAGACAGCGGTGTCATCACCTGCACCACCGTTAATATAATCGTCACCTTCGCCGCCTGTCAGTAGATCATTTCCGGCAAACCCGTGCAAAAAATCCCGACCACCGCCGCCCAGAAGATTATCCTCCGAGCTGCTGCCAAACAGCACATCGCGTGTGCTGCGCCCACTTGTGGTCATGTCGAATGTACCGCTTGCGAGGAAAGCGGCATCGATATTCTCGTTCAAGGACAACTCGTCACCCAAAGTGAGACGACTACTGGCAGCAGAGTAGCTGACGCGGCCAGTGCTCTCGCCATACTCGGACATAATTGTATTGGTACGGTTCACCGTGCTGCCACGATAGTCGCTAAGTGCGATCAATTCAGAAATCGAAATATTATCGGTGGATGGCTCATCTCTAAGGCCATCAACAGCATGAATGAATTCATGCATCAGACCGCGCTCGAAACTGACGTTAACCACTGTTCCAGTTTCATCAATCATGTTGAGCGGTACGATGTAATCGGGATCGATCAGGATATCGAGGCCGCTTTCAAAGAGCCTAGGTACTGCTTTAAAGTTACCTGCGCTGAATGTGATATCTTGGTCTTCCAAGAAGAAACCGGCAACTTTGTCAAAGGTAGACCTCGAGGTTACAGAATTCGTATATAGATTTGTTATGGCTGTGTTGATTTGCGTCTCTTGCGCTGTCGTAAAACCATTCAGATCGATCTTTTTAAAAACATCGTCCAATTTTTCTTGTTGAGTGTTAGTTAAAGCCATGGGGTGGTCTCCGGTTTCAGTTTGTTAGACAAGCAGGCCGCATGGCAATCAAGTCTTTGGGTAAAGCCGCATTAATCGCGGCCATTGATTTTATTGGGTCAGGGGAAGCAAATACGCGTTTCAATACAGTTCTTACGAAAGGAAGGCTCTGAGAAAGGCAGACGTCTGAAAACCCGATGACCTGCTGAGAAAACGAGGCGGGACCTCCGCTACCAGCGTTCTTAAGCAGCGCGGGTAAATAAGAAAGGTGATCGGGAAGCTTTGCCGCAAAGTTGCGCACGGAGCGCCTGCGTACATGCGGCAGAACATGACGCGCCCAATCCTGTGACACCTTATTCAACGCTTCAACGCTAAGGACCAATGGCGCACCACACTTTGACCCCTCGCCCGAAGCGAGAGCCAACATTCTCGACGGGCTTAAAGTGACAAGCAACCAGTCCTGCCCATCAAAAGAAATCAGGTTAGTAAGGGGTGTCGGATATCTCCGTGCCGCTTCATCATAAATTTCGGCCCGAAAACTGGCATATGGCAGGACAGCCACTAATATTCGAGCCGGATCTCTACCCGCCCCCCTTGCTGCCTGTGATACTACGCTCAAATACGCACGCTCAAAGTTTGAAAGTTTCCCAGCATCCCTCTTGGTGGAAGCAAGCGTAATTGTAGTATCTCTAGGAAAACCAAGCGTCACAGCATCAAAGTCAGAAATCACTTCGCTCATCTGTACGTCAACGCGATCATTGCACGCAGCCGTAGCCGCTGTGGAACAACAAACTGAAAGCGCTATGACCAAAAGAGGTGGTTGCGTCAACTTTTTGCAAATATCTATTAACGCTTTCATTACCTTACCCTAAGGCAAGATCAGGAGGAGACGCAACCTCCTCATTGTATGAGAAAATTTCCGATTTGGCAGAAGACAGTTTGGGCTTTGTCAGCCTCTTCACCGACTTTACTCAACGAATGGTAATTCAATTGGGTAAGTGGGATGACCTCTTTGAGGGTCAGGCTTCCATTACTGTTTCGACGCCCTGCCCAATAGCAATATCAGGTTGAACCATGCAGAATTAAGCTGCCTTGAGTATCAAACGCTGCAAGCGGGATGTGAGCGACAACTAGGGCTTTTCCTTTACTTGTTTTTGGACTTTTCCAGAGGTTCGCAAGCAATTCCGCCAAAAATCTGCAAGCTGTTGGGCATTCCCTTACCGTCAACTTTGGTTAGGAAGTTGTCCCCAAGGAGGTAATAGCCACCTCTCTCAACAGCTTCATCGCATACGGTTCTGTAACGAAATTCGAAGATAAGTTTAATAGCAGTTCAATCGCCATCAGATTGCGAAAATAAATCCTCCTTTGGCAGCACTGAAGCAATTTCTACCTGCTCACGTTGCGACGGAATGGATCGCTCAGATTAATTTTATGTGCTGTTTGGTAGAAGGGGAAGTGTTCAGAAATCTCATCTCCTTTTAGAAAAACAAACTAAAACAATCAGCTAGCGGACCAAAGCAACACCAGAATTACTCATCTAATCCGTTGGCACTGCCAGCAAGAAACCCCATATGATTAGATGCAGTTGTATTAATCTATGTGGCGGCGATTGTTTTGTGCCTTGTGCTTACTATTGGTCCTTCAATGATGTTGCATACCTTACTCCAAGTGCATCAATATCATCATCGACGGTGAATAGGCGTAGGATATGGTGATAACAGGGTGCAGCACTTTCATATGTCAGTTGCGTCACGCAAACCTAGCCTTTGCAACATCTGTGAAGCGGCGGCACACGATACGTGCTACAAGATGCGCTGGCCCGAGACGGATGTTGAAGCTATTTGCCCCTAGCGTTCCATGACGAGAGGTACAAAATCACCAAGCGCAAAAAGTCTAAGTACAAGAACTGCTACCACCAATTTAGCGTGACCAGCGGTATAATTTTTATATTATCCCAAATGGGCTTCGTTGACCTGCGGGCCAAGATTTGCCTGATCATGAACACCTCTAAGAGCATGAGCACAGTTCATGCTCTTCCGTAATATCGACTGCCAGTACCAGACGGCTTTTGTGCTGGCCTACAAGGTGCGTGAAGCGATTGCACGTGAGGTCGAGACGGGTGAAATTCTGGAAGGCAATGTCAAAATTTTTGGGGCGGTTTTTGATGGACACATCCGCTCCTCCAATGAGAAGGACAAGCGCGCTTATCGCCGCCTTAAGAAGCGCCAGACGGGACGGCGTCGCGTTGCAAGCAGCCTGCGTGAACGTGAGGGCCGCGCACTGGCATTCGTAGGTGAGCAAGAGGGTAAAGCCGTGGCTCTGGCACAACAGTACGTGTCGTACATGGAAACCATGTCAGCAGACGAAGCGTCACCATGGTATATTCATAATATGGTCCGCAACCTAGGCCGCATGAAGCACTCCGCATGGCTGGAATACTAATTGCGCTGTCGTCTTTGCATACATTGCCTGACAGTACCTATTCTATGCTCGAAAGAATCCAAGACCTGAGCCCATTCATTGAAACTGAGGTTGGTTGTGATGACAACATTGGTGCGCTCATGGAGCTTGCTCAGAAGGTGGAACCGTAGCGCACTTTGCGTCTGTGATGTTTGATCGCCTGAACCACAATGGCTGTGGCGACACGGCTTTTGCCAGTTCCAGGCCCATCAATCAGAACAACGTTTTCCGCATTCTCCCCTCTCAGCAGATTGCTGCACAATCGCCTGTCGGGCATTGTATGAACTCGCCACGATAGAAATGCCGGACGGTGTCCTCAACGTCGTCGCTTGAGGCGAAGTCAACGCCATCAAGATTCTTGTAAGATGGGAAACGCGCCACCTTGGTATAATAGGCAATCGGCCGCACCTCTCGTTCCGCCATCTCCGCCTTGAGCAGTAGAGATAAAATGGGCGTAGCTGCCTCAAATGCGGGCGCAACTTATGCAACCAAATCATCGACCGCATGCGATATGTCGCACCAAAGGTGCACGGACATTGATGCTTGCCTGCGGCGAGACGCCGGTTGAGACTGCGCAGCATGATGACAACGGAAGCTCCTGCTGGATCATGACGCATCGCGCTTGCCCCCCGCTCTTCTTAGATCGTCGTACCGATCTACGTTTGCCATTGGGGCTGTTTCCGAAGCCAAAGCGGTCGACCGCAGTCTTCGCGTCCATTGTCCTCGGACCGATGGCGGACAATTCCCACTGTCATAGATGCCTCACCCTAGAACACTGCCAAACACACGGAAAGTATGCCAGTGGACATCGAACAACATCTCGTGCGTTTGAAGAGGATAAACACGGACAATAAAGGCACGGCTGTGCGAGAGCTTGGTGTGTGCAACTTGCAGTTTGACGCATTCGCTAGCAATCGTGGCCCAGTCTTCGCGCCAATCGAACTGGAACGCTTCACCCGTTGCACGGCAACACATGCTTGCATGCGTGACAGTAAAGTTGAAACACCAAAGGCACGTATGTCCCGCGCCCTTTTGTTTGCTCTGCGCGATGTCGATCAGCCCGCCACGCACGGGAAAAGGTTACAATCCGCTCATAGGACCCGTCGCATCCGACTTTACCAGGTCTTCATACAGCCATCGGCTGACAATGCATTGCCAAGAGTAATGTCACGATAAGCAGTTTAGCGTTGCGCCGCTCTTTACGAGAATTACGCCTCTGCGCCAAAAGCCATGCTGACAACCGATCTGCGTAAGGATCTAACTTGCTCCCCTCTCACAGATGCAAACAAACGCTGCGGGTCGACGGGACGCGGTGGCGTTTTGAACTTCGGTTCGACAGGGATCTTCGCTGAGATACTCTTTAATGGTGTTGCGAGACAGCAAGGTGCGTCGGGCGATCTCACGAATTGGCGTTTTGTCGCGCAATGCCCCTCTCGGCAGATTGCTTCGCAAACGCCTGTCGGGCATTGAGCGTCGGATAACACTAAAAAACCCATATCGATCACTCCATGTTCCCCTGACCAAAACTGTCAGGACAATGTTTTCATATGGGCAAATTCTCAGTGACACTTAACGGCGACCCTTCTCGTAGAGGTCGATGCGGCGGTTCTTCTTGCGGCCTGTGTGGGTCTACGTGACGGGCCGCTCAAAACGGTAATCAAGGAAGTCGCCTTCTTTGTCGGACACTTTGGGTGGCTCAACGCCAAGCAATGCAGTCAGATCAATCGCAAAGGACTGCGCAGTTGCCATCTCGCTACTTCCCGAACCAGTCCAGCGCTCCATGAAGTCATCTATTTCTACAAGCGCCACCTAAAAATATAATCATATCAATTAGAAGGTGTGCTTACATCTCAGGGACGTTTCAATCCCGTAGTTCGACGCATTGGTCGAGATAATACCTTTGAACTGTGTACGTATTCGAGCATGTTTCCATATCTGCTCCCTTTGTGCAGGCAAACCATACCTTGGGGCGGAAATCAGTCATTCAATGCAAGTGCCAAACTTGGCTTACTGGCATGAGGAAGCAAAAGTTCAGCAGGACGTGACCTTTTGAATTGGTATGAACGGCAACAATAAGCCCAATTTCCGATGCTGCGATTGGTGAAAATGTCTGTCGACAGATAAGCTGATAAAAGAGGTCACCTTCGTCCCTTTTTAAACCCTTCCTGACAAAAATCGTCTTTCGAGCTTGCAAGATCACTAGCTACAGCCATATACCATCCACATGGATGGAGAAAACAATGAGTAACATACGGCAACTGCGCGACAAGCAACCCGAAAATGAGAAAATTACGATCAATCTTGGCTTCGTCGATCTTGGCCGCATCGATCTGCTGGTGCAGGAAGGCTTCTACTCCAACCGAAGCGATCTGATCCGAACAGCGATCCGCAACCAGCTTGAGAATCATGAAGACGTCGTAAGCAAATCGCTAGAGCGGCATACGATGGAGCTTGGGCTGCGGGATTATTCGGTCGCCGATCTTGAAGCGGTGCGGGACGCGGGCAAAGTCTTACACATCAAGGTTGTTGGACTTGCCCGATTTGATTCAGGAATTACGCCGAAACTAGCGCTCCAAACAATCGCATCAATTACCGTGCTAGGTGCTTTGCAAGCCAGCGCGGACCTTAAAAAGGCACTTGCCGACCGCATCAAATAAAATGCGTTCAATCTAAGTAGGAAAAACAGATGAAACTTTTCAACGTGGGCGCAATGCGCTCGGCGAACGATGGCGCACGGCTGTCGGCCGCCAACGATCTTGTCCAACGCACACTCGCCCGGCACGGCCTCGTTCCGCACTCTACTCAAGCGATACAGCAGAAAATGCCTGATCTACCATCGCTCGACAGCATGTTGGATCAATTTGCAGGTTTCGGCAGCAATACCCGTGAGTTTGATGGGACGGTGTCAGAAGGTGCGCAATTCAAACGCGATACATTTACCTGTCAGGCAGGCAGCCGCACGTATCGGACTTATGTCCCCGCCTCGGCCACTGAAGGGGTAACAGGTATCGTCATGATGCTGCACGGTTGCACCCAGACACCCGAAGATTTTGCGATGGGGACAGGTATGAATGCATTGGCCGAGCAACATCGGTTCGCCGTCGTCTATCCTGCGCAATCGCGCGGCGATAATGCGCAATCATGCTGGAACTGGTTCAGCCAAAGCGATCAGCGACGCGGCAAAGGTGAGCCCTTAATCCTGGCAGGGATCGCCTCGTCGGTCGCTAAAGAGCACGGCATAACACGGGATCAGACATTCGTTGCTGGCCTGTCCGCCGGTGCGGCAATGGCAGCGATCTTGGGCGAAACCTATGATGACGTCTTTGCAGCAGTCGGAGCACATTCCGGATTGCCCGCTGGCGCGGCAAAGAACGTGGCATCCGCATTTGCCGCCATGTCAGGCACCGCGCTTGATTTAGGAACCCCGCCTGTATCTGCAATTACAACCCGGACAATCGTCTTTCATGGTACAGCGGATACCACCGTGCATCCGTCCAACGGAGACGCGATTGTACGGCGGGCGGTGGACATGAATGCGCGTCAAAGCATTGAAACAACGTGCGACGGCGACACTGCAGGACGCCAATTTTCACGCACCATCTTCAGCGATCTGCAAGGCACACCCATTGTCGAACGCTGGGAGATCGAGGGGCAAGGCCATGCGTGGTCCGGTGGGAAGTCAACCGGCTCCTACACTGATGCTAAAGGGCCCGATGCCAGCGCTGAAATGATCCGCTTCTTCTTTAACACCGCAGACAAGGATCTTTAAGATGACACAGATGACACAGATGACATTGACGTTTGACGCCGTAGCCGAAACGATCCCCGGCCCAAAGTGGGCTGCGCGCTGGAACAGGTCCTGGCCCGCATATGAGGCATGGTTTATTGCACGCGGTGGGGATCAGGGACCGTCCCGCAAAGAATGTAGTGATGCTCTGAAGCGCTACATGCCCGAACTTGTCCGGACCTATGACCGCTTGGTCACCTTGGCAGGCGGATCAGACCGCGCGGCAAGGTTTCTTTCGACATGGTGCCCGCCTACCTATCTTGGCGGCTGTTCTCTTGCCGCTGTCGCTACCAAGAAAGACGTCCGGCTTGTGCGCAACTATGATCTGTCGCCGGAGCTGAACGAGGGGCTTCTTTTGCGCACAGAGTGGTCCGGACGGGCCGTGATGGGTATGGTTGAATTTCTATGGGGCTTGTCTGATGGTATCAACGATGCAGGGCTCAGCGTTGCACTGGCCTACGGTGGCCGGTCCGAACATGGAGAAGGGTTCGGGATTACAACGATCGTGCGCTACGTGCTAGAAACCTGCGATACCGTCGATGAGGCATTGTCGGCGTTAAAACGGGTGCCATCCCACATGGCTTATAATCTGGTCCTTGCGGATGCTTCGGGCCGGACGGCAAGCGTGGAAATGGCCCCGGGCGGGGGCCTGACGATAATGCCGTCAGCGGTTGCGACCAATCATCAGAGTGGCAAAACCGTAGCGGACCGGCCCGCCTTTACGCGGACGTTTGAGCGCCACGCGCATCTGGAACAACTGCGGATCAAACCACGCGAACTGAACCGCCAGTTTCTCAAGCCACCCCTTTTGCAAGATAGATATGCGCAAGGGTTTGGCACATTGTTTACAGCCGAATATGATCCTCGGGCGCTGACGCTCGGCTTAACCTTAAAGGGTGACCGTTGGGACCAAGCGCTGCATGATTTCTCCGAAGGGCAGCGCACCGTCGATTATGAACAAGGCACCATGCCTAAAGCGCCCTACGCTGCAGTCGGTACTGATTATGGCGCCGTTGACTGGTCACAAGCCGCATCAGTCGATTGGAATGCGGTAGCGCGAGACTATGCTGCCGGACAAGGCAGGGAGATCGGCACATACTTTTCATCGGCACTGGCGGACGTACACAAAGCTGCCTGATAAAATAAAATCTGGTTTCCGTAGCCGTCCAGCGAAAGTTGGGCGGCTAACGACCAATAGAGTTGTCTGATCAAGTCAGCTGAGCATTTCAAAGATGACCCATTTTTAACAGGTTAGAAGGAGCGGACATTAATGGCGTTGCAGAACGTCGTGGCTAACGCTCTACAACGGCAAGCGCAAACCATACAGCAAAGATACCTTTCAAACCGAGAATGCACTATGCCGCTCTCAGTTCAGAAAAATGTTTCACCACCCCGCGCACGTCAAGCATTTCGGTCAAAATAGCAGCGCTTGGAAATACTGTGGGATTGTATATAACGACGATGTTTTTTCTTAGATATTCGGATGAAGTATGAGCGCAATCGCACGGAATAATGTGAAAATTTCAGGCTCAGGTTCGCGTCCAATACTGTTTGCTCACGGTTTTGGGTGCGATCAATCCATGTGGCGACATGTAGCCCCAAGATTTGAAGACGCTTTCAGAGTTGTCGCCTTTGACCATGTTGGTGCTGGCGGCTCTGACTCCAAAGCCTATGATCCTGCCAAGTACGCAACACTAAGTGGCTATGCCTCGGACGTCGTAGAGATTGGTGAAGAACTGGACATTCAGAATGGTATTTTGGTTGGGCACTCGGTTAGCGCAATGATTGGCGCTTTAGCAAGCATCGAACGACCCGACATGTTTTCGACTTTGGTCATGGTTGGTCCCTCACCTCGCTATATCGATGATACCGGCTATGAAGGCGGCTTCAGCGCAGACGATATTGAGGATCTTCTTGCTTCACTGGCGGACAACCCGCTTGCGTGGTCGGCTTCAATGGCCCCGGTCATAGTCGGAAACCCCGATCGGCCTGAACACGGTCAGGAACTGGCTGATAGTATTTGCAAGCTTGATCCCGCGATTGCAAACGGGTTTGCCCGTGCCACCTTCACGTCCGATAACCGCGACGATCTGCCAAAAGTTTCGGCAAGAACGCTCATCCTACAGTGTCGGGATGACATAATTGCATCCGAGCATGTAGGCGCATACGTACGAGATAAAATCCAAGGAAGCCAACTTGTTATGCTGAATGCTTCGGGGCACTGTCCCAATTTGACCGCTCCCGCTGAGGTCGTCGCTGCCATTCGTAACTTCCTCTGATGCGCGGCAACGACGTACTGTCAAACGAGGTTTTGATGGCGCCAGCCATCCCGTGTGGATTGCTTACAGTTGATCATCTTGGAGAAGTCCTTTCCGCAAACGAGCGGTTGGCAGGCTGGCTGCATTTAAACTCCACCGACTTGGTCGGGAGGCCCCTTACCCAGCTCTTCACCAAAGCGAGCAGGATCGTCTTTGAGACCAGTATCGTTCCGCTGCTGTCCCTGAAGAGTTGCGTTGATGGAGCAAGTCTTGATCTTGTGAGCAGCGAGGGTGCAAAAATACCGGTGCTGCTGAGTGCGGAGGTCACCGGCTCTGGAGAGAGCAGTGTTACGACCTTTGCCTTCTTGTTGGCAGATGCGCGGCGCGCTTTTGAACGGGACCTCGCAAAAGCCCGGGTGGAAGCAGAGACCCAGCTGTCTTCAACCCAGAAAGAAGGCGAGCTTCGAGAACAATTTATCGCTATATTGGGGCATGATTTACGAAATCCTCTAGCGTCAATCGCTTCTGCAATGAACATTCTTTCAAGAAGTCAGCTTAGCGAACACAACGAGCACAACGAGCACATCATCATGTTGACCAAAGGCAGTGTACAGCGGATGTCGCTTTTGATCGACAATGTTCTGGACTTTGCACGCAACCGATTGGGGGGCGGTATTGATCTTAAAACGTCCGCTGGATCGATTTTGGAGCGAGAAATAAGGCAGGTTGTAGCGGAATTGCTCTCCGCCCATCCTGATCGAGACATTCAGCTCAGTATCTCTGGTCTTGATACAGTTGTGTGCGACGCGTCCCGCATCGGGCAGCTGCTGTCCAACTTGTTAGGCAATGCGATTACATACGGTGATCCGGATAAACCTATTTTTGTAGATGCCGAGACATCGGGTGATACTGATTTTCACCTTAGTGTAAAAAACGCTGGCTCGCCTATTTCGCCTTCAGCAATGGAGCGGTTGTTCGATCCCTTCGTCCGCAGCACCAATCATGAGGACCGAGAAGGATTGGGACTGGGACTTCATATCGCTTCGGAGATTGCCAAAGCACATGGTGGAAGACTCGATGTGATCTCAGACGAAACCCAGACAAAATTTACGCTCCATATTTCGCAGGATTAGCCTGACTTATCTTCGCCAAGTTTCGCTTTAACAGTCTCGTGCAATACTGCGCTCCCTGTACATCGGGTGTCTTGTGATCAAATAATGCAGGGGAAGTTGCCGTTCACGCACGCGCTGCGAAACGCAGCTCCTTGGCGCTGAAAAAATCGAATGTGATCTTTTTGGTGCAGCGACCAGCGCCGCATAACCCGCACTGCTTTCATACCGCTAGATGCCTGCCATCGATCACCTGTTTTAACTACGTATTTAGCAAGTGTAGGGCCAGCTTTGCTGACGTGGATCAGTGGAATTTCGTACCCTGTTATCCAACGATACCATCTATCCCAAGATGATGGCTCCATATATTGGCCCCTAGACTGCCTTATTTAGATCACACGCAAGAGGTGTATATCGATAAATATTAACCTTTATTCAAACTGTTAGGAACGTCGCCTTGGCCGAAATCACTGGAACCGATAGCAACGATATAATTTTTCGCCAAGACCTTGATGTATTCGGCAGTCCCGTAAACGATGCAAACGATACGATTACGGGTCTGGATGGCAAAGATCATATTTCTGACGGCTTTGGCGATGATCTGATCAGTGGTGGCGCGGGAAACGACACGTTTATCGCGGGGGCTGGCGCAGACACCTATGACGGCGGCGCAGGTCAGGACATCATCGACTATTCCAACAACTCAGCGCTTCATGCAGCCGCTACAGGTGAGGCATGGACCGGCGGTATCGTGATCGATGCCACTGATGGATCCAACAGCACAGGGATTGCGCAAGGTGATAGCCTGCATTCGATTGAGCGACTGATCGGAACCAGGGGTAGCGACACGATCTTTGCCGGTGATAACATGCGGGTTTCTGGCGGCGACGGGGATGACGTAATATCGGATGGAGACGGCAAAGAGGTCCTCATCGGCGGTCATGGAGCAGACCGTTTTGAGTTGGGCCAAGATGGCAAACAGGACCGGATAACAGATTTTACGCACGGCGATGACCTGATGGATCTATCCGCCTGGGGTGTTACGTCAATTGATGAGCTCGCGTTCACGACCGATGGGCAAGACGGGCGTATTTTCGTCGAGTTCAAAGGCGAAAGCCTGCGCTTGGACGGGTTTTCAATGGAGAATGTTGCGAATTTTACAGCTTCCGACTTTGTCTTTTCGGGCGAAGGCGACGGAATTGTTAAATTGGGCCAGCCAATAACAGACATTATTGGCGAGCTTGGCCGCACGGAAGTGAAAGTCGAAGGAGTCAACATCTGGGAAGCGGGTGATCTAAACGGTGATGGCATCACAGACTACATCAGATCTGATAGGAACGATCCGTGGCTTCATGAAAACAAGCAAACCTTGGATCCGTTACCTTCTGACGGCTCCGAAATCACCCATATGCAAAACAATTTGCTTCAGGTTGCTTTTGGTACAGAGGATGGGGTGCCTGATTTCGACAGTTTGGCTTTTGACGGCCAAGATGGGTTCAAAATTGTAAACGACACCCCGTTTCCAGATGATTTTGGCGGCGTAAATTCTGGAAATCCTGATTCATTATATGTCTATGAATATGAATGGGAGACTTTTCTCGACTTTACTGACGCCAAGACGGTTTCCGACTTTAACGGAGACGGTATCGACGATTATTTAGTCGTTTCGGGGACACATTCCGCGTATTCAAGTTACCATTCCTACTATCCGGATTTCCAAGTAACAAACGACTCCATTTTCGGCGTAACATATGATGCGACGGTGATTTATGGTTCTGACAATGGATTTTCAGACATCCTCGACATAAGCTCTCCTACCGAAGATCAGGGTATCATTCTCACCCATGAGGACGGATATAGGCCCAACTCTGTGAGAGGCGGTAGCTATAACGACGGTGGGTCCATAGGTGATGTGTCCGGCGACGGATTGTCAGAAATTTTCGTGAGGTATTATCCGAGAGGCGGTGCGACAGATAAATATTTCAAACTGTTTCTGAGCGGTGACAGCACAAGTGCTGCTAACACCGTCGAATATCAATTCAGGCTCCCACCCAGTGAGTTATCGTCTCAGGATGACGGCCAATTAAGGTTCGGAATTGAGAATGCTGGGGATATCAATGGTGACGGCATTGGTGACTTTTACATTTCGACGGATCAGCTTGTCTTGCAGCCTGGTGGTGATAGCCGTTTTTTGCCCACGGAGGAAACGACCTATCTAGTCTTGGGTGGGGTCAAAAATCTGGATGCACTTGACGCGGCAGATGGCACCGTTGACGGCATTGTCGACATTGCGGCCGCGCTTGGAACAGATTTTGTTCCAACAGCTGAAACCACCGATCCTATTGATCCAGTGGACCCTGTCGATCCAATCGATCCGGTGGATCCAATCGATCCTGTGGACCCGGTTGATCCCATTGATCCGTTTAATCCAGTAGGTGATTTTATTACCTTGCACGGAACGGATGACGACGACCTATTCGACACCACCATCACTGATGAAAATGGCAACCCTGTCGATGCGAGCGGTCAATATATCGTCGCTGGCGGCGGTCGTGACCGCGTGTTCGACGGCGCAGGTGATGACACAGTCGACGGCGGGACTGGGCGCGATACATTCTATGCGGGCGGCGGCGCGGACCACTATGATGGTGGTTCTGGCGAAGATATCCTGAGCTATCAGGAGAGCGAAGTAGGGCTGAGCATTGATGCAGAAGACGGCAGCAACGGTACAGGGATCGCAGCCGGAGACACCATTCAGTCGATAGAGCGTTTGTTTGGGACCGATTTTGCCGACACCATCCAAGCAAATGACGGGATGCGAGTCCTCGGCCTCGACGGCGATGACATCCTGATGGATTCAGACGGGAAGGAACGACTGATTGGAGGCGAGGGATCGGACCGTTTCGTTCTCGGCGATGACGGGCAAAGAGACCGTGTTGATGACTTCGAAATGGGCGAAGATATTCTGGATTTGTCTGCATGGGGCGTCACGTCGTTTGACCAGCTTTCGTTTTACGCTGACGGAAAAGGCGAACGTATATTCATTCAATTCGAAAATGAAAATCTACGCTTGGACCGCTTTACAGAAGAAGACATTAATCTGTTCGACAGCTCAGACTTTGTATTCGCAGCAACAGATTCACTGTTAGATGCGATAATGCTGCCGCCAGTACCAGATTTCGAAGTTGTGCTTCCTGAAGAATACATAGAAGAGCCGGATTTAATGGGTTTCTAATCAAAAATGCATCAACCTAATGGGTCATCTGCAAATGAGCACTCGCAGCGATACCTATAAGGAACAGGTTTCTACTAGAGATCGGTAGCGCTTACTTCAAAGGTTTCAAAAATGGTGTTCTAATTCCTGATGGTAAAGTCGACCTTGCCTCGTCCCATGGGCTCGGGCAGGTTAAATTGCTGTACTATCTATTGATGACCGCCTCTGGAAGACTGCTCCGCAATGTCGAGAATCTCCTCCAATGGCCACTCTATTTCACCCCGTTCTAAATCTCTATCATTCGACAACAGAAAATTCGACAAAGACATAAGATCCCTACCGGAGGTCTGATAAACCTCGACACGCGCAGTATTCCGACAACCATTCCCAATGCACCCCGATGCTGTTCTGGCTGGCAGAGGCACTCGACGCTCCAGAGCAATGCTTGGCGGCTGGCTTTGACGCTGTTTGACCACTCCCGAAAAAGGCGCGGCCAATGTGCAGCTTTGCGGCAATGTACCCCTTGGCTCAGGATAGAGCATGGCCTGTTTAACTGGCAATATAATCGTGCTGATCGATGCCGAGCTAATTTAACCTGATTGATTGAGTATGAGGGAGGTGCAAACGCATAGCCCCGAGCATAGGGACAGCAAAGCTTCGCCAAATTCATACGCGGTAAGCACAAACATAAATAGTTGACGATACCAAGTAAAAATGGCGTGCAAAATAGAAGGCATTACCCCATTTTCGGAATTTAAGAATACTAAATAGAATAGAATTACAGGAAAAATTGGCGGTGGGTCATTCTCCTATCTTTTTCTACATCACATTGTATTTATGTTATAAAGATAGTCACCTAAAAAGCTGTACCACAATAAATACCACTTCTCGCTCTATTTTACGCCGCACATCTCCCGTCATCTCCCATCTCCGCTTGGCCCAGAGCGGCAAGGCTTTGCATCAGCGGCTCTACGCTGCGGGCTAGGCCTCTGACAAAGCGGCGGGCGATTTTTTCTGGCGTGGTTTCACCAATCTCGGACAGCGCCTCACGCACGGCCGTGATTTGTTTGGGCAGGGATTTGAGGCATGGGTTTTTTTCGATATTGGCAATGACACCCAGGTCCATTTCGCCGGTCTTGCTTTGCTCGCCTGTGCGCCCCTGGGGTTTTGGTAGTTGCGGCGCGGCCAACGGATGTGGCCGCGTGCCTCTTCATCAGAACGCTTTTCTACGCGCTACTACTTGCGCCACCGCGTCCTCTGCAAACTCATCTGCAAACCCAGTTCCTTTGTCCATATCCGTCTTTACTTGGTTCAAAATTACCAACTAAAGCGTCTATAAATCTAGGGGTACCTCACAGTTTCGTTTGGGGATACGAAAAATTCGCCTCCCCTTTCGGGGACATTTTTACCACTGGCAACCTCAAAGGATCCATTCGATGGTGCTTGATCAAAAATATCCTCTACTGAACTGGCCCATTCTTCAATTTTGAAAAAATTCCTTCAATCCGGTATCAACGCCATAAGTGATACGAAAATTTTCTGAGGCCTAATTTATATTAATTTACGCCCTTTATCAAATCCTTATAGTGAAAAATGTATTCCTTAAACCACCTTTTTTCTCAAATACTTAATCAGTAATATGAAGCGCAGAAACGCGTGAAAGTGATTTTTTATTATCAATAATTCCGCTAGTTTCTATAATTTTTTCATCATTCTGCTTACATCAATAAATGCTACACTCTCAAATGGATCGCTATTTTTTAAATCTTTAGCTCTATAAAGATGAGACGGCGAAACCCCAATTAAGGATCGAAAAATTCGCAAAAGAGGCTGTCTGATACTGACAGTATCTTCTTGAGAAGCTATGAACACAACTACTAAGTCAATTTCAGAAAGGCTTACCCACTCATCCTCAAGCACAAAATTATCTGTTCCGGATAATATTAACGCCAGAAATTTTCAAAATCTCTCGGTGGAGAAATCGAGCTGATGGAGAGAAAATATCTTTATGATTTTAGGGGTTACCAGCCGCTTCACATAGGCACGCGGCGTGTAGTGCACGCCCAGTTTGTGGCGCTGGCGTTTATCCAACGCACGTTCCAGCAAGGTGCTGAAAATCCCAGGCTCGACCTGTTTCCAATCTGCCGCCTCGATCAGCAGGCCAAGTTGTAGGACGTTGATGAGAAATGCGCTGGGGTCTTTGAACAGGCCACCGTTAAAGCGCTTTACCTTCGTCAGCAGGTCATGGGCATACTCGCCCTTGTCCATCGCATCCCACAGACCCGCCACCGCGTGCATCGCGTTCTCGGTCTGGCCGCGCAGCATGCGCAGCAACTCGGCAAAGCTCTCTGGCGGGATCAGGTCCACATCTTCGGCAAACATCGAAAACAGGCAACGCATCAGGAAGCGGGCCACAGTCTCGCTATCATTGCCCTGCCCTGCCCCGAGAAGTCTGCATAAAGCTCGGTCACATGGCTGACATCCACAACCATTAGAAAGGGTGGCCAGCCGTCCTCACGTGCCACCGCACATGCGTAGTTATCCGCCTGATTGCGCGTCTTCATCATCGTGTCGTCAAACTTGGCCGTGCCGCGCTTGCCATGCCCTGCCTGCTTAGGCGCATCATTGGCCAAGAAACTTTAAAGTGGGCGCTGTCCTTGGCATCTGGTGAGATAAACTGCTTGGCCTCAAAGATGAAAGTTTCTTCTTACAGAGGTCGATGCGCCCGTTATTTTTGCGACCCGTATGCGTATACGGTACGGGCGCTCGAAACGGTAGTCGAGAAAGTCGCCATCTTTGTCAGATACATTAGGGCGTGGCACGCCCAGCAGCTCAGTCAGCTCAGTAACAAATGACTGCGCGATTATCATCTCGCTACCGCCCTAGCCTGCCCAGCTCTTAATGAAATCATCTATCTTCAAAAGCACCACCTTAAAAATCAATTATTTCGATGAAAGGTTGTGTATGTATCTTGGGACCGTTTCAGTCCCACAGTTGCCTTTTTCAAAATCTGAATGCCTCATGCTCGTTATTTTTTTTCTGAAACAACTTCAAGTCATTTTATATGTCGCGCACCAATGCCCTCAAGCAACGTGCGCACGGTGACCTTGAACCCATCGCACCGTTCTCCGAACTTGAGCAGTGCAACGCCCTTCACACCAGCGTCTGACAGGACATGCGGGCACAGCTGAGTCAGAAATTCCTCCGCCCAAGTATCTGCTTGCATGGCCATAAGCACCTCGCGCGCATAGCGATCCGGCACCTATGCTGAATCCTCGCCATGCTGACGGGCAAGATCATCGTTTTTGCGCAGGGCATCGTTAAAAGTGTTTCGGGTCTGGGATACCGAGCCTCTTAATTGTTTGCGCAGATAAAAAATACAAAAATAATAATTCGGTATATTGGAGATTTAAATCTAAACTTTGTAGTTATTCAATCCTGTTATCCAATTCTATGAAAGTTTGACTATTGCTTCACAATCGAAGAAATTTCACTTTTCCACCGCTGTATGAGCGTGGTTTTTTTCTTAATTCAGGCACTCTTTTGCGAAAAGTCCCTATAAAGCTGAACTGATACAATCTTTGGGAAAAATGTGATGACATCAAAAACCCGCATATCTCCCAACGTACTAACAATTGACCTAATGGCGATCAGCTATCCGAGGCCTATTATCGGATCTTACATATTGGCCGTCAGCTTTGGCGTAACCAGTGTTTTCGATGCAAATGCGTACTTCAGCAGTTTCCTGTCAAATCCAACATCAATGTACGGTAGCAGGGTCTTCGTTATCTTCTGCACCTTAATGTTGATTTGCAGGTGATTCATCGGAATTGCATCCTTCTGCCTCTCCATCGTGATCCTCTCTTCGTGTATTCAATTGAAATTGATGAGCCCCTATAAGGCTCTGTTGATGTTTTTTGGATAGACTTCTTGCTTGTTTGCAGTCTTTCGGCTTGTCATTAAACTTTTTCAGAACGCCAGCTGCGCAAGCACACTCTTGTGAGAAGTAGTCCGACGGCGAGTACTCACACAATTGCCCTTACCCAAAAGAGGTACCACACCGTGTGACTTTATCGCTAAAAAACCGCTCTTGCGGAAATGCCTACCAATCCCAACCCAAAGGTTAGCATCGATCACGACTCCGTCGGAGCAGCAAGACGATCTTATGGACAGATTTTTCAAACTGCTTATTCAAAGGGAAGTGATCAGCGGATAAGTGAGAGAGATATTTTTGCGTAACTTAAGCTCAACAGCACTTCATCAAGGAGAGACCAATGCCCGACATTCAAACACCCAGCGCCACCATGCCGCACCAGCAGTTGTTTCTCTCAGTCGTTTTTACAGCCATTAGCGATGCAATTTTGGATGCAAAACTTCGTGGTAATGGTGCAGATGATATTGTCCACTGGGCAAATTCTCGCGATGGGAAAATTGTATTGAGATGCGCAGGGATTGAGCCAGGCCAAAGGTGTGTTGAGGGGCTTGAAACCTTTGTTCGAAGACGTATCAGAACATCAGCAGCATTTACTAAGGTACAGTCCGGCATGGGCCTCGTATGATCAGATTTATAAACAAAGTTCTGCCGCAGTATTGAAATTTGACATTTCGGATGCCTATCGCAAGTATTGGCGACAGCGTATAATTTGGACTAGGAAGTATATGCACATCGGCCGCTACAGGCATGAATACGATCCTCTTTGCCCCGAGAGCTAGAATATCTTCTTGATTAGGTCTTCCTTGTGTTGTTTCGGAAACGGCAGATATGAATTCATCGTGACGCCCGTATTCTCAAGGCCAATGTTTATCCCCCATTCCTTGAACTCCTCCACAGTGGCGCAACGGTCATGCTTGAATATAGTCATGATGGCTTTGCTTTTGGTTGATTATAGAATTGGAATTCAGGCCATTCCATAAACGCATGGCACCAGGCGGTTTGCTCTCCAATGCTTAACGTTCTTACGAGGGAATGACGGCATGGGCATTTAGGGTTGCGACTGCATTGTGGCATTTGCGTGGGTCGTAGTTCCCATCTACAATAAAGCGGCCAATCTCTTAGTATGGTGGAATTTGACTTGGAAGTTGGACACGAAGGGAGCATCCCCAATGCCACCGCTCGTCACTTCGATAGTGCGTACCTCCAGCCTTTGCCCGTCGATCCCGATGTGGACCTTACGCCACAGACGACGTTTTGGGCCGCCCAACTGCCCCGCGGCACATAAATGCATTTGTGAGAGGGGTGCTCACGAGCATTTGATTCTCTCTCGCGCTCGGATTTGATGCCAATGCTATGGATGAGTAGGTTTCGCGGGACCTTCATATTGAGGGACTTCTGGCGGCGACACACCGACTGAAATCCCGTGTATCCAATTTAAGTCCATGAGCCTCAGCAGGCTTGCCTCAAATGCACCCCAAACAGCACTAAAACGTCAGGCAAGCTAGGATGGCCACACCACAATATACAGGTTGTCAGCCCTACTTATCTGTGGGCTCAACTTCCGAGGCACGAGTGGATCAATCCAGCTTGTCAAAGGCCCACGATGCTTCGATGCTTTTGTGCACTCGGGCCAGTTCTTGGTACGCGAATAGCGAGAATATGTTTCTTCACCCTCGCAAGCTATCATGCTGAATTCATAAACCTGTGCCCCCGACAAGATCATTATTCATGCAGCTAAGCCATTGCAATCTAGCGGGAGCACCTTGCCCGGCACAAGCAAGTTGATCCTGAGAATTCCCTACAATTCAAATAAGAAATCGTCAGCTGAGATATCGTTAGCAGCACCTTGAACGAGGACGCTATTGCCAAAAGCATCCACAATCAGCGCATCAGCACCGACATTTGTGACTGCAAGGTCAGCGAAGCTGTTGACTTGGCTATTGCCCCGAAAATCCATCATGTCGGACGTATCTGCAAAATCCCCGATCGTGTCTTGACCAAAGCTCGCGTCGAATACAAAAACATCGGAGCCATCAAAGCCACGCAGGCTGTCGTTACCTAAACCACCATTCAGCGTGTTGTTATTGCCCTCACCACTCAGGATGTCGTTATGGCTTGAGCCCGTGAGGTTCTCGATCGAGATGAAGGTGTCACCAGACGCATGGGAACCAGCGGTATACCCTGAGTTGAGGCTAATGTTTACTGCGGCAGCAGCATCGCCATATTCAGCTGTATCGCTACCGTCACCACCATCCAGTGTATCGTTGCCCAGACGGCCCCGCAGGATATCATCACCCGTGCCACCCTCCAAATGGTTGTCGGCTGTATCACCGCTGAGGAAGTCGTCGAACACGGACCCGAGAACATTCTCAATCGAGATAAACGTATCGCCTGCCGCGTGACCACCTTGGGTGAAGTCGGTGGCCAAGGACAATGTCACACCTGCGGTTGACGCCGCATAACTCGCAGTGTCAATTCCGCCGTTGCCGCGCAAAACGTCACCGCCTGCAAGCCCTTCTAACACGTTGTTCCCGTTGGAGCCGTTGAGGATATCATCGAAGGTCGAGCCAGTCAGGTTCTCGATACTGCCATACGTATCTCCCACAGCATGGCTGCCCGAACCACCACCTGCAAAACCGGTCAGTAGGCTGACGTTAATCGATCCCGCTGAATCAGTGTAATCAGCTGTATCATTTCCACCATTCCCGTTCAGCGCATCACCGCCAGCTCGTCCACGCAGGATGTTGTCCCCGCCATCTCCGTTTAACAAGTCGCTATGCGCCGAACCATGCAAGTTCTCGATGCTGTCGAACGTATCCCCTACGGCATGGTTACTTGCGCCACCGCCTGCGAACCCAGTGGCCAACGAAACATTCACAAAAGCTGCTGACGAGGCGTAGTCAGCCGTGTCAGAGCCTGTTCCACCAAACAGGGAGTCCGCTCCCAAACGGCCCTCAAATACATTGTCTTCTGTATTGCCGGTGATCCGGTCACCAAAAATAGTGCCGCGCACGTTCTCAATACTGATAAATACGTCGCCTAGTGCATCGGTCCCCACACCGCCATTTGCAAAGCCGCTTGCAAGAGAGACGTTGATGTTCGTACTGTTGTCGGCATAATCCGCCCAATCTGATCCGCTACCGCCGTCCAGCGTATCGCCTGTTCCCGGCAAAGTGTCATTGCTGCCGCGTCCGCGCAGATAATCATCTCCCGCGCCACCTTGTAGAAGATTGTTGTTGGCATCCCCACTCAGCAAATCGTTATGCGCTGAACCGGTCAGGTTCTCGATGCTGTTGAACGTATCACCTGCTGCGTGGTTTCCTACACCGTTGCCTGTGAACCCGCTGGCCAGCGAGATATTCACGAAACTACCCGAGGACGAATAGTCAGCCGTGTCAGAGCCAGTTCCACCAAACAGCGAGTCCGCACCCAAAAGTCCCTCAAACGTGTTGTCCTCAGCATCTCCCGTGATCCGGTCACCTAAGTTGGTGCCGCGCACGTTTTCGATATCGATGAACACATCACCCAACGCATCGTTGCCCAAGCCACCATTGGCAAAACCGGTCGCCAGTGAGATGTTGATGTTACTGCTGCCATCGGCGTAATCAGCCCAATCAGCGCCGTCTCCGCCGTCTAGCGTATCACTACCGGCACCGCCGCGCAGAAAATCAGCACCTAAACCACCGGAGAGTAAATTAGCGCCAGCATCCCCGATGAGCGTATCATTAAAGGACCATCCCACCAGGTTCTCGATTGAAATGAGCGTGTCACCCGTCGCATCTCCGCCATCGGCAAAGCCAGTGCTGAGGTTGATGTTCACTGCACCGGACGAGAATAAATAGAGAGCCGTATCGTTGCCAGCGCCGCCATCCAGCGTATCGGTACCATCGTCTCCGGACACACTATCATCGCCCATTCCGCCGGAAAAATGGTTGTCTTCATCATCGCCTATCAAGAAGTCGTCGAACGCTGATCCGATCACATTTTCGATGGACACAAACGTATCGCCCGCTGCATGGCCGCCTTCGGTAAAGTTAGTGGCCAAGGACAGTCTTACGCCTTCATCCGACGCAGCATAACTGGCTGTATCGATGCCGCCATTGCCGTTCAGAATGTCAGCGCCCGCAAGCCCTTCCAGCACGTTGTCCGCATTGGAGCCGTTCAGGCGGTCGCCAAAGTCTGACCCGATAAAGTTCTCGATCGAGGTGAAAGTGTCGCCAGCTGCGTGATTATTCGCGCCTCCGTTGGCAAAGCCGGTGAGCAGGGAAACATTAACCGAGCCCGCGCTGTCGGTGTAATCCGCCGTATCACTGCCGCCATTGCCATTCAGGACATCGCCACCTGCACGTCCGCGCAGGATATTGTCGCCTGCATCGCCGGACAGCAGGTCATCTCCGGCCGAACCATGTAGATTTTCGATACTGTCGAACGTATCACCAATGGCGTGACTGCCTCCGCCGCCACCCACAAAACCAGATTTCAACGAG
Source organism: uncultured Sulfitobacter sp. (assembly GCF_947499945.1). Lineage (GTDB taxonomy): Bacteria > Pseudomonadota > Alphaproteobacteria > Rhodobacterales > Rhodobacteraceae > Sulfitobacter. Next base: position 96,200 of record NZ_CANMQD010000003.1, on the reverse strand, counting down.
ACATTAACAAAACCGCCCGATGACGCATAATCCGCTGTGTCAGAGCCTGCCCCGCCAAACAGGCTGTCATTTCCGCCGCGCCCTTCAAAAATATTATTTCCAGCATCACCTGTTATGCGGTCGCCGCCGTTGGTGCCACGAATGTTCTCAATGTCGATAAAGACATCACCGCGCGCATCACTGCCCGTGCCGCCACTGGCAAATCCAGTGGCAAGCGAGACATTGATGTTGGTGGCGTTGTCTGCGTAGTCCGCCCAGTCAGAGCCTGCGCCGCCATCCAACGTGTCACCGTTGCCCGGTGTGAGGTCCGCACTACCGCGACCGCGCAAATAATCGTCTCCTGCACCGCCGGAAAGATAGTTTGCGTTATCATCGCCGTTCAGCAGATCATCATAATCGGAGCCGATCAGGTTTTCGATGCTGGTATAGGTATCGCCTGAGGCATGGTTATCTGCACCACCGCCAGTATACCCACTGGCCAGCGAAATGTTCACATAACTGCCTGAGGTAGCATAGCTCGCCGTGTCAGAGCCTGTCCCACCGTCCAGTGTATCAGCACCACCACCACCAGCCAGCGTGTCATCGCCATCTACGCCGTTCAGGATGTCAGCATCAGACGTGCCGGTCAGAATATTATTGCCGCTGTCGCCAGTCAGAACCTTGGTAAGGTCGATCTGGATGTTGCCAAGGCTAACAGGTCCATTGTCATCATTGGCACTAATATCAATTTGGGGCGGAATGCCGCCAGCCCCGCTGTCCTGTCCAGTGTATTGAATTGCAGCGGCGTTATTTAAATAAGTATCGATATCGGCTGCAGAGCCCGTCAAAATAAGCGTGTCTGAGAAGTCATTTGTAACCACAACGCTGCCGCTGGAAGCAGCACTTAGGGTGCCCCCATCAGGAGATACAGATATAGTCAGACTAAAGTTTGCGTTATCACCGTCACTCAAAGTAATAGCGGACAGGTCCAGATTGGCAGTCTCGCCCTCAACCGCCGAGATATCAGAGGGTACACCTGTGATCAAAGTCGGATCATTTTGCGCAATTACGTTCACTGAAATGACTTCACCACGGACTGTGGTATTGTCAAAGACCCGCAAGGTGCCGCTGTAGGCGCCTACAACCATGTCCAGATCGCCATCCCCATCCAGATCGGCAAAGGTTGGTGTGCCTTTAAACCCGACATCAATACCATCAAACGGATTGGCGGCCCCTGTTAGCGCGGTGAAACCTGCATCCGCATCATTGTTGTCGAATATCCGTATGGTGCCATCTTCGGTGCCCAGAACCATGTCCAGATCGCCATCGCCATCCAGATCGACGAAGGTTGGCGCACTTTGGCCACCCAAATCCAAACCATCAAACGGGTTGGCAGCACCCGTTTGTTCTACGAACCGTTCAAAATATCCGATAATCCCGGTACTACCAGTGTCCCCGTCAAGCCAGACCTGTATGTTGCCATCGCCCGTCCCGCTAAAGGTTTGATCCTCGCCGACCACCAGATCCAGATCGCCATCGCCATCTAGATCAACAAAGGAAGGGGCACCAAAGTTAGTGACGCTAACAAACGCAAACGGATCATCCCCGCCAGCGTCGGTAAAGCCTGTATCCGCGTCGTTCTTATAAAACGTCTGTAGTGTATTGGAAAATGAGCCTACAACCAGATCGAGATCACCATCCAAATCCAGATCGGCAAAGGCTGGCGTGTATCGGGCGTCGACTACGATATCATCCAGCGGGTTCTGTGCCCCCGTCAAAGGGGTAAAGCCCAGATCGGCGTCATTGTTGTCAAACACCAACAATCCGGTATCCGATCCAACAACCAAATCCAAATCGCCATCGCCATCCAGATCAACAAACGTCGGTGCGCTGTATGTACCCACATTAACACTGTTGAACGGATTGGCCGCACCCGTAAGCTCTACAAAGCTGGGCGTCAGCGGCGATTTGAGGTTATTGCCGCTTGCGTCTGTTACACTCAGCACCAGATCGCGGTTTAACGTTGGGGTTTGGCTGCTGTTGGCATAGGTGAGGTTTTGGATCAACGCATCGATTGAATCCGAGGTGGTCGCCGCGTTGAAGTTGACCGTCAGGGCCGCACCTGCGCCGCCTGCAAGCGTGCCAATGGTTACACCACCAAAGGTGACCGCGGTGCCAACTAACCCGATTTGGCCTGCGCCTGTGCCCTCATTGCGCACCGACCCGATGTCTTCGGCCAACAGCCCTGTCAGGGACAGCGCACCACCGTCAAAATCATCGATCGGATAGGAAAACGCGACATCGCTATCCAGCAATTGTGGGGTCGCATTAACCGTGTTTTCATCAAAACCGATAGAGGCATCGAAGCCAGTAAAGATCGGCACTTCGAGCTGACCAGTAACTGTTACGGTAATTGGTGCGCCAATGGGCGCGGTGTTTTCGAAAGAAATCAAACCGCCACCAGTTTCGCCAGTAACCAGATCCAGATCGCCATCGCCATCCACATCAATAAAGGTAGGCGCGCTGTCACTACCTACATCAACGCCGTTAAACGGATTCGCAGTACCCATAAGCTCGGTAAAGCCTGTGTCAGCATCATTGTTGTCAAAGACGTTAATCGTGCCCAATGAATTACCAACAATCAGATCCAGATCGCCATCGCCATCCAGATCGGCGAAGGTCGAAATGCTGTGCTCCCCAACATTAATATCATTCAGCGGGTTAAGTGGACCTATCAGATTGACGTAACCAGCGCCGACATCATTTTTTGCCAAAACTTGCAACCCGCCGAGCGCGTTACCCCAAACCAGATCCAGATCGCCATCGTCGTCCATATCAACAAAATTGGCGGCGACGCCGTCACCCAAATTAATACCATCAAGCGGATTGGCCGCACCTGTCAGTTCTTGGTAGTTAAAGTCGGCATCCTTGTTGTCAAAGACTCTCAATGCGCCACCGGTTTCGCCTGTGACCAGATCCAGATCACCGTCGCCATCCAGATCAACAAAGGTTGGCGTGCTGTAACTACCTACATCGATGTCGTTAAACGGATTCGCACCACCTGCGATCTCGGTAAAGCCATTATCAGCATCGTTGTTGTCAAAGACGCTTAAGGTGCCATCACCCGCGCCCACGATCAGATCCAGATCACCATCACCATCCAGATCGACAGTGGTTGGAGTGCTGTTGAAGCCAACATTGAAGAGGTTCAGCGGATTAGCGGCCCCTGCTAGTGCTGAAAAACTAAGCGGTGTGCCAGGAGCAGCGCCCACAGTTTCACCCGAAGCATCCCTAACATTCAACAACAGATCGCGCGTTGCGGTCGGGACGTCGCTGCTGTTGCCGTATGTCAGGTTCTGGATCAGCGCATCAACTGAGGTCGTTGTTGCAGCCGCATTAAATGTGATCGTCAGGTTCGCACCGCGGCCCCCTGCGACCGTGCCGATAATAGTGCCACCAAAGGTCACTTCCGTGCCTGTGCTCACGCCACCAATCGTGACCGTAGGGCCGGACAGCCCAATCTGGCCCGCGCCTGTGCCTTGGTCATTCACGGAAATCGTATCTTCAGCCAGCACGCCAGTCATCGTCAGCGTGCCGCCGTCGAAATCACCGTTCGGATCAAGGAATGTAACATCCGTATCCAGCAATTGCGGGGCCAAATTAACCGCGTTCTCATCAAAAGTGACTGCTGTTGCCACGCCAGTAAGGCTTGGGGCATCACTTTCGGCTGTTACTGATACGGTGACGAGCTGACCGCGCGGTGTGGTGTTCTCAAAAGTGTAGAGCGGACCTGAGTCGAAGAGGCCAGTGTCATCCTCTCCGATCACCAGATCAAGATCACCATCGCCATCAAAATCACCAAAGGTCGGGTTGCTGTGGGTGCCGACATTAATGCCGTCAAACAAATTGGCAGCCCCTAAAAGCTCGGTAAATCCGGCATCCGCATCATTGTTGTCGAACACACGCAACGTGCCAGCAGAGGACCCGCTAACCATATCCAAATCGCCATCATGGTCGACATCGACAAACGTAGGGGTCGCGTGGGAACCCACATCAAAGCTGCTAAACGGGTTGGCGGCCCCTGTCAGCTCGGTAAAGCCATCATCCGCGTCGTTGTTGTCGAACACACGGAACGTGCCGAATTGCACGCCCATGACCATGTCCAGATCGCCATCGCCATCCAAATCAACCAAAGCCGGCGCACTGTAGCGACCATTTATAATGCCGGCAAACGGGTTGTCTAACGTGCCTAGCCGAGTAAAGCCGTTATCAGCATCATTATTGTCATAGACGAAGACTGCGCCCGTCTCTTCCCCTGTGATCAAGTCCAGATCACCATCGCCATCCAGATCACCGAAGACCGGAGCACTGAAATCTCCTATGTCCTCGCCCGCAAACGGATTAAAACTGCCGTCCAATCGGGTAAAACCGTTGTCTGCGTCGTTATTATCAAAGGCGGTAAACCTGCCAGTCACAGTCCCCACAACCAAGTCAACGTCGCCATCACCATCAAGATCGACCAACGTCGGCGCGGTATGGTTGTTGAGGTAAAATGCAGTGCCACCAAACGGATTGTCTGTGCCTGTCTGCTCGGTATATGTTGTTGGGCTGCCAGCGGCAGCACCCAAATCCTCGCCAGCAGCGTCGATCACATTGAGCAACAGCTCACGGGAGGCTGTTGGGTTGTCGCTGCTGTTGGCATAGGTAAGGTTCTGGATCAGCGCATCAACCGAAGCAGATGTCGCGGCGGCATTGAACGTCACCGCCAGCGCCGCACCAACACCGCCCGCGAGCGTGCCAATGGTCACGCCGCCATAGGTCACATTTGCGCCGTTCAGCCCGATCTGACCCGCGCCCGTGCCTTCATTGCGGACCGAAACGGTATCTTCGGCTAACAAACCCGACAGCGAAAGGGCGCCGCCATCAAAATTGCCACCCGGATCGTTGAACGTCACATCAATATCCAGCAATTGCGGCGCAGCATTCACTGCGTTTTCACCAAATGTGATGCTGGGTGCCAAGCCAGCGAGTGTCGGCGCGTCATCCTCTGGCGTTACCGTCAGCATGAATCCTTGGCCAATAGGCTTTGTGTTCTCAAACGTGTTGAGATCACCATTGGATACGCCAAGAACGAGATCAAGATCGCCATCGTCATCTATATCTACAAAGCTTGGCGCGCTTCTGAAACCTTCATCAACGCCGTCGAACGGATTGGCCGCCCCTGTTAGTTCGGTAAATCCGGTATCCGCATCATTATTATCCAAAACCCGCAGCGGGCCAGCGCTAGTCCCCACGACAGCATCCAGATCTCCATCACCGTCCAGATCAACAAAGGTGGGTTTGGAGCCATCTCCATCGAGGGCATCGAACAGCTCAAACGGATTGGCCGCGCCTGTCAGTTGGGTGAATGTACCGGATGTGCCAATGCCGCCGTTGCGCCAACTTGCCAGCCGTCCAGCCGCATTCCCCACAACCAGATCAAGATCGCCATCGTCGTCCAGATCAACAAGGGATGGCGCGCTATCGGTGTTGGTAACAGTGAAGCCGTCAAAGATGTTAGCCGCGCCTGTAAGTTCGGTAAAGGCGGTATCGGCATCATTATTATCAAACACCCGCAACGTTGAGTCGAAGGCCCCAACGACCATATCGACATCGCCGTCACCATCCAGATCGGCAAAGGTCGGTGCGCTGTTGCCGCCCACATCAACGGCATTGAACGGATTGCCGCCTGTTGGGGTGGGCGCTCCGGTCACTTCGGTAAATCCCGTGTCCGCATCGTTATTGTCAAAAAGCCGCAACGTGCCAAGATAATTCCCAACAACCATATCAAGATCACCATCGCCGTCCAGATCGACAAAGCTTGGAGTACCACGGAGATTAACATCAATGCCATCAAACGGATTGGCCAAACCGGTCAGCGGCGCAAAGGTTGGCGTGCCCGGTGCAAACAAATCATTGCCTGCAGCGTCGATCACATTAAGCGCCAAATTACGGCTTAAAGTTGGTGTATCGCTGCTGTTGGCGTACGTAAGGTTCTGGATCAGCGCATCGATTGACGCTGAGGTGGCATTGGCAATGAAAGTTATCGTTAGCGTCGCACCCACTCCACCCGCAAGCGTACCGATTGCCATGCCGCCAAACGTAACAGCCCCCCCTGTCAGGCCAATCTGGCCTGCGCCAGCTCCTTCATTACGGACCGAAACTGTATCCTCTGCCAACAAACCTGTTAGGGACAACGTACCACCGTCAAAATCACCCTCGGCGTCCGCGAACGTTACATTCGCGTCTAGCAGTTGCGGGGTCGCGTTGACCGTGTTTTCGGAATAACTAATGGTTGGCGCAAAGCCGGAGAGAGTTGGAGCGGTCATTATGATATATCCAGTGCTAAAAATTTATGTCTGGAAATATAATAAAACCCCCTCGGTATCCCCCACCCAAAAGTTAATTCTATTAAGGAGTGCCAAATAGCACCTTGTCAAATGCTGATTGAAAAACTGGCGTCCATTCCACCTAAGCGAGTGTCATTGCATATGCGCTGATATTAGCGCAGTAAATAAAGCGGAATTAGCTTTGAGGATAAATCGGTCATGACAATGTCTAACAAGGCTGTCCCTTTGAAAGCCGAGCTTCAAAATGGCAACAAATCCGCGCTGCTGCTCGCCTCTCAGGGGTTCACTTCATGGTTGGCCGACAACAACTGTAGCGTCGCACTAACAACCTATCAGGCAGGGCGTTTGTTTTTTATTGGTCGCAAGCCGGATGGGTCATTGCGCGCCCATGAGCGGTTAATCGAACAATGTCAGGGATTGTGGACGGATGGTCAGACGCTTTGGACCAGCGGTCAGCATACCTTCTGGCGGTTTGAGAATGACCTGCCCGCAGGGACCACCACGCCCGACGGCGTAGACCGCCGATTTGCCCCGCGCGAGGGCCGCGTAACTGGCCAAATCGATATTCATGATATTGGTGTTGGCGATATTAATCAATTCAGCGACGAGACAGACGCCGTGAGCCGAGGCCCGATCTTCGTCTGCACAGCGTACAATTGCCTCGCGACGATCAGTGACACTGCCAGCTTTCGGTCTTTGTGGCATCCTCCATTTATCAGCAAGATTATAGGGGAAGACCGTTGCCATCTGAACGGCCTTGCAATGGACGGTAGTCGCGCAGCCTACGTCAGCGCCATAAGCCGATCTGACATTGCTGATGGTTGGCGCGAGCGCCGCCGCGATGGCGGTGTCGTATTGGATGTTTCGTCTGGTGAAGCCGTGGCAACGGGACTGTCCATGCCGCATTCCCCTCGGTTATATGATGGCAAGCTATGGGTGTTGAATTCTGGTCGCGGCGAGTTGTGCAATATCGATCCGGCCACCGGCGACATCACTCCTGTCGCCTTTTGCCCCGGTTATGCACGCGGCTTGGCATTTGTCGGCCGCTTCGCGATTGTGGGCCTGTCCCGTCCGCGCAAAAACCAAACCTTCGAGGGGCTAGAGCTGCAAGAGCTGCTACAGCAAAAAGACACAGCACCTCGCAGCGGGCTTTTGGTGATCGACATCGACACAGGCCGTACAGTTGAATGGGTGCGGTTTGAGCACACTATCGACGAGCTCTATGACGTTGCCGTTCTGCAAGAAACACAGCAACCAGAAGCCATTGGATTCCATGGTGAGCAGATCAAAACAGCAGTTCGTGTGGAGTTGTAACTTACGACAGTTGAGCGATCGCCGAATTCGTAACCGGCAACTGCCGCGCGTAGCCAATCATCAAGTTGGAACATCCAAGCATGATAGGGGCAACTTAAACTCCTGGACTTCAGTCCACCCGCCCCCTCTATCAACTGGTGCCCGAGATTCGAGCAAACCTTCTAAGACACCGTACTTCACCACCATCACGCACAAAGACGATTGGCTTCACTTCACAAATCGGTCTGAGGCCATCCTTTCCTTGCTCCCGAGCGAGCTATGAACAGCATTTTCTCGCGAGGCCGAATTATTAGTGTCGAAGATAAAAGGTCAAAACAGCTTATCGAAGTGTAATGGGAGCAACATCTCCTCTGGCCCTATCGTCCAGCTCGTTTGCAACTTTGGGTGCATCAACCGTGCATCCCCCTTACCAACTCCCCTCCACACCTCTGCCCCTTGGCGCAAGGCACATCATCACCTCAGGCTGGTCGATTGCATCAATTTGCATCCGCCCGATCTTGGGGAAAGCATAATCGCGCAAGGTGTTGATCCACTGTCGCCCATGCCTGGCGTTTTTCCATGTGGGCATCCGGTCAATATGGACCTGTTGCGCCACCTCTTCAAAGGTCGGCACCTCTTGGCGCGCATTGAAACGCGGGTTTAGCCCTTGCTTGGCAATCCGGCGATATTCCAGCGCCCGTTCACTCACTAGGTGCAGCGTGACAACATCAGCGCCCCCCAAACCAAAGTCGGTTCTAAGCGGCGCGCCTTTCTTATTTTTTCTGACCTTTGACCACAACACGCACAATCCAGCATCTTGCACCGGACGGATCAACTACCAGATACAAACCACCGCCATCGCCATGCCGCCCAGCGCCAAGGTTCTCGACCAGTTTCTTTGTTAGCTTGCCAGATTAGGCCATTCAAAAATATCGCATTCCATTCCACTCAAGGAACGAATATCGGCATCAGCGAAAGGAACTCAAGGCAAACGTGATCTGCACTCAAAGCCATATATAAAACAAAAAAGGCCGCTCAAAGCGACCAGATCAGACCGATCAAAAAGGGAACTGGCGGAGGCTCAGGGATTCGAACCCTGGGGACGCTCTCACGCCCGTCGGTTTTCAAGACCGGTGCAATCGACCACTCTGCCAAACCTCCGCTGTAAGTGCTTCCTAAAACGCCACAAACGATTCTGCAATTGAACAAAATCACTCTGCAAAGAGGGGAAATTTGCCGATCTTCGCACGCTTCTCTTGTGGCAAAGGGGCTGGCCGCGCTACAACGTCCCAAAGGCTCCGAAAAAGGAGTGGTCAAGCGTGCGAAAACAACAGGCACGTGCGCAGGCAAGGGCAAGGGTAAATGGGCATTAAAATCAAAAGACTAGACGTTAATAATCCAACAAAAACAGGGCGTGCGATTTTGGGAGGCGTGTTGTTTGCAGGCCTCTTGGCGGGCTGCGATGACCAAGGCAAATTTGCTTTTCCCACCGCAAACCAGACCCAAAGTCAGGCGGCAGCGCCTTCGGGCCCCACCGTGGAGCGCGATGTTGAGGCGCCAGAAATATTTTCTGTTACAGATGACGGTCTCTGGGACGGACGGCCAAGCTTGGGCGGTGTTTGGGTGGCGCATCCAGATGTTGATGATCCAGAACGCGTGATTATCCGCAATCAGGTAAACGGAAAATTCGTTGTTGGCGCACTCTTCCGTCGTGAGCGTGACATTCCAGGCCCAAGTCTACAGATTTCATCAGATGCAGCAGCAGCCCTTGGCATTCTCGCGGGCGCACCGTCCAAATTGAACGTAACGGCGTTGACCAAAATTCAGGAGCAAGCGGGCGACGGTGAGGCACAAGCTGCTCCTGCGCCGGTTGAAGCGGCTCCTGCTGTTGCCACGGCGACGCTTGATCCTGTGACATCTGCGGCGGGCGCTGCGATTGACGCGGCAAAACCTACACCCGCAGCGGCACCCAAGCCAGCGGCACCAACACAGGCATCGCGTTTGTCAAAACCGTTCATCCAGATTGGGATTTTCAGCATTGAGGCAAATGCGAACCGTGCGGCCAAGCAAATGCGCGGTGCGGGCCTTGCTCCGACTGTAAAGCAAAGCCAAATCAACGGCAAAACCTTCTGGCGCGTAGTTGTGGGCCCTGCGGCCACCAGTACCGAGAGAGCCAAAATTCTATCGACCATCAAATCGGAAGGCTTCACAGATGCCTATGCCGTTTCCAGCTGATACATGAAAGGTGCCTGATATGCGCGGAATGAAACTTGCTCTTGGTGCTCTGGCGCTTTTGGTCTCTTCGGTCAGCGCACATGCGTTTGATACCCGCGCAGCAGCAGCTTTCGTGATGGATTTCAGCAGTGGTACGGTTTTGATGGCCAAGAACGCCGATCAGCCGCTCCCCCCTGCTTCCATGTCAAAGTTAATGACGCTTTACATGGCGTTTGAGGCAGTCGAGAACGGTATTCTGGACCTTGATCAAGAGCTGCCAGTCTCGGCCGCAGCACAGCAGTACGGCGGATCTACGATGTTCCTCAAAGAAGGGGAGCGGGTCAAAGTCGAGGACCTCATTCGTGGAATTATCGTTCTATCAGGTAATGATGCTTGCGTTGTGATTGCCGAAGCCTTGGCTGGCACCGAGTCGAAGTTTGCCCGTCAGATGACGATGCGGGCGCAGCAGTTGGGTATGACCAATTCGACCTTCACCAATTCCAACGGGTGGCCAAAGGCCGGCCATCGCATGTCGATGCGCGACCTCGGTTTGATTGCAGGCAAATTGATCAAGGATTACCCGCAATATTATCCGATGTTCTCTGAAAAAGAGTTCCTTTTTGATCCTGCAGAATCCGCCAATAGGTTGAATCGAAATCCGCTTTTGGGTTTGGGCATTGGTGCGGATGGCCTTAAGACGGGCCATACCCAAGAAGCGGGCTATGGCCTTGTTGGTTCTGCCAAGCAAGGTGAGCGGCGCATTATCTTTGTTCTGTCGGGATTACAGACGGCACAGGCGCGTGCACGCGAAGCCGAGGCTGTGACCAACTGGGCATTCCGCCAGTTTGCCCAGACCGACCTTGGGTCTGCGGGTACGAAGATCGCCGATGCGGATGTCTCTATCGGGGCCGAGCTAACTGTTGGCATGGAATTGGCCGAGGATGTCTCTCTTCTGCTGCCCGTCAACCCGATTGCACCGTTGAAAAGCGAAGTTGTTTATAACGGACCAATCAGAGCGCCAATCGTAAAAGGGCAAGAAATTGGAGAGCTGATCATAAGCCCCGAAGGATTGCCCGAGAAGCGCATTGCCCTGCTCGCGGACCGCGATATCGCGCCATATGGTTTTGTCAGCCGTATGGTTTCGGCAGCACAGCATTTGCTGGAGCGGATCAATTCAGGCCCCGCGCCGGAGGCATCGTGACGGCCAGCACTTCTCACAACGGCCTATTTATCAGTTTTGAGGGCATCGACGGGTCAGGCAAATCAACGCAAGTTACCTTGTTAGCCGAGCATTTGCGCAGTTTGGGTCGCGATGTTGTCGTGACGCGAGAGCCGGGCGGCTCGGAAGGTGCCGAAGAAATCCGTGCGCTGGTTCTTCAAGGTAACCCCGACCGTTGGTCTGCCGAGACTGAAATTCTGCTTTTTACGGCTGCGCGGCGAGACCATCTTGAGCGGTTGATCCGCCCTGCCCTTGCTGCTGGGAGCATTGTAATTTGTGACCGTTTTGCTGACAGCACGCGGATGTATCAGGGTCTTAGCCGTGGCGATTTGCGCGCTACTGTGGACAAGCTGCACGATCTGATGATCGGCGTTGAGCCTGATCTGACTATCCTGATTGATATGGACCCCGTTGAAGGCCTCAAACGCGCCAAAGGTCGCCAAGGCACCGAAGAGCGTTTCGAGGACTTTGGAGCAGAATTACAGGCCGCGATGCGTAAAGGTTTCCTTGCTCTTTCACAGGAGTTCAAAGACCGTTTCAAAGTTATCGACGGGGGGCAAAACATTGAGGCAGTAAGTACCGACATTCGGAATACAGTCGAACAAGCGCTGTCCGCGCGGCAGTAGCCATTTATTTGAAAAAACCGAACCTGAATATTTCAAAATTCCGATACCCGTTTCCAACCCCCTCAATCCCCGTTAAACCGCTTGCATGAGTGATGACACCCCTTCCCAACCAGAGCGCCTTGATGGTGCGCCGCATCCCCGTGACACCATCCGCCTGATCGGACAGGATGCTGCGCAGACCGCGTTTGTGGACGCGTTTAACACGGGTCGTTTGCATCATGCCTGGATGCTGACAGGGCCGCGCGGCGTAGGAAAAGCAACGCTGGCATGGCGGATCGCGCGGTTCTTGCTGGCGACCCCTGCACCAGATGAGGGAGGGATGTTCGCACCCGAAGTGCCTACAACGCTGGAGATTCCAGCGGATCATCCAATCGCCCTGCGCATCGCCGCCGGCGGAGAAGGCCGTATTCGAAATGTCACCCGCACTGTCAATCCGACCACTAAAAAGATGCGTCAGGAGATTGTTGCCGATGACATCCGTGCATTAAACGGGTTTTTCCAGATGTCAGCGCCTGATGGTGGCTACCGCGTTGTGATCATTGATGATGCCGACCTGATGAACGTGACTGCCGCCAATGCTCTTTTGAAGATGTTGGAAGAGCCGCCTGCACGTGCCCTGCTCATCCTCATCTCCCACCAGCCGTCAGGCCTGCTGCCGACCATCCGCTCGCGTTGCCGCACCCTGCCCCTGCGTAGCCTTGACGCCAGCGAGGTGGCCGAGGCCATGGCACAAGCAGACGTGCAAGCAGCCAATACAGCCGCGCTTGCCGCGCTCTCTGGTGGCTCGGTTGGGGGCGCGATGCGCTTGTCTTTGTTGGGCGGTGCGGCTCTCTACTCCGAACTTGTCGCTTTGGTCGGCACCATGCCCAATATGGACCGCCCCCGCGCCCTCAAACTGGCCGAGCTGGCTGCCGCACGCGGCGGTGAGGCAAAGCGGGATTTGCTTTTTACGCTGATTGATCTGCTCCTGAGCCGTTTGGCACGCACGGGTGCCACTGGCTCATCGCCAGAGCCTCAGGCCGCTAACGGTGAGGCTGATATTCTGAAACGCCTCTCCCCTCACCCGCATCAAGCGCGGGTTTGGGCAGACCTTGCCGCCCAGATCGGGGCACGTGCGCGTCACGGCATCGCAGTCAACCTTGACCCTGCTGCACTGGTCCTAGATACCTTTACCAAGATGGCACAGGCAGCACCGCGCTGACCCCTGCGCCTAAAATTCCGGAGCGTTATGACCGATATTCCCACCATCACCGACAGTCACTGCCACCTCGATTTCCCCGAATTGATCGCGGAACTGCCTGACGTGATTGCACGTGCAACCGAGGCTGGCGTGGCGCGGATGGTGACGATTTGTACCAAGCTCAAAAATGAGCCAGCCGTGCGTGCCATTGCCGAGGCCCACGCGCCCGTTTTTTATGCTGCAGGCACACATCCAATGAGTGTCGTGTCCGAACCTATGGCCACGCTGGAGCAGTTGATCGAGATTGCCCAGCACCCCAAGATGGTGGGTATTGGCGAAACCGGTCTGGACTATCATTACACCGCCGAGAGCGCACAAATGCAGCAAGACAGCCTGCGCATCCACATTGCCGCCTCGCGGGAGACGGGCTTGCCCCTCATTATTCATAGCCGCGACGCCGATGATGATATGGCCTCAATCCTGCGCGACGAGCATGCAAAGGGTGCCTACACCTGCGTCATGCACTGCTTTTCCTCCTCGGCCGAACTTGGCCGTGCAGCCCTTGATCTAGGTTTCTATTTGAGCATGTCGGGCATCACCGCCTTTCCCAAAAGCCAAGAGTTGCGCGACATTTTCGCCGCAGCACCGGTCGAGCGTATCTTGGTCGAGACAGACAGCCCCTATCTTGCACCACCGCCCCACCGCGGCCGCCGCAACGAGCCTGCCTACACGGCACATACTGCACGCAAGGCGGCAGAAACGTTTGGCATGGAATATGTTGATTTTGCAGAACAATCCGAAGCGAATTTTGAACGCCTGTTCACCAAGGTCGCCGCCTATGGGGCGAACTCATGACCGACACGATGCGCGTCACCATCCTCGGCTGTGGCTCCTCAGGAGGCGTGCCGCGCTTGGGCGGTGTATGGGGCGCGTGTGACCAGAGCGAGCCGCGCAATGCCCGCCGCCGCTGCTCTGTCTTGGTGGAGCGGATTACGGATGCTGGCACGACAACCGTGCTCATCGACACCTCCCCTGACATGCGCAGCCAGCTTCTGGATGCAGGCGTTGGCCGCCTTGATGCGGTCCTCTACACCCACGCGCACGCAGACCATGTGCACGGCATGGATGATCTTCGCATGATCGTCATCAACATGCGCGCGCGCCTGCCCGTTTGGGCCGACCAGCCAACACACGATGCGCTTATGGACCGGTTTGGCTATGCCTTTATCCAGCCAAAAGGGTCGATGTATCCGCCCATCCTCGACATGAACCTGATGGAGGGGAATGTCACGATTGACGGCCCCGGTGGTCCGCTCAAATTTACCCCCTTCCTTGTGCCACATGGCGGAATGGACGCACTTGGTTTCCGCGTGAACGACGTGGCATATCTGCCCGATGTGGCGAGCATCCCTGACCACATCTGGCCACACCTTGAAAACCTGCGCTGCTGGATCGTGGACGCCCTGCGCCGCGAGCCGCACCCGACGCACAGCCACCTTGCCCAAACGCTTGAGTGGATTGAACGGGTACAGCCGCGTGAGGCTGTCCTAACCAACATGCACAACGACCTCGACTATGCCACTATTGCTGCAGAAACACCCGACCACATCCAACCCGCTTTTGACGGCATGCAGCTTGACTTCGATCTGCGCTGACGTCTTGCCGAGGCGCATTTAACCCGAACCGAGACTGCGCCCAATGCAACTGCTACTTGACGTCATTCTGCCCGTCTTTCTGGTCATCGGTTTTGGCTATGTCGCCGTTTGGCGCGGGTTGTTTCCAGTGGCAGGTGTCGACGGTGTCCTGCGCTTTGCCCAAAGCTTTGCAGTGCCTTGCCTGCTGTTCCAAGCGATTGCCAACCTTGATCTGAGTGCCGCCTTTGACGCGCGTCTGCTGTTCAGCTTCTACACAGGGGCCACAATCTGCTTTGCGCTTGGGATGATCGGTGCACGTGTCTTTTTCAAACGAGATTGGGAGGATTGCGTGGCTATCGGCTTTTGCTGTCTGTTCTCCAACTCGGTCCTGTTGGGCCTGCCTATCTCGGAGCGGGCTTACGGAGTAGATCAGCTAACCGGCAACTATATGATAATCGCCGTGCATTCACCGTTTTGCTATGGCCTTGGCATTACTGTGATGGAGTTTGTCCGCAACCGTGGGCAAAGCGGTGTGACACTGGTCCGCTCGATCAGCCGTGCGATGTTCCACAATCCATTGGTGATCGGCATTATCGGTGGCTTTATTGTCAATTTTACAGGGTTCATCATCCCCTCAGTGGTCGATGATGCCCTGTCGCTTATCGTACGGGCCGCCCTGCCTGCGGCACTGTTCGCCTTGGGCGGCGTGCTGATCCAGTACAAGCCAGAAGGCGATATGAAAACAATCGTAATGGTCTGTTGTATTGGCCTTGTCCTGCACCCTGCTATTGTTTGGGCAATGGGGTCTGCCCTCTCGGTGCCGCAAGACTTGTTCCGCTCTGGCGTGCTCACTGCGGCCATGGCACCGGGATTTAACGCCTATATCTTTGCCAATATGTACGGACGCGGACGCCGCGTGGCCGCTTCCTCGGTTCTGATTGCGACAGCTTCCTCCATCCTCACGGTCTGGGTCTGGCTAAGTTTACTTGGCTAAGACCATGCCCCCTAGAGGCTGGGCAACCAGAGTGCCAGTTGCGGAAAGAGGATCAGCAGAGCAACCAACAGCATGGAACATCCGATATAGGGGATCGCCGCACCGTAAATTTCGCGCATCGTGGTATCCTTGGGCGCCACCCCTTTCATCACAAAGAGCAACAAACCGAAGGGCGGCGTAGTAAAGCTGATTTCGAGGGCCAGCAGGATGATCAATGCGAACCAGATCGGATCAAATCCCAACGACAGCGCCAGCGGGAAAAAGATCGGCACTGTGAGCAGCATCATGGAAATCTGCTCCATAAACATACCCAACAGCAGCAGCACCGCAAACATCGCCAACAGCATTGCAATCGGGGCCAGATCAAAAGAAGTCGCCCAACGGATCAGTCCAGAGCTTGCACCCGAGAAGGCCAGAAGCTGGCTGAATGTGGCGGACCCAAAGACGATGAGGTATGCCATCAGTGTTACCCTCATCGCACCCACAACCGAGCGTTTCATCGCTTTCCATGTCAGGCAGCGAAAGATCACAGCGAGGATCAGCACACCCAACGCACCAAAAGCGGCGGCTTCGGACGGGGTGATCAAACCAGCAACCATGCCAATCACAATCAGTACCATCACCGACAACATCGGCAGGATATCTTTGAACAGCAGGCCGAGTTTATGCCCCATGCTCAATGTTTCAACGTCATAAGCGGGGGCCGCGTCAGGATCGAGTTTGGTCTGGATAAAGATCGTTGCGATATAGAAACATGCCAGAATGAGACCTGGGATAATCCCCGCAATTAGCAACGCGCCCACATCCACTCGCGCAAGTGTCGCCAGCAGTACTGCCAGCGCGGAGGGCGGAATGATGATCGCCAGACCGCCTGTGCCAAGGATAGGACCGATCGACATCTTCTTTTTGTACCCGCGGTCCGTCATTTCAGGCACCATGAGCGAGCCGAGCAGCGCCGTTGACCCCATGGACGATCCCGACAGCGTCGAGAATGCTGTGCCGCCCAACACGGTAACATAGCTCAGCCGCCCCGAAAGACGCCCCAACAGCTTATCAATCGCATTGAACATCCGTGCGCCAAGGCCCGTGTGAAAGAAAATCTCGCCCATCAGCAAAAAAAGCGGGATCGGGACAAGCGCGAAGTTCGTGAGGCTCCCAAATCCGTTGTTCAGCATCAGCGTGACGCCCCGCGCGCCGCCCATGAACAACCATGCGCCCAAGATGTTGGCGGCAAGGAACGCCAACGCCACGGGCATACCGATGGCCATCAACACAAGGATCGAGCCTATCAGCAGGCCAAGCGCTTCGAACCATTCCATTATTCGTGAATTCCTGCTTCGCCAGAGTGCATGAGTTCAGCGCCAAAGACAAAGCGGCTGAACTCAACCGCCATCAGCCCAAAGCTGATCGGGAACGCCGCCGTGAGTATCCACTTGGGGAAGTAATAAGCGCGCACGTCAAGGTCATTGCGTGCTATGTTGGTAAGCATCAACTCACCCCCCTTCCACGCGAGCAGTCCGCAAACTGCAACACAAAGCGCCGCCACGCTGCGGCTCATAAACCGGCGTGCAGGCGCGGGAAGGACAGCAGTCACCAACTCGATATGCACATGCCCCTTTTCGCGCACCAGCCACGGCGCACCGAGCATGGTCATGTACAGGATCGCATATTCGGAGGAAGTAAAGAGCCACGCAAAGGGCTGTAGCCCCAAATTGCGCATTATGACCGATGTCACAACCGAGATCATGAGCCAGATCAGCATTGCACACGCAATACCCGCCATCGCGTATAACACTCCCAGATAGAGCCTGCCGATCACGTTCATTTTACACCCCTGACAAAGATGCGCGCCGCAGAAATCTTGCGGCGCGCTTGGTTTTTACTTGGTGTAGAAGAGCTCGATGAGCTTGTCGAAGTTGCCAGCACCCTGCGGGCTTTCTTCCATCAGCGTCTTCATGCGGTCCCATGTGTTGGAGACTGCCGCTTCGAGATAGGCATCTGCTGCTGCACCCTCCAGCGTCACAACTTCCATGCCTGCCGCCTCGAGTGCTGCGAAATCCTCATCGCGCACAGCGCCGAGTTTAGATGCAGATTCCGCTTCATGCGCAATCGCCACGTCCTGTACGATTGTACGGGCTTCTTCAGACAGGCTGTTCCACTTCTCAAGGTTTACGATGGTACCAAGGTCAGTGGAGAAAAAACACGGCTCAATGCGGTAGTTCAGAAACTCGTTCCACTTGAGATCGATCAAACCGATCTGCGTCCAACCCGTTGCATCCACCACGCCACGCTCCAGCGCGGAGTAAACTTCGGTTGTGGGCAAGTCGATTACTTGTGCGCCCAGATAGTCAGAGAAGAAGGCGTTATAGACCGCATTGCCGCGCAGTTTGAGACCGCTAACATCAAGATTGCCGCCGTCGTCCAGCGTTGGAGCATCGCGCGTCCAAAGGTTGTAACACACACCAGAGTCGAACCAGCCTAGGTATTTAACCCCCATCTTCTCTTGGTGGATCTGGTCGATCAACTCTATCCCGCCATTCTCGCGCACTTCAGAAGCGACTTTGTTCGACGTCACAAGAGCGTCTTTTTCCGGCAAGGCACCCGCATAAAAGCTGCCCGGTGTGTAAACCATATCAACCACACCAGAGCGGACCGCGTCAGGCTGCTGGAACATGCCGATGGCCTCTGGTCCGCCGCGCACTTCGATTTGCACGACGCCCTCGCCGGCGGCGTTCACCTTATCGACAAACTCGAGAAAGGATTTGGTGTAGATCAGCGATTCAGGAAAGGCATGAACGGCTGTGATTGTTTCTTGGGCATAGGCCGTTCCTGCCAATGCTGTTGTGGCAAGAATACCGCCGATAAGTATATGTTTCATTTTATCTTTCTCCCTATTGAGCGGCGCGTTTTGCGCCATTGGTGGTGATTTAGATTTCGGGCGTGGCCCACGGGCGCGTAGCAACATGGGCTGCACGATACGTCTTTATCTGGTCGGAATACTGTGCGGTTAGATCGATATCATCCCAGCCGTTTATCAATTTCTGACGGCGCACCGGATCAAGGTCAAAGGCTATGTCATGCCCTGCAATTATTGCACGACCTGAGATAAGATCGACCTCGGCTTTACAGGCCCCTTCGCCCATGTCGGCGATCAACGTCGCTGCAACATCCTCGTCAATCTGCGCAGCGAGCAAACCGTTATTCACAGCATTTCCCGCAAAAATATCGCCAAAACTCGGCGCAAAAACGGCGCTAATGCCGTAATCGACCAATGCATAGACCGCCGCCTCACGGCTGCTACCGCTGCCAAAATTGCGCCCCGCGACCAGCACTTTTGGCGCAGATCGATCAAGTGGATGACCCTGCTGCGCCTTGCGCACATCATAGAGAAGGAAGTCGCCGTAACCTTCGCTACGCGGCTGTGACATGAATCGCGCAGGGATAAGCTGATCGGTGTCGATATTACTTTGGGGCAAGGCGATTGCCGTGCCACACAGGATTTTCCAGCCGTTCATATCCGCCCCTCCAACAAAGGGCGTACGTCGGTCAGACGCCCTGTGACGGCTGCTGCCGCGACCATCGCAGGGCTCATCAAATGGGTCCGCGCACCGCGCCCTTGCCGCCCTTTGAAATTGCGGTTCGTGGAGGACGCACACCGCTTGCCCGCCTCGACCAGATCACCGTTCATGCCCACGCACATGGAGCATCCCGCACCTGCCCATTCCAGACCCGCCTGCACAAATATCTGGGCCAGCCCCTCTTCTTCGGCCTGCTTTTTCACCTGCATTGAGCCCGGTGAGACAAGGCCCGGCACAACGGTGCGACGCCCCTCCAGCACTTTGGCTGCCATGCGCAAATCCTCGATCCGCCCGTTTGTGCATGAGCCGATAAAGACCTGATCGACGGCAATCTGGCTCAACGGCATCCCCGCCTCCAGCCCCATATACTCAAGCGTCGCATGGATGTTTTTGGCAGCGTTATCACGCGGCACATGGCCCGTGATGGGCAATGCCTCTTCAGGTGACGTACCCCATGTAACTGTGGGCGCAATGGTGTCTGCATCAAAGTATTCCTTACGGTCAAATGACGCACCGATATCCGAATGTAGTGCATGCCAATCGGCCAGCGCTGCTTGCCAAACCTTACCACGGGGAGCCGCAGGGCGGCCCTCAAGATAGGCAAATGTCACATCATCGGGTGCGATCATGCCCATACGCGCACCGCCTTCGATGCTGAGGTTGCATAGGGTCATACGCCCTTCCATAGATAGCGCCCGCACCGCGTCGCCAGCATATTCAACCGCGTATCCCTGCGCCCCGTCCGCGCCAAGTGCTGCAATCCAGTGCAGCGCCATATCCTTTGCTGTAACACCCGCTCCCAGCACACCGTCAAACGTGATCCGCATCGTCTTGGGCCGCTTCTGCCAGATCGTCTGAGTTGCCAGAATATGGGCCACTTCGGTCGCGCCCACGCCAAAGGCCAGCGCACCAAATGCCCCATGGGTCGAGGTGTGGCTGTCGCCGCAATTCACCAACATGCCGGGCAAAGTCAGCCCCTGCTCTGGCCCAATCACATGGACAATTCCTTGCGCGGGATCATGCAGATCAAACAGCTTAATACCTGCGGCGCGGGCATTTTTGCCCAGCGTCTTGATCATGCGGCGGATATCGGGTGCCACTTCCCCTGCGCGGGTGGGCGCATAATGATCCACAACACCAAAGGTTAGCGCAGGCTCAGCAACTGTCATCTTGCGATCCGCAAGTTTGGCAAAGGCATGATGCGACCCTTCGTGCACAAGATGCCTGTCCACCCATAGCAAAGAGGTTCCATCCTCACGGCACAGGATCTCATGCGCCGCCCACAACTTGTCCAAAAGGGTGCGCTCCGCACTCATTCAGCCGCCTCCGCGCGTGTGGGGTTCACCACAGGCTCCCAATGGCGCGCATCGCCAGCGCCCACACGGCTCAGCGTCATTTCCAGCTTGAACATATCGGGCCGGTAGAGGGCGGCGAGGTATTCGACACCCCGCCCTTGTGCATCCCGCACCACACGGTTCAGCATCAAGAGCGGCGCACCAACGCTCAGCCCCAGATGTCCCGCCACATCGGGCGAGGCGAGCGTTGCACTTACGCTTTGGTCTGCCGTCTCCACCTCAACGCCAGAGCGTTCAAGCAAACGAAACAGAGGCGACGTGGCCAGTTCTGATTCAGAGTAATTCTGCGCAATGTGTTCGGGAACATAAGTCGTGAGGTGCGAAAACGGCTGCCCTTCTATCAGGCGCAGGCGCACGGCTGTTTGCACATTGGAAGTCTGGGACATTTGCATCGCCTCAGCCACAGCGGCGGGCGGCATACCATAGCTGAACGATAATAACCGCACTGTCGTCTCGTGGCCCATCTGGACAACTTGTGGCATCAAATTTGTAAAATCCGCCGCCATCGAGGGGCGCTGTGCAGGTTTGCGCACCCGCGTCCCCGCGCCCGCGCGTCGGTCAATCAGCCCCTCACTCTCAAGCGCATCCAGCGCACGACGCAGCGTGACCCGCGATACATCAAGTTCGACCGCGAACTTTTGCTCGGCAGGAAGGACTGCCCCGTCAGGATAGGTGCCGCGCGTGATACCATCAAGCAGCTGTAGATAGACGCGTCGCGCCTTTCCTCCCTCCGGAAGGCTGCTCACTGATGGACCTGTAGGATTGGCAGACATTGCAGATCAAGCTCCCATTTCGCCTTGAGACTAACGGCGTTTTGGCTAAATGCAAGAAAACTGTATTGCAGGCGCGAAAATATTTGTCCTATCTCTATATAGATATCTGTATTATAGAAAATACAGCTTTTGCGGAGAGTGGCATGCCAATAATCGAACTCCATATCCTTGAGGGATACAACGACGCAGACAAAACCCGCATGGGTGAGGCTCTGACTGACGCGATCCGTATCGTTGTACCAGCACCCCCCGAGGCTGTGACCCTGATGATCCATGAGATGCCGCGCAGCGCGTATATGCGCGGACGCCAACACCGGACACCAACCCCGGCCCTGCCTGATCCGTCTGACTTAGTCCGCCGCTTCCTTACCGCGATGCAGGACCGCGATCTGGAAACAGCGCAATCCATGCTTGGCCTTGGCTTCACCATGACATTCCCGGGCAGCAAGCAAATGCAAAGCCTTGAAGCGCTCATTGACTGGGCTGCCCCCCGCTACCGCTTTGTGACCAAGACTTACGACGGGTTTGACGCGATGCAGTCCGAGGGCGCGCAGGCGATCGTCTATTGCCGCGGTACCCTGAGTGGCGAGTGGCCTGACGGCACCGCTTTCGAGGGCATCCGATTTATCGACCGATTTGAAGTGACCGAAGGGCTGCTCACGCGGCAGGACGTCTGGAACGATATATCCGAGCATAAGGGAATAACATGAGCGCTAAGATTGATCCCATAACGCTGGCCGTTCTGGCGGGCCGGATGGAGCAGATAGCAGACGAGATGGACGCAACCCTGTTTCGCGCAGCCTTCAATCCCATCATCGCAGAAGCACATGATGCAAGCCACGGCCTTTACCATGCTGTCTCTGGCGATACGCTGGTACAAGGTAAATCAGGCTTGCCCATCTTTGTCGGTGTGATGAGCTTCGCAGTAAAGGCCGTAATCGACAAGGCCGCCGAGAATGGCGATCTTGAGGACGGCGATATCTATATCTTCAATGATGCCCATCTGGGCGGCACACATCTGAGCGATATGCGCCTTGTGCGCCCCTACTATCATCAGGAAAAACTGTTTTGCTATCTCGCTTCTGTCGGTCATTGGCATGACGTGGGCGGCGCAGTCCCGGGCAACTACAATCCCGCCGCCACAGATGCGTTCCAAGAGGCGTTCGTGCTCCCGCCGGTGCGTCTGGCTAAGGCTGGAGTGATTCAGACCGACATCATCGACATCCTTATGCGCAACACGCGCCTGCCGCAATCAGCCCAAGGTGATCTCAACGGCCAGCTTGGAGCGCTCGACCTTGGTGTACGCCGTATGGATGAATTGCTGGCTGATTATGGTGCAGACACTGTTCGCGCTGCTCTGGATGCATTGCAAAACAGCGCCGAGACTTTGATGCGTGCGGAACTGACAACGCTCCCTGACGGGCGCTGGACGGCGACAGACTACCTCGACAACGATGGCATCACCGATGTCCCCTTACCGATCACTGTCGCGTTGGAGATTTTAGGCGATACGATGACACTTGATTTTGAAGGGACCGCCCCGCGCTGTGCAGGACCTGTGAACATCGCCCTGCCAACGGCTGTGGCCACGGCCTATGTGGCCATCAAACATATCTTCCCCGCCCTGCCTGCAAATTCAGGTGTGATGCGGCCCATTACCGTCAAGATACCCGAAGGGTCACTCCTCTCAGCCCCCTTCCCCGCGCCCGTTGGCGGGTACACCGAGACAATCCTGCGCATGATTGACGTGATCTTTGCCGCCGCTGCGGGAGCAGCGCCCGAGCGTGTGGTCGCCAATGCCTACGGCACGATCAACGCGCTCTCGATTTCAGGCACACGCGACAATGGCAAACCTTGGGTCATGTTCAGCTTTTATGGCGGTGGGCATGGCGGATCGATTGAGGGGGACGGCCTGAACCACGGCAATGCGCCGATCTCCACGGCCACGATCCCGCCCATGGAAATTCTTGAGGCGGCCTATCCGGTGATGTTCAAACAATGGGCCCTGCGCCCTGACAGCGCAGGCGCTGGCACGCACCGTGGCGGACTTGGTGCAGTCTACGAGATCGAAGTGCTTGAGGGGAACGGCGCAAAGGCGTTTCTGTTCGGGGAGCGTGGGCGTTATGCCCCCACTGGTGTGGCGGGTGGCGGAGATGCCGCGCTGAATGTGTTCAGCTATGAGCAGTCGGATGGCTGGCACAACCCGCCGATGGCCTCCAAGATGGTTGGCATCCGGTTGGAGCAAGGGCAATCCGTGCGGTTGGAAACGCCCGGCGGCGGCGGCTATGGCCCCGCCTCCGCGCGCGCGCCTGCCGCAGTGGCACGAGACGTGGCCGCAGGACTGGTCAGCGCACAGAAGGCGAACGAAACATACGGCACCGCATGGCAGGAGGTCCCCCAATGAGCAAGATGCCAATGAACAAAATGATCGGCGTAGATGTTGGCGGCACTTTCACAGATATCTTTGTCCTTGATGAGGCAACGGGCCTTGCCGAAGTCGCCAAAGTCCCCACCTCGCGCCCCGACCAGTCCGCGGGCTTTCTCAGCGGGATTGGTTCGCGTGTGGATGATCTTGGCGGCGTTTCCGTTGTGGTGCATGGCACGACCGCTGGCACCAATGCGCTTCTAGAGCGCAAAGGAGCCAAGATCGGCATCATCACCACCGAAGGTCTGCGTGACGTGCTGGAAATGCGCCGCCGCGACCGTCCCCGCACATGGGGCTTGCGGGGTGATTTCACGCCTATCGTGGATCGCGCCCAGCGCTTGGAAGTGCCTGAGCGCACGCTTGCAGACGGCACGATCCGCATGCCCGTCGATCTCGATGCGGTGCGCACAGCAGCACAACAACTCATGGATGACGACTGCCTTGCCGTGGCCGTCCTCTTTGCCAATGCCTACGCCAATCCCGAGAACGAGGCATTGGCAGTCGCTGCCGTGCGCGACGTCTGGCCCAATGCCCATGTCTCTTGCTCCTCCGAAATCCTGCCCGAAATTCGGGAGTTCGAGCGGTTCTCGACCACAGCGCTCAATGCCTATCTCCAGCCTGAAGTGTCGGGATATCTTGCGCGCCTTGAGACTGCCCTGAAGGGCGACGGCTTTGCTGGCGAGTTCATGATCGTACAGTCCAATGGCGGCGTGATGGATGTGGAGACAGCTACAAAACTGCCCGTGCGCACCGCCCTCTCTGGCCCCGCAGCAGGTGTTGTCGCCGCAGGCTACATCGCCCAGGCCGCAGGTTTTCCTGATGTGATTACTGGCGACATGGGCGGCACGTCTTTTGATGTCTCCCTGATTGCGCAGGGGCAAAGCATGCTGAGCCAGCAGACCTCGATTGATTTTGGCATGGTCGTCCGCTCCCCCATGATCGAGATTACGACGATTGGCGCTGGCGGCGGCTCCATCGCGTGGGTCGATAAGGGCGGATTGCTCAACATCGGACCAGAGAGCGCGGGATCGACGCCCGGACCTGTCGCCTATGGCCAAGGCAACACAAGGCCCACCGTCACCGATGCGAATGTCGTTCTGGGGCGCATCGATCCTGATAATCCCATCGGCGGAAAACTCACCCGTCTGGACGTCGATGCAGCCATGACTGCGATTGAGGAGCATGTGGGAAAGCCGCTCGGTCTTGATGCCCTCACCGCTGCCGAAGCGATCTTGCGCGTTGCAAACAGCCGCATGGCAGGCGCGCTGCGCCTTGTCTCGGTCGAGCGCGGGTTTGATCCCAAGCGGTTCGCTTTCATGCCGTTTGGCGGGGGTGGTTCGCTCCATGCAGGTGCGATGCTGGACGAGGTCGGCCTCGCACGGGCTATTGTACCCCGCTATCCGGGTGTAACATCCGCGATGGGCTGTGTGATTGCCGACATGCGGCAGGACTTTGTGCAAACGCTCAACACAATGCTGGACGGGATAGACACCAACGCCCTTGCCGCCCATATGCAGCGCCATGTGGATCGGGGGCTTGCCATGCTTGACGCCTCGCGCACAACATTTGAAGCCCGCGAGACATCCTTTACCCTCGATATGGCCTACCTCGGACAGACCCACACTGTGAGTGTACCGCTCACTGTGCTCGTTGTGGATGGCACCGTGGTAGCACCCACCGAAGGCGCGATTGGAGAGGCATTCGATACCGCCTACCGCGCCACCTATGGCCGTCTGCTGGCAGGTGGCGTGCGCCGCGTGATCAACTTACGCTCTGCCGTCACAGGCAAGCGGCCGCGCTTTGATCTGTCGACACTGGCCCCCAAAGGCGGCTCTGTGGAGGCGGCCTTGCGCGACACGCGGCAAGTGTATTTCGGCGGCGCATGGCACGAGACCAAGATTTACGCGCGCCTTGAGTTGCCTGTGGGTGCCGTCATCTCCGGCCCTGCCATTCTCGAGCAGCCCGACACCACCGTCCTCATTGAGCCTGACCTTGCTGGCCGCGTGGACACCTTCGGCAATACCGTGATCGAAAGGGAAAACCCATGAACGCCCAGCGTACTGCCCTCCTGACGATTGATCTGCAAAACGACTTTTTGCACGCGCAAGGGGCCTATGGCCGTGCGGGACAATCGGCACCTGCCATCGCCGCCCTACCCGAGCGCATCGCGCCACTGCGTGATGCGCTTGTCGCAGCTGGCGGCAGCTACATCTCGGCACAGTTCACGCTGGTGCCGGGGCGCGGTGGCGAACCATTGATCGCCGAGCACCTGAAAAGGCTCCGCCCTTTCCTGACTAAAGGTGACTTTACCCCAGGCGGGTTTGGTCATGATCTGGTCGATACGCTCAAGCCTGCGGATTTCACCATCGAGAAAGTCGCCTACTCCGCCTTCTACCAAACGCGGCTGGAATACATCCTGCGGGCCATGGATATTGACACGTTGATCGTCGGTGGGATCGTCACGAACGGCGGCGTGGCCAGTACCCTGCGCGACGCACACCTGCGCGACATTCACACGGTCATGTTGTCGGATGGATGTGCCGCGTTCAAAACCGACGTTCATGAGGCGACCATCACCTCGCTCGGCTCCGTCACGCAGGTCATGACCTGCGCCGAGGCTACTGCCGAATTTGGAGCCACAGCATGAGTTTACGAACGCGCCTCACAGCCGCTGAAATCCTGATCGCCCCTGGTATTTATGACGGTCTTACGGCTGCTCTCGCCACGGATGCGGGGTTCGAGGCGCTGTATCTCTCTGGTGCTGCTGTCGCCTACACACGGCTGGGCCGCCCCGACATTGGCCTCAGTACGGCAAGCGAAATGGCCGATACAATGGCGCTGATCGCCGACCGCACAGACCTGCCTGTGATCATGGACGCCGACACGGGGTTTGGAAACGCGCTCAATGCACGCCGCACGATGGTATCTTATGAACGCGCTGGCGCTGCGGCCCTGCAAGTCGAGGACCAGACCTATCCAAAGCGCTGCGGCCACCTATCGGACAAATCGCTAATTACCGCGGCTGAGATGACGGGCAAAATTGCCGCGATGGCCGATGCACGCCGCCATGACACGCTGATCATCGCGCGCACAGATGCTATTGCTGTCGAGGGGTTCAACGCCGCCATGGACCGTGCCAGCGCCTATGTCGAGGCAGGTGCCGATGTGCTCTTCATCGAAGCGCCCCGCGACCGCGATGAGTTGGGGCGCATTCCCGAAACGTTTCAAGGACAGGTCCCCCTGCTCGCCAATATGGTCGAGGGCGGTGCCACGCCAATCTCCTCTGCCCAAGATTTGCAAGCGATGGGTTTTGACATCGTGATCTTTCCGGGCGGCATCGTGCGCGCCTTGGCACGCACGGCCAATGACTATTACCGCAGCTTGAAGGACGCGGGATCAAACACACCTTTCAAAGAGCGCATGTATGATTTCGACGGGTTGAACGAGGCGATTGGCACGTCAGATATGCTCGCGACGGGAAAGCGTTATGACGGCAACACCTGATATCGCGTCCCCGCTGGAGGCGTATGACATAGACGTTGGCACGCTAATCATCGGCGCGGGTGCCGCAGGGATGATTGCCGCACTTAGTGCGCATGAGGCAGGCAAGGATGTGCTGGTGATCGAAGCTGATCCCCTGCCCTCAGGCTCCACTGCGCTCAGCGCGGGTCTAATCCCTGCCGCTGGCACCACGTTTCAATCGGGTGCAGGGATCGCCGATGATCCCACACTCTTTGCCGCTGACATTCAACGCAAAGCGCATGACGAGAACGAGCAAGGTCTGGTCGACACACTGGCGCAGCATTCCGCCATTGTCATCGATTGGCTGGCACAAACGCACGGCCTGCCGTTTTCCGTGGTGACCGATTTCGACTATCCTGGTCATTCGCGGCGGCGGATGCACGGCTTGCCCAGCAGATCAGGTGCCGAACTGATCGACGCGCTGCGCAGCCGCATCGAACATTTGGAAATTCCGATGATATGTGAGCGCCGCGCGACTGTCCTGTTTGCCAAGGGTGCGAAACTGCATGG
The DNA here is from genome assembly GCF_947499945.1 of uncultured Sulfitobacter sp. GTDB lineage: Bacteria > Pseudomonadota > Alphaproteobacteria > Rhodobacterales > Rhodobacteraceae > Sulfitobacter. Next base: position 68,509 of record NZ_CANMQD010000003.1, on the reverse strand, counting down.
CGTGCAGGTTCAACGCCCGGACGGTGCACATGAAACGATTGGTGCTGCACGGATTATTCTGGCCTGCAACGGATTTGGCGGGAACCGGACGATGGTGACGCGGTACATGCCCGAAATCGACAGCGGGCTTTGGTTTGGCCATGACGGCAACAACGGTGATGCGGTTGAATGGGGCGCAAAGCTGGGTGCCGCGACGCGGCATCTGGGGGCCTATCAAGGTCACGGCAATGTCGCCCACCCCCACGGCATTCTGATCACATGGGCTGTCATTACCGAAGGTGGATTTCAGGTAAACAGTGAAGGCGACCGCTTTTGGAACGAAGCGCAGGGATATTCAGAGGCCGCACGCGCAGTCCTGGGGCAGCCTGAAGGCCACGCATGGTCGGTCTTTGACACCCGCATTGCCGATATTGCCCGGCAGTTTGCAGATTTCAAAAATGCAGAGAGCCAAGGTGCGCTTGTCTGGGCCGACACGCTTGAGGCGCTGGAAGTAAAATGCGGCATTCCAAAAGGACGGCTCGTTGGCACCGTCAAGGATATACCTGCTAATGGAACTGACCGCTTTGGCCGTACATGGACGGGTCAGCAGCTTGAGCCACCGTTTTGCGCGGTGAAAGTCACAGGTGCTCTGTTTCACACCCAAGGGGGCCTCGATATTGATCCTGAAACCGCTTTGGTGCGCAAGGCGGCTGGAGGCGTTTTTGACAACCTCTATGCCACAGGCGGCGCGGCCGTGGGCGTTTCGGGGACATCAGACAGCGGATATCTATCAGGCAATGGCCTGCTGGCGGCAAGTGTTCTGGGCTGGATCGCGGGACGCGGATAACGCTGCGGAAATGGCTTTGATCGGTTCAATCAAATTTGCGCCTGCCCCTTGCCATTGACGGCAAATAACTCAACCTTGGACGACATAATCACAACAACGGGGAATCTACATGAAACGTACAACAGCAACGATTATCGGCGCATTGCTGATTACAACGGCGGCACCGCTGAGCGCGGAAACACTGCGTTGGGCGCGCTCGGGCGATGCCCTCACCCTTGATCCACATGCCCAAAACGAAGGGCCAACCCATACGGTCCGCCACCAGATTTACGAGCCGCTGGTTCTGCGCGATGTGTCTGGCGGGTTCGAGCCTGCGTTGGCAACCGATTGGGCACCAAAGGCCGACGATCCGAATGTATGGGTCTTTAATTTGCGCGAAGGTGTGACCTTTCATGACGGCGCGGCCTTTACCGCTGATGACGTTGTCTTCAGCATCGAACGCGCAAAACAAGCAAACTCCGACATGAAAGAGCTGATCGGCTCCATCACGGAAGTGCGCGCTGTGGATGACTTTACTGTCGAGATCGTCACAGACGGGCCAAACCCGATTCTGCCGGCCAACCTGACCAACCTGTTCATGATGGACCGTGAATGGACCGAGGCGAACAACACTGTCGCCGTTCAGGATTTTGAAGGCGGCGAGATCACATTCGCCACGCTCAACACAAACGGCACGGGCGCATACGTCCTGACCAGCCGTGAGCCTGACGTCAAAACAGTGATGACGGCCTATGACAAATACTGGGGCATCGGGCAATTCCCGCTCGAAGTGACCGAGATCGTCTATACGCCGATCCAGAACGCCGCGACCCGTGTGGCCGCAATGCTGTCGGGTGAGATCGACTTCCTCCAAGACATGCCCGTTCAGGATCTGGAGCGTGTGAACGCAGCGGACGGCCTTATGGTCAAGCAAGCGCCACAGAACCGCGTCATCTTCTTTGGTATGAACCAGGGTGCCGATGATATCGAAGCGGACAATGTCGACGGCAAGAACCCCCTCGCCGATGTGCGCGTGCGCAAGGCGATGTCCATGGCAATCAACCGGGACGCAATCCAGCAGGTTGTTATGCGCGGGCAAAGCCTGCCTGCCGGCATGATTGCGCCGCCCTTCGTTAACGGCTGGACTGCAGAGATGGACGCGGAATCCTCCACGGATATCGAAGGTGCAAAGGCGCTGATGGCTGAGGCAGGCTATGCGGATGGCTTCTCCCTTCGCCTTGACTGCCCGAATGACCGCTACATCAACGATGAAGGCATCTGTCAGGCGGCTGTTGGCATGTTGGGTCAGATCGGTATCACTGTGAACCTCGACGCCAAGCCGAAAGCACAGCACTTCCCGCTCATCTCTGGCGGCACCACCGACTTTTACATGCTGGGCTGGGGCGTTCCGACTTACGATTCCGAGTACATCTTCAACTTCCTCGTGCATGGCCGCGAAGCAGAAATCGGAACGTGGAACAACACAGGCTTTAACAACGCCGATGTGAACGGGATGATCAAGTCGCTGGCCTCCAATACCGATCTGGAAGCACGCAATGCCGACATCGCCAAAATCTGGCGTGTGGTGCAGGATGAGGCGCTTTATATCCCCATCCACCACCAAGTGCTGAACTGGGGCATGGCCGAAAAAGTCGGCACTGAAGTTGACCCTAACGACCAGCCAAAGATCAAACACTTCACAATGAAGTAATGACACCTGCTGCGCGCCGGAGCCTCTGGCGCGCAGCATCTTACACATGACCAGCGCAGCATTCGCACTGGCCCGAATTTAGGACACTCGTATGCTACGTACTCTGAGCACTGCCGCCCTCCTCGCCGCTTTGGCCCCTGCGGTACATGCCGCCGAATTCAAATGGGCCGAGACCACTGACCCGCAGACGATGGACCCCCACGCAGTGAACTCCGCCCCTGTATTAGGGTTTCTGAATAACGTTTATGAAGGGCTTGTGCGCCGCGGTCAGGACATGACGATCGAGCCTTCCTTGGCTGTGAGTTGGGAGCCGATTGGTGCTGGCGATGGCTGGCGTTTCAAGCTGCGTGAGGGGGTCACGTTTCAGGATGGTGCCGCATTTACCGCGCAAGATGTGCTGTTCTCGTATGAGCGTGCTTCAAGCGAGCAAGCCGACACCAGCAGCTGGTTTTCCCCCGTCTCTGACGTGATTGTCGTCGATGATTTCACCGTCGATATCATGACCACCTCCCCCAACCCGATTTTTCCTGACAGCATCGCAAACTGGATGATTATGGACAGCGGTTGGGCTGAAGCGAACAATGCCACCCGCCCCGACAAAGAAGCAGGCAACTATGCCACGCTGAACACCAACGGCACAGGCGCATTCGCCATTACAGAGCGCCAGCCGGGCCTGCGCACAGTGCTCGAGCCGCATGCGAATTGGTGGGGTGACGCCACCCACAACATAACCCGCGCCGAGCTGACCCCGATCCAGAATTCCGCAACTGCTTTGGCAGCCTTGCTGTCAGGAGACGTTGATTTCATCAACCCCGTTCCGGTTCAGGATGTCGCTCGCCTCAAAGCGAACCCCGACGTAAATGTCATTCAAGGGATCGAGGCACGCGTGATCATGCTCGGCTTTCCTCATGAGGCTGACGCGCTGAAATACTCTGCCGAGACTACGGATACGAACCCCTTTGCCGACCCGCGTGTGCGGCGCGCTGTGGCCCATGCGGTCAATGTTCCTGCAATTTTGCAGACCACCATGCGCGGCAATGCCGAAGCTGTGAACCAGTTGGTCAGCCCTGCTATGCGCGGCTATACGGACGGGCTCTCCAATGACGCGACTTACGATCCCGAAGCGGCGCGTGGTCTGCTCACCGAGGCTGGATATCCCGAGGGTTTTTCGTTCGGTTTCAAATGCTCCAACGACCGCTACTTGAATGATGAGGCCGTCTGTCAGGCAATCACTGCGATGCTGGCGCAAGTGGGCATGCGCGCGACCCTCGACGCGATGCCAGTACAAAACTACTGGCCTGAACTGCGTGCAGATAACTTCGACATGTATCTGCTTGGCTGGTCCCCCGGCACGTTCGATGCGGAGCATCCAATCCGTTTCCTCGCCGCCACGCCGAACGAGGAAAAACGTTTGGGCAGCTGGAACTTTGGCGGCTACTCCAACGCTCGTGTGGACGCGCTGCTCCCGATGATCCAGTCCGAGATTGACGATACCAAGCGTCAAGCGATGCTGGATGAGGTGGCCCAAACCTTGCAAGACGAGACGGCCTATGTGCCGCTTTATGTGCAGCCATTGGTCTGGGGCACGCGCGCCAATATCGATCTGGTACAACGTCCCGATAACTTCTTTATCTTGCGTTGGGTTACAGTTAACTAAGACTGCTAAACAAGACGAACCGAGGGGCCGCACAGGCCCCTCGGTCATTGGGGAAATCGACATCATGCTTGCCTTTATTATCCGGCGCGTTTTGCAATCAGCGCTTGTTCTGCTGATTGTCGGGCTCACCGCCTTTTCGATGTTCCGTTTTGTCGGTGATCCAATCGACAATATGCTGGGTCAAGAGCGCACCGCCATGGATATCGAGCGGCTGCGCGAGCAGTTGGGCCTCGATCAATCCTTTCCCATCCAGTATTATAAATTTCTCCAAGAGGCGGCCCAAGGCAACTTTGGCGTGAGCTATCGTCAGGGAAGACCCGTCGCCGAAATCCTGTTGGAGCGTGCACCTGCAACGCTTGAGCTGGCGGCGGTTTCAGGCATCCTCGCCATTACACTCGGTATCGCCCTTGGCGTTTTCACCGCGATCAGGCGCGATGGTTTCTTTGCCAATTTAATCATGTCAGCCTCCCTGATCGGGGTGTCCCTGCCCACATTCCTGATCGGTATTTTACTGATCTATGTCTTCTCGGTAGAGCTGGGGTGGCTGCCCAGTTTCGGGAGGGGGGAGACCGTGCAAATCGGCAATTGGTCAACAGGGTTGCTCACTTCCTCGGGGCTTAAAGCGCTTATTCTGCCATCTATCACTCTTGGCCTCTACCAAATGACGCTGATCATGCGGCTGGTACGCTCAGAGATGCTGGAGGTGTTGCGGCAGGATTACATCCGCTTCGCCCGCGCCCGCGGTCTGCGCGAACGGGCAATCAACTTTCGCCACGCGCTCAAGAATACGATGGTGCCTGTGATTACCGTCATCGGCCTGCAACTCGGCTCGATCATCGCCTTTGCGATCATTACCGAGACTGTATTCCAATGGCCCGGTGTCGGGCTGCTGTTCATCAACGCAGTCCAGTTCGTCGATATCCCAGTGATGGCGGCCTATTTGATGCTGATTTCCGTGATGTTTGTGGCGATCAACCTGATCGTGGACATCCTTTACTTCTTTATTGATCCACGGCTGCGGGCTGACCGCGCGGGAGGACACTGATGACTGACGCAACGCCAAAAGTGGTTGAGCAATCGCGCCTGCGCGTATTTCTCGACAGTGACGTGTTTTACATGTTCAAGAAGTCGCCTGTGGCGATTGTATCAACCATTGTCTTTATGACGCTGGTGCTCTCAGCGGTTTTTGCGCCTCTCCTCGCGCCGACAAACCCGTTTGATCCAGCATCCCTGAACCTTATGAACGGGTTTACCGCGCCCATGACGCCAAACGCATTTACTGGCGAGAGCTTCCTGCTTGGCACAGATGACCAAGGGCGCGATCTGTTCTCGACCATCCTTTACGGCATGCGCGTTTCGCTTTTTGTCGGTGTGGCGGCTGTGCTGCTTGCCATGGTCATTGGCATTACTTTGGGTCTGGTCTCTGGCTATGTCGGCGGTTGGACCGAAACCATCATCATGCGCACAGCGGACGTCCAGTTGACATTCCCTTCCATCCTGATCGCGATGCTGATTTTCGGCGTAGCAAAGGGGATTACCCCTGTTGAGTACCGCGACCAGATGGCGATCTGGGTCCTGATCCTCGCCATCGGTCTGAGCGATTGGGTGCAGTTTGCGCGTGTGGTGCGCGGGGCTACGATGGTGGAAAAGCGCAAGGAGTATGTCGAGGCGGCCCGTCTGATTGGCCGCACTCCTTTTTCGATCATGCTGCGTCATATCCTGCCCAACGTGCTCTCTCCTGTGCTTGTCATCGCGACGATCTCGTTGGCGCTGGCGATCATCGCTGAGGCCACTTTGAGCTTTCTGGGCGTGGGCGCCCCCGCCACGCAACCGTCGCTCGGCACACTGATCCGCATTGGGCAAGGGTTCCTCTTCTCTGGTGAATGGTGGATCCTGCTCTTCCCTGCCGTCACGCTCCTCACCCTCGCGCTCAGCGTTAATTTGCTAGGCGACTGGCTGCGCGATGCCCTGAACCCGAGGTTACGCTGATGTCCGATGTTGTTTTGTCGATCAGGGGATTGTCCGTCGAAATCCCTACGCGTGCGGGCATTGTGAAACCTGTGGACGGCGTCAGTTATGACATACGCGCGGGTGAAATTTTGGGCGTTGTGGGCGAGAGCGGTGCGGGTAAATCAATGGCGGGGAATGCCGTAATTGGCCTGCTCACGGCACCTGCACACATCGCGGCTGGTGAAATCTGGCTCAACGGGAAACGTATCGACGCACTCAAGGGTGAAGAAATGCGCCGCCTGCGCGGCAAGCAGATCGGAATGGTATTTCAAGACCCCCTCACGTCCCTCAACCCGCTTTTGAGCATCGGCGATCAGATCACCGAAACGATGCTCACGCACCTCGACATCACCCGCGCGCAGGCGCGTAAGCGGTCAATTGAAGCGCTTGAAGAAGTGGGTATTCCCGGTGCTGCTGAGCGCATTGACAGCTATCCTCATGAATTCAGCGGCGGCATGCGCCAGCGGGTTGTGATCGCACTTGCGCTGTGCGCCGAGCCTTCGCTTATTATCGCAGACGAGCCGACAACCGCGCTTGATGTTTCTGTTCAGGCGCAGATCATCGCATTGCTCAAACGTCTTTGCCGTGAGCGTGGCACAGCAGTTATGCTGATCACCCATGACATGGGCGTGATTGCCGAAGCAGCGGACCGTGTGGCCGTTATGTATGCAGGTCGGCTGGCCGAGTTGGGCTCTGTGCGCGATGTCCTCACCGCCCCGCGCCACCCTTACACATTTGGCCTGATGGCTTCGACCCCCCTCGCCTCTGCAGGCAAGGCGCGGTTGCATCAGATTGAAGGGGCCATGCCGCGGCTGAACAAAGTACCTGAGGGTTGCCCGTTTCACCCCCGCTGCACCTTTGCTCAAGATAAATGCCGCGCAGCTCCCAGCCCGCAGATCGTTGATGGCGCCGCCGCGTGCTGGTTTCCAATTACTGCGGAGAAAGTCTCCTGATGTCGCTGATTTCCGTAAAAAACCTTACCCGCGTCTTTGACGTATCCAAGCCGTGGTTAAACCGCGTGCTGGAACGGCGTGGCAAATCCCTTCTGACTGCGGTCTCGGAAGTTGATTTTGAAGTTGCAGAGCGCAGCACCTATGCGCTGGTTGGCGAAAGCGGGTCCGGCAAATCAACGATCGGGCGAATGCTGGTCGGATTGCTCAAGCCCACTTCCGGCACTGTCGAGATCAACGGCATCAACCTCGCCTCCGAAAAGGACGCAGCCAAAATCGATTTGATCCGCTCAGACATCCAGATGATCTTCCAAGACCCCTTTGCCTCGCTCAACCCGCGCTGGCGTGTGCGCGACATTATCGTCGAGCCTGTAGTCGCACGGGGCGGTGACGCGACTGGATTGGCAGAAAAGCTGCTTGAACAGGTTGGCCTGTCCGCGCTGGACGCGGGTAAGTTTCCGCATGAGTTTTCCGGTGGCCAGCGTCAGCGGATTTGTATCGCGCGTGCGCTGTCGTCAGAGCCAAAGCTGATCGTCTGCGATGAGCCGACATCAGCGCTTGATGTATCCGTACAGGCGCAGGTCCTCAATTTGATGAGTGATCTCAAGGATAATTTCGGCCTGACGTACGTGCTCATCAGTCACGATTTGACCGTGGTGCAGCATATGGCCGACCGCATTGGTGTGCTCTACCTCGGCCGTTTGGTCGAAGAAGCCAGCCCCGAAGACCTGTTTGCCAATACCAAACACCCCTATACCAAAATGTTGCTCGAAGCGGCACCGCGCATGGACGGCTTCGGGCGCGAGGCGGTCCTTCCCGAAGGCGAAATCCCCGATCCAATCAATCCGCCCGCAGGCTGTGCCTTTCATCCGCGCTGCCCCATTGCGGCAGATATTTGCAAAGCAGAGCGGCCCGTGATGAGGGACTTGGGTCAGACCCGCGTGGCCTGTCATCTGGCAGAATAGCAGGCGGGTATCACGGGTGAAGAATCAAAATTACTGGTTAGCCAACAGTGCGAAGGCCACATCTTAGCGGCCAGTGAATACCCTACCAAAAGCGGCGCAATCAACAGTAAACGCGTCAAATAGGGTCGATAAACCTGCAACTGTAAAAGGGCTCATACCTATCCGGCTATGTCTCTCTATCGCCCGTGCGGTCACCAAGGGGAAACCGCGATAAGCTAAAAGACTTTGAAGTTTAGACACTTAGAAGAAATTGCCTAGCGACAGTGTTGATGTGCGGATAAAACGGTTCCCTTTAGACACTGATTGAAGGCAGACTACTCACCAACCAACCAAAGGAGGATGGACATGTCAGACGAAAATAAGATCAGCCCCCCGCTGACCGAACTTGACATCAATACGACCACGGGAGGATTCTACAACGGCTTTGCTACGTCAGTTGCCGTGCCTGCTAAAATAATCATTTCAATCATCGTCGTTTGGGCGATTTTCTGGCCGGTTCAATCCGGAATCGTGCTAAACAGTATGAATGCGGTCATTCTGGATGTCTTCGCATCCTGGTACATCTGGGTCGTCGCATTCTTTGTGGTTGTATGTATCATTCTCGCGCTCTGGCCCGCTGCAGGACGTCTAAACCTGGGGCTTGAAGGCGAAAAACCCGAGTTCAACAATTTCTCATGGTTCTCGATGATGTTTGGCGCTGGTATCGGTGTCGGTATGCTGACTTGGGCCGTGGCCGAGCCTGTCTCGCACTTTGGCTCGAACCCGCAGACCATCATGGGGCTGGCCACAGGCAAGACCGAGGATAACATCCGCAACGCCTATCAATGGTCCTTCTTGCATTGGGGTTTCAGCGCATGGGCCTGTTACGCAATTTGTGGCTTGTCACTGGCATTCTTCAGCTACCGCCGAGGACTTCCCCTGACCATCCGCTCTGGCCTGACCCCTCTGTTTGGCAAGGCGCTTGCAGGGACACTTGGTCACGTGATTGATGTTGTTGCCGTTGTGGCTACGATCCTCGGTGTTGCGCAAACCCTCGGCTTTGGTGTTGACCAATTCGTTGCGGGTCTGACCCGTATCGGCATTGGCGGCCTGATGAACGCGGAAGGTGGTGCGTCCACAGCCGGGATCGTCATCGCATTGCTGGTGATCATGGGCCTCTCGACACTTTCCGCGCTGTCTGGCGTTGGCAAAGGGATCAAATGGCTGTCCAACATCAACATGGTTCTGTCGATCATCCTGCTCGGCTTTTTCATCATCTTTGGTGCCACATGGTTCGGTTTCAATGCGATGTTTATCGGCTTGTGGGACTATATCATCGCCCTTCCAGGTATGAGCGTTAACGTCTTCAAATCAGACGGTGTAGAGGGTTCCGAAGCGTTCCTTCTGGCACAGTGGCAGGGTTGGTGGCCTGTGTTCTATTGGGCTTGGTGGATTGCATTCGCGCCCTTCGTCGGCTTGTTCCTTGCGCGTATTTCGCGTGGTAGGACGATCCGCGAATTCGTGCTGGGTGCGCTGATTGTGCCTGCTTTGATGTGCTTTGTCTGGTTCGCTTGGGCTGGAGGCACGGCAATCGATTTGGAGCTGAACGGCGGCGCAAACGGCGTTATCTATGACGCTGCAAACGGCGACAAGATCTTTGCCATGACCGAGTTTATGCTCTCACCGATCTCAGAGGTCCTGTCTTACGGCTTTGCTTTGTTGATTGTTGTGTTGCTGCTGACCTTCCTTGTGACCTCCGCTGACTCTGCTGTGCTGATTGTGAACACAATCAATGCTGCGGGTGACGAAGGGCCAAAGGCACGTCCACACATCCTGTTCTGGGGTGCAGCGCTTGCACTGGTCGTTGCTGGTCTGCTGATCTCGGGCGGCACATCTGCGATCCAGACCGCGATGGTGATCGGCGCGCTGCCCTTCTCTGTTGTGATGGCGCTTATGGCGGTAGCCTTACTCAAGGCGATTTACAACGACACCCGCCGCGAGAAGGCGGGCGTGCCCACGACCTTCGACAACATCGAAGGTGCAACAGGCAACGGTATTCCATCAGGCCTTCCTGCGGAATAATCCTACGTTAAAATATAAAGGGGCGCCGCAGGTTCGGCGCCCTTTTTTGTTGGCAATCGGCTAAACGCAACGAAGTTCGCCCCCAAAAGAATCTATGGATTTGAAAAAATGTTGAGAGGGGTGCAGCATCTCTGTTCCAGCGGCTGTTTCTACGGCCACGATTTGCGCAAACACGGTAACCAGCATGCCCCTCAAGAGGCTCACTCAAACGCACTAAAGCACCGCAAACAACCGCTAGGCGCAACGTAGTCTTTGTTTTTATTGGATTATTATGGTGCGGGTGAAGGGACTCGAACCCCCACGCCATAGGCGCCAGAACCTAAATCTGGTGCGTCTACCAATTCCGCCACACCCGCACACACTGCCTTTCGAAAAGACGAAAGCAGTCTGACACGTCCCTAACAAACCATTTTCATCATGGCGAGCCTAAAAAAACACGCGACATCAACATTTTCTTGTCATATTGTTGCGAGAACCTGAGGTAGGTTAGACAAGAAGAGAGAAACGCCATGAAACCGAAAACGGTCGGGCGCATAGGTGGTGAGAATCCACAAGCGCAACGCTACGCGCCTTACGCATCCCGCGACACCGGGCTGCTGCAAGGTACCACGATACTGACACTTGAAGGTGAAATGCCCGTCGAGTTCGTTAATATCGGCGACAAAATCATTACACGCGACAGCGGCATTGCCCGCGTTGAGCATATTCAGCGGACGACACGTATGGTTCACACCATTGCTGTTGCTGCTGGCTCGCTGGGACACACACGCCCCGAGCGTGACGCAATCCTTGCGGGGGACCAGATGTGCCTGATCCGCGACTGGCGGGCTCAAGCATTGTTCAGCGCAGACCGCGCCCTTGTTGCTGCACGCACCCTCGTGGATGGAGAGTTCATCCGCGACCTTGGTATGCAAGAACAAACATTGATCCAGATTTTCTGTGACGGCCCTCACATCCTCTATGCAGAAGGCCTTGAGATCAGCACGGCGGATGGCGCACGCGCACGCGGACAGGTTCTGCACGCAGCTTAAGTCACAGCTTTTTGTCTAACAACAAAGCCTCGGAGAAATTCGGGGCTTTAGCTGCTTGTGTCTCGGCTTACCTCCGACGAACTCTCTGAAGCGTGAGGCCCGATCTAACTCAGGTCTTGCTTCTGGTCGCTGGAATTCAAAGATTCAATTTCGCCCAAAAATTCACCACAGCGATCAAAATTAGTGCATATCCGCTGAAATCGACGCCGGCCGGCCTCCCCTTTTTATCCAGCATATGGATTCCCGTCACGTGGAGTGAAATCACATCGTGAGAAAAAGCTGTTGGGAGGCACACCGGTGAAAAAGATCGAAGCGATCATCAAACCATTCAAGCTCGACGAGGTGAAGGAAGCCCTTCAGGACGTCGGCGTTCAAGGCCTCTCTGTGATTGAGGTCAAAGGCTTTGGCCGTCAAAAAGGCCATACCGAGCTTTACCGTGGCGCAGAATACGTCGTCGACTTTCTTCCCAAAGTCAAAGTCGAGATCGTTCTGGACGATGATCAGGTAGACGCGGCAATCGAAGCGATCGTGAATGCCGCGAAAACAGAGAAAATCGGAGATGGCAAAATCTTTGTCTCACCGGTTGAGCAAACAATCCGCATCCGCACCGGTGAGACCGGCTCGGACGCGCTGTAACATCACACAATCAAGATAAGACATCAGTAAAAGGACACCGCCATGAGCGCCAATGCAGACCTGATTAAACGCATCAAAGACGAGGAAATCGAATACGTCGATATCCGCTTCACCGACACACGCGGCAAAGTACAGCACGTGACACTGGTGAACGATCTTGTGGATGAGGACTTCCTTGAGGAAGGGTTCATGTTTGACGGCTCGTCCATCGCAGGCTGGAAGTCCATTGAAGCGTCCGACATGAAGTTAATGCCAGACGTAGCCACGGCCTACATTGACCCCTTCTATGCCGAGAAAACACTCTGCATTCACTGCTCGATCGTTGAGCCCGACACAGGCGAAGCTTACGAGCGTGACCCACGTGGCACAGCACAAAAAGCCGAAGCGTACCTGAAGTCTTCAGGCATCGGAGATGTGGCATACTTTGGCCCAGAGGCCGAATTCTTCCTGTTTGACGATGTGAAGTATTCCAACAGCATCAATAAAGTATCCTATGAAGTCGACGCATCCGACGGCTCGTGGAACACCGACACCGACTATGAGATGGGCAACATGGGCCACCGCCCGGGCCTTAAGGGCGGCTACTTTCCCGTCAACCCGATTGACGAAGCGCATGACCTGCGTGGCGAGATGCTCTCCACCATGAAGCGCCTCGGCATGAAAGTGGACAAGCACCACCACGAAGTTGCCTCTTGTCAGCACGAACTTGGCCTGATCTTCGGCTCCTTGACTGAGCAGGCAGACGAGCTTCAGAAGTTCAAATATGTCATCCACAACGTAGCCCATGCGTATGGAAAATCCGCAACATTCATGCCAAAGCCAATTTACGGCGACAACGGCTCGGGCATGCACGTGAACATGTCCATCTGGAAAGATGGCAAGCCCTTGTTCGCAGGTGACAAATACGCAGACCTGTCCCAAGAAGCGCTCTACTTCATCGGCGGCATTCTAACACACGCAAAGTCGCTCAATGCCTTCACGAACCCCGCGACAAACAGCTACAAGCGTTTGATCCCCGGCTTTGAGGCTCCTGTTCTGCGCGCCTACTCTGCACGCAACCGCTCTGGCTGTGTACGGATCCCGTGGACAGAATCCCCCAAGGCAAAGCGCGTCGAAGCACGTTTCCCCGATCCAGCAGCAAACCCTTACCTGTGCTTTGCAGCGCTCTTGATGGCTGGTCTTGACGGTATCAAGAACAAGATCGATCCGGGCGAAGCCATGGACAAGAACCTCTATGATCTGCCCGCAGAAGAGCTGGCTGGTATCCCAACGGTTTGTGGTTCCTTACGCGAAGCGCTCGAAGAGTTGGAAAAAGACATGGATTACCTGCTCGCAGGTGACGTGTTCACCCGTGACCAGATTGAAGGCTATGTCGGCCTGAAGATGGAAGAAGTGCACACCTACGAGCACACACCACACCCTGTCGAGTTCGGCATGTATTATAGCTGCTAAGCCGTCTTTTATGAGCAGAATTAGGGGCGCTCTTTGGAGTGCCCTTTTTTCATTTTATCTGCGCCAGATTCCTGCCATGCAAGTAGCCTACGCTACTCCTAATCGCAGGAGCAGCAGAAGAGTTACGGCATGGACCCCGCACAACAAAGCTTTCATGACCGTCTTGCAAGACTGGAGAAAAACGCGCCTCCGCGCGAGGTCATGTTCGACTTCACCAAGTCGGATAAGCCGATCCGTGCAACTCCTGCTCCGAAAGCTCCCCGAGACCAACCAGACATCCACATGCCACTTGCCATCGCATGCGGGCTTGGCCTCACGGTAGGTGTAACGATCGGTCTTTTTGCCGACAGTATTTTTGCAGGCACGCAGACAGTAAAATCGGCAGCTATGGCCGCCCTCGACGAGAATGGCATTTATCTCAATTACGATCCTGAAACCCTGAGTGCGCCAAGCGCGTCAGTCGTACTCGACAAAAGCGGCCGGCCGCTTGATCCGGGCCGCCAGCGCAGCGTGTTCGAGAATGCCCCCGCCCCGCCCACAGGGTTCATTGCCACCCTTCAAAAAACGGCAATCAGACCACTTCGTCGAAAATATCGATCTTGATGATTTCACAGCCGAAGGGATGGAGCTCAAGCAACGCGAGCTGCAAAACGTCAGTGACAATCTCGACCAGCTTACAGGGCTGCCCATGAACTAGCGTCCCTGCTCTCCAATCTTACTGTTTGCATGGGCAAGCCAGTTCGCTATTCTGCCGATAATTATGGATTAGGGAACATTTGACATGAAATTAGTGAAAAATCTGGCGCTTGCGGGCATCATAACAGGGTTTTTGGCGGCCCCTGCAATTGCTGCGCAGTGCGGTAACAATGCCAATGGGTTTAACGCGTGGAAAGCGGCCTTCGCCTCCGAGGCGCAGCGGGCGGGCGTGGGACAGCGCGGTCTCAACGCCCTTGCCAATGCCCAATATGCCTCTGCCACGATCAAGGCGGACCGCAACCAGAAGTCGTTCAAATATACGCTTGATAAATTTATGCAGGTCCGCGGTGCTAATACAATTGTGAGCCAAGGTCGTAAGCGCAAAGCGCGTAATGCTGGGTTCTACAACTCACTTGAGAAACAATACGGCGTGCCTGCTGGTGTCCTGCTTGCAATCCACGGGATGGAGACCGGCTTTGGCGGGTTTATGGGCAACAGCCGTGTTGTCTCCGCCATCACCACGCTGGCCTACGACTGCCGCCGCTCTGATTTTTTTGTACCACATGCCATCGGTGCACTGCTCTTGGTGGATCAGGGGACCATCGACGGCAATACAAAAGGCGCTGCACATGGTGAGTTGGGCCATACCCAATTCCTGCCCGGCAACGCAAAGCGATACGGCGTGGATGGCAACGGTGACGGGCGTGTAGATCTTTACAACCAAACCGACGCTATGGCCTCAACAGCCAACTTCCTGCGCAAGAAGGGCTGGAAGCCCGGTCAGGGATATCAGCAGGGTCAGCCCAACTTTAACGTGATAAAACAGTGGAACGCCGCAACTGTGTACCAGCAGGCCATTGCGATCATGGCTGCCAAGATCGACGGCTAAACATAGCTTCACAGTACCGAAATGTCGCAGCCCCCGATGCAGTAGTGCGTCGGGGGCTTGTCTTTAGGCGGCACCCTTCCTTATTGTAGTCAAAGGGTCAGGCCCCTGCCGTCCGCAAACTGGTGAAGTCCTGTTCAATGAATTTCGTCCTCAACCACACCATTACGTGGGAAGATGGCAACGCGGACACCACTTAACCTGCGCATATGGAGTGATGGACAATGACACAAATACCTTCCCGCGATGTGCTTAAGGCACAAGCAAAACGCCTACGCGCCGATCTGGGCGACAAAGGCACCGACATGACACATGCTGCCGCCTTAGAGACGGTCGCGCATCAATGGGGCATGCGCGACTGGAATACGCTGGCCGCAAAAGCAGATGTAAATGCCGTGCAGTGGTACCCCGGTCAACGCGCCTCGGGCCGATATCTGGGGCATCCTTTCAAGGGCGTCATAAAGGCGGCACAGCTGGCCTCGTCAGGGTTTTGGTCGCTCACCGTGCGGTTTGACGAACCTGTGGATGTGGTGGAGTCGGAGCATTTTACCTCCCTGCGCCAACAGATCAACGTGACGGTTAATGCGCAGGGAGAATCGCCACAAAAGACCTCGAACGGCCAGCCCCACATGATCGTAGGCCCTGAGTAATCCAAGCGCGTCCGGTGGATTGATCTGTCGGGCGTGTCTTTAGCTTGCGACCACATAAGTATGGATGGAAAAAACAACCACATCGCTCACCGGCATACGCACAACGCACTGCCGCTCGGACCTGATATAGGGCGCGGCCTGCTGGTTCGGCTGGATACGGCGTGGAGCATTTGCAGAGCGCGGCTGATGCAATTCTGGGTCATCGTACCATAACCTATTGAATCGCCACAACGGCCGCCCGACCCGCACCCCGTCAAACAGGCGTTGCACACGGCGGGCAAGGTTTTCGTCATACTCCTCAACAGGTTCATGGATGCCAATAAGCGGTCTGCCCGCCTTCTCGGCCAAGCGCCAGCTGGCAGGAAAGCACAGGATCGCCCCAACCAGCACATGCTCCGCGCCGCGCTTTTGCAGCAGGCAGATGTCTTGCTGAACGAGCTGCCCCAATGTGAGCAGCGGTGCGGCACGGTCAATCCCGACGCTCCGCCCGTCAGGGCAAACTGTGGTTTCCGCCGTGACCTCAAAACCCAAGGCGGGCAACAATTGCAAAACCTGATCAAGCACCTCTTGGGCCGCGCCCCGCACCTGTGCATCCATCCACAGCACATCATCGCGCTGGTCCCGTAGCAGCGCCAATCGTCTCTGCATCTGCGCATTGTACGCTTCATCTACGCGCAGCCAGTCATGGGGCGCGGCGGGGGCCATCCCCGGCAATCCAGTCTCGCCGCACATTTCTGGCGGCAGGGCATTTTGTAAAATCTCGCTCATCCCTCTTCTTACGACGGCTCTGCGTCGGAGGCAAAAGCGACGGTGCAAATGTCGCAGACCACCATGCAAGCTGTTATTTTTGCGCCACGCTGGAAGCAATGGAGGGTCTCATATGAACCAGCATTACCGCGAGACGCGCAAAATTGACCCGACCAAAGGGGCAACCCTGCCAGACGGCTCTCCAAATGATGCCGACCGCGTCGAGATTGGCCCCACGCAACTCGCCTTTCGCGAGTGGGAAGCGGCGGGGCTGGTGCTTCCAAACCTTGCCAACATGCGGCGCTACCGCTGGGAGCGGCTTACGCGGCATGTGGTGGAGCGTGGATATGGCGGCCTTTTGCTGTTTGACCCCCTCAACATCCGCTACGCTACAGACAGCACCAACATGCAGCTTTGGAACACGCATAATCCCTTTCGCGCAGTGCTGCTCTGTGCGGATGGCTATATGGTTATGTGGGACTACAAAAACTCGCCATTCCTGAGCGAATTCAACCCGCTGGTGCGCGAACAACGCTCTGGTGCGGATCTTTTTTATTTTGACCGTGGGGATAAGGTCGGGCCCGCTTCCGACGTCCTAGCAGGTGAGATACGCGAGCTTATAGCCGAACACGGTGGCGGTGAAATGCGGGTCGCAGTGGATAAGATTATGCTCCACGGCCTGCGCGCGCTTGAGCGTGCGGGCTTTGAGGTGATGGACGGGGAAGAAGTCACCGAGAAATCGCGCAGCATCAAAGGGCCCGATGAAATTCTCGCCATGCGATGCGCCAGCAATGCTTGCGAGACTTCTGTAAAGTTGATGGAAGACTTTGCACGCACCAACGTACCCTTGGGTCAAACTTCCGAGGATGACATCTGGGCCGTCATGCATGCCGAGAATATCCGCCGTGGTGGCGAATGGATCGAGACGCGGCTGCTGTCTTCTGGCCCGCGTACCAATCCGTGGTTTCAAGAATGCGGCCCCCGTATTACGCAAAATAACGAGATTATCAGCTTCGATACGGACCTTGTCGGCAGCTATGGTATTTGCGTCGATATCTCGCGCAGCTGGTGGATCGGCGAACAAAAACCGCCCCGCGATATGGTCTATGCCATGCAGCACGGGGTCGAGCATATCCAGCAGAACATGGCCATGCTCAAACCTGGTGTGATGATCCCTGAGTTGTCGGCGAATACCCACGTCCTTGATCCACAGTTTCAGAAACTCAAATACGGCTGCTTAATGCACGGCGTGGGCTTGTGTGACGAATGGCCTTTGGTCGCTTATCCCGATCACGCGGTTGAGGGGGCTTACGACTATCCACTTGAAGCGGGGATGGTGCTGTGCGTGGAGGCGCTGGTCAGTCCCGAGGGCGGTGATTTTTCGATAAAACTGGAGGATCAGGTGCTGATTACCGAGGACGGTTTTGAGAACCTGACCAGATATCCATTTGATGCGGCCCTTATGGGCAATATATCTGCCTAAGCCCCCTGTAAAGAATCCTCAAGGTTGTAAGAACTGCGTTGGGAATTCCCGCCGTGCCACATGATGTTTTACCTGTTTTTCGGCACCAATGGCTAAAAAGTCGAGATTCCAAGTTGACGTGAAAACACATCACTGCAATATGTTTCACTACTATTGATTGCGGGCCTGCCAGCCCTATGAGCGATATATAGTGGTATGATCTGGGGGATCATTTAAACATGGAACAGAATGCTTTCCCGCTTTTGGGATGCGTCTCAGTGTGTAATTCTCTGCATTGCCCCTCGGCGATGCCAAAGGGTGTTAGCCAGTCCAACAGTGCAGTGCGCGACCATTACCAAATGGCTGCCGTCATACTCCCCCGCATCAAATCAAGCCACGCCGCCCCCCCAAGTTATTCTTACGGACCGGATACTGCGCTCGCTGCGCTCCCGACCCCTCAATCAGAAGGACAGCGAACATGCTGAACGGATCTATGCACACGCCTCAACGGCAGTCAGAAACATCGCGCATTGCGCTCATTGCAGGTCTGGGTGTCGGTGCCTTTGTGCTGGGCATTGTGATCACGTTGGGGATTGTACAGCTCAATTCCCAAAAGGCGCAGATCGCCCAGATGAATGAAATGGTCGCCCAGATGGCGCAGCAGCGTGATGCCGATCAGGACGTGACCCGCACCGTTGCAACGGACCTTTTGAGTGTTACCGCACAAGCACCTGCGCCAGCACCAGTAGCGCCTGTTGCCGCGGCAGCACCCGCAGCACAGCCCACATCGCCTGCTGAACTGGTGCAACTGGCCGTCGCCGCAGGGACCACAACCCCAATGCAAGCAGCCCCTTCTGTCCCCGAGGCGGTGACTGCTGCCGTCTCGCCAGACAGCACCGCTGACAAAATTCGCTCTCTCGTGAATGCTGCCGTTGCGCCACAAGCAAACACCACAAACATCGATGCCGAAACGCTGGCCAATGCACGCAAATTCGAAACACTCGCCATCATTCAGGCGGGCGTGCAACAGCTGGTAACTGCTGTTGTAAATGGTCAGTATGACATCCACACTAACTATGAAGATGAGGACTTTTCGGGTCGCATCCATTTTGCATTTGTTGGCCATGAGGAAGACCAGACAGAGCTTGAACGCCTTCTGGCCAATGCTGCCGAAGCGGGGATTGTGAAGCACTCCAATGCTGTTGTGGACGGCAACGGTCGGGTTAACGGCCACATCCTGCTCTTTGATCTGGTTGAGCGGGCTTTGGAAAATGGCACTTTGGAAGAGCAGCGGGCAGGTGCCGAAATGATGCGCAAAGCGCAGGAAATGCTCGCAAAAGATGTGGTCGTGGGCGAGCCTGAAAATGCTCAAGGTGAGAAGTTCTATGTTGTTGAGCCGGGTGACAGTCTTGCCTATATCGCGCTGCAATTTTACGGCAACACCAATGATTATACCCGCATTTACGAGGCAAACCGTGGCCAGATTTCGCAGCCGAACGATATTCGCGTGGGCCAGCGGTTGCGCATTCCAAGCGCGTAAATCTGGACCCTTCGAACAGTTCAGGGCGCGGGAGCATTCTCCCGCGCTTTTGCGTTAGAGCTTCTTGTTATTGGCCCAGCGCCTGACCCAGATCCTCAATCAGATCCCCCGCATCCTCGATGCCAACAGACAGACGCAGCAGACCCTCGGGGATACCTGTATGCGGCTCGATGGTGTGACGGTGCTCCACAAGGCTTTCTACCCCGCCCAGCGATGTTGCGCGGTGAAAAAGCTTGAGGCGTGCGACAGCAGCAAGAGCGGCCTCGGCCTCGCCTTTTACGACAAAAGACAACAGTGGGCCAAAGCCGCCTTTCATCTGTTGCACCGCGAGGGCGTGGCCTGTGTGCGTTGTCAGACCGGGGTAGAGGACAGTCTCGACTGCCGGATGATCCGACAGGTATTCCGCCAGCTTTTGCGCGTTGGACGACATACGTTCAACCCGCAACGGCAGTGTACGCATGCCGCGCAACAGCAGCCACGCCTCAAATGGCCCCAGCACTGCGCCTGCCATATCGCGGTCCGTGCGAATCGCCTGCCAGATGTAACTGTTGGCGTCAGCAACGCTCAGCGCTCCCGCCAGCACATCGGAATGGCCATTCAACCCTTTGGTGGCCGAGTGCATGACGATATCCGCGCCAAAATCCAGCGCCCGTGTCAGGATTGGTGTGCAAGTAGTCATATCCGCCACCAGAATGCCCCCTTCCCCATGAACCGCCTGCGCGCACGCACTGATGTCGACAATGCGCAGCCAAGGGTTCGAAGGCGTCTCGATCCACGCCAGCGCGGGTTTATGCGCGGCGCAAGCAGCTACAAACGCGTCCGTGTCCGAGGCTTCCACTTCGATCAGCGTAATAGTGCGACGGGTGCAGAAGTCGCGAATCCATGCGGTTGTGCCCCAGTAAATCTGGCTTTGCACCAGCACGCAGGCCCCCGCGGGGAGCGTGCGGAACACTGCAGCGACCGCTGCCATGCCTGAGGGGAAGACCATTGCGTCCTGTGCGCCTTCAAGCTCGGCCAAGACCCCTTCGACCATGCGACCATTTGGAGCAGCTGTGCGCGAATACACATTTCCTTCGACCACAGGCGCATAATCTTCACCGCGCACAAACGTAGTCGCGGGGTGAATTGGCGGGACAACACCGCCCGTATCCGCATCCAAAAGCCCCCCCGCCTGTGCAGCGATTGTCGCGGGATGAAGCGATGGTTTGGGGTTTTGGGACATGGGGCGGCTCCGCTTTGGGCTGTAATATTGAACAGCCTTAGGTTTAGGCGGCGCATCGCATCTGTGCAAACGTTCCGTCACGCACCCGTGAGCCAGATGTCAGCCCCTTGTACCACTCCGTCTCCTGCGCCACCTTAATGGCAATCCAAGGAGAACTCAGAATGGCCCCCAAGCGCATTACCTTTCCCGGCCATGACGGCTCTACCCTTTCGGCGCGTCTCGACTTGCCCACAGGACCACATCTAGCGACAGCGCTCTTTGCGCATTGTTTCACCTGCGGCAAGGATATTCCCGCCGCACGCCGGATTGCCGCACGCCTTGCGGCCATGGGCATTGCGGTCTTGCGCTTTGACTTCACGGGGTTGGGCCATTCGGAGGGTGAATTTCACAACACTTCTTTCTCAAGCAACGTTGACGACCTCATCGCCGCCGCCACTTGGTGTGCACAGCAAGGCATGCCGCCAAGCTTGCTCATCGGCCATTCTCTTGGCGGGGCAGCGGTAATCAAAGCGGCCAGCATGCTTGACGGGATCAAGGCCGTTGCGACGATCGGCGCCCCCTTCGATCCCGCCCATGTAAATCACCATTTTGCTGATGCCCTGCCCGAGATCGAGCGCACAGGTGCCGCCGAAGTCTCCCTCGGTGGGCGTCCTTTTACCATCGGCAAATCCTTTATCGAGGATACTGGTAATGGTGCACTCGGTGATGTGCTGGCGCATTTGCATACCGCATTACTCGTTTTGCATGCGCCGCGGGATGCCATCGTAAGTGTGGACAGTGCCGCCCAGATATTCACAGCTGCCAAACATCCCAAAAGTTTTGTCTCGCTGGATGATGCTGACCATCTGATCACAAAAGCTGCGGATGCCGAATATGCAGCGGAAGTGATTGCCACATGGGCCGCACGCTACATTCACCGCCCTCTTCCCGCCCCGCCCATCGGTGCGCCCGAAGGCGTGGTGCGCGTATCAGAGGCCAATCCCGATGGCTTTTTGCAGGATATAACTTCTGGCAGTCATGTTCATATGCTCGCAGATGAGCCGCTGGCCTACGGCGGCACCAACATGGGCATGTCACCTTACGGGTTTTTATCAGCCAGCCTCGGAGCTTGCACCTCCATGACGATCCGCATGTATGCGTGGCGCAAAAAATGGCCGCTGGACCATGTGAGCGTGGATGTGAGCCATAACAAGGTGCACGCGCAGGATGCCGCCCTGAGCAACGGTGAACAAATCGACAGCTTTAGCAGATGTATCACCCTGACCGGCCCTGATCTGACCCCAGACCAGCGGCAGCGGTTGTTGGAAATTGCGGATCGCTGTCCGGTCCACCGCACGCTTGAACGTACTTCCGTCGTTGAGACCAACTTACGCGCGGCTTGAACCTTCAGGGCTATTCTACGCCATTATGCGCTGAATAATACCCGCTCCCGACTTGTCCTTGGGCGGATCAAGGGCTATTGCGCCCCTATCCCGCAGTCTCACAGATAGGTATGCCGATGATCCCCCGTTATTCCCGCCCTGAAATGGTTTCCATCTGGTCACCAGAAACCAAATTCCGCATTTGGTTCGAGATCGAGGCGCATGCCTGTGACGCGATGGCCGATATCGGTGTGATCCCCCGCGCAAATGCCGACGCGGTGTGGAAAGCGAAAGACGTTGAATTCGACGTGGCCCGCATCGACGAGATCGAGGCCGTGACCAAACATGACGTTATTGCCTTTCTCACCCATCTGGCGGAGCATGTAGGATCGGACGAGGCGCGCTTTGTGCATCAGGGCATGACCAGCTCGGACGTTCTGGACACCGCCTTCAACATTCAGCTTACCCGCGCGGCCGATATTCTCATCGCCGATATGGAGGCGCTGCTCGCCGCGCTCAAGCGCCGCGCATTGGAGCACAAAGATACGCTGCGTGTAGGCCGCAGCCACGGCATCCATGCCGAGCCGACCACGATGGGCCTGACCTTCGCGCGTTTCTATGCCGAGATGGACCGCAACCTTGCCCGTCTGCATGTTGCACGTTCCGAAATCGCCACAGGTGCAGTTTCAGGCGCAGTTGGTACATTCGCAAACATTGATCCGCGGATTGAAGAGCATGTCTGCGAAAAGCTGGGCCTCACGCCAGAGCCGATCAGCACCCAAGTTATTCCGCGCGACCGTCATGCCGCCTTCTTTGCTTGCCTCGGCGTCATTGCCAGCAGCATCGAGAATGTCGCGACGGAAGTGCGCCACATGCAGCGCACCGAAGTCCTTGAGGGTGCGGAATTCTTCTCGGCGGGTCAAAAAGGCTCCTCCGCGATGCCGCACAAGAAGAACCCTGTACTAACCGAGAACCTTACGGGTCTGGCCCGCACGATCCGCATGGCTGTGATCCCTGCCATGGAAAACGTGACCCTGTGGCACGAGCGCGACATCTCGCATTCCTCTGTTGAGCGTGCGATTGGTCCCGATACGACCATAACGCTTGATTTCGCCCTGCACCGCCTGACAGGTGTGATCGACAAGATGCTGATCTATCCCGACAACATGCTCGCTAACATGAACAAATTTAGCGGTCTGGTCATGTCACAGCGCGTATTGTTGGCCCTGACCCAAGCAGGTGTGAGCCGCGAGGACAGCTATAAAATGGTGCAGCGCAATGCGATGAAGGTTTGGGATCACGGTAAGGATTTCAAAACCGAATTGCTGGGCGACGCCGAAGTGCTGGCCGCCCTTAGCGTTGAAGAAATCGAAGAGAAATTCGATATGGGCTATCATACCAAGCACGTGGATACGATTTTTAAACGCGTCTTTGGCGACTGATTATTGCCTAAACCACAGGCAGTTATGCAATAAAACTGCGGCAGTGTGACACATATTCTACCATACGGCGTGATTTCTTTTGAAATTGCGCCGTACTGCGTTACCCTTACGTCATGTCACAAAAAGGAGTAATGGACATGAAAATGAAGATTGCACTTGCTACTGCTACCCTAATGCTGCTGCCGACCCTGAGCATGGCTGCGGGCTGTAATTATGACAAGCAGGCGATGTCATGCGCCACAGGCTCAACCTACGATAGCGAAACCAAGACCTGCTTGCCTGTTTCTACCTAATAAAAAATGCAGTGCCGTTTCACCAACGGCCAGAATATAAAATTGTGATCTTGCGCGGTAAAGTATTTTCTTTACCGCGCGCATTTCCGAGTTACCTTTGTGTCAGTTCAGAATTCTTTGGAGTTAAATGATGCGTCTACTACTTGCTACTGCTCTTGCCGTTATCCTCCCTGTGACGGCATTTGCCGCAATGGACGAAACCGCGCCGCCGAAAAAGCCAAAGTGTGACAGTGGCTTTGTCTATGATAAGAAATCCAAAAAATGTGTGAGCAGCAACGGCAATACATTTGATTTTGACACTCTGTACCAGGAGGTCCGGTCATTGTCATATGACGGTCGCTATACTGATGCGCAGGAATTGCTTGCAATGATGCCAGCCGATGATGATCGCGTGCTGACCTACATGGGCTTTACCAACCGCAAAATGGGCAACGTTGAAGCCGCGATGCAGTATTACGCCCGTGCTCTGGAACGTAATCCCGGCAACGTGATGGCACGCTCCTACATGGGACAGGGTTTTGTTGAGGATGGCAACGTGACTGCAGCGATTGATCAACTGCGCGAAATCCGTGCCTATGGTGGCACTGGAACATGGGCCGAGGCCTCCCTGCGTACGGCAATTGCTACGGGCGAAACCTTCAACTGGTAATCTCACACTTAATTTTTCGAATGGCGCGACCGGAAATGGTGGCGCCATTCTTTTGTTTTGAATAGCTCAAAAACTTCTTGGCTTTTCAGTCCATTTTTACTTTTGACGCTCATATCTAGGTCAATACTCTTTTTGAAGAATGGCATAGATGAACGATTTCACCTCTCTCCCCACAGCGCACCGCCCTTCCGAAATATCGCGCATTGTTCCTGCAACACTGAGCAAGAGCGCAAAGGCCGCTATCGTTGTGAGACTCCTTATCAATGAGGGGGCTGACATCGCGCTTGAAGAACTCTCGCCAGAGCTTCAGGCGCAATTGACACAGCAGATGGGCGCGATGCGTGTGGTGGACCGCGTAACACTTGCAGCGGTGATTGAGGAATTCACCGAAGCTGTTGAGTCGATTGGTTTGGCTTTTCCTGGCGGCATCGCAGGCGCAATTGATGCTTTGGACGGAAAAATTAGCCGTGAGACAGCGGCACGGCTGCGCAAAGAGGCGGGTGTTCGCGCATCTGGCGACCCATGGGAACGTTTGCGGGCATTGCCCGCGGAAGATCTGCAAAAAATTGTTGAGAAAGAAAGCACTGAAGTCGCCGCTGTTATGCTCTCGAAGCTCGAGGTGTCGGTCGCCGCAGGTCTGCTGGGCCGCCTGTCTGGACCAGAGGCACGGCGGATCACCTATGCCGTTTCGTTGACAAGTGATGTGACGCCCGAGGCTGTTGACCGCATTGGCCTGTCTCTTGCTGCGCAACTGGATGTTCAAAAAATCCCCGCTTTCGCGTCAGGGGCGGCAGAGCGGTTGGGCGCAATCCTCAACTCGTCCTCAACGCCCACGCGAGACGACGTCCTGTCAGGTTTGGACGAATCCGATCAGGCATTGGCCAGTGCAGTGCGCAAGACAATCTTTACATTCGCAAATATCCCTGCACGGATTTCGCCCCGCGATATTCCGCGTGTGCTGCGTGTCGTTGAACCTGCGATGTTGCTGACTGCGATGGCGGGCGCTGAGACTGCGGGGTTTGCCGATCCGCGCGACTATATCCTTGAAAATATGTCTGGCCGAATGGCTGACCAGATGCGTGAGGACATAGCAGAAGCACCAAAAGCGAAACCCGCCGATGTCGACGAGGCGATGTCTGCCGTAGTCGCGGCGATCCGCGAGTTGGAGCAGAGCGGCGAGTTGGTGTTGATCGAGGAGGAAGAGACCGAGGAAGCCTGATAGCCCCTCTTGTTGGCCGCCAAGGCACAGTCTATGTCTGAACTCCACGCATTTGCATCAGGCTATTATGTCCACATCCAATTCAGAGAATACGCCTGCCCTATCGCGCAAGATTGGCCATTACCTCAGTAATTTGGTGATTGTTGGTTTAATCCGGCTGGCGCTTATGCTTCCCTATGCCTTACGGGTTCGCGGCATGGGAAAAGTCGTTGAGCGGATCATCGGTCCAGTTGCAGGCTACCGCCGTAGAGCCCTCGACAACCTTGCGTTGATCTGGCCCCAGATGCCGCTCTCCGAGCGCGAGCAGATCGCATCAAAATGTCTCAATAACGTGGGCAGAACTTTTATAGAGAATTACTCGTCCAAGGATTTCCCAGCGCGGATGGCTAACAATAGGCTCACTGGTGACGGGGTTGCCGCGCTCCGCGACGCAGTGGCCAACGGGCGTCCTGTGATCCTTGTAACAGGGCACTACGGAAATTATGAGGCTGTGCGCGCCACCCTTGTCGCGCAAGGGCTCAATATTGGTGGGCTCTACCGCGATATGAAGAACCCCTATTTCAACGCCCATTATGTCAAAACGATGGAAGCGTTCGGCGGCCCCGTATTTCCCCAGGGGCGACGCGGGACAGCAGGGTTTGTGCGCCACCTCAAAGACGGTGGCCAGCTGGTCTTGCTGTTTGACCAGCATGTATTTGAGGCGCCCTATTTCGACTTTTTGGGGCAACCGGCCAATACCGCCACGTCTGCCGCTGATCTTGCGCTGCGCTATGACGGGTTGCTGATCCCTTTCTATGGCATTCGTCAGCCTGACGGCCTTACCTTCGAGACGGTATTGGAAGCGCCTGTTCCAGCAACAGATGCCACAACAATGACGCAAGCGATCTCGGACAGCCTTGCCGCGCGCATTCTTACTGATCCCACGCAATGGTTTTGGGTTCACCGCCGCTGGCGACCGCATAATTAGTCGAGCCGCGCCGCTGCGACGATCTTTCCCGCGCCCGCTTCTTGTACCAAAACGACAACTGGATCATCCCCGCTCAGATCCACTGTCATGTCCAAGGGTGCCGATCCATCCCACGCCCCTACCACCTGCCAGCTATGGGCGATGTTAGTGTATTCATAAGTTTCGCCACGGTTCTCTCCACGGGTAATCTTGCTTGTCTGGACAGGGGTAAGGCGCAAAACATGCACGTCCATCTCCGTCACCGTTCCTAATGGCACATCCGCTTTTATGCTCAGCGTGTCACCCGTGCGTTGCGTGTCCAACATTGTGCGGGGAATCTCGGCGCTGTATTTCGCAATCGCTTTGGACAGCATCATAGGTTTTGCCCCCACGATATCCGTCTGCCCGTTCACCACCATTTCAGGAGTATAGATCGAGCGGCGCCCCGCCTTGTTCGCATAAGCCCGCTGTCGCTCAGCATGAGCCGGTTGGCCGAACTCGTCTTTCCAGCCGATGTAATCCCAATAATCCACGTGCAGCGCTATCGCGATAACGTCATCAATATCCTTCAATTGAGAGAAAATTTCATCTGCTGGCGGACAGCTTGAGCATCCCTGCGACGTAAACAACTCCACAACAACAGGGCGTTGCTCCGCAATTGCGGGGGCAGCAAAAGCGACGCCAAGCGCTACGGCAGATGCAGTAAGGATATGGACAACGCGGGACATTTGATTCCAATCGGAGTAAGGATCGCTCGGTGTATTTACCTTCACGGTCTTGAAATAACCAATCAAGGTTTCGAGAGTACCACAATAGTCGCTTCCTGCGGCGAAATTATGGAAATTTTGGTGTACAATGGTATACAATTTACCTGTTAGCAGTTGAAAACTGCACAGGAATAGGCCATTAGGACACTAATTTCGACACGCAGCAACCTTATATTCGGAGCTACATATGACAATCATCGTCGGTCAGGATACTGCCAAAGCCCGCAAAACGATCAAATCGGGTGATCAATCTATTGCCTATTACTCCATCCCCGCCGCACAGGCCGCAGGTTTGGGTGATTTCTCGAACCTTCCCGCCGCCCTAAAGGTGGTTTTGGAAAACATGTTGCGCTTTGAAGATGGCAAAACCGTTACCGTCGACGATATCAAAGCATTCGCCGAATGGGGTGTCAAAGGTGGCAAAAACCCGCGCGAGATTGCCTACCGCCCTGCGCGCGTATTGATGCAGGATTTCACTGGCGTTCCTGCCGTTGTTGACCTCGCTGCCATGCGGGACGGCCTCGTTGCCTTGGGCGGCAAAGCGGATCAGATTAACCCGCTGAACCCTGTTGATCTGGTCATCGATCACTCAGTCATGATTGACGAGTTCGGCAATCCGCGTGCGTTCCAGATGAACGTGGACCGTGAATACGAGCGCAACATGGAGCGGTATACATTCCTGAAATGGGGTCAGAACGCATTTAACAACTTCCGTGTAGTTCCTCCGGGCACAGGTATCTGTCACCAGGTGAACCTTGAGTATCTGGCCCAGACCGTCTGGACAGACAAGGACCAGCATGGCGATGAGGTTGCCTACCCTGATACGCTTGTCGGGACCGACAGCCACACCACCATGGTTAATGGCATGGCTGTTCTGGGCTGGGGTGTTGGCGGGATCGAGGCCGAAGCCGCGATGCTGGGTCAGCCCATCTCCATGCTCATCCCTGAAGTTGTCGGTTTCGAGCTGACGGGTCGGATGATGGAAGGCACGACAGGGACCGATCTGGTGCTTAAAGTGGTCGAAATGCTGCGCGCCAAAGGTGTGGTCAGCAAATTCGTTGAATTCTACGGCGAGGGTTTGGACCATCTGCCGCTCGCCGACCGTGCGACCATCGCCAACATGGCGCCTGAATATGGTGCAACCTGTGGCTTCTTCCCGATTGACGGTGAGACACTCCGCTACATGCGCACCACAGGCCGCGACGAAGATCGCATCGCGCTGGTTGAAGCCTATGCAAAAGAAAACGGCATGTGGCGCGGCGATGACTATGCGCCGATCTACACTGATACGCTGTCGCTCGACATGGGTACAATCGTGCCTGCAATCTCGGGCCCAAAGCGCCCGCAGGACTATGTTGCGCTCACAGACGGCAAATCGGCATTTGCAAAAGAAATGGCTGAAACCTTCAAGCGCCCTATGGGCAAAGAAGTGGCCGTGGATGGCGAAGACTATACGCTGGAATCAGGTAAAGTTGTGATCGCTTCGATCACCTCTTGTACCAACACCTCCAACCCTTACGTGATGATTGGTGCGGGCCTCGTGGCGCGCAAAGCTGCTGCTTTGGGTCTGGACCGGAAGCCTTGGGTCAAGACATCCCTCGCGCCCGGATCGCAGGTGGTGAGTGCGTATCTTGAAGCTGCTGGCCTTCAAACCGACCTCGACAAGATCGGTTTCAACCTTGTCGGTTACGGCTGCACGACCTGTATTGGTAATTCTGGTCCGCTTCAGCCCGAGATCAGCAAAGCGATTCATGATGGCGATCTGGTTGCGACTTCTGTGCTGTCGGGTAACCGCAACTTTGAGGGCCGTATCTCCCCTGATGTGCGCGCCAACTATCTGGCCTCCCCGCCACTGGTTGTGGCCTATGCACTGGCAGGGACCATGGATATCAATCTGGCAACAGACCCGATTGCCCAGACCCCAGACGGCAAAGACGTATATCTGCGCGACATCTGGCCCACTACACAAGAAGTGGCAGAGCTGGTTGAGCAGACGGTTACGCGCGAGGCGTTCCAGACCAAATATGCGGATGTCTTCAAGGGCGATGAAAAATGGCAGAGCGTCGAGACAACAGACGCCATGACCTATGACTGGCCACCACAATCCACCTATGTTCAGAACCCGCCCTACTTTCAGGGAATGAGCAAAGAACCGGGTGTGATCACCAACATCGAGGGTGCAAAAGTCCTCGCCGTGTTGGGCGATATGATTACCACGGACCACATCTCCCCTGCTGGCTCGTTCAAAGAGGACACACCTGCGGGTCAGTACCTCACCGAACGTCAGGTGCCTGTACGGGAATTCAACTCCTATGGCTCGCGTCGTGGCAACCACGAAGTCATGATGCGCGGCACCTTTGCTAACATCCGCATCAAGAACGAGATGCTAGACGGTGTCGAGGGCGGCTATACCAAAGGTCCCGATGGTCAGCAGACCTCGATCTTTGATGCCGCAATGGCGCATCAGGCTGCTGGCACACCGCTGGTAATCTTTGGCGGTGAGCAGTACGGCGCAGGTTCCTCCCGCGACTGGGCTGCCAAAGGCACAGCGCTGCTGGGTGTGAAGGCGGTCATCGCCGAGAGCTTCGAGCGAATCCACCGCTCGAACCTCGTTGGTATGGGTGTCATCCCGTTGGAGTTCACAAATGGCGACAGCCGCAAGTCGTTAGGCCTTACTGGTGAGGAAACCGTCAGCATCAGCGGTCTGGACAGCATCCAGCCGCTACAAGAAGTGCCTTGCGTGATCACCATGGCCGACGGCACCGTGAAGAACATCATGATCAAATGCCGTATCGATACAGCAATCGAGATTGAGTACATCGAACACGGCGGCGTTCTGCACTACGTTCTGCGGGATTTGGCGAATAAGAGCATCGCAGCCGAATAACATTCGTACAAATCAGATGATCTTGGCCCCAGTTGAACCCTCAACTGGGGCCTTTTCGTTTGCAGAAGTCTGCAGCGGAAACCGCTATTACTGGCAGAGCTACTGGAACGCGCTAACTGATATAATGAAACAGTAGATGTTAGAGGATTATGACATGCCGCAAACAGCGCAGCGACCCGGGAACCGCTTGATGGATCGCCCCGAATATAAGTCAAAGCAAAAACCGCTGACGCGTTCACCCGATACCAGCGTGTTCGATGCGGTTTCGGCCATGTCCGAAAAAAACTATGGCTCAGTCATTGTGGTCGATGCACAGGAGAAAGTGATCGGTGTGGTCACCGAGCGCGATGTGATGAACAAACTTGTCGGCAAGGGGTTGGACAGCAAAACGACTAAGCTGTCTGATATCATGACCGAAAACCCGCGTCTTGCGCGTGAAACCGACGACCTTGTGGATTGGTTGCGCATCATGTCGAATGAGCGTTTTCGCAGATTGCCCGTCGTTGATGCGGAAAACAGGATCAAGGCAGTGTTCACACAAGGTGATTTCGTTTCCTATACATGGCCGGACCTGATCTATCAGCTCAAATCAATCACAACTGCCACAATAAGCAAGAATTGGGCCCCGTTTCTTATAGGAGGCGGCATCGCAGTTTATTCGATTATCATGGTGATCGTCATGGGGTCGCTGTAGCTTCAACGCATTTCGGGGACTACATCAGTCTCTTTTTGCGCAAACAATCCGTGCATCAAGTGTTCTTGCCATCGCTACTTCAAGCGCTGGCAAGAACCGTTGTTCGCAGTCACTACCAATCAGTGGCCCAGCGAACCGGAAGAGAATTTTCCCCTCCGCGTCCAGAATAAATGTCTCTGGCGGGGCGGTCACGCCCCAATCGATTGCATTGCGCCCTTCGGGATCGAACGAAATGCTTGAGAACGGGCTATCATCGTCGATAAGGTATTTGGTGGCGGCGCGTTCGGTATCTTTGAAATTCATGCCAATGATATTAAAACCTTCCGCATTCATTTTTAGTAAAGATGGATGCTCGGCGCGGCAAGGCGGGCACCAACTGGCCCAGAAATTCACCAGCGTTACTTCGCCTGCAACTAACATTTCAGGTGTCGTTTGGGGAAAGCCCTCTAAGCCACGCTCTGGCACGCCGGGCGCTGTTTGTCCGACCAAAGTGGAAGGCATGCCGTTCGGGTTATCGCGATACATCCCCACAAACGCCAATCCGACAAAGGCCGCAAAGATAAGCGGCGGAGCGATCATTAGCGGGCTAACCTTTGGCATTGCGTGCTGTCTCCTGCTCTATCTGTTTGAGAGCGGCGCGGGCTTTTGACCCGCGGCGCAGGCTGAGCCAGACAAGGCCTGCCATCAACAAAAGCGCCACACCATAAGCGCTCAGCACTTCAGTCGCGTATTTTCCAAGTTCGGGCATCATGTGTTCCTGTCCAATCGAACGCTTAGGGCGCGGCTGCGGCGCAGAGCGATTTCCGTGCCCGTGCGGTACAAAACGAGAGCCAGAAACAACAGAGTGAACCCCGCAATCGAAATCACCAGCGGCACCCAGAATACATCCGAGATGTTCTCTTCTTTATCAAGGCTGAGGGACGCTCCTTGATGCAAACCTTGGCTCCAGAACAACACAGCATAGCGTGACATCAACGCAAAGACAGAGCCCACAAGGCACAGCACCGAGGTCAGGTCAGCGGCGGTATCGGGATCTTCGACTGCTTCCCACAGCGCAATATAGCCGAGGTAGAACAAGAACAGGATCAAAAATGAGGTCAAGCGCGGGTCCCATGCCCACCATGTCCCCCACATCGGCTGGCCCCATATCGCTCCTGTGAGCAGCCCAATAACTGTCATGACCAGGCCGATGGGGGCTGCCGCTTTTGCGGCCAAAGCACTGACATGGTGGCGCCGGACGAGCCAGATCAGGGACGCAACCAGCATCATGATCCACGCGTTGATCGCAATCCATGCGGAAGGTACATGAATGTAGATGATCTTGATCGTGGACCCTTGGCGGAAGTCATCTGGGGTCGCGAAGAAACCCCAGACTAGGCCAACAGCAATGCCAAGCGCCGCAGCGCCCCATGCAAAGGGCTGCACACGCGCACTCAGCGCCAAAAATTTCACCGGATTGGCGTATTCCCATAATGACATAGCAGGTACTTAATACTCCGTGTGTATGAGCTCAATGGTTAAGGGATTTCTCACCGGATTGTCATCCGCAAAGCGGCCGCAGCGGCGAAAGGCAGCAGCGCAATTGAACCAAGACTGATCCCTGCGAGCAAGAACAATGGGGTTTCGGCATCCATACCAATTGCCCCCCGTCGCGCGGCCTCCGCACCGAAGATCAACGTGGGCACATAAAGCGGCAGCACCAAGAGCGACATGAGCAAGCCGCCACGCTTGATGCCTACAGTGAGCGCAGCACCAAAGGTCCCGATCATTGACAGCGCAGGTGTCCCGAGCAGTAGCGAAATCACGAGCCAACCAAAGCCCTCAGGAGGCAGATTGAGCAGCACGCCCAAAAACGGTGCGGCCAATACCAAGGGCAATCCCGTTGTAATCCAATGCGCTAGCCCCTTTACAGCCAATGCGGCCTCAAGCGGGAGGGGCGCTGTCGCCAGCACATCCAATGTGCCGTCCTCAAAATCCAGCGCTAACAAGCGGTCCAGCGAAAGCAGACAAGCCAGCAGTGCTCCGAGCCACAGAATGCCCGGCGCAATAGACGACAGCAGCGCGCTTTGCGGCCCCACGCTGAATGGGACCAGCACCGTGAGGATCAAGAAGAACGCAAGGCCAAGGCCAAACCCGCCCCCTGCCCTCAGGGCCAATTTAAGGTCACGCAATAGTAAAGCGATCATAGAAAGGCCTCGTCGCTTGCGCCGTGAAGCTCGCTCGCTACTGCGCGAAGAGGGGCGACGTCCAGCACCTGAGCCTCAATCCCCAGATCAATATGCGTCGCCAGCAAAGCCATACCACCTGTTGCCAGATGGCGCTGCACCGCATTCGCAAACATCGTAACGGCGTCAGTATCAAGCGATACTGTCGGTTCATCCAATATCCAAATAGGCCTCCCCGTCACCATTAGACGCGCCAGACCCGCACGGCGTTTTTGCCCCGCAGACAGCGTTCCCGTCAAACGACCCGCCAAAGGCGCGAGCCCGTAAGCTTCAAGCGCAGGAGCAATGTCGTGCTGGCCATACACGGCCGCCCAAAACTGCAAGTTCTCGGCAACACTCAACATCGATTTCAACCCGTCCGCGTGGCCTGCATAGGCGACAGCATCGACAGCGCCTTCTATCTCTCCCGAAAGGGGCGGCTGAAGCCCAGCAATGGTGCGCAAAAGCGTCGTCTTGCCCGAGCCGTTGGGCCCCCGCAGGATAAGCGCCTTGCCGACAGGCAAGTTAAAAGACACCCCGCTCAGCACAGGGACGCCGCCGCGCGCGACTGCGATATCTGCGAGGCGCAGGCTCACCGTTTAGACCGGCAACATGGCAAGGGCCACACGGCGCCCCTCGCTCAGCAAGACGTTATAGGTGCGTGCGGCAGCAGGAGAAGCCATCGCCTCGACACCGACCCCAGCCTCTTCCAACTGGGCACGCAGCCCTTTGGGAAGATGTGCAATCTCGGCACCTGTTCCGATGAAAATCACATCAGTTTCAGCTACAAGCGCTTCGAGCGCTGCAATATCATCAAAACCGCCCCACGTGCGCGTGCCAGACGGGGCCGCAATCACCGCCCCGTGGACAACCTGTCCGCCAATACGGAAGAAACCGGGGCCATAGCCTTCAACAGGTTTGGCATCGTTGAATACAATCTCATTCAGCCTCATGGCTGATCTCCTGATAAAAAACGTGACGCATGTTTCACCCTTTCCAAAGCGGCAACCCGATAATAGCCGATGCCGCAATGACGAGATAGGCCACGTTGCGAAAAAGGCGCTCTGCCGATGGGTCAAAAAGACGCGCACCTATCATATTTGCGATGAGGTTTGGTACGCCAACAAGCATCCCAAGAAATGCGATTGGCCAATTCATCAAACCCACTGCCCAAAGCAGCGGAAAAAGGATCAGGTCAAGGCCTACTAGATAGAGCAAAAAATTGGCTCGAATGGTTTTAACGGGCAATGTGCTGGCCATATAAAGCATGATTACAGGTGGCCCCGGAATGCCCGCAAAGCCCGTCATAAAACCGCCCACTGCCCCTGTTGCAACGATGAGGCGTTGGGTAAGCGCACCTTTTAGGCGCCAGCCCGAGACGGTTAGTGCCAAGAGTGTGAAAACAGAGATTGATACAACCCAGCCAAACGCTGTGGGGTCCATGCTGGTCAGCGCCCAAAGCCCTAGCGGCAGCGCTATAACAGCACCCAGTACCAGCAGTCCGACTTCGCGCGGCGTGCCTTCGCGCCATGCCGCAGGAGTGTTGGGCAACGGTCCTACCAATTCTGCACAGATCAAGAAAATCACCGCCTCGACAGGGGAAAGAACGGAGCTGGCAACCGGCATAATAATCATGGCCGAGCCAAAGCCTGCAAATCCACGCACCAACCCTGCCACAAACACTGTCACTACCAGCCAGATCAGCCCGTCAGTTGCGAGGGCTGATGCCAGAATGTCAGGCATCAATATTTGCGTACTGATTACCTGCGTTTAGATCAGGTTTGGACCAATCCCGCTTCACTCCGAAGTAAAGGAGAGCAGCAGTTGCCACAAAGATTGACGAGTATGTCCCTACAATCACACCCCATATCATCGCAAAAACGAACCCGCGGATCACGTCACCGCCGAGCACAAACAGCGCGATGAGCGCCAGTAATGTGGTGACAGAAGTCATGAATGTCCGGCTCAATGTCTCGTTAATAGACATATTGAGGACCTCTTTCAGGGGACGGTTTTTGTATTTGCGCAGATTTTCCCGCACGCGGTCAAACACCACCACAGTATCGTTGAGAGAGTAGCCGACAATGGTGAGCAAGGCTGCGATAATCGCGAGGTCAAAGCGGATTTGTAGCTCCGAAAAGACACCGATGGTGAGAACAACATCATGGATGAGCGCCAGAACGGCCCCTGCAGCAAATTGCCATTCAAACCTGAGCCAGATGTAGATAAGCACCGCCCCAATCGCCAAAACCACCGCAATGATGGCCGTATTAATCAACTCACCCGAAACTTTCGGACCCACCGACTCTACAGAGATGAATTTGATGTCAGGCCGCACTTCCTTAAGTGCACCTTCAACCGCTTCAATGAGTTCGGTTGTGACCGCTTCTTGATCATCCTGCGCCTGAATACGTACCATCGCCACGTTTTGATCGGGGCGGAATGTCGGATCAAAAACTTCGGTAATCGTAATGTCGCCTAGGCCCAGCGTGGTCATAGCATCACGGTATTCAGAGATGATGACAGGGCGCGGGCTTTCGGTGCGGATGGTTGTCCCGCCGCGGAAATCGATGCCGAAATTCAGCCCTTGGATCAGGAAGGACGCCGCCGCGACCAGCACCATGATGCCAGAAATCCCCAGCCACAGCTTCCAACGGGTAAAGAAATCGAAACTTGTGTTTTGTTTGACCAGTCTCAGGCGCATATCAAAGCTCTATCGTTTTGGGACGGCGGCGCTCATACCAGATGACCACTATCAGACGTGTTACAAAGATCGCCGTAAAGACCGACGTGAGAATACCAAGGCCCAGCGTAATCGCAAAGCCGCGCACAGGGCCGGAGCCCATAGCGAACAGGATCACCGCCGTAATGAAGGTGGTGATATTCGCATCCAGAATAGCGCTCAGGGCCTTCTCATAGCCAAGCTCGATCGCGCGTGCAGGTCCTTTGGCGGTATTGAGCTCCTCGCGGATACGCTCAAAGATCAGCACGTTGGCATCCACCGCCATACCGACGGTCAGAACAATCCCCGCAATACCAGGCAAGGTCAGCGTGGCGCCGATCAGGCTCAGCAAGCCGAACAGCAACGCCACGTTGATGATTAGTGCGATATTGGCGAACAGACCAAAC
Organism: uncultured Sulfitobacter sp.; assembly: GCF_947499945.1. GTDB lineage: Bacteria > Pseudomonadota > Alphaproteobacteria > Rhodobacterales > Rhodobacteraceae > Sulfitobacter. The sequence goes on along the minus strand of NZ_CANMQD010000003.1, from coordinate 32,437 downwards.
AACCCGTAGGCTGCGAACATAAAAAACAGCACCAGCGAGAATGCGACCACAGTCGCGATCTTACCCGCGTCAATACTGTCTTGACCCAGCTCTGGACCAATCGTGCGTTCCTCAAGGAAGTCAAGCTGCGCAGGCAAGGCCCCTGCCCGCAGCAAAACCGCCAGCCGCGTCGATTCCTCAACGGCAAAGTTACCAGTAATGATGCCCGACCCGCCCGGAATGTGGCTCTGGATCGTTGGTGCGCTCACCACTTCATCATCAAGAACGATGGCAAAGGGCGAGCCGATATTCTCGGCAGTGTAGTCCCCAAATTTACGCGCACCCGTTGTATTAAAACGGAAACTTACGGCAGGAGCGCCATTCTGGTCAAAGCTCGGCTGCGCATCGACAAGCTCTTCACCGGTCACAACCGGCGCACTCTCTATAACGTAAAATACACCCGGTTGGTCCAACGATGGGACAATCTCGTTTCCGATGCCCGGACGCTCGGACGCGTCGGTGCTACGCCGGATCACTGGATTAAAGGTGAGTTGCGCTGTGGTACCGATGATCTCTTTGAGCTCGGCTGCAGAACCGATGCCCGGTACTTGGATAAGGATACGCTCAGTGCCTTGACGCTGAATTGTAGGCTCCCGCGTGCCGACCTCATCGATACGACGACGAATAATTTCGAGCGACTGCTGCATCGTGCGTTCGTCGGTTGCGCTTTTTTCTGCCTCGGACAACACAACTGTGATGATTCCATCATCGCCGCTTACGTTGATGTCATTGGCCCCTGCACCTGTAAGGGTCTGCACCGGACGACCAAGGCTGCGTACCACCGCCATTGCCTCGGCCATTTTGCTCGGATCGGTCAGTCGGACTTTCAGCTCGGTTGGTGCGGATTGTTGCAAATTGACAGGCGTCAGTCCACGCACCGCATCGCGCACTTCGGGCCACATCGCCTCAAGCCGTGCAGCGTAAACGTCCTCAACCCGCACTTCGGCCAGAAGATGCGCACCACCGCGCAGATCAAGGCCCAGATTTACGAGACGGTTGGGCAGCCAGTCAGGCCACAAGCCACGCTGCGCTTCCAATTCGGGCGTCGCACCTGACAACTCGATCTCTTTAACAGCGTCATTGTGGCCCTCGACGACTGTGTAAAACCCATTGGGCATCGCCAAAAAGATGCCAACTGCGCAGGTCAGCCAAATGGCGATGCGTTTCCATACGGATATCTGGAGCATGTCGCCCGCCTTTGTCTTGGTCGTGTGGTGGGTTTACTTGGCCGGTTCGGTCTTGTTGATCACGGTCGCGATGGTGCTCTGGATCACACGGACTTTGACACCGTCTGCAATTTCAAGCTCAAGCTCACCATCATCTTTGACCTTAACCACTTTACCGATAATGCCACCTTGGGTGATAACCTGATCCCCACGGCGCAGCGCTGCGACCATCGCCTGATGATCCTTGAGCTTTTTCTGCTGGGGGCGGATCAGAAGGAAATACATGATACCGAAGATAAGGATCAGCGGGATAAATTGCTCGATGCCTGACATGGAGTGGTCCTTTTATATGGGTCTCGCGCGGGGCTGCCCCATGATCGCAAGTCGTGTCTGAAGTTGGCAGGAACCTATGCGCGGGTTGCGCGCTTTGCAAGGTACCGCAGGGCCTAATATCGGGCCTATTGCGGAGATTTAGCAGCCCCTCTATGCCGCTGCCATATAATGGGTCATAACGCGGCCCATGCGAGTCACTCATACGGCCCGCAAAGATCTTTTGATGGAGGATACGACCATGCATGACATTCGTGCCATACGCGACAACCCCGATGCTTTTGACGCCGCTCTTGCGCGGCGCGGCGATGCGGCGCTGTCCTCCTCGATCCTAGAGCTTGATACAGCACGGCGTGCCAAAATTCAGGCGGCGGAAGCGGCGCAAGCGGACCAGAACGCCGCCTCCAAGCAAGTAGGCGCTGCCAAGGCCAAAGGCGACGATGCAGAATTCGAGCGTTTGCGTGCACTGGTCTCCGACAAGAAGGCCGAAGTGGCCGCAATGCAGACCGAAGCCAAGGAGCTTGATGCAAAGCTGACCGATATGCTGTCGCGTATTCCCAATGTGCTGGCCGATGATGTGCCAGAGGGTGCGGACGAGACAGAAAATGTCGAAGTGAAGAAATGGGGCGATCTACCGTCGTTCGCTTTTGCGCCCAAAGAACACTACGATCTGGACAGCGTTGCTGCCTCAATGGATTTCGAGACTGCGGCCAAAACCTCTGGTGCGCGGTTTGTTATGCTCAAGCGCGGGGTGGCCCGCATCCACCGTGCGCTGGCGCAGTTCATGCTCGACACCCATGTGGATGAGAACGGCCTAACAGAAGTGAACTCGCCCGTGTTGGTACGCGACGAGGCGATGTATGGCACGGATAAGTTGCCAAAATTCGGCGATGACAGCTACCAGACGACTGAGGGCATGTGGCTTGTGCCTACGTCCGAAGTACCGCTGACCTATACGGTTGCGGGTGACACGCTTGAGGCAGCAGACCTGCCACGGCGCATGACCTCGCATACGCTGTGCTTCCGTTCCGAGGCAGGCTCTGCGGGTCGTGATACATCAGGCATGCTGCGTCAGCACCAGTTCGAAAAAGTCGAGATGGTCTCTATCACGCTGCCTGAGGAGTCTGACGCGGAGCAAAAGCGCATGCTGGCCTGTGCCGAAGGTATTCTGGAGAAACTTGGTATTCCTTACCGCACTGTTCTTTTGTGCTCGGGCGATACAGGTTTTGGCGCACGCCGCACTTATGACATTGAGGCATGGTTGCCCGGACAGGATGCCTACCGCGAGATCAGCTCGGTCTCGACCACGGGTGATTTTCAGGCCCGCCGCATGAATGCACGGTTCAAGCCTGCCGACGGTGGCAAGCCGCAGTTTGTTCACACGCTCAACGGTTCCGGCCTTGCGGTCGGTCGCTGCTTGATTGCGGTTCTGGAGAACGGCCAGCAAGAAAACGGCACAGTTGTCCTGCCCGCTGTGCTTGCGCCCTATCTTGGCGGCAAAACGACATTGGGTCTCGACGGCACGCTCGTCTAAGAGTGGCAGTCGGGGCGCTTAGCGTCCCGGCTCATCCCGCTCGTTTGGCGGTTTTGGCGCTGGCGCGTCGCCAAACAGATGAGGCAACAGGCTCTTGAGCGAACGCGGACGGTAATCCCTGCGCCCTTTGACACGCTGGTCCGCACTGATATGCAAGTCAATAGGATGGCCTGGCCCTTTGCGCCATTTCAGCAGATTGCCCGCGACGGTATAAAGCCACGGCGGCTGGCTCAGCGTATGACTGTCGGCCATCGGATCGGGGACACGGTCGAGCAGATCGTCTATGTTTATGTCCAGTCCTGCCTTTTGCGCCCCTTCGGCAATCCAAAGCATCGACTGTCCCGTCAGCGCACGCGCTTTGGGGGCAGAGCCGCCAACGATCGCATGTGTCCCCGTAAACCAGACCTGCTGATAACGGCGTGCTTCGCTCCGGTCGCCCTTGTTCAGACCAGCATGGCCGCGCGACGCCTCAAGATTATCCCAAAGCGCGGGACGGTAGAAAACGCGCCGCTCGTCCAAAGCCACGGCATGACGCGCTGACTTCACCATTGAGGTAAGCAACGTATCGTGGAAACGGTATTTACTGTTCCAGACCGTTGCCACAGGCCCCAGCAGCGGTGCTGGCACACCCAAGGAGCCAACAGTATCCCAAATACCCATATAGGCAATCTCGACCTTGTGCATCTGCGCAGGATCATTGCGCCACGGCGTCACAGAACGCCAGTTCATATCCTGATCCGATGTGGCAAACCGCGGCGACAGCTTGCGCCGCTCTTGCAGCACATGCAGCGCATCGGGGTGGTTCTCGATCCCCGGTTTGCGGTACAGGCGGAAAGCCTCGTCTAATGCATCGGGGGTTGGGTCCGCTACAACTCCACATTTTCGGATCATCCCCGCAAGCGAACGTGCAGTGTACGCGCCGCGCGAGAAGCCAAAGATAAAAATCTCGTCTCCCGCCTCATATTGATCACACAGTGCCGCATATGCTTGCTTAATGTTTTCATTCAGCCCCCAGCCAAATGCGCCGCCGCCAACCTTCATAAGCGCTTTGGCGAAGAAGTTGACCTCGCCCCCGCCCGTCCCAACGCCCTCGAAATAATGGGCGTGCTGTGCGTTGGTGCGGCGAGTATGTTGATACAGGCGCACCACATGGGTCGGTTGCTTCATCGTGGGGCTGTTCCACGTGCCGTCGCAAAAAATAGCGATCCGTGCCATTGGCAAAATTCCTTTGTGCTATATGTCGGGTAGCAACGCATAGTTTTGACCAGAAAGGTCCCCATGTCACGTCCCCTCGCCGCGATTTTAGTGTTTATTCTTGCAGTCTTGTTTGCTGCTTCGCCCGCCTTTGTGCCTGATTTCGGCGGCTTTGATCCCGACCAGTTCCCTGTCCCGCAGGACAATCCCGCCGTGCAGCCTGCGGGCTACGCCTTTGCGATTTGGGGGCTTATCTATCTTTGGCTCATTATCGGAATGGGCTATGGCGTTTGGAAACGGCGTGACGATGCGGCGTGGCACCCCATGCGCGTTGCGCTGATGCCGTCGCTGGCTGTTGGCTCGATTTGGCTTGCCGCTGCTGTTGCCAGCCCTGTCTGGGCGGCAGTGCTGATCTGGATCATGCTTATCTCAGCGCTCATCGCGCTGTTTCGCAGCCCTTTGGAGGACAAATGGTTCGCCGCCCTTCCACTCGGCCTATACGCAGGTTGGCTCAGTGCGGCATCTTGCGTGTCTCTGGGTTTGCTGGCCGCTGGATACGGTTACACAAGTGAGACAACAGCCGCACTTGGAGCGATCTTTCTCGCGCTCGTCATCGCGTCTGCTGTGCAAAGCCAGCTTAAGCGCGCGCCGACCTATGGCATCGCTGTGATCTGGGCGCTGATTGCTGTGGTTGTGCAGAACATTGCAACGGGCAACATGACGGTTGCCGCGCTGGCCGCCGGTGGCGCAATTGCGCTCTTGCTACCAACATCCAAAGCGATACGTAACGCAATCTGAAGGAGCAGGAATTTTAAAAAATTCCGTTCCGTTTTCTTTCAGAGAACCCGACTACCTGCTGCCGTCGTTGGGCTTGCCGCCTACGTGTTTACGCAATTTTGACGGTGGTGCCTTCTTGCGACCCTTATACGGGTTGGCATCGGACTGGCCGCGCATCCATAGACGGATGGGTGTGCCGGGCATGTCAAAATCAATGCGCAAACCGTTCACCAAATAGCGGCTATAGCTTTCTGGTACTTTGTCCGGGTGGCTACACATCACAACAAATCCCGGAGGCCGCGTTTTGGCCTGCGTCATATACTTCATCTTGATTCGTTTACCTTGCGGCGCGGGGGGCGGATGCGCCTCCAGCATACCCGCAAGCCAGCGGTTGAGCTGCGCGGTGCTCACGCGGCGGTTCCACATATCGTAGGCGCGCATGATGGCCTGTTGCAAACGGTCTAGCCCCCTGCCCGTTTTTGCAGAAACCGTAATGAGTGGAGCCCCACGCAATTGGGGCAGCAACCGTTCAAAGCTCTCTTTGAGCTCTTTCAGCTTGCCCTGTTTGTCTTCCTCGACGTCCCATTTATTCACCGCGATGACAACAGCACGGCCTTCGCGCTCTGCCAAATCGGCAATGCGTAAATCCTGCTGCTCAAACGGAATTTCAGCATCAAGCAAGACAACGACGACTTCAGCAAATTTAACCGCACGTAGGCCGTCACTAACGCTCAGCTTTTCCAGCTTTTCCTGAATTTTCGCCTTTTTGCGCATGCCTGCCGTATCAAAGATACGCATCGGCACGCCGTCCCACTCGGTGATCAAGGATATCGCATCGCGGGTGATTCCCGCCTCGGGTCCCGTCAACAAGCGGTCCTCTTTTACGATCTGATTGATCAGCGTGGATTTACCAGCGTTCGGACGGCCTACGACAGCAACCTGCAATGGCTTGGCGCGGGTTGGCACCGGGACCGCATCCATATCATCGCCGTCTTCTTCACTCAGATCGACATCCGTCTCGGGGCCGTCATCAGGACGCGATTCCGCGAAACCATCAGCAAGCGGCATTAGAACAGTGTAAAGATCGGTCAAACCTTCGCCGTGTTCGGCAGACAAACGGATCGGTTCGCCCAACCCCAGCCCGTAGGCCTCCAGAAAGCCTGCTTCTCCAGCGTTGCCTTCTGCCTTGTTCGCCACCAAAATCACATGGGCCGAGCGTTTGCGTAAAATGTCGGCGAATACGAGATCGGACGGGGTGATTCCCACCCGAGCATCGACCATGAAGAGACAAATATCGGCCATATCAACCGCACGCTCTGTCAGGCGGCGCATCCGGCCCTGAAGACTGTCATCGGTCACTTCTTCCAGACCCGCTGTGTCAATCACGGTAAAGCGCAAGTCGGCCAAACGCGCGGCACCCTCGCGCAAATCGCGCGTCACACCGGGCTGGTCATCGACCAGAGCAAGGCGTTTGCCGACAAGGCGGTTGAACAGCGTGGATTTGCCCACATTGGGACGGCCCACGATTGCGAGGGTGAAGGACATGGTTACGCTCCGAGCAGGGTTAGACCTGCGCCATAGCCCAAAGCACGTGACTGTGAAAGCCCTGTCTCAAACGAGGCCTAGCGATAGGCGAGCAATTGACCGTTTTTGGACACAACATAAAGCGTGCGACCCGCAACAACAGGTGCCGATGTTGCACCGCCGGGAATTTCTGCCGAAGATACAAGCGCGCCATTAGTAGGATCGAAGCTGCGCAACTGACCATCTCCAGAGGCGATGATCACACGGCCGCCCGCAACGATTGGGCCGTGATGTGCAACAACCCGACTTTGCTTGAGCGGCTTGCGCTTTACAAAGTTCGGCAGCTCTACACCCCAAATTTTTGAACCATCAGCAGCATCAAGGCGGATCAACTCGTTTAAATCACTAACCGCAAACACACTGCCACCAACAGGCCAGACAGGACCAATCGCCCCTTCGCGGGCAGTCCAGACACGTGCGCCAGATGCCACATCAAGGGCGGCAATGCGGCCTGACTGGTTGCCGACATAAACACGGTCACCCGACACAACAGGTGCTGCTGTAACGTCAGAGACATTGCTCAATGCGCGACCGCGACGCTTGCCAAGCACCGAAGCATCCCATCGGTTCAACCCGCCCCGACGGAACACGGCCTGCACTTCGCCAGAGCCAAAGGCGAATATCGCCAGATCATCGGTGAGCGCGGGTGCGGGTGCGCCCAGAACGTTATTGGTATCACCCGTTGAGCCGATCTGCCATTCAACTGTGCCATCCTTGCGATTCACGGCCCAGCCGGTGTTGTCGCCAGCTGTCACATAGACCAAATCGCCTGAAACCGTGGGCGTGCCTGAGCCGCTCGCATCCAGCTGCTGTGTCCAACGCACAGCACCCGTGTTTGCATCGAGCGCAGCCAAGACGCCAAATCCGATGGAGACATAAACAGTATCTCCCGCGACAACGAGGCCGCCACCGCTGGCATCCCCTGCTTGATCACGCGCAGGGCGCAAATCAGCCTGCCACAAAGTAGCACCCGCAATGGATGTCGCCGAAACAACCGATTGTGCGTCAAGTGTGAAGATGCGGTTGCCTGCTACAACAGGATCAGCCGTAATGCGATGTTTGCGGCTATCGCCTTCGCCGATATTCGCGGCCCACTGGAGGGTCAGGCTCCCACCGAGCGCGGGATGGACCACGCGGTTGGCAGGGCTGCCGAACGTCTGGGACCACTCCGCATTTGCGCGTGCAGCAGGAAGTGAAATTGCGCGGTTGCTATTGCCCTCGAACGCGCCTTGCTCTTGCGCCGTGTCCCCTTGATCCTGAAGTACAGAGCGGACGTTTTCGCGCTGGCCCGGCAAAACAATTTCGGGTTCGGCACATGCAGAGAGGAATGTCGCGGCCCCAAGGATACCAACAAAGAAGGCACGCGACGCGACTGAGCGCTTTGGGTGCGATGGGGTACGAAATTCTGTCATGGCCTGCTCACTCTGGTCTGCCTCTCCCCGTCGCTGCGCCTTGCAACGATCAAATGTCAGCATTCTTATCCGTTATTCTCGTCGGTTGGGGTACCGTTCAGTTCAGGCTCCCCGCCCAGCGCTACAATCACCTGCAATGCGCGTTGTTGCAAGTCCGGTGTCACACCCGCATCGCTCAGCACGGCCTGATATGTCGCAATCGCACTTTCGACGTCACCTTCCTGAATGGCGATAAGGGCAAGCTGCTCTTGCGCAAGCAAGCTCAAATTACTCCCCGCAGCGCCAAGCGCCTCAAACCCCTGCTTGCGCTCGGCGGCAGGCATTGTATCGGACTGAAGGGTCAGCGCTTTGAATTGGGCGATCTGGCGATAAATCAGCGGAATTTCACCGTTAATCGCAACCGTGTTCAAATTCGCAATTGCGCCTTCAAGATCATCTGCGGCCAATTGCTCAGAGGCCGTAAGCAGCGCCAGCATGGCAGATGCCTGCGCACTGCCTGCCTCGACACTTTGTAATCCAGCAACTCTTGCGGCGGCATCGTCATTGTTCAATGCGGAAAGGATGGCATCGCCCAACCCTTCGGCCTGCGCGCGCGTCTGTGCCTTGCGATATTCTGAAAATGCAGCACCACCAACGATCAGCAACACCACCAAGACGGCTATCCAGCCATACCGCTTGAGCGTTGCCATCATCTGGTCACGGCGCAACTCTTCTGTGACTTCTTCAATAAATCCGTCGCTATTACTCATCCGGCTTTGGCCTTTGTCTCAATGCGTTTCGCCCCTCTTAGCGGAGCTATAGGTCCAAGCCAAGGGCCAAGGGACTGCCTACAAATGCATCGCCTACTGGTACGCATATATACTGTGTGAAAAAAAACGGGTTGTGAACTGTCCAGCGCCGGCTTGTTGCACTACATAGAGCGCAAAGACGGGCTTTTGTATGGATGTATGTCGCATCTCCCTCTGCGCCGTCGCAATAGACGAGGCTTCGCATGCGTATTTTTCCAATTCTTGCTGCCATTGCACTGGCGGTTCTTCTTTATATGGCAGTGCTTGAGCGTCCAACGCTCATGGCGTTCTTCGGCATGAGTAAAGAGGAAGTCACAGCCGAGCCTGCCACCGCAAATACGCTGAACGCCAAGCTTGCAGATAAACGCGTAAAGGTTGTCGTGCAGAAAGTAATGGGGCAAAATATCGACAGCGCCGTTGTGTTGCGCGGACAAACAGCCGCCGCTCGCCAAGTTGATGTGCGCGCCGAAACTTCTGCCGTTGTCGTTTCAGAGCCACTGCGCAAAGGCACGTTAATCGAAGCTGGTCAAATCTTGTGTAAACTGGATGAAGGTACGCGCAGTGCTGCGCTGAGCCAAGCACGGGCGCAACTGGCCGAAGCACAATCGCGCGTCCCCGAAGCAGAAGCCCGTGTGCAAGAAGCCCAAGCCCGCCTTGAAGAAGCCAAGATTAACCAGAACGCCTCCTCCCGCTTGAAAGAAGATGGGTTTGCCTCGACCTCCCGCGTCGCGAGTTCTGATGCAGCGGTGGCCACAGCCCAAGCAGGCGTCAGCTCGGCCCAATCAGGGCTGAGTGCAGCACGCTCTGGCATCGAGGGGGCGCAAGCCGCTATTGCCAGCGCTGAAGCGGAACTTGCCCGTCTGGTGATCAAGGCTCCGTTCAAAGGACTGCTCGAGAGTGACACAGCCGAGCTTGGCTCCTTGCTGCAGCCCGGCGCACTTTGCGCCACGATTGTACAGCTGAACCCGATTAAATTGGTCGGCTTCATCCCAGAAGCGCAGGTAAACCGCGTGCAGGTTGGTGCCATTGCAGGCGCGCGCCTTGCTGCTGGTGGCGGCGAAGTGCAGGGACGGGTCACGTTCGTATCGCGCTCTTCCGATCCCACAACGCGGACTTTCCTTACCGAAATCGAAGTACCAAATCCCGATCTTGCAATCCGCGACGGTCAAACCGCTGAAATCCTGATTTCGTCCGCTGGGGCAAATGCCCATCTGGTGCCGCAAAGCGCACTGACCCTCAATGACGAGGGTGCGTTGGGTCTTAGGCTGGTGGATGATGCCAACATCGTCGAGTTCCACGAAATCAATTTGGTGCGCGATACGATCAACGGCGCATGGGTCACAGGCCTGCCCCAAGAGGCGAACATCATCGTTGTAGGTCAGGAGTATGTGGTCGAGGGTGTCGAAGTTGCACCGACCATGCGTGAGGTGACACAATGACAGGTATCGTTGATTGGGCCGCCTCTCGTGCACGGATGGTTCTCGCCTTTATCCTGCTGAGTCTCGTTGTCGGGGCTTATGCCTATACCACCCTGCCCAAAGAGGGTGAGCCCGACATCGAAATCCCCGCGCTTTTTGTCTCTGTCCCCTTTCCCGGTATTTCTGCATCGGATGCGGAGACACTCCTGCTCAAGCCGATGGAGACCGAGCTGAGCGACTTGGACGGCCTGAAAACCATGACAGGCACCGCCGCAGAGAACTATGCAGGTCTGGCACTGGAGTTTGAATTCGGTTGGGACAAAACTTCCATCATCGCAGATGTACGCGATGCTATGGGCACTGCCGAGTCCCAGTTTCCGGACGGCGCGGAAACCTATTCCATCAACGAGATAAACTTCTCCGAATTTCCCATCATTATCGTCAATCTTACAGGCCCAGTCCCCGAACGGACCATGGCACGCTATGCAAAGCAGCTTCAGGATGATCTTGAAGGTATGGAAGCCGTTCTTGAGGCGGGTATCGCAGGCAACCGCGACGAAATGCTCGAAGTGCTGATCGATCCGCTCAAGCTGGAATCCTATGACGTTACCGCCAATGAGTTGATCCAGACCGTCCAGAACAACAACCAGTTGATCGCAGCAGGCGAAGTCGAGAGCCGCTCTGGCTCTTTCGCGGTGAAAATTCCATCCAGCTTTGATGATCCGCGCGACGTTTATAACTTGCCTGTCAAAACCAACGGCGACCGTGTGGTCACGCTGGGTGATCTCGCGGAAATCCACCTGACGTTTGAGGATCGTCTTGGAACAGCGCGTTTTGATGGTGAACCCTCCGTGGCGCTCCAAGTGGTCAAGCGCAAAGGTTTCAACCTCATTGATACCGCATCCGCGGTGAAACTTGCCGTCGCAGAGGCCAGTGCGCAGTGGCCGGATGAGTTGAAAGCAGCCGTTGAAGTGGGCACTTCGAACGATCAAAGCCGCGTTGTCGACAGCATGGTGCAGCAGCTTTTGGGTTCTGTTTTCACCGCGATTGCGCTGGTGATGATCGTGGTGCTTGCCGCCCTCGGTATCCGTGCGGCATTGTTGGTCGGTTTTGCCATTCCAACATCGTTTCTGCTGTGTTTCGCCTTTCTTGCGCTCATGGGGATTTCGATTTCCAACATCGTGATGTTTGGCCTTATTCTAGCTGTGGGAATGCTGGTGGATAGCGCGATTGTTGTGGTCGAATACGCCGACCAGAAACAACAAGAAGGCGCAGGCCCGATGGCCGCCTATGTGGAATCCGCCAAGCGGATGTTTTGGCCTGTGATCTCCTCTACAGCGACCACGCTTTGCGCCTTTTTGCCGATGCTGTTCTGGCCCGGCGTCCCTGGGCAATTCATGGGCATGTTGCCTGTCACCCTGATTTTTGTGCTCTCCGCCTCGCTGGTCGTGGCGCTTGTTTATCTTCCTGTTATGGGCGGTGTCACGGGCCGTCTAGAGCAGTGGATGGCCGCAAATATGGAGCGTATTGCAAGCCTGCCGTGGTACCTGCACATCCTGCTATTTCCTGCCGCATTCGCCATGATCGTTCCTGCGTTGTCTTTGCTGGCCTCTGGCACCTTGTTCGGTTGGATCGGCGCACAGTTTACCGCCATGGACGGTCTTGACCTGCTATCGTCAGTTATCCCCACCTTTATCAAAGTGTTCGGCCTTGTCCTCATCGGCGTTGCAGTTCTCTTGCTCGCACTTGGCGGGTTCATGCTGTTCTTGCTTGCCGTTTTTGCCATTCTCACGCGTTTTGGCAAATGGGGTCAGTGGTTGGCATCCAAGCTGTTCCGCAAGGAAAGCAACCGCATCAACGCAGGATACAAACGCTCGCGATTTGGCCGTGTGATCGAGTTCATCGCGGGCAATCCGGTGATGCCTCTTGTCATGGCGGGCGCGGTGTTTGTCTTTGTCGGCACGACGGTAATTTACTTCTCCAACAACTCCAAAGGGGTTGAATTCTTTGTGGAATCCGAGCCCGAGCAGGCCATTGTTTATGTCCTTGCCCGTGGGAACCTCTCACTGAATGAGAAGGACGATCTGCTGCGGGAGGCCGAAGAAGTCGTCATTGCACACCCCGGTATCGCAACTGCATTTGCCTTTGCTGGCGAGGGCGGATTGGACAGTAACACAGGCGGCTCCCAAGCGCCCAAAGACCTTGTCGGGCAAATCCAGTTCGAAACAATCGCGTGGGAAGACCGCATGATGAACCCTGAACTCGACGGGGACATCATCATCGCAGAACTGACCGAGCAGTTGTCAAATATCCCTGGAATTCAGATTGAAGTGCTCTCGCTTGACCGTGGTCCTGCCTCGGGCAAGCCTGTGCACCTGCGCTTCAAGGGCGACCGCTTTGACCATCTGGTGGAAGCGACTGCCATGGCGCGTGCGCATTTTGATGACGTGCCGGGGTTGGTTCTGATTGAAGACACGCGCCCCCTGCCCGGCATCGACTGGCAAATCGACGTTGATGTGGAGAAGGCAGGCCAATACGGCGCGGATGTGCTGAGTGTCGGCGCCATGGTTCAGCTTGTGACACGCGGTTTGCTGCTGGACACTATGCGGGTAGACACCTCGGACGAAGAGATCGAGATACGTGTTCGCCTCCCTGAGGAGGACCGCTTGCTCTCAACACTTGATACGCTGAAAGTACGTACGCCTGACGGGTTAATCCCTCTCTCGAACTTTATCACACGCACTCCTGTCCCAAAACTGGCCGAGATCAGCCGCATCGACCAGCAACGCTATATGGATGTGAAGGCAGATGTGACCCCCGGCTTGATGAAGATCGTCGCCGCAACCCGCGCAGGAGGGGATCCCGCTGCAGCAGTTACCCTTGCCACATTACGCCCTGCGGGGGAAGATTATGACTTCCACGACGCTGAAGGAACACGGTACAAGATCACTGACCGCACTGCGGCCGCCGCTGATCTGAACTTGCAGGAAGACTATTCTGCCCAAAAGCTACGCCTTGTTCCCGTCAACGCGAACGAACGGATTGCTGAGATCACAAAATGGATCGAAACGGCGGACCTTCCCGACGGGATTTCGTATGAATGGACTGGTGATCAGGAAGATCAGGCGGACAGTCAGGCGTTTCTCAGCTCCGCATTTACCGCAGCCCTTGGCCTGATGTTCATCATCCTGCTGGCGCAATTCAACTCCTTTTACAACGCTGTTTTGGTTCTAGTTGCTGTGGTTCTGTCCACTGCAGGAGTGCTGATCGGTATGCTAGTCATGGACCAGACCTTCTCGATCATTATGACAGGGACGGGGATTGTGGCCCTTGCTGGCATTGTGGTGAACAACAACATTATCCTGATCGATACCTATCAGGAGTTGAGCCAGTATATGCCACGTGTTGAGGCGATCATTCGCACGGCGCAGGCGCGTATCCGACCTGTATTACTCACCACGATCACCACCATGGCGGGCCTTGCACCAATGATGTTCGGCCTCTCGCTCAATTTTGCCGAAGGCGGTTATACAATCGACAGCCCCACCGCCTTGTGGTGGAAGCAGTTGGCAACAGCTGTTGTCTTTGGCCTTGGTGTGGCGACCGTTCTCACGCTGGTCCTGACGCCGTCATTGTTGGCGATCCGCGTCTGGGCAAGCACCTATGTCGGCTGGATTGCACAGCTTCTTGCGCGCATGTCCATGGGCCGCGCCAGCCGCGCAGCACGGGACTGGGCGCTCCAGCGCGAGGCAAAGCGGTCGCGCACGGGCGAGTTGCTGTGGAGCGACGAAACTCTTGATCTGACACGCCCTGTAACGCCGAACCAACCGGCGGAATAACGCACCATCACCTGATTGTTACACAAGGCCCCTCGCATTGATTACGGGGGGCCTTATGCTTTGCAATGTTGGTATTTTATAAAAGGATTCACTATGCCTCTTCCCTTCAAGAACCTGACCGCTGTCGCTGTTTTGAGCATTGCAGCCCTCACCGCCCCCGCACATGCCGAGATGATCGCCAAGACCAGCCCCCATTCCGTCTCAGAAACCATGGACCGGCTCGAAGCTGCGGTGACTGCGGCGGGTGCAACGGTATTTGCACGTGTCGATCACGCTGCCGGTGCAATGAAGGTCGAACAAGAATTACGCCCGACCCAGTTGCTGATTTTCGGAAACCCGAAACTGGGCACCCCCGCGATGCAGGATGCGCAAACTGCAGGCCTTGACCTGCCCCTGCGCGTTCTGGCCTATGCCGATTCCGAAGGTGTGGTGCATGTGACATATCATGCCCCGAACAGCCTTGTCGCAGACCACGGCCTGCCCGCTGATGCCGCCTATCTCAAGATGATGACCGGAGCGCTCGACAAGCTGACAGGCAAAGCGGTCGCAGCGGAGTAACGCCGCAGCAAAACACGCCTGCCTGTTCCAGAGCACTCACCGTGACACGGGCGCATGCACAAAAATATCTTCAGGTCCGCCTATCGGGCGGGCCTGACTGCGGGATCACTCTTCGTTTTGCTGGCGATACCAGAGCTGGGCATAACGTCCATTTTTCGTAAGCAGATCATCGTGGGCACCCTGCTCCACGACCACACCCTTCTCCAGCACAATAATACGGTCCGCCTCTGCAATCGTGCTCAGACGGTGGGCGATGGTGATGACGGTGCGCCCCTGACCTGCTTGGCGCAGCGCGTCCTGTATCTCGTGCTCTGTCTCGCTATCAAGCGCACTTGTCGCCTCGTCCAACAGCAATATAGGCGGGTCCTTGAGCAAGGTGCGTGCAATGCCCACACGCTGCTTCTCACCGCCCGACAACTTGAGCCCACGTTCCCCTACGGAGGTATCATAGCCCTCTGGCAAGCTCTTGATGAAGTCGTGGATTTGGGCTGCTTGGGCCGCGGCCTCAATCTCCGCTTGGGTCGCGCCATCACGACCGTAAGCGATGTTATACCCGATGGTATCGTTGAACAGCACGGTATCCTGAGGCACCACACCGATCTGGCGGTGCAGCGAGTTTTGGGTCACGTCGCGCACGTCCTGGCCGTCAATGCGCACACTGCCGCCCTGCACATCGTAAAAGCGGAACAACAGCCGTCCGATCGTCGACTTGCCCGATCCCGTAGAGCCGACAATCGCAATCATTTCACCCGGCTCGGCCACAAGGCTCACACCGTTAAGGATCTGACGGTCCTCGTTATAGGCAAACTGCACGTTGTCGAGTTCTACCTGCCCGCCCGTAACCTTCAGCTCGACAGCGTCGGGTTTGTCCGTCACCTCGGAGGGCTGTTCCAGCAAATCAAACATCTGCCCCATATCCACCAAGGACTGCCTGATCTCACGGTACACCGTCCCGAGGAAGTTCAGCGGCACAGTGATCTGGATCATATAGGCGTTGATCATCACAAATTCGCCCACGGTCAGCTCACCGTTTTGCACGCCGATTGCGGCCATCACCATAACGGCAATCAGACCTGCAGTAATAATCACCGCTTGGCCAAAGTTCAGGAAGGCGAGCGAGTAGTTCGTCTTGATCGCCGCTTCCTCGTATTTCTCCATCGCGCCATCATAGCGAAAGGCTTCACGCTGCTCCGCGCCGAAATATTTTACAGTTTCATAGTTGAGTAGACTGTCGATTGCCTTTTGATTGGCGTCGGTGTCCTGATCGTTCATCTGGCGGCGTAATTTTACCCGCCACTCGGTCACGGCAAATGTGAACCAGACATAAAGGGCGATGGTCACCGCCACGACCAGCATATAGCTCGCGTCGAATTGCACCGTGAGGATGATCCCGATCAGCAGCAACTCAAGGATGAGCGGACCGATGCTGAACAGCAAAAAGCGCAGCAGGAAGTCGACGCCTTTTACACCGCGTTCGATGATACGGCTCAGGCCGCCTGTTTTGCGCGTCATGTGATAGCGCATTGAGAGGCGGTGAATGTGGTTGAATGTCTCAAGGGCCAACATCCGCAAGGCACGCTGTGCCACACGGGCAAAGATCGCATCACGCAATTGCTGGAACCCGACGCCCATCATGCGGGCAATCCCGTAGACTACGGTAAGGCTGATCGCGCCGAGCGCAAACATCGGCACGCCCTCACCCGCAAGCGCGTCTACGGCACCGCGGTAGAATTGCGGTGTTGCCACAATTACCAGCTTGGAGACAATCAGCGCCAGCATCGCCCAGACGACACGCTTGCGCACCCACGGCATGTCCGCAGGCCAGAGATATGGTGCAACTTTACGCAGCACCCGCAACGAGGATTGGCGCTCTTGTTCAGCGGCAATCTCTTCTTCGGTCACAGCTTCTTTTTTGGGGGTAGCGTTCGGGTTGGGTCGGGCTCTGTCAGCGGTCATGGAAGTTCCTATGCGGTGCATTCACTACATAGAATGTCTATCGCCCAAGGACCACCTTAGTTTGGCAAATCAAACACCTGTCCAGGATAAATCAGATCGGGATTACGTATCGTGTCGCCATTGGCCTCAACCACCCGCAGATAAAGCGTACCATCGCCATATCTATCCCGCGCTATCGCCCAAAGTGTCGCACCTGCCTGTACGGTGATTGATTTGATAGGCCCATCGATGCCGGCTACGGCCTGTGCCAGAACGGCGGCAGACTCACGCTTGAACGGTGTTTCGACGCGGCTGCTCACGGTGCCTTGGGCGTTCACTTCGTCTACTCTGAGGGTATAGACCCCCTCGTCCACATTCGGTAAATCACCGCGCCAACGCCCGTCTGCGTCAACAGGCAAGCTGATGACCGACTGGTTGTCCAGATACACGCGAACCTTCGCTGTGTCGGGCTTTGCACGCCCCGTCAGCTGCACCTCGCCGAGGTCAGAATAGCCGATGGTGTCCAGTGCGACCTCACTCGCGACAACCGGGTTCAGCAGGCTGACCCCTTCCGCATCCGATTTCAGCACTGCAATGCGGGGGGGCTCCGCTGTCTCTTGAACAGCTTGCTGACTGGTTGCATTTTCTATTGGCGTGGGTAGCTCTGCTGTAGAAGTCTCGTTTGGGGCCTCAACAACTGCTTGTGCCACAGGTGGCGCAACCGAAGGCGCCAGCAATATCTCATCGGTGGAGGCCGTGACCTCCTCGCCGCTTGTCGCGGACAAGCTCACAACCTGAGCCGTGTCTTTTGCGGGCAGAGAGGCGATAGCAGCAAAGCCGCCAGTGTTATCCGCTTTTGTGGTCGCAACCTCAGCGCCATCCACCAGAATCTTAACATCGCTCAACGGCTCGGCGCGGCCTGCAATAATAGTTGTTCCATCCGTCTCGCGGCGCAGCTCGTCAAAGCTGGGCTTGGCAGGCCTTGTTTCGGCCGTCTGGGGGATGGCCTGTTCGCCTGCGTCCATTTCAGACTTGATCTCTGGAGCCTGTGGTTCAGTGGTCATGGCAGCTTCGGTCGAAACTGGCGCGTCGCCCCCACGGCCAAAGCCGAGATATGCACCGAATGCCAGCGCCACGATCATGCCGCCGCCCGCGACAATCGCGCCTGTATTGCCACCAAGGCCTGTCATCAATTTGCTCATCACAGCGCTCCCTGAAGAGGTTGCAGTTATCACCTGCGTTGAGCCTTTTTACCTGAGAGGCTATCACGGGTCAAAACACCAATCAGTATGCCCGATTTATTCTCACAAGTGATGCAGGAGTATCCAATGTCCCCAATAGCCCCCGCCAAATCAGTCTGCGTTTTTTGCGGCTCTCGCGCAGGGGATGACCCTGCCTTTATCGCCGATGCGAAAAGCTTGGGCACGGGTATCGCTGCGAACGGCTGGCGATTGGTTTACGGCGCAGGCGATGTCGGGCTGATGGGCACCGTAGCGCGTGCGGCCCAAGATGCAGGCGGCGACACCTTCGGCGTGATTCCCGCCCATCTGGTCGCGTGGGAAGTCGGCAAAACGGACCTGACTCGCTACATCGTGACCGAGACCATGCACGAGCGTAAGAAAGTGATGTTCATGAACTGCGATGCACTGGTCGTTTTGCCTGGTGGCGCTGGGTCACTGGACGAGCTGTTCGAGGTGCTCACGTGGCGTCAGTTGGGCCTGCATTCGAAGCCAATTTATATTGTTAATACAAATGGCTACTGGGACCCGTTAAAGCAACTGATGAACCATGTTGCCGCTCGGGGGTTTGCCGATCAAAGCTTGCTGGAGTTCCTGACTTGGGTGCCTGATGCACAAGCCGTGCTGGCGGCATTGGACGGCGACTTAACAACAGGTTAACGCTTCTCACCGCTCAAAGGAAAGCCCCGCAGCGCGATGATTGCGGGGCTTTCCTTTAGATTTATCTTGGAACGTATAATGAAATGGTGACTTCAAGGGCCACCCTCAGATCACATACGAGAAGCTACGTTTTCCCAGTTCACAAGATTATCGAGGAAATTTGTCAGGTAGTCAGGGCGCGCGTTACGGAAGTCGATGTAATAGGAGTGCTCCCACACGTCACAGCCCAGCAGCGTTGTCTGGCCAAAGCACAGCGGGTTAACGCCGTTCTCGGTCTTGGTGACCTTCAGGCCGCCATCTGTGTCCTTCACCAGCCATGCCCAGCCCGAGCCGAACTGGCCTGCGCCAGCGGCTTTGAACTCGTCCTTGAACTTGTCCACGGAGCCAAAGCTCTCGATCAGGGCCTTCTCAAGCTCGGATGGCATGGCACTGTCGTTTGGCCCCATCATTTCCCAGAACTGGTTGTGGTTCCACAGCTGGGAAATGTTGTTGAAGATGCCGCTTTGGGCAACGCTGGACGCGTCGTAGGTGCCTTTGATGATCTCTTCGAGGGACTTACCAGCCCATTCAGTGCCTTCAATCGCCTTGTTGCCGTTCGTTACATAGGCGTTGTGGTGCTTGTCGTGGTGGAATTCCAGCGTCTCGGCGCTCATCCCTTTGGATGCGAGGGCGTCGTGGGCATAGGGAAGATCGGGAAGTTCAAAAGCCATTATGGGCCTCCTCAAAAGTTAAAAAAGGGTATGGCTCACATGAAGCGCGCAATGCGCTCTCGTCAAGGGCTGGCATGCGCAATCTTTTGTTCACCCCCTCAGGAAGCCTTTTGCATTTTTCCGTATTTTGCATGTCCCCTTGCCCGTAAAGCGCTGAGGAAAACTGCCTGATTTTGAAATCACCGAGACCGACTTGGTCTTGGTGTTCAGCGTTGCGATATACCCCAGACCAGGAATAATCTGACCAGCTTTGTCCCTTGCGCCAGAGATAGACCATGTGATGCGCAGGGTATCGCCCTGCGCCCTGACGCGCGCAGCAACAGGTTTGCCAATGAAATGCATGATCACGCCATCAATAACCTGCACCCCACCCTTACCGTCAAAGACAAAGCCCATTTTAGGAGAGACCCATCCCAACGAACGCTTTGCGTCCACATCACAGGCATAAAACTGTCTTGCTGCAAACGCGGGTGTCGCCAGCGCACTCATTAGACCTACAATGCACAAAACACGGCTTAACATCACAACAACTCCTGATAGCATTCATTTAACGCATCGTTACCTAAGACGGAAGGGAAAGTAAATGTTATCGGTAGCTTAGCGTCGGAACACCCCAACCTCCGAGCCAGGCTGCGCCGCGACACCAAGTACGTCGAAGACGTATTGCGCAACAGAGCGAAAGCAGATCACGCGGAACATGTCCTCTTGCGGCATCCAGAAGGCGGCAGGCACCTGTGCGATGCGTGTGCGGCGGAACATGCCTGCGGTAAACTGGCTTGGATCAAGGTCAACAGGTGCCAGTTTTGCCATTACCTCGCGCGCAGAGGGGCCGCTCACGTCGAAAACGGCGCGTGCGTCGGAGACATTTGCAGCCAAGGCGTGGCTGCCTTTAAGTGCATTGTTGAGCTTTCCCAACATTGCCGCCACATCGTCGTAGGCGCAGATGATAAGCACCTCATCAGGTGACATCCACGCAATACTGTTGCCATCCTGCGTGAAGCAATGTCGCTGTTGGGGAATTTTCAAACCTGCCGCAGTCATGCATGCTTTTTGCACTGGCTTAGACGCTAGATCACCGCGCAGCGTGATCATCCCCACGGGACCAACTTCTTTTATTTCAGCAATATCAGCGACATATGTGGCGTTCTTCAACGCGGAAACTGGATCAGACATTCTGCTTCTCCCCTTCTTTATCGTAGAACACTGGATCAACAATCCGCGCACTATAGGTCACACCATCTGTACCCGGAAACTCGAGAACTTCGCCCATGCGGTCAGGCCCATTATGAACCAGCCCCATTGCGATGCCCTTATCCAATGTCGGCGAATAATAGCTCGATGTGACGCGGCCGATCATGTTGCGCTGACCATTGTCGTTTTTGCCGGTGCCTACGGCATAAGCGCCATCCGGCAGCACCGCACCGTCAACGGTCTCAAGCCCCACCAGCTTCCAGCGGTTCGGATCAGCCATATGGGAGCGCAGGTGCGCGCGTTTGCCCAGATAATCTTCTTTCTTTTTGGACAGCGCCCAATGCAGATTGAGGTCCTGCGGAATGACCGTGCCATCCGTCTCGTCCCCGATCATGATAAAGCCCTTCTCCGCCCGCAAGATGTGTAGCGCCTCGGTGCCATAGGGTCTGAGGCCCAGATCTTCGCCAACAGCCATCAGCGCCTCCCAAAAGGCCAGCCCGACGCTTGCATTGACTGCAATCTCGTAGGACAGTTCCCCTGAGAAGGAGATGCGATAGACGCGGCATTTAAAGCCGCCAATCTCGCCATCTGCCCACTCCATGAAGCCCAAGGCCTCTTTGGAAACATCCATGCCACCAAGCTTTTCCAGCGCCTTGCGAGCATTGGGCCCAACCACGGCGATCTGGGCAAATTGCTCGGTTACATTGGCGACATAAACTTTCCAGTCCCACCACTCGGTTTGAAGCCATTCTTCCATATGGGCGTGAATGCTTTCTGCGCCGCCTGTCGTAGTGTGGCACAGCCACGTGTCCTCGTCGATGCGCGCAACAACGCCATCGTCGATCAGGAAACCGTTGTCGTTACACATCAGGCCATAGCGGCATTTGCCGATCTTCAGCGTGCTCATCATGTTGGTGTAGAGCATGTCGAGGAACTTGCCTGCATCAGGCCCTTTGACGATGAGCTTGCCCAAAGTGGAAGCGTCTAGCAGACCCATGTTCTCGCGAGTGTTTTTCACTTCGTTGCTTACAGCATCATGGGTGCTTTCCCCCCCGCGTCGGTAAGCATAGGGGCGCCGCCACTGGCCCACGGGCTCCCACTCGGCACCGTTCGCATCGTGCCAGTCGTGCATCGGCGTGCGTCGGATAGGCTGAAATACTGCATCACGTGCTTCGCCGCCGATAGAGGCCATTGAAATCGGATGGTATGGTGGGCGGAATGTGGTGGTTCCAACATTCGGAATTGCCTCACCCAATGCATTAGCTAAGGTTGCAAGACCATTGATATTACTCAATTTACCTTGATCAGTCGCCATGCCCAAAGTGGTGTAGCGTTTGGCATGCTCAACAGAGACAAAGCCCTCTTGGGCGGCGAGACGCACGTCGGACACTTTGACATCGTTTTGGTAGTCCAGCCATGCTTTCTCACGCAGCTTCACGCTTGCTCCTTGCGGCATCAGCCAAACAGGTGCCATCGGTGCCTCCTCGCGGCGGCTCCCCTTGGCGGCCTTCGCTTCGCGGGGCAGTTTCATGCCCAGACAGCGCAGAGTACCGTCTGCCGCAGCAAAAGCATCGTTGAGCGCATCATCCAGCTGGAAACTGCCAGAGGCCGCCCCTGCTGTGGACACAAATTGCCCCCCGTCCGCACCCTTTGGAGGGCGATCTGGATCAGGACTAAAGCAGGCATTGACCTCATCCCAGATCAGTTTGCCACCACAATGGGACCATAGGTGCACAACAGGGGACCAGCCGCCTGACATGGCAACCGCATCGCAACTAATCTCTTCAAGCACAGCGCCTTCGCCTGCTTGGGCGCAGACGGTGACCCCTGTCACACGCTTGCCGCCTTTTACCGATGAGATCGCATGACCCATCATAACGCGGATGCCCAATGCACGGGCCTGCGTCATCACTTCGCTATCTTGCTTGATGTCGCGTGCATCGAGGATAGCAGGCACATCAAGACCAGCATGCTTGAGCGCAAAGGCCGTGTGGTAGGCATCGTCGTTATTTGTCACCACAACGGTACGGTCGCCAACGGAGACACCGAAATTCACCACATAGTCGCGTACAGCGGCCGCTAGCATCACACCCGGAATGTCATTGCCAGCAAAACTGAGCGGACGCTCAATCGCCCCTGTGGCCGTGATCACGTGACCTGCACGAATACGCCAGAGGCGGTGACGTGGGCCTGGCTTATCAGGATCATGGTCGGTCAACTGTTCGTAGCCCAGCACATAACCGTGATCGTAAACACCAGCGCCCATGGTGCGGGTGCGCAGAGTGACGTTCTGCATACCTGCCAGCTGCGCGAGCGTTGCATCGATCCAAGTCTGCGCGGGCGCGCCGTCGATCTCGCCGCCATCTACGGGCGTGCGACCGCCCCAATGGGCCGTCTGCTCCAGCACGATAACACGTGCACCTGACAGGGCCGCTGCGCGGGCCGCTTCCAGCCCTGCAACACCGCCGCCAACGACCAAAACATCGCAGAACGCATAGAAATGCTCGTAAGTGTCCTCATCACGCGTCTTTGGCGCACGGCCAAGGCCTGCCGAATGGCGGATGATCGGCTCATAAACGTGCTTCCACAAAGGCCGTGGATGGATGAACATCTTGTAATAGAATCCAGCGGGTAAGAAGCGGCTAAGGTGCTTGTTGATCGCGCCCACGTCGAACTCAAGGCTGGGCCAGTGGTTCTGGCTCTCGGCGCGCAGACCATCAAACAGCTCGGTCGTGGTGACACGGGCGTTCGGCTCGAACTTGCCTTCGGAGCCGAGGTTTACAAGGGCATTCGGCTCTTCTGGACCTGCGGCCACGATGCCCCGCGGACGGTGGTATTTGAACGAACGTCCCACCAGCATCTGGTCATTGGCAAGCAAGGCAGAGGCAAGCGTATCTCCCTCATAGCCGTGCATATGCTTGCCATTAAAGCGGAACTTCACCGTGTTGGACTTGTTGATCAGGCGGCCGCCTGTTGCGAGACGGGTGCTCATAGAATTAGCTCCAGCGTAGGGTGTGAGGGCGCAATGAGTTTAAGGGCCGAATGAAGAAAATCCATCACGAGACGTCCCGCCATCCGGGCCGTTTTGCGTCGATTTCGGCCAGCAGGTCTTTGGGCGGGTTGTAGGTCTGGGCCGAGTAGGTGCCAAAAACTTCCAACGTCATCGTATCGCGGGCCATATGGAACCACTTGCCGCAGCCGTTCTGGTGGCGCCAACGCTCGAAATGCACCCCCTTGGGGTTTTTGCGCATGAACAGATATGTTTCCATCTGGTCATCGGACGAACCTACCGTGTGGCGCGTGATGTGTGCTTCGCCATGGGCGTGAAATTCGGTTTCCTCAGCGGTTATGCCGCAGTTGGGGCAGGATACGATTAGCATTAAGAGGCTCCAAACTTGTAATTTCGGGGCGCTACGCCCACATCAGATGAATGGAATGGATTTTCGCGATCATCGTCGCCTTCGCAGTAATCGGCGTGGCGATTGCTCTCTTCGAGAGAAAAAACAAACGCAACCTTCTCAAGCACGACCTTAATTTGCAGGCACGCCGCGATCCGCATACGAATGCCGCCCAGATCCAAGCCGAACATGCCACCATCCACCGCATTTCCGGATTTGACCGCTAGTATCATTAGTGCGCCACCCCTGCGGCAACGCTCTCGTCAATAAACCGCCCTTCGGTGAAGCGTTCCATGCCAAAGGCATCGGTGAGCGGCGAGCGGCCTTTGGCCATCAGTTCAGCCATGGCCCAACCGGAGCCCGGGATGGCTTTGAACCCGCCTGTGCCCCAGCCACAGTTGATGAACACGCCGTCAACGGGGGTTTTGGATAGAATTGGGGAGCGGTCGCCCGTCACATCCACGATACCGCCCCATTGGCGCAGCATTTTGAGGCGAGAGACCATCGGGAATGTCTCGATCAGCGCGCGGACGGTTTCCTCGATGTGATGAAACGAGCCGCGCTGGGTATAGTTGTTGTATCCGTCAGTGCCGCCGCCGATGACCATTTCGCCTTTGTCGGACTGGCTCATATAGCCGTGAACCGTGTTGGCCATCACAACGACATCCATGCAAGGTTTGATCGGTTCGGAGACCAAAGCCTGTAGGGCCACAGATTCGATTGGCATGCGGAACCCCGCCATATCGGCCAGATGACCAGAATGGCCCGCGACTACGATGCCCAGTTTGTCACAGCCGATATCGCCCTTTGTTGTACTGACACCCGTGACCTTACCACCCTCACGTTGGATACCAGTAACTTCACACTGCTGGATCACGTCCATACCCATGTCCGAACAGGCACGCGCATAGCCCCAAGCAACTGCGTCATGTCGCGCCGTACCGCCACGCGCCTGCCACAAGCCGCCCAAGACAGGATAGCGCGGACCGTCAATATTGATGATCGGAACCAGCTGTTTTACCTTGGCGGGGGTGATGAATTCGGTTGTGACCCCTTGCAACATGTTGGCATGGGCTGTGCGCTTGTATCCACGGACCTCATGTTCGGTTTGTGCAAGCATGATGACGCCACGTGGGGAAAACATCACGTTATAGTTGAGATCCTGCGACATCGTCTCATAGAGCGAACGCGACTTTTCATAGATTGCGGCGGATGGATCCTGCAAATAGTTGGAGCGAATTATGGTTGTGTTGCGCCCCGTGTTGCCACCGCCAAGCCAGCCCTTCTCGAGGATCGCGACGTTGGTAATGCCGAAATTCTTGCCCAGATAATACGCCGTAGCTAGCCCGTGCCCCCCTGCCCCGATGATGATCGCATCATAGCGTTTTTTGGGGGCGGCATCCCGCCAAGCGCGGGTCCAGCCTGTGTGGTGGCGCATTGCTTCGCGTGCCACTGCAAATACCGAGTATTTTTTCATCGCTGGTGTCCTTGGAGCATATCGTGGGGCAGATAAAGAATGGATTCGGGGTATCGGGTATCCCGTGGCTTCTTCATGGGGGAACAGCCGGAAAAGAGGATACCCCGCGCGGCACTCTTTATCAATTTTGCGACATCCGCCGCAAGCGGGCATAATCAGAGAGGGTCTATTCGTCGCGGGATGGGTTTTGCCCTCTTTTGATCGCGGGCTGCGCGTACTACATGGGACAAGAATAACGGGAGATCGATCGTCATGATGAGTTTCTGGATTGTCGCAGGTGCGATCACACTGATGGTTGCATTTATCCTTGCAAGCGCCGTGATCCGCGGTGGAAGCCGACAAGTTGGATCAAGAGCCGCATCGGATGTCGATGTCTACCGCGCACAACTCGCTGAAGTTGACCGTGACGTAGCACGCGGCGTCATCGGCAAAGCGGATGCGGAGCGCGTTCATGCGGAAGTGGCCCGACGCCTCATCGCTGCCGACAAGGCGCAGTCGGACGAGACTCAAAGCACCGGCAAGGCACCCGCATCGGTAGCTTTGGCGCTAATCCTTGTCGGACTGGCAGCAAGTGTTGGCACTTACTGGTGGTTAGGCGCACCCGGCTATGGTGATATGGCGCTCAAGGACCGCATCGCCTTTGCCGAGGAAGTGCGCAAAACACGTCCCGCGCAGGAAGTCGCCGAAAATTCCCTCCCGCCGTTTGTGGACCCTGCCGATATGAACGAGCGGTATAAGACCCTGCTGGAACAGCTTCGTACCACCGTCGCTCAGCGGCCTGACGACATTCAGGGCCACACTCTATTGATGCAACAGGAGCGGCGCATAGGAAATTTCGCCGCCGCGAAAGAAGCACAGCTGCGGATTGCCAAGCTCAAAGGCGACAGCGTCAATGCGCAGGATCTTGCGGATTTGGGCGAATTACAGGTTCTTGCAGCGGGGGGCTATGTCTCCCCCGAGGCGGAAATGAGCTTGCGTGCAGCGCTCGCACAAGATGGAACCAGCGGCACCGCACGATATTACCTTGGCCTGATGCTGTTGCAGACGGGGAGACCTGATCAGGCGTTTCGCATTTGGGACGGCCTGCTGCGTGCAGGTCCCGAGGATGCTCCGTGGATACCGCCCATCGTTGCCCAGATTGAAGAATTGGCCGAGCTTGCCGGCGTGCGCTATGCCCTGCCCGAGATCGGCAGTAGCGGGATGCGCGGTCCCAGTTCCGAGGATATCGACAACGCCCGTGACATGACCCCTGCCGAGCGGATGGATATGATCGGCAGCATGGTAAGCGGACTGTCCCAGCGCCTTGCAACCGAAGGCGGCCCTGCCCGTGACTGGGCGCGCCTTATTTCCTCGCTGGGTGTGTTGGGAGAGTGGGAGCGTGCGCAAGCAATCCACGCCAACGCCATTGAAGTCTTTGCAGATGATCCAAACGCATTGGATATGATCAACGCCGCAGGCCGCGATGCGGGAGTGGTCGATTGATACATGAAGACATTAAGGCCTTCGCAGCTGCGGTCCCCCCCATGCGTGCGCTTATAGGCCTTGATCTGGGCGAAAAGACCATCGGGGTGGCTGTCACAGACAGCTTCTTATCTGTCGCGACCCCACTGGAAACCGTAAAGCGCAAGAAGTTTGGTCTGGATGCTGCGCGGTTGGGCGAGATTATCGCCGAGCGGGGGATCGGGGGTCTGATCCTTGGCCTGCCCTTCAATATGGATGGCTCCGAGGGGCCGCGCTGCCAGTCGACACGGGCCTTTGCACGCAATTTTGACCGCCTGCACCCCGCCCTGCCCATCGGCTATTGGGACGAGCGGTTGTCGACTGTTGC
Organism: uncultured Sulfitobacter sp.; assembly: GCF_947499945.1. Taxonomy (GTDB): domain Bacteria; phylum Pseudomonadota; class Alphaproteobacteria; order Rhodobacterales; family Rhodobacteraceae; genus Sulfitobacter. Next base: position 5,361 of record NZ_CANMQD010000003.1, on the reverse strand, counting down.
AGCAGAACGGGCGTTGCTGGAGGCGGATACGTCGCGCAAGCGTCGTGCAGAGGTAATCGATCACGTAGCGGCAGGGTATATCCTGCAAGGGGTTCTAGACAGGTTGCGCGTAATACGCCGCGTGCAGGAAGGATAAAAGATGAGTGATGAAGTCTGGAAACGTGCCGAGGTCGAAAGCCCCTGCATCAAAATTTGCGTCATTCACCCCGAGAGCCGCCTGTGTACGGGCTGTTTGCGTTCGATCGACGAGATTGGCGCATGGTCAAAGATGAGTGCGGAAGTACGTCGCGCGGTGATGGATGACCTGCCATCGCGTGCAGGTGCGTTCTCTAAACGGCGCGGGGGCCGTGCAGCACGGCTGGCAGGTAAACCCTAATCCGACAGTAGCGAGATCAAATGAATGGCGTTTGAGGACTTAGACTTCGCGTTTCGTAGGATTGCCAAACATCGCAACAGCAGCGCGGCGACGCATCTGTCGTGGCATCTGAAGCACTGTTAATCCACCCGTATCATTTGCGGCGACCAATTTCTTGCCCCGCGCGAACTCACAGCATGGCGCGTTCAGTGCCGGGTAGAGACCAGTATCGCTCATCCCTGCATCGTGATAGGCCAATCGGCCAAATGGTCCTGTAATGATCTGTTTCATAGCCCTGCCTCATGCTCAAATTGCCCCTCTTGCGGGGGCGTGCGTTGAGCGTACATCCCAATTCGTTTGGGCAACAATATGGCAAGGAAAAGATAATTGTGTGCAGAGGCGAAACGGTTACAATTGTGCCACACGCAAAAGACCGGCACCCAGCAGGGTCGCGGCCACGGCGATTACCTTGCTGCGGTCCAGCCGTTCTTTGAAAATCACTACGCCAATCAGGACCGCAAATACGATGCTTGTCTCCCGCAGGGCTGTAACAAGTGCGATCGGCGCTTGGGTAAAGGACCAGATAACAATGGCATAGGCAGCAAAAGACGCTGTGCCCCCGATGATGAACACACGCCGCGCACTGGTGGCCATTGTGGTCAACACACCGGGGTGGCGCAGGCGGATATAGATCGCAAAGAGCACCGCATTGACCGTCCCGAGATACGCATAAAACCCCACAGGGCTGCCCGAAACACGCGCACCATAACCGTCGATCAATGAATAGGACGCTATGAAGCAGCCGGTCGTCAGCGCAAGTTTCACCGCTTCAGCATTGCGTGCACCGTCAGCGCCCCTCAGTAATGCCATGCTCATCAACCCCATCGCAATCATGCCAACGGCGACGGTTTCCAGCAGCGACAGCCGCTCGCCGAGCATCACAACGGACACCCCCGTGACCAGCAGCGGTGCCAATCCACGGGCGATAGGATAGACTTGGCTCAGGTCGCCTTTTGTATAGGCTCCCAGTAAGAACACCTGATACCCAAGATGGGCCAGTATCCCTGCAAACATCCATGGTAAACTCTCGATTGACGGGGTCGGGACGAATAAAAGCGCCAGTGTCGCGGGAGGCACATGGCCCAACATGACAGCCGCCATCGTGACCCGCTTATCCACGCCCCCCTTCACCATCGCGTTCCATGCAGCGTGCAAAAACGCGGCGGTAAGGACGGCGAAAAAGACTGTTGTGGTCACGGGGTGGCCAGCCATTCGGTTGCACCACCCGCGCATTCAGGTCGCAAAAACGCGATCATACGCCCCTCACCTGTGGGATCTGGGTCATCACCCCACGCCTGTGTGCCATGCAACACAAAGGGATGCAGCAGCGCGCTTTGGCCGGGTTTAAGCAGGAGCGGTACCTGCTCGCAGGTCTCGAACACCTCGCGGCGGGCTGCTTGATAGGCATCGGTAATATCAACCTGCGCTACAGGCCCCTCACCGATGGCGCGGCGCAGGGCGGCCTGCATGATCTGCTGACTTCCCCTCCAGACGACGGTTGGGCTATGTGTCACGTCGTTCAGGGGGAGCGATAGAATATATGCGTGGTATTCCAGCGCAAAGCGCCGCCGCAATTTACCCATTGGTAACAATCCATCCACATGAGCCGCCGCGCGGGTGCGGCGGTAACGATGGTTGGCGTCACTCTCATCCGCATCCTGTTTGGGATAGCCTGCATAGATAATCGACAGTTGCGCCTTGTGTTGCGGCAACTCCGCTACGAAAGGCTTCCACGGTCCTGCAAGGGGCACGCCAGCGATGCTGCCATCATGTCCGCTGGCCAAAGCGTCAACACCAACAAACCAAGTCTGACCGTGGCGCAGATTATCAGGGCCTCGCATCTTTGGATCAGCGGCGATCTTGCGCGCTTCGCCCAATGCGGCCTGCGCCCAGGCGGCTGTACGCGGATCATGGTCAAAAACCCTGAAACCGTCTGCCCCCGTCACCCCATCAGCGCCTTACGCAACATGTTGAGCGCCACCAGCACCAAGAACACGGCAAAGACCCGCTTGAGCGGTTTGGGGTCCATGGCATGGGCCAGTTTTGCCCCAAGGGGGGCCGTGATCAGCGTCATTGCAATCACCAGCACAAAGGCCACGAGATTAACCGCACCAATGGTAAACGGAGGTCGCGTTAAAGGATCAACCGTCACAAAAAGGAAACCGACCACCGCAGGTGTTGCGATCACAACGCCAAACCCTGCGGCAGTCGCCACTGCGCGGTGAATGGCAGTGTTGTACAAACTCATCAACGGCACACCGAAACTGCCGCCACCAATGCCCATCAACACAGACAGAAACCCGACAGCAGGTGACAAGGCCGCACGCGCAACACCCTTTGGCATCGCCTGCCCCAGCCGCCATTCCGAACGGCCAAATCCCATGTAAAGGCCAACAATGAGGGCCAGCACACCAAAGATGGCCTGCAATGTGCTAGAGCGTAGACCAGACACCACAAGCATGCCTACTACAGCACCAATCACAATGCCCGGCGCCCACGTACGCAGTATTTCCCAATCCACCGCGCCTTTCTTATTGTGCGACAGAACCGAGCGGACAGAGGTAACGATAATCGTTGCCAGCGACGTTGCCAGACAGATCTGCATCAACTGGTCACCGCCATAGCCAAGCGTCTGAAACGCATAGAAAAACGCAGGCACCAGTACGATGCCGCCTCCCACACCCAAAAGACCGGCCAGTACACCAGCAAAAGCGCCAATTACCAAAAGCAGCACAGCCATCTGGATCAGTAAAAATGTCTCTGGCATCGTGGCGCTCCTGTTTGATTTGTCAAAGTGCTACACTGCACGCGCTTCGCTTGCCAGAGCGCTTTGATGCGCGATTTGGTCAAGCGCTTCTTTGACAAGGGCAGTCCCCGCCCCCTCTACATGCGCACCTTCGGACAATATACGTCGCCAGATACGCGCACCGGGGCGGCCCGCAAAAAGGCCCATCATATGCCGCGTGACTTGTTGCAGCTTACCGCCCTTGTCCAAATGCGCCTCGATGTATGGCAGCATGGCAAGAACGACATCCTCGGCAGAGGTATCCTCGCCCTCGCCAAAAATACGACGATCCGCCTGACACAGGATCTCGGCGGGTTGGTGATAGGCCGCGCGTCCGATCATCACACCGTCCATCCCCCCATCAAGCGCTGCCTCCGCCGCCTCGAGCGTGGTGATCCCGCCATTGAGAGAGATGTGCAGATTGGGGAACAGCTCTTTCATGCGGTGGACGAGTGGATAATCCAGCGGCGGGATATCGCGGTTTTCTTTCGGACTCAGCCCGTTTAGCCACGCCTTACGCGCATGGATTGTCATCCGCTCAATGCCCGCCCCCACCATCCGGCTCAAGAACTCAGGCAGAACTTCTTCTGCGTTTTGATCATCGACGCCGATGCGGCACTTCACCGTGACCTCGACATCCACTGCGCGTTGCATGGCATTGACGCATTTCGCGACCAAAGCAGGATCCTTCATCAGTACTGCGCCAAAGGCACCAGACTGAACACGGTCCGACGGACACCCGACATTGAGGTTAATCTCGTCATATCCTGCTTGCGCTCCCAGCCGAGCCGCCTCCGCCAACTCTGCCGGATCAGACCCGCCCAGTTGCAGGGCCACGGGATGCTCACTCGGATTGTGATCCAACAGATGAAGTGCATGCCCGCGCACCAAAGCAGGCGATGTTACCATCTCGGTATAAAGCAGCGTGTGACGGCTCATGAGGCGGTGTAACGTCCGGCAATGGGTGTCGGTCCAGTCCATCATCGGCGCCACACTCAGACGCGCCGCTCTTGAAACCATGGCTTTTCCCATATTTCGCTGGGAAACTCTTTGTCCTAAAGGTTGTCTTATATCAGACATTTCCAGCACATTCTCGCTCTTTTGATTGTTCTGCCCCCCACGTAGGAGACACTATTCTGATATGGGGGACAGGTTAGCACCGACCACTAGAGGACTGAATATGGCATCTATCGAAAAACGTAAACGCGCGGACGACACTTCCGCATACAAGGTCGCGGTTGTCATGCGTGTTGATGGCAAGCGGCACAAGAAACCTGCCACATTTGACCGCCGTATTACGGCAAATGCATGGGCACAGAAGATGGAGCAACAGATCAAGAGTGACGGCCCCACAACATTTACGCAAAAGCCTGAGCTGTCCCTCACCGTAGCTTATGCTGTGACAAAATATATCGAGAGCAATAGGGTCCTATTGAAAAGTCCCAGACTGTAGGTGATCAAGTTTGTTGCTGATGGCAGGTACAGGTTTTCCGAAATCAAACTTGAAAACGTTTCCTCCCACGATGTACGTGACTTTGCGGAAGAACTGGCGCTCGGGAACCGCGCACCAGCTATCGTATCCAGTTACCTGACCCATGTTTGTCACATCCTCGCTGTCGCCGAGGATGATTTTGGTTCTGCGTATGATGTGTGCTTAGACGCGCTCGATCGAAGGAAAAGAGCTGCTCGTCGGCATGGCCTTGCAGGTACATCCCAAGTGCGAGATCGGCAGCCTACCGATGAAGAGCTCGAAAAGCGAATGCAGCATTTCTCAAGTCTGTATGAAAGAAACAAGCCGTGCATTCCGATGCATTAGGTTTTTGCGTTCGCAATTTTTGAATGTAGACGCCAGTCCGAAATCACGAGCATCAGATCGGATGATTGTGAAGAAGACGAAATCCTTGTAACCGGCATGAAGCAACCGCGGCGCCCAGAGGGCATCGACACCATCACAACTCTGACCGACGAGGCAAAACATATCATTGCACGCGATGGCGAACGAGAGATAGTTCGGGTTTTCCCATATAATACAAGCACGATCAGCAGGCAGTTTACCCATGCATGTAAACTCCTTGGCATCGCGATTGGACCTGTCGCGGTTTGATGCCGCTCCTTTGATAGCATTTACTGCAACAAAGTAGACTGACTATGGGACTGAAAC
>NZ_CANMQD010000002.1 GCF_947499945.1 uncultured Sulfitobacter sp. | reverse complement strand
TGGAAAAGCCCCGTCGCTTTCGAAGGGAAAGTGGCTTAAACGAGCACTTGGGGCAGCACTAAAGCGGGACAGGTCCAAATAGCCCCACCCTGTAGTCAAGCTGGTCATTCAAAGCGGAGCTTCTCGATAGAACCAATCAAAGCAAGCTATGCAGATACTTCAGACCCTCACCTTACGACTATAGTTCGACAGAAAATCGCACGACAGCAGGTTTAACATCCTGAAGCGCGATGTAGAGAGGGACGCTATCGTTCATGCCTCTGCCATAACGCTAAAAACTATATGGTTTGACACCGACCGTACTTAGTGAAGCGTCAGACGGAATGAGACCTGCCCCCAAGGTGAAACACTTCATCTGAATACGATGCTCTGCACTGGTGCGGCAGTGGATCAGCCATTGGTCCCACTTCTGTTTCTCGGCTAAATGATGAGAAAAACTGCGTGATCTCATGATATCTGATCCGAGTGTCTTCCAATGTTTGATAGTATCGGAAGAGCTCTTTCAGTGGTGCGGAAAAATCCTTGTGGGCTGCCAGCACTGCAACAAGCGCCCCGAGGCTGATGCGGCCCTCAATTACGAAATAGCCCCCCAGCGAATAAAACAGGAATGGCGTGAGTGCGGTCAAAAAGTTATTCAGTGCCTTGATGAAAAACTTCAAAATAGAGATACGTCTCCGGACCTCTTCCAGCTCTCGAAAGCTGATGAGTGTTGGCGCAAATCGTGACGAACTACTCGCGTCTCGAAGTTGATCGCTGAGGTGTCTGCCCAGATACCGTACTTCCTTGATCCTTGTCCGAGAATATCCGTTCACACGGCGTTGAAGCTTGGGGAGGAGGATCAATTGGATAGGTAATACGGTCAGCGCTGCAGCACCCAGAACGGGGTCCTGCATAAACATAAACAATAATATCGTGGCGAGTGTGCCACCTTGAAGAACAGGAAGCGTCAGCACATCTGCCGCAAATCCGCCGATGGGTTCGACTTCTTGAGCGAGGATAGGGACAATTTCGCTCTGGTCTCCCGCATTCGGGTCGTGGCGCCATTGCCGATACACCAGCAAGCGAAACCTGCGCAAAAATCGCTCTGCGACATATCCTTTGAAGACATTCAAAACGTACTTGTTCAGACCGCTCGCACTTATCGCCAGCAGGTAAAGTCCCGACAACGTCATCAGCAGCGTCACCTGTTCGAATTCATACCCCAAGAAGGTGATCGGGAAGCGGTCTGCCTCCAATGCACTGTTTACGATCTGTTTCGGCAGCTCCAGCGTGAGATACAGGATCGGCATTGCGACAAGGCTAAGGATGATCATCAATACTTGCTGCTTGCAAGAGTATTTCAAAACAGTTTTGAAAAGGCTGGGATCAAGACCTCTTACAGTAGAAGAATGTGGTTCTTCAGGCGGTTGCCGCCGAGACCGTTCAATCAGCCCGCGTATCACAAAAGAAAGCAAGACAGCCAACAGCAGTGCAGGTGCCAGAACAAAAATCAGATGGATGATCGGGTGGATCCAGTCCGGCACTGTATCGTCGTATAGATAGCCGAAAAACAGCACCAGATCATGAACAATAACGTAATATTTATCCCAGAACCCTATCACCTCTGAATGGCTCATTGCTTTGGCGCGAGGTGGTCATGCACCATAATGACGCCAAACATCCCCGCCTCGCGGTGCCCCGTGACCAAGCAGACGAACTCGAGGTTGGTTTTGCTCAAAAAATTCCAGTCCAGCATTTTGCTCGACCCACTTGGGATCGATACCGCATTTGGATCTTCATGCTTCATTTCAGGGTGCTCTAGCATCCATTGCTGATGCTTTTTGATCTCTTCAAAAGATCCCAGGAAAAACTCATGGTCCAGATCACCAAAATTGTTGATCACGAACCGAACGACCGATCCCTCTTTGATATGGATCGCGTCAGGGTCGAAAAGCATATAACCGCTTTGCGTTTCCTCGATATTGATCTCGATTGTGTGGGTGATCTCTTTTCCCGATGCCGGCTCTCCGATGGGAACATGTCCAGGGTGGTCGTATGCGCGGGCATGAGGCTCCTCGCCTACTCCCGTGCTTGCCTGCGCGCTCATCGCGGCAATATTCCAGCTGCTCAGGGTGAGTAGCGTCATAAAGAAAATCTTCATTTCATGCTCCATTTAACCAGTGCTTTGGGGGGGCGTTGACACAAACATGGGATCGTTTGATCGGATGCTAGGAGGCGATGAAACACATCGCCTCCTGAACATGTTACTTAAGTTGTGTAACGGTCAGCTTGCCTTTAACCGGCTCGGCGACGAATTCGATCTCTTGGCCTTCGGACAGTTTGGAAATCATTGCCTCGTCCGCGCGAAACACCATCTTCATAGCAGGCATATCAAGGTTCAACAGAGGGCCGTGATCAATCGTGACCTTACCGCCTTTTGCATCCACTTTTGTCACCTTGCCCTTGGTGTATTCAACAACGGCCTGCGCCACTTGCACTTCTGCTGCTGCCATTTTCATATCCGCCATCATTGCGTGTTCGCCAACGGCAACAACGCGGAACATACCGGATTCGTAGTGACCCGGAATGAGGCAAGCGGCCTCGAATGCACCGTCATTTGCAAAGGTCCAAATCACCTCACCAGAGGCTCCCGCATCAAGGGTGATGCGGTTTGGATCGTCATGCTCCATCATCATTTTGGCCATTTCGATTTTGTGCTCGGCGTTGCGCTCCATCGTGTCCAACACGAACTCATGCTCCAGTTCGCCCTTGTTCTCGATGACAAACCGGATCGTTTCACCAGTTTTGAAGGTCATCTCGTCACCCTCAAGGAGCATTTTGCCATCGTCCGTTTCAACCATGGTCACGTTGATTGTCCGGTCCACCTTTGCGGCGTCACCTGGCATCCCGATCATCATCATTTCAGCGTGGGCGTCACCGTGTCCCGCATCATGGTTGCCGTGGCCTTCGGCCTCTTCAGTCTTTACCTCGTCATGTCCCCCGTCGTGGGTGCCCGCAGCGTATGCTGGTGCGACAAGAGTGAAGGCGAGTGCTGTCGTCAAAAGTAGGTTTTTCATCAGTTTATCCTGTAGATTTAAGTGTGTAGATTTATGTGTAAGGTCGATCAAAAGACTGTTTCAGCCCTTCTGCGTTGGTTTGGGTGTGAGAATGGTTTTCGGACTGTCGTTGGAGGCAAATTCCGGCAATTCGCCAGTCCACTCATACGCTTGCTCGCCGGGAGGATTGTCGTACCAGCCCGGGTCCTCGTAATCGTCCGCCTCGATGCCTTCGCGGACTTTCACAACAGAGAACATGCCACCCATCTCGATGGGTCCGTGCGGTCCCCATCCGTTCATCATCGGGATCGTGTTGTCGGGCAATTCCATGGTCATCTTGCCCATGTCGCCCATACCCGCCGTACCCATCGGCATATAGTCAGGCTGGAACGAGCGGATTTTTTTGGTCAACTGCTCTTTGTTGACACCGATGAACGTTGGCACGTCATGGCCCATGGCATTCATCGTGTGATGCGACTTGTGACAGTGAATAGCCCAGTCGCCCAAGTGATCAGCGGTGAACTCATACGCCCGCATCGCACCCACAGGAATATCAATACTGACTTCAGGCCATTGCGCAGACTCCGGCACCCAGCCACCGTCGGTACAGGTCACCTTGAAGTCATAACCGTGCATGTGGATCGGGTGGTTGGTCATCGTGAGGTTGCCGACGCGAACGCGCACTTTGTCGCCTCGGTTCACGACCAGCGGATCAATGTCGGGAAAAATCCGGCTGTTCCATGTCCACAGGTTGAAGTCAGACATCGTCATGATGCGCGGGACATAAGTGCCGGGATCAATGTCGAAAGCATTGAGCATGATCAGGAAATCGCGATCGACTGGCATGAAGGTCGGGTCTTTGGGGTGGACCACAAACATGCCCATCATCCCCATGGCCATCTGCACCATCTCGTCGGCGTGCGGGTGATACATGAAGGTGCCGGATTTGATCAGATCAAACTCATAGACAAAGGTTTTGCCCGGTTTGATCCCCGGATGGCTGAGGCCCACCACACCGTCCATGCCCGAGGGCAGGATCAGCCCATGCCAATGCACGGAGGTATTCTCAGGCAATTTGTTGGTGACATATATCCGCACGCGGTCACCCTCCACGGCCTCAATCGTGGGACCGGTCGACTGGCCGTTGTAGCCCCAGAGGTGGGCGATCATACCATCGGCCAGCTCGCGCTCAACCGGCTCGGCGACAAGGTGGAATTCCTTGACCCCGTTGTTCATGCGGTGCGGCAGGGTCCATCCATTCAGGGTCACAACAGGATTGTAATCCACACCCGAAGAGGGGCGCGGCGTGATTGCCGTCGCCGCACTGTCCATTTGTGCAGCTTCTGGCAAACCCATGTTCAGGGTCTTGCCCCAAGCTTGGGAAGAGACAAGCGTTGCACCAGCAGCACCTGCTCCGAGTAATTGACGTCTATTCAACATATCATCTTTCCTTTCAGTGTCCTGCGCCGCCACCGGCGGCAACTGTTGCGCCTTCTCCAACAGCACCACCGCCACCTGCACCACCGCCATAAATGGCGGCTGTCAGATCGGCCTGAGCCCTGTAGAAATCACTTTTTGCGTTTGCTGCCTCAAGAGATGCGCTCAACTTCTCGCGCACATCTGTCAGCAGTTCGAATGTGTTTGTGATCATCCCGTTGTAGGAGAGCAGACCTTCCTCCTCGACGGTCTTGCGCAGCGGAACCAAGACATCCCTGTAGTGCCGCGCAATCTTATACGAGGCATGATAAGATGCTTGCGCCCCGCGCGCCTCAGAGCGGACATTCACCGCCGTTTCCGCAAGCACATTGGCCGCTTGCAGATACATCAGCTCAGCCTTGCGCATCCGCGCCTTGCCTGTGTCATAGATGGGAATAGCAAACTCGAGCTCCACCTGAGGTGTAAGGACCTTTTCGGTATCGCCATCCTCGCCTGCCTCGCGCTCGAATTCCGCGCCACCAACAATTTCAAGATCGCTGACGATGCGGGTTTGATCCGTAAGACCGAAGGCTGCCGCTTGGGCTTCAAGACCAAGCTTTACCACACGCAGATCAACGCGGTTGCGCAATGCTTTCGTTTCGATGTTTCCAATGTTGCCTACTGACTTGGGCAAAGCAGGCAATGCGTCGGGCACATAGTAATCAACCTCGGTTCCCCAGAGGCCCATCAACCGTGTCAGCTCCTCTTTCGACTTGGCTGCATTCAGACGGGCCTTTGCAAGCTGCCCCGCCAATTCGGCATTGAACGCCTGCTCGCGGGCCTGTCCTGCCTTGTTAAGCGCACCAGTCTCACCAAGCTTGCGTGCCAATTCCGACCCTGCATCCGAGGTGACTTTGGCGCGTTTGAGATACCCGACAGCCTCAAACGCAGCTACGGATGTGATCCACGCCTGACGGGTCTGGTTTGCCAGTGCGAGGGTGTCATTTACAGCGCTTAGCTGTGCTTGGCGAAAGCTGGCGTCAGCAATTTCGCGGCGCTGTTTGCGCGTTGTCGCGTCCAGAATATTTGCGCGTATCAAACCCTCGATGGCACGGTAGGCACCCAATTCAGGCGCACCTATCCCCAATATGCCGATCGATACCACAGGGTTCTCTGGCGTTGATTGCTGCCATGCGTCAGCAGCTGACAATCCTACGTTTGCATAGGATGCCTGAAGCCCTTTGTTGTTGAGCAATGCCACCTGAACGGCAGTGTCCGCCGAGATCGTCTTACGATGCACCATCGCATGAACTTGTTTTCTCAAAGCCTCGTTTTCAGCCTGGGTTTCGGCAAACACAGTTCGCTTTCCTATTGCAGGTGTCACCTGGCTTGCAACGTTGGCAAAGCCTGCTTTGGGCTCCGTATAGGCGCCAGGCACTACCACAGCGCATGCTCCCAAAAACAGCGGAAATCCGGCAATCAGTGGTAATTTAGAAATACGCATCAATTTCCCTCCGACTGTTCTTCGTTGACGGTGCGCCAATCGCGAGGGCCGGTCGGGCCGCGATATGTGTATCCGGCAAGGGGATTTTGATACCTCACAGGCGACACAACGGCCGCGTTGGTAACGGCTTGTTGCGCCGCAACGACGGGCAATGGCGTCGCGGTATAGGGCAAAGGTTTGAGTTCTTGTGCGCATGCGCCAAGAGCAAGGGCCGAAGCCCCCAAAAGTATTTGAATTTTCATGGATCGTGCCTGACTGATGAACTTCGGAACCGCGTGCAAAGCGCGCGAAACGAAGGCCCTGTTAAGAGCCTATGATCAGGTCAGAATTTGGGGAGGGCGTAAAAAGCCTGAAGGCTCAGTCGAGCGCGCCTGAGCTTGAAGGAGGATGTAGCGGTCAGCAATAGTATGCTCGACAAAGACTGGGGCCGTCTCATTGAGGACTACAGAACTGCAAATACCACTACAGCATTTACCCGCCGCATGGTCTTGCCCTTCGGCACTATCCACAGACCCACAATTTCCAGCTACTTGAGCAACCTGCGACATACCGTAGGTTTGGTGATCAACGCCAACTGCCAAAGTCTCGGAAGCGGAATGCTGGCCACCATGCATGGCCGCTGATTCATGGGCGGTGGAGGGAGGGAGGAGCACCAAAGCAAAGACAAACGCAGCGCACGCCAACGTTTTCATCATTGCATATATGGATTTAAGCATACTCATCCCTCTCGTGTGGGCAACTGCGTCCTTCCTGTCAATCCGTCCAGCGCAGGAAGGTTTGCAACTATTTTGTGATACAAGCGTGGATGCGCTGAACGCAGCCAGTTTGACCGATAAACCTCAAAGCATCCGTGCCAACATCCATCCACCCATTCCAAGCATCATCAGATTTTCAGTCAACGAGATAAAACCGAGCGGTACGCTGCTGTCTCCACCGACGCAGGCGCATTTCAATTCACGCTTGTCGACGTAGACCGCCTTGATGACTGACACAGCACCGATCAGGCCGATCGTGATCGCCACAGGCGCAGAAAGCCATGTCAGCGCACCCGCAGTCATAAGGATACCGGCCAGCGCCTCTCCAAAGGGATATACCTTACCATAAGGCACCCATCGTTGGGCCAGCAGGTCATAGTTGAGAAACATCGTCGAAAAACTCTCGATGTCCTGCAGCTTTTGCACCGCCAGAAAACACATCGAAATCGAGATGAACCATTCAAATGCACGGAGGGTGAATATCGTCTCGAAACTGTACCAAGACAGACCAAGCGCCATCAAAAATGCCACCGAGAAGATCGCAATCACCGGCTGGTAGGTCGTGTTCGACCGTTCACTTTCAGGCTTGTCGAGGTCGAAATGAACGCGAAGCGCCTCATAACCACCGATACGGTCACCCCCGATGAATGCTTGCGGAGTTGTCTCTACACCATGCTTTTTCATAAAAGCATCTGTTTCTTCTCTTGTCTCAAGCTTGTGGTCCTCAACGTCGAAGCCCTGACGCTCAAGCAGATCCTTTGATTTAAGACCGTAGGGACACGTGTGTTCATCCGTCACCATCCGGTACAGCTTTGCTTTTGTCTTTGATTGATCAAGTGGCATTACACGACCCCTTATTTACCGTCGATTTCAGGAGTGGCGGCTGGACCACCGTTCAAATCAGCAATGAGCGCTTTCATCTCCGCGATCTCAAGTCGCTGCGCTTCGATGATGTCATCGGCCAGCTTTCGTACTCGCGGGTCGGAGATGTTCGCCCGTTCCGATGTCAGGATTGCTATCGAGTGGTGCGGGATCATCGCGCTCATCCATGAAGTGTCATCTATGGTAGACTGGCTTCGGACCAGAAACAGAGCACCTGCAAACACAATCGCACTGCCCGCGAAAATTGCGATGTTCGCAGTGCGGTTCGTGTACATTCCCAGCATGAAGGCCAGCATGATTACGGCCATCACCGCCCCCATGTAAATCGCCATGTAGGTGCGCGTTTCACTAAAGAAGACGTGATCCAGTGCATAGGTGTTGAGGTACATCAGTCCGAGCATGACGGTGGTTGATGTGAGTATCATCGCGAAAAAGCGCCAATATGACATTTGTATATTCTCCAAAAATTGTTATTTCTGGCAGATTAACAAGCATCCAGCGCTGGAGTGTTCCTTACTTGATCGAAAAGTTTTCCAATTTTTTGATAATCGGGCAATCTGGGCGACCATCACCCGCGCATTCTCGAACCAGATGCGACAGCGTGTCACGAATGGCCGCAAGGTCTGCAATTTTGCTTTCGATCTGGGCGAGGTGCTCCTTGGCAATCGCGCGAACATCCGCGCTGGCGCGATCCTTGTCGTCCCAAAGTGCCAGCAGGTTACGGCAATCCTCAATGGTAAATCCTAGCGCACGGGACCGACCCAGAAACGCCAACTTGTGCATGTCACTGTCCCGAAAGCTGCGGTAGCCGTTGGCGTCCCGAAGTGGTTTGATAAGGCCGATGTCCTCATAATAGCGTATCGTTTTCGGTGGCAGGCCGGCTTTCTTTGCAACTTCGCCGATGTTCATCATCGCTCTCCTATTCTGCCGCTGCTGGCACAAGTTTGTCGTTGTCAGCGCGTGTAGTCTGCACTTCCACAGTCGCAGGGGCGATCCACCGCAGCCGCAACGCATTGGAAAGCACGAACACACTCGACAGCGCCATCGCCCCTGCAGCCAGTGCGGGTGAAAGCATCAGACCCGAGAGCGGATAGAACACCCCTGCCGCCACCGGGATCAGCAATGCGTTATAGCCGAAAGCCCAGAACAGGTTCTGGCGGATGTTGCGCATTGTGCGTTTGCTCACATGCAGCGCGTTCACGACTCCGTTCAGGTCACCAGACATCAGCACCACATCCGCCGCCTCAATCGCCACATCGGTGCCTGTGCCGATAGCCACCCCCACATCCGCATGGGCCAAGGCAGGTGCATCATTGATCCCATCCCCGACAAAGGCCAGCTTGCGCCCTCCCGATTGCAGCTGTTGTAGTGCTGCGACCTTGCCCTCCGGCAGGACCTCGGCAACGACCGTATCAATGCCCAGCTGTGCGGCTATTGCTTCCGCCGTGGCCTGATTATCACCCGTGATCATCGCAACCTTAAGACCCAGCGCGTGCAGGGCTTCGATTGCCTGCGCCGTGCTGGGTTTGATGGGGTCAGATACTGCAATGATCGCGGCCAAACGCCCGTCAATTGCAGCATAGAGCGGGGTCTTGCCCGCCTGCCCCAGCGCTGTGCCAAATTCTTGCAAGGCATCAAGCGAGATACCCTCGCGCACCATAAGGCGGTCGGCTCCAACAAGGATTTCATGCCCATCAGCTACGGCGCTGACACCGTACCCTGTGATCGATTGAAACGTGTCAACAACGCCAAGTGCCAGCCCCTCCTGATCCGCACGCCGCACAATCGCAGCAGCAATAGGATGCTCGGACGTGGCCTCAACCGAAGCCACCAGCCGCAGCACATCACTCTCTTGGAACCCTTCCATCACCTGCAGATCGGTCAACTCCGGACGCCCTTGCGTCAGTGTGCCGGTCTTGTCAAAGGCAACAGTCTCAATATCGCCCAGCGACTGCAAGGCATCGCCACGCCTGAACAAAACCCCGAGCTCCGCAGCACGACCCGTGCCCACCATGATCGACGTCGGCGTCGCCAGCCCCATCGCACAGGGGCACGCAATGATCAGGACAGACACCGCCGCTACCACCGCAAGACCAAGGGCGGGAGACGGCCCCAGCACCAGCCATGCGACAAAGGTCAGCGCCGCAACGCCCATCACCACAGGCACAAACCAAAGCGTTATCCGGTTGACCAGATCCTGAATGGGCAGCTTGGCGCCCTGTGCCTCTTCGACCATGCGGATGATCTGGGCCAGCATTGTGTCTCCGCCCACTTTCGTGGCGCGGAATGTCAGCGCGCCAGTGCCGTTTACCGTGCCACCGACAACCTCTGTGCCTTCCGATTTCTCAGCGGGCACAGGCTCTCCGGTGATCATGCTCTCATCGACATAAGAAACGCCGCGCACCACGATCCCGTCGAGGGCAATCTTTTCTCCTGGCCGCACCTGCACCAGATCGCCAACCACGATTTCATCGACAGATAGCTCCACAATCTCGCCGCTCCGCTCCACATGGGCGGTTTTGGCCTTTAGCCCGACAAGCCGCGCAATCGCCTGCCCTGTGCGCCCTTTAGCGCGGGCCTCAAGGAACCGGCCCAGCAGAATAAGCGTGACAATGACCGCTGCCGCCTCAAAGTAAACTGCGCGCGTGCCCTCTGGCAAAAGCATCGGCACAAACAAAGCGACTGTGGAAAACCCCCATGCCGCAGACGTGCCAAGAGCGACAAGGGAATTCATGTCAGGCGCACCTTTGAACAGCGCAGGAAACCCTTTGAGATAGAATTGCCGCCCGGGGATTGCGAGAACAAGGGTCGTCAGGACAAACTGGATCCCCCAGTTGAGCCCCATGCCCATCGTGTCCATGATCCACATGTGCAGCGCAGGGATCAGGTGACTGCCCATCTCAAGGACGAAAACAGGCAAGGTCAACGCTGCGGCTAGCAGTGTCATGGATTTTAGTTGTGCAGCCTCGGATGCCTTGCGGTCGCGGGTATCGTCCGTGTCCCCCTCATCCGTAATCAACCGCGCCGGATAACCGGCAGCGCCCGCCACCTGTGAAATCTGCGCAGCGGAGACACCAAGTGCTTGAACTGTTGCGCTTTCCTGCGCCAGATTGACCGAAGCCGTCACAACACCCGGCACTGCGCCGAGGGCGCGCTCAACCCGCCCGACACAGGACGCACAAGACATATTCTCGATTGAAAACCTGTATGTTTGCAGCTCCGCAGGGTAGCCCGCGTCTTTGAGCGCAGTAACGACAGGCTCCATACCCGACCCTTCCGCCATCGCGACTGTCGCTGTCTCTGCCGCAAGGTTTACAGATGCCGACTGCACCCCCGGCACGGCCAGCAACGCTTTTTCTACCCGCCCTACGCAAGAAGCGCAGGACATCTCACGGACATGGAATGTGGTCGAATTTTCGCGGCTCATGGTGAGGCTCCTATTCTGTATCAAATAGCAGATAGGGCTTCCAGTAGCTGGAGGGTCAAGGGCTGATGTGGATTTAATCTTCGTGCGTTTTGATGCGGCGGGTTTCGACCAGCCTGAACATCGCGCTCCCGCTCGGGCCAGATGGAGCGGATATAGGCGAGGATATCCCATATCTCGTCATCCAAAATTTTGCCATCAAAGGCAGGCATGCCGCTGTTGAATCCGGTCACACCCATCGCGGCCAAAGCCGCCTGCCTGCCCTGCTTGGTATACTCAAACAACATTGTATTATCGTGATGCCATGTCTGGCAGGACACGTCATGCCACGGCGCCGGAAACTGCACCTCATCGTATGAGTTCATTACATATGTCCCCCGTTGTGCCGTGCACTTCGGCACAGACAATCTGCCCCATGAGGATTATTATGAGGCTCTAGGATCAATGTAAAAACGGCACTTTGCCTATTTTGCGCTGTTATAATAATCGTTTAATAATACACACACCGTAGTACCATTATTAAACAACTCCTTTTTTGAACTCTCAAGCTGTACAAAACCACCCGACTGCTTTTTTCAGAAAGGCAAAACAACCATGTCACGCATCCTGTTCAGTTTTTGTCACCTCAATGTACTAAGTGTTTGTTCCCCTTGATTTACGGGAGTGAAGGGGAAGGTCACTAGAAAGGTTACCGCGCAAGTTTGTGAGAACTGCCGCAACCGAATGCGGTAGACATGCTCGGAAAGGAAGCACAGAGATCTCCTATTGTGCGATCCAAAGCCTCATCTTTAACAGCAATGTGCCGCAGTTCATTCACAGTGGACGCTTCGCCTTTCTTTGCAATGTTTATCACTTCAAGCAGTTCGATCTCAGCGGGGCTATCGAGGTCTTGTTCAACAAGGTCTTCGAAGAGGATGATAGGATCAATAAGCATTTCCGACGGCAGCCGGTTCGTAATGTCAGCAATTGGGAGGCGAATGATGGCGGGCGCTTCTTCAAACGAGCCGATCGTTTTCTGTACATAGACCATTATGCAGCATGACAAGTGATCGTCAAAGCAGTGGCAATAATTCCGGCGTGGCTTTCATTAGCCTTTTGATAGGGCAAAAAATCAAACCGGCGGAAGCGGTGACCATGAGCAGCTTCTTTCAGTCCAATCATCAAAACCTATCGAGCCATGTTCTTGCCCACATGCAAATTGACACCGTTGAGCATCGTTAAGACGACGTTGCGAAGCAGGGCTCCCGATTTATTCGCACCCAAATTTCGATCCGACCAAACTTGTGAAGTTAGAAACGACGACAGTGTTTCATTGTTGAGAAGTCCATCCATATTACCAAAAGCGATGATCGGTTTTCTTTCTAATAGCTCAGTAAATATTACTTTTCCGAATTCTGAAGGATTATTCCGCTCAACGGATCTGAATTGTGGAAGGTCTCCAGTCGCGGTTACAGCAATGGCTTGGTGCAAATATCCTTTGCCCACACCAATTTTCTTAGATGTGGATGCATTCAGCGGAGCGGTGGCCAGAGCAGGCCTCATCACCGCCAAAATAGCCGAGAAGAGTACTGCCGATACGCTAAGAAATCGATCCAAGAACCGATACTCGCTGAACGGTGTCAGGCACATTTCGACAGCCTCTAGGAGCTGATCGTCCGTAGGGGTCTGATATATCGGAGGGAATAGCGACGATCCATTCAAGATCAAGAGACCTGTTTCCCAATCATATCCGGTTTGATCAAGAAGTCTTCCATTTGGCAAAGCCAACGGATGACATGCCACGCCATTGAGATTTAGTAGAAGATTGGGGGCCACCTCAAAAATCTGCTTCGGCAGGCACGATGTCCGTAGTAGTCGGCTCAGTGCGAGTCTGCTTTACCGTATACACCGAGTGTCTGACGTCAGCGCCTATGGGTCCAAATAGCGGTATTTGATAAGAGAGGGTTCTTGGCTCATCGTAACCACTGAGGAGTGGAAGATGAGACAGACAACTGGAACACGCAAAAGTCCTGGCGAGAAGATCGTCAAAGACATCAAACGAGCGACCCGCAAACATTATTCGTCTGAAGAGAAGATCCGCATCGTGCTGGATGGCCTGCGCGGCGAGGACAGCATCGCTGAGCTGTGCCGCCGTGAAGGGATATCTCAAGGCATCTATTACAAATGGTCCAAGGACTTCATGGAAGCTGGCAAGCGGCGTCCGGCGGGAGATACGGCGCGTGCTGCAAACACAGACGAGGTCAAAGATTTGCGCCGAGAAGCCCGTGATTTGAAGGAAACGGTGGCCGAACAAACGCTGGAACTCGGCCTGCTTAAAAAAAGCATGTTCGACGGTGGGGGCGACCACGAATGAGGTATCCTGCATCGGAGAAGTTGGAGATCATTCGGTTGGTTGAAGAAGGCCACCTGTCTGCACGTCAAACACTGGCCAAGCTCGGCATCCCCCGCACCACGTTTTATCGGTGGTACGACCGGTATCTGCAGCGAGGCGAAGCTGGGCTGCAGGATCAATCTCCCAAGCCAAAGCATGTCTAGAACCGCATTCCGGATGAGGTGCGGCGCAAAGTAATCAAGCTGGCTTTGATGGAGACGGACTTCACTTATCTCAAGGTTTTGGGCTGGAGCTGGTTTTATCTCAGTACGATCTTGGACGATTACAGCCAGTACATCATCTCCACTGCCCGACAGGGTATTGCGCAGCAATGTCCCGAGAGGGATGGAAGCTCTGTACGAACATGCGGGCGGAGGATGTCACCGACACACTGGAACTGGCGCTGCAGGCTTCAGGCTGTGATCAGGTCCACGTCGTACATAAGCCTCGACTGCTCAGCGACAACGGCTCCAGCTACGTCTCTGGTGATCTCGCTAAATGGTTACAAGACAAGGGAATGAAGCATTCTCGCGGAGCGCCGTATCATCCCCAAACACAAGGCAAGATCGAGCGTTGGCACCAAATCTTGAAGAACCGCATCCTGCTGGAAAATTACTTTCTACCGGGTGATCTCGAAGCCCAAATTGAAGCCTTCGTCGATCACTACATCCACCAACGATATCATGAGAGCTTGAATAACGTCACGCCGTCGGACGTCTACTTCGGACGTGACAAAGCCATCCTGAAACAACGGGAAAGGATCAAACGAAAGACGCTCGAAACGCGACGCTTGCATCACAGACAATGCGCCGCATAATGAAACAAACCAGATGAGCCGGACACTCTCCTAATTTAAGCTGCCATTGGTTCCAAAAACCCTGACGACGAACACTCACAAAGAAATCGGGGCTTGTTCAGGCAGAACTCGCTCGCCGCGCAGGTTTGAGTTGGAACACTTTCAACAGATAACACGGCGGCCGCATTCGCCGCCCCGCTGACAAACTCAATGCGCTTGCCGAACTTTTCTCGGTACACCCAAATGATATCGACGAAGGGCGTCTCACTCTTTGAAAAAGATCAGATACCATCTCTGCTGAACCATATCGCATCAGAATATCGTCAAATGGGAATCAAGATTTTTGTACACCTGACACTCAGCGTAGGTGTCCGTATAAGCGACAAGTCGCGGATACTTGAGTATCGTGACAAAAGCACTGAAAAAATCAGCTCCCGAACCACGTGCAAAGGTTTTTTTCCGTATACTGCAAAAGTATTCTGGGATTCGAATATCTGACGCGCCAACAAATGGTAAGCTCGGCTTATAGTAGCCAGAGAAACCATTATAGTCCGCTAAAGGGCCACCGGTGCGCTGACTACAGTCAGCATAGCAGTTGTGAAAAGAATCCAGAGCACGAGACCCACCTCCCACCTGATGGACATTTGCAACCTGTCACGAGCATCGATATCACCGCGGAGCAAAGCGGGAGTGAGTTGCATTTTGTTCCACGCGGCGAGAGTGATGATTGCCAAAAAGGCGGTCAGCTTCAGAAGAAAAAACTGTCCGTAAGACGTAAATGCCGCGGTAATGGGATTGCCGATAAAGAGCCCAAGAGCGATGCCGCCTGCGACTGTAAGACTGGCCACGACATAAACTGCTTTGCGCCCGAACTCATGGGCGAGCCGCCCTCCGTGATCCATTCTAGCCGCGCGATATAAAGGCACAAACGCTCCGATCCAGAAGGCCAGCCCAAGCAGGTGTACGGTGATCAACGCACCCAGCAGAAGCCGCGGCTCTTGCAGTGCGTGGCCCCGCAGCACGAATGAGACGGCAACAAGGAGCACACCGAGACCCGCTGCGACCCTGCCTGTGCGGACGGATAAAAGCAGCATGAGGATCAATGCAAGACCGGTCAGACGCACCGCCATACTTGTTCCCAAGGGGCTCTGCGCCACCATGCCGAGGATCATCGGGTCTGTTGCCCCCTGCCATGTGCCGCCCATCAGGAAACCCGCGCGCAGGGGTATGCGGACAAGCGACAAAACCGCAGCGGCAAGTGCCAGCCATACTGCGAACCGTTTGAGCACAATCACCTCGGACGCTGGAAGAGCACGTAGGAAGATAATGCATAAGGCACTCCCCGCTGCTGTCAGCGAGGTTGCATAGACCAGCGCCTTAACGCAGATGGAAAGCCATGTGAGGGCATCAGCGGAGGCTATTTCGTTCAGCATGGCGGGTTACTCGGACACTTCAAAGCTGAACGCCCCCTGCATTGGATGCCCGTCATCCGCCAACCCGCGCCACGCTACAGAATAGTGACCTGCTGGTAACTTCGGAACGGCTGCACTGAATTCCGATATGGGTTGCATATTATCGGTGCGGATCACCTCGTGGGTTACGTTGTCCTGATCCGTAAGCATGATCAGCGTCACGCGCAGCGGCATATCAAATGTCATCGCAATCGTTTCGGGCGACGCCTCAAGGACGGCACCATTCAGAGGCTGCGTCATCTCTTTTTTCGAATGCGCCGCAGCTTGGCCAATCCCAAGCGCCAGCGTGAAGAGTGCAACCCAGATCATTTTCCTGTTCATATTAGATACCCCTTAATTGATGCCATTGGCACGCTGGATTGCGCGGACGTAGGCTGTGATGTTTGTGATGTCAGAGGGGGTGACCCCCTCGACGGCAGGCATGTTCCCAAAGGGCCAGTGGTGCGCGCGCACGCCGTTCATCGCGGCCAGTTGAAACGACATGTCGCCGTGATGGCTCGGCTCGTAGATTTTGTGGATCAGGGGTGGCGCTATACCGTCCTGACCTGCGCCATTGATACCATGACAGGCTGCGCATTTTGCGTTGAAGGCAGTCTCGCCCATCTGTTCCTGCGGGGTAAAACTGGCGGGAAGGACGACCTCAACCATCGCGGCACCTTCCGTAGTGTTCGATTGCTCAGCAACGTCCTGAGGCTTCAGGAAGATCCACCAACCGCCGATGATCAACAGGCTGATGGCCGCGAGAGATATTATTTTACGCATCGTTATGGCTCCTTCTGTGCTGCCGCGTGATGTCCGGGCCAGAGACGCCGCCTCCGGCCCCATTCACTGCTTATTCAGGCATGATCGCGCCAATTGCATACATGCCGTCGTCGCCCTTGATCAGCATGAGGGTGACGGCATCCCCTTGTGCAACTTCGCCCATCATCTTGGCGTCTGGCAGCAGAGTCAGGTCCATCGTCATCGCAGGCCAGCCGATGTCGGGGATAGGTTCATGGCTGACATTTGCGGTGCCGCCGCCAAAGCTGTTTACGATAGCTTTGGTATGCACAGCGCCTTCCATCTTCTCTGCGCTCATCGTCATGTTTGAATGGTCCATCGTTGAATGGTCCGTGCTGGAGTGGGTCGTCTGTGCCATGGTGAGCGGTGCGTTAAGAGCCAGAACACAGAGTGCAAGGGAGAGAGTTTTCATAAGTCGTCCTTTAAGGTTGGGTTGATTATTCGGCAGGCTGTGGCGCTGCGCCCCCCTCTTCGGGGTGCAGCATGGCGCGGTTGACCCTTTTGAGGGCGAGCCGCTTCCAGATCACGAAGATCGATGGAATAACAAAAAGTGTGAGCAGGGTCGCAGTGGCCATTCCGCCCACCATAGGGGCGGCGATCCGTTGCATGATTTCGGAGCCAGTTCCGGTGCCGTACATGATGGGGATGAGGCCCGCGAAGATGGTGGCGACAGTCATAACCTTAGGCCGCACGCGCAGCAGAGCACCCACAAAGACGACCTCTTCCACATCCAGCGGCGTCATCTCCCGCCGCTCGGCAGCAGCCTGTTTGCGGCGCTTGTCCCATGCGAGGTTGAGGTAGAGCAGCATGACAATCGCCGTCTCGACCGCCACACCCGCAAGGGCGATAAACCCCACCAGCACAGCCACGGAGATATCAAAGCTGAGATACCACAAGAACCAAACGCCCCCTGCCAATGCCACAGGCAGTGCGGCAAGGATGATGCCCACTTCAATCACACGGTTGAACGCCATGAACAGCATCAACGTGATGATAAGCAGTGTCGCAGGAGCCACCAGTTTAAGCCGCTCCTGCATCCGCTGGATATATTCATATTGTCCCGACCATGTGATCGAATAACCCGCAGGCAAAACCACTTGTTCCGCCACAGCCGCGCGTGCCTCCTCGACATAGCCGCCCAGATCGCGGCCTGCGATATCGATGAACACGAACCCCGTGCGCCGTGCATTCTCGGAGCGGATCATGCCCGGTCCGTCGACCACCTTGATCTCGGCCAGCGTGCCCAGCGGAATATGTGCGCCAGAGGGCGTCACCACAGGCAGATCGCGCAGTCGTTCGGGGCTGTCGCGCCAATCCTGTGGATAGCGCAAGTTGATCGGGAACCGCTCGAGACCTTCGACGGATTCCGAGACTTGCATGCCGCCGATGGCCGTCTGCACCACATCCTGAATGTCGCGCACGCTCATCATATACCGCGCAGCGGCCTCGCGGTCTGGATTGATCTCGATAAACCGCCCGCCAATGGGGCGTTCGGCATAGGCGGAGGTCGTGCCCTCAATCCCGCCTGCAATCCGCTCCACCTCAATGCCGATTTGTTCAATCACGCGCAGGTCAGCGCCAGATATTTTGACCCCCACAGGCGTTTTGATACCCGTGGCCAGCATATCGATGCGGTTCTTGATCGGTTGGATCCAGACGTTCGTGACACCGGGGATTTGCACCACACGGTCAAGCTCTGCGCGGATGTCGTCCATGGTCATCCCCTCGCGCCAGTCGGCCTCGGGTTTGAGTTGGATCGTCGTCTCGATCATCGTGAGCGGTGCGGGATCCGTCGCCGTATCGGCACGCCCCAGCTTGCCGTGCACCGTCAGCACTTCGGGCACTGTGGCGATCAGACGGTCAGTCTGTTGCAACACTTCACGCGCTTTGCCGATGGACACGCCAGGATAGAGCGACGGCATATATAGGAAGTCGCCCTCGTTCAGCTCCGGCATGAACTCGCTTCCGATGCGTTGCAGCGGCCACCACATTGAGGCAACCAGCAAGCCCGCGAGCATCGTGGTGGCCCAAGGCCATGCGACGGCAGCGTCAAGGAACGGGCGGTAGATAAAGATCACCAAGCGGTTGAGCGGGTTGCGATGCTCCGGCACGATGCGGCCGCGCACGAAATAGCCCATGAGCACAGGCACCAGCGTGATCGACAGGATCGCAGCGGCGGCCATGGCATAGGTCTTGGTGAAGGCGAGCGGTTTAAACAACCGGCCCTCCTGACTTTCCAGCACAAACACAGGCAGGAAACTCACCGCGATAATTGCGAGGGAGAAGAAGAGCGCAGGGCCCACCTCCAAACAACATTCCGTGACAATTCGCCAACGGTTCTTGTTGGTGAGAGTTTCCTTCTCCAGCCTTCGGTGCATCGCCTCGATCATCACAATCGCCGCATCCACCATTGCGCCAATGGCAATGGCGATGCCGCCCAGCGACATGATATTGGCGTTCACGCCTTGCAGCTTCATGATGATAAACGCCGCGAAGATACCTAGCGGCAGCGACAGCAGGATCACCAACGAAGAGCGGACGTGCAGCAAGAACGCGGCACAAACCAGAATGACGACGATAAATTCTTCGGTCAGCTTCTTTTGAAGGTTGTCGATGGCCCGCTCGATCACGCCCGCGCGGTTATAGGTCGTCACGATCTCGACGCCCTCGGGCAGGCTCTGGCGCAGCTCGTCGATCCGCGTCTCGATCGCCTTGATCGTCGACAACGCATTGCCGCCCCAGCGCAGGATAACCACGCCGCCTACGGCATCACCCTCGCCATCAAGTTCACCAACGCCACGCCGCATTTCCGGCCCCAGCCGGATGTCGGCCACATCGCCAAGCGTAATCGCTGCACCACGCTCGTTGACCATCAGCGGCGCTTTCGCCAGATCGGCGATCTCGTCCACATAACCTGTCGAGCGGACCATAAACTCGGCCTCGCCCATCTCGATCACACTGCCGCCTGTCTCGCGGTTGGCGCCCTGAATGGCGGCCTGAATTTGCGCCAGCGTGATGTCATAAGCGCGCAATTTGTTGGGATCGACCACGACCTGATACTGTTTGACCATGCCGCCGATCGTGGCGACCTCGGACACACCATCGACGGTCTGCAATTCGTATTTAAGAAACCAGTCTTGGATCGTGCGCAGCTGCGCCAGATCATGACCACCCGTGCGGTCGATCAGGGCATATTGGTAAATCCAGCCGACGCCAGTCGCGTCCGGCCCAAGCTGAGGAGAAACACCTTCAGGCAAGTTCGCCGTGATCTGTCCAAGGTATTCCAGCACCCGCGTTCGCGCCCAATAAAGATCAGTGCCATCCTCAAAAACCACATAGACATAGCTATCCCCAAAAAAGGAAAAACCACGCACATCACTGGCGCCCGGCACGGCCAGCATTGCGGTAGCGATAGGATAGGTGACCTGATCCTCGACGACCTGCGGCGCTTGGCCTGCATAGGGCGTGCGCACGATCACCTGCACATCCGACAGATCGGGGATCGCATCTACTGGCGTTGTGCGGATCGCCCAGATGCCCGTCACCGCCATCATCATCGCCAGCGCAAGAATGATGATCCGGTTGGCAATCGAGCCGCGAATAATGGCAGCGATCATTGTCCGACCTCCGCCGCTTTTGCGGTCCCGACCAGCGTCATTGAGAAGTCGGGGTTGCGGTGCAGTTGAAGCACAACCTCCTCACCCACAGGCAAAGATTTAGGATCTATTGTGGGGTCAACCGCGAAATCCATCGTCATCCCCGGCATCCCGATCTCCATCATCGGGCCATGGGTGATATTGGCCATACCCGTTTCAGGGTCGATTGCGTTGATCGTGCCGGACACTTCCATTGGAGGAACCACAGGCTCAGCCACCGCAAGCAGCATCGTCATCCCGTCAGGGCGCGCAAAGGTCAGCATCATCTCTTCACCCATGATGAGCGTTTCGGGATCCAAAGTATCCTGCAGAGCAAAGCCCATCGTCATTCCGGGCATACCAATCTCCATCATCGGACCATGGGTGATCGTGGCTATGCCTGTCGCAACGTCCAGAGCATCAATAGTGCCTGACACGATGATTGGCGGGATGATGGCGTTAGATTCTGGAGCCATCGGTTCGGCGGCAGGCATCTCTGCCTTCACACCTTCACCGCGCAAAGCGACGATGGTGAACAAGCCGTCCTCCCCCTTGGTCAGGTCAAACTCCAAGGGCTGGTCCAATGCCACATCGGCTACGTCAATACCGGCTACATCCATGTCCATCTGCATCGCAGGCCAGCCGAGTTCAGGGATCGGGTCATGTTCCATGGTGAGCTTGCCGTCTGCGGTGACTGCTAGAACCTTGCCTTTGCCCGTCGCGGCGATCCCGTCGTCAGAACCAAGTTCAATCAGGCTCAGCAAACCGTCCGCGCCGCGCGAAGCACGAAATGCGACCTGCTGGCCAATCTCCAACCGTTTCAGCGCGATATCGCGGCGCAGCGCAAAGCGGGATGTCATCGCAGGCCAGTCCAGCGTCTCAAGCGCTGCATGCCGGATCGTGGCCATGCGCGTTTCGGGATCGAGCGCCAACAGCTCACCTGTTCCGCGTGCTGGTGCCTCATCAGTCGGGGCCATCCGCATCAAACCAGCGCTCAGCGCACTCTCGCTATCGATCAGAAACTGTGCGGAGGCCACAACTTCCTCGCCCGGAGCAAGACCTTGAACGACTTCAGTGCGCCCACCGCCGCCAAAACTATCGCGCAGGCCTGTGGTGATCAGGCGCGGTTTGAAAGTGCCCTCACCTGTCTTGAGAATAATCCGCTCTGCCGTGCCGGTGCGAATGATCGCCTCAGTTGGCACGGTAAGCGCCATCCGTGTCTGGTTTGGGATCAGGCTGACGTTGCCGAACATATTGGGGCGCAAAAGCCCATCACTGTTATCAAACCGCAATCGCACGGGCAGCGTTCGCGTCTGCGCATCCAATGCGGGATAGACGTAGTCGATGACGCCCTCAAAAGTATGTCCATTCAGATGCTCGAACGTTGCGACCGCGCGCATGTCATCGGTCATGCGTGCAATATCACGCTCGAACACATCAACGATAAGCCAGACAGCGCTGAGATCAGTCAGCGAGACGGCCCGCACACCAGGCTGAAGAAACATACCATCGGCGGCTTCAAGCGCTGTGACAACACCGTTTTGCGGGGCAATTACTTCGATGTTGCGGGCGATCTTGCCGCTTTTCTCTATGCGGGTAATCTGTGCGTCGGACATGCCGTGGCTGCGCAGCTTGCCCCGTGCGGCATCGATGATCCGTTTATCCCCTGCCTCAATGGCGCGCAGCAAATCAAACGAGGATGAGCCGATCACTTGGCTGAACATCTCGAACAGGACATCGCCCTTGCGCACGGGGTCCCCAACCGCACGTACATTCAGCTCTTCAATCCATCCATCGACGCGGGTGTGGACATGACTTGTCAGATGCTCGTCATAACCGACAAAACCTACCGTCTCGATCCGACCCGATATCTCGGCGGTTTGTGCAATCGCCGTGCGCACACCAATGGCGTTGATCTCTGCGGCCGAGAGCATGACTTCGGACGGATCACCTGAGGGTTCTTGACCCGCCATGACAGGGATCAGGTCCATCCCCATCGGTGATTTCCCCGGTCCGGGCTGGCGAAAATTCGCATCCATCGGGGCCACCCAATAGAGGATTTCAGGTCCGTTATTTGCTGTCATATCCGACGGATTGAGATACAACCGCTCCAGAAAAACACCGCCACCAACGCCCGCGCAGAGTGCAAGCACACTCAGGGCTGAATATCGTCCACGCATGGTCACCTCGACCCCGACTGCGCAACGCGCACAGCCGTTTCCAATCAATAACAATCACGCAACCCCAATGAGGGGCGCGCACCGACAATCGATCAGATGTATTGTGGAGGGCGGTCTTTTGATATGCGCAGGTGCGATGGCAGGATCAGTGCCTGTTCAATGCCTCTGTCACTGGGAAGCAAAACGTCCGAGGCAATCAGCTTGAAAGGCGCTGAATTCTCGTGAAAGCAGCACATGAAGGCCAAGCAATGCGCAGCACCTTGGTGTTGCGCATCCATTGTAGCCATATCGTGATCCATCTCACCAGCGCCGGCATGCGCCATATCGCTGTGATCCATAGTCATGTGATGCTCAGTCGTGGAAGCAGCGACGGGCGCTGCAACCGCGGGAGCAACAAACTGAAACACCATAACGCAAATCAAGAGCACAAAGCCCAGCGGCCGAAAGGCCGTTCTGATATGCGAATGATGGATTGCGTTGCTCATGAAAAAGTCATGCAACCGATCAGCCACACTTTCAAGTCAGAAATTCGTGAGGTCCGGATCAAAGCAACAGTTCGCTATCTCACCAGTTGAACCCGCCCACGTGCAGGCCGAATGACACGCCCGTCCTTTTCAAGCTGCGTCAAAGCACGGTAGAGTGCGGGGCCCGTCACGCCCAGATCATCGGCCAAAGACAGCAGCGTCACCTCTTTTGGCAGTGCGCCATCCGCTTTCACCACTTCCGCCAACCGTGCCAGCATCCCCTCGCCCAGCGGCCTCATGGCGCGCAATTCCAGCATGCGTCGCGTCGCCATCAACGATTGCGCCAGATACGCAGAAAACCGGTTTGACAGGTCCGGCTCTGACGCAAACGCCGCCAAGACTTCCACTTTCGGCAAAATGCAGACCCCGGAAGCAACCCTGGCGACAGCGTCACAATGGCAAGTCTCTGCAAAGAGAGATGCTTCGGCAAAGGTCTGGCCCTGTTTGGCAGTATGGATGCGCACCCCACCCCCGCGTTGCGTCCAGCGCACAAGCTCAAGCTCCCCGCTCTCGACAAGGATCAGCCCGATAGGCGCGTCGCCTTGGTGAAACAACGCCTCACCTGCCTGCAACGCCACCTGCTTTGCGGTGGCAGCCCCGCAGCGGGCCAGTAAATCGTTAAAGAAATTCAAGGATGACATGATCATGATCATATAGGTGACTTGCTTCGAATGCTATCCTCTGGATGAAATCCAAAAGGAACCCCCATGAAAATCATCCCGCATGTCTGCGCCGCCCTACTCCTCACATTCAGCATGACCAGCGCAGCGTTTGGCCAGCATGCCGGACATACGGGTCATGGCTCCACTCAATCTGGCTCGACACTGCCGACCGAGCGTGGCGATGCAACTTTTGCAGCAATCGCCGAGATTGTGCAGATACTCGGCCAAGATCCGGAGACCGATTGGAGCCGTGTCGACATCGATGCTTTGCGGACCCACCTAGTCGACATGAGCGTGTTGACCAGCAGTGCCACCGTATTGACGGACGTTACCCCGAACGGCATTGAAATGCAGGTGTCACGGAGCGGGCGCGCAGGCGAAGCTGCCTCTCGGATGGTACCTGCGCATGGTACCGTGCTGGCCGCTGAAACTGGTTGGACCTCAGAGGTCCATCTCAGCGATGAAGCAATTACATGGACCGTCACCGCACAGACCGAAGCGCAGGCGCAACAGATCAAAGCTCTCGGCTTTTTCGGCTTGATGGCTACAGGAGATCACCACCGCGCCCATCATATTGCCCTCGCCAAAGGTTCTCCCTCACATTGAACGACTTGTCTTTTGAAAAACCTTTCAAACTGGGGAAAAGGTATGCATCCAGATCGCCATACCAACCATCATGAGATTTTCGGTAAGGGACACAAAGCCAAGCGGCACTTTGCCGTCGTCACCGGCACAAGCGCATTTCAGGTCACGTTTGTCGGTATAGGCGGCTTTAAACACGCTGATCGCGTCAATGTTTGCAACGAACAGCGCGGCGGGAGCTGACGCCGTGTGACCACATCCTCGACACCCGCCATGATAACCTCACCGAATTTTTGAGGGGAGATGAGGCACTGACAGCATGGGAACTTGCGATCCCCTCCACAGAAGCTGGACGCATACTTTGTCTTTAAATGAAAAATTGTTGGTTGAAAGCTGCTGACCTGAGAAGCTGGATCAAAGGCCGAGGCAGAGATCGAAAATCGAGGCCTACAACCACAAGCACTCCTCACGTGCCGGTAGGCCACTTGTCGTGGTCCGGTTGCAGAGCATTATACTGCCAAGTACGAGCAGTAGATGCTTAGCGATAGCGTAAATCATTGCAGTTGAAGAAGATTTTACCACTCAATACCTGCGCTACGTCGTCTTTCGAGGAGATTCAGATCAGGCCGCGTTATCTGTCCGTCGGTCAATCAATAGTGACGGCTCATGATCCTGCCGAGGCATTGGGAATGACGTACCATGACGACAAGACCGCATCAAAACACTGAGTAGGTCCCGACCCTAAGCCAGTCCTCCAGCGCCATATTTAAGGATGACCGGGACGACGATCTCCTCTTCATCCACAAGATGGCGGTCAAGTGTTTTGTTCAATTCCAATAGGTTTTCATGCAACAAACCAATTGCAGGTTCCCCCGCCGCTTTCGCATAGAGCGCACCGTTTGCCCGCGTCACAAAGGCGCTAATGCGAACGTCAAGTGCATGATGATCGTGGTCAAGGAGTGCAAACCCACGTGCGATGCGGACGTCTTTACCGCTTAAGACCGGAAAGTAATGCGCGTCTTCAATTCCGTGATGACCGCGCAATTCCTGTACAAATGTGGACCCGAGTTCCGCGATTTGTTGGCGGAACAGACCGGGATCGATATGACCGTCCAACGTCCCCTCAGTCTGGGTTTGCATCCGCTCCAATATGCGGCGAAACATCATGTGACGGTCCAACCAGAACCGGATCAAACCATCATACCCCGCATGCGCCTCCCAGCCGGCACGTGGATATTCATCCAGCAAAACGCGCAGAGCATCAGGCAGACCAGTGCGCAGATCAAGGTCCAGTTTTTCGCCATTTAGAGCGCGGTTCATATTTGCTCAATTTCCATCTTTTAGGTAGGCGCTTCGCAATGCGTGACACTGATCAGTGTCGTTAGAAACGTAAGAGTCGGACACCGCTGGGATGCCCGACCCTTCATAATTCAGGCCCAAGTCAATTCGCGTTCGCCGCGATAAAGTCTTTTGCACTTTGAACCAGCGCGGCACCGTCTAGTCCCTTTGCATCCATTTCCACGATCCAGTCTGCAGTTACCTGATCGCCCACTTCGATCCAGCGATCCTTCTCCGCGTCGAGTTCTGTGATCGTGTTGCCTGCATCCGTTGCGACTTGACGGCCCACGATATCAGCAGCATCCATCGCTGCGCCAAATAGGGCTGAAACTTCGGGACCTGAGTTGGCATCCACGACGGCTTTCAAATCATCAGGCAGGGCGGCATAGCTGTCCTTGTTCATCGTCATAATAAAGGTGGCAGTATAGAGACCTGGCTGGGACGCAAAACCGGAATGAAACTCGGTCAGCTCGCTGATGCGTAGCGGCAGGGTGACTTCCCACGGGATGATGGCTCCATCAACAACACCTTTGGACAGCGATTCAGGTACAGCAGGAACTGGCATGCCAACAGCAGTCGCCCCCAATTTACCAAGGAACTGTGTGGTCACACGCGTCGGTCCGCGCAGCTTTTGCCCTTCCATATCGTCGAGGGTCTCGACGTTGATGTTGCTATGGATCCAGCCGGGGCCGTGGGTATGCAGGACAATCGGATGCGTGTCACTAAACTCTTCCATGCCGTTGGCGATGACGTATTCATGAAAAGCCTTGGACGAAGATGCGCTATCGCCAACCATAAAGGGCAGCTCAAACGCTTCAGTTTTGGGGAAACGACCGGGGGTATAGCCGATGACCGTCCATGTGATATCGGCAATCCCGTCTACAGCTTGATCATAAAGTTCTGGCGGTGCGCCCCCAAGTTGCATGGAGGGGAAGTGCTCAATCTTTATGCGTCCGCCCGATTCTTCTTGCACCTTCTTGATCCATGGCTCGATCGCTTTTGCAGGGATGGTCGCCTGCATGGGCAATAACTGGTGCAGTTTCAGCGTGACATCCTGCGCCCACGCCCCTGATGCCGACAGGGCCAAAAGCGATGTGAGCATCGCCGTCTTTTTCAATAGTCCAATCATATCAATCCTCCCAGATTGTTGGTGTTATTTAAGTGTTACAGGAAAATTCAGCGCCCCCCGAAAGCCAAAGCCACTGAAACGCACCAGCGAAGGCTCCTGCAAGGTCATGTCGGGAAAACGGTCAAACAGTCGTGGCAGCAAGATATCTGCCAGCATGCGCCGCGCGATATGTTTACCCTGACAAAAATGCGGCCCGTTGCCAAAGGCTTGATGGGGGCGTTTGCTGCGCGTGGCGTCAAACAGATGCCCGTCTGGCCAGATATCCTCGTCATGATTTGCGGATGCTTGTACCGTCATGACCGTCTCGCCCTTAGGGACTCTAAGGCCTCTGATCTCTGTGTCTTCGGTCACCAGACGTGAGCTGACCTGAATGGGTGCGACCCAACGCACCCCTTCGTCGAAGGCATCGCCCCATGCGCTCTCTCGCACCACATGGTCACGTTGCTCGGGGTTGGTCAGAAGACCGTAAAGGATCGTAAGCAGCGCATCGCGCGGCTCGTTCAATCCACCGCCAATCGCGATTTTGATGTTTGAGCGGATCTGGCTCAACGCGATGGGATCATCCGCCGTGACCATTGCACAAAGTGCGCTGGGGTTCGGCTCCGCGAGATGGCGGGGGATGACCTGATCCATGTAGGCGTCCATTTCGGCATTCGCGCGGTCACTGTCCTCGAACAAGGCGGGGTCCCAACCGAAATTACCCGCCCCGTCAATCAGGGTTTGCGACCAGCGCTGCATGTCATCGTCACTGGCGTCTGGCAGCCCCAACAGCTGTGCTAAACAGCGCGCCGCGAAGGGTCCCGCCAATGTTGGGAACAAGTCCACAGTCTCTCCCTTTGGCAGGCCTGCCACAAATTCATCCGCGATCTTTTCATAAAGCGGCATCCAGTATTGGGTGATGTTTTTGGCGCTGTAGGCGGAGGCCATCGCCATCCGCTCGCGCATATGCTCGGCCCCGTCTTTGCGCATCAGGGTATGGGCGAGGAAGGCCCGCTTCATCGGGGTGTTGGGATCATCGGAGCTGAAAATCTCGGGATCGTCCTTCACCCATTTTGTATCCTCGGCCTTGGTAAGCAGAATACGTCCTACGGATGCCACCTTGATCACAGGATGGTCGGCCCTCAACCGTTGATAGATTGGATAGGGATCACGCACCAAATCAGGAATGGTAATCTGGGTATCTACTGGCACAGCCGTCATTTCAGAATCCTATTCTCAATCCGACGCAACCAGCGCCAGCCCCGGAACATTACGCGTTAACATCGGGCGGCTCTTGTTCAGGTGGTTAAAGTTGATCAAGGCAAGACGCGCATGCTCGCGGGTGAGTGCTTCTGCTCGCGCGCCTTCTCCTGCGGTAACTGCCTCAAGGATGGCGCGGTGCTGGCGTTGGGCATAGCGAAGAGATTCCTGGAAATCTGGGATCATTGCCTGATCGCTAAGGAATGCCGAAGGCGAGGCAAGCGGCAGCAAGCTCATCCGCTGTATCTCCCGCGCGACGATGGGACTGTTGGGAAACTTTGCGAGCAAGTCGTGAAAGGCGGCGTTTTGGGTGACATAGCGGTCAAAATCCAAACCGTCAGGCGCTGCCAATGCTTGGTCAATTCTGTCCAGAATAGCACCGGCTTGCGCAAGCAAGGCGGCATCCACTCCTCGCTCTGCTGCAAGCCGCGCGGCCGTGCCTTCAATAACGCCGCGCATCTCGATAGCATCAGAAATATCATCCTTGGTGAAGGAGGCGACGCGGCACCCGCCCGTCTCGATCCGCTCCAACAGGCCTTCGGCCACTAAACGGTCCATCGCCTGCCTAAGCGGCGTGCGCGACAGGCCCAACTGTGCAGCCATCGCAACTTCGGACAAGCGCTGACCCCCCACATATTCTCCACTCAGAACGAGCGAGCGCAACCCCCTAAGGGCGCGGTCCAACTGGCTGAGGCTTCGGCTCGGCATAATATGTTCCAAAAGTTACACGAGAAAGGTACAGGCACGCTATCAATCCAGAATTGTATACAATATTACAAAAATCAAATGGAATCTTGGCCAATTTCCGCAAATATTTTGATGCAATGTATACACGCCTCATGAAATCCCCCGAATTCAAACCTTTGCACCGGTAAAATTTTCGCAAGACCTTACTGCGCTGCACAATTTTTCAAATTCTTTAACCTCATTTCTGACCTCAATATCTCGCTCAAGGTCAACCGTAAGGTTCGCGTAAGGTTGCCGTGGTGAAAGGCGCTGAAACAGTAGCAAAGAGCGTCGCGATGACCCGTTTTACCGATATTAAAAGCCGCTTCTATACTCTGCGGGAGGCCTATCCCCTCGCGCCAATCGGGTTAACTGCCCTCACGATCTTGTATATTTTCGCAACAATGAACGCCACGTTCTGGTCAATCGGAGCAGAAGTATTTGCAGGACATCCCTTGTCTTTTGCAAGTTATATTCTGGCCGTGTTTTTCCTCACGTTTGCCTTCTTCTCCACCTTCAGCTTTCCTTGTTTGGTCAAACCTTTTCTCATCTTCATGGTTATTCTGAGTTCGGTAACGTCTTACTATATGGATACACTGGGCGTGATCATAGACCGCGACATGATCCAGAATGTCATGGTCACAACAGTGACTGAGTCAAAACACCTTTTCACATCTGGTTTTATGACCCAAATCGTTGCCTTTGGCCTGCTTCCCGCGAGTACGATTGCCTGCATAAAGGTCAAAACACCGGGCAGACTTCGAACATTTGCGCTCCCCGTGCTCACAGTTGCAATGAGCCTCGCGCTCGCGGCGGGTTTGTTGATGTCAGACCTCAAATCCTACTCGTCCATCCTGCGCGAGCGCAAAGATTTCATGAGCAGCTTTCAACCCGGCGCACCCGTTGTCGGTGCAGTCCGCTATGCGAAGATGATGGCGGGCTCGGTAAATGTAGTCGTGGCACCCGTGGGTGAGGATGCCGTTCAGGGCATAGCTTACAGCGCAAACCGCAAGCCTGTTTTGACCATCATCGTTGCCGGAGAAACCGCACGCGCCCAGAACTTCAGCTTGAATGGCTATACAGTTGACACCAATCCTGAGCTGGCCAACTTGCCTGTCATCAGCTTTACAGATGTTACCTCCTGCGGGACTGCGACAGCCACATCGCTGCCCTGCATGTTCTCCAGTTTCACGCGGGAGGAGTACTCCTATCAGAAAGGGATTTCGCATCAGAGCGTTCTGGACGTGCTGGATCATGCGGGCCTTCACGTTGAATGGTGGGACAATAACACTGGCGACAAAGGCATTGCTGCGCGCGTGATCACTCGCTCCCTCACCCACACTGACGACCCCGAACTTTGCGCAGCGGGTGAATGTATGGATGGCGTCTTTATGCAGGCGCTGAAAGAATATGCTGGCGCGATTACTCAAGATACGGTTCTGGTCCTGCACCAGATCGGCAGCCACGGACCGACTTATTATTTACGCTATCCCGAAGAGTTCGAGAAATTCAAACCCGCCTGTCGCACGGCAGAGTTTAAGAACTGCACACAAGAAGAAATCACCAATGCCTATGACAACACCATCGCCTATACGGACGCGATACTGGCACAGACAATCGCCTTCCTCGAGGATCAAGACCAGCTTTCGACAGCACTTCTGTATATCTCTGATCATGGGGAATCTTTGGGCGAAGGGGGGCTCTATCTGCACGGCTCACCTTACTTTATGGCTCCCGAAAACCAGATCAAAGTACCGATGATCTTGTGGATGTCGCAGACTTTCCAAGACCAGTTTACGCTTAGCCAGAACTGCCTCACCGCAAAAGCGGACAGCCCATTGTCCCACGACAATCTATTCCACTCCCTGCTTGGTATGTTGGATATTCAAACTGATGTGCGCAACCCCGACCTTGATCTGTTTGCGTCCTGCCGAAACAACCAGAAGGTAGCCAGAAATTGAGCATTCCTCCCTTGGACATCCGCCAAAAACCTGCCCGCATCACCGGCATCGCCCATATTTTTGCCGCCGCAGGGTACTCCATTGGCGGGGTCCGGCGTCTGTGGCAGGAAACCGCGTTTCGCCATATCACAGTGGCCCTGCCAATCAGCATCGCCATTCTCGCTTTGGCCGGCGCCCGCATCGGTGATTACTGCATCTTGCTGATCTTGTTCTTGGTGCTGGTCGCAACCGAAGCGCTGAACACAGCGATTGAATGCATCGTCGATCACCTCGCTCCTGATTGGGAGGAATTTGCCCGCGATGCAAAAGACCTCGGCTCCCTGGCCACCATGTGTCTGCTTGGCGCGAACGCGTTGTTTATCGGCAGCGTGGTGTTTCGTGCGGTGGTGAATGGATGATTGCGCCCTGTGTCAATAGCCTACACCATAACAGCCGCGCATCGCGTATATCTGGCATCCCGCCGCATTTGTTATATGATGCTATTCAATTCCATCCAAAGGCTCCGACCCGCCCATGCGCATTTTGCTGATTGAAGACGAGGCAGGACTGGCCCGTCCCTTGCGCGAACATCTGGAGGCGGATCGCCATATTGTTGAGTGGTTTACAACGCTGGACGAAGCGCACAGCGCAATTGCCACGCTTGAATACGATGTGGTGTTGCTGGATCTGCAACTGCCTGATGGCGACGGCCTCACCTTCCTGAGCACGCTGCGCGACCAACATATCCGCACACCAGTGATCATTCTGACCGCGCGGGACAAAGTCTCAGACAGGATTGACGGCTTGAACCGCGGGGCGGATGATTACGTCATCAAACCCTTTGATCTGGACGAAGTGAAGGCACGTATCCACACAGTCTGCCGCCGCAGCGCGGACCAGATGACCCAGACAACAGTAGTGCGCGATCTGAGCATTAAGTTTGAAGACCATAGCGTGACCCGCGCAGGAAATCCTGTCCGCCTGACCGCAAAAGAGTGGAGCATTCTTGAAGTGCTCTTGCGCCGCAAATCCAAGATCGTTCCGAAAGAAAGCCTTGAGGCTGCTGTCTATGCCTTCGGGGACGAAGTCGAAAGCAATGCGATCGAGGCCCATATCAGCCGCCTGCGCGCCAAGCTCGGAAAAGATCTGATCGTCACCCATCGCGGCATCGGTTATATGCTGCACCCATGAGAAAACCCACCACCAGCCTGCTTAACACTCTGTTCAAGTCTCTGCTTTTGCCGGGGATTGTCGCGGCTGTCCTTGGGGTATTGATCGTCCATAGCCTCGTCAAAGAAGAATATGACGAGCTGCAAGACCTCAGCCTGATCAGTAAAGCCCATTTGTTGTTGCAAGTCTTCGAAGCCCGAAACCCGAATGCCAGTGCCTCGGCCCAACAAAGTACCATGAACCCGCTGGCGTTTGAACCTGCTCTGATGGAGCCTGACGAACAAAGCGCGTTCTGGATACTTGATGCGGATGATGATGTGATCGCGCGGTCAATCGGCGCGGATGATACGCTCTTGGCGGCGCGGGTTCAGGGCGGCATTATCACCGACCTTGGCTACCGCATCGCTGACGTGAGTAGAGCGGACACCCGATTGAGCGTCGTAACTGCCGTCCCCATGATAGAGCGGAACGAGGCGATCAGAGACGTGTTGATCGGTGTGAGCACAGGTTTTGTCCTACTTGGCCTGTTCGTGGCCTTTGCCGCATATCGCGCTGTGCGTCGGACTTCTGATGTGATTGTAGATCTGAGTGCAGAAATCGGAAGCAAAAACGCGCACGATCTGTCCCCCGTTGACCGCAAAAACACCTTTACCGAGATCGAGCCAGCGATAGACAAGATCGACGCACTGATGGGTCGGCTGGATGCCACGCTGATAGCAGAGCGGGCCTTTGCCACCAATGCCGCGCATGAGTTGCGCACGCCCGTCGCGATAAGTCTGGCACATGTCCAGCGGTTGCGGGCCAAACTGTCCGATCCCGTCACCTCCGAAAGCGCTTTGGAAATCGAACAAGGGCTCAAACGTCTGACCCGCCTCATCGAGAGATTGCTGCAAATGTCACGTGCGCAATCAGGACTGGGAACTGCCGCTACACCGGCCGACATCGCACCTGTGATCAACCTGCTGATGCGCGAGCTTCGCGACCGCGTACCCTCTCCTGAGAGGCTTGTCATGGCGGCGCCAGAAGGAGAGTGGAAAAGTGCAGTCGACCCTGATGCCATCGGTATCATGCTGAACAACCTGTTTGAAAATGCGCTTAAACACGCCACAGGGAACACACCAATGCAGGTGGATGCCAGCACGAAAGGCCGCATCGTAGTGTCAAACGACTGCGCCGCATTGGCTCCTGACGCACTGGAGAAGATCAAACAGCGGTTTGTCAGAAATGCTGCCAGCTCGGAGGGGTTCGGCCTTGGCCTCTCAATTGTTCGGGAACTTTGCAAGCAGTCAGGCAGCACGCTGGAGCTGGCCTCGCCCTGCGTTGGCAAGAAACGCGGTTTCAGCGCTACACTGACGTTACCGATTGCGCGCTAGGACCGCTGCCCGCCGCAGGCAGACCGCCTGTACGGGAGTAGCTACGGGCAGAGGTACCCCGCCCGCAGCAATACTTTCTTTGGCAGTTACTTCCAGCCAACTTCGTTGAAAATCTTTTGCGCGGCGGCCACGTTCTTGGCCACTTTACTCAGATCAACCGCGTCGGGACGAAACAGCCCCAATGACGCGACTGAGGGGCTGAGGGAGACACCGGGTACGGCGGGATATTCGTCGTTTCCTGCCGAAAAATACTGCTGGGCCTGATCGCCTGCGAGATATTCCATGAACAGGATGGCGTTCTCCTTGTTCGGGGCATGCGCTGCGACACCGCCACCTGACAAATTCATATGTGCGCCCTCTGCATTCTGGGCAGGGAAAACCCATCCGATGTTTGCCCGCGCGTCTTCGGGAAGGCCGCTCACTTCTGTCCGGACGGAACGGGCAAAGTAGTATGTGTTGGCAATCGAGATATCGCACTGACCCGATACAATACCCCGCAGCTGGTCAGTATCGCCACCTTCGGGATCACGTGCAAAGTTATCGACAACACCCTGCGCCCATGTCTTTGCCGCCTCTGCGCCGTGGTTTTCAATCACCGCAGCCAGAAGGGTCTGGGAGTAGACATTCGAAGACGAGCGGTGGCAAACCAAGCCCTTATAGACTGGATCAGCGAGGGAAACATAATCCTGCGGCGGGTTGGCCACATCGGTTTTGTCATAGAAGATGATCCGCGCACGCTGGCTAAAGCCGAACCATTGATTATCGGAATCCTGCAAGTTTGCTGGTATGCGCTCTTCGAGGATATCACTTTCGATCGACTGGAGGACCCCGACTTCTTTAGCACGCTCAAGGCGCGATGTGTCGACCGTCAACAAGATATCTGCGGGCGAGTTCGCCCCCTCGGCGCTCATCCGCGCGATCAACTCATCTGCTTTGCCTTCAATGCGGTTGATCTTGATGCCAGTGGCCTGCGTGAAGTCCGAATAAAGACGCTCATCCGTGTCATAGTGACGTGAAGAGTAGAGGTTCAGTTCGCCCTCAGCGAAAGCAGTCGCAGGCCCAATTGCGACTAATGCAGTGGTCATCGTAGCGGTCAAAATGGTCAAAGAACGTTTCATAGTTTTACCTATCAGAGTTGTTTACAGAAACACTCAGATACTATTTCAAAACAAGATGCAATGTTTCCGACAAAAATTGTCAGATATATTTTGACCGCGCAAATTCGCCGTTATCTAGTCCTGCGCGGGGCATAAAAACCCACCCCCGCACAGAATTCAGACATCTATCACGGCCACTCTGCGCAGCCCTGCATCCCTTGTGACACAAGGACGAATACACCCCCCAAGCCGCGACCTACTCTGCTGCCTCCAGATACTCGTCCATCGGTGGGCAGGTACAGGCAAGGTTCCGGTCCCCCCAAACATTGTCCACGCGGTTCACAGGCGGCCAGTATTTGTCCACGCGGAACGCACCGCGCGGGAAGCAGCCCTGCTCGCGCGTGTAGGGGCGATCCCAGTCTTTCACCAGATCCTCCATCGTATGAGGGGCGTTCTTGAGCGGGTTGTTCTCCGCATCGATCGTGCCATTTTCGATATCCATAATCTCGCCGCGAATGGCGATCATCGCATCGCAGAAACGGTCCAACTCGGCTTTCGTTTCGGACTCCGTTGGCTCGATCATAAGTGTGCCTGCCACAGGCCAACTCATCGTCGGCGCATGAAACCCGCAGTCCATCAGCCGCTTGGCAATATCATCCACCGTCACATGCGCTGAATCGGCAAAGGGGCGCGTGTCGATGATACACTCATGGGCAATCCGCCCTGTCGGCCCTTTGTAAAGAACCTCGAACGATCCTTCCAAGCGTTTGGCGATATAGTTGGCGTTCAAGATCGCCACCCGCGTCGCTTGAGTCAGGCCATCCCCGCCCATCATCAGGCAATAGGCCCACGAGATCGGGAGCAAGGAAGGTGAGCCAAAGGGCGCGGCTGACACTGCACCCTCCCCAGAAGTCGGATCACCGGGCAAATGCTCGATCAGATGCGCCTTCACTCCAATCGGCCCCATGCCGGGTCCACCACCACCATGCGGAATGCAAAACGTCTTGTGCAGGTTCAGGTGGCTCACATCACCGCCCAGATCACCGGGCCGCGACAGGCC
Organism: uncultured Sulfitobacter sp.; assembly: GCF_947499945.1. Classification (GTDB taxonomy): domain Bacteria; phylum Pseudomonadota; class Alphaproteobacteria; order Rhodobacterales; family Rhodobacteraceae; genus Sulfitobacter. Next base: position 665,452 of record NZ_CANMQD010000002.1, on the reverse strand, counting down.
AACCATGGCATTCATGTTCGCCCCGTCGATATAGACCTGCCCGCCGTTGGCATGGGTGATGTCGCAAACATCGTTCACCGTCTCCTCAAACACCCCATGCGTCGAAGGATAGGTGATCATACACGCGGCCAAGTTATCCTTATGCTCCGCGACCTTGGCGTTAAAGTCCTCCAGATCAATATCGCCATTCTCGGCTGACTTGATCGGTACAACTTTCCACCCCACCATTTGCGCAGACGCAGGATTGGTGCCATGCGCACTCATCGGGATCAGACAAATATTGCGATGCCCCTGCCCGTTCGCACGGTGGTACCCCGCGATGCTCAACAGCCCCGCATACTCCCCCTGTGCGCCCGAATTGGGTTGCATCGAAATCGCGTCATAGCCTGTCACATCACACAGCTTGGCAGACAGATCATCAATCATCTGGGTATACCCCGCCGCCTGATCCGCAGGAATATAAGGGTGCAACAACGCAAACTCATCCCAGCTCACAGGCATCATTTCCGCAGCCGAGTTCAGCTTCATCGTGCAAGACCCCAGCGGGATCATCGCACGATCCAGCGCCAGATCACGGTCCGCAAGGCGGCGCATGTAGCGCATCATTTCCGTCTCCGCGCGGTTCATATGAAATACAGGATGCGTGAGGTATTCAGATGTACGGATCAGCTTGTCAGGCATGTGGTAATGCGGTGTGTAATCCTTGTCCTCCCGCTCAATCCCGAAGGCCCGCCAAACCGCCTCGATCGTCGCAGAGCGTGAGCGCTCGTCTAGCGTAATCCCAACTTGAGTGCTGCCCAACTTGCGCAGGTTGATTCCCTCATCCACCGCCGATTTCATCACCGCATTTTGCAACGGCCCGACCTCAACCGTGATCGTGTCAAAGAACGCCGCAGGACGCACATCAAAGCCCGCAGTTTTCAGCCCCTCGGCCAAACGCGCCGTCTTGCGGTGTATCCGCTGCGCAATCGCCTTGAGCCCCTCAGGCCCATGGAACACCGCATAAAACCCCGCCATCACGGCCAGCAATGCCTGCGCCGTACAGACGTTGGAGTTCGCCTTCTCACGGCGAATATGCTGCTCGCGTGTTTGCAGCGACAGGCGGTAGGCGCGGTTTCCGTGACTGTCAATCGACACGCCGACAATCCGGCCGGGCATGGACCGCGCATAAGCTGTCTTTGTCGCCATATAAGCTGCGTGCGGACCACCGTATCCCACAGGCACCCCAAACCGCTGGGTCGAGCCGACAGCAATATCCGCCCCCATCGCACCGGGTTCCTTAAGCAACGTCAGCGACAAAGGATCAGCCGCAATAACGCCTACGGCCTTGTGTTCATGCAGCGCCGCAATCTCCGCCGTGAAATCCCGCAAATGTCCAAACGTACCTGGAAACTGGAAAATCGCCCCAAACACAGCGGAGGCGTCCAGATCATCAGGATTACCTACAATCACTTCAATGCCCAGCGGTGCGGCCCGCGTCTTCATCACATTTATGTTCTGCGGATGGCAATTCTCGTCAATAAAGAACCCCATGACTTTGGTCTTGGCCACGCGCTTTGCCATGGTCATGGCTTCCGCACAGGCCGTCGCCTCATCCAGCAACGACGCATTGGAGATATCCAGCCCCGTGAGGTCTGTTATCATCGTCTGGAAGTTCAGCAGCGCCTCAAGCCGCCCTTGGGATATCTCGGGCTGATAAGGCGTATAAGCTGTATACCACGCGGGGTTTTCAAAGATATTCCGCTGGATCGCTGGTGGCGTGACCGTCCCGTGATATCCCTGTCCGATGAGCGACGTCAGCACCTTATTCTTGCCCGCCACCTCTTTCATATGCCGCAGCAATTCCTGCTCCGACAGTGGCTTGCCAAAATCGAGCGGCTCCGCCTGACGGATCTTCGCAGGCAGCGTATCGTCAATGAGCGCATCAAGGTCCTTTGTCCCCACAACGTCCAACATATCCGCCATCTCGGACACGGACGGCCCGATGTGTCGGCGGTTGGCGAAATCATAAGGCAGGTAATCTGTGGGCGTAAAAGTCATGATGCTCTCCGAAAGGTCAGGCAATAAGGGCGTTGTAGGCGGCTTCATCCATATAGGCGTCCATCTGCGCAGGGTCCGATGGTCTGATCTTCATGAACCAGCCCTCGCCCATTGCATCGTCATTGGCCAGCGACGGCGTATCGCCCAATGCCTCGTTGATCTCGACAATCTCGCCGTCAATCGGCGCAAGGATATCAGAGGCGGCTTTCACACTCTCGATCACCACAACTTCGTCGTCTTTGGCGACCACGGTGCCCACGTCAGGCAGCTCCACAAAAACGATATCGCCCAACTGGGCGCTGGCGTGGGAAGTGATCCCCACCACAACCAGATCACCCTCGGCGCGCAGCCATTCATGCTCTTCAGTAAATTTCATCTCATCGTCTCCGTTTGGTTAACGTTTAAAATTCGCAGGTACAAAAGGCAGCGCCGTCACGGTCAGCGGCAAGCGCTTGCCCCGCAACGCGCCAAACACAATTGTTCCATTTGTGGTAAATTCCGCAGCGACCATCCCCATCGCAATAGGCCCACCGACTGTGGGTCCAAAGCTGCCCGACGCGATTGTGCCAATCGGCGCATCACTCTCGGCATCGCTATACAAAACAACACCCTCGCGCATCGGCGCAGGCCCGTCAGGCAACAACCCCACACGCTTGCGCACAGCGCCATTGGCCAGCTCTCCCAGAATGATGTCGGCACCCGGGAAGCCGCCAGCACGCGCACCGCCCGTGCGCCGCACTTTTTGGATCGCCCAGTTCAGCGCAGCCTCAGTCGGGGTCGTTTCCACATCAATGTCATTGCCATACAGACATAAGCCCGCTTCGAGCCGCAGGCTGTTGCGCGCCGCGAGGCCAATCGCCTCCACATCATCATGCGCCAGTAGCGACCGCGTCAATTCCTCCGCCTGTGCCGCAGGAACAGAAATTTCATACCCGTCCTCGCCCGTGTACCCAGAGCGCGAAACCCAACACTCCGCACCGTTCAAGGTCAGCGTCGCCACATCCATAAACCGCATCTCGGCCGCACGAGGGTCAAACGCTGCCAGCACCGCCTCCGCCGCCGGCCCCTGTAGGGCGAGCAACGCGCGGTCCGTTACTTCTGTGACACTCACCCCGTCCAGATTGGCAGTCATATGGGCAATATCCGCCGCCTTACACGCCGCATTCACTACCACAAAGATATGATCACCACGGTTGGCCAGCATTAGATCGTCCATGATACCGCCCGCGTCATTAGTGAAAAAACCGTAGCGCTGCCGCCCCTCGGCCAGCCCCAGAACATCCACAGGCACGAGCGTCTCCAGCGCCAAGGCAGTCGCCTCAAAATCGGTGCCTTCAAGTAAGACCTGCCCCATGTGGCTCACATCAAACAGACCCACCTTCTCCCGCGTATGCGTATGCTCTTTCATCACACCCAGCGGATATTGCAGCGGCATGGCATAGCCTGCATAGGGCACCATCTTGGCCCCCAGCTTCGCGTGTAAATCAAAAAGTGGCGTGTGCAGCAGATCAGACATCAACAGCTCCTCAAAAGGTGCGCAGATTTTCCGAAATCATGCGGCACCACGTGAACACACAGGCTGGTGCCTGCACGCGTGATGCCCCCTCTGTCCTTGCACCTGAGATTGCTATCCCTTCGGTGTGCGCTCTGTGCGCCGCTCTCCAGAGTCTTCTTACCCAAGTCGGTCCGTTTGCCTGAGAGTTTCCGAGGCGGTTGCTCCTTCGGCACCAGTATCACTGGTTCTCCCGACTTGGGGTATTTGGTAAAGATGGCGCATTTAGAATTTGGACGCAAGCCATCTTGTCAGCCTCGCCCCCCGCTATCTGGCGGGAAGCATAAAGCCCGCGAAAAACGCGTCCACCGCTTCAACTGCCGTGAAAGGAAGCACTTGGGCCACATATTGGTCAGGACGCACCACCACCAACGCGCCCTGGGCGCGATCAATGCCGCGGTGATCGAAGATATCAGGACCGCTCTTGAGATCGGGACAAAAGACCTTTTCATAATCGGTCAACCCGTGTCGACCTTTGCGCGGGACCAACAGCGGTGGCACCTCGCCCAGCGCCATGTCGCGGTGGGCCGTCTGGAACACGACGCGCATATCAAACACCGCGTCGATATCCGCACCCACAGGGGTGTAACGCGCAATCACCCCCTCGCCCAGCGCATCACACAAAGTGGCAATGCTCCCCTGCCCTTGATCTCCCGCGCCAGCAAATGCAATCAAGCGCCAGCGGCCGTCCGCCTTTAGCGTATGACCCAACTGCATCGGCCGTGCATCGGCCAAGCGGATCACAGGGGCGGAATGGAAACGCATGCCCACGGGGTAGCCTGTCGCCAGACCCTGATGGTCATTGCCGCCGACAAGCACCGAAGGGTCATACCGCGTCTCGACACCTGCGGTATAGCGACCATGCTTTTTGAAATATTGCTGGAACTGGGCGGCTTCTGCGGCATCCTTTGGCTTGGCGCTGAACAGACGTGCCATATCCTTGTCGAAATCAATCAGCTCTTTGGCCTTCGCGCGTCGCTCCTCAGAATAGGTATCGAGCAGCTTTGCATCCGCCTTTCCATGCAGCACGGCGGCCAGCTTCCAGCCCAGATTGAACGTATCTGCCATGGAGACATTCATCCCCTGACCCGCCTTGGGGCTGTGGGTATGACATGCATCCCCCGCAATAAAAATGCGCGGCATCTGCGTCCCACGTGCGTCAGCGGGCACATTGTCGAAGGCATCGCAAACCCGTTGCCCAATCTCATAGGCAGACCACCATGCAACTTCCTTCACGTCCAGAGTGTAGGGCGACAGAATGGTGCAGGCCCTGTCAATCAACATCTCGGCAGTCACATTACGGTCTGCCGCGCGCTCGTCCCCCTCAAGGTCGTCCAGCTCGATATACATGCGCACCAGATAGCCGCCTTCGCGCGGGATGATCAGGATGCTGCCATCATGGGCCGACTGGATCGCCGCCTTTAGTCTGATGTCGGGGAAATCGGTTACAGCCAGCACATCCATCACCCCCCAAAGCTGACGCGCCGCCTCCCCTTTGAGAGCATAGCCCATCTCGCGGCGCACGGCACTGCGTGCACCGTCACAGCCGACCACGTATTTTGCACGCACAGCATGGGTCGCGCCTGTGCCATCTGTCGCTTTGAAAGTTGCGGTCACGGGATAATCGGGATCGTCCGTTGTGGTCAGATCAACCAGTTCACGGTAGTACTCCGGCACCAAACGGCGGGGGCCATTTTTCATCACATCAAGGTAGAAATCATGCACACGCGCTTGGCTCAAGATAACATGGGGCATCTCCGACAGGTCATCCTCTACGTCCTGAATACGGTCTGCCCGCATGAGGCCTTTGCCCTGCGCGTCAGGTCGCCAAAAACCAACCTCATTCACAAAATAGCTTTCCTTCAGCACCCGCTCGGCAAAGCCGAAAGCCTCGAACATCTCCAGCGACCGACACGCAAGCCCATCCGCCTGCCCCACTTCGAGCGGTCCCTCCTTGCGCTCTGTGATCATGGTTTTGATATCGGGAAATGCTGCAAGCTGCGCGGCAAGCGTCAGCCCCGCAGGTCCACAGCCCACAATCAGAACATCGACAGTATCATCCGACCCATGGATATCAGCAGCCGCAGGGGCAACCAAAGGGTCGCCAGACCGAAAACCGTCAAGGTGATATTGCATGTGCTGTCATCCTATATGATAAGTATACATATTAATTAAACGGTTTCATTTTACCCGTCAAGATCATATGTATACTTACAATAAACGGAGCCTGCAGATGCAACGCGATACCCCCCTTGTTCAGATGCCCGGACACCTGATCCGCAGGTTCCAACAACACGCCACAGCGACTTTCCAGAACGGTCTAAGATCAACGGGGCATGACATAACCCCTGTGCAATTCGCCGCTCTGACCACGCTTGCCCAACACTCCGAGCTTGATCAGGCCACTCTTGCGGGGCTGATCGCTTATGATCGTGCAACCATCGGCGGTGTGGTCAAACGCCTTGAGCAAAAAGGGCTTATCTCGCGCACCCCCAGTGAAAAAGACCGCAGAGCGTTCCGGCTGGCACTGACGCCCCTCGGCCAGACCGTCCTAGACGAGGTCAGCCCGATTGTATCGGCCCTCCAGTCGGACATCCTCGGCGGCTTGTCAGAGGATGAGGCCGGCACCCTCACCCGCCTGATGCACAAAGCGTTACAGATGGACCCCGCCCCAGATCCTCGGTAGCGTGCCGCGAAAATACCTGAGCCTTCACATTACTGGAGCCATCTGATGAGCCGCACCAAAGCCGTTGAAAACGCCGCCGCCTATGCCGATCACGGCTTTTTGCAGGCGGAGCTTGCCGCACTGGTCGCTTATCGCAGCGAGAGCCAGAACCCTGCACAAGCCCCTGTCCTGCACCAATACCTGACCCAAGCCATTCAGCCGCGCCTTGAGGCGATGGGGTTCGACTGCGCCCTACATGCCAATCCCTTGGAGGGTGGCCCTTTCCTGTTTGCGACACGGATCGAGGATACCACCCTGCCCACGGTTTTGATCTATGGCCACGGGGATGTGATCTGGGGGCAGGACGATCAATGGCGCGACGGCCTCTCCCCGTTCGGGCTGACCGAGGAGGGCGACCGCCTTTATGGTCGTGGCTCCGCTGACAACAAAGTGCAGCATTTGATCAATATCGCCGCGCTCGAGACGGTCCTCGCGCTGCGCGGCGCGCTGGGATTTAACGTGAAAATCGTGATGGAGACGAGCGAGGAAATCGGCTCTCCCGGCCTCAAGGAAATGATGGCGCTACACCGCGATGCACTGCGTGCGGACGTGCTGATCGCCTCTGACGGGCCACGTCTGAGCGCCACACGGCCCACGATGTTTATGGGCTCACGGGGCGGGGTCAGCTTTGATCTGGTGGTTGATCTGCGCGAGGGGGCGCATCATTCGGGCAACTGGGGCGGGTTGCTGGCTGATCCAGCGATCCTGCTGTCCCATGCTTTGGCCAGCATCACAGACGGGCGCGGTCAGTTGCAAATTCCCGAATGGCGCCCCGACAGCCTAACCCAGACCATCCGCGATGCCCTGCGCGATCTTCCTGTGGGTGCAGGGGGTGATCTTGCCGTCGATATGGACTGGGGCGAAACTGACCTGTCCCCTGCGGAGCGGGCCTATGGCTGGAACAGCTTTTCCATCCTCGCGATGAAGTCGGGCGTGCCAGAGGCGCCTGTGAATGCCATTGCACCCCGTGCATGGGCGCGATGTGCCCTGCGCTATGTGGTGGGGACGGATGCGGATGATATTCTACCCGCGCTGCGCCGTCATCTTGATACCCATGGCCACAGCGCCGTTCAGGTCGTGCCCGTGGACAAAGGCATCTTCGGTGCGACACGTCTGGACCCTGACCATCCCTGGGTGGACTATGTGCGCACCTCCCTCACCCTCACGACGGGTGATGTGCCCCATGTGCTGCCCAATCTGGCGGGCTCCCTGCCCAATGACTGCTTTGCCGATGTGCTGGGCGTGCCAACCATCTGGATACCTCACAGCTATCTGGGCTGTAACCAGCACGCACCGAACGAGCATGTCCTGAAATCCGTCTGCCGCGAGGGGATGCAGGTCATGGCGGGGCTGTTTTGGGATATCGGCGGCGGTGTCCCTACGCCCTAGCGTTTGCCGCGCAGATTGACGCAGTGGTGAGTGTTCCCGCCAGCGCATCATCAATCGCTTTGCGCCCCAGATGCAGGCCAATCTCGTAACGCCCGAATAGGAAATGCGTGTTGGCCCCCGTGGCCAGACCCTTCTGAATATTCTCGCCGATTTCGAAATCCTCATTAAACACGGTACGGATCACGTCATAGTTCTTGGCCCAATAGCGCTCTGCCTTTTCGGTCTTGGGCGCTTCGGGGATCAGCATCATGCATTTAAAGATGCAGGTACCCACCCCCGTTGGGATGATCGTGTGGATGTAGATGTGGTCGGTCTGGACCTGCACATAGTTGCATGGAAAGACATAGTTCTGCGTCAGGAAGTTGCCGCGATGGTCCCATGCGTCCTCGGGCTGGTCCTTGAGCGCCACCACAGTCGGCAGCGGCACCGCATGGCGCACATGCGGGTATTTGTCCAAAAATACCGACTGGTTGTCGAGGTAAGCTGCACAGGCCGTATGCTCATGCGCGCCGCAGAAGTGATAGGATTCCTGAAACCCCTCAAGAGCCAGCCGCCAGTTCATTTTGCGCGGCAGCGACCATTCCTTATAGACCACATGGGTGTCGATGCTCAGATCGATAAACTGTTCTTCCATCGGCGCAATCCACGCCGCCAGATCGAAAGGCTCATCACTCACCGAGGGGCGTACCCAGATCAGGCCGAACCGCTCGAAAGCGGGCAATTCGACCAAGCCAAGTTCGGACTTATCAATATCACCAAATCCAGCCGCATGGGGCAGACCGCGCAGGCGGCCCTCAAGGTCATACGTCCATTTGTGATAGGGGCACGAGAACGTCTTGGACTTCCCGCAGGGCTTGTCTGTGAGGCGCGCGCCACGGTGGCGGCAAACGTTCATGAACGCCTTTACCTCCCCCGCATTGGTGCGCGTCACCAGAATTGGGATGCCCGTGTCATCATTGGTAAAGAAATCGCCCGCCTCGGCCAGTTGCGCGGCATGGCCCATGATAATCGGAAATTTGCGGAACAAGACGTCCACTTCACGCTGGAGATTTTCGGGATCCATGTAGTTGGACACAGGGTTTTCCATCACTTCGGGCTGCATGTCCGTTGTGCCGTTCTCTACATGACGCAGAACGGATTTGATGATCTGAGATTCTTCTGCGCTGATGCTCATCTGTTGGCCTCTCCAGGGTCGCGATTTATTCCAGTGTGTTTCAGGTCTTGAGGTATCGGCTGCCGCGCGCCTGCTCTTCCACAGCGGCCTTATACTGGACGCTTAGAGCACTGACAATTTCACCAATCGTTTCACGCCCAGTAACGCCGCCCACGCCCTGCCCCGCGCTCCACACATGTTTCCATGCTTTTGAACCCGCGTGCATATCCCCCGAGAAATCCAGTGTGGCAGCGGTCTGCATATCCTCCAGCGATATCCCCGCCGCCTCGACACTCGCACGCATCCAGTTGCCGAGCGCGCCAGTGATGGCTTTTGACGTTATCAGGTCTTCCATACGGCTTTGCCAGACCATCTCGCGGTAGGCATCGGGGATCATCGTTTCTTGCGCTGCCAGAAAACGCGTGCCGACATAGGCGAAATCAGCGCCAAGGTTCTCGACCGCGCGGATCGCTTTACCTGTGCCAATGCCACCCCCCACAATCAGAGGGCCGTCAAAAAAGCTGCGCACTTCCTCAATGAAGGGGATCATGGCGTATTGCCCTGTATGACCACCCGCCCCTGCACAAACAAGCACGAGGCCAACCGCCCCCTTGTCCAATGCCTTGCGTGCAAAGGTGGGTGAGGTGACATCTGCAAAGACCATGCCGCCATAACCATGTACCCGCTCTGTTACGCGGTGCGGGCCACCAAGCGCCGTAATCACAAGTGCCGGTTTAAACTCCTCCACCAGCGCCAGTTCCTCGTCAAAACGACCATAGCTGGAATGGGTGATCATGTTCATCGCCCATGGGGCATCATCCTCTGTAACACTTGTTGTGATCTCGGTGAGCCAGTCGCGCAAATCCGCCACGGTGCGCGCATTAGGACCCGGAAACGATCCCATAACCCCTGCCTTGCAGGCAGAGATTACAGTTTGCGGGCCAGACACCAGAAACATCGGCGCTGCAATCGCAGGCAGTGTCATCCTTGATTTGATATGATCCAGATTGCCTGTCATCTTTGATCCTTTGGTCGTTGTGTTGATCCGGTTTGCACCATCTCAGTAAGCATTGAATTCCAGCAACATGCGCGTGCGCTCTGCGGTGAGTTTGCTCAAGCAGGTGCTTTGGATCAGCGGCTGGAGCGATCCACCCTCAAAAGGGCTGGCATGCACATCACAGGCCGCATCGCGGTAGGTCAGCCACGCCCGCTGCGCTTCTAGCAGTGCTTTATTCCGCCCAATCGCATCGGCAAATGCCTTGGCCGACTTCCACGCGGTGTTGAGCGCGGCATCAGCCTCCCGGTATTCCTTGGCCGCGCAAGCGTTCATTAATTGCTGCACTTGCGGGGCAATGCATTCTGCCTCGGACTGGGCATGTGCCATACTTCCAAAGGCAAGCGCTGTGCACGCAATTCCCCATGCCGCGCAAAAACGCAGAACACCAAAACGTTCAATTAGTGAGTTGCTGGTCTGTCTCATATATACGCGTCCTCCTAGCCTGACGGGCCGCTCGTTGATGTGTATCGTGGCTCAATAAAGCGGGTGTTTCCAGACGTTTCTTCTGCCCAAAGCACCCATCACTTACCTGTCCTGAACCACATCTACTTGCGGGCGCACACCGCCCAAACCCGCAAAAGCCATCTGGCGGCAGGAAAACACAATCACCTGCTGGTCAGCGGCGACACGGTGCAATGCGGTAAACATCGCCATGATCCGCGTGTCGTCTGAATATACAAGGGCGTCATCAAGGATGATCGGCATCGGTTTGCCCTGTCGCGCAAACAGGCGCGCAAATGCGAGGCGCGTGAGGATGGCAATCTGCTCTTGGGTGCCCCCGCTGAGCATCTCCATCTGCTCCTCCGCACCGCCGCGCGCCAAGCCTTGAGGCAGCATGGAAGTCGGATCAAAGCTCAGCGCCGCATCGTCATGCAGCAGCGCCAACAGGGGGGCAAGCTCTTCCTGAACGGGGCCGAAATACGCCTCTTGGGCGGCGCCCCGCTTCGCACGCAACGCTTCGACCAGCAGGCTTAGACCCGCCGCCTCATGGGCGAACCGTGCTGCACGTTCTTGGGCGGATTGCAGCAGACCTGCAACTTCATCGCGTTTCTCCTCGACACCGTCTTCGGCGCGGGCGCGGATCGTCGCACTCAAATCCGCGCTGCGAGTGCGCAACTCGCTACGCTCCTCGCGGGCGTTCTCGGCGACCGTTTTGGCGCGGGTCAGATCCGCCTGCGCCGTAATCAGGTCAGGGGCCGCGCGGCGGATCTCTGCCACAGTGGCATGGGCGTCTTGCGCTGTAACCTGTGCAGACGAGTGCGCACGCGCGGCATCTGCCTGCCGCTGCGCAAATGTAGCGGGATCACCATAGGCGGCAGCGGCTGTGTCAAATGCGTTTTGGGCAGCACCGCGTTCCGCCTCGGTTTGTGCAAGCTTTGTTCGGGCTCCATCACGGGTGTCGCGCAGTCTGTCATAAGCTCGGCGTGCCGCCTGCTCTGCTTCCTGCGCCGTCTCAAAGGTTTTCTCCAGCACCGCCATATCTTCTACAACTGGCGCTGCGCCGCCCTGCAAAACGGCGAGGGCCGCTTTCGCTTGGTCCAGTTCCGCTTGAGCCGCCTCGATCCCCCGCGGGGCCAGTGTCTCGATCAGGCGGGTGAGTAGCGCAATCTCCGAAGCCACTTCCAAGCGTTGGGCCGCGGCGGCCCGCGCCGCAGCAACATCCGGCATATCCACCGCGCCAAGCGCTGCCGCAGCCTTCAACGATGCCTGCTCGACCGCAGCCATATCTAAAGCGGCAGCCCCCGGATCAATGGTCATCCGCCCGATCCCGTCGAGGTCAAAGACCTGCCGCTGGGCTATTGTGTGAAGGCCGCTCTCAAGTACCACGCCAGAGGCCGCGACCCGCTCCACGCCGTCATAGGATAGCTCTATCGTAACACCACCCGCACTGGCTTCATGTTTGGCACGCGTGTAGGTCGCTTGGGTCTGCTCGATCAACGACAGCGCATCAGGGGTCACCTGAAGACCTTTAAAGATTGAATGTGCCGCCTCAAGGGCGCGGCGTTTTCCGCCGATCTGTGCCACAAGATCGGCCAACTGGTCATGCTTTTCGGCGGCATTGCGGTGCAAGGCCTGCTGCTGCGCCGTCTCCTTTGCATCCGCTGCCGCTTTCAATGCTATCCCTGCGTGCGTCAGGTCGGCTTCCGCTTTCTCCATCACGGCCTGTGCAGAGTCTGCACGCGTTTTGGCTTCTCTGTGGGCGTTGGTAGCAAGCTCCAGCACAGTCCGGGCCGCGTCGAATGTCTGGGCCGTCGCAATCAGCCCGTCTAGCTTTGCCTGTGCGCCGTCCAGTTCCAACTGGCGTAGTTTGGCCTGTGCCTCCGCTTGAGCCACTTTGTCCGCATGGGCCTGTGCCGCATCATAGGCCGCCTGTGCCTGCTCGAGCGCAAGGGTCAATGCCTCTTGCGCGCCCCGCGCTTCAAGCTGGGACAGACGCGCGGTCACCTCGCGGCGCTGCGCAAGAGCGGAAGTCAAATCACGGCAGGCGCGGTCCAATTCCGCATGGCGCAACGCATGCGCCTCCGCCTCCAACTCCGCCTCTTTCCACGGCCCCTTTACCACAGGTTTTCCCGTCGCTGTGGCCAAACGTGCCAAGGCCTGCGTTGCCGCTTCGATAACGCGGTCCATGCGCCTGCCGCCCGTGATCATGTCGATCTCGCCTGCGACCGAGGACAGCAGATTGCGCCGCGCGCCCAGAAGGCTGTCTTTTTCAGTTTTGGAGCTGCCAGCAGGCTCAAGAGCCGTGATCCCCTGACGCACCCAAAGCAGGCCCGCAGGCCCCTCAAGGCCACTGCCCATTAGCTGCGAGATCCAGTTCTCGGCCTCGTCATCAAGAGCGATTATGGTCCCGTTTGCATCCTTAACCGAGGCGCGCTTTTGCGCCAAAAATGACTTCTCAAGGGTGAAACGCCCTTTGGGTAATTCGATTTCGGCACTCACCCGCACCGCACCCCCTGCGCGGGGTTGCAGGGCTTTCACCTCGCGGGTGGTGGAGCCATATTTGAGAAAAAACAGCGCATGCAACGCGTCAAAGAAAGTTGATTTGCCAAACTCGTTTGCTTGGGCCACCACGCTCACCCCGTCGCTGATGCCACTGATGGTTGCCGTCTGGCCCGCAAATTTGCGCACATTGCTCAGAGAAATGCTGCGGAGTTTCATGCATCCTGCTCCGCGACAAAGAAAAAGAGCTGCGACAGGGCCGACGCTGCAATCTGGCGATCTGCTGCGGAAAGATCAACGTCCTGCGCCCTCAGGGCCAGCGCTTCGGCGGCTTGGCGCAGCGCACCACCCGACGGGTCAATCGCATCCAGATCATTGGTGTTATGCTCAAGGCGCACAGCACCCAGATCATAGGTCAGGTTGAGGAAATCAGGGGCCGCGCGTTCCAGCCCCAGACGCAATTGCTGGACCTGTTGCACGCCCAAACGCCCCTGCACATCCATATGAAAAAGCGTATCACGGCGCAGATCAAGCGGTGGCAACCTGCCTGCAACAAGCTCGATCACATCGTCTTGCGGCATTAAGTCAAGGGCCAGCCGCTGCCAATGGATCGCACCTGTGCGCACCGGTTTTACGTCGGGCACGGACCCCACTCCCGCCAGCGAGACCGCGAGGGCCGTTCCAGCATGGGCGTGTTTGAAACTGTCAGGCTCTGGCGTGCCGGAATACCATGTGTTGGCGCTCACCCTGATTTGGCCGTGCCAGTCGCCGAGGCCGAGGTAATCCAGCCCTGCCAATGCCGCACGGTCAGGGGCGATGGTCCCGCTTGGTCCTTCAGCTGCGACAGAGCCGAGGCTGGCAAAATCGTGGATACCACCGTGGCCCAATCCTATGCGCAGAGCGCCTTCGGGGGTTGGGCGCGCCATATCCACCGTGAGATCACGACCCGGATTGCGGGTGGTACAAGGGGCAGGCAAGATATGCGCCGCGCCCAAAACAATCGGTTCAGCATCAAGCGCAAGCACAAGATTGTCGGGCTTGTCCCGCGTGATGGTCTGCCAAAGCTCGCTCGCCACAAGGCTGTCGTGGTTTCCGGGCATCAGGACCCACGTAATATCCTCCGCCTGCCGCATGGCATTGAGCGCTTGGCGCGTGATCGTGGGTGCAGGGGTTTCCTGATCGAAGGTATCGCCAGCAAGCAGGATTGTTCCTGCCCCTTGGTCCCGCGCAGCAGCGGCCAAACGGTCCAAAACGCCATGGCGCGCTTGGCGCAAACGCCCCCGCACGTCCTCGGTGTGGCGGCCAAACGGCTTGCCCAGATGCAGGTCGGAGGTGTGGATAAAACGGAACATGGCAGCTTTACACTTGGGTCACACGCCGTCCCGATGGAGCGGCATGTGAGGTTCTATTGGGTCGCCAATGTGGGTAGCCACAAAACGATGGCAGGGAAGGCAACAAGCAGTGCAATTGTCACCGCATCCGCAAGGAAGAAGGGGGTCACACCTTTGAACACATCCTGCACGGTCAGATCATCGCGCACGCCTGCGACAACAAAACAGTTGAGGCCAATTGGCGGCGTAATCAGACAGAACTCTGCCATCTTCACCACCAATATCCCGAACCAGATCGCACACATCGGACCCGACATGCCAAAGGCACTGTCCGCAGCGGAGACAAGCTCACCGCCGTTAAGCGCCATCACCGCAGGGTAGACCACAGGCAGCGTGAGCAACAGCATCCCAATCGCGTCCATGAACATCCCCAGCACCGCATAGGCCAGCAGGATACAGATCAAGATTACAATCGGCGCAAGCTCAAGCGACGTAATCCATTCAGAGAAGGCGTCGGGCAACTCTGCAAAGCCCAAGAACCGCACATAGATCAACACGCCCCAAATGATGGTAAAGATCATCACGGTGAGTTTGGCTGTCTCCAGCAGCGCTTCCTTGAGCTGGCCCCAGCGCATGCCGCGGTAGAGCGCCATCATAAACACGATGAACGCGCCCACGGCACCGCCTTCTGTGGGGGTGCCCCAAGCATCGCCAAACGGATTATAGACGAAGAAGATGATGATCACGACCACAGCCACAATGGGCAGCGCGGGTGGCAGGCTCTCAAAGCGTTCCTTCCATGTGAAGCCTGTTACAGGGGGCCCTACATTCTTCCAGATCAGCGCAATGCCAATGATAAGCGTGGCATAGACGATGGCCGAGAACATACCGGGGATGAACCCAGCAAGAAGCAACATGCCCACGTCCTGCTCCACGATAATCGCATAGATCACAAGGATTGCAGAGGGCGGGATCAGAGATGCCAGCGTGCCACCAGCGGCAACAACCCCTGCCGCGAACTGTTTGTTATAGCCGATCTTGAGCATTTCAGGGATGGCAATGCGCGCAAAGACCGCCGCTGTTGCCACAGATGCACCCGAGACAGCGGCAAAACCCGCAGTGGCGAAAACGGTGGAGACGGCCAAGCCACCTGGCACCCATGCGAACCAGCGCTTGCATGCCTCGAACAAAGCAGTCGTCAGCTTGGCATAGTAGGCCAGATAACCGATCATAATGAACACGGGGATCAGGCTGAGCACCTGTGCGGACACTTTGGAGTGGGGCGTCAGGCCTGCAATCTTGGTGCTTATTTCGACGGCTTTCCAAAAACGATCCGGATCATAGTCAAATCCATTCCAGCGAAGCCAGACCAGCCCGACATACCCTGCCAGACCAGCCGCGAAAGCCACGCGCATGCCCAGCAGCACCATAACAAGCATGCCCGCAGAGACGTATATACCGATTTCAATAGGTTCCATCAGTCAGCCCCTTCGAGAATTTTGGCTTCGGCCATGGCCTGCTCTTCAATGGTGAGCGAGAGCGGCACAGCGACAGGGTTTTCAAGCCCTAGCACCAGCGCACGACCATAGCCCCATGCTTGGAGCAGTAACCGAAGCGTCAGAACGCCAAATGCAACCGGCACAACCAGTTTGCTAGGCCAGATTGGCAGGCTCACGTCAATCGAGCTGTCGCGTGAGCACCAAGGACGTGCGCAATCAAACGAGCGGTCAAAATGCTCCCATGCGCCATAGGTCAAGCCGATGATCAAGACCAGCATGAGCAGAACGGAGATCAACTCAAACAGCCAGAGGATACGCCCCTTGAGCGCATTCACCAACATGTCCATGCGGATATGCGTGCCGTCACGCGCCACGAAAGACACCCCCATGATCGCGATGACAGGCATCGCCGCTTCGATATAGTCGACATACCCCATCAGCGGACTGCCAAAGAATTTCCGTGCTGTGACAGAATAGGCCGCTAGAAACATCAGTGAGAAAATCGCAAGGCCACTCAGGAGCGCGCAAAAGCGCTCAACAGGTAGCAGCATGCGGTCGAGTTTGCTCAATAGGCTGGAATCTTCCAGCACTGCGGCTGAACCTGCCATGGTCATGCCCCCCAAATTTATAGACGAAAAGGCTGCGCAGTACCTGTGCATCAGGACTGCGCAGCCCGCTGGTTTTTGGTCAGAAGTGCCTAAGCACCCCTGCCCTTAGATCAGCTTCCGCTTTTTGCGTCGGCGAGTGTTTTAACCACCAGATCATACAGCTCTTGGCCCGGAATGCCTTGGGCTTCCATATCTGCAATCCACTGATCGCGGATCGGGTCAGCCGCCTTGGAGCGGAACTCGGCCAGAACTTCAGGCGCGATTTCGACTTTCTGCACGCCCTTCTCTTCGAGCACGGCATCCCAGCGCTTCAGCAACTCACCATAGTTGGTAAGGTAGTGCTCGAGCGCTTCATCAACAGATGAGTCCAGCGCTTCACGCTCGGCGTCAGACAGGCTCTCGTAGGCGTCGATGTTCACAACAACAGGACAGTTCACAGTGCCGGGGTTGAGGTTGGCAGTCCACCAGTCGGCCTCGTTGATTGTGCCAAAGGACAGGTGCGCGTGCTGGGCAAATGCAACTGTGTCAACAACGCCCGATTCCATCGCTTGGAACGCTTCGGAGGATGTTACGGAGGTTGGTACACCGCCCACCGCTTCGAACGCTTGGCCGATGCCACCTGTTGCACGCACACGCATGCCTTTGAAATCTTCCAGCGTGGCGCGTGGCGTGCCTGTGCCCACAAGGTTGTACTGTGGCATCGGTGACGTCATCAGCAGCTTTGCATTCCACTGTGCCATTTCCTCTGCAGCGGCAGGGTGGGCATAGACAGCTTTGGAAACGGCCAGTTCTTGGTCAAGGTTTTCAACGCCCAAGAACGGCAGCTCAAGCACGGTCACAACACGGTTTTTATCACGGTGGTAGCCCGCGCAGAACTGCGCCATCTCGAAAGCACCAATAGAG
This sequence comes from uncultured Sulfitobacter sp., assembly GCF_947499945.1. Lineage (GTDB taxonomy): Bacteria > Pseudomonadota > Alphaproteobacteria > Rhodobacterales > Rhodobacteraceae > Sulfitobacter. Next base: position 648,255 of record NZ_CANMQD010000002.1, on the reverse strand, counting down.
ATACCATCAAGGTTCTCACGGTTTTTGGACAGGCCGCCATAGCTCACGTTCATGGTAAACTCGCCGTTGGTTTTCTCCGATACCAGCTCGGCCAGCTTCTCGACATGCTCGGTAAAGGCGCGGCGCTTGCCCCAGACGGATACATTCCACTCGGTCGCGGCTGCTTCGGATACAAATGCAAAGCTGAGTGCGGCAACAGCGGCACCTGACATATATTTATTAAGTTTCATTGATGGTTCTCCCCATGGTTTCATTCGGTTTTGCAAATTCTTTAGATCATCAAGGGGCGCCTTACATGGCAAACACCCTTCCGTCCGATTGTCGTTTGATTGCGGGGGCGTTTCCCCATTATCAACGTACCGTACAAAAGCCCACAGACCGACGGGTTGCAATAACATATTGCACCGTGTTGTGCGCTTCCCAGTAATTACGCTATATATCAGCCGCATAAGCCCTGTGCCCAAACTCAAATTAAGCGGCCCCTAAATCAATATGTGTGAAAATCCGCACAAGAACAAACTGCACTGGTGCGGCGGGGCTGAATTATGCCTTCTTCCAGAGCCACCACTTAGAATTTACAACACCAGCCAGTGATCTGTAAATTCTTTACAGCGGGATGCTTCACATGTGTCTTGTTTGTTTCCTTCCCCTACCACCGCGTTATGATCTGCTCGACCACGACAGGATGGCATGCAACGACACGCCGCCCTGTCAGGCATGCATTCGGGAGGAAACATCATGTCCAGCACAGCCGCAAAAACCTATCCGCCATCACAACAGATGGCAGACGCCGCACACGTCAACGCCGCGAAATACACCACGATGTATGAGGCGTCGATCAGCGACCCTGACGGTTTCTGGCGTGAGCAAGGGGCGCGTGTAGAATGGATGAAACCATTTACCCAAGTGTCGGATGTCGACTTCACCCTCGGACAAGTCAAGATCAACTGGTACGCAGACGGCGAGCTGAATGTGGCTGCCAATTGTATCGACCGCCACCTCGAGACGCGCGGCGACCAAACTGCCATCATATGGGAGCCTGACAGCCCCGAAGAAGCGGCCCAGCACATAACTTATAAGGACCTGCATGCAGGCACCTGCAAGATGGCAAATATCCTCAAGGATTTGGGCGTCACACGCGGCGACCGCGTCATCATCTATCTGCCAATGATCCCCGAGGCGGCTTATGCCATGCTTGCTTGTGCACGCATCGGCGCAATCCATTCCATCGTTTTTGCAGGCTTTTCGCCTGATGCCCTCGCGTCCCGCGTCAACGGCTCTGAAGCCAAGGTTGTGATAACGGCAGATTATGCGCCGCGCGGTGGCCGTGCGACCCCGCTTAAAACCAATGCGGATCAGGCACTGCTGCACTGCAAGGACAGCGTGAAATGTCTGGTAGTCAAGCGCACAGGCGGTCAGACCACATGGACCGAAGGGCGTGATTTCGATTATAACGCTCTGGCAAGCGAGGCGGCTGACACCTGCCCCGCAGAGCCGATGAATGCCGAAGACCCGCTGTTCATCCTCTACACTTCAGGTTCCACAGGCCAACCAAAGGGTGTTGTGCACTCGACGGGTGGGTATCTCGTTTATGCGGCCATGACCCACGAGACGACTTTCGACTATAAGGACGGCGACATCTTCTGGTGTACTGCCGACGTAGGCTGGGTCACGGGCCACAGCTATATCGTTTATGGCCCTCTGGCCAATGGTGCGACGACTGTGATGTTTGAAGGGGTTCCAACCTATCCTGACGCCAGCCGCTTTTGGCAGGTCTGCGAAAAACACAAGGTCAACCAGTTCTACACCGCCCCCACAGCGCTGCGCGCGCTAATGGGTAAAGGCAACAGTTTTGTCGAGGGGAGCGATCTGTCGTCGCTGCGCGTCCTTGGCACCGTAGGTGAGCCGATCAACCCCGAAGCGTGGAATTGGTACAATGAAGTGATCGGCGGTGGCAAATGCCCCATCGTGGACACATGGTGGCAGACTGAAACCGGCGGTCATCTGATGACGCCCCTGCCCGGTGCCCATGCGATGAAGCCCGGCTCTGCGATGAAGCCGTTTTTCGGCATCAAACCTGTCATCCTTGAGCCGACGACAGCTGAGGAAATTAAGGGCAATCCCGCCGAGGGTGTCTTGTGCATCGCAAACAGCTGGCCCGGTCAGATGCGCACCGTTTGGGGCGATCACGAGCGGTTCGAAAAGACATACTTTTCTGATTATCCCGGCTACTATTTTACCGGTGACGGCTGTAAGCGCGACGAAGATGGTGATTATTGGATCACGGGCCGTGTTGATGATGTGATCAACGTATCTGGTCACCGTATGGGCACAGCCGAAGTCGAATCAGCACTGGTCGCACACCCAAAAGTTGCAGAGGCAGCCGTGGTTGGCTACCCCCACCCCATCAAAGGACAGGGCATCTATTGCTATGTCACGCTCATGGGGGGGGAAGAGCCCACCGAGGATCTCCGCACCGAGTTACGCACATGGGTTCGCACCGAGATCGGGCCCATCGCATCCCCCGACCTGATCCAGTGGGCTCCGGGACTGCCCAAGACACGCTCGGGCAAAATCATGCGCCGCATCTTGCGCAAGATTGCCGAGAACGATCATGCGACTTTGGGCGACACCTCAACACTGGCCGACCCGTCCGTTGTGGATGACCTGATCGAAAATCGCATGAACACCTGATTGACTGTAAGTTACGATCTGCGCGGGCGTCCCTTTGGGGCGCCCGCTCTTGTTTGATCTAGACCAATTTGGCAAAGGCAAGCAGCGCAGTACTAGCCTGCGTGTCGATTTCGCTTTTGGTCAGGGCATTCTGAACTCCGATCACCCTCTTGATCTGTAAATCGCCCACCAGTAGCCCCAGAAAATGCGCCGTCAGCTGCGCAGCCTGTGCGCCCTGAGTTCCTGTCGCCTGTGCGATCAAATTGCCGAATAGAGGTTGCACGATTTCACGACCGCCTGCTGACAAAGCAGAACCCAATTCGCCCGAAGGCTCAGCCGCAGCAGCGCGGTTAAGCAGCACAGCGCGATCCCCCAGTAACATGCCCAAGAACAGCGGTGCGATCTCTTGCAGGCTTTTCATCGGGTCGGTGTCACCCTCAATCGCTTCTTTCAACACCTGCTCTGTTTGCGCTGCATTGTCGCGTACCAATGCCTGAAATAGCCCCTGTTTATCCCCGTACCATTTATAGAGCGTCTCGTTTGAAGCTTTGGCCGCTTTGGCAATGCTCAGCATTGAGGCGCCGTCATAACCCTTTTGCGCCAAAAGTTCATATGCCGCTGCGGCGATCGCAGTATGGCGGCGCTGTCTGGTTTCTTCCCGCATGGTTTTCCTCAAAATATATCTTGATAAAAACCGTACACATAGTTACAGATACTTGCAATGTGTACACTAATGTACGGTTATGGGAGGCAAAGATGCCAAATAAATTTACCCGTCTACTTATTTTCACCTCTATGTTATCCAGCGCAGCAATCTTCGGCTTTTTCTATGCTTGGACATGCTCAACCATGTGGGGGCTGGACTCCACCGATCCACGCGTCGCAATCGAAGCGATGCAGGCAATGAACACTTCTGTTCGAAACGCGGTATTTGCGCCCGCATTCTTTGGCACTCCTATTCTACTGGCCGCCGCAGCTGTGGCTTTGTGGCATGGCGGTTTTGGAAGAAGTGCTTCCCTGTTCGGGTTCAGTGCACTTACCTATTTCGGGGGCGGCCTTTTGCTCACCGTATTCATTAACGTGCCAATGAATGAGGCATTAGGTGCCCTGAATGTACCGGATGATATGGCACAAGCGGGCGAGATTTGGAGCGCATATTCCCCCACGTGGCAGTTCTGGAACCAGACTCGCACCATTGCATCTGCAGCTGCTTTCCTGCTTGCCCTTTCCGGTGTATTTGCACTGACACACAATAGAAACATCTGACGCCTTTCCTTTCCATATGCGGCGCTATCTGACTGTGACAGAGCAGTCTCGTGCATTACACAAAGGTTCGTCCGCGCTGTCGGCGCACTGGACAAACATTGGCCCGCGTGACACCGCTGCCGCATATGGAGACTAACATGCACCGCTTTGTACCAGACCCGACCCGCACCACCGACCTGCGCCGCGCGTTGGGTCAGTTCGGGACAGGTGTAGCTTTGATCACGGCCCAAACCGATGCAGGTCCATTGGGCATGACGGCGAACTCCTTTTCGTCAGTCTCCCTTGATCCACCTCTGGTTTTATGGTCGGCCGCGCGCAGCTCGAAACGGCATGATCCGTTTGCCAATGCTGCTGCCTTCTGCATCCATGTTCTGAGTGCTGAGCAGACAGATGTGGCGATGCATTTCGCGGCACAAGGACATGACTTCAGCCCTTATGCTTATGATGTAGGGCCAAATGGTGCGCCTACGCTACACGGCTGTCTCGCTACGTTTCATTGCGACACCTATGCGGTGCACCTTGCCGGAGACCACTCGATTATTCTGGGGCGGATCACCACCGCCGCAATCCAACCCGAAGAACGCGACGGCCTGCTGTTCAAACGCGGTGGTTTTGGCAGGTTTAAACCAGCCCCTTAATAGTTCTCAGTAATCCTTCTCAAAGAATAACCCGAGCGATGAATTTCCGTCAGATCCGAGCGTAGCCTTGCCTTTGAGATTTGGTGTGATGTCGATGTTTAGCGACACTTCACCCGTGCCGTCGGATGCTGCTGTCACGTCTGTATAGACGTTATCAGTTAGATACTTGCCTACCCGTAGAGCCGTTTCACCGCTGTCTGTTGTAGTCACATCCAAATCATCAAGGCCAAAGCGGTCGCGCAGGTTGCCCACCACACCGTTACCTCCTCGCCCTGCGAGAGTTGCCACTGCATTGGCCAATTGCAACGCCTGAAAGGCTGATATCTCGGACAGGTTACGGCCAAACAGGAGTTGGGCCAATACTTCGTCTTGGGGTCCTGCAGGAGAACTCTCGAACGAGACTTCGGGCGCATCAGCGGGTCCTTCGACGATTATGCTGGCGGTGCCTGTTGGTGTCGAGGTCGTTGTGACGAAGCGGATGAAGGGGATCAGGCTACCCTGAAACCGCGCCGAGCCTTCGGAGAGATCAAAGCGTTTCCCCAAGATATCCAAACGGCCCCGCGCAAGATCAAACCGGCCTGCGGAGATGATGTTATTGGTCGTTCCGGTGATTTGCAGCCGCCCACCTAGCTCTGCATCCAAACCACGACCGCGCACAAAGATGCGACCCGGCGCATCGAGCGTCACGTTAAGGCCAAAACCCGGACCGCTGCTGCCGCTTTGTGCAGGGTCGGTAGCTGCGCCCTCCTCCAATAGACCCGCACGGCGACGGGTTTCCAGATTGGCAGCACTGGCACCCACATGGGTGATTGGCGGGATATCCCCGATGCTCGTCAGTCCAGTGGACGGGACGGTAACAAATGTCTCACCAATGGTCACGTTTCCCGCAATCCTCGCGCCGCCTGACAGGGGGCCAGCCACACGCAGCGCCCCCGAAAGCGAGGTGCGGTAGAGGCGCGGATCGATCAAAACCACTTCGTTAAGGGTTATGGCCAAATCAGCAGGCAGATCACCAATAAGGCTGACATCACCGTTCACTGCCAGTGTGCCGCCGCCACTCGCACTGGCAGTGACGTCAATCGCGGCACGGCTGTTGGCAAGTGCGATGTCAGCGTTGATTCCCTCAAGCGCCACGCGCAAATTCGGCGCGGTGAGCGTCGCATCTGAGGTCTGTATTGTACCGCTAAGTGAGCCAAGCTCCGCCGGACCATTCAGCGCCAGATCGAACCGCGCCTGACCTTGCAAACTCCGCGGGGCAATGAATGGTCCAGACAGACCAAGCGGTACATTCCCGTTAATATCAAGGTTGAGTTGTCCATCATTCCCGACCAACCCTGCAACCTGCGCCTGCGTCCCCGCTGGCCCTTGGGCCGACGTCTCAATCTGCCATCCCGATGGGGTCATCGCGGCATTTCCGTTCACATTCAAGGGGCCGTTCAATTTTGGAACAATGGCAGCCATATTCGGCAAGGAAACATTAAAATCCACGGCCGCATCCGGTCCTGACACAACACCGCTCAGCGTCGCACGGCTGCTGTAGGGACCACTCGCATTCGTATCGACCGCTAATCCATTGAGGGTCTGGCGCAGGTTACCTGTGGCCGAAAAGGGCCCGTTCACACCGGGGGCGAGTGGCGCCACATTGGGAACTGACACATTGAAATCGAGGGCCATATCAGGACCAGTGGCCAGTCCTTCGACAACGGCACGTGCACCGTAGGGGCCATTCGCTGTTGTGTTTATGACAAAGCCACGGTCGGTCTGGCGCAACTGCCCCGTTGCCCTCAGAGGGCCGTTCACTTGGGGCGCCAAAGGCCGCACGTTGGGAAGCGACAAATCAAACATCACGTCAATCGCGGGAGTCAGCGCACCTTTAACCGACACATCAGCATCATAAGGGCCAGAGGCATCCGTCAAAATCTCGAAACCCGTTTCTGTCTGGCGCAAGCGGCCCGTAGCGCTAACAGGTCCATTTACTTGCGGAGCAATCACAGAAATTTCGGGCATCGACACATCAAAGCCAAGGTCGAGCGTGGGAGTAACAAGTCCGTTTAGCCGCGCAGAAGCGTCATAAGGACCGGAGGCATCAGTCTGCAGAAGCCAGCCCTGAAGCGTTTGCCGCAGCGTGCCTTCCGCATCCAGCGGCCCTTGGACACCCTCTGCAAAGTTCGAGAGCTCAGGCACAGAAGCAGTAAACGCCAGCTCTGCATCTGGTCCAGTGGCCAAACCGTCAACGCGCAAAGCGACGTCGTAAGGACCATCGCCATCTACATCCACACGCCAGCCGGCAGCGTTTTGGATCGCAGTTCCCTTGAGCGTCACGCGCCCTTCGTACTGCGGCAGAACAGTCGCGATATCACGCAATACGATGTCCGCATCGACGCGGCTGGAGGACGAGGCCAGTTCAGCCGAGCCTGTAAACAGCATCGCAGCATTGTTCAGCTCAAGACCACGCAGAAAGGTACCGTTTTCGTTGCGGATTGCGGTCATCTGAAGGTCGGTCCGCCCTGACAGAAGAGCGTCGGCTTGGGTGATGCCTGTCTTGATGTCATCCGCCGTACCCGACGCTTTCAAATTAAACGCGCCACTAAGGGGTGTCACTGTACCGCTCAGCGTCAGGGCGGTTGCGCCGTCAAGTTCACGCCCTGCAAGGGCAGAAAAGCGACTAATATCTGTCGCTGCAAGGGTGGCATCCAGAGCTGTCTCAAGACCTTCACCTACGCCGTCAAATGCGACGTTGCCTTTCAAGCTATAGTCGCTCCCGTTTAGATCGAGATTGCTGATGCGGAAGGGCTGCCCCTCGATAAAGTTGATCTCGGTCGTGCCTCTTATCTCTTGACCCACAGCTTCTGCCAATGCTGCATCCAACAGCGCTAGTCCATCCGCTGCAAATTGGACTGTGCCGCGCAGTTGCCCTATGTTCCCTTCCGCACCTGTGATGGTCCCTGTTGAGCGTAATGTTGTCTGTGCCACCGAGGCTGCATCGGTCTTTAATCCCGTTATATCGAACACAGCCTCATAGGCGTCACCGTCTTGCAGGTTGTAATCCACGTTCAGCGCAATGCGCTCCACTGTGGTGCTACCGCCCCCTCCTGGAACCAAAACCGCTTCTCCATCCGCACGTGCAACAGTGCCTTCAATGTCGATGAACTCGGGCCACTTCTCATTGGAGAGGCGTACTTGCCCCGTGAGGTCCACAGACGCCGCTTTCAAATCAAAAGTATCCACGGCAATCGCACCGCTTGCTTCGATCAGGGCATCGGCCTGAAGGCTGACTTTGGGGCCGAAAAAATCTTGGTATTCAGGCAGAATGACAGCGGTGATATCGCCGCCTATGGTCGCAAGAACGCGGCGATCTGGATCCGAGGTCCGCCCTTGCGTGATGAGCTGTACCTCACCCGCAAGACGCTCTTCACCATTGGTATCGAGCTTGAGTTCAGTCAGCAAATCGCTCAGTTGGCCGCTCGTTCTTACGGTCATGTCAACGGACGGATTGTCGGGAATGTTGAGTAATGCAGAAACAATGCCACCCTCCTCCTCACTCAGAGTGAGCAAAGTGCTGAGCATGTCCTGCTCACGCGACAGGGTTGTTTTGAGATCAAAAACGCCCCGTTTTCCGTCTGTCCGGTTCGCCTCGAACGCCACGTCGAGCCCTTCATCATTCAGTCGGGCACTTGCCGTCATCTGCAAGGCAACCGTTTGACCGACGAGCGTCTCGCCGAGCGTCAGTTGTGCGACATTGAGAGTATTGATATCGATTGAAACAGGCAGATCGGGCAATTTGGGGAACGTGAAAGGTTTCGCCTCTGCGTCAGGCAGCTTGTCTTCTTCTCCTGCAGGAAGACGTGCAACGTCAATGCGCTGCGCACTGAGTTCTTGCACCTCCAGTCGCCCCCGCAACAGCGCAGAGCGGTTCCAGTCAAGAACAACATCCTCCATGGTGAGCCAGATGCCGTCGTCGTCGGCGATCGTCATACGCTCGAACGACGCAGATGAGCTCAGTGCACCCGCAAAGCCTACGATATTCACATCGCGCCCTGCACCGCTTAGCAGCTCTTGAATTTTGGTGGTCAGAAACCCCTTATCCTCTTCCTCCTGCGCGGCGGCAGGAACAGAGAAAAGAATAGAAAACGCCAGCAATGCAAAACGGATCATGCGCATTAGAATGACTGCCCTATACCGATGTACACTTGGAAATTCTCGTCCGTTTCGGGCCCCGATGTGGGCACCGCTACGTCAAAGCGGATAGGGCCAATTGCAGTCTTATACCGCAGCCCCAAACCTGCGCCTGAGTGCCATGTGCCTGAGCCGTCATAAAACTCCTCCTCACCAACGTAGCCCGCATCGGCAAAGCCTACGAGGCCAAGGCTGTCGGTGATGCCCACGCGCACTTCGGCGGAGAGGCCTACAAAACTGCGCCCCCCTGTCTGGTCTGACCCGACAGGTACACCAAGGGATTGATATTCCTGCCCGCGCACGGTGCCTCCGCCGCCTGAATAAAAGAGGTAGTCGGCAGGGGCTGTGGACAGGTCTGGTCCGTAGACCGAGCCAAACTGACCCCGAAGTGCAAGTGTTACAGGTCGCGCCGCGCCAAAAGTTTTGTACCCGCGCGCGTCGACAAAGCTGCGTACGCCATTATCCGCTCCCGAGATCGCCACGAAAGGAGTCACATCCGCTTTGATATAATACCCATTTTTGGCATCAAGGCGATCATCACGATAATCAAACTTTGCGCTGAGCGGCAGTGTCAGCAAGGTATAGCTGTTCTCACCAAAGGCATCTCGCGTCTTTGCCGTGCGCAGACCAAGACCAAGGGTGTATGTACGCTCGAGCGATGCGATCCGCTCAATCCCCGCCTCCAGATCGAATTGGCGTGAGAAATATGACACTTCGTCAAGTTGTTCTAGCAGCGCCAAAGCATAAAAGTCAGTGTCCTCGTTGAACGTTGCCGGCCGCTCGAACCGCGCACCCAACGTATAATCGGTGCCGCCGGAACTGCCGCCAATACCGCTCACTTCGGCGTCCAGACGCAGACGCTCCGCCCCGCCGAGCAGATTACGGTGCAACCAGAACGCACTCACAGTCAAACCCTCAAGCGTAGAGATTTCCGCACCAAAACCCAGCCGACGCTTTGCGGCATCGGTGGTTTGTGCGTTGATGGCAAGGGTGTCACCGGGTCCGATCTCTTCGGCCTCAGAGAGGGCCACCGCGCTGAACGCACCGGTGCGCCGTAGACGTTCGGTCGCGAGGCGGATTTCCTCTGGTGAGAATACTTCTCCCTCGGGCAGACCTGCAATGTCGAGAATACGCTGGCGGCGTACATCGCTCTCGTTCACCACCACGAGCGGCCCAAACCGCAGGCGCGGTCCAGGCTCAAGCGTTAGATCTGCACGGATGCGGCGCGAGGGGTGGTCGGCCAAAAGCTCCTGACGCGTAAGAGCGGCCTTGGCATGCCCCTGCTCGCGCCACCCGGAAATTCCGGCAGATACTGTATTTTTCAATACACTCAGGCTCGCCGTTTGACCTTCTGCAAAACCTTCGGGCAGCGTGGTTCCTTGTGCGATTGGAGCGATGCGCGTTCTGCCAAAGGCGAACTTTGGTCCTGCCTCTACATCAATCTGCACGCGGGAAATACTGCTGGGCGGATCTACTTGCGGGATTGACGCAGCCTCACGTCCGTCCACAGAAATCCGAATAACGCCTCCGAAGTGGCCATTGTCATACAAAATCGCCAGCAGACGTTTGTAATCTGCCTGTGCAGCACCAAGAATTTCGGCAGTGGACGGTTGGTTTTCGTCCAGAAGGGTCTGTTCAACCAGCAGCGATCCGCCGCGCAAGGCATCACGCAAATCATCATTTGTGACACCCCTCAGGTCGACCTCAGCCGCATTCGCCGCAAAAGTTGACAAACAAAGGACAGCTGCAGTCACGGCAGCACGCCGCACTCTCATCAGAGCAATTGATTTCACACTCGGACCCTCAAAGATAACAAACTGCTCTAAGGTCGGATTTGTTCCGTACTCTTGAAAGAACAGCTTTCACACACGCGCTTTTCTTTTAGCTTAACCGCTTTTACCCCCTACGTGCAAACGGCTTCCGCATCGCACACAACTTAATGATCATGCAGGACTGGACGGTTGAAAGGGATGGCGGCCTCTGAATCACTTAGTGCGTTTCCACACCGATTTTCCAGATTGCTACAATATAAGGCTGGCGCGTCTATAGAAGCTGTCATTGACCCGACCCGTCGACAGGGTAAACACAAACAGTGACACAAAACTATAACTGCGCGGGGGCACGCATATGACGGTATTGATTGCAGGCGGCGGTATTTCGGGGTTAGCGCTTGCGCTCAGCTGTCATCAGGTCGGCATCCCGTTTCAGGTTTATGAAGCGGCCAGCCAGATGCGCCCGTTAGGTGTCGGAATCAACTTACAACCCTCTGCTGTGCGCGAGTTGTTCGACCTCGGCCTTAAGGACCGCTTCGACGAAGTTGGCATCCCACTCAAGGACTACGGCCTATATACCAAGCGGGGCTTGCACGTCTGGACAGAGCCCCGCGGCCTTGACGCGGGCTATGACTGGCCTGCCTATTCGGTCCATCGTGGCCGTTTGCATATGCTGCTTTACGAAGAGGTAATCCAGCGTGCGGGGCCCGATGCGGTGCAGACAGGATGGCGCGCAACAGGATTTGACAATACCAAAGGCGCTGCGACCCTTCATTTGGAAAACCGCGCAGGCGAGTCTCGTAGTGTGACAGGCGATGTGCTTGTCGGTGCAGATGGTATCCACTCGGCGATCCGCCGCCAAATGCAGCCCCTTGAGGATGAACCACAATGGGGCGGTGCCATGCTGTGGCGCGGGATCACGCAGGCAAAACCCTTCCTGTCTGGTGCGTCAATGGCGCTGATAGGGCATGACGGCTTGCGTTTTGTCACATATCCAATTTCCCCTCCCGACCCTGACACAGGCCTCGCCACCATCAACTGGATTTGCAATTTGCAATTTGATCCTGCTGAGAGCTTTCGCAAAGAGGACTATAGCCGCGCCGCAAATATAGATGACTTTTTGCCAGCGTTTGAGCAAATTCGCTTCGACTGGCTCGATGCCCCTGCGCTCATTCGCGGTGCAAATGAAGTATTTGAATATCCGATGGTCGACCGCGACCCATTAGAGAGCTGGACTGTCGGTCGCACCACGCTGATGGGGGATGCAGCACATGCGGCCTATCCTGTCGGTTCCAACGGTGCAGGCGCAGGGATCACTGATGCGCGCAAATTGGTCGCGGGCTTCCTCACGCACGGTCTTACATCCGGGGCACTGCTCGCCTATGAGGCTGAAATGTTGCCTATCACATCAAAAATCATCCTGATGAACCGCTCTGCCGGCCCCGACAAAATCCTCGATCTGGTAGAGCAACGCTGTGGCGGACAGTTCGACAGAATAGAAGATGTGATCCCACATGCAGAGATGGCCGAACACGCAGCAACCTATAAGCGGATAGCAGGTTTCGGCATTGAGGAAACGAATGCAAGACCGCCGATCATCGCCGCAGGCAGGCGATTCAACTGAGGCGGTCGCTTCAAAATCAAGATTGAAGCAACTATTCTGTAAGGCTTACATTGATGGACAACCAAAGCCGCGAATGTCGCTCGTCAATGTGAGCGCACGCGGTTTAGGAGCTGCTAGACCAAAGCTGCTATGCCAACCAGCGGGATAGATCGGGAGCTCTATTTTCTCCGCCGAGTGAGCCGCCCCAAATGAGAAAAAGTCGAATCCAGGATTTTCTCAAAAATCCTTTACTAGTTCGATATCGTACTTTATATAGTTCTATGTAGAACCAAATGGAGATCGATATGAACCGCAGAAAATTCCTCAAACTTGCTAGTGGTGGTGTTATCATTGCAGCTGGCGGCCTTGGCCTTTTTGCCACCACTCGCACACCGACTGCAGCGCTGGCACCATGGGACCGCGCTGGTAGCTATGGAGATCCGCGCAAGAACGCCCTTTCGCACGCCATTCTTGCGCCAAACCCGCATAATCGACAGCCGTGGGTTGTACGGCTTGATGCTGATGACACTGTCACGCTGTTTTTCGATACAGAAAAACAATTACCTTACACTGATCCTTTTGATCGACAACTCACAATTGGATTGGGTTGTTTTCTTGAATTGATGCGGATGGCCGCAAAGGCAGATGGCTTTGATCTGGATATCTCATTGTTCCCGCAGGGCGAGGATGTGAACGGACTCGACACCCGCCCTGTCGCCACAGCCAAGTTCGTCAAAGGGTCCACCCTGCGCGATCCACTTTTTGATCATGTGCCTGCCCGACGCTCCAACAAGGAGCCATATGACATCTCGCGTCCCGTGCCGCCAGAAGCTTTTGCCCAAATTCTCGCAGCTGCGCGTCAGACCCGATTGGGCGGCAGTATCGACCCGAACGATGTTACCTACTGGCGGCAACTCACAACAAAAGCCCTTATGGTCGAGATTGAGACGCCCCGCACCTACAAGGAAAGCGTCGATTTGATGCGCATTGGAAAAGTAGAGATTAACGCAAATCCCGATGGTATCGATTTCAGCGGCCCCCTATTCGAGGCTATGGCCCTCGCCGGTGTCATGACGCGTGACGGGCTGTTGGATCGCTCCTCAACGGGTTATAAAGAGGGATTAAAGGCAGTCATGGCGAACACCCGAACAGCCATGGGGCATGTATGGATGGTCACGCAGGGTAACACACGATCAGATCAAATTGCGGCGGGTGCAGATTGGCTGCGCGTCAACCTTGCTTGCACGGCGCACGGCCTGAGTTTCCAACCGCTGAGCCAACCGCTTCAGGAATATGCCGAAATGGAAGAGATATACCTCGAAACACATCAACACCTTGCTCCGGACGGCGGAACGGTTCAAATGTTGGCGCGGATCGGCTATGGTCCGGATGTTGCGGTCAGCCCTCGCTGGCCGATAGAGGCCAAGATCGGAACAGTGTGAACAAAAACAGTGGCAATCCTGATGAAGTCTTTGGCTTCTTCAATGAAATCGGCATCATCAACCAGTTGTCCACTGCCATGTTCGCAAAAAGCCTTCCTGACGGAGTTCATCCCTCCCACTTCTCAATTCTGAACCATCTAGCACGCACGGGCGATGGAAAACCGCCCCTGCGCATTGCCTCGGCAATGCAAGTCACAAAGAACACGATGTCCCACTCATTGAAAACGCTACAGGATCGAGGGTTTATCAATGTCAAACCAGACCCAAATGACGGGCGAGGCAAGCTGGTCTACCTCACCGACAAAGGGCGCACATTCCGCGACGAGGCGATCATCCTTGTGAGTCAAACGTTTGCCCATGTCATTGGAGAGGAGCAAATCGAAATCATGCGCCGCATCCGCAGTGATCTGGAACAGATGCGAAAGCACCTCGACAGCCAGCGATGAAATTTTCGCCGTGCAGATTACAGGGTCGCGAATATCCCGCTTGAAACAGGCCAATTCTAGACGGCTCTGTGCGACAAGGTCACTTGCTTGCTGCGCCAGTCTGGGCCACGTTACGTTTTATGAAACTTAAATTACATCATATAAATCTGTGCTCAGCCAATGTCGCGCAGATGGACCGCTTTTACCGCGATGTTCTGACGCTTGGGGATGAAGATCCCGCCAAGTTGCCCCCTTTGAACACAGATAAGGGTTTGGTTGGCGAGGTGTCGTTTGTGACCGACGGCGATATCCAGATGCACCTCACACCGCGCGATGTGTTGAACTCATTCCGCTCTGGACAAGTAGTGAACCCGTTAGAGCGTGGGCATATCGCCTATCGTACAGACGATATCGTTGCCTTCATGGCCCATTTGGACGCGCAAGGGGTACCTTATTCCGACTGGGGCAGCGACGCCGTTAAGGGATGGCATCAGGTTTTCTTTTATGACCCAGATGGCAATGTCATTGAAGTTCACCAGCTTGTCGCGGTGAAATAACGTGGCGACTTGAGCCTGTGAGCCAAAGGTTTGCGCCGCCCGCCTATCCAGACCAAAGTTTAATTGAGATGAATTGCGGAAATACATGACAAAATCCGGCAATGTATCTCATGGCGCAGAAAGCGCCTTTGTTCCCCTTTGGAAAACGCTTGTTCCATGGACTGTGGCAGTTGTTATTTTGGTATTTCTGCCTCACGTCTTGGCCGCAAACTCCACCATCACAATTATGAGCCAGATGGCGATCACCATCATATTCGCGCTGTCCTACAACATGTTACTGGGACAGGCCGGTATGCTGAGTTTCGGGCATGCCATATATCTGGGATTTGGTGGCTTCATGTGCATTCATGTCATGAACCATTTGCAAGCTGCTGGTATACCTATCCCGTTGCCTTTTCTGCCCTTATTTGCAGGCTTGTTCTCTATGGCAATGGCGATGGTCATCGGCTCATTTTCCACTCGCCGCTCTGGCGTCGTTTTTGCGATGATATCGCTCGGCGTGGTGGAGTTGGTTACGACCTATTCAATCATCGGCTATTCGTTTTTTCAGGGCGGCGGCGTTGGCGGCGACCGGACCCTTGGCGTGCCATTCTTTGGCGTCGAGTTTTTGCGCCAGATTGAGATCTATTACCTGATTTCCTTCTGGTTGGTCCTCTGCGTCGGCCTCATGTATTTGTTCACTCAGACCCCTATGGGACGCATGGCAAATGCCGTGCGTGACAATCCTGAACGCGCAGAGTTTCTAGGCTATTCCGCACGTTGGGTGCGGTTCATTTCCTTTTGCGCGGCGGGTTTCTTTGCTGGTGTCGCGGGGGGCTTGTTTGCGCTCAACTATGAACTGGCGACCGCCGAAAATCTCAGCGTGCAGGCCTCGGGAACAATCCTGATGATTGCATTTCTTGGCGGGGTCGGCTTTTTCTATGGGCCAATTTTGGGCGCGATCGTCTTCACCCTGCTCCAAACTGTGCTGAGCTTGCACACAGATTTGTGGCAGCTCTACGTCGGTGTCTTGTTTCTGGCCACAGTAATGTTTTTCCCCTCTGGTCTGGCTGGCGTTTTGATGATGCATATCTCGGCCGTTCGTACACACGGAGTTAATTCCCTGCGCGGTCCCTACCTCAAAACTGTTGGTCCCGCAGTGATCGGCACATTGGGTGTTTGCGCGTTGGTCGAGTTGATCTTTCACAGCCGTCACATCGCACGTGGAGGGCAGGAAATGACACTGTTCTGGATCACATTCCAGACCGCGACCCCTGCTCCATGGCTAATTGCAGCGGTCATCGCAATCGGTGGCATATGGACTGCAAAACGCACCGCGCCTGACCTCCTGCAAAGGTGGCAAGCCAAGCAACATTGATGACGCGCACATCTGACCCAAAATCGCGCTTATTGCTCGAACGAAATGTCCGACAACATAATGTCCGGGCTTTTTCGGTCGGTGGACCGTAAGCGCAGCGTGCCATCTGACACGCGCCATTCGACATTTTGCGCAACATCGCGGCCTGTTTCGGGATCTTTTGCACTAAAGGTAAAGGCGACAATCCCCTCTTTCTGAATACCCGTTATGCGGACGCTGCCAATTCCGTCAGGATTTGACCACCGCCCCACGATTTTTTCAGAAGTATCTGATCCCTGTAGCATGCCAGACATATTCAATCGACGCCCAGGCACAACACACTGCCCTGCCAAAGTCAGCGTGCCGCTGGCGTAATCATATGTGTTTCGTATTTGACACCTCACCGTCTCTTTCTGGCCTTGCACCGTTTCTTTGGCCCAGCCTGCACCGCGCCACGTGCCGTCCATGTCAGCCAGCGGGGTCGCAGCAACGGCCCCTGCCGTTAGAACTATTATCATCGCAGATCTAAGCAACATAATCTTTGAATCCTTTCCTTGTGAGCAACGCAGGCAGCAAAAGCAAATCTACTAAGAGAGCGGCCCAGAGTGTGACAATCATCATACCACCAAACAGGCGGATCGGCGTGAAGCCACTGGCCAGCGTCACACAAAGCCCGAAGGTGAGCAGTAGCGTCGTCAACACCATTACCTGCCCCGCAGTCTTGGCTGCAACACCGACAGCTTCGTGCGGCGTATTACCAGCCTCCAGCGCCGCTGAGTACCGGCTCAGAAAATGAACTGTGTCATCAATCGCAATTCCAAACGCAATTGTCAGAGCAAGAACCGCAGTCGGGCTAAGCTGCCCTTGCGCCCACATGTGCAAAGATGCACCAGTCAGCATAAGCGGCAGAATATTCGGCACCAGAAGTATCGGAATGAGCCTTACAGACCGGAACGCCACCGCCACCAAAAACGTCCCCCCAAGAGCAGCGGCAATCAAACCAAACGAGAGTTGATTTATCAAGCTGATCGCTTCGTATCGCATTACAGTCGGCAGACCGATGATGCGCTCTGCACCCGCTGAAATGGCTGTATCATGAAGTGCATCAAATGCCTCTAGCGTTCGCTCATTTCGCATAGGTTCAGGGACCGAGACAAAAACGCGGGACGTGCCAGCGCGCGTACGCAACTGCGCGACCAAAGCTTGCGGTAGCGTGTCAAGTTCTTCTGGGGTTGGCGGCATATCCGGGTGGCCCAACCACCGCGCAAACCCAACTTCGGAAAGTACCGACGCTGATCCACTCGCTGCTTCCAGTTGCTCGACCAAGTCATGGGTCTGTTGCCAATCGCCATCTGTTTCCACAATCATCTGGAACACGCCGCCAAACTCTTTTGCAATTGCGTCATTAGTGGCGAGCGTTGCGCTGTTATCTGGTAAGTTCTGGTAGAGGGGGAACCATGATTGTGTCTGGCTGAACCCCCAGACCGAAACGATCAGCATTACAGCAGACGATAGGATTGTGACGCGTGGAAACGACACACCAAGGGCAGTCAACCGTAATGACGCAGTACTCGTAAACTGTGGCAGTGGATTTGCGGAAAGCCGTAGCATCCGCCCCAATAGGGCGAAGGTCACGATAACCAATATGAATGACAGCATCGTGCCAAGAGCGCCCAAAACACCGAACTCAAACAACTGTGCGTTTCCAGTGAGTGTGACACTCGCAAAAGCCACAGCAGTCGTTAGAGCAGTTAACGCGCACGCAGGTCCGACCTTTTCTACCGCCGAACGAACCGTGCCGCCATGTTTGACATGCCCCGCCAGATGCACACCATCAGCAACACCAAGCACCAAAAGCAGGATCGGGATCACATTGCTTAAAACCGTGATCGGGTAACCCAGCCATACGGAAAGCGCCAATGCACCCGCCGCACCAATAAGCGCCGGAATAACGGCCAGAATTGCCATCCGCAAATCGCGCAACAATGCAAATGCCGCCAAGATTACGATCAATGCACCCCAGAGGTTGAGCGCTATCAGATCCCCTTTCAGGCCTAGAACAATCTCGGCGCTGATCACATCCTCGCCTGTAAGCTGCGCCTCCATTGCTGCGGGTAACGCACGTTCCAGCTCGGATGAAAGGTTTGCAATTGCATTAGCGATAGTTGTTTGTTCCGTATCTATCGAAACTGTTATCAACATCGCGGTTAATTCGGTGTTCAAAAACACAGGAAGGCCGGTTTTCAGATTGCGAAAGGCGGCAACGTCCACCGGAAAATCTGCCGTGATTTCCTGATTAAACAAAGGTCTTCCAGAAGGAGCACCTTCTTCGGGCGGCCATCGTAACACAAACGGCGATGCTATCGCAGTCACCCCGTCCAAAAACTCTAAATCTAGCGAGAAATCACGTAAGGCAGTCAAATCATCAACGTCCATCGGCGTTTCTGAGGTTACATGGATCAAGATAGTGCTGAGTGTAACTGCCTGCTCTTGCTCATAAGCGCGTTGCGCAACCGATAGCGCGGACTCAGACAGGAATACGCGATGAATATTATCGTCAAAACTGACTTTTGGCAGGCTAAGCCCGATCAATACCACCACTGCAATCAGAAAGAGCGTTGCAATTTTCGGAAACTTGCAGGCCGCAACTCCGATGCGGTGCGCCCCGAAACCGATCCCAGAAAACAAGATTACTGTGCCCGCAGCGGCGCAAGCGCTTTGTGCTCAACGCCGATCCGAACCCACAACATTGCAGCATTCAACACCGTAAACACCACTGCTACCCACCAAAGGCCTAGTACCATAGGGGCGACAACAATCTCCGCTACCACCAGCATATAATTGGGGTGCGAGACGTATTTGAACGGACCGCGCACAACCAGCGGCTCTTCAAGGATAATGATACGGGTTGTCCATCGGCTGCCAAGACTGCCAAGAACCCAAACCCGCATCACTTGGAGAACTCCGAAAATGGCAAGCCAGCCGTAAGCTACCTTTTCATCAAAGCCAAAAATCACCAAGCAGGCAATCCACGTACTGTGCATGGCGACCATCACAGGATAATGATTGGCCCCGACTTCATACGCGCCTCTCGCCATTAGCTTTGCAGTGTTGCGTTTTGCGATCACCAATTCACTAAGGCGTTGAACGATAATAAATCCGAGGAAAAGAATTGTTGCTGTTTCCATTACGCGACCTGACTGCTGACATAAAAGGGTAAGAACGACGCCGTAAATCCCGGCCCAAGAGCACAAGACATCATTTGCCCTGTACTGCCAGCGTCAAGCACCGCTTTCATAACAAACATTACAGTAGGTGCCGACATATTCCCCGCGTTCCGCAGGGTTTCTCGCTCTGCGTCCAATGATCCTTGCTCCAGATGCAATGCGCCCTCAATGGCCTCAACAACCTTGGCGCCGCCCGGATGACAAACGTAACGGTCAATATGGGCATGATCCAATTTTGCAGCTTTCAACGCGCCAGCCGCAGCATCCGCAAATTCCTGCGTCACAAACGCTGGAATCGAGCGGTCAAAGACGACTCCAAAACCCTTCTCGTCAACATCCCACCCCATAATATCAAGAGTATCTGGCCACATCTTTTGATAGCCTTGGCCAAGCGCAACGCACTTGCCGTTTGATGGCACATCTGTACTCACACATGCCGCAGCGGCACCGTCGCCAAACAGAACTGTCGCGATAATATCTGCCTTTTGCAAACGATCCGCGCGGAAAGACAGGGAGCAGGCCTCGACAATAACGAGCAGCACTTTCTGATTTGGCCGTCCTGCCGCAACCGCTTGGGCCGTGGAAAGGCCTGAAACGCCCCCTGCACAGCCCAAACCAAACACAGGTACACGCATAATATCTTCACGAAATCCCATTTCGGAAAAAACCTGCGCTTCAAGTGAAGGCGTAGCGATCCCTGTAGATGTAACGGTCACAACGCAATCCACGTCGGACGATTTCCAGCCAGCGTCATCAAGCGCCGCACTAGCTGCCGTTACGAAAAGTTTCTTTGCACCCTCAATGAATGCCTCGTTCCGGTCCTTCCATCCATGATCTGCCGAGAACCAATCAATGGGAACCACCGAATAGCGCTTCTCAATTCCAGCCGTATCAAAGGTCTTGGAGAGCCGGTCAAACTGGGGGTATTTACCACCAAAAATCACACCAGCACGCTCCCTCACTTCGGCTTGCGTTAGGCAATGGGACGGTAACGCAGTGGATAGTCCGTGAAGATAGACTGACATTTCAAACCCTAACTTTTTTAAGGTCTGATCACGCCGCGTTCAGTCCTGCATACTTCTACCGACAACCGGCATACAGCTAAACCCGCGAAGCGCCGATACGTTCCGTCTGCTTCGGTTAATGAATTGAAACTCAAGCAGCAATGTCGGACTTGAATTTGAATTCCTAGCGAGCCCACCTAGCGCCGCCTCTCGGACGAGCAAGATACCAGATAACTGATTTACTCGGTGCAATGGGTGCTGGTCTGTTTGGTAAAAATTGGTGCGGTCGGAGAGCACCAAGTACCTGTACCACTCGGTATCGCCCCGTATCGGAAAGTCCATCATCATCATATTTTACTGGTGTTCTAAGTCCTAACGTGTTCCACAATGCTCCGTACCACACCATATGTAGTGGGGGGGCTGCAAAGGGGGCCGTATGGCGAGGGAATTGAATAAGCTGACGGCGCTGACCGTAAAGAGCGCACCGGCCGGTATGTACGGAGACGGTGGCAGTCTTTGGTTGATCAAGTCTGACGAGAAGTACGGCAAGTGGATCCTGCGCGTGCATGTCTACGGCAGACGCCGCGAAATGGGCCTTGGGACATATCCCCGCGTTTCGCTCAAAGATGCACGCGCCGAGGCAGAGAAGTGGCGCAGAGTTGCACTGGACGGCAAAGACCCGATCAAACAGCGCGAGGCAGACCGCCGTGCAGCCCAACGCAACATGCACATCCTACGAGACGTGGCGGCAGACGCTTTTGAAAGCCACAAGACCAGCTTGAAGGGTGATGGAAAGGCAGGAAGGTGGATGAGTCCGCTTGAGTTGCACATCCTTCCCAAGCTGGGCGGTATGCCTGTGGCTGAAATTGACCAGATTGATATCAGAGACACCCTGCGCCCGATCTGGAAAGCAAAACCAGACACGGCGGTAAAGGCGTTAAACCGGCTGAACCTGTGTATCCGGCACGCGGGCGCGCTTGGCCTGCCCGTAGATCTACAGGCTACCGACAGAGCAAAGCTGTTGCTTGGCAGTCAGGACAAGAAGGTAAAGCACATCCCTTCCTTGCCGTGGCAAGACACGCCTGCGTTCTACCAAAGCCTCAATGAAAGCACGATTACCCAGCTTGCCCTACGGCTGTTGATCCTGACGGCAGTAAGAGCATCGCCCCTGCGCTTTGCACGGCTTGAGCAGTTTGACGTTGAGGGTGCTGTCTGGACGATCCCAGCAGACATGATGAAGGGCCAGCGCGGCAAGACAGACGATTTCATAGTGCCACTTTCTCCGGCCGCGCTGGGCGTGATTGAGCAAGCCAGACCCTTTGCGCGAGACGGGTTCCTGTTCCCCAGTATGCGCAAGGGTGTGATATCTGACGCCACAATGGGCGCATATATGTCGCGTGCGAAGCTGGAAGCGCGGCCACATGGGTTTCGTTCATCCTTCCGGACATGGGTTGAGGAAAAGACAGAGACCCCGCGTGTGATTGCCGAGGAGTGTTTAGCCCACTCGGTACGGGGCAAGGTGGAGAGCGCCTATAACCGCAGTCAGGTTGTTGAGAAGCGCCGTATTGTCATGGACCGCTGGGGCGCGTTTGTATCTGGACAGGAGCGCGCAAACATCCTTGATATCTGGAAGAGTGAAGCGTGAGCGGAAGGGTCTATGTGCCAGCCAAACAGGTACGCGGGTGGCTTCGTTCATTGTGCGGCCAGAACCTGACAGAACTGACCGGCATCATGCAACTGATGCGGATAGAGCTTCAACGAAGGAAAAATAGGGCGATTACCAATACCTCGCACCACGAATGCATAGATCAATCAGAAACCGACAGTGACCGACAGAACGCCGAAAATTTCTATCACCGCGCCTTTTGGCAGCTATCGCGCGACTGGTTCATGCACAGCAAAGCCAAAGGACCGTACTTTAATGGTCCTGACGGGGTAGTAATTGGAGATATCGGTATGCTCGACCCAGCGCCAGATAAGGGCGACGATTGGACGGGAGAGACATGCAGCCATGCCTTTGCACACATGAACGAGGACAACCTGACCTTTACGATGTCACAAGATCCAGCCAGTGAGGGACGAGGAATCCCCGCTGTAGGCGCAAGGCGGCGGAGATTACTGGGCGCTAAATGGTTGTGGCAAAGGGACGATCTGCCAGCGCTGGTAGATATGCTGAAATACGCCCACCTACCACCTAGCTACACCCCTGATCCAAAGATACTGGGGTTGGATGCGGATTTGACCGCAGAAGGCGCAGCAATCATGGCTAAAGCACACGCCGAGGGTCTGACAGGCAAGAACCTTGCCATGGCGGAGTTCTATGCGAGAAAGTATCCAAATGGCCGACCAAAGGATTTGAAAAAGATGAGCGTGCCGGCCTTTGTAGAGGAGTTCCGGCAGCACTGCCCAAGATACGATTCTGGCGTGGAGAGTTCTGTTCGCCGTCAACTAAACGACGTCTGGAAGACCGTAAAGCCAGCTTAAGACGCGCCTTTTCGAACTATTTTGGGATGTGCCTTTTTAGAGTAAAACACGCCATGAACACAGGCACTTCACTATTCCAGATCTGCGCATATTTGGGAAACACCCCAAAAACATCCCAAAACTTTATCTTGCATGAACAGATACTTGCCCCGACTAATGCCCCTAGAAACTAAGAAGTATCAAAGGGAGTTGACCATGAAGTATCTCAACCTGCGCGAACTGCGTACCAAGCTGGGCAATCGCGGCCGCACGACAATTTACCGTGACATTGAGAATGGCCGTTTGCCTAAGCCCATCAAGTTCGGCAACCGCCTGTACTGGGTCGAAGCAGACGTAGACCAAGCCATGTCCGCAGCACAGACCGTCTAAGCGTTGATCTGTATGTATTACGCAATAGACCTCAACAGAAGGTCCACTGCCTGCGGCGCTGGGCGTCAGATTGAAGGGCCACGTTTAGCCAAAAAGGAAGGCCCCCGCCCATAAAAGGGCGAGAGCCAATGTTGATGTCCAGTCAACGAACACCGCCTCACAAAGAGGGCGATAATCTCCGCTATTCATAGCAACTAACGCCCTCCTTTCCCATAGAAATCTGCGCATGAAACGCTCTTTTCCGACTTGTCTGGCCTTGGCCGGAGCAAAGGAGATATGCCTAATGGCACCTACATCAACGACAGGCCGATCAGACATCACAGGTGGGTTTAAAGTACCCATTGCCCCCTGCAAGACGGGCGGTGAAGTATGAGCAACCTTCCATACATGAAGCTGTGGATTGCCGACTTCATCGGTGACACGACAGATTTAGATGCGGCAGAGACAGGCGCTTACATCATGTTGCTTATGGCACAGTGGAAGCGGCAGGGAGACAGCCTTCCCAACGACCAACAGAAACTCAAGCGAATGGCGCGGTGCGGCCGAAACTGGCCGAAGGTTTGGCGTAGTTTGGAACGATATTTCGAGACAGACGAGGCAGGCATTTTCAATGCGAGACTACGCTTAGATGCACACTTGGGTGTCGCTAAAGTGAAAGTTAACTCGCGCAATGGTGCGCTCGGTGGCGCGGCTAAGGCATTGAAAGCAAACAATCAGGGTCTAGCGAACGCTACAGTTTTGCTACTACAACCACCACCAGAGCCAGAGTCAGAAAGACATTTGGCGGAAGAAGCTCTCATATTGTCGGCCGTTGCAGCAGGCTTTGATAAAGCACGCTTAGATGATCCAGCGAGGTTTGCAGCGGATACTCACTACATGGACCATAGGCTTGTTGTGAACGAACTGGGCCTTTCAGACAGGACAGTGCTGGACGTAATGAAAACGGTCAGATCAGGTAAAAAGGATGGGCCAGTAAGCAGCTTCAAATACTTCGAGCAGGCTTTGAGACGCAGAGCAGACAACGTCCTCAAGTTTGAAAACTTGGAGATGTTGGAGGCAGATTATGCAGCGGAATGATCAAAGCACGATTTCAAGCATCGAAGCATGGCACGCAATGAACGCGAGGCACGCGCACGAGCGGCTCGAACTGGTGCTGGCCTTACGGGATGCGAGATTGACCCAGACACAGGCAGCAGCCCGTCTTGGAACCACACTGGGCTGTCTCAACAACTACGTTCAGCGCAATGGAATCTGCTGGCCTGTGAAGCGGCGGGGGCGGAAGTCTCGGAGGGTGCAAGCGTGATGTTGAAATGCGAGACCCCCCAAAAAACAGTCCTCAGAGCGCCAAGGTGCAATCTTGCCACCGCATCTGCCAAGACGGGCAACCTTGCGCGTGCTGGCGAATTTTGCAGGAACAAACGACGATTTATCCGCGTCCGCAATGATTGCTATCCCCGAGGACCGCATGTTCACAGCAGATATCATGCGGCCTCAAGTGCATAGGCGTTTTGGCCCCTGCGAAAACAACATCTAAAAATTTGCGAAATAGGAGAGCATAATGACTCTTACGACTGAAAAAACAATCATCGACCTCGACCATGACGGCCTGTGTGAAAGTGGCAACTTTTACGACACCGTTGCCAGTGAGGAGCAAGTGACAAACGGACTGGCAATCAATCAAGCTGTTGTATTGCGCTATCCGGACGAAAGCACGGATAGCGGTTATCAGACGGAAAATGGCAACCGGATTGTGATTACCGAAAAAGCTAAAATACTCCAAGAGCAGCGACTTCAGGAGCGTATTGAAGAAGACTATAAAAATGAGCCGAAACCGCCTGAGCGCATTATAGATGCATTGCGAGTAGCTGCGGCTACTGTGGATAAAAGCGTAGGCGAGATGTATCCTCTGGCCAACGCTATGCTTGTTGTTCAGAGGCGAGATGAAGACTCTCTTAGTACGAACGGACAATTATATTGGATGGACGTAAGGGCAGATACGGTCATCGAAAGTATAGATACGTACCACGGGTTAAAATGGCTGGGCTCCTTTCAGATCGCGGATTGGATGCACGTATCGCCATGTCAGCTTATCGATGACATTGGAAATCTCCACGTTCATGACGAAAGTCACCGAGTGGCGAATGTATTTTTCTCCCAGACTGCGCATGGACATTACGATGTTTCATTTCTCGGTTGGACGCTCCTGATCCTCTACATACGGCCAAAAATGAAGCAAGGCACAGGCCAAATCATGGCCGAAGCATAACTTGACCTTCAGGCCTTCTTGGATGCTTACAACGCTGCAATGGAAGCGATGCACGGCTAGACGAGAGATTAATGTCAGCGGGGGTCGCCTACCGATCTCCGCTGACCAAGCACTGCAATCAGTAACCTTTTCCAGAAACTTATCGCCGGACTACAAAACGCGCCTTCACGCAACTCCCCCAAACGGCCGACACAAAATGAAAGCAAGACCGTTGGATCAAGACACAACTTACACCGCCCTCGACAAGCTACAACCATACTTCCCAATTTCACTTGAGCAGATCGCAGTCTTATTGGGCATGACAGACGAAAAGATACTGGCCCATGAGATAGACACTGTGTTTCGCCGCAATTGGTTAGCAGACGAAGTGAGCGCGAATTACTATACCCGCAGCAACGGTGAGCAGGATAAGGGGTTTCACCTGTCGCGCATCCAGACAGCTATGCTCATCGCGGATTTGAAGGTAGAGCGTTTTGCCAGCGGAGAGGTGCTGCACAGGCGGATTGCAAGCGTGCTGGACAAGTGGCCTGCAAGCCCGTCTCGCGCCGTAGCTGTAGGCCCCCAGATGATCCACGGCACAGAAGTTTCCAAACAGTTTGGAAAAAAACACGGCACCGTGCGAAAGGCTTTCAAAAAGGCGATAGAGGATCGAGGCCGACTGCCAAAAGATTATGAGCAGCCCTATAGCGCCCAAGGCCGGAGAACCCTTTACGAATATGTCATGCCATATGACGTAGCAAAGCCTGAACCACACCACGAAGCCCATACAATGCTGGGCAGCGCAGAACTGAACACCAAATGAAGGGCTGTCCCATGACCATTAATGCAAAGCAACCTCGTGGCCTGACACAGCTACAGCGTGCCTTCTGCCAGCAGTATATGATCACTGGCAACGCGACCGAGGCATATATCCGCGCTGGGTATGCGTGCGGGAAGCGCGAAACGGCGGCGTGCGAAGGGTCAAAACTACTGAGAAAACCCAAGATAGCGGCACATATCGCTGAACTCTCGCAAAAAGCAGAAGATGCCGCTGTTGAAGACACGGCGAAGATCCTCAACATGTGGCACGCGGCTGCGATGGTGGATCCCCGCGAGATAAGCGAAGTGCGGCGGGGCGCTTGCAGGTATTGTCACGGTCAGGACCACGCCTACCAGTGGCGCACGGCCGACGAGCTCGAGGACAAGCTGCGCGAGTATGAGAATAAGACGAAGCGCAGCAGGAAGGCGCTCCGGAAGCCCACAAACGAAAGCGGCTTTGGGTATCGGCGAAGCAACATACCTCACCCTTCCTGTCCAATCTGTGACGGCGAAGGTTTTGCCTATGCGTATTTCCACGACAGCAGAGGGTACTCGCAAGAGGCTGCAGTAGCGTATGATGGGGTGGCCCAGACCCAGCACGGCATAAAGGTTCACACCATTGGCCGTCTTGAAGCGGCAAAGTACCTAGCCACCCATTATAAGATGCTTAACGGCGACACAGGCGAAGTTGTCAAAGACGCCATGCAGGTTTTGATCGAAAGCATCCAGCAGCGCGGGTCCAAAGCGCCGCTAAATGGGCATGGTGACGCGCCAGTGGCGAAGCCAGATAAAACCTCCCGCATTTAGCAACAGCAGCGGGTATAGACACCTCGTCCGCTAAAGACCTGATGGGTCGGAGTTGGCAATACACAAACCACTCTGACTGAAACAAACAAACAGTCCTGTTCCAAACTCATTCAGTTGCTGAGCATTTTCCCCTAACGCTATACTGGACATCTGTGCACAACGCAGCTTTCGACGATTTAAGCTGGAAGCAGCCGTTTGCTGCGAAGGCCATCAATGTCCACTATGAGCCGTTAGCCCTCGATAAGCTTAAGTTTAGCCATCAATTCCGAGTTCAGTTTTGATCCGTTTGCCCCAAAATGGATCTCCCGGTGAACCGTTGGGCAGATCGCAGCGACGTATCGTGGGTCATCGGGACTACCGTCTGACAATCGCCTGGTGTGGTGAGCTTCCAGATATGGCTCGCCTGCCTTAATTAAAAACGGAGCCGGCTTAACCCTTCACTCTCAGCGTCCAGCGGCACGTGCTAGCATATGATCCCGTACAGCTTCGCTGCGATTTCGGAAAGGAGCTGGGTATAGGTCGGGCTACGGTCTACAAGTCGCTCAGCAGCATAGAAACCTAAGTGGTATAAATGTGAAACCCGCCTCCGTGTTTACAGTAGTGCGCTTTTTCGTATTGGGAGAAGGGCAGATTGCTGGGGACTAATTGCCCAGTTTAAGTCATTGCCAAATATAAGCCATGAAAAAAGGACGTAGAATACGCTTCCGCCCAACAAGGCTGCTGTGTGTCTTATCTGACTAGACTCGTGTTAACCTTGTTCTAAAACGGTTAACAAGGTATTAATGAATTGCGTCTCTGATCCTTGAGGACCGTACAATAAGTGCGAGTTGTTGGACTAGGTCATTTGATAAATTTAGTGGGTGACTGCTAGCACCACCTAGGATTGTAAAAGCATTAAAGTAGTTTTGAGATAATTTTGGACAAACAGATTTTAACAAGCAAAGCGTGATGGCGTCGATTGCTTTCAACGTAGGCTGTCAAGGCGGAACGAGTTGGCAATGGATCAACTTACAGACTTTGAAAGGTGGCATGTCGGGAAGCCACATCATAATCTATGATTAGCATATCCGCATGGAACGCCATTGAGAAATTTATAGCAGAGTTGATCCTAGAAGATGGCCGCTCAATTGGTATGGCTATTGGGGAAGCTGTTCGTAGATATCCTGAAGTTAGTTCAAGCGATCTAATCTTGGCAAGCATATCGGTTTGCTCAAGTGTTGATCAATTTGATGGTGTGACAACTTACGAAAACCTGCTTTCATCACAAATCCGCTACGAGACAATCGCAGCCTTAGCCGCCGATATTGCTGCCCTTCCGCCCAACAAGAGAGCTTGCTCCTGCCTCTTGAAGCACTGGATAGATACAGAGGACGGCATATTCTCGCTTTAACGGCAGTGGTGATTGAAGACTGACTTGGCGCTTAGGCTCCAGACTCATTGATTTATAACCAGAACAAGATGGTTGCTGCGAGGGCGATTGCGGACAGGAATACCTTTAAGCATCGGTCGTATCTGGTTGCGATACGTCGCCAGTCTTTCAGGCGGCCAAACATTATCTCGATGCGGTTGTGTCGTTTGTAGCGACGCTTGTCATATTTGACGGGCTTGTCGCGCGACTTTCGTCCCGGGATGCAGGGCGTTATTCCCTTATCTACAAGGGCTTCTCGGAACCAATCCGCGTCATATCCTCGGTCTCCCAATAACCAATCGGCAGCAGGAAGGCTTGCCACTAGAGCTCTGGCTCCAGTGTAATCGCTGACCTGGCCAGCGGTCACGAAGAACCGGATCGGCCGTCCAATCGTGTCAGTGACGGCGTGCAACTTCGTGTTCATACCACCTTTTGTACGCCCGATCAGCCTGCCACGCCCCCCTTTTTTAACCGCAGGCTTGAGGCCGTGCGGTGCGCTTTGAGATAGGTTGCATCGATAGAGATTGTTTGATTATCGGGTGTCTCCGCAGCCAGTCCGGTCATGATCCTCGCGAACACCCCCATGTCGCTCCACCGTTTCCAGCGGTTATAAAGCGTCTTAGGAGGCCCATACTCCTTGGGTGCATCACACCACCGCAACCCATTGCGATTGATGAAGATAATACCACTGAGCACGCGTCGATCATCGACGCGTGGCACACCATGGCTCTTCGGAAAATACGGCCGGAGCCGCACCATCTGAGCTTCGCTCAGCCAGTAAAGATTGCTCATTATGCCCCCAAAGCTTTGGGAACTTGAATCACGCCAGCCTGATGGTCTCAAGCGGATTAATGGGTCCAGAGCCTAGGGTCCACAGCAATCAGTACCAATCGGATTCTCTTTGTCTTGATAGCCCCCGTGCGCTGTAAATTTAAAAAATTTAAAATCAGACGTTGCCGAGTGGTCCAAGGCGCTCCCCTGATAAGACGCTAGGTGGGGATAAAAGGTGCTGGTTTGGTTATTTTGTCACTTGGTTCTGAGCCTATCGACACCACTACATCCGCCTCTACACGTTCATCACGGGTTTCACTTTTCATTGAGTTATAGGCTAAATGTAGTGATTAAAGTCGAAGGTGGCACGTAATCTGGAGCGAAAATGTGCCGATATTGATAAAATTTGGCGAAAATCCGCTACTCCGTGCTGAATTAATCTAGCGGTTAATCTTCTGTTAAGCCTCTGCGGAGCAAATGGTTTCAGATAACTTAATGGAGTGAGAAATATGCAAAGCGAACTCAAAAATCAGACCCTTGTTGCGGCTGAGTTAGCTAGACAATCCGGGTTTAGTGAAACCTATAATGCACTCCTAAGCATTGCTCGGCAAATAGGGTTGGCTGAAGGCAGAAAGAAGCCACTTCACGAGCATGATAACGTTGGAAGTGTTGACCTGGGGGAACCTCAGATGCCTTAACAATTCGTTAACCAATATTATGTTCCCTTCAGCTTGTGTAGTCTGAAGAGGGCGCTCTGTTATGGTATCATATTCTATTATATTTAAAGCGTTAGACAATCTTAGATCGTTTACGGAAGGCAAAAATGATCCGCGCCTGTTAAGGGAAGTCGAAGATGCAGAATGAAGTGGTCCTGCTTTTCAGGACAGTTTTACGGCTCAGCTAAGATGTAATCTGGTTGGTTTCATGCCGCCTTCTGGGATTGTTCTGTGTCAAAGAATGCGTCGTCAGGGGTTCGCTTGTCGAGAGCCGTGTGAGGGCGCTCGGCGTTATAGAAGCTGATCCAGTCTTTGATCACGCGTTTGGCTTAGAAGCCGTCCTGCAATTCATGCAGATAGACAGCCTCCTGCTTCAGTGACCGCCACAACCGTTCGATGAAGATGTTATCGAGATAACGACCTCGACCGTCCATTGAGATTTTGACATCAGCCTCGGTCAGAGTGGTGATCCATGCAGAACCCGTGAACTGCGACCCCTGGTCCGTGTTCATGATCTCTGGCTTGCCGTATTTGGCGATAGCCTCGTTCAATGCGTCGACACAAAAGCTGGCGTCCAGCGTGTTCGACAGCCGCCATGCCAGCACCTTGCGCGTCGCCCAATCCATGATCGCAACCAGATACAAGAACCCACGGCGCATTGGAATGTAGGTAATATCGCTACATCAAACATGGTTTGGGCGCGTGATCGGCAGCTTCCGCAACAAATATGGGTAAATGCGATGCTGTGGGTGCTTCTTGCTTGTGTTAGGACCTTTGTAGATGGCCTGCAGTCCCATGATGCCCATCAGACGACGCACACGGTGGCGGCCCGCATGGAACCCGTTTCTCGGCAAGTAGGCCGCGATCTGACGGCTTCCAAAGAATGGGTACTTCGTGAACACACGGTCGATTTCATGCATCAGTTTCAGCGTCTCCGCATTCACGCCAACTGGCGTGTAGTACAGCGACGATCGGCTGATCCTCAGTAACTTGCACTGTTTGGTCAGACTTAAATCCGTACGGTCTCGGTTGATCATTTGCTTGCGTTCGGTCGGGCTCATCGCTTTAGCCCTTGTGACAAAAAATCGTTCTCGACCGCCAGCTTCCCGATCTTGGCGTGCAGCTCTTTGACTTCAGCCTCGTTGTCCTCAGCCCGCCGGAACTTATCGGAAAATACCCCGGTCAGCCCATCAATCGCCTGCCGCTTCCACGTCGTCACCTGCGTTGGATGAACCTTGTGCTTGGCTGCAATCTCTTGCGCCGTCTTGTCACCACGCAGCGCTTCGAGCGCCACAGTAGCTTTGAACTTGTCTGAAAAACTGCGTCTCTTCGTCATTTCTGTATCCTGTCTTTAAGCTTGGATACATCTTAGCACGCTGTCCAGTTTTGCCGGACCACTTCAATTGATGATGTATTAGAGCGAGCACTTATTGCCGCCACGATAGCTGAAAGAGCTGGCTACGAGAGAACACGCACCGCATTTCTTGAAATCGTAAAGCAGTTGCAAAAAGAACGCGGTGACGTAAAGTCACCTATTGAAAGTAGAAATCTTGATAAAAACGCGTGTCTAAATTAATGTTCTCTTAACCGACTTTTACGCATCTTCAGGTTGAAACTGGAGTAGTGCCTATGAAAAATGCTATGTTTATCTTTGACGCCTTGTCCGATCTCGCCAAGTTCGCTGGAAAAAACGAGTTGCCTGAATTAGAACGCATAATCTGCGAAGCGCAACACGTCGCTCTGAATGAGATTACGCAAAAAGATGAGAAGTCGAATTATCGAGCTGTCATGGATGCTGTCTATCCGAAATCTAAAGATTTGAATCCAAGTGAAAATACAAAGTGAAAATCTCAATCAAAACCCTAGCAATGCGAAGAAGATCAAAATGATCCCAATTCTAACGCTTGAGACTTGCTACCTGTCGCTGCTGATAGTGCCGCAGCTGATCGGTTAGGACACTGGGCGTATGCTACTTTCTTTAAATAAATCGCAAAGTGTGCAAATCGTATGCATCCCTAGCCTCAGGACTCAAAACCAAAATATCACCGTTGCGGCGAGAGCGATGGCGGAGAGAAATACCCTGGGGCATCGTAATAACGGGTTGCCACGCGTCGCCAATCTTTCAAGCGTCCGAACATAATCTCGATCTGGTTGCGTTTTCTGTAACGGCGCTTGTCATATGGCAATCCCCCCATTTTTAATGGGGTCCAGCCGTAGAATTCATGCGGCTGCTTTCAGTTTCATAGCGGGTGTTATGCCGCCAATGCCCATGTTGGGTCGCTCGTTGTTGTAAGTCCAGAGCCATTTAATTGCTTGGTCCTGCGCCTCCTCGATGGTTTCAAAGATGTATTGGCTCAGCCATTCGCCGCGAACGGTGCGATTGTAACGCTCGGTGTAGGCATTCTGCTGGGGTTTGCCGGGCTGGATGTGTTCCAACCTGACGCCGTGCTTCTCAGCCCATTCCATCAACTTTCCTCTGATGTACTCGGGGCCATTATCAACGCGAATGGTGTTTGGTTTCCCGCGCCACTCGATGATCTGGTTTAAGCTTCGCACGACGCACTCCGCTGGCAACGAGAAGTCGACTTCGATACACAGACCTTCGCGATTGAAGTCATCAAGCACGTTTAATGTCCGGATCGATCGGCCGGCAGCAAGTTGATCCTCCCGAAAATCCATCGACCACGTGTCGTTTGGCAGGTCTGGGACCGCCAGCGGCTCTGGTTTTTCACGCTTCAGCCGCTTCTTGGGTTTGATCCGCAGGTTCAGCTCCAGTTCGCAGTAGATCCGGTAGACACGCTTGTGGTTCCAGCCATAGCCTTGGACGTTGCGCAGATACAAAAAGCACAAGCCAAAGCCCCAAGAGCGCTTGTTTGCCGTCAGACGTTCAAGCCAGTCCGCAATCTCTTCGTTCTCATCGCTCAGCACAGGGCTGTAGTGATAACACTTCTCACTGATTTGGAATGTGGGGCAGGCCAACGCAATGCTGACCCCATGCCGTGCGACCGCATTCATGGCCATCTCTCGTCGCAGAGACGGCCTTAGCGCTTTTTTCCTAAGGCTTCCTTCAGCAGATCATTTTGCATGCTCATCTCAGCATACATCTTCTTGAGACGCTGGTTCTGCTCGGCCATGTCTCTCATTTCAGTGATCAAAGATGCATCCATGCCACCAAATTTGGCACGCCACTTGTAAAAACTCGCGCTGCTCATCCCGTGTTCACGGCACAACTCAGAAACCGGCACACCGCCCTCCGCCTGCCTCAAGATGCCCATTATCTGTGCGTCGCTATATCGTGCTATCTTCATCAAAAATCTCTTCAGATATCTTGCCGAGAAAATTCCACTCTTGAACACCACAAATTTTAGGAGGGATTACCATATCTGACAGGCTTATCGCGTGACTTCCGTCCAGGGAAACATGGCGTTATCCCCATCTCTACAAGGACTTCTCGGAACCAATCGGGTAATAGTCCCGATCTCCCAATAGCCATTCAGCCGCTGGTAAATTGCTCGCAAGAGCCCTTGCTCCAATGTAATCACTAACATGATTGGCAGTCATAAAGAACCTGATCTGCTGAGCTATTGCATCAACTACGGCATGTAATTTGGTGTTCATGCCCCCTTTGCTCTGGCCTATCAGACGTTCACGCCCCCTCTTTTACCCGCAGGCTAGCAGCCGTGCGATCTGGTTTGATATAGGTAGCGTCAATCGAGATTGCCTTTTTGTCGGGAGCCTCAGCGGCCAGCCCCATCATGATCAGCGCGAACACCCCCATGTCACTTCATCTTTTCCAGCGGTTTTAGAGCGTCTTGTATGGGCCATATTCCTTGGGTGCACCACACTAGCATAAGCCATTACCATTGATGGAGATAATACCGTACAATACGCATGGATCGTCTACCCGTGGCACACCATGGCTCTTCGGAAATTACAGCCTAAGCCGCACCATCTTTTTTTTATTCAACAAATAAAGATTGTCCATAAAACCCCTTCAATTTGGAAGATTGAATCATACAGGCCAGACAGTCTCAAGTAGATTAATGGGTCCTTGACCTAGGAAGCAGGCGTCACTTTTCGAAACGTTGTTGCCTATCAACTTCAAATTTCACGGGTGTTTCTGTTATCAATTATCAATTCCTGCAAGTTATCAAATTTTTCATCTAAAATGAATCTTTCATCATCCACCAAATTAGCATCAAAAATAGATCCTGTGTCAACACGCAGGATCAATCGAATATTTCCAAAATCAGCACTGACATTAGTGTATGTTTGTTCGTTGTAGAGGCTAGCGCTTTCTTCCGACCACACGTAATCTTCAGGAAAATTTTCACCATGTGGAATAAAGTAGAAATTTGCACCCGTACGTAAGTTTTCTAGATTCCCACCGTTGCTGTTGCCAAGTCTCTCATAGTAATTAGCACGCAATACTTCTACATGACCGTCCTCTTCTTCTACATCAATACTAATATGGTCAATTTCATCCATTGAAAAAATTGGCGTGTTTGGATTTGAATTAAAATCATCTAACGGTGCGGTGCTATCGGATACGCCAGCGCTCGTTAAATTGAGTGTTAGAACGTTTGCATTCTGCTGAAACGAATTTATATTCGTCAATTCTTCAAAATACACTGTTTGTGAAGCCTCCTCAGCCGCTTGTACATCTGACGGCGTAGCCTCGACTTGCTCAACAGAGCCAGCGCCCGATAATTCGCCTGCATCAGCAATCTCAACGCTCACAAGGAGACTGGATGAAGAAGAAGCATTGAATTCATCATCAGGAGATTTCAATACTTGTGATTCTTCTTCCTCATCCAACCGCTCGTCATCTCCCAAACTATCAAAGAGCGTTGCCATGAGAACCCCGCAGCTACACAGAAGAAAAAGTGGTAAAATCATTTATAATTACCCTTATAAAAAAACTATAAAATCAGATAAGGTATCTAATGTAATCGGAACACCCAAATCCATTTCGGCTAATTCTAATTCTACCGAAAAGTAGGAAACCGACGATCCAAAGTTTGCAGTGACTTCTATTAAACTGGTAGTCCACGTTAGGGAGAGATCGACGCTTTCGCTTGTACCATAAATATGTATTAAGTCACCGTCGGTATAATCAAAATCGGAGATTCTATCTTGGCTGTCAAATATGCTAAACTCAAAGATGTCGCTTCCCGCACCACCAATTAGAAAGTCAGCTCCAGCTCCACCAAAAAGGTGGTCATCTCCATTACCACCTGAAATAGTTTCATCGTCGTTTGATCCCCAAATAGTATCATTTCCCTCGCCTCCACTGATTGTCAAACCTTCTCCATTAAGTTGATAACGTTCACTAGTAAGATCGATAATGTCGTTACCCGCTCCTGCATCTATTACCTCAATTCCTGAAAATCTGGCGACACCTGAAACCTCGCTATCGTTGTTTCTTATGCCAATCAAAGAGTGAAAGGCTGATAAATCATCATCAAGAAAGAATGCATCCTGTTGCTCTGAAAGAACCAGAGTATCATGATCATCACCCCCGTAAACAACGTCTGAGTATTGAACAAATCCTTGGATTGGAATGAACTGTTCAGTTCCAATATTATAGGCACCAAATCCATCTTCCCAGAATTTAAACTTGGTAGACATTCCAATTTCATCATTGCCATCACCTGCATATACAATATCTGCACCAGAACCCAACGTAACAATGTCAGCTCCGGCGCCGGAACGAAGCAGGTTGTTACCGTCGCTGGCAACTATAACATCGTTACCTTCACCTCCGTCTAAGGTGTTATTTCCAAATGTTCCTGCTAAGAAATCATCACCGCTTCCACCAAGAATTGAATCATCACCCCAACCGCCATACAGCGAGTCATCACCGGCGCCACCATCTATAGTGTCATCGCCAAATTGCCCATAGAGTCGATCATCTCCTGCATTGCCATAAATTAGATCATTCCCTGCGTCAGCTTCAATACGATCATTTAATGCGGTCCCGTTCAATCTATCGTTCGATGATGTAATATCCTGAATATTAATCATTGCGATGGACCAAGGATCCAAATTGAGATCAATAACGTTGGTATCTAGTACAAATCCGTCCAATTCACTAATTATCGGGTTAGAATTTATTTCTGTTCCAGTTTCTCCATCACCACTTAGATAAGTGACGTTTATAAAGGCCGATCCATC
Source organism: uncultured Sulfitobacter sp. (assembly GCF_947499945.1). GTDB lineage: Bacteria > Pseudomonadota > Alphaproteobacteria > Rhodobacterales > Rhodobacteraceae > Sulfitobacter. The sequence continues at coordinate 612,340 of NZ_CANMQD010000002.1, read as the reverse complement.
AAATGCAAAATCGGAAAGATCAATTTTAGGACTAGACTGCTCACCTGAACGCTCATTTACAAAAAGAACTAAGGTATCGGTGTTTGAAAAGCCATGAATATCAATTTCACCTTCCACTTCGAAATCAAACTTTGGAAATAGACCAATCAAATTCGTAGCCATCAGTCGAAATATTTCCCCCCCAAAAGTTAAGTCTTGCTCACTAGTATCGATTAGGACCCTCCTATCGATACTCTCGTTACCAAAAGTCGTGGGCCAAAAATTTGCGCCTTTTACGTTATGTTGAGCAAGTTCGAAAAAGGCTTCCAACGTTGAACCTGCATACTGTAATCCCGTATGATTGGTACCCTCACTTTCGCGGTCCTTCGAAATATTTCTCACACTCCATTCTGTAATGAATGTATCAATTTCTTCTAAACCGCTAGTATCCTCAAAAGTTTTTGGAATAGCTATCAATCCATGATTTCTTTCAGTATCTATACCAGCGAAACCCTTTCTAAAGTATAAGTGGTCGACAATGCCATCAAGTGCATTAAGAGCTATAGGGTTATCTCGAAATTGTGATGCGATATCTTGTGTCTGACCAACACCAGACCCTTGGCCAGGCAGCGTGTATTCTACTAGATCAGGAATATTTGCAAGATCTTGCCAGGGGAAATATGTATCAAAGTTGCTTCCATTTTTAGAAAGATAAACGATTGAATCCTCAACGGGGCTAAAAAATCCCGCAATATAAGATACTTGAGCAATTACTTCCAAATCAGGAAAGTGTTTTGCAAGATACTCGGTAACTTCCGCCGCTAAGTAACCATATTCTGAGGCTGTCATTCGGCCAGAACCCCAAAATTCATTGCCTAACTCAACCCTCGTTATCTCAACGTCATTTTCAACTGAAGTTGCCAAGAACTCCTCGATATAATCACCTAGTAGAATGAAGTACTGCGGATCAATCTTCCTACGATCACCATAGTTTCCCATAGCGATAGCTTGGCCAGCTGACTGTTCAAATGCAATGCTTGTTGGTAGAACAAGTTGAATACTAGCACCGATATCGCCTGCTGACTGAACAAAGGAATTCATATTCTCTCTTTGTGTGATGTCATTTTGCATTGACGAAAAATACTGTTCCGCCCAATTGATACCATCATACTCAACTTGAGAAAACATCGTCTCTGTAATGGATCCACCCGGATAACGAAGGTTTTCTGGTTGAAGACTTCCTAACAGATTGAGGAGTGGACCTACTTCGAGAAACTCCATATCGTATGACAGAACAAAATTTAGTCCAAATAAATCTGCTGAAATTTTATTTGCTGTGTATTCAACATTATCCGATATTATATACATTTAGGGCCTCCATTCCAAGTTACTATTGAATGGTCACAAATCAAATTTTAGTTTGGAATAAGGGAAGAATGTGAACTTTAGTTATGAATTAATTATACTTTTATTTTTAGTATTCCTAATTCTGGTTTAGTGTATTTTTTTGGCTGTTGCGTGTCCCGGCGCTATCCGGCCGCCTGTACGGATAGCATCCGGCCTCCCATACCGATTTGTCCCGGCCGGAGATTCCGGGGCATCCGACCACCTGCACGGGAGCATTGTCAAAGCGGCTGAGAAGTAATCTTTTATATGGCTGCTCTGGCGTTCATTTGAACGAGAGAGTAGCCCAATGAAGAGGTCGCTAATCCTTAAGATACGGGACGTTTTACAGCGTCGTGCAGAAGGATCTTCAGGAAACCGCGTTGCGCAAAGCCTGTCGGTAGGCCGCTCGACGATATCGGTGCATTTTTGGCGCACCAATAGCAAAGGCCTGAGCTGGCCTCTTCATGACGGCTTGTCTGATGCAAGGCCTCGAACAGCGGCCGTTTCCCTATAGTCCTTGATAAGCGCGCGGCAGCATTCCTCAACCGATTTGGGCCCAAGTGCCCGCAGAATTTCGGCGTAATCACTATGATACGGCTATTATTCCGGCCCCGCCCAACAAACCCTTAGACAAGGCCAAGTTTGAAGGCGTTGTTTTGCTGGCCGAGCGTTGGATTCTGGCCCGCTTGCGCAATCAGCGCATTTTTTGGTTTGCACGAAGTGTACGCCGCCATCCGCCCATTGTCGGGACAGTTCAATGGCAAGGTCAGTCGCCATCTTTGTGCCAGCTGTCGTGATCTGGTTGAAAGTCTAAACCGTTCTGCGCTGAAGGTGCTGCCAGTTGACCCATATGTTTACGCCTAATGAAAGCAGTGCCGGGCGGGCCCTATAGCGGCGATATTGGCCGTCACTATCAGTCAGTGCCACGCCAGTAGTTGAAGTAGAAGCTATGGGCGCGGATCACCGTTCGCACCGTTGAGGTGTATTTTGGGGAACAGCGCGTCGCGCCGCACGCCCTAACCTCCGGCAACCGCTAGCACTCCATACATCGTGATCAGATGCCTGCACATCACAAGTTCCAGATCGATTGGACGCCCAGGAACAATCATTCAGACTTGTCACGCTTAAGCCGCTTCTTGGGCTTGATGCACAAGTTTAGTTCCAGTTCGAAATTGACCCGATAGACGCGATTGTGGTTCCAGCCACGGCCCTACGAGTTGCACAGATACAACGAACACAAACCAACACACCAACTGTGCTTGTTCGTTGTCAGGCGTTTTAACCAATCCGCAATCGCCTTACTCTCGACGCACCATACTGGGCCTTAACGATAACACGCCTCACTCATCCGAAGCGTACGGCAGGTCAGCGCAATGCTGACCCCGCCTTGCACAATTGCGTTCATGACCACGTGTCGCCTCTGAGACGGCCTTAACGCTTTTCCCGAAGGATTCTTTCTGCAGATCGTTTTACATCCTTATCTCAGCATAAATCTTCTTCAAACGATGGTATTGTTCGGCCATGTTCTCATCTCAGCGTTCAAAGACTCATCCATGTCGTCAAACTTAGCCCACCAGTTGTAGAAGTTGGCACTGCTCATGCCATGCTCCCAGCGAAGCTCAGAGACCGGCGTACCGCCCTCCGCCTGTTTCAATTTGCCCATGATCAGCGCGTCGCTATATCGTGCCAACTTCATCGAAAATCTTCTCAGATTTCTTACCAGGAAAATACTCATTTTTGAACATACCCAATTTTTGGGTAATTACCGTGCAAATATTTTTTATATTAAGGGTAAGTTAATGTAGCGAGATCATTCACCTTAGTGAGTTGGTAATCAATTTCTACTATACCTCAAACTCGCGAGGATAGAACAGTAGTTGTCCTGTTTAGTATAAAGGATTGATTAATTTGACATTTTCAATTTTTGAATTGATCCAGTTTAGATTAGTCAGATTGGGAGATTTGGGCTTTTTCAACGGGACTAAGTATTTTCTAGCTTCTAGAGAAACTTATGATATGCGAAGCACCTTCGACGAGAGTGAACGAATTCAAATTTCATCTATTTCTGAAGTTTTAAAGGAAGAAAAGAACACTCCAAAATACGCTCTTAGATCGATAGAGATTTCGAAATCAGACCTTTCCAATGACGCAGCGCAAGCTACTCCCCTAACTGTTTCAATGGTGCTATCCTCAGCTCAAGTAGTGCAAAACGGCCTCCCCAACGTCGAAAATATTTCTTTAACAGAGAATGAACAATTAATTTCGTTTCAAAGTGCAAAATTCGATCAATCAATAATTGGAACGGACGGCAATGATTCGATCTGGGGTGGAAGCCGTGGTGACAGCATTGAAGGAGGTGGTGGCGCTGATCAGCTGTACGGAAAAGAGGGTGACGATTTTATCCATGGCAACGACGATGATGACACCTTGCGGGGAGGAAGTGGCAACGACACTATAATAGGTGGTAGGGATGACGACTTGGTCGAAGGGAACAGAGGCGATGACGAACTAACAGGGGGCAATGGTAGCGATACATTATTTGGAGGTGGCGGAAATGATCTGATCTTTGCGCAAGCTGGAGATGACGTCGTGATAGGTGGGGATGGCCTTGATTCTATCCATCTTGGCATCGGCAACGATGCTTATGATGGGACCGGATCAGGCAGTGATACGGTGAGAGGCTTGGCTGGGCATGATACGATCATAGGCGGTAGCGATGGTGATCTTCTGTTGGGGCACCGAGGTCACGATGTAATCGATGGTGCCGGTGGTGATGATACGATTCGAGCGGGTATCGCACATGATAGTGTTGCTGGCGGCGCGGGAAACGATCTACTGGATGCAGCAGCGGGTTGGGATACTTTGGACGGTGGTCAAGGTAATGATACGCTAATCGGAAGCTTGGGTAATGATCTGATGACGGGAGGGACCGGTGCTGATACCTTTGTTTTCACCGCGCGCAGTGGTTGGGACACCGTTACTGACTATGAAGCTGGTATCGATATATTGTCCATTAATTCGTCGATACAGAAATTTAGTCAGCTAGTCATTGCGCAAGATGGATCAGATGTTACAGTCTGGTATGGATCTGGTGGAATTATATTGGAAACCATTGACAAATCGAGTATCACGGAAGACGATTTCTTTTTCTAGCTCCCAGATAGAATAGTCAGTGTAGAGTATCTCTAGGCTCTGGACCCATTAATCCGCTTGAGACCATCAGGCCGGCGTGATTCAAGTTCCCAAAGCTTTGGGGGCATAATGAGCAATCTTTACTGGCTGAGCGAAGCTCAGATGGCCCGGCTCCGGCCGTATTTTCCGAAGAGCCATGGTGTGCCACGCGTCGAGGATCGACGCGTGCTCAGTGGTATTATCTTCATCAATCGCAATGGGTTGCGGTTGTGTGATGCACCCAAGGAGTATGGGCCTCCTAAGACGCTTTATAACCGCTGGAAACGGTGGAGCGACATGGGGGTGTTCGCGAGGATCATGACCGGACTGGCTGCGGAGACACCCGATAATCAAACAATCTCTATCGATGCAACCTATCTCAAAGCGCACCGCACGGCCTCAAGCCTGCGGTTAAAAAAGGGGGGCGTGGCAGGCTGATCGGGCGGACAAAAGGTGGTATGAACACGAAGTTGCACGCCGTCACTGACACGATTGGACGGCCGATCCGTTTCTTCATGACCGCTGGCCAAGTCAGCGATTACGCTGGAGCCAGAGCCCTAGTGGCAAGCCTACCTGCCGCCGACTGGTCATTGGGAGACCGAGGATATGACGCGGATTGGTTCCGGGAGGCCCTTGTAGATAAGGGAATAACGCCCTGCATCCCGGGACGAAAGTCGCGCGACAAGCCCGTCAAATATGACAAGCGTCGCTACAAACGACGCGACCGCATCGAAATAATGTTTGGCCGCCTGAAAGACTGGCGACGGATCGCAACCAGATACGACCGATGCCCAAAGGTATTCCTGTCCGCAATCGCCCTCGCAGCAACCATCTTGTTCTGGTTATAAATCAATGAGTCTGGAGCCTAATACAAAGGGTCGAAGGCCTTCATGGAAGCTGGGAAGCGACCCTTGGCGAGCGATACAGCACGTGCCGAGAATTCAGACTTATCTTCAAAGCAAAATACTTCGATGTACTGCATTAGCGGCACGTTAACTGAGCTTGCCTATCGAGCACGTCGCGCTGTGCATTGAAGTTGTCTTCAGACTCGGCTGGCGAGATGTTTCCAATTGGACCGAGCAGGCGCCTATTGTTGAAGTAATAGATCGATCCAAGCGTAGCCATTTCTAGATTCCAAATGAACAAAGTTCATCACTGGCGGTACAAAAACAAATGCAGCATACGTCAACACAGCAAATTGGATCATCTTTAAGCGACGTCTTCGTCTTTCTGAAATTGGCCAGTTAGTGTTGAGCGGTAAGCCTTCGTCAATCAATGGACTATGCTCCCTGTGTTAGGAAAGATCGAATACAGGAGAGCATCATAACCTGGACCATGTTTTTCCAAATCAACTTTGCAAATCTCAGTCATTGCCATTTTTTCGGCGTGTTCTACAGCCTCCAGCACAGCTTTCATGTTGTTGTTCCCAGAGTATGTCCTGACATCTCGCAGCGCGTCGAAGATTATAGAATATTTGCTCATAGTGCTTCCTAAACTTGTGAACCAAAATCTACGTTAGAACGTCGTACAAGATTGGTTAACTTTACGTAAAGAATGAGCTATGCGGAATTTATCTGTGCTCTTAGAGCCGCTAAATCGCAGGGTGACGTTGGGTCAGTCTCTGCTTGCCTCAATGCTTTCAGCAGGTCCAAGAGGGCTAAGTATGTACCATCAAAACCTCCGGCTTTAGCTGCCGACGCCGCAACGATGACCCGATTCATTATTTCTCTATCCACTGTATTCTCCGCCCCCAAATGATGTGTGGTAAAATTCGCGCAATAAGGGTTAACACTGCGTTAAGGATGATGAGTGGCAATGAAAAGGTGGCGTAAACATGCTCAACAGACCTCCGAGTTCACGTAAAACGCTTAGAGTATAAAAGCCCTTGGCCGCGCCACCATCAAGGCTCAAAATACGGCATTTAGTGCAGAGTTCACTGCTGGTATTGTTTGCTTCTGCCATACCCCCGCAAGCGTGGACAAGCTTATGTTTGAAGAGGATCGACTGAAATTTGTTCAGGCGTTTCGTAATATCATGCGCATTCGGAATGTTCTGCCGAGTTTCGTGAAATATGATGTGGACGATATCACTTTGGACCCTCAAAGGTTTGAAAAATTTAGAGGAAAGCTCCTCGATGTCAACGACAAGATTAAGGCACCAGAAGCCGCTGAGAAAGTATCAATCATTGATTGAAATTGATTTTGAACTGGAACTGATCCAGCGTGACGAAATCAATGTCGCATATATTCTCAGGCTGTAAGCACAAATCGCTGATGATGCTGACAGCCTTGATCCCAATGTACGTGAAGAAGGTGCGCACAAGAAAAAAGTCGTTCTCGATTTGATTGGTTCCGAGCGGCAACTTTGCAGCAAGCGCGTTCTGATTGAACAGTTCATCGAACAGAACATGACCACCAGATCATCAGGGGAAAGTGTTGAGGATGCCTTCACTCAGTTTTGGAATGAAGAGCGCTCAAAGTCTGTTGCGTTGATTTGCTCTGAAGAAGGCTTTGATGTCGAGGCATTTAGGCAGATGATAGAAAGCTATCAGTTCTCTGGCAAACCTCCCTTGAATGATACAGTCGTCTAAGCGCTGGGGAAGCCACCCTGCATTTTAGAGCGAAAGTCCGTTGCTGAACAAATTATTGCAAAACTTCTTAGCCAGATTTCAAAGTTTGATGATTGTTTGGGAGACCTATAAAGCGGCATCTAGGGGTGTTCGTCGTCAGGGTTTTTGGAACCAATGGCAGCTTAAAATAGGAGAGTGTCCGGCTCATCTGGTTTGTTTCATCATGCGGCGCATTGTCTGTGATGCAAGCGTTGCGTTTCGAGCGTCTTTCTTTTGATCCTTTCCCGTTGTTTCAGGATGGCTTTGTCACGTCCGAAGTAGAGGTCCGGCGGCGTGACGTTGTTCAAGCTCTCATGATATCTTTGGTGGTTGTAGTGATCGACAAAGGCTTCAATTTGGGCTTCGAGATCACCGGGTAGAAAGTAATTTTCCAGCAGGATGCGGTTCTTCAAGGTTTGGTGCCAACACTCGATCTTGCCTTGTGTTTGGGGATGATACGGCGCTCCGCGAGAATGCTTCATTCCCTTGTCTTGTAACCATTTAGCGAGATCACCAGAGACGTAGCTGGAGCCGTTGTCGCTGAGCAGTCGAGGCTTATGTACGACGTGGACCTGATCACAGCCTGAAGCCTGCAGCGCCAGTTCCAGTGTGTCGGTGACATCCTCCGCCCGCATGTTCGTACAGAGCTTCCATCCCTCTCGGGACATTGCTGCGCAATACCCTGTCGGGCAGTGGAGATGATGTACTGGCTGTAATCGTCCAAGATCGTACTGAGATAAAACCAGCTCCAGCCCAAAACCTTGAGATAAGTGAAGTCCGTCTCCATCAAAGCCAGCTTGATTACTTTGCGCCGCACCTCATCCGGAATGCGGTTCCAGACATGCTTTGGCTTGGGAGATTGATCCTGCAGCCCAGCTTCGCCTCGCTGCAGATACCGGTCGTACCACCGATAAAACGTGGTGCGGGGGATGCCGAGCTTGGCCAGTGTTTGACGTGCAGACAGGTGGCCTTCTTCAACCAACCGAATGATCTCCAACTTCTCCGATGCAGGATACCTCATTCGTGGTCGCCCCCACCGTCGAACATGCTTTTTTTAAGCAGGCGGAGTTCCAGCGTTTGTTCGGCCACCACTTCCTTCAAATCACGGGCTTCTCGGCGCAAATCTTTGACCTCGTCTGTGTTTGCAGCACGCGCCGTATCTCCCGCCAGACGCCGCTTGCCAGCTTCCATGAAGTCCTTGGACCATTTGTAATAGATCTCCTGAGAGATCCCGTCATGACGACACAGCTCAGCAATGCTGTCTTCGCCACGCAGGCCGTCCAAGACGATCCTGATCTTCTAATCAGACGAATAATGTTTGCGGGTCGCTCGTTTGATATCTTTGACGATCTTCTCGCCAGGACTTTTGCGTGTTCCAGTTGTCTGTCTCATCTTCCACTCCTCAGTGGTTACGATGAGCCAAGAACCCTCTCTTATCAAATACCGCTATTTGGACCCATAGGCGCTGACGTCAGACACCGGAAAGGTTCTCTTTGAGCCACGCGACAGTTTCATTTGAGAGATACCCCAGACCTGTTGGCGGGATCCGTACTTTGATCCTGACGGGGTAAGCATCATCGACGCGCTGTTTGCTCGGGGCTGTGTGTCTCGCCATGTTATGCGGTGTCCAGATCGTTTGCTTGAGCTTGTTCGAGTTGAAAAGGAGGCCGCACAGCATAGGACACAATAGACCGCCCTGCCCTGACATTACCCGCCGTCACGGCAAATGGCGCAGAAAAATACTTCGCGGTACAACGTCAGTGCAAGTTTTTACGCATCACATGTTGAGGGGGCTAAAGAGGGGGCCAGTGTACCACTAAATAAAATAATGCACTGATTTATAATGGTATTATAAGATAAATTGGTGCGGTCGGAGAGACTCGAACTCTCACGGGTGTTACCCCACAGCGACCTCAACGCTGCGCGTCTACCATTCCGCCACGACCGCACGCCATGGATGGTGGAGACGCAATAGCGCGGGTTGCGGCATACCTCAAGAGCCAATTTAGAACAAATGCCACCTCCACAAAGAGTTTTGACCATTGACGTAGGAGCAGACGGGCAAAGCATGTGTTTTTCCTTGTCACCATCTGTCATACTCCCGATGATCATAGCCCGCGCCAGAGCTAAGGAAGCCTCATGTCTCAAAATGAAAACCAACCCAAGCCTATTCAAATTGACATCATCTCTGACGTTATGTGTCCGTGGTGTATTGTCGGCTTCCGCCAGTTAGAACAGGCGCTTGGCACAAACGGCACGGGGGCGTTTATTCGCTGGCATCCTTTCGAGCTCAATCCAGCAATGCCGCCAGAGGGTCAAAATCTGACTGAGCATATCGCTGAGAAATATGGCGCCAGCCCAGAGCAGAGCGCACAAAACCGTGCTCAGCTTAGACAGATCGGGGCGGATTTGGGTATCGATTTCGTGTTCGATGCCGATAGCAGAATCGTTAATACGTTTGCTGCACACCAGCTTTTGGACTGGGCACAATCCTTTAACTTGCAACATCCTTTAAAGATGGCCCTCTTCGATGCACATTTTACAAAAGGGCTGGATGTATCACGGCATGAAATTCTTGTAGATATTGCGGCACAAATAGGGTTGGACCGGACCGAAGCACTTGAGGTTTTGACCTCTGAAAGCCGCGCTAAAGACACACGTGCACGGCAACAATTCTGGACAGAACGTGGGATATCAGGTGTTCCAGCAATGGTTTTTGAGGGCAAGTACCTTCTAACTGGCGCACAGGGTGCTGAGACCTATGCGCAGATGTTGACCAAAGTTCTGGCTGAACGCAGCGAAGAAACGACAAGCTGATGTGCATAATCGTTGTGCAGCAGGGGCGAGCAATCACGTGATTGAGTGGATCACATCGACCGGCCTGACCGACTTTCGCGATGCCGAGGCATGGATGGAGGCTCGCGTTGCAGCCATCTTGGATGGGAGTGCGCCAGAGTGTGTCTGGTTGGTCGAGCATCCGCCGCTCTATTCTGCAGGAACTTCTGCAAAAGATGCCGATCTAACCGATCCAAACCGCTTCGACGTTTTTCAGACAAAACGCGGCGGACAGTACACCTATCACGGGCCAGGGCAGCGCGTGGCCTATGTTATGCTGGATGTCGGTGCGCGAGGCCGTGATGTGCGTAAATTCGTGCTGGATCTCGAAGCTTGGGTTATCGCTACACTTGATCAGTTCAACATCACAGGCGAGATCAGGGAAGGCCGTGTCGGTGTTTGGGTCACGCGGCCTGATAAACCGCAAAACATTCAAGGTCAGCCAGCGGAAGACAAAATAGCGGCCATCGGAATTCGCCTGCGAAAATGGGTAAGTTTCCATGGCATCTCCATCAATGTTGAGCCGAACTTGACCCATTTTGATGGCATTGTACCTTGCGGAATTTCTGAACACGGCGTGACCAGTCTTGTTGACCTGGGTTTGCCCGTTACTATGGCTGATGTCGACGTCGCGCTACGTACCAGTTTCGCAGATATTTTCGGCGAAGCGCCCACTTCGCCTTAGAACCCACTTAGGCGGCTGGCCGTTTCATTTGCATTCGGATTTGAAACTCCTCAACCAGTTCGAGCAATTTTTCTACGCGCAGCGGCTTGTCGCAAAAACTATGCACATTGGGGTCCGCCTCCGCGCGGGCATGATCCGCCTCCAGCAATGACGTCGAGAGCATAACAATAATTAGCTGCGCATCCGGATTGATTTGCAAGTTTGCATAATGCTCAAGAAACTCAAATCCGCCCATGCCAGGCATGTTAATGTCGAGAAAGATAAGCTCGGGCAGTGGGCTCCCCGCCAAGAGATCTGCTCGTATTATATCGAGTGCCTCTTGCCCGTCTGTGGCGACATCGATGCGCTTTGCACGCCCCGACCGTTCAATGACGCGGCTGTGCATCATATTTGTGACCGCATCATCATCGACCAACAAAATCCTGTTTACAGGCTTGATCATATCACCCATCACCGGAAGTCTCCCCTCGTTTTGGAAATTGTAAATTGAACACTGCATGTTTTCCGCGATGGCCCTCCACCGAGATGTCGCCCCCGCGTCTCAGCAACATGCGCCGCGCACAGTATAAGGAGATACCGCTGCCAGCAGGTTCCTTATGCGCCCTTTGAAACAAGCCGAATACCTTGTCCCTATCACGCTCCCCATCGAGTCCGGTGCCGTTATCCTCAACCAAGAGCGTCACCTTACCCTCAAGAAGATCAGCACGAAACGTCACCTCTAAGGCACGCGAGGGGTCAGCATATTTTATTGCATTATCCATTATCGCCGAGAGGATGCTGTCTAACTCAAACCGCGCAAAATCCACAAAGATATCGTCAGCGACTTTAATTGTGACGGGCCGTGCCCCCTGCCCCATCGTCGCTTCAAACCTGCCAACCGCATCCATCACTGCCCCACGCAGATTAAGCAGTTCGCTCGGCAGTACACTGCTGAGACGTATCTGAGCCACAAGCACCAACCCCTGAATTTTTGCACTCAACTGTGTCGCGCAATCATTGATCCAGCCCACCTGCTCCGCTTGATCTGGCGCAAGCAAATGCGCATTGTCGCCAAGCATCAGGCCGAGACGACAAAGGTTGTTCACAGGAACTTTTAGATCGTGGGTTGCGATATATGTTAGCTGCTCCAGCTCATCTACAGCGTCTTGCAACTCATAGGTGCGTTCCGCGATGCGGCTCTCAAGCTCTCCGTTAAGCTTGGCAAGGTCCCTTGTCCGTTCACTTACCTTAGCTTCCAACTCGGCGTTCATTTGCTCGAGGCGAAGTTCTGCCTCCTTTTCGATGGTAACATCGCTGGCGCATCCAATATGTCGCAAGACACTACCATCTGGCGCGCGGTCGAAAACAGCATCAACAGAGCGTAGCCAGCGCTGTCGACCATCCTTGCGAAAAACTCGATATTCAAAACTGATCGAATCATCTCCGTCAAGCTGGGCGATTCGAGCCAAATGTTCGGACATTTTTGGATGATCATCGGGATGCACAATGTGCATCATCATCTGGGCGCCAAAGTCACGGATTTCCTCGGAAGAATAGCCTAGCTGCTCTCCGACAGAACGGTTGGTGTAATCGTTAGAGTATGTTGTATGGTTAAACACATATACAAAACCTGGCATCAGGCTCACTACACGATCCACCGTGGGTGTCCGCAAAACATCACCAGCATCACCAGAACCACTTGGCCCTGCTGAAATGCCTTCAGGCATGGTCGTATCGGGCGTCGGCACAGGGTGCGTCACGGGTCGTCCCCTCTTGGTTTGGCTACACCGCATCATTGCCAAAGAGGTTTACCAGTGTATTAATTTCGTCAATTTCCGCGCCGCTTTGTAGGTCGAATTTAATCCATTTTGATCCAAGACCCTCAATAGCACTGTTCTGTGGTCTGAATTGATCCTTTCCATGAAAAATACTTGGTACTGCGACCATCGTGCCCATTGCCCTGTGCCTTCGTTGCTTTTAGAACAAGCAGAAGTCCGCAGTGCGTTTTGCCAACAGGCGTATCTGCATTCAATTATCAATATTAGGAGGCACCGCATGGCAGACGCAGCCATTAACGGGCACGACCATGAAGACGAACGCGGGTTTTTCACGCGCTGGTTTATGTCCACGAACCACAAAGACATCGGTATTCTGTACCTGATCGTCTCCGCTTTTGTCGGATTCATCTCTGTCGCATTTACGATATATATGCGTCTCGAGCTGATGAACCCCGGCGTTCAATACATGTGTATGGAAGGTGCGCGATTCATCGCTGATTCCTCCACGACCTGTACGCCCAACGGGCACCTTTGGAATGTGCTGATTACAGGTCACGGCATTCTTATGATGTTCTTTGTTGTTATTCCTGCCCTCTTTGGCGGTTTCGGCAACTATTTCATGCCGCTGCAAATCGGTGCGCCTGACATGGCGTTCCCGCGGATGAACAACCTGTCTTTCTGGCTCTATGTCGCTGGTACGTCGCTTGCAATCTGTTCTGTCCTGCTTCCGGGCGGTAACGGTCAGGCGGGTTCTGGTGTGGGCTGGGTCCTGTATCCACCGCTTTCGGTGAAAGAGGGCGGCATGTCGATGGACTTCGCGATTTTCGCGGTCCACGTCTCGGGTGCTTCATCTATCCTTGGCGCGATCAACATGATCACAACCTTCTTGAATATGCGCGCCCCTGGTATGACATTGTTCAAGGTGCCTCTGTTTGCTTGGTCAATCTTTGTGACATCATGGCTCATTCTGCTCTCCCTGCCTGTTCTGGCGGGTGCGATCACGATGCTCTTGATGGACCGTAACTTTGGCTTCGCTTTCTTTGACCCCGCAGGCGGTGGTGATCCGGTTCTGTACCAGCACATTCTGTGGTTCTTCGGACACCCTGAAGTGTACATCATCATTCTTCCAGGCTTTGGCATCATCTCCCACGTGATTGCGACCTTCGCGCGCAAGCCCGTGTTTGGATATCTGCCAATGGTTTGGGCGATTATCGCGATTGGTGCACTCGGCTTTGTTGTATGGGCACACCATATGTACACAGTTGGTATGTCGCTGAACCAGCAAGCCTACTTCATGCTTGCGACGATGGTCATTGCGGTTCCGACGGGCGTCAAAGTTTTCTCGTGGATTGCGACTATGTGGGGCGGCTCTGTTTCTTTCGAGACACCCATGCTCTGGGCCTTTGGCTTCCTGTTCCTCTTCACCGTTGGTGGCGTTACAGGTATCGTACTCTCGCAGGCTGCTGTGGACCGCTACTACCACGACACGTACTATGTCGTTGCACACTTCCACTACGTGATGTCGCTCGGCGCAGTCTTCACAATCTTTGCAGGTATCTACTTTTACCTGCCCAAGATGACGGGCCGCATGTATCCTGAGTGGGCTGGTAAGGTGCACTTCTGGGCAATGTTTATCGGCGCAAATCTGACCTTTTTCCCACAGCACTTCTTGGGTCGTCAGGGTATGCCACGTCGCTACATCGACTATCCCGATGCATTTGCATACTGGAACTGGTGGTCAAGCATGGGCGCATTCCTCTCCTTCGGGTCGTTCATCTTCTTCTTCGGTGTGATGGCATGGACATTGACACGCGGTGCGCGCGTCACAGCCAACAACCCGTGGAACGAGTTTGCGGATACTTTGGAATGGACACTGCCCTCCCCGCCGCCCGAGCACACGTTCGAGCAGCTGCCAAAGCAGTCGGATTGGGATAAGTCCCACAGCCACTAATCGGCTGAACCGGCACCACGAACATGAGGGCTCCAGCGGCGGTTGGGGCCCTTCTTTATGGTCAACCAAGAAACCTAAACGCGGCTTATCGGAAAGGTAAAAATGGTAGGCAACAGTCTCGCTACAGCGTGAAAATCACGTAATTTTCAACTTTGTCGCATTGATCCAAATGACCGCTACGCTAAAACTATATCATGCCCTACGAATGGACCTCACCACCACACAGCACGCCCCAGACAATGCGTCTGTGGCCGCACAATTCGCTGCCCGCCCGTGGGATGGCCGCATTTGTTCTGTCGACCTTCACTTTGATAACAATTCCTGCCCTGCCCCTTCTCGGCTCCCCTATCCTCTGGGGAATTTTACCGTTCACTCTGGCTGCAGTTTGGGGGATCTATTGGGCACTGCAGCGCAATTACAAAGCGCGTCAAATAAATGAAGTGCTAGTGCTGGACGAAACTATGGCGATGCTGACGCGAACCAATCCCAAAGGTGATGTGCAGCAATGGGATTGCGATCGGTATTGGACCCAAGTCACAAAATACGAGGACGAAGGCCCTATCCCGCATTACGTGACCCTCCGCGGCAAAGGACGCGAAGTTGAAATCGGTTCGTTTCTGAGTGAGGAAGAGCGGATCGAACTCTTCGACGATCTCAAGCGGGCTTTACACCGCTAGAGCAGCCGGTTTGATCATTTAGTTAGACAGGCGGTCTTTGATCTGCGGCCCGACGCGGCCAAAATCCATCTGGCCTGTGTATTTGGCTTTTAGGACACCCATAACTTTACCCATGTCACGAATCGAGTTTGCACCCGTTTCTGCGACGGCGGCATTAACTGCTGCTATGGTTTCCGCTTCATCAAGCTGACGGGGCAGAAACTCCTCAATCACCAAAATCTCTGCGCGCTCGCGCTCAGCAAGGTCGAGGCGCCCACCCTCTTCGTAGGCGCGTGCAGACTCAAGCCGCTGCTTTGCCATCTTACCCAGAATCGCAAGCACTTCTGCATCACCGACACCGTCCTCGTTACCCTCGGCACGCGCATCAATGTCTTTGTCTTTGATCGCGGCATTCACCAAACGCAAAGTTGACAACCGCTCAGCGGCCTTGTCTTTCATCGCCTGTTTCAGATCGGTTGCGATACGGGTACGAAGGTCCATGGGGATGCCTCTAAGTTTGCGCGTTCCAAGAGCGCCGACCCTACCTAATCAGCGCTATACTTGCAATGCGTTTTAAAGAGACTTAACCGATTGATATAAAACAATTATTCATTTGGATACTCATCTTGACCCTCCTCTGCTGTCGCTATAAGTATCAATCGTTTGCCAAAAGAGGTGTTTCGCACTTCATCCACGTTGCGGGCCACTGCTGGCCCCTCCCTTTTAAAGGATATGACCATGGCCCCCGCTGCTCCTACACATCCCACTGCGTGTCTTGCCCTTGCTGACGGGTCGGTATTCTACGGCGCAGGTTTCGGGGCAACTGGTCAAACTGTTGCCGAGATGTGCTTTAACACTGCCATGACGGGCTATCAGGAGATCATGACCGACCCCTCCTATGCAGGCCAAATTGTCACCTTCACCTTTCCCCATATCGGCAACACGGGCACCAATCCCGAAGATGATGAAACCGCCGATCCTGTAGCCGCAGGTATGGTTGTCAAATGGATGCCAACCGAGCCCAGCAACTGGCGCGCAACACAGCATTTGTCAGAGTGGCTTGCCGCACGGGGCCGCATCGCAATCGGTGGCATCGATACCCGGCGCCTGACGCGTGCCATTCGCCAGCAGGGTGCGCCCCATGCGGCACTGGCCCATGATCCCGACGGAAATTTCGACGTCGAAGCGCTTGTCGCTGCGGCGCGTGCCTTTGCAGGCCTTGAAGGTATGGATCTGGCCAAGGATGTTACCTGCGCTCAATCCTACCACTGGAACGAGATGCGGTGGGCGTGGCCCGACGGCTACCAGCCCCAGACCGAACCCAAGCATAAAGTGGTCGCCATCGACTATGGTGCAAAGCGCAATATCCTGCGCTGCCTTGCATCTGCCGGCTGTGATGTGACGGTTTTACCTGCCTCCGCAACGTATGAAGATGTGATGGCACATCAGCCTGACGGTGTTTTCCTCTCCAATGGTCCCGGTGATCCGGCAGCCACAGGCGTTTATGCGGTCCCGATGATCAAGGATGTACTGAACAAATCCGATCTGCCCGTTTTTGGCATTTGTCTGGGCCACCAGATGCTCGCCCTTGCCCTTGGAGGCACCACAATCAAAATGAGCCACGGTCACCATGGCGCCAACCATCCTGTCAAAGAAATCGATACTGGCAAAGTCGAGATTACTTCGATGAACCACGGCTTTGCAGTCGACAGCCAGTCACTCCCCAAAGGTGTGATTGAGACGCACCGCTCACTCTTTGACGGATCCAACTGTGGCATCCGCATGGAAGGACGCCCGGTCTATTCTGTGCAGCACCACCCCGAGGCCTCCCCCGGCCCCCAGGACAGCTACTATCTCTTTGAGCGTTTTGCCGAAGCGATGGCGGCGCGTGCAAAAGCAACAACAGCATGACAGTTCGCCCCATTAAGGAAGTCTTAACCCTTCCTTAATCTCTGTCTGCAATCGTTTTAATCGAATTGAAACGATCTCAGATTGGCCTGCGATGAGCGACCTCTTTCTCCGGTTGCCCGATCCTCAAGCGGCAGCCCCTCCAAGTGAGCGTCTGCCGCTGGGTCGTGTAATGGTAAATGCTGGTCTGATCACTCAAGGGGATCTGGTCCATGCCCTTGATCTCCAACGCCATATTGATGCCCCTCTGGGCGAAATTTTGGTGGCTGAAGGGCTGGCAAATGCGACGGACATACTGCAAATGGTCTCGCGGCAGCACAATATTCCCGTGGCCGACCTGACAGTAGATCCTCCCGATCCCTTGCTGAGCGCGGCACTCCCCTCTGCCCTTTGCCTAAAATACCGCTGCGTGCCATGGCTGCGGATCGGTGACGTGCTTCTTGTCGGTACCCAGCACCCCGATGATTTCAATCGCCTGCGTGCTTGCCTCGGCGAGCGCGGTCGCCGGTTGTTGCCTGTTCTCGTTGAAGAGACACAAATTCGAAATCATATCAGCGTTTTATATGGCGAAGAACTTGCACAAAAAGCGGCAACCCGCGTGCCTGCCATTGAAAGTTGTCGGAGTTGGGACCCGACCTCTCCTTTACGCAAACCCATCGCCCTTTCGGTTCTCGGCGCATTGATCGGTGCACTCGTGTTGATACCCGCGTGGACAATCACAGTCTGCATTCTGATTGCTTTTGTGACACTGGTCATGAGCACGGTGCTCAAAGTTGCAGCCTTTGCCGCGCAGATGAGCAAAATCACTCAAGATACTGATACAATTGGACACCTCACACGTGGCGCATTCCCCTTGCCCAAAGTGTCTGTCTTGGTGCCTCTGCTCAATGAGAAGGAAATCGCCGGAAAGCTGATCCAGCGCCTTACCCGCCTGACCTATCCCAAATCACTGCTCGAAGTGGTGCTTGTGCTCGAACAGCATGATACGGTGACGAGAGATACTATCGCCCGCACCGACCTGCCCAGCTGGATCAGCGTGATCGAAGTCCCCAGCGCCAACAGACTGACCACAAAGCCCCGTGCGCTCAACTATGCGCTCGATTTTTGCCGTGGGTCCATCATAGGCGTGTGGGATGCAGAAGACGCCCCCGAGCCGGATCAGATCGAAAAAGTAGTAACACGCTTTCAGGACGCTCCTGAAAATGTCGCGTGTTTGCAGGGTGTTCTGGATTACTACAATCCAAAAACCAACTGGCTTTCACGGTGTTTCACGATTGAGTACGCAACATGGTGGCGGATGATTTTACCCGGTGTGGCGCAGCTTGGTCTTGTGATACCGCTAGGAGGTACAACGCTGTTTTTCCGTCGCAGCATCCTTGAAAAGCTTTGCGGTTGGGATGCGCACAACGTGACCGAGGATGCCGATTTGGGCATCCGTTTGGCACGCCACGGCTATGTAACCGAACTCATCCCCACAGTTACATTCGAGGAGGCGAATTGTCGTGCATGGCCATGGGTCAAACAACGCTCGCGCTGGCTCAAAGGATTTGCAATCACTTGGCTGGTTCATATGCGGGCGCCCCGCGCGCTATTGCGTGATTTGGGATTTGTTAGGTTTATGGGCGTACAGACCCTTCTGCTCGCAACATTTGCGCAGTTTGCTTTTGCCCCGTTGCTCTGGTCCTTCTGGATCACTCTTGCAGGGTTCGAGCATCCTGTGGCGCTTACTCTCGGAACACCTGTCGCTCTTGGGATGGCGTGGTTTTTCTTCTGCTCCGAGGTCATCAACCTTGGTATATCTATGGCTGCCGTCTCACGCCGCGAACATCGCCACCTTATGGGCTATGTTCTCACACTCCCGCTCTATTTCCCGATGGCTGCCATATCAGCTTACAAGGCGATGAAAGAGATTGTGGTCGAGCCGTTCTATTGGGACAAAACCGAGCACGGTGTGACCCACACCGATTGATCAGGCTTCCGCCTCACGCTTTTCCGCTTCCTGCTTTAGCCGCGTTGCAAAAGCCACCGAGATATGGGCACGCAAGGCCGCATCTGCCGCATCCCCGTCTCGCGCTTCGATCGCCGAAACGATGCAATCGTGCTCTTGCTGCGCGATCTCACCCCGCCCTACAACAGCCAGCGATGTCGTCGCCATAAGCGCCATTGAGCGGTGGACCAAATCAAGCTGCTGCACCAGAAAGCGGTTGTGCGATGCAAGGTGAATTTGTTTGTGAAACCTTCGGTTTGCACGTGCCAATGCGGCGGGATGCTCCAGCAGTAGATTATCTGCCTCGACCATTTCGCGCAGCAATCGCACTTCTTCTTCTGTCGCGTTGCGCGCCGCCAACCGCGCGGCCAATCCTTCCAGCTCTCCACGCACCACATAAAGCTCGGCCATCTGGTTGTGATCCAACGATGCTACGATCAGACTACGCCCGTCCCGCACCAACAAGGATTGCGTTTCCAACCGTTGCAAGGCTTCGCGTATCGGGGTGCGCGACACGCCCAATCGCTCGGCCAGCTCGCTTTCCACCAGACGGTCACCGGGGCGGTAAATACCCGTATCAATCGCATCCAAAATCATGGAATAGGCATCAGTCTGACCAGAGCGGCCTGTGGGGTTCGCAGGGGGCATAAAGAGGCCCTTTCATTCAGTTTCTCCCGACCTTAGCGTCAGATGCGCGGCACGCCTAGCCTTGATGTCCCTCTTGCACACGCACGTAGCGCAGCCTACCACAAGAGTATGAGCGCTGCTGATTTCTCCCACGTGACCACTTGGGTCTTTGACCTTGATCATACCCTCTATCCGCCCGAAGCACGCCTCTTCGATCTGATCGAAGTGCGGATGACCAATTGGGTGATGGAGACGATTGGCGTGGACCGCGCCGAAGCCGATAGGCTGCGCCTGCACTACTGGGAAACACACGGCACCACGCTCGCTGGCCTGATGCGTGAGCATGATGTCGATCCTGCGCCCTATCTTGACGACGTACATGATATCTCAATGGACAGTCTGACACCTGATCCTGTCCTCGCCGCCCACATACGCGCCCTGCCGGGCAGGCGCATCGTCTACACCAATGGCTGTGAGCCTTATGCAGAACGTGTGCTGGCGGCGCGGGGGCTCTCAGGTCTATTCGATGCGGTCTATGGTGTAGAACACGCAGGCTTCCTCCCCAAGCCCGAGCGCGGCGCTTTTGATGCCATCTTTGCGCTGGATGGGCTTGAGCCGACAGTGGCGGCCATGTTCGAGGATGACCCGCGCAATCTGGCCGTGCCGCATGAACTGGGCATGCGCACAGTCCATGTGGCCCCTACACGCGCCGACGCGCCGCATGTTCAATACCATACGGACGACCTATCTTCTTTCCTACAGACGTTGCTGTAAGAGGACCGCGCCCATGACCGATACTTGTGACATTCTCATCTCTGGCGGAGGGATCGCCGGCCTGACGGCTGCCGCGGCTTTCGGCTCCGCAGGTTTCAAAGTTATTTGCGTGGACCCGACACCGCCAGTCACTGACGGCGCGGCTGATGGGGCCGACCTGCGCTCAACTGCCATGCTACAGCCTGCGCGGATGCTGTTGGAGCGTGCAGGTCTTTGGGACCGCCTCGCCCCCCATGCCGCCCCTTTGCAAATCATGAGGATCATCGATGCTGGCGGCGAAGACCCCGAACCACGTGTCACTCGCGAATTCGATGCAGCTGACATTTCGGATCTGCCCTTTGGCTGGAACTTTCCCAACTGGCTGCTGCGCCGCGAAATGATGGCGCGGCTTGAGGTGCTGGACAGAGTGGATTTCCGCGCAGGCGTTGGCACCAAACGCCTCTTCACCCGTGAAGGCAGCGCAAAGGTAACTCTGAGCGATGACACCACAATCGAGACGAAGCTGGTGATTGCCGCTGACGGACGCGGTTCACCCATGCGCACTGCGGCTGGCATTCCTGTGCGCACGCAACGCTATGGGCAAAAGGCGATTGTCTTTGCAGTCACCCATCCAATCCCGCACAAGAATGTATCGACGGAAATCCACCGCACGGGTGGTCCCTTCACGCTGGTCCCCTTGCCCGACCGCGACGGCATGCCCTGCTCTGCCGTGGTCTGGATGGACGATGGCCGACTGGCCCAAGAGCGTATGGAAATGGATGTCGCAGCTTTTGAGGAAGAAGCATCGATCCGCTCCACCCATCACTTTGGCCCTCTCACTGTGGTCAGTAAGCGTCAGGTCTGGCCCATCATCACCCAACATGCAAATCGGCTGACCGCTGAGCGTGTGGCCCTGATCGCGGAAGCTGCGCACGTCATGCCGCCTATCGGTGCGCAAGGTTTGAACATGTCGCTCAACGATATCGCAACCTTGTTGGACTTGGCCGAAGAAAGGCGCGATAGCTTGGGCGATGCGGTCATGCTGGATGCATACCATACGGCACGGTACGGTGATATTACGCTGCGGGTGCGCGGCATCGACCTGCTCAATCGCACCAGTCAGGCCAGCAGCACACTCGCACGCGATGCACGCGCCGCAGGCCTCAGCGCACTTTACGGCGCTGCACCTGTGCGTAAAATGCTCATGCAGATGGGCTTGGGGATGCGTTAAGCTTCCTCGGCAGCCTTCGCTTCAGCGTCGAGTTTCGCCGCATGGGCCTCAACCTGCTCAACGATATGCTCGACCATTTTTGCATTGTCGAGCTTGTGGCTTTGTTTACCCGCAAGATAAACCATACCCGCGCCAGCACCGCCGCCGGTAAAGCCCACATCTGTCATCAGCGCCTCACCGGGGCCGTTCACAACACAGCCAATGATGCTCAGGCTCATGGGCGTTTTGATATGCTCCAAACGCTTTTCCAACGTTTCGACTGTTTTGATGACGTCAAATCCCTGTCGCGCACAAGACGGGCAGGAGATGATATTCACACCCCGATGGCGCAAGCCCAGAGATTTGAGGATCTCGAAGCCCATTTTCACTTCTTCCACCGGATCGGCGGAGAGAGAGACGCGGATCGTGTCGCCAATACCCATCCACAGTAGGTTGCCCATACCGATGGCGGATTTGACCGTGCCTGAAATCAGGCCACCCGCCTCGGTAATACCAAGGTGGATCGGCGCGTCAGTGGCCTCGGCCAGCTGCTGATAGGCAGCCGCCGCCATGAACACATCAGACGCCTTACAGCTGATCTTGAACTCGTGGAAATCATTGTCTTGCAGAATTTTTATATGGTCGAGGCCACTTTCGACCATCGCATCGGGACAGGGCTCACCGTATTTATCGAGCAGATGTTTTTCCAGCGACCCTGCGTTCACACCAATGCGGATTGAGCAGTTGTTGTCGCGTGCCGCTTTGATGACTTCTTTGACCCGCTTCTCGTCCCCGATGTTACCGGGGTTGATCCGCAAACAGGCTGCCCCAGCCTCCGCCGCTTCAATACCGCGCTTATAGTGGAAATGGATATCCGCCACGATCGGCACGGGGCTTTCGCGTACAATCTGCTTGAGCGCTTTGGAGCTCTCCACATCAGGGACCGAGACCCGCACAATATCGGCGCCTGCATCTGCGGCAGCCTGAATCTGCGCAATCGTGGCTTTTGCATCTGTGGTCAGCGTGTTGGTCATCGTCTGCACAGAAATCGGTGCGTCACCGCCCACAGGGACATTCCCCACCATAATCTGACGCGATTTACGACGATAGATGTTGCGCCAAGGACGGATATGATTGAGCGACATGTCAACCTCACTAGACAGTTCAGACATGCCATAAGTAGCCATGCAAGCGATGCGCTGCAATGGAAAGCTGTTCGAATTTGGACGATTAGCGGGAGTTAACGCTGCGACCTATTGGTCCGCACCAACCTCCGGTGTAGCAACAGCACGCATTTCTGCAACCATTGTCTCAAGTGCGCTATCCTGACCGGGCTGTGCAGGCTGGTAAAGCTCGGCCAAGGCCTGCTGCTGCAATGGCACATTGGATGTCACGCTTCCGCGGCTTCCCGCAGGACCAAAAAACTCACCATTCATTACGAAATAAACAGCACCACTTTGCCCTGTACGGAGCAATGGCGCTTCTTCAAGCGCAGGGACGTCGAACGTGTCACCCTTCTGCATTACTTTCTCATAGATATTGGTGCCGTCAGCCGCCGTGATACGTACCCAAGTTTCTGCGGTGGCCACAACTTGCACAGCAGGCGCAGGCCCTTCAAGAACTTGTGGCACCGTCAGACCAGCCATCTGAGTGGGCTCCGCCAAAGCGTCGGCAATCGCACCGTCAACGGCAGCAGACAGCATGGGCGCAACAGGTGTTTCAAACAAGCCACCTGCACCCGGATCAAGTGTCGCAATCGGCGCATCACGCGCAACAAGCACTGGCACATCCAATGCCGCGGGGCGGTACAAACGGTCGAGTGCCTCAACACGCGGCGCATCAGCAAGCACGGAAGGTGTTGTCACGCTGTTCGTCGTGTTCTGCTCAGGCGCATTGGCCTGCAAAGGATCAAGGTCGGAGAGCACCACAGGGGTCTGATCCACTGGAGAAACCTGTACACGCTGCACTTCTTTCAAAACACTCCAGCCACCAAAGCCAATCGCACCAATCAGCGCGACCAAAATCAGCGAAGATCCAATTGCCGCAGGCTCGATCCGCGACAGGAAACCATCACCACCGGGGGCAAACGGCATCACAGGACGGGAGAAGATATCATGGTCGGCCTTACGGCTCAGACGCTCTTCACGCGACGGTTTGTTCACGACAGAAGCCTCGGCAGACATGCCGTGCGCCACGCTAAAACCGCTCTCGGAGCAAAATGCGTTAAACGCTTTATCAGGGTCCATATTGAGGTAGCGCGCGTAGGAGCGAACATACCCTGCAATAAAACCGGGCGTGTCAAATGCGTCAGGATCGGCATTCTCGATCGCGGCAATATAAGATGCTTTGATGCGTAATTCGCGCTGTACGTCGAGCAGGGATTTGCCCAAGGTCGCACGTTCACCACGCATGAGATCGCCAAGACGCAATTCAAAGGCATCAAATCCAGATGATTTGACTTCTTCTTCTGCTTTGCCCTTGGAGGCCCAACGCCCAATCATACCAACACCTTAGCCCACTTATCGTTCGCGCCTGTTATCGTGACGATCTAAATTGTTGATTCGCCACAGGCTTTTGTTATGCCAAACGTAACACGGTGCAAACATATTAGCGAATTATTGAAGATTTAGCCAGCCTGTTCGGCACGATTCAGCGCACAGTGCGCCCAAAGGCCGTCCATCGCACTCACAAGGGCATCCATTTCATGCGGTCCGTGAACTGGCGACGGCGTAAACCGCAAACGCTCCGTCCCTCGTGGAACAGTCGGAAAATTGATTGGCTGCACGTAGATACCGTGGTCTTGCAGCAGCATATCCGACAGCATTTTCGTATGCACTGGATTGCCTACCATGACAGGAACAATGTGACTCCCGTGGTCGATGATCGGCAGGCCGAGCCCCTTAAGCCGCAGCTTAAGCGCTTTTGCCTGCTGCTGATGTTTCTCGCGCAATTCAGGTGCGCGTTTTAGGTAGGCGACAGAGGCCGCAGCCCCCGCCGCAATCGCAGGCGGCAAGGATGTGGTAAAAATAAAACCGGGTGCATAAGAGCGGATTGCATCGCACATCTTGGCTGATGCAGCGATATAGCCGCCCATTACGCCGTATGCTTTGGCCAATGTTCCGTTAATAATATCGA
Source organism: uncultured Sulfitobacter sp. (assembly GCF_947499945.1). Lineage (GTDB taxonomy): Bacteria > Pseudomonadota > Alphaproteobacteria > Rhodobacterales > Rhodobacteraceae > Sulfitobacter. The sequence goes on along the minus strand of NZ_CANMQD010000002.1, from coordinate 587,692 downwards.
GGCGGTGCATCAGGCGGTCGCGCTCGGCCACCCCTGCCCCGCGTGGCCCGTACATGCCCACTGCATGGACTTCGTCGATATAGGTCAGTGCGCCAAATTCGTCGGCCAGATCACAGATCGCCTCGATGGGACCAAAATCACCATCCATGGAATAGATACTCTCAAACGCGATCAACTTGGGTGCGTCGCTATCATCAGCTTCCAGCAACTCGCGCAGGTGCGCCACATCGTTATGACGGAATATACGCTTGGCCCCGCCATTGCGGCGCACCCCTTCGATCATCGAGGCATGGTTGAGCGCGTCGGAATATATAATCAAACCCGGAAACAGCTTTGGCAATGTGCTGAGTGTTGCATCGTTTGCGATATACGCAGAGGTAAACAGCAGTGACGCTTCCTTGCCATGCAAATCGGCCAGCTCGGCCTCAAGCCGCTTGTGATAAACGGTCGTGCCAGAGATGTTGCGGGTCCCGCCAGAACCTGCACCCGTCGCATCAAGCGCCTCGTGCATCGCCTCCAGCACAACGGGGTGCTGCCCCATCCCGAGATAGTCGTTGCCACACCAAACGGTAATATCTTTTTCAATACCGTCGGGCATCGTCCAGACCGCATGCGGGAAGTTTCCATTGCGCCGCTCAATGTCGATAAACGTGCGATAGCGGCCTTCGTCATGCAGACGAGCAATCGCCTGATCAAGCTGGTCCGAGTAGGTCATGCGCATCTCCGTAACTGTTGGGCGCCGCGCGCGGGCAATTACCAATTCCATTGTTGAATATAGAATGGTTCCAAACCCTTCAACACACAAACGGGCGCGTAGTGTCGCAGGCTTGTTTCCGATGCGAAACTCCCGCCACTGGACAAGCCTCTTACGCCTGATAGGTTCGCGCTAAACATCCCCTTTCAGGAGCACGTTATGTCCCTCGATGCCGTTCTTGCCAAAATTGATGCTGATCTTCCCGCCGCCACCGACCGGTTGTTGGATTTGCTAAGGATCAAGTCAATCTCGACCGATCCTGCCTTCAAAGCGGATTGCGACGCAGCGGCTGACTGGCTCGTTGCGGATCTGCAAAGCCTTGGAATAGATGCGCAAAAGCGCCCCACCCCCGGCCATCCCATGGTGGTGGGTCATGTCGGGCCGGAAAATGGCAAACCGCATCTGCTTTTCTATGGCCATTACGATGTGCAGCCTGTTGACCCGCTCAACTTGTGGGACCGTGACCCGTTTGACCCTGCGATTGAGGAAACCGATGCTGGCCCCGTGATCCGTGGCCGCGGTGCCGCCGACGACAAGGGTCAATTAATGACATTTCTAGAGGCATTTCGCGCGTGGAAAGAGGTCGAGGGTGACTGGCCTTGCCGCATTACCTTCTTCTTCGAGGGCGAAGAGGAATCAGGCTCACCCTCCCTCGTGCCGTTTATGGAAGAGCACAAGGACGAGCTGCGCACCGATTTTGCGATGATCTGCGACACTGGCATGTTTCAAAGCCGCACGCCCGCGATAACCACTATGCTTCGTGGTCTGCTGGGCGAAGAGTTGACCATCACCGCCCCTTCCAAAGACCTCCACTCGGGTATGTTTGGCGGCATTGCCATGAACCCCATACGCGTGCTCTCGCGCATCATCGCATCGCTTCACGATGATCAGGGGCGCATAACAATTCCCGGATTTTACGACGGCGTGCCAGAACTTAGCGAAGAGTTAGAGGCCCAGTGGCAGGGCCTCGCCTTCGACCATGCAGGGTTCCTCAATGATGTCGGTCTCAGCCACCCCGCAGGCGAGCAGGACCGCACCCCGCTCGAGATGATCTGGTCGCGCCCCACATGCGAAGTCAACGGGATCGGCGGCGGCTATCAGGGCGACGGTTTCAAGACCGTTCTGCCCTCCAAAGCCAGCGCCAAAATCTCTTTCCGCCTTGTGGGCGATCAAGACCCGCTCGTGATCCGCGAAAGTTTTCGCAAGATGGTGGAGGACATGCTGCCGCCAGATTGTACAGCTGAATGGGCCGATCACGGCGCCAGCCGCGCCTCAAGCACCCCCACCGATGATCCCGCATTTGCAAAATCGCTTAAGGCACTGTCTGATGAATGGCAGACCCCCGCCGCCTATATCGGCTGCGGCGGCTCGATCCCCATCGCGGGGCATTTCGCCTCGATCCTCGGCACCACGCCCGTCCTCATCGGGTTTGGCAAAGATGACGACCAGATCCACTCCCCGAACGAGAAATACGACATGGAAAGCTTTCACAAAGGGATCCGCTCATGGGCGCGAATTCTCGACGCGATCACCTAAATTGAGAACCTGCGGGCATCACTTTGGCGGCACACGCCAGTTGTTGCCCGCAGCCAGCCATGCGCGAAACCGTGCACGTTGTTTTTGCGCGGCGGGATTTGGTATAGTTTTGCGCGGATCATTGCTGAACTCGTAGGCCATTCCTTCAACATACCACTGCGGCAAGGTTTTGGCGCTTTCGGCGGCGCCAAATTTTTCTGCCTGCCAATGATGTATCATCTCATGGCGAACGATGAACTTTACCCAACCTGTGTCACTTACAACAATCTGGTTCGTTCCCCAAAAATACTGGGCACCGACCTTCGGATTACCAAATTTTTCGGAACAGCCTTTTGTTGCGCAAAACAATAGTCGCGGTGTGACGGACATACGCCCCATCTTGCCCTGTACAAACGAAAGAGCATCATCCCTCAAGGCAGTCGCCTCGCCAATCCGCGCAGGATCTTCCACGCAGACACCGCTTGGAAAACAGGTCAAGCCGCTGGCCTGTGGCACCGCCAGACGGCCTACCTGAGACACTGCACAGCCCGTCAGAAGGCCGCCAAGAGTAAGCGCCGCAAATACTGTGATAAGCTTATGTTTCAAAGTTCATTCACTTCTATTTTAGGAACGAGCAAATTCACAGAACCTTGTCTACAACGACCTTCAACCGTCCCAATGTCCCGTCTACATCATACAGCTTGTCCAACCCAAACAGCCCAAGACGAAATGTGCTGAATCCCTCAGGCTCGCCCACTTGCAACGGCACACCCGCCGCGATCTGCATGCCTTCGGCCATAAACGCCTTTCCCGACTTCACATCAGGATTATCTGTATAGCACACCACCACACCCGGTGCACCAAAACCGTCTGCGGCTACCGACTTCACACCCTTGTCGGCCATCATCGCACGTACGCCTTCGCCCAGCTGCCACTGCGCTTCCTTGAGCCGCGCGAACCCGTACTCCTTGGTCTCCAACATCGTATCGCGAAACACCCGAAGAGCATCGGTCGGCATGGTGGCATGATAAGCGTGACCACCGTCGAGGTAAGCCTGCATGATCGCATGCCACTTTCCCAGATCAAGGGCAAAGCTGTCCGACTGCGTCTCTTTCAACCGCGCCACACCACGCTCCGACAACATGACCAACCCCGCACAGGGCTGCGCACTCCATCCTTTTTGCGGTGCAGAAATCAACACATCAACGCCGAGAGATTTCATATCGACCCATGCACACCCGCTGGCGATACAGTCCAACACCATCAACGCTCCAACGCTGTGCGCGGCCTCCGCCATCGCGGAAATATAGTCATCAGGCAGGATTACACCCGCCGAAGTCTCCACATGGGGCACAAAGACAACCTGTGGCTTTTGCTCCTTGATCGCGGCCACAACTTCGTCAATCGGCGCAGGCGCATAGGGTGCGGGTGCTGCATTGCCCTGCGGGTGCGCTTTGATGACAGTCGTGTTCGCGGTCAGCCCGCCCGTCTCGATGATCTGGCTCCAGCGATAGGAAAACCACCCGTTGCGCACCACCAGCACATCACGATCGCGCGCAAACTGCCGGGCGACAGCCTCCATTCCGTAAGAGCCGCCACCCGGGATCACCACAGCCGATGCCGCACCGTATACTTCGCACAGCATACCGTGAATATCGCGCATCACATGCTGGAATGCGCCACTCATGGAGTTCAGCGAGCGGTCCGTGAACACAACCGAGAATTCTTCCAACCCTTGCGGGTCCACCGTATCAAGCAATGCCATTTTGATATCTCCATCTGAATTTAACCACAGGGATAGAAACTCATTCCCCACTTGGCAAAGTTTATCTGGGTATACCGGAGGCTCTTCTGACCCAAAGAGAGCACGGGAGGCAGTCAAAAGTTTCCTTTAAGCGTCTCACAAAGGCCCCGGCAAGCGCTCCTCACTGAGCAACACATTCGCCTCCACATCGCCCGCACCAGGCAACGTCATAATCCGCCGCCGCAACACCCGCTCAAAATCGGCCAGATCACGCGCCACCACCCGCAGGCGGTAATCATAGAGGCCCAGAACATGCTCCACAGTCTGCACTTCGGGGATCGCCGTTACTGCGCGCTCGAAATCCTCCAAGCTTACACGCCCCCGCAGCGCGAGCTTGACGCCCAAGAAAACCGTAACCCCAAATCCAAGCTTTTCCGCATCCAAGCGCAATTGTTTGCCGCTGATGACACCCGTTTCCTCTAGCCGTTTGATCCGCCGCCATGTGGCAGGTTGGCTCAGACCGAAACGCCGCCCCAGCGCACCCGCACTCTGAGCCGCGTCCCGCGCCAAAGCCCGCAACAACTTCGCGTCAATATCATCAATCTCGATCACAGGGGCAGCCCCTCACTCGTCTTGATCCGCGCTACATGCATTAACGCCTCAATCTCAGAGATATGCGGAAGAGCGAGGATACTGCTGCGGTAAATCTGCTGATAATGCGCCATATCTCGCGCAATAATCGACAGGCGCACATCGACACGTCCCAAAAACGTCTGCACTTCGATTACTTCAGGCACCTTGCGCGCCTGCGCCAGAAAGGCGTCAAACGCGTTCCCCTGAGTCTTGTCCAAAGTAATCCTGAGCGAGACTTCCACCGCATAGCCAAGAGCTGCCCAATCAATCACTGCCCCTACACCCTGCACCACGCCCAGCTCCTGCATCCGTGCAATCCGCCGCACCGCACGTCCCGTGGTCATCCCCGCGCGTTCGGCCAATTCGCCTTGCGACAGGCTCGGCTCCGCCTGCCAATACCGTAACAACCGCCGATCCGGATCATCAAGCATGATTTTCTCACCAAACTCCAAAATTACGCATCAAAATCTTCATTTGATCAATTAAACTCATATCACAGCAATGGCAACAGCCCCAAAACTCCCTATTGTGCACCGCAGATCAAATCAAAAGGATAAAGCCATGCGCGTTTATTATGACCAGGACTGCGACGTAAATCTTATCAAGGACGCAAAAGTTGCGATCCTCGGCTACGGCTCACAGGGCCACGCCCACGCTCTCAATCTGCGCGACTCAGGTGCCAAGAACCTCGTCGTCGCATTGCGCGAAGGCTCCCCTTCCCGCGCCAAAGCCGAAGGCGAAGGCCTGAAAGTTATGGACATCGCAGCAGCAGCCGCTTGGGCCGATGTGATCATGTTCACAATGCCCGACGAGCTTCAGGCAGAGACATACAAGAAATACGTGCACGACAACATCCGTGAGGGTGCCGCCATAGCATTTGCCCACGGCCTCAACGTACACTTCGGCCTGATTGAGCCGAAAGCAGGCATCGACGTGATCATGATGGCGCCAAAAGGCCCCGGTCACACTGTACGCGGCGAATACACAAAAGGCGGCGGTGTGCCATGCCTTGTGGCCGTTGACAAAAACGCGTCCGGCAAAGCGCTTGAAATCGGTCTGTCTTATTGTTCCGCAATTGGTGGCGGTCGCTCCGGCATCATCGAGACGGACTTTCGCGAAGAGTGCGAGACCGATCTGTTCGGTGAGCAGGCTGTTCTGTGCGGCGGTATCGTTGAGCTGATCCGCATGGGCTTCGAGACCCTTGTTGAAGCAGGCTACGAGCCCGAAATGGCTTACTTCGAGTGCTTGCACGAGACAAAGTTGATCGTTGACCTGATCTATGAAGGCGGCATTGCCAACATGGATTACTCCATCTCCAACACTGCCGAGTACGGCCAGTACGTCTCCGGCCCACGCATCCTGCCCTATGACGAAACAAAGGCCCGCATGAAAGCGGTACTGTCAGACATCCAGTCCGGCAAATTTGTGCGTGACTTTATGCTGGAAAATACAGTTGGCCAGCCAACACTCAAAGCATCACGCCGCTCAAACGACGAGCACCAGATCGAAATTGTCGGTGGCAAGCTGCGCGACATGATGCCTTGGATTTCTGCAGGCAAAATGGTCGACAAAGCAAAAAACTAAGCACTCGTTACAAACTCTGACGAAAAGGCCCGTGCATTTGCGCGGGCCTTTTTTTCATTTCCCAAAAGTCCGAAAAAGCGGGATCATACGTCTGCTGGCTTACCGCGCGAATTTGCGTCTTTTGCCAAAGTGGACTTTGGCGCAGTGTCATCGTCACGGCGCGCGTCGACTTTCCGCTTGGAATAAAAGGCAAATCCAATAGCTGATAAAAGCGTCACCAGTGCCAGCACAGCCGTCAAAGAGGTCCAGTCCATATCAATTCTCCTTCTAAATGGTTCAAAATCAAACACTCTGGAAGGGGACAAAGTTCCCACCCACTAGAGTCCACTCTCGGATGAGCGGATTGCGGACCTTGCCCCTCCCCCGTCTTTGCCCCTATCTGGCCCGATGAACACATCCCCCCAAATCACCCCGCTCAGCTGGCTCATGGTTGCAATCCTTGGCCTCACGTGGGGCGGTACATTTATGGTGACAGAAGTGGCCCTTGCAGGTGGCATGCCACCGTTTTGGCTGGCCGCGTCACGCGTCGCGATTGCAGCAGTGCTGATGACGACAATCTGGGCGATCATGGGCTTTCCATTGTTTTCTGAGAAAGTAGACAACACAGCACGCCGCGACATGATCATAATCGGCGGTCTCAGCTCTGCCATCCCGTTCTCCCTGCTCGCATGGGGCCAGCAATACGTCACATCAGGGTTTGCAGGTGTCTCCATGGCCGCCGTTGCCCTGATCGTACTCCCGCTTGCGCATTTCACCGTTCCGGGGGAACGGATGACCCCCCGCAAAACTGTAGGCTTTCTCATAGGCTTCGTCGGTGTGGTGATCCTCATTGGTGCACAGGCATTCGAGACAACGGGCGCTACATTCGAAACACCGGGCCGCGTTGCCTGTGTGCTTGCCGCCAGTTGCTATGCCATCGGCTCGATCATGTTGCGCCGCCTGCCTGCGGCCCATCCCATAGGTCTTGCAACAGTGCTGCTCCTCATAGGTGCTGCCATGTCCATCCCCGTGGCTTGGGCGGTTGAGGGACCGCCCCCCATGCCCTCGTTGGAAATTCTCGGCGTACTGGCCTTCCTCGGCCTGATCCCCACAGCCGGCGCAAACTTTCTGCGCGTGCTGGTTGTGCGCAGTGCAGGCCCCGTCTTCATGTCATTGGTCAACTATCAGGTCCCCGTCTGGTCCGTGGTCCTTGGCGCGCTGATCCTCAACGAAGCGCTCCCCAAATCCCTTTTGCTGGCCATGTCACTGATCTTGCTTGGGGTAGGCCTCAGCCAATATGGCGCCCTGCGACGCCTCTTCACCCGTTAAGATCGCTTCCAAAGCGCACCACCTCAACAGGTGCGCCCGAATAAATCTCGCACAGGCAACGCCTGTTCGTTCAGATCACGTTTTGACCGCATCCTGAACGGCGGCGACCACAGATTGCACAGCGCTCTCCATCAGGCCCGCATCCTCATGCTCTGCCATCACCCGCACCAAAGGCTCGGTTCCCGACTTCCGAATAAGCAAACGTCCCCCGCCTGACAGATCGCTTTCTGCCTGTGCGATCGCCGCTTGCACATGGGTATCATCCAGCGGCACCTGACCCGCAGCAAAGCGCACATTTTCAAGCAGTTGCGGCACCGGCTCGAACTGATGCATCAATTCGGACGCAGGTTTTTCCGAACGGATCATCTCTGCCAAAAACTGTAGTCCAGCCATGAGACCATCGCCCGTTGTAGCATAGTCAGTCATCACAATATGACCCGACTGTTCACCACCAAGGTTAAATCCACCCGCACGCATCCGCTCTACAACATAGCGATCACCGACATTTGCACGCTCAAGTCTAACACCTCGATCCGTCAAAAAATGCTCAAGTCCGAGGTTACTCATTACCGTCGCCACCAGTGCATCGCCCTTGAGCCGCTCTTCAGCTTTCCAACGCGAAGCCATCAGCGCCATGAATTGATCGCCGTCTCCGACTTTTCCGTGTTCATCGAGCAAAATCACACGGTCCGCATCGCCATCCAGACAGATGCCAACATCCGCACCATGCGCTACAACTGTCTCGGCCGCGACTTGCGGATGAGTCGACCCACAATTGTCATTAATGTTATGGCCATTCGGCGAAACCCCGACGGGGATAACTGTCGCGCCCAACTCCCAGAGGGCCATTGGGGCCACGTGATGCGCCGCGCCATTGGCACAATCAATTACTACCTTTAGACCGTCCAGACGCCGTTGGCGCGGGAAGCTTGATTTTACACGTTCGATATAGCGAAAGCGGCTATCGTCAATCCGCTTGGCGCGGCCGATCTGTGCGGCTCCCGTTGGCTCCACCCCTTGCGCCACCAGCGCCTCTATCTCTGCTTCAACGGCATCGGACAGTTTGAAACCGTCTGGCCCGAAAAACTTGATGCCGTTATCTACCGCAGGGTTGTGGCTGGCGGAGATCATCACGCCCAAATCCGCCCGCATGGAACGGGTCAAGAGCCCCACCGCAGGTGTCGGTACAGGGCCCAGTAACAGCACGTTCATTCCAGTGGAGGTCAGACCGGCAGTCAGCGCATTCTCGAACATATATCCCGACAGACGCGTATCTTTGCCTATCACGACACGGTGCACCGAGGCCTCCCCTTCACGGCGGAAATAACGGCCAACCGCTGCACCAATGCGCAGTGCAGTCTCGGCAGTCATGGGGTGGATGTTAGCCGTGCCACGCACGCCGTCTGTTCCAAAAAGTTTTGTCATATCGTCATTCCCGCCCTACTCGCACGCCAAAGTGCAATTGCCTGTGCTGTCTCGTCAACATCATGTACCCTTACAATCTGCACGCCCTGCGCAATTCCTGCAAGCGCTACCGCGATTGACCCCGCCATGCGACCCGTCGCTTGGGGCGCATTCCCGATTGTCCCGATGAACCTTTTGCGCGACGCTCCCAAAAGGATCGGGACGCATAGGGTGTGAAATAGGCTTAATCGTGCAAGCAACGCGAGATTATGATCCAGCGTTTTGCCGAAACCGATACCCGGATCGGCGACAATATTCGCGCGTGCAATGCCCTCAGATTCAAGCGCCGCAATACGGCCCTCTAGAAAGTCATACACATCCAGCACGACATCATCGAAGTGCGGATCAAGGTGCATCGTCGCTGGATCAACGGGTCCATGCATCACGCATACGCTTACTTCCGCCTGTGCCGCAACCTGCGCCAGTTTGGGGTCATAGGTGAACCCTGACACATCATTGATAAAATTCGCTCCTGCCGCCAATGCCGCGCGCGCCACGTCCGCTTTACGAGTATCAATTGAGATCACCCCGCTAAATCCTGCCGCGCGAAGCCCCGCTATTACAGGAACTACACGGGCAATCTCTTCTGCGCTCTGAACTGTCTGCGCACCCGGCCGCGTGCTTTCCCCCCCGACATCGAGGATTTCCGCACCCGCTTGCGCCATGGCCAGCCCGCTTGAAACTGCATCTGCGGCGACAGCATGCAGCCCACCGTCCGAGAAACTGTCAGGGGTGGCGTTCAAGATGCCCATGATCTGAGGCCCCTTCGCCAAAGAATCCCCGTGAGCATGCAGCAAGGCAAGCTCGGGTTCAGGTACTAGGTGTGCAGCAACCACAACAGACTCTTGTCCACGCTGCAAAACTTCTACATCAGCAAACCATCCACCCGCGACAGGCATTGCCCCGTCCGGGCGCGACACATCGCAGTTGACTATAGGGCGATAGTATTTTCGCGTCATACTAAAGGGTCTTTGTCTCAGCGGAGACTGCACGCAGCGGAACAGAAGCGTTGGCGGGAATTTCATCCCCGATCACCAACATTTCACGGGCCTCAAACGTCGCAGCAAACCACGCGGCCAAGGCAACAGCATCGCGTGGCTGCGCGGAGGGCGTATCCACGCTGTCGAGCACAATTTTGGAAGGTGCCCAGACACAGGTCTGGCCATTCTTCATCGCCCAGTCCAATTCGGTGCGCGTTTCTACCACGACACAGCGATCATCCCGCGCGGCCAGAACCCATGCGTTTTGCTCAATCGCCAGTAGATCAATCCGCCGCTGCGCCATTTTGTGCGGCACTTGCGGGGCGGGGACGTCAGATGCGCCCACGCACAGCACCAAAGGGCTTCCCTGCGCATGCAGTTGATCCAGCCAGCCCGTCAAATGCGGTGACGCAATTGCCGGATTGCTCAGGAACACCAACTCGGGTTGCGCTGTCGCCTCAAGAGCGATTTCGGCGGGGGGGGCGCCATCACGCGCCCGCACAATCTCGACACCCAGCGCACCAGGGCCACGATCAAGCTTTTCGATGCGTACAAAGACCCGCATCGCTTGCGGCTCCAGCAAAATACGCTCGGCTACGCGGTCGGCCAGAGTTTCAAGCAGCGCCAAACGCTCTATGGCCAGCGCACCCTGAATAGCCTCCGTTACACGGTCATATGACAGGATACGGTCCACATCATCATCAATCGGACCGCTCAGTGGTTTCACTTCGACGACGACGTTAAAACAGATCCGTTGCGTAACCCCGCGCTCTGCCTGAAACGCGCCAATCTCGACTTCGACGGTGTGGTCGCGTACCGAAATACGGTCCAACGCATCGGTTGCCGCAGTCGCAACAGATCGCTCTGACGGATGGGCAAAGGCAAGGCGGGTCTCGGACGAGGATGACGACGACATGGGGCAGGCTCCGGCAATCGGTTTCACCCGCGTTTATACCGCCATGAGCTCTGCGTCGAGAGCGGCAAACGCCCTAAAATGCATGCTTTGCGTCAGTTGCTCGCCGTACGTGCGCCACGGCTATAGAACAGATGCACACCAAAGCGAGCGGTGTTGGTAAACTTGCGGGACCAGCTGGGGCGGACCGCTGTTGTGTGATAGAACGTAGCACCCTTCGTGATGTCAGGCGATTTGCCATCAATGGTCGCCCGCGCAACTTTTGCGACCCGCGCATAGGCTGCGGGCTCTGCCACGACTTCGGGCTTGCCGTCACAGGTGTAGCTAAACTGACAGCGATGCTTTTTGCCCGTACCCTGATTGATCACACCGCAATAGCTGTTGGGAAAGCGCTTCGACTTTACGCGGTTGCGGATCACTTCAGCAACGGCAAACTGGCCTTTGACTGTCTCGCCGCGCGCCTCGAAATAGAGCGCCTCTGCCAGACACTGAAACTCTGACGAGCCTTTGGCCTTTGGCTGTGCCGCCAACCAGGAGCGGGTAAATATCTCATCGGACAGAACTTCACTGTTCGCTGATGCCGAGACCGCAATGGCGGGTGGTTTGGAAAGAATTTTCAACCGATCCGCAGAAATTGAGGCAAGCCCGCGTGCTTCGATCTTAGCAAGGCTCTGGGCCATTGTATTGGCATGAGCACCTGTTGGCAGGGCCATGCCCAGTGCCACCACAATCGCGAGACTGTACATTAATTTCAAAGATTGCATCGCCACTTCTCCGGCATCGTTGATCCGACGCGGACCTACCCCGATTGCCATGACCGCGACAACACAGTTGCTCCCAAATGGGCAAGCTATCGCCGAAAACCGACTCCGGCGCGAATAGCCTATTGTTTTTTATCAGCAATTGCCAACTGTGCTGCAGCCAATCGCGCCACGGGAACGCGGAACGGAGAGCAGGACACATAGTCAAAACCTGCCGCGCGACAAAATGCTATCGATTCGGGGTTGCCGCCATGCTCCCCGCAAACCGACAATGTGATGCCCGGTTGTGCGCGGCGCCCACGTTCGGCACCCAGCATCAAAAGCTCCCCCACGCCGTCATGGTCAAGGGTGTGGAACGGGTCTTCGTCGAACACGCCCTGCTGCACATAATCCGACATAAACCGCCCCGCATCATCACGTGACAATCCGTAAGTCATCTGTGTCAGGTCATTGGTTCCAAAGCTGAGGAACTCGCACTGCGGCGCAATCTCACCCGCACGCAAACAGGCACGCGGTGTCTCGACCATCACACCCAGACGGTATTGAAAATCCACACCGCGCTCTTGGCGCACCGCATGGGCGACAGCGTCAATCGCCGCTTTGACCAACTCGACCTCGCGTTGCGCGGACACGAGCGGGATCATAATTTCTGCAATCACCGCGTCGCCATTCTCGCCTGCGTCCACGATCGCCTCAAAAATCGCACGAGCCTGCATATCGTAAATCTCGGGCACTGTGATCCCAAGGCGCACACCACGCAGACCCAACATCGGGTTATATTCGCGCATCGCCTCAATCCGTCGCGTCACATCGGAGCGCGGCAGGTCCAGCGCCTCGGCCAACTCGCGCTGGCCACTGGCATCCATCGGCAAGAATTCGTGCAAGGGCGGATCAAACAGACGGATACAGACGGGCTGTCCCTGCATGATGTGAAAAAGTTGGGTAAAGTCCTCGCGCTGCATCGGCAGCAACCGCTCCAGCACCGCGCGACGTCCGTCAGAGGTGTCAGCAAAGATCATCTCACGCATCACTGTGAGGCGGCCACTGTCGAAAAACATATGCTCGGTCCGGCACAGCCCGATACCCTCAGCGTTGAAATTCCGCGCCGTTTGCGCATCTTGCGGGGTGTCGGCATTGGCGCGCACCTTGATGTCGGCACATTCGGTCGCCCAGATCATAAGCTGTTGGAAATACTCGTCCAGAGCTGCCTCTTGCAACACCGCTGCCCCCGCGAGGATCTGCCCCGTAGAGCCATCAACTGTCATCTCGTCGCCTGCGCAGAACACGCGGCCGTCCTTGGCCGTAATCGTCTTGTCACGCTGGTTAAAGATCATGCTCGACGCGCCCACCACACACGGCAGGCCAATCCCGCGCCCGATCACAGCGGCATGGCTGGTAATCCCGCCCCGCTCTGTCAGGACCGCATTCGCCGCATGCATACCGCGCACATCCTCGCTTGATGTCTCGCGGCGCACCAGAATACAGGCCTCACCCCGCGCGGCACTCGCCTGCGCCTCGGCACTATCAAACACCAGTTTGCCCGTGGCGGCACCCGGGCTGGCAGCAATCCCCTTGCCCACCACGTCACGGCGCACCGAGGGATCAATCTGGCGGTGCAACAATTCAGTGAGCAGGCGCGGCTGCACTCGCATCAGCGCATCTTCGCGGCTGATCACCCCGTCTTGGGCCAAGGTCACAGCAATGCGCACCGCCGCACGGGAGGAGCGTGACACCCGCACCCCGTCCAGAATATGCACAACACCGTCTTCAATCGCGAATTCCACCTGCATTTCGGCACGCAGGCGCACCCGCATCAGGCTGGCATAGGTTTTGAGCGTTTCGAACGCCTCTGGCAACTCTTCTTCGAGCGAGCGGCCACGCGGATCACGTGTCAGATAGAGTGCGCCACTATCACCCTCCAGCGCATCACGCCCCTGACTTTGGCTGAGATAGCGCCCTGTCACTTGCGGTGCACCCGTCTCACTGCTCACCAATTGCAACACGCCAGAGCCACAGTGCCCCGTGCCCAGACCGAATATCATTTGCTGCACCACAAGGCCCAGCCCCGCATCGGCAGGTGCACCTTTTGCCTGCCGCAACAGCCGCGCCGAGGTGCCATTCCACGCCCGCGCCATCGAGCGCAGCACTGCCGCCAACTGAATGCGCCGCGATTGGGGAAACCTCTCGTCCGCCTCAAGCTCGTAGGCGGCAATCGTCTCGTCCAGTGCGGCACGGCCCTCCCCTTCGATATGGTCAAACATATCGGGGTCAAGGCGGGCCACATTGATCGCATAAGACTGAATAAAGCGGGAATAAAGTGCTGCGGCAGCGTCCTCGCCCATCAAAGCGCTGTATTTCTCGAACCGTGCATCGTTCATCCCGATGTTGAGCACAGCCCCCGGTCCACCCCAATCGGGATCCTGAGAGGACGGGCGCACACAGAGCAGCGCCTCGCTGTCGAACTGCTCCACAATCAAGCTCACATCAGGCAGCGCACCGTTGGCGATCTTGCCGACCGTCTTGAAAGACAAGGCCACCGTGCGCGGCACAGGCAGGTCCATACGTACAAGCCGCTGCAAGCATTTCGCCCGCCCCCCGTGCGTGTTGGTGTCCACAGGGGCCGTTTGCGTGATGAGCGTGGTATCAGGATTATTCTGCACTGCGGCATCCTTTGGTTTCAGATGCAGCATAGGGGGTTGGCGGCACAGGGCAAGCTTTTGCTTACTCTGTGCGCCGTAGCGTAACGTTAGCCGTCGATCTTTGTCAGGTCCGCGATAGAGGCGCAAAGCGTGCGAATACGTCCCAGCAGGTTCAGACGGTTGCGGCGCACTACATCGTTGTCGGTATTAATCTGTACCGCCTCGAAAAACGCATCCAGCGTGGGGCGCAAAGACGCCAGCGCCGACATCGCCGTCGAGAAATCCTGCGCCTTCATGGCAGGGGCAATCACACTATCCGCCTGATCGAGTGCTGCAAACAGCGCACGCTCCTCATCCGTCTCGGCAAATTTCACATCGCCACCGTGAGAATACTCAAGGTTGGTCCCCGCCTCAGCCTGAGACAGAATATTGTTCGCCCGCTTGAACGCTTGCAGCAAGTTCTCCCCATCGTCGGTCTTGAGCGTATCGCTGAGCGCCCGCGCCCGCTTCACCAGAAGCGTCAGATCGTCATTGCCCTCCATCGCGATACAAGCGTCGATGATGTCATGACGGATGCCTTGGTCTTTGAGATAGACTTTGAGGCGGTCGTGGAAAAAGTCTAGAAGGTTTATCGGCAGATCAAGATTAGTGAAATCTGCTTCTTCCGATGGATCAGCCAATTTTACTCTATGCGCCCCGAATCCTTTTAACGCTACAGCGCTCAGGTCAGTAGAAATATCATTCTCAACCAACGTCCGAATAACCCCCAGCGCCGCTCTCCGCAGCGCAAAAGGATCTTTGCTCCCCGTAGGCTTTTCATCAATCGCCCAAAAGCCTGTCAGTTTGTCGATCTTCTCAGCCAAAGCCACAGCGACCGAGACAGGCGCAGTGGGCACATCGTCGGACGGCCCGAGCGGCGCGTAGTGCTCCTCGGCGGCGGCTGCCACCTCCTCGCTCATACCAGCGGCCAGCGCATAGTAACGGCCCATCAGCCCTTGCAGCTCTGGAAATTCGTAGACCATCTCGGACGACAGATCAGCTTTGGCAATCTTCGCCGCTTGCTCTGCATCATCGGCATCGGCGCCGACCATCGGGGCCAGCGCCCGCGCCAGCACGGCCATGCGATCAATCAACTCGGCCTGTGTGCCCAGCTTGTTGTGGAAGGTCACGTTCTTGAGGTTCTCGACCCACGCCGCCATGCCCACATCAGATCTCGCAATCCGCAGATCATTGTCCCAGAAGAACTTTGCATCGGCCAGACGCGCCGACAGCACCTTCTCGTTCCCCGCCAAAATCGTAGCACCATCGTCCGCAGTCGTGCGGTTGGCAACAGTCACAAACCGCTCAATGCGGCCCGTCTTGGGGTTGCGTACGGAAAAGAACTTTTGATGTTCTTTCATAGAGGTCTGCAAAACCTCTGGCGGCAAATCGAGGAAGTCATCGCCAATCCGCCCCATCAGCACCACAGGCCATTCAACAAGGCCCGCAACTTCGGCCAGCAGCCCCGCATCCTCGACAACTTCCATACCACTGGCAAAGGCCATATTGGTCGCGTCATGCCAGATCGCATCGCGCCGCTCGGCACTGTCCAGCACCACAAACGCACGCTTGAGTTTGGCCGCGTAATCGTCAAAGTTGTTCACCGTAATCGCATCGGGCGCCAAGAAACGGTGCCCATAGGTCGTGTTCCCCGAAACGATGCCATCCACGTCGAGCGGCACAACCTCGGCACCATCCTCACGGCTCAGGATGCACAGAATTGTATGCAACGGGCGCACCCATTTCAGCGTGCCATTGCCCCAACGCATAGACTTGGGCCACGGGAAGGTGCGGATTGTATGCTCCAGCACGTCAGCAATAATCTCTGCTGCTGGACGCCCCTCTTTCACAATCTTCGCAAACAGGATCGCGCCCTTGGGCGTGTCGCGCTTTTCCAGATCATCGCGGGTCAGACCCGCACCGCGCAAAAAGCCCTCAATCGCCTTCTCGGGCGCATCGGCCTTGGGACCTTTACGCTCTTCCACCGTGCGGGGGCTGGCATCCAGCAACCCCTCAACCGTCAGGCACAAACGGCGCGGCGTCGCAAAAGCAGCGGCAGAAGCATAGGTCAGCCCCGCCTCTACCATGCCATCGGTCAGCAGCTTCTTCAGATCATCAGCGGCCCGCGCCTGCATGCGTGCGGGGATTTCTTCGGAGAATAGTTCAATCAGCAGATCAGCCACGGGAAGTCCTCGGGTTTGCCGCAAGCGGCGTTATTCTGTTGGTGCAATGCGCGAAGGCAGCGGCGGACATTCCTCGCCCACAATCGTGCCGTCATAGGCCTTGTCGCCGCAATCATTCAGCTCGTGCCAGATATAGCCGCGCCCGTCGCTGGTCACGGCCACAATTCGGTCGACACCAAAATGGATGTTCTTCTGGCTCAGGAACGTGAGTGCTGTGCCCGCCTCCAATTCCGCACCAAGAGCCGCCGCGTCAAAGCAGTCGAACCAACCCGGCGCATTGCGCGGCTCAATGTCCTCCACCATCTGGAATGTCTCGGTCAGAAGCGCGAGGCTGTAGGGCGTATTAAAACAGGCGCGGTAGCGGATGGGAGAACTGTCCGCATCAATCGCGCGAAAATTTTCCATCGGGATCACTTCTCCCTCGGCACTGCCCAGCGGCAACAACATAATCCCCTCGGCAGGCGCATCTACTTCCTCGTAAAAGCCGTAGACCTGAAGATAATAAAGCGCCGCACCGGCGAGCAGAGCAGATACCATAATTACCGTTCCTAAAATTTTACCCATCATGTCGCGTCACCGGTCCAGCCGCCTGCGCGGGTCTGCACAAATGCATCCGCACACATCTTGGTCAGTGCCCGCACCCGCCCGATATAGGCCTGACGCTCGGTCACCGAAATCACGCCACGCGCGTCGAGCAGGTTAAACATATGGCTCGCCTTAATTGCTTGGTCATAGGCAGGATGCGCCATGACGATACGTTTGCCCGTCTTGGGGTCCATGTGCTCTTGCTCGATGATGGTCTTGCACTCGGCTTCGGCCTCTTCAAAATGGCGCAGCAATACATCCGTGTTTGCCACATCAAAGTTCCAGCGCGCGTATTCTTCCTCGGTCTGCTTAAAGATATCGCCATAGCTCAGCGGGATGGGCGCGTCAGGGTCGTTGAACGGCATGTCCATCACGTGATCCACGCCGAGGATATACATCGCCAAACGCTCCAGTCCGTAGGTCAACTCACCCGAGACAGGATGGCAGTCATGCCCGCCGACCTGCTGGAAATAGGTAAACTGGCTGACTTCCATTCCGTCACACCAGACTTCCCAGCCAAGGCCCCACGCGCCCAGCGTCGGGCTCTCCCAGTCATCCTCGACAAAACGGATGTCGTGCAGATCCATATCCACACCAATCGCTTGCAGCGAGCCAAGGTACAGCTCTTGCAAATTGGGCGGGCTTGGTTTGATCAACACCTGATACTGATAGTAATACTGCAAACGGTTGGGGTTCTCGCCATAGCGCCCGTCGGTCGGGCGGCGCGAGGGCTGCACATAGGCGGCGGCCCAAGGGTTCGTGCCAAGGCTGCGCAAAGTCGTGGCAGGGTGAAACGTACCCGCCCCCACTTCCATGTCATAGGGCTGTAGAATTGCACAGCCATGGCGCGCCCAATAGGATTGCAACCGCAGGATAATCTCTTGAAACGAACGGGGCGTGTCTGACATGTTAAAGTCCTTTGCCATTTGGCGCTCTTACTAGGCCGCGCCGCCCCAAGGGTCAATCAGCGGCAGCACAGATGCGCCCAGAGGCCGCGAAGGGTTAAAATCTCGGTCAAACAGTCGCTTCTTATATGGGAATCACCATGAAATACTGTTTATGTGCCGCAAAGTAATCTTTTGAGAGTTTATAAGCCGATGCTGCGCATTTTATCGATCTTTCTAACTGCCCTGACCCTTTGCGTCTCAACCGCTGCATATGCGCAGTCGGATGATCCTGATGAGGTCGTCTGGGTCCAGATCGAAGCACAGCAGTCACTGGCTCGCGCCACGGATCGCGCGCGCGCCTATGCAACGCTCCTCGAAGACGTCAACGGGTTTGCCGTGGGCGGCGGATGGTATGCGGTGGTTGTCGGTCCCTATCGCCGTGCAGATGCCGACATCGTGCTGCGCCAATACCGCCGCGACGGTCTTGTCCCCCGTGACAGCTTCATCCAGCGCTCGAACCGCCTGCGCCAGCAATTCTGGCCCGTTGGCGCAAATGTTCTGGGCGAGGGGGCCGTTGACGCGCCCAACGGAACGATCCCCCCGCAGCAGCCCGATCAGGAAACACCCATAACAGAGGCACCCGCATCACAGGCCACAGAAGAAGCCCCTGTTGTAGCCGAAGTGACGCCCGCGCCAGCACCAGAGCCAGAGCCAGAACCCGCAGACGAGACGCCGGCCGAGGCCCAGCGCAGCGAGCGCGAGTTGAACCGCGACGAAAAAAAACAGCTTCAGGTCATGTTGCAGTGGGCAGGTTTCTATAACGCCGGAATCGACGGCTCCTTTGGCCGTGGCACCCGCAACTCCATGGCCGCATGGCAAGAGGCCAACAATTTCGAGAAAACAGGCATCCTGACCACGCTCCAGCGTGCCGCCCTTAAAACCCAATATAATGCCGTGCTTGAAGGCCTCGGCCTGCAAACCGTGCGTGATGCGCAGGCTGGAATAGAAATGACTCTGCCGATGGGGGTGGTAAAATTTGACCGCTACGAGCCTCCATTTGCCCAATACACACCAACAGGCGATGTCGAAGCACGCGTGCTGCTTATCAGCCAGCCTGGCGATCAGGACACCCTTTTTGGCCTTTATGAAATCATGCAGACGCTTGAAATCGTACCTCTCAGCGGGCCGCGCGAACGGGGCAAGTCCAGCTTTACGCTGGTGGGCGAGAATGGCCGTATGATCAGCTATACAGAAGCTTCTCTCGACAATGGAGAGATCAAAGGCTTCACTCTGCTCTGGCCAGCGGGAGACGAAGAACGTCGTCGCCGTCTGCTTGCCGAGATGCGCAGCAGCTTCACCCGTATGCCCGGCGTGCTGAGCGCTTCGGCGGGGGACGCCTCCCAACAGTCGATCGACCTCATCTCGGGCCTGCAAATCCGCAAGCCAAAGATGTCTCGGTCAGGCTTTTTCATCAATGACGCAGGCAATGTTGCGACCACGTCGGCCGCAGTTCAAAGCTGCTCGCGGATCACGCTAGACGGCGATACCGATGCCGAAGTGGTCTTGGACGACACTGCACGCGGTGTAGCGTTGCTCAAGCCGAAAGCGGCTCTTGCGCCCTTGGCGGTGGCAAGTTTCGCAAGCCAGCCAGGTCGCCTACAAAGCGAAGTTGCCGTGGCAGGATACTCCTTTGAAGGTGTGCTGAGCGCGCCCTCGATGAACTTTGGCACATTGGCGGATATTCGTGGCCTGCAAGGTGAAGAGAACATCAGCCGCCTCGCCTTACGCGCCCGTGCAGGTGATGCAGGTGGCCCCGTACTCGACCGCACTGGTGCAGTGATCGGCATGATTACGGTGGCGCCCGATGGCGGCCCGGAACTGCCTGATGATGTGAGCTTTGCGTTAGCGTCGTCAACAGTTGTCGCCGTGAGCGCCAAAGCGGGGATCAAACTGCCTTCCGCCGCTGCAGAGGGCACAGCGAGCCTCACGGCCTTCCAGCTGTCCGAAAAAGCAAGCGGCATGACAGTTTTGGTCAGCTGCTGGGAGTAACCCCACCCTCAAGCTGTCAGAGGCGGATCGGAGTTTTCCGAATAGTCCGGTCCGTCTTTTTTCGAAGTGACGGCTCGTCGCCCGCGGTTCAGGCCGTCAAAGCAGGCGTCGCATAGATTAACGTAGGCCCATCCGCCTCAAACGCTGCCCGTACGGCTTCGCGTAATGCCTCTATCGTTTGCGGCGCTTCGGCCCGCGCACCAAACGCTTCCGCCAGCTTGCAAAAATCAGGATTCCGCGCGATCACCGCATTGGGCGCAATCTGTGCCCGCACCATGCTATCCTCAATCTCGCCCAGTTTGCCATTGTCCCACAGGATGATTGGAAGGCTCAGTCCCAGTTCCACCGCAACGCCAAGCTCTTGCATCGTATAGTGGAACCCATAATCCCCGATGATCGCCATCGTCGGCTTACCCTGCCGCGCAATCGCTCCGCCAATCGCCGCAGGTGTAGCATAGCCCAGCGTGCCAAAGCCGTAAGGATGATGCCAATGGCCGGGACGGTCCATGTCCCATACCTCTTTTGCAAGATAGGCAATCTGAGTCATATCAGAATAGATCATGACATCATCAGGCACGCCTGCACGGATTGCTTCGATCACAGGCAAAATTCCTACCCGCTCCGCATCCGCCTCTGCCCGCCACTTTGCACGGGTCGCTTTTATCTGTGAGGCATCCCACTTTGGCGCAACAGCCGGTACAGGTGCAAGTGCGTCCAGATCTCGCAGGAAATCTCCGCAATCGCCGAGGACGCCCTCCTGCCCCGCTTGAGCGTCAGTCAGAACTTCGGGGTCGATATCAACACGCACCAACCGTGCTGTATGACCCAGCTGTGCACGCCATAAGTCAACTTCAGCTAGCGAGGTACCCACAGCTATGACCAAATCCGCCTGTGCAATTTGTGCAGCACTGTTTGGCCGGGCAAGGTAGGCCCCAAAATTATACGGATGATCCGCCCCCAGAACGCCGCGCCCTGCATAGGTCGTAAAGGCCGCTGCACCATAAGCTGTCACAACTCTGCGTGCCACCTGCGCAGTGTTGGCGTGGCATGAGTGAAGCAGTCCACCACCAAAGATGAACATCGGCTTTTGCGCCTGCGCCAACGCTGCAGCAAGATCGGTAGGAAGTGGGGCGCTGGCACGATAGGCGACAGCATTGGCGCGCATCTCTGGCGCGGGCGCTGCATCCGCTTGCAACAGTGCAATGGGAACGTGCAGTGCTTTGGGTCGCGGGCGAGCGGTCTTGAATTCCTGCAGTGCGCGGTCGATTAGTTGATAGGCCGCCTGTGCACTATGAGCCGTGTGCGACCAATCTGTAACTGTCGCAGCCGCAGCCGCCTGATCGCGCATCTGGTGCAACTGGCCCTGCTGCGCTGCTGTCTCGTCCAGACAGGACGCGATCACCAGCATCGGCACGGAGTCGCTATAGGCCTGCCCCATCGGCGTCATTATATTGCACAGCCCCGGCCCCGTAATCACATAAGCCACACCCACTTTGCCCGAGGCCCGAGCATAGCCATCAGCCATAAACCCTGCCCCCTGCTCGTGACGGGCCAGCACATGGGTGATGCCTGCCTCCTCGATGCCGCGGTACATTTCCTGATTATGCACACCCGGAATCCCAAAAATCACATCCACCCCGCGCGCTTTGAGCATATGGGAGATTTGCGCGCCCAGCGGGCGGGTAACAGCGTCTGACATCAGGCTCTCCAGAATTTCACAGTAAAGATTACGTAAACTACCATCAGCTCTAACCGCCCCAACAACATCGCAAGCGTCAAAATCCACTTGGCCGTGTCGTTTAGAGACGAAAAATTACCTGCCGGACCGATAATGTCGCCCAAACCGGGGCCGATATTCCCCAAAGCTGCCGCAGCGCCCGACACGGATGTCACAAAATCCAACCCCGTCATCGACAACGCCACCGCGACCAAGCCAAGGGTCAAAGTAAAGAACATAAAGAAGGTCATAACCGAGGCGAGAACTTCTTCGGTCACCGGCCGCCCGTCATAGCGCGGCGTAAAGATTCCATGAGGCGAGCGGATGCGCCGAAGCTGTGCGCGGATTGACGCAAACAAGAGCTGATAGCGGAACACTTTGATCGAGCAAGCCGTCGATCCAGCACAGCCCCCGATTAACCCCATGAAGAAGAACAGCGCGACCGCAAATCCACCCCACTGCATATAGTCCACGGAGGCATAGCCCGTGCCCGAAATAATGGAGACCGTATTAAACAGCGCCTCGCGCACCGCCTGCTCGTTGTCCAGATGCACCCCCTCATCCAGCAACACCACCAGCAGAACGACCAGTACAGAAATTGTCTTTACGAAACCGCGCACCTGCGGATCACGATGAAGCGCTGTTGGATTGCCATTAATCAACTGGACATAGCGTACAAAAGGCAGCGCCGAGAGCAACATGAACAATGCCGCCACATACTCAAGCGGCCCCTGAAACACACCAAAGGAAGCATCGTAATTTGAGAAGCCCCCTGTCGATATTGTCGTCATCGCGTGGGCCGTCGCGTCAAATACGTCCATACCCAATGAGATATACACAATCGTACAAATCATAGTGAAGGCCACATATAACCCTGAAATCTGGGTCGCGATCTGCCCGGCCCGTGGCAGGATTTTACCAAAAGTATCAAAACCTTCAGATTTAAAGATTTGCATCCCGCCCACACGCAGCTCTGGCAGGAACACCATCGCCACAACAATGATACCGATCCCGCCCAGCCATTGCAGAATCGCCCGCCAGATCAACAGCCCTTTGGGCAGGTCATCAAGACCGTTAAGAACAGTGGCCCCCGTGGTTGTCAGCCCAGACATAGCCTCAAAAACCGCATCTACAGCCCGGGCATCCGTCTCGCCCAAAACAAACGGGATCGCCCCGAATAGCGGCAGGGCAACCCAGACCGAGGAGGTGAGCAGGAAGGTCTGCTGGATTGTCAGCCCCTCTTTCACGCCACTGGCACAGGCAAGCGCAATCGCAAGGCCGCCCACCAAGGTAATCACAGCGCTTTGCAAGAACACAGGCCATTGCCCGCGCCCTTCGGCCAAATCAACCAGCAACGGGATGAGCATGGCCACCCCGAGCACAGCCACCAATAGGCCAATTACATATCCAACAGGGCGCAGATCCATCTGCGCAGGGTTGGCGTTCATCGCGGCAAGTGTCAAGCAACTGCACTCCTTGAGACGCCATTCAGAAATGCAAAAAGCCCGCCTGAGGACCGGATCAGGTCACTCCACGCGGGCTTTGCTAAGTCGTGTTTGATTAGACGTAATAGAGGTCTTTGAAGACGTGGTGTACGATATCGTCGCGCTCGATGCCCATATCGGCCAACTCGACGTCGGATTTCGCACGAAGTGCCTCAACGCGCTTGATGCGGGAGGACGCTTCGCTGGCACGTACGATTGCGTTGCCGATTGATTTGAACAGGCTGGTCAGCTGGGCCAGGCCTGTGTGGGCGTTCATAAAGGGAGCAGAAGTAATGCTCATGCCGCGTGCTGGAATTTGTGCGGCGAAATGCTCGGATGTGGTTTGGTAGGTCATCATATATGCCTTAGCTTTTTTTCTTGTCAGCGCGGGATTATCCCCGTGTTCAGGAGATAGGTCTCGCTGCACCGCAGCACCACCACCAAAACTGCATAGCCGTCAACCGCTGCACGCAAGCATCCCGCTTGCCCTAAGGTCAGGTTTAACCATAGAAAAAGGGCCATCCCGATATACGGAACGGCCCTTTTAGACGCCTGATATACGCTCTTGGCGGTTAGCCTACGTGGAACAGCGTGTTAAACAACTTGGGGTCAAAGCTGGACTGCGCAAATGTTGCCCCCTCGGTCAGCACGCTCACCGCGTCATGGCTGTGCAGGCTTTCCTGATGGCTGGCAATCACGCGGAAATCAGAAATCCGTGCATCCGCTAGCAGTTGCTCACAGAAAAGGCGCGCAGCATCCTCGACAAATATCGGGTTGGCCGCGTTCAACTCGGCAAAGGCCTGTTCATCCTCGCGCTTCACCATCACTTGTGTCTCGGTGGGTACCGCACGGCGACAAGCCTCGATCAGATCCTCGAACCACAGCACATCCGCGTCATTGTCCAACAACACCGACACCCGCGCAACAGAGCGTTGCGAATGCGGCGTGGCAAGCTGGTTGCGCGTGGCCCGCGCATGCTCGGACAGCTCTAATGAGCAGGGGCACGTGCTGGAATAGACATAGTCGAGGTGGATGATCTGCTGGCGGACACCATTGCTCTCAACAAGCTCAAGCGCCACATCGTAATACTGATACCCTGTCAGGCCCGAACGCAGGCTGTTGATTTTCATCGGAAAAGAGAAACGCATCTGGATACGCGCGTCAAAGCTCTCTAGATCGGAGATGTAATCATCCAACGCCGCCTCGATCACTTTAAAGCTAAAGGTGCTCTCGGCATGCTTGTAAAAGCTGCGCATGATGCGGGACATATTGATGCCCTTCTTATCCGCCTCAAGGCTCACCGTGCCTGTGACAGATGTCTCCAGTGTCAGCGGGCCGTTGTCCCGCGTCTCAAAGCGGACAGGCAGGCGGAAGTTGGAAATCCCCACGTGCTGGATCTGCTGGTTTGCACCTTTTATAAGGCTGGAGGGGCCGTTTTGCAGGTCAGGCAGGCTCGCCTTATACTCTGGTTCAATCTCGAAATCAGCAGGATACGCACGCTCGAACAGAGGATAGGCAGCCCCCCCCTGCAATAACTGAGCCACCGCAGGATCAAGCGTCGCAAGCTCTGTCGCATCGGCGTTCGAGGCCCATGCGCGCAAAGTTTCAAGCGCCTCTTCCGCAGCAGTACGGTCCGGAGTTGGTTTGATTGGTGTTGCGATATTCATGGGAAGCCCCCTTAATCGGTCAGAACCCATATGTAGGACCCTCCAAACACATTACCAAAAAATTATACGACTTAACGGGGAAATAGCGACCCGCGCCCCTTTATTTACGCCTCCAATGCCTGCAAAAAATCTGCGGCTAGATCATCGGCATCTTCAAGCCCGATGCTGATACGCACCAACCCCGGTGTGATTCCAAGGCTGGCTTTCTGCTCCGCTGGCAAACGTTGGTGCGTTGTTGTCGCAGGGTGAGTCATGATCGTTTTGGCATCGCCGAGATTATTTGAGATCAGTCCGATCTGCACCGCGTTGAGAAAACGGAACGCGCCCTCTTTGCCGCCCGCCACATCCACGGCCAGCACAGTACCACCTGCGCCCATCTGCATTTGGGTTAATGCGTATTGCGCATGATCCTGAAGCCCCGGATAGATCACCGCATTCAGCCCCCCATGCCCCTGCAACGCGCTGGCCACAGCCTGCGCCGTTGCCGTTTGTGCGCGAACCCGCAGGCCCATCGTCTCCAACCCCTTGAGCATGACCCAAGCAGTGAAGGGCGACATGGAGCCACCTGTATGCTTCATGTACGGCTCGACTGTGCCACGGATAAATTCACGCGTGCCGAGGATCACACCGCCAAGGGTCCGCCCCTGACCGTCGATATGTTTGGTTGCGGAATAGATCACGACATCAGCACCCTGCTCGATCGCACGACTATAGACAGGCGTGGCAAAAACATTGTCGATCAGCACCAATGCACCCTTGGCATGGGCAAGCGTACAAACTGCCTCGATATCAATGACTTCCAGCGTCGGATTGGAGATGGACTCAAAGAACACAGCCTTGGTATCGCTGCGGATCGCTGCCTCCCATTGGTTCAGATCAGTACCATCGACAAAGGTCACTTCAACGCCGAACCGCGTCAGGATTTCTTCCAGTACATAAAGGCACGACCCGAAGAGTGCGCGGGCCGAAACCACATGATCGCCAGCCTTGAGCATCGAGGTCAGCGCACCCGACACCGCCGCCATGCCAGAGGCCGTGGCAAAAGCATCCTCCGCCCCCTCCAACGCAGCAATCCGTTCTTCGAACATCTTGACAGTGGGGTTGCCATAACGGGCATAGATGAATTCGTCATCGCTGGACTTGATAAATCGCTGTTCGGCATGCTCGGCGCTGTCATAGACAAACCCTTGGGTCAGGAAAATCGCCTCTGACACCTCGCCGTACTGACTGCGCCGCGTACCTGAATGCACTGCCTTGGTGGATGGTTTCCAGCTATCACTCATTTTCTTGTCCTCATGGTGCCCGATCAAAAGGGTGGGCACAAAAAAACCCCAAACGCGGTCAAGCGAAAGAGGGCTTTCATCCTGACCTTTTAGCGGAATATTTTAAGTGGCCCGCAATCCGGTAACAAATCGCCACAAAGATGGATTAGGATATCTCTGCGGAAGGGTCAAGCATGCCCACCCTTGCTCTGCCTGCCAAAACCCGCATCATGGCATGTGAAGCGCATGAAAAGGACGACGCCATGACCAGCCCCATTGATCTCTACTATTGGCCCACGCCAAACGGCTGGAAAATATCCGTCTGCCTTGAGGAAATGGGCCTGCCTTACAGCACCCACCTGATCAACATCGGCAAGGGTGATCAATTCGCGCCCGAGTTTCTCAAGATCGCGCCCAACAACCGCATGCCTGCCATCACCGATCCCGATGGGCCGGACGGCGCGCCTGTGTCCCTCTTCGAGAGCGGCGCAATCCTGCAATACCTCGCACGCAAGACTGGCCAGTTTTATGGCAAGACCGAGCGTGACCGCATCGCAGTGGACCAATGGCTCATGTGGCAGATGGGCGGTTTGGGTCCCATGGCAGGCCAAGCGCATCACTTCCTCAAATTCGCAAAAGAAGACATCCCCTACGCCAAGGACCGCTACCGCTCTGAGACGGCGCGCCTTTACGGCGTCCTCGACCGCCAACTGGCGCAAAACGAATTCGTCGCAGGAGACTTCATTTCAATCGCAGACTTCTCGATCTGGGGCTGGGCGAGCTTGTGGGAAGGCCAGCAACAAACTCTAGACGACAAAACTCACATGGCTCGCTGGCTTGAAGTGATGGGTGCGCGCAAAGGCGTGCAAGCAGGCCGCGCCCTAAACGCCGACCTGCGCAAGTAGCGCCAAACTCTCCCCGAGAGTTTGTGCACAAATCCTCGCGAGAGGATTTGGCTCAACACGCCAAATTAGCCTGCGTCGTCACCCTCTTCAATGACGTAGGGCTGAAGCTGAGCAAACTGCCAGAACAGGAACACCATCAATGCCACAGGAAAGGCAAACGTCTCGATCTTGACCCACGCATCCGTGGACATGGTGCGCCAAATAATTTCATTTGCCACGGCCATAGCGGCAAAGGCCATCGCCAGCCGCTTGGTCAGGATCAGCCATCCTTCGTGCTGCATCGGCATCATATCAGCCATCACATATTCCAGCCACGAACGCCCACGCAGCAGGCCCACTGTCAGGATCAGCGCCAGAAGCCCATAAACGATAGTCGTTTTCATCTTGAAGAACCGCTCGTCGTTGAACCACGCCGTCAAACCGCCAAAGAAGATCACCATAAAGGCCGTGAACACCTGCATCCGACTCAACTTACCCGTTAGCGCCCAAAGGATCCCCATCGCAATCAGCAGGATCGGCACAAAGACGACAGCGGCCACAATAAACCCCGTGTATTCCGTCCCCCCAAAAGTAAACACATCGTCCTTGATCCGGATATAGAGGACAAAGAACGCAAGCGTCGGGCCCAGCTCCAGCACCTGTTTCAAGATGGGATTGATCTCACGCGCGTCTGCCATCACTAGCCTCCAAATTCCACAATCACGGCCCCAAGGGCGATGAGCGCCATCAGCGCAACCCGCCGTGGGCCAACAGTCTCCTTGAGTACCAGCCACCCGATCAGGGCGGCGAACACCGTCGATGTCTCTCTCAATATTGCCGCTTCGCCTACGTTATCAAGGCGCGTTGCCATCATAATTGACCCGAAGCTTGCGAATGCGATCACGCCGCCAATCACACCGCGCTGCATGAGCGGTGCGACATCGGGCGGGTTCTCCATCCGGTGCCAACGGCGGTAGGCAATGATCGGCATCAAAAACCCGTCGATCATGAAAAACCACGCCAAAAAGGTAAACGGATTAGCCGTGGCCCGAATGCCGTAAGCGTCAAACGTTGTATACATCGCTACAAACAGCCCCGTCACAAACGCCAGCGCCAGTGCGACGTTCAGGGTTTCCCGCTCCGCCTTCAGATACATCATGTTGTACGCAGCCAGGCCAAAAATACCGGCCATCAAGACAGCAACGCCCAGCCATTGCACCCCGTTGAACACTTCCCCAAACAGCCAATAAGCCCCGATCACCGTGAACAGCGGGCCCGTCCCGCGCACCACAGGATAGACGACCGTGTAGGCCCCGCGCGTGTAGGCGGCAGCCTGCAACAGCTTGTAAAGACAATGAATAACCCACGCACCCGCAAAGATTGGCCACATATGCGGCTCGGGCCACGGCACCACAAACAGCGCAAAAGGGGCCGCCATCAAACAATAAGATCCGTCAATAGCACCCCGCGTCAGCCACGGATCATGCCGCCCCTTTTGCAACGCACCAAACACCGCATGCAAAAACGCCGCCAATAGCGCGAGCGCAAGTGCGAGGCGATGCCCCGCCTCCGTCCCCTCAATCGAGATGAGCCAGTCTGTCACGCGGTTAGCGGTCCAGTCCTGTCAGAGCATCGGCAAATTCTTGCGGATCAAAGGCTTGCAGATCATCAATCTGCTCGCCCACGCCAATGGCATGGATGGGCAGGCCAAACTTATCCGCCAGTGCTACCAGCACACCGCCCTTGGCCGTGCCGTCCAGCTTGGTCATCACCAGCCCGGACACATCGGAGATTTCCTGAAAGACCTTCACCTGATTGACCGCATTCTGCCCTGTCGTGGCATCCAGCACGAGCAAAGTATTGTGCGGCGCATCGGGATCTTTTTTGCGGATTACCCGTACGATCTTGGCCAACTCCTCCATCAGGTCGCCACGGTTCTGCAACCGCCCCGCCGTGTCGATCATCAACAAATCCGCGCCATCGGCCTCGGCCTTCACCATCGCATCAAAAGCAAGACTGGCAGGATCACTTCCCTGGGGGGCCGTCAGCACAGGCACGCCCGCACGCTCGCCCCAGACTTGCAACTGCTCTACCGCCGCCGCGCGGAATGTATCACCTGCTGCAATCACAACGCTCTTGCCCGCCGCGCGAAACTGGCTGGCGAGCTTGCCAATCGTCGTCGTCTTGCCCGAGCCGTTCACCCCCACGACCAGCACCACCTGAGGCTTCTTGGCATAGATCGGCAGCGGTTTTGCCACAGGCTCCATAATTCGCGCAATCTCGTCGCTCATCAGCGTCTTGATCTCGTTCACCGACAGCTTCTTACCCAAGCGTCCCTCGGCCATATTCGCCGTCACCCGCAGGGCCGTATCCACACCCATATCCGCCGCGATCAGCAACTCTTCGAGCTGCTCCAGCATGGCATCGTCCAGCACGCGGCGCACAACAGGTGCATCACCGCCGCGCCCCATGAGGCGGTCCAGAATACCACGTTTCGGCGCAGGCTCTGACGGTGCATCTTCAAGCGTGGAGGCAACGGGTGTAATCGTCGTGCGAAGCGGCTCAATGGACCGCTCTTTCGCTTCACGCGCTTCGGCTTCGCGCAGCAGACGCGCCTCATCCTCGGCCTGCAGCGCTTGCTCTGCGGCCTCTGCTTCGGCCTGCGCCTTTTGCGCCGCTTCGGCGGCTTGTGCTGCTTCGCTTTCTTGAGCCGCCTGTGCGATTTGGGCTTCTTCTTCAACGCGGCGCGCTTTTTCTGCTGCCAATTGGGCCGCGTCAGCTTCAGCCGTCGCCTCAAACGCAAGCTGTGCCTTTGCCCGCGCCTCTTCCGCGGCAAGCTGTGCCTCAGCTGCAGCTTGCTCTTCAATACGCGCCTGCTCTTGCGCCAGCGCTTCCGCTTCTTCGCGCTCAGCTGCGCGTTCAGCTTCTGCTGCCCGCTCAATGGCTGCCTCATCAACCTGCGGCGCTTCAATGGCTGCGGATTCCGCCTGACCACCATCGCTGACAATCGCTTCAAGCCCCTCATCAATCTTGGACGAGGATTTGAACAGTTTGTCTTTGAGCTTTTTGAAAAATGCCACGCTTCACGGTCTCCGGCTTATATTACCCTTCTGATCTAACCTCTTGGCGCTGCGGATGGAAGGGCGCGCGATTGACAAGCGCAGCTCAAGACGCCACCAACATATTATGCGGTATCTTGCGATCATTTTGCTAATTATTCTGGCCACTTCCACCCGCGCGGATCCGCGTGTGGGTCAATGCAGCTCTGAGAAATGGGGCCATGCCCACTGCATCCGCGCTGAACATTTTGTCTATGACACCTGCAACGCGATTGAAGTATTCAGCAAACGGCACAGCCTCGACACCGGATTTTTCGCCCGTCTGATTTGGCAGGAAAGCCGCTTTGACCCTAACGCACTCAGCCACGCCAACGCGCGCGGTATTGCCCAGTTCATTCCCTCCACTGCCCGTATTCGTGGGTTGAAAGACCCTTATAACCCCGCCGATGCTCTGGAACACTCCGCACAATATCTTGCGGAGATGGCCAAAAAATATGGCAACGAGGGCATGGCCGCCATCGGCTACAACGGCGGGGAACGACGCGCCGAAGGTTTCTTGGAGGGCAAAGGACTTGCGTCAGAGACTGTTAACTATGTTCCAATCATTACGGGCCTCACCGCCGAGCAGTGGCGCGATACCCCACCCAAAAAACACGACTTCGCACTCGCCCCCAACAAAAGCTTCTTTGCCGCCTGCACAGAGATGGCCCGCAAACGTCGCCTCACCCCGATCAAGCGCGTGGCCCCGCCACCGCCGCCCATCAAACCTTGGGGCGTGCAACTTGGCTTTGGCACATCAAAGAACGCCGCCACCACAAAAGTTGCCACCCAAACCCGAAGCTGTCGCGGACAGGTCCAGCGTGAAAAGCTCGACCTCATCTATGTGAAAAACCGCGTATCAGGCAAAAAAGGCTACTTCTTCGCCCGCATCGGTCGAAACACCCGCCAGAACGCGACAAAACTGTGCAGCAGCCTGAAAAGCCAAGGCTGCGCATGTCTCGTGGTGCAAAACAAATAGTGCCTGCCCCATCGTGCGAGGGGCAGGGTTCTGCATTTAAATCTCGTCCGCGAAGTGCTTCATCGTCAGTCGGATCGGGTTCGGTGCCGCCTGACCCAAGCCACAGATCGACGCATCCACCATGGCCGAGGACAGCTCTTCGAGCAGTTCCTGATCCCATGTATCCGCCTGCATCAACTGCACGGCCTTGCCACAGCCGACACGGCAGGGCGTACACTGCCCACAGCTTTCATCCTCAAAGAACCGGAGCATGTTGAGGGCCGCGTCGCGCGCGCGGTCCTTGTCCGACAGGATCACCACTGCCGCCGACCCGATGAAGGTCCCATGCGGTTGCAGCGTGTCAAAATCCAGCGGAATATCGTTCATGGAGGCCGGCAACAGACCAGAAGACGGCCCTCCGGGCTGGTACGCCTTGAAGGTGTGGCCCTCTGCCATACCGCCAGCAGCTTCAATCACATCCATCACGGTAGAGCCTGCGGGAAGCAGATAGACACCTGCCTTTGCCACACGCCCCGAGACGGAATAGCTGCGCAAACCCTTGCGTCCGTTCTTCTCGACATCTGACAGAATTTCAGGCCCTTCACGACAGACCCGCGCAACCCAGTGCAGTGTTTCCACGTTATGCACCAACGTTGGACGGCCAAAAATACCCACCTGCGCCACAAACGGTGGACGGTGACGCGGCATACCGCGCTTGCCCTCGATGCTCTCGATCATAGCGGATTCTTCACCGCAGATATAGGCCCCCGCGCCGCGCCGCAGCTCAATATATCCTGCTGGCACAATGCCTGCATCCTCAAGGGCCGCAATTTCCACCGCCAGAATGTGCAGCACCGCAGGATATTCATCGCGCATATAGATATAGCATCGCTCCGCCTCGACGGCCCAAGCAGCAATCAGCATGCCTTCCAAAAACAGATGCGGCACCCGCTCCAGATAATAACGGTCCTTAAACGTCCCCGGCTCGCCCTCGTCGCCGTTCACAGCGAGATAGCGCACGCCTTCATTACC
The DNA here is from genome assembly GCF_947499945.1 of uncultured Sulfitobacter sp. GTDB lineage: Bacteria > Pseudomonadota > Alphaproteobacteria > Rhodobacterales > Rhodobacteraceae > Sulfitobacter. The sequence continues at coordinate 555,552 of NZ_CANMQD010000002.1, read as the reverse complement.
ACGAACAAAGCCCCATTTTTTGCCAGACGGGAACCCCGCGCCCCCCAGACCGCGCAGACCAGACGCCAGTACGGTTTCCTGTACCGCTTCCCAATCGCCATTCTGGCGCAGGCCTGCCAGCGTGGCATAACCGCCCTCTGCTGCATAATCCTCATAGCCTACATAGGCAGGGATCTGCGGATGCGTATCACCCGCTGCAATCGACGCATGCACCTTTTCTACAGTCGCATTGTCGATATGCGCATGGCCAAGCTCAAGGACAGGCGCCGTATCGCAGCGGCCCATACAAGGCGCACGCAGAACGCGGACTTCTGATGCGTCCAGCCCGTCTTCCAACGCAGCCTTCAAAGCCTGCGCCCCCGCCAACTCACAGCTGAGCGAGTCGCACACACGGATCGTCAGCGCTGGCGGCGGTGTCTCGCCTTCTTTGACCACATCAAAATGCGCATAGAAGGTCGCAACTTCATAAACCTCCGCCATGCTCAGCCGCATTTCTTCGGCCAAGGCTCGCAGATGCGCGGCAGACAGATGGCCGAATTTGTCTTGGATGAGATGCAAATGCTCGATCAACAAATCACGATCACGCGGCTCTGCCCCCAGCAGGTCGCGCACTTCGCCCCATTTTTTGTCCTCAAGCTGGCGCCCCTTGGTATGGCGGCGGCCCTTGCCCTTGCCCGACTTCCAAACACCCTTGTCCGGTGCGCCCTTGCCCGAGCCGTTCTTGTCTGTATCCAGCGCCATGTGCGTCGTCCCCTGATCTCTTTGCCAAACCCTATCAAAACCACGCCACTGCGTTGAGGTGAAAAGCGACAATTCACAGGCCCTTTGCGCGGTGCACGGTGCCGTGCTGATGCTCATCGGAAACAACCGCGCCCTCTGGCGGCGCTCCGGCACATCTGGCATGGTGATTTTATGAAAATACTAACCCTTATCCTCTGCACCCTCGCAGTCCTGCCCGCTTTTGCGCAATCCAATATGAGTGCTGCGGAATTTGACGCCTATACCCGTGGCAAAACTCTCTATTACGGAAACGGGGCCGAACCTTATGGTGCAGAAATCTACCTGCCCGACCGCCGCGTCCGCTGGTCGTTTCTGGACGGTGAATGCAAGGAAGGGAAATGGTACGAGGAAGGCGAATTGATCTGCTTTACCTATGACGACCGCCCCGAGCCGCAGTGCTGGAGTTTCCAGATTGGCCCGAAAGGTCTGATCGCGCGGTTCGAGAATGACCCAGCGATCACGCCGCTCTATGAGGCGAATGAAAGCACTGAAGAGTTGCTCTGTCTCGGTCCGAAGATCGGCGTTTAGGGCGCTGATTATGCAATGGCTCTGCCCTAACTGCGCAATGCGCAGCCTCCTCGGAGTTTCAAGACAAAATTGAAAAGCGCTTTTTGCCTAGGGCGTGACAGAAACCTTGCCGTCTGCGAACTGGATTTCCAATGTAGCTTTCTCTTTCGCCACTGTGCTGCTGGTCACAACCGAACCTGCGCTGCGCACCACGGCAAAACCGCGTTCCAGCGTCGCCTCATAACCCAAGGTGCGGCGCAAGCGTTCGGCAGCAGTGATCTGGCTTTGCCACGCGACAATCTGGCGGGTGCCCACGTCGGACAATCCTTTGGCCGCTCGCACCAGCCGCGCGGCTTGCAACATCCGCTCACGCTCCAATGCAGGGGCCAGACGTTTGGATAAGCGCACGAGGTTCTGGCGGTCTTGGCCCAGCTTGTTGCGCAGGGTCTGAGGGCGCAATCCTCCGCCAAGGTCCGCCAACCGTACCTTGCGGCGCTGCACCCCCGCCATAAGTGCAGGGTCAAGCCGCGCCACCGCACGCTCCAACCGCAGTTTGGGTGCATCAACAAGTGCTGCCGCGCGAGACAATCTATCACCCGCACGGTCCAAGCGCTGGCGCGGATTATCGAGCAGGCTGTCAGGACGCGGCAAAGCGCGGGACATGTCGCGCAGGCGCTGGCCGCGCTGCACCAATCCTTGGCTCAATGCGCGGCTCATCCTTGCGTGTTGCTGGTCAAGATAGGCCATAAGCTCCACCCGCACAGGCACGGCAAGTTCCGCCGCCGCGGTGGGAGTGGGCGCACGCACATCAGATGCAAAATCGATCAGAGTCGTATCTGTCTCGTGCCCTACCGCCGAAATCAACGGGATGTCGGAGGCCGCCGCCGCCCGCACAACTGATTCCTCATTGAACCCCCACAGATCCTCTACCGATCCACCGCCCCGTGCCACGATGATCAGATCGGGGCGCGGCAGAGCACCACCCGGTGTCAGACGGTTGAACCCTTCGATTGCTCGGGTCACCTCGGGGGCGCATTTCGCGCCCTGCACAGCGACAGGCCAGATCAGCACCTTGCGGGGGAAACGGTCACGCAGACGGTGCAGAATATCACGGATCACGGCACCGGAAGGCGATGTGACCACGCCGATAATTTCGGGCAAATACGGCAACGGACGTTTACGGTCAGCATCAAACAGCCCCTCTGCCGCCAGCGCCGCTTTGCGCTTTTCAAGCACTGCCATGAGGGCACCCATGCCAGCGGGCTGGATGTCCTCGATGATGATCTGGTATTTTGACTGACCGGGGAAGGTCGTTATGCGCCCCGTGGCGATCACTTCCATCCCCTCTTCGGGCATGGTCGTGAGTTTTGACGCCACTCCTTTCCAGATGATCCCTGCCATGACGGCTTTGTCATCCTTAAGGTCGAGATAGACATGGCCCGACCGCGGCAGGCTCACCCGCCCAACCTCTGCACGCACCCGCACATGACCGAATTCGTTCTCGATCACCCGTTTGATCGCACCCGACAGCTCTCCGATGGTATATTCGGGGCTGTTGCCTGCCGCCGGGGCATCTTCGGGGCCGTCATCAAACAGATCCATGCTTGCGTCCTTGTGCAAATCTTTCACCCAGCATAAAACGCCGAGCATCGAGTTCCAAGGGAGTGCGCACCATGAATATTTTAATCCTCGGCAGTGGTGGACGCGAGCACAGCCTTGCATGGGCGGTTTTGCAGAACCCCAAATGTGACAAGCTTATCGTGGCGCCCGGAAATGCGGGCATCGCCCAGATCGCTGATTGTGCGACGATTGACATCAACGATGGCGGCACCGTAGTCGAATTTGCAGCGCGCAATAACATCGACTTTGTGATCATCGGACCCGAAGCGCCTCTAGCCGCCGGTGTGGCCGACCGCCTGCGCGAGGCAGGTGTGATGGTCTTTGGCCCGTCCAAAGCAGCGGCAGCGCTGGAAGCGTCCAAAGCCTTTACCAAAGAGATTTGCGATGCTTGCGATGCACCGACCGCCGCCTACGGCCACTTCACCGATGCCAACGCCGCCAAAGCGTATGTCCAAGCCCAAGGCACACCAATTGTTGTAAAAGCAGACGGATTGGCCGCTGGGAAAGGCGTGATCATCGCCGAGACTGTTGCGCAAGCTGAAGCGGCCATTGATGACATGTTCGGTGGCGAGTTCGGCGCAGCAGGAGCGGAAGTTGTTATCGAAGAATTCATGGAGGGCGAAGAGGCTTCCTTCTTCGTTCTATGCGATGGCGAAAATGTCCTGCCCATCGGCACGGCTCAGGATCACAAGCGCGTCGGCGATGGTGACACTGGTCCCAACACGGGCGGCATGGGCGCATATTCCCCCGCCCCCGTCCTCACTGACGAGATTGCTGAACGTGCCATGGCCGAGATCATCCGGCCCTGCATAGCCGAGATGGCAAAACGCGGCATGCCGTATCAGGGCGTTCTCTATGCAGGACTGATGATTGAGAACGGCGCACCCCGCTTGGTGGAATATAACGTCCGCTTTGGCGATCCCGAATGTCAGGTGTTGATGATGCGTCTTGGTGCGCAAGTGTTGGACCTGATGCATGCCGCCGCTCAGGGGCGACTTGATGCCATGCGTGTGAATTGGGGTAATGATCATGCGCTCACGGTGGTTTTGGCCGCCGAAGGCTATCCCGCCGCGTATGAAAAGGGGTCAGTCATTGGTGGGCTGGACAACATGCCGGAAGACAGCAGCAACATGGTCTTTCACGCCGGCACAGCCGCGCGTGACGGCCAGATCGTTGCAATCGGCGGGCGCGTTCTCAATGTAACAGCACGGGGCGATACGCTAGCCCAAGCGCAGGAGCGGGCTTATGCGATGGTAGATGCCGTTGATTGGCCCGAAGGGTTTTGCCGCCGTGACATAGGCTGGCGCGCACTCACCTGAGCCTTACACTCGGATGAGGCTCAAATATTTGATTTTATTTACAGAATTAGGTCAGGAGGACGGTGCGCCTTCGCAGATTACAGGCTTGTCGCTGATATCGCTGATGCGTTGCACTTCGCGGGTCCGCTCTGACAGGACCAGAAGCGTGCCGTCGTCCATAAAGGGGATCCAGCAATTGCCCGGATCGGGCGCATCCTCATAAAGAAAGCACAAGTGCGGTACGCGCTGTTCGATCCGGCCATACGTACAGCGGCCCGTCTCGTCCGCCCAGACGGACAAATCGCGGCGCAGGAATTGCTCCACCCCGACCAGATTTCCACTTTGCATATTCGTAAAGCTAAGCGTGCGGCCCTGTGCGAAGTCGAGAAATCCGTCAGGAGTGAGCTGTTCCTGAGCGGCAGCGGGTAAAGCAAGCACCGCAGCCATAATGTAGGCAAAAAACTTCATTTACAGGCTAGTGCTTTGGCAAAGCTGGCACGGTTCTTGTGTGCGCCGATCTCGCGGGCCGACAATGACGCGCCATCAAACGTGACCGCCATAAGCTGCCGCCAGTCGCCGCTTGCTACGATCATCTCTGGACCAAATCCGCAATCGCGCAGCCCTCCAGCAATGTCGCGCTCGCCGATACGGTGGTTTGTCAGCCCCTCAAGAGCCGTCACTTCGCTCAGCGTACCACTCTCAAACCGCCAGATGCGCAGCGTCTTGGCCAGATGCGGGCGATCGATATAGGCCAGCTCGACCAAGCCATCCCCATCCATATCCGCAATGGCAATCGGGGCAAGCCAGCGGTTGCGCGTTCCAATGTATGGCGTTGTGGCAAACAATCCCTCTGCGTTGTAAATGGCTAAACGCGCTCCTTCATCCTGATGCGATTCGACCACCACAACTTCGGAACGGCCATCGCCATCCACATCAACCACACGCGGCTCAGTATCTTCAAACACACGCTCTTGTGGCAGTCGAATGACCGTGCGCTTTGTTGTCCCATCAAGGTGCAATTCAAGCGCACCATGCTCAATCGCATCGCCCAACACGCCATGGGAATAGCGCGTTGTAGGCTCAACATAACGGGCCGCGACAATCGCGCCATCAGCGGCAAAGGCAGGGGTGGCAACGGGAGCCAGCAACGCGCTCAATGCCATCAGTGCGTGGCGGACACAACCGCCCCACACTTGCCACGCCAGACGCCGCGCCCCCGCTCCCATCAGATTTGCTTTTCTGGCATTTTTACACGTAAACCATCCAGTTCGTCTGTCACTTTGATCTGGCACGTCAGACGCGATTTCTCAGGATCAGGCTGGTAAGCAAAATCAAGCATATCTTCTTCCATGTCGTCCTTTGCGGGCAGTTTGCCAACCCATGCTTCATCCACATAGACGTGGCAGGTCGAGCAGGCACACGCCCCGCCGCAATCGGCCTCGATGCCCGGGATGTTGTTGTCCCGAGCGCCTTCCATGACCGTCAGGCCATTTGCAACTTCGACAACATGTTCTTTGCCATTGTGTTCTACGTACGTAATCTTGGCCATCAAAGCGCCCTCTCAAGGTGAATTCCGTTATTTCTAACCATGCGCTCCACGACGTACCAGCCCCTTTTGCGCTGCATCCTGCCGCAGGTGATCTGCGTTCTAGGCAAGGATGGAAAAACACGGTATCACCCCTGAGAGCAAAACAGACCCAAAGGCATTGGGCTATGACACAGGCATCTTCCTTTCGCGGCATCTCCCGCAGTGCAACGGCCCTTCTGGGGGCTGCGTTTCTGGCTGCCTGTCTACAAGGGCAGACTGTCTCGGAGAGCGGCACGATTGTCGGCAATGGGCTGGCACCAGCTGGCGCACCTCCAGGCACGTGCTGGGGTAAGATCCCCACACCTGCTGTGGTCGAGACTGTGACCGAACAAATCCTCGTCACCCCTGCCAAGATCAATGCAGACGGCACCATCGCCACGCTGCCCGTCTACCGCGAAGAAAGCCGCCAGCAGATCGTCACACCGCGCACCGACCGCTGGTTCGAAATCCCCTGCCCGCCTGCCTTCACGGTGGAATTCGTTTCGACCCTGCAACGCGCCCTTCAGGCACGCGGACAATACAGCGGCGCCGTGAGCGGTAATATGGACGATGCAACCCGCCGCGCGGTGCTTGCCGTGCAAACTGCCGCTGGACTGCCCAGCGATGTGCTGTCAATCGACACAGCGCGCGACCTGGGTATCGTGGCCGCCCCTCGCACACCTTAATGCAATAGAAAAGGCGCCCCCTGGGGGACGCCCTTGCGCATTTAATCTATATTCACGCTTACTCGTCTTCGAGTGTCAGCGCCACAAACCGTGGGTCGCCCGCGCGGCGCACCAGCAGTAGCAACGATTTGCGCCCCGCCTCGCGTGCAGCATCCACACGGCCATTCAGATCGGCGATGGTTTTGATTTTTTGCTGGCCCGCTTCCGTGATGATGTCTCCTGCGCGCAAACCTTTTTCAAACGCCTCCGAGCCTTCTTCAACATCTGTCACGGCAAGGCCAGTCATATCAGCCGCAGCACCCAATTCTTCGCGCATCTCGTCGGTAAGCGGCGTAAGCGTCAACCCCATGAGCGAAGACACTTCTGGCGCGTCAGGCGTTTCAGGTTCTTCCTCAACCTGTGCACCTGCTTCGCCGTTTGCATCTTCACGGCGGCCCAGCACAACAGGGATCGTCTGGGTTTTACCTTCACGCAGGACTGTCACACGCACGGTCGCACCAACGGGGCTGTTGCCCACTTGCCGTACAAGGCCGCGTGTATCTGCAACTTCGACACCGTCAAAAGACATGATTACATCGCCTGTCTCAAGGCCTGCATCCTTAGCAGGACCATCGGGCACATCAGTGATCAATGCACCGGTGGACGCCTCAAGCCCCATCGCGTCAGCCACATCCTGTGTCACGTCTTGAATGCGCACACCAAGCCAGCCGCGGCGCGTCTCGCCGAACTCCTTGAGCTGGTCCACCACCCGGGTCACCACATTGGACGCCATGGAAAAACCAATCCCGATGGAGCCACCGTTGGGCGACAGGATGGCCGTGTTCACACCAATGACAGAGCCGTCCATATTGAACAACGGTCCGCCAGAGTTGCCGCGGTTGATCGCCGCATCTGTCTGGATATAGTCATCATAAGTCCCTGACAGCGCACGGTTGCGCGCACTCACGATACCCGCAGAAACAGAAAAACCCTGCCCCAACGGGTTGCCCATCGCGATAACCCAATCGCCCACACGCGCGGCGTCACTGTTGCCGAAACTCACAAACGGCAGTGGTTTGTCGGCCTCGACCTTCAGCAGGGCGATATCAGTGTTCGGGTCCGTGCCGATCACTTTCGCAATCAACTCCTCGCCCGAAAAAAACTCGATTGTGATCTCGTCAGCGCCCTCGATCACGTGGTTATTTGTCACCACATAACCGTCTTCGGAAATGACAAAGCCCGAACCCAGTGCCGAGGAGCGGCGCGGTGCAGGTGTTGCACCATCTTCATCTCCACGGTTGCGGTCCTGAAACTCGCGAAAGAAATCCTCAAACGGGGATCCTTCGGGCACGATACCACGTGGCCCTGTACGCCCCTCAACCAAGGTCGAAGTGGTGATGTTCACTACCGAAGGACTGATCTTTTCAGCTAAAGGGGCAAGGCTCTCGGGCTTGGCATAAGCCATGACCGTTTGCAGAACCACCAGCGACAGCGCCATCACCCCAATCAGGGCTGCGCGCATGAGCGGGCTGAGTGGGCTTGTCCGTGATTTAACGCGTGTTTGGGCGACCGCTTTGGGCTGCATATATCGTCTCCTGATCGAAATCATGCCCCTATGTGGGGCGATATTACTGGCTATCAGACTGCATGGTGCGCCGCCTGTCCGCAATATGAAACATGTATCTTGTTCTGTTCATTTCAACCTGCATTGACCAAGCTGTGTGCGCATTACACAGATTTATAGAAACTTTCCCTCACCGGTGCCCTGCACAGCGCAAGTGCGCGCTTAGTTCAAACAATCCACTTAGCGCACGAATAAGGGGACCAGCAGATTTCTGCGGCCCCCTTTCCAAGTTCTTGATCTGCGCAGATTAGTTTCGCTCACCCTCGTCCGAGCGCGAGCCCTGATCCGAGCGCAGATAGTTAAAGAACTCGCTGTCAGGTGACAAAACCATCGTGGAATTGCTGCCTTTCAGGGATTCTTCATACGCTGCCAAGGAACGGTAGAACTCAAAGAATTCAGGATCTTTTGTGTAGGCATTCGCAAAGATACGGTTCCGTTCTGCATCCGCTTCACCTTCGATGATCCGCGCATCACGGGTCGCTTCAGAGATGATCTCTTCGAAGGTACGATCTGCAAGGGCCGTCACACGCTGGGCCGCTTCACGACCCCGCGCACGTTCGTCCGTTGCTTCACGCTCGCGCTCGGCAATCATCCGCTGAAGGGTCGCGTCAAAGTTTTGCTCTGGCAGGTTGGTCTGACGCAGGCGTACATCAACAACTGCGAGGCCCAGCGCGTTTGCACGGGCATCGGCACGGACACGAATCTGGTCCATCAACTCGGAACGCTCTGGTGACAGGATCGTGTTGGAGGTCACACCCTGAGAACCCAGAACAGCACGAATCTGGGACTCCAGAATACCGCTTAGGTCATTGGCCGCACGGGCCTCACCACCGGAACCGATCGCTTGGCGGTACTGTACGATGTCGTCGATGCGGTAGAGCACGAACGCGTCAATTTCCAAACGGCGGTCATCGGAGGGTGTTACCTCGATCAGCGGCGTCTCAAGCGACAGGATACGATCCTCAAACCGCACGACTTCGTCTATCAAAGGTACCTTGAATCCCAGACCAGGTTCTGTGCGGACCTGTTTGATCTGACCAAAGCGCAGAACAAGCGCCTTTTCGCGCTCATCCACCACAAAGATGGAAGACATAATCGCTGCACCGATGATGGCAACAACCGGGAGCAGAAAGTTAATCTTGTTCATCAGTTATTTCCTCCGCTACGGCGCAACTCGTTCAACGGCAGATATGGGACAACACCTTGTCCGCCTCCGTCGCCTTGGTTGTTTTCAAGAATAATCTTGTCCACTTGTCCGAACACTTTTTCCATCGTCTCCAGATAGAGGCGCTTGCGCGTCACCTCTGGCGCCGCTGAATATTCCGTCAGAACCGCTTCAAAGCGTGATGCCTCACCGATGGCGCCGTTGACCTCGCGCGCACGGTAGCCTTCTGCCGCTTCAAGCAACTTGGCGCTTTCACCGCGTGCTTCCGCAGTTTTCTGGTTCGCATAAGCGTCGGCCTGGCGCTCCAGGCGGTCACGCTCCTGCTCGGCGGCCTGTACATCGCGGAACGCATCCACAACCGATACCTGCTCGGTTGCACCATTGGCAGCTGTCACAGTGACGGTACGGCTGGGAGGGTCAACTTTGTTCACGTTGACACGCAGCACATTGATGCCTGTTTCGCGATTATCCAGTGTCGATTGAATGAGCGCTTTAACCTGTTCTTCCACCAGACCACGGTCACGGCTTAGGATCGGTGCAAGCTCGGACTGGGCAATAATTTCACGCATCGCAGATTCGGAAATTGCACGTACAGACGCATCAGGATCGCGCAGCGAGAATTTGAACTGCTCGGCGTCCTTGATGTTCCAGACGACCTGAAAATCAATGTCGACGATGTTCTCGTCCGTGGTCAGCATCAAACCGTCGTTGCCAGCACCACCGCGGCTAATGCCAAGGGTCTCTGTGCGGTTGGTTGTTACATCGAAAACTTCTGCTGTCACAACGGGCCAAGGGGCAAAGTTCAGACCCTCTGTACCAATGCCAGAGAATTTACCCAAGAAAAGCTCGATAGATTGCTGTTCGGGACGGACCGTATAGCTGGAGGCGAAACCCCATGCGACCAGTGCAACAACAGCACCGATACCGACCATGCCGCGCGTGATCTCCGGTGCACCACCGCCGCCGCCGCCATTTGCGCCGCCACCGTTAGAACGGCCACCGCCGCCCATCAGGACGCGCAACTGCTCTTGGCCTTTTTTCACCAGCTCGTCGATCTCGGGGATCGGGGGCTTGTCGCCGCCGCCATTGCCGCCGCCGTTGTTTCCACGGTTGCCGCCATTATCGCCGCCCCCGTTCGAGCCACCGTTATTGCCGCCGCCGTTGTTGCCGCCGCCTGTGTTGCCACCGCCGCCCCAAGGACCGCCTGTGTTGCCAGCCATATGTATTTCCCTCTTTAAGTCGCCCCGTACCGGAGCAGGCTTGTCGTATGAGTGTAAACTGTGCGTCTACACGGTTATTTCAAGATGTGAGCGGTCAAGATATGCCCACATCCAGTCTTAAGTAAGTACGCTTAGGTATCGCGCACAGGATTTCGCATCGTGACCAATTCCTCGGACATTGTGGGATGTACCGCGCAGGTCTGGTCAAACTGCTCTTTTGTGGCGCCCATCTTGATAGCGATGCCTGCCATCTGGATCATCTCGCCCGCTTGTGGTGCGACGATGTGACAGCCCAAAACCACACGGGTCTCCTTGCTCACAACCAGCTTCATCATCACGCGGTCATCACGTCCCGCGAACGCAGTCTGCATCGGCTTGAACGATGTCGCATACACCTCAATCGCCTCCTGCGCGGCAGCATCTTCCTCGCTCAGACCCACAGTCCCCATTTCAGGCTGCGTGAAGACGGCAGAGGCGACCAGATCGTGATCCACGGGGGTTGGCTCCCCGCCAAAGACGGTTTTGACAAATGCCATACCTTCACGGATCGCAACAGGGGTGAGGTTCAAACGGTCCGTCACATCACCAATCGCATAAATTGAGGGCACGCCTGTCTGGCTATACTCATTGACTTCAATCGCGCCGTTGCGGCCCAGCGCGACACCAATGTCCTCAAGCCCCATATCATTTGAGTTGGGCGCACGCCCCGTAGCAAAGAAGACTTTGTCGAATATCTTCTCCTTGCCCATGGTGGATTTGACCCATGTGCCGCCTTCGCGGGTTTCCATTTCCAGAATGCTCGCCCCCGAATGCATGTCGATGCCGCGCGTGCGCATCTGCTCCGCCACTAGGCCCCGTGCCTCGTCATCAAACCCGTTGAGGATTTGACCACCGCGAAAATACATCGACACATCGACCCCGAGACCGTGCAGAATACATGCAAACTCGCAGGCGATGTATCCACCCCCCACAATCAGCATCGAACGCGGCAGCGCTTCCAGATCAAAGATGTCGTCGGAGACCAACCCCAACTCGGCGTTTTCCATCTCGGGTCGCACAGGTCGTCCGCCCGTAGCGATCAGAATATGCTTGGCCGTCTTTTCCTCACCCGTAGACAGCTTAACCGTATGCGCATCCTTCAGGGTTGCGCGCGCGTCAAACTTCTCAACGCCGGAGTTGTCCAGCAGGTTGCGGTAAATTCCCTCCAGACGGTCGAGCTCGGCACGCATCTTGCCTGCAAAGTTGTGCCAGTCGAACGGCCCATCGTTAACCTCCCAGCCATAGTCACGCGCATCCTGAAAACTGTCGCGATAGGTAGAGGCAAAAACCATCAGTTTTTTCGGCACACAGCCGCGGATCACACAGGTACCGCCATAACGGCTCTCCTCGGCCAGGCCCACTTTCGCGCCGTATTCGCCTGCCGCCACACGCGCCGCGCGCACCCCGCCAGAGCCGCCACCAATTACAAACAGGTCATAGTCAAAATCGCTCATCACAGGGTCCTTCAGTCACTCAGGTCGGAAAACAGGTTATCACTCTCGACAAAATCAAGGCGCTCGGTCGCGACAGTTCCCTCATTAATGTCGCGCACGTCAACACGTCCGTCGCCATACCCGATCACAACTGTGTCACAGATATCAATGAACAGGCCATTCTCGACCACACCGGGCATCTGGTTAATCACCAGCGCAAGCTGGCGCGGATTGCCGATGCGGTTGAGGTGCAGGTCGAGGATATGATTGCCCTCGTCCGTCATAAACGGGCGGTCGCCGTTCATCCGCAGGGTGCTGGAGCGTCCCAGCACATCCATTGAAATCAGCGTTTCCTCGACCAAGGCCTGCGTCGTTTGCCAGCCAAAGGGGATCACTTCGATGGGCAGCGGGAAAGCACCCAGATGCTCGACCTCCTTGCCGATATCGGCAATCACGATCATGCGGTCACTGGCTGTCGCCACGATCTTTTCTTGCAGCAATGCGCCCCCGCCGCCCTTGATCAGGTTAAGATCGCCATCAAACTCGTCCGCCCCGTCAATCGTCAGGTCCAGCCATTTGGCCTCATCCAGACTGATCACATCAATGCCTACTTCACGCGCCAATTGCGCCGTGCGGCTTGAGGTCGGAATGCCTTTGATCTTGAGGCCATCGTCGCGGACCATCTCACCGATGCAGCGCACCAGCCACGCAGCGGTAGAGCCGGTCCCAAGGCCGACACGCATCCCGTTCTCGACGAATTCCGCAGCGCGTTTGGCCGCCACAAATTTTGCTTTGTCGATGGGGGACAGATCTGAGGACATGGATGCGACTCCTATAGCAGTTGCGCCCTTATAGGGGCCTTGGCCCCCCTGTGCGACCCCTTGGCCGCTGCAATTTGCGAAACAACGCCACTGGTCCCCCACAAAAATGCGAAACGGAACCCTGATCAAATAACTCCCCGTGCATTCTTTCATGGTACCTGCATGCACAGGCGCTGGAATCGCGGTGCCAAACGTCGCTTTTGGCGCGTGAAAGCCTGCGCACCCGCGTTAGAAGATGCCCATGACCTATGTGCTTCACTATGCCCCCGATAATGCCTCACTGATTATCCGCCTCGTGCTGGAGGAAATGGCACTGCCGTACCGCACAGTGTTGGTGGATCGCAGCCGCTGCGCACAAAACAGCGCGGCCTACCGCACCCTCAATCCTGCAGGCCTGATCCCTGTGCTCGAGACGGATCATGGCCCCTTATTCGAGACGGGCGCGATCCTGCTCTGGCTCGCCGACACGCACGGCAAAATGGCGCCTGCGCCCGATGCGCCTGACCGCGGTGATTTTCTGAAATGGCTGTTTTTTATCTCCAACACCCTGCACGCCCAGCTGCGCATGCTGTTTTATCCCGCAAAATACGTTGGCGATGATCTGTCTGCGCAGGCCCAGCTACGACAAACCCTCACCCGGCGCTGCCCTACACAAATGACCCTGCCCGACGCCCTCGACCTGCTAGATGCACGCAAAGCTTTACACAGCGATAGCGGTCCTCATGCCCCCGATGTCCTCGACTATTACGTTATGGCGGTCCTGCGCTGGTGCCGCCTCTATCCTGTGGACCATACCGATTGGTTCGACTTGCAAGAATACCCCGCACTGCTCACACTGGCCCAAGACCTTGAGGTCCGCCCCGCGATCCACGCCGCCCAGACCGCCGAAGGTTTGGGGGCAACACCATTCTCTGCACCCAGCTACGCCAATCCTCCTGAAGGGAGTGCCACCTGATGTTCCTATCTGTTTTCGAGATGTTCAAAGTGGGCATTGGCCCGTCCTCCTCGCATACCATGGGACCAATGGTGGCAGCCGCGCGCTTCCTCGACCAGATGCGCGCCTCGCCCTTCCACTTCGCAGGCCTGCGCGCCTCGCTACACGGCAGCCTTGCCTTTACCGGCATCGGCCACGCCACCGACCGCGCCACGATCCTCGGCCTCGCAGGTTTCACCCCCGAGAGCTATGACGCTTCGAGTGCCGAAGCTGTGCTGCAAGAAATCGCCCAAACCCGGACCATCACCGTAGACGGCCTTGCCCCGCTGCACTTCAACCCCAAAAGCGATCTGATCTTTGACTACGACAATCCCCTCAGCGGCCATGCCAACGGCATGACCCTCATGGCAACTGACGCCCAAGGGGACGTGACAATGCGACAGGTCTACTACTCCATCGGCGGCGGTTTTGTCATGACCGAGGAGGAGCTGGCCGCAGGCAAAGACACCGACGAGGGCGCGCCCGTCCCTTTCCCGTTCAAATCCGCCGCCGAGATGCTGGAAATGGCAAAAGCGTCCGGCAAAACCATCGCAGGCATGAAACGCGCCAACGAGGAGTCGCGCGGCGGTGCGGACAACCTCAAATTAGGCACCAAACGCCTGTGGCAAGTCATGAATGACTGTATCAACCGTGGCCTTGAGACCGACGGCATCCTGCCGGGTGGCCTAAACGTCAAACGCCGCGCCAAAGGCATCCATGACGCCCTGCTGGCAGAGCGCGGCATGAACCAAGCCGCCCCCCACACCATCAACGACTGGATGAGCACCTATGCCATGGCCGTCAACGAGGAGAACGCGGCGGGTGGTCAAGTCGTCACAGCCCCCACCAACGGTGCCGCTGGGGTCATGCCCGCAACCCTGCGCTACTATCTCGACCACGTACCAGGTGCCTCCGAGAGCCATATCGAGGACTTCCTGCTCACCGCCGCCGCCATCGGTGGCCTCGTGAAATTCAACGCCTCAATATCCGGCGCAGAAGCAGGGTGTCAGGCCGAAGTAGGCTCCGCCGCTGCCATGTCCGCAGGCGCACTCTGCGCCGTGATGGGTGGCACGCCCGAGCAGGTCGAGAACGCCGCCGAAATCGCCCTAGAGCACCATCTCGGCATGACCTGCGATCCCGTGCGCGGTCTGGTCCAAGTGCCGTGTATCGAGCGCAATGGCCTCGGTGCGATCAAAGCAGTCTCCGCTGCATCATTGGCCCTGCGCGGCGACGGCACACACCTCGTCCCGCTGGATGCCTGCATCGAGACAATGCGCCAGACAGGCGCGGACATGAGCGAGAAGTACAAAGAAACATCCCTCGGCGGCCTCGCCGTCAACGTCCCCAACTGCTGATCGCGTGTCTGACGCACCGTCATCTGTTTCATAAGGAACCCGCAGCGCTTAGGTCCGTTGTCTCCCCGACGCATGCAATTTCCGCACGCCTTGGCAACAGACAGGACACCCCATGAATATTTTGATGATCCTCACTTCCCACGACAAACTCGGCGATACAGGCGAAAAGACAGGCTTCTGGCTCGAAGAATTCGCCGCCCCCTATTACGTGCTCAAAGACGCAGGTGCGACGATCACACTGGCCTCGCCCAAAGGTGGCCAACCGCCCCTTGATCCAAAAAGCGACAGTGAAGACGCCCAGACCGAAGCCACCAAGCGCTTCAAATCAGACGACGATGCCCAAGCGGCCCTCGCCTCCACACGCGTCCTTTCCGAGATCACCGCTGAAGGCTACGACGCCGTCTTCTACCCCGGTGGCCATGGCCCGCTCTGGGATCTCGCCGAAGATGCCGACAGCATTCGTATAATCGAGAGCTTTGCAGAGCACGACCTACCCATCGGTGCCGTTTGCCATGCCCCTGCGATCTTCAAACACACAAAGATCAACGACAAACCGCTGGTCGCAGGCAAGAAAGTTACTGGCTTCACCAATACCGAAGAAGAAGGTGTCGGCCTCACCGATGTTGTACCTTTCTTGGTCGAGGACATGCTCAAAGCAAACGGCGGCGTCTATCTCAAGGGCGACGACTGGGCCAGCTTCGTAACCACAGACGGCAAGCTGGTCACTGGCCAGAACCCCGCCTCCTCCGAGGCAGCGGCAAAGGCTCTTCTCGACCTGCTGTAAATAGGACAGGCGGGGCATCACGTGCCCCGCCTACGCCAAGCATAAAAGTTTTTGAAGAATTCAACCCCTATGTTTTCCGAAAAAATCCCTTCCCCAGACATCATCCTTGCCACACCTAATCTGCCGCTCTACCCCTTGAGGTATGACACCAGACAGACCCATTCTCGGCATCACCCTCATGCTCGGCTTTTGCATCCTTGCTCCGCTCGGCGACGCACTCGCCAAACTGCTCGGTGCAACGATCCCACTTGGCCAACTCGTTCTGGTGAGGTTCGGCGTTCAGGCCATACTTCTGATCCCGCTCGTCGTGATCTATGCAATGCCGTGGCGCCTATCGCCCCGCGCATGGCGTCTCGCAACAATCCGCACTGTCCTCCACATCCTCGGCATCGGCTGCATGTTCACGTCGCTTCAGTTCCTGCCTCTCGCTGACGCCGTCGCCATCGCATTCGTCATGCCCTTTTTCATGCTGCTGCTGGGTCATTTTGTGCTGGGTGAGGAAGTCGGCCCCCACCGCATTGCGGCCTGCGCAATCGGTTTCATCGGCACGCTACTAGTGATCCAGCCCAACTTCCTCGCCGTAGGATGGATCGCCCTGCTACCCGTCGCCGTAGCAATCATCTTTGCGCTCTTCATGCTCACCACTCGCCAGATCGCGCGCGAAGTGGACCCGATTGCCCTCCAAGCCGTCAGCGGCATCATTGCTGTCGCGATTCTCGCACCCTTCATGGCTCTTGGCATGTGGGCGGACTTCACACCGCTAGCCCTGATCCAACCAAACGCATGGGAGCTTAAAATGCTGCTCGCGATCGGCGTTCTCGGCACGCTCGCACACCTGATGATGACATGGTCCCTGCGGTTCGCGCCCAGCGCCACACTCGCCCCCATGCAATATCTCGAAATTCCTGTGGCCACTGCCGTCGGTTTCTGGCTATTTTCGGAACTGCCCGACAGCCTCGCCGCCTACGGCATCGCGCTCACCATCACGGCGGGGATATATGTTCTGCTGCGCGAGCAGGCCAGCGCACGCCGCCTTGCACAAAATGCGCCACCAGCGGTTTGAGATAGTGCTTCGGCACGATCAACAACATACCCGGCGCGTCCATCACCAAGGTCACTTTCCCCAAAGCACGGTTCGATGTGCCAATAAACCGCGCCGGGTCAAACGCCAGCCCGTCAATCGGCCATTCCAACCCTGCACTGCGCCCCTGCACAGGGAGCATCGGGTAAAGCGACACCACCTCTCCCGCCCCCATATCCAGCGAAAGCTGCGGCGGTGCCAGCGCAATCACCTCGTGTTCAGCGATGAGAATGCAGGGCCTGTCCGCATGCACCAGCAGCGTATGAAACGCCGCCATTTGATGATCCACTCGTCCCCCGCAAAATCCCACACCAACCACGACAGGTGCGTCCACACTGCGAAGAGCCTTGTCGAAATCGGTGGATTGTTGTTCACTTACGTGGTGCCGACGCTCCTGCGGCACTTGGGCCAATGCCTCTGGGGGGGCGCTGTCCATATCACCGATCACGGCATCGGGCATCCGTCCGGCCGTTTGCGCCGCCACAAGACCACCATCCACAGCGACGAGTTTGCCGCAGATGGTTAACGCATCCGCAAGGTCTGGCGCGCTAGCATGTCCCCCACCGAGGAACGCGATAGGACGGGAACTGCTCAGAATGGCTTTAGACGGGGTAATATACATGGCACTTACATGCCGAAATTGGCGGATGACCACAATATCGCCACACAATGATACCGCGTCTGGCACAGTTTCGGGCCGCTTTGGCCTTGGCTTTCATGGTAAACAAGTCCCAATTAATACGCAGAGGACGAGCATCCGATGATTAACAACAACAAAATTCTTACCGTCTCTTATGGTACTTTTTCGTGCACGCTTGAGGGGTTCGATGATTCCTTTGGCACGATGAAAGCTATCGCGGAGTATTTTCGCGATCTTTCCGCCGATGACCGATATTTCGGCGCTGAACCGGTCCAGCCAGACGCACAAATGCTGGCCCGCATCGCAGAGCGCGAGATTTCGCGGCATGTAGAAGCACGCGAAGACAAGGGCCGTATCGTCCTTTCCGCCCAAAGTGCACCGCAACAGGCCGCTGCTCTCGTGGCATCCGACGCTGTTGAGGATGTAGCCGAAGCAATCGCCGGCGCTACTGTTGAGAAAGCAACCAAAGAACAAGCGGCATCAGAAGCAGCAGCTGCAAAGCAGGAAGAAGCAGCAGCCGCCAAGGTTCAAGCCAAAGCGCCGGAGACAGAAACGCCAACGGTCAAGGTAAGCCTGACTGCACCAAAGCCCCGCATCGTCACAAAAACCAAGACATTCGCAGTTGATCATGACATCAAAGAAGCTGTTGTGCCGGAGGAAGCCCCAAAGGCAGAGGTCAAAGCCGAGCCCGAAGCCGCCCCTGTAAAATCAGCTGAAGCCGAACGTGTAATCGTGCCAAGCTTGCCTGATGAAGACGTTGAAGCCTTTTTTGCTGAGGGAAGCTCTGCCGATCCATCTACAAAAACAGCTCTGGACGACTTTGAGGACGACGCGACCCCTGCACAGGACCGTGCAAAAGCTGACAGCATTGCGGACAAACTCAAGCGGATCCGCGCCGTTGTCTCACAACAGGGCGAAGCCGTTGCTGCGCCTGACT
Organism: uncultured Sulfitobacter sp.; assembly: GCF_947499945.1. Taxonomy (GTDB): domain Bacteria; phylum Pseudomonadota; class Alphaproteobacteria; order Rhodobacterales; family Rhodobacteraceae; genus Sulfitobacter. The sequence continues at coordinate 537,043 of NZ_CANMQD010000002.1, read as the reverse complement.
ATTCCGAGGACCAACACGCAGATGCAACCGTTGCACCCGCTGCTAAAATCATCGACGAGATCGCAGACATTGAGGACGAAGAAGAGACATCAACGGATGTGCTCGCCGACACCCTTCGCGATCTTGAGGACGCGTTGGAAGCTGATGACGAATTCGAAACCGCCGATGATGATACCTATGATAAAGAGCACGCTGATACAGATGGCGAGAGCGACGATGATGACATCGCCGCAATCCTAAGCCGTCTGGAAGGCGAGACAGATACTTCTGCTTTGCCCGCCAACTATGGTGACGAAGAAAACTATGACGACGACGAAGACTACTTTGACGACGAAGATGAAGATGACACCACAACTGGTAACATCCTCGCCACAATGGACAGCGTCGAGGCCGGTGCTGACGACGTGTCTCTGACCGATGAAAATCTCTTTGAAGAAGACGAGACAGGTGAGGATGATACCGATGAAGTTGAGCCCGAAGCACCCGCACCCGTCGCGCCAAAGCCAGCCCCCCGCACCCGCGTTCTCAAGGTAAAGCGAGCGACATTAGAGGCGGCAATTCAGTCCGGCCAGTTGGAAGAATACGACGACGACGAAGAGGAGGAGGATGAAGCACCCGCAAACCATCTGCGAAAAGCACCGCTTGCCAGCCGTTCCACCCTCAGCGACGAGGAAGAAGAAGCGCTTGCACGTGAATTGGCCGAGCTTGAAGCCGATATGGCATCAGCAGACGAATTCGAAGACGACGAAGACGACTTCGCGGTGCAAGCCGCCGTTGCGCCCCGCGCACGTATACGCGCCCCCGCGGATGAGGATTTTTCCCGTCTGATGGAGGAAAGTGAACAGCAAATGGAAGAGCCAGAAGCCGCAACGCGCCGAGACGCCTTTGCCCACCTGCGCGCCGCTGTTGCCGCGAAAAAAGCGGACGAAGCTGTCGTAGGGACAGATGACAACGAAGAAGCCGATGAAGCTTATCGCGACGATCTGGCCAGTGTGGTTCGTCCGCGCCGTCCCGTGTCAGGAGAGCGCACCCGTACCGAGCGCCCTGCAGAGCCGCGTCCGGCCCCCCTCAAATTGGTTGCAGAGCAGCGCATCGACACAGGCGAGATCAAAAGAGTGGCGCCGGTACGTCCGCGCCGTGTTGCTGCTGCCCCGACGCCTGCGCCTCACGCAGCACAGCAAAGCGAGGATTTTGCAGATTTTGCAGATCAGATGGGCGCAACCAAACTGCCCGATCTGCTCGAAGCTGCTGCCGCTTACCTGTCCTTTGTTGAGGGCCATGAGCAGTTCTCGCGTCCACAGCTCATGACAAAAGTGCGTCAGGTGGAAAAAGAGAACTTCACCCGTGAAGACAGCTTGCGCTCTTTTGGCAAACTCCTGCGCGAGGGTAAGATCGAGAAAATGAAAGGAGGCCGTTTTCAGGCTTCCGACCAGATCGGGTTCAAACCGGCCAAACGTGCAGCAGGCTGAACTCTTTCACACCGAACATGAAAAAGGCGGGCCTTACAGGTCCGCCTTTTTTACATCTTGAGGTATCGGTGACGCAAAAATCAGTTTGTTACCCCCAGGGTCGGAAATGCTCATCTCATCCCACCCCCATTCCTGCCGCTGCCATCCCGGCTTGGCATTCTTGAACTTCTTGGCGTTCAGCATAGCAGACATATCCGCGACATCCTCAACTTCAATCCGTACAAAAGTCCCCGGTGTTCCATCACCAAAATGCTCAGACAAGTGCAATTCACACGCGCCCTGCTTCACAGCGAAGTACAGCGGCGCATCCTCACCGAACCGATGTTCGAATAAAATTTTGAACCCCAGAAAATCAATGTAAAATGCCTTTGCCGCCGCTTCGTCAAAACTACGCAAGATGGGAACAGCAGCCTTCATGCCAGCGGATCATGTGGCGCGTCAGGATCGGCCTGCCCCACCCCTTTGAACACCGCCTTCAACGGAAACGCCCAGATCACACCAGAACCCACATAGATCAAAAGCTCGACCCAAAATGGCGGACGGTCAAACTGCGCAATGCCCCAAACCATAAACACAATATAAACAGGCAGCGCCACTAGCAGCAAAAACAGGGACCAACGGCGGCGGGCTTTGTAACTCAGGGCCATCATCTTTTCCTCTATCGATTTACGAGATACACCAGACTTGGCCCACCCCGCATTATTTTCAATTGCGACAATCAGTCCGCAAAGGGGTCCGTGACCAAAATCGTGTCCTCACGCTCGGGCGAGGTCGACAACAGCGCCACAGGACACTCGATCAGTTCCTCCACACGGCGCACGTATTTGATCGCTTCCGCAGGCAAATCCGCCCAAGAGCGCGCACCCTCGGTCGACTCAGACCACCCCGGCATCTCTTCATAAATCGGCGTGCAACGTGCCTGCTGGTCCGCCGCAGTGGGCAGGTAATCCAGCCGCTTGCCGTCCAGCTCATAAGCCACACAGATTTTCAAAGTCTCGAACCCGTCGAGCACATCCAGCTTTGTAAACGAAATCCCGTTGACGCCAGAGGTCGCACAGGTCTGGCGCACCAGAACCGCATCAAACCAGCCACAGCGCCGCTTGCGGCCTGTCACAGTGCCAAATTCATGGCCCCGCTCGCCCAAACGCTGCCCGTCCGCATCATTCAACTCTGCCGGAAACGGCCCCTCACCCACGCGGGTGGTATAGGCCTTCACAATCCCCAGAACAAAATCGATCGAGCCTGGCCCGATGCCCGTTCCAGTCGCCGCCTGCCCCGCAATCACATTGGAAGAAGTCACAAACGGATAAGTCCCGAAATCAATGTCAAGCAGCGCCCCCTGCGCCCCCTCAAACAAAATCCGCTTACCCGCTTTGCGCTTTTCATTCAGCACTTTCCATACGGGTGCGGCATACTCCAAAACGCTCGGCGCAATCGCCCGCAAATCCGCAAGCAAACGCGCACGGTCGACAGGCTCAAGACCAAGCCCACGGCGCAACGCATCGTGATGCACCAGCGCACGATCAACCCGCAGCTCAAGCGTCGCATCGTCGGCCAGATCAGCCACCCGAACCGAACGCCGACCCACTTTATCCTCATAGGCAGGCCCGATGCCGCGCCCCGTTGTGCCAATCTTGGCCACTGCTGTCTGCTCTTCGCGTGCGCGGTCCAATTCACCATGGATCGGCAGGATCAGCGGCGTATTCTCCGCAATCATCAGCGTCTCTGGCGTGATCGTCACACCCTGCTTTCGCAGTCCCGCGATCTCTTTTTCCAGATGCCAAGGATCCAGCACAACACCGTTGCCAATCACCGACAACTTACCACCGCGTACAATCCCCGATGGCAGCAGCGACAGCTTGAACACTTCGCCATCAATCACCAGCGTGTGCCCTGCGTTATGCCCGCCCTGAAAACGCGCGATCACATCCGCCCGCTCCGAGAGCCAGTCGACGATCTTGCCTTTACCTTCGTCACCCCATTGGGCGCCTACGACAACAACATTGGCCATGATATTCCTCTCAAAGCAGCGGGAGACGCGCGGCGTGCGCAATCCAAATCCGTGCCCCTAATAGCGGTCCATGCCCCCACGCGAAACCGCAAACTTACATCATCCCATAGACTTTTGATGCACAGCCCCCGATATTGCGCCGAAATTGATCAAAGGACACGCTGCCATGGGCTTTATCATCCGCTGGATTTGCGCATTTGCACTGCTGGCACTGACCTTCAACCCGACCGAGTATAATTATGTGCAATGGGCACGCAGCTACGGCAGCATGAATATGTCCATCGCGGTGCTTATCGGGCTGTTCCTGATGATTGGTTACATTATTTACCTGCGCGCCACCCTGCGCAGCATTGGCTCTTTCGGCATGCTGCTCGTGTTGGCGGTTGTGGGCGCAGGTCTTTGGGTACTCTATGATCTGGGCGTTCTGCGCCTTGACGACCCCAGCTTTAACGTCTGGCTCGGCCTCATCGCCCTCAGCTTTGTGCTGGCCATCGGCCTCAGCTGGAGCATCGTGCGCCGCGCCCTCTCGGGCCAAGCAGACGTAGATGATGTCGATGCATGATGGGGTCGGTGGGAGGGCGCTTTAAGCCTTAAGGCTTAAAGCGCCCCATCCCCCGCACTTTTTGGCAACGTAACAGGCTTACCATGTTCAGTGGACAAATACGCCCGCTCCCAAGCGGCCCTCATTTCCTCGACCGTCTCAGGCGCTGCCATATCAACTTCCGCCAAAAAACTCTCAAGCGTCTCTAACCAAGCGGTGAAATAATCATCCCCGCCGTTCAAATCCTTAGCCATCCCATGCCGCTTCAACGTGGCCGAGAATCGCTCCGCCCAATCAGGCCACGCAAAATGCCCCGCCTCATTGAGATGCACCGTCAGCGCAAAAAGCTGCGCGTGCCACGGCGCTTCAAACACAGGTTCAGGTGCGCTCATACAGCCTCCAAATAGCTTTGCCAAAGGTCCAACACGACTTCATCGCGCGGGTGCTCAGGGTGCTGCCACAGCTCAGAGGCCGGAAACACCACCGCATAGAGCGGTTCTGGCGCCTCCCCCAACCCATGCGCATTGCTGTCAGGCAAAACATGGGTGCCATGATACCGCATGATCCGCCCTCGCGCGCCGGCTGCATAAGACGGCAACCGCGTATGCCCGCCAGAGACCAGTACATTTTCCGCAATCCGCCGCGTCACCACTTCATCCCCGATCTCAAACGCAGGAGCCACATTACTCTCGCGGTCCGCAGGGCCACCCCGCGCCAGCACGCCTGCCACCTGATCCGCCGTCAGCTTCTTCGTTGCCAATTCACTGATCTGACCATCCGTCTGCCCCGCCAGCTCGTCGCGCGTCAGCACCCCCGTCTCGACCAGCAAAGCCGCCAAACCGCCCATCCATTTCTCGTAATAGCTAAAGGCCGTGTAATCCTTCGGCGCCAAACACTCCCGCGCGTGGCGCGAAACGTCAATATTCCATTTTCCCAAGCTGCCAGAGGCCAGCACAATCGCCAGCGCACGCGGATGCCAGTCGGCATGGAATTTCACATTCTCGTCTTCAGGTATCACAGGACCATCGCCAAACCGCCCGCCCATGTCGTGGACGCGTGTCACGATCTATCCTTCGCCAAACCCGTGCCGATCATACTGTCCCGCGTCACCAGATCCATCAACGCTTCTTCCGACAACCCTTCCGACCCTTCAGGCCTCATCGGCAACACTAGATAGCGCACCTCCGCCGTCGAATCCCAAACCCGCACCGCAGTCTGCTCGGGCAGGCTCACACCAAAATCAGCCAATACTGCACGCGGCTCGCGCACGGCACGCGCACGGTAGGCATCGGATTTATACCACCCCGGCGGTATCCCCAACAGCGGCCAAGGATAGCAACTGCACAGCGTACACACGACCATGTTATGCGTCTGCGGCGTGTTCTCGACCACCACCATATGCTCACCTTGCCGTCCGTAATATCCAAGCTCGCTCAGCACCTTATCCGCATCCGTCCGCAGCGCTTGGGCAAACGCAGGGTCACTCCACGCCTTGGCCACAACATGCGCGCCATTGCGTGGCCCGATCTTGTTTTCATAAGTGTCGATAATCACATCAAGTGCGGCGGCATCCACCAGCCCCTTTTGCGTCAGGATGGTTTCCAATGCCTTTACCCGCAGCGCAGGTGCGGGCGGCAAGAGGGTGTGCGGGTGATCATGGTCATGGTGGTCATGGGGCATAAGATACAGCTTGCCCCGCAATAAACTGCTTGTCTACGCCCTACCTGCACCATTTGACGGCGCATCCTCCCTTGCCCCCAAACCCAAACTTGCCTAGATACCCCCAAACCGACCCAGCAAAGAGCAGCCAGCACCCCATGGAAAATGTCGTCCTGATCGTCCACCTTATTCTCGCGCTTGCCTTGATCGCAGTTGTGCTGCTTCAACGCTCGGAGGGCGGTGGCCTCGGCATTGGTGGCGGCGGTGGCGGCAACTCTGGCAGACCGCCAGCAACACCCATGAGCAAAGTAACATGGATTTTGGGCATGGCCTTCGTCGTGACTTCCATCACCTTGACCATTGTAACAGCACAGAAATCCGCAGGCTCCTCCGTGCTCGACCGTTTGACCGCATCGCCCCCCGCGCTGAACCAAAGCGATGTACCAACGCCGGACCTCAACAACCTGCTGCCGCCCATTGATGGCGACAACACACCGCTGGTTCCAACACTTGATTAACTAAAACCTCAACAAGATGAGGCAGATGCGATTTTAGCTACAACATGTAGCCCACCTCGCCTTGCCTTGCCTTTCCGAATCCTGCTACAATGAACTCCCGTGGGGTGTGCATATTGCACCCGCTTGGGCGTGTTCCGAACAGGCCTAATAGACGCAGAAAAGACGCAAATTCGCGCACGGGAGAGACCAGACAATGGCACGCTACATTTTCATCACCGGCGGTGTTGTATCCTCACTTGGCAAAGGTCTTGCATCCGCAGCCCTCGGCGCACTCCTGCAGGCACGCGGCTACTCTGTCCGCCTGCGCAAACTTGATCCCTACCTCAACGTCGATCCTGGTACGATGTCCCCGTTCGAGCATGGCGAAGTGTTCGTCACAGACGATGGCGCAGAAACCGACCTCGATCTGGGTCACTACGAGCGGTTCACAGGTGTGAGCGCACGCAAAACTGATTCCATCTCCTCGGGCCGCGTCTACTCCACTGTGCTGGAGAAAGAGCGTCGCGGCGATTATCTGGGCAAGACAATCCAAGTCATCCCCCACGTTACCAATGAAATCAAAGACTTCCTCGCCATTGGCGAAGACGAAGTCGACTTTATGCTCTGCGAAATCGGCGGCACTGTGGGCGACATCGAAGGCCTGCCCTTCTTTGAGGCGATCCGCCAGTTCTCCCACGACAAACCGCGCGGCCAGTGTATCTTCATGCATCTCACGCTGCTGCCCTACCTCGCGGCCAGCGGAGAATTGAAAACCAAACCCACCCAACACTCGGTCAAAGAACTCCAATCCATCGGCATCGCGCCCGACATCCTCGTCTGCCGATCCGAACATCCCATCCCCGAGAAAGAGCGCGAGAAGATTGCCCTCTTCTGTAACGTGCGCAAAGAATCAGTTGTCGCTGCTTACGATCTGAAATCCATCTATGAGGCACCGCTGGCCTACCACGCCCAAGGGCTTGATCAGGCCGTCCTCGACGCCTTTGATATCTCCCCCGCGCCCAAGCCTGACCTGCGCATCTGGAACGACGTCTACGACCGCATCCACAACCCCGAAGGCGAAGTAAAAGTCGCAATTGTCGGCAAATACACCCAGCTTGGCGATGCATATAAATCGATCGCCGAAGCACTGACCCACGGCGGCATGGCCAACCGTGTGCGCGTAAAAATCGAATGGGTCGATGCCGAAGTCTTCGAGAAATCCGACGACGTCGCCACCCAACTTGAGGGCTACCACGCTATCCTTGTCCCGGGCGGCTTTGGCGAACGCGGCACCGAAGGTAAAATCCGCGCCGCCCAATACGCACGCGAGCATAAAGTGCCCTATCTCGGCATCTGTCTGGGCATGCAAATGGCCGTGATCGAGGCCGCCCGCAACGTCGCGGGCCTCTCAACCGCAGGTTCCGAGGAATTCGACCACGAATCCGCAGGCAAAAAACGCTTCGAACCTGTCGTCTACCACCTCAAAGAATGGGTGCAGGGCAACCATAAGGTCGAGCGTAAAGTCGGCGATGACAAAGGCGGCACCATGCGCCTTGGCGCCTACGACGCGACCCTCAAAGAAGGCTCAAAAGTCGCTGAGGTCTACGGCACTACCAAAATCGACGAGCGCCACCGCCACCGCTATGAGGTAGACATCGCCTACCGCGAGCAGTTGGAAAAAGCAGGGATGAGTTTCTCCGGCATGTCCCCCGACGGCAAACTTCCCGAGATCGTGGAATGGTCAGATCATCCATGGTTCATCGGCGTGCAGTTTCATCCCGAGCTGAAGTCAAAACCGTTCAAGCCCCATCCCCTGTTCAAAGGCTTCGTAAAAGCGGCCAAGGACATGTCTCGGCTGGTCTAATCGCGCGAAGGCTCACTCGGGTCACTTGAAAACAGAGCAATCTTGTTGCCCTGTGGATCGCGCAAATAACTCACATAAAAATGCGGACCGTATGACGCGCGGAACCCCGGTTGCCCCTCGTCCACTCCGCCAGCGGCAACGGCCGCCGCATGGAGTGCGCGCACCTGACTTTGACCACGCGCTTCAAACGCCACCATCGTCCCGTTTCCCGCCGTTGCAGGCTGCCCGTCAAAGGTCGGCTTGATGTAGAAATCTGGATAGACAGGCGACTGCCCCGCTTCCACAGGCAGCGCATAGCTCAAGCCCTCGGGACCTTGTTCAAGCCCGTAACCAAGCACAGGCAGAAACGCATCGTAAAACCGTCTCGCACCCTCAATGTCATCCGCACCAACCGTCACATAGGCAATCATTCTGCTCATCCCTTTTCGCCGCCGCGGTGGCTTCTGACCCTTTTCGCCAACGCGGTGGCTTCTGAGCAATTCTGGCACGCCCACCCATTTCAGATCAAGGGCAGCCAAACTTGCCATGCGGCTGTCGCCCTTCATCTCCGCCTAACCCATGCACCGCACGCACCCTTAATCCTCCAATCTCTGTCTCGGGCGGTGTACAGGGGGGGTACGCGGAGTATGCGCAAGGCACCCCCACCAAATCTCGCTCTGTTATGGCGTTAACCCCCATATGCCGCCCCCAGACCAAATCCGCGCATTAACCGTTGCGCATACGCCCCCATCCGCTACACCGCTTGTATGCTCAGTTATCAACATATCTATCACGCTGGAAATCTGGCCGATGTCCACAAACACGCCCTGCTCGCATGGATGCTCGATTACCTTACGGCCAAGGATAAACCGCTCACCTACATCGAGACGCATGCAGGCCGTGCGCTCTATGATTTGCAGGCCGAGGAAGCCCTCAAAACCGGTGAGGCTGCGGCGGGAATTACCCAATCCCGCAAATGGTTTAGCGCAGATCATCCCTATGCCCGCGTGCTGGACCGTGTGAAGGCCGAGGACGGCCCCAATGCCTACCCCGGCTCGCCGCTAATCGCCGCCCATCTGCTGCGCCCCACTGACACCATCCATCTGGCCGAATTGCACCCCCGCGAACACGCCGCCTTGGAGCTTGCCATGTCGCCAACGGGTGCCAAAATCCATCTGCGCGACGGGTTCGAAACGGCCTTTGCCTTATGTCCGCCCATGCCCCGCCGCGGCCTGCTGCTGATCGATCCCAGCTATGAGATAAAGGAAGATTATACCAATATCTTCCGCCACATAGCCAAGCTTCACCGCGCGTGGAATGTCGGCATCATCGCCCTGTGGTACCCGCTGCTGACCAGCCGTGCGCACGAGCCGATGTTGGAAGCGCTAAGCACCCAATTCGCAGGCGCGCTGCGCCACGAGGTCCGCTTCCCCCCCGCCCGTCCAGGGCACGGGATGGTAGGGTCGGGCATGTTTGTGCTAAACCCGCCCTACGGCTTAGCGGATGAGGCCAAGCGGCTGGCGAAAGACTACGCAAAGCTACGCTAAGATCGCGATACAATCGGGAGGAAGAGTACAATGCCTAAAAAGGGTTACTGGATCGGAAACATGGATGTCCGCGATGCGGCGATCTATGAGAAATACCGCGTTGCAAACGCCAAACCCTTTGCTGATTATGGCGCAAAATTCCTTGTGCGCGGCGGCACCCAACAGGTCCGCGAAGGCAAAGCCCATGCCCGCACCGTTGTCATCGAATTCCCCAGCTATGCTGATGCCGTCGCCTGTTATGAGAGCCCCGGATACCAGAACGCAAAAGACATCCGCATGACTGTTTCTGACGGAAGCCTCGTAATAATAGAGGGCTATGAGGTCTAGATTGTGTTAGGATGATGCTATGAGATATCTTAGCGCCCTAATCCTCGCCCTCATGCCCCTGCCCGCACTCGCCTGCGGGAATGCCGTCTGCCTTGTCGATCCAGACAGCCTTGTTCTCCCCGAAATTATCACATTCGACGAGACCCGCTCGGGTTATGGCCCCGGCTATGCGGTTGACGACGTGCTGGCACTAAGTGGTGCGCAATTCGGGGAGCGGTTTGCAGGCCAGATTCTTTCAACCGCAGGTGCCCATGATTCTGTTGCAGGCCCCGCCTTTGCACCTTTGACCCTGCTGCCCGGTGCGCAGGGGCAAAACCTTTCGGTGGTAAGTTTTATGGGCGTTGCAGTCCTGAACGGCTATGGCCACGCAGGTTTTCCAAAACGCGACGCACAGGGTGAAGGGGCTATAGCCATCCTATTTGACAGCGACCAGTCCGCCCTCTCGATTGATATGCGCGGTGGCGAGCAGGGCCGCGCCAATATCCTGTTTCTGGCCCGCGATGGCACATTGTTGGCACAGGTTCCTGTCAGCCCGGTCGGAGAATTTGCCATTGCTTTCATGCGGATGGAAGGGGCAGATGATATTGCAGGGGTGGTTGTGAACAACACCGACCCCCAAGGGATCGCAATTGATACGATTAGGTTTGGCAAAATCCCCGATCTAAGTTAACAAACTGCTATGTTAGAACGCCTTTTCCCGCGCCGTGCGCCCTCGCCCAAGCCTCTTCCACAGCCAAACCCCCAGCTTGCACTTGGTGCGTTGCTGGTGCGCGTAGCCTTGGCCAATCGTCAATACCTCGCTGCTGAAGTGGCCCAGATCGACAAGATTTTAAGTGCGACCTTCCACCTCAAACCTCTCGAGGCGGCCAAACTGCGCGCTGAATGTGAAGCGCTGGAACGGCATGCCCCCGGGACAGCAGAATTCACAAAGATCGTGCGCGAAGAAGTTGCCTATGATGACCGCAAGGCGCTGGGTCACGCGATGTGGTCTGTTGCCATGGCTGACGGTCGCCGCGATGACGATGAAGAAGTACAACTGCTCGCTATCGAGACGGCCCTTGGCCTTAGCGATGCCGATATTGCCGAAGCGCGAAAAAATGCCCTTGGCGAATTGTAAAACGTCCAGAGCGCCTTAGATAGAAACTCATGTTTGCAGATTTTATCAAAAGGCTGACTGATCCAGCCCCCGCTCCACTTCCCGATGGCGATGCACGCCTTGCCATGACTGCTTTGCTGGTGCGTGTCGCGCGCTCGGACCATGACTATAGTACGTCTGAACGGACGCGCATTCAGAGCATTATTAGCGCCCGCTACGCTCTTGGAGAAGGGGAGCGCGACTCATTGCTGGCAGATGCCGAGGTTCTCGAATCCGAGGCCCCGGATACAGTGCGTTTCACCCGCGCGATCAAAGACGCTGTGCCTTACGAAGACCGCCTCGCAGTGGTGGAAGCGCTTTGGCAGGTCGCACTTGCTGATGGAAGCCGCGCGAAAGAAGAAGACGCGCTGCTTCGGCTCGTTACAAATTTGCTGGGCATTACCGACATGGATAGTGCCCAAGCACGCCAACGCGCCGAGCGCTGACACCTTTACCGCGGGGAAGTTACAGGGCCGGCCCATTGCACGTTGCATATGGATTGATTCTCGCGTCTTATCTGCGCTGCACTTGCAACAGATGGCCCAAACGTGACAGCAGACATACCCGTTATCGAAATCCGCGACCTGCACAAAGCGTATGGCGCTTTGGAAGTGTTGAAGGGTGTGAGCATCGCAGCCCCCCGCGGCCACGTTATCTCGCTCATCGGCTCATCGGGATCGGGAAAATCTACCCTTTTGCGCTGTTGCAACCTGCTTGAGGACAGCCAGCAAGGCGAGCTTCTTTTCAATGGAGAGCCCGTCACGTGGCGCGGCAATACCCACAATCGTCGCCCCGCCGATGCACAGCAAGTTCTTCGCATCCGCACGAACCTCAGCATGGTGTTTCAACAGTTCAACCTTTGGGCCCACATGACCATTCTCGAGAATGTTATGGAAGCACCCGTAACTGTGCTGCACCGCGACCGCGCAGAGGTCGAAAAGTCCGCGCGCGCCTATCTCGAAAAGGTAGGCATCGGCGATAAATGTAACGTCTATCCTGCCCAACTTTCCGGTGGTCAGCAGCAACGCGCCGCTATTGCACGTGCGCTGTGTATGGAGCCCGAAGCGCTGCTGTTTGATGAGCCGACCAGCGCACTCGATCCCGAGCTGGAGCAAGAAGTCATCAAGGTGATCAAGGATCTGGCCGCCGAGGGCCGAACCATGATGATCGTCACACATGATATGAAACTGGCCGCTGACGTATCTGACACGGTTGTGTTCCTGCACAACGGCCTGATCGAAGAACAAGGGAGCCCCGAGACGTTATTCGGAGCACCCAAATCAGAGCGACTGCGCGGGTTCCTCTCTGCAACCCACGCCGCATAAACCGTAAATGGTAAAACCTGGGAGACACCAAATGAAAAACCTTATTCTTGCGACTTCTGCACTGGCTATTACAGCAGGCTTGGCCCTCACGGCTGGCATGGCGATGGCCGATGGCCACGGCAAAACCATCCGCCTCGGCACCGAAGGCGCCTACCCCCCCTACAACTTCCTCAACGACGCGGGCGAGGTTGACGGTTTCGAGCGTGCAGTGGGCGACGAGCTCTGCGCGCGTGCCGAGCTGACATGCGAGTGGGTCACAAACGAGTGGGACAGCATCATCCCGAACCTTGTATCCGGCAACTACGACGTGATCATCGCGGGCATGTCCATCACAGACGAGCGTGACGAAGTCATCGACTTCTCCGACCCCTACACCTTGCCCGATCCGTCCTCCTATCTCGCCATGGGTGAGTTAGACCTGTCGGGCGCAGTCATCGCGGCTCAAGCTGGTACAATTCAGGCAAGCCACATCGCCTCCATGGAAGGCGCGACACTTGTTGAATTTGCGACACCAGAAGAAACCGTTGCTGCCGTGAAAAACGGCGAAGCGGATGCGGTTCTGGCCGATAAGTCCTTCCTCGCACCGATTGCCGAAGAAGATGGTGATTTGCAATTGCTCGAGCAAGACGAGTTGCTCGGTGGTGGTATTGGCCTCGGTATCCGCGAAAGCGACGGTGAGCTGCGCGAGAAATTCAACACGGCGATCCAGTCTATGAAGGCGGATGGCTCACTCAACGCGCTGATCGCAAAATGGCTGCCAGAAGCGGCACAGTTCTGATCTACAATATCTAAGGCGGGCCTGCTGGTGCAGGTCCGCCTTACTTTGCGAACCGGCTTGGACGATAAGCCGCCAAAAGTGCACCTGACTGGTTTGTCACTCCCTCAAGCATTTCCTGTGCAACTAGCTCCCCCGCCAATGCGCCAAGGGTGATGCCCGAATGCATACAGGCCACGTGCAGCCCCTTGGCCACTGCCCCAATAACAGGCAATTCATCCTGCGGCACAGGGCGGAACGCCAATGTCAGTTCCTGCCAGTCCAGCGTTAGATGAGGCAGCAGGCTGCGTAACCGTATCAACACCTGATCGGCGGTGTCTTCCAGACTGTCCGTGACTGTCTCCGAGCTGTCGCCCTGATGATCTACTGCTGCCGGCATCAATAACGTCCCATCCCCCAGTTGCCGCAACTCTCCGAATTGAGACACAAGGACATGGCGTAATACAGGCGGCACAGGGCGCGTCCGTAACACCAAAGCAGGTCTGCGCAGCATAGACATAGGTACGCCTGCCTGCGTCATAAGCGCGGCAGTGCCCGTTCCTGCGGCAATCAGCACATGATCGGCCAAAGTGATACCGGCCTGCGTGCGGATGCCTGCAAAACGCCCTTTTGTCTCCATGATCTCTTCCACTTTGAGGCCGCGCAAACGCTGCGCGCCTAATGAGGCGGCGGCATCAAGCAATGCGTTGGTCGCGACTATGCTGTCTACCGATGCTTCCGCGGCAAAATGCAGAGCACGCACGGGCGGCTCCGCTATATGCGGCTCAAGTGATGTAAATTCGGCCTGATCAATCTCGCGCACCGCATATCCCAATGCACAAAGCTGGTCGTGTTGCGCCGTCAAGGCCTCGCCCGTTTCCTCCCAACACAATGTTCCTCGCCATGAAACAGGCAGATCAAGCTTTGATCCAAGGCGTTTCCACGCGGCAAGCCCCTCCTCGCGCAGACGAAAATGCGCCGCGTCGTGGTGAAAGCTTGCGTTGATCCAACCAAAGGAGGAGGCAGTTGCTGTCTCACCGCCAGCATCTACAATCGTAACCCGTGCACCTGCCTTTTGCAGCGCATAGGCGGCTGATGCGCCGATGATACCTGCCCCAATGATAACAACCGATGGACCCGTTGCGCGCATATCATTTCCTCGAAGAAAAGCGTGTCACCAAACCTGCCTCGCGCCTCATAAAACCACAAGTGGTTGACAACCCCTCCGCGCTCCGAAAACTGGCGCAATAGAAGAAAGTGTCCAATGTTCCAGTTTTGCGCAGACCCTGAACAACTCGAAGGCCTGACATGGCTTAGCTGCTACCTGACGACAGGCAAGCACCTGAACCTCTATTGGTCTGTTGTTACTGTTCTGATCCTGCTTGCAATCACTGCACCAACGGCCCTTCTGTTCGGCTTTGGCGGGGCATCTGCGGCGCGCTCGCGCATCGCCCCGCTCCGTTGGATCGGCAAGACCTATATCGCAGTGGTGCGCGGCATTCCCGACATCGCGTTCTTCCTGTTCTTTGTCATCGCACTGGACCAAGGCATCGAATACCTGCGCCACAAGGTGCTCTGCCCCGATTGGGACCAGCCGATACGTCAGGGCAATGATTTCATCGTGTGCCAAGCGGCCAAGATGCCTCTGGGTAATTCATCGCAATGGGTGCATGAGGCCTACGGCTTTGCCATTGCGGTGCTGACTTTTGCCATTGTTTTTGGTGCGTTTGCGGCCAATGTTTTGTTTGGAGCCATGCGTGCTGTACCACGTGCACAACTTGAAACGGCAGAGGCCTATGGCATGTCGCCCCGCCAGATATTCCGCCGCGTTCTTGTCCCTCAGATGTGGGTCTATGCCCTGCCCGGCCTTGGCAACCTCTGGATGGTGCTGGTTAAGGCTACGCCGTTGCTGTTCCTGCTGGGTGTCGAGGATATCGTCTATTGGGCGCGTGAGCTTGGCGGCTCTAAAACGCCCCGCTTCACCGACTACCCCCATGGGGACTGGCGCATGTGGTACTTCCTCGCGCTGCTCGTATTCTATCTTGCCCTTACTGCCATTTCCGAGCGTTTCATCACACGCGCCATGGGACGGTTGACACATGGTCAGGCCACCACTGGCGGCGAAGCGCAGAGGAAATTGGGATGAAGTTTCTTTTCAGCGCTCAACCCGCACCACTGGCTGAATGGGCATATTTGGGATACCTTGCCGCAGCCGCGTTTCTCTTGACGGAGCAATGGGTATGAGTTGTATCCAGACAATTCAGGACTACGGCCTCCGTGCGATCGGGATCGGGGAGCGTCTGCTGCCACGGGAGGATTTCACTCTGTGCGAACAGTTCACCCTGATCGGATCAGGCATGATCTGGAACGTTTACTTCGGTCTGACGGCGCTGGTGACGGGGTTCTTCTTTGCAACAGCCCTCGCCCTTGGCAAAGCAAGCCCGCGCAAAGGGCTGCGCACGCCGTCTGAGTGGTTCATCTTCATCTTCCGTGGCTCGCCGCTCTTTATCCAGTTTTTCTTTGCCTACTTCGTCTTTCTAAGCATGAAGTCGCAATTCCCTATATTCAACGGCCTGACTTCCGCTTGGGCTGGTGCCGTGATCGTCCTATTTTGTAACACATCCGCCTACTCCGCCGAGATTTTCTATGGCGCACTTCAGTCCATCCCAAAGGGGGACGTGGAGGCAGCAGACGCTTATGGTTTGTCAGGTTGGGCGCGGTTCAAGCGCGTGATCTGGCCCACCATGATGCGGCTTGCTTGGCCTGCCTACACGAACGAGGCGATCTTTTTGTTCCACGCCACAACACTGGTCTATATATCCAGCTTTCCTGCATGGCAGCAGCGCGGCGATGCGCTCTATTACGCAAGCTACTTTGCCGACAAGACGTTCAATCCCTTCATCCCCTATCCGATTCTTGCAGGATACTTCGTACTACTGACACTCGTTGTAATCTCGATCTTCGGCATCATTAACCGCCGTCTCAACCGCCACCTCCCCGGAGAACAGCGCCAAAAATTACGCTTGCGCCCTAATCTGATACGATAGTATCAATAATTTGATCAAATCCCGTGGCGCTGGCCGCAGGCGGTCAGGAAACTCATAAAGAGTATCCGGCATGTGCCAGCCCACCTTAATGGTGACCTATGCACAACTGGCTTCGTAAAAACCCATCCGTCCGCACAATCCGTGTGGCCGCTGCCGACCTCAATGGCGTGCCACGTGGCAAGCGTATCCCGACACGGTTCGCAGATAAAATCACCCAAGACGGCACGCGCTTTCCCTTCTCGGTGCTGAACCTCGACATCTGGGGTGAAGATATCGAGAACAGCCCACTTGTCTTTGACAGCGGCGACCGCGACGGCGTACTCAAACCGACCGAGCGGGGGTTTATGCCGATGCCGTGGTTGGAAGCACCAACTGCACTCCTGCCCATCTGGATGTTCCATGAGGATGGCCGCCCCTATGAGGGTGATCCACGCCATGCCCTGCGTGCAGTTCTTGACCGTTTCAAAGCACGCGGCCTCACCCCTGTTTGCGCGGTAGAGCTTGAGTTTTTTCTGATCGACGACAGTGGTCGCAAGCTGCAAATTCCCGCATCTGAGCGGTCAGGTAAGCGGCGCAAGGGGGCGGAAACGCTCAGCATCCGCGCACTTGACCAGTTCGACCAGTTTTTTACCGATCTCTATGACGCTTGCGAAGAAATGGATATTCCCGCCGACACCGCAATCTCCGAAGCGGGGTTGGGCCAGTTCGAGATAAACATGATGCATTGCGACGATGCCCTGCGTGCCGCAGATGACGCATGGTTGTTCAAGATGCTGGTGCGCGGTCTGGCGCGACGGCATGGTTTCGCCGCCAGCTTTATGGCGAAGCCCTATGAGGATTATGCGGGCTCTGGTTTGCACACCCATTTCTCGGTTATTGATGAGAATGGTGATAACGTTTTTGACGATGGCGGACCTGATGGCACAGTTATGATGCGCCATGCAGTTGCGGGCTGTCTGGAGGCGATGGCAGGTTCTGCGCTCATCTTTGCACCCCACGCCAACAGCTTTGACCGGATGGTGCCGGGTGCACATGCGCCTACAGGCATCAGCTGGGCCTATGAAAACCGCACATCCTCGATTCGCATCCCATCAGGTTCGCACAAGGCACGCCGAATCGAGCACCGCGTGTCGGGTGGTGATGTGAACCCCTATCTGATGCTGGCCGCCGTCCTTGGCGCCGCAATCAACGGTATTGAGGATGGAAAGGACCCTGTGCCGCCGATTACCGGCAATGCCTACGCGGCTGATCTGCAACAGATTCCCAACACTTGGGGCGCTGCGATTGATGCGTTTGAAACGGACCCTGCCGTGGCTCGCATATTTCCACCCGAGCTGATCCAGAACCTTGTTCTGACAAAGCGTCAGGAACTGGACGAGATGAAAGAACTCAGCCGCGCCGAGCAGGTCGAGATATATTTGGATACGGTATAAGTTATGAAAATTGGCATCCTGCGCACAGGCCACTCCCCCGAAGAGCTGACCGAGAGCCTTGGTAATTACGACGAGATGTTCGAGCAGTTGCTGGACGGCAATGACTTTGAATTCGAAACGTTCTCGATCGTGGATGGCGAATTTCCCAGCGGCGCAGACGCCGCTGACGGTTGGCTCATCACCGGGTCCAAACACGGGGCCTATGAGGATCACGCTTGGATTCCGCCGCTGGAGAACCTCATCCGCGACGTGCACAGCACAGGTAAGCCAATGATTGGCGTTTGTTTTGGCCATCAGATCATCGCACAGGCATTGGGCGGTAAGGTCGAGAAGTTCGCAGGCGGCTGGTCGGTGGGGCGCACTGAATACACATTTGAAGGCAAACCAGTAGCGCTCAACGCATGGCATCAGGACCAAGTCGTTGAATTGCCAAAGGACGCGCGTGTGGTGGGCGCGTCCGACTTCTGCGCAAATGCCATGCTGGCCTATGGTGACAACATCTGGACCGTGCAGGCCCATCCCGAGTTTCCTGCCAAATTTATTGATGGCCTGATCAAAACCCGCGGCAAGGGCGTCGTCCCTGACGATCAACTGAACGCTGCAACTGCCGCCCTGTCCCAACCAATAGACAACGAGGGTATCGCCGCCCATATGGCGCAATTTTTCAAAAGCAAAGCGAGGACCTGATGCAGGACTGGAAAGAGAAACTCCCACCCGCCGCCGCAGAATACCTCAATGACCGCCGCTTGGACGAGGTTGAATGTATCATTCCCGATCTGCCCGGCATTGCGCGGGGCAAGGCCGTTCCCGCCTCCAAGTTCGCGCGTCAGGACAGCTTTCACCTTCCAGACAGCATCTTTTACCAGACCATTACAGGCAATTGGGGTGAGGCCGCTGGCGACGAAGGCTTTATCGAAAAGGACATGATCCTGCGCCCTGATATGTCCACGGCAACGGCCGCCCCTTGGACGGGGGACTGGACGTTGCAAGTGATCCACGACGCCTTTGACCGCGATGGCAACGAAGTGCCCTTCAGTCCACGCAACGTCCTCAAACGCGTGGTCGAGCTATACCGCGCTGAGGGTTGGGAGCCTGTCGTGGCCCCTGAAATGGAGTTTTTTCTAACTGCACGCAACCTTGACCCCGCTCAGGAGATCAAGCCGATGATGGGCCGCTCTGGCCGTCCCGCAGCGGCGCGTCAGGCCTATTCCATGACAGCAGTGGATGAATTTGGTCCCGTAATCGACGACATTTATGATTTCGCCGAGGCGCAGGGTTTCGAGATTGACGGAATTACCCAAGAGGGCGGCGCAGGCCAGTTAGAGATCAATCTCATTCACGGCGATCCCGTCAAACTTGCCGACGAGGTCTTCTATTTCAAACGCCTGATCCGCGAAGCGGCGATGCGGCATGATTGCTATGCAACCTTCATGGCGAAACCTATCGCAGACGAGCCGGGGTCGGCCATGCATATCCACCACTCGGTGCTGGATACCAAGACGGGCCAGAATATCTTTTCCAACGCCGATGGCAGCGAGACAGAGCCGTTCATGCATTTCATCGCAGGTTTGCAGAACCACATGCCAGCCGCACTTGCCGTGATAGCACCTTATGTGAACAGCTACCGCCGATATGTGAAAGATCATGCCGCGCCGATCAACCTTGAGTGGGGCCGTGACAACCGCACCACAGGCATCCGCGTGCCACTCTCCAGCCCCAATGCGCGTCGTGTCGAAAATCGTCTGGCGGGCATGGATTGCAATCCCTATCTGGGTATCGCGGCCTCACTGGCCTGTGGCTATCTCGGCCTTAAAGAGGGCAAGATGCCCATGCCCGAGTTCAAGGGCGATGCGTATGACGGGGACGGAGACATCCCGCGCACCATGGGCGAGGCCTTGCAGATCTTTAGTGAAGCAGCTGCCCTGCATGAAGTGCTGGGACCAGAGTTTGTGCGCGTCTACGCAATTGTAAAAGATGCAGAATACGAGGAGTTCCTCCAAGTCATCTCCCCTTGGGAGCGCGAACATCTGCTGCTTAACGTCTGATGAACCTGCTCTATTCCAATGACCGCCGTGGTGAATATCCCCCCAGTTGGTATGCGGCGACTGCCACGCCACTTGCCCTTTTTGCCCCCCTGAAAGGTGCGCAAAAGGCGGATGTTTGCGTGATTGGTGCAGGCTATACGGGCCTGTCAGCAGCGCTCCATCTGGCGCAGGCGGGACGTGACGTTGTCTTGCTTGATGCTCAGCGCGTAGGTTTTGGCGCGTCGGGGCGGAATGGGGGGCAGCTTGGTTCTGGCCAGCGGATGGAGCAGGATGCGCTTGAGGCGCTGATGGGAGAGCCAGAAGCTTCAAAGCTCTGGGAGTTGGCAGAAGATGCAAAGGATCTGGTCAAGGGGTTGATCGCCGAGCATGAAATTGACTGTCATCTTAAACCAGGTGTGGCGTGGACGGGATCGACAGACAGCGAAGTGCGACATTTGCATGAATACGCCAACCTGCTGGCGATGAAATACAGCTATGACCAGATCGAGACGCTGGATCATGCGGCGCTGCAATCGGTCTGCCCTTCCCCTGACTATCGCGGCGGCATTCTGGACATGGGGGCCGCGCATCTGCATCCATTGAACTTTGCCCTTGGCCTTGCCCGTGCGGCGGCGGCGGCGGGTGTGCGGATACATGAACGCTCCGCCGTGCATCATATTGATGAGGGCACCCCCGCAACTGTGCGTACGGACGCAGGCCATGTAGTAGCCGATCACGTGATCCTAGCGTGTAATGGGTATCTTGGCGGGTTGAACCGCAAGGTTGCCGCGCGGGTTATGCCGATCAATAATTTCATCGCAGCGACAGAGCCGCTGGGGGATCGGATCAAAGACGTCCTGCCCCGCGATGTGGCCGTGGCCGACAGCCGCTTTGTTGTGAACTACTTTCGCCTCAGCCAAGACGGGCAATTGCTATTTGGCGGCGGTGAGAGCTATGGCTACCGCTTTCCCGCTGATATTGCTGCCAAAGTGCGCAAGCCGATGTCGGTGGTGTTTCCCCAGCTTAAGGACGTGAAGATAGACTATGCGTGGGGTGGCACCCTCGGCATCACGATGAAGCGCCTGCCCTATCTTACGCGCATCGGGACTAATATGCTGTCGGCTTCAGGCTATTCCGGTCATGGTGTGGGTACGGCAACCCATGCAGGGCAGCTGATGGCGCAAGCGATTCAAGGGGATGGTGACGGATTTGACACGATGGCCGCGATGCCTGTAACGCCCTTCCCGGGCGGGCCAGCTATGCGCTCCCCGCTTTTGGTACTCGCGATGAGTTGGTATGCGATGCGCGACCGTTTGGGGATTTAAGCGCTGAATGCAAAAAAGGCGGACCATGGCCCGCCCTTGTCTTATTCGTTTGTGCCGCAATTACTTTAACTTGGAGAGTTTTTCTTGCAGCTCTGCCAACTGACGTTTAATCGCGTCCAAATCTTCGGAGCTTTCAGCTGCGGGTTTTTCAGGCTCGGTGGAAGGTTGCGATCTGCTCCATCCACCTGTCATGGTTTTCATGAATGCTTCTTGCTGCGCTTGCATCGCATCAAATCCCGGCATTTTCGACAGCGGATTCATTGAGGTCATGTTCTCGACCACTTTGGCCTGACCGTCGCGCAGCATGTTAAAAGACTGCTCAAGAAATTCCGGAACAACACTGACTTTGCCTGTCATATAGCTGCGCACCAGATCGTTGAGCACATCGACCGGCAAGACCGACTCACCGCGGCTCTCGTGCTCTGCGATAATTTGCAGCAAGTACTGGCGGGTCAGATCATCACCTGACTTGAGGTCGATAATCTGAACTTCGCGGCCGTCACGGATAAAGCCTGCAATATCTTCAAGCGTCACATAGTCGCTTGTTTCTGTATTATAGAGGCGCCTGCTGGCGTATCTCTTGATCAGAAGGGGTTTGCCCGTCTCTGCCACTGTTGTTCCTCCCCGAGGTGTGCTGCATTGCAGCTTACCCACCCCCAGCACAAAAAGAAAGGGCGAGCTGTCACCAGCTCACCCTCTCCAAAATAGCTCATACCTTACGGTCGAGGCTATGTCTGGAAACCAGACTTATTTTGTTGTCGCTTTTTTCGCTGCCGCCTGTACGTCGCCAGCTGCTTTTGTCATGGTTGCAGTGGCTTCTTCGGACATGTCCTTGCCTGCTGCCATCATCAGTTCAACTGTTTCCATCTGAACCTTTTTCGCAACTTCTGCGAATGCTGCCATGTGCTCGGCTGCTGCTTCGGAGTAAGCAGATGCGAAGTCAGTCATTGCTTTGGTGTAGTCGGCTGGCTCGGACTTGGCTTTTGCCATGTCGGACAGTTTTGCTACTGTGTCTTTTGTCCACTTGGAAGAAATCTCTGTGGACTTCTCAACAGCTGTCAGCGCTACGCCGGACAGTTTTTCGTTCAGAGCTGCGGATGTTTTGAAGGATGCTTCCATGGAAGTTGTGTCCACTGGGAATGCGCCCATCATGTCTTTGAGCATTGCGGTCATGTCTGGTGTTGCTGTCTTTGTCATTTGGGTAGTCCTTGCTTGCATCAACGCAGCATTATGCTGCGTTCTAATTTCAGGTCGCGTCCCGCTGGCTCGTCCAGTGTTCCGCGTCTGCAAACAACATAGATGCTGCAGCGCGGCATTGCAAGTATTTTCTGCACCGCAGCATCGCCTTTAAGTTGTACCAAATCTTGCTGAAAAATCAGCCTCTTGCCTTTACGGCAACGTAGGTTCCCGGCGCGTCGCATAAAATTTTTCTTCCTGCGTCCCCCGGAATACGGGCGGGAATCATCTTGCCTGAGTGTTTCGCAAGCCACTTCTCCCAACGCGGCCACCACGACCCTTCGGTAAAGTCAGCACCTGCCAGCCAATCCTCATGGCTGAGTGTTAGATCATCGTTGGTATAGTGGCCGTACTTGCCTTTACTGGGGGGATTGACGATGCCCGCAATGTGCCCCGACTGGGTCATGATAAAGGTCTTGTCGGTGCTGCCCATCTTTTGCACACCACGATAGCTGTCTTTCCAAGGGGCGATGTGGTCCGTCTCACAAGCGATGGCGCAAAGCGGCACATCGACCTCGTCCAGCACCAGATGTGCATCACACAGATCATAACCGCCCTCGGCCAGTTCATTGTTCTGGCACAACCCGCGTAGGTACTGCATCGCCATTTTCGCAGGCAGGTTGGCCCCGTCCCCGTTCCAATAAAGCAGGTCAAATGCGGGCGGTGTCTCTCCCATCATATAACTTTTGACGGCAGGCCCGTAGACCAGATCGTTGGAGCGCAGGAAAGAGAAGGTCCGCGCCATTACAATAGATGGCAGGATACCCTTATCCGCTGTCTCCGCCTCAATCCCATCGATAAAATCATCGGTCAGGAAGGGGCGGAACTCTCCTTGATCGGAGAAGTCGGTGAGTGCAGTAAAGAAGGTGGCGGATTTCACCGACGTATCACCGCGCTGCTTGAGCAGGCTCAGCGTGAGACTGAGCGTGGTGCCTGCGATACAATACCCTACTGCATTAACCTGCTTTTCACCCGTAATCGCCTTCACTTCGTTGAAGGCGGCGATATAGCCTTCCTCAACGTAGTCTTCCATGCCGACATCGCGGTAGGTCGCATCTGGATTGATCCACGACACCATAAACAGAGTATACCCCTGATCGAGCACCCACTTCACAAATGAATTCTGCTCTTTGAGATCGAGAATATAGTATTTGTTGATCCATGGCGGAAAGACGATCAGCGGTGTGGCGTGCACTTTCTCAGTGGTGGGGGTGTATTGGATCAACTCGAACATACGGTTGCGAAACACCACTTTGCCGGGCGTGGTCGCAATATTCTCGCCCAACTGGAATGCATTTTCGTCGGCAAGGCGCACGATCATTTCGCCTTTGTTGGCCTCAAGATCACCGATGAGGTTCTCAAGCCCTTTGATCAGGCTCTCCCCTTCGGTATCGACTGCACGTTGAAGCGCGTCAGGGTTGGTCGCAAGGAAATTGGTCGGACTCATCATGTCGATAATCTGACGCGAGAAATAGGCCAAGCGCTGTTTTTCACGCGGTTCCATATCCTCCACATCAGCGACGGCCTGCTCCAAAGCTTCGGCATTCATCATGTATTGCTGTTTGACGAAGTTGAAATACGGATGCTGCTCCCACAGAGGGTTGGCAAAGCGGCGGTCAGTCGGCGTGCGGTCCGCTGGAGCCGTGAGCGTCCCCTTTGCAAGCGCTTGCTGCGCCTCGACGAAGTGGGTAACTGATTTTGTCCAATAGCCCAACTGATGCTCGATCAGTTTGGCAGGATTAGTCATCGCCTCCTGCATGTAGGCTTTTGCTGCTTTTTGGAACAATTCCTGATTGGGAGCATCAAGGGCGGCCTGATGCGTGTTGCGATTGGCCAAAACGTTTGTCAGACGCTCGCGTAACGCCTCCACTTTGGTCAGGTTTTCGGTCATCCGTGCCATGGAAGCCGCAGTCGGTTCACCATTTGTCGTAGTATCAGTTGCCATGTTAATAATTCCGTCCTATGTTTGCACCTGCAGCATTTTAGTTTGATTGGCCTGTTCGAGGCCTACCAAAACCCCGATGCGCCCGAATCTGGGCTTTGGTACAGGAGTTCCGCTATGCGCTTTATGGCATCATACGACATGATGGAGACAATCCGAAACACAAATGAGTGGCTCGGAGCTTCCGCAAAGGCGATGGCCGCCTATCCCGCATTGTCAGTCTTCCCCAATCCCGCGCTTGAAATGGTCGGCGCATGGGGAGAAGTGACAGAACGCACGTTCAGCCGTATGGCAGTCAAGCCTGACTGGAACATCCCTCCCTTCGTGGGCGCCGAAGGCACAGACCGGCTGGTATCCCAAGAGATTGTACTCAAGGGCGACTTTGGCGATCTGCTGCACTTCCGTGTACAGGGCCGCACCAAGAAGAAGCGCCGCGTTTTGCTGGTTGCCCCTATGTCGGGCCATTATGCTACACTGCTGCGCTCGACTGTGATCAGCCTTCTGCCTGATTGTGAACTCTATATCACCGATTGGCACAACGCGCGCGATATCCCTGTCAGCTCTGGCAAGTTTGATGTCGAAGATTACACCATGCATTTGGTCAACTACATGCGCCACCTCGGCGCCGACACGCATGTAATCGCTGTATGTCAGCCTGCGCCATTGGCCCTCGCCGCCACCGCATATCTGGCCGAGGAAGATCCAAAGTCGCAGCCAAGCTCGCTCACCCTCATCGGCGGTCCGATTGATCCGGGCGCGGCACCGACCGAAGTCACCGATTTTGGCCATTCTGTCACCATGGGTCAGCTTGAGCAGTCCATGATCCAACAGGTTGGTTTCAAATACAAAGGCGTCGGGCGCATGGTCTATCCAGGCCTTTTGCAGCTCAGCTCGTTCATATCGATGAATTTGGACACGCATAAGGACGCGTTTACGAACCAGATCAAGCGTGTCGCAAAGGGCGAAGCCCATGAGCATGACAAGCACAACAAATTCTATGACGAATATTTGTCAGTTATGGATATGCCTGCGGAGTTCTATCTCTCTACCGTGGACCGTATTTTCCAGAAACACGAGATCGCAAACAATGATTTTGTGGTAGACGGAAAAAAAGTGGACATGGGTAAGATTACCACCACCGCGATAATCACGATTGAGGGCACAAAAGACGACATCACCGCCCCCGGTCAATGTATTGCCGCTCTTGCCCTGTGCACAGGTGTGCCGGACGAGAAGAAGGCCAGCCACGTCGAAGAAGGCGCCGGTCACTACGGCATCTTTGCGGGCAAAAGCTGGCGCAACAATATCCGCCCACTGGTGATGGATTTCATTGACGATCACGAAAAAGCCACCCCTCCAGGCTACCGCGTGAAGCAGGCGGCAGAAGCGAAGAAATCCGCAGCCGCGCCTAAAGCCAAAAAGGCCTAAGTCATGACGGATGTGCCCTTTTCTTGTCAGTGTGGCGAGATTAGGGGCACATTACATCATGTGACCCCGCAAAACGGCAACCATGTGCGGTGCTACTGCAATGCCTGTCGTGCTGCGGTTCTTTATACAACCGGTGAAGATGTGGGCACGCGCGGTGTCGAGCTTTACCAAACCACCCCCGACAAAATCAGCTTTCAGCAAGGGCGCGGCAACCTTGGCGTTTTTTCCTTCTCGCCGAAAAAGCTTTTGCGATTTCGTGCGATCTGCTGTGGTGTCCAAATGTTTACGATGCTGCCCACACCCAAATTTGCGTTGGCAGGTGTCATGACAAATCTTCTGGAAGATAAGACTGCCATCGGTCCCATAGCGATGGAAGCGTTTGTTCCACAGCCAGATGGACGCTCCAAGCACAGCTCGATCTTACGTCTTTATGGTGGAACCATGTGGCGTGCGCTGGTCGCGCGTATCACGGGGCGATGGAAGCAGACGTCATTTTTTAACATCAAGACGGGCCAACCCGTCGCAGAGGTATATGTCCCGACCCCTGAAGAGCGTGCGAAATTACCGCTATGACTATCTCAACACGTAAGGCTGGGCCAACCACTCGCGCAGCGCGGCTGTTGTCTCGTCGGGCTGTTCAAGCATGGGCAAATGGCCCGAATTCTCCAGCACGCGCAACTGTGCATATGGGATCAGCTCTGCCATAAACTCGTGCCTTTTGACGGGATAAAGCGTGTCATGCGCCCCACACAGCACCAAGGCAGGCACTTTACAACGGCGCAGCGTGGCCTGCTGGTCTTTGCGGCGCTGCATGGCGCGGGACTGTCGGATATAGACTTCAGGCCCCAGCGTTTGTGCCATCTCCATCACAAGACCCAGCACCTCGTTGCGGTAGGGACCAGGGGCCAAGGTGTTCACGCTTATCTCGTCACGCACGACGTCCATGAACCGTCCAGAGCGTACTTTGACGATCATTGGTTCACGATTGGCCGCAATCACGGGCGTCTCAGCCAGCGGATGTGTATCAAGCAGGGCAATGCGCGCCACACGATCGGGTGCACGGCGCAAAATCTCCATCGCGACAACACCGCCCATGGAAAACCCCGCCAACGCAAAGCGTTTCGGCAGGATGTCGAGCAGCGTCGAGGCGATTTCCTCGATCCGCTCCCCTTGGGTGACGGGGGCGACCATAACGGCGGTATCACAGGACAGTTCTGCAATTTGCGGACCAAACAGGCGCGCATCGCACATCATTCCCGGCAATAGAACCAGTGGCTCTCTCATGGCGCAATTTACTCCGGCTTCCCTGCCTCACGTGCATGCCGTGCCACGCGGTCAGGTGCAAGCCCTCAGGGGTACGCAATGCCCCGCAATGGGGGGAAATCCGCGTATCGCGCGGCACGGATGACCTTATTTTCGGCAGGTGTCTCCCCTGCCCGCAACAACATGCCGCGCGGCGCGATATAGCTGCTGATGGTGCGTTGCGGATCTGGCCGCCAGACTAAATTGAAGGCCGCCAGTTTGGGAAAAAACCACATCTCGGAGTACGGAAGATGGTCATGCACCCACCACGCCAGATCGCGCCAGTCGCGCCCTTGGGCGTATTGATCGGCAAACCACGGAATCACTAGTGAGATGCCAGCAATGGGACGGCTCGGCACATCCCAAATGTGGCACTCGATCGGATTGTCGCTGCGCGCACAGTTCAGTTTGTTCTCATTGCCGTAAGTGTTGAGCGCGGCGGAGCGGTAGCCGGAGCGGATCGCAAGACGGCCAAAAGTTTCCTCCAGCGGGTCAAGCAACTCCTGACACAACCGCTCCCCGTGTTTGATCGCCAGATCGGGATCATCGGGGATGTTTGGGATGCCGTGAAAGGCGCTGATCTCGCTCATCATGAAATCGCGCATGTAAAAATGCTTGGACAATCGCACACGGCCAAGAGTCTCAAGGCTCCACATGCTGGCCGGTGTACGCATCAGTATCCGTTCCAGCGGAACGCGCCATCCTCCGACAAGGATGAGAAAGGATTATGTGACACTTCCCAAATGTTGCCCTCTGGGTCAGAAAAATATCCGATATATCCGCCCCAGAACACGTCTGATGCAGGTCGCAAAATGCGGCCTCCAGCCACCTCGGCCTTTGCCAGCAAAGGTGCGACCTCTTCTTTGGTCCGTACATTGTAGGAGAATGTCGTCGCACCCTTACCCATCTCCTCCACCGGCAAACCAATATCCTCGGCCAGCTTTTCCAGCGGATAAAGGCCCAGCGTCTGACCGATCAAGTCAAACGCGATAACGCCATCCTGTGTCTCGACACGGATCCAGTCCAGCGCCTCATAGAATGCGGCCATGGCTTCCATATCCCGTACGCCCAAGGTGATCAGACTGATCCGTTGCTCCATTACATAAATCCTCCAGACTGGTTTTTCCATTGCCCCAGCACATCCTCGACCGCCCGCTCGATCAGCCCAAGGCATGGACCGTCAGAAAAGCGGTGGTCGGCGTCCTTGACCAACAGTAGCTGCATGTCGGGGCTGGAGGCATGGTCCAACAGCCGCGTGGCAGTGGCGACGCTCACGGCAGAATCTGCCGTGCCTTGCAGCATCCGTACCGAACAGGGCAATTCAAGATGCCCGCGCAGCACCAGATGCTTGCGCCCGTCCTCGATCATCCGCTTGGTCACTACATATGGCTCCATGTAGTCGGAGGGCAGCTCGACACGGCTCTGGGCCTGGAGCGCTGCGCGTTGTGTTTCGTCGAAACTGTCCCACCAGCCATCTTCGGTAAAGTCTGGTGCGGCGGCGATAGTGACCAAACCCGCCAGCCGCTCGGGTGCTGCACGCGCCAGCAGCAGTGCCTGCCAGCCACCCATGCTGGACCCAACGGGCACAATCTGCCCGTCGGTCAGAGCATCGACGGTCGCCATCGTATCCTCATGCCAATCGCCGATGCAGCCTTCCTCGAAGGCACCTGATGATTGACCGTGACCGGAGTAGTCAAGCCGCAGAAATGCACGCCCCGTCGCCTGAGCCCAATCCTCCAGATGCACTGCTTTTGTGCCTTCCATGTCGGATTTGAGCCCTCCTAGAAAGACGATGCAGGGTCCCTCACCGCGCGTCAGGTGGTAGGCGATTTTGCGCCCCTGTGCTGTGTCCAGATAAGATGGCTCTGTCATTTGATATCTTTTCAATTGGGGAATTGGGTTAGAGGCCGTGCGGCCTAACCACTGACATAAGGCTTATCCGAGGGGCGATAGAATATTTTTTGATTGTGCAGACGACCCAATAGCTCGTTAATTGTTGTGACATGATCATCGTCGGGTACTTTTGGCAGCAACGCGCGCGAACCTTCGCGTCCCAAGGACAGATCACGTGTCACCACGTTGAGGGCAGCTTCTATCAGGTCGATATCGGACAGGGTCAACTCGAAATTACGGTTGTATTTGGGCATGGGAGAACCTTTCGCTGGTTGGCCAACTGTGCCGCATTCGCGCACGCGGTTCAACCGTCCTCACCAGCGTTGGATTTTGTGCCGCAACGGCATTGATTCGCCTTGTTGCCGCGCAGCGCATTAGTGCTAAACCTTTGGATATGAATGCAACAGCGCCAGACCGTTTGATGATCCCTGCCCTCTCAGCCTGCAACTTTGTCATCGGCATCGGGGCGTTCGGGATTATTGGTCTGGTCGAGCCTTTGGGCGCTGATATGAGCCTCACGCCTGCACAAACGGGCCAGCTACTCACGGTTTATGCCGTCTCCTACGCATTTTTGTCGCCGCTGCTCATCGCTTCAACGGGTAAAGTTGGGCGGAGGCGTATTATGGCACTGGGGTTTGTGATCTTTGCACTCGCCGCGCTGATCTCGGCGTTATCGCCCTCCATGACGGGACTGAACATCGCTCGGATTATGGCGGCGGCAGGTGCGGGCATATTTACACCGCTGTCCGCCGCAGTTGCCGCAGGGCTTACGCCCGAAAACAACCGCGCCAAAGTTCTGGCCGCGGTCTTTTTCGGCCTCACCATGTCTCAGGTTGTGGGCGTCCCTGCCAGCAGTTGGATTGCCTATACCTTCGGCTGGCGATGGGCGTTCTGGCTGGTCTTTGCACTGGCGCTGCCGTGCATCTGGCTCATCTGGACGCGGGTGCCTGCGGGGCTGCGGTTCCAGCCTGTGACCCTTGGCGATTTGCGCGATGTTATTGGTGAGGGGCGGCTCATGCTTGCCATTGGGTTCACCGGATCGTTTATCGGAGCGCAATATGTGCTCTTCACCTACATCGCCCCCCTGCTCAGCTCCACGATGGGGTTTGGTGGCGATGGTATCGCACTCACTCTGATGATGGCGGGATTTGGTGCAGTGGCGGGTAATATTTTGGGCGGGTACCTCTCGGACCGCTTTGGCTGGCGTATCACGCTGACAGGGCTTTGCATCTTCCAGATGCTCATGATGCCGATGTTCTCGCTCCTACCGGTCAGCGTGCCTGTCCTGATTTGCATGGTGTTCCTGTGGGCCATGGGTGGCTGGTCCTTCATGGCGGCACAACAAGTGCGCCTGTTTGCACTCGCAGGGCACCGTGCACCTGTTGTGCTAGCGCTTAACGCAGCGGCGATTTATGTGGGCGCGGCGATCGGGGCGGCACTGGGCGGGTTGATGATCACCAACTTTGGCCTTTTGTCATTGGGCATCACGGCAGGGATCGGTGCGTCACTGGCCTTGGCACATTTGACACTATCTGCACGCCTCAGCCCGCTGAATGAGGCGCACCCTTGACGCAAACGCCCGCTGCGGTCAAAAGCGCCCATACATAAACCCGCAACCGGGCGTCTCGTAGGCGCCAAACTGACGAGGAGACCGACATGGTCCAGATCGCACTCACCCTTCCCGACGGCAATGCACGACACTACGACGCAGGTATCACTGCGGGCGAGGTCGCAACTGACATCTCCAAATCGCTGGGCAAGAAAGCCATCAGCGCCACCGTGAACGGTGAGCACTTTGACCTCGCGTGGCCGATCAACGTCGATGCTAGCATAGCCATCCACACCATGGCCGATGAAGAGCAGGCCAATGAATTGGTGCGCCACGACCTTGCGCACATCATGGCCCGTGCGGTGCAGGAAATCTGGCCCGATACAAAAGTCACCATCGGCCCCGTGATCAAAGACGGCTGGTACTATGACTTTGACCGCGCCGAAAGCTTTACCCCCGAAGACCTCGGCCTCATCGAAAAGAAGATGAAGGAGATCATCAACAAACGTGATCCCGTGCGCACCGAAGTCTGGGACCGCCCCCGCGCGATCAAGCATTACGAGGATCTTGGCGAGCCGTACAAAGTCGAGCTGATCGAAGGCATTCCAGGCGACGAGCCTTTGCGCATGTACTGGCATGGCGAGTGGCAGGACCTCTGCCGTGGCCCGCATCTGCAACACACCGGACAAGTACCGGGTGACGCGTTCAAGCTCATGTCCATCGCGGGCGCCTATTGGCGCGGTGACAGTGACCGCGCGATGCTGCAACGCATCTATGGCGTGGCCTTTACAGGTAAGGAAAAACTAAAAGCGCACCTCAACATGCTGGAGGAAGCGGCCAAACGCGACCACCGCAAGCTGGGCCGCGAGATGGACCTTTTCCACATGCAAGAAGAAGCCCCCGGCCAGATTTTCTGGCACCCGAACGGGTGGATGATCTACACCCAGCTTCAGGATTACATGCGCCGCAAGCAGCGCAGCGATGGCTATGTCGAAGTGAATACACCGCAGGTTGTGAGCCGTAAATTGTGGGAAGACTCGGGCCACTGGGAGAACTATCAGGATCACATGTTCATCGTCGAAGTGGACGAGGATCACGCGCGCGAAAAAACCGTCAACGCGCTCAAACCGATGAACTGCCCCTGCCACGTGCAGATCTTCAATACAGGGATGAAGTCTTACCGCGACCTGCCCCTGCGTATGGCCGAGTTCGGCTCGTGCAACCGCTATGAGCCATCAGGTGCGCTGCACGGCATCATGCGTGTGCGCGGATTTACCCAAGATGATGGCCATATCTTTTGCCGTGAGGACCAGATTGTCGAGGAGACGGCAAAGTTCATCACCTTCCTCGCCTCCGTCTATGCCGATCTGGGGTTCAACGACTGGACCATCAAACTCTCCACCCGCCCGGAAAAGCGTATCGGCTCGGATGAGAGCTGGGACTACGTTGAGAAGGCGCTCGGGGATGCGTGCAACGCTGCGGGTCACGAGTTCGAGTTGCTGGAGGGTGAAGGCGCGTTCTATGGCCCCAAGCTGGAGTTCACCCTGACCGATGCCATTGGCCGTGAGTGGCAATGCGGCACCTTGCAGGTCGATCCAAACCTGCCCGAACGCCTTGATGCGACCTATGTCGGCGCGGACGGCGGCAAGCACCGCCCTGTGATGCTGCACCGGGCGACCCTTGGCTCTTTCGAGCGGTTCATCGGTATCCTGATCGAAGAGCACGCGGGCAAGCTACCCTTCTGGCTGGCCCCGCGTCAGGTTGTCGTGGCCTCCATCACCTCCGATTCCGATGCTTATGTAGATGAGGTGGTCGCAACCCTCGTCGCTGCGGGTGTGCGTGCCGAAGCGGACAAGCGTAACGAGAAGATCAACTACAAGGTGCGCGAACACTCGGTCGGCAAGGTCCCTGTGATCCTCGCTGTGGGTGCGCGCGAAGTCGAAGAGCGGACCGTTTCCGTACGCCGCTTGGGTGAAAAGCAGACCTCGGTCCAAGCGCTTGTCGATGTTACAGCCGCGCTCAAAACCGAAGCGACACCACCTGACCTTTTGTAACAATCCGCAGGGTTGGCCCCTCACAAGGCCACCTGAATTGTTACAGAAACGCGAAATAGGGATAAAAACCGCCGGATTCGCACAAGAATTCCGGCGGTTTTTCTAACAGACCTGTGACACACTGTCTCGTGAGTAGATTTTGTCGCGCATGCCTGTTTTAGTAGCCATACCGATACAAACCAAGATTTCAAAAGGGAGAGACCTGATGTCCACAACCATGAAAACCCTCGCCATTGCAGGCGTCGTTGCCGCATCCATGTCTGGCGTTGGCACAGCCGCCGAAGCAGCCTCGAAAGAGAAATGCTATGGCGTGTCTCTCGCAGGGGCCAATGACTGCAAAGCAGGACCTGGCACCACATGCGCAGGCTCCTCTGTCACAGATTATCAGGGCAACGCATGGACCTTGGTCGACGCGGGCACCTGCACCACAATCGAGTTGCCTGCCATGGCAGACGGCTCTGCACGTGCAGGCTCGCTTGAGCCACAAGACCGCGACCTGCCAGCATAATTATACTGTCACAGGGCGCGGCAATGCTTGCGCCCTGTGGACACCATATGATCCTTGGAGAGCATTGATATGTATGACCAATCCTCCCCCGCTTCTGCTCTGCCCCATGGCGTGGGCGTTGGCTACAAACCCCAACATTTCACCGATCTGGTAGCGGCGCCCGGCGCTGTTGAATGGATTGAAGTGCACGCTGAGAACTATATGGGCGACGGTGGTCGCCCTCACGCGCAGCTGCGCGCGTTAGCGGAGCGTTTTGCCCTGTCCATCCACGGTGTGGGCCTGTCCATCGGGGGCGATCAGCCGCTTGACGTTGAACACCTCGTCCGCCTGCGTACTCTGATTGACCGCACCAATCCCGCCAGTTTTTCCGAACATCTGGCATGGTCCACCCACGGCGCGGAATACCTCAACGATCTTTTGCCCCTGCCCTATACTGATGCCACGCTCACCCGCGTTGGGGATCACATCGCACAGGTGCAAGACACGCTTGGCCGTCAGATGCTGCTGGAGAACCCGTCAAGCTACCTCGCCTTTGCCGAAAGCACGATGGCCGAAGCGGATTTCCTTGCGGCACTTGTGGCGCGCACGGGCTGTGGCCTGCTGCTGGATGTGAACAACGTCTTTGTCTCGGCCACCAACCTCAACCTCAGTCCCCATGCCTATATTGATGCCTACCCCCTTGAAGCTGTTGGCGAAATCCACGTGGGTGGCCATGATGAGGATCACGATGATCAGGGTGCGCCCCTCCTGATCGACAGCCATGGTGCCGCCGTGATTGATCCGGTTTGGGCGTTGCTGGACTATACTCTTGCACGCTCCGGCCCAAAGCCTGTGCTGGTGGAATGGGATACCGATGTCCCTGACTGGCCCACTCTACGGACCGAAGCTGACCGTGCTGCGGCCGCTCTCGCGCCTGTGCTGGCGGTCTGATGACTGTAACCCAAGACCAGTTTCGTGCCGCGCTTTTGGATATAGCGGTACCCGTTCCCGATGGTCTTCTCGACGGGATGGGCGCCCCTGCCGGTCGCCGCTACAGCGTCTATCGCAACAATGTAACCCACTCTCTCATAGAGGCGATGAAGGTCGCCTTCCCTGCGGTGCGCAACCTGCTTGGGGCGCAAAACTTCGATACGCTGATGCCGGTATTTGTGCGCACGCATCCACCGCGCTCCCCGATGCTCATGTTCTATGGCGCTGATTTTCCTGCGTTTCTAGAAGAGTTCGAGCAACTCAAGCATCTTGGCTATCTTGGTGATGTGGCGCGTCTGGAACTGGCATTGCGCAGATCTTATCATGCGGCGGATGCTGCACCTTTTGATCCGATAGTCCTGCAACAACCGCCCGAAGTGCTTGCAGAGATGCGCCTGTTCTGCGCCCCTGCGACATCGGTCATGCGTTCGCGCTGGCCCTTGTTTGACCTTTGGCGACGCGCATTTGATCCCGACGCCCCCGCGCCCCAAGCACAAGGTCAGGCCGTCCTGATCACGCGTCCCGAATTTGACCCAGCCGTACATCTGCTCCCCACCGGAGCTGCCACTTGGCTCTCCTCACTTGAGGCAGAGCCAATAGGGCGGGCAGTTGAAGTAGCTACCGCTGCAGCACCCGCCTTTGATTTTGCTGCTACCCTTACGCTCGCTCTCCAGACACACGCCTTCTGTACCCCCGAAAAGGACACGTAATGAATACCCTCACCACCCACTATCGCGACGCTACTGACCGATTGGAGCAGGCTGACTGGCTTGTCCCTACTCTCGCGCGGTTCTTGTTTGCTGCGATCCTGCTCATGTATTTTTGGGTGTCCGGGTTGACCAAACTTGGCAACGGGTTTGCTGGCATTTTCTCCCCCTCGACAGGGGCATATGCACAGATCTTTCCACGCGTGATGGAAACCGTTGGTTACGACACCGATCAACTTGCCCTGTGGCAGAAGCTTTTGGTGCTTACAGGCACTTGGGCAGAATTCGTATTGCCGCTGCTCATTGTTGTAGGTCTGCTGACCCGCCTCGCCGCATTCGGTATGATTGGCTTCGTCGCCCTTCAGACGCTCACAGATCTCTACGGCCACGGTGCCTGGGGCGACAGCAAGGTTTTGGGCGCGTGGTTTGATCGCTTTGCCGATGGTATGATAATGGACCAACGGGCGCTGTGGATTTTCCTATTGTTGGTAATTGTCATAAAAGGCGCAGGACCAATCTCTTTTGACCGCGCCCTGCGCCCCGCCGACTAACTCGCGGCTTTCACATCCGCCTCGGTCTGTGTGGACCACCCCAGAAACAACGTGTCGCCCGCTTTGATCAGCGGGCGTTTCATCAATGCTGGGTGCTGAGCAATCAACGCAAGGGGCGACTCACTCCGCGCAGCCTCATCCAATCCTCGCCAAGTGGTAGAACGGGTGTTCAGCAACCTATCTCCGAACATCTTGAAAGCTTGCGCCATCACTTCATCAGGCACACCATCAACCCGGACATCGCGCAGTTGCGCATCAGGCAGTGCCTTTACCGCTTTTCGGCAGGTGTCACAATTTTTCAAACCGAATATTTCAACCATCGCCTAAATCCTCATCATAGCGCTCGCACACTCGCCAAATTATCAATAATTCGTCGCCCTGTCCTTGAAATCTTCCAAACATGCACGACTTTTATTTCTACGGTGGTCGATCATTCCATAAGCCACCATGCCGCAACGACGCGGGTCTATACTGAATAAGGAGGCTATGAAGAGATGCCAACAGGAACAGTCAAATGGTTCAATACTACAAAAGGTTTTGGGTTCATCGCCCCAGAAGGAGGCGGCGCAGATGTATTTGTTCACATTTCTGCTGTTGAACGCTCGGGGCTGACCGGTCTTGCCGACGATCAGAAGGTCAGTTTTGAAATGGCCGAAGGGCGCGATGGACGGCAGATGGCTTCGGAGATTACCCTACTCTGAAAGATGCCCCGACAGCGCATCAGCTTTGTCGGGGTTTTTGTTTCACCTCAAGAGCTTAGTCGAATGTGCAGCCTTTTGTGCCAATTTGGCAATCGCTGCGCGCACGGCGTGTTCTGTGCGTGACGCGGTGCGTTACGTGGCGCTTTTTCTTAGCGATTGGATGGGACATGGCAGATTGATAGCTGATGTGTTGGTTGGGCTTGCCGCAGCAGATGACGCCGTTGATGGAGACGGGTTGTAGGCCTGTGGGGCAGTAATTCTCGTGCGTTTTGTAGGGATAGATTTTGGTTTCTGCTATGGCCGTTTGAGGCGCTACGGTCATTAAGCCGAGGGCTGCGATTAGTGCCAATCCTTTGAATCTATACATTTTATCTCTCGCTTTTGATGGGTTCCCTCGTAGTTTTGCCGAGGTGGGGCTTCAAGTCCAGCTTTTTCAGGTCAGGGTTGTGGGGAGAGAGGCGTAGCCGTGGAAGCGGATGCGACCGCCTGATTTGCGATTTTCAGAAATTTTGTAGTCGGGGTAGCGGGTTAGGAAGCGCTGGATCGCGATGCGGCCCTCCATGCGGGCGAGGGTGAGGCCAACACAGACGTGGGGGCCACCTGCGAAGGCGAGGTGGCGGTTGGGTTGGCGAGAGATATCAAATTTTGTTGGGTTATCAAAGACTTCTGGATCACGATTTGCGGCACCGATGCAGAGGTGGAGGTTGGTGCCTGCGGGAATTTTGTGGGCGCCTAGGGTGACTTCGGAGGTGGTTTGACGGTTGCCGAATTGATTGGGAGAGGCCATGCGGAGGACCTCTTCTACAGCCGTATTTATGAGGCTGGGATCTGCGATTAATTTAGCTTTTTCAATGGGATGGTCGTGCAGGAGGGCGAGGCCTGAGCCGATGAGATTAGTGGTGGTCTCGTGCCCTGCGTTCAGGATGAAAATGCAGTTTTGAATGAGCTCGATCTCGGAGAGGGTTCCTTGGGTGTCGCCTTGGATTAATCGGGTCAGGACGTCTGTTTCCGGGTCGCCGGGGTGAGCGGTGCGGCGGGCGATAAGGTCTTGTAAGTAGGCCTTAAATTCGGAGACGGCGGTGTGGCCTTTGGTGAGTTGGGTGTCCGTCAGGGTCGGCTCTAGGGCGCCCAGGATGGCGAGGGACCAATCGCGCAGGGGGGCGCGTTCGTTCATTGGGATATTTAGGAGGTTTCCGATGATCTGGATGGGGATGACGGAGGCGTAATCCTCAATGATATCTGGGGTTTGGGGCATGTTGTCGAGGAGGTGGTCGACGGTTTTGATCAGGCCGTCATCCATGCACGCAATCGCCTTGGGTGCGAGGGCGGAGGACATGATGCGGCGGACGCGGGTGTGGAGGGGGGGATCGTTGAAAACCAGCGACGTTGTATGATGCTCAAACAGCGGGGAGCCTGCGCCGAACTTGGGTTCAAACGCTTGTTTTTTATCGGAAATATAGGTGGTGGTGTCGCGGTAGATCGCGTTCAGATCGGCGTGACGGGAGATGATAAAAGAGCCGTCAGGCTGGGGGCAAACGGGAGCATTTTGCAGGAGCGCATCGTAGTGCGGGAAGGGATTTTCGGTGAAATCCGGCGGGGGGCTGGCGAGGTTTAACATTTGGCTAGTTTGGCGGATTTGGGGGGTTGGTCAATGGGGGGTGTTATCTGTGCACCGTCTGTACACCCCCCGTACACCGTCTGGGTGTATGGTTTCTGTTGCGTTGCAAAGGAAGCGTATGCCCGATTCAACTGTTGTTAACCTTGTCACAGCTATTGTGCCTGCATGCCGAATTATATCCGACCCCGCCAGTCTGGCGCTTGTGTTTTTCTGACCATCACTTTGGCGCAACGTGGGTCAGCGACCCTTGTGGAGCGGATAGCGATCTTGCGGCAAGCGGTGCGCGCGACGATGGAGACACGGCCCTTCAGGATTGATGCTTGGGTTGTTATGCCCGACCACATGCATTGCGTTTGGACCTTGCCCGAGGGGGATGCGGAATACGCGCAGCGTGTGCAATCGATCAAGGCGCGCTTTTCGCGTCAGTTGCCGATGGGGCCGCGCAGGGCGAGCCATATTGCGCGGCGCGAAAAGGGTATTTGGCAGCGCAGATTTTGGGAGCACCATATCCGCGATGCCGCCGATTTCGAGAACCACATCGCGTATTGTTGGCACAATCCGGTAAAGCATGGGTTTGTGGATAATGTCCGCGATTGGCCATATTCGTCATGGCACCGTGATCATGCGTAGCGATGGGGTGACGCGTAGGGTGTGCATTTATGCGCACCGATGCGCGGCGTTGAAAGGGCGGACGGTGCGCATTGAATGCGCACCCTACAGCTCGCTGCCAAACAGAGTTGGGCATTATCGATACGCTAGTCGCCTCAACGCTCCTTCGTATAAATCAATCAAAACACGCATATCATCCAGTCCATTGAAGAATGATTGGGAGTCCACTCCATGTTCTGGTGTAAGTTTCAATTCAGTTCTAACATGTTTCAGTCTGCCCTTACCCACTTGTTTGGACCAACCTGGGAACCCAAGTGAACACACTCTTCGCATCTCAGTATGATATTGCTGCTTTTGAAATGGATGCTTTTTTTTCACTTCCACTTTTTCCCATCGGGAAATATCGATGGAGTTATTGCTCGGATTTTCCATTACAACATCGTATTTCTTTAGTACTTTTTCCAATTCTCGATAGGTGATCAGGTATTGTCTCTTATCCAGCCGATGTGTGTTTTCTCGAAGATACCAACTGATAAACCTTACTTCAGGATCATATTCCGACTTTTGTAAATCT
Source organism: uncultured Sulfitobacter sp. (assembly GCF_947499945.1). GTDB lineage: Bacteria > Pseudomonadota > Alphaproteobacteria > Rhodobacterales > Rhodobacteraceae > Sulfitobacter. Next base: position 498,465 of record NZ_CANMQD010000002.1, on the reverse strand, counting down.
TTAAATCTACGATACTTCTTCAACCCTCGTTCAGCTATCAAAACTGTTAAATTTTCTAGATCAGTTGGGGAAACCGATAGAATAAATCCATTTACATACAGATAGTGAATCGTGCTTAAATAAGCTGTTCTCTTGTTCGCATCGTAAAATGGATGGTTCATTATCAAACCGTAGAGAAGCGTCGCCGCTTTCTCGTGTACAGTACTCCACTTTTCGATGCCTCCATACGAAACATGCGGTCGACTTAAAGCTGACAGCAACATTGCTGGCTCCTTTGGGCCAATACCACCAATTCCTTCGCCTTCGCCCTCTCTCAAAAAATAGTCAACGACCGAAAAATGTGCACGCATAACCTCTTCAACCATAAATGCCGTGCCATCCGACTGATCAGAAACCAGCGATATTGCATTTGAATATTTGGGCTGCAAACTTGGAACTAGCGTATCAATAAAGGGCTCCATTAAGAATTGGTCTCCTTCAGCGCCCCCTCAAACTCCCGCCACTCCCCCTTACTCATCCCCGAAGTCTCCTGCGTGACCTCCTCGCCCTTCAACATGCGGCGTATACAATCCAGCGCTTTGCCTGACATCGTGGCTCCACCCAAACGGTAGTCCTCGAAGGCTCCGTAGGCGGCGGGTACCCAGTCGGCGACGACTTTGCAGATTGCATCGGCGTAGACGCGGATTTCGTATTGCGCGTGGCTGTCGGCGCGCAGGCGGAGGAAGTGGAAGAGGTTGTGCAGGTCCACTTTCCAATACCATTGGGTGTAGATGTTGGCGGGGAGGTTCATGCGGGCCAGTTCGCGTGCGAGGCCGTCTTGGGGTTCTCCGTCGGGGCCTTGCTCTGCGATCATGGCCTCGTAGTTGTCGTAGGCGCGGTTGCTGTCTGATTTGAGGATTTCGAGGACGCGTGCGGCTTCGGCACCCTCAAGGACGCCGCCTCTGCCTTGATTGTTGATCACGGATTGCGCGTTGATGTGGGAGGGTTCGGGAATGTAGAACTCGCGGTCGAGGATCGAGTAGCGCGCGGAGTATTCGTTGACGTTGGCGGTGCGGTGGCGGATCCACTGGCGCGCGACAAAGACGGGGAGTTTAACGTGGAGTTTGATCTCGCACATCTCGAAGGGGGTGCTGTGCCAGTGGCGCATGAGGTAGCGGATCAGCCCTTCGTCGTTCTGGACGGATTTGGTGCCTTTGCCGTAGCTGACGCGGGCGGCCTGACAGATCGCCGAATCGTCGCCCATGTAGTCGATGACGCGGATGAAGCCGTGATCGAGCACTTCGTGCGCGGTGTAGAGGTGTTTTTCCATCCCCGGGGCCACGGCACGCAGGGTTGGCTGTGGATTTGACCGCAACTCGTCAATTTCGGCTTGTTGCTCTGGGCTGATCGGCATTTTTGCGGTCCTTTGGTCGGAATGGATGGGATGTCATAGGATTCGGGGGCCACTATATCTGGCGATGGGCGGCGCGGAAACGCCAGATATGGTATTGTTTTTTGGCCATAGTATGAGGGTTAATCCGCCTCTTCGAGCCATGCACGTTGACAAGCGGCAGGCGGGGCGGCGATGGTCGGAAAAACTATAAAACATCAGCTCTCGAGGGCAGAACATTGAAAAATCAAATTATCAGCCTCGCAATGATTGCGGGTTTGGCGGCATGTAGCGGCGGTAACCCGTTTGATGTCGTTGAAACGGAGGAAGTCGCTGGCGGTGAGACCGATGGCGATGGCATCACAACAGATTCTGGCGTGCCCCCCGGGACGGTATCGCCCTCAGCCGGCTCTACCGTCTTTCGCAGTGAGCCGCTTTCCGACGCTGCCGGCGCCGAGAACTATGGCAACGGTTTTGCCAATAGCGTGAGCTATAACAGCGCCGATGACACCTTTACGGTAAACAACCTCGCGTTTGATGGCGACAGCCCATACCAGCGCGGCACCATCGTGAGCAGCCTGAACGAAGGGCGGTTTGCGGTATACGAAGCCGAGGATTCAGCTACCGATCCGATAGGTGGCGGTGCGATTGACCAGCTGACGTACCGCGCCGTTTATGGCGTGAGCCGCAACCGCACAGATACTGGCATTCCCACAACGCAGTTTGCGATTATCCGCACGGGCAACTACATCCCCTACGGTTTTGGTGGCTTCATTTATCAGCGTGACGAAACTGTGACCCTGCCTGCCTCGCTGCAAGCGGGATATACAGGAAGTGCGGGCGGTCTGCGTGATTTCAAGAGTGGGGGCGGTCTTCAGTACACGACCTCAGACATCCGTATCTCGGTGGACTACGATGACTTTGACGACGGTGCGGCCGTCCGTGGGGCGATTGAAAACCGCAAGGTCTTTGACATTGATGGTAACGACATCACCTCTGAAGTCGCAAACCAGATCAGTGAAGGATTGACCGAACTTCCGATTGCGCGATTTGTCATCGGGCCTGGCGTGTTGCAGGAAAGTGGTGATTTGGTCGGTGAAATTACGGCCAACTACACAGATGTAGAAGGCAACGTCGCCTCGTATGAAACGGGGAATTACTACGCCATCATGTCTGGGGACAATGCTGAAGAGATTATTGGCGTCTTCGTCCTTGAATCAGCCAGCCAGTCCTCACGCGATACCAGCGGATTTATCGCTTATCGGGGCGATGTACTGAGACCATGAACCACAACGCGAAGCGCTTATTTGCTTTGACATTCGGCGCGGCGGTTCTGTCCGCTGCGCCTATTGCTTTTGCAGAGCAATCACCGTCCGAGCAGGTCCAACTTTCGGTAGAGCAGATGCGCCTTGCGGCGGAACTGAACCTGCGCAATGGTGACTTTGACCGTGCGTTGGTCTTTGCGGATGCTCTGCTGAGGCGTGATCCCAAGGATGTAACAGCCCTACTGATCCGCGCCCACGCCCTGCGGGTAAAGAAAGAGTTTTCTGGCGCACAAAACGCGGCCCGTCATGCGTGGCGTGCGGCCGAGACGGACAATCACAAATACACTGCTGCAATGCTAATGGCGCAAGCGTTGTCCTCGGATAACAAGCGCACACGCGCACAATTGTGGCTACGCCGCGCCGCCGAAGTTGCCCCGACAAAACAGCATGAAGCACGCGCAGCAGAGGATTTTAGATACGTTCAGCGGCGCAACCCATGGCAAACGAATCTGTCTTTCACGCTGGCGCCCAATTCCAACATCAACAATGGATCAGCGCGCGACACGTCTTCACTTCTGTATCAAATCTTCAACCCATTAGACATTGACGGGGCTGGTATCGTCGAGCTTGGGGCTGCGAGCAAGGCGCTCTCCGGGATTGAGGCGGGGCTGAGCGTACAAACGCGCTACCGCTTCAAGCAGACAGAGCGAACGGCTCATGATCTGAGATTAGGCGTGTCCTTTCGCACCTATCAGTTGTCGGCTTCTGCCAAGGCTGACCTTGCCGAAGCCGATGCCGAGCGTGTGGCCCAAGGACAAGAACCAAGCGATATAACGGGTAGCGATTTTTCCTATGGCACCGTGCAGGTTGGATATGGCTACAAACAGCTGCGCAAGGACCAGCGCGGCGAGTTTTCCTTTACAGCGGATGTTGGGCAAAGTTTTTATGGCGGCGATGAGTACAACAGCTTTTTGCGCACTTCGATCAGCCAATCCTATTACGCATCCCGCACGACCAAATATTCTTTTGGTCTGAGCACCGATTTTAGATACGCGCAGCAGGGCGCTGATTACCAATTATACCAGATCAATGCAGGGATAAGCCGCAAGCTTGCTAGCGGGGATGGCCTGTACTTGGGTGCAGTTGCAAGCATGACAACTTCGGATACAGAGCGCTTCGAATATGGCGAACTGGGTCTGCGCGGCGGCTATGTGCTGGGGCGTGAGATCATGGGCACCTCTTTGCAATTCGGGTTGAACACCAGCTTTCGGGATTATGATGTATCGCCGCACGATCCGTCGGGTCGGCAGGAATTCAAAGTGGGCGGAGATATTACCGCCACATTCAAGCAGATCGACTATTTCGGGTTTAATCCCACCGTCAGCCTGACCGCCTCTACCACCAACAGCAATATCGGACTTTATGATGTGAACCGTGTGGGGCTGAACATCGGGATTGCATCGGCGTTTTAGGGTCTGGGTATCTCGACAAGGGGGCATCGGGTGCTACGGTAGAGGCAAATAGAAATGCCCAAAAAGGAGCCTTCCCAATGCCCATCAAATATCTACACACAATGGTTCGCGTCAAAGACCTTGATGCGTCCATCGCTTTTTACAAACTGCTGGGGCTGGTTGAGCGGCGGCGGATGGACAACGAGGGTGGACGCTTTACCCTTGTGTTTTTGTGCCCTCCCGGCATGGATGACGGTCATGCGGATGTGGAGCTGACCTATAACTGGGACGGCGATGAAGGGCTGCCGTCTGACAGCCGCCATTTTGGCCATCTCGCCTATACCGTTGAGAACATCTATGAGACATGCCAGCACCTTATGGACAATGGCGTGCTCATTAACCGTCCGCCCCATGATGGGCGTATGGCGTTCGTGCGCTCGCCCGACAACATCTCGGTTGAGTTGTTGCAAGAGGGCGACGCGCTGGAGCCCGCAGAACCGTGGACTTCAATGGGTAATACCGGCAGTTGGTAATGCGCTGCTTCTGGGCGGCAGGGTTGGCGTTGGCTGCCCTGCCCGCTCATGCAACTGAGTGTCGTCTGGCCCTCGCACTTGCGGTGGATATTTCAAGCTCGGTCGATGCAACTGAGGATACCTTGCAGCGCAGCGGTATTGTCGCGGCTCTTACCTCACCCGAAGTGGAGGCGGCATTTTTTGCTTCTGATCTACCAGTGGCTCTGGCAGTCTTCGAATGGTCGGGGCGGTATAATCAGGAAGTTATCCTTGATTGGGTGATGATCGACAGCCGCGCTGCGCTACTCGGTGCGGCGGAAGTGGTTGCAGCATCGAAACGCTCGCACAACGATTTTCCAACGGCGATGGGTTACGCCTTGGGCTATGGTGCGCAGCTGCTAGCGCGTAGCCCTGAATGTCTGCGCAAGACACTGGATATGGCGGGCGACGGGGTCAGCAATGAAGGGTTTCCCCCCGCCAATGCCTACCGCGAATTTCCATTTCAGGATGTGACGGTGAACGGTCTGGTGGTGAATGCGGCGGATTTCGAGGGCGAAGTTGGCCTGATCGCGTTTTACAGCGGCGAAGTGATCCATGGCCCCGGTGCGTTTTTGATTATCGCGGACGGGTTTGATGATTTCGAGCGCGCCATGCGCCGCAAGCTGGAGCGTGAACTGACGCCGCCCACAATTGGTGCATTGGAGCTGGAGGGAGACGCGGGATGAGAGCAGTGCTCCTTTCGCTACTGCTCGCTTTGGGTGCGGGACAATTGGTTGCGCAGGAAGTTTGCCGTCAGGCGCTGGTACTGGCGCTCGATGTGTCAGGATCAGTTGATGCGCGTGAATACCGTTTGCAGGTGGGCGGCGTAGCTAGGGCGCTGAGTAGCGACGCAGTGCGCGCCGCTTTGCTAGAACGCGTCGAGACGCCTGTTGAATTGCTGGTGTTTGAATGGAGTGGCCCCCAAGACCAGATGCTTTTGGTGCCCTGGACGCGGATCACGGATGCGGCGGCGCTTGAGGATGTGATTGCGCAGTTGAACAGCGTCGAGCGGCGGGCTGAGGCCACACCCGGTACCGCCCTTGGCGTGGCAATGATGCGCGGGGCGCAATATCTGGCGCAGCGGGGACATTGCTGGCGTCAAACGCTGGATATTTCGGGCGATGGGAAAAGCAACCTTGGGCCACGTCCGCGCAATGTAAAGCCCAAGTTGGAACAGGCGGGGATTACCATCAACGCGCTGGTCATCGGGGCTGATGATCCTTCGAGCGGTGACATTCGTCAAAGCGAGATTGCCGAGTTGAGTGCTTATTTTCGGGCGGAAGTGATCTTGGGGCCAGATGCTTTTGTGGAGGTGGCGCTTGGGTTTGAAGGATATGCAGATGCGCTGGAGGCCAAACTGCTGCGCGAGCTCGATGTCTTGGTGCTCTCGCAGCGGTGAGGCCTTTGCTCAGGTGTCGTGACCGGGGTTCTGCCGTGCGAGTTTGCGCATCAGACCGGGCCAGACCAGATTATCGCCCATGCCTGGGGTAAAGGCACCTGCAGCTTGCCCTGCGACGGTATCTGCCATGGTTTGCGGCTCCTCATGCAGGTTCTCGTCCCCCGCTGCTTGGGCCAGAATTTGAGTTTTGCAGGCGTTTTCAAGGAAATACATGCGCAGAAACGCGATTGCGCAGTTTGGCCCGACCGTCAGCGTGCCATGGTTGCGCAGCATCAGCAGGCTTTTCTCGCCGATGTCGGCCACGATACGTGCGCGCTCATCCAGATCAAGTGCGATGCCCTCATAGTCGTGATACGCCAGATCGTTGTTCACAGCCATGGAGAACTGGGTATAGCGACGCAGGCCGCCGTTTTGCACCGACACGGCCACACCGTAGGGTGTGTGTACATGGATGACACAGCCTGCGTCATGACGCGCGGCGTGGATCGCACTATGGATCGTAAAACCTGCGGGATTGATGAAATAAGGCGTATCGGCGCAAATATTGCCATCAAGGTCGATCTTAACCAACGAAGAGGCGGTCATCTCGTCGAACATCAGACCGTAGGGGTTGATCAAAAAGCGCTCTTGTCCATCCTCGTCGGGAAGGCGCAGTGAAATATGGGTAAAAACCAGATCGGTCCAACCATGCAGCGCACAAAGGCGATAGGTCGCGGAAAGTTGGCAGCGCAGGTCCCATTCGGCCTCGGACACTTGGCCCTTGAGGGTGGGTAGGCCTACGGGATCAGGAATATCAAAGCCGCCTGTGCGAAGCGCTGATTGGGTGTTCATGGCTGTCTCCTCTGGGGTGCATCTGTCGCAGAGGAGTGTCGGACCTGAACAGCGGCCCTGTCAACGATGCTGATGCAGCATGACGCGGCGTTGATTATCCATAAGTTTCTGCATAGCGGCATGTTTTGGCAATGAGGTTGCGCATCGATTTTGGGGTTCCGGTGGATGCAAACATTTATAAAATCAGCAAAGGCGGAATCTGAAACGACAATCTCTTCGGAAAATTGGAGGTGTGTGACAGGCTTAAGACGCGCAGCGAGATACCCCGCTGCGCAAGTTCATCAGTAAATATAACGGATTTGATCAGTCCAGTATCGCTCTACCCGTTTGAGGGAGGCGGTGATGTTGATCACACCCTCTGGTCCCAGCACGCCCTTATCCTCAAGTCCGCCCGCGTGGCGCGAGAACAGATCAGCCACCACATCGCGGATATAGCGGCCTTTTTCCGTTAGGCGCACCCGCACGGAGCGGCGGTCAATCTCGCAGCGCTGGTGGTGCATATAGCCCATCTCGACCAGCTTTTTGAGGTTATAGCTCACGTTGCTGCCTTGGTAATAGCCGCGGCTCTTAAGCTCACCTGCGGTTACTTCATTGTCACCGATGTTGAACAACAAAAGCGCCTGGACCGCGTTGATCTCCAACACGCCGACCCGCTCGAACTCGTCTTTGATCACATCCAGCAGCAATCGGTGCAGCCGCTCTACCAGCGACAGCGCCTCCAGATATCCGGTCATAAATCCCTTTTCGGGGGGGGACGTTTTCTCATTGGCTGGCAGGCCAATGGTATCCTGAACACTCATACTACTCTCCGACTTATTATGGCTCTGCCGCAGAGAATGCATAAAAAGTCGGAATATTTCGTTAAAAGCTAGAGGATCAATTTATTCAACGGAAATATGGGCTTGGATGTCTTTAACCAAATCTACATAGGGAGTTTTTGGTGCAAATTGTCCAGTGACCCATTGATAGAGGTCGTGGTCGTTCTCATCGAGGAAGTCGTCATAGAGGGTCAGGCCATCGTCGCTCATGCTCGATAGGCGGTCGGTCGCATAGGCGGAGAGGATCAGGTCCATCTCTTTGATCCCGCGGCGCATGGAGCGCATGGCGAGACGTTTGATCCGCGTCTCGCGCGGCTCGCCTTCGGGGCGGTCGGGGCGGGGCATTACAAAAACAGGTTCAGACATCGGTGGTCTCCATCAACATTGCGCGCAGGCGTTTTTCCAGCCGTGCGACGTGTTTGGCACTTTGTGACAGCTCGACCCGCAGGCCACGCATCTCGCTAAGCAATTCGGCAGCGTCAGCAGGCAGGACCCCTGCCCCGTCGGCACCATCAAGACCTTCACCCTCCCCGTTGATCATCCACATCATCGAGACGTTGAGCAGACCCGCCAACATCGACAGGCGGTTTGCACGCGGCTCTGACAGATCGTTTTCCCAGCTTTGCAGGGTCTTGAGGCGCACGCCAAGACGGCGGGCCAGCACTTCTTGGGTCATGCCAGCGGCATCGCGTGCAGCGGCGACACGGTCCCCGAAGGTGGCAGCGTCCGGGCCGAACCAGTCTGCCTGTGCTGTGTCGTCTTGTGCTGTGTCGTCGATCTCATCCGTCATTCTGTGCTCCTGTTACGCCAAAGGCGCTTGCAACTGCGGGGGGCCACCCCCTATGAGTGTTCGTGACTTTCATATAGCGCAACGAGGCCGAAATGGAACTGCTCTCCCGTACACTTGCACGCGTAAAACCCTCCCCCACTATTGCTGTGACAACAAAGGCTCAAGAGCTCAAGGCTGCTGGCCGTGATGTGATTGGTCTGGGCGCGGGCGAGCCTGATTTTGACACACCCCAGAACATCAAGGATGCGGCGGTGGCCGCGATTGCAGCGGGTAAGACCAAATATACTGCTGTGGATGGGATCATCGAGCTCAAGCAGGCGATCTGTGCCAAGCTCAAGCGCGACAATGATCTGGATTATGTACCTGCGCAGGTGAGTGTCGGGACCGGTGGCAAGCAAACTTTGTACAATGCCTTTATGGCGACGCTGAACCCAGGTGAAGAGGTGATCATTCCTGCGCCCTATTGGGTCAGCTATCCTGATATGGTGCTGCTTGCAGGCGGGACGCCTGTTGCGGTCGAATGCCAGATCGAACAAAACTTCAAGATGACGGCCGAGCAGTTGGAAGCGGCGATAACGCCCAACACTAAGTGGTTCATCTTTAACTCACCGTCGAACCCGACGGGTGCAGGATATACGTGGGATGAGTTAAAGGCGCTAACGGATGTATTGCTACGCCATCCGCATGTCTGGATCATGACCGACGATATGTATGAGCATTTGTGCTATGACGGTTTCAAATTCTGCACCCCAGCGCAGGTGGAGCCAAAGCTTTATGACCGCACGCTGACCTGTAATGGTGTGTCCAAGGCCTATGCGATGACGGGCTGGCGCATCGGCTATGCGGCGGGGCCGGAGAAATTGATCGGCGCGATGCGCAAAGTGCAGTCGCAATCGACGTCCAATCCTTGCTCCATCAGCCAGTGGGCGGCTGTTGAGGCGCTTAACGGGACGCAGGACTATATCGCGCCCAACAACGAGATGTTTGTGCGCCGCCGCAATCTGGTAGTCAAAGCGATGAATGCAATCGACGGGATGACCTGCCCCGTGCCGGAAGGGGCGTTTTACGTGTATCCGTCTATTGCGGGGCTGATTGGTAAGACGTCGACAGTAGGCACGTTGATCGAGAATGACGAAGTTTTCGCTACGGCATTGCTGGAAGAGACTGGCGTGGCGGTGGTGTTTGGCGCAGCCTTCGGCCTGAGCCCGAACTTTCGCATTAGCTATGCCACGTCGGACGAAAACCTTGTGGAAGCCTGCGAGCGGATCACGGCATTTTGCGCAGGGCTCAGCTGAGACCAAACACAGGCGCGAGGCGCAGGGGGGAATAATTTTCCACTGCGCCTTAGGGGGGTCGCGTACCCGCGAAAAAAGACAGACTTGGGGTGATCCAGATGGCCGACAAATTGCCAGAATATTATTTTCGCGTGCGCGAGAATGGCGCGTTTGTGTTTCGGCTGGATACAGAGAACCGCCAACGGCGCATCGAGATGGACCAGATCGCGGTCGTCAACATGCGCAACGGCGAGATAAAGCCGCAAGGGGATCGTACCCTTTCAGAACCTGATATTGCAGCCATCAAAGAGTGGATGGAAGAACGCGCGGCGACGCTGGCGCACCGCGAGATTGACGATATTTTCCGCGCCATTGATTATCTGAACACCACGGCACATTGGGCGCAGTCCCGCGCCAATGACGAACAGCTTGAGGCAGTGACCGATGCGCTGCTTTTGGCGATGCATGACTTGCGCAGCACGCTGGTACGCAAAAAGGCAGACCGTTTGATGAAGAACTAGGCGTCGATCTGTTTTCTGGCTATGCTTGGCAAAACAGTTCGCCAGAAGCGCCAGTTGAGCAGGATTGCCGCCACGCCAAGGCCAATGGCAAGGCCAGCCCAAATGCCTATGCCGCCCCATCCAAAGGTAAAGCACAGCACATAAGCAGTTGGCACACCCACCACCCAATAGCTGAATGCGGCATAAACCATGGGCAGGCGTGTGTCCTGCACCCCGCGCAGAGTGCCAAGGGCGATGGCCTGAGTTCCATCGGCCAGTTGAAACAAACCCGCCATGAACAGCAGCCCTACTCCGATGGAGAGGATTTCGGCGCGGTCGGGTTCATCCTTCGGGATGATGATATCGATGAAAAACTCGGGCAGCAAGATGAACAGGCTTACCGTGAGAACGGCAAAGGTGAGTGACATCATCGTGACCACGAATGCGCCGCGTGCGAGATGGGGCGCGTCGATGCGGCTGTAGGCATTGCCAGCACGCACTGTGGCTGCGTTACTAAGACCGAGGTGAACCATGAAGGTCAGCGAGGTGAGCTGCATCGCGATGCCATGGGCCGCGAGGGGAACAGTGCCGAGCCGGCCCATCATAAAAGCGGCGGCAGCGAAGAGACCGACCTCGCTCAGCGCGGTGATGGAGATCGGCCAACCGAGGACAAACACCCGCCGGAGCATATTTCGATCAGCGGCCCAGATGCGGCGGAAGAGATCATGTTCGGGCAGCGCGAGACGCACATAGATCACCACACCGATCAGTGAGACAACTTGCGTGCTCAGTGATGCGATCGCTGCACCGAAGATGCCCAGTTCAGGTGCGCCCCAGTTGCCAAAAATGAGCGCGTAATTGACCAATGCATTTACCACAGCGGCGACGACTGTGATCCAAAGCACTACTTGCGTACGCTCAAGGGCGGCGAGATAGGATTTTAACACCATGACAAACAGTGCAGGCAAAATGCCCCAGCCTGCCACCGAGAGATAGAGTGCGCCGTTGGTCACCACATCCTCCCCCTGCCCCATAAGGCGCAGGATCGGTGCAGAAAAGATCATCAGCGGCAGCGCCAACAGCGCAAAAGCAAAGCTGAGCCATAGGCCCATGCGCGTGGCGCGGCGGATAGACGTCTCATCCCCTTCGGCCTGAAAGCTGGCGACCATAGGCATCACGGCCCAAGCAAAGCCCGAGCCGAAAATAAACAGCACAAAGAAATAGGTCGAGGCCAGCGTCACGGCGGCCAGTTCCTCGACCCCGTACCGACCAAGCATGACCGTATCAGTCACACCAATCGCCATCTGCGCGATGTGCCCGCCGATGAGGGGCAGGCCCAGAACGGCAATGGCGCGGATGTGCGCGGGGGTGGACATGATTTTGAGCATAGCGCCTGTCTAGGCTCAAATCTGCGGCTGCGAAAGGCGCGAATTGGCGTTTGTGATGTTGCGTCACAACGGGGCGGTATGATTGTGTAAACGGGCCGTGCTGACCTAGGCTGGTCTCAACAATCGGGAGGATGTGACATGGGCGAGCATTGGACAGAGACGGTCGAGTTGAACGGGGAGGCGTTTTTCGTACGCCATTGGGGGGACAAGAAAGCACCCAGAATTTTGATGCTGCACGGGTTCCCTGAATATTCGGGCGCGTGGAACGATTTGGCGCCGCTGCTGGCCGAGCGCTTCCATTGCATCGCGCCCGACCAGCGCGGATACGGGCAAAGCTGGCGACCTGCCGATCCTGCGCTCTACAAAACGGCGCTTCTAGTGTCCGATCTGGTGGCGCTTATTGGCGAAGAGCCGATCATTGTGCTGGGCCATGACTGGGGCGCGTCTGTGGCTTATGCGCTGACCATCGGACGGCCTGATCTGGTGTCCAAGTTGATCATCATGAACGGTGTGCACCCTGCCCCGTTCCAGCGCGAATTGGCCAAAGGCGGGCCGCAAACAGATGCCTCGCAGTACATCCACTTCCTGCGGCGTAAAGGGTCAGAGAATATTCTGGCTGCCGATGATTTTGCCAAGCTGATGGGCTTGTTCTCGGCGCATATGGATATGGACTGGCTCAGCGGTGAGACGCTAGCAGGATATAAGGCGGCATGGCGCGATGCGGCGGGGTTGCGCGGGATGGTGAATTGGTACCGCGCCTCGCCGCTCAAGATCGGACAGTCGGGAGAAGCCATTCAGGGCTTGGTGTTTGATCCTGCGCGGTTGCAAGTGCGCTGCCCCCACCTGCTGATTTGGGGGACAGCGGATACGGCGCTGCTGCCAGAGACAACCGAAGGTTTGGAGGAGTATGCGCCTGATCTGACACGGGTGGAGATTGCGGGCGTGGATCACTGGCTGCACCATCAAAAACCGCAAGAGGTGGCGGATGCGGTGCTTGGCTGGCTGGGGTGAGGATGCAGATGGGGTGTCTGTGAGGCTGAGTCCAATGTCCCATAAGAGCCTAAAGTAACCGATGCTGCGCTTGGCATGAATGACTGCTTCACTTCGTCGGCAGTGGCACGTCGGGCCACTGGGTAGTGAGCTCTGCTTGAACCCCGCGCTCTAGATAGGTTGACAGAACTACGTAGCTTTTGGTGCCCCTGACGCCTGGGAGAACATAAAGCTGAGCCAATAACTCCTCTAGTGCCTGTGCGTTCGCGGTGCGTACTTTCATGATGACGCAGGTATCTCCGGCAACGGAGTGCATTTCTTCAATCTCAGGAAGGTCACGAAGTCCCATCATGCGCTCGCTCTTTCCCCAGCCATCCGCATCAACATGCACAAATGCGAGGAAGTTCTTTCCACAAGCCGGACCGTCAAGTTGTGCGCCGATGCCCTTTATCGCGTATCGCCTCAATCGCTTGACACGCTCATGCACAGCAGGAGCCGAAAGTCCGACTTGCTCGCCGATATAGGCGTACGTGGCGCGGCCATCGAGATTGAGGGCGGCTAATATCTTTCGGTCAAATGTGTCCAGCGGACGCTTGGTAGGCGCTGTCTGCTGAACATCTTTTGTTTCTCTCTTCATACCGCCGATTTTGCCTTTTTATGCATTATCTATTCCGTAACTTGCAGTTATAGCGAAAGGATATTCAGATGAAGACCCGAGAAATCAACCCCACGACCGGAATTTACCCGGCAACGCGCGACTACGTTCACGCGATGGAAGTGACTGGAGCATCGAGACAACTTTTTGTCAGTGGAACAATGGGCTTGGCCGAAGATGGGTCAGCCCCAGCGAGCTTGGACGAACAGCTCAAACTTATCTGGACAAACATTCAGCGCATCCTGACGGAGGCCGAGATGTCTGTTTCGAACATCGTGCGGCTCACCAGCTACCTAGCCCGACCCGAATACGCCGAGAGAAACCAAACCGCACGAGAGAAGGCCCTAGGTGGTCGGGCAGTGCCTACTACGGCAATAGTCGTTACAACACTCGATCCCTCTTGGCTGGTCGAAATCGAAGTCATCGCCATGAGCTAGCCATTCCAAAATTAGACCTTCGCGCAAACGCAGCGAATGCACGCTTTGTCCGCACAGCAGACTTGAAAGGATTGATGCCTGCCAAACGGCTAGGGCGCACCCCTAGCTGTGATTCCAGTCGTCAGGATCGGCGCTGTTGTTGGGGCTGAGGCCGATGATGTCACCGTCGGTAGAGCAGCCAAGGCCCAAAACGGTGCGGTTGGCGTAGGAGAAATAGGCAGTGACTTGGTTGATCTCTAGGATCTCGCCATCGTTCCAGCCTGCCATACGCAGGGCCTCCACATCCATTTGGACCATATCGTTGGGCGATTGGGTGAGACGTTGAGCATAGCGCATTGCGGCATGTTGGCGGGCATCGAGTGGCATGGCGGGAATGTCGGTATCCTCTATCGCCGTCCGCAAGGCCTCCGAGCGGGGATCGTCGGCGAGCAGCCGTTTCATGCCCGCGAAGTGATGCTCGACACAGTAATTACAGCCGTTGAGGTGCGAGACCCAGACGCCCAGCGCCTCAAGAAACCACTTGGAGATCGTGTTGTCGCGGTGGTGCAGGACGTATTTATAGACCGCCATATGCGCCTCCATCGTGTGGGGGCGCAGAGAGTGCATCATCATGATATTATCGACATTGTTGTCGGGGCCAGTGACACGCTTGTAGAGGTCTTTGAGCTTGCCAGTGGCGGCGTCGAAGGGGATGGTTTTGATCCAGGCCATGGGGATGCTTTCGGTGATAGGACTTTCGCGAAAGCTTAACCTAAAAAGATAACCATAGGCGACGTCTCTTTTCATCATGACCGTTTTGGGAGTCCCGTCTGCGGGCTTTTCTGCTGTAAGGCAAGAATTCTGAATGGCTGCTTTCGAGGTCTTGCAGTTCTCTAACTGGTTTCAGCACAGGAGGTCTAACTCGCAATCAAATTACTTGACCTTATCAATAATTGATACTATCAACTAATAATGAAATCTCACTCTCCAGAATTAATGTCCCCGTCAATTCACAAAAGCCTTGGCTACTGGACATCTCTCGCAGCTCGGACAATGGAGGCTGAGTTTAATAAGCGTTTAGCGCGTTTCGGAATAACTCGTGTCGCTTGGGCAGTGCTTGGTTCGATCCATTATGATGAAAAATTGACGCCGTCCGAATTGGCCAAGTTTCTCAGTCTTGATCGGGCGGCCATCACAAGGTTGCTGGACAAACTTGAGGCAGAGAAGCTGATAACCCGTCACCAAACTGGTGATGACAGGCGCTCAGTTTCTTTGCGACTGACGCCCAAAGGCCAAGCAGTTTCTGTTGAGGTCGCGCAAGAATCCGAGTCCGTCAATGCGCAATTTGCGGCTGGGATCGCACCTGAAGATGTCGAGCAGCACATCGAAATGATCAAGAAAATTCTTGGAAACGCCAACAAGACCGTCTCGTCCCTTTAACATTAAATATAGGAGACTTTCATGAAGCGCTTATTGCAAATACTGACTCTGCTCTGTTCGTTGGGGCTCACGCAAACAGCTTTGGCCGCAACAGATTATCCGGTAGACGCACCCGTCGGCGGTGAGTCGTTTGGCCATAGCGTTACCTCCATTGGCGACGGCATCTACGTTTTTCGTTGGTGGGTTTACCGCAATTTCTTCATCGTTACTGACGACGGAGTGATTGCAACAGATCCGATGAATCCCAAGGCGGCAAAGCTGTTGAAAGCTGAAATCACCAAAATCACGGATAAACCGATCCGATACGTTATCTACAGCCATAATCACCATGATCACATTGGCGGAGGCGTCATGCTAGATGGTGAAGGCGTTGAGTTCATCGGGCATGAAAACGTGGCAAAGGAATTGGGCGATCACCCCAATCCGACCATTCCCCTGCCCGACATCACTTTTGCAGACACCTACACGGTAGAGTTAGGTGGGCGAACCGTTGAGCTTGAATACTTTGGCCCCAATCATGGTGAAAGCTTAGTCGTGATGCGGTTGCCCGAAGAACAAATTATATTCGTTGTCGATATTGTTACACCGCGTCGGGTGGCATTCAGGATGATGCCTGACTTTTGGCCCGATGAGTGGGTCCGCTCTCTTAAAGAAATCGAAGCGACAGACTACGACTATGTAATCACTGGCCACGGTCCAGAGTTCGAACCCGCAATCGAACTGGCGGCCGTCGTGACGGAACAGCGTGAATATATCGAGGATCTTATGGCCGCTGTAAAATCTGCAATGGATGCGGGAACTCACAGTCCGGACGAGCTACAGCAGACAGTGAAGCTTCCTAAGTATGAACACTGGCGCGCCTATGACGCTTGGCTGCCGATGAACATCGAACGCATATGGGCTTACTACCACATGGGTTGGTGATCCACTAAGTGTTGATCACCCGAAGTCCGCCGAAGATTTGGTGGACTTCGGTTTTTGTTGGCGCAACTTCAGCTCAACGACAAAAAGTGTAGCTGGATGGTATCGATTGCTGCCGTTCGAACTTCGCGCTGCATCCCGGAAAATAGGCTCGAAACTGCCCGACTCTTCGAAGCGAAAAGGTTACATGCTCACTTGCGCGTGCGGGTGAATACCATCTTTTGTTCGTGCAAATCTGCCTTATCCCCGATCCACGCATAGGCAAGGAGTGCAGGCTCTCGGTCGCCAACGGTAATGCGGTGTAGATGGTCGGGCGGGTTGAAGATCATGGAACCCGGAACATAAACGCCTTGGTGGTTTTCGGACACCGCACCTGACAGACAGACATAGCTTTCGGTGATCCCTTTGTGCGCGTGGGCGGGATAGGTGCAACCCGGCGCAAAGAGGACCACGCCGAGGATGATTTCGTCACTGATGATTGGCCCATTTTGCCCTGCAAGCTCCGCGTAGGCATAGCTGTTGGCGAGGCCCTTGGGTACTTTTTCATATCCGTATTGCCAGCTGAGTTGACTGTCGAGCGCGTCAAAAGCGCGGACCACGGGGGCAAGCACGCCTTGGCGTCCTTCGTCCAATGCACGGCGCAAATGCGCGGTAACAGGCTTTTCGGCGCGGGGTTGGAGGCGGATGGTCGCGTTCTTTTTGAGCAAGCGGCTAATGGCTTCGCGAACCTTGCGCTGGTGGGAGCGAATGCGGTCACTGCCCCCTGCGGGGAGGTAGCGGTAGAGTTCGTCATATTCTTGCAGCAGATAGCGCCAGTTGGGCATATCGCGCAATGTGGGGTCGGTCTGCGGGGTGGTGTCCATGGCGTCGCTCCGTGAGTTAAGCGTGACCTAGCGCGGGAATGGAAACGCGCAAAGAGGAAAACCGCCACAGCGGCGATATTAGCAGTGGATAAAGCAATGTCGGCGATTGCCCCGCCGCACCGCACCTGTCAAAATACGCGCTAATCAAAAGCAACAGCAGCAGGCTTATCCCATGTCCGATCTCCTCTCCGGCAACACGCCAAAGCCGTCCGAGTATGATGCCTCCTCGATCCAAGTGTTGGAGGATATGGAGCATGTACGCCTGCGGCCCGGAATGTACATCGGCGGTAAGGATGATCGCGCGTTGCACCACATGGTGGCGGAAATCATCGACAACTCGATGGATGAGGCCGTCGCGGGACATGCCACGTGGATCGAGCTTGAGCTGCACGATAATGGCCATGTCACCGTGCGAGACAACGGGCGCGGTATTCCAATTGATCCGCACCCCAAGGACCCGACCAAATCCGCGCTGGAGATTATCTTCTGTACGCTGAATGCGGGCGGTAAGTTTTCTGGCGACAACTACGAGACGTCGGGTGGTTTGAACGGGGTTGGCTCATCAGTGGTCAACGCTTTGAGCGATCATTTGCGGGTGGAAGTAGCGAAGAATCGCGAGCTGTTTGCGATGGAGTTCTCCCGCGGTGTGCCGCAGGGCAAGCTGGAGAAGATTGGTGCAGCCCCGAACCGACGCGGTACTGCCGTGACCTTCCATCCTGATCCCGAGATTTTCGGCAATCTGCAACTGCGCCCCTCACGGCTCTTCTCGATGGCGCGGTCCAAGGCGTTTCTCTTCTCCGGTGTTGAGATCCGCTGGAAGTCCGCCCTGCCTGATGGAGATATGGCCCAGGAGGCGACGTTCCACTTCCCCAATGGTCTGGCGGATTACCTCAATGAAGTGATGGCCAAATCCTCGACATACGCCGAAATCCCGTTCTGCGGCTCGGTGGATTTCAAAGAGAAATTCGGCCAGCCCGGCAAGGTGGAATGGGCGATCAACTGGACGCCATCCCGTGACGGGTTCATCCAGTCCTACTGTAACACCGTGCCCACGCCAGAGGGCGGGACGCATGAGGCGGGGTTCTGGGCGGCGATCCTCAAAGGGATCAAGGGCTACGGCGAGCTGATCTCGAACAAAAAGGCCAGCACAATCACGCGGGAGGATTTGATTACGGGCGGTTGTGCGCTGGTCTCGATCTTTATCCGCGAACCTGAATTTGTGGGCCAGACCAAGGACCGATTGGCCACTGTGGATGCACAGCGGATGGTCGAGAACGCCGTGCGCGACCACTTTGACAACTGGCTGGCAGCGGATACGAAATCTGCGGGCGCGATCCTTGATTTTCTAGTGCTGCGAGCCGAAGAGCGGCTCAAGCGGCGGCAGGAAAAGGAAACGGCGCGGAAATCTGCGACCAAAAAGCTGCGCCTGCCTGGAAAGCTGACGGATTGTACGTCCAAGACGCGCGAAGGCACAGAGCTGTTTATTGTGGAGGGCGATTCCGCTGGCGGCTCTGGCAAGGGGGCGCGTAATCGGGTCAATCAGGCACTCTTGCCGCTCAAGGGTAAGATTTTGAACGTGCTGGGGGCGGCGTCCTCGAAACTGCACACCAACTCGGAGATCAACGATCTGTGCGAGGCCTTGGGCGTTGGCATGGGCACGAAATTCAACCTCGACGATCTGCGCTATGACAAGATCATCATCATGACCGACGCGGATGTGGACGGCGCACATATTGCGGCGCTGCTGATGACGTTCTTCTACACACAGATGCGGCCGATGATCGACCACGGACATCTGTATCTGGCCTGTCCGCCGCTGTTTCGCCTGACCCAAGGGGCGCGCCGCGTTTATGTGGCAGATGATGCGGAGAAGGATATGTATCTGGAAAAGGGCCTTGGCGGTAAGGGCAAGATCGACTTGCAACGCTTTAAGGGTCTGGGCGAGATGGACGCGAAGGACCTCAAAGAGACCACAATGGACCCGGCCACGCGCAAGCTGATTAAGGTGACGGTTCAGGAAGACACACCGGGCGAGACGTCAGATCTGGTCGAGCGGTTGATGGGGAAGAAGCCGGAGCTGCGCTTCCAGTATATTCAAGAGAACGCGCGATTTGTGGAGGAGTTGGATGTTTGAGGGGAGCGAAACTTGATAATAATATTCGATCACCTCGACCCCGCAGATTTAAAGAAAGCACGCAGGTCTGTCCTCGCCGCATCAATAGCGACATTGATATTTGCGACCTTGCAAATCAGTGAAGATAGCCACATTGAATTTTTGGAATTCACGCTGCAAATTTCGCAGAATAAAATTGTTAAGCTTGGGCAGGTCGCAGCACTAATTCTTTTGGTGATTTTTTTCTTAAAAATGATCCCAAATGCGATTGTGGCTATCAAAGCTGCGTGGCTTAATCGACTCAAGAGCATTGATCAACATGAGAGCATGACACTTCAATACAGTTGGGGTTGGGACGAAAGCGAAGACTTTGGTGACGATCCCCAAGGGGAAATCAAAGCCCTCGAAAGTAAACAAAAGTATAGAAGAACAAAGTCAGAAAGGTTCTTTGACCGAAATTTAGCTCTTACAAATACGGTTATTGCCTTGGTCATGGACGTTTCGTTGCCAATAGTTTTTGCTTTATTTGCGGTCTGTAATCCATATTTCCTAGCCCAAAGCATCCAAACCAATGACAAGCAACTATTTTTGCTCAAATCGCAGCAAGATGAGATAATAGCGCTTGACGAAGACAACGAGGCACTGGGAGATAGGCTCCCTCCCCTTGAGAGCGAGAACGGAGGCTAGGCACAAACGCGCGTCCTGGTGACTGGAACTTCGGTGGCAGATGACCGGTGCGGGCCGTTAGGTTTTGCCCTTACCCCGCTCCCTACTCCTGAATATGCTTCAAATACGCCACCAGATCCGCAATCGGCTTGCTTGTCATGATCGGCTGGCCTGACTCGGATTTGAGTATCGCGTCTTTTTCCTCAAAGAACGGGCCGTAGATCGGCATGGGGGAACCGTGGGAGACGAGCGGGTCGCTGCCGTCGATGCGCATGACCACGCGCACTGTCGGAAAGCCGTCATGACGTTTGGCGAGTTCGCGCAATGATGGCGGTTGCAGGATGAGCGCGGGTGCAAGGGGCCCGTCGCCCCGCGCCTCTGCGCCGTGGCACACAGCGCAATGTTGGTCATAAAGGTTTGTGCCCATCTCCACGTCCTGCGCCATGCTCATTACGGGCGACAGAATGAGCGTTGTGAGGGCTGCCAATACCAGTTTCATAGGGCTCTCCTTTTGAGTTTCACTGAGCGTAACACAGCAGCGGCGCGCATGGTCTGATCTGGATCAATTTCCGCAGCACGGGCGATTTTGCGCTTGTGCAGGCCCGGTCTCCCCGCGTTAATACTGCCATGCGCTATGCCCTTTTGATTTTGTTATTCCTTGCCGCTTGTGGGGGCCGTCCGCTGACGGAAACAGAGCGGGCGTTTACGGCTGGAATTCACGGGCCTACGCTGGACGTGAGCCGTGTGCGCCTGCATGACGGAGCACCCACGCGGGCGGTGACGTTTCGACGCAAGCCGCGACCGCGGACCACGTGCCGCGAGTTGATCTTTCCGCCGAATACGGAAGAAAAGATCGTGACTTCCAAACCCGCCGCTGTCGCGCTTTATAACCGTGTGCTCTTTGACAAGGACTGGTTCCTTGACGATTACCTGCCCGATTATCCTGACCGCATCGGACTGGTCGCAGCGATGCTGCTTTCCCATGAGTTGACGCATGTCTGGCAGTGGCAGAACCGCAAGCTGACGGGGTATTCACCCCTCAAGGCCGCTAGGGAGCATCAGGTGAGCGATGATCCCTATCTGTTTGATCTGGCGGACCGCAAGTTTCTGGATTTCGGGTATGAGCAGCAAGGCTCGATCGTGGAAGAGATGGTGTGTTGTCGTGCGTTGCAGCCACAAGGGGCGCGGACCAAGCGGTTGCATGCGTTGGTGTCTCAGGTGATGCCAGTTGCAGCCCTGCCGCAGAGCGCCGCGTACGATGTCGGTCTGCCGTGGGACGGCATCGATCTCAAGCGGATATGTATGTGAGGGGCGGAATGGCGCACTATGCGATGATCATGGTGCTGGCGGGGATTGGTATTCCCGTGCTCGCCGCACTCAACGCGCAACTTGGCGTGCGGATCGGCTCTCCTGCGGCGGCCGCCACTGTGCTATTTGTTGTGGCGTTTATCGCCTCATTGGTGGTCGCGTTTTTGGTAGCACCGCAGGGATTTTCCAAGCTGGTAGATGTACCTAAGCATCTGTTTCTGGCAGGTGTATTGATCGCGTTTTATGTGCTGAGCATCACGTTCATTGCGCCGCATTTCGGAGTGGGCAATGCGGTGTTCTTTGTCCTCCTGGGACAGTTGATATCAGCAGCATTGATTGACCACTTCGGACTGTTTGGCGCTCAGGTCTCGCCTGTTAGCCTGACCCGCGCGGGCGGTATCAGCGTCATGGCAATAGGTGTCTGGCTGACACAACAGGCGTGACGGGGCGCCGAGTTTTACGATAATTCGGGCTCAAATTTTTTCAAAAATTTGGCACCACGGTCAGGCGTTTGCGAGACTTGTGATAAGGGTCCATGTGTCCTCCCCAACTTCGACAGGGTCCATGCTCTGCTTGTTCTGGCCGGGCATGCGCGCGCCTTCATCTTGGGCGATATGCGCGGCCAGAGCTTGGACTTTGTCGCCAAAGTCATGGCTCACGCTTGGATCGATGATGAGGTAGTATTGGCCCAGATCGTGAGGTGCGCCCTCAGGCGCTTTGAGGGGTTTGACGTCACGCGACAGGACCGACCCTGTGAGAGCGGCGGCGAGCACTTCGGCCATGAGGCCAAATCCCCAACCTTTGTATCCGCCCATGGAGACAAGCGAACCTTTAATCGCGGCGTTAGGATCGGTGGTGGGGTTACCCTCTGCATCAAGTGCCCAGCCTTCGGGGATGCTCTGGCCCGCCGCTTTGGCCATAGTGATTTTGCCCAGTGCTACTGTCGTCGTGGATTGGTCGAATTGCATTGCGATGCCGCCCTGCCCGTCTGGCACAGAGAATGCGATGGGATTTGTGCCGATGGCGCGGGTCTTGCCCCCTGGTGCAGCGACGATCGGGGATGCATTGGTAAAGCCGATGCCTATCATGCCTGCGAGGGCGATTTGTTCGGTGAAATAGCCCAGCGAGGTGCAGGTGTGGGCATGCGCTACGGATAGGGATGCCACGCCATTTGTGCGTGCGGCATCAAGGGCAACGGGAAGTGCATGGGCAAAAGCGGGTTGAGCAAAACCAAAGCCTGCGTCAGCCAACACGGCCCCTTTGCGCGGGGTGCTGACTTGGGGTGTGACGGTACCAGAGACGCGGCCAGAGCGGAGTTGTTGGCAGTAGCTCTCGACATAGTAGAGGCCGCAAATTTTGTTGCCCACACTTTCGGCTTTGCGCACGGCACGCGCGACTTCCGCGGCGGCGAAAGCTTCGGCCCCGTGTACGCTCAATGCGCGGCGAACGGTTTGTTCGATCTCGTCGAGGGATATCTGTGGCATGTGGAGGGCTCCGATTGGAATGGCGTTTAGACGGCGCGCAGGGTGCCTTTGTCGAGGCGGATCTGGCGGTCCATCCGTGCGGCAAGTTCAAGGTTATGGGTTGCGATGAGGGCCGACAGGCCTGTGCTGCGGACAAGTGCCATGAGGGCGGCAAAAACAGTCTCGGATGTCTCGGGATCAAGGTTGCCAGTCGGCTCGTCAGCGAGCAGGAGTTTGGGGCCATTGGCCAACGCGCGGCAGAAGGCGACGCGCTGTTGTTCCCCCCCCGACAGCTCTGCGGGGCGGTGGGCGGCGCGGGGGGCGACGCCGACACGAGTGAGCAGGTCGATGGCGTGCGCCTCTGCCACATTGCGAGCGATCCCATTGGCGAGTTGCGGCAGGATGATATTCTCGGCTGCGGAGAATTCGGGGAGCAGATGGTGGAATTGGTAGATGAAGCCCACATCGTTGCGGCGTACCGCAGTACGGGTGGCGTCACGCTTGCCTGTCATGTCTGAGCCACCGATCTCGACTGTGCCACTGTCGGGCGTGTCGAGCAGACCTGCGATATGCAGCAGGGTGGATTTACCCGCACCTGAGGGCGCGACAAGCGCCACAACTTCGCCTCGTGCAACTTCAAGGTCGATACCGTTGAGGACCGTAACCTCACTAGGTTTGCCGCTGTTGTAGGCCTTTTTTATGTCGCGCAAGCGCAGAACAGGATTACTCATAGCGCAGCGCCTCAACCGGGTTCATCCGCGCCGCACGACGTGCGGGAAAGATGGTTACAATGAACGAAAGTCCCAATGAGAGCCCTACGGCAGAGAGGACGTCACCCAACTCCAACTTAGCGGGGAGGAAGTAAATGCCACGGATCGACGGATCCCATGCATTTCCGCCCGACATCCAATTCACCAGACCAAAAACCTGATCCACATAGAGCGCAAAGAGGCAGCCAAGGATGACGCCCATGGCCGTGCCGATGATGCCTGTGAAGGAGCCGCAGATGAAAAAGATGCGCAAAATTGATCCCTCTGACAGGCCCATGGTGCGCAGAATACCGATGTCGCGACCCTTATTTTTCACAAGCATGATGAGGCCTGAGACGATGTTCATCGCGGCGATCAGAACAAGAACCGAGAGGATTACAAACATCACGTTATCCTCGATTTCAAGCGCGTTGAGAAAGCCCGACGACGCTTCGCGCCATGTCCAGATCAAGGCACTATCACCAGCGGCGGCGAGGATATCGGGGCTGATGTCCTCTACCTTGTCGGGGTCGGCGACCATGACCTCCAGCTCGTTCACGGCTCCCTCAGAATTGAAGTAGCTCTGCGCCTCGGCCAGTGGCAGATATGCGCGGGTGCGGTCAATATCGTAGCGGCCGGCGGTGAAAATGTAAGTGACCTCATAGGCGTTGATGCGCGGGCTAGTGCCAAAGGCAGTTTTCACGCCATCTGGCGAGATGAGGCGGATCGTATCGCCTACCTGTGCACCCAGTGTGCGGGCGATTCCAGATCCTATGGCGATGCCTTCGCCAAAACGGCCAATGTCCCCTTGGGCCGTTTGGGGATTCGCAATGCGGGGGATGGTGTTGAGGTTCTCGGAGGTGATGCCGTAGACTTCCATGCCTGCGTTGTTACCCTGAAATGTTGCCATGACCTGACCGCGCACGATGGGGGCAACGCGGGTGACACCGTCTACAGCGGCGATTTGGGCGGCCAGTACATCATAGTCGCGGATACTGTGGTCGACACGGCCATTGGGCTGAACCACGCCCATTTCATAGACGGTCACATGAGCGTTTGCGCCCAGAATGGTATCAACAAACTCCGCCCGAAAGCCCGAGCGCACGGCCAGCGTCGCGATGAGGGCAAAGACAGCAAGCGTGATACCGATAAGGCTGATCCACGTCATCGTGCTCACACCGCCCTCACTGCGCCGCGCACGCAAGTAGCGCCATGCGATCATCCACTCAAACGGGGCAAAGGGGGGAGTCTTGGTGGCCATTTCGGTCCTAGCTTACGCGATTTTGCGCACCGTGGGGGTTTGTGGGGTGCGGGTCAAGATGAGGTGGGCGGATCAGGCCGTGGGCGCCGCCGAAAGGGCATGCGCAGGAGGCCAAATATGAGGCTGAGTGCAAGACTGCCGAGGACAAAGCCCACACCCGCGAAGGTCAGCCCCGCAAAATTCATCGGCACCGCAGGTTGGTATGCCTCCCACGCGGCACGGGCAATTTCGGGGTCAGTAAATCGGGTGCCGTTATAAGCTCGCATAAATGGCCCCTGCCCTTGGAGCGTTTCAAGGTCGCGGCGCAGCCGTTCATAGCGTGCGATGGAGCGGGTCATATCGGTGCCACGCCGCTCCAGAAACGGAGTGCCTTGCATCTGGGAAATTGCATCGTCGCGGGTGAGATTCGAGGCCGTGGCGGAGGCGTCAAAATCAGCGACAACTCCGCCCAGTGCATCAACCGCACCGCCCAGCCGTTGCAAATACTGCTGTGAAAATTCCGGGAACTGGGACGTGGCAGCTGCCCCTGCAAGGCCGCCTACAAACACCATACTGCGCAGTATCATCGCCAATAGTACCCCACTCACAACGCGTTGTCCTGATCGCTGCCTAATGCGCAGGGGTCATAAGATCAAGGCGCCCTTATTCAGGCGTGAGCCGCAA
This sequence comes from uncultured Sulfitobacter sp., assembly GCF_947499945.1. Taxonomy (GTDB): domain Bacteria; phylum Pseudomonadota; class Alphaproteobacteria; order Rhodobacterales; family Rhodobacteraceae; genus Sulfitobacter. The sequence goes on along the minus strand of NZ_CANMQD010000002.1, from coordinate 473,321 downwards.
CAACCGACCATGTGAATTGTCCAGGATCAAGATCGCCCCATCACGGTCAATTTCCACATCGCGTACGCGCATTTTACCATCCAAGAATCGCTCTTCACCCACCACACGGTCACCTTCAAGGACCAAACGCACCAAACCGCCGGGGTTGAGCGAGGCGGCCAAGACGTTACCCTGCCAGCCGTCGAACATTGTCCCATCGTAGAAGGCGAAGCCACCAGGAGCGATGACAGGATCCCAGTAGTATTGCGGCTCGGCAAAGCCTTCTTGTCGCGCTTTTCCACTGCCAATCGCTGAGCCGCTGTAATTCACACCGTAGCTCACAACGGGCCAGCCATAGTTTGCGCCAGCAGCGATTTTGTTAAGCTCGTCGCCGCCTGCGGCCCCATGCTCCAGCGTCCAAAGCGTTCCGTCAGAAGGGCGAATATCCGCGCCCTGCACGTTGCGGTGGCCAAGGCTCCAGACTTCGGAGTTAAAGGGATTCCCCGCAGCCGCGCCGCCCTCAAGATTGACGCGCACGACTTTGCCATAGGTTTTATCGAAATCTTGGGCATATTTGCGCTCACGGGTCGAAAAATGCTCCCCCGTGGTGATGTAGAGGTAGTCGCCCTGCGGCACCACGCGAGAACCGAAGTGCATGGCGTTGGGCGATGGCGGGTCTTGCACAAACACATCGCGCAGTTCGCTCAGGCTAGTGCCATCCGCACTCAGAACCGCGCGGGCAGCGGCGGTGGCTGACATGCCGCCTGCCATCGGTTTGGCGTAGGTCAAAAATATCACACGGCTTGTGGCAAAATCCTCAGCCAATGCAACATCAAGCAATCCGCCCTGCCGCTGAGCCAGCACTTCGGGCACTCCTTTGATCGGCGGCCCTGCCTTGCCGCCGCTGACCAAGCGCAACGCGCCTGATCGTTCAGTCACAAGGTAGCCACCTTCAGGCAGCACTTCGACGCCCCACGGCGTATCAAGACCCTCGGCCAGCACGTCGATTTGCAGCATTACACCGCTTTCAACAGCGGCTGCGCGGGTCTGGTTTTGAAATGCGGGAGTGAATTGCGGGGCGTTCTTTGCGCCCTGCTCAACGCCCTGTGCGCAAGCGCCTGTGGCCATAACAGCCGCTACTGCAAAAGTGAGTATATTTTTCATCGCCACTCCTCATGTCATCAAACATAGAATGGTGCAAAAGGAGCGCAGATCCAGCCCGCGCTCCCTTGATCGGTCAAATTCCGCGAACGGTGAGACCTTTGTAGATCTGGGCAATGCGCTCGACTGCCTGTTCTGGCGGCATCTCTTCGCTCTCGCCTGTGCGGCGGGAGGTCAGCTCAACCACACCATTCTTAAGGCCGCGTGGCCCCACAGTGATGCGCCATGGCAGACCGATGAGGTCCATTGTTGCGAACTTGCCGCCTGCACGCTCATTGCGGTCGTCGTACAGCGGCTCAAGGCCCAGCGCCGTGAGGCTGTCATAGAGTGCTTGGCACGCGCCATCGGCTTCCTCGTCGCCCTGTTTGAGGTTGATAATGCCGCAGTGAAAAGGTGTGACCCCTTCGGGCCAGATGATGCCCTTGTCGTCATGGCTGGCCTCGATGATCGCGCCCAGAAGACGGGAAACACCAATGCCGTGGCTGCCCATATGGACAGGAACGACTTTGCCATCAGGCCCTTGCACGGTGGCACCCATGGCCTCGGAATATTTGGTCCCGAAATAGAAGATCTGCCCAACTTCGATGCCGCGTGCTGTGCGGCGACGCTCTTCTGGGATCTCGTTGAACAGCGCCTCATCGTGGGTCTCGTCGGTGCGGGCGTATTTCGTGGTGAATTCTTCCATCACGGCGGCACATTCTTCGTGGCTGTCATAATCAATCGCACGGTCGCCGAATTTCAGGTCGGTCACGGCGCTGTCATAGAACACCTCCGACTCGCCCGTCTCGGCCAGCACAAGGAACTCATGCGTATCATCGCCACCGATGGGGCCAGAATCCGCGCGCATGGGGATCGCTTGCAGGCCCATCCGCTCGTAGGTGCGCAGATAGCTGACGAGGTGACGGTTGTAGGCGTGCAGCGCATCCTCTTTGGTCAGGTCAAAGTTGTAGCCGTCCTTCATAAAGAACTCGCGCCCCCGCATAACGCCAAACCGCGGGCGCATCTCGTCGCGGAATTTCCACTGGATGTGATAAAGGGTGAGCGGCAGGTCTTTGTAACTACCCACATGGGAGCGGAAGATGTCGGTGATCATTTCCTCGTTGGTTGGACCATATAGCATGTCGCGGCCCTGACGGTCAGTTATGCGTAGCATCTCTTCGCCGTAATCATCATACCGACCACTTTCGCGCCACAGGTCAGCAGGCTGCAAAGTTGGCATAAGCATCGGCACGTGGCCTGCACGTATCTGCTCTTCATGCACGATATTTTCCAGCTTGCGCAGCACCTTAAAGCCCAGCGGCAACCATGAATAAATCCCTGCGGCGTTCTGCTTGATCATACCCGCCCGCAACATATAGCGGTGGCTCACAATCTGCGCCTCAGCGGGTGTTTCTTTCAAAACGGGCAGGAAATAACGGCTCAAACGCATGGGGCGCTCCTCTAAAAACTTCGTCTTTTGCCTAAGCTAAACAAGGCCTCACCACAATCATCAAGATGACTGCTTCTCTATTTTGCCAAATAAAGTCTGGGGAGCCCGAGGGGCTAGCCCCTCGATTCCGAACTCACAGCCGCACGCTGCACCAACCGTAGCGCCACATCAGTAGCCTTGGCCATATCCTGTACCGAAATCCATTCAAGCGGCCCGTGTATTTCCTGCATGCCCGTAAAAATGTTGGGACAGGGCAGCCCCATTTCCGTCAGGCGCGACCCGTCTGTGCCGCCCCTGATTGGGACCGAAACAGGCTCGATCCCTGCATCCCGCACGGCGTTATGGGCCAAATGCACAGGGGTCATGTCATTCTCCAACCAATAGCGCATGTTGCGGTATTGCGGTGTGATCTCGCAGGTGATTTGCGCACGCGGCTCGGTCAGGGCAACAGCCTCACAAACTTTGCGCAGGATTTCGCCCTTGTGGGCCAACCCTTCACGCTCGAAATCGCGTATGATGAAGCCGACGCGGACCTGTGCAGCGTCGCCGGAAATGTCAGTGGCATGGATAAATCCTTCGGCACCGCTTGTCGTTTCGGGCGTCATGGTCGTCTGGGGCAACGTCTCAACGATGCGGGAAGCCAGATGCATGGCATTGACCAGCTTGTCCTTGGCCCAACCTGGATGGATCGAGACGCCTGTGACGGTGACAATGCCCCGATCCGCCGAGAATGTCTCATGCTCCACCTCCCCCGGTTTGGAGCCGTCGAAGGTGTAGGCAAAATCGCAGGCCATATCGGCAGGCAGGCGCGGATCGACGCCGCGACCGATTTCTTCGTCAGGGGTGAAGGCAAGGCGCAGTTTACCGTGCGGGATATCGGGATTTTCCAGCAAATGGCGTGCAGCCGTCATGATGATTGCTACCCCTGCCTTGTCATCTCCGCCCAGCAGCGTGGTGCCAGAGGCGGTGATCAAGTCATGTCCCACACACTCGGTCAGATGGGGCGAGATATCTGGGCCAAGGCGGCGCTCGGGCGCATCGGGGAAGGTGATATCGCCACCATTGTACCCTTGGATCAGGCGCGGCTTTACCCCTGTGGCATTGAACTGCGGGGCGGTATCCACATGGGCGCACAGGCCGATGGTCGGCCCTTCAGCAGTCGCAGGCACGGTGGCGAGCACGACGCCGTAATCGGTGAGCTGCACGTCGCTTGCGCCCATTTCCTCCAGCTCCGCCACAAGCATGCGGCTCAGGTCCAGCTGGCAGGCTGTTGAAGGCTGGCTGGTGCTGCTCTCGTCCGATTGTGTGTCCACAGCGGCATAGCGCATCAGACGGGTTTGGAGTTCAGTATCAAAGGCGGTGCGCATCAGTGGCTCCTTTTGTAAAGTTCTGGGCAATCGTGGCGCTGCGCAAGCTGGTGTCAAGCAGTGCTGTCTTGACCGACAACAAACAACTGCCCCAACAGGGCCGCACGGGCGATGGCCTGCGCCGTTGTATCCACATCAAGCGCGTCGCGTGCCCCGCGCAGGTGTTTCTCGACTGTCGCGACGGACAGGCCAGTTACCACGGCCACATCCTGCATGGATTTACCCTCGGCGATCCATTCGAGCATCTCGCGTTGGCGCGGGCGCAACGGGTTGCGTTTGGAGGGCAGCGGCATCCGTGTGATGTTGAGATGTGCCGCAATACACATGGTCTCGATCGCCTCGCCGTGGTCCTGCCACAGCGCATCCATTTTTGCCTGCGACCAGTCGCGCTGTCCCATCATGCCCAACCCCCCTTTGAGGCGCGTGGTGTCCGAGGGAAAGCTGAGCAAGTAGCCTGCAGGTTGTCCTGCAGCCCCCATTTCTTCCAAAAACCGCTGTTCGTCGCGCGGCAATCTTCCCGCCTGCGCTTCTTCAAGGAACCACCCCCAAGAGACTGTTCCGTCATTCTCAGCCATCCAGCGATAATGCGGCGAGCGACGGTAGAGGCCTGTTTCGATGTAGTCGGTAAAATCCTGCGCGCCCATCGAAGACAAAAACAGGATATCCTGTAGATCGCCCAGCGACATGCCATAGCGCGATCGGGTCAGCCCATAGCGCACGGCAGTGATTCCGAAGAACCCCAGCCCTTCCAACAGCAACGACCAGACCTCGCCATAGGAGGATCCTTTGAGGATGCGGGCCGTCTGGCGCATTAACATCGTGCTACTTGGTGTTTGGATCACGGCAGACATCTTTCAAACTCCTGACGGGATAGAACATTCTAAAGTGTAGAGTGGGCCAAGGTACACTGTCCAGACAAGCGAAAAACCGCCCCAAAGCGCGTAGATCCAAAAGCAAAACAACAAGAAGACATGGAACAGGCCTGAACCTTTGATCCACCCTGTGCGTCGCGTTTGGGACATGCACAGCTGCATGTTACCCAGCGATAATGGATGACCCGATGATTAAACAGATATGTACCGCCGCCGCCTTTGCGACCACCCTTGGCATGGCGACAACCGCCAATGCCGACAACATTGTCGAGATTGCCTCTGCCGATGCGCGGTTCTCGACGCTGGTCGCGGCAGTCCCCGCAGCAGGTCTGGCCGAGACACTGCAAGGTGCCGGACCTTTCACCGTCTATGCCCCGCTCAATGATGCCTTCGCCGCCCTGCCCGAAGGCACGGTCGAGACATTGCTCATGCCCGAGAACAAGGGCCAGCTGATCGATATCCTGCTCTATCATGGGGACGACCGCAATCTGCCCGCCGAGGCGATCCCCACAGGCTCTACCTACTTCAAGCGGATCAACACGGCCGAGCGGTTGTGCATCACCAAAAATGCCGATGGCGTAAACATTGCGGACGGCACGGGCGAGATGGCCACAGTTGTTGTCGCGAACATCAAAGCGGACAATGGCGTGATCCATGTCATCGACAAAGTGCTGCTGCACGGCACACGCCCTGCCTGCCATAAACTGCGCGCCCTAGCGAAGAATCCAAGGCCCTGCCCCAGTAGGTAGGGCCTTTTCAGGTCCGCAGCTCTGCTGGCCCCTTGAAAACATAGGCGTCATGGGCGATGTGTCATGCAACCTTCAGGAGCGCACGCTATGGCACTGCCGATCAAAGACCAGATGAAATATTGGGGCGTCGCCGCAGCCGCTATAATGGTGATATTATGGTTTATGGGGGATGTATTGCTGCCCTTCGTGCTGGGCAGTGCAATTGCATATTTCCTCGATCCCGTGGCCGACCGCCTAGAGCGGCTGGGCTTGACGCGGGCCATGTCCACGGCGGTGATTACTGTTGTAGCGCTCTTGGTATTTGTCATCATGGCGCTTTTGGTCATTCCGACGCTGGTGTCCCAAGCGGTCAATCTGTTCGAGATTGCACCCGATCTAACCAAGCGCCTCAGCCTTTGGGTGACCGAGCGTTTCCCTTCACTGCTTGAAGAAGGCTCGACGCTGCAAAGCTCGATTAATTCGCTGGGGACAGTGGTAAAGGAGCGCGGTGGTGAGCTTTTAAATACGGCGCTCAGCTCTGCCGCCGGCATCATCAACATCATCATGCTGTTTGTGATCGTGCCTGTGGTGGCGGTTTATATGCTGCTTGATTGGGACCGCATGATTGCGCATGTGGACGGGCTGTTGCCGCGCGATCATGCCCCTGTAATTCGCCGCCTTGCCCGCGATATCGACAAGACACTGGCCTCGTTCATTCGCGGGATGGGTACAGTTTGCCTCATCCTCGGAACCTATTATGCTATTGCGCTGATGCTGGTGGGCTTACAGTTCGGGCTGGTCGTCGGGTTCATCGCGGGGCTGGTCACGTTCATCCCCTATCTCGGTGCGCTTATTGGCGGTGCCTTGGCGCTTGGGTTGGCCTTGTTCCAGTTCTGGGGCGATTGGGTGTCGATCGGCCTTGTGGCAGGTATTTTTGTGATCGGTCAGGTGATCGAGGGCAATGTGCTGACGCCCAAGCTTGTGGGGAATTCCGTTGGTCTGCATCCTGTCTGGTTGATCCTATCGCTGTCGGTTTTTGGCACGCTCTTCGGCTTTGTCGGGATGCTGGTAGCCGTGCCTGTTGCGGCCGCACTTGGGGTGATTGCACGCTTTGGTGTGGGGCAATATCAGGACAGCCTGCTGTACCGTGGGACAGAGCAGCCGCACACGACATTCACCGAAAAGTCCGAGTAACATGGCCGTCCAGCTGGGATTTGATCTGCCGGTGCGGACCGCGCGGGGACGAGATGATTTTCTGATCGCCCCCTCGAATGCGATGGCCGTGGCCATGATCGAGAACTGGCGCAACTGGTCAGGTGCCAAGATGGTGCTGAGCGGCCCTGTCGGCGCAGGTAAAACCCACCTCACCCATGTCTGGGCGCAAGCGGCGGATGCAAAAATAATCGCTGCGCAGGATTTGCGCAGCGAGGACGTGCCGACGCTTGCAAAAAGCAGTGTAGCGATTGAGGACATTCCGCAGATTTCAGGGGATGCAGAAGCGCAAACTGCATTGTTTCACCTCCATAATATGGTGCTGGCCGAGGGGCATACGCTGTTGCTCACCGGAACAGGCACGGTGGGTCATTGGGGCTTGCAGCTGCCCGATCTGGTAAGTCGCCTGCAAGGGGCGATGGAAACCACGATTGATGCGCCTGACGATGCGCTTCTGGCGGCGGTTTTGGTCAAGCTATTGGCAGATCGCCAGTTAATGCCACCGCCTGATGTGATCCCTTACCTGCTCAAGCGGATGGACCGCTCATTTGCAGAGGCAAACCGGATAGTGGCAGCCCTTGATCATCAAAGTCTTGTGCTCAAACGCCCGATCACACGTGCGTTGGCGGGGCAAGTGCTGGACAATCTCCCCCAAGGCGGGTGATAGTCGGACAACCCCGTCTTATTGCTGTTACATTTCTTTGGGATAGCTACGTCCATGTCTGATGCCGACTTCCTGACTGCACCTTTTGATCCTCCTGTTGATCTTCCTGATCTGGACCTGACAGGTCCGGGGCGGTTCCAGAACCGTGAGTTGAGCTGGCTCGGCTTTAACTGGCGTGTGGTCGAGGAGGCCGAGAACCCCCGCGTGCCGCTCTTGGAGCGGTTGCGATTTTTGTCGATCTCGGCGGATAATCTGGATGAGTTCTATACCGTGCGGGTCGCAGGTCTGCGTGAGTTGGCGCAGGCAGGCAATACCACCCCCGCCGCCGATGGCCTGACCCCTGCCGAACAACTGGTGCTGATCAACCAGAATGCCCGCGCCCTGATGATGCGCCAGCAATCGGTGCTGGTGGATTTGCTGCGCGAACTTGATGATCAGAACATCATGCTGGAAGGGCCACAAGACCTGAGCAAAGACGACCTCAAGGCACTTGATGATGTGTTCCTCAACAAAGTGTTTGCGGTTCTGTCGCCGCTCGCAATTGACCCCGCGCATCCCTTCCCTTTTCTGCCCAATACCGGCTTTGCCCTCGCGGTGCAGTTGGAGCGAGTAAGTGATAAAAAGCCGCTGCAAGCTCTGCTGCCGATCCCTGCGCAAATCGACCGTTTTGTGACCCTTCCTGCACCAGACGGGCGCAGGCGCTTCCTGCCGCTCGAAGAGTTGCTGGTGCTGAAAATTCCTGACCTGTTTCCAGGTTATAAACTCAAGGCGCATTTTGAATTTCGCGTGTTGCGCGATAGTGATTTGGAAGTAGAGGACGAAGCCGAAGACCTTGTGCGCGAATTCGAAGTAGCGCTGAAACGTCGCCGGCGCGGCGAAGTCGTGCGGATGACCCATTCGGCGGGGGCGCCGCCCAAACTGCTTGCCACGATAATGGACGAGTTGGGGGCGAAGCCGCAGGACGTGATCGAGATTGACGGCATGATCGGTATCGATGATCTGTCACAGCTGGTGAGCGAAGATCGCCCTGATCTGCTGTGGCCCCAATTCATCCCGCGTATCCCGGAGCGGGTCAGCGACCATGACGGCGACATGTTCAAAACCATGCGCTCGAAAGACATGCTTTTGCACCACCCTTACGAGACATTCGATATGGTGGTGCGGTTCTTGCAGCAGGCCGCGCGCGATCCGAATGTAGTGGCGATCAAACAGACACTCTACCGCACGTCGCGTGACAGCCCGATTGTCGAGGCGCTGTGCGAAGCGGCGGAAGACGGCAAATCCGTCACTGCACTGGTCGAGTTGAAAGCCCGTTTTGACGAAGCTGCAAACATCCGCCAGTCGCGGCGGCTGGAGCGTGCTGGTGCGCATGTGGTTTATGGCTTCATCGACCTCAAGACGCACGCCAAAATATCGACAGTGGTGCGCCGTGAGGGGGACGAGTTAGTCACCTATACCCATTACGGCACGGGCAATTATCACCCCATTACGGCGCGAATTTATACCGACCTGTCGCTCTTTACCTCCGATCAAAAGCTGGGGCGCGATGCGACAAAGGTCTTCAATTACCTGTCGGGATACGCACAGCCTGCGCATCTGGATAACCTTGCCATTTCGCCGACCACACTCAAACCGCGCCTGCTGGCGATGATTGCGGCAGAGGCCGAGCATGCCAACGCAGGCAAGCCAGCAGTCATCTGGGCCAAAATGAACAGCCTTGTGGATGACGAGGTGATTGATGCGCTTTATGCCGCCTCCAACGCAGGCGTACAGATCAGCCTTGTGGTGCGCGGCATTTGTGCCTTGCGCCCCGGTGTGCGAGGATTGTCCGAGAACATTCGCGTTAAATCTATTGTGGGCCGTTTCCTTGAACACAGCCGAATCGTGTGTTTCGGCAATGGCTACGGCCTGCCGCACAAAAAGGCGCGGGTGTTTATGTCATCCGCTGACTGGATGGGCCGCAACCTTAACCGCCGTGTCGAGACGTTGGTCGAGATCGAGAACGCCACCGTAAAGGCCCAGATCACGAGCCAGATTATGGCGGCGAACCTTGCTGATATTGCGCAAAGCTGGGTTATGGCGCCTGACGGCAGCTTTACCCGTCCACCCCTGCCTGAAGGGCAATTTGCCTTTAGCTGCCACCGCTTTTTCATGGAAAATCCATCGCTGTCGGGCCGTGGAACGGCAGGCGCGTCGGATGTGCCAAAGCTCACCCATACCGAAGACTGACGCGCGCGTCGGTTCCCCTTTGGTTAGTGATTGACGCGGGGCGGGGTATGGGCCACCCTTCCCGAAATTTCCGCCTCACCTGCCGGAGTGCGCATGACTGATCTGATCCCCACGACCCCTCCCGTTCCTGAAACCGGCGTGGCCGATCTGGGACTTTTCGGCAAACCTTTGTTCCAAGACCCTGGTGCGCGGGCGCTGCGGCGCGTTGGTGTGGTTGATGTCGGCTCCAACTCTGTTCGGATGGTGGTGTTTGATGGGGCCGCGCGAAGCCCTGCGTATTTTTATAACGAAAAGATTATGTGCGCCTTGGGTTCAGGCATGGCCGATACGGGGCATCTTTCGCCTGAGGGCCGCGTGCGTGCCCTGTCCGCTATGCGGCGGTTTTCAAAACTGGCCGAGGGGATGGGCTTGTCTGAAATGACCGTAGTGGCCACGGCAGCGGTGCGCGATGCCTCTGACGGGCGCGAGTTCTGCGAGGAGGTCCGCGCAGAGACGGGCCTGAAAATTTGGGTCATCGATGGTGAGGAAGAGGCGCGACTGTCGGCGCAAGGTGTCCTGCTTGGCTGGCCCGGTGCCTACGGTCTGGTGTGTGATATCGGGGGTTCCTCGCTGGAACTGGCGGAGATTTCGGGCGGACGCGTGGGCAAGCGGGTGACATCATCGCTTGGACCACTCAAGCTGCGCGATATCAAAGGCGGTGCCAAAGCACGCAATGCCCACATCAAAGAAGTAATGCAGGCCCTCGCCGAGAAGATGGGCGATCAGCGCGACCGCATGTTCCTTGTGGGTGGCTCATGGCGAGCGATTGCACGAATTGATATGATCCGCCGCGGATATCCGCTGCACGTGCTGCATGAATACCGGATGACACGTCAATCGGTGCGCGACACAGTTGAATATATCCGCACCAATGACATTGAGGAGTTGCGTACGCTTGCGGGGGTCTCTTCCGCACGGGCGTCACTGGTACCCTATGCTTGCGAAGTGCTGAGCCGACTGGTCAAGACCTTCAAGCCAAAGGATATTGCGATCTCAAGCTATGGCATCCGCGAAGGGATGCTCTATGAGCAGATGCCGCAACGCCTGCGCGATCGAGATCCTCTGATCGAGGCTTGCCGCTTTGCCGAAGATAAAGATGCGCGCTCCCCCGGTTTTGGCCGCATGCTCTATAACTTCATTCTACCACTTTATAAATCAGCCTCCGAGCCGCGCAAGCGACTGATCAAAGCCGCGTGTTTGCTGCATGATGTCAGTTGGCGCGCGCATCCCGATTACCGCGCTGAAGTCTGTTTTGACAATGCCACGCGGGCAAACCTTGGTGGGTTAAAACACTCCGAGCGGATTTTCATGGGGTTGGCCCTCATGCATCGCTATTCCAACAAAAGCGAGAATGCACGGTTTGGCGATCTGTTCGAAATGGTAGATGCACAAACCCGCGCCGAAGCAGAAATTCTGGGCAAGGCCATGCGTTTTGGCGCGATGCTGTGGATGGATAAGGTGGCAGAGCTTGGCGAGATGCGCTGGTATCCGAAGAAAAAAGAACTGCATTTGCGGCTGAGCCCAGAGATGATGCCGCTGTTTGGGGAAGTGGCAGAAGCGCGGTTCAACTCGCTCGCCTCATCGCTGGAGGCACAAGCGATTGTGACCACCGCAAAGCGTTAAAGCTCGATCTGGGGCATCTGCTCTTCTGGTGTCAGCTTTGGCACATCGGGCTTGCGCCGAATGATGATGTCGCCATTAGGTTGGACTTCTGGCGCTTCATAGACGCTCCAGTCCTCGACTTCTTGCAGCATGCTCAAGAGTTTGGGCCCCATTTCGCTTACGAAATCCTGCAAGGCGGGGCCTGCCTCTTCCATCAACTTGGCCATCTCGTCTATGGCGGGGGCCATCTCCTTCATCAACCCTTCAAAGAAAAGCTGCGCACCACGCTCCATCAGCGTCGGCCCGTCCTCCTGCGCCATAAGCGGTGAGGCGAGCATCAAAGTGACAAGCGGGACGGCAATGATCTGTTTCATAATTTTAATATAGGAGGTATCGGCGAAAATTCCAAACTACAGCTCGATATCAAGCGTGACGGGAAAGTGATCGGAAGCGGTAACAAGGGCATCGCGCAGCGTGGGATCAGTCCAACAGATCGGGTCATCCAGCGGGTGCCAAATACGCCAACGCGGGTTTCTCGCGCGAAGCATGGGGCAAACCATGATGTAGTCGAGGAGCGCTTGTAAAAACCTGTCCTCTTCACGAATCCAAAAACGCGATGTGGTAGGCATCGCGCCAATCCGCTGACCCAATGCACGCGCAGCATGCGGATCAAAGAGCGGATGCGAACCCTCTGCGCCAAGGATCACCTCGACCGAGGAGCGGCCAAACAGATCCTCGAACACATCCAAACCGGGGCCGTCGTTGAGATCGCCCATCAGCATCAATGGTGTGCCGGTCTCGATGCTTTCGTCAATGCGTGCGCGTAGCCAGACCGCTTGGGCCAGTTGCTTGCGACGGTTGGCAATCGATATCTGCATGGCGTGTGCATCGTCGCGAGCACCGTATGGAGCCTTAGATTTGAGATGTGCACCGATCATGCGAAAGTCAAAACCAGAGCCTGTTTTCAGAGCCAGCTCCAGTGGCGGTTTGGAGAACACGACCTTATCTTCAGTGGCATCAATATCAAGATCGATGCGCAAAATGCCATCAAAACGCGGCGCACCTGTGGCGCCATCTGGTCCTGTTTCGGCCCCTTGGGGATCATGCTGTGCCGTGAGGGTATCCGGGTCAAAGAGCAGGGCAATTTCCTGTTGGGTGTTATTGCTGAACCCCATAACCGCCGTTCGTGCCCGTAAATCGAATGCAGAGGCAAAGTTTTCGAGCGCAGTAACAGTGCTGCTTTTTCGGCCAGTATCAGGGGCTTCAATCACCATCACGGCGTCTGCATCAATGGCCTGAAACACTCGTCCCACTGCTGCAATCTGTTGGGCGCGGGTAACGTCGCGGCGGCCAGACCACCCCTCATCCACACGCAACCTGTCATCGTTGTCAAAGAGATTGGCGAACCACTCCACATTATATGTTGCAATGCGCATCAGGCGGCCTTGCCCGACAGTGTCTCCCAAGCGCGATTGATATCAATCATCCGCTTTTCGGCAAGTTTCACGGCTTCTTCGGGCAGACCGCGTGCGATCAGCGCATCAGGATGATTTGCGCGCACAAGCTTGCGCCACGCGGCGCGCGCCTCCTCACGGCTGGCGTTCTGCGCAATGCCCAGCACGGTATGCGGCAGCGGCGAGCTGTTGGGAACAAAGCGCGCGCGCATGGTCTCGAATGCCCCTTCTGGCAGAGCAAAGATATCGGCAACTTCTTCGAGAAACGCATTTTCGTTCGGGTGATAGATGCCGTCAGCCATGGCGATGTGAAACAGCCCCTCCATCAGATCGCACAGGATAGAGGCATCATCGCCAAACATGTTTTTGATACGGCGGGCATAGTCATCAAATCCTGCGACATCAGTCCGGGCAAGGTTAAAAACCTTGGCAGCACCTGCTGCGTCTGTATCGGCGATCTGGAACACTTCGCGAAAGGCAGTGACTTCGTCGCGGGTGACCTGCCCGTCTGCTTTTGCCATTTTGGCACCAAGTGCCACCACCGCAATCGTAAAAGCGACGGAACGTTGGGGCGCTGTGCGCAGGCGGTCAAAGACAGCCGATAGCCCCTCGCCAGAGGCGAGAGCAGAGAGGGCTTCGGAAATGCGGGTCCAGATTGACATGAGGTTACCTTACCCTGTGGACGATGAAATGTCAGGGGGCCGTAAGGGTTCTGCTCATCAAGATCAGATCATGCCAGCGTCCCATTTTGTGCCCTACCTGTGGTAAATGGCCAGTTTTTGCAAACCCCAATCGCTCATGAAATGTAACTGCAGCAGTATTTTCGCCACCGATCGCGGCAACCATGACGTGGATGCCTTGCACGTAGGCTTGGGACATTGCCTCCTTTAGCAAAGTGCGACCTATGCCTTTGCCGTGGGTTTGGGTGATGATACTGTGTTCTGCCGTGTGGACGTAGCCATCGCCTGCACGGAAAGGTCCCCATGTGATAAACCCTGCGCAGATGCCGCCAAGCTCAGCAACGAGAAACGCATCCCTGCGGACAGCGAACAACGCGGCCAAATCCTCGTCGCTCTTTTGCACGCTCATAAATGTCGCGGTTGTGTCGCGGATCATTGCGTTCCACAGCGCTTTGATCTGCAAGAGATCGTTTGCCGTGGCCGCGCGGATCAGCACAATTTGGCCGTGCCTTGCGGTGTTGTGAATGTCGTTTTCAGTTTCGCCTCTCCCACACTGAAGATAATGCGCTTGTCTGCAAGAAGCGGGGCAAGGAGTGCACCCAAAGCCATGGCCTGCGGGTGATGCACCTCCAGAGACGTCAGTGCGCATCCTTGCTGGGTCAAGCGCGGTGCAGGATGGGCATCGCCGATCCACTGTATCAACGCAGGGGCGCAATTATCATAGGGCAGCATGCCGCTTTGCGGGACTGCCATGCGCCAATGCAGATCGCCGCGTTGCAGATCGACGGGCATGCCAAAGCCATCGGGGAGTTGCCCCAGCGTCGCATCCAGATCGTCACAACGACAAATCCAGTTGGTCAGGCGTGGCCCGCCTGCAAAATTATCCAGATCAAACCATCGTGACCTATCAGGTTTGGGCGCATCGGGGTTGATCGCAATCGCTTCCAGATAAAGACCGTCCTCCAATCCCAAGAGTGTGTTGTGGGTGTGGAAAATCGCATGCTCGCCACCCTTTTGCAGCGGTACACCAAGCGCGGCCTCTACATGGGCAGTTGCCGCCGCGAGTGTCCCTCCCGCGACAGCGATATGGTCAAAAGTGATCATGCCCGTGCAGCGCGTATCAGCTTCAAGATATCCTGTGCGGCATTCGGGATGTTGGTGCCCGGACCAAAGATTGCTTTCACGCCAGCATCATAGAGGAACTGGTAGTCCTGCTGCGGGATAACGCCACCACAGATGACCAGAATATCCTCGGCACCTGCATCTTTGAGAGCTTTGACAAGCTGCGGCGCGAGGGTCTTGTGACCCGCCGCTTGAGAGCTGATGCCAATGACATGCACATCGTTGTCAACGGCGTCTTGCGCAGCTTCAGTTGGCGTTTGGAAAAGCGGACCTACGTCCACGTCGAAACCGATATCTGCAAAGGCAGTTGCGATAACTTTGGCACCACGGTCGTGACCGTCCTGCCCCATTTTAACAACCAGCATACGGGGGCGGCGGCCCTCATCTTCGGCAAAATCTTCAACCGACTTCTGAATCGCGGCAAAGCCTTCGTCGCCTTCATAAGCGGCTCCGTAAACCCCTGCGAGGGTTTTGACTTCCGCGCGGTGGCGGCCAAATTCTTCTTCCATGGCCATGCTGATCTCTCCTACGGTGGCACGGGCGCGCGCAGCTTCAATGGCGGCTTCCAGCAGGTTGCCGCCCTCTTTGGCGCGGCGGGTCAGCTCGAATAACGCATGTTCAACAGCGCCATCATCGCGGGACGCCCGGATAGACTTGAGGCGCTTGATCTGGCTGTCGCGCACTGCAACGTTGTCCACATCCATTATGTCGATCGCGTCTTCTGTTTCGCGGCGGTACTTGTTTACGCCGACGATCACATCCGTACCGCGGTCTTGGCCTGCCTGACGCTGGGCGGCAGCTTCTTCAATGCGCAGCTTGGGCATGCCAGTGGCCACAGCCTTGGTCATGCCGCCCATTTCCTCGACTTCCTCGATCAGCTTCCATGCCGTCTCGGCCATATCGTGGGTCAGCTTTTCGACATAGTAAGAGCCTGCAAGCGGATCGACGACATTGGTCACACCAGTCTCTTCTTGGAGGATCAACTGGGTGTTGCGTGCAATGCGGCTGGAATTCTCGGTCGGAAGAGCAATTGCCTCGTCCAGAGCGTTGGTGTGCAGAGACTGCGTGCCGCCGAGGACCGCTGACATCGCCTCATATGCCGTACGGATCACGTTGTTATAGGGGTCTTGCTCTTGCAGACTGACACCAGAGGTCTGGCAATGGGTGCGCAGCATGGAGGACTTCGGATTTTTCGGCTCGAACTCCGCCATGATGCGGGACCAAAGCAATCGGGCAGCGCGCAGTTTTGCGGCCTCCATAAAGAAGTTCATGCCAATGCAGAAGAAGAAGCTCAGGCGCGGGGCGAATTTATCTACGTCCATACCGGCAGCAATCGCCGTGCGCACATACTCGCGCCCGTCAGCAAGTGTGAAGGCCAGCTCTTGTACAAGGTTCGCGCCCGCCTCTTGCATGTGATAGCCTGAGATCGAGATGGAGTTGAATTTTGGCATCTCGTTTGCCGTGTATTCAATAATATCCGCGATGATCTTCATCGAAGGCTCTGGTGGGTAAATATAGGTGTTGCGCACCATAAATTCTTTGAGAATGTCGTTCTGGATGGTTCCCGACAGGACGGCGCGGGAGTGTCCTTGCTCTTCGCCTGCGACGATGAAACTGGCGAGGATCGGGATAACCGCGCCATTCATCGTCATGGAAACGCTTACCTTATCGAGTGGGATACCATCGAAAAGGATTTTCATATCCTCGACGGAATCAATCGCCACACCAGCCTTGCCCACATCGCCCTCAACGCGGGGATGGTCGCTGTCATAGCCACGGTGCGTTGCCAGATCAAAGGCGACAGAAACACCCTGTTGGCCTGCCGCAAGGGCGCGGCGGTAGAAGGCGTTGGACTCTTCAGCCGTGGAGAAACCCGCATATTGCCGGATCGTCCACGGACGACCTGCGTACATCGTCGCCTTTACGCCGCGCGTATAGGGCGCCTCACCAGGGATACCGCCAAGATGGCTTACACCGTCAAGATCTTCGGCAGTGTAGAGCGGGGAGACGTCAATCCCCTCAAGCGTCTTCCACGTCAGATCCTCAAGCGAGCGGCCACGCAGCTCTCCCTCAGCCAGTTTGCGCCAGTCGCCCTTGTTGGCGCCCTTGGAAGCTGTGTTCGGTGTATCGGTCATGGGATTGTCCTTTTGTAAGTGCGCCCGTTGGCAGGGTGAGCCCTGCTCTTGTACGGGTGCGATCCTCTGTCAGTGTTGCAAGCCCGTCCGCACCGGCGGCGAGCCACATCATATCATCGGCGTAAGCCTCGCGCAGGGCGGCACCCTGCTCGGGGGTAAACGGGTTCCAACGCCCCTCACCTGTCACCAGATGCGCAGGGAGCGCGTCAACAGGAACGCCATTCTGTGCCATCTTGTCGCGCAACATCGCAACATCGGGAGAGCGGTTGAGCCAGCTTTTGGCGTGGGGTTGGGGGGCTGCATGGCCAGTGGCCACTTCAAGTATCTTGTCCGCCTGGCCCGCAAATTGCTCAAACGGCATCACGTTAATCTCTGTCTCAGGCAAAGCACAGGACAAGTCGGTGATCACGTCGCGCCATGTGCGCGATGAAGAGGCCAGTGCTGCAATACGTGATGCATCAGGCAGAGAATGGCCCCTGCCCACACCGTAGGCCGCAACGGAGGACCACCACAAATCTTGCGCACGGATACACATGACGACACGGGTAATCCGCCCCTCAAACGCCGCATCAAGCCGCGCCATGCGCTCGCCTATGGCGGGGAAAAGCGTGGCGGCCCGCAGGCAAGCGCGCGGTGCGCCGATCATGTTTTCCTCACTCACCAAAAGGCGCTTGGCCCCTGCCCGTTTCGCCTGTGCGGCGTGCAGTCGCACACGGCCCATGGCACGGCGTTGGAGGTTACGACCATTCATCATACGCGGCGCGGCGAACAACCCATCAAACAAACCCTTGCGCAGCATGTTCGGCTCCCAGAGAGCAGTCCCTTCGGCCATAAGATCCGCGCGGTTGCCCCGCAAATAATGCTGAAAACTGGTGGAGGCGGTGCGATGCGCACCCACGTGAAGGATGATATCCATAAACCTAACAATGCCTTTGCGCCAAGGGGCCACGCGCGGCGGCCCGGGAAGGGAAACTGCAACAGTCATGTGGCAAAACCCCTTGCGGTGGGCTTAATGCTAAAAATAAGGCTATCTGCCTTCGCAATCGACGTTAGACCCACTATATACAGTCCAAAGGGAGATGTTATGAAATCGTTGTTAAGTGCTGTAATTATTGGGTTAATTGGCTGTTCGGCACAGGCGCAAACTCTGTTCGAGCCTGACTTCCCACTGGTTATCCTCAATGCTGCGGACACGGATTTGAGTGAATTTGTATGGAAAAATCGCCCGATCATCGTTTTTGCCAACAGCGAAAATGATCCAGCCTTCATCGAGCAGATGGAGTTGCTCATCGCTCGGCCAGAGGCGTTGACCGAGCGCGATGTCGTTGTGATCGTTGATACTGATGCAGAAACACTCAGCCCCATCCGGCGCAGGATGCGGCCGCGCGGGTTCATGCTCACACTTGTTGGAAAAGACGGCGATATCAAATTGCGAAAGCCATTTCCACAGGATGTTCGTGAAATTACTGCAAGCATCGACAAGATGCCCATCCGCAAACTCGAAGTTCGCAACGCGAAGGAACGCGCCAGCGAATAGCGCACGTCGCGGCATTGAACTGCCTTACCTTCCTGAAAAGGCGCACCACTGCGGGCAACCCTGCCCGCAGATATTATCTGTGAATTTCCGCTCACTCGAATTCCATGATGATATCGTCCACCGCGAGGCTGTCACCGGCGCCAGCGTTAATCTTGGTCACCACACCTTTGCGCTCGGCACGCAGGATATTTTCCATTTTCATGGCCTCGATTGTGCAGAGTGCCTGACCATCCTGCACTTCATCGCCCACAGCCACATCCAGTTTCACGATCAGACCCGGCATCGGGCAGAGCAATAGCTTGGATGTGTCGGGGGCAACTTTAACGGGCATCTTGCAGGCCATCTCCGCCTGAAGCGGGGTGCGCACGTGTACTTTGAGATCAGCACCACGGGTGCGGATGCGGAACCCACCCGAGATTTTGCCGACTTTGAGGATCAGCGGCTTGTCCGCCACTGTCATCGTGGCGAGTTGATCACCAGGTGTCCAATCACCCGATACGCGCAGGGTTTCGCCCCCTTCAAAGGTTACGGTGGCCCCTTCTTTGTCAGCCGTGATCGTCACATCAAAGCTGTGATCCTGCACGGCAACATTCCATTCGGTGCCAACTTTGCGCTCGTGGTTGTCCATCCGGCCCGACACGCGGGCGCGGCGGATTTCGGCAACGCGGTGCATGGCGGCAGTGGCGGCAGCGATGCGTTTCAACTCCCCCTCAGCCAAGGTGACGCCTTGAAATCCATCAGGGTATTCATTTTCGATGAAGGCTGTTGTCATGGTACCCGCAACAAAGATCGGATGATCCATGACCGCACTCAGGAACGGCAGGTTGTGACCGATGCCTTCCACTTCAAAGCTGTCGAGAGCCACACGCATCCGCTCGATCGCTTCCTCGCGGGTGGGGGCCCATGTGCAGAGTTTGGCGATCATAGGATCATAATACATGCTGATCTCGCCGCCTTCATAAACGCCTGTGTCATTGCGCACGGCTGTCTCGCCCGTAGGGGCATCGCCATGCCATTTGTCATTCGTCAGCAGCGGGCCAGCGGCGATTTCCTGAGGAGGGCGGTAGCGTGTTAGGCGACCGATGGATGGCAAGAAACCACGATACGGGTCCTCTGCGTAAAGGCGGTTCTCGATGGCCCAACCGTTGATCTGCACGTCATCTTGAGTGATCGTCAGCGCCTCGCCATTGGCAACGCGGATCATCTGTTCCACCAGATCAACGCCTGTGATCATCTCGGTGATCGGGTGTTCAACCTGCAAACGGGTGTTCATCTCAAGGAAGTAGAAATTCTTGTCGCCATCGACGATGAATTCAACAGTACCTGCCGAGGTGTAGCCAACCGCCTGCGCCAGCGCGACCGACTGCTCGCCCATGGCTTTGCGCGTCTCGGCGTCGAGGAAGGGGCTCGGCGCTTCCTCAACAACTTTCTGGTTGCGGCGCTGGATCGAGCATTCACGCTCATTAAGGTAAATACCGTTGCCATGCGCGTCACAAAGCACCTGAATTTCGATGTGGCGCGGGTTGGTTACGAATTTCTCGATAAAGATACGATCATCACCAAAGGAATTGGCGGCTTCGTTCTTGGAGGACTGGAAGCCTTCACGCGCTTCCTCGTCGTTCCACGCGATGCGCATTCCCTTGCCACCGCCGCCTGCGGTCGCCTTGAGCATGACTGGGTAGCCAATCTCACCGGAGATTTTCACAGCCTCGTCAGCATCTTCAATGATGCCCATATAGCCTGGTACCGTGCTCACGCCGGCTTCTTTGGCGATCTTCTTGGAGGTAATTTTATCCCCCATCTTTTCAATCGCCCCTACTGGGGGTCCGACAAATGCCACGCCCTCAGCGGCCAGCGCCTCGGCGAATTTGGAGTTCTCGGAGAGAAATCCATAGCCGGGATGCACGGCCTGAGCGCCCGAGGATTTAATCGCCTCCATTACTTTATCAATCACGATGTAGGACTGGTTCGCCGGCGGTGGTCCGATATGCACTGCCTCATCTGCCATCTGTACGTGTAGCGCTTGTTTGTCCGCATCCGAATAGATCGCGACAGTCTGGATACCCATTTTGCGCGCGGTTTTGATAACGCGGCAGGCAATCTCGCCACGGTTGGCGATCAGGATCTTATTGAACATATTCAGGGCCCTTATGATGGTAGAACGGATTTGAGAAACGCAAAAAACCACGCGGGCCAAGGGCCTGCGTGGGAAGTGAGGTAGATGAGTACGGGGCGGATGGCCCCGATGTCGAATTATTTACAGCGGACCAATTCAGTTTGGCAGGCGAGCAAATTCGCCCCGGCGCCAATGGCTGCCCCTTGCAGGACGCTGCCACTGACAAGGACGGCCGCCCCTGCACCGATGGCCGCGCCGCCAATGGTTTGTTCGGTGACCGTGTCACCGCAAGCGCTGAGCGCTCCTGCAAGCCCGAGTGCAGTGATGATCCTAAATGTGCCCATGCCCGCGACCTTTTATAGGTTCTGTTTGCAAAGCGCGCGCCAGATCGACCAGCGTTTTCACGGCCCACCCTCGGCCCAAAAAGGACGGGCAGCGCGGCGGAGGGACTTGCCTGCTGCCCGTCAAAGGAAGGGTTTTGGTTCGTGGTCGAGAAACACTCAGAGCCGAAACTGTGGTGCGTCTTCACTGTGACCTTGGCCCGCATAGATACGCCTGCATAGCGCCCTGTCAGAACCGCAGCTTTTTCGGCCAAGCCTTGCTCAAATTGAAGGGTGGTGCGCAACAACATGCCGATTATTCACCCACAACTTGCGGAAATGTCTGGCGTGCGATGCGCAGATCGATTTTGAGCATGGCCTCGTAGTCGGCAGGGTCAAACGGATCAGTAGCGGGGATCACTTCGCGGCCAAAGAACCACGACAGACGGCCCGCATCAAGATTGCCACGCTCGAAAGGCTCCTCGCCGAAAGTGTCCCATAGTGCCTTGAAAAAGAACTCGTCTGCGCGGCGGTCTGGCGCACGGCGATCGGGACGGCGCTCACGTGCGCTCAGCTCGGTTGCGCCCTTGGGATTGGCACGACGCAATGTGAATTGGAAGTCCGTACCCGGAAGCCGTCCGGGAAATCCGCGATGTTTGAGCATATAGGCTAGTGCCATGCTGCGCCCTCCGCGGTTGAGGGTTTGCTTGGGGTCAGGACGGGCGCGGACGCCCATCCCGTCTTTGATTTACTTGTACTTGCCTGTATACACAGGCTCTTGGCTGATCGGTTCTGGATCAACCACGACAAATTCTTCGACCTGCTGCTCGCGCGCACAGGCAGCAACGGCGACCATAAGGCCGAGCATTGCGAAAAGTTTGATGTTCTTCGACATCTGTATCTCCTGTCACTTGTTATACGGGGTTCGGTTGTGAAACCTGCCATTTTTCCCGCAATAGATTTGGGCTGCGCACATGCGCTACCCATGGCTATCATACCCAAGTGAGGGTGATGTGGATATGTGGATAAATCTGTGGACAACTTATGTGACTCCAAAGCCGCAAAACCGCCCTTGCATGAGGGTCGATCCGCAAGATGTTGTGTATGCATCAGAATTCATCCCACATGCAGACGCCGTTTTCAGGGCGAAACGATTCAAAATACTGCGTCGCATCGGGGTCGGGCACGCCGAATTCGGTGATGCGGTCCATGAAGGAGATCACGATTTTATCGCCTTCAAGCCCGTATTGGTTGATGTAGGAAAGCGCAAAAGTCTGGCACAGATGCAGCATGTCTAGGCCTGCAACTTCGAAGTTGATTTGCCCTGCTCCCACTGCAATTTGTGGCGTGAGGTAGCGAAAGCGTAGGTAAGTTGTGCTCTCCTGCGCGTCCACCAATACCTCGTGTAGCATAGCCTCTTGGCCCGAAGGGACAGGAGTTGCGGCGAGCGGTGTCGCAAAGAGGACCAATCCCATAAGCGCTCTCATGAGGCTTCCGCCGGATGTGTCTCAAAGACTGCTGGAGAAACGATCTCGATCAGTTCCATGTCATCGGAGTGGCGCACTTCGCGGTGGCGGATGCCAGAAGGTTGCAGAACGCATGACCCTGCACGCAGGGTATGCTCGCCCTCACCCTCATATTCGAACACAACCCAGCCTTTGGTAACATAGACCATCTGGAACTCGAGATCATGTGTATGCCACGTCCCAGGACTTTCCATCCCGGGCACAGCGCGGATCACATGCGCACCAAACTTGCCGTCCGTTGCTTCTGTCACGCCAAGCTGGCGGTACTCAAAGAACGGACGCAAGCCTGCCCCTTCAAACACGCCGTTGTCGGCATGGCCGATGGTGAAGCCTTTTGTGGACCAGACGCTCATCCCTTACAGCGGAATGTTGTCGTGCTTTTTCCACGGCACGTTGGTTTTCTTGTTCCGCAGGGAGGCAAATGCGCGGGCAATCCGCTTACGCGTGCTGCGCGGCTGGATTACTTCGTCGATGAATCCGCGTTCGGCGGCGACGAAGGGGTTGGCGAAGCGGTCTTCATAGTTGGCTGCGTGCTCGGCGATCTTTTCGGGATCATTCAGATCGGCGCGGTGGATAATCTCGGTCGCGCCCTTTGCGCCCATTACAGCGATCTCGGAGGTGGGCCATGCGTAGTTGAAGTCGGACTTCAGATGCTTGGAGGCCATAACCACATAAGCACCGCCATAAGCTTTGCGCGTGATCAGTGTGACCATGGGCACAGTTGCTTCGCCGTAGGCGTAGAGCAGCTTAGCGCCGTGTTTGATCACGCCACCGTATTCCTGAGACACACCCGGCAAGAAGCCCGGCACATCGACAAGCGAAAGGATCGGAATTTCGAACGCATCGCAGAAGCGCACGAAACGCGCCGCTTTGCGCGCGGATTCGATATCAAGCACACCCGCAAGCACCATCGGCTGGTTCGCAACCACACCAACGGAACGGCCCTCAATGCGGATAAAGCCTGTGATGATGTTCTTGGCGAATTCTTCCTGAATTTCGTAGAAATCACCCTCATCCGCCAGCTTGAGGATCAGCTCTTTCATATCGTAGGGCGTGTTCGCATTCTCTGGCACAAGCGTATCAAGCGATGGCTCGATGCGATCAGGGTCATCAAAGAAGGGGCGCACGGGTGGCTTTTCGCGGTTGTTGGACGGCAGGAAGTCGACCAAGCGGCGGACCTCGGCCAGCGCTTCAACGTCGTTCTCAAAGGCGGCATCGGCGACGGAGGACTTTTTGGTATGCGTGGATGCACCGCCCAGTTCCTCGGCAGTCACCTGCTCGTTCGTCACGGTCTTGACCACATCAGGACCTGTTACAAACATATATGAGCTGTCTTTGACCATAAAGATAAAATCGGTCATGGCGGGGGAGTAGACAGCACCGCCCGCACAGGGTCCCATGATCACACTGATCTGCGGGACAACGCCCGAAGCCTCAATGTTGCGCTGGAAGATATCGCCATATCCTGCAAGGCTGTCGACACCTTCCTGAATACGCGCACCGCCTGAGTCGTTGATACCGATGATTGGTGCGCCGTTCTGGATCGCCATGTCCATGATCTTGCAAATCTTCTTGGCGTGCGTGGCAGAGACCGAACCGCCCAGAACCGTAAAATCCTGAGAAAAGACGTATACGAGGCGGCCATTGATCGTGCCCCAGCCTGTGACAACGCCATCGCCTGCAGGCTTTTGCTCTTCCATACCAAAGTCAGTGCAGCGGTGAGTGACGAACATGTCAAACTCTTCAAACGAGCCCTCGTCCAGCAACAGATGCACACGCTCCCGCGCGGTGAGTTTGCCTCGCCCGTGCTGTGCGTCGATGCGTTTCTGACCACCACCAAGGCGCGCATCTGCGCGGCGATCGTCAAGCTGTTGCAGGATATCTTTCATGGACAGGTCCCCTTACCGAATTTCATGCGTCAACATAGAGGAGGGACGCGGGGAGACAAAGGTCATTTTAGCAAATTTGCAAACAATTTCCAAAGGTATGACTGCAAATTGCAAAATAGCTAATTCAATTAGCGCTATGCTGGTCCGATGAGTGAAACAACTCTTTCTCGACAATGCACAAGGAGCGCCCTACTTATTTAACAATGCAACAGATCAGAGAAGACCTCCAGCCAGTAAAACTCGGCTCTCGGACGTCCCCGCCTCATATTTTGACCCTTATATTACTCGCTGGCATGTCTGCCTGCGTTATGAATATGTTTTTGCCCAGTTTGCCCGCAATGGCGGCACATTTCGAGACGGACTACGCAGTCATGCAGTTGTCTGTGGCGATTTACCTTGGATTTTCAGCGATCCTGCAGATCTTTGTCGGGCCAATCTCTGATAAATATGGCCGCCGTCCCGTTGTTCTGTGGGGGCTTGGCATTTTCATGTTGGCCACTTTGGGCTGCATTTTTGCAACCAGCATCGAAATGTTTCTTACATTCCGCATGGCGCAGGCCGCGATTGCGACCTCCATGGTGCTGAGCCGTGCTGCCGTGCGCGATATGTATGCGCAGGATCAGGCCGCTTCGATGATCGGCTATGTCACAATGGGCATGGCCGTGGTGCCGATGATAAGCCCTGCGATTGGCGGTGTCCTTGATGAATGGTTCGGCTGGCAGGCTGTGTTCTGGGCCTTGTTTGTGTTGGGCGGGGCGACACTTCTGCTCGCGTGGGCGGATATGGGCGAAACGGCCCTGCCTTCGGATAAATCCCTCACCGCGCAGTTCCGCGAATACCCCGAGCTTTTGCGCAGCCCGCGGTTCTGGGGCTATGCGTTGGCGGCGAGTTTCAGCTCTGGCGCATTCTTTGCCTATCTGGGCGGCGCGCCCTTTGTGGGGCAGGTTGTGTTTGGCATGTCGCCTGCGACCCTCGGCTTTTTTTTTGGCGCCCCTGCGGTCGGATATTTCACGGGTAACTTCATCACCGGACGCTACGCCGTGCGCTTTGGTGTGGATAGAATGGTCATGTGGGGCTGCATCGCCAATGCCATGGGCAGCACGATCTCCTTGATGATATTCGAGTTGGGTTTTGGTACGCCGATCAGCTTTTTCGGGCTGATGATGCTGGTGGGTCTTGGCAACGGTCTGGTGATCCCCAATGCCACGGCGGGCATGCTGTCCGTGCGGCCGCATCTGGCGGGGACGGCATCGGGCCTTGGCGGTGCGATTATGATTGGCGGCGGTGCCGGTCTGAGCGCTTGGGTCGGTATTCTGCTCACGCCAGAGACGGGCGCATTCCCGCTTTTGTGGATGATGCTGATCACAGCACTTTTGGGACTTGTCTCTATCGTGCTGGTCATGCGCCGCGAGAGATCCCTGCGCCTAAAGGCCTAGGGCCACCTTGCGCCAGTGAGTTTGCAAAGTTAGACACAAACCAAGTCGAATTTGCAAAGGGCGCAACGACATGGCCACCCAGAAACTCTATGCAGGGGCAAAGCTGCGCGAGCAGCGGCTCAAGATCGGGCATACGCAAAAGGATTTTGCCGCCCGCCTTGGCGTCTCTCTGCCCTATCTGAACCAGATGGAGAACAACAACCGCCCTGTCTCCACAACTGTGGTGCTGGCGCTGGCCTCCGAGTTCGGAATGGATGTGACGGAGCTGAGTTCGGGCGACACAGAGCGCCTGACCAGCGACATGCAAGAAGTGTTGTCCGATCCACTGTTTGCGGGGGACATGCCAGCACTGGCCGATGTGCGCCTCGCGGCCTCAAATGCTCCCAGCCTTGCACGGGCGTTTATCGCGCTACACCAAGGGTACCGTCAGGCCCACGAACGCCTCGCCTCACTGGATGAGGCATTGGGCCGCGAAGATGCACGCCCTACGCCGAGCCCATGGGAAGAAGTGCGCGACTTCTTCCACTATTGCGATAACTACATCGACGCCGTGGATCGCGCCGCCGAGCATTTTGCCACCCGTGCAGGCCCAGACATTCGTGCCGCCGCTATTGAGACCTTGGCACTTGCGGGTTTGACAGTGGTCTTCAGCGATATGGACGCCCTGCGCATGCTCGACCGCGCGGCAGGTGCGGTCCATATCTCGTCTCGCGCCCAGCCCGAAACCCAGACTTTCCAGCTGCTTTTGCAAGTGGCCCTGACCCAGCAGAACGCGTTATTAGAAGCCACCCTTGATCTGGCACGTTTCCATTCCCCCGCCGCCCGCGACATCGCCAAAATTGGGCTGGCAAACTATTTTGCAGGGGCGGCCCTGCTGCCCTATCGTGCGTTTCAAGCGCGTGCGCAGGCGTGTCGCCACGACCTCGAAGTACTCGCCCAACATTTCGGCGCCTCGATCGAGCAGATCACACACCGCCTTGCCACCCTGCAACGACCGGGTGCGAAAGGTGTGCCGTTTTTCTTTGTCCGCGTTGATCAGGCTGGCACAATTACCAAGCGCCACTCCGCCACGCGCCTGCAATTTGCCCGATTTGGCGGGGCTTGCCCCTTGTGGAATGTGCATCGCGCCTTCGAAACACCAGGTCAGTTCCTGCGCCAACTGGCCGAGACACCCGATGGCGTCCGCTATATCTCGATTGCCCGTGACATCACCAAATCAGCGGGGCGGTTCGGCGCGCCCACGCGGCGGTTTGCATTGGCTTTGGGCTGTGAGGTGCGCCATGCCTCGCAGCTGGTCTATGCCGACGGGCTCGACCTCACACGCGACTCTGCGTTTGAGCCGATTGGCATCTCATGTCGGATTTGCACGCGCAAAAACTGTCACCAACGGTCTGTGCCTCCACTTGAGCGCAACCTCGTCGTTGATCCTGATCGCCGCGATGTGCTGCCCTATAGTGTCGATTAACGCTTGGCTGCACGCCATCCTGCCGCTTGGGCCGCGGCGGTGGAACAGAACCACCGCTCGCCCTTGGTCTCGTCAATTCCAGCATTTTCGTAAAACTGCTGGCCGGGCGAATGGTAAATCTTTACGCCCTTGGTGTTGATGTTACCCTTAATCTTGCAGGCGTCATCGGGCGGGATCCGCCCTTTAGCGCGGGTCTTGCGGTGCTGTGACGGTGTCTGCAAACGCACAGCGTGCAATCCGCGATCAATGGCTGATGCCTGACGCTCGATCTCCACATAGTCTTTGCTGTATTTTACATAGGCAAAAGCGAACCCTTCTCGCACCAGCCACGCGCCTACATCCTCGCCCAAGGCCGCACATCGTGCCACCGTCCGCCCGTAGCGGTCCAACTCCACAGCATCGCAGCGTGCCACTTCACCAGTGTAGCGATCAGTGACAGCGCGCGTAATCCAGCCGCCACAGGCCCAATCAGCACCCTGCTCGGTCTGGCAGATCTGGTCACTCTCGGGCGCATCAATGCCGTGTAAACGGATGCTGACGCCCGCCACTTCAAAACTATCGCCATCGATCACGCGAATGGTCCCGACAATCTGGCCCTCCCGCTCGTTCGCCTGCGTGATCCCACCAAACAGGCCAAGCGCGACAACGCCCAGCGCCAAGAGCACGGGAAAGCGCCAGCGGCGCAGGGGGGATTTGAACAAAACAGCCATCACGGCCACTTATGGAAAATAAACATTCCCTTAAGATAGCGGCGAAAGGCCCAAAGGTTAACAAAAAGTTAACGCCGCTCTGGATTTATGACTAGTCGTTAACCTTTACCGCTGCGCGGTCTGCCAGTCCGGATGTATCCATGGTTGGTCATTTGACGCCGCCAAGGGTTCTTTGCCCAGCACATGATCCGCCATCTTCTCCCCCACCATGATCGAGGGGCCGTTGAGATTGCCATTGGTAATACGCGGAAAGATCGAGCTGTCGACCACGCGCAGCCCCTCGACACCAAACACGCGCCCATGGCTGTCCACCACAGAGTCCACATCATCTTCGCTGCCCATTTTGCAGGTGCCACAGGGGTGATAGGCGCTCTCGGCATGCTCGCGTACAAAGGCATCAATCTCGTCATCGGACTGCACCTCCGCGCCAGGCTGGATTTCATGTTTCACAAAGGGCTTGAACGCGTCCTGCGCAAAAATCTCGCGCGTCAGGCGGATACAACGGCGCCACTCCTCCCAATCCTCTGGATGGGACATATAGTTAAACAGAATCTTAGGATTGTCCGCAGGATCGCTCGAGCGGAGCGAGACGCGCCCCCGCGATTTGGAACGCATCGGCCCCACATGCGCCTGAAACCCGTGCCCCTCTGCCGCCGCCTGCCCATCATAGCGCACCGCTATGGGCAGGAAGTGATACTGGATATCAGGATAGGGGATGCCCGCACGGCTGCGGATAAAGGCCGCACTCTCGAACTGGTTTGACGCGCCCATGCCCTTCTTTGTGAACAGCCACTGCGCCCCGATCACGGCCTTCGAGATCAGGTTCCAGTGTTTATAAAGCGTGATCGGCTGGCTCGCCGCCATCTGCATATAAACTTCCAGATGATCCTGAAGATTGCCGCCCACTCCGAGCCTATCCGCGACAACATCAATACCATGCTCCCTAAGGTGCGCCGCAGGACCAATCCCCGACAGCATCAAAATCTTGGGCGAATTGATGGAGGACGCCGCCAGCAGCACTTCGCGCCGTGCGCGGATCACTTCGATCTTGCCGCTGCGTTCAACCTCCACACCCACAGCGCGGCCTTTTTCGATCACCACCCGCCGCACAAAAGCGCGCGTGATCTCAACAGTGTCACGCTTGAGCGCAGGACGCAGATAGGCATTGGCCGCAGACCAACGGCGTCCGCTATGCACCGTCTGCTCCATCGGCCCAAAGCCTTCCTGCTTCTCCCCGTTGTAGTCGTCAGTGGCTTCATAGCCCGCCTGCTTGCCCGCTTCGACGAAGGCCGCAAATAGCGGGTTCTCGCGCGGCCCACGGCTCACGTGCAACGGACCATCCTTGCCACGCCAATAGCTGTCACCACCGTGGCCACCATCATGCCACGTCTCCATGCGCCGGAAATAAGGCAACACATCGGCGTAGCCCCAGCCGTCCGCGCCCTGATCGCGCCAATGGTCATAGTCCATCGCATGACCGCGCACATAGACCATCCCGTTGATAGACGACGACCCGCCAATCACCTTGCCCCGCGGGCAGACCAATTCACGCCCGTCCAGATGCGGTTCAGGTTCGGAGAGATAACCCCAATCATAGCGCTTCATGTTCATGGGATAGCTAAGAGCGGCAGGCATCTGAATAAACGGCCCCGCATCCGTACCGCCATGCTCGATCACCAGCACCGATGCCCCTGCCTCACCCAAGCGGTAGGCAATGGCACAACCGGCGCTTCCCGCGCCCACAATCACAAAATCGGCTTCCATCATTCTCTCTCACTTCACGTGATTCCACGACGGGTCAAGGAGGCCAGAGGCCCCCGGCTCTTGCCGGGCTTGTCCTTGAGGCGTCGGGGAATCGCCCCAAACTTGGCGAGGTGACTTTAGGATCAGAATGATCCCTCAGGCACCTCTCAGCAAAACGGGAAAAACCTCTCAGCCTCTCCCAGCGTTATTGTTTCGTAGACACACCGGCCGCACGCTTCAAAATATGAAATGCGCGTCAGCGCTCCGCTGGATCACGCGCCTTCTCAAAATGGCGCTTCCATATCCCCCATGCGCACGTAAACCGACTTCACTTGGCTATAGTGCTCAATGGCTGCTTTCGAGTTTTCACGGCCCACACCAGAGGCCTTCATGCCGCCAAAGGGTGCTTCCACCGGCGCATCGTTATAGCTGTTGATGAAACAAGTCCCCGCCTCCAGCGCGGCCACAACACGGTGAGCGCGGCTCAGATCACGGGTAAAAACACCAGCCGCTAATCCAAACTCGGTATCATTCGCCCGAGCCAGCACATCGGCCTCTTCTACAAAATCCAGCACTGCCATTACAGGGCCAAAAATCTCCTCGCGTGCGATGACCATATCGTCGGTCACATCGGCAAAGACACAAGGCTGCATATAAAACCCTGCCCTCTCGATCGCCTTGCCCCCGTATACCACGCGCGCACCTTCCGCCTCGCCTTTGGCGATATAGTCGAGCGCGATGTCCATCTGGCGCTTGGACACCATGGGGCCAAAGCTGGTGGCGGGGTCCATCGGGTCGCCGATCACCGCGTTGTCCAAACGCTCGGCCAACCGTTTGAGGAAGGCCTCCTTGATCGAGGTATGCACAAACACCCGCGTCCCGTTTGAGCAGACCTGACCGGAGCTATAGAAGTTCGCCATAATCGCGCCCGAAACAGCGTTCTCGATATCGGCATCCTCGAAAACGATCATCGGGGATTTGCCGCCCAGCTCCATGGTGACATGCTTCATGCCCGCCGCCGCCGCTGCATAGACTTTGCGGCCCGTAGGCACAGAGCCTGTGAGCGAGACTTTGTCCACGCGGGGGTCCGTAACCAACGCAGCCCCGACATCCCCCAGACCCTGCACCACATTATACAGACCCGCAGGCAGGCCCGCCTCGTGCAAAATCTCGGCCACTTTGAGCGCACTCAGCGGTGTCGTCTCGGAGGGCTTGAACACAACCGAATTGCCGCATGCCAGCGCAGGGGCACCTTTCCAGCAGGCGATCTGCGTGGGGTAATTCCACGCGCCAATGCCCACACAAACGCCCAGCGCCTCGCGGCGGGTATAGACCCAGTCTTCGCCAAGCTGGATATGCTCCCCTGTGAGCGTCGCGGCCATACCGCCGAAATATTCCAGCGCATCCGCACCAGAGGTCGCATCCGCCACAGAAGTCTCCTGATAGGGCTTGCCGGTATCATAGGTCTCCAGCACGGACAGGTCGTGGTTCCGCTCGCGCATGATATCGGCAGCACGGCGCAGGATGCGTCCCCGCTCGGTCCCGCTCATCGCGGCCCACGCGGCTTGGGCCTTTTTGGCAGCAGTCAAAGCCTGCTCGATAATCGCAGGTGTTGCGGCATGTACTGTCGCGATCACTTCGCCTGTGGCGGGATAGATCACGTCAATCGGCGCCCCTGCGGTATCTTCAACATAGGCGCCATTGATAAAATGGCTGGCGGTTGGTTGGATCTGCATCATATCTCTCTTTTCATCGGATGTCGGCATGTGCCGCGTCTGGTATTTCTATTCCCCACGCGGAAAGCGTTTGTTTTCTTCCAGCACGTTGAGGTCCATGTGGTTGCGCATATAAGCCTCGGAAGCGTCGCGCAGCGGTTGGTAATCCCACGGATAGTAACCACCAGAGCGTAGCGCCTCGTACACTACCCAGCGGCGTGCTTGGGATTTGCGCACGTCTGCATCGTAGGCGTCGAGGTTCCAGCGGGCTTCGGATTTGGCTTTGAGTTGGGCGAGCGTACCTGCGTGGGCAGGCACTTCGGCAAGGTTGCTCAACTCATGCGGATCGGCGTCGAGATCAAACAGTTGGTCGGCATCCAATGCACAGCGGTTATACTTCCACTTGCCATAGCGCAGGGACACAAGCGGCGCGTAAGAGCCTTCCGCCGCGTATTCCATCGCCACAGGCTCGGTTCGCTCCACCCCCTGCCCCATCGGCACAAGGCTCTGGCCTGTTGTCCATTCCGCGACGTCCTCCATGCTCACCCCTGCCAGATCACAAAGCGTCGGGCAGACGTCGATATTGCTCACAGGTGTAGTCTGTAGCCCCGCCTCCATCTGCGGCGCGGCAATCATCATCGGCACGCGCGCCGAGCCCTCGAAGAAGCTCATTTTGAACCACAGCCCCCGTTCCCCCAGCATATCACCATGGTCAGAGACGAATACGATGATCGCCTCTTGGCG
This sequence comes from uncultured Sulfitobacter sp., assembly GCF_947499945.1. GTDB lineage: Bacteria > Pseudomonadota > Alphaproteobacteria > Rhodobacterales > Rhodobacteraceae > Sulfitobacter. The sequence goes on along the minus strand of NZ_CANMQD010000002.1, from coordinate 441,447 downwards.
CGTGTCCTCCAGCGTTTGCAATATCTCACCCACTTTATCGTCGAGATAGCTGATGTTGGCAAAATAGGCGCGGCGGGAGCGTTTGATATCTTCTTCGGTGATGTCGAACTCACGCCAATTGTTGGCGTCGAAAATCCGCTGCGAATGGCTGTCGTGATCGTCGTAAGCCATTGCAGGGATCTCGGGCAGCAGGTGTTCGCAATCCGCGTACAAATCCCAGTATTTCTTGCGCGCCACGTAAGGGTCATGCGGGTGTGTGAAGCTGGCTGTCAGGCACCATGGCCGCGAATCCAATCCACGCGACAACTCATAGATCTTGCGCGTTGCCTCGTAAGCTACGGCATCGTCGTATTCCATCTGGTTACTAGTCTCGGCCACACCTGCGCCTGTGACGCTGCCCATATTATGATACCACCAGTCGATCCGCTCGCCGGGTTTGCGGTAATCGGGGGTCCAGCCGAAATCGGCGGGATAGATGTCTGTGGTCAGACGCTCTTCAAAGCCGTGGAGCTGGTCCGGCCCCACAAAATGCATTTTGCCTGCAAGGCAGGTCTGGTATCCTGCACGGCGCAAGTGATGTGCGTAGGTAGGGATGGAAGACGCAAACTCTGCCGCGTTATCATAGACGCCTGTCGCACTTGGTAACTGACCCGACATAAATGCCGCCCGCCCCGGTGCGCAGAGCGGCGAGGCTGTGTAGGCGTTCTTGAAACGCGTCGAACGAGCAGCCAGCTTCTTGAGGTTCGGTGCGTGCAACCAGTCGGCAGGACCATCGGGAAAAAGCGTGCCGTTGAGTTGATCCACCATAATAATCAGGATATTGGGCTGGGTCATTTTGCGGCTTTCACAATCATTTCCAATGCGTTCAGGGCGGTCTGCTGGGCGTCCCTGCTGGACCCGTCCTCGGACAGGGCCGCACGCAGATACAGACCGTCAATAAGAGCGGCCAGCGTTTCGGCATGCGCTTGCGGTGTGGCACTGAGCGGGCGCAGCGCATGGGTGAGGTTCGAGCGCAGGCGTGACTGATAAACCGCCAAAAGCTGCTTCATTTGCGGCTGGGTCGGGGCGGCGGCATAGAGGGTCATCCATGCGGCGACTGTTTCGGGCGCAAAGCATGTCTCGTCAAAACTGGCTGTGATGATCGCTTCGGCGCGGGCCAGCGGTGTTATGGTCCGCCTGAGGCTGTGGCGCACAACGGCGCCATACTCACCAAGGATATGGCGCATTGCAGCCAGAAGGATCTGGTTCTTTCCACCGAAATAGTGGTGTGCAAGTGCCGTAGACATGCCTGCCGTCTTGGCGATCTGGCCCACCGTCACGTCAAGCGACTGCGCACGGCCAATCTCGGCGATTGTCGCCTGCACCAGTGAGGCGCGGCGCAGCGGTTCCATCCCGACTTTGGGCATCAGATTCGGCCTTCTCTAAACATAAAAAGCAACCTGATCTTTTTATATTGACCCGTCAATCAATAAAAAATCAACCCTTGGTCGCAGGCGCATCTGGTGTCACTTGGCGCTTCAGCATCGCCTCGCGCCACGTAATAAACGTAACGGAGCTGAGGATCACGATGCCACCCAGAACAACCCAGATATCGACAGCCTCCCCAAACCAAAGCGCACCAAGAAGCGTTGCCCAGATCAGCTGTAGAAATGTGACAGGTTGCGTCACCGTCATAGGTGCAGCGGCAAAGGCAAGGGTCATGGTATAGTGCCCAGCCGTCGCAAATACGGCCACACCTGCGAGAAAGGCAAGTTCGCGCGCGTTGGGCGTCACCCAATCTGCAAATGCAAAGGGCGCAAGGCCGATGGTCACAAAAACAGAGAGCAGCCCGACAACCACGCCCGGCTTAACTTCATCCGCCATGATTTTCGCCAAAAGGTAGCTGCCTGCAAAGACAACAGCCGCCATGAGCATGGCGAGATGGCCGTCACTGACCTCACGAAATCCGGGGCGCAGGATGACTGCGGCCCCCGCCAGACCCAGCAGCACCGCCACAATGCGTCGCGCCGCCAGTCGCTCTCCCAGAAACACCGCAGCGCCGATAGTCACATAGATCGGCGCGAGATAGCCCATAGCAGTGACTTCGGCGATGGGAATGCGCACCATGGCATAGAACCACAAGATCACACCGCCCGCGTGAAAAAAGCCGCGCATGGAAAATAACGTCCATTGCCGTTTCGTCAGATGTGCAGCCCGCAACGCGCCCAGCGAGGGCAGCAAAAACACAAGTCCCATAGCATAGCGCAGAAACGCCGCCTCCCCCGGAGGCAGGCGCGGCCCCATCGTTTTGACCAGTGCTGTGACCATGATGAAACAGATGCCTGTCACAAACATCCAGAAGATGCCCACAAGCGGCTGATGGGGAGTGCGTGTTACCATTGGCCAAGTTGACCGTAGTTATGGATTACGCGCAAGGGCTTACTGGGTCAGCAGCGCGACACCAATCGACCACATCGTGACAGCAATCAACGCATCAAGGATACGCCAACTCACCGGCTTGGCGAATACCGGCTGCAAAAGGCGTGCGCCGTAACCGAGGATAAAAAAGAAGATCACACTCGCCAAGATCGCACCCAACGCAAAGGCCGTGCGATCAGGATATTGCGCCGAGACCGAGCCCACCAAAACCAATGTATCAAGATAGACATGGGGGTTGAGAAAAGTGATCGCCAACAGCGTCAGGATTGTCCGCTTGAGCGATTGTGCAGGCGCCCCCGCAGCTTCGAGCACTTCTCCGCCACGCCACGCACTCAACGCGGCACGCGTCCCGTACGCGATCAGGAATGCCGCCCCGCCATAGCGCATCGCCGTCTCGAACCACGGAACAGCCGCCGCCAATGCGCCAAAGCCCGCAACACCCGCCCCAATTAACAGCGCGTCGGTAATCGCACAGGTCAAACAGACCCAGAACACATGCTCGCGCCGCAAGCCTTGCCGCAAAACAAACGCGTTCTGTGCCCCAATCGCAAGGATCAGCGAGAGGCTGAGCAGAAAACCGGGAATAAAGGAGGACATTTGGAATTGGCCTTGTGGCTGGATCACGAACAGGCCATTGGCCTAGGTCTGCTGGTCTGTATTGTCCAGACGTTACAGCCCCTCACAACAATGCGTTTTGTTTGTGATCGCGCTTTGGCGTAAATTTGACAAAGTGAAAGCGTATTATCTTTTTATTACCTTTCAATGCGTTATTCGACGCAACAGTAAAAACTGGAATATATCGTCACCTCACGTGAAACTGAACAGCCGCCTCTGGCGTATATAGATAAGAGTGCCTATCTGCACCGTTAGAGATGAAGGAAAAGCAGATGACCGAGACAACCAAGAAGCTAGAAATTAGCCAGACCGAGCTGGACCTCATAGCAAACGCGCTTGAGACCCAATCAAAGATACTGTGTATGCAAGCCAGCGCTGGCGGGCATGGCGCACTTGCCCGTCTGAACGAAGTAAAACGCGTTTTGGCCACGATCGCATCGCACCGCGAAGACGCAAGCCCCCGCCGCGCTGAGAACAGCGGATTATGGGGGCTTATGCGCTCCATGCGTCAGGCCACCTGATACCCTAGAGGTTCGGACGGCGGCCCGTTTTGCAAGGCAGCAATCGACACTTCATACAATAGATACGAAAAAGGCCGCTGCAAACGAATGCAGAGGCCTTTTTGCGTTTCAGAAGGTGCGCGTTATTCCAGCGCTTCCATCACCTCGTCGGAAGCCTCGAAGTTTGCTGTAACACGCTGCACATCGTCGTCATCTTCCAGCGCATCGATCAGCTTCATCAGCTTTTGCATGCCCTCAAGGTCCAGCTCGGTTGTCACGGTCGGGCGCCAGATCAGCTTGGTGCTGTCGCTCTCGCCCAGCTCCGCTTCAAGAGCGGTGGACACTTCGTTTAGGTCGGTATCCGCGCAATAGATCACATGCCCGTCCTCGGAACTGTCGACATCCTCGGCCCCCGCTTCAATCGCGGCCATCATGACGGTGTCGGCATCGCCCACAGAAGCAGGATACATGATCTCGCCTTTACGGTCGAACATGAAGCCGACGCTGCCTGTTTCACCCAGATTACCGCCATATTTGGTAAAGGTAGAGCGTACGACAGAAGCGGTGCGGTTACGATTGTCGGTCATCGTTTCGACGATGACGGCAACACCGTTGGTGCCATAACCCTCATAACGGATTTCTTCGTAATCCTCCGCATCGCCCCCAGTCGCCTTTTTGATCGCGCGGTCGATGTTGTCTTTCGGCATCGAAGCCTGCTTTGCTTCCTTCACCGCAAGGCGCAGACGCGGGTTCTTGTCCACATCGGGGTCGCCCATTTTGGCCGCAACTGTGATCTCTTTTGAAAACTTCGAGAACATTTTCGAGCGCAGCTTATCCTGACGCCCCTTGCGGTGCTGGATATTTGCCCATTTGGAATGGCCTGCCATGGAGTGTCTCCGTTTGAGGTAATTGTATCAGGCGCGCTTATAAGGCAGCAGATGCATCGGGGGCAAGGCTCACATCGGCAGAGGGGCCAGCAGGTGGCAAACCTATGTAACGCTCATGGCTTTTCACCCCTTGTCCTAAACGCGGCTGTGCAACATGGTGGCCGAATGACAAATGATCAGATTATCCTCTTCGCGCTTTTTGGCGCTGTTTTTGGCCTCTTGCTCTGGGGGCGCTTCCGCTATGATATCGTAGCTTTTTCTGCCCTGATGGCAGGTGTTGTGCTGGGGGTTGTCGACAGCAAGGACGCCTTTGACGGCTTTGGCCACCCCGCAACTCTTGTTGTGGCCCTTGTGCTTGTTGTCTCCGCGGGGCTTGTCCGCTCAGGTGCAGTGCTGCTGATCACCCGCACGCTTATCGACAGCTCCCGTTCGCTTGGAGCGCATATCACACTCATGGGCGCTGTTGGCGGCATCCTGTCGGCCTTTATGAACAACGTTGCGGCCCTCGCACTCCTGATGCCCGTCGACATCCAGACAGCACGCAAAGCGGGACGCTCGGCGGGCCTGTCGCTGATGCCACTTAGCTTTGCCACAATCCTTGGCGGTATGGTCACCCTTATCGGTACGCCCCCCAACATTATCATCGCAGCGATCCGCGAAGAAAGCCTTGGCGCACCGTTCAAAATGTTCGACTTTGCTCCTGTGGGCGGCGTAGCCGCAATTGCGGGTTTGATTTTTGTCGCCCTCATCGGCTGGCGGCTCATCCCCGCACGCGACGATACCAGTCTCAGCGCAGACGACCTTGATGCCTATATCGCCGAATTGGTTGTGCCCGAGGGCAGCAAACAGATCGGCAAGCGCCTCTCGGAGTTGGAAGAAACGGCCGAAAAGGCGGACGTCATTATCATTGGCCTGATGCGGGACGGCAAGCGCCGCTATGGCCGCGCACAAAGTGCTGAACTGCATGCAGGCGATGCCATCGTATTAGAGGCGGCTCCGGACGCGCTGGATGAATTCCGCTCCACACTTGACCTCGCAGTGGCCGAGGCCGAACGCGCCGAACGCCTGCATGCAGATGGCGAGGGCGTTGAGATCATAGAGGTTGTTGTGACCGCCGAATGCCGCCTTGCAGGTCGCACTGCCCAATCTGTTGGCCTTGCATGGCGCCAGCGCACTGTCCTGCTTGGCATTTCACGGCGTGGTCAAAAGATTACTGCACAGCTGCGTAAAACCGAACTCGAGATAGGGGACATCCTGCTATTGCTCGTCCCGCGCGATACTGGCGATGATGTTGTTCAATGGCTGGGCGTCTTGCCTCTCGCTAACCGCGGCCTTGCGGTTACGGAAAACAGCAAAGTGTGGCTCGCCATCGGTCTTTTCGCGGGTGCTGTCGTCGCGGCCTCGCTTGGGCTGATCTATCTGCCCATCGCTTTAGGCATCGTTGTTGTCGCCTATGTGCTTGTGAAAATTGTGCCGCTGTCGGAACTTTATACCCATATCGAGTGGCCCGTGGTTGTCTTGCTCGGTTCTATGATTCCACTTGGTGCTGCCTTACAAAAATCGGGCGGGACCGAACTTATCGCAGGCTCGCTCGTGAACCTCACTGAAGGCATGCCTGCTTGGGCCGTGCTCACTGTCCTGATGGTTGTCACCATGACCCTGTCGGATGTGCTCAACAACACCGCTACGACGATCGTAGCTGCTCCTGTCGGCATCCAGATGGCTCAGACGCTCGAAGTGAACCCCGACCCGTTCCTCATGGCCGTAGCCATCGCCGCCTCCTCGGCCTTCCTGACCCCTATCGGGCACAAGAACAACACGCTGATCCTCGGTCCCGGCGGCTACGGCTTTGGCGACTACTGGCGCATCGGACTACCACTTGAGATCATTATTGTGGCCGTTTCCATTCCCGCCATCCTTGTGTTCTGGCCGCTCTAGGACTGCGCAGTCGACCCTGCATTCAGTTTGCCATAAACCTGCAAAGGTCATGAGGCAGCGCGACCAGCGCAGTCCTCAAACCTTAAAAGAAGATCGGTATCACGGCACTCGCTATTACAGACATCGACAGATTCAGCGGAATTCCAACACGCATGAAGTCAGTGAACTTATACCCCCCTGGCCCGTAAACCAAGGTGTTGGTCTGATACCCGATGGGCGTCGCAAATGCACAAGACGCCGCAATCATCACGGCTACGACAAGCGCACGAGCATCCATGCCAAGTGCATCCGCCAATGAAATAGCAATTGGCGTCATAATCACTGCCACAGCATTATTCGAGACAATCTCGGTAAAGATGGTGGTCATCAGGAAGACACAAAAGATCACAATCGCAGGGGACATGGTCCCCAAAAACGGCGAGACCGCATCGACAATCATCTGCACGGCCCCTGTATGCTGGAGCGCTGCCCCCACGCAGAGCATGGAGAAAATCAGCGCAAGCAAGCGCCCGTCAATGAAGGAAAACGCTTCATCCGCATCGATGCAGCCTGACACCAACACCACAGCCACGGCAATAACAGCCAGCATCAGAATGGGCGCCACGTTAAAGGCTGCGAGGACAACAATCGCGGCCAGCGCACCAATGGCAATGGGCGCATGACCACGACGGTAGGCGCGCTCGGACGGGGTGCTGACATCCACCATATCCATATCCACCGACAGGCGGTGGATATCTTCCGCGTTCCCTTCAAGCAGCAGCGTATCCCCAACCCGCACCACCAGATCGTCCAGCTGTCGCCCGATATTCTGGTTCCGGCGGTGCACAGCTAGCGGGTAAACACCGTAGCGGCGGCGCAAGCGTAAAGCGCCAAGCGAGCGGCCAATCATCTTACAGCCCGGTGTAATGAGAACTTCGACGGTTGTGGTCTCTACTGCCGAAACTTGGTCAACGCGTTTTAACTCAGGCGTAGCTTGCAGGCTCAATAACTCTGCCATCTGCGTGCGCAACACGACGCGGTCACCCGTTTGCAGAATAACATCCTTGAGATTGCGCCGCAGGGACGCATCCCCGCGCACCACGTCGATCAGGCGTACGCCTTCACGCTTGAACAGCTTTACGTCCAACACTTCGCGCCCGATCAAGTTGCTGTCGGTGGGGATCACAGCCTCGGAAAAGAACTTCATTTTTGAGCGGTCGCCTAGCATACCCGCCATGCTATCGCGCTCCGGCAGCAGCCGCTTTCCGATGGTCGCCATATAGATGAGCCCCCAAGTACAGACCACCAAACCCACGGGCAGGATTTCGAAAATACCAAACGGCTCCATCCCTTGCGCACGCGCCACACCGTCCACCAACAGGTTGGTCGAAGTCCCGATCAGGGTAAGAGATCCGCCCATGATTGCCGCATAGCTGAGAGGAATCAACAACTTGGACGCCTTTGTGCCAAGTGTTTTGCTCAACTGCACCACCACAGGGATCATCACAACAACTACTGGCGTGTTGTTCATAATCGCAGAAGCCCCCATAACCGACAGAATTACTCCGATTACGGCTAGTTTGGGGTTGGTGCGAGCATAACGCTCTGCCATGCGGGTCAGCACCTCAAGCGCACCTGTGCGTACCAGCGCCCCCATTACGATAAACATTGCAGCAATCGTCCACGGTGCCGAATTTGACAACACCATCTGCGCATCGTCATAGGGCAACAGCCCTAATGCCAGCAGAGCAGCAGCCCCCCCAATCGCAACCACCTCTGTGGGCAGAGATTCGCGCAAGAACAGGATAAACATGACCCCCACAACCGTGAGGGACATAACAGCCTGTGAGAATTGTGAGAGTTCAAAGAGATACATGGGATCGCCCTTATTGAAGTCTTACTTGTCGCCGATTGGCAGGCCTGTATCAAGCAGTGCTTTGGGACGCGGTTGTACCAGGTACATACCTGCAAACATCATTGCCAGTGCCAGCCAGATCACATTCGAGAATGCTTCTCCCAGCACCAGCCACGCCCAGAACAGGCCAAAGCCTGTCACCATATAGCTAACTTGTACTGCAAACACCGCCCCTGCCCGACCAACAAGCCAGACATAGCTTGCGTAGACCAGCACATGCACAACCGATGCCGCCACAAGAGCCGCCTGCGCCGTCGGCAATGGCCATTGCGGTACAACCGTCTGCCCTGTGGCCAGCATTAAGGGTGCTACGGTGACCAACCCTACCAGCGATGCCCCGAGCATCAGCTGGAAAGGATCGAGCCCAGCCACACCCCAACGCGCCACGTAATTGCCCTCAAACGCATAAAACATTGCAACTACCAGATAGATCGCTGCCCATCCAACAGGCACCGCTTCGCCCAGATCAACAGAAGGAACGATAATGATCAGTACGCCAATCAGACCAAAGCACAGCCCCCCAAGGCGCCGCCATGCGAAGCTGTCTGTTCCCAAAAGCAGCGCGATGCAAAAGGCAAACATGGGAATGATACTCAGCAAAAGCGACATGATGCCCGCGGGCAGATGCACAGCCGCCTGATAGCTCAGCGAATTAGGCAAGACTGCCCCGATGAGCGCAATGACCAGATAAGCCCGCAAAGCAGCCGCATGACAGGGCAGACCTGTGCGGCGGATGGCGCAAACAGCGCCCATCAATACAGCACCCAGCACCTGCTGCCAAACAAGCAGCCCGAAGGGGCCATATCCCGTGCTGACAGCAATTTTGGTCAGGGGCTGTGTCGCCCCCCAGCCTGCGCCCATCAGCACGAGAAAGCCGCTGAACAAAAGGAGTTCGCGGCGATAAAACGTGCTTTGGCTCAAGGGGCGCTCTGTTGCAACTGTCCGCCTTGGCGCACTGGCACGATCCGCGTGGCCTTGCCCGTCTTGTCATCCGTCTCGACATAAACACCAGAAAGGGTCGCCTCGCCATTGGCCGGGGAAAACCGCTCTTTGGGCATGCCAGTGATGAAACGGCGCAGCGGCTCAGTCTTTTCCATCCCGATCACGGAATTATAGTCGCCGCACATACCAGCATCAGACAGGTAGGCAGTGCCACCCTTCAAAATCATCGCATCGGAGGTTGGCACATGGGTATGGGTGCCGACGACCAATGACGCGCGCCCGTCACACCAATGCCCCGTCGCCATCTTTTCGGACGTCGCCTCACAGTGGATATCCACAATGATCGCATTGGCCAAACCGCCCAGCGGATGCGTCTTGAGCACCGTATCCAACGCCGAGAACGGATCGTCGTAGGGGCGTTTCATAAACACCTGCCCAAGCGCTTGGGTCACCAGAACCTGCTTGCCCGTGCGCGTCTTGAACAGGCGCGCGCCCTTGCCCGGTGCATTTTTGGAGAAATTTAGCGGGCGGATAATGCGCGGCTCCTGCTCGATAAAGGCCAGCATGTCCTTTTGATCAAAGGCGTGGTCCCCCAGCGTCAGACAATCCGCCCCCGCCTCCAGCAGATCCTTGGCATGGCTGCCAGACAGGCCCATCCCAGAGGTCGCGTTCTCACCGTTCACAACGATGAAATCGAGTTTCCATTCAGTCCGCAAGCGGGCCAGATTTTCGGTAATGGCGCGGCGCCCGGCGCGGCCCATCACATCACCAAGAAAGAGTATTTTCATGGAGGCATCGCTACGCGGGTGTCCCGCCGCGTGCAAGAGGATAGGTGAGCGAACGCACAAGAGGTATGTATTCGCGCAGCATATCACAAAGTCATGTAGGTCCGCTTTCTAGTATGTCGCTGCTATGTAGCTGATCGTTGCCCGCCTAAGTCGTTTTGAAATTGCATCAAAGTCTCGCTCGCCTGCCGAAATCGCAGAATCGACCATGCCATGACACATGGCGATAACATCTTGCGCAACGGTCTGCGGATTCTCAATTGCGTGGCGCTGAAGCACCCCTAAAACGAGCTGAAACATGTTGGATTTAAGCGCTTGGGTTTCTGCGTCCATCGGCAACTGCGCTTCTGCTTGCTCCAGAATATCAGTTAATTCTGGTGCGCGCAGGTGGTGCTTCAGGCTTGCGTCGATCATTGCACCGATGACGTCAGCAAGAACACCCGCATTTGATGCCTGCTGTGCTGCAATCAAATCCGTAAGCATGTCGCGGCGCATATCACGCACTAAGGCAGCAAGGATCGCCTCTTTGCCCGGAAAGAACTGGTAGAGTGAACCGACCGAGACACCCGCACGCTTAGCGACAACATTGGTGTTGAACCCCTTAAGGCCATTCCGCAACAAAATCTGCTGAGACGCGGTCAGAATGGCTTCAACCGTGTCACGGCTTCGCCCTTGTTTTGGTCGACGTCTCGGCGTGAGTTTTTTGATATTTTCGGGCATTTTAAGGTGAGCAATCATTCGTGTTTGTTGTCTAACAAACTGCGGCAGGCGTCGATGGAAAACAACATAAACGTGAGCAATCACTATGAGAGGCCTGCGTCATTCATCGTAACCAACTGAATCATAGCACTTTCTAACTGATCGCCCAACTAACCAAAGGCGAGTAGCTTTTGGATGCCCTGAACTCGTATTTTGATACTCAACAGCACCATTTCAGGGAGAAACCAGATGACAACCAACGGGACAGAGCAAGACACCAAAGGCAGTAAGCGATTGTTTTGGACGGCCTCGGCATTCTACGCCCTGATCGCGTTTGAATTCTTTTACATGGCCAGCCCTTTTGCGGCGTATTTTTATTCGGTCTACGGACCAGGCATGGACTGGCTTCAGGCGCTTCCAATTGCAGATTGGACGTTGTGGTTCATTCTTCCCCACCTTGTGGAAGACACCCGATCTGCGGTGCTCAACTATGTCGAATTGTTTGGCCTCGCCCTGCTATTCGGTGGCCTTATTGCGTTTGTTGCAGGCGTCTTTCAGGTCTACCGCGCCAAACTCACGAAAAGTGGGGCGGTGAAGGAGGGCGTTTACCGATACATCCGCCACCCGCAGTATTTAGCGTTAATCATCGCCAGTTTGGGCATGCTGTTGGTGTGGCCTAGATTTCTTGTGTTGTTCTCTACCTCATGTGTGATCCTTGCCTATGTGCTGCTTGCGCGCAGCGAGGAACGACAGTGTTTGCGGTCATTTCCCGACTATGCTGACTATATGGAAACGACAGGTATGTTCTTGCCGCGCATATCCCAACGCACAGGCACTGGGCCCATGAGTACCTTCGGTCTCCTTGCTGGTTTTGTGATGACGGTCGCACTGGTGACGGCGGGTGCATTCGGCCTGCGCTCTGCTGCCATAGGATCGCTTTATACAGTGGACACCGACGCGGGCGTCTTTCTGTCTGTGGCGCATATTGATGATGCTGACCTTGCATCTGTCGCCCAGATTGTCTTGGCAGATGTTGATGTTCAGGAAACGATTTCTGCGGCTGACGCACATGGGCAGGTGTTGGCGTATGTGCTTCCAACCGAGATGTACGTTTCAGAGATACCGATGCATCTGCCAGCTGGGGAGGCTTTCGGGCATTCCGTTCCCCGCAATGCTGACCCCACTCAGTGGAAAGTTATCCTCACTCAGGCTGAATTTGGCGCGGGCCACGATGGAGCAAATATCCTTCGAGAGGCCGTCAACAAATCACCGCTGGAAGAGGTGCATATCGACCTTTCAACGCAGCAAATCACGAACAGGCACGAGCCGCCACAAGATGCATTCTACAACGGTCGTCAGGTTCCGATCTTTTAATAATGCCTCAAAACAGCTCAAAGAAAGATCTAACAAATGCAACGTGTATTACCGCCGCTTCTGCTTCTCCTGACCTTGGTCGTCATGATTGTCGCAGCCTATGCTTGGCCTGTCGGTGACATAATCCCCCAGCCCGTGCGATGGATTGGCGGGTTTGCGGCGGCGATAGGCATTTTGATTGCGGCCAAGGGGGCGCGGCTGTTCAAACAGGTCGGCACCAACATTAAGACATTCGATGCGCCAGAAAAACTTGTGACTACGGGGCTGTTCGCATTGAGTAGGAACCCCATGTATCTTGGCTTTGCGCTTTGTTCAGTTGGGTTTGCTATAGCGCTCGGGTCGACGTCGCCGCTTCTTGTAGCCGCATTCTTTTGTGTGACTTTGGACCGCTGGTATGTGCGGTTCGAAGAGGCAGTTATGCAAGAAACCTTCGGTGCAGAGTATGAAACATACCGCTCCCGTGTGCGTCGTTGGCTGTGAAACCGCGCACATCACGAACCACTCCTATTGTCTGGCTTTGCCTCGCCCTTCCGGCCATATCGTGGGGTGTCACCTTCACCCAGCAGGGCGCGATCATCGCAGATGATGTGTTGAATCCAACCGGTGCTTTATCGGCCATTCTGTTTATCCTTGCACTGACGGCGACACCCTTGCGCTATGTCTGGCCACGGGGCGTTTTTACTGTCTGGCTGTTGCGCAATCGGCGCTATCAGGGCATCGCAAGTTTTGGCTACGCGCTGCTTCATACCTTGTTTTACCTGCTGGATGCGGGATCGCTCTCGAAGGTCGTTTCGCAACTGCCAATACTGGAGATTTGGACAGGTTGGATTTCGCTGCTGATCATGGTTCCGCTGGCGTTCACATCAAGTGATGTCGCAGTCCGAAAGCTAGGGCGTCAATGGAAAAAGCTACAACGATGGGCTTACGCTGCTGCCGTTCTTGGGTTGCTGCATGCCCTGAGCTTGAACAACTGGGAGGATCCTTGGGAACCGATGATCGTGTCTGCGCCATTGATTGTGCTGCAAGTTTTGCGGTTAAAACGGAAAATTACGACGCGACGCACCAGTGCTTAGATGAGTGCTGCTCGTGCATTATCTTCCAGCCTGTTCCTATAGAGGCACGAGGTTCAGTGTTCCGTTTCGCAGAGGCCGTGATCAGCAAGCGTTTCTATGACCGCGCAGGTAGCCATATTGCCAGCATCACACTTTGTGATGCGTTTCAACTCACGCTCTAATCGTCGCAACTTTGTAATTTTGCTCTGAACCTCTCGAAGGTGTTGGGCGGCAATGCTGTGCGCATCATTGCATGGTTCTTCTGGATGCTGGCTAAGGTCCAGAAGCCCCCTAATGTCTTCTATCGTAAATCCCAGATCACGAGAGTGACGGATAAAGGACAAGCGGCTTAGGCCATCTTTGGTGTATCTGCGTTGATTGCCTTCTGAACGCCCAGGTTCATCGATCAAACCCATTTGTTCATAGTAACGAATGGTCGGTATTTTGACGCCCGTGCGCTTGGAAAGCTGGCCGATTGAAAACATCGAATTTTCCTCTTGAAGCTCTAGTAGCTAGAGGAATTATAGTTGTGAAGACTCGAATATGGAAGCGTCTTCATGAACATACCCCCACTCGCGCAACTGGCATTTTGCATGGTGATGGCAAGCTTGCTTGCTGCTTTCGCACCACTAGCGGCGTTCCATGCACCTGTATGGCTAATTGCGTTTGAAGCAATCGCTGGAGTCGCGTTTCTGCTGCCCGCCGTCGTGAGCTTCGCGCGTCACAAAACGACAGTGAATCCGCAGTCACCAGAGGCGGCGACCACGCTCGTAACCAGCGGCATCTACAGCATAACGCGCAACCCGATGTACGTGGGAATGCTGATCCTCTTGATCGCTTTTGTCCTATGGCTCGGGGCTCTCAGCGCAGTCTTGGCTGTAATCGCGTTCTTTCTGATGATTGATCGATTTCAAATCAGGGGCGAAGAACGGGTCCTGATCCAATTATTCGGCAAACCTTATCAAGATTATGCCGCGCGTATCCCGCGCTGGCTTTTCATTCGCACAAAACTGGAATCATCAAATGACTGAGACAATCAACGAAACCGAAGTCTTGTGCGGATGCTCCGGTAATCCAAAATTTGATGGTGTCGATCCCGCCTACAAGCGGGTTCTTTGGATCGTTATCTTCATAAACGCTGCCATATTTTTCATTGAAATTTCGGCGGGCAAACTTGCTGGATCACAGGCACTTCAAGCAGATGCTCTCGACTTTCTGGGGGATGCATTAACCTACGGCGTCAGCCTCGCAGTCATCGGGATGAGCCTTAAGGTACGTTCAACCGCTGCGCTCATCAAAGGGCTTAGCCTGTTGTTCATGGGCCTTTGGGTCTTTGGCTCGACGGTTTACCAGATATTCATTCTGGGCGTTCCTACCGCGCAGATTATGGGCTTGATCGGGTTGCTGGCGCTTGCTGCCAACTTGGCAAGTGTCTTGCTTTTGATGCGCTACAAGGACGGTGATGCAAACGTCCGCTCTGTCTGGTTGTGTTCGCGCAATGACGCCATTGGCAATGTCGCGGTCATGATTGCAAGCTTTGCAGTCTTTCTGACGGCTTCGGCGTGGCCTGATCTCATCGTGGCGATCATTATGGCAGGTCTGTTTCTGAGATCGGCCGAGCTTATTCTGGTTCAAGCTTGGCAGGAATTCCGTTCAGGCGAAGATACTGGGGCGCTAAACAACCATGGACACGATCATGCTTAACAATATCGAAGTCTTCGCAATTTTCATCGGTGGGATTGCCGAGTGCTACCTTCTTGTGGCCTTCGGGTGGTCAATCGCATTCCCAGAGCGTCGTATCTGGCCCCCAAAGGAGGCCACAACCGGCATCAAGCTTCGAGTCTGGCTTGCCACGATCTCGATATTTATCGCGACCTTCGTGCTGGGCATCGCTGACTGGAACAGTTTCGACTGGCCAGCACCGGCCCGGTGGACCATTGGTCTTGGCTTAATGATCACAGGGAATGTAGTTGTCTGGATGGGTGTCAGAAAAATCGGCCTAGGTGCGACCAGTGGCGAAGTCGCCGAGTTAAAGACTGATGGCCTCTATCGCTACTCTCGCAACCCACAATACGTTGCTGACATGGTCATCCTTATCGGCTGGGCCGTACTGTCTGCGTCAGGATGGGCGGCATGCGTCGCCACGTTCGGCGTCATCGTTCTCGCGGCCGCGCCATTTGCTGAAGAACCTTGGCTGGAAGACGTCTATGGGGCGGATTATAGGACCTACAAAGGTAAAGTGAGGCGTTACCTTTAGCAGGGTTGCCGAAAGCGGACCTTGCCACTACCGGAGCGAATGGCAGTTTTGTCCCGCGAAGCGGCTATCGGCATGTAACACCCGCACTAAATATCGTTCGCAACCGCAGCTAAAGTCTGGTTTGAGCCCAAAATGACGGATGCTGCGTTTTGCGCGGACGGCGGCTTTGCGTCCATTCTAATGGATGTAGCGGAATGCATGAGTGGCAACTCTATTCGTCAGATTGATGTTTGGGAAGTGAGGCGGTCTGGGTCGACCACCTCACCCCAATTTTAGACTACTGACCAGAAAGCTGACGCAAAGCACCTGCCCAATCTTCGATGTGGTACGTCCGGACGATCTTACCATCCTCGATTTCGTGGATGTCGATTGTCATAATGTCAAAGCTACGTCCTTCGCCGTCAACGCCGAAGAGTGGACCAACGGGGGTGCCAGTTGCGCGGCTGCGCACTGTTACGAAATTGCCGTCTTGATGCATGGCTTGAACGTCCCAATTGAGATCAGGAATAAGTTGCGCAAACCCACCCACCTGTCCGAGAAAAGCTTCGGCGTTCTTGTCGTTGCCAGAATAACCACCGACGCTTTCCCAATTTTCCGCGATTGCGGCCTGAAAGGCGGCGGTCTCTGATTCAGACGCTGGATCGCTAAGCAAATCATAAAATGTCGTAACGGTTGCGGTGTCATCAGCCCATGCACCAGTCGCAATCGTGGTAAGGGCGATAGAAGCAGCTGAGAGAATATTTCTCGTCTTGTTCATACTAGAGTCTCCTGTTTTTCAAAGAGACACCCGCAGATGTTCTGCAGGTGTCATACAGGAACTATGGACAAGTCGCATTTGATACATAAGATAGGATATATAAATCTAATTGTTCGGATTTTTTGACTAATGATAGACCGCCTCCGCCAGATGGCCATTTTTGTCAAAACGATTGACCATGGCTCTTTTCGCGGCGCAGCGCGCGAGTTACGGCTGTCGCCTTCCGTGGTCAGCCATCACATTTCTCAGCTTGAAGAACATCTTGGCGTCGCGTTGATGTATCGCTCGACAAGAAAACTGGCCCTGACCCATGAGGGCGAGCGGTTGCTTATGGCGTCGCGCAAAATGCTAGAGGCTGTTGAAGGAGAGCTCGCGACACTTTCAGTCTCGGCCCGTGATCCGAGTGGTGAGTTGCGTATTACGCTTCCTTCCGTTCTATCCCAATCGCCTCTCACGGATACGATTGCGAAATTCTCGAAAACGTATCCGCGTATTCGCCTGACATTGAATTTCTCAGACTCCCGTCGAGCGCTGATTGAAGGTGGATTCGACATCGGAATTCGTATGGGTCCTGGTGTTAAGAAATCACCAAACAGCACATTGCTCTTTAAGGTCGGTCGCAAGCTTGTAGCATCTGCCGATTACCTTTCCACTCGCGAGACTCCAAGTGATCCAAATCAGATCCGCGATTGGGATTGGCTTGCGCTTTCTACGGCAAAACACGACTCGCTTACATTCCGGAAAGCTGGTTGCGCACTGGTCAAAGTCAGGCCCGAAGCATGTATTTCAGCAAACGACGCGCAGGCGCTTTACCGGCTGGCGCGTCAAGGGACTGGGCTTGCGGTAGTTCCAGTATTTCTGGCCGAAACGGATGTAGCAGATGGCCGTGTCAGTTTTGTGTTGCCTGATTGGACTTTGGGTGAAATCGACGTTTTTGCCGAATGGCCGGAAAACGCACCGAGACATGGCTTGATCCATTTGTTTCTGGGAGAGTTGAGTATCGGGGGAGATCGTCAACGCCAGACCGCAACCTCCGCCCCGGAAACTGAGTAATTACTTCGGCCTGACCAAGACAATTGCGGCCGCTTGCCGCCAGTCAAATTCCGCACGACATTCCAACAGCAGCCATTGGCGTAACCGCAGCGAAAGCTCACTTTGTCCGCTTAGCAGACCTCTATGCAATCTGCAGCGGAGGTCCGGTTTCCGCCGTTGCTGCATTTTGTCACCAGTCAGCATTTGAAAATGCGGTCGTTGGCGACGGATGCGGCAAGGGTCACTTTGTCCCGCATAGCGTGAATTCAGACATTACTCAATTTCGCGGTTGCGACGAAAGTCCGCAATGACGGGCCGCACCGCAGCATCTTGAGGTGGCCGTGAACGGAAGTAATGGGCCGTGAGTTGCGGGGGACAGGGACCTCTATCATAGCTCGAAGCAGATATTGGCGCAGAGCGCAGCAAAGGTCTCTTTCGAGCCCATTGTGACCGATGCTGCGGAGTGCAGGAATGTCCGTTTTCGGGGAGCTGGCAAAATTGCTCCGAAATTCCGGCCCATAGCTGCCATTCGTTGTAGTGCTCAGCGCTACGGTGCAGCTTCCCCGAAGCGGACGTTTGCAAAGGTGTGCAGCAATTTAGCAACGCCGTTGATTGCTCTGCGAACGAAGTTATTTTGAAAGTAACTCCAGAGATGTTTGCCTACTCTGATTTGAAGCTATGTACAGTTTAGACCACGACCTCCTCCCAAAAATCGGCGGGCATATCATGAAGCTGTTGAGCTGCGGCGTCATCGATCCAATCTTGTTGCTCATCCTTTGACCAGTGAGCGAAGTCTGAGACTTGAGACGCCATTGCACGTGCCTTTCGGATCGCTTGTTGATATTTCAGCTGCTCGATCGGCGCATTCGGAACGATGGCATAGACAAATGTTCCATTCATCGCAGCCGCAAGGTTTTCCATTTGCTTGAGGGAAACAGATCCTTCTTTCTCGCTGCGTTCTGCTTGATACACCGCATTACGGCTGACACCTTTGCGCAAGGCGACCTGTTCTGCTGACATACCCAACGCAAGACGCATCGTCGAAATCCAACCCTTTTCAGGAATCGATCTATCGGTAAACTGCTCCGCAGTGCGGTCGAGCAATCGAGCCAGTCGCCTGCGTTGTATGAAATCTGGCATTCAGATCCTTTTGGTCATCTTTTTGACGACGTCGGAAGTACATGTAGCTGCTAATTATGATAATTACTAATTTATTATGCACTTATTTTATGATTTGCATATATATACCTAACATTATCTCTTATTTGTGTTAAGTGTGTCCAGAAGGAGATCAAATGTTCGAAATATTCTTGGCGCCAAACGCCTTACCATTTGCGATCGCACTTGCTGTCACTGCTGGCTTGTTTGTCATTGAAATTATTAGTCTTATTTTTGGGGCAACCGTTCTTGGCCTTGGTGGAGAGGCTCCCGATATTGATGTCGATGCAGATTTTGATCTATCGGCAGATATTGATGTTGAAGGGCTAGATGCTGATCTCATTGGGGAGATTGGCCCCGCGCCCTCTGATTTTCTGACTTGGATCGGCGCGCGCGACGTACCATTTTTGATCTGGCTTGTCTCGTTTCTGACGATGTTTGGTCTGTTTGGCCTCATAATCCAGTCCGTCGCACTGTCCATACTCGGTGTGCCCCTTTTTACAATTCTGGCCGTTATAATAGCGATTGCGCCTGCCCTTGGCATCACGCGGATCATTGCCAATTGGGTTGCGTTGATTATGCCAAAAACGGAAACCAGCGCCATGCGCACGCGGTTCTTGGGGGGACATCACGGCACCATTACCCAAGGCACGGCTACTCGGGGCAATCCAGCAGAAGCTAAGATCAAGGATCGGCATGGGAATATGCACTATTTGCGGGTCGAGCCCTTGGATGATGACGGGATATTTAGCCAAGGCGATGATGTTACTTTAATCCGTAAACGCGGCGATAAGTTCTTTGTCATCTAAGCCACACACTTCACTCAGATTTACATTTTAAACGACTTAATGGAGTACACTATGGAGCTTGCTAACATTCTTACAATTGCCGGTATTATTATCGGCCTACTGGTCTTCATTGGCCTGATCATGGCCCGCCTCTACAAACGCGCAACCCGTGAAACCAGCTTGGTCAAAACCGGATCAGGCGGCAAAAAGGTCATCATGGACGGTGGCACAATCGTCGTGCCCTTCTTGCATGAGATTTCCAAAGTTAACATGAGAACACTGCGCCTTGAAGTGGCGCGCGTGAACGAACAGTCCCTGATCACCAAGGACCGCATGCGTGTAGATGTTGGCGTTGAATTCTATGTTTCGGTAAACGCGACTGACGATGGCATTTCGCGTGCGGCACAAACGCTGGGTGACCGGACATTCCATGTAGATCAGTTGCGCGAAATGATTGAAGGTAAACTTATTGACGGCCTGCGTGCTGTTGCTGCCCAGATGACGATGGACGAGCTGCATGAGAACCGCGCAAGCTTTGTTCAGGAAGTTCAGAATGCGATTTCCGAGGACCTGTTAAAGAACGGTTTGGAATTGGAAGCCGTGTCATTGACCGCACTAGATCAAACGCCATTTGAACAGCTGGATGAAAATAATGCCTTTAACGCGGTCGGCATGCAAAAACTGGCGTCTGTTATCGCGACATCCCGCAAAGAACGCGCAGAGATCACCGCCGAGGCAGACGTGTCTGTTGCCCGCTCCGAGATGCAGGCGGAAAAGCTGAAGTACCAAATTGACCGCGAACAGAAGGAAGCGTCAATTATGCAAATTCAGGAAATTCAAACATTACAGGCGCGTCAAGAAGCCGAAATCGCCCGCAATCAAGAGGCCTCTGATCAAGCAAAGGATCAGGCCCGCATTGAACGGGAGCGTGCTGTGCGGGCCTCGGAGATTGAGCGTGAGCGCACGATTCGTGAAGCCGAGATTGCAAAAGAGCGCGAGCTTGAGGTTGCAGATCAGGAACGCCAGATTATCGTTGCCAAAAAGTCTGAGGAAGAAAGCCAAGCCCGTGCCTCAGCAGACAATGCCCGCGCCGAAGCAAAAAAGGCTTCCGAGGCGATTGAAACAGCCCGCGCAGTAGCAGAAGCCGAGCGTCACAAGCAGATTTCCCTGATTGAGGCTGAAAAGGAGGCTGAACGTCAAGCCACCGGGATCCGTCTTGCCGCCGCAGCTGAAAAGGACGCCGCAAGCGACCGCGCAGCAGCCAAACTTGAAGAAGCCCAAGCTGATGCAGACGCTATGATTGTGCGCGCTAAAGCCAAGAAGGCAGACATGCTTGCGACAGCGGAAGGCCAGACCGCGATTGCAAACTCGGAGAATGAGCTGAGTGCCGAGATCATTGCAATGAAGGTTCGGTTGGCTGGCTTGGAGGCGATGCCTGCGATCATTTCCGAGATGGTTAAACCCGCTGAAAAAATCGACTCAATCAAGATCCACCAGGTGACTGGCATGGGTCGTGGCATGGGCGGTGACGGTGCTGCTGGCGGAGGTGGCACTCCGGTCAATCAAGCGCTGGATTCGGTGCTTGGGATGGCGCTGCAGATGCCCGCAATGCAAGCTCTTGGCAAGGAGTTGGGCATCAGCCTTGAAAACGGTGTGGCCGGTGTCGCCAATGGCATTCTGGATGTGCCCGCTACAACACAAGCGACTGTCGACGAGCCGATTGAAGAAGTAGCTAAAAATTAGATTAAAAAGGGTGCTCAGAATATCGGGCACCCTCAATGGTCTCTGAAAGTCGGCAGAAACTGGGAACATCAGTGGCTTCCATCGGTTCTTTGAGAAGATCGCAAGTTTGATGAATTTGATTTAATTTCGGCATTACCACCATTCGCTACGGCTGAAAGTACCACGTCGTTCCGAATCTCTGCTTCCTGATACTATTAAGTCAACACTTGCACTCGCGGCGAAAGTCTATTTCCTGCATCTGGTTGCATCAACTGTCTATAAGAGCGGCCATTGGCTGAGCGGCAGGCAAGGTCGGCTTTGTCCCGCAAAGCGGACCTTTGCGACGACAGTTTTTGCACCGTGCTCTGACCCGCCCAACTAATCAGATTACCGCCCAAATCTCACGCAAGGCACGCCCTGTTAACCTCTGCTAGTACTCCCAAACAGTGCACAGGGGTGTGTACGGATGCTGTACAGGTGATGTACGCATAACGCCCCCCTAAAAACCCTGCCCCACAAGGCGTTAACGCTCTTCGGAACGCAAAATCACAAATCACACGTTCCCCTGTTGCGCATACGCACCCGTTGCGCTTCAATCAGGTCCAAATGCAACGGCAGGCGCACTATGAAAAACAAACTTCTTCTGATCATCCTCGACGGTGTCCCCTACCGTAACTGGCGGCGCCTTTTCGGAAATCTTGAAGGGTGGGTCGACAGTGGCGATGCGCGGGTGTGGAAAATACGCTCGGTCCTACCCTCCACCTCCGCCTCCTGCTATGCCTCCATCCACACAGGCGTTGCTCCTGCCCAGCATGGCTGCACCGGCAACGGCAATGTCTTCCGGCTGAGCCAGCCTGATGTCTTTTCCCAAACCCGCGCTGCCGGTGGTGTCACGGGTGCCGTCGCCCACAGCTTCTGGTCGGAGTTCTTTAACCGCCATCCTTTTGACTACGTTCGCGATATCGAATATGACGAGCCAGAAAGCACCAGCATCAACCACGGCCGTTTTCACACAATGACGGGCTACGGCCTTGTGAACCAGATGACTCCCTCGGATGTGGATCTCTTTGCCACACTCACCAATCTGTGCCTGCGATTTGGGCTTGATTACGGGATGCTGCACACCTGCACTCTCGACAGCATGGGCCACCGTTTTTTCCATGACTGTCAGGAAATGGATCACGCCTGTCACGTCATGGACGAGATGTTGGGGCCATTCATCCCCAAGTGGCGTGCCGCAGGTTATGAGGTCATTGTAACTGCGGATCACGGTCAAGACGCACGTGGCCACCACGGCGGGCGCGATCCGCTCCAGCAAGAAGCCGCGCTTTACTATTTTGGCGATGCAGAGGGGCCTGAGGCCGATGTCGTGATCGACCAGCTACAACTTGCGCCGACGATCCTGACCCGTCTGGGTGCACCTGTGCCGGGCACCATGAAAGCATCAAGCTTCTTGCGCTAGTCAGTAGGGCCACTGACCTTTTGCCAGCGCGGCGACCGCATCAGAGACACGTTTAAAAAACGCAGCCCCCCGCGTGGACATATTGCGCGCGCGCAAGCAGCCATGCACAAGCCCCGCTTCGTTGAACCACACGGCCTTCCCCCCTGCTGCGGAGACGGCATTGCGGTAGCTTTCGCCGTCACTGGACAGCGGATCGCATTGCGCCGTTACAATCACCGTGTTTGGCAGACCTCTAAAATCGTCATCATGGAGCGGCGCATAACGCGCATCCCCCACAGGTGATTTAGCTCCACCTGTGCGAATGGTTTGATAGAATAGCATGTCGCGGGTCGTCAATTCTGGTGCATTTGCATGCGCGACATAGCTGCCTTTTGTCGGATCCCCACCCAAGCCTGGATAGATCAAGATTTGCCCTGCAATGCGGTCACGGGCATGATGGGTAACCGCTGCAGCAAGGTTGCCGCCCGCGCTGTCTCCCGCCATCAGGATCGTCCCGCCAAAAGCAGCCTCAATCCCCTCGAAAGCAGCCGCGGCATCATTGTAGCAACCGGGAAATACGGTTTCAGGCGCAAGGCCGTAGTCCACGGATATGACACGCACCCCTGCCCGTGCGCACAACTCGGCACAGACATCATCGTGGCTGTGCAACCCACCGACGACAAAACCGCCCCCATGGTAATAGATGAGCGTAACCTCAGCAGGCCCCGCCTCATACCGGCGACAGGCTACGTCACCGTGCGGCTCATCCCATGTCTTCACACCCTCCGGGCGGCCTCCGTGGAATGCAGCGCACATATTGTCATAGACTTCGCGTTGCTCTGCTACGGTCAGATCAACGGCATTCGGCGGATAAAACTCCGCCCCTTTTGCGATATAGGCCTGCACCTCAGCGTCGAGGAGCAGGCCATAGTCAGGTTGATTGCTCAAGCGGCATCCCACTGGGTGACAAAGCTGCCCAACACTTCGTTCACAGAGTCAGCATCCGCGCCATTCATCGCCATGACAGCAACAAGACCGCGCTTTTTATCGTCCATCACATGATCAACCCGTGCGGCGACGCCTGCCTTTTCCAAAGCACCGTTAAAGACCCGTGTAATCGCCATGCGCCGCAAATCAGGCTTGAAGATTTTGCCAACAGCGGTTTTGGGCAACTCATCCATTATGGTTATGTTCTTGGGCTGGGCCGCACGCTCATGCACACGGCTGTTGGCGAATTCCAACAGCTCTTCGGGAGTGACACTCGCGCCACCGACCAACTCAACAAAAGCGCAAGGCACTTCGCCGGCATGGGCATCGGGCTGACCGATAGCACCTGCAAAGGCCACGGCTTCATGTCCCAAAAGCGCTTCTTCGATATCGGCAGGGTCAATATTGTGACCGCCTCGAATGATCAGGTCCTTGGCGCGGCCAGTGATCCAGATATATCCATCCTCATCCTTGCGCCCCAGATCACCCGTGCGCAAAAACTTTTCATCATAGTAGAGATCAATGTTTTTATCCGCTTCGGTATAGGTATTGCCTGGGAAAACGCCGGGATTGGAGACGCAAATCTCGCCGATTTCATCGACCTCGGCATCAATCGGGCCATCTGGCGTCCCTTTGATTATCCGCACCTTGGAATAAGGAAATTCGACCCCGATGGAGCCAACTTTCCGCACGCCATCCGTGGGGTTGCCCGAGACAAGCACGGTGGCTTCGGTCAGGCCGTATCCTTCGACAATGGTGATACCTGTCGCCTTCTCGAACCGCTTGAACAACTCCATCGGCAACGGGGCAGAACCGGAAAAAGCAGTCTTAACCGTAGACAGGTCCGCATCAATCGGTCGCTGCATCTTGGCCGAGATCGCAGTCGGCACAGTGATGATGAAAGTGACTTTCCAGCGCTCGCAGAGTTTCCAGAAATTATCAAACACACCCTCGCCACGATACCCTTGTGGGGTAGGTAGGATGATGTGGGCACCTGAATGCACGCAGCCCATAAACACCGCATGCACACCCATCACATGGAAGAAGGGCAGCGGACACATCGCCACGTCGTTCTCTGTATAAAGCAGACGCGCACCCGTCCATCCGTTGTAGATAATGCCGGAATATTTGTGCTGCGCCACTTTAGGCATGCCCGTTGTACCGCCCGTGTGGAAGTAACAGGCCACACGGTCCTCTTGCGGATCCTCA
This sequence comes from uncultured Sulfitobacter sp., assembly GCF_947499945.1. GTDB lineage: Bacteria > Pseudomonadota > Alphaproteobacteria > Rhodobacterales > Rhodobacteraceae > Sulfitobacter. The sequence goes on along the minus strand of NZ_CANMQD010000002.1, from coordinate 416,992 downwards.
AACTGCAAGGTTTTTGGCTGCTTCGCCATCTCCTCGTTGAGGTTCATGTATTTCGCTTGGTTCTGCACAGTCCGCTTGGGGCGGATCAACGGCACGATGATCTTTTTCAGACCTGTGAGGTACCGGTGCAGGTCAACTTCGAGCACGGTTTTGACATTCGGCGCGAGAGCAACTGCTTCGGCTGTTTTATCTGCTACATCTGTCTTTGGGAACGGACGAAGGGTCACAACTACGGAAGCGTTCGTTTCCCGCAGGATTGCGCCTATCTGCTCAGCGTCGAGCAGCGGGTTAATAGGGTTTACGATACCTGCGATTGCACCGCCCAGCAGAGTTATCGCCGTCTCGTTGGTGTTGGGAAGCACATAGGCTACAACATCTTTTGGACCGATCCCGAGACTGCGAAACAGGTTTGCGGCCTGCACGGATTTATCGTGCAGTGTCTGCCATGTCAGCGTCTCGGCAAAATCTTTTGGACCCGAAAGAAGCTGATAGCTTATGGCATTATGATTTGGAAATTTCGAAGTGGTGCTGGCAAGCATGCCATACAGCGTTTTGTGCAGATCGCGGTCTTCCCACGCGCTCTCTGCCTCGATAATGTCGCGGTCCGGTATCCCAGAATATCCCATGTGTTTTCCTCCCCTGTGCTGCCACTTTTGTGACATGCGTAATTTGTCACATGACGATGACCTGCCCGCCGCCAAATTTCAAGCAAAGCATGGCACGGGACGCAGCGTTATGATGCTGCTTGCCCATACGTCAGTCATGTGAAGGAGATATGGGGATGGTCCGCGCCATGCGGAAGGGCTGTACCCCGATAAAGCGCGGGGTACAGCAGTATTCTTAGGCCGCTGGAATGCGCAGCACCTGACCGGGATAGATTTTGTCAGGATGGGTCAGCATCGGCTTGTTTGCTTCAAAGATTTTCTCGTAATGTGCGCCATTGCCGAGGGTCTTTTCCGAGATTGCCCAAAGGGTGTCACCCTTCTCGACCGTGTGGAACGTAGGCTCGCCCTCGCCACCTGTCACATCGTCCTCGACAGCAGCTACGCCTTCGACGTTGCCCACGGCCAGAATGACCTTCTCGCGCATTTCCTGTGAGGCAGCTTTGCCTGTCACAGTCACTTTGTCGCCGTCTACTTTAATGTCCAGACCTTCGGCATCAAGGCCAAGCTCTTTCAATTCATCTTGCAACGCCGCGCCGGACACTTCGGCGGCATCATCACCACCAAAAACTTTTTTGCCAGCACCTTTAACGAAACTCCACAGACCCATTTGAATACTCCCTGAATGGATTGATTTGTGCCCAGAGTGTTTCACCCTGCGGCACATAAGCGCAAGGGGGAATTACTCTGCCGCAATTCCGTCCGTGAATTGAAGTCGTGCCAAACGGGCATAAAGCCCCCCTTTAGCCACCAGATCATCATGGGTGCCCGTGTCCACAATCTGCCCTGCCTCAAGCACAACAATGCGGTCCGCCTTTTTCACAGTCGCCAAACGGTGTGCCACGATCAGGGTTGTACGCCCCGCGCTCAACTCTTCCACTGCCGCTTGCACGGCCCGCTCACTCTCGGCGTCCAATGCGCTGGTCGCCTCATCCAGCAGCAGCACAGGAGCCGCGCGCAAAATGGCACGCGCAATGGCGATGCGTTGTTTTTGGCCGCCAGACAGCATCACCCCACGCTCACCGAGGTAGCTGTCATAGCCTTCGGGCAGCTTGGCGATGAATTCATCAGCGGCGGCGGCACGCGCGGCACTCTCGATCTCGGCGTCTGTCGCTTCCGGGCGACCAAATCGGATGTTCTCGCGTGCGGAGGCGGCAAAGATCACAGGGTCTTGGGGCACCAATGCGATCTGGCGGCGAAACGCGTCCCGCTTGAGGTCGCGCAGATCAACGCCATCAAATGTGATGCGCCCAGATTGCGGATCATAGAACCGCAAAATCATCTGGATGATGGTTGTTTTACCGGCACCCGATGGTCCAACAAATGCAACAGTCTCGCCCGGCTTGATCTCCAGCGTGATCCCATCAAGGGCGGCAGTTTCTGGCCTTGAGGGATAGCGGAAATTCACATCTTCAAACCGGATATGACCTTGCACCGGCTCTGCCAAAATCTTTGCTGCGGCAGGATCGTTCACGGGGTCTTGGGTTTCTAGCAAATCAACCAAACGCTCGGTTGCTCCTGCCGCGCGTTGCAACTCGGACCAAATCTCTGACAGGGCAGCAACAGCACCCGCGACCATTACCGCATAAATCAGGAACTGGATCAGCGCCCCAACAGTCATCACTTCATTGCGCACATCACGCGCACCAATCCAAAGCACGCCAACGACGCCAGAAAAAACAAGGAAAATCACAATGGTAGTAAGGTAAGCTCGGGTTCGGATACGGCGCCGCGCAGCCTCGAACGAGTGCTCTGTCATGTCGGCGAACTGTGCACGGCTTGCCGTCTCATGGGTGAATGCCTGAACCGTTTGTACGGCAGTCAAACTTTCGGAGGCATTGCCGGAGGAGGCCGCGATCCAGTCTTGGTTCTCACGGCTTAGCACACGCAAACGGCGGCCAAGGAAAAGGATGGGCAGCACAACAGCAGGCACAATCAGCAGCACTAACCCCGCCAGTTTGGCCGAGGTAAGCAGCATCAGGATTAACCCGCCCACAAACGTCAGGAAGTTGCGCAGCGCGATGGAGATCGACGAACCGATAACGCTGAGGATCAGCGTAGTGTCAGTGGTAATGCGGCTGAGGACTTCGCCCGTCATAATCCGCTCATAAAAAACTGGGCTCATGGAAATCACGCGGTCAAATGTCGCCTTGCGAATGTCGGCAACCACACGCTCCCCCAGCCGCGTCACAAGCGCATAGCGCAGCGCAGACCCCACGGCGAGCAGGCCCGCAATCGCGAGGGCAGCAATGAAATACTGATCCAGCAGCGCCTCCTCGCCCACGTTGAACGTATCCACAACGCGGCGCACCGCCAAAGGCAAAGCCAGCGAGATCATCGCCGTCGCCACCAGCGCCGTCAGAGCCCCGGCCATGAGCAAGCGGTAAGGCCGCAGGAAGGGGAGCAAAGCACCCAATGCACCAATCTTGCGCGAGCGCGCGCGCTCTTCTGTAGCCGAGGGGGGGGGCGTCGGAGTATCCGCCATGCGCTGTCCTTTATAAAATCGTGCAGCGCTTAGTGGCGTGCGGATCATGCGGGGTCAAGCGTTGCGCTGTCGCATGCTGCAATTGCTGTAAGAAAGAGTGGAGCGGGCGGAGGGAATCGAACCCTCATCTTCAGTTTGGAAAACTGAGGTCTTAACCATTACACAACGCCCGCGCACCTGCATTGGGTATGTCATCAATGCCAGAGCGTCAAGATGGTCTGCGGTGGATTTCTCACCTGCACCCGTCAAAAATACGCATCTTCAAAGCACGTTGCGCCCCAATACTCCGGGAAGCCATGTTTTCACGTTGGCTTGTCTGCCCATCTGCCACCCCAAGACCTGATTGCTCGACAGACATGGCAACCCTGTCCGCGCCTCGATTTGGTCAATCACATCCAATGTCCTCAGATTGGTACAGGATAAAAACACCGCTTGTGTCCCACCCCGAGCCACAAGATCATACGCTGCCTCGACAATGGAGTGCGGTGCGATGCGCACAACACTCGCTTCATTGGCCTCGTTGAAGCTACCGAAAACAGGTGTGGCGATGCCTGCCTTATCCAATGCGTCGCGCAAGCGGTCAGACACATCGGCCGTGTAGGGTGATAAAAACGCAAGCTGCGTAACATCCATGGCGCGGCATGCTGCAATCAAAGCGCTGAGCGGGTCGGTGACATGTCCGGTCTGCGCACCCTCACCAATCAACTTGGCCACCTGTATGGACCCGATCTGCGCAGAGGCCGAAGTGCAGCCATATCCGATTGCAGCATAGCGCAAAGCATTTGGCAAAAGCCGCGCTGCATCTGTTAGATGAGAAGACATAGCGCGTAATTTCTCTGGCGTGACTTCGGGAGCACTTGGCACACGGCTGACGTAAATGGGCTGCTCGATGGGAAACATGCGGCGCAGATCGCCCTCAATCGTCTCATCAGTTTGTAAAACAATCATGCCCAACGGCGCAGATCCGTCCGCAATACGGGAGTAGCCATAGTCGGTCACACCTGCACCATCTCGCGCCCCGCACGCGGCGATAAAAAGCGCGGCGCACCGCCCGTGATCACGATGTCCTCCTCATGGACCAAGATTTTGCCGCCCTCAACGGAAATCCCGGGCTCAAGCGTGATCACCATCCCTTCCTCCAACACCGTCTGATCGTCAGGAACCAGCGAAAGGCCCTCTGTTAATTGCATCCCCAAACCATGCCCCAGCCGCCCCGCCTCAGAACCGCCTGCGCCCCCTGTCACAATACTGTCCATCGCGTGAAAAAGCTGTGCGGCGGTGGTGCCGACCCGTGCGATATCCGCTGCGGCGTCAACGGCATCAATCAGACGCGCATAGGCTGCTTCAGTTTGCGGTGTCGGCGCGCCCAGACTGAAATTGCGATCAAAGTCGCAAAAATATCCGTCCCAAACGAGACCGGTATCGAGCATCAGCACATCACCTTGCGCAAGAGCCGCATCACTGGCTGGTGAGATTACATCGCCATACCCGCCTTGTGCAGCGCCACCCGCAAGGTAGGGAACCCAATCCGCCCCCTCCTCCAGACACAAGCGCTGAAAATTACGAAACACACGCGACAGGGGGACACCCTTTGCGGCAATCTCTGGCACGCGGGCAAAGGCACGGCCCGCAATGGTGCAAGCGTGTTCAATCTTGGCAATCTCTATGTCGGATTTGACAGACCGAAGCCGCGCCACGATCCCCGCATCATCGCTCACAGAAGGCCGCAGTCCCGCCTGCACCCGGGCCCAATCAGCCAGCGGCATACGCAGATGGCTCTCATATCCCATCGGCGTCCCGATATTTGCAAAAGCGTTCAATGTATCTGTGAGCAGGCTTACGCCGTCATCAGCCAGATCGGGTGCACGCCATGTCCGAATATCATCAATCCACGTTTGCCCCATCAGCGCCGCGCCAATGGACGGGATCACCGCAATCGGTTTGCCCTCATTCGGGACCACCAAAAACCAAGGGCGCGACGGACTTTCCCAGAACCGCGTGAGGTATCCTGTGAAATAGCGCACATCGGCCTCAGTGGTGAGCAAAAGCGCATCAAGGCCTGCCGTCTCCATCATCTTTTGGGCACGGCGGGTGCGGTTTTCAAACTCCGCTTGCGCAAAGCCGCGCTGCATCAGGCGGGGCCTTCGCTGAGCACGCAGAAAATCCGTGATTGTGCCGTGATCCCGAGGTCATCGCGTTGCGCATCATCCAACGCAATCAGCGCCGCAATACCCGCAGCGCCCGACGGGGACGAGCCAAAGCCCGCAACCATTGCAAGCCCTGCCCCTGCTTGGCCTTCCGCCTCCGTGATCAGCGCGAAATCATCTGCGTCCTGTGCCAACCCTTTCAGCGCAATGAGCGAGGGCATCTTGCAATCAAGCCGTCCCATGTCTGAAACGGGGCCGCTGCTCTCAACCGCTTTGCCTGCCGCGATAGACCCATGCAGCGCGGCAGCAGCATGCGGTTCAACCACAATGATGCGGGGCGTGTCACTCCATGTCTGCCGCGCCAACGCAGCACAAGCACAGGCAAGTCCACCAACGCCTGCTTGTAGGAAAATATGCGTGGGCATCTCGGGCAGTTGCTCAATCGCCTCTGCCATAAGTACAGTATAGCCTTCCATCAAACGGTAAGGGCGCTCTGTATAGCCATGCCATGACCCATCCGACAGCAGGTCCCAGCCATTGTCATCAGCGGCCTTTTCCGCCGCTTTCAGACTGTCCTCATAGGTCTCGCCCTCGCGGACGACCTGTGCGCCCTGCTCTTCCAGCCGTGACGCGAAACTCTGGGGCACTGTCTGCGCGATATAGACAACTGACGCCGCGCCAAACGCCTTTGCCCCCGCTGCGACAGACATACCGTGATTGCCCGCGCTCGCGGTGACGTAGGTGCGTCCGCTCACGTCAATATCCTGCGCATCACAGGCGATGACATAAGCCGCGCCCAGCGCTTTGAAACTGCCCAGCCCCATGCGCCCACGCTCATCCTTGATCCAGACGTCCTGCACGCCTGCTTGTGTGGCAATGGCAACTGACGCCTCCAGTGGCGTCACCTTCGCCACAGGGCAACGCGCAACCAATGCCTGCGCCCGCGGCGCATCACGGGACGGTAGCGGGATGTCATCAAGACCGGAAAGCGGCGCGGGGCGGGTAATATGCAAAATATCCATATTCCAGAGGTGAGCCGTAAGCAGGCCATGGGTCAAGAACAATCGCGCCATAATATCGGCACGGAGTGGCGTGCCCAGAAAAGTTGGAAACGTCCCAAGCCATATTGGGCTCTGGGCAACAACAGTGAAGTGCCGCCCATAAGCCCACCGATCAGTAGCCACACGCTGCCCAGACGGTAAAGCTCGGAAAATCACATCGTGAAGCCTTACGATCACAGGCCCCGAAAACACAAAAGATGTGATCGAAATGTTTGCATACTGTTTACTGCAGATTTAATTGCGGATTGAGCGGGGGTGCCAGCCGTAGAACTGGGCGGCCATTAGCACAAATATCAGAACTTTCAGGGCGTCTTTCTTATGCCAAAGGTTTGTGACAATAGCGCAACCCTAAAATTGGTCGCCGGAGCACAGACAAAAATAAAGCACAGGCGTAAAACTGGCTGTCGGCCTATCAGGAACAAATTTTTGGAAATAGCTCCAGATGAAGCCCTACAGATCTAAATCCCAAAGGAATAGGAAAAGAACCCAAAAGTAGAGGACCTCAACCAGAGTTCTAGTCACCTACGCAAGGTGTACCTGCCGCCGCCCAAATTTCCAGGTCCTCCGCCAACTCTTCGGTGGTTCCAGGTGCGGCGTTGCGCCCTGCACCGGGTTTGAAGCCGTAGTTAACAAAAGCACTCGTGCGCACGTGCTCAGCCAGTTCAGCCATGTCGAAGCCATCATTCGCTTCAGGATGGCGCAACTGCTGACATACCTCGACACTAGACTTTCCACGCCACGCTAATTCAACAGGCGGCAAACGCCACGCCTCGTCAATTTGCGGTGCGGCATGCGGCACATTATTCGCGCCTTCGGCACTGATGTGACAGACGCGGCACGGAATACTTTCTGCCCCAATTCTGCTTTCGCCTGCAACAATGTTCATTCCGTGCACACTGTCCTTGGCATAGCCAAGGTCATCCCACGCAGGCCGCCCGCTCTCTCCGACGTGACAATTTGTGCAGCGCGGATGGGATGCCACGGCATAGATCCGGTCCCAAGCTGACGACCCCGCATCCTGCGCCTGTACGCCTGCTGGCAAGATCAATGTGAGGGCGAGTGCCAGACGCCTCATACGAAATCCACCGTGTGAAAGAATGGCATTTCGCGCAGGCGTTTGCCCGTTGCAGCAAAGATCGCATTGGCCAAAGCGGGTGCCGCAGGTGGCACAGGAGGCTCACCCACACCGCGAATTGCGGGATTGTTCTCAAGCCCGCGCACTTCAATGATCGGACATTGGTGCATCCGCATGCCTTCGGCGAAGTGATAGTTATCCTGCTCTGCACGGCCATCAGAATAGGTAATCTCGGAGTTCATAGCATGGCCCAGACCCCAGATCACACCCCCCGCGACTACATTCTCGAAGGTAACAGGGTCAACAACCCGCCCCACTTCGGCAGCAACCCACACATGGTCAATCTTGATCCCGTCATCTGTATCAGTTACTTGCACCACTTCCGCTGTGGGCACCCCAAAGGACGTCACCAGCGCCACACCGCGCCCTTGACGGGGTCCAAGCGGGCTGCCCCAGTTGGACATCTCGGCCACAGCTTCCAAAACAGCGCGGGCATCGGGGTCATTGGTCAGACGCAAGCGCTCCTCCATCGGATCGGCCCCTGCGGCATGGATCAACTCATCCAGAAAACTCTCTGCGAAAAAACCAGCTGTAGAGGCCCCGACCGAGCGCCATGACGATGTCGGCGCAAGCTCTGGCACAGCGTAGGCACGCACACGAAGATCTGGCACAGCGTAGCGCATGTTCCACGCCCCCGCAGCGATTTGCGTATCTGGTCCGGGAACAGGCGCACCAAGGCGACCCGATTGGGAGCGCGAGGAAGAAACTGTGGCAATGTCGAGATCAAGCACCGTCACCTTGCCATCTGCATGCGCACCACGGCCGCGTCCCATACCAATCTGGCGGTTATAGTCTTGCGCAAAATCTTCCTCACGGCTGAACGTAAGTTTGACAGGTGTGCCCATCACTTCACGCGCCACATCCACCACAACATCGACATTGTCGAACTCAAGACGGTGACCAAAGCTGCCACCGGCGTATTGGTTGTGCAAAAAGACCTGCTCCGTCTCCATGCCCAACCGCTTCGCAACACGCTGCTCTACAAAGCCGGGAATTTGGTGGGCAACCCAGATGTCCACACGATCTGCGGTGACCAATGCCATGGCATTGAGCGGCTCAAGCGGTTGGTGCGCCACATAGGGCGCACGGTATTCGGCCTCAATAACCTCAGCACCCTCAAGCGCGGCATCCACATCACCGTCATGGCGCCACTCTTTGTCCAGACGCTCTGGTGTGAATGAAGCGGCAACTTCGGCCCAATGGGTCTCCTGCTCGGCGGGGTACGGGGCCCGTGCCCAGTCATATTCAATCTCTTCCAGTGCGCGGAAGGCACGCCAAGTGTTGTCTGCAATCACCGCTACACCGTAAGGCAGACCGACGATTTGCGAAACACCGCGCATTCCCTGTGCCGCTGTCGCGTCAAAGCCTTGGAGTGCTGCCCCTTTCCGTGGGTTCATCCGCACCGAGGCATGCACCATACCGTCAAGTTTAAGATCGATACCATAGGTCTGCGTGCCTGTAGATTTAGCCACCACATCCAACCGCTCGACCTGCTTACCGATCAAACGCCACTGGGACGGATCACGCAGAGTGACATCGGTAACAGGCTCCAATTCAGCCGCGCGGTCAGCGAGGTCGGTATAGGCGATGCGCACGCCATCGGGCAGGACAACTGCCCCCGCTTCGGTCTTGAGCAACGCTGCCTCAATGCCCGTCTCGGCAGCAGCTGCCGCTTTCAACGTCTCACGCGCTACGGCCCCTGCCATGCGCAATTTGTCAAAACTGTCAGGCACCGAGGTTGAACCACCTGTCACCTGCGCGCCTAACACCTTCATGACAGCACCCATGGTGCTGCGCATCGCCTCTGCGGCAAAGCTGTCGTCGTTAGAGCGGAACGGCACTGCCTCAGCCGCTAGCGCTGTGTTGTAGTAAGCACCCGCAGGCACGCCCGGCGTTGTGGAAATTTGGTTTAGCTCCACATCCAGTTCCTCGGCGATCAGCATCGCTTGCATGGAGGCGGCACCCTGACCGAGATCTGTATGCGGTGTGACCAGTGTGATACCTTCGGCGTTGATCTTGACCCAAGGATTAAACACCGCATCGCCCGCACGCGCACTGGCGATAAGCGGGTTGTCTGGGTCCCGTTTTACCAGATAGGTGCCGAATGCCACGCCGCCCAAGATGGCCGCAGAACCGACAAGAAACGAACGCCGCGCGATTGTTTTCAGACGACCCATATCAGGCTCCTTGCAGCTTGGTTGCGGCGGTTTTGATCGCAGCACGAATGCGCGGATAGGTTCCGCAGCGACACAAATTACCGCTCATCGCTTGATCAATTTGTTCGTCATTTGGCTCACCATTCAAATCGAGAAAACTGGCCGCCTGCATGATCTGCCCCGACTGGCAATAGCCGCATTGTGCGACCTGATGCTCGATCCATGCCTCTTGAACAGCGTGCAACGCACTGGGAGAACCGAGACCCTCAATTGTGGTGACATTCCCGTCTACATCCCCTGCCGCCAACTGGCAGGAGCGCACGGCAACACCGTCCACATGAACGGTACAAGCGCCACATTGCGCAATGCCACAGCCGTATTTTACATCTGTAATGCCCAGTTCGTCCCGCAGCACCCACAGCAGAGGCATGTCATCCTCGACATCAACTTCATGGGATTTTCCGTTCACGTTCAGTTTCATCGTATCTGCCTCTTGGTGGGTCGATTATTTGGATTGCATCCGCTCAATCATTTTGAGCACAGCACGGCGCGGCAATAACGGAATGATCCAGTTGACCATGAAGTCCAACTGCTTTTCGTTGATTGCGACCAGTTCACCACGAGACATAGCATCGTATCCATATTTTGCCACCGATCTGGGCGTTTTACCGCCACCTGCTGTCAGCTTTGTTCCGTGCAAATCGGCGCGGTCGGCAAAGGCGGTTTTGACATAACCGGGTGCCAGAAGGGTGACTGTCACCCCTTGGGGCCGCAGCTCATGATCCAACGCTTCAGAAAAGCTTTTTACAAAAGCTTTGGTTGCGAAATACACTGCTTGAAGCGGGCCAGGCATAAAGCCGGCACTGGAACCTACATTGAGGATGCGGCCTTGCGCACGTTTGGACATCTCGCGCCCGAAGTGATGGCTTAACGCGACCAGCGCTTTGACGTTTAGATCAATCATCTCCAACTCGTCGTCGATATTACGATCAATATGACGCCCCTGCCCGCCAAATCCTGCGTTATTGATCAGGATATCAATCTGGATACCCGCTTCGGTCACTTGGCGAACAAGCTCGGATGGCCCCTTGGCAGTTCCAAGATCAGCAACAATGACATGCGCTTTTACTTTATGCTCTGCCTCGATCTCGGCAGCGAGTTTTTTAAGCTTATCCTCCGAACGGGCCGTCAAAACGACATCGCCGCCTTTCTGCGCATGATAGCGGGCAAATTCGGCCCCGATACCAGAGGATGCGCCAGTGATAAGGGCAGTTTTCGACATTAGGATAGCTCCGACTTGATTGAAAAGGCTTGCATGACAGATACGCGCGAGGCGCGGCGTGTCAACATGCGGTCAAGGGTCAACTCAGCCGCTTGCGCAACGTCAGAAGTCCATAAAAGCAAAGGCCCGCCAAAAGCCCCCACACCGCAGCACCGATGCCAGCAACACTCATGCCTGATGCCGTGACTGCGATGGTTAATATCGCCGCCTCGCGCCCATGATCTTCTGCCAATGCGGCCCGCAATGCCCCCGCCATGACATTTAATACCGCAAGACCGGCAAGCGTGGAAAAGACAAGGTCCGGAACAGCGGCAGCAAAGGCAGTCAGCAATCCTGCGCACATGCCGAACAGACAATAGAACACGCCTGCCATGACGGCGGATTTATAGCGCTCTGCGGGGTCGGGATCACTGTCCGAATTTGCGCACATCGCCGATGTAATAGCCGCCACACAGATCGAGAAAACACCAAAAGGGGCCGCAAGGATGCTGCCTGCCCCCACGGACGAGAGCAGGGCAGATGGCGGCGGGGTAAAGCCATAGCTGCGCAGGATCGCCACGCCCGGAACGTTCTGGGTGGCCATCGTCACGACAAACAAGGGCAGCCCGATACTGATCGCAGCGGTGAGCGTAAACGAAGGGTTGGTCCATTCGGGCAATGTCACAAATGACATGCCGCGAAGTGCGGCGGTATCGCCCATCGCAAAAGTCATCACACCCGTCATCACAAGCGCCACTGGCACCGCAGCAAGGCGGTGTACCAGCGCCCCCGCAATCCACGCCCCGATGATTGGTCCCACAAAAAATGGCAGTTGCGGCAAAGCTTGGAAAGGCACTAGACAAATGGGGAAGAGCACCCCGGCCAGCATCGCCTGGGCCAGATTTGCGGGAATTGCAGCCGCAGCATGCCCCAAGGGGCGGACAAGACCTGCCGCCAGCGTGAGCAGACCTGCGACAATGAACGCGCCAACGGCCACAGGAAAACCGCCCTGCGGTGCCACACTCACTGCCAGCAACGCAGCACCCGGTGTCGACCACGCGATGCTAACGGGCATGCGAAAATAGAGGCTCAGGACGATGGCGGCGATACCCATCGCCATGGCAGAAGCCATAAGCCCTGCCGACGCCTGGGCGGGGCTCGCGCCGACGGCAGAAAGCCCCTGCACCACAATCGGGAAAGTACCAAAGAATCCGACAATCGCCACCACAAGTCCGGTGGAGACGTGCCGGACGGTCGGGGTCATCCTAGAATTCGACGACGGCGCGAATGGATTTGCCTTGGTGCATCAGTTCAAATCCTTCGTTGATTTGGTCGAGGGTGAGCTTATGCGTGATCATCGGGTCGATCTCGATCTTGCCGTTCATGTACCAGTCTACGATTTTTGGAACATCGGTACGACCTTTGGCCCCACCAAAAGCTGTCCCGCGCCAAACGCGGCCGGTAACCAGTTGGAAAGGACGGGTGGAAATCTCGGCACCTGCTGGGGCTACGCCGATGATAATGCTCTCACCCCAGCCTTTATGCGCGGCCTCAAGGGCGGTGCGCATGACTTGGGTGTTGCCTGTGGCGTCGAATGTGTAATCCGCGCCACCTTTGGTCAGTTCGACCAGATGGGCGACAAGATCGCCCTCGACCTTTGAAGGATTTACGAAGTCAGTCATCCCAAAATAGGTGCCGACCTCTTGCTTGTCGTCGTTGAGGTCCACACCAACAATCTGGTCCGCCCCTGCCATGCGCAGCCCTTGAATCACGTTGAGGCCGATACCGCCCAGACCAAACACAATACAGCGCGCGCCGATCTCAACTTTAGCTGTGTTGATGACCGCACCAATCCCTGTCGTCACACCGCAACCGATGTAGCAAATCTTGTCAAAGGGTGCGTCTTTGCGGACCTTGGCCAGCGCAATCTCGGGCACGACAGTATGGTTCGCAAAGGTGGAGCAGCCCATGTAATGATGGATCGGCGTACCATCCAGCATGGAGAAGCGTGTGGTGCCATCGGGCAGTTGGCCGCGTCCTTGGGTGATACGAATTTTCTGGCACAGATTGGTTTTGCCGCTCAGGCAGTACTCGCATTCACGGCATTCAGGGGTATAGAGCGGGATCACGTGGTCCCCGACTTCCAGCGTGGTGACACCCTCGCCCACTTCCAGCACAATTCCCGCACCCTCATGACCAAGGATAGCGGGAAAGATGCCTTCGGGATCATCACCTGAGCGGGTGAATTCATCTGTATGACACAGGCCTGTGGCCTTGATCTCGACCAGCACTTCACCGCGCTTGGGTCCTTCCAGATTGACCTCCATGATCTCCAACGGTTTTCCTGCTTCAACAGCAACGGCGGCGCGGGTTCTCATCATGGTGGCTCTCCTGAAAATATTTGGCCCAGAAGGACCCAAGGACGGCGGTTTTGTCAAGCAGATCGCATGGCGGATGCCGCCTGATCAACAAGCGTCTCGGGCGCTGTTCCCAACACTTCTGCTATTGCAGTACTTAATGGTGTCGGCGTGAAATCAGGCAAAGCTGCCGCCAAAGCGCTTCCATCAACGCGGTGGGGTGTGTCCCACAGATACCGCATCTCGTTCACTTCGCGTATCAGCGGACTGAAGAGGCCAATGATACGCATCAAAGACCAAGGGAAAGATGCAGTTTTGAGCGATTGACCGACCTGCCGCTCGACTACGGCCTTAAGCTCTGCTCCCGTCAGGCTATACCCTTCAAAGCCAAAGCTTGCGAAAGGCGGGAGTGCGCCCCGTTTCTCAGCAAGACCTACCATCGCCCGCGCCATGTCAGGCAGATAGGCCCAAGCATGCACCGCATCCATGCGACCAGGATAAGTGAAAATACCTTTGCCCACCTTATTAGTGATATAGGTTTCGAACCAGTTGCCCGTCTTGGTCTTCTCGATGAAATCGCCACCGCGCAGGACGACACTGCGCAACCCCTGCTCTGCAGCATCGGCAAAGGCCTGCTCCATCGTGACACGCAAGGCACCTTTGCGGGTCGTGGGGGCAAAGGTCCCACTCTCACTCAGTAATTCAGGCGCGTTTTCGCCAAAGGGGTACACATTGCCTACCACCATGACCGTGGCCCCGCTGGCGCGGCCTGCCGCGATAACATTACGCGTATGGATTGGCATCTGTTTGGTCCAATGCTGATAGGCGGGATGGACTGCGTGCACGATCACATCCACGCCCCGCGCCGCCGCGACCAAGGCATCGCGTTTCATCACGTCACAGGCAACATGAGAAACGCCAGCAAGCGGCGCACCATCGCCTGCACGGCTCAAAGCGCGGACGTTCCAGCCTGCATTTGCGAAAGCCTGGGTTGCAGCGCGGCCAAATCGACCCTTTGCACCGAGGATGAGAACTGTTTGTGTCATGATAATCTCCGTGTTCATTTCTATTGACACTTGAACTCTAGCAATCAGAATATGGATAGATAATTGTCAAAATTGGAATTGCGATATCCATATATGAATACCCCTGATATCCCTTGGCATCTTCTGCAATCCTTTGCCGCGATGAGTGAAGCGGGATCTCTCTCCTCTGCGGCAGGAAAGACGGGTACCAGCCAACCCACGCTCAGCCGCCACTTGAACCAGTTGGAGGATCTGCTGGGGACACGGCTGTTTTTCCGTACGTCGGCAGGTCTTACACTCACGTCAGAAGGCGCGGCCGTGCAGGCACATGCTGATGCGATGGCGCAGGCCGCGGCGCAACTTTCCTTTAAAGGAGCGCAGGCCCAAGAGATCAGCGGAACGGTGCGCATCACCGCCAGCCAGATTGCCGCGACCTATCTTTTGCCGCCAATGCTGAGCAGTCTGCACATCGCCCATCCCGCCCTCGACCTTGAGGTGGTTGCAACAGACCAAAGCGAAAATTTGCTGCGCCGCGAGGCCGATCTGGCGGTGCGCATGTACCGTCCGACACAGAATGACCTGATTGCGAAAAAGGTGGCGGATTTACCCATCGGAATATTCGCATCCCGCAGCTATCTGGAGCGGCGCGGCACACCCCAAACTCCGCAAGACTTGGCGCAGCATACAATGATCGGCTATGATCGCAGCACACTCATCATCGACGGCATGCGTCAGGTCGGGATGGAGGTCGACCGCAGTTTTTTCGCCTTCCGCTCAGATGATCAGGTGGTGTGCTGGCGCATGATACAGGCGGGGTTCGGCATCGGTTTTGGCCAGCGCGGCATGGCAGAAATGCATGAGGAAATTGTCGAAATCAACCCTGAGATGGATATCGGAACGATCCCTGTCTGGCTCACCGCGCATAAAGAGTTGCGGATGAGCCCGCGGGTACGTCTGTGCTTTGACCATCTCGCGGACTGTTTCGCGGCGCTTTAGGCTTTCTCGATCACCGGATCAGATATGTCCGCATCGGTGGCGGGCACATCAAATGTGGCCCACTGCTCACCCTCGGGCAATTCAGGTGGTGCATCACAAGCACGGCGGTGCATGTTCACTTTGGCGATGAAGTTGGCCGAAATCGGTGCTGTGACAAAGAGGAACCCCATGATCAGCAACTCCTGAATGGCCCCCTCGTTAAACACACCGTTGTAGATGACGGAGGCCAAAAGCAGCGCCCCCACGCCAACGGTCCCCACTTTAGTTGGCGCATGCAGACGCGTCATGCTGTCGTTGAACTTGAGCAATCCGATTGCGCCCACCAGCGTAAAAATCGACCCCACAACAAGGCAGAATATAACCGCGTAAATGGCAATAATTTCATAAGTCATTCGATGATATCTCCCCGCAAGACAAACCGCGCATAGGCTACGGTCGAGACAAAGCCGAGCATCGCAATGATCAGCGACACTTCGAAATAAATGCGCGTCCCTTGAGACAGTCCCATCAGGACGATCAGACCGATCGCGTTCACCACCATCGTATCCAGCGCCAGAATTCGGTCGCCCGTATCAGGCCCGATCACAACACGGATCATGGCCATCAGCTGGCACAATCCAACAATAACAAATGCGAGGATCAGCGCATAATCCATCATCTCGGTAGCGAGAGTCATACGAAAATCTCCTTCAGGCGTGCCTCATAACGGTTTTTGATCGCATCCACTTCAGCCGCAGGATCATCGGTGTGCAATACATGGACCAGCAGGTAATAACCACTTTCGGAGACATCTGCCGACACCGTACCGGGGGTCAGCGTGATGGTACCCGCCAGCAGGGTGATCGCCTCAGGCTTGCGCAGATCAAGCGGGACAGTAATCCACGCGGGCTTCAGCTTGGCGTTGGACACGGTCAGAACAATCCATGCCACTTGGATGTTGGCCACCAGAATGTCCCACATGACCAACAGTGTATAAGAAATCATTTTCCCCACACGAAACCCACCGGGGCGTTCGGGCCAGAAGGCCGCTGTGAGGCGCGGAATGATTGTGCCGAGGATCAGGCCGAACACAAGCATCCCGGCCGAAATTCCATTCTGCAAAATCGTCCAGACAATCGTGAGCAGGATCGTGAGGAGCGGATGGGGAAAGAGCCAGTGGAACAAACGTGCCATCTCAGGAATCCCCCTCTTTTGTCTCGACCTTTTCATCGGTCTTCGCACCGCTCAACTTACCCGGCGTGCCAAGCACTGTGTCGATGTAGGTATCAGGTTGGAACAACTGCGCCGCTGTTGCGCCAGTGTATTTGTACATCTGCCCAGCAAATACCGTATGCGCCATCAGCAACGCCAGCAATCCGCCCACCGCCACAAACGACAGGGCCGAAGGTGCCGCGCGCCCCGCATCCGCGACAGGTGCACCATCCGATTGCGCCTTCCAGAACAGCACCGATCCCGCACGGGCGAAACCAACGATGCTGATGAGGCTGGAAACAAGGACGACCGACCAGACCCATACCGCAGGTCCGTTGTCAAAGGCCGCATTCAGCACCATCAGCTTACCTACAAAGCCGGACAAAGGCGGCAGGCCCGTCATGGCAATAGCAGCAACCATAAACAGCCCTGAAATCAGAGCAGCACCCGCCACAGGAGCGTCTGTGCGGAACTCAAGATGCCCACGGCTTTGGCGAACCAGATCAACGATGAGGAACAAGGCCCCCGCCGCCAGCGTGGAATGCACCATGTAGTAAAGCGCTGACGCGATGCTTTCTTGGGTGAAGAGCGCAATCGCTACCATCACCATACCCATCGAGCTGATCACCGCGAAGGCGACCAAACGGTCGAGCTTTTTGGCGGCCAGTACACCCACAGCACCTACAGCAAGCGAGAGCAACGCCACAGGCAGAAGCCATGTACCGTGCAAGCCGGAGGTCACGTCAAGATCGACAGGGAAGATCATCGTGTAAACGCGGATGATCGCATAAGCACCCACTTTGGTCATGATCGCGAAGAGGGCCGCAACGGGGGGCGGTGCCTCGGCATAGGAGCTGGGGAGCCAGAAGTGCAACGGAACCACCGCAGCCTTGATCGCAAACACAAGGATCAGCAGGACCGCAGCCACACGTATGCCCACCGTCGCATCCGCACTGATGAGCTGCACCCGCTGGGACAGATCCGCCATGTTGAGCGTCCCCGTCTCGGCATAGATCGCGCCCAGCGCAAAAAGAAACAGGGTCGAGCCGAGCAGGTTGAACAGCACGTATTGAACGCCTGCGCGCAGGCGTGCATTGCCGCCCGAGTGGATCATCAAGCCGTAAGAGGCAATCAACAGCACCTCGAAGAAGACAAAGAGGTTGAAGAGGTCACCTGTCAGGAAGGCACCTGCGATGCCCATAAGCTGGAACTGGAACAAAACGTGGAAGTGCCGCCCCCGCTCGTCCCATCTGGAGCCGATTGCATAAAGCAGCACAAAGAGCGCGAGCACTGCCATAAGCAGCACCATCATCGTGCTCAGCCGGTCCCCGACCAGCACAATGCCGAAAGGAGCTGCCCAATCACCAAGCTGGTAGAGCATCACTGTGCCGTCAGAGGTCTCAAGCGCGAGGCCAAGTGCGATGGCAATCATCGACAGAACACCACCAACCGAAAAAACCCGTTGGATGCCCATGTGATAGCGCGCAGCGAGAATAATAAACGGTGCGAGGATCGCCGGCAGTACAACCGGCATAATCAGCCAATGGGTCATGTTGCGTCCTCCCCACGGCCATCTGCATCATCAATATGATCATCGTCAGTGCCGAGGTATGCGCCCAGTGCAATCATTACCACAACAGCCGTCATACCAAAGGAAATCACAATCGCCGTCAGCACCAAGGCCTGCGGCAGCGGATCAGTATAAACAGCCGCATCCGACAGGATCGGTGGCGCACCCGTTGTCAGACGGCCAGAGGCGAACAGAAACACGTTCACAGCATAAGTGAGCAGTGACACGCCGAGGATCACAGGAAAGGTCCGCAAGCGCATAACCATGTAAAGGCCACCCGCTGTCAGCACACCAATCGCAGAAGCTACAAGAAATTCCATGTTATGCTCCTCCCCCTTTTAGCGCTTCGTTCTCTGATCGCGCAGGGTTGATATCCATGGCGTAGTCACTGTCCTTTACATGGGCGCGGCGTGCGAGGCGCGAGAAGCCGTCAAGCGAGAGCATAACTGCCCCCACAACCGCGAGGAATACGCCGAGGTCAAAGAGCGCGGCAGTCGCCAGCTCGAACTTCTCAAACGGCGGGATGCGAACATAGGTGAAGTCGGAGGTCAGGAACGGCTTGCCCACAAACCATGATCCGATACCCGTCAGGCCCGCGATCAATACCCCTGCCCCGATCACACCATGGTGCGGATAGCGCTGGCGCTGACTGGCCCAACTGTAGCCGCTGGCCATATATTGCATGACTAAACCAATAGAGACGATAAGGCCGGAAATGAATCCGCCACCCGGCTCGTTGTGGCCGCGCAGGAAGATATAGAAACCTACCATCATCACAACGGGCATCAGTACGCGGGTCATCACCACCATCATCATGGGGTGCATGTCACCCGCCAGCGGTTTGTCCGGTCTACGGTTGAGCAGACGCGCACGCACAGGACCGCCCAAGAGCGTCTCCGTCAGCGCATAGATCAGCACCGCTGCGATGCCCAACACGATAATCTCGCCGAAGGTATCGAAGCCACGGAAATCCACGAGGATCACGTTCACCACATTGGTACCGCCGCCGCCCTTATAGCTGTTGGCGAGATGAAATTCAGAAATTGGCGAAGTAACAGCGTCGCGGAGCAGATAGTGATAGCTGAGCGCCATGGCAGCCGAACCACCTGCAACTGCAACGCTCACGTCACGGAAGCGGCGCATGACCGAACTTTCAATCGGTGTTTCATTTGGTAGGAAGTTAAGCGCGAGCAGCAAAAGGATCGTGGTCACAACCTCCACCGTGATCTGGGTCATCGCCAGATCGGGCGCAGAGAAGAACACAAAACCGACCGAGACCATGAGGCCCACAATGCCAATCAGCACCAGCGACAAAAGACGGTTGCGGTGCTGGAACATCATGCCCAAGACCGCTGCCACGAGCATCAGCCAGCCTGCAACTTCTATCGCGCCCACAGGCTGGACTTCGCGTGTCGCGGCACCGACAGTACCCGTGCGCCATGCGTAGTATCCCGCAACAACCACAGTCACTGCCATCACCGCGCCATAGCGTGTAAATGCCCCGTTATGCAGCGGCAGTGTCAGCGCCTTTGCCAATCGCACGATGCCTTCGACCAAGGCCTCAAAGATCGTTTTAGCCTCAGGGCGCGGGGCCGCATCCCACAGCTTGAGAAGCGGGTTGAACAGCGCCAGAACGATCAAACCACCCATAACCGCCGCGATGGACATGTAAAGCGCAGGCACCAGACCGTGCCAGATTTTGAAGTACGCCTTTGGCACTTCGACAACCCCACCAAGAACGGCAGAGGTAATCCCTTTGACCGCAGGCTCCGCCAGAAACGGCGCGACACCGATGACTACAACCAGAAACACCAAAAGCGCAGGCGGCAACCACAGACCGCTTGGCGGATCATGTGGTGTGGCGGGGTAATCGTCCCGCTTAGGGCCAAGGAAGGTGTGACCAATGAGGCGGAAGCAATAAGCTGCGGAGAAGAGCGACCCCACAACTGCCAGCGTCGGGACGATCCAGTGATTACCGCCAAGGACCGTGTGATAGGCCTCCTCGAGCATCATCTCTTTGGACAAGAAACCGTTGAGCAGCGGAATACCCGCCATCGACAGGGCCGCAAGGGTGGCAATTACGAAGGTGATCGGCATGAGGTGCCGCAACCCGCCAAGACGACGAATGTCGCGGGTATGCGTCTCGTGATCAATAATGCCCGCCGACATAAACAACGCGGCCTTAAAGGTCGCGTGGTTCAGGATGTGAAACACCGCCGCCATTGCGCCAAATGCCGTACCGGTGCCAAGCAGCATGGTAATAAGGCCAAGATGCGAGACTGTGGAGAAGGCCAAGAGCGCTTTCAAGTCATGCTTGAACAACGCGATCACAGCGCCAAGCACCATGGTAATCAGCCCAGCAGAGGTGACCAGCCAGAACCATTCTGGCGTGCCGGACAGAACGGGCCACATGCGCGCCATCAGGAAAATACCCGCCTTTACCATCGTGGCGGAGTGCAAATACGCAGACACAGGTGTAGGTGCGGCCATCGCGTGGGGCAGCCAAAAGTGGAACGGGAACTGCGCGGATTTGGTAAAACATCCAATAAGGATGAGGATAAGCGCGGGAAGATAGAGACTGCTCTCTTGAATCAACTCACGGTTCTGGAGGATCACGCTCAGATCATAGCTGCCTGCGATCTGGCCGAGGATCATCATACCACCGATTAGGGCAAGGCCGCCCATACCTGTAACAGTCAACGCCATACGCGCACCTTGGCGGCCTTCGGGCAGATGCTTCCAATAGCCGATAAGCAAGAATGACGAGAGCGAGGTCAGCTCCCAGAAAACAAGCAAAAGCAGGATGTTATCCGACAAAACGATGCCAACCATCGCCCCTTGGAACAGCAGCAGATAGGTGAAAAACTCACCCATGTTATCCTCACGCGCGAGGTAGAACCGCGCATAGGTGATGATCAGCAAGCCGATACCAAGGATCAGCGTGGCAAAGAAAAATCCCAACGCGTCCAGCATCAGAGTAAAGTTCAGCCCCAGCGAGGGGATCCACTCTGCGCGGAACATCACCACATCGCCTGCCATCACCGCAGGCAGGTTGGTCATCAATCCGACAAAGGCGGCCAGAGTTATCGTAAATGTCACCCCCGCACAGGCGGCACGCCCCGCTTGGTTCATCAAACCGGGCAGCAACGCACCCAAAAACGGCAAAGCAACAATCAAAAGAAGGGACACGTGCGCTCCATACTGTTGGGGCCAAGAGATCTTTGCCTCTGCGGCTTGTCGTTTCGCCCCGATATGGAATCATGAACGATAGTTGTTTTGTACTCTAGGCGCTAAATAGGAAAGGTGCGAACCGATACCAAGACGCGACATGAAATTTCTTGAGGTTTTTGATCAGATACAGCGTCCGCCGTCTACTTCCATGCAGACGCCCGTTATCATAGACGCCTCATCCGAGCATAGATAGCAGGCCGCATTGCCCATATCCTCGGGTGTGGAAAAGCGCCCCAAGGGAATTGTCGAGAGGAACTTGGCACGCATTTCCGGCGTATCCTCTCCCATGAAAGACGCCAAAAGCGGCGTCTCGCCTGCGACAGGGTTCAGCGCGTTCACTCGCACACCCGAAGGCGCAAGCTCCACCGCCATCCCCTTGGTCGCGTTATTCATCCAACCCTTGGTGGCATTGTACCAATTGAGATTGGGGCGCGGCGACACACCTGCCGTGGAGGCAATGTTCAGGATGTTGCCCGCGCGGCGTGCCTTCATCAGGGGGACGATGTTGCGTGCTGTGAGGTAAACAGATTTGCAATTCACCGCAAAAACGCGGTCGAATTCATCGTCGCTGATCGTCTCCATTGGCGCGGGCAGATGCGTGATGCCTGCATTATTTACCAAAATGTCGATATGACCCCAAGCGTCGCATGCCTGCGCCGTCATGGCCGCAACACTGGCACCATCCGACACATCAACAGTCGCGACAATCGCATGGGCGCCCATCTCCTGACGCAGCTCCTCCGCCATCGCTGTATTCAGGTCCGCAATCATGACCTGTGCGCCTTCGGACACAAACTTCCGCACTATCCCCGCGCCAAAGCCGGAGGCACCGCCCGTTACAATCGCCGTTTTTCCCTGCAAACGCATCTCAAACCCTCCCAAGTTTGTTTCAATTTCTGTCACTACCCATGAAATGCCGCCACTGTTTTCAGCGATGTGAAACCATATAGTGCCTCAAACCCCTTCTCGCGGCCATGACCCGACAGGCCTGAACCGCCAAAGGGTAACTCTACCCCGCCCCCCGCGCCGTAATTGTTTAAGAAAACCTGCCCAGAGCGCAGCGCTTTTGCCAACCGCATCTGCCGCGCTCCGTCCCGCGACCAGACAGACGCCACAAGCCCGTAGGCCGTGCCATTAGCAATCGCCAGCGCCTCGGCCTCATCCTCAAACGGAATGATAACCTGAACAGGGCCGAAGATCTCGTCTTGGGCCAAGATATGATCAGGTGACACACCCTCGAACAATGTGGGGGCGACATAGGCGCCGCCTTTTGGGGCATCGGTGATAACTGTTCCTTGGGCGACCATGTGTAGGTCAGTGCCTTTGGCCAGAAACCCGTCGACGATTTCCTTTTGACGCATAGAGACCAAGGGTCCAACGGCCAGATCAGCCATCGAAGGCCCTGCACGCAGGGCGACATAGCGTTCTGCCATTTTTGTCACAACCTCGTCATAGACACCCCGTTGCACCAGAATACGCGACGAGGCAGAACAGGTCTGGCCCGCGTTCTGAATACCCGCGTTCACCAGAAACGGCAAAGCAGCGTCAATATTCGCGTCGTTAAAAACCAGTTGCGGAGACTTGCCCCCCAGTTCCAAAGTAACAGGCACCAAATGCCGGGCTGCGGATTGCTGGATCAACCGGCCTGTCCCAACCGATCCAGTGAAGGAGATATGATTAACGCCTGCGTGAGAAGTGAGCGCGGCCCCCGCCTCAGCTCCCAAACCTGACACGACATTGAGCGCACCATCGGGCAGCCCCGCACGTCGCGCCAATTCGCCAAAGGCCAGCGCTGTCAGGCAGGCCTCCTCGGCAGGTTTTAAGACCGCGGCGTTGCCCGTAGCCAATGCCGCACCAACCGAGCGACCAATGATCTGCATAGGGTAATTCCACGGCACGATATGCGCTGTCACCCCATGCGGTTCGCGCAGGGTGTAAACCGTGTAGCCGTCGAGATAGGGGATCGTCTGGCCATGCAGTTTGTCCACTGCCCCTGCGTAGAACTCCATATACCGCGCAAGGGCTACGACATCGGCGCGCGCTTGGGTCAGAGGTTTGCCAACATCAAGTGCCTCTAACTCCGCCAGCGCGTCAATATTCTCCAGCACCAGCACACCGATTTTTTGCAAAATGCGCCCCCGCTCAACGGCGGTACTGCGGCCCCAAGGCCCGTCAAACGCTGTGCGTGCCGCTTGCACGGCCCTGTCGATATCCTCGGCGTTGCCCCGTGCAATTTCGCACAGCACAGTCCCATCAGACGGGTTGACCAACGGAAGTTTTTGACCACTGGCGGACGGAACCCATTTGCCTGCAATCAAACAATGGCTTGGATCAATATCCAACGGGCGCAATGACATGGCAACTTCCTCACAAGGTGTGCCCTTCAGATTGGCAAGCCTACAAGCACTTGGCAAGACGCTAGCGTATATTCATCCGAATTGAGATCCGTCAGTTGCAGCTATCATTACTTTCAGAGGCTAAACTCTGACAGGACTTTTGCCTCTTTTGCTTTCAATGCCATTCGCGCTGTGGGGCCATAAATGCTCAGATCACTGCGCAGTTCGGGAAACAGCTCAAACAGTTCACTGCGTGCATCATCGGCCAGCCTGTCGACGCCAAATGCGGCGGGATGGAAGCTTTCTGCGGGGATGCCGTTGGCGAATATGATCTCGTGCTGTTCAAACATGATATGGATGTAAGTGACGCTCTCTTGGGGTTTACGCACCACGTCCTTACCGTCGATCAGATGCAAGGCGGGTACCAGAACTTCGGATTGCCCGAACAAAAGTTCCGCGCGGTACCCCTTGATCAGCATCCGGTGTTGTGGCGAGACTGTGAGGTCATCCAATGCACCGGGGAAAACAGACTTCGCAAAGTTTACTGGGGCGAACTTGTCGTCGCCACAAACAGTTGTTTTGCCGATCCAACCAATCTTTTGCAGGCCGTTGTCCTGAGTAATGACAGGATCGCCAACCTTGAGATCCTCAATCTTGCGTAGGCCCGAATGTGTGGCAACCAGCGTCCCTGGGACAAAGCAGATGATGTTTTCAATGTTGTTGAAGTTAACAACTGTACCGTCGAGCAGCTGAACCGTACCCGAAATGCCGCCGCCCACATCAATGGGATTTGTGATGTTAATCGTTGTACGGTCTGCGATTCCGTTCAGGTCGAGCGTGTCGCCGTTTATCTCGGCGCCTTCGCCGCCGTTTATAAAGATTGCGTCGCTTCCCGCCTCGCCCAGATCAAAGAGGGTGAACAGGTCGTCCCCGTCTCCGCCCTCAAGGGTGTCGCCTTGGGCCGCTTGCAGAACATCATCACCAGTGCCGCCGTCAATATCGTCAGCGCCCAAACCACCGGTAATGGTATCGGCACCTTGACCGCCCTCCACTGTATCTGCGCCAGTGCCGCCGATGACACTGTCGTTGCCGTCTCGGGTAGCGATGTTGATGCCCGATGTGGTGGCAGAACCGTCAACTGTATCTGCGCCGTCAGAGAGCGTGATCCGTTCAATTTCGGAGAATCCGAGTGTGTCTGTCCCGTCGCTGAACGTTCCAGCCTCGTTACCGGAATAGACAACGGTGATAGGATCAACGATCGCGGCAGTGTTCACGGCGAGCGTGTCAAAATCGGTGCCTGTCGTGGTCGTTTCGCCGCCGATAATCGTGTCGGCCCCGAATGCGTCTTCAATACGGAAGGTATCGTTGTCTGCACCGCCATCAATGAGGTCCGCACCCGCCATCCCGTTGATGACATCGGCCCCATCACCGCCCAACAAGGTGTCATCACCGCCAAAGCCGAAAATGACATCATTGCCAGCTTCGCCAAAGACCACGTCATTGCCCGAACCTGCGGTGATATAGTCGTTTCCGTCCCCGCCCATGACCGTGTCATCACCAGAACCGCTGGAAATGGTGTCATTGCCCGCTCCCGCTTCGACACTATCGTCATCCGAGCCGTCGAGCGCGTCGCCTGCGTCAATCATGTCCCCTTCGGGATCGTCTGTGTAGCCTGCGTTGATCAGGTCATCGCCCGAAGTGCCTTCAACGATGTAATTTGGGCCAATTGGAATGCCAATTGAGACCAGTCCAGCTACACTATCGACCTCGCTTGAGAGAACACCGACCAGCGTGATGCTTTCGCCGCCCGTGAAAGTCAGGATTGCGTCACCTGTGCCGTCGCCATTTGTGTCGCTGACAACAACGTCGTTGGTGTTGACCGGCGTGGTACCGCCATCACTGGTCAGGCCGGACACATCGAGCTGATCGTTTGTGGTGCCATCGCCGCTGTCGGTCAGATCAAAGGCCTGAATTGTATCCGCGCCGCTGCCATCCGCCAGCACAACTGTATCACGTCCACCGCCAAGAATGATGTTTTCGATATCAATGAAGGTGGCTGTATCCGTGCCATCGCTCACTGTGCCGTCTTCGGGATCAGCGTCGGTCAAATTGACCGTGACACCAGTGGTAGTCGCGCTCAGATCAAGAGTGTCACCTGTGGCCTCGGTGGTTTGGCCGCCATCAATGCTGTCATTGCCAAAGCCGTCCTCAAGCACGATGACATCGTCGCCCTCTGCGCCATCAATCGTGTCCGCACCGGTGCCTCCCGCAATCGTATCATCGCCAATCTCGCCATCAAGCAGATCATTGCCCGCGTCGCCGCTGATAAGGTCATCGCCCGTGCCACCCATAACAGTGTCATCGCCCGCACCCGCTGTGACGGTATCGTTCCCGTTACCTGCCTCGATACTGTCGGCATTGGTGCCTGTGGCGTTATCATTGGTATCGACCATGTCGCCTTCGGGATCACCGGTGTAGCTCGCGTCGATGTTATCGTTACCCCCCGTGCCTTCGACGATGTAGTTTGGCATTGGGATGCCAATCGCTTCGAGTGCTTCGGGATCGTTGAAGATCGCGGCTGGTACGCCGATCAGAGTCAGGCTCTCGTTGCCAGGGAAGATGAGGATCGCGTCGCCTGTACCATCGCCATTGGTATCGGAGACGGTAATGTCATTTGTGTTCACAAGCGCGCCGTTGGCATCAGACATGCCTGTCACATCAAGCTGGTCAACACCTGTCCAGTTACCTGCACCATCCACAGTCGGCGGCGCAAAACCTTCAATACTGTCAGCGCCAGAGCCGTCGCCGAGGATCAGCGTATCGGTGCCAGCACCCAGCACGATGTTCTCGATCTCGGTAAACGTGGCCGTGTCCGTTCCGTCCGAGACTGTACCAGCCTCAGGATTCAAAGCCGTCAGATCGACAGTCAGATCGTCCGTTACAGCACTAAGGTCGAGCGCGTCACCTTTTGTCTCGCCCGTCTCTCCGCCAGCAATGATGTCATTGCCAAAGCCGTTTTCGAGAATGTTAACGTCGTCACCAGACGCACCCAACAACGTGTCATCGCCGGTACCACCATTCAGTGTATCGTCCCCGTCACCGGCACTCAGGCTGTCATCGCCTGCACCGCCGATAAGGGTATCTTCGCCACCATTGTTACCACCGAGCAAAGTGTCATGGCCGTCGCCCCCCAAGAGGGAGTCGTTGCCATCGGAGCCGTCGAGGTAGTCATTTCCCTCTCCGCCATCGAGGGTGTCGTTGCCAATCCACGCCTCCACGCTGTCGTCGCCCGTGCCACCGCTGAGGCTATCATCACCAGCACCGCCGAACACGCTGTCGTTGCCCGCGCCGCCGCTGACGGTATCATTGCCATCATCGCCACTGACACTGTCGGCGCCATCCCCTCCGTCGATGCTGTCATCGTTCTGACCACCCGAGATTGTGTCATCACCCGTGCCGCCCAGTAGCGTATCATTGCCATCATCACCGTTGATCTGATCCGCCTCGGTTCCGCCATCAATGATATCGTTGCCGCCACCGCCCGCGATGGTATCCGTCTCGCTGCCGCCAAAGATCGTGTCAGCCTGGTTTCCACCGAAGATGAGGTCGTTGTTGCTGCCACCGTCGATAAAGTTACTGCCCGTTGAGCCATAGATCTCGTCGTTGCCAGCCCCACCCAAAAGCGTGTCGTTGCCAAGGTCACCAATCAGCGTATCGTCGCCAGTGCCGCCATCAATGCTGTCATCACCATCATCACCATCAAGCGCATCGGCGCCTGCACCGCCCAGTATCGTGTCGTTGCCGCCCTGACCAAAGACGGTATCATTTCCTTCTCCTGCAATAACGCTGTCATTGCCTGCGCCAGCAAACACTTCGTCATTGCCGGTTCCGGCAACAATCGTGTCGGCACCTGCACCAGCGTCGATGATATCATTGCCGGCACCTGCCTCGATTGAATCGTCATTGGACCCGTCGAGCGCATCGCCTGCATCGATCATGTCCCCTTGGGGATCAAGCGTGTAGCCCGCATTGATCGTGTCATTGCCCGAAGTGCCTTCGACAATGTAGTTCAGCGGAACATCCGCCTCTGTCGTTACGGTAACAAAGCCGACATCGGTGTTTCCCGCGCTATCCACAACAGTATAGGTGAACGGCTCACTTCCCAGATCGTTATCAGACAGGATTGTGATGGTATTGTCGGCATTCAACGTAACTTGCTCGCCTGTCGGGAGAGTCACTGTCTGGCCTACAATAACGGGCACGCCGTTAATCTCAGTGATGGTCAGGCCGTTGCCTGTTGTGTCAATGTCGTTATCCAGGACATCGACAGTTGTCGCGGTGTTGGCCTCAACTGTGATTTCGTCATCAAAGGCCACGGCGATGGTCTGGACACTATTGGCAGCAATGAGAACATTCGTGTCATAGACACCGTCCCCACCATCGGCCAATGCGATGCGGATCGTATTCAACGCACCTGAATTTACGGGCGCATTGATGGAAAGAACCTGTGTGGTCCCATCCATTTCAGTGTTGTACGTGTCGCTCGCAGTCGGGTTGTCGATATATAGGTTGGAAGCGACAGTGCTGTTGACTGTATCAATCGAGACAACGCCACCGGGTACGGGATTGAACGGCACATAGACCGTATTCACCCATACGCCAAATGCGTCATTCACACCGCCGTTAACGTATTCGAGGTACTCCTCGGATGAGAAGGTGAATAACATGGTGATGTAATCGCCCGTGGGCGTGAACGTCGCTTCGAGGATGACGGCATCTTGTGTCGATTGACCTGTCACAGCGTCAAGTTGTGTATCGCCAAGTTGATTGTTGTTTGTACTCGCACCGCTCTCAGAGGTGTTTGTATCTGTCGTGCCGCTGCTATTGGTGAAATCAGCCGCTTGGCCCGTTGACAGAATAATGCCTGCATCACCCGGCGCGATCGTGCCCAGCGTTGCGTCTGCGCCTGAGTAGGTGCCAGATGCACCTGCCGCACCTGTGAGTGTTGCCGTGCCGATCGTCACCCCGTTGCCAAAAATGGTCTGGGCGAGCGTGGTCGCGTCAGCAGTTGTGTTGATGGCTAATTCTGTTGCGATAGGCATTACGGGTATTCCAATTCTTAAGCGCCACGTCGGACAAAGCGGCGCGTTCAAGATTGGAATATGTCAGGGCATTGAGGGCCTACTGGGGCTACAAATTGATTTAAATTAGACAGAGCAACAACTTCGCAGCCTCTTAATGCACGCAAGGGTAGGTAAACTGAGGCAACTATGGCTTTTTTTGCGTTACAATCGCGCAATTTGGTCACAATTGTATCCATAGGGATAACAAAGCTCTCCTTCGCTTAACTTTAGCGCGCAGCCCCGAACAATGTGGCGGAGCTTCTTTTCTAAGCGTCTTGCGTCGCACCTGAACAATGCGTTTACAATCCGTGGTTTTGGCGCCTAGTGTACCTCCCGAACCTGAAACACCCTCGGCTTCTCCGGCCAAGTTTCCCACGGTTTCGTGCGACGCAGCGGGGAATGCCTACTGGAAAGAAACGCAGATGCATCTATGGCCTGCCAAGATTACCGAGCTGATCACGCGTGAGACGCATTTCGGGAGCCGCGACATCAACTGTTTTTCAGACCGGCCAGATACACTGGACGCGATGTTCGCGCAGTCTGTCGCGCGTAATCCCGACGGTGAAGCCATGATCTGTGAGGACGTTCGGCTGACTTACGGCGCGCTCGATGCGCAGGTCGATACGGTCGCCGCAGGCCTACAAGCCATTGGCGTTGCTGCACAAAGCCGGGTTGCTCTTCTATTGGGCAACAGCGCGGAATTTCTGGTCGTGTTGTTGGCAAGTTTACGGATCGGGGCAATTGCCGTGCCGATCAATGTCCGCGAGCAAACGCCCGAGCTGGTCCATATCTTACGCAGCTGTGGCGCTTTGGTTCTGGTGCATGACGCTGATTTGGCCGCAAAGCTCCCCGCTGCTATCGATCTGCCCGAACTTCGACATCGCATCTGTTTGGGTGAAGCCGTTGAGGGATCAACCTCCTATGACAGCCTTCTGGCTCATGGCACTTCCCCTGATCGACCACCCGTCACCGAAGAGGACACTGCCGTCATCCTCTATACTTCCGGCACTACGGGGCAGCCGAAGGGCGCAATGCTCACGCACCTCAATATCATTCATTCCGCCATGCATTTTGAATTGTGTATGGAACTGGGCGCGGGCGAGCGGTCCTTGCTCTCGGTGCCGGCCTCCCATGTGACGGGTTTGGTCGCCACGCTGTTCACCATGCTGCGCACAGCAGGATGCAGCGTAATCATGCGAAACTTTCAGGCAGAGGCGTTTTTGGCGCTAGCGGCGGATGAGAAAGTCACCCAAACGCTCATGGTGCCTGCGATGTATAACCTGTTTCTGTTGCGCTGTCGGATTGAGGATTATGATCTGTCGCATTGGCGCATCGGCGGCTATGGCGGTGCGCCAATGGCACAGTCCACCATTCAAGAGTTGTCTGAAAAACTACCTGACCTCTTGTTGGTTAACGCATATGGCGCGACCGAGTTGACATCTCCCGCGACGATCATGCCGCTCGGCTTCGGCACGACACGCTCGGACAGTATCGGGGTAGCAGTTCCGTGCGGCGAAATCCGCATCGTTGACGAGACGGGCCATGACGTAGAGACAGGGGCGCATGGCGAATTGTGGATCAAGGGGCCGATGGTGGTGCCGGGCTATTGGAACAATCCCGAAAAGACCAAGGCCGAGTTTCAGGGCGGCTATTGGAAAAGTGGAGACGTTGGTTCACGCGATGCAGAGGGTTTTGTGCGCCTGCATGACCGACGCAAGGACATGATCATTCGCGGCGGCTACAACATCTATTCTGCCGAGATCGAGAATACCCTGACCGCGCATCCCAGCGTGATCGAATGCGCTGCCATCGGACGGCCTGATCCCGTGCTGGGCGAAAAGTTGCATGTGTTTGTGCAGACCGCCGATGCCACAATTAACGAGGACGCGGTCAAAGCATTCGTTCGCGCCCGCATGGCGGATTACAAGATACCAGATTTTGTGACGCTGATTTCCGACCCGCTGCCGCGCAACGCCAACGGCAAAATCGTCAAGGCAACTCTACGCGCTTTGACAAAAGATTAGGCTGTCATCCCGCCGACAATCGTGCGTGCGAGGTCAGTTGCAATCAGATCGCGGTCTGCATCGCTTTGCTCGGGGCGCACACGGTACCAGTCAACCAAGCCGTTGAGCGCACCCATCATCACGCGCCCTGCGATCTTGACACTGGGCACACAGAGGCTGCCCTCAGCGACACCAGCATTCAAAACATCGCGGTATAGTTCCTCATAATCGTTGCGCTGGTTTATCAGTTCGGTCAGAACGGCACGCTCTGCTTCTGTTGTGGACCCGCGCAGATAAATCTCAACGCCCAGACGGATGCTGCGCTGATACGGCAACGTGTCCATCATAACACGGGCATGGGCCACAGCCATCGCTTCGAGCTTTTCGCTATACGGGATCGACAGCTCCAGCACCGGACCGACGGCATCAAAGCAAAATTGCATCGCCTGTCGGTGCACCGCAAAATAGATCGCATTCTTGGAGCGGAAGTGATGATAAACCCGCCCTTTGGTCGAGCCCAGCACATCAGCAATGTCGTCAATTGTCGCCTTTTCAAGCCCTTTGAGCATAAAACATTGCGCGGCAGCCTCAATGATCTGCTGTCGACTGTCCAATTTTTCATCGGGCTTTTTATCGGCTTGCGCGTGCATCATCTCAACCTATTTCTTGCCCTTCCCATTTTTAAAGGGGTCCTTTTTCCGTCTGTCCGCTGGCAAGGCGGCACAGGTGTTCTATTCCCTACCTTATCATAGGTCACGCGCAAAACTCTCAATTTAAGCCATTCGCACGACGGAACGCATGATCACTATTGACACCTCACTGTACAAGACTGACATTAGCATACTACCGAGAATGTTGCGCCGCCAAAACACCAATGGTCAACAGTCATTTCGTCACTTCGCGGACGAGAGAGGTGGAAAGACAGTCAACGGCCCCGATGTGTAAACGCCGCGTTTCTGGGTCAATTCATATGTTTGGGAGGACACAAATGACTTACAAGAACACAGTAGCAATTGCCGCCACGCTTGTCGCGGCAACCCTAGCGGGACAAGCCGCCGCCAAAGAGCGTCTCAATTTCGCATACGGCTACCCGAATACGTCCGCGATCGGCAAAGCAGTTGATGATTATGCAGCTGCCGTATCCGAACGGTCGAAGGGCGAAGTGGACGTGACAGGCTTTGCCATGTCCCTGCTCAGCCTGCCAGAGACATCACCCGGTGTGCGTGACGGCCTAGCCGATGTAGGATTTGTGCTGCCGCCCTATTATCCCGCTGAATATTCGACAAACCTGTTCCTGCACGAGATGAACCTGCTCATCAATCTGGTGGAAGAGCCCACAGGCAAAGAGCCTCTGGCCTTCGCGGGTGCAATGCTGGAGTACTCCTTAAACAAATGCCCCGAGTGTATGGCAGAGAACGTCGCGCAAAATCAGGTCTATACCGGTGGCGGTGTAACACCCCTCTACAACCTGCTGTGTAAGGACGTAAAAGTCACAAGCATTGCTGACCTCAAAGGCCTCCGCCTTCGTGCAGGTGGTGCCGGTTTTGTGCGCTTCGCTGAAGCCTTTGGTGCCCAAGGTGTACGCCTTCCTGTGTCCGAGGCCTATGAGGCGCTAGATCAAGGTATCATCGATTGCGCCATGCTTTCTGCGCCTGAGTTGACGAACTATAACCTGCATGAAGTTGTCACCGATATCACGCTTGCCGTGCCGGGTGGTGCGTTCGCCGGTGTGTCCTCTGCCAACATCAATGCAGACCGTTGGAAGGCAATGGATGACGCAGGCCGCGAAGCACTGCTTTGGGGAGGTAGCCATATGACCGCGGACGTCACATGGAACTTCTACACTGATGATAGCGCCGCAATCGAGCATGCACGCGGCAAGGGCATCAACATTCATACAGCAGATGCAGAATTGCAGGCAGCGGTGAAAGACTTTGCCCGTTCCGATCTGGAGACAGTATCGGCCCTGTTCAAAGACACCTACGGCGTTGAGCGGTCAAACGAGATCGCAGCTGACTTTGGCCCGCTCTTGGCAAAGTGGAACGGCCTTGTTGTCGATATCGACAGCAGCGACGCATTGCAGCAGCTGTTCTGGAACGAAGTGATCTCGAAGGTTGATCCGGCCACTTACGCCAAATAAACCAAGCATCACTTGATACTCGGGGCGCGGCGCATTGCTGCTGCGCCCCACTTTCATATCCCTCACATACAACGGATAGATCCATGAAAACCATTGCATCCGCAATCTCATGGCTGATCTCGGGCACCGCGACGATTGCAGGCATTATGGTGCTCATGCTGGTCGCCCATGTCACCATCGACGTGGTTATGCGTTTCGTCTTCGAGACGCCGCTCAATTCCACAATTCTTTATGTTTCGGCCTTCTACATGGTCGGCATCGCCTTTCTCCCGCTTGCCGCGGTTGAGCAGAGGGACAGCCACATCGCCGTCGAATTGTTGGTAGAGAAGTTCCCGACAAAGGTTCAAAGCTTCCTCGCTGGACTGGCGCTCCTGCTCACGTGCATTGTGACGGCAACAGTTGCCATTCGCACAGGGGACGAAGCGATTGCGAAATACATGGGTGGTGCCTTCTCGATCGAGGCGGGCGGTAAGGTTATTACATGGCCCACATATCTGCCTCTGCCCATCGGTTTTGGCCTCATGTCGATTGTCGCGGGCTGGAAATTCGTCTGCCATATGACTGGGCGGCCTCACGGCCTTGATGCGCTGCGGATCGAAGATCCTTACCTGTCCGATGGAGACACAAAATGACCGAACTCCAGATTGCAGGTATCTTTATTGCCGTCCTGCTGGTGATGATCTTGATGCGCATTCCCATCGGAATCTCACTTATTGCAGTGTCCTTCGGTGGACTATGGTCAATGTTCAACTGGAACATCGCATGGGGCAGCCTCGGCATTGTGCCCTACAGCTTTGCAAATTCTTGGGTGCTCAGCTCAATCCCTGCATTCCTATTCATGGGGTTCATTTGCTACCACACGCGGCTGACCCAAGGCTTATTCAACGCTGCGCAAATCTGGCTATCAAACTTGCCCGGCGGTCTGGCGATCGCATCCGTATTTGGGTGTGCGGGCTTTGCGGCGGTGACAGGGTCGTCGGTGGCATGCTCTGCTGCAATGGGCAAAATTGCGGTACCGGAAATGATGCGCCACCGCTATAGTGCAGAACTGGCCACAGGTACCGTGGCTGCGGCGGGTACTATCGGTGCCTTGATCCCCCCGTCGATCCTGATGATCCTCTATGGCATCATCTCGCGCCAGTCGGTGAGTTCGTTGTTCTTGGGCGGTCTGGTGGTGGGTTTGATTACCCTCTTTGCATACATCGCCCTCATCATCGTGCGGGTAAAACTGAACCCCAACCTCGCACCACCTGTGAAAATTAGCGCAACCCGCGCCGAAAAGATCAAGGCGCTGGGCCAGACATGGCCTGTTCTATTGATCGTCGTTGGCGTGTTCACGGGACTATTCAGCGGCGTATTCACCCCGACGGAAGCAGGTGCCATTGGCGCAATGCTGTCTACGCTGGTGGCATTTATGAACCGCACGCTCACGTTCAAAGCTCTGCGCATGGCAATTACCGAGACGCTGACCACAACAGCGGCTCTTCTGATCATCGCTGTCGGTGCGAGCTTGCTCACCCGCTTTCTGGCGCTGTCGGGGATAGGCGATGCGCTCTCGGATACGATCCTCGGGTTTGGCGTCTCGCCACTAATGGTTATGATCGGAATTGTCTGCGTTTATCTCGTACTCGGCATGATGTTGGAGCCTGTTGGCGCCATGCTGCTCACCTTGCCCATTGTCCTGCCGATTGTGGACGAGACAGGCTATAGCCTGCTGTGGTTCGGTGTGGTTCTGGTCAAGCTGCTCGAGATCGGAATGATCACGCCTCCCATGGGGATGAACGTGTTTGTCATCAAAGGAGTGGTCGGTAACATCGCATCTCTCTCGACAGTATTCAGAGGCGTGTTCTGGTTTGTTATCATCGACCTCTTCATCGTCGCGGCGCTGATCGCCATGCCGGATATTGTGCTATTCCTGCCCGCTATGGTCGGAAGATAGCGACCAAGCGTCACCGACACCGCGCTACGTGGTGTCGGTGATCATACGCTAGATAATTTCGTCTTCGTCGAACAACGGCGCTTCCTCAAGTTGGGTGGCAAGGTCATCTACAGCCGCTTCAGCAACATCCGCTGATTTGACTGCCGCGACATGAAAGAGCGCGTCACCTTCATGTACAATCGGCATGACAGCCCGCCCGACGATGATCCCGCCATATTTAGCGGCAACTTCGATCTCGCTTTGGCCGAATGGATCAGAGATGGCTGCGATGATATCGCCTTCCTCAACCAGATCGCCTTCCGCCTTGAACATCCGCAACAAACCACCCGCTGGTGCACGCAGCCAATGACTGTCCGAACAAACAATGGATTTTGCTTTGGGTGCCGCAATGCCTGCACGGGGCAACAACCCCTTATCCTTGAGGATGCGCAGAATGCCCGCGACGCCGGCACGCACATACATCTCGTCAAAACGCATGCCCTCCCCCGCCTCATAGAGGACTACATCAACACCAACTCTCTTGGCCTCTTGACGCAAACTGCCATCGCGCAGGGCACTGGTCAGGATCACAGGCGCGCCAAAGATATGGGCAAGGCGCAGCGTCTCGCGATTATTGGCAGAGACACGCACCTGCGGCAGGTTCGTGCGGTTGATCGCGGCCGAATGTAAATCAATCCCGAGCGAGCAACGGGCCACAATCTCGGTCATGAAGATATACGCCAGCCGCGAGCCAAGCGAGCCATGGGCAGAGCCAGGAAAGCAGCGGTTAAGGTCACGGCGATCAGGCAGGTAGCGAGAATGATTAAGAAAGCCGAAGGTGTTCACAATCGGAACCACAATGAGCGTTCCGCATAGCGACTTGAGGTTTTTGGTGCGCAGCAGGCGGCGCACAATTTCGACCCCGATGACCTCATCGCCGTGGATGCCCGCACTTACAAATATTGTCGGACCGTCCTGCTTTCCATGTACCACATGCGCAGACAGAGTGACGGGGGTGTGATCCGACAGAGTACTGACGGGAATGTTGATGGTCTCGCGGCTGCCCGGAGCCACCGACACTCCCGCCAGCTCGAAACTGGCGCGCTTGCTCATCCTTTTCCCTTGGTCTTTGTGGCGTTGGGCTTGGCGTGCTTCTCGATATGCTCGATCATCATGCCCGCGATATCGAGGCCTGTTGCCTTCTCGACCCCTTCCAGACCGGGGGAGGAGTTTACTTCCATCACCACTGGGCCACGGTCTGCGCGCAGCATATCAACACCACACACGTTAAGGCCCATCGCCTTGGCAGATTTAATCGCAGTTGTACGCTCCTTTGCAGTCAGTTTTATAACCTCTGCCGTACCGCCACGGTGCAGGTTTGAGCGGAAGTCCCCTGCCGCCCCTGTACGCTTCATCGCGGCGACAACTTTGCCCCCGATCACAATGGCACGGATGTCTGTGCCGCCTGCCTCCTTGATGAACTCCTGCACTAGAATGTTCACACCTGCGCCGCGAAACGCTTCAACCACAGATTTGGCCGAGCGTTTGGTATCGGCCAGAACCACACCTATACCTTGGGTGCCCTCCAACAGCTTGATCACAACAGGGGCACCGCCTGCGAGATCCAGCACTTCTTCGGTCTGTTTGGGGTCATGCGCAAAGGTTGTCGTAGGTAGGCCGATGCCGTCACGTGCCAGCAGCTGCATTGAGCGCAGCTTGTCGCGCGAGCGACCAATGCCCACACTCTCGTTAAGTGGATAGACGCCCTGCATCTCGAACTGGCGCAGCACGGCCATGCCGTAAAATGTGATCGAGGCACCGATGCGTGGGATGACTGCGTCATAGCCTTCCAGCTTTTCGCCATTGTAGTAGATTTCAGGGTTCTGTGACACGATGTTCATATAGCAGCGCAGCGTGTTGATGATATCGAGCGTGTGCCCGCGCGTCTCCGCCGCTTCCTTGAGGCGCTGGTGGGTATAAAGGTTTGCATTTCGGGCAAGCATTGCGATCTTCATGGTGTGTTTCCTTCAAATGCCGGCTTTGTGCTGACAAGGTATGATTTGCCCGGATGAACGGCGATATTGTGATGACGCAGTGCGCGCCGCCCGAGAATTAAGGGGAACCGCATGGAGCCACGGTCCGTCAGGGAGATGTCGATTTTCCACTTGCGACCCGCAAGGATCATTGGTGTGCGGATGACGATACGCGTCTCTGGCATACCACTGGTGTTGGTGATGGCGCGCTTGGTGAAGACCGGAAACGTCAGAACACGCGACGGCTCCCCCTTGATATCAGGGCTGAGGAATCGCACCCATTTTTGATCATTTTGATAATAGGTCTCTATGTCTACAGCATGAAGTGCAGTGGTTTTTGCACCCGTATCGACCTTTACGGCAAAATCGGTGAGGCCAAGATCAGGCAGGCTGATACATTCATGCCAGCCAATGATCATCAATGGCTGAGACTGGTCCGTTGCGCCGTGAGTCATGTCAAATTTTCCATGGGGATTCTCTTCTCATCATACTGCAATACCCGTGCAACAGTTTCCATAGACTGTACATGTGCAGTCAGCATAAGAAGAAAAAATTCAGCCCAGAGCCAGCAATACGAAGAGATGATAAACGAGTATTCCGGCGATGAAGGTGTTTGGAGGTCACTGAAAATGCGAAAACTATGTGAAACCTGTGGCTGGACAGGTTCCCTGATTGGGTCGGCCGGGGCTGCCTACCCCTCGCATTCCTGTCTGCATTTTCGAGGGGGAAACGACCACTTTCCAAAAAATCACTGCAAACTTCACAATTGGCAGGTGATAATTCAAGGCGACAAATGTATTTAGGTATGGCACATAACTATTAGGGTCGGGAATGCCGTGTTTTAAAACCGCTACACAAAGACCCTTTGCAGAGAGCCGCCTTTGGTGTGTAACTCTGAAAGATAATGGGAGAGAGAACTATGAATAAACTGAAATCAACGCTTTTGGGCGCGACTGCATTGGCTTTTGCCGCTTCTGGAGCACTGGCGCAAGAAGTGACGCTGAACATGCATCAGTTCCTACCAGCGCAGGCCAACGTACCCAAGCAAGTTCTTTCTGTTTGGGCAGACCGCATTGCGACGGAATCTGATGGGCGGATCAAGATTGAGATGTTCAACTCAATGGCACTTGGCGGTACTCCACCAGAGCTGCTCGACCAAGCAGTTGATGGCGTGGCAGATATCGTCTGGACCGTTGTAGGCTATACACCTGGCCGCTTCCCCGAAACCGAAGTGTTCGAGCTGCCCTTTATGGTCGAGGATGCGCGCGCCGCCTCCTGCGCCTATTGGAAGATGTACGACAAAAATATGCGCGAAGATTTCAAGGATGTGCATATCCTTGGGACATGGGTCCACGGCCCCGGCATGTTCCATACGTCTGATCCCGTCGAAGTTCCATCCGACCTTGAAGGCATGAAAATTCGCGGTGGCTCGCGCCTTGTGAACCAACTGCTTGAGCGGACGGGTGCGACTCCCGTGGGCATGCCCGTTCCTGCCATCGCCGAAGGCTTGTCCAAAGGCGTGATCGACGGCACCACGATCCCATGGGAAGTGACACCAGCGCTCAAAGTGCCCGAGTTGGTTGAGAACCACACCGAATTTGAAGGCCCTGGCCTTTACACCCTCGGATTTGTTCTGGCGATGAACAACAACTCGTACAATAATCTGCCAGACGATCTTAAGGCCGTGATGGACGCGAACTCCGGTTTGGACTTCTCGGTTTTTGCCGGCGGCACTCAAGCTGATGCTGATGGTCCTGCACGGGTTATTGCAGTTGAGATGGGAAACAACATTGTCACTGTGGATGCAGCAACTGCTGCCTCCGACTGGCTGCCCGTCATCGAGCCGATCTATGCAGACTGGATCGCTGATATGGACAGCAAAGGCCGTGATGGCCAAGCCATCATCGATGAGGCGCGGGCGCTGATGTCAGGCGAATGCAAAGGCATTATGTCAAAATTCTGATCGCAATAGACAAGCTATAAAACGGCTGGCCGCCCTGGATTGGGGCGGCCTAGGCATAATTTGCCATACGACTTGTGGGGCCAGAATGTACTCTTTCATATATAGATTGTCGCGTGCGATGGCTTATCTTGGTGGCGTCATGCTCACTGCGCTGATCGTCTTGACCTGTATTTCCATTGTCGGGCGCAGCCTGAATGGTGTGCTGCACGCCGACGCAGTTGTCTCCCTCATGCCTGATCTTGCGCGATGGTTGATTGACGCGGGCATCGGTCCGATCAATGGCGATTTCGAATTGATCGAGGCGGGCGTGGCTTTTTCCATCTTTGCGTTTCTGCCTTGGTGCCAAATCACGGGTGGCCATGCCTCTGTCGATATTTTTACATCCAAACTTTCACCGCGTGCGGACCGCATTTTACAAATGCTGATCGACGTGCTGTTTGCCACTGTCCTCGTCCTGATCGCAGTGCAACTCTATGCTGGCCTGCTGAGCAAGCTGAACTCGGGCCAGACCTCGCTGCTACTCGAATTTCCCGTCTGGTGGGGCTATGCGCTGTGCATGTTTGGTGCAGTCACCAGCGCATTTGTGAGCGTTTACATCGCCGTCTTGCGTATCGCATCGGCAGCAACGGGGCAGAACTATCTGCCGACTATGGACGGAGCAGACCATTGAGTGATGTAGCGATTGGCGCCCTGTCGTTTCCTGTCCTTCTCGGGCTGATCTTCCTGCGCGTCCCCATTGGTCTGGCGATGTTCACCGTAGGTTTTGGCGGGCTTGTGTTTGTCAACGGTGATGCTTTTATCGCCGTCGCCCGGCTCAAATCCGAGACATACACAACTTTTTCCAGCTACTCGCTGTCGATCATCCCGATGTTTCTATTGATGGGTCATTTCGCAACTTTGGGAGGGATGAGTCAGGCGCTGTTCAAAGCAGCAGAGAGTTTCTTGGGTCACCGCAAAGGCGGCGTGGCAATGGCTGCTATTGGCGCTTGCGCTGGCTTTGGGGCAATCTGCGGGTCTTCCCTCGCGACTGCTGCCACCATGAGCCGCGTGGCCCTGCCCGAACTCAAGCGTTACGGATATTCTGGTGGCTTCTCTTCTGCAACACTGGCCGCTGGCGGCACGCTTGGCATCCTGATCCCACCCTCTGTGGTTCTGGTGATCTACGCGATCCTGACTGAACAGAATATCGCCAAGATGTTCCTTGCAGCCTTTATTCCGGGCATCATTGCCGCTCTTGGCTATGTCCTTGTGATCTCCCTGTATGTGCGCCTCTACCCCAACAGCGCGGGCACCCGCGAGCGCATGCCCTATATGGAGCGCTTCATGGCCCTGGTTGATGTTTGGCCAGTGCTGCTTGTCTTTGGTACTGTCGTCGGCGGCATCTATCTGGGGTGGTTCACCCCAACCGAAGGCGCTGCGGTTGGCGCACTTGGCACAGGGGTGATCGCATGGTTTGCAGGAGGACTGAGCCGCTCGTCGCTGGCTGAAAGCTTCTACGTCACTGCCCGGTCCACTGCGATGATCTTTTTCATCGTACTGGGCGCTGCCTTTTATAATGGCTTCCTCGCCCTCACTCAAGTACCCCAAGAGATTGCCGCGTGGGTCGTGGAGCAAGGCGTCAGCCCGTGGATGGTGCTGATCTTTATCCTCGTGCTCTATTTGCTGCTCGGCTGTGTGATGGACAGCCTTTCGATGATCCTACTGACCATCCCGATCTTCTGGCCAATCATGCTTGAACTCGACTTTGGCTTTGTCTTGATGATGGATCTTCACGCTGCCAAACTGGATACCGCGATCCAAGAGGGTATGACCGTTTGGGACGGATTGCTAGGTGGAGGCATCCCGAACCTAACTGAAGCAAAATTCGACAGATTGCTGGACAAGAGCAATGCACAGGCTGCCCTACTCGGGCTAGGCTCTGTAGCCGATGCCGCAACGCTATCGCTCAGTCAAAACCAGATCATTGCCATCGTGAACGAGACAACGCCTGAAATGGTACAACAAGCACGCGATGTGGTGGCAAGCGGCGGAGAGCTTAGCCGCGAGTTGCTGCGCGAGTTGAACATCCGCGGCGCGAACGAGAGTGCGCTCAACCGCATTAACATCGAACAGACAGCGATCTGGTTCGGCATCCTTGTGCTGATCGTGGTTGAGGTCGGTCTGATTACGCCGCCTGTTGGCATGAACCTATTTATCATCAACGCGATGGACCGCTCTACGCCCATCATCGAGACCTATAAGGCGGTGCTATTCTTTGTTGCGTCTGATTTGTTTCGCGTTGTGCTGCTGGTGGCCTTCCCCGCAATCACACTGTTCCTGATCCCATGGTATTAAGAGCGCCTTTACACGCGGCATAACGAAAGCGGCACGCACTCCACCGGAGTGCGTGCCGCTTTTCATTTGGCTCTCAGCAATTTATAAAAGAAGAAGTCGTCCTCATCCAACTCGTTTTCGCTCATGATTGTGAGCAACGACGTACAGCCATCAACATCAAAGCTCAGGTTTGTCTGGCGGTCAGTACAGGACAAGGCGACCATCAACTCTTCTGGTGTTTCGAAAACATCGCCGAGGCCGCTCACGTCAATCCTGTCGGCAGCATCATCCACGCCAAAGCCCTGAACTGTCACAGACCCTTCGACCGCGTGGATTGCGAAAACTTCATCACCTGTGCCACCGGTAAGCGTGTCGGTTCCAGCCCCGCCATCAAGGGTGTCGTAACCTGCACCACTACTCAGTCCGTCATTTCCCTCATTACCATGAATCGTATCATTTCCGTTGCTGGCATTGATCAAATTGTTTCCATCACCGCCCTCGGCATGGAAAGCAGACCCCGCACTCTGCCCGTCGATGAAGTCAATACCTTCGTCCATATAGATGCTGTCAGAGTCCTCATAGACGCCGATAAATGCCAGATCATTTCCAGCACCGCCGTGGATCTCATCATTGGCCTGACTGTCCACCAGAATGTCGTTCCCATCGTCCCCGTAAATCGTATCGGTTCCGATGCCGGCAATCAGCGTGTCGTCGCCGTGACCACCACGCAGTGTATTGTTCCCATCTCCACCTACGAGAGAGTCATCGCCTGACCCGCCATTCACGGAATTGACAGCACCCAAAGCAAGGAACGTATCGGCCCCAACGCCACCCGTCAGAACGTCGGCATCGTCTGTCCCACTGACTGAGCCGGAAGACAGCATATCCTGCCCTTCAAAGACCACCGCGCTGACGTCACCCATGAGTGTTGCATATGCATCGATATTGAATTCACCCAGCACCGTAAAAGGGCGCGGCACATCTGCGTGTACATCACCCTGACCCTACGCGACACCTGCTCCATTTTTCTCAAGTGACATGAGACTGTCGGGATCCACCGCTACAGACCACGTGGCTGTCTCGCCCACTACGATCACGCTGTCCGCTACAACAGCATGGCGCACCCCGTCCACATAGACAACAAATTCCATCGTGCCACCCGTGCCGGATCGGCTCAAGAAAATATTATCGGCCCCTGTGGCGTCGCCGCTATCGAAAACGGTCTGCCCGTTTCCATACCCAAAGCTGTCAAAGCGCGCTGTCACACTAGGCGTGAAAGCGCCACCTATCTGAGGCGTATCAATCATGGGCACATCTTCAGAATTTCCTTGGACCGCATCTCATCCACATCAGCCGGTTTCACAAATGTAGTAGAATTTGATCAAAACTTCCCACTCATGCTGCATTCGGCATAAGAAGCAATCAGTTATACGAGTATCGATTTTTTTTGCCCATTCATGAAAAACGCACAATTTTTGACAACTGCGGCATGTAGGTGAGATCGGTACTGGATTGTTTCTCTATCGCAGCTTGCGCG
The DNA here is from genome assembly GCF_947499945.1 of uncultured Sulfitobacter sp. Classification (GTDB taxonomy): domain Bacteria; phylum Pseudomonadota; class Alphaproteobacteria; order Rhodobacterales; family Rhodobacteraceae; genus Sulfitobacter. The sequence continues at coordinate 374,349 of NZ_CANMQD010000002.1, read as the reverse complement.
CAACGATTCAGCCGCCATCCAATTATGGAATTCGCAAGTGAGTTAGACAGCTGACGTCGCCTTCCCAAGGCAGCTGGACTGTCCTAAGCAGAAACAAATGCAACGCGGGGAGAAGGCGATGGCAGAAGCTATTCAGAACAGATGCAAAAATATGATCCTTGGTGCCTTGGTCGCAGATGCGGCCGCGATGGGGCTTCATTGGATTTATGATCAATCCCATATTCGAAAGATTGCGCCTGATGTGCCTGAATTTTCTGCACCTGATCCAAAAAACTATGAAGGAGTGATGGGCTTTTTCGCCCATCCCAATCGCACCGCTGGTGCACAGTCGCAATACGGCGAGCAGGCAGTTGTAATGTTGCGGACCCTCGCTGCATCCGGCGGGCACTTTGAAGAAGCTGCGTTTGCCGATGCGTTTCAGGCGCATTTCGGCTATGGAGGCGGCTACGTTGGGTATATTGATCATGCGACGCGAGCGACTTTGGACAATATGCGCCATTTCGAAGACGCGGCCATGGCATGCATAGAGACGGATCCTTCTGACGCGCCAGCACGCATCGGAAAAAGCGTTTTGGGAAAAGCTCTCCCTCTCTTGATGAGACATTCAGGGACTGCTTTGAATCAAGAGTTTGAGGAGCAAATCCGCGCCACTTATGACGACGACGCAATAGTGACCTATGCGATGCTGCTGTTGGACAAACTCAAAAAGGTTCCTCTTCCGACTGGGGCACATGACTTGCAGCTTCCAGCAATTGCAAAGTTACCTCCACTTGTCGCGCTTCTCGTATCCCGAAATCAAAACGCGGCCTTTGACGGGATCGTCGCATCAGCGGTGAAGACTACAAACGATCACCCGACTGCTGCGCACTACGGCTTAATATCGGCTCATATGATAAGGGGCGCACTTACATACGGCACCAGTGCCGACGCGGTTCGCGCCGCGCGCTCCATCGCGCAAGGGGAGGCTGTGACCCTGCTGGATAAAGCAATCGCCATGAGAGATGAAAGCTGTGAGAACGTAACACAGCAATTTGGTATGGCCTGTGACTTACCCTTTGGCGTGCCATCCGCCGCCCATAACATCGCGACAGCCCCATCATTCAGCGATGCAATCCGCCGCAACATTTATGCTGGCGGTGATACCTGTGGACGGGCCATTCTGGTCGGTGCGGTTATGGGTGCAATTTACGGCTGCGGTGGGGCACAAGGTATTCCCGCTGAATGGGTCGCCCACCTTGAGAAACGAACCGAAGTATCAAATTTGTTAAAAGTGCTTTTTGAATAATGGCACTGCTAGCCTGTTGGGTGGCGGCATTCCTAACAATTTGCAAGCTGTGTTGCTGATCTGATCAAGTCCAAAAATAGGCCAGCCGCGATTGTCCCTATGCTACTGATGGTAGAACCACGGCAGCCTCCACTGTATCAGGTGGCAAAGTGATGCTAAAGATGCAGCCGCGCACGGGTGCTGACCGCAACGTGATTTCGCCTCCCCATGCCGCAACCGTCCTCTGAACAAACGCAAGACCGAGACCTGTCCCTTCTGTCTGGGTCAGCCTCGAAAAAGGTTCAAACACACGTTCCTGATCCGCAGGGCTGATGCCCGGTCCGTCATCTTCAACATCAATCACCACTTGGCCCTGATTGATATATCCGCGAATGGTAATTGTACCTTTACGCTTATCGTGATGCTTGGCCGCATTCGTAATCAAGTTGCGCATCACCATATCAAAGCAGGTCGGCTCTACCTTTACTGCGGGCATGTCTGGAGTAATCACAATACGCATCGCCTCCCGCGGTGCAGCCATCTTGACGATATCCTCAAGCCGCTCGTTCGGTACAAAACAACGTGAGGGCGCTTGGTCAGAGTCGGCCTTGGCATAATCCAACAAGTCAGAAACCAGCAAACTCATCCGCCCAGACAAATCGCATAACGTGTCAAAGTTATGTTGTGCGTCCAATGGCAGCGGCATTTGCGCTTCAAGCAAGTCCTCAATGATAAATTCGAAGAGCATTTTTTGCTGCGCAAGTGGGGCCTTAAGATCATGTGCTGCCATGGCCGAAAATGCCAACAGCTGCTGGTTTTTTCGAACCAGCTCACTCCGCTGATCGGCTAGTTGCTTTTGTTGTTGATGAAGAACACTGACATCAACCCAGATCGCCGCATAATAACGCGTGCCAAGGGGGAATATGCTCAGATCAAAGCTACACCCTTGGCGCGTATGAACAATTCTCTGATCACTGCGCCCCTCTCTTAAAGTTGTTGCCATTTTCTGTGTGAATTCAGCAATCCCCACTGGAGCCAAATCATTAACCAAGAGGCCCGATTGGTAAAAATCGACCCATACTTGCGACAGGGTTGCACCACTCTTGAGGCGAGGGACAAGCTCGGGAAATCGCGCGACAAAGCCACTGTTCCAATGAACGGCTTTCATGTCCGCATCAAAAATCATGATCGCTGCGCGCATCTGGTCAAATGCGTCGATCAACAACTGGTTGGCACTAGACTCACTGGCCAAAACTGCAGAGCGGCGGCGCAGCCGGATCGTATAAATCCCAAGCGCTACAGTCGTCAGCGCGATACCGCCCACAATCATCGCAACATTGCCAAACCACGGATGCTGGACAATGCTGCGATCAACGCCAAACCAAAGTGTTCGCACAGCTGTGAGTTTCTCCGGTGAGACGCGCTGTTTGATCGCTCTTTCAAAGGCAGCATGCACCTCCGGCAGTTCACGACGGATGATTATCCCGTAGGGTGTGACTGCAAGGGGCGGTGAAAGGCGACGCACTTTGTCTTCGACAAAACTTGCCCTCAAACGCTCATCAAATGTCTCGGAAACGGATACAACAGCATCCACTTCCCCGCGTAACAGCGCCAGCAGCAATGTATCGGATGTCTGATATTCAACCAGTGCGACACCCGGTAATAACTCTGCTGCGCTTTGCGAGATTGCACCGATTACAACACCAATACGTTTGCCAGATAGGGCCTCAACAGACGTCTTTTTACTGTCTTGCCGCACATATGCCGACAAAACGTAAGCCCCAAGAGATGCCGTTGCCAAACCTGCTGCCCGACGCTCTGGTGTCAGAGCAAGAAATACGGTCAAGTCGACGTCGCCTTGCGCTAGCATCGCCAAAAACTGTTTCGGATTTTCCGCCGAAACAAACTGAATATCGTAGCCCAATGGTTTCGCCAGATCCTTTATTATATCAATGCTATATCCCTGTGCATCGCCCTCTGAATCTGTGAAACTATACGGGTAAAAGTCACCATAAACAGCCCGCAAGACTGGGCTATCTCCCAGCTGCTGGGCGGACAGAACACATCCGGCAAAGGATGCTGTCAGCAACACAAACGTGGCCAAGGCAAAGCGGAGAAAAAAGGACATGGGGCGGGCTCTTTAACTAGACAACTCGCCTTGGTTTATCTCAGGTTTATAAATTCATAGTTAAGGGCCCATCACCTTATTGGATGCAAGCCAGTCGCTCGGACTTTCGCCACTGACCCTAAGGAATTCACGATTGAAATTGGATTTGGTATTGAAACCCGATCCAAGCATTGCGGTTGTCACGTTTTCACCAGCTAAAAGTGATTTTTGCGCGACAGCAATACGTGCCGCATTGATATAACGGGATACGTTTTCGCCAGTTACCCGATTGATTGCGCCTGACAATTGCTTAACGGGCACGCGCAAACGGCGTGAGAGCTGGGACATGGTAAGGTCCGGGTTTAAATAGGGCCTTGCCTGCTCCATCAAAACTTCGAGCTGCGCCATAATTTGAGTATCTGCCGGATCGGCTTCACGTGGCGGAGCAGTCTCATCGACCTCTACTGCCCCACTGCTCAACGCGCCGGATAGTGTTAAAGCGCCCACTACAATCAGCGTTGTGCTCGAAAATATACTTATGAGCCATGGCTGCAAATGACCCATGTCTAACAGTTGAGCCAGCACGATTACACCGTCACTCGCAGCGGACAGGATGAGAGCCCCTCCAATGATCTGCCAGACAAGGCGCGGAAGATCACCCGCTTCAAGCCGCATTCGCGGCAAAGCGTCGGATCCTTTCAGGCAGGTCCAAATGATGAAAGTTCCGTAGCCCAGAAAAAGCGCCGGGATCAACAGATCAAGTGCGGGTCGGCTCAGGACCACAGCGCCTGCGACCACTAAAGGACCAATAAGATGCAGTCCGTCATGTGCCGCCAACCGCCGCACGGCAGTTGCCTGAAACGCCACCCATGCCATTGGCGGGATCAGGCTGGCTGTGACTGGTTGGAGAATTTGCGCAAAAGGTATGCCGTAATGCTGTGCGAACGAGATGATGAACCCCTGAGCTGCACAAAGCGCCAGCAGCATCGCAAGCGGTCCATGGCGTCGGTCCATCACCCAAAGCCTGATCAGCAGAAAACTCAGGACAAGGGCACTGATCATAGGAATAGGCAGGCTGGGCATCAGATCATTCTCATATTCTGTGAGATGTCAGAATGGTCCTAAAACGCGATCTTGGCGACCTCAAACAGGATTTAGGACGCCAAGAAAACAGCGGTGCGGCATCCAGAACCCATCGCAACCCACTTGTTAGGAGACCCCCATGAACATCTTTGTTAAATCCACTATTGCCTTCATAATGACCACAACCGCGCTGCATGCAGATCCTGCTGGCGTCCGCGATCTCCGCATTGATGCCCCTCACCATGACCGCGCCATCAGCGGGGCACTCTACTACCCCTCACAGGGTGGCGGTACGCCAGAAATCTATGCAGAGAACCCCGTTTTTGTCGGCATGCCCATCCTCAAAGAGGCAAACATGGCAGAGGGTAAACGCCCGCTCGTGCTACTGAGCCACGGTATGGGCGGTCATATCCGGTCGCTCGGCTGGCTTTCAATTGCGCTTGCGGAGCGGGGCGCGATTGTTGTTGCTGTGAACCATCCCAATTCAACGTGGGGCGACTTTGACCTTGCAGAAGGATTAAAGCATTGGACCCGCACGCAGGATATGAAACGCGCTTTAGATATGGTGCTGAGTGATCCAGAACTCTCTGCGCATATCGATACGACACAGATCATGGCGGCAGGCTTTTCCTATGGCGGGTGGACTGCCCTTTCATTGGGTGGGCTAAAAGGTAATCATGCAGCCTATGTCGCGCATTGTGCCGAATATGGCGCGGCGTCCAGCCATTGCTCCGACCTTGAAAGCGGTAATGCAGGTCTGGCCGATATGGATCAAACCCTTTGGAATGGCGACTATAGCGATCCACGGATCACATCGGTCTTTGCAATTGACCCTGGCCTGATCTGGGGAATGGGTGTGCAAGAAGTCGAAGGGATCGTCGGGGATGTGACACTGATGTCCTTGGGTGAAGGGGAGAGCCGTCTGCTCGCCACCGATTTCGATCTGGCAAAACTGCCCGCAGTCCTGCCTAAGGCTCAGATTGTCCGGATGGTACCTGCTGCGCATTTTTCGGTTCTGCCAGTTTGCAAACCGCAAGGTGCCGCAATCCTCGAAGAAGAAAAGGATGATCCAGTTTGCACCGACCCGGCAGGGACAGACCGCGCCGCCCTTCACGAAAAGATCATTGCGGTCCTGGCGGAAAAACTCGATCTCTAAGTAAAATACCTCCAAGCGGTGCACACAGCATCGCTTGGAGGAAAACACTTACCTTTATGCCATAAACCATGGACGACCCAGACCGCCAATACGTTCTTTGGCCACCCGCATCCCGATCCAGAGGGACAAGAGCAAGCCCGTCCCGACACCCGCCGCAATGCCCAAGCGCACGCCCGTCAGCCCACCATCGATCACATAGGCAAAAAGCCAGATAAAAAGCGCAATGCCAATCCACTGGCGGTAAATTCCGATCCACATGGTCCACGCCGCTTTCTTGAGCGCTTGTAGTAAGGAGTTGATTGAGAAGAGCACCACATAAATGGGTAAGATTGCTGCCTCAACCTTGAGAAACAGCGCCGAGATGCGGATGACTTCAGGGTCGTTGGAAAAGACAGATGCCGCCAAGCCGCCGCCAAACCACAAGAACGGGAATGCCAAAGTGGTGCCGATCACCCCAAGTATCCAGCAACGGTGAAACGCTTCGCGCACGCGCGCATCATTGCCAGCGCCAAAGTTTTGCGCCGCAATCGGGACAAGCGAAATAGTGATGCCCAGAGCGGGCAGCAAGAACAACTGTTCAATCCGCATGGTGATACCGTAAGCCGCCAAGGAGGCCTCGCCATAATCCTTGAGCGCGTATTGCACGATGAACCCGCTTGAGAAAGTTACCAACAGCGCGAAACCTGCGGGGAAGGCTTGGGCAATTATTTCGTAGTATTTGGCGGTAACTGGCTTGAACTCTGACCACTTGAGGTCTTGCATCATCGTGCGACCAAAAACCCGCCACAAGATAAAGACAGCAACGCCTGTCTGGCTCAACACTGTGGCCAATGCGATGCCATTAAATCCGATGCCACCAATGACACCGGGGATGCCAAACATAAGTAGCGGATTCAGACCCACATTGACAAAGAAGGCTACCACCAACGCGCGTTGCATCGTGCGCGTGTCCCCGCGCGCCTGCAGGATGCCGTTAGCTGCGGGGCCGATGATGAACCCCGGCAACGCAAAGATGAGCCAATAGAAATATCCCAAACCCGCGTCGCGGTATCCCCCAGGCTCCGACACCACAGCAATCAACGTTGGACCGGATACAGAGGCAATTGCGAACATAAGTAACGTGACCATCACAGCGAGGCCGATCCCTTGGACTGCGAGATGCCGTGCCTCGGCGTCGTCCTTGCGGCCTTTCGCATTGCCCACCAGCGCACTCATTGCGGAACTGAGGCCAAAGCCCACGGCAACAAGGATAAAGAATGCCTGAAATCCAACAGCAAGCCCCGCCTGCGCCTGCGTGCCAAAGTAGCCAGCATAGAAGGTGTCCACCACGTTATAGAGTGTGCTGAACAACATCCCCACAGCCGCAGGAATTGCGAGGCGGCGGAAATGACCGCCAAGTGGGCCTTGTGTGAGGTCGTGGTCTATCATCGCGACTGCCTTGAAATGAGGCGGGCAAAAAGCAAATGGCCCAGAATGGATAAGGGCGCCCTAAGGCGCCCTCTCAACAATTATATTCTGCGGCTCACAGACCCCATTTCAAAGCAACCTCTTCGAAGAAACCTTGGGTCTTTTTCAACTCGATCCAGCTATTAACATAGTTGATCCAGACCTGATCGGTCTGTGGCAGCAGCATCGCGATTGGTGTGGGCGCACGTGGTGTGTCCACCTCGACCTGACGCACATTCGGGAATTTCTCCAGCAGCGTCGAACCCTCAATATTGGACGTTACAAAAACATCCGCACGGCCCGACAACACTTCTTGGAAACCACGCGCTGGCGCTTCAACCACTACGATCTCCGCCTCGGGGAACCATTCTTTGACCATCTTCTCGAAGGAGGTGCCGAGCGTTGTCGCAACTTTCACGCCCTCTTTGTTGATGCTATCCCAACCGTCGAAGTTGCCGACTTTGTCATCCGTCGTGAAGGGGAACATCTCAACCGCGATGTAGCTGTGTGAATATCCGGCAGCCTTGAGACGCGCAGGGCTGATCGAAGCGGAGCCCGTCATATGGTAGTTGCCAGCAACAACACCGTTCACCAGTGTTTTCCAATCGGTCGGCACCATTTCAAGCTCGACGCCCATATCAGCTGCGAGCTGTGTCATGATGTCGATGTCATAGCCCACATATTCGTTGGTCGCCGTGTCACGTACGGACATCGGGTTCCAGTCGCCTGTTGTGCCGACTTTCAGCACGCCCTCGCTCAGAATTTCGTTGAGAGCGGATTGCGCCATTACTGGCGCTGCCGCGACGGATGCGGCGAAACCAAATGCAAGGCCGATGGTTTTCAGAAAATTCATGTGTCTTCCTTCTAGGATTGGACTATGTCGTCGCAGATGCGACTTGTTAACTTGTGCAGCAACCTAATGCCGGTTGCGCCCATGGCAACTGTCACCTCTACTATACATTCCGAAAGGGAGACGTCCATGGCAGATCAGACAAGCTTCAATCACGCAAACGCGATTGAAATCAAAGGTCTCAACAAATGGTATGATGCTTATCACGCGTTGAAAAATATTGATCTGACTGTGGCTCATGGCGAGCGGATTGTGGTTTGCGGCCCCTCCGGCTCTGGCAAATCAACGCTGATCCGCTGCGTGAATTCACTGGAGGCGCATGACAACGGCTGTATCACTGTGGACGGTACAGTAATGGGCGATGCGGCCTCGATCGAAGCGATCCGCGCCGAAGTCGGCATGGTGTTTCAGCAGTTCAACCTATTTCCACACCTTACCATTTTGCAAAACCTCACCCTTGGCCCGATGAAGGCACGCGGCCTGTCGCGCAAGGATGCCGAAGAACGTGCCATGAAATATCTTGAGCGCGTGCAAATTCCCGAGCAGGCCGACAAAAAACCGGGTGCTTTGTCAGGTGGTCAGCAGCAGCGCGTGGCGATTGCGCGGTCGTTGTGTATGGAGCCAAAGATCATGCTCTTTGACGAGCCGACTTCCGCGCTTGATCCTGAAATGATTTCTGAAGTGCTTGATGTGATTGTGGACCTTGCCGAGAGTGGCATGACGATGATCGTGGTCACCCATGAGATGGGCTTTGCCCGTCGCGCAGCAGACAGGATGGTGTTTATGGATCACGGCAAGATCGTCGAGACGGGCACGCCAAGCGAGTTCTTCGAGAACCCAAAGACCGAGCGCTGCCGCGCTTTCCTCAACCAAATTCTAAAGCACTGAGAGCGCCCATGAAAAATCTCTTCGCACTCGTAGCGCTGACGCTCCTTACGGGGTGTGGCAGTGGCGGAAACTGGGGCTGGTACGTCATTAACCCAACAACCACTCAGGGCTGGAACAATATCACCTTTCTGCTCGACGGTTTTGGCGCAACGATCCTGCTGTCGGTGATCGCAGCGGTCATGTCCATGGTAATTGGGCTTATGGTCGCCCTGCCCGGCATGTCGTCCAACCGCTGGATCAGAATGCCCAGCCGCATCTATATCGAATTCGTACGTGCCATCCCGTTGCTTCCTATGCTGTTCTGGGTATTCTACGGTTTACCTGTTGTGCTTAAATCCATGGGCATCTCGGTCAGCATCGACGCATTCTGGGGCGCTGTGATTACGCTGGCGATCTCTGACTCTGCCTTCACTGCAGAGATCTACCGCTCGGGCATACAATCCATCGCGCGCGGCCAAACGGAGGCCGCCAAAACCATCGGCCTCACCTACGCACAAACCATGCGCTATGTGATCCTCCCCCAAGCTATCCGCCGTATTCTGCCCCCCTTGGCGAACCAGTTTATCTACATCGTGAAGATGAGCGCATTTGCCTCTGTGATTGGCATGCAGGAACTCACGCGCCGCGCGAACGAACTTGTGGTGACAGAATATCGTCCGCTGGAAATCTACAGCCTGCTGATCCTTGAATACCTTGTGCTGGTGCTGATCATCAGTTTCTTTGTACGCTGGCTGGAACGCAAAATGGGCGCGGACGAGAGCCGTTAACAGGAGAGAGCAATGAACTGGACCAAATTCCTTGATGAGACGATGGGTCGTATCGGCAGCTTGCAGGCACAAACACCCAAGATGTTCGAGGGTTTCAACACGATGGGTAAGGCAGCCAAAAAATCGGGTGCGCTTGACGAGAAAACCAAAGAGCTCATCGCCCTTGGCATCGGGATTTCGACCCGCTGCGACAGCTGCATAGGGTTTCATGTCAAATCGCTTGTGCGCATCGGCACGACCCGCGAGGAACTCTGTGAAGCGTTGGAAATGATCGGCTATATGGGCGGTGGCCCGTCAATTGCCTATAGTGCAAAAGCGCTTGAGGCATATGACGAGTTTGCAGCCGTCTGATGTACCGGCGATATGCGATCTATTTCACACCTGGCGGAGCATTGGCAAAGACAGGCGCCGCGTGGCTGGGATGGGACATCGCAACAGGCAAAGCCGTACCTCATCCGCCTATAGAAGGGCTGAATATCGCAGCCCTGACAAAGCGCCCTCGAAAATACGGGCTTCATGCCACCATCAAACCGCCGATGGTCCTTGCCGATGGCACCACGGCCGAGGCGTTTGTCAAAGCGGCAAGCAGTCTTGCAAAAAACATCGATCCAGTGGCCCTCGACGCCCTTCACATCACTCAGATCGGCAGGTTTTTGGCCCTTACCGCCGGGGGTGACACACCGCAGCTGGATGCGCTGGCTGCGCAGTTTGTCGAAGCACTCGATCCGTTTCGCGCACCTCCCACTCCCGAGGAGATTGCCCGCAGACGCCATCGCACTCTTACAGCATCACAAGAACGTAACCTCGCCCGCTGGGGATATCCGAATGTGATAGAAGATTTCCGTTTTCACATCACGTTGACGGGTCCGATCAAAAATCCAGAGGAGGTCTTGGCAAAGGTTACTGCGCATTTTGCGCCCGTCTTGCCATCTCCTTTTATAATAACGAACCTGATTGTGGCTGGCGAGGATGCTGACGGCATGTTCCACGCGCTCACACGGCTACCGCTGGGGCGCTAAAGCAGTCAGATCGACCCCTCCGCCAATCGCATCGTTAATCAAAGCGCGGGCATCAGGCACCAGCGCCTCAAGCTGTGGCAGATCGTTGACACAAAGGAACTTAACCTGCGCCAGAGCCTTCTTTTGTAAAAGTTGGCGGGTTTTTTGCGGATCTTCTCCCGCTCCTTGACCACTTTTGATGTGAAGGGCATCTGCTCTATCCGCCAAAACCGCTTGCCCTTCAGCGATGCAGTGATGATTATGTACGCCTTGGGGTAAAAACTGACTGATATCACGAAAGCGGTGAGCGATGTTGGTCGCAAATACATCGCAATGTCTTTCGAACAGATGAGCCATTACGCTGCGCCGCAAGGGGTGCACGACATGGGCTGCCGCAAACACCCGGCCGGCATCCACATCGCAAAGCGCTGCCGCGTTAATCTGCATGAAGTAATTGAAAGCGGCGGGATCGTTCCGTGCATCCGCGTCAGCCACCAGCGCACCATAGTCGCGCCACGTACCGCGCAAAACGGGGTGGTCGCCGTTGAACATATCGTTTGGGTCGATCTTGGCCGTCAGAAAAACATCATCGTTGAAATACAAAAAGCGCTCGCTCAGCCCCTCGATCCGCCACATCACGCTCTCGATCGCCAATGAATTGAATGTCGGCAGGACATCCAGATGCCCTTTGAAAATCTCGGCATGCAAAGCGATGCGCACTTTCGCCCGCAGCGCCGCTGGCAAAGGAGACAGATCAGGCCCGTCTTGCTCGACCACAATCCAGATGTATCGCACCCAAGGAGCGTTGTTATGGATCGATTGCAGGCAGAAATATATCTCGTCGCTTGATTCCCAACGGTGCGGATTGCTGGCGTTTTCATTCAGCGGACCGGCCGTCTGCGTCATAAAGTGCATTCGGCGGTGACGATGCGCCTCGCAGGTGCCATCCACCCATGTGATGACAGCATCAATCGGATCGGGAAGGTCGGTGTCTTTCACGGGGCTCTATGCACTTTTCTGGGGTCTTTCTGAGCAACTTAGTGCGCTCTTGCATAAAGGGCATAAGATATTCGCATGTCAGGATAGCTTGACGTGGGACGCTCCCCGTTTGACATTGCGCCATACACCAGCCGCAGGAGCCATAATGCAGCCTACGATAGATCCTGATATTTTGCGCCAATGGATCGGCAAGCAGGAGAATTTGCGTGATACGCTGCATCTGGGTCCCGCCAATCTGATGCAGATGACCCTTGACCGTGAGCCGACACTGGCCCTTGGTGCTCCGCTGCCACCGCTTTGGCATTGGCTCTATTTCCTTCAATCCGCCCCGCTCGGTGCGCTGGGACGCGATGGGCATCCGGCACGCGGCGGATTTCTCCCGCCTGTGGCTCTCCCGCGCCGCATGTGGGCGGGTGGGCGCTTTGGCTTTGGCACGCCTTTGCGTTTAGGTGAGCAAGCCGAAAAACACTCTACCATCAAGGAGGTCGTTCTTAAAACAGGGCGCTCGGGTGCGCTATGCTTCGTCACCGTGCGTCATGAGGTGAGCAGCGAAGGGTCGCCCGCTTTTTGGGAAGAGCATGATATTGTCTACCGTGAAGACCCGTCCAAAGGCGTGACACCACCCCTAACCGCACCAGTCGGCGATGCGTGGGACTATGTCGAAAAAATCACGCCCTCTGAGGTAATGCTTTTTCGTTATTCCGCGCTCACGTTCAATGGCCACCGCATCCACTATGACCGCGACTATGCACGCAACGTTGAGGGTCACGCGGGCCTTGTGGTTCACGGCCCGCTTATTGCGACGATGCTGATAGACATGGCCCAGCGCATCGCAGGGGGCACCCTGCCGCGCAGTTTCGAGTTTCGCGCAGCGAGCCCAATATTTGACGGCGCACCGTTTAGCCTGAACGCCAAACACTCGGATGACACTGTTACACTTGCGGCTGCAACGCCACAGGGGCGTTTGGCAATGCAAGCTACAGCCATTTTTTGAATGTACCGCGTGGAAAGCTCAGAGCAATGACAGAGGATACTCAAGCTGGACGCATGGCGGCAATATCATGGCCTGTCTGCAGCGCGATTGGTCCAGTTGGTATCGCGCCAATGAACCTGTACAAGATGTTGCCGCGGAGAAAGGCGTCATTGGTCACGGACAAACACCTCCCCGATCTCGCAGCGGCCTTTGACGGCTTCGGCATTGGTGACGACGCTATACTGTCCTTTCATCATCATTACCGGAATGGCGACCGCTTGATTAACGCTGTACTGGCGGAGGCCGCGCGCCGCGGTTTGCGCGGGCTGACGATTGCGCCTAGCTCATTGTTTCCCGTCCATGCGCCGCTGGCCGATTACATCAAAAATGGCGTGATCGGGGATGTTGTGACGGACTATGCCAAGGGGCCCGCTGCGGAGGCGATGCTGTCAGGTGCCCTGCGCAACCCTGTGCTGCTGCAAAGTCACGGAGGCCGTGCACGTGCGCTAAGCACAGGGGCTCTGACAGTTGATGTCGCCTTTGTCGGGGCCTCGCTTGCGACTGCCGATGGTGCCTGTACTGGGCGTGGCGGTGCGTTGGCTTGCGGCCCTCTGGGCTATGCGATGGTAGATGCGGCATATGCCACCAATACGGTCGTGTGCGCCCATGAGATTATCAGTGGCCCCCTGCCCCATATCGATATTCCTGCGGCGCATGTGGATGCGGTAATCCCCTTCTCGCATCCTGGTGACGTGGGAGGCATCGCAAGCGACACAACCTTGCCTTCGCCGACGCCCCAAGCGCGACAGATTGGCAGTTTGGTGGCAAAGGTCATCGCCGGCGCGGGGCTGATGCGTGATGGTATGTCCCTGCAAACGGGAGCGGGGGGCTATTCCCTGTCTGCTGTGCCACTCATCGGGGCCGCCATGGCGCAGGCAGGCGTGCGCGGAAGCTATATCTCGGGCGGGATAACAGGTGCGCATGTCGCCCTGCAACAGGCAGGTCTGTTTGAGCGGATCCACGACGTGCAGTGCTTTGATGACGCTGCTGTCGCTTCCTCGTGCTCCAATGGCGGTCATCATGCCATGAGCGCTTCAGACTACGCCAACCCGCTTAACTCTGATGCCATCGTAGAGGAATTATCGGTCATGGTTTTGGGCGCTGTAGAAATAGACCGCGCGTTCAACGTCAACGTGACGATAGGGGGCGGTGGCACGCTCATCGGGGGTCCAGGAGGGCATCCTGATGCCGCACAAGGGGCTGAGTTAACAATCGTGACCACGGGCCTCACGGCAGGCGGCTATGCCAAGCTGGTCGAACATGCAAGATGTGTCACCACAGCAGGAGCATATGTCGATGTTCTGGTGAGCGACTATGGAATCGCCGTGAACCCCGCACGACCAGACCTCGTAACTGCGCTAGGGAAAGCAGGCCTCCCCATAATTGCTTTTGATGCGCTCATGAAAATAGCGCACCAGAATGCAACCAAATCGAGAGTGCCGACCGCACCCCGGCCACGGGTGTATTTAGAGCACCGTGCAGGCGGTATCTTCGATTGGGCGTGAGACAACCCAGTTCCCCATAACACGCGCGCATCAGCAAGGGCGGTTGAACGCCACGCCTGTTGCCGCCAATATCAACCTTCCAGCCCCTCCTAAAAGGACCGCAAATGTATTTGGCCATGAACCGTTTCACCGTTACCATCGATAATGCCGAAGCGTTTGAGGCGCTGTGGCTGGGCCGTGATAGCCAGCTCAAAGAGATGGACGGGTTTGTCGAATTTCACATGCTCAAGGGAAACGAATTGGACGGCAAGATCATCTATGCCTCCCACACGGTCTGGGCCTCGGAAGACGCCTTTCGTGGATGGACGAAAAGTGATGCTTTTCGCAGCGCCCACAAAGGTGCAAAAGAAACTGCAAAGCTCTATGAAGGTGCGCCCACGTTCGAGGGGTTCAGCGCGATCCAACATATCGCTAAAAATTCACCCTAAATGCGAAGCAGTTAATACGCGCTTCGCCATATTTCCGTAGCTTTATGCTATTAGCCACTGGTCTACCTAAAACTCAGGACAATGGCATGAGCATCTTCTTCAGACCCGCCGTCGGCGGGCGGGCAAGCGCGGACCCGAACGCCACTTTGGCCCATATCCACGACTATGCCGAACGCGGACTGGCCTTGGGCGGGCAGCGCATGCTGATTTTTGCTGCAGCCTTGGTGCTGCAGGCTTTCTATATAAGCTTTTTCTTTGCGGCGATCTCGCTCATCCTGATTATCGTGGCCGAAGTTTTTGACGCGCGCACTCTATCGCAGGCCCGAGAACTCACGACAAATAGCCCCGATGCGTTGCGCAAAGTCTTGCGGCGCATTCACATGGGGGCCCTTTATGGCGCATCTGTCGTCAGCTTCTTTGCGCTTTCCGTCGCTTTTGCCCAGACTGGCAAACAGTATCTTTTGCCCATGTTTTTCCTGTTGGGTGCAGCGGTATTTGCAGCCATGCACAATCATCAACTGGTCACGGTGCTCATTATTCGCCTCACCATCTATGGCGCCACCTTTCTCATCATTCCACTACTGGATCTCATTGCTTCGGGCGCATCGCCGGGCCACGAAACCTGGCTCAATTTTTTCACGAGCCTGTTTGTGCTTTATTTCGTCGCTGATTGCTCGACTATCGGTGTGCGCTACTACCGCACAAATATGCGACAGCTGGCGCAGCTCAGGGTCGAGAATGATCGCGCAAATGCTGCCCTTGCTGCGAAAACCGAATTCCTGTCAACGGTGAGCCATGAATTGCGCACACCATTGACGTCAATCCGTGCCGCCCTTGATATGGCCATGGCAGGCGTTTTTGGCCCGATGCCGGATAAATCCATGAAAGTCTTGAGCATCGCACAGCGCAACGCACAGCGCCTTAGTGCACTTATTGACGAGCTGCTAGACCTCCAGAAAATCGAGGTCGGCATGATGAAGTTCGACTTCTCGGAGGTACAGCTGGCAAAGCTGATTTCGAATACCGTGACCGATAACCGCTCTTATGCTCAGGAGTTGGATGTGACCCTGACCATGCTGCCCGTCGATACCGGACTCTATATAAGGGCTGACCCGATGCGCCTTGAACAAGTGGTCACAAATCTGCTCTCCAACGCGGCAAAATTCTCGGAGCCAGGAAGTGAGGTCACTCTTGGTGTAACAGCCGATGCCGATGGGGTCTCTATCCGTGTGTCGGATCAGGGTGTCGGGATTGACCCGGCCGATCATGATCGCATTTTTGACAGTTTCAGCCAACTCGACAATACAGATATCAGAAAGGTGAACGGCACAGGTCTCGGGCTCAATATCTCAAAACGCATCGTGGAAGCACACAAAGGCGAAATCGGCTTCGAGCCTAATCCAAAGGGTGGCACCATCTTCTTTGTCAATCTAAGCCGCACTTACCCCGCAGAGCGTGGCGAAAATCTAGAACCCGCTGCAAAATCAGGATGTTAAATTACCATATGTTCCCTGGCTTGGATCTCCGCCAAAATCTACTCAAATAGCATTTACATTTTGACCAACTACGCCCATCCTTCAGCAGTTTTTACGTTATTTGAAAAGCCATTCCTTGCCCCTTCAGAACATTATACCCAACCCAGCCGACGAACAAAACGCGATTGCAAATTCATTGGCAATGCAGATTATTTTTGGAAAAATTGCGCCTTTTCACAGGTTGATTGAAGACGACTTGATGGCCGAGTTTGCAGCTTCCCGTCACCGCGTTCGCCGTGCCATTGATATCCTCGTTTCGCAGGCGTTGGTCGTGCGTGAAACGAACAAAGGTGCGCATGTTTGCGGCTATTCAGGTGAAGAAATTCAGCAAATTTATGAATTGCGCGACATCCTGCACACAGCTGCTTTGCGCCGAATAAAATTTCCTGTGGACCCAAAAACCATTGCAGCGTTACGCACTCTGAATGACGCTCACGTGGCTGCCTCATCGCAAGGCGATTTGGAAAAGGTATTTCACATAAATAACCGCTTCCATGCCACCATTTTTGCGTGCTGTGGCAATCCCGTATTAGCCGAGGCGATTGAGCTTCAAGCACAGCGTACCTATCCTGTGCGCACAAACGGCTTTCATCGGGCGGGTTATCTTTCTTTGGCACAAGATGAACATAAGAAAATGATAGACGCGCTTGAGTACGGCAATGTTGAGGCCCTGATCTTGTTATGTAGAGCACATATAGCACGCCCGATGCGGAGCTATCTTGAACAACATGGCCTTGCACCTTGCGCATAATCCGGACCTGAGAGTTGGTAGAGATGCACATTTTCTGATTCAAGTTTCAGGGCGTTTGCACCATAACGGATAGAAAAAACGCCACAGAAAAGCACCTTATCGTGGCTATCAAATTGTCCAATTTCCGCCGCTTTTCCACGTCAAAACCTCCCTTGTAGTTTATTGCGTTGCGTTGTTTGTGGAGTGCCCAAGGTGAGAATTCTTGCGACCGATGATGATCCGATTATCTTGGAACTCGTGTCACAGTTTCTGATCACTGTCGGACAGCACGACGTGGTCACCGCAAAGAGCGCGTCCGAAGCGCTTGACCTACTTTCGAAAAATGATCCAGCGTATATCGAGTGTTTTCTGAATGACATCCAGATGCCCCAAATGGACGGCATCGAACTGGCCCGTCAGATCCGCAAGTTGCCAAATCATGCTACTTCGCCGATTATTATGCTCACGGCCATGTCGGAGAAGCGTTATATCGACGATGCCTTCGCAGCTGGCGCATCCGACTATATCACCAAACCGTTTGACATGATCGAGTTCAAAACCCGTATCAGCATGGCAGAACAGCTCGTCCTGAGCCGCAAGACTGTTACGGCTAAGCTCTTTGCGCCGAGTGCGCTAAAAATTGCGGTTGGTAAAGATGACGCAGTCGATTTGCATGCTCCTGTTGAACTTAACGATATCGACAATGTGATAGCATGCAGCGCCATGGAAAACTATGTCGCGCAGCTATCACGAAGCTCGCTTTTTGGTTCAACCGTTTTTGCATTCACACTCCGCAAACCAGAAACCTACTGCGAAGCACTTTCGCCAGCAGAATTCAAATTTCTACTTGAGGATGTGGCCGAATGTATCTCGGATTGTTTGGCCGATCATCAGTTCCTCATGACTTATGCCGGTAACGGGACCTATCTGTGCATCACCGAAAGCGGCTGGCGCCCAGAGATGTCCAAACTGATGGCCGCAGTAAACCTTCATCTAAACCAGATGAAGATCGTATCGAACACCAGTGCAGAGCTTTATCCCCGTGTTAGCGCAGGGAATGCCATCAGATTGGTCTGGAAATCCAATGATCAAGTGCTTAGCGCGCTGGGCAAAGCACAAACATCAGCCGAACACGCCGCAGCAGAATTCGAGCGCCTCAAATCAGACTTTTTTCATACGGGGAGATTAGCATGAGTTCTGTAGCTCTACAGATTCCCGGTCTTGACCGGATACGCCTGCGCTTTCTTGACTTGCTCGAACACCGCAAGGTCAACATCGCCCGGCACGCATTGGCTGCATGGGACGGCGAAACAGCCGAAGAGATCAATGCAAATCTTGAAGCTGCACGCAGCATACTGCACCAGATCGCTGGAACAGCAGGGACAGTTGGATATGAAGCGCTAGGAATTACCGCGCAGCATTGCGAGGCTCAGATCATTGCTCACATTGAAGGGCCCTATGCAGACCTTGCCGTTTGCCCCGGTGAAATTATCTGGTTCATTGATACGTTTGTCGAGGCCTGCGACGGTCTGGCTGAATAAGCGAAATCGCCTCAACCCATTGTTGACTTGATCTGATCACCCAGTGTCATCGGATCAAACGGTTTACTAATAACTTCGGCGGCACCTGCAGCCCGCAATTCTTCCAACTGCGAACTTTGTGCGCGTGCGGTCATGAATATCGCGGGTGTATCTTTGACATGTGGGCGTTCACGCATGAGCGAGAGTGCTTCCTTCCCCGTCATCCCTGGCATCATCATATCCAACAGAATAACATCTGGCGTAAAGGTTTCGAGGCACGATAACGCATCAGGGCCAGAGGAGCATTGAACCACTTCAAATTCGTCGCGAAGCTCAAGCGACAGTTTCACGATCTCCCGAATATCCGCATCGTCTTCGACATGTAGCAGCTTTATCATCGATATCCCTAATCAACAGGACTCACCCTGCGTTTTGCATGTTTTCAGTAGCACGCAAGGTAATCGATGTACCGATTTGGCGTGGTAAGCTCACTTGAAATACCGTGCCTGCCCCTTCTCTACTCTCAAACTCAATTCTACCGCCCAAAGTGTCTACAATTCCTTTACAAATGCTCAACCCAAGTCCCGAGCCGCCGTTTCTGCCGCGATTTGAATTAGTCATATCGGCAAACCTCTCGAATACCTTGTTTTGATCGTTTTGCGGAATTCCAATACCATAGTCCTGCACGCAAAGGATCACACCACCCGCCGAGGTCTTGAGCGAAACAGTAATAGTTCCACCCGTTCTGGAGAATTTAGCTGCGTTAGTCAGCAAATTGTCCAGAACCTGCATGATACGGTGTGCATCACTGTTTAACCAAACAGGAGCATCCGCACCAACGAGGTCAATAGTAAGATCAAATCGTTGGAAAATTAGGGCCGATGTATCGATGACGTCACGAAGCAGCGCCGCCAAGTCAAACACGCGAGGATCGATTGCCATCCGTCCTTCGGCAATCTTCTGCGTTTCGAGAATATCATTCAGAATATGAGACATCCGGTCAGCGTTTCTGTGTGCGACGCTAAGAAGTTTGCGCGCCGATGCTGACATATCCCCAGATGCATTTGACAACAATAATCCCATAGATCCTTTGATTGACGTCAGCGGTGATCTTAGTTCATGGCTAACTGTTGCCATACATTCTTCTGCCATTTTCCGCTGCGCTACATCAGTAGAAACATCGCGATACATCAGCATCACGCGCTCACCATCGTCAATATCCTTGGCTACCGCGAGGAAGTGGCGCCCCTCCATCTGGATCGGTTTGGGATCGAGAGACTTTGACTCCGATGGCATCCCGCGAAGGTCTCCGCAGTTTTCCGTAGGCCAAATATCCCAGACAGAACGACCGATCAGGGCATCACCAGTTCGCCCAATGCATTGCAAAGCAGCACTATTTTCATAACAGACTCTTCCGTTTGTCCGCTGGATCACCCACACTGGGTCATCGAGGAAGTCAAACGCCGTAAATTGATCTTCCTTTGCGCGACCCTGCCGCAGCAAAAACGCAGGTATGCTAGCGGCTAAAAAAAGTGCGCCAGAGATAGGTAATGACGTAAGCGGAAGTGCTGATGAAGCTAGAATGGTCTGCGCACCGACATACCAAATCGCTCCAAACGCGATCCCGCTTAAAAGAGCACTGCGCGTAGAAAAGCCAGCATTCTCGTTCATGGGGTGCATCTCCAAATCTGTCATTTTTCAAACGGTTTTCGTAATTTCGTGCTTGGGTGAACTATCTTCCAGCAAATTGACGATTTTGAGGCGATGCGCGGTGTATCGTGCCTTCTTATTTTCGTCGTGAGCCAATCCATCAATCAAGACCTTCAACCGTTCAACGATATCTGTTACCCCACGCTTGGGACCGATCAGAGGTTCAGCAAACCACTAATCGTGATACTTAGATTTGGTCTGTGCAACGCCAAGAAACGCAGCTTCAGGGTAGCGCTGCGTTAAGCGGGGGAGCGCCTCTTCATCCTGTGTTTTGGCGATTTTGCATTCGATTATTAGAAAATAACAAAGCGTGGTAGAAAAGTGCAGTGCATCTTACGTGCACCCTCCCCGAAGATGAACATCGCCTACGCCTTCCAGTTCACCAGCAATTTTTGCCGCGAGGATTTCATCCTCACCGACTCAAACAATCTATGGCAGAACCGGCACAGAAGCCGCGATGTCATTCATCCGTTCTTCTATCGTTTTTGATGACGTCGTCTTTGCCAAGGGGCAGGAAAACCAAAACATTGTTTGCCTACCAGATCGTCGTTCAAATCCGATCTGTCCACCATGTCGCAGAACGATCTGCTTGGCGATATTAAGGCCAAGACCTGCCCCGCCTGCGATCCGCGTGTCCGATCCATCCGCTTGCGTAAATGCGTTAAACAAATGGGCCTGAAATCCCTCGGGCACAGGGGGGCCAATATTTTCAACTTCTATGATCGCGTCAACACCACGCATATTTGTTCGAACAACGACGGAGGTGTCAGGATCAGAGAATTTACTCGCGTTTGAAAGTAAACTGCCCAGAACTTGCTGCAACCGCCGAGCATCGCCTTCGACCAGTACGCCATCGTGGTTGTTAATCAGTTCGAGCGTGTTTCCATGTTCGTGTGCAAATTCCTGCATTTGAGCCACCGCATTGACAGCAATCTCTTCTAGGGAGAGGCTTTCGATTGCAAACGGCACCTCACCCGAGGATATTTTTTCAAGATCGAGAATATCATTTACAATCGCCGTTAGCCTGTCGACATTTACACTTGCTATATCAAGCAATCGAAGCGCCCCTTCGGGAAGAGGCTGCGTCACCGAAAGCAACCCTAAAGCACCCTTGATCGAGGTGAGCGGCGTGCGCAATTCATGGCTCACGGTCGCGACAAACTCGCTTTTGATTTGTTCAATTCGTTTTTGATCAGTGATATCAATGATCTGTGCAATATAGACATTCTCAGATCGGTTTTTGTCATAGGTCCAGTTCAGGTTGAACAAGCCCCATCGGTTTTCGCCGCTGCGCGTGCGCAACTGAAACTGGTTCTGATAGGTACTGGCCGTATCGGATTTGAGTAATGCACGCACATCACGCGATAATATTACAAAATCCTTGCGCGACAGCAGCTGTGCGAGCCGCATACTTTTGCGCATTGCTTTAACATCATACCCACTCAGCGTCGCAAGTGCCGCATTCACGCCAATAAACTGCCCATGCTCGTTCATGACCGCCATCCCAACAGGTGCATCTTCCAAAACCATGCGGAAACGTGCCTCGCTCAGCTCCAGTGCATGGCGCACTTCGCGCAGATCGGTGATGTCCATTTGGGCACCGATCAGTTTTGTAGGAAGCCCGTCGCTGCTACGCGAGACAGGCACCGCGTTTGAATACATCCAGCGCCACTGCTCACCACAGCGGATGCGATATTCAGTGATGCTCCGCTCCGCCTCACCAGAAAAGCACTTGCGATCTGCCGCAATCAACGCGGGCAAATCGTCAGGATGGACCCGCGACAAAAAATCTCGCTCCCAGTCAAACGGGGGCGTCAAATCATCGGTTCCCATGATCTTGTGCCACGTCTCTGACAACTCCCCTTTTCCTGTAACGCGATCGATATCAAAGATGCCGATACCGGCCCCCGTTAGCGCGGTTTCGTAGCGTTGGTGCAATGCTTCTATCGCCCTGCGGCTGGAAATTTGTTCCGTCACATCGCGGATCAATACCGTCTTATGCACTGTCCCTTCAGCGGTACGCCACGTGTTCGTTTGTACATCCAGCAATAATCTTTCACCGATGGACGTCATTCCTTCTGCATTGCAAATATCACAGATGCGCTCCCCGCTGCGCATGCGGACAACACTTTCGAAATTCTGGCCTTTAAACGTCGCCTGCGAAATACCAAACAAGGAGGCGGCCCCCTCATTTGCAAAGGTTATCTGCCCCTTCTCGTTGAGCACCATGACGACCGATACACTGGTGTCGAGCAGCGCACGATTTTCTTCCTCACGCGCCCCAAGCTGTCTCGCACGTAGTTCAGCCATCAACTTCAGGGATCGGTGTCGCATCGCCGTAGCCCTTAGCGCGGAATGCACAAGCGCCGTAAACGCAAGGCCCATCCCAAGCAGCAGATAGGGAAAGGAACTGCTGTAGCGCCTATCAAATTTTGGCTTACTTGAGAATTCAAGGAGCCAATGACTGCCGTATTGCTCTATGGTGTAGTTATGTCTGAAGTGTCCCTCAACAACATCCTCTTCAGGGGTCAAAAACAATGCCTGCTCAACCTCGGGCAATGACCCTTGGTAGACATTCAGATCATATAAAGTGCCAAACTCCGAAGTGACCCCACCAAGTATCGTTTCAACGCTAAAGGGAGCCATCACCCACCCTTTGAAGACGTGAATAGTATCGCCAGCCGCAACGCTTGGCGCGTATACGGCCTGTAGCATCAGCAATTCAGCCTTGGCCGGCATGGCCTTGCTGCGGACCAGAACAGTTTCCCGGCTGCTGCGTGCAAAGTCGAGCGCATCTCGCACATCTGCTTCGGCCAACCTATCGACCCCGATGAGCCCCCCATACTCCGACTCTGGCCCGAAAGTGGTAACGATGAGCGTTTCACTGCCCTGATCTCGCGACTTAAACGCGAGCGTCATACCCTGCGGTGAGCCAGTTGCGCGTTCGATCAGTGTGATGTCTTGTGCGGGAACGGCGCGGATAAAAGCAAACCCCTGCAAGCCGGGCGCATTCTGCTCAAGATTGAGGCCGTTCATATATGTCTCGATCTTTCCGACATCCACTTGGGAGTCGGTAGCAATATAAGCACTCATACCGACCAGCACTTGGGCGTAATTCCGAATGCGCAAATTGATACCGCCCACACCATTCATGGTAAGTTTGCGAAACTGAAATTGCGCATGCAGCTGCTCAAATCTAGTGGTGTAGCTGAAGCCCCAAATGCTCACCAACAGACAGATTAGGACCAAAAGCCGGCTTCCACGCCTCGACACGGTCATGCGCTGTCGAAATCCGCGCCAACCTGCGACGTGTCGCCCGTCCGGTACTGTTCCGCGAGCGCCAGAATCGGGATCACCGCGAATTTGTGTAAAAATCGCAAACAGGGACAAACGAGAAATCTCCGCTGGGAAAGGCTTCTCTTCTTCCTATCTTGCAAAGATTAACAGCAGCTAAGCGCTCAATGATTTCATCAAACCGTTAAGCAGACGAACAAGTTCGGAGCCGGATGAAAGGCCTAGAGCAAGCGGATCAAAAGCGCCGCGGAGAGCGCCACCACAATCAGACCCGCTGCGATCTCGAACATAGGCATTACCCAGTTCAGCGCACTGGCACTGGCCAGACTACGCATCACACCGCCGCGAAATCCGCTTGCTGCAATGCCAACGGCAACCGTGACCGAGGCAGTACCGAGCGCCATGGCAAAGGCACCCGCAATCCCAACGAGAGGAATATCCATTTGCCACGTAATGATCAGCACGAACAACGCACCTGTGCAGGGCCGCACAGCAATCCCTGCGATCAAGACAAGCGCGTCGCGCAGGCTTGTCGCAGTCTCGGCCTCCTCTATGGACGGCCCGTGTCTGTGTCCGCAGCTTGAACATGTATCAGAGGGACCATGATGCGCATGTCCGAGAGTGGCCTGGGTGCGGCGCAACCGCGCTACGCCGCGCCAGACCAGCCACAGGCCGATTGCTGCGATCAGCGCATAGCTGAACGGGGCAAGCCAGTCCTCAGCCGCCCCCACCATTCGTTCGCGTGTCAGCCCCAAAAGCCACAAACCGCCAAAGGCCAGTACAATCGCAGTGACCGCTTGGCCAAGGCTGGAAAGAAATGCTATGAGGGACAAACGCCCAATAGGAACCGTGCGGGCCATGCCATATCCGCCCACCAACAGTTTTCCGTGGCCTGGACCGATGGCATGGAAGAACCCGTAGGCAAAACAGCTGCCCATCAGCAGGGCAAAAGCACCGCCATCCCCACCGCGCAAAGCCCGTAACGTACGCGCGATACCGTTTTGAAAGTTGCGTTGCTCACCCGCGGCCCATGCGGCCATCTGGTCGAACCCGCCACTCCACCAGAGCCATGCAACCACCGTGCAGGCCAGCAGGAGAGCTGCTCCTATTGCGCGGCGCATGTGATTTTAACTTCTGTGGCAAAGCGGCGACCAATATCACCAAGCCCTGCGGCCTCCATATCGAAATCCATCGGCAGCGCACCGAGTTCTGCTTTTGTCATGGCAAGTGCGCCTTCGATATCAGGCTCTGCTATCGCCACCGCACAGCCGCGTCCGCCTTGTATTTCGACAGGCAGGCGCACTTCGTAGGCTGTGTAATACGTCCCGTCATAGGGCAAAAATTGAGCCGCCTTCGTGATCTTGGGCGCCCCCTCGACGGCACGCAGGTGGGTGGTAACAATCTTGCCATCCCGCAGGGTTGCTGTTGGCGCAGAAGGTGCAGACAATCCAAGGGATGCACCGTCCACCATCCCCACCAGATCGCCGTTGTACCCCTCGATCCACTGCATATCGAAACCCGTTAACACAGCAATGTCTTCGGCATTCAGGACACCGTCATAGTCACTGTCCACGCCCATGTCCTCGGTCACCAGCAGGGAGTAAAGATCGTCATACTCCCACGTGACCTGCACATGGGTCAGGCGATTTTCATCATCGAGCACAAACGAAAGCCCTGTGTTCACAAAAATATGCGGATGCGCCGCCAGCGGCGCCGCGAACAGGGTCATACAAAAGGCCAGAGATTTATTCATGATCGCTATCTATGCGCAGCAGATGCGCTGTTCAATCACTCAAACGTTCAAACAGCGGCAGCAATCAGCCGACCCAGACGTGCAATACCCTCGTCGATGCTGGCTTCGTCCGTGCGGCTAAAGCTCAGGCGCATGGTGTTGGTGCCAGACCCGTCTGCAAAAAACGCATGACCGGGGACAAAGGCAACCCGCTCGGACTTGAGCGATTGGGCAAGCAAGTCGGCGCAATTCATATGCTTGGGCAGTTCCAGCCAGATAAACATACCACCTTCGGGGCGGGTCCAAGTCACCCCTTTGGGCATATGTGTTTCCAAAGCAGCCAGCATACGATCACGCCGCGCACTATATGCTAACTTAATCTTGGCTACATGAGCATCAAACTGCGCATTTGCCACTGTGGCAATCGCCATCTGGTTTATGGTGGAGCTGTGCAAATCCGCCGCCTGTTTGAGCAATACCAACTGGCTGATTACCTCTTGTGCACCACAGACCCATCCAACACGCAAACCGGGGGCCAGAGTTTTGGAGAAGCTGCCACAATAAAGCGTGCGGCAGGCGTTGATATCGCCCTTACGCTCAATCTCGCGGGCCAACACAGGCGAAAGCGCCTCGCCCTCGTATCGCAGGCTTTGATAGGCGGCATCTTCAATCACGGCGATGTCCAGCTCGTCTGCCAGATCAATGACCCGCTCGCGCATCCCCGCATCCAGCGTCTTGCCCGTGGGATTGGCAAAATCAACGGACATATAGGCAAACTTCACGCGCCCCTCACCTGCCGCCTCGGCATAATCCGTGGCAGAGCGGTTTGTTTCAGGGTCAAGGCGGTCATAGCGCGGCTCATAGGCGTTGAACGCGCCCAATGCGCCCAAGTAGGTCGGCCAGCCGACCAGCGCCGTATCACCGGGGCTGAGCAGCAGCTTGCCCAGATAATCCAGCGCCTGTTGGGAACCGGACGTGATCAACACGTTGTCGCGGGTACAAGGAATGCCCAGACGCGCCATTTCACCCACGATCCAGTCGCGCAGCGGCCCGTAGCCTTCGGACACCGAATACTGCAAAGCCGTCGCTTGGTTTTCGGGCGTCAGCGCATTTGCAAAAGCCTCCTGAAACGCTTGCGCTGGAAACAAGTCAGGGTCAGGGATGCCACCCGCAAAGGAGATGATGTCAGGCTGATCCAAAAGCTTCAAAAGCTCGCGGATTTCGCTGGCCTTCATACGGTCGTTGCGCGTTGCGAATATCTGGTGCCAGTCCATCATTTGTCCCTCCCGAACAACTGTCTCAGGGTACAAAGCATGGATTCGCAATTTAGGTCAATAAGTATGTCCTATATGTCCGAAACGGCCCTAAACCCGCCAGCGCAGCACACGCCGCTCCAGCATCCCAATGACCCAAGACAGCAGAACCCCCAGCACCGACAGGATCACAACACCTGCAAACAACCGCTCCAGATCATAGAGGCTGCCCGCCTCTAGAATATAGGCACCGACACCGTATTCCGCGCCCAGCATTTCCGCTGCGACCAGCAGGATAATCGCGATCGTGAGTGAGATGCGAAGGCCTGACAGGATACCAGGCATCGCACCGGGCAACACGATCTTGCGGACAATCGACCACCAGCTCAGGCCGAAACTCTGCCCCATGCGGATCAACGTGCGGTCCACATTGTCAACGGCTGCATAGGTCGCCACCACCGTGGGCGTAAATGTCCCAAATGCGATCAGCGCATATTTGGACCCTTCATCAATCCCGAACCAGATCACAAACAGCGGCAGCAGCGCGATCTTGGGGATCGGAAAAATCGCAGCGACCAGCGGGACAAGACCCGCCCGCACATAGGCAAACAGCCCGATCATCACCCCCACGGAAATGCCAACAATCGCCCCCATCGTTGCCCCCACCGCCAAACGGCTTAGCGAGGGGAGCAGATGTTTAAACAACAGCCCAGAGTTCCAAAGCTCAACGAAAGTGCCCAACACATCGGACGGCTTGGGCAAGGTCAGTGCAGAGATCCACCCGCTTTGCGTACCCCATTCGGCAAAAGCGATGAGCAGGATAAAAACCGCAATCCCAAGGCCGCGCACACGCACTGGGGCAAAGCCGCCCCCCCGAAAAGGAACACGATCAGACATTCAAAAGCTCCGCATCCGCCGCTGCTGCCTCATCACGCATGAGGCCCCAAAGATGCTGCTGCTGCGCCTCAAGGGCCGCATCGCCATAGGCACGTTCCGCCAGCGGAGTTTCAATTTCGACAATCTCGCGCACTTCCCCCGGGCGGCGCGAGAGCACAACGATCCGGTGGCCAAGACGCACAGCCTCCGCCAGATTATGCGTCACATAAACCGCGGTAAAAGGCGTCCGCGTCCAGAGCCCGACCAGATCATCCATCAGCAATTCGCGCGTCTGACTGTCGAGCGCGGACAAAGGCTCATCCATCAGCATCACCGCAGGGTTTACCGCCAAGGCACGCGCAATCGCAACACGCTGCTTCATGCCGCCCGACAGCTGCTTGGGCAGTGCGCCTGCAAAATCCGTGAGCCGCGTGCGGGCCAGAACATCGGCGATGATAGCAGCTTGATTGCTGAGACCGTGGTCCTCGAGCACCAGCGCTACATTCCCCTCCACCGTGCGCCACGGCAGCAACGCGAAATCCTGAAAGATGTAGGTGAGCGCGTTCAAACACCCCTTGGGCGCGGAGCCTACCTGAAGCACTGCACCCTCTGTCGGCTGCTCCAACCCGCCCAGTAGCCGCAACAACGTGGATTTCCCACAGCCTGACGGCCCAACGATGCAGGTGATCCGCCCTGACGGAATGTCCAACGACACATCGCGCAGCACATCAGTTTCGCCGTATCGGTGCGTTACAGCATTAAGCATCAAATCCACGGAATATCCTCAGTCAAACTTCACGCCCTTTGCGATTTGCACCAAAAGCCCCAGCACGATGCCCGCGGCAAAGAGTGCCAGCCCGCCCAAGATGGCCTCCGTCAACGTGGCAGCACCTAGCATACGCGCCACAGACACAGCCATTTCAATCGGAGTCCCAGAAAAGGCAACATAGACGCCCAGAGCAGCCCTTAGCAGACCCACAACAATAAGAAGCCATGCGACCAAGCCGCCACATCTGATAAAGAACATTTCATGCCTTCCGAAAACAAGGGCAGAGCGTTGAGCGCCCTGCCCCTGGATATGTGTGCGTCTTGGTTACGCGCCCACAGTTTCGACATAGGACGTATCCACCAGCGTATCGAAGGTAATATCCTTACCCACCAAATCCTCAGACTGGAACCACTCAAGCTGGTCGCGCACGGAGGCGACATTCATTTTTGCACCCTCGTTCAGGCGCATGGTGCCGTTGATGATGGAGGGGGCGGCTTTTTCGCGCGGGCGGTCCGTATAGACATATTTATGGATCAGATCGACCATCGCGTTCATGCCATCCTCGCCGCCGTCCTTGGCGATCATGGCTGCGTTGTAATCGGCGACACCTTTTGAATATGCTGCGAGATAATCAGTGGTCATCTGCTTTTCCTCGGCTGCGTTCTTGGCGGAGGTAAAGACCGTGGTGACCTGATAATCAGGTAAATACGTCGCAACATCACCGATGATATGCACAGCACCAGACCCCGCCAAAGGCTTGGCGATATGGGGCACAATAGACCACGCATCAATCTGGCCAGACTTGAGCGCACCAATGATTGCGCCCACTTTTTGCAATGGTTTGAAGTTGAGGCTGATCCCCTCAGCCTCGGCCATTTTCGAGCCCATGTAATGGAACGATGAACCTGCCGTGCTCATCCCGAAGGATTTGCCATCCAACATGGAAGGCGCGGTAATCCCTGCTTTGAACGCGGCATCTGAAACGAGGAATTTCTGACCGTCAATGCCCGTTTCCTCCTGCAAGGCGCCACCGATAACCTTGATCGCGCCCTTATCGGCGAGCGATACAAGGCCACCAGAAATCGCGGTCACAGCATAGTCCACATCGCCACTGGCAATTGCCACGGCCATCGGCTGCGCCGCTTGGAAGAATTTGACTTCGACATCCAAACCCGCCTGCTTGAAATACTCCCGCTCAAGCGCGACGAAAGTGCCGGAATGGCTGGTAAAGCGCAGTGCGCCGAGTGTGATCTTGCGACCAGATGCAATCGCTGGAACCGCCAGCCCCAATGCAGCCGCAGAAGCTGTGATACTCGCCAGTGTTTGGCGGCGTGTTAGAATTGTCATGTCTCTTCTCCCCATTGTTTTTCAGGTCCAGCTTGCCCTTGGCCTTCGCAAATAGTCAAGCAAACAGCCCTATCGCCTGATTGCCCTGCACCGCAACAAGGGCTATGACCTCCCCAACCCAGACACAGAAAGGCTGCTGCCCATGTCCTTTGATCGTTCCATCAAAATTGCCCCTTCCATCCTTGCATCCGACTTTGCCAATTTCGGTGCGGAATGTGCTGCCGTTGAGACGCAGGGCGCGGATTGGATACACGTTGACGTCATGGACGGACATTTCGTGCCAAACATCACCTTCGGTGCGGCCACTTGTGCCGCCATCCGCCCCCACATCAAAGGGATCATGGACGTGCATCTGATGATCTCTCCCGTCGATGCCTATATCGAGGATTTCGCAAAGGCAGGGGCAGACTTCATCACTGCCCATGTCGAAGCAACACCCCACATTCACCGTACGCTCCAAGCGATCCGCGCGACGGGAGCCAAGGCTGGTGTAGCACTTAACCCCGGCACACCTGCATCAGCAGTGGCCGAGTTACTTGACCTCACCGACCTGATCTGTGTGATGACTGTGAACCCCGGTTTTGGCGGTCAGAAATTCATCGATATGAGTGACAAGATCAAAACTCTGCGCGCCATGATCGGCAACCGCCCCATCCATATCGAGATCGACGGCGGCGTTGACCCAAAGACCGCACCCATCGTGGCGGCGGCAGGTGCCGATGTGCTGGTTGCGGGTTCAGCCGTGTTCAAAGGCGGGTCGGTCACGGACCCCGCCCCCTACGGCACAAACATCCGAAACATCCGCGAAGCGGCGGCGGGCGTCTATACTTAAGAATTCGTTGCTTTAGGGCAGATCGCCGCCCAAGACCTCGATCATCTTATGCTTGAGCAGTTTGCCTGTCGGGGCCGCGGGCAATGCCGTGGCCAAAACGATATGCTTGGGCCGCTTGTAACCCGCCAGCCGCTCCTTCACGAAGGCACGCAGTTCCTCGACACTAGGGCGATCACTGTCTGACACTTGAACAAAGGCAAGCACTTCCTCATCGCCATCCTTGGTGCGACCAACGACTGCGGACTGTATTACCTGCGGGTGATCGTTGAGGGCCGCCTCGACTTCGGGGGGATAGACGTTGAACCCACCGTGGATGATCAACTCTTTTGACCGACCCAGAATGTGCAGCTTATTCTCGGCGTCTATCTTGCCCAGATCACCCGTGCGCAACCAACCCTCCGGCGTCAACGCCGCAGCAGTAGCCGCCTCGTTGCGGTAATAGCCTTTCATAAGGTGCGGACCGCGCACCAGTACTTCGCCCTCGTCTACGCCATTGCCGCCCGGCGCGTTCACGTCAATCATCGCCTCAGTGCCGGGTGTCACCGGCCCAACGGAAATATCAGGGGAGCCGATGGGATTGTTTGTGGCGGAAGCGCCTGACGAAGTCTCTGTCATGCCAAAGCCGTTTTGTAATGGTAGCTCGTAAAACGCTTCGGCCTTACGCTTCCACGCAGGGTCAAGCGGCGCACCACCGGAAGAGACATAGCGCAGCTTCGGCGCGCCCAGACGCTCCATCCCCTGCTCTTTAGTGTATTGCATGACAAGCGCGTGCATCTGTGGGACTGCAGGAATGATCGTGATCCCGCCCATCGCAGCATCATACAGTTTTTGCGCCGAAAACCGCGCTTCGATCTGGACATGCGCACCAGTAAAACAAGCCCCCGTCAGCACAGAGATCAAGCCGAACACATGGCTCATCGGAAGCACGCCATAGACCACATCATCAGGCGTCATTTTACGCAACCCGCTGGAGGCCATGCCGCCAAACCGGATGCCGCTATGGGTGAGCATTACGCCCTTAGGGTCGCCCGTGGTACCCGTAGTATAAAGCAGCACGGCCACATCATGCAGATCCGCATCGGGATCTGAAGTCCCCTGCGCCAGCAGCAATGATCCAAAGGCACCCGTGATCTCGTGTGCACCCATCCGCGCCCCATGTGCGGCCGCATCAGGCGAGACATGGGAGGTCATCAGGATCGCCGCAGGAGTGGCATGTTTGAGAACTTTGGCGACTTCTGCCTCTGTCTGCCGCGCGTTGAAGGGGATGATAACAGCGCCCACTTTCCACGCTGCATGCAGGGCCGCAACCGCCGCTGCGCAATTCTCTACCAGCAGCAACACACGGTCAGTGGGCTGCACACCCGCCTTGCGCAATTCCGCCGCGAGGTCGTCACTGGCGCGGTCAAGCTCTGCGTAGCTCCATTTCACACCACTGGAATCGCTCAGCGCAGTGCTGTCGGGGGCGACCGCAACGCGATCTTTCAGAAAATCTTCAACCCGTGCCATGCGCCGTACTCCTGTTCAGCCGTAATTCGGGCTGCGTTTTTCTAAAAATGCCGCGATGCCTTCGGCAGCCTCGGGCGCGCCAGTCGCATGACCCATAGCGTCACGCTCATGGTCCAGCTGTTCTGCCTCTGTCGCATCATATGCAGCAGCCACCATTTTGCGGATCGCCGCCTGTGCATCGCGCGGCCCCGCTGCAAAGCGGTCTGCGTATGCGCGTGCCACATCGATTGTGCCGCCAACCTCGGTGAGTGTGTTGACCACACCCAGATCATGCATACGCTCGGCCAGCACAGGCTGGGCCAGCATACACATCTCCATGCTCAGCTGCCGGGGTAGCGCACGGGCCAAATGCGCCGTGAGGCCGCCATCAGGCACAAGCCCCGCTTTGACATAGGCCGCCACGAATTTCGCGCCCTTCGCGGCGACAACAATATCACAGGCCAGTGCAAAGCTGAGGCCAGCACCCGCAGCGCCGCCCTCAACAGCCGCGATAAACGGCACAGGACAAGCACGCATGGCGCGGATCACATCGTGCAGCCCGTCAATACGCGCGGTGCGGTCTTCGGCCGACATGCCTTGGCTTTTGATGAGCTGGTTGAGGTCGCCCCCCGCACAGAAAAACGGCCCCTCTGCGGTCAGGATAATCGAGCGGATGCGCCGCTCGGAGGCCATCTCACAGGCTTGCATGATGCAGGCATAGAGTTCGGGCGAGAGTGCGCCGCGTTTGTCCGTGTTCCCGTTCCAGATGATCAGGCGGTCGCCTGCGTCTTCCAACCGTGCGCTCATGATATCTCTCCCGTTATGTTAGTTTCTCTTGTGGAACGCGTTTGAACACGCCCGTTGATGTGGCCACCAATGTGCCGTCCTCGTGGCGCAATTCGGCGCTGATGAACAGCAGGCTGCGCCCGCCGCCCGTCACTGTGCCCGTTGCCGTCATGCGGCCCCGTTTGCCAGAGCCTACAAATTGTGTATTCATCGAGACCGTCAGAAACGGCGCTTTGCCCGTCGCATCCACCGTGAGCGATCCGGTTGTCCCGCACGCGTTATCCAGCAGCGTCACAGCGATCCCGCCGTGCAATACACCATGGCGGTTGAGGTGGTCATCGGTCACATCAAGATAGCAACGCCCATGTGCCGTGTCCCGAACATCCACGACATAGCCGACAAGGCGTTGTGTGCCGGTCTCACCATGGATGAAACCGGCGTCTTCGTTATGCTGCGGCGAGGGCAATAAACCGCTCCAGGTGGTGATCCACATCACCGAAACGGTGATCAGCCATCACAATACGCTTGGCGATATGAGCCAGTTCGTATTCTTGGGTCATGGCAATGCCGCCATGCAACTGAATGCTCTCTTCGCCCACCAGACGGCCGACGCGACCAATCAGGTTCTTGGTGGCGGATATGTTGCGCTCACGCACGCCGCGCTCGGCTTCCAGATGACCTGCGGCGAGGATGACAGCAGAGCGTGCCTGCTCCATCTCGATCAACAGATCGGAGAAACGATGCGCCAAGGCTTGGAATGTGCCAATCGGGCGGCCAAACTGCTTGCGCGTGCCAAGATAATCTTTGGTCAGGTAGCAAGCCGTCTCCATCGCGCCCAAAGTCTCAGCGGTCTGGGCGACGTTTGCCGCAGCGATACGCGCCTCAATGGCATCCGCCGCTTTGCCAGCCGCACCCAAACGGCTCGATGCTGGAACCGCCACATCGTCCAGCGTGACTTCGGCAGCGCGGCCCCCTGCGAGCAGAGCATAGCCCTGAATGGTCAGACCTTTTGCATCTTTGGGAACCAAGAACAGCGAGATACCATCCGCATCATCCTGCGCACCGCTCTCACGCGCGGAGACCACCAGCATATCGGCAGCTTCGGCGTTCACGACAACAGCTTTGCGCCCACTCAGGATGATCTCGTCACCCTTCTCTGTCGCAGAGGTGCTGACACGGGTCAGGTCATAACGGCTTGTCGGCTCACCGTGGGCGAAGGCCATCTGCAGACTGCCATCGATTATGCTTTCAATATGCGCTTGCTGGTCTTCGTTTCCCAGATCGGCAACTAAACCACCAGCAAGAACCGCAGTATCGAGGAAAGGCTCAACAACTCCTGCGCGGCCCAACTCTTCGAACACCACTGCGATGTCGAATCCTTTGCCACCAAAGCCGCCATGCTCTTCGGAGAAGAGCGCGCCAATGACACCAAGCTCGGCCAACTCGGCCCAGATCTCGGAGGACATGCCACTGTCGGAGTTCAGTATCTTGTTACGGGTCGCTGTGTCGTATTTCTCCCGCAGGAAACGGCGCAGCGTATCTTGCAGCATTTGCCGCTCTTCGGTCAGATCAAAATTCATGGCTCAGCTTCCCATCGTAACTTTTGCAATAATCCCGCGCTGGATCTCGTTTGATCCCCCGAAGATCGACAATTTGCGGTTGTTGAAATACTTGGCCGCGACAGGACCTGCGCCCAGCGGATCGGGGATCATCGCGTTTGAGCCCTCTACTGCCTCGGAGGAGAACGGCATTGCGTATGCGCCTGCCGCACGGCGTGCCAGATCGTTAATCTCTTGGCGGATGATGGTGCCTTTGACCTTGAGCATAGAGGATTCCACGCCCGGCGCAGTGCCTGCCGCCGCTTTTGAGACAATGCGCATGTTGGTCGTGGACATGGCCATCAGATCAATCTCGACCTGCGCTACACGCGCCGCAAAATGCGGGTTCTCGATGAGGGGTTTGCCGCCCGCCATCTCGGACTTTGCCAGGCGTTTGACCGCCGACAGACCCGCTTGGGAGAAACCTACGCCAGCGATGTTTGTGCGCTCGTGGGTCAGCAGGTATTTGGCATAGGTCCAGCCTTCGTTCTCTTTGCCCACAAGGTTCTCAACGGGAACTTCAACATCCGTAAACCAGACTTCGTTCACTTCGGGCGTACCATCAAGCAGGATGATCGGGCGCACTTCGATGCCCGGTGTGTCCATGTCGATCAGCAGGAAGGAAATGCCTTCCTGTTGCTTCACGTCCTTATCGGTGCGCACGAGGCAGAAGATCATATTGGCGTGCTGGCCCAGTGTGGTCCACGTCTTCTGGCCGTTCACAATGTAATGCGTGCCTGCTTCGTTCTTGACCGCAGTTGTTTTGAGCGAGGCAAGGTCGGAACCTGCACCTGGCTCGGAGTAACCCTGACACCACCAATCCTCACCCGACAGGATGCGGGGCAGCCAATAATCGTTTTGCTCTTGCGAGCCGAATTTTTGCAACACGGGTGCCAGCATACCAAGGCCAAACGGTACGATCCGCGGGGCAGAGACCATCGCGGCCTCTTCCTCGAAGATATGCTTTTGCACAGCGTTCCACTCGGCACCGCCAAACTTCTTGGGCCAATTTGGGGCGAGCCAGCCTTTCTCGTTCAGCAGGCTATGCCAGTTTTCCATGTCTGCTTTGGTCAGCTCGGCCTTGCCGCGCACTTTGTCTTTCATCTCGGGCGTGACTTTTTCCGCCAAAAACGCGCGTACTTCGTCGCGAAAGGCAATCTCTTCGTCGGAATAGCTCAGATCCATTTTAGGTTCCTCTCCATCAATCTGTCGGGTGCACTCAAGCTTTACTTAGCTGGAGCGCGGTTCAAGTCATCAAAGCTGCGACCCTCCGCCACAAGTTGTTGCAACAGCGCGCTTGGTTTCCAGAACCATGCATCCTCTGTCGCGAACCGCTCGATGTCGGCGAGAACGGCCTCCAGCCCTTGCAGGTCTGCCCATTTCAATGGGCCACCCCAAAAACGCGGGAATCCGTAACCAAACAGCAGTACCATATCCACATCGGCGGGGCGTCGGGCGATCCCCTCTTCCACCACCTTTGCTGACTCGTTCACCATGGCACACATATAGCGCCTGACAATCTCCTCATCACTGAAATCACGTGGCGTTATTTTCAATTCCGCCTGCTCGGCTGCGATGAGTTCGGGGATTTTGGGGTTTGGCACGCTTGCACGGCTGCCAGCTTCATAAAGATAGTATCCCTCTCCCGTCTTGCGCCCGAAGTGGCCCTTCTCGCACAACTTGTCGATATAGGTCGGCACACGCTCGTCGGGGTGGCGGTCAGGTGCTTTGCGCTTGCGGGTCATCCAGCCGATGTCGAGCCCTGCGAGGTCAGCCACGGCAAACGGCCCCATGGCAAAGCCGAAGTCAACCAGTGCCTTGTCAATCTGATAGGGTGAAGCTCCATCAAGCACCATGTGATCCGCCACTGTACGGTAAACGGCCAGAATACGGTTGCCAATGAACCCGTCGCACACGCCAGCACGGACCGATATCTTGCCCAAGCGTTTGCCCAGAGCGAACCCCGTGGCCACAACATCAATCGCAGTTTTGTCGGCCACCACAACTTCGAGCAGCTTCATCACATGCGCGGGGGAAAAAAAGTGCAGCCCGATCACATCCGCAGGCCGCGACGTGGCCGCCGCAATCTCGTCCACATCCAGATAGGAGGTGTTGGAGGCGAGAATGGCTCCCGCTTTGCACACAACATCCAGCTTGCCAAAGACTTCCTTTTTCACTTTCATATTTTCGAACACGGCCTCGATCACCAGATCAACGTCCGACAGCGTGTCGTATTGCGTGCTCACGGTCAGCGCTTTGGTGGTTAGCGCGTCATATTGCTCTTGGCTGATCTTGCCGCGCTTCACCGCGCCGCTGAGGTTGCCCTCTATGCGGCCTCTCGCGGCAGCGACTTGCTCCTCCGTCATCTCGATCAGGACAACGTCCATCTTCGACAAAAGCGCCGCAGTGGCGATGCCTGCGCCCATGGTTCCGCCGCCGATCACACCAATAGCCTTGAGGGGACGTGGCTCAACCCCTTTCAGCTCGGGCAGGTTGCTCACTGCACGCTCGTTAAAGAAGGCGTGAATCATGCCCTTGCTTTGGTCGCTGGCCAGCATTTCCATGAACAGTTCACGCTCAGCCGCCATGCCATCAGCGAATGGCAGTTCCGAAGCGGCCTGCACCGCGCGTACACCTGCGCCGCCACTGATCTGGCCACGACCCTTTTTCATCACCCCTTCATAGGCCGCATTCCAATCAATCTCTTCTGCAGCAGGCAGTTCCGATACAGGGCGGCGCGGGGCGTTTTCGGCCAGTAATGAAGCGGCATAGGCAAGGCCCACCTCTTGGGGGTCGCCCTCTTCAATCTTGTCGATAATGCCCATCTCATGCGCTTCGGCAGCGCCAATCTGGCGACCCGATGTGATCGCCTCAATCGCCTTATCAGCCCCCACCAGTCGCGGCAGACGTTGGGTGCCGCCTGCGCCGGGCAAAAGGCCCAGATGCACTTCAGGCAAACCCACTACGGCTGAGGGCTGCGCGACGCGGTAATGCGCACCAAGGGCGACTTCCAACCCGCCGCCCAACGATACGCCATGCATGGAGGCAATAACCAGCAGCGGCGAACCTTCAATACGCGTGCACAAATCGGGCAAGGCGGGCGCCTTCGGGGGTTTGCCAAATTCCGTGATATCCGCACCCGCAATGAACGCGCGGCCATCGCCAACGATAAGCACCGCCTTTACGTTGGCATCGCCTTCGGCGCGGTCCATCGCGTCCGACAGCCCCTGACGCACCGCTTGGGACAGGGCGTTCACAGGCGGGTTCTGGATACGCAAAACAGCAACAGGACCTTGGACACTATAGTCAACAGAATCAGACATTTTGGCTCTCTTTCACTCAGTTATTTCATCAACCGCGACGGCTCAGCGCGGGTGCGCGGCCTGTGCGCATCTCAAGGGCTTTTACAAGGCGGTGCAAAGCGGGACCAACCTCCGCGTGCATCCGTGCCGTTGGAAGGGTTTCGGGCGTGGCCCCGCAAGTAAAGGCAACTGCCTCACCGAACTCTCCAGCATCATAGGGAACACTCACCGCGTTTACCGTACTGGCATAGCGTGTCGCCTCGGCGGCGATGATGAACCCTTGGCCCAGCAACTGATCATATCCATCCTGCCGCACGGCCCGCATATCTGCATCAGGCTCCAGTGCCTCAAACCGCTCTGCGTCCATTGTAGCCAAAAACGCCTGCCCCGATGAGGACCACAGCAAAGGAATACGGTGCCCAGGCTCCAGCCAGATCGCCTGCGCCGTGGCAGGGCGCCACGTGCGCACCAGCATCATGCGATCACCGTCACGCACCGCGATGAGGGCAAGAGTGCCTGTATCGTCAGCAAGCTGCTGCATATCATCGCTGACCATATCTACAAAACTGACTGCAAGGGAGGCCACGGAGCCCAGCACAATCGCCTCGGGTCCAAGGCGGAAACGGTCATTTCGACCTCCATGGCTGAGATAGCCTAACTCACACAGGGTATAAGTCAGCCGCGAAATCGTCGGCTTGGGCAGGCCCGTACGCTCCGCGATTTGGGCATGGGTCAAACCATTATCGCTGGCCCTGAACACACGCAGGACACCAAGGCCACGGGCCAGCGTATTGGCGAACTTCCTGTCCGGATTCTGGCTTGAGCTTTGGTCTGTCATCTGGCCGCCGTGAGGATCAAAATGGATGTCATCGGAAATTGCATGATACGGATCGATGCAGTGATGTCCACGCTTTGAACAAGCGCCCGACGTTCATACACCTCGGGCCTTAGCGCATGACCCGAACCGGCAGCGCTACCGCAGAACACAATCGCGCCCGTCCATCGCGATTACACGTTGCAAACAGGGAACAGCGCTGGACGGCGCTTGTTTTATAATGTTCACTCTGGCCCAAGGGACAAGGACAGACATGGCGCTGCTAGAGGTATCATCACTCACAATCGGCTTTGGAAAAGCGGCTCCTGTTGTTGAAGGCGTCAGCTTTTCTGTGGAATCTGGTGAAACCCTCGCTCTTGTAGGGGAAAGCGGGTCGGGCAAAACGCTGACCTGTCGATCCATCCTGCGGATTCTGCCAGCAAATGCCCAGCTCCGCGGGGGGGAGATTCGCTATAATCACGCGGGTGCGAGTTGTGATTTGACGACTGCCCCCGAAAAACAGATGCGCAGCTTGCGCGGTGATCGTATCTCGATGATCTTTCAGGAACCGATGCGCTCGCTCTCGCCACTGCACCGTTTGGGGGATCAGGTCGCGGAGGTTTTGCACCTGCACAACGCCATCAGCGGTTCCGATGCAAAGCGTCGTGTGCTGGCACAGTTTGAACGTGTTGGTTTTAACGATCCAGAACGCGCATGGACAAGCTATCCTTTCGAGATGTCAGGCGGCATGCGCCAACGCGCTATGATCGCCATGGCGATGGTATCCAAACCCGATTTGCTGATCGCGGACGAGCCGACAACAGCCCTTGATGTCACCACCCAAGCGCAGGTTTTAGGACTGATCAAGGATTTACAACGCGAGACAGGCATGGCCGTGATCCTCGTGACCCATGATCTTGGCGTTGTGGCCAATATGGCGGACAAGGTCGTTGTAATGAACAAGGGCCGTGTGATGGAGGCAGGTACCGCGCAGCAGGTGCTTGGCGATCCGGCCCACGGCTACACTAAAAAGCTATTTGCCGCCGCTCCTGTCATTCCGACTGTTTCTGATCCAGTAGCTCCAGCCCCGCAAACCGATCTCATTCTTGAAATCCGCAATGTTACGAAAAGCTTTACCCTGCGTACGGGCGGGTGGCGCGCGCCGACCGTGGTTACGGCCTGCCGCAATGTGGACCTCAAACTGCCCCGCGGTAAGACGCTGGCCGTGGTCGGTGAAAGTGGCTCAGGAAAGACAACTTGCGCGCGCGTAGCTCTTGGCGCGATCACGCCAGATGCCGGCGGCGAAGTTCTATTTTCAGCCCGCAGTGGCGAGACGCCCACTGATGTGCACAATATGACCTCCGCCCAGCGCCGGAATTTTCAGCGCGACGCACAAATGGTGTTCCAAGACCCCTACTCCTCCCTATCCCCGCGTATGCGGGTCCAAGAGGCGCTGACCGAACCTGCTGAAATCCACAATATCGGCACCCGTGCCGAGCGGCGCGAGAAAGCGGCCGAGATGATCCGCATGGTGGGCCTCAGCCCCGATATGCTGCCACGCTATCCGCATGCCTTCTCGGGTGGCCAGCGCCAGCGGCTGTCCATTGCGCGTGCTCTTACCCTTGATCCCAAACTGCTGGTCTGTGACGAGCCGACCTCGGCGCTTGATGTCTCGGTGCAGGATCAAATTCTTGGCTTGTTGGAGGATATCCGCGACGAAGCGGGGCTCAGCTATCTGTTCATCAGTCACGATCTGGCCGTTGTGGCCCGTATCGCCGATGAAGTGGCAGTCATGCGCGGCGGTGTTATCGTCGAGCAGGCCACCCCCGACATTCTATTTCACAACCCGCAGCACCCCTACACTCAGGCGCTCATCGCGGCCCAGCCAGAGCCAGATATAAACCGCCCCATCGACCTTGATCTGGTCGCAAAAGGGGCGGGCAGCACGGAAAGCTGGCCAGAGATGTTCCGCTTTGAAGGTCAGGCCGCCCCTGCCCTACGCGAGCTGACACCCGGGCATATGGTGCGTTGCCATGCGTAAATTGGTCATATTGGCTGCGGCCTTCCTCCTGACGACAGCGCCTCTTTTTGCTCAAACGCCGCCCCTCACCGAAAGCAGCTTTTGGGGTTTGGAGGTTAAGGACGGCATTTTGCCCCCTGTATCCGAGCGCGCCCCTTCCGAGCCGCTGATCGTAGATCTGGAGGCCAAGGGCCGAACCAACGGAATTCAGGGCGGCACCCTGCGCACCCTTGTATCGCGCAGCAAAGATATTCGCCAGATGGTCGTTTATGGCTATGCCCGTCTGGTGGGATATGCTCCCGACTATTCGATCCAGCCCGACATCCTACGCGCTGTCGATGTGTTTGAGGACCGACGCTATACCCTGCATCTGCGCAAGGGGCATCGCTGGTCCGATGGTGCGCCGTTCACTTCTGCCGATTTTGCTTATTGGTGGAACGATGTGGCAAACAACGACGAAATCACGCCCTCTGGTCCGCCAGAGTGGATGATGGTCGACGGCAAGATGGGCATTGTCACCTTCCCCGATGCGCATACTATTGTGTTTGAATGGGACAGCCCCAATTCGAGTTTCTTGCCACTGCTCGCACAGGCCAGCCCGCCGTTCATCTACCGCCCCGCGCATTATCTCAAACAATTCCATGCAGATTATGCAGATCCTAACTTTCTGGTGCAGGAAATTTTGGCTGCTCGTGTCAAGAGTTGGCCCGCCCTGCACAACAGACGCGACAACATGTACAAGTTCGACAATCCTGACCAGCCGACTCTACAGCCTTGGATGAATGCGAGCGGAGAGCCTACGTCGCGGAACCTCTTCGTGCGTAACCCCTATTTTCACCGCTTCGACACCGCAGGCACGCAACTGCCCTACATCGACGTGGTCCAGATGACTGTAGTGGGCAGCGGCCTGATTGCAGCCAAGGCAAACGCAGGCGAAGTCGACCTTCAGGCCCGTGGCCTTGATTTCCGCGATGTAGCGATCCTCAAGAAGGGTGAGAAAGACGGGGGCAACTACCGCACTCTTTTATGGGCCAACGGTACCGCCAGCCAGATCGCCATTTATCCCAACCTCAACTTCGCCGATCCGGTCTGGCGCGATGTCATGCGCGATGTGCGTTTTCGCCGTGCTTTGAGCCTCGGGATTGACCGCCGCATGATTAACCGCGCTCTTTATTTCGGACTGGCAGATGAGGGCGGAATGACCGCACTGGAGCGTAGCCCCCTACACAATGCCGATCACCTCTCCGCATGGGCCGCGATGGATATCGCACATGGCAATCGCCTGCTCGATGAGATGGGCCTGACCGATCGGACAGGGAACGGGCTGCGCAAGCTGCCTGATGGTCGCCCAATGGAATTTGTGATTGAGACCGCTGGAGAGCGGCAGGAAGTCGAAAACGCCCTGACAATCATCACCGACACATGGCGCGAGTTGGGCATCAGTCTGGTGATGCGCCCGCTTGACCGCGATATCCTGCGCAACCGCATTTACGCAGGCACAGGCATGGCAGCGGTTTGGTATGGCTGGGATAACGGCCTGCCCAGCGCTGCAACGTCGCCCGAATATCTTGCGCCCACGCAACAAGAATTTTTCGCATGGCCCAAATGGGGTCAGCATTTTCAGACCATGGGACAGGCCGGTGAGGCTCCAGATATGGAGGCCCCAAAACGCCTGCTACAGCTTCAGTCCGATTGGAACAGGACGAGTGATGCCGCTATGCGTGAAGCAATCTGGAATGAGATGCTCGACATCCACGCACAAGAACAGTTCGCGATTGGTATCCTATCGGGTGCCCCGCAGCCCGTTGTCGTATCGCGGCGCTTGCGCAATGTGCCCGAAAAAGGCATCTGGGCCTATGAGCCAGGTGCGCACTTCGGTATCCACCGCATCGACGAATTCTACTTTGAAGATCCATTCCAGCAGGTAGGCCAATGATCCTTCTCCGCTACGCCATTGGTCGGTTTTTCACGATGCTTCTGACGCTGTGGATCGTTTCGATCCTTGTGTTTGCCATCATCAACCTGCCCCCCGGCGACTACCTCAGCAACCAGATCGCAGAGTTGCGCGCGACGGGTCAGGCCGAAGGTGTCGCCAAGGCCGAGTTCCTTCGCAGCGAATATTCTCTCGACCGTCCATTGTGGGAGCAATACATGATCTGGGCAGGTTTCATGCCCGGTCCACAAGGATTTTACGGCCTGATCCAAGGTAACTTTGGCTGGTCATTCGAGTTTGACCGCCCCGTGTCCGAGATTGTGGGCGATGCTCTTTGGCTCACAGTTTTGGTCAACCTCGCCGCAGTTCTCTTTGTCTATGTTGTGGCACTTCCCTTGGGCGTGCTCGCCGCCGCCAAATCCGAAACTTGGGTGGATTATACCGCTGGTTTTATCGGCTACCTTGGCCTCGCAACACCCAATTTTTTGCTGGCGCTGATCCTCTTCTATTACGGGCATAAGTACTTTGACCTGCCCATCGGCGGTCTGATGAGCCCCGAATTCGAGGGCCAGCCGATGTCGTGGGATAAGGTCAAATCCATCTTGTTCCATCTCATCGTGCCAACCTTTGTAATCGGCACCTCTGGCGCTGCTGCCATGATGCAACGCTTGCGGGCAAACATGCTGGATGAGCTCAGCAAGCCCTATGTCGAAACTGCCATCGCCAAAGGCATGAAACCCGCTGCAATGCTGCGCAAATATCCCCTGCGCATGGCGTTCAACCCTTTTGTCGCTGACATCGGCAACCTGCTGCCTGCAATGATTTCCGGCTCTGTATTGGTGTCGGTTGTTTTGGGCCTGCAAACCATCGGCCCCTACCTGCTCACGGCGCTCAAGTCACAGGACCAGTTCCTTGCCGCTTTTGTGCTTATGTTTGTCGCCCTGCTCACGCTGATTGGCACGATGATCTCGGACGTACTTTTGATGCTTCTTGATCCACGCATCCGTACCGGAGGGCGCCGCGAATGAGCAATCGTCCCGATGGCCGCTATGTCGATCCCGCGCCGTGGGTAGATGGTGCCGACCTCTCCGCGCCCGAACGGGCCGAATTTGATGCGCCCAGTTATGTCCTGATCTGGCGCAAGTTCCGGCGTCATAAACTGGGTCTGGTTTCGGGCTTGTTCCTGTTGATCTGTTACCTGATCCTGCCCGTTGCAGGATTCGTAGCCCCCTATACGGCGAACGAGCGCAGCGCGGATTACCTCTATCACCCCCCTCAAGAGATTAACCTATGGCATGAAGGCGAATTCATTG
Organism: uncultured Sulfitobacter sp.; assembly: GCF_947499945.1. Lineage (GTDB taxonomy): Bacteria > Pseudomonadota > Alphaproteobacteria > Rhodobacterales > Rhodobacteraceae > Sulfitobacter. Next base: position 330,976 of record NZ_CANMQD010000002.1, on the reverse strand, counting down.
GCCCTTATGTCTATGCCACCACGGCCATCGCCGATCTCGAAAATTACCGCTGGCGCTATAGCGTGGATGAAACCGCCCCCATGCCGCTCACGTTCTTCTGCGAAGGCGCGGACTACAAAATCGCAGGCCTGATATCATCAGACACGCACCTGTTCTGTGCGCCCGAAGGGGCCACAATCTTTCTCTGGGGCTCCGACCGCCTTGGCCGCGATGTGTTCAGCCGCATCCTCTATGGCGCGCAGCTGTCGCTTACTGTTGGCATTATCGGCATCACCGTGAGCTTCATCCTCGGTATCTTCTTTGGCGCTATGGCGGGATATTTTGGTGGACGCATCGACTGGACCATCAACCGCGCGATCGAAATCCTGCGCTCGCTGCCCGAGCTCCCCCTCTGGCTCGCCCTCTCCGCTGCCGTCCCCTCCAATTGGGGGCCTGTGGCTGTCTTCTTTATCATCTCAATTATCCTCGGCATCCTCGACTGGCCCGGCCTAGCCCGTGCAGTGCGCGCCAAATTCCTGAGCTTGCGTGAAGAAGAATACGTGCGCGCCGCCGAGATGATGGGCGCAAAGCCCAGCCGCGTGATCCGCCGCCATCTACTTCCCAATTTCATGAGCCACTTGATCGCGAGTGCGACCCTCTCGATTCCCGCAATGATCCTCGGCGAGACAGCGCTGAGCTTTCTCGGGCTCGGACTGCGTGCTCCCGCTGTCTCTTGGGGTGTGATGCTCAACGATGCCCAAAACCTTGCCAGTATCGAAATCTACCCTTGGACGGCGATTCCCATGCTGCCTATCATCGTCGTGGTCCTCGCCTTCAACTTCCTCGGCGATGGCCTGCGCGCCTCCCTAGACCCCTACCGCAGCTAAAAAAGGTGCCACATTCCTGCGGCACCTTTCGTTATTTTAATTAGAATTGCTGAGAGCGCGAGGGGCAGAGCCTTTCGCGTATATCAAATGGGCTAGAAGCCAATTCGACATATCTTAGCCGTACCAGCCACCCATTTTCACTTCGATACCTTCGCCGACCATCTTGGCGAATTCAGCGGGGTCCTGCGTGCCATTGTCACGGCCACGGTAGTGGTAGGGATAGACAAACGTTGGCTTGAATTCCGCCACAGCAGAGGCCGCTGCATTGGCATCCATTGTGAAGGGCAGGTTCATGCAGACGAATGCCAGATCAATGTTCTCCAAAGCACGCATTTCAGGCGTATCTTCGGTATCACCCGAGACATACATGCGGAAACCTTCAAAGTTCAGCACATAACCGTTGTCGCGGCCCTCCGGATGAAAGTTCTTGCGGTCTTCGGTAATATTATAAGCGGGGATCGCTTCAATGCTCAGCTCTTTGAAAATCGCTGTCCCCCCGTTTGCCACTTCACCTGCCTGTGCCTGCATGGCTTCTGGAAGCTTGGCGAAGACTGCGGGGTTTGCAATGATCTGCGTCCCCTCACCCACGATAGCATCCAGCGTTTCCTGATTGTAATGGTCACCATGCTCGTGTGTGATCAGAACCAGATCAGCGGCAGGCATATCTGCATAGATTTCGGCGCCACCGACCGGATCAACGTAAATCACACCAATCGGTGTCTGCGCGACAAAAGACGCGTGGGCGACTGGCATAATTTTGATCGGACCCGCTGGGGTATCAAACGTATCGCCTGCGTGTGCGGCGGCACGCGCAGCAAAGGGCAGTATTGTCACTGCACCTGCAGCGGCGGCTGTGGTCAGCATGAATTGGCGGCGGGATGTGTTGGTAAAATCAGACATGAATGCTCCGTTATGTGCGTGTCATTACGTCACACTTAGACCGCCCCCTTTGACTATCAAGGCTCACCTATCATCGCCGCTCGCCTCTCCTGCCGCCTCTGGCAGATCATCTTCTTCAAGCGATGCATGCGCTGCTGCGGCGACTTCTTTCTTTTGGTCTTCGGTAAGATCGTCAACTTTGCCATCGGCCAACCGCACGGTCACTTCGCGGTGGGCAAACTTGATGCCTTCGCGCTCGAAGAGCTCGCGAATTTCCTCATAGACCCGTTTTCGCACCAACCATTGATCACCTGGTTTGGTCATAAATTTCACGCGGATGATCATCGCGCTGTCCTGCATTTCGATCACACCCTGCGACTTTAACGGTGCTATAAAATTCTGCCCGATTACCGGATCATCCAACAGAGCAATACCAAGTTTTTTGATGAGCTTGCGCACCTTCTCTACGTCCGTGTCATAGGTCACCCGCAGGGGCAGCTTCATGATCACCCAGTCGCGGGAATAGTTTGTCATAACTTGCAGCTCGCCAAACGGGATCGTGTGTAAGGCACCAAGATGGTGGCGCAATTGGAACGAGCGGACCGATATTTTTTCGACGGTGCCTTTGACCCCCCCCACATCCAGATACTCCCCCTTGCGAAAGGCATCATCGAACAGGAAGAACGCCCCCGCAAAAATATCGCGCACCAGCGCCTGAGAGCCGAAGCCAACCGCGACACCGACGATACCAGCACCCGCAAAGAGCGGACCAACGTTGATCCCGACTTCCATCAGGAGGATCAAGATGATGGTCACGACCACCACGATAAGCGTGAAATTTCGAAAGAGCGGCAGCAACGTGGCAAGGCGTGATGCAGAGGATGCGCCGCCTTCATCGCCTGGCTCTGCCTCAATCTCGTCCCCGCTTTCTTCTGCGATCTTTGTATCAATCCAGATGCGGAACGCGTGATAGACGACATAGCCAATGAAAACGATGACCATGAGGTCCAGCAGGCGGTCAAAGACGGATTCGACCATTCGTGCGCTGTCATTGTCCCAAATATAGAAGAATGCATAAGACCCCGCGACAAAGGCCAGAATACCTGCAACCCGCCGCGCCAAAGCTTCAAAACTATTGAGGACGCGCACTGGCTGTCCGCGCTCCTCTGCTGCGGCCGAGAGCATATCGTGCTCGGCGTCGGTCAGATCGGCAACCGTGGGGGCCTGCACCGCTAAAGCAGGCTCAATGCGCGCTCCAAGGGGGCCAGCGGGGCTGTCACCCTCAAGGGCGAGTTCAGGATCGGGATCAGGACCATCTTCACGCAGCATCTGCCGTTCTTGCGCCTCACGCTCAAGTCGCGCTTGCTCGGCGGCTTCGCGTTCGGCCTGTTTGTCGCGCAACAGACGCAGAACACGCGCACGGGCAAAACCGCGCTCAATGATATAGTTGACTACGCCGTAGACCACGACAATCGAGACAACGATCCCGTATGCACCCGCAATCAGCGGGATCGAGCTGGGGTTCTCCAACACCAGATCATAGGTCAGCTCGAACCACGCGAACACGACATAGACAATTACCACAGGCGCCCAAAGCTTGCTCAGCATCCGCGCGAGCAGGCCCACTTCGACGGGTTCTTTTCCGCGCCGAAGCGCATAGGAGATCGCGCGGTGATTGACGAGAACCATTAGGATGTTGAGCAGCACCAATACTCCTGAAAGCAATGCTGCAACCAATGCATAGATGTCATAGTTCAGGCCCAACTCTCCAATCCATATACCGAACAGGATCGCACAGATGTCAAAGCCCGCAACCAACCACAGCCACCTGTGCAACCGCTTTGCATCGCGGTCGGAAAAGAACGGGATGCGGTATTGTGGAAGGAAAGGGGACAGAATCATCCGCCACAGCCCCGCCGCAACACGGCAACAGAAATAGGCAATATTGATGAGCGTTACGGTAAACTGGGCCGCGCTGTCAGTCAGCGGCGGAAAGAAGGTAACGCCCAAGATATAGGCCACCGCCATGGAGACCAGAATGCCCACAACGCCAATGAAAAAGCGGAACACCAGAAACGGCATCTTCTCGGCGTAGCCTGTAGGATCCTCCATTACGCGGGCCACCACAAAGCGTTTGACCAGACGTTTACCGAATATTTCCCGCTCGACAATCACGCCAATGCCGAACAACAGCAAGCTCATCCCCAGCATTTTTACAAACAGCATCAGCGTGCCATCAGGCGACGCTGCCCGCAGAATATACAGGACTTCTTCCAATGCTACGGGCAACTCTTTAAGCCTTGTAATCAGCGCATCGCGCACCTGATCTGCATTCTCCTGCACCTGCATCAGCCGCGAATAATCCTCGGCGGTTGGCGGCGCATTCGGATTTACCGCCGGCTCCGTCTGGGTGAGTACGCGACCGTCGGTATCAATAACGATAATGCCCACGCCGTCCCGTGCTGCACTGCGCAGTGTTTCGGCCAGTGTCTCACTCTCCGGGATCGCCTCCACCTGAGGCTCTCCCGACAGGAGCGATGCAATACCCTGCGCTTGAACCTGGTGAAGCGGTGCAAGGGCAAAAACAAGCGCCATCAGCGCGACATACATCATGCGGTAGATCATTGAACTGCTTTCCTTTGGCATCCGGCACGCAACCGCATTCACACAGACGTGACGCTACGTGCTTGGTCCGTGCATTGCAATTGACCTCGCCTTTGCCATTTCAAGTACATCAGAGATACCAACCGACATTCTGATCATGTTTTACAAGGGACAATCTTTCGTGCCATAGCGGTGGAAGGGCTGTACCGCCAATTTACTTTTTACCGCAGCCCAAGGAATTAACTATGACCACAGCCACCAATACCGACAGGATCGCCGTCTTAGGTCTTGGTTATGTGGGGCTTCCGCTGACGCTGGCCTTGGCGCGTGCAGGCTTTGACGTGCTGGGCTATGACATTCATGCGCCGATGATTGATGCCCTGCGTTCAGGCACCGATCCAAACGGCGAAATCTCGGACGAGAAGGTCGCAGCGACCACCGCAAAATTTTCCCATGACGCCGTTGACTTGGCGAGGCGCACTGCCTTTATCATCGCGGTGCCCACGCCCATTACCGACGCAAAAGCGCCTGATTTGGGGCCTGTTCTGGGTGCTTGCGCGACCATTGCACCACATCTGACTGACGGCGCATTGGTTGTGCTGGAAAGTACTGTCTACCCCGGTGTCACCGAGGAAGTCTGCGGTCCGGCTCTTGCTGCTGGAAGCGGGTTGGAGGCAGGTCGCCAGATCAAGTTGGCCTATTCGCCAGAGCGCGTGAACCCCGGTGATGCCGAACACTCTATGGAGAATGTGATCAAGATCATCGCGGCGCAAGATGCGGAAACATTGGACCGTGTCGAGGCAATCTATGCCCCCGTGGTAAAAGCAGGCTTGCACCGCGCCTCTTCCATCGCAACGGCAGAAGCGGCGAAAGTGATCGAGAATACCCAGCGCGATCTCAACATTGCCCTTGTCAATGAATTTTCGCTGATCTTTGCCCGCCTCGGCCTTGATACTCTCGAAGTGCTGGAAGCGGCGGGGACCAAATGGAACTTCCTGCCGTTCAAGCCTGGCCTTGTGGGTGGGCATTGCATCGGTGTTGACCCCTATTACCTCACCTACCGCGCCGAGCAGCTGGGCTATCACCCCGAAGTGATCCTTGCAGGCCGCCGCATCAATGATGCCATGGGCGCACATGTGGCCCAGACCCTGATCAAAGCAATGCTCAAGAAGGGCATCGGCGTGCGAGGGGCGCGTGTATTGATCCTCGGTTATACGTTCAAGGAAAACTGTGCGGATACCCGCAATACCCGCGTGGCCGATATCGTGGCCGAGCTTGGTGATTATGCGGTGAGTGCAGAGGTTCATGACCCGTGGGTGGGTGTTGAACGTCTGCATAGTGAGCACGGTGTGACCGCCGTCGAGGCACCGCAGGCTGGTACCTATGACGCAATCATCGTCGCAGTCAGCCACCGCGAATTTGTAGCACTCGGATCCGAAGCTATCCGAAATTTTGGCAAAGAGGGCGCCGTGCTGTACGACATCAAAGGAATATTCGGCAAATCAGGCAGCGACCTGAGGCTTTGAGCCTGCTGACGATCGGAAAGAATGATTATGACGCAACAGGCCATCGTAAAAGCCACCGCTCGCGCACCTTCGCGCCGCATTATGCTTTACAGCCATGATACGTTCGGGTTGGGCCATTTGCGCCGCTCCCGTGCACTGGCCACAGCACTGACAGCAGGTGATCCCGAAGCCTCGGCAATCATCCTCACTGGCTCTCCTGTGGCCGGGCGGTTTACTTTTCCCGAACGGGTCGACCATATCCGCCTGCCCGGTGTGACGAAACTGCCTGACGGCTCCTATGTGAGCTCGACCTTGGGCCTAAATATTGACGCGACCACAAATCTGCGTGCAGGTCTGATCCAGTCAGCGGTTGAACAGTACAACCCTGACCTGCTCATTGTGGACAAAGAACCTACGGGATTTCGCGGTGAATTGTTGCCCACCTTGGAGTGGTTGCAAGCACAAGGCACTTGCCGTGTGGTGCTGGGCCTTCGTGATGTGCTGGACGAGCCTGAAGTGTTGGCCGCCGAATGGGCACGCAAGGGGGCCGTAAAAGCAGCGGAAGCCTACTACGACGAGTTTTGGGTTTACGGCAATGAAGATATTTATGACCCGACAAAAGGCTTGCCCTTCAGCGATGCTACCCGCGCCCGCATCCACTATACAGGCTATCTGCGCCGCACCCTCACCGACAGCTCGGATGTGCCGGACGAACCTTACATTCTGATCACGCCGGGCGGCGGCGGCGATGGGGCCGCGATGGTGTCGCTTGTGCTGGATGCCTATGAGGCCGATCCCGATCTGGGACCCCACGCGATGCTTGTCTATGGCCCTTTTCTGTCGGGAGATGTGCGCGATGCTATGGATGCACGTGTGGCCGCTCTCAATGGCCGCGTGACAGCGACAGGGTTCGACAGCCGCATTGAGGCGCTTTTTGCCAACGCCCAAGGAGTTGTTTGTATGGGCGGCTATAATACATTCTGCGAAGTGCTCAGCTTTGATCAACGCGCTGTGATTGTGCCGCGCACTGTGCCGCGCCTTGAGCAGTGGATACGTGCGAGCCGCGCTGAGGAGCTTGGCCTTGTTCGTATGCTGGATGATGGGCGTGATGGTATGACTGTCGATGCAATGGTTGCCGCGATCCGTAACTTGCCCACGCAGAAGAAACCCTCCGAGGCGGGGGCCGATGGTATCCTTGACGGATTGAAAGTGGTCGTGGAACGCGGTCGCGCCCTCATGGCCCAAAAGGACGAATGATTATGACCACGCCCCCCCTCGCCATTGTTGTTAAAGGCTGGCCGCGCCTGTCGGAGACATTCATCGCCCAAGAATTGGTAGCGCTTGAGGAAGCGGGGCTGAGTTTTGACTTGTGGTCGTTGCGTCACCCGACCGACAAGAAAACCCACCCTCTGCATGACCGCCTCGAAGCCCGCGTGCGCTATCTGCCGGAATATCTGCACGAGGAGCCACGGCGTGTTCACGAGGCTATGGGGGCTGTTACGGCGCTGTCTGGTTTCGATGCTGCTGCCGAAATCTACGCACGCGATCTGGAACGCGATGACACCGCCAACCGCCGCCGCCGTTGGGGGCAGGCCTGCGTTCTAGCACATGAGGCCGAAGGCTCGCTTGAGGCTCTCTACGCACATTTCCTGCACACACCTTCTTCCGTTGCACGCTATGCTGCGATCCTGCGCGGGGTGCCTTGGTCCTTTTCGGCCCATGCAAAAGACATCTGGACTTCTCCCGACTGGGAGTTGGAGGAAAAGCTGAACGGCGCGACATATGGCGCGGCATTCGGGGCCACCTGCACGCGGTTCGGTGCCGAGCATTTACAGGGGCTCGCAGACACGCCTGAACGCGTTGATCTGGTCTATCACGGCCTTGACCTCGCCCGTTTTCCTGCCCCACCTGACCGCCCCCTGCGCAGCCTCGATGCGCCGCTGCGGATGATGTCCGTCGGGCGCATGGTCGAGAAAAAGGGCTTTGACACGCTCATTGATGCACTCGCGTTGTTGCCAGCAACGCTCAACTGGCACTGGACCCATATCGGCGGTGGCGAGCTGGATGCCGTAATGCGAGCTCGCGCGCAAGCAGCTGGCGTAGCGGATCGCATTACTTGGCGCGGCGCTTGCGATCAGCCTGATGTGATTGAGGCAATGCGCACCGCAGACCTCTTTGTGCTGCCCTCGCGTATTGCAGCGGATGGCGACCGAGACGGGCTGCCCAATGTGTTGATGGAAGCGGCGAGCCAACTGCTGCCCATTCTGTCCACACCAGTCTCTGCCATCCCCGAATTCATCACCACGGGTACACATGGCCTGCTCGCCATCGACAGCGCGGACGCCTTTGCCGATGCCATGCAGCAAATCGCAAGTGATCCGACGCTCGGCCCCCGCCTTGCGCAAGCAGCTCATACCCGCCTGCATGCGGATTTCACCATGGCCCCCGGCATTGCACATCTGGCCAAACGCCTGCGTGGCATATTGAAAACCGTCTGATGCTGTTGGCCTTTTATGCGCCCCTAAAACCACCTGCCGACCCTGTTCCCTCAGGGGACCGCGCAATGGCCCAAAGCCTGTTGGCCGCTTTTGATTACATGGGTACGCATGTTGATATTCCCTGTACATTGCGCAGCCGTGATGGTGTGGGCGACGGCACTATTCAGGCCAACCTTCTGGCCAAAGCTACCGCGCTGATCCCGCAGATAATCACGCAAGGGCGCGATGCGAACTGGCAGGCTTGGGTGACTTATCACAGCTACTATAAAGCGCCCGATCTCATTGGTCCTGCCGTATCCCGCGCCCTTGGTGTCCCCTACCTGTTGATAGAAGGCACACGCGCCCGCAAACGATTGGGCGGAGCATGGGACGCTTTTGCCCGCGCTGCCGAGGCGGCATGTGATGCTGCGGACGTAGTCTTTTACCTGACCGAGCGCGACCATGAAGCGCTGGCAAAGTATGCGCCCCAAAGTCAGCGGCTTATACATCTGCGGCCCTTCCTGTCCCAGACTGGGTTACCCCGCACCGCGCATGGCACGCACTTTCTCAGTGTGGGAATGATGCGGGTAGCTGCCAAACTGCCCTCCTACCAGATCATCGCGGATGTCATGGCCCTGCTGCCTGAAACCACCCAGCTTGAGATTGCAGGCGACGGCCCCGCCCGAGCTCAAGTCGAAGCTGCCATGGCGCCGCTTGCAAATCGTGTGCGTTTCCTCGGTGCCTTGGATCCTGACGACCTTGCCGCCGCGTACGCCCGCGCTGGCGCCTTGATCTGGCCCGGTGTGGATGAGGCGTTCGGCATGACCTATCTGGAAGCACAGGCCTATGGATTGCCCGTCATCGCCCAAGACCGCCCGGGCGTGCGCGATGTCCTATACCCTCGGACTTATCCATCTGTCGATGCTGGCGCAGCTGGTATGGCCGAATTTGCCATGATACCTGCACCCGCCCCTGACGATATCCGCGCATATATGGCCAAACATCATCTTCTACCTGCCGCCGCCAAGACACTGCGCACTGGGCTGAGACAGGTAGGCGTCACATGATCCGCCTTGCACTCTTGCGCCACGGCCACACCACCTGGAACCGTGAGGGCCGTGTTCAAGGGCGTAGCGACATCCCGCTGGATGCTTATGCCGTACAGGAACTTGGCGCACTACGCCTGCCCACACCATGGGACAGCGCTGATTTGTGGTCCAGCCCGCTGGAACGTGCGGCCCATACCGCCCGATTGGTCGGTGGACACGCGCCCAAAACCGACGCTGCGCTCATGGAAATGAACTGGGGCGATTGGGAGGGGCGCAAAGCCGCAGAACTGCGTTCCGACCCTTCCTGTGATCACCGCGATATCGAAACATGGGGTTGGCACTATACGCCTCCGAATGGAGAGTCGCCCGCAGCGCTGCATGCGCGTCTATTGCCATGGGTGGCACAGCGAAAAACCAATACGGTCGCCGTGTGCCATATCGGTGTGATGCGCGTATTGATGGCCCATGCGACAGGATGGAATTTCGACGGTCTTGCCCCTTTTGCAGTCAAGCGAAACCGGTTGTTTGTGATCGAAATAAGGGGCAACGACTGGACCTTACTGCCCGACTCCATCAGATTGGAAAGCCGCCCGCCATGAACGTTATGATTGTTGTCACCCATCTGCTTGGCACCGGGCATTTGGCCCGAGCGCTCACTTTGGCACGTGCGTTTGATGCTGCGGGAGATGCTACTTGTGTGGTGTCAGGCGGGATGCCTGCGCCGTTACTCACCAAAAATGGGGATAAACTGGTGCAACTGCCACCCCTTCGCTCCGACGGGGTTAATTTTTCCCGCTTGCTCACATCTGAAGACACGGTCGCCACACCAGACTATCTGGCCGCTAGGGAAGATACCCTACTTTGTGCATTGGCCGCTTTCCGCCCCGACATCCTCATTACCGAGCTTTTTCCCTTTGGTCGCCGAATTTTGCGGGACGAATTTCGCGCTCTGCTGGATGCCGCTAAAGATATGCAAAAACCGCCACTGATTTGCGCCTCTGTACGCGATATTCTTGCACCGCCATCCAAACCACAAAAAGCAGCCTTTGCCGATGAAATGGTGAGTGCGTATTATGACAGCGTTCTGGTCCATTCCGATGAAAAATTCACCTCGCTGGACACCAGTTGGCCTGTGTCATCCACCTTGCGGGCAAAGTTAAATTACACAGGCTATGTCACACCGACGGCGGTGGGTCCGCATCCTGATAAGGTTGGTGCAGATGAGGTTATTGTCAGTGCTGGTGGCGGCGACGTAGGCGGGCCGATTTATGAGGCGGCGATGACGGCAGCAGCGCAGATCAAGAAGCCAATGCGTATCCTTGTTGGCGGTGCAAATCCGGATGATCGCATCAACGCACTGCGCAAAACGGCACCACCAGATGTGATTGTAGAGCCCGCGCGGCCCGACTTCCGCCAGATGCTCCACCATGCCGCCGCATCTGTTTCGCTCTGCGGGTATAATACCGCGCTCGACATCTTGCAGGCAGGCACACCTGCGGTGTTCATTCCATTCGATGAAGGGGGCGAAGTCGAGCAAGGCCTACGCGCCTCTGCCCTTTCAGCACAAGACGGGATCAGAATGCTGTTACGCGCGGATCTTACCGCCCAGAACCTCTGCACCGCAATCGATGCTGTCATTGCAGAACCGCGCCGGAACAGAAGCCTTGTGCGTTTTGATGGCGCGGCCCGAACAGTCGCAGTCACCCATGCGCAAAGGAGACAGCAATGAGATTTGACTGGTCCGCTTTGACACAAGAGATGTCGCACTGGCGGAGTGAGAACCTGATTCTCCCGCTTTGGTGGCGAGACGATGACGCCGTGGCAGAGACACCGGCATTGGTAAGACTGTCCGAACTTTCAACAGAAACGGGATTGCCTGTTCACCTCGCTATCATACCCGATTTGATCGAGGACTCCCTGATCGCCGAGGTCAAACAGCAGGCACAGTTGATCCCCGTTATCCATGGCTGGCGACATGAGAGCCATGCGCCTATTGGTTCTAAAAATGCCGAGTTTGGACATATGCGTGCGGATGTCCCAGCAGAGCTTGGCCAGGCTTTTGACCGGATGAAGGACAGCTTTGGCGACCGGTTGGTTTCGATCTTCGTCCCGCCGTGGAACCGCATCGCTCCTGAAGTACTGCCGATATTAGAAGCATCAGGATATCGGGGCCTGTCGACCTACGGACCCCGCCAAGCCGTTCAACCCATTCAAAACATCACGCAGATCAACACGCATATTGATCCGATATTCTGGCGTGGTCACCGGGGGTTGTCGGATCCCGAAGAACTGGTCATCGGAATTACTACGACCCTGCGCGACCGCCGTATGGGTCTGACGGACAAAGAGGAACCACTTGGCCTGCTTACCCACCATCTGGTCCATACCGAAGCGGTATGGGCATTCACCGGCGATCTCGTTCGGGTTCTGCTCGATGCTGGCGCCATCCCCGCCGATATCGCAGGGCTACTTCAGGCGGGGCGCAGGCCAAGCATCTGACGCGCTTGGGTCGGGGTTGCTACTGCGCGCTCATACTCGGCGCACAGTTTAGCGGCGCGTTTGATCAGGGCCGCATTAGAGGGGGCAAGCGTGTTTTTGTCGAGGCGGACGTTGTCTTCGAGACCTGCTCTTGCGTGGCCCCCTGCGGCAATGGCCCATTCGTTGAGGATGATCTGGTTAGGGCCTACTCCGGCTGCGCACCAGAGAGCATCAGGGGCGAGACGTTCGACGGTTTTGATATAGAAATCAAAGGTCTCGCGGTCGGCAGGCATGGCGTTTTTGACGCCCATGACGAATTGGACGTACAGCTGGCCCTTGATGCGGCCATCGCGGTTCATCTCAACCGCTTTGTGGATGTGGCTCAGATCGAAGCATTCGATTTCGGGTTTGACGTCGTATTTCACCATCTCGGACGCCAACCAATCGACCAGCTGTGGCGGGTTCTCATAGACGCGGGTGGGGAAGTTGTTGGAGCCTACAGACAGACTTGCCATATCGGGGCGCAGGGACAGCATTCCGCCGCGCTCTTGACCCGCGCCAGAGCGGCCACCTGTGGAGAATTGCATAATCATATCAGGGCAATGCGCGTTGATCCCCTCCTGCAGCGCCGCGAATTTATCGGGGTCTGAGCTGGGCGTCTCGTCGTCATTGCGCACATGGGCGTGGCAGATGCTGGCGCCTGCCTCATAGGCCGCATGGGTGCTCTCGATCTGCTCGGAAATGGAGATCGGGACGGCGGGATTAGCGGCCTTGGTGGGGACAGAACCAGTGATGGCGACGCAGAGGATGCAGGGGGTCATGAGGCTCTCCAAAGGCAAAAACAGGGTGTCACCCCTTGTACACCCCCTGTGCACCCCCCGTACACCACGTTGGCACTCTTTAATTTGCAGTCAGGTGGGTGATCTTGCGTGCGACCATGTAGGAGATTGGCAGGGCGAGCAGCGCGCCCACGGCGGCAGCCATGAGGATCGGCGGGAAGCTGACGTAGCCCATGACGAGCACGGCGATGACACCACTGCCCGCCAGCGTGGTGGCAATGATGGAATAGAGGATGGAGGCGAGACGGATCATGGGGAGGCTCCTTTGTGCGCGTTGTCAGGAGGAGCATAGGCGCAGCGTGACGGCGCGACCTTGATTCAGGTCAAGATAGCCGTAGCGCGGAACCATTGCGGGTCTGGCGCATTAGACGTGAACAAAAGGAGAATATCATGGAAAACCCAAAGACAGAGCCGACAGGAAATGCCGTCAAAGACCCCGAAGATTGGGTGACGGGCGACGAGCCAATGACGGGCGCGCAGGGCAGTTATCTCAAGACGCTGTGCGAGGAGACGGGCGAGGAGTTTAATGGCGATCTGACCAAGGCCGAAGCGTCAGAGCGGATCGAAGCGCTCAAGGAAAAAGCGGGTCACTGATCCGCTCAGCGCTTTTTGACGAACTCCGTCAGGATCACGATGCGCTGGCCCTCAACGCGGCCCTCGATATGGGCGTCGTTGTCGGGGACGAGGGTGATGCGGTGGACGGCGGTGCCGCGCTTGGCGGTGAAGCCTGCGCCTTTGACGTTGAGGTCCTTGATCAGAACCACGGTATCGCCTGTGGCGAGGGGGACGCCGTTGCTGTCGCGGTGGTTGGTCGCGGCGGCTTGGTTGTCGGCCCACGCTTGGGTTTCGTCGTCGAGGTAGAGCTGTTCGGCCAGATCGCGGGACCAGTCGGTGTCGAGACGTCTTAGAGTGCGCAGGGCGAAGACTTGGAGGGCCGCGTCTTCGGACCACATAGTCGAGGCGATGGCGCGGAAATGATCAGGGGGTGTTTGGGGGTCGGCGCAGGTGGCGCAGATGGTGATGGAGGCGTCAGCGGGGCCGCCTGTGACGGGGGTGTCGGTGAGGGGCGCGTCAGTGGTGCAGAGGGGGCAGGTCATTTTGGGGTCCAGTCAGGTCGGTTTTAGCGGATGTACCACCGATCCTGCGGCGTGCCATGTTTTTCGTCAGGCTCTGACCAGTCCATTTGTTTTAGAACGGCGTAGGTCGCGGGGAGGGAGATTATGGCACCCACGATCATGGAGGTGATCATGGAGGTCCACGAGAAATAGCCCGCGACAATGACGGCCACGACGAGCGCGCCCGAGAGGGTGGAGAAGACGATGGAGTAGATGGCGAAGGCGAAGTGGATCATGGGGGGCCTCTTTGGGTTATTTTAAAGATAGGCTATTTGGAGCAGTCTTCAATTAGAGGCACCGCGCACGAACAGAGGGGCTGGTGCGAAGCGCCCTTCCCTTAGGCGCGGTTCGGGCGCTGCCAAATCAGGGAATTGGCTTTCTCCGAAGGCTTGATAAGATAGAGAAACTTTCCTAATGCAAAACAAATATTAGAGACGGATCTAAAAAATGGACATTTTGTTAAATACGTGGGAATTTGAATACGCTCTTGTCCCCTGTATAATTGCCTATCTCATTTTTGATTTACCAATTATCTATCGAAGAGTGACTCGCAAGGCTTATGTACCCATTTATTTCGCTTTTTTTCCTTACGGCTTTTCTGACGAACTGTATGCGAAGTATTTTGATGAAGACCGCTTTTACATGGTTGGAGGTCCATACCGCGCAGTGGACAAGTCGAAAGCGCGGACAAGTATCATATGGGTTTCAGTCCTTTCACTCGTTCTCACAATGGCAATAAGCCCCTTTATTTCTGGGATGTTTGGCCACTATATCTTGAGTTCTGAACAATTCACACAGTTCCTTTGGACCCTCGGGATCATCAAGGCAGTTCTTCTGGGTACTTCTCTCTATAATTTACGTTGGGAGTACCAAATAACCGACTATGTTCCCATCTCATATATCGCGTTGATCTACATAATATATTGGGGTGCGCTATTAACGCTTACGATCAACTCGTACGGCTGGATTGCTGAGCAGGACTCAATCGGTGGATTTTCTTCGGTAATGCTGAGCCTATGGGAGTTCTTTCTTTATGACATCGGCATTCAGCTGGCATTAGTTGCTGCACTTGGTGCACTAATTCCGTGGCGCTTAACCCAGAACTTTCACCCAATGGACAACGAAGACGAAATTGAATGATCAACACGCGTCGATCACAAATATTTCGTTGCGTATCAGAATTTAACGAATTTTCATCAGATGTACGGGCTTACGCAGCTGCGCTGACGATATCTGAAATGCAATTTCGACCATTCTATTTTCGATTTATAGAATATTCTTATGTAATGATATTGATCTCGCTTGGTTTAAATCCAAGCCGAGTTTCAATAGGAATCAGTCAACTCTCGCTCCGTCATATTCGGCGAATTGAGGGTCTATCAAGCCTCCAAGGACTTGTACGGAGTATGGACGGGCGCTTCTCTCTGTTAGTTTGTTGCAAGTTAATTGAAGAGATGAATGCCGATTGCATTGACGACGTCATAAGTGAGTACAATGGTAATGCTCTGCCTTACTATCGTAGAACTGTAAAAAACGAACTTCGTCTGCTGCAATCATCCATCCATTTTCAGCGCTGAGATAAAGGCCTCTTGAGGTATATTAACGCTCCCAAACTGCCGCATCTTCTTCTTACCCGCCTTCTGCTTATCCAGCAGCTTGCGTTTACGCGAGGCGTCGCCGCCGTAGCATTTGGCCGTCACGTCTTTGCGCATGGCCGAGAGTGTCTCGCGGGCGATGACTTTGCCGCCAATCGCCGCTTGGATCGGGATTTTGAACATGTGACGGGGGATGAGGTCTTTTAGTTTTTCGACCATGGCGCGGCCGCGCATTTCCGCACGGTCGCGGTGGACCATGGTGGAGAGCGCGTCGACAGGCTCGTCGTTCACGAGGATGGACATTTTGACCAGTGCGTCCTCGCGGTAGCCGATCATCTGGTAGTCGAAGGACGCGTAGCCTTTGGTCACCGATTTGAGGCGGTCGTAGAAGTCGAAGACCACCTCATTGAGCGGCAGGTCGTAGACGACCATCGCGCGGGAGCCTGCGTAGGTGAGGTCCATCTGGATGCCGCGGCGGTCTTGGCACAGTTTGAGGACATCGCCCAAGTATTCGTCGGGGACGAGGATGGTTGCTTTGATCCGCGGCTCTTCGAGGTGTTCTACAAACGTGAGGTCGGGCATGTCGGCGGGGTTGTGCAGCTGCTGCATGGTCCCGTCCTTCATGTGGATGTCGTAGATGACGGAGGGGGCCGTTGTGATGAGGTCGATGTCATACTCCCGCTCGATCCGGTCGCGGATGACTTCGAGGTGCAGCAAGCCAAGGAAGCCGCAGCGGAAGCCAAAGCCGAGGGCGGCGGAGGTTTCCATCTCGTAGCTGAAGCTCGCGTCGTTGAGGGCGAGTTTTTCGATGCTGTCGCGGAGGTCCTCGAACAGGGCGGCGTCCACGGGGAAGAGGCCACAGAAGACGACGGGCTGGGAGGGTTTGAAGCCGGGGAGTGCTTCTGTGCAGCCGCGTTTCTCGTGGGTGATGGTGTCGCCAACGCGGGTATCGCGGACCTGTTTAATGCTCGCGGTGAGGAAGCCGATTTCGCCGGGGCCGAGGACGTCGATTTCTGTCATGGCGGGGCGGAAGACGCCGATGCGGTCGACGTGGTGGACCGAGCCGTTTTGCATCATCGTGATTTTGTCGCCCTTGCGGAGCTGCCCGTCCATGATGCGGACGAGGACGATCACGCCGAGATAGCTGTCGTACCACGAATCGACGAGCATCGCTTTTAGCGGGGCGTCGAGGGTGCCTTTGGGGGCGGGGAGACGGTGGACGACGGCCTCTAGGGTTTCGACAATGCCTTCGCCCGTTTTGGCGGAGACGCGGATCGCCTCAGAGGCGTCGATGCCGATGACGTCCTCGATCTGTTCGGCGACGCGGTCACAATCGGTGGCGGGCAAGTCGATCTTGTTCAGGACGGGCACGATCTCGTGGTCAGCGTCGAGCGCGTGATAGACGTTGGCCAGCGTCTGGGCCTCAACGCCTTGGGTGCTGTCAACAACCAGCAGAGAGCCTTCAACCGCACGCATGGAGCGGGAGACCTCATAGGCGAAATCGACGTGACCGGGGGTGTCGATCAGGTTAAGGACATATTCCTCGCCGTTGAGCGCTTTGTAATTGATGCGCACGGTCTGGGCCTTGATCGTGATGCCACGCTCGCGCTCGATGTCCATACTGTCGAGCATCTGCGCCTTCATATCGCGCAAGGCAACGGTCTGCGTCTCTTGGATGAGGCGATCAGCGAGGGTGGATTTGCCATGGTCGATGTGGGCGACGATGGAGAAATTGCGGATGTGTGAAAGTGGTGTCATAGATTTGATATGTAGGGGTTTTGAGGAGCGGTCAAGGTGGATGATGTCGCGGGGAAACTAATAGAATGACGATATTTATCGAGGGCCTTCGACTCGGTGACTACCGTGGGATAGGTAAGACGCAGGAAATCGCGCCATTGAAGCGTTTCAACTTCTTTGCGAGCGCAAACAACAGCGGAAAGTCGACGATTCTTGATTTCCTTGCTCGCTATGGCGAAGCCCTGTCTTCGAATTCCACAAAAGCAATAAATCTGCCCTATTTGGATCAACATCGCGAGAGCGGAAAAACCCACCCAGTAATTGCCGTTGGCATTGAGAGGGACGAATTCCTTGATAAAGTGGAGGAAACTGACAGCGGTCAAACGCGATCAGGTAAATCAATTTCTGATTTTTTTTACGAGCTAAGTGGTGCCTCTGACTTGGTTTGGTTTGAAGCAAATGAAGCAGGCAAAGGTAAATTTACTGCGTTTAAGCACGTTGATCGTAGTACGGTGGGAAGCGCAATGCATAGCGATGACTGGTACGCTCTTTGGAAACGTCTTACCGGTCATAGTGGCGGTGGCCTCTTACAGCACCATGTTCCTGAAACTCTTAGCAGGATCGATGGCATTTTCAGCTTTTCATTTCCGAGCATTCACTTGCTGCCTGCGGTGCGGCAAATTGGCGACGGAGAGCAAGCCTTTGAAGGCCTTGGCGGCGAAGGTCTTATTGGTCAGCTTCAAAGGCTACAAAATCCCTCGATAGAAGAACAAGAAAATAAGACGCAATTCGAGAAGCTTAATCACTTATTGCAGACCGTTCTTGGTAAGCCAGACGCTGAAATTGAAATCCCCCACAATAGAGAAGCCATCATTGTCAGAATGGACGGAAAAGCACTTCCTCTTTCTTCGCTGGGAACAGGGATTGAGGAAGTGATCATGATCGGTGCCTACTGCACCATCTATGACGGCACAATTATGTGCCTCGAAGAACCAGAGCTGCATTTACATCCGATCCTACAACGCCAACTCCTCTCTTACCTAAAGGACAATACTACTAGCCAATACTTCGTCTCTACCCATTCTGCCGCATTCATTGACATGCCAGAGGGCAGGATTTTCCAAGTTGAGAACGATGGAAGTTCAACGACCATTCGGAGTGTCTCTGCTCGCGCTTCACGACGACTGTTGAGCGATCGCTTAGGTTATCGTGCATCAGATGTTGTACAAGCGAACAGTGTGATCTGGGTCGAAGGACCTTCTGACCGAATTTACATTAAGCAGTGGCTCAAACAAGTCGATCCAGAACTGGTCGAGGGTATCGACTATTCGATCATGTTTTATGGTGGGCGGCTTCTGAGCCACCTAACTGGTGAAGAAGACTTGGTTGCCGACTTTATAAATCTGAAAGCGCTCAATCAGAATTCTGCCATCATTTTAGATAGTGATCGGCCAAAGAATGGAGCGCGATATAACGCGACCAAGATGAGAATTCTAAGTGAGTATAAAGAAAATTCTGGTTTTGCTTGGATTACGCAAGGACGAGAGATTGAAAACTATCTTGACGCTGAGAAGTTACATGAAGCATTGAAGTTGGTTCATCCGACCACCTATCAGCTTCCGAACGTAGGGGATGAGTTTGCCAACCGTATGAATTGTCTTAGGTCCAAATCAAGCGATGGAACGAAAATGGGAACGGCAGAAAAGGTAAAAGTCGCGCAAAAGCTAGTTGAGGAAGAGTTGAACCTCGACGTTCTTGACTTAAAAAAGCAGATCAACGGCTTGGCCGCGTTCATTCGCAAAGCCAATCATCGGTAGTCCACTCCCCATTTGCCCCCTGCCCTGCATCTGTGCTAATCTCGCGCCAGAGCAGATAACGCCGCACCAAAGGGGAAAACCCCACCCGCGGCTTGAGACAAAGGCAGAGACTATGAAAACAACGGTTTTGGTACTGGTTGCGGCCACTGCGCTGTCCGCTTGTGGCGGCGGTGGTGCATCAAATTACACGACTCGCGGGGCTTATGCGCCTACGCAGCTTTTTGCCACGGGGCCGATCCAGCGTGCGTGTATGTCGCAGGGGCGCAAGGCGGCGAGTTCTCAGCGGTGTGGCTGTGTTCAGGCGGTTGCGGACCAGCAGTTGTCCAGCGCCCAGCAGCGGCGCGGGGTTAAGGCGTTCAAGGATCCGCATAAGTTGCAGGAATGGCGGCAGTCCGATCGCGCCTCCGACAATGCGTTCTGGGATGTTTGGAAGGCCTTTGGCCAGACCGCATCACGCGTTTGCACCTAGGCTTGTGACTGGGTCGGTTCGCCAAAGCGGTCTTTGAGCCGTGTGGCGATCTGGTCGCGGGCTGCGCGGAATTGGGTGAGTTTTGCCTCGCGCCCCTCGCCCAAGCCTGTGGGGTCGAGGATCGGCCAGTATTCAACATCAAGGTGGAAGTAGCGGGTGAGTTCCAGCGCGCGGCGTTGGGAAGCGGGCGAGAGGGCTATGACCAGATCGAACGAGCTTAGGTCGTCGCCCCAGTTCTCCATCTCGTCAAAGCTGCGCGAGCGGTGGCGGGAGAGTTCCACGCCGAGTTCCTGACAGACGGCGATGGAAAAGCCGTCGATCTCCAGATCATTTTTCACGCCGACGGATTGGACATAGACGTCCATCCCGTACATCTGCTTCATCAGCCCTTCGGCCATGGGGGAGCGGACGGCATTGTGGTCGCAGCAAAAGAGAACCGACTGGGGAAGCTCTTGGGTCACGCCTCAGCCTCCGAAATGCAGGACGCAGATGAGGGTGAAGAGGCGGCGGGCGGTATCAATGTCGATCTCGGCTTTGCCCTCAAGGCGTTCCTGAAGGACGCGGGAGCCTTCCATGTGGATGCCGCGCCGCGCCATGTCGATCGTCTCAATCTGGGCGGGGGGGAGTTTTTTGACAGCGTCGAAGTAGCTCTCGCAGATTTGAAAGTAGTCTTTTACAACTTGGCGGAAGGGGCCAAGGGAGAGGTGGAATTCGGCGGCTTTTTCATCGTCTTCGGTGGCCACATCAAACACAAGGCGCTTGTCGCGGATCGACAGGCCAAGGTGGTAGGGCCCCACGGGGGCGGGTCGGTCATCGCGACTGGGTAGAACAAAAGTGTTGTCTTCGAGCAAATCGAACATCGCGACGCGGCGCTCTTGCTCAATCTCGGGCGTGGGGGCCGGCAAGTTGGCGTCATCAATTACGATATGGGTGATGCGCGACATGGTGTGGCTCCGGTTTGGGCGGTGTGAATCCCCTGATAGACCAGCGACGCGGGTCACGCAATCACTGCGATGGCGAGCATAGATAGCAAGGAAGCGTTGCAAGGCCACCCTGTGACACATGCGTTGCATAATATCACAACGGAACGCATTCGATGCGCCTCAACTCCCTACAGTCGAGCGTCTTGGAACAAGCTGTCTTTGCCACTTTGTACGCCTATTTCTGTGCATGCTAGACTGCCGCAAAAGACGAATTTTCAACCAACGATCCAAGCAAGAAAGCTCGGGTTTGTCGACTAAATCGTTAACTAAAAATGGTAGAAATTCGTTTACCGCACCGCAGTTGGGCTTTCCCACGCAAAGTTTTGAAATAGTGGGCGTGGCTGCCCCGCTTTGCGCTTCGCGACGTTCGCATCAAGATGCGGCAACCCTTTGTCGTGGATGTGTCGGCTCGGCTTCTTGCGCTGCAGCGGCAAAACAGGCGCTAATCATTCAGTTTACGCAGACGGGCCGTTACAGACAGACCGTGCGCTTCAAGGCTCTCGGAACGGGCCAGACGTTCGGCGGCGGGGCCAATGGCGCGAAGAGCAGCGGGGGTCATGTGAGCCAGAGTTGTGCGCTTCATGAAATCCAGCACTGAAAGGCCGGAGGAGAAGCGTGCCGAGCGGGCAGTAGGCAGGACGTGATTGGGGCCGCCAACGTAGTCGCCGATGGCTTCGGGAGTCCATTGGCCCAAAAATATCGCGCCTGCGTGGGTGATCTTGGCGCTCAGTGCGTGGGGGTCGGCAACGCAAAGCTCAAGGTGCTCGGGGGCGATGCGGTCGGTGAGTTTCGCGGCTATGTCGAGGTCAGGCACGGTGATGATCGCGCCAAAGTCGCGCCACGAGGGGCCTGCGATATGGGCACGTTGGAGAGTTTCCAAGCGTTTTTCGACGGCGGCGGCAACTGCCTTGCCGAAGCCGGCATCTGTGGTGATGAGGACTGATTGCGCGCTCTCGTCGTGTTCCGCTTGAGACAGCAGATCAAGGGCGATCCAGTCGGGATCGTTGTCAGCGTCGGCGACGATAAGGATTTCCGAGGGGCCAGCGATCATGTCGATGCCGACTTTGCCAAAGACGCGGCGCTTGGCGGCGGCGACAAAGGCGTTGCCGGGGCCAGTAATTTTATCAACGGGGGCTATGGTATCTGTGCCATAGGCGAGTGCGGCGACCGCTTGTGCGCCGCCGATGCGGTAGACTTCATCCACGCCAGAGATTTGAGCGGCGAGCAGGACCAGAGGGTTGAGGATGCCATCAGGTGTGGGGACAACCATGGCGAGACGCTGCACGCCCGCGACTTTTGCGGGGATGGCGTTCATCAGGACCGAACTGGGGTAGCTCGCGAGGCCGCCCGGCACGTAGAGGCCAGCGGCGGAGACGGCGGACCAGCGCCAGCCAAGAGTGGCCCCTGTGTCGTCGGTCCATTCTTCGTCTTTGGGGAGTTGGCGTTCGTGGTAGGCGCGGACGCGGGCGGCAGCGAGTTCTAGGGCTTTGCGGTCCTCGGCGCTGACGTCCTCGCAGGCTGCTGCGATCTCTGCTGGAGTGATACGAAGGGTGTCAGCGGTGAGCGTGATGCGGTCAAACTTTGCAGTTAGACCAATGACAGCCGCGTCGCCGCGCTTGCGCACCTCCGCAATGATGTCTGCCACTACAGCATCCACATCCGGGCTGTCCTCACGCTTGGCGTTTAGAAGCGTGGTGAAGGCTCCTTCAAAATCGGGGGCAGTGGCGTCTAGGAATACGGGCATGAGGGAAGCTCCTGTGGTTGGACCCCGAGTTAGCGGGGAATGGCGTTGGCCTCAAGAGGGGTGCGGCAGGATGCGCAACAACATCAAGTCATTTTCGGGACCGTTTTCACCGATTACTGCGTTGGGAAGGCGCCCGTACTGAGTGAAGCCCTCCCGCAGATAGAAAGTAACAGCACGGGTGTTTGCCTCGTTAACTGTAAGCTCTAATTGCCATTGGCCCGCACGTGTGGCGTATGCGATTGCGGCCCGCATAAGGTCCCTTGCGAGAGATGTTCCTTGGAAATCAGGTACCACGTAGAGGGGGCCAATCTCGGCACGGTGGCGCATGGAAGGCAGGGTATAGGGATTTAAGCCGATCATGCCGACGGGCTTACCCTCATGCATAGCGAGGAACTTGCCACCGCTTTTCAAGCGGGACACATCATCTTTATCATTGCTGGCCTCATGTTCGGCCAGCGACAGCATGAATGCATGCGGATAGCGCACCATTCCGTCGCGGCGCAGGCTGCGCCATTGGTCTACGTCGTTTTCCGTGGCCTCCCGAATTTCGACCATCAGTCGGGATGGCTAGGGCGTTTTTTCGATGGGGCCGTGTAGGGGCGTGTGACGTCTTTGAGTGTTACGTCCAGCGCTTCGACGGTGAGGCGGATTGCGCCGTCACCTGCCAGCGTGAGGATGATATGGCCTGAGGGGGCGTCTGTTTGCTCAAAGCCGATGTGCAGGAGCGACAAAACCGTGTCGGCATCGCCTTTTGGCACGCCTTGGGACGCGACACTCTGGACGGTGTTGAACATCAGCACGGATTGCACGCGTTCGGGGGCGTGACGCTCAGATCCGTTGTCCTCCCAGCGCATGCGGTTCAGGAGCAGGGCAAAGCGCCCTGCCCGTTTGTCCCACTTCATCTCCGAGGCGGGAAAAACGGCGTCTTGGGTCAGTGAGGAGATGATTTTCAGATCATCCGCGTCCAGAGCGCCGAGGTTGAGGGGGGACTCACCGCCGTCCTCGAATTTTGCATCCATGCTCATTCGTCTTTGATCCGCTCAATATTGGCGCCAACGCCGGAGAGTTTGGCCACGACGTGCTCATAGCCGCGATCAAGGTGGTAGACACGGGAAACTTTTGTCTCACCTTCAGCGGCCATCCCCGCGAGGATCAGCGAGACGGAGGCCCGCAGATCGGTGGCCATGACGGGCGCACCTCTCAGTTTGTCGACGCCTTTTACGATGGCTTTGCCGCCGTGCACTTCTACTTTTGCGCCCATGCGGATGAGTTCGGGAGCGTGCATAAAGCGGTTCTCGAATATCTTTTCTTCCAGTGTCGAGGTGCCTTCAGCTGTGCAGAGGAGCGCCATCATTTGTGCCTGAAGGTCCGTCGGGAAGCCTGGGAAAGGCTCGGTTGTGACATCCACCGCTTTTACGCGATCCGTGCGGCGTTTGACCTTGAGGCCTTTTTCCGTCTCGGTCACTTCGATACCAGCTGCGTCCAGTTTTTCGCAAAAAGCGCCGATGAGGTTGATGCGGCCGCCCAACAGCTCAACTTCGCCGCCGCAGATGGCGGGTGCGAGCATGTAGGTACCAAGCTCAATCCGGTCTGTGACGATGGGGTGTGTGGCGGCACCGAGGCGGTCAACGCCTTGGATCGTGATTGTAGGGGTGCCGTCCCCCTCGATCTGTGCACCCATACGGCGCAGGCAATCGGCGAGATCGACAATCTCTGGCTCGCGCGCGGCGTTATTGATGACTGTCGTGCCCTTTGCCAAAGTTGCGGCCATCATAATGTTTTCAGTTGCACCAACGGAGGCGAAGGGGAAATCAATCACAGCCCCTTTGAGGCGGCCACCGGCGGCTTTTGCATAGAGGTAGCCATCGCGCAAATCGATGCTGGCGCCCATTTTTTCAAGCCCGTCGGTGTGGATGTCCATTGGGCGTGCGCCGATAGCACACCCCCCCGGCAGGGACACTTCGGCATAGCCCTCACGCGCCAAAAGCGGGCCGAGGACCAGATTGGAGGCGCGCATTTTGCGCACGATGTCATATTCGGCGCGGG
This sequence comes from uncultured Sulfitobacter sp., assembly GCF_947499945.1. Lineage (GTDB taxonomy): Bacteria > Pseudomonadota > Alphaproteobacteria > Rhodobacterales > Rhodobacteraceae > Sulfitobacter. Next base: position 306,773 of record NZ_CANMQD010000002.1, on the reverse strand, counting down.
TGTTGATGGACCCGTGGCAAGACATCGAAATCACGCGACCTTCTTGCAGCGTTGTTATTTCAGCGCCCAATGATTGTAGCAGCTGCGTCATGGTGCGGATGTCGCTGAGGCGCGGCGCATTGGTGAGGGTCAGAGGCTCCTCACTCAGCAGCGTTGCTGGCATCAGGGCGAGTGAGGCATTCTTTGCGCCTGCGATCGGAATTGAGCCTGAGAGCGGACCGCCGCCCCGTACCAGAATTGCGTCCATGCCTTAGTCTTCCTTGTGTTGCGCGTCTTGCGCTGTGCCTGATGTATCGCTCTCGGAAGCGCGTGCGCGAGCTTGTCCCTTGCGCCGTGCCATATTGGCTTTCAGCGCTTGAGCCAGCCGCGCCTTTTTGCGCGCAGCTTCTGCCGCTCTAGCCGTTTGGGCCTGCGATTGGTCGCTTGTTTGAGAGGGCTGTTTGTCTGCCATGACGCTTGTCTAACGCAGCGATGCGGCGGGGTCCAGATAGCTGAGAATTTGGCTTGCACGGCGCGGCATTTGCCGCTAGTCAGCGCGGTACCAACGCTGTGGTAGCTCAGTGGTAGAGCGCGTCATTGGTAATGACGAGGTCGGGAGTTCAATCCTCCCTCACAGCACCAGGTTTCTCCGATAATATAAAATATTGATTTTGCGCAAGCTGCCTGCCCTACTTTGCGCAGCTTATGGTGCCGCCGTGCGCGATAGTCGTACGCTTTGAGCAGTGAGGTGCTGATTGGCTTCGCAGGGGAGTTTGACGTGGCCGAGATGTCCCAGTCGAGGCCTTCCTGATCCGCACGTTAGGCTGCCTGCGGTTTGGCTCCCGCCCGATTTGCATGGTTTTCTGTGTCGATCAGCGCTGCAGCGAGGGCTCGGCGGCGATGCCGATACGGACGGCGGTATAGGCCCCTTTGTCGATGGCTCCCATGGCGCGTTGCATCTCAAAATGGGAGAGGTCCACAGGCGTTAAGAGCCAAGAGTACAAGCGGCAGTGTTTGCATAATGATATCTGCATGTCGGGGCCGCCCCCTAATGTTTTCAATTGTGAGACTATTTCCAGAATTGAGCTCGAATGCGACGAAATATGCAAAATCGGCAATTTGTTTCAAATTGCAACTTCAATAGAAAAGTCATCTGAAATCTTGAAGTTGGGTGATCGCGCAAAACGCTGATTGCGATCACCCCTCTTTAGTTAGCGTAACTGGCTTAGCAGGGATAGGGACGGCTTTCCCGTCACGGGCAGGCCTTGGTTTGCCTGATAGGCGCTGATCGCTTTTTCGCTGTTGGGGCCGATCACGCCGTCACTGCCGCCTGTGTCAAACCCTTTGGCGGTGAGACGCTGCTGCAGGGTGATACGATCATCTTTTGTCAGGCCGTTTGCATCGGGCGGGAAGCTGCCGCGCAAGCGACCGCCGCCACCGATGCGGTCTGCCAGATGGCCCACACCGATCGCGTAGGCGTCAGAGTTATTATAACGCTTGATCGCATTGAAGTTGCGCGTGACAGAGAAGCGCGGGCCGCCCGCCTGTGGTTGGATGGTGCGCCCTTGCGGTGCGCCACTCCCCACTTCGCCGCCCCATTTGGTGCCGCGTGACCAACCGTTCCGCTTGAGATAGGCGGCGGTGGAGGCGAGTGAATCCGTGGGATCTTCGGACCAGATGTCGCGGCGGCCATCGCCAGTGAAATCAACGGCAAAGGCCTGATACGACGTTGGTATAAACTGGGTATGCCCCATCGCGCCCGCCCATGACCCTGTCATACGGGAGGCTGGTATATCGCCGTTTTGCACAATCTTGAGCGCGGCGATCAATTGCTTTTCAAAGAACGCGCCGCGTCGCCCGTCAAAGGCCAGCGTGGACGTGGCCGAGATCACAGGGACATCACCTCTGCGCTCGCCGAAATAACTCTCCAAGCCCCAGATGGCGCAGATGATTTCTGCGTCGACACCGTATTGCCCCTCAAGCGTTTGCAGGGTGCCACGGTGACGGGCAAACGCGGCGCGACCTTTACTGACGCGTTCGTCGGACGCTGCGATGGAAAGGTAGTCTTCAAGGCTGCGCTTGAACTCGGTCTGGTTGCGGTCACGTCTCACGCAACCAGGCAGGAAGCCTGTGCCGCGGAAAGCCTCGGTCAATGTCGCTTGCGAGATGCCACGCGATGCGGCGCGGCTGCGAAAGCCCCTGACCCATGCGTCATAGCCCGCATTGGGGGTCGGGCGCAGATCGGCGGGCAAGCCGCCTGTGTCTGCTCTGCTTTGGTACGTTGTTGCCCCGCCGCCACAAGCGGTGAGGGTGAGGGCGCTGGCCCCCATGAGAAAATGTCTGCGTGAAAATGTCATTATACCTGCTCGCCTGATTGGTCTTTTGACGAATGATAAAGGAATGCAGGCGCGTGGCAACTGCCCTTACTGCGTCGCACGCGGGGCTTTGCCTATGGCTCTTCCCCGCCGCACAATCCGTCAGGGGCGATAGAGTGGCACTGTGGACATCGACATCTTGGCAGAGCCGTTTTGCACGTCGCGTGCGTGGCTGATGTAAATCAGCGTCTGGTTTTTCTCGTCAAAAATCCGCTTTACCTTAATGGATTTAAAAACGATGGAGCGTGACTTGGTGAATACATCCTCGCCCTCATCATCGCGGTCGATATCACCGATTTTAATCGGACCAGTTTGACGGCAGGAGATTGAGGAATTGGACGGGTCTTCAAACCAGTTTCCTTTTTGCAATCGGTCGATTATGCCACGCTCGAAATAGGTGACGTGGCATGTCACCCCGTCGACCTCAGGATCGGCCAAAGCCTCGATTATCAGGTCATTTCCGAGCCAGTCCACATCGACATTGCCGACCTGTTCGGCGGCAAGCGTTGCGGGCAAGGAAAGGGTGAGAGCAGTCAAAATGTGTTTTATCATATCGTTCAACGCAGATGCAGGCTGCGATGTTCCGCCGCATGCAAAATAAACATTCCCGTTTCAATTTGCTTGCCTGCCGGAGGTTGAGAACATTATAAGAACATCATGGCAAAATTGAACCTTCAGGAAAAGCTGGCCCTGCTCAGCGATGCGGCGAAATACGACGCAAGCTGTGCGTCGTCTGGCACGAGCAAGCGCAATAGCGCGGATGGCACTGGCCTTGGCAGTACGGAAGGGTCGGGGATTTGTCATGCCTACGCGCCTGACGGGCGCTGTATCAGTTTGCTGAAAATCCTGATGACGAATTTCTGCATTTATGACTGTGCCTATTGCATCAACCGTGTGTCGTCTCAGGTGCCGCGTGCGCGGTTTACGGTGGAAGAGGTCGTGCATCTGACGACCGAGTTTTATCGCCGAAATTATATCGAAGGCTTGTTCCTGTCGTCGGGCATCATCAAGAGCCCTGATGATACGATGGCCGATATGGTGAGGATTGCGAGAAGTTTGCGGCAGGATCACAATTTTCGCGGGTATATCCATCTCAAAACGATTCCCGATGCCTCGCCCGAGTTGATCGAGGAAGCTGGCCTGTTGGCGGACCGCTTGTCGATGAACATCGAATTGCCGACAGATGCGGGAATCAAAGCTTATGCGCCTGAGAAGGACGGCAACGAGATACGCCGCGCCATGGGGCGGGTGGAGCTGCGCAAGCAAGCCGCCAAGGAACGCACGCATACGGGGCGGAGGAGCGCAAAGTTTGCGCCGGCAGGGCAAAGCACGCAACTGATCGTGGGGGCGGACGGTGCAAATGACGCCACTATTTTGCAAAGCTCAACGCGGCTTTATTCGTCATACAAATTGAAGCGGGTTTATTATTCAGCCTTTTCGCCCATTCCTGACAGCACGGCCTCCTTGCCCCTCATCAAGCCACCATTGGTGCGCGAGCACCGGTTGTATCAGGCGGATTGGTTGCTTCGCTTTTATGGCTATCAAGCAGACGAGATAGCCTCGGCCGCGACGGACGGGATGCTGGATCTGGAGATTGATCCTAAACTGGCGTGGGCCTTAGCCAACCGACATGTCTTTCCTGTGGATGTGAACCGTGCAGGCAAGGATATGCTGCTTCGTGTTCCGGGGTTCGGGACGAAATCGGTGCAGCGCATCCTGTCAGCTCGGCGCAGTGGTGCGTTGGGGTTTGGCGATCTCAAACGCATCGGTGCATTGGTGAATAAAGCCAAGCCCTTTATCACTACTCGCGACTGGTCCCCTGGCGGACTGACCGACGCAGCCAATTTGCGTGCGCGGTTTGCCCCCCCACCCGAGCAGATGAGTCTGTTTTGATCTATAGCCCTCGCCTGCCGCGACTGGCGACTTTTGAAGCATGGCGCGATGCGGCCCGTGCCTTGGCCAGCAATGACATCCCTGCGGATGATATCGAGTGGGCGCTGGAGGGAGAAGAAGAAGGCCTGTTTGGTGGCGGCGCTCCCCTGCCCGTGCCGCGCGAGATATCAGTGCCATCAGCGTTTTTACCTTTGGCCAAACTGGTCTGTGCGCACCGCGCCGGCGGCGTGCATGATCTTCTCTACCGTGTGCTGCTGCGCTGTCGCGGCAATGCGCGGCTGTTGGGAAATCGTGCAGACGCAGAAGTGCAACAATTGGAGGCATGGGCCAAGAACGTCCGCCGCGACATGCACAAAATGAAAGCTTTTGTCCGTTTTCGCGATGTGACACCCCATGGCGCGAACAGGCGGCAATTCATCAGCTGGTTCGAACCTGACCACCGGATCGAGGAATTGATTGCGTCGTTTTTCACGCGGCGGTTTGGCGATATGGATTGGGTGATTGTCACCCCCGAAGTGACCACGCGGTTTGCGGGGGGAGATGTGAGCCATGAAGCGGTGGCCAGCGAGCGCCTTGATCTGAGTGACGAGACAGAAGAGCTTTGGAAAACGTACTACGCCAACATCTTTAACCCCGCGCGCCTCAAGGTGAAGGCGATGCAGTCGGAGATGCCCAAGAAATACTGGAAGAACCTGCCCGAAGCGGATTTGATTCCTGGCTTGATTGCGGGAGCAGAAGCGCGAATGCGCAAAATGCAGGAGGATGCCCCGACCCTACCCCCCATCCGCGCCGAGCGGATATTGGAGCGTCTGCCGACGCGCGATGAAGCCCACGATCTACATGCCTGTGCGCGGTGTCCGATAGGCGCACAAGCAACGCAAGCAGTATTGGGTGTAGGGCCACTCGATTCGCCCTTGATGATTGTGGGAGAGCAACCCGGTGATCGTGAGGATCTTGAGGGTGTGCCTTTTGTCGGTCCTGCAGGGCAATTGCTTGATGCTATAATGAGCGAGGCAGGCCTCGACCGTCACGCAGCTTATGTGACCAATGCCGTCAAGCATTTCAAATTTTCTCCAAGGGGTAAGCGGCGCATCCACCAAAGCCCGCATCGCAGCGAAGTGGAGGCTTGTCGGCTCTGGCTGGAGCAGGAGATTGCCCTCGTTCAGCCTGCCTTCATCCTTGCATTGGGCGCTACTGCAGCGCTGGCGCTCACGGGGGATGGTACGGCGCTGATGGCACGGCGCGGGCGGGTCGAGCGCGGGCGCGAGGGTATCCCCGTTTTGATCACACTACATCCCTCCGCTATCCTGCGCAGCGATGGCCCAACAGCGCTGCGTGAGTTGCTAAAACAGGACTTGGCTAAAGCGGCTAAGATGCAGGAGGAAATCAACACGCTTTGAAGATAGTTGTAATACAACAGCAGAGGAATTTTTTCACATTCCACCACCAATGAGGTAGTCATGCACTCATTAAGAAACCCCAAGCTTACCGCTTCAAATAAAATACTTGGATTTTGACCAAATTTTCAAAATATCGGGTTGCTGTCCTCCTCATCATGACTTAGAGAACCCTCATTGGCGCGGGATGGAGCAGCCCGGTAGCTCGTCAGGCTCATAACCTGAAGGTCGTAGGTTCAAATCCTACTCCCGCAACCAATCAACCGGAAACAGCCCGCGCAGTTTGCGCGGGCTGTTTCGTTACTGCTGATGCAGCTTTCTGGTTTGACTGAGTTTTCAATAAACCGTTGCTGCGCTAACGCCCGACGTCTTTTCCAAGTCATCGGGCGCACAGAAGGGATCAGAAGATAAAGCTTTCGCTTTCAAGCGCTGCCAATTCTGCGGACAGGAGTGTGATTTGGTCGCCTGCTTGGCCAGCGGCGAGTTGGGACAGGTCGATGATTGTTGCCCACCCTTCATCGCGTGCAGCGTCTGTGACTTCTGCAAGATCTGTACCAAAGGCGCTCAGATCGAGGATGTCTGTGCCTGCTTCAAAATCAAAGACAAAATCCTGACCATCGCCCGCTTCGAATACAAATGTATCTGCGGTGGAATCACCGCTCCAGTTGCCACCCCAAAGTTTGTCATTGCCTGCGCCGCCGTGAATTTCGTCTGCGCCCGTTCCGCCGACAATCTTGTCAGTGCCCGCCCCGCCGATCAAAGCATCATCGCCTGAGCCGCCAGCGAGATAATCACTTCCTTCGCCACTGTTAAGCGCATCATCTCCTGCTTCACCACGCAAGCTGTCGTTGCCTTCACCGCCGAGCAGTTCGTCGTTGCCTGATCCGCCCGAAATCAAATCATCGCCCTGATCGCCAGACAGCATATCATTTCCCGCACCGCCATTGATGTCATCGGCACCTGCATTGCCGTAGATTTCGTCGTTCCCTTCCCCCCCGCGCAGGGTGTCGTTGCCGCCCTCCACTTGGGTCAATGTCGGGCCACGCAACAAAACGGCCGCTTCTGCGTCAATCTCGGCGAAGGCATCGGCAGAGCGGGGATCGACGGCACCATCGTTCGAGCCTGTTGAGACCGTTTCGGCCATGAATTCGGCGAATGCTTCGCCCGTGTGCCAATCCATATTGATGCGGAAAATGCCGCCTTGGGTGGAGGTGGATTGATCAAGGTCGTGATCACCATTATTCAGACCGAAGTAGAGATTGCCATCCGCATCGAAGAATACTGCGCCATACGCGCCGCGCGGCATACCATCGAGCATTGTATCACCGTGGAGGGTGCCGGTGATTTCAAGCTCGGAGAATGTCGGTGTGCCGCCATCGGTCACAGTGCTGGTATCGATCCGCACCACACGCCCATGGCCGCCATTGTGATCCGGTGCCACCACCGCGAGGAAGCAGTTTTGCTCGGCGTTGAAAGCGATATCGTATGTGCGGTCTGTGAACATGTCGCTGGGGAAGTGGAAATGCTGGATCACGGGATTGCCATCCGCGTCGAAGTTGTCGACATCGACAACGCTGATGCGGTTCAAGCCGGAGTGGAAGGTCCACAGGTTGCCTTCTGCATCGAAGTCACCGACATAATCGCCGTAAAACCCGTCGCCCACGCGGTAGGCGTCGCCGCTGGCGTCAATCATGACGATGTCGGAGCTGTTGACCTGATTGCCCAGCGCATCCAGACCGCTGGATTTTGCCACGCCGTAGATGAGATTGTCTTCGATGTTGAAGCCAACAGCGTTGATGCGCAAATCGGGTGCATCGCCGATGACAGTGTATTCATTTTTTTCAGCATCAAAGACGTTCAGTTGTCCGTTGATGACCTGATAGAGATTGGACTGGCCTGCGGCGAATGCGTCTACCGTGATCGCGTCCCCCCCGAAGGAGACAGTCGTTTCATAGGAAATGATCGGACCGTCGAAATTGTAGGAGATGCCATCTGATCCCTCAACAGCGCGAAAGCTCAACGCGCCCCCATTTCCCGTGCTGACAACGTCGACTTCGAACGTCTCGTAGGCGCCTGACGTTGTCTCGACCGTGTCGACGACTTCGCCGTTCCAGATGACTTCGACTGTGGCTGAGGAGTTGCCTGCGGAAAAGTTTGCGGCGAGATCAAAGGCGATTGTATATGTCTTTCCTGCGACTGTTGCAGCGGATTGCGAGATTTCTGTTGTGCTTTGGTTGTCGGTAATGGCCCATGCCCCGCCTTGTGCCAATGCTGTAAAAGTAGAGGCATCATCACGCGCGCGGGCCAGCAGATTATCACCCGCCAGATCGCCATAGATCACATCATTGCCAGCACCGCCGTTGACGATGTCATTGCCCAGACCCGCCTCGGCGTAATCATTGCCCTGCTCAAGGTTGACCGTATCATTGCCCAGACCTGCGAAGGCGCGATCATTGCCAGAGCCCGCATTTACGATGTCATTTCCTGCGCCCGAAAACAGCAGGTCGTTGCCGCCATTGCCCAGCAGCACGTCATTGCCTGCGCCTGTGGTGATGATGTCATTGAAGGAGGTGTTTGCGCCATATGTGCTGTGTACCACTGCGGCCTGATTATAGGTCCATGTGCCGTCGACGAGGGTCCATTCTGCGCCGACCATATCGCCAGCGGCGAGATCGTTGCCACGACCTGTTGTGATCTCGTCGTCGCCCTGATTACCGTTGATCCGAATGGCATCCTGTGCGGCGACGGATAAGACCGCGCCGTCGATGTTGTTAAATCCATCGCCCATGATGTCATTTATGGCGGTGCCGGTGAACTCGAATGCATCGTTGCTGAGGTCAATCGTCATGTCGTTTCCTTTTGAATTTCTCAGAGCAAGCATCTCGCTCAGCGTGTCGTGGCCTGACCCTCAGACTGCGTGATTGCGTTTGAGCAAGGCCGTTGATGCTTTATGGCGTTGGGAAATCCGCTTGGGCAGTTTGGCAAACAGATAAGAGATGACCCAAACGGATAGGTCGGCTCTCCTGTCGGATCGACGGTTTGGGCAGGGCGGTAGTTTAGCCTGCGAGGAGATTGCCCCGAAGTGGTAATTTTGCGATGCACCCGCCAAGAGTGCAGTCCGCACAACCAAAAGGGCGCGGTATTTGCAACAACTCTGTATAAATGAATTCAAATGTCTACGGGCGACAAATACGTGCCACTTTTTAAAGTGACACGCGGGCTTGAGGCAAGATTGAGGTATAAAGGCATGCAGCCTGTTTGTGCGTGGACGTCTGTGGAATTTAGAGCGATGTGCGGTCTGGAAGCAAAACGGTGAACCCGTTGCGAAACATAATACACGTTACTTTGGCAGCGCTGGTGCTTCCGTCTGTCGGGAGCGCGCAAAGCAATGCGCAGGGAAATCCTGTGGCAGAACCCGAACTGGTTTCCGCAGTTGAAGCGCGGACAGTTGTTGTGGATACGGCCAACCTTGCCGTCCCTTCGGCCAACGAAATTATTGTGGACCTGCCCAGCGCGCGGCATGCCTCGCGCTACCAACAAGGTGACGTAAACGGGCTACGCTATGTTCTGTTTCCGAACGGGTCGGGCAAGATCATGCGGGCAGAAGACACGCGTTCCGTGCTGTACCGGTTAAGTTGCACCACCGGCATCTCGTGTATCATTACGGGCGTTGGTGCGGCAGATGTGACTGTGAAGGCTGTCAACGCTCCCAAGCCTGCGATGCCTGTTGCGCCAGATGGTGACGCACTTGCGCGATATCTGGCTCAATGGGTTCTTGCGGGGACGGGTTCTGCGCCACAAGAACTTAAGGCTGATGATCCCTCCGTTGAACCAGCACCCGTTATCGTGACGGCCGCGCCAGCACTTGACACTGCACAGGAGGATGAGCCCGTTGAGAACGCAGCAAAAGTGTCGCCCGCTCCTGTAAACAAGATTGCCAAGCCATCCAAGTCAGCACCAAAACTGCCGGCCGCGTCGCGCAAAAAGGATAAGCCAATCTCTGTACGGGTATCCGAGGCTGCCAAACCTGTTTCGCGCACAGCCGTTCAGAACACACCAGAAGTGACGCAGAGCGCAGCACCCGAGAAGACGTTTTTCCAACGCATCAACCTTGCCTGTTCTATCACTGGGAGCGTCACGTTACGCTATAGGAACCACAAAACCGGCTCGGAGCGATTTGGCAAACCGCGTGCCAGTCTGGGGTGCGGGGCAAAGCTGAGTGAGAAACTATCGCTGCGCCTTTCCATCATCGGCTACGCAGACAAGCACGAGAAATCACCCTCGGACGCGGAATTCACATACGCGATTACATACCGTGCAACGGATAAGATTACGCTTGGCTATTCCAACTATTCTGGCCGCTTTGACAACTCGAGCAGCGCATTTGTCGACTCGCTCACCTCTGGCACGTTGCGGGCAAGTTACAAGCTGCCGCGCATCTCTTTGCCGAATGAAAAAACTATCGGCTGCTCGGCCAGCATCGGGTTGCCGAACCCCAAAGATACCACTGCGAACCTGACGTGCAGCTATGCTGTGACAGACAAGTTACGGATCAGCGGTACGGCCTATGCCTATTTCTCTGGCAAACAGGAAAGCTATGATGCGGACTTTGCCTATAGCGCAAGTTACAGGGTCAATGACGACTGGAGCGTGACCTATAGCAACTATGCCAACAACCGCTTCTTCTGGAACAGGAGCAACAGCTCGGGTGAAGGACTGTTGGGAGGCACGGTCTCCGTCTCTTACAAGTTCAAGTTCTGAACCCCGATCACAGGCAGGTGCCAAGATCGGCCAATTCTGCTATTATCAGCGTGATAAGATCATCACAGGGCTGACCTTCTCTTGCGCGGTGCTCAAGATCGCGCGCCATTTCCGCCATGTTGGTAAATCCAAGAACAAGCGATGAGCCTTTGATGGAATGAGCCTGCTCACTTATAGTTTTCGCATCTTGGGCAGCGGCAGCCACGATAACCTTGTCAAAACGCTCGGACGTGTCAGTCATATATTTTCGCACAAGGTCGACGAGTTTCTCCTCGGAAAAGATCGTCAGCATCTCGGTCACAGTGGCAGGCGCCATTCGGGAGAAAGCTTTTGCAGCGCTTGTTTCATGGGCGGCTTCAACAGGTTTGGTCACTTCGTTTTGCCCCTTGTTCCCACATCTTGTTAGCGCGGATTCCAGCTTTGACTTCAGTTCCTCAAACGGGATTGGTTTGGACAAGATTGTATCAATTCCCACCAAGGCCGCCTCGTCCTCGACAGCATCCATGACATGGGCCGTAAGCGCAAGAAAAGGAGGCATCGGCACATTGCCCCATTTCATCCGGATGCGGCGTGTGGCCTCAAGCCCGTCCATTTCCGGCATGGCGACATCCATCAAGACCAGATCAAACTTTGCAGGATCAAACATATTCAACGCGATGCGCCCATTCTCCGCAAGATGTGCAATCAGATTCATACGCTCGGCATATGTGAGCAATAGCTTTTGATTGATGATGTTGTCTTCGGCAATCAAAACGCGTTTACCAGCAAGGATATTGCTTGTTGCTTTGGGCACGTCGATTGATGCGGGTTTGGTCGCGAGAGGCGCGCCGATTTCGACGGGCAACTCGAACCAGAATGTTGACCCTTTGCCCAGCGCACTTTTCACGCCGACTGTCCCGCCGCATCCCTCAAGGATTCGTTTACAGATGGCCAAGCCCAAGCCGGTGCCTTGTGCTGCGGCAGAAAGGGGATTTGCGATTTGGGAGAAGTCCTTGAACAGGTTTTGAATGCCAACCTCCGAAATACCGACGCCGAAATCCTCGACTTCGACGCGCAAGAGTGCGCCCTTCTCGTGCGAGGCTGCGGTCGCTCTTATGATGATGGGGCCATCAGTGGAATAGCGCACTGCGTTGTTGATAAGGTTCGAGATCACTTGACGAATGCGCGTTGCATCCCCGAGAAATATCACAGGGACGCTGTCGCCTATTTCGGCTTGGATAGTTCTGTTGACGTTGATCTCGCTTGAGTTGGCCAACATGCACACACTTTCGATCAACGCGCGCACATCTACGCGTTCTTCCTCGAAGATGAACACGCCTGCTTCCATCTTGGAGAAGTCGAGCACATCATTGACGATGCGGCTGAGGCCAGTTCCTGCGCTGGCGGCATATTTCAGCAGTTCCTGCTTGCCCACATCTGTCTCGTCCATTGCCAGCAGATCGATCATGCCTAGCATACCGCCCAGCGGGGTGCGAATTTCATGGCTCATGGTGGCGACAAACCTGCTTTTTGCTTTGCCTGCGGCTTCGGCCTGCTCAAGGGCCTGCTCCAGTTCCGCAGTGCGCGCCCGAACGGCCTCTTCGAGATGGGCAGATCGATCACTTAGCTGTTGGTTTGCACGATAAAGTTCGCGGCTCTTCGCCTCCAGCAATTGCTCTGCTTCCTGACGGGCCGCGCGCTCACGCTGATAGCGTCGGCGCGATACGCGGTCATCGATATGACTTTGAGTATCGTTCATTTGCTCGGGCTGCTTTATTGGTTCAGGCGGATATCGAACAGAGTTGCATTTGTTCTGCCTGAAACGGGACAGCGTTCGATTGCGGCTGTCTCTTTATACCGCTCAAGACAGGCCTCGACCATGCCATGGCAAAACTCGACCAAAGGCCGTGGCGAGGAATAGGTGAGCTTCAAATGCTTGTCGGCAAGGCGATCTGTCTCAAATACGGGCAGCTCAGCATCGGGGTAGAGCTTTTTGACATCGACATGAATCTCACCATCGACGGCTTCGAGAAGCGAGAAACTGTCATGTTTTCCTGTGAAAAACTCAGCATAGTTTTCAGTAAAGTGGTCCATCATCCAATGACCAAACTTCCTTTGGAGCACTTCGGCGCTGATGCCGGAATGCTCGCTGAAGGCCATGACGATTTTGATTAGCTCCGAGCAGGGGTAGTTGCCCACGGTGGTAAACGCCCCGTCATTCTTGAGGTCTACTTTGTCGAGCACGAGGTCAACGACGTCTTCGCCAAACGCGTCTTCTGCCATGCTTACCAGCTCTACAAAGATCGTGCCCTTCATGTGTCGCCTCTTTTCTAAAAACCCTAACAGCCTGCGTTCGGGTCTGATGACGTATTGATCACGGGATAGCGTTACCCAGTTGTCCCGACATCTTAAAACAACATCATGACAATTTAGGGTCGCTAACGTGACACCCTCCGGCAAGGGGATTTCTCAGTTTTTTTCCCTGACTTGAATGGCGTCGGTTGACCTATAGATGTTCAACGGCGCAAAAGTCTGGCGGTTGAGTGCAATATGGTCCTGAACAGTGATGGACTTTGAATTTTTGCCACTTAATGGACAAATTCTACCTGTTTATAGAGCACTAAGATTATTTCACACGACTTAGGATTTATCCACGTGAGCATTCGACATTCAAACGGGATCAACTGGATTGTGCTCATCCTCAAGACTGGCACATTCAATGTGCAGGCGCCGAGGATTACGGGGGCGTGCTTGTGACGGATCGCCTTAAAATCATTGTCGCGGAAGATAATATCGTGCAGCGGGCCTATCTTTCGCAGCTGATCGAAACGCTTGGCTATGACGCCGTGCCTGTGGAAGATGGACGCGAGGCGTTGCAGCACGTGCGCAATTCAGACGTCCAAATCGTCATCAGCGATTACCAGATGCCCTACCTTGACGGGGTCGAGCTTACCCGTGAAATCCGCAAGCTAGAGCTGGATCACTACGTTTACATCATCATGATCACTGGCAGCGAAGAAGATGACGTCAGAAGCGAGGCCCTTGAAGCGGGTGTTGATGATTTCCTGAATAAAATGCGCAGTCCTGTTATGCTCAATGCGCGCATCCGTGCCGCAAGCCGCATGATCAGCCACGCAGGAGAGTTGGCCGAGCGTAACAGGGTGATCAAGGAATCCAGTGAGCGCATTCAAGAAGACTTACGCGCGGCAGCGGCAGCACAGCGGCGGCTGCTTCCGGATATTCAGACAGAGATGTTGGGCTTTACCATCGCATCTGCTTTTGTGCCTTCATCGTTTGTCTCTGGCGATATGTTCGGTTGCTTCCCACTCACTGAGGATACGTTCGGGTTCTACGCCGTCGATGTATCGGGGCACGGGGTGCATGCGTCCCTTTTGTCTGTTGCGATTGGCTATCTCATCACGCCCGAGTTTTTCAGAAAAACCGTACTGCGGGACGGGAAGCTGGATGATCCCGCTGCACTGGTTGCTAATTTGAACCTGCGCTTTGGCGCTTCGGACGATGACGAATATTTCACGATGTTCTGCGGCGTAATCAATACAGTGACCGGAAAAATGGATTATTGTCAGGCCGCCTACCCTTCTCCCTATTACGTTAAAGACACAGGTGAGACCCAGATGATCGGTGATGGCGGGTTTCCCGTAGGTATGTTGCCCGATGTGGAATACGAAAATAATACGATGATGATTGATCCGGGGGGTGCGATTGTCATTTGCTCCGATGCGGCACCCGAAGCCGAGAATAGAAACAACCAGCCTTTCGGCCTCGACCGTTTGCGCCAGATGGTTTCAACCCTGCCCGACACAGGCGCGCAGAATATGCCCGATCATCTTGTGCGCACACTCACCGATTGGCGTGACGGCGATACACTGGAAGACGACCTGACAGTCGTCGCCCTGCAAAGAAAGAAATAGAATGATACACACGACACAGCATGATCCCGATGCAACCGTCGTTCGACCGGGTGTTGAACGCCTAACGGCTGCAAATGCGACAGAGTTTAAGACCGAAGTCGTTGCTTTGGTTGAGGCAGGACATAGTCAGATCATCATAGATTTTGCGGCTGTCTCGTTTCTGGATTCCTCGGGTCTTGGCGCACTTGTGGGTGTGCTCAAGAAGATCGGACATCGCGGTGACCTGTTGGTTTGCGGATTGAATGGCGACGTTGACCAGATGTTTCGCGTGTGTCGAATGGACCGCGTCTTTCCAATCTACCGCGATGTTGATGCCGCTTTACAGATGCTGCGCGAGCGTCAGTGAGCCATCAAACCCACCATATGCCCAAGCAGCTTGCTGCTGTGGATCCGATTGTTGTGGCCCTGCGGTCGGAGGTAGAGCCGATTGTTTCAGACGGGACACGCTTCCGGTTTGGAATTTGTATTATTGAGGCGCTGACCAATCTGGTGACCCACGCGGCAGTGGACACATCGGAAACCGCGATAGAGATCAGGATGAACCTGAAAAACGGATACGTGAAAATCGAAATTTTCGATCCTTTGGGGGCAGCCCCCTTTGACCCGTGTAGTGCAGCTAAAAATCTATCGGAGATAGATGGAATGGCAGAGGGCGGACGAGGTATCGGGCTGATCATGGAATGTTCGGATGCGGCCCAATATGGGCCATCCGGTGATCGAAATAGCCTAAAATTAGAATTCTGGGACGCCGATGATGCGGCCAGCCCACAGTCCGAAAACGGAGCAGAAACATGATTAGAAAATCTCCCATCAAAACCGCCTTGCGCCTTGTGGCCTCGTGCATCGCGCTGACAGCGGCGACATTCGCGCAGGCCCAAGAAACCAGCGATGGCCCTCGCGCCATTACGATCCAGAATGTGATTGTGAACGGCACCGAGTACGACAACATGACGATCCGTTCGGACTCTCCACTGATCATCGACTTCGACGGTGTGGCAGGTCTGCGCCCTACGTGTGATCGTGGTGCGCGCTTTGGCTCAACGGCGCATTTTGGTCGCAACGGCGCGTTGACTGACCGTGAGTATGCGATGGCAAAGACGGCGTGGTCATATTTTACTAAGCGGTTCCAGCCCGAGACGGGTCTTGTAAATGCGGTGGGCTCCTATCCCTCCACCACATTGTGGGACACGGCATCCTATATTAGTGCGCTTGTGTCTGCCTATGAGCTGTGTGTGATCGACAAGCGCGATTTTGATACCCGCGCGACCAAGCTGCTCAACACCTTACGCAACCTTGATCTTTTTCAGGGTGAAGCGCCGAACAAAGTTTATAACTCCAAGACAGGCGAAAAAGTTAACTATGCCAACGAGCCGGGTGAAGTTGGCATGTCAGCCCTTGATATCGGGCGGATGCTTGTCTGGTTGCGCATCCTCAAGGAGCGTCATCCGCATCTGGCCAACAGCGTAGATAACGTGCCGATGCGCTGGAACTTTTGTAATCTTGTGAATGATGACGGCCGCATGTTCGGCTCGTTCAAGCGCGGTGATGGCACAACCCGTTATGTTCAGGAAGGGCGTCTGGGATACGAGGAATATGCTGCCAAGGGGTTCGCGCTGTGGGGTTTTGATACATCACGTGCCATGTCACCAGAGCCGCTGGCCTATACGACTATTTTCGATGTGAAAGTGCCCTATGACGGGCGTGATCCACGGGTATTCAAGAACCAGAATTATGTGTTGACCGAGGGGTATATCCTCGACGGTCTCGAACTGGGTTGGGACATGCCGACTGATACCGTTGATGATCCTGCAACGGCGAGCCACGGCTGGCGCGCTGAGTTTGCCAACCGCATCTATCTGGTGCAACAGCGCCGGTTCGAGCAGACGGGCATCGTCACGGCCCGCTCCGAGCATCAGGTCAACGGCAGCCCGTATTTCGTCTATGATACGATCTTCGCTGACGGGTATGCGTGGAACACGCTTGATCCGACGGGGGAGTATCAGCCCGACCGCTCTGCCATTGCGGCGAAGGCTGCTGTGGGGATGTGGGCGCTTTGGGATACGGATTATACCGACCTGCTGTTTGAAAGTGTTGCCGACCTTTCAGAGCCTGACATGGGTTTTTACGAGGGGCTGTACGAGAACGGGAACGGCTATATCCCACTGCAATCTGCTAACAACAACGGCATCATCCTCGCCGCACTTTTGTACAAGGTGCAGGGGCCGATCCTGAAAAAAGAGAACAACAACGTCCAGACATGGGACATGAAGTTTAACGGCACGGACATTCGCGACAACAAGTGCCACCCAAACCAGATGATCAAAGAGGTTGCCTGTTGTGCTTGTGCCAACCCGCCAAAAATTGATCCCGTTATTCCCGTGGAGGAGTTCATCTATTGCCGTCCTGTTCTGACAGGTGGCGAGATTGGGGCGACCGAGTGCTCAACAACGGAGCATAACCTCGCGCCGCCCAAAGTGCGCAATGTTCTCCCGCAGTCGTGCCCAATCCCGTCTGCTGACCAATGAGCGGGGGCGGCAAACCTCGTCTGCTTTGGTTTGATGCAAACCGTGTGTTTGCAGCAATGGGCGTGGTGCTGATCCACTCCTCGACCGATTTCGCAGGCCAGCCGTTTGCCAATGCCGATCCTGATGCGCGGCTGTTGCCGATCTTTTTCCGCTCGCTGGGGGAATTCTCCGGCTCGGAAATGTTCTTTATGTTCTCGCTGTTTCTTATGGCGATGCGTGTGGACAAAAAGATGCCCGCCTATGGTACTGCCATCGGACAGCAGGCCAAGCGCCTGTTGGTGCCCTTTGTCTTCTGGGTGATTTTCTATGCCTTTTTCAGAATGATCAAAGCCGATGCTTTTGGCTATGCTCCTTATATGTGGGACCAGATTACTGATGCCAAAAGCTGGGTCGGCTACTTTATCTTGGGCAAGTCACAGTATCATATGCACTTTTTGCCGACGCTCTTTGCCTTGTTCCTATTTTATCCAGTGATGCGCATTGCGACGCGGTATCCTGTGATGGGGTTTACGGTTTTGTTGACGCTGGGTGTGATGAACAGTGCACAGGCGTTTGTTTGGGGTTTGGACCTTGAGCCTGCTCTGCGCGACTATGTTATTCGCGCGCTAAAAGTATTTGGCTATGTCGGGTACGGTTTTGCCGCCTTTGCGATTTACGGGCTTTGGAAGGACGGCATTCCGCGTGGTGAATCCCGCCTTATCCGGCGCACTGCCTTCTACCTTGCGGGGCTGGCTTATGTCTCGACCATGCCGTTTTACGGTGTTGCCTATGAAACAGGCGCTTGGGGCGTGCGGGGCGGTTGGGATTTTTACGGCCATTTCCTGATGCCTATCTGCATTTTCTTCGTGTTCCTCGGGGGGCAGTTCTTGCAGTGGTCGAACCGCTGGTCCGTGCTGGCGCAATACAGCTTTGGCGTTTATCTGGTGCATCCGCTGGTCATAGACCTGTTTGATGTGGCGCTCTTCACGTCGGGTGCGTCAGGCTACATGGCGCCTTGGGCGATTGTTTTGACGCGCTATGCTGTGGCCCTTCCCGCGTCCTTTGCATTGGCGTGGGGCCTATCGAAAGTCGCTCTGCTCGCATGGACAATCGGCCTGGGTCCGACGCCGTGGGAACAGCGCAAATCCCGCAGCAAAGCGGGTGTCTAAAGATGGATGACTATTTCCTGAAGTTCGAGGACCGCAAGCCTGAGCCACCCCTACCCTATTCGGCTACGCGTGAAATGCTCTGGCAGTTTCTGGCGACAATCGCGCTGGTTGTGGGTGGTTGGTACATCTGGTGGCGGTGGGCGCATTCGCTCAACCCCGAGGCGATGTGGTTTGCTGTGCCTTTGGTGATTGCAGAAACCTGCGCCTATTTCGGGATGATCCTTTTTGTATTTAACCTTTGGAAAGATGATCCGCTCAAGATAGAGAGCCCGCCAGAGACGCTGGACGATGTGGTGCGCAACCATCCCGAAGGCGCGCGCAAAATTTCCGTCGATGTGATGTTTGCCACCTATGACGAAGATCCCGAGCTGGTCCGCCTTGGCATTCTGGATGCAAAGCGGATGACATATCCGCACCCGATAGATATTCGCATTCACATCCTTGATGACGGGCGACGCCCCGAGATGAAAGCGGTCACGGAAGCCGAAGGTGTCAACTATATCACCCGCAGCACGAACGAGGGCTTCAAGGCAGGTAATCTACGCAACGCGATGGAGCAGACCTCTGGGGACTTTATGGTGATCTGCGATGCGGATACACGCCCGTTTCCCACGCTATTGGAACACACGCTTGGCTATTTCCGCGACGAGAAAATGGCGTGGGTCCAGACGCCGCAGTGGTTCTATGACCTGCCCGAAGGGGAGCACTTGACGGACAAGCTTAAGCGGCGATTTGGCCACAAGGGTGCGCAAGTAGGCAGCGCGATCGAGCGTGCGATTGGTCCCCTTGTATATGGCGCTGACCCTTTCGTGAACGACCCTAAAATGTTCTATGATGTCATTTTGCGGCGGCGGAATTGGGTGAATGCATCGTTCTGCTGTGGTGCAGGATCCATCCACCGTCGTGAGGCCGTGATGGAAGCCGCCTTGCGCAGCTTCGGCGATAAGGTCGAGCAGCGCGCATTTGCCATTGAAGAGAATGTCACGGTGTCGAGTAAGGAGCGTGTTGTAGCGACCGAGTTGATGGCAGCGATCCGCACTGAGTCTGCGGCTACAGAAGTGCTGACCCCCTACCGCTTTCACGTCTCGGAAGATATTTACACGTCGATTGTCCTGCACTCCGACAGCGAGCGGGCATGGAAATCCAAGCAGCACCCTATCGTCGAGAGCAAGATGCTGTCACCGCAAGACATGCTGACATGGACAGTTCAGCGGTTTAAATACGCAGGCGGCAGTCTGGATATTTTGAAGAACGACAACCCGCTGTTCAGGCGTGGTTTGTCGTTTGGGCAACGGATGATGTACGGCACGACCTTCTATTCCTATCTCGCACCCCTTTGGAACATCGTGTTTCTGTTTGCACCAGTGATCTATCTGCTCACTGGCATCTCGCCTGTCGCGGCCTATTCGGATGAGTTCTTTTTCCGCCTGATCCCGTTTCTTGTAACGTTGGAACTGGCGATCATGGTAGGCACATGGGGCATTGCGGGATATGCGGCCAAAGCCAGCTATCTCGCGTTTTTTCCACTGGGCTTGAAGGCCCTGTTCGCCGTAGCCAAGGGTGAGAAGATTTCGTTCAAAGTAACTCCCAAAACGCGGCAGTCGGGCACGTTCCTTGAATTGGTCTGGCCCCAAATTGCGGTTGTTGCCCTCACCCTACTGGGAGCTATTTGGGCTCTCGGCGCACTGGTTATCGGGGACACATCACATTCCGCTGGTGGAGTGGTCGCAAATATCCTTTGGGGCTTTAACAATTGTTTGGCCATGGCAGGCATGATCGGCGCTGCAATGTGGCAACCGCCCAGCACAGATAAGGTATCTTTAAAATGAGTTTCCGCGACAACCTGATAAAAGCACGCAGTCACATCACCTTTCTTGTGGCATTGGGGTTGGGCCTTGCGCTTGTTATCTCGCTTGAGAAAAGAATAGACACCCGTAAATCCGAGGCCGTTGAAGTGACAGAACAGGCGCAAACGCTGACCGAGGCCGTGCAGTCCCCTCTCTCTATGTTTGAGGATGTGACCCCGCTGCCCTTGGCGATCACAGGGACCAGCACGCAAGAGGACCTTGATCATGCGCGGATCGCGTGGCGCTATTTCGAGAACAACACCCATCCCGAGACAGGGCTGGTCAATTCGGCGGATAAATACCCCTCCACCACGATGTGGGAAACGGGATCCTATTTTATCGCCGTGATTTCTGCCGATCTGCTGGGGATCATCGAGAAAGAAGAGGCGGAAGCGCGTATTGCGCTGGCGCTTGGCACATTGAGCGAAATGCGCTTGTTCGACGATGCCCTGCCGAACAAAGCCTATAATGTGCAGACGGGTGAATTGGTCGATTACGGCAATCGGCCTGTCGAGCGTGGCTTGGGCTGGTCTGCACTTGATATCGCGCGGATGGTCGGTGCGATGGGGCAAGTCCAAAACAGCTATCCCGATCTTGCACCGCAAATCGCTGCGGTCATGGACACGTGGGACCTGAGCCAGATGGTTGAAAACGGGCAACTCATCGGCGGCAATATCGCTGATGAAAAGCTGCGCCGTGATCAGGAAGGACGCGTGGGCTATGAGCAATACGCGGCCAAGGCGATGATGCTGTTCGGCTTTGACATGGTTAACGCATACCGCGCGGAAGATCATTTGATGGTGAAGGAAGTAATGGGCCAGCCTATTCCAGTTGATAGCCGCCTGCACCGAAATATCACGCCTGCGTTCACCGTGAGTGAACCTTATATTTTTGACGGACTTGAATTCGGGTTTGACGCACGTTCGCACCGTTTTGCGACAGCAATCTACAAGGCGCAGGAGGCACGGTTTCGCGAAACTGGCGTTCTAACCGCAGTGAGTGAATCCCACCTCGATGAGGCGCCTTACTTTGTCTATTCATCCATTTGGGGTGGTGGTGCGCCATGGGCAGTCATGACCTTTAAGGGGGAGCGTCTGGACAGCAAGCGCACAGTCACAACGAAAGTGGCCTTTGCGATGGATGCCCTGTTTGGTACCGACTACACGCGTGAATTGGTTGCTACGATTGCACCTTTGGGTGATGTCGAGCGAGGCTGGCCCGAGGGCATTTACGAGATTGATGGTAGTACAAACGGTTCTGTCACGACCAACACAAACGCAACTGTGCTGGCCGCCCTCGCCTTTCGTGCGCACGGCCCTTTGATCCAAGCGCGCCAATGAACAGACGCGCGCTCGGCTTTTTCTTTGTTTTCCTGTCGGGCGTGGGGCCCGCCGTAGCGGACCCCTGCGTCCTCGCCACGTTTGACAAGCCTTTGCAGGGCGCCAACAATGTCGTGACCCGTCATGCGGATGTCCCGTCATCCCAGTTTCCCGGCCTTTGGCAGGAGGGGGTTTTAGAAGGGTATTTCTACGCCGTTTATGGCAATGGTGAGGGAACCGTGGCGGCGGCGAGGACTGCGCCCGCTTGGGAAATAAGAATTTCCTGTGCAGCGGGGCAATTCGAATGTGCATTTACTGAGGATGGTACACCGCCCAAGGCGGCAAATCGCGTGGCCGGTGTCGTGGCCCAGTGCTTGAAGGGTAAAGCGTCGCCAAAGGATGAGCCCGTGATCCCCGAGCCTATTGTGCCATGTGGCCTTGCCACGTTGGAGGATGGAAGCGATGGCAAATTGCTTCAGCAGCTTTTAGTAATTGCAGGGGCTGATCCCGGACCTCTTGACGGGTTTGTCGGGAATGATACGCGCAAAGCGCTGGCCGAAGTTCTGGGGGCATCATCAGCGTCGCTGGGAACAGCCGAAGCGCTCACTGCATTGGACGCGTTTCTCTGCAAATAGCGCTGCGGCGCGCGGTTGAAGAAGCTCAGAATAGTCCAGCTTCTCGCGCGATAAGGGCCGCTTGGGTGCGGTTAGCGGCGTCGAGCTTTCGATAGAGCGTTTTCATGTGCAGCTTGACCGTAGGTTCGGTGAGTTCGAGATCGCGGGCGATTTCTTTATTCGACTTCCCCTCGGTCAGTCCTTTTAGCACCTGCAACTCCCGCTGTGTCAGCTTTTGCGCAAGCGGATGTTCGGGGCTCTCCTCGACGGCTGTCATAAAATCGATGGGAGCGTACTGCTCCCCCATCGCCATAAATTTGACCGCGTTGATCATGGATTTAGCGGGCAGTGTTTTAGGGACAAAGCCTGCTGCTCCTGCTTCTAACGCCTGCTCGGCGATCTCCTTTGTGGCCTCACCAGAGAGCAGCGCAACCCGCTGCCCATCTTTCATTGCGATTGTCTGCTTTAGCCCATCAAGGCCGTTCATGCCCGGCATATTAAGGTCGAGCAGGATCAAATCGAAGCGTGCTTCGCTATCAATCAACTTATGGGCACCGAACAAATCGCCAGCCGTGCAAGTCTCGATATCGCCCTGCGCTTCTAGAAAAAGGACCAGTGTATCGCGTAGCAAATCATGGTCGTCTGCAATCAATACGCGCATCACGGCCTCCTGTATTGCCTCTACCTTTAGCGTTACACTTAGACGTTTTTACAGTGCAATGGCAGCACAATAGTGGCGACCCTCGCGTTTTCGCCCGTCAGGGGGATGTGGTACGGTTATTCATATAACTATCCGAAAGGATAGGAACCTATCCCCCTGCTACGGGTGCGCCAACCGAGAATATCCTATACCAAGGGCAGAAATGTAAAAAGGATGACCCGATGTTGCGCAATACTCTTCAAGCGATCTCAATCACACTTTGTATGACTGTCCCAGCCTGGGCCGGAGATATGGTAACACCAACGGGTGAGGTTATGCTTAGTGTGTCGGGCAATCTGAACCAGACGAATGCTGACGGGGCAGCCCTGCTTGATCTCGAAATGCTGCAAGCACTTGATCAGACAATAATCGAGACTTCCACAATCTGGACAGAGGGGAAGCAGACCTTTGAGGGGGTCTCCCTTGCTGTGTTGGTAGAGGCGTTGGGCATTACGGGCGGGACTTTGCGCGCCACTGCAATCAATGACTACACTGTTGAAGTGCCACTGACCGATGCTGTTGAAGGGGGACCCATCGTAGCATACCGCCTCAATGGCGAGACGATGTCTGTGCGCGATAAGGGTCCCCTCTGGCTCGTGTATCCTTATGATGACAACTCCGATTACCGTACCGAAGTCGTCTATTCGCGAAGCATATGGCAATTGGATCGCATCGAGGCCGTAGACTGAGTTTTGATTGCGGCGCAAAGCTGATACTTTGCCTCAATCGCAGGAGTATCCGGTGTCACAATCGAAAAAGACAGATTTCCGCAATCGCTTGATCATGACTATCCTGCTGGGGTTTGTTGGATTTCTTTCGATTGCGTTTCTCACGATAAATGTTGCGCGCGATCTGCGACTTCTCAACTCGGCTACATCGGACAATGTTCAGTGGACACTGTCACAAGCCGAGGTAGAATTCCTTGAATTCGAGATTATACTTGATGCGGAATTGAGGGACAGCGTTCCTGATCTTGTACAATTGCGTCGCAGCTTCGATATCTTTTATAGCCGGGTTCAGACTCTCGCCCAAGCGTCAATATATGCGCCCGTCCGCGAAGTTCCTGAGTTCTCCAACAACCTCACTGCGATACAAGCATTTCTGGCGCAGACTGTTCCAACCATTGATGCTCCCGATGAAACGCTGGGCGCGTCCCTCCCGGCTCTTTCCGAAGCGACGCGAGCGGTTCGTAGCGATGTGCGCAAGCTCGCCAACAGCGGCCTCAACTTTTTCGCTACCAACTCTGACGCGCGACGCGAAAGGGTATTTGACACGTTATTTCAACTCGCCGCAGGCGTCGCCTTTCTGTTGGCTACCTTGCTCATATTCTCTCTTTATCTGGGCTTTTTGAACCGTCTGAACGTGAGGCGCCGCCTGAATGCCATCCAGACCAGCAAGCGGTTGAATGTTGTCACAAGCACCGCGCTGGATGCTGTCATTGTTTGTGATGATGACGGGCGGGTTCTGGATTTCAACGCGGCCGCTGTGCAAATGTTCGGATATAGTGCCGAAGAAGCGATCGGGAGCGATCTGGGAGCGCTGATCGTCCCTGACCATCACCGCGCTGCCCATGATGCAGGTATGGTCCGAATGCGCGCGAATGGCGAAAAGCGTGTCGTTGGCAAGGGTCGGATCAAACTTGAGGCAAAGCGGGCTACTGGCGAAATCTTCCCTATCGAATTGGCAATTCAGTCAGCAGAGGTCGATGAGGGTGAAATATTTATCTCGTTTCTGCGCGATATCTCACACCGTGTTGCTGCAGAAGAAAACCTCGTGGCCGCAAGAGATCGGGCACTTGCCGGGGAGAAAGCCAAGACCGATTTTCTGGCGACGATGAGTCATGAAATCCGCACGCCGTTGAACGGTCTGTTGGGCAACCTAAGCCTTTTAAAGGACACCGAGTTAGACGCCAAGCAATCCCAGTACATCAAAAACATGGACACCTCCGGCAGGCTGCTAATGAGCCATATCTCGGACGTTCTGGACATCACAAAATATGATGCGGGCAAATTACAACTGCGACCCGTAGTTATGAACCTCAGCACGCTTTTGCAAGATATTGTGGACAGCCAAAGCGGAGCTGCTGCGGCACATGACACAAGCCTTTCTTGGGCGTGGTCGGGCACGCCAGGTGATTGGATTTTTGCTGACAAAGAGCGCATCCAGCATGTGCTGATGAACATTATCGGGAACGCCATCAAATTTACGCGCAGTGGTGAAATCATTGTTAATGCGCAGGTCGTCGGAGACATCACTACCTCCCCTGATGTGGAGCTGACCATAACTGACACTGGCATTGGCATGGACGCAGCGCTTAAATCGCAGATATTCGATGACTTTATGACGGGAGATGCGTCTTACGACCGCGATGTTGGCGGGACAGGACTGGGCCTCGGGATCGCCTTGCGGTTTGTGAAGGCGATGGGTGGCACCATAGATGTACAAAGCGAAGAGGGAAAAGGCAGCATGTTCACCGTCCGGTTTCCTATCAAACCTGCTGTGCCACCTGTATCAATGGACCAGACTTCGCAGGATGCTGCCAAGTTACCGTCAGCGCATATTCTGCTGGTCGAGGATAATGAGATCAACCGCATGGTCGCCCGCGAGATGATTTATGCACAAGGTCATACTGTTACCGAGGCGCATAATGGACAGATCGCTGTGGACCTTGCTGCAACGCAACACTTTGACCTTATCCTGATGGATATAAGCATGCCTGTGATGGATGGTCGTACGGCAACGCGAGCGATACGGGCCTCGAATGGACCCTGTGCAAATGTCCCTATCGTGGCACTCACTGCAAACGCCATGGTCGATGAGCAGGAGGCGTTTTTGGAAGATGGCATGAATGATATTCTAACCAAACCACTTTCGCGTGCGGGATTGATCAACTTGATCACATATTTCACAAGCGAGACTGGCGGTTGCGCGACACAGGCGAATACATCCGCGCCACTCGTAATTCCGGTGCACTTGGCCGAAATGAAAGAAGCCTTGGGTGTTGTCGCAACAGACACATTGCTGGCGCAGTTTATAGACGAAATGGACCAAGCCACCGTGTCCTTGTCCACAGACCTGCCCTTAGAGAAAGCCGCCGAAATGGCGCACAAAATGTCAGGAAGCGCTGCAACTTTCGGTGCTACCGAACTGCGAAAATCGCTGAACAAGATCGAGAATTCAGCCAAGACAGCTAACATCCCGGCAATGCATGCTGCCATCCAGAACCTCTCTGGCGTTTGGACAGCAACTAAATCTCTTTTGCGCGTTCAGTGATCCGCAAACCTTAGCAAATCAGAAGCCTATAGCAGCCGTTTTTCATCTAAAGCCGTTAGCTAAACCTAAATCTTGTACCAGAACCATGGTCCACTACGGCGGTTGTGACCTCTCGCAACTAATCAAACCGAAACAGCCCGCAAAAATTTGTGCTGGCTGTTTCGCTTCAGCCTCCTCTTGTCACAAGATGCCAGCCAAATGGCCTGCAAGTTCGATATGATGCCCGTTTGGCGCATGCTCGTTGGGGATCATACCGATTTCAGACACCAGCCCACACAGAGCTTCTGTCGCTTCAATCTTGATGGCCGGGTTCCGTAGCGCCGACGATGGTTTCCGAATCTTGAATTGATAAAGATCAGTTAGACTGGGAGGTAGTCGAAAGGCTGGTGGTTCAGGGCTTTGTGAGAGAAAATCAGTGAGCAAAAACTTTCCAGCTTCGAGTTCCGCCATTCTACCCTTCATCCTTGGTTGATACTTCCCAGCCTCAATTGCAGCGAGGATGCCTGTGATCTTCCTCTCCACCTGAACGACATCTCGTGTGGCTTTCTCCTGCGCTGCATCCGCATTAAGAGCACGACGATACTCTTCCACGAATGTCGCAATCAGTTCAGGATGGACAAGGCTGTCCCGCAACCCTGTGAGCACACGATCTTCGACCACTTCTCGTTCAATAGTGGAGCGATTGGTACAGATGGCATTGCCCTTATTCTGGGCCACAACACAGCCGTAGCGGGTCTTGTTGATCACAGTGTAACTTCTGCCGCGGCAGTCGCACTTAATTAGGCCAGAGAACAGATAGCTTGGACGTTGTGCATTCTCGGGACGTGTCCGAGGATCTTGAATCCCTGCAGAATTCATATCTATTCGGGTAAATATCTGCTATGTCTTAATCCTTTCCCACAAATAGTCATAAATAATCTGCAAATCGGGGACTTCCTCGGTGTCCCATTGCTCAGGCGGGTTCAGTCGTGCCTTGGCGCTTTTGAGTGTCCGGATCTCTAGCAAAAGTTTGGCAGTATCAGACTAGGTTCAGGAAATATCCAATAGTTGCATTGCAACTTGCAGATTTTTAATTTCATGAGATTTATCAAGTATCTTTATTACGTTTGGAGCTGAAAAACAGGCGGTGACTGATGATCATTGAAGGGTCAGGTCAAAATCCACACAGAGAGCATTGTTCTGCGTCTTGGACCTCCCGTCATAAAGCGCCCCTGCCCTTCTCTATGCCTCGTACCAAAGCTCCGACCAGAGCTTTCACCTCCTGCGATAGGTACTCGCGAGGAGATCCAGCAAATTGACCGTTCAGAGACATCTGAACAACACCGTGGACGGCGGCAAAGAGCGTCTGCGCACGCAGTGCCAGTGCATCACCAACCAAGTCCGGAAACATTTCATGCAGAGGCTTAACGATGTTTTCAATGAGCACCATATACTCTTTCTGATGCCATTGCGGCAACTCTTGGTTCTCTGGCAAACGGTGATTGAACACGGCATGCCAAAGATTTGTCTCAGCCATAGCGAAGGCGACATAAGCTTGCGCCAAGCTCTGGATCGCCTGATCTGCGGCGGCATCATGGGGGACGACCTCTTTTAACGTGTCGCCAAGCCGCGCAAGGGTTTTCGAGTTCACGAGAATAATCAAGCCGTCAAGATCAGTGACCACATTATAGAGCCCGCCTAAAGCGCAGCCTGCTTTTGTGGTTACGTTGCGCGCTTTCAGCCCTTGTAGACCATGTTCGGCAATCTCGCTTTCAGCAGCTTCTATCAGGCGCATGCGCAAAGCATCCCGCTTTGCATCCTTATTGTTTCCCAAATCAAAACACTCCGTTTTTTGAACGATGTTCACTTTTATCTTGAACGATGTTCATTCTTGCGTCATACACTTACTTGAACAACGTTCATTTACCAGAGGAGATCGAAATGTTCAAACAACTTATGACACTGGTACGGGGCTGTTCAGCCGACAGTGCAAATGCATTTTTGGATGCAAACGCGTTACCATTGCTGCGCCAGCAAATCCGCGAAGCCGCCGCATGTGTGGAGAAATCCCGCAAGGCTCTGGCAATGGTGATCGCATATTCCGAGCGCGAGAAGGTTTCGCTCACCCGTATCGAGGAGAAGATCGCCGATCTTGAGCTTCGCGCTACTGCCGCTTTGGATAACGACCAACTGGAACTGGCGACGGAAGCTGCCGAAACAATTGCCCATCTTGATGCAGAACGGAACGCGGCACAGCACACGATCAAGACATATAGCACCGAGATTGCGCGAATGCGGGAAGGTCTCAGCAAAAGTCAGACGGTCCTTGGCGATCTGACACGCGGTCAGCGCCTCGCGGAGGCCAACGACAAAGCACAGCGGGTCCAAGGCCAGATGACGACATTGCATTCCGGCAATCTGGAAGAAGCCGCCGACACATTGAAGCGCCTTCAGGAGCGCCAAGCCCACTCGGATGCCACAGTGGCCGCATTGGAAGGGCTGTCAGCGCCCGACAATGCCGCCGCAATGAGCGACCGATTGGCCGCAGCGGGGTTTGGTCCGGCCAAGCGATCTGATGCAGCTGCGGTTCTGGCGCGGCTGAAAAACAAAAAATCCTGAATCCGATAATTCAAAACAACACAAACAGCGAGAGATGACACAATGACAAACGCATATATCAACAAGCCTTCACAAGCCTGGAACATGTTCACCTACATCCAATTTATTATTGCAGCTTCGATGATGGCAGGCGGTATCTTCTTTCTCGAAGCCAGCTTTTCCGCAAAAGGATTTTACGCGATGGCCGCTCTCATGCTGGTCAGCTCCACTGCCGGCATCACAAAAACGGTACGCGACGTCGAAGAAAGCGAGCGCCTGCACAACAAGATCGAAGATGCGCAGACCGAGCGTCTTTTGGCTGAAACAAGTTCAACCACCTGAACCTTATGCCGTCATCCGGGTGCGTAATTTATGCGCCCGGATTTTCCCCTCAGGATATTTCGCAGGATCATTTCAATGCAACTCAAACTTCTTACATTTCGCCGTGTCGCACATTTCACCACCTTTTTCCTTGTCATCACTGCCTTGCTCGGCTGGGCTGCAACTGCCGCTTCTATCCATCTAACAGGCGCATCCCTCACGGCCGCATGGGGCGCTCTTGGCCTCGCAGCGGTTGCGACTTTCGCCGCGCTTTTTTGGTCACGCCGCGCAGGATGGCTTGTTATACTCACAACAGCCGGCATCACGGCGGGGTTGTTTCAACAGATCAAACCTACCGAGGACCGAAACTGGGCCTTTGACGTAGCGCACGGTGTCACAGCGCGCGTTGACGGCGATATTGTGAAGCTTGGCAATGTAAGGAATTTTGACTGGCAGTCGATTGATATTGCAAATGTCTCTTGGGAGGAGCGCAGTTATGATCTGTCGAAACTCGCGTCCGTCGACATGGTCACCTCCGTGTGGGACAGCCCCGATATTGCGCATCTCATTGTAACTTTCGGGTTCGGCGATGGTTTGCGGGTGGCATTTTCGGTCGAAACACGCCGCGAAAGTCATGAGGAATTCAGCTCGATCGGCGGTTTCTTTCGTCAATTCGAGATGGTTCTGATCGCTGCGACAGAAGAGGACATTCTGCAACTGCGCACAAACCACAGGCAGGAGGATGTCCGCCTTTATCCGCTCGATCTCAACGCCGAGCATCGTCGCGCCCTGTTCTTATCCTATGTGAAGATGGCCAAAATGCTGGAAGAAAGCCCCGCCTTCTACCACACACTTACGCGCAACTGCACAACAGCAATCCTTCCACTGGCGCGCGGCATCAAGCCTGAGATGAAGATGGATTGGCGTGTGTTAATGTCTGGCCATTTGCCAAGCTACATTGATCAACTTGGCGGATTTGGGGATGAGGTGGCGATGGAGGTTCGCGAAGAACGCGCCGCAATCACGCCGCTGGCACTGTCTGCACCTGAAGCGCCCTATTCCGATGTCATCCGCGCGGCGTATCGATCTCAATAATAACGTCCGAGACATTGAGGCGGGTTCGGTTGGGAGTTTCGCCTTTGGCAGCCCCCAACCGGAGTGCGTTCAGCAACATCCGCTCCTTTGAGATACCAAAGCGTTGGCAGACAGTCGCGCAGGTCGCAGGGTGATCTGCGAGGGCGGCGGCGGGCCATCCCACCAGACCCCTTGTTGTCGCCGCAAGCCAATATCGGTAGAATGCCCGCCCAGCCTCATACATTGATCCATCAACGGGCCAATGGAACAACGCGATTGCCCCCGCGCCCGATGTCCGTGCCGCCTCCCCCGACAAAGCAGGGCCAAGCCCGAGCCATGCCAGCAGGTCATAGAGTTTAGTCCCCAAGACAGACGGTGCCAGAACAGCACTCAGGCGGTCCATAACAAGCGCCTCATTATTCAGGCCATCGCTGTGATAACCTGCGCTGGTGGGCTTCATTCGCATCCAGTGCAAAAGCTCGGTGCGGAAGTTTTGATCCCGCATGATCGCTGCAGATGCGTGATCAATGCGCGTCGCCAGCCATTTGATCTGATCACTCTTTTGAATGAGGGTCACGTTATTGTCGTGCCAACCTGACCAGACATCGTCGGGACTTACGCTGAAACCCGTGCGATGTGTGATCCTGTTTTTGACGTACTGCGCCAAGGCAACATCATCGGGCCGCGCTGCACCCTTCGGCGTTACAGAAGCGACGGGCCGCAATTCCCCTTTATCTATAGAGTCCAGCCATGTGACATCAGCACCAAACCCTCGAGCGGAAAACGACAGAACGGTGGCTTCAACTGCCGCACCGCAGGCAATCTGAAAGTCACGGTCATTTGGATCGCCAACGGGCAAGCGGCGACTGGTATCGGCATAGACCGTGACCCCCTCTCCTGACTGCGCCCAGCGCACAGGCTGTGTGTTATGGGCCGAGGGGGCCAGCATGGCCTCGGCGACAATCGCCTCGAAGATTGCGCGGTCCATCATGCCAGATATTTAGAGAAGAGGTGCAAGCGATGCAGCGCCTTCGCACCGCTTTTCTCCGTTTGTCTCAAACTTGCGGTATTTTCATCCGCGATCCATGTACCGCCAACAGACCTATACCCCGCAGCGATCATGTCTTTTGCCATCTCGCCGAGCATGAGCGGGTTCACCGAGCGGCGTTGGAATTCCGGCATCACCCCTTGGAAGATCACTACGGCGCGGGTCCTGTGCGCACGGTAGCGCAGATAATGATAGGGGGCGGACAATTTGAACCGTGACCCAATCTTCGCCAGTAAAGGATTGAGATCAGGAATGGCGATGACTGCACCAACTGGTTTGCCCTCATAATGC
Organism: uncultured Sulfitobacter sp.; assembly: GCF_947499945.1. Taxonomy (GTDB): domain Bacteria; phylum Pseudomonadota; class Alphaproteobacteria; order Rhodobacterales; family Rhodobacteraceae; genus Sulfitobacter. The sequence goes on along the minus strand of NZ_CANMQD010000002.1, from coordinate 275,720 downwards.
ACAACTTTGGAGATGCGGGGGTCCATGATCCACTTCATATCTTTTGCCTGAAAGTGAAATTCTTCGGCTGAAACTGGCACAAACATGGGGTTATCTTTAAAGCTGTGGTTCAAGATGGTTCGTGCATCCTCCAGACGCGCATCAATGGTTCGGCGCGTAATCGGCGCAAAGGAAAACCCGTCATCGAGGATCGCCTGCCGTGTCTCGTCGGGCAAGACCTGAGGGGCATCCTGCTGAGTCAGGAACAGCTGGAAAGTCGTCATTGGGAAGTGGCTCTGATAGCCCATCTGTTTCAGCAGTTTTGGCACATGCGGCGGATTCCAGATTTGATCGGTATAGGCCGCATGTTCAAATCCGTTGGTCACGACTCCCGATTGCTGCATGGCTGTGAGGTTGAAGTTACCCGTTAGCCGCGTCAGCCCCTTTGCTTTTGCCCAAGCTTCGGCAGCGCCGAGCAGCATTGCCGCAACCTCTGGATCGTCCGCGCAATCAAAGAAACCAAAATACGCCTGCTTTGGATCATGGAGCGCATTTGAAGCAGCATGGATATGTGCAGTAACGCGTCCGATCGCTTTGCCGTTACGCTTAACCGCAAAATAAGTGAAATCCGCGTCACTCTGGAAGAGCGGGTTTTTCACGGACAGAAACCGCGCCAGATCGCTCTTCATTGGGGAGACATAAAGGGAATGCGCCCCATAAGCGTTGAAGGGTGCATCGAAAAAGCCGCTAAAATCGCGTTCGGATAATTCTATCATGATTGTTTTTCGCCTGTAATCAGCGTCGCCATACGGGCGATAGCACCAAAGCCTGACTGCGACGTGTCTGCCCCCGCAATGGCAGGGTTATTCAGCATCACGAGGATCAGCGGATCCTGTGTCAAGGCAACTGCATGTGTCGCCCCGTACCGTGAGAACAACCAGTTCATGAGTTCCGAATTCCCCGCATCGATTTGCTGGCGGTGGTTCAGAGATGCAAATTCACCGCGCAAAGCAGGGATATCGAAATCGCCGAGGTCGCTTTCCAACAACAACACGGCTTCTGGCGCCCCTGCCCCACGGCGTAAAAGCTCCAGACCCGCCTGCGGTCCTGATCCCGTGACACGCGCCATTTCACGCATGGCAACAATCGAGCCATCCTCTATATGCAGTGCGATGGACGCCTGCCAGATTGCCAAAAGCATGATCGCAGCGACAAGCACAGAAACGACCTGCATGCCATTTCGCATTGAGAGTGGTGCAACGACCATCAGCAAAAGGGTCAGCCCTACGCTCACGACAACCACGCTCCCAAAGCCGCGCAGAATTTCCGATTGCTTGAGACCGGAGCGGCGGAACCCTATGGAAAGCCAGCACAGCGCCAAGACAGCCAGACCGCCCAGACGCACAGGCAGATCAACTGCAGGTGTGCGCATAAAATCCGACAGCATGAAGGGTAGGATCAGCAAAAACGACAGGGCCATACGGCTTATGGACTGGTTTTCGGCCAATGACAGGCTGTCGTAATCGCGGGAGAAAGTGAACCATGCCACCCCTGTCAGACCGACAAGTTGGAGGAGGAGCAATCCGAGGACGTGCCAGAACTCGATAGCATCAAACGACACCAAACCCAGCAGGACAAAGACCACCGCGCCACCCCCGCATAGTTTCTTAAGCCACGGGGGGGCGTGGCGGCGCAAAAGCACCTCTGCAAGCAGTAACGCCGCTAGTGGGATAAGTGCTGCCATAGCATAGGTCGTCGCCGTAAAGGCCCACCCCATATTGCCCCAGTGACCCACACGCGCGACCATCAAGACCACAAGGACCCAAAGGCAAAAGCGAAAGCTGCGCCGCACGGGTGCTGTCTGTACGATGTCATCAAGACTGCGCAGGACAATAAAGGCACCTATCGCCCCGCAAATCGAGACAGCCGCATCAGCCACAAATTCCGGAGAGCCAAGGATCAACGGTTTATCATCTTTGATAAGGCGCGGCGGACAAGCGGCTTCATCACCATGGTGATGAGTTTGTTTTTCGGGCGCTCGATCTTACCCCTATGCGTATTGAGGAACCAGCCGCGATGATCTGTGCCACGCGAACGTTTCAGGATGATGTTCAATGCCTCGCCTGCCATCAAGGTGCCGGCCATCACGACCATGGGGGCAAATGACATCCTGCTTCTGGTCCCTGCAACCATTTCACCGGCCAGATCGAGATCGATGTAATGGCGGGAACTGGAATGCAGCATTACATGCGTCGCCTCCGCCATGACCGCGTCCGAACGCATCTGGGAAGTGATCGCATTCCATTCAGTTCCGATCGTCGGGAAGCACAGCCATTCTTCGGGCATCGGGCTGTCGGGTATTGTGACATAAACGGAGGGCAGCGGGGAGGCATAGGCGTCAATCACTGCGCGATTGTGCTTCTTTGCCGTACGATACAACAGCAAGCTCGCGCCCAGATCATCAGTGCCATTGATTACAACATCGCAGGAGGAGACAAGGCGGTCGACGTCTTCGCACCAATCAGCGCCCAGCACCTCTATCTGCGCTTGTGGATTGATGCGCAGACACTGGTCGCGCGTAGCCTGCGCTTTGTCCTGACCGACAGTATCAAGGGTCGCGAAGAGTTGGCGGTTCAAATTTGAGACTTCAAAGGCGTCCAGATCTGCAAGGATGAGCCGCTCCACCCCTGCACGGATCAGCGTCATAATAGCACTTCCGCCCATGCCACCTGTGCCACAAACAAAAACGCATGCATCCCTCAGGGTCTTTTGTTCTGCTTCCGATACGAACCCCAAATTGCGGGTGGTGAATTCATCATAGGTAAAATCGGTCATTTGTGCTTCTCCTGTGCGCGCAAAACGCCGACTTCACGGCGGCTATCGGTCCAGTGCCAGACAGGCAAAGCCAATCTTTGCAGCACCGCCGCCCCCACGACCATCAACACGGCCGCAAATGAACGCGGCGGCACTTCACGTGCGAGATATGAAAGTGCCGTTTTTGTGTCGATTTGGCCCAATTGGAGGACATCGTCGCCCCTCTCGTAGTCCAGTTCACGTTCACAAAAGGCGTTCACAGCATCATCTCGATGCTTCGGAGCCTCTTCGAAGGTCTTTTTCAAATGATCCGAACCGCCCGTGTAGGCGTTCTTGATCACAAATCGATCTTCGTCAAACTTGGCATCATCGCCCACGCCAAAGACATGCCTGTGATCGTTGATGATCCTGCGCGCCAATAACAAATGCATCAAACTTCGGGTTTCACCGCTTGCATGCCCCGGCGCGGGATAGACACGCGAAAACCCTGCACCGACCAACCCGACAACTGCAGGAACCTGCGTGACATTGGAAACCCAAAGCGGCCGCATGCCGTTACGAAACAGCATGAGGATGCAGGTTAACCCATAAAGGACCCAGCTGAGCCCTTGGCTGCGCAACGTAGGGTCCACCATGACCAGACCCAAGTGCAGGACGTCTTCGGATGTATGCCCCAGATCGACGTCAATATGCGCCAGCGCATTAAAGGCAACAGGTGTTTGGTCGGACTTCAACGTGACAAGGGTAACGATGGAACGGCTCAGGCTGGACGTATCTTTGCCAAAAACACCATATTCCAAGTTGCCAGCAGGCAAAGTTGTGGAGGCAACCTGACGCAATTTGCCCACAAATTCCTCCAACTCTGCGGCCTCCATCCAAAGGCTTGGACGCTCTACAACCCTGACCATATGCGTCCGCGACACAGAAAACGAGATGTCCAAATGCTCTTGCGAGGCCGCTTTCAATAATATTCGAAACACTTAAATGCCCCAATTTGATGAGCTTAGATTAAGTCGAGAACTATGGTCGAATAAAGGCTTACTTTAAGATGAGGGCCTTTTCTCAAACGAAACATCGCATGTTGCGTAGGTGACGATCGTTGCTGCCTCCTGCATTGAGCGCGAATGCGTTATCCCTTTCAGAGCTTTCCTTTTTAGCAACGCTTTAGCGATCCTGGCGCTGTTTGTCAGTGCAAGTGAAAGCAGTTCCTACGGACCCGCCTCTAGAGAGGTATTCTACTTTCCCTTCACAGCTGATTTAGCCCCGCTTAATAGTCCAGATATCCGTACCCTTTGAAGTATGGAGCCCCATATCACGAATGCAGTTTTGTCCGTTCCGATTTCAGCCGGACAGCATAGCTCACTCCCCAAAACCTCCGCGATAACACAGTTATATCTGCTGAATCATACTCTGGTCACAGAGTAATCTGATCCATCACGCATACAACTTAATTGGAATTCTATTTACTAATAACAAGTTGCACCAAGCGGTTGTAACGCTTCGTTACGACCGAGCCGCTTATCTTACCTCAAACTTACTGGCTTCGTAGGTCACAGTATTGAGGGCAGATCCAACCCATGGCAACTTACACTTTCACAGGATTTTCCCCCTCAAATCTCTCGCTCCCGTCGGCAGGGCAGATACGGCTGAACTCAAATTACGATTCCACAGCCGCATACCGGTTTGAGATTACGGATGATGATGCCACGTGGTCGGGCGACTCCGCCACCAACTCTACAGCCGATGATACGACCCGGCAGACAACTATTGTCTATGATGAAACAGGGGCGGTAGTTGTCAGCGGACAAAGCTATCTTGAATATGCCAAGACGGCTGTGGACGGCTACGGCACTTCCATTGATATTTTCCGGGTGATGATCGGCACAACAACGGTTGGCTATGTGGCTAACGGACAGGTTGTTCCGGGCAATACCTATGACTTCGTCCTGACGGATATCACGCCTGGAAATGAACCTGCCTACGCCTCCATTGTCGATCAAACCTTTGATCCGGATGCGCAGAACGACATGCAGGGCACCGTTAATGGTGATTACCAACGGGGATACGATGGCAACGACTCACTCTTTGGAAGAGATGGTAATGACACCCTCGAAGGGTGGGATGGCGATGACTATGTAGACGGCGGCGGCGGGAACGATACCTTATATGGCTGGACCGGCAATGACACGGTCGTAGGCGGCGACGGTAACGATAGCATGCTTGGCGGCAGCGGCAACGATAGCATGTCAGGCGGCGGCGGTCGTGACCGGCTCTTTGGAGAAGATGGCAATGACACGTTGTCTGGAGGTGCCGACACCGACCTGATCAACGGGCAGAACGGCGATGATTTGATCGATGGCGGATCAGGCTTTGACAACCTGTATGGAAATGCAGGCGCTGATACGGTCTTTGGGGGCAGCGGTGCGGATTATATCTTTGGCGGGACGGGCGCTGACAGCCTTGATGGCGGCGATGATGCGGATACGTTCTATCTCGAGAATACGTTCGGCAATGACACGATCATTGGTGGCGAAGGTGGAACCGATCAAGACACAGTAAATCTATCGCCCGTTTCAGTTGCCGTAAGCATTACCTACACTTCTAACGAAACAGGCACGATCACTAACGGCTCCGATACAATCACATTCTCGGAAATCGAGAATTTTGTCCTTACGAACAGTTCGGATATTTTTGATGCACGTTTGAGTAACGCCAATACTTCTGTCTCCGTTAATACTGGCGGCGGTGATGACATCATATGGACCAGTGGAGGTGCAGACAGTGTTGAAAGCGGCACTGGTAACGACACGATAAACGTCAGCAGTGGCGGGAATGATCAGCTGTCCGGCAATGAAGACGCTGATGAATTCTACATACTGGACGCTGCCGAAAATGTCACAATTTCTGGCGGCGAAGGGGTAACGAGCGGGACGGATGATGATCTTCTGGACCTGTCCAATCTCACGAGTGGCGCCACAATTACCACCACGGCCTCCGAGGCTGGTACGGTTTTTAACGGTGCCCATACCATCTCATTCACGGAAATAGAGCGCATTGTTCTCACCGACCAATCAGACAACTTTGACGGTAGTGCGGATAGTGGGGGCGTAGACCTCGATGCAAGCGGTGGCGATGACTTTATTCAAGGCGGGTCAGGTGCTGATAGCCTCGTGGGCGGTGCCGGAAATGATACCTTTGGTTTCCAAGATGGCTTTGGCAACGACACTATGCATGGCGGCGCAGGCCGAGACGCTATAGAGCTCAGCCAACTCAACGGCCCCGTCACAATCGATTACACCGCCGACAATAGCGGCACGATTACAAACGGCAACGATACCGTAAACTTCTCCGGGATCGAGGATATCGTTGCCACAAATAGCGACGACTATGTTGATGGGCGCGGGAGTAGCGCGGGTGGAACCTTCGACCTTGGTGACGGGGATGATACCCTCTTTGGCACTTTTGGGTCGGACTCTATACTCGGTGGTGAGGGCGATGACTGGATCGACAGCTGGGGCGTAACGAGCGATACGATTGATGGCGGGGCTGGGAACGATACCCTTGAAGGCGGCGCTGGCGACGATCTGATAATCGGTGGTGTGGGCGACGACGAACTGCTTGGTTGGACCGGGAACGACACCCTTCAGGGCGGCATAGGTCGCGACACGCTCACCACAGATGTAGGTAACGATCTGCTTTCTGGCGGTGATGATGCCGATACGTTTATCATCACCACTGCACTGGAGGGTGATACAGTTGTCGGTGGCGAGGGCGGCAATCTTGACAGCGACACCATCGATGCCACCGGGATTATCTCAGATCTGGCAGTTTCGTTTTCGGGGTACGAGGCAGGAACCTTCAGCAACGGCTCGCACACTATTTCGTTCAGCCAGATCGAGAATATATTCGGCGGCGCAGGTGACGACAGTCTGGACGCGCGACTGGACACATCGGGCGTCGGATTATTCGGATTTGACGGCAATGATACCCTCCGTGGTGGTTCTGGTGACGATTACATTGATGGCGGTGACGGTGACGACTTCCTCACCACTGGAGAAGGTCAGGACACGCTATTCGGCGGTGCGGGTAATGACACGCTCATGAACTCCGCAGGTAATGACAGCCTTGTGGGGGGAGACGGCGATGACAGCATCATAGCTACGTTGGGCAATGATACGCTGGAAGGCGGCGACGGCAACGACACCTTAAGAGGTGGCGATGATGACGATAGTCTTGTGGGAGGAGCGGGTGATGATCTCCTGGATGGCGGTGCTGGCAACGACGAGATTTATGGTGGAGACGGTAGCGATTCAGTTGTCTTCATTGACGGCGGTGGTGAAGATTCTGTTTGGGGGGGCGAAGGTGGAACCGATGTCGATACTCTTGACCTAAGCGGTCTTTCCGGCCCCATCTCGATCACTTCCACCAACAACATCTATGGAACCGCCACCAACGGTACAGACACCGTCTATTTCACCGAATTCGAACACTTTATTCTGACTGATGGTTCCGATTTCGTTGATGGCCGAAACGGTACAGACGGTGTCACAGTCGAGCTTCGTGATGGCGATGACTCGATCTACGGCACCATGGGCGATGACAGTCTTGATGGTGGTGACGGAACCGACACATTTATCGTGACCGATACTTTTGGCAATGACACCATTATCGGCGGTGAAGGGGGTACTGACGAAGATTTCATCGATCTTTCGAATCTTACCGGCCCTGTCACTGTTACCTACACTGGCGATGAAAGTGGCACGATCACCGATGGCAGTAATACAATTTCCTTTTCCGAGATCGAGAGGCTCGTTCTTACCGATCAAGACGATGATGTTGACGCGTCCAATGACACTGCGGGCATCGATATCGACCTTGGAGCCGGTGACGATTCAATTACGGACGGCGACGGAGATGACCGGATCATCGCTGGTGACGGTAACGATTATGTAGCCGCAAATGATGGCAATGACACCATTGAAGGAGGAGCCGGTGATGACGACATCGAGGGGGGAGGCGGGTCAGATTCGATCGATGGCGGGTCAGGCAATGACTATCTCGCGGGTTTTGACGTCAACGGCCTCGCCGCTCACAGCAACGTTGTGGGAAGTGATGATGGCGCAGGAGATTTTATCGAAGGCGGGTCTGGCAATGACACACTTTTGGGAGGCCGCGGCGATGACAGCTTAAGTGGCGGCGACGATGATGATATCCTGCTGGGCGGTGCGGACGACGATACACTTGACGGTGGTGCGGGCAATGATGAGCTGGTCGGTGGTGATGGCAACGATACTTTCATACTCTCCGGCGGCAATGACACGATTACAAACTTCAACGAGGGTAACACCGGCGCGTTAGGCGACAGCGACACGACCAACAATGACTTCATCAATTTGGGCGCATATTATACGGATCTGGTTGAGTTGCGCGGCGATTTTGATGATGATGGCGAGCTGAACCAAAGTAGTGGTGACTTTTCTGACAATACCTCAATGTCGGGTGGCTCATTATCGTTTAGCCCTGAGGCAGAGCGAAGCAGTTTTTCAGCCGATAATACCGGTGTCGTTTGCTTTACGACAGGCACAGCCATCCTCACGCAGCGCGGTAACGTTCTGATCGAAGAACTGGTAATTGGGGATCTGGTAGTCACTGCCGATAACGGGCCGCAGCCTGTTCGCTGGATCGGAATGCGGCGGCTGGATACCAAGACATTAAGTGCCGCGCCGAACTTACGTCCAATTTTGATAAACTCTCATGTCTTGCAAAATGAGAGGCCGCTGCTTGTTTCTCCACAACATTGTATGATGCTAGGTTCCCACAATTTAGTGCGCGCAAAGCACCTTGTGGAAAAAATGGCCGGTGTTCGGATTGCACATGGCAAACGGTCGATAACATACGTGCACCTGATGTTTGACGCCCATCAAATCATATTCGCGGAAGGTGCTCCATCCGAGAGTTTTTACCCTGGTCCGATGAGCTTAAAAATGATTCACACCAAGATGCGGCATGAACTGTTTACCCTGTTTCCTGACCTGAAGCATGAACAGGATTGCCGCGACAGGATAGCACAAAACTATGGCGAGACCGCGCGCTACGTAATAAAAAAACGTGAGCTACCCGTTCTATTTCCAAAAAGAACATTGTCAGATTTAAAAGTTGAGCATTTGCTCACCTAGCGGTGCCGGAGACTGCTCTTACCCAACCAGTTAGATAGACATCACTGCGGAAAACCTTCCACAGCCCAATCTCGCTTACCACTCCATAAGCCATCGTCTAGTATTGTAAATTCGATATTAAAGCTAATGCAAAGAGGCGATTTTAAACTGCCTTTGATGAATCACTGTCTGATGTGTGGGCTTATAGATTCAAATTAGAATATTTGAAAAGAGGGTGTTTTGGCGCGTCACAGCCACTGAGCAATTGGGCATGATACAGACAACAAGAAAACAAAGGTACTGGCCAGAAGATATTCAAAGATTTCAATCTGACTACTCAAATTTGAAAGTTTGTACATAATCGGCGGTTGCTGCACCGGTACGATTGCCTTCGTCTTAGGTGCGCAATAGCGTAGGGCAATTTAGCGTCACTAGGTATTGTAGTGGTCTCTCCATCGGTAAATGGTGAGTTGTGTTCCACTCAGCGAGCAATCGATCTTGCAGTCAGCAACTCGCCGTTCTGGCAGTCGACGCTGTGTGGAGCGGTGCTGACTCCGAACGCTGAACACGCGACGTTCTGAAACTTTGAACTGACTACGCTCGTGATTGATAAAAATCCGTCTCCGCGACGGGCTCTGAAATTCCACAATGCGGGCTCTTTCAAGATACGCTTGTTCAATCACATATATCGATCTGATTGCGTCAGTTCGAAGCATGCCTTGCCTTCTTAGGACTTCAATCTGCCGTAACCTCACGACAATCTCTTCAGGCTTTAGTCTTTTTTGCGGCTACCTTTGGTCCAACGCCTTCCTGACTTTAGGGGCAGATCGCTTTAAGGGGAAGAGGCTCACTGTGACGCACCAACATCTCCTTATCAATTAGGTCACCTAGCCGCCCGCTGATGGGGAAATAATACACCATCACATTGTGTGCGCTCGCAGGAAAGGCACGCACTACTCGAAATAAAATCGGCATCCCCTTCGAGATGCCGATAAAGATCGCAACAGTTCTCTTTGACTACTATTTGGAGGCGATAAATCCGCCCTTCAGAACAACACCATCGCCCGTTACATCCAGTGCGCCGGCAACTTCTTCAGCATTCTCACCAAAGACGGCACCGTCTACTCCCCCGTAGAGCGGACCATCGAATGATGCAGACGCGTTTGTTGAAACGACAGTCGAGCCCCCCAGCAGTCCTCCATCGTCAAAGGCAACATCGGAGACGACAACACTGCCAAAATCATCAACAGAGGATGGCGAAGCAAGCCCCGTCGCAACAGTACCAGACAAATTGTTGAAAGTCACCGTAGCATTGTCCGCACGGAAATCGATCGTCGCCGTCACGTCGCCAGTCAGATCAAATACACCTTCAGGTGCAGCGACCACGAGGACAGACTCGCCATCATAAGAAGCTGTTCCACTAATGGGCAAATCGCCCGGTGCTGTTTGATTGCCAAACGCACCAAAGGTTTGTTCCGCACCATTGAGGGTGAACAGGCGCGACTGGGTATTGCCCAGCCCTCTCAAAGACATCGTCGCGCCGGACGGAAAGACGACCGAATCCCCAGCAGCGTTGATCTGACCGACTTCACCGTTGTAAGACAGCGTGTTCGCATCACGATCAAGCACTACGGTCGCACCAGCTACGGTCGCATCGAGCGTAGTTGTCCCAGCCCCTGCTAAGGGAGTATAGTCTGCGCCGGGACTACTGCCGCCGCAGCCTGCAACAAAGGCCGCCACAACAAGAATGAATGATTTTTTCATGATTTTTTCCTTAAGCAAAGTCGAAGTTATCGGTTGTCAGCGCGTCAGCCTGTACACCGTAAAGTAGCACAGATGTACCAGCTGCCGAGAAGAGTGCGCCGTCATCCGTATTGGTAAAGCTTGCCAGAGCAGCATTAGCGTCGACGAAATCGAACCCGACAAGCCGAAGACTATCGGCGCTTGTGTCGAAGTCGGCACCAACGGCAACAGCAGCAGGTGTTTCATAGTCGATCTCAAGCCGTGCGATGACATCGTCGCCTTCCGCAGTTCTAAACACAAACGTGTCAGCGCCTAGACCGCCTTCCAGGAAATCGTCGCCACCACCACCGGAGAGCACATCGTTGCCCCCAATGATCGAACTTAGATCACCAACCAACACGTCATTTCCCGCACCGCCCTGAAGCGCATCAGAGCCAATACCACCAGAAAGTACGTCATTACCGCTTCCGCCTGATAAAACACCCTCTTCGCTGTAGTTGGCCAATAGGTCGTCGCCAGATTCACCTACCAAAAGGTTTGAGCCTGACGAGTCAACAATGGCGTCATTACCTGCACCACCGCGCAGAACATCATCACCTCCGCCGCCCTGAACCACGTCATCACCTGAGCCAGCGATGACCAGATCATCGCCCGCGCCTGCGTCGATGACATCATCGCCGCCCGCTCCAGAAATGATATCGGCCGTTGCCGAGCCAGTGAGAATATTGTCCGTGTCATCGCCATCAACTGCTGTAGCCGTTATAACTGACAACAAATCTGTGGATGTCTTTGCAATACTGCTTGTCGTTGCGGCAAATCCTGTGGCCCCTGCTCCGGCTGCGGCCGCCGCGACACCAATACCAGCTTCAGCTTCGGCTTCGGCTTCCACTTCGGCTTCTGCCAAAAGGCCACTTGCTGCTTCAGAGCCGGCAGGACTACTGGAGTTGGGATTTGACGAAGGCTCGACCGGCTCTGGATTCGTAGCGTTTGCGGCGAGTTGGAAAAGCGGGACTGAACCGGGGTCGAAACTTCCAGTTGTTAGAGTGTAATCCAGAATGACAGAAAACTCGCCTTCGGCTTCAATTTCGAATTCGTTCTCTCTGCCACCGTCGAGCGGTGTACCCGCCAGTGCGATTGCTGCGGAAACCCCGCGGCCTTGGGTATCCCAAGCAGCAGCGTAGGCCTGAATTGTGCCTGCGGAGCCATTCTCGGGCAAGACAACATACGTTGACACGCGAGCACCTGATGCAGCAGCAGCAGCAGCAGCATTTTTACTGGCGTCCGCAGCCGTACTTGACACGATACCCGCATATCCCGCCGCACCTGCGGAGGCTGCAGCAGCACCCGCACCAATGCCGACTTCCGCTTCTGCCTCAGTTTCAACCTCAACCTCAAAAGCGCGATCGCTGGTGTCTACGGTTGGAGAGCTTACAACAGCGTTGTTAAATTCGTCTGCCTCCCCATCAAACACCGAAGTACTGGTAGCGGAGGATGACGCAGCACCAAGTGGTATATCGTTGCCATAGGTATGACCAAGAGTAGCGACTGCGGCAACGCCCGCGGCAGCTGCGTTTACGCCAACTTCAGCTTCTGCCTCGACTTCTACCTCTGCCTCGATCTCAAGTTCTACTGGCTCAAGTCCGTCTTGCGATTTGTTTGCGGTAGGCCCTTGGAACTCGGGCGTGATATTCTCAACGCGGCGCTCTGAGATTGTCACACCGCTGGTCGGTTGGTCAGGTCCGCTATTGGATTCAAGCTGAATCTGGGACTCGGATGTGCTGTCACCACTTGTTGTGGTCGACACAGATCCGCCAGCCTGACTGTTGCCAAAGGCATCTTCGGGGGCACTCGCTTCGGCTTCGCTTTCGACCTCCGCTTCAGCTTCCGCCTCCGCCTCGTCGAGCGATCCGAGCGCACGCGCTGCAAGCACCTTTTCCGCTCGGTCAAAATCAGGATCAGACAACTGGCCTGCAAGCTGCACCAAGTCATTGTTCACTTCGAACACACCGCTGTGGCCGTATGTCGAGGCAGAACCGGACGTACTTGCAGCTGCGCGTGCATCAGAGCCGATGCCTGCCGCGCCGCTACCGCCTGCGGCAACAACGGCCACAGCCGCTGCATTGTACCCGACCTCGGCTTCAGCTTCGGCTTCTGCTTCTGACTCCGCCTCCGCTTCACTTTCAAAATCCAAATCAGGCTCAGGCGTAGCACTTGCTTGTGGCGTCGGTGACACATCGCTTGTGATCACCTCGTCGTCGACTGTGGCTGTGCCCTGCGCTCTGGAGTTGTCGGCATCACCAGCTGCGGGTGCAGTCAGCAGCGCGGCGTTCACCGCCTCTATTGACGACTGAAAGGTGCCAGAGCTGGTCGCCGTACCTGCGGAGGCATCTGCATCACCAATGGCATAGTTACCGACAATAGCCGCCCCAACGCCGCCACTTGCCGCCGCTGCGGCTGAGCCGTTGTTAGCTTCGGCTTCGGCTTCTGCTTCGGCCTCAATTTCGACCTCAGACTCAGCTTCCGCCGCTCCTGTTTGCGGCGCAATCGCGACCCGCTCAACACCTTCGCGCGTTTCTGTCAGACCTGACATCGCGGCATTAGCCTCGCGGCCCTCCGCATTCGGTCGTTCGGTTGTTGCAACCGATGTAGAGCTACCACCATCAAGTGCGGCGAATACATCTGTTAGAAAGACGTCACCGTTGCCACCAAGGCCAGAACCGACAGCACCCAACGAAATCGCAGTGCCAGCAACTGCGGCAGCACTGCCCTCACTCACTTCCGCTTCCGCTTCCGATTCAATCTCGGCCTCTGCTTCCGCTTCAACTTCGGCCTCGTTTTCGCCAAGTGTCGTATCAGTTTTGATTTGCAGGACCGGCATAGTTGTGGACGGACTGCTGTCTACAGCATCGACATTGCCTTCCGGCAAAAATGCGTCAGGCGTTTCAGTCTCACCATTTGCGACAGTCGCAATCGAGCCACTGGCCAATGTGTATGTCAGTGCATTCGAGCCTGACGCCGCAGCCGCTGCGCCAAATGCGCCGGCTGCCCCTGCGGTACCAGCGGCAGCTTCAGCCTCTGCTTCGCCTTCGGCTTCCGTTTCCGCTTCGCTCTCGGCCTCGAATTCAAACTCTGACTCGAGCGTTTCAGAACCGTTAACTGTGTTTACGCCGCCACCGTCTGTTCCAGCTTCATCGCCCGAAGCAGAAGCAGTGCCATCCGCCGCTGCCGTACTGGCAAAAACAGTAACGTCAATCGACGTGCTGTCGACCACGGATCCTGACGCATCAAACGCTTCGGCGGAGATCGTCAGGGGGCCCGTCTGCCACTTATAGTCGGCTGACTCATCCGGCCCGATCGAAAGCGCAAAAGGCTCCTCGGTGATCGTAAAGGTCGTGTTGTTAAAATTGTAAACAATACGTGTTACATCATCTTCGACAGAGGAGGCAGTATCAGGAACAAGCAATACTGTGCCTATGGCCTGAATCGAAATTTGGCTTCCAGAACCAAAATCATTAATGCGATCACCTGTTGCTGGATCTACAAAAAATAGCTTCATTTGGTTCTTCCTCTTTCGTTTTTTCCTTGGCGGCCCGTAGCTGCCAAAAGTTCAATCTTGTTCGGCCCTTAATCAGGCCCCTATTTGGTCGCCGGGTACAATTCGTCCTATGGATTATCCATAGGATAAATTTGCGGATATCTTGGAAAATCTTGGTTACTTTTTATCTACCTTAACGTGACAACTAGACACCGATAAAAGCGTTCCCAATATTTTTCAACTTTTTCACCAACATAGCCAAGTCCGGGTTTCATGTCTTACCAACGCCGTTGCTAAAATGCCCTGCACAAGCCGAACACTTACAGCAGACACATCATGGCACAAACCTGCCGGAGGTGGTTTTCTGTTCATCATCGTGGGATAGGACAAGGTAGCCCGCTCGGCATTAATCTATGACATAGGATAGGCGTTTAATCGGCTGTGGGCGGCAAAAATCGCCCACCTTAGGGTCACTACCTTCTTGAAGGCTTGTCGGCGGATTAAGTTACCTTCACGCAGTTGACCAAAGTGGGTAAGCTTTTCACGACTGCGAGGACTTGGCTGTGCACGTAAGGCTCCTACGACCAGCAGTTTTCCGTGATACCGCAGCGATGGAACCTAGGCTGGAAAATTTCAACAGCTTGCGATGGAGCCGCGCTCTGACAATCACCCCGAGCCATCCGCTGATCACTCGTCATGGAGGTGCACAGCAATCCGCTAATAGGGATGGAAACCTGCTCGTCGGTAGAGTTTCAGGGATCAGGAGCGGTTTAAACGAATAGAAATTTGGGCTTACGGGGGTGGTCGCAGTATGCGGCGCGTTGCCTTGATGCAAGCGATGCACTTCGAATATCCTTCGTTTCATTCTTCCTCAATGCTGTGGAATCGCCTCATCCAATCGGAAAGAGATTTAAAACGGTGTAGCTCATTCTTGATCGCCTCCATCATCGATCATTCTTTTTGTAAGACGAAGCACGTCGAGCGTTTGCTCGGTCCAAAATTCCTTCATTTCAAATGGTTTAGGGCGCAAGCTTTGTACCTCGTCGGTATTGGCCGCCCGATCCCTATCGCCAGCCACTGGCTTCTAGCCAGCCTCCATCAAGTCCTCGGACCACTTGCAATAGACGCCTTGCGATAAGCCTTTACCGCGACACATCTCCGCTCTCCTGTCTTCACCGCGCAAGCCACCCAAAACCAAAAGGGTCGTCTCTTCAGATAAATAATGCTTGCGGCCAACACGCATGATTTTTTTGACGACTTCTCGCCAGATATTCTTGTTGGCCTTCCCATCGTTCACTCTTCGGTGGTTCGCATGAACCAAGAATTGTTTCGTGTTAAATTCCGATATTTTGACCCTCCGCTAACGTCAAATAGTGATCGATGTTCCCTGCAGTTTTGCGTGTTGCTGATTTTCGATGTCCAGCTTTACACGTCAGAGACATCAGCAAGTGCTTTGGATTTTTCTTGGCCTTACAGATCGCAAAGACAGTAAGCGTTGCACCTGCCCCCTCTTTGCCCCCTAAACGCAGTATTGGCAAAAATGGTATCCTGCCTCTGATGATAAGTAAGAGGCCAAAATGGCGGGACACGAGATTTGGGGATTCACTATTGAGAAGTCTCCTGCTGGCAAAATTGGCTGGCGTGTAGAGGTGAAGTAGAAGGCCACGCGGCGCATTCGTGAAGATGGCCAATCTCCCTGAGATTTAGCAGCAGAACTTGGCTCTCATGAATGCCTTGTACGAAAGTGGTCGGTTGCGGACAGACGGAGCCGTGGTGAAAAACCCATATCGAGGGTCCTGCGTTCGCGGCATCGGAAGTTGAGCAAGATCTCCCCGGTTTCGAGATACCCTTGCCAGTAATCAGTTCTCCATCCGGTTTTGGACGCATACTTTGCGGAGACGTGGCTATCGAGTTCCCTTTGGGGCTTTCGGCAGGCGATCTACTTAAACTCGTAAAGGTCTCGGGGCATACGCA
The DNA here is from genome assembly GCF_947499945.1 of uncultured Sulfitobacter sp. Taxonomy (GTDB): domain Bacteria; phylum Pseudomonadota; class Alphaproteobacteria; order Rhodobacterales; family Rhodobacteraceae; genus Sulfitobacter. Next base: position 259,520 of record NZ_CANMQD010000002.1, on the reverse strand, counting down.
TGACCGCGCCTTCAAACACCAGCAATATATTTCTCGCGACGACGCCAGTCGATTTCAGAAAGGGAATGGACGGACTAGCCAACAACGTTCTAAGCTATTCTAATCTCGACCACCTTTTCGGGGTTTTCTTCGTATTTCGCTCTAAGGGGCGCTACAAAATTGAGATGTTGATGTGAGACGGTACTGGTCTCTTTTTGGTCGACAAACGCATCGAGGGCGCAGGTTTCGTCTGGCTGAAGCTGAACGAGGGGAAGGTATCCTTGACCAACGCACAGTTCGAGACGCTGTTCGAAGGTCTCGATTTGCAGCGTTTTGCAGCGGCAAATTACCACTACCCAAAAGTGGCATAGCGGAACATCCAGCATTTCTTGAAGATGGAAATATTCGGGGATTGCCAAACTACTCGTTGCGGTCCGGCGGAAAGCTCAAAGATCGGCAGCCAATCACAGTGAAAAAATCGTGGCAAAAGCTACGAAAACAAGAACCAAATGTCACTTTTCCGGACACACACTGATTGAAATAGCTTTGCAAAAATCTGTGACACACAAATCACAACACATGTCTAACTATCTGTTATGATTTAAATATCATGGAATGCCACCAGGATTTTATGATCCCCCAAAGCATAGGCCGAAATTTGACGGCCGGATGAGCAAAATACGCTTATTTTTTGGATTTGATGGAGGTCGCAGCGTCTCGCTGCTTCTAGGGATATGCACGACACGATAGATAGCCGTGCGGCTGACCTTATGGCATCGTCTGGACCAGACGGCCCGACGTTAGTCGGGCGTCTCCAAGCGTTTGAACGTTCTATTCTGTCTGAGACCGCCAAAGACCTTCATAAATCAAACGCAATTATCCAGATCAAAAATTCTGAAAACCATGAGCTCAAGGGACAGATCGGAAAGCTGAATAAGATGATATCTGTTGCAAACGCAGACCGTAATCCTGACATAGGCAAAGCTACGATGCGGGGCGCCGCCAACACAATCTCAGTTCCATACGACACCCTCTTAGCAGCTTCAGGGTCGCAAGAAAACTCATGTCTGGATTCACCAATGCCAAAAACGAAACCGGCGACACACAATCGTAGCGGGAGTGGCCCACGCACCTTGAAAGGCGTGAATGGGACATGGGAACGCTTGACCTGTTATGTTCCTGTGGCTGTGGTGGCCAAATACGTGGCTACGACATAAACGAAACTTGGAAGTGGTCCCCGCAACATACATTATCCCGGTGCGTAAGTAGTCAAAATATCGCTGCTTGGCGAAAAAAAAGTAGTAGGAACCGCTTGTATTCCACGTCTTTTTACCCAGACATCGTTGAGCAACAGGTTTCTGGCTGATGCGATTTGCAACCGCTTTGGCTGGTACATGCCTTGATGGCGACAAGAGCAGGCTTTGGCCTGTCAGGGTATCGACTTCAAACGTAGTACCTTGATGAATGGGTCAAAGCGCGTAGCCATCGATGCCTTTTTAACGCTCTATCAATTGTTGGAACTTGAGTTGAAGCAAAACAGAAACCGCTTCTTCATGGATGAAACTCCAGTGCCAATACTTCAACTCGGAAATGGCAAAGCCGGCACCAATTATCTATTTGCGTTGCTTCGCGATGACCTTTCGCTTGGGGGGAGAGAAGCCCCCATTTGTGCTCTATTCACACAGCAAGACACGGGCCTGGCACATTATTCAGCAACTCCTAGTGGGTGTATCTAGGATCGTACAAACGGATGCCTATATTGACTAAGCACAATTGGGCAAGCTGGGGACGTCCGTCGAAAATATCATTCCAGCTAAATGTTGGGCATGTACCCGCCGTTATTTCACTGACGACTACGAATTCAACAGTACTGAAGATGCTGAAGCAGTCATCATGATGATTTCAGAGCTTTACCAAGTTGAAAAAGTGGTGAGGGAAAAAAATCACCACCTGAACGACAAGCTTATCGTAGGCAATAATCCGTCTCGATACTTGATCGCATAGAGGCATTCCTACTTGAAGCTTCTGGCCGCCATCTGGCCAAAAGTAGAATGGCGAAAGCGATCAACTATGAGCAAAACCAATTGGGCGATTTAATGCGCCTCATCGATGACAGCCGTATTGATCTAGACATCAATTCGGTAGAGCACATGTTCAAGCCAATATTTTTGGTACATAAAAATGCGCTGTTTATCGGTAGGGACCAAGGTGCTAAAGCAAAGACGATACACGTCACCATCATCGAGACCTGTAAACTCAACAAAGTGAACCCTGAGCGGTATCAAAAGTAGGTGCTGGATCAAATCACGGCGAAGTTGCCGCGAAGCAAATACGAAAAGCTGTTGCCATGGAATGCACCGCAAAGTTCGTCGTCGGTAGGTAGATATCGGCGGATAGCGGTCAATCGCTGCAAACGTCAAATCAATAAGGCATTGTAAAAAAAGCGGACGTTGGAGCTTTCCAATTTATGCGCTTCAGAGCTTCCGGTTTTGCATCTGCTGTCCTTCTAACAGTCCCAAAACAAGACGGCGATCTTCATCGGGCTAGGTGATCTTTACGGAAATCTAGAAAATCTGATCCAGAACAGATCGTCAGTGAATTTGCCATCAACGACTTTGAACAAGCCCGCCGATTTCGAGAATGCGGCTCAGTACCTCGTCAGTTCCTTCATTTCGCCGCAGCGCACAAAATACATAGGGCCGGACCCCGCGCATTTTTTCGCAGTCCTGTTTCATCACATCCAAGGATGCTCCGACATGGGGTGCCAAGTCGGTTTTGTTTATCACCAAAACGTCTGACTTTGTCAGGGCAGGCCCGCCTTTGCGCGGGATGTCCTCGCCCGCGGCAACGTCGATTACGTAAATCGTGACATCGGCCAATTCGGGGCTGAAAGTAGCAGACAAATTGTCACCACCGCTTTCGATCAGCACGATATCGAGATCAGCGTGGCGCGCGCGCATCTGCGCGATGGCGGCCAGATTGATTGAAGCATCCTCGCGAATGGCAGTATGCGGACAACCGCCTGTTTCCACGCCGATGATGCGATCCTGCGGCAGGATTTGCATCCGCATCAGCGCTTCGGCATCTTCCTGGGTGTAAATGTCGTTTGTGATGACACCGATGGAGAAATCCTCCTTCAATGCGCGGGCAAGGCAGGCCGTCAGCGTGGTTTTACCTGCGCCAACGGGGCCTCCGATGCCGATGCGCAGGGGTCCGTTAAGTGATGTCATGACCGGAATATCCTTGGTTGTAGCGTTTCGTGTTGCATGGCGGCGATGTCAGAGAGGAAGGCCGTGCTGCTGAGATCGTCCAATGTCGTGCCGATGGTGCGTTGTGCTATCTGATCACAAAGCGGGACAAGGGCAGCAAGAACACGTTGTCCCTCCGTCTGCCCCAGAGGCACGGCACGCACAGCTGCCGAGACAAGGTTACTGGCGAAGGCGTGCAGATACATTGCAGCAGTGAGATCAACGTCGAATTCTGCCCGCGCGGCGGCATGGCCCACAGCAACAGGGTAGCATAAAACGTTCGTATCGGTGTCCGCTACCTCGTCCACGCGCCAGATTACAGCGGTGGTTTGGGTGAATGCAGTTCCCTGTAATTGCGTCTCAAAGACCCGCTCGCGGGAGGCGGAAACCGCAATCGCTGTCTGATTGACCTCTTCCAACTGTGCGGGTGTTGTGCAGGCATATGCAGCACGCAGAAGGACGCCGTCATTGCGCCCGCTGCCGTGTTCCAGCACATCCCAAAGCCAGTCTTGCAAATCCTTGGCGCTGCGGATCACTCCCTTTTGAATGGCTGTTTCGAGCCCGTGCGAATAGGCGAATCCGCCCACCGGAAAGGCGGGCGAGAGCCATTGCGCAAGGGTAAGCATATCGCTGTTAGTGCTCATGCGCCGTCGCGACATGTTCGTGCGAATGGATACGCCCGTGTCCGTATGCGCCCCCTTCGGGCGTAAAGGCTGCGGTAATCGGCTCAACCACAGCGCCCAGATGTTCGAGCATGTGGCCGATGACAGGATCCGCTTGGATCAGCAGATGATCCTCGTTGATCTGACAAGGCGTATGGCGATTGCCCACATGCCACGCCAGCCGCACTAGATGCGGTCCCGATACTTTGTAGAGGCTTTCAACACCCGCCGCGATCTCGACCAGCACACCAGTATCAAGCTCAAGCGCGTCCCCTTCATTCAGGGACGTCGTCTGTGCCAGATCAACAACAAAGGCCTCCCCCGTTGCCGTGGTCAGTCTTTTGCGGCGCAAAAAGCGCTCGGTGTAATCGAGTTCACATCGGGATGCGGGACCGGCCCACCCCCCTTTGCGGTGCAGGGTCTGGGCGATGGGTAGCGTTGTCATAGCGTCCTCTCAGAACATGAAATAGCGTTGTGCCATGGGCAGCACATCGGCAGGTTGGCAGGTCAACAGGACGCCATCCGCGCGCACCTCATAGGTTTCGGGGTGCACGTCGATTTGCGGCAGAGCGTCGTTGAGGATCATGTCCGCTTTGCTGATGGCGCGGGTGTTTTTTACAGCGATTGTTTGTTTGGCCAGACCAAGCGTTCCCCCAATGCCTGCTGCATGCGCCGCACCCGAGACAAAGCTGACCGAGGTATGGCGCAACGCGCTCCCGTAAGCCCCAAACATCGGACGGCTATAGACCGGCTGCGGCGTCGGGATGGAGGCATTCGGATCCCCCATTTGGGCCACAACAATTGAACCAGCCATCAAAACCATTTCGGGTTTCACACCAAAGAACGCAGGATTCCAGAGCACCAGATCGGCGCGTTTGCCCACACTGATGTCGCCGATGACATGGCTCACCCCTTGGGCAATCGCGGGATTGATCGTGTATTTCGCAATGTAGCGACGTACGCGGATGTTATCGTTGTCGCCTGTCTCTTCCGCCAGCGGGCCGAGCTGTTTCTTCATCTTGTCTGCGGTTTGCCACGTGCGGATCAACACTTCACCCACTCGGCCCATCGCCTGACTGTCCGAGGCGATGATCGAAAATGCCCCCATATCATGCAGGATATCCTCGGCGGCAATCGTTTCGCGGCGGATGCGGCTCTCGGCAAAGGCGACATCTTCGGGGATGGATTTATCAAGGTGATGACAGACCATGAGCATGTCCAGATGCTCTTCGAGCGTGTTCACCGTGAAGGGCCGCGTCGGGTTGGTCGAGGAGGGCAGCACATTCGCATCGCCGCAGATTTTGATGATATCAGGGGCATGGCCACCGCCCGCACCTTCGGTGTGGAAGGCGTGGATCGTACGGCCCTTCATCGCCGCGACCGTATGCTCGACAAAGCCGCTTTCATTGAGGGTATCGGTGTGGATCATCACCTGCACATCCATGTCGTCGGCCACGGACAGGCAGCAATCAATCGCCGCAGGTGTGGTGCCCCAATCTTCATGCAGCTTGAGCGCACAAGCACCCGCATTTACCATTTCGACCAAGGCGGCAGGCTGGCTTGCGTTGCCCTTGCCCGACAGGCCGATGTTCATGGGAATGCCATCAAAAGATTGCAGCATCCGCCCAATGTGCCACGGCCCCGGTGTGCAGGTGGTGGCAAGCGTTCCATGTGCAGGGCCAGTGCCGCCACCAAAACAAGTTGTCACGCCCGAATGCAGTGAATCCTCCATCTGCTGCGGACAGATAAAGTGGATGTGGCTGTCCATACCGCCCGCCGTCAGGATGCGCCCTTCGCCTGCGATTACTTCGGTACCGGGACCGACGATAATATCGACGCCGCTTTGCGTGTCGGGGTTGCCCGCCTTGCCGATGGCATGGATCAGCCCGTCTTTGAGCGCCACATCAGCCTTGTAGATGCCTGAATGATCGACAATCAGCGCGTTGGTAATGACGGTATCTACCGCGCCACCTGCACGGGTAACTTGGGATTGACCCATCCCGTCACGGATCGTCTTGCCGCCGCCGAATTTCACCTCTTCGCCGTAGGTGGTCAGGTCACGCTCCACCTCGATAATCAGATCGGTATCGGCAAGGCGCACCCGGTCACCAGTGGTCGGGCCATACATGGCCGCATATTGCGCGCGGGGGATTTGGGTAGGCATCAGAGGTCTCCCATAACTTGGCTGTTAAAGCCGAAAATACGCCGCGCTCCACCAATGGGGATCAGCTGCACCTCGCGGCGCTGGCCCGGCTCGAACCGCACGGCGGTGCCAGAAGCGATGTCGAGGCGCATGCCACGTGCGGCGATGCGGTCAAACTCCAGCGCGGGGTTGGTTTCGGCAAAATGATAGTGGCTGCCCACCTGCACGGGGCGGTCGCCTGTATTGGCAACCATCAGCGTGAGCGCGTCAGCACCGGCATTGAGGGTCAGCACGCCATCCGCAGGGAAGACTTCGCCAGGGATCATTTGCAGCTCCAAGCCAGAAACGCCGCAAAGCCGATAATCAACAAGCCTACCGCCAGCGGCATCCAGTTCGGGTCTGTGAGGTGGTGATGCAAATGCGGGGCCTCATGTGCGACAGACGCATTGGCAACAAAGATCAGAGGCAGGCTGCGTAGGATATGGTTCATGTCGGGGCTCCTCGGAGTGCTTAACGGATTGGATTGTGGACGGTGACCAGTTTGGTCCCGTCGGGGAATGTCGCTTCGACCTGCACTTCGTGGATCATCTCCGCGATGCCCTCCATGCACTGCTCGCGGGTAACAATATGGCCGCCCGCCTCCATCATATCCGCGACAGAGCGGCCATCCCGCGCGCCCTCAACCACGGCATCAGTGATCAGCGCAATCGCTTCGGGATGGTTGAGCTTGACGCCACGGGCAAGCCGCTTGCGGGCAACTTCGGCAGCCATCGCAATCAGCAGTTTGTCTTTTTCACGGGGGGTCAGTTGCATGGATTAAAGTCTCCAGGACGTGGGTAAAGTGTGGTTGGATAGATGCTCAAGCGCAGGGACCAGCGTGCGGCGCAGCTCGAAACTGTCCGCGGCAAGGTGGCGGACGACCAGCACGCCGCCCGACAGCATGCTGGCACCTGCGCTGTCTGGCAGCAGGGCGCGCAGCGTGGGCAGATGTGCCTCGGCATCGGGAGCAACAAAAACAACGCTCGCCATGGCACCCGCACCGTTTGCGATCGCGGGGCGGGCAAGGTGGTCGGTCGCGTTTCCGCTCAAATCGATGCCATCAACATAGAGCGGTCTGCCATCGCAAATGATCCTGATGCGGTCCTGAAAAAGGATATCGTCCAATCTCTCCGGCATCGCAGCGCGCCCGAAAACCAAAGGCTCCACCATCAAAAACCGCGCTTGAGGCGCCAGCGATATTTCAAGGCGTCTGTGCAACGCGCAGCGGTCATAGAGGATCAACTCTTGCGGAAGCCAGTGCAAACAGCCGCCATCTTGAACTGTAAGCCGCGTTGCGACACGCCCGACCTCGCCGACTTGCGCGCGGTACGCCCGCTCGGCTGCTTGTGTGGTCAGGGTCAGTTTGGCACCGTCCAACACCTCGATATCCAAATCAAAACGATCACCGCCCGTAATGCCGCCCGCCGTATTGACCAAAATCACCTCGGCATCCTTGCGGTGCGTTTGCGGAAAGATCAGCTTGAGCGATCCTGATTGGCGGAGGTCCCGTAGTCGTGTTTTGCCAGCCACGTCGCCATACACAGAGACCTTCGCGGACCCGATTGCACGCGGCTGTAGGGTGCTCGCCGGTGGAACACTTATGGGAACAGTAAGGGTGATTTGAGGCCTCCGACGCCAAAGTTTCTTGTGCCCAATTGCATCACACCACACGGCCTGACGGCAGTTGTGAGCATGAAATTAGCTCTGATCATTTCGGAAGTGATTAAATTGAAGGCGACAAACGGCCACGTCGCCTAATTTGCAGGCGGATTTGAGTGATAGGGATGATAAACAGGTCAAGAAATTGGCCATATTGCCGCGACGCAGCAACGATAGCCCAACCCCTGTTCTCGAATCGAGCATCACTGAACACGGGGTGTGTGACGACTGGATGAATTGGACCTCAGACCGGCCGCCACACGGTTTGCAACATTTAAGTTGCAGAGATTAGCTAAGGTGCATGACTTGTGAGAACAAGATGCATTGGTGATCTCTGCATGGAGAAATCACATGAAAACAACATCTGCTTTTGTCGCCGCCCTGACGCTATCAACGGCGCTGCCTGCTTTTGCCGCTAACTGCCCCATAAAAGTGGGGGTACTGCATTCACTTTCGGGCACCATGGCCATTTCCGAGACTACGCTGAAAGATACGATGGAAATGCTGATTGACCAGCAAAACGCCAAGGGTGGCGTTCTGGGCTGCGAGCTTGAGGCAGTCGTCGTCGATCCGGCCTCCGACTGGCCGCTCTTTGCCGAAAAGGCGCGTGAATTGCTGACGGTACAAGAGGTCGATGTGATCTTTGGCAACTGGACTTCTGTTTCGCGCAAATCCGTGCTGCCTGTGATCGAAGAGCTCAACGGCCTGCTGTTCTATCCTGTTCAATACGAGGGTGAGGAAAGCTCCAAAAATGTCTTCTACACCGGTGCCGCGCCGAACCAGCAGGCGATCCCTGCCACGGATTATTTTCTTGAAGAGCTCGGTATCGAGAAATTCGCGTTGCTGGGCACCGACTATGTCTATCCGCGCACCACGAACAATATCCTTGAGGCCTACCTGCAATCCAAAGGCATCGCGGACAGCGACATATTTGTGAACTACACGCCCTTTGGTCACTCCGATTGGTCCAAGATCGTGGCGGATGTTGTGGCCCTCGGGGCGGATGGCAAAAAGGTCGGCGTGATTTCAACGATCAACGGTGACGCCAACATCGGCTTCTACAAAGAACTCACCGCCGCCGGTGTTTCCGCAGATGACATTCCTGTCGTAGCCTTTTCCGTGGGTGAGGAAGAACTCTCCGGTCTGGATACCAGCAACCTTGTTGGCCACCTTGCCGCTTGGAACTATTTCCAGTCCGCAGACACGCCCGCCAACACCGAGTGGATCGCAGCATGGAAAGAGCGGATGGGCGCAGAGCGTGTTACCAATGACCCGATGGAGGCGCACTACATCGGCTTCAACATGTGGGTGAACGCGGTGACAGAAGCAGGCAGCGCAGACGTGGATGCCGTGCGCAGCGCGATGTACGGGCAGGAATTCCCGAACCTGACAGGCGGTACAGCCGTAATGCTGCCCAACCACCACTTGTCTAAGCCGGTTTTGATCGGCGAGATAACGGCAGAGGGTCAGTTCGACATTATCAGCCAAACAGCCGAAGTACCCGGCGATGCCTGGACCGACTTCCTACCTGAATCCGCCAAATTGGTGTCGGATTGGAAAGAGCTGGGTTGCGGTATGTACAACACCGAGACGAAGACCTGCGTTCAGACGCTCTCCAACTACTGATCCCCTTGTGAGGGCACGTTTGCGCGTGCCCTCCACCTCCTATTATCCGGAATTTGAAATATGAAAAGCCTGCTGCTGGCCTTGTGCTTTGCGTTGTCCTTTGGCCATTTAGCCCTTGCCCAAATGACCCCCGTTCAGGACGTGCTGCAAACCCAGCGCGCACTGATCGAGAAAAGCTCGCGGCGCACGATTGGCCCTGCGATTGATGCGCTGGTGGCCAGTGGATTGCCCCAAATGCAAAACGTGTTGGAGGTTTGGCAGGGCAAGCAGATGTGGCAGCGAAAAGCAGATGGGTTGTTTCTTGCCGCGACGAAGAATGACGATGGCAGCTACACTTTACAAAGCTTCGATGACGGAGCAGAGGTCGGCACCGCTACCTCTACCGATCTGAAACAGCTCAAACCCAACAGCGGTGTGCGTGCCATGATCGCCACAGCTTTGGTGCAATTCCAACTCTCTGACTCCGATCCCGCCAAACGTGCCGACGCGCTGGATTCAATTGCGCGTGATCCCGAGGCGGCATTACTCGCGCCCCTGCGTGCCTCAATTGAGGGGGAGCAGGACGCCGCTATCCTTGCCCGCAAAACGCGGTTGGAACGGCTAATGAGCATGGCTTATGATGACGATATCCCCACCCGCGTCGGTGCGATTAACGATATGTCGGGTGATCTGGGTGTAGATTTTCGCGCGACCCTCAATCCGATCCTCACCACGAAAAGAATAGTGTCCCAAACGATGCCAGAGGGCAATATCGCGCGTGAATTGACTGTCGGTACTGATGCTTTGCCCCGTATCCAAGCCTATGATCTCATGATCGCAGGAGGCGATGCGCCTCTTCAAATCACAGCGGACGCCCGTGATGCCGTCCTTGAGGCGAACATCATCGCAGGCCGCATTGCAGATATTCCCGTGATACAACTCTCGACCGAGTCCGCACGCGACAGAGCTTATGACGCGTTGGTCACAGGCGGCTTGGCAGCGCCACGGGTCACGCAAGAGGACATCGATGCGAGCCTCGCAAGTTTCCGTTTCTTCGACGTCTACGACGAGCCCTCGGAGGCAGTCACCAAAGCTGCCGAAGCCGCACTCGCCGCCTCCGAGACCCGCGTCGCGATTAGCCAAGCAGCCGATCTTGGGCTTGATGCGCTCTCGCTTGCGTCGATCTATTTCCTCGCCGCCATTGGCCTTGCCATCACCTTTGGCGTGATGGGGGTCATCAATATGGCCCATGGCGAATTTATCATGATGGGTGCCTATACCGGCTATGTGGTGCAGCTCTTCGTGCCCAATCACACAGCCTCCATCCTCATTGCTGTGCCGCTGGCATTTGTGGTGACCTTTGCTGCAGGGGTTGCGCTTGAGCGGCTCGTTGTGCGCTGGCTGTATCATCGCCCGCTCGAGACGCTCTTGGCAACTTTTGGCGTCTCTATCGCGCTCCAACAACTGGCCAAGAACATCTTTGGCACGCAGGCCCGCCCGCTGACCTCGCCTGCGTGGTTGGACGGGGCATGGGTCATCAATGATGTCGTCTCGATCAGCTATATCCGCATCGCCATCTTCATCCTCGCGCTGCTATTTCTGGCGCTGTTTCTATTTATCATGAAGCGGACGCGGCTGGGGTTGGAGACACGCGCAGTTACCCAAAACCCAAAGATGGCAGCAAGCATGGGCATCAACCCCGACCGCGTTAACATGCTGACTTTCGGGATTGGCTCTGGCATTGCGGGCATAGCAGGTGTCGCCATCGGGCTGTTTGCCAAGGTGACCTCCGAGATGGGCAGCGACTATATCGTACAAAGCTTTATGACCGTTGTCGTCGGCGGCGTTGGCAATATCTGGGGCACGCTGGCAGGGGCGGCGATGATCGGCGGGTTCCAGAAGGGGGTCGAATTCCTGAACCCCTCCAACACGTTGGCCGCGCAAACATATATGATCATCTTTATCATCATCTTCATCCAGTTCCGGCCAAGGGGCATCATCGCCCTCAAAGGCCGCGCGGCGGGGGATTGAAGCCATGGAACGCTCCTTCATCGCGCGCAACCCGTCCGTCCTGATCTTCCTGTCCATATTGGCGCTGTTCACGCTGGGGGTCACGATCCTCTCCGAGGGGTTGGGAATCGGGGTAATTTCTACCAGCTTCGTAAAGGTTCTGGGCAAGACGCTGTGCCTTTGCCTCATCGCCATCGCGATGGACCTGATCTGGGGCTACACGGGCATTCTGTCGCTGGGCCATTTCGCCTTCTTCGGGCTGGGGGGCTATATGATCGGCATGTGGCTGATGTACGAGCGTACCCGCCAGATTGTCGAGACTTCGCTTTCAGAGGGGGTATTGCCGCCAACCCCCGAAGAGATCAGCACCGGCATCGGCAATCAGATATTCGGCGTTGTGGGCAGCAGCGAGTTTCCATTAATCTGGGCCTTTGCGGACAGTCTGATGGTGCAGCTCGCCTTCGTCGTTGTGGTCCCCGGCATCCTCGCGCTCGTCTTTGGCTGGCTTGCATTCCGCAGCCGTGTCACAGGCGTCTACCTGTCAATCTTGACACAAGCCATGACACTCGGCCTGTCGCTCTATCTGTTCCAGAATGCCAGTGGCTTGCGTGGCAACAACGGGCTGTCCGGTCTACAAAACCTCCCTGGTGTGACCGCCCCGCAATCGGTTGTATCGCTGTGGTTCTTCTGGGCTTCGGCACTGGCGCTTGCCCTGGGCTATCTGCTGGTGGCTTGGGTTGTGTCGGGCAAGTTCGGCTCGGTCATCCAAGGCATCCGCGATAACGAGGCGCGGGTGCGGTTTCTGGGATATTCGGTCGAGACCTACAAACTGGCTGTATTCACCCTTACGGCTTGCATTTCAGGCATCGCAGGTGCGCTCTATTATCCTCAAGCGGGCATTATCAACCCCGCCGAAGTCGCCCCCATCGCCTCGATCTACCTTGCCGTTTGGGTGGCAATAGGCGGTCGCGGGCGCCTTTATGGTGCGGTTATCGGCACGGCCTTTGTCAGCCTTGTCTCAAGCTGGTTCACAGGCGGTCAAGCACCGGACGTGCCTTTGGGCTTCTACACGGTCAAATGGGTGGACTGGTGGCTGGTCCTGCTGGGCCTCAGTTTTGTCTTGGTCACACTTTACGCGCCAAACGGCATCGGCGGTTTGATTGATCTTTTGAAAAGCAGACGCAAGGAAACAGACGCATGAACACGCTTTTGGAAGTCTCGGGCGTCACCGTCAGCTTTGATGGTTTCCGCGCAATCAACAATCTGTCGTTCCAGATCGCAAGTGAAGAGCTGCGCGCGGTGATTGGCCCTAACGGCGCGGGGAAGACAACGTTCATGGACATCGTTACGGGTAAAACCAGACCCGACGCTGGCCACATCTTGTGGGGTGAGAAAAGCACCTCGCTCATCGGCATGTCGGAGGCAAAAATTGCTCATGCAGGCATCGGGCGAAAGTTTCAGAAGCCGACTGTCTTCGAAGAGCAGACCGTGCAGGAAAACCTGATGATGGCCCTGCGCAAAGACCGCGCGCTTTTGGCTGTGCTGTTCTTTCGACCTTCCAAGGATGACTTCGCCCGTGTCGAAGAACTCGCCCATCAGATTGGTCTGAACGACGCGCTGCTGCGTGTCTCGGGTGAGCTGAGCCACGGTCAAAAGCAATGGCTTGAAATCGGGATGCTGCTGGCCCAAGAACCACAATTGCTGCTTGTCGATGAACCTGCCGCTGGCATGACGCCAGCCGAGCGCGAGAAAACCACCGCGATCCTAGTTGAGGCGGCCAAGACCCGCGCAGTAGTCGTGGTCGAGCATGACATGGAATTCGTACGCCGCCTTGAGTGCAAAGTGACCGTGCTGCACGAAGGCTCCGTTCTCGCCGAAGGCAGCCTCGATCATGTGACCAAAAACCAAGACGTAATCGACGTCTATCTGGGGCGCTAGAATATGTTGGATATACAGAGCCTCTCCCTGCATTACGGCAACTCGCAGATCCTCTATGACATTTCGATGCAGGCCCAACTGGGGGAAGTAACCTGCGTCATGGGAACCAATGGCGTGGGCAAAACCAGTCTACTCAGGGCGATCTCGGGCACGCACCCACGATCGGGAGGTAATCTTACTTTCGACGGCCAGTGTTTAGGTCAGGTTGGGGCACATAAAATGGCACAGCTAGGCGTCGGCTACGTCCCGCAGGGGCGCGATATTTTCCCGTTGCTGACTGTGCGCGAAAACCTGCAGACGGGATTTGCCTGCCTGCCCAGATCAGAGCATTTTATCCCCGATGATATTTTTGAGCTGTTTCCCGTCCTAAATGAGATGGCGCACCGTCGCGGTGGTGATCTGTCTGGAGGGCAACAACAGCAGTTGGCCATTGCTCGTGCGCTCATCACCAAACCTAAACTACTCTTGTTGGATGAGCCAACAGAAGGCATTCAACCCAACATTATCCAACATATCGGAAAAGTCATAAGCCTGCTGCGGGATCGAGGCGATATGACGATTATTCTGGTCGAGCAGTACTTTGATTTTGCATATGAGCTCGCGGATCAGATTGTCGTTTTGAAGCGTGGACAGGTCATCGAAAATGAATCCAAAAAACAATGCAAGCGTGAAGCTATCTTAGCCAGCGTATCCGTATGAAATATCAAAAGCAGATAATTTTTGTTCTGATATCAACTTGAGAATACGAATTTTAAAGCCCTTTTTCCTAAGCTGCTGTCTGTATCTGAAGATGGTGGTAATTACTGATGCGAGATGCTGGTAAGGATAATTTGGTAGAGTTGAGGCAATTCAGACTAAGCTCCAAGCTTCGCTCATGATATGATAAGAAAGGCATGATGGGCAAACGTCTGTAATGTGGAGGCTGCACCGCAGAGTCGCGTTCACGCGGCAATGACCGCTTTGGGAAGTCCGTGGCGGACGGCCCAAGTGCTTATATTTCATTAGCTTCTGCTATTGCCAACGCATCTTCAAGTTCAACGTCCATATGTCTGACAGTGCTGCCCATCCTCGTATGCCCCAGCAGAAGCTGAACGGCGCGCAGGTGGCCCGTCTTCTTATAAATCTGAGTGACCTTTGTGCGTTGCAATGAATGGATCCCATAGGCGGCCATCTCCAAACCGATGGACGAAACCGAAGCCCGCACGAGGCGGGCATACTGAACAAAGCCAGATCGCAATGGTTCTCGGCGAGTTCAAGCCTGACACGGATCGCCCGGACATGTTTGGGCTCCAACGGCCGTTTCTGGTCAACGATGCGAACCTTATTCCAAGCGGGGCGAAGTGCGCGAAGGGTGGGTAAGTTTGGTGTTTGCATTATGGATCCTCCGATGCGCCCTGCCCTCACACATCAACTACCCGGCGTTGACACAGCATCCAAGGTCAGCTTCGAGACAGAAAGCACCAGACGCTGCGCCGTGCACCAAGGGCCAGTTTGTGAGATCAACAGCCATTGAAGCAAAAATAGCTGACCAATGTGACCAGACGTCTACATAATGGCCATAGTCCAACTGTGGCTGTCTAAATGCAAAAACCTTAGGCGGCCCAGATATTGTTTTAGTGACTGCGTCGTTTCATAGGGCAACCGCTGGTGCACAGAAAAGTATCGGATAAAAATCTGATAGATCATCATTTGCATACCTTATGACCTGATAATAACTATAAATTTTCTAAATTTCAGAGCCGATGCTACCCTTGATCGAAATCCACGAGCTTGAGGTAAATATGAACAGGCAAGACTTCCAAAAATGCTTCGACACGTCCGGTCCTGTTATACTGCCTGTTATTCACGTTCTTGATGCCGAACAGGTGCGGCGTAACATCGAGGTAGCAAAAGAGGGTGGCTGTCCCGGTGTCTTTCTGATCAATCACGACTTCGAGAAAGAAAAGCTGGTTCCGATTATCAAAGAGATGCGGCATGCGTTTCCTGACTACTGGCTTGGTGTGAACTTTCTGGCTGTGACCGGTAAATTCGCATTTCCAATTCTGGGTGAGCTTCAGGCTCAGGGTATTCGGGTTGACGGCTATTGGGCGGATGACGCCCGCATTGACGAGCGCCGTGCTGAGGATGATCAACCCGAAGCAAATGAGATCGCAAAAATCCTCAAGACGAGTGGTTGGGACGGTCTGTATATCGGTGGCACCGCCTTCAAGAAACAGCGCGATGTTGATCCCGCACAGTATGGCAAGAGCGCACGCATCGCCACCAACTACATGGATGTGGTCGTGACCTCCGGCGTCGCCACTGGCCACGCTGCAGACGTTGGTAAAATCGAGATATTTCGGGAGCATTGCGCAGACACAGCCCTTGGGCTGGCCTCTGGAATTACGCCTCAAAACGCCGCGCACTACGCAGACGCGGTTGATCTTTTCATGGTGGCAACAGGCATCAATTTTGAGGGGGACTTTTACAACATTGACCCCGATCGCCTGAAACACCTCATGCACCTCACACAGAAATAAGGGAGACGATCAAATGACATTCGACAAAGGGTCCAGAGACGACCGCTGGTACTTCTCGTTGATGGCGCCGAACACCAAAGGCGAGAAATTTGCGTGGCTGGACCCGACGTCCATCTACATCAACGGCAAGGCCTATCATGACCTGCTGGATGATCTCTGCGCCGACCTGAATGCCGACGATATTGATGTTGTCGCAGGACTTGACGCGATGGGTTTTGTTTTGGCTGCTGGCATTGCCGCGCGGATCGGGCGCGGCTTTCTGCCGATACGCAAGACTGGCAAGTTGTGCGTCGATACAGATATCGCATCCATGACTAATTATTCGGGTCAAACGCAAGCGATGGAAATGCGCCTACCAGCCTTTGCGCCAGAAACGCGGGTCTTGCTTGTGGATCAATGGGTTGAAACTGGCGGAACGATGCACGGTGCTGTGCAATTGGTTGAGAAGCAAAAGGGCAAAGTAGCAGGCATGGTGGCCATTGTCATGGAAGACAATGAAAACACCGCAGAATACCGCAAGAAATACAAATGCGTCACAGCCATTCAACCGGACACAGAGTGGCAGCGACAGGCTAACGCTCAGTATCTCGAAAGCTTCAAGACCTACAAGCCCGAGATGGCATTTCCGGTCTAGGACCCAAGCCGAGCGCACATTTCACGAAGCTCACCCAAGAGGGTTTCCAAAGATGAGATAAATCTGTGAAAACAGCAATCGTCCGCTTGCCAAAGCGATTGCAGCACATGTGAACGTGCTGCTGGCGGAGTGTAATGTGTGCTGCGTTTATCTGGCAAAGCAGTCGAGAGGATTAGCGCAGCTGATCTATCCCCTTTAGTGGCACCTGACACGATTGGTGTGGCTGAAGCCGTCCTCGTCTTGCTTGGATAGCGGCTCGGGACAACGAGTGCATGCGGAGCCGTTATAGGTTTCTATCTAGAATAAGTGACGCTAATGTACCCAACATGAGCGTCACCAATCTATCCACAGAGCTTCTGAGAGCTTTCATAACCGTCATCGAAGTAGCTAGTTTTACACGGGCTGCAGAGATTTTGGGCCGGACTCAACCTGCAATCAGCTTGCAAATCAAAAGGCTGGAAGAAACGGTTGGGAACGCCTTGATTGAGCGTAAAGGCAAAGAAATCACCCTAACCGAACGGGGCGAGGCGCTTGCAATTCATGCCCGACAAATCCTGCGTCTAAACGATCTTGCTATGGTGCAATTCGAGAAGCCAAGCGAATCCTCAAAACTGCGGGTTGGCTTGCCAGTAGATTATGCCGTGAACACACTTCAATCCTGCCTGACCGATGTCGTCCGAAAATATTCAGAAGTGCAGGTCGAAATACGCTGCGACTTATCCAAGCACGTTCTAACCGCCCTGCGCAGTAACGAGATCGACATAGCGGTTGCCCTGTTTGACGGGGACGATCAGCAATTCCTGTTCCGCAACTGGAAAGAACAACCCACGTGGGTTGGCGCAACTGACTTCGACATCCCTGCTGCGTCCGACATCCCACTTGTCGTTCATCCCTATGGATGTGTCTATCGGGACCGAATGACCACTGCATTGAAACTGGCGGGAAAAAGCTGGCGTATTGCCTATTCGAGCCCCGGGATCGGCGGTGTTCAACGTGCAGTCCACGACGGGTTGGGCCTGTCCTGTCTGACGGCTCCAACAGTTCAAAGCGGTATGCGCAAGTTCACCGAAAAAGACGGCCTCCCCGTATTGCCCCCTTTGCACATTGGTCTGTTTGCGCGACAGGCGCAGTTGGGTGCGGGCGGATATGCAGCGATTGATGCCATCGTAAAAATGCTAGAAGCACAATCTTTGGGCATTCATTCTGGATAAGCGCTCATTATGCAGACATATCAACGATAAATTTCCCAAAACTGCCGTCTTGCAATAGCATTCCTCTAAGTCAGCGCCGAACCTAACGGTTCAGCACAGCAACGAATGCTCCTTTCTGCGAAAGGGCGACCAACTGGGAGAAGACGATGATGAGACCAACACTGAATTCCTCTTTGTATGGCCTAAACCGCCGCCAACTACTCAAAGCAGGCGGCGCTGCGGTTTTGACCACTCCTTTCGTTAGCCGCGCTTGGGCCGCCACAACCGAGATCAATATGCTGGCGTGGTACGGTCACGGCGAGCCGGATATGGTCGCGGAATATGAAGCCGCGAACAACGTCAAGTTCGTGCCCAAATATTACGCAGGTGGCGACAACATGCTGGCGCTGATCGCGCAATCCCCTCCCGGCACGTATGACCTGATCCTGTCTGACGGCGAATTTGTGCAACAGTTGAACCTTGCGGGCTACATCGACGAGATGGAGCCAGCAGATTATCCGCTGGATGACATGCTGCACGAAGACTTCAAACAGTTCCCCGGCCACTGGGCCGATGGCAAGATGTATTCCATGATGCTGCGCGGTGGCCACCTTGGTGTTTCTTACAACAAGAATTCGGTTACTGCCGAAGAAGCGACAAGCTATGAGTGCTTCTGGAAGCCGGAGCTTGAAGGCAAGGTTGGCCATTTCGATTGGCACCTGCCGACGCTAGGCATGATGAGCCTCTATAATGGCAACGGTGCTGGCCTGTGGGATCTGGACGATGCCAAATGGGCCGCAGTGCAAGAAACCACATTGGGTCTACGTAAGCAGGTCGGTGGTTTCTTTGATTACGGCGGCACGTTCAACGGCCTCAAGAATGGTGATATGCAGGCGATGGTCGGTATCGGTGACTGGATCACTGGCGTTTTGGAAAAAGACGGCGCACCCGTTGCATCAGTCATTCCCAAAGAGGGCGGAATTCAATTCACGGAAAGCTATTCCATCGGCAAGGGCAGCGAAAAAGCGGCCGAAGTCAAAAAGTTCATCCAATACATGATGTCCCCTGTGGGTCAGGTGAAATCCGCACAGATGGCGGCCTATCCGGGTTTTTGTGTCACCAAAGCGGGGCGCGCTGCCCTGATCGAGGCGGACTTGGCCGAGGCCACACGGTCGCACCAGATCGACGGCGATGCGCAAGATCCGATCACATTGATCAAAGAGGGCCGCATCCATTACCGCGATATCCCGCAGCAGCAGGGTCTCGAGGATTGGAACGACTTCTGGTCAGAGTACAAGAACGCCTAATTGGGTCACCTGAACACACATAAACGGGCGGCCATCTGGTCGCCCTTTTTCACCAAAGGATTGCCCCTAGAACATGCCTTCATCAGCCGACCGAAAACTCAACCTCTACGCGCTGACATGGCGGCTTCCTATCATATTTTGGCAGTTCATCTTCTTCGTCGGACCGGTGCTCTTCATGGTCGCGATGTCGTTCTTCCTTGTGAAGAACTACCGCATGACCGAGGCGTTCGAATTTGTGAACTGGTCCAAGATGCTGAGCCGCGGATACTTCTGGGACAGCTATTGGTACACGGTTTTCATAGCTGGGGTCTCGACCCTCTGTGCGATGTGCATCGCCTTTCCTGCCGCATTTGCACTGGCTTTCCGCGCGTCTGAAAACACCCGCCGCTGGGCAATCTTCCTGCTGATCATCCCGTTTTTCACAAGCTATCTGGTACGCACCTTTTCATGGTTCGTCATCTTGTCCGAGAATGGCGTAATCAACGGTATGCTCAACTACATCGGCCTTGGTCCCTACACGATGCTCAACACCAATTTCGGCACACTTGTCGGCTATATGACCCTGACGCTGCCATTGGTTGTGATC
Source organism: uncultured Sulfitobacter sp. (assembly GCF_947499945.1). Classification (GTDB taxonomy): domain Bacteria; phylum Pseudomonadota; class Alphaproteobacteria; order Rhodobacterales; family Rhodobacteraceae; genus Sulfitobacter. The sequence goes on along the minus strand of NZ_CANMQD010000002.1, from coordinate 240,001 downwards.
TTGCAAACTGTGACGATGGCCAACATAGACAAGAACCTGATCGAGGCGGCCCGCAACCTAGGTTGCTCCGCCTTCAGAACCATCTGGCAGGTGATCATCCCGCTGTCCAAGACAGGTCTAATCATCGCCGCTATCTTTTGTTTCATCCTGTCGTTTGGTGACTTTGTGGCCCCGTTCTATCTGGGTGGATCGCAGGAACCCACCTTGCCGATCTTGATCCTTGATACCACCAAATCAGGCCAGCAGTGGCCACGTGCCGCAGTGGTCGCAATAATGATGATGGGTACGCTTTTCGCCATCGCCTTTACTGGCATCGCCTTGGCATACCGCAAGAAGAAGGGCGCGAAATGAATCAGAGCCGCACTCTTAACGTCGTCCTTGGCATCTATGTGGCGATGGTATTTGCCTTCGTCTTTGCACCAATCATTTTCAGCATGATCTTTTCGTTCAACTCCCAACGGTTCCCCACCATTCCGTTGGGCGAATTCACGACAGAATGGTATGCAAAAATTCTCGCTGATCCCGATGTTTGGGAGGCCGCACTGAACAGCTTGATCGTGTCGTGCTCCACCGCCCTCATCGCAACCTTCCTTGGGTTTTGCACCGCGTATTCCGACTTTCGGTACAACTTCCGCTTTAAGGGTCCGTACCTCGCCTTGATCTTGCTGCCGCCCACTATTCCGCTCATCATTATGGCGCTGGCTATGCTGGCTTGGTTCTCGAAAATCGGCATGTCAGGGCAACTCTATTCGATCATCATCGCGCATAGTGTTTTAACCGCACCCTTTGCCATGGCCGTCATCCGGTTGCGCCTGAACCAGATGGATCCTGATCTGGAATCAGCCGCGTGGAACCTTGGCGGCTCCGAATGGCAAACCATGCGCCATGTCATCATTCCGTTTTGCAAACCCGCGATCTTCTCGGCGCTGTTCCTGACAGCTGCTGTGTCCTTCGATGAATTCGCCGTTTCATGGTTCGTCTCCGGTCTGAACAAGACCCTGCCAGTGATCATCCTTGAGATCGTTCAAGGCAACATCGACCCACAGGTCAATGCCATTGGGACCTTTGTATTTCTAATTTCCATGACCCTCGTTGTGCTGGCCCAAGTCTTTTTCGCCAGCCGCCAAATGAAGAGCATCAAAACATGAGCAAACCGCTGGTTGTCTTTGACAAAGTCCAAAAAAACTTCGGCAATTTCGTTGCGGTGAAAGAGCTCGATTTCGAAATTCGCGAAGGTGAATTTCTGGCAATCATGGGGCCATCTGGCTGTGGGAAAACCACCACCCTGCGGATGCTTGCCGGACTTGAGACCCCCAGCGTCGGTGAAATCCGCCTGAACGACCGCGGGATGAACGATGTGGCACCGCACGAGCGGGATACGCCACTGGTCTGGCAATCGCTGGCGCTGTTCCCATTTCTGACAGCCCGCGAGAACGTCGAGTTCGGCCTTAAAATGCGTGGCGTGGACAAGGCCGAGCGGCGCGAACGCGCTCTTAAATGGTTGGCCAAGATGGATATCCTCGAGTTTGCGGATCGCGATATTTCGACCCTGTCCGGAGGCCAGAAACAGCGCGTAGCACTTGCGCGGTCACTGGTCATGGAACCGCAGATTCTGCTACTGGATGAGCCGCTCTCGGCGCTTGATGCCCACCTTGTGATCCGCATGCAGGCAGTCCTGACCGATCTACAACGAGAGTTGGGCATTACCTTTGTTTACGTCACCCACTCCCAATCAGAAGCCTTTGCTATGGCAGACCGCGTCATCATCATGGGTAAAGGCGAGATTGCCCAAATCGGCTCCCCTAAGGACATCTACCGAGAACCTGCGAACCAATTTGTCGCCGAGTTTGTGGGGCGTAATAATATCCTGTCGGGCAATGTCGCGTCGTTGTCAGATGACACCGCACGTATCACCACGCCATCAGGTGACTTCACCGTGCCCACAAACGAAGTACGTTTGACCGAAGGCCATAACGCCAGCTTTGTCATCTCGGCTGATCTGGTCCACATTTCCATGGGTGAGCCCGAGGGCAGTAACAAAGCGCAGTGCAAGTTGATCTCGGAGGAATTCGTTGGCTCCATGGTCACGCTGTTTCTGGAAGATGCACAGGGCCATGAGTTCAAAGTCCAGATGCAGGAACGCGAATTGTCCAAGTTCGACCTCAAGAGCGGTGCGGAAATCTGGCTGTCATGGGACACTGCCAGCGCCCACGTTCTAAATGAAAGTTAATCCATGATCCGCAATCCGATCCCTTGGCCAAATGGCGCGAAATGTGCAGTAGCGATTACATTCGATATGGATGCGGACAGTCTCATCCACATCGCCAAGCCTGAGGACAGCTTTGATCGCCTTTATCCTATCTCAATGGGCCGCTACGGCCCTTTGGTAGCTTTGCCTCGCATCCTTGACACCTATCGTCGTCTGGGGCTGAAACAATCGTTCTTTATACCTGGCTGGTGTCTGGAAACCTATCCAGATGTGGCGGAGGCGATCCTGAAAGACGGTCATGAGATTGGCCACCACGGGTATCTACATGAAGACCCGATCAAAACGCGTGGCCAGCAGCGTGAGTGGTTTGAGCGCACGCTGGATATACATCAACGCATCTGCGGGCAAAAGCCGCTTGGCTATCGCGCGCCAGTCTACAACATCACGCAAGAAGTGGTGGATCTGATGATCGAACACGGGATGCGCTACGACAGCTCGATGATGGCGGATGACATCCCCTATCAGTTGAAAACGGCAAAGGGGTCGCTCTACGAGATGCCAGTGCATTGGGGGACGGACGACTGGCCACCCTTCGCTCACTACGACGAAATCGGATATATGATGCCAGTCGCAGCCCCCTCCAAAGGTCTTGGAGGGTTTTGGGAGGAATTCGACGCGCAGTATGATGCTGGCGGGTTCTTCATGTTGATCATCCATCCCTTTCTCACCGGCCGGTTGGCCCGCTGGAGCCAAGTCGAGGCTTGGATCACCAGAACGCAGGAAACCAAAGACGTTTGGTTTGCCACTTTGGAACAAATCGCCGATCATATGGACCAATTGCAACGGGCAGACATTTGGCATCCTACTGTTGAAAAACTGCCCTACTATTCCGGCCCAATCCTGACGGCAAAGGACACAAACACATGAACGCAGATGACACACGCCTTTTGCGCATCGCCTACGACGAGGCCAAAGCCGGATTTGACGAAGGCGGTTGCCCGATTGGGTCCGTTCTGGCACGTGGCGGAGAAATTGTTTCGCAGGGCCGCAATCAACGTGTGCAAAAGGGCGATCCGATTGCGCATGGTGAAATGGACGCGCTGCGCAAAGCGGGACGGCAGAAAACCTACCGTGACACGACGCTGTATACGTCGCTGAGCCCTTGCATGATGTGCACCGGGACGATCATCCAATTCGGCATCCCACGTGTGGTGATAGGCGAGAACACAAACTTTGGCGGCAACGAAGATTTCCTGCGCTCCAAAGGCGTGGAGGTGATCGTCGCCAATGATCCTGATTGCACCGCCCTGATGCAGCGCTTCATCACAGAAAAACCAGCACTTTGGGCAGAAGATATCGCTGAATAGTTCAGACGGTTAGCTAGATTGATGTAGGTTTCCACAGCATTCGGGTATCCTGAAATATTGCGATAACATGGGACCTTCGAACGAATGCCGATAAGCTTGCAAGTAAATAGGCGCTTTGAACATTTGTTATGTGGCAGCGGTGCGTTCACACATCCACTTCTGCCGCCAGACCACGTCGAAAGCTACGAAAAGTGTTAAGACCGGACGTTGGTGCAACTGTGGCGAAAGCCCGTTTTTTCCCGCACAGCGGTTATCCAGTTCGTCAACATGCTGCGCTGACTACAAAAATCCGTTTCGGTGAAGCTGCAACGCAGCGCGATTGGTGGTGGTCAACGTCCGCTTTGGGCCGTTACTTTTAAATGTGTGTCGATTATTGACTGAACAGCCGTGGACCCTTTACGGCATGTGAAGACATGCGCCCTTTCAGTCCCTTCCGAATTTCGGACGCAAAGCCTTCCGAGGTGGTGACACGGATGTAGTCTCGCTCAAAACGTTTAAGAGACACGACATACGTCCCATCTTCGTGGCGATGAGGCGTGACGATCTCACCCTTCTGCGGCCCACGTGAGACTTTCGCCAAGATCTTCATTCATCACCTATTCTGGAAAAGCCTTTTGCAACGTAGATCATCAGTTCAAGGTAGCTACGAGTTTTCAAGGACATATTAGAATGACCATTGAGGTTGCATGACGCTGAGGCCGGTAGTTATTGATTTCACCAATTGCCCGGTTCCGATCTTGCGGACGATATCCTTCTGATGTGTTGCCCAGAGCATCACCAATAGCGATGTCGAATAAAATTCCGTGCATTTCATCTTTGCAGACATGAAATATGGGTATGTGGCAACTCGCGATGACTGAGGAAAAAGGTATTCTTGTTGGCTTTCGCTCTCGCAGCTGAAACAGGATGCCAAGAACGTTCTGGTGAAAAGGTCGGGGTTACGGTGCATGAAACCGTTACTCGACATAGCGGTTAACCAACAAAGGACTTTCATATGTCAAAAGAACACCTGCCAACTTGGATCTCAAAAAACACCTACTGCAAAATCAAGGACCTGATGCGTCTGTTTGACGTATCTCGTGCGACGATAGACAGGTGGTGCCGAGAAAACCCAGGATTCCCTCAGAAACGGAAACTTGGCAGCTCGGGTCGTGGGAATTGCAGTACAAGGTTTGTTGTATCTGAGGTGGCAGATTATGTTGATACCGTTCACAATCAACACGAAGCAGAAAATGAGATGATCTACAAAGTCTCATAATGACCGTTATGAGCCCAAAACAGAACTCCATGCAGTCCGGTACCGCATTCCGTTTTCTTTGTTTCCTTGCGCTTACTAGCTTTTTGCATTTGAAGTATCTAATCGCTATAAGTTTTTTAAAAAATAAAGAGGGCCACAAGGTATAATGCAGCCGTTAAAAACACTATGCTCTGAGTTCATTGAAAAGTATGGAACTGCAGTAGGCTTTTGCTCTCTAACATTGGTTGGCCTCGGACTATACTTGTTCGGCCATTTCCATGCTCCAACACCAGTTGGTGCTACGAGTAATTTAATTTGGTATGCTCAGCTCGCCTTTGACCTTGGGCGAATGATTTTAATTGGTGCTATACTCGGCGCTTTTGTGCGGTTCCTCCATACCTTCAAGGCTATTCGAGAAGTCGTAACCGACGTTTTTTTTGGCGATGAAATACTTAAAAGAAGAAAAGATATTGATGAAATTTGGGCCAAGCTGAGCAAACATATTTTTATTCCAGATTTCTCCAATGAAAATGGGTTGAGTGGCGATTTGCAGGAGAGGATCGTTGAACAACTTAAACAAGGCATGCAGCATAACAAGACTTTTTATGTTCGTTCAAGTGATCGAACAATCACGGTAAAATGGGCTGATGCAGACAACAATATCGTTGAAATTACTGATAGCTCAATCGAAGAATTCATTCCATTTCAAAAGGGAGGAAATGTACATTGGAAGCACGTGTTCTCTGCAGGAGATAATGCCAAGAGCGCGGACTATTCCCCTGAGTTCAGTGTTGTCATCGACGGAGAGAATATTGAACCCTTAGTTGATAAAACGACCTCAGATGTCCAAGTAACATACTCTTACAACATGGAGGGTAAAGATCTATACAAAGTATCCAAGCGATCAGTTCGCCGTTGGAATCTTGAAGCTGACCCACTTATTGTTTTCGTCTCTAGGCATATCGTCGAATCGTTACGCTTAGAAATCAACTGCTTGGATGATAACTTAAGGCCGTTTTTTGAAGAGCATCACTTAAACGACAAGTTTTTTGTCCAACCGAATGATGCGGGAGAAGCACGGCCATCAGATTATGTGACACGTTGTACTTCACCGATTTTGCCAGGTGACGGCTTTACTATAGCTCTTATAAAAATAGGATAAGTTGTTCAAAGAGTTTGCATATTTAACCTCTTGTTACTATATATTCCTTACGAAGACGTGACCGCAACCTAACACGAAAGGTGTCCGCGATGTTTAAGTCCAAAGAGACTCTCGTATAAGACGCTGAAAACTAACAAAAAAGGCCCGCTTTGGCGGGTCTTTTTTGTTACGTCAGGCGTTTTGAAATTATTCAAAATCAAGTGGGCGAATCGTATTCGTACATAACATTTAGAAATTTGACCTCTTTTAAGAGCTGCGATACTGCATGGAGGCAAAGAGCGAACTCATGTACTCGAACTTGCAGTTCAAATCATCAAGACTGCCACTTCGTCTCACTGAGCTGAGCTCAAGGCTTATCTGCCAGCTTCTAACAATTCAAGAAGCATTTAGCGCACTCACTCCGTGTCACCAGTGTGTCACCAACTAAATTTCAGATCAAATTATGGGTGCTAAAAATTCACAGTATAACATGCAAGTAGTTGATTTTGTGTAGTATTAAAATGGTGCCCAGGGGCGGAATCGAACCACCGACACGAGGATTTTCAATCCACTGCTCTACCCCTGAGCTACCCGGGCACCGGGACCAGTAAACTGGTCGGGTGAGCGCGTTCTAGGGTCTCAAGCTGCTCGTGTCCAGCCCCATTTTGCTTTCTCGCAAAACTAGACTCGGGACATATCAAATACTTCGATGACAATCTGTTATAGTGACCCAAAATCCTTAAGTTGGCGGGAACAGATTACTTATCTTCACTGGCGGATCGAACGGCAGGCGATGCGCTGGCGGTGCCATTTCCTAGCAAGACGAGGTAAGCCAGATGTCATCGGTCAGCGGGTCTTGAGGGGTATAATCCTCTTCAACTGAAATCGCATACGCTGCTCTGCTACACCCGCTGTGCATGGGCCACCCACGACTTTGCATAATCGTTGGAAGCGTTCGAGCGATATGGATGCATTCGCCCAGATCATAACGGGATCAGTAGCATCGGGACCTGCCAATCCGACCCACTCGACTGTTCCGGCGAGGGGGCCAGAACCCACCACTCACCCTGATTTTGTGGTTGAAAAGGGGTGTGGACACCTAGTCAGTCAGACAATGGCCTGCCTGAGTACCAATTACGTGCAACCGATGACACCAGCGATTACTCGATCCATCTCTTCAGCGCCGCCAACCGCGGTATTGATGCGGAATGTTCCGTAAACCTTGTCAGAAGGGCCAAAAGGCCTTCCATTCCTGATCACTAATCACGCAAGAAGAACGTTCGATGTGACAAACTGTGCAGCGGTATTGAGAGCGTTTTTGGCAGGCATAAAGACTACTGACGCACCGCAAAACGCTATGACCGATATCCAAAAATATTCTTGTCTACATTTACTCGTGCTGCAAACGTAATTTTTCAGTTATGAGGACCCAACTCGAATGAGGCATAGATCTAATGCGTTTTCTGCGCAGGCGGATTCTCTAATGCTTCAATTGCTTTTTCAATATCATCAGGGTCTTGAGAGGCAGCAGCATAGGCACCAGAAAACCACTTGGACAAGTCGATATCTGCGCACCGGCGCGAGCAGAAGGGGCGATATTTCTGGTCCGCATCGCTTGAACAAATCGGACAAGTCACGCGAGCACCTCGGCCAACGGGGAACGTGCTCGTTTACGTTGCAACTCGTAGTGGCCGAGAAGGGTCCAGCCAACAAGTGTGGTCTCCACATCATCCGCCTTAAAGGCAGAGCGTAGGGCTGTTTCGAACGGACGGCGGTCCTTCTTGGGCATAGGCGCCAGGTCGAGCACGATCTGCCCACCAAGACCGCGCAAGCGCAGTGCACGGGGCAAGGCCCGGGCGCAGGCCATGTTGGCTTTGATCCCAGCTGCCAATGACACGTCAGTGCCTGTGTTTACGTCCACTGCCACCAACGCGCGTGTCGGCTCAACATACATCGATGCGCCACCAGAGAGCGGGACAAAATCCTCGGCCAGAGCATCAAGAGCGTCAAGCACGCCGTGCTCTTCAAATCCTCCTGCCTCGGTCACAACTTCGGCTTTCTCGACCCAATCGCGCCACGCGAGCACGTGAGGACCATCACCCTCGGAGAGAGTTTCCATCTCATTGCTCTGGTCGGTGAGCACGTTATGAGCAAGGCTCAACATGGCTTCAATATCCTCGGAAATTGCATCAGACTGTGCGTCGGCACAGCTGGAGCGGAGTATCAAGCCGTAGGTTGCACCGTTCATCGCTTCATGGGCAATCTCCAGCAGGCGGTCGCGCTCTGCCTCGTCGCGGATGGAACGGGAGATGTTGAGGCCCGGTGCGTCGGGTGTGATGATCGCATAGCGGCTTTTGAAAAGCAGCTTGGAGGTGACCGGGATTGCCTTGCCATCTTCGGGGAAGCCCGTGACCTGTACAAGAATCGGCTGACCGGGGGCGAGGCCCTTGATCTGGCGCAGGAAGGCCATGCCATCAGGCGTTTTGAGGAACATGCCCCCCTGCCCTTTTACGGGGCGGTCAGCAATGGCGCGGTAGACCGTCCCACTGCGGGCAGCATCCGGCGTATCGACCAACAGGTCTTCGAGCTTACCATCCACCATCAAAGCGGCGGCTTCGATATCACCGAGGTGATCAAGGATGATTGTGCGGCCTTTCATGAGCCTTCTCCATATAAAGGGTAGCCGCTGGCACGCAGCAGATTTGCAGTCTCGGCGAGGGGCAGGCCCACAATGCCGGTGAACGAGCCGGATATCCATGGGATCAGCACGCCAGCGGGGCCTTGGATGCCATAGCCGCCAGCCTTTCCTTCCCAATCGCCAGTGTCGAGGTAGGCCTTCAACTCTTCGTCCGAGAGGCTTTTCACGCGCACAATGCTCATGACATCACGCTCCCAGAGTTTCTCGCCACGTTTGACGGCAACGGCAGTGATTACCTTGTGACGGCGGCCCGACATGGCACGCAAGAACGCCTCCGCTTCGTCACGGTCCGCAGGTTTGCCCAAGATGCGGCGGCCCAGCGCCACGGTCGTATCAGCACACAGCACGATATCGTCTGCATCGGCAGGCACTGCAACGACCTTCTCACGCGCCATGCGGGCGCAATAGGGGCGCGGCAGCTCAGACTTCAAAGGGCTTTCGTCAATGTCAGGCGCGCGGATATCATCGGCAATAACGCCAATTTGCGCCAGCAATTCCTTGCGGCGCGGTGATCCTGATCCGAGGATGAATTTCATAAGGCAGCTCCTCGCCCGACCCTGCGGGCAGGCGGGGTGTGTTTATTTGAAACGGTAGTTGATCCGGCCTTTGGTCAGGTCATAAGGGGTCATTTCGACCTGTACCTTATCGCCTGCCAGAACGCGGATGCGGTTCTTGCGCATTTTGCCTGCCGTGTGCGCGATGATCTCATGGCCGTTTTCAAGCTCGACCCGGAACGTCGCATTCGGCAGGAGTTCCTTAACGATACCGGGGAATTCGAGCGTATCTTCCTTGGCCATGGTCTCTCCTGTAAATACGTCCCCTCTTTGGGGACTGCGCTTAAATGAGCGCATCGGCGGCGATTTTCAAGGGGAGATGCACGTGAGTCGCGTTTTTAGCCTCTCTAGCTGCTGGCATATGTGATCCTTAGGCTATCAAGCGCCATCAGCGCGCCCTTCCAGCTCCAAACCAGACGCATTACCTGTTGAAGTTGCCGCCAAGACCCTCGTGAAGGGATGATGCAGGCCAGGTGATTCTTGCCAGAACGCTCACGGCTTGACGGTCAAGCCGCGGCCCCTCACAACATTTGCTATTCCCATCCACACGGAGCATCCTATGAGCAAAATCATCATCCTCACCGGCGCAGGCATTTCAGCAGAAAGCGGTATCGAGACATTTCGCGCCGAAACGGGCCTTTGGGCGCAGCATCGCGTAGAAGATGTGGCAACGCCCGAAGGGTTTTTACGCGACCCCCAACTGGTCGTGGATTTCTATAATGCACGCCGCGCTCAAGCTGCGGAAGCGCAGCCTAACGCGGCCCATAAAGCGCTGGCGCGACTTGAAGCAGAGCACCGCGGAGATGTCCTTGTTGTGACACAGAACGTCGATGACTTGCATGAGCGGGGCGGCACGCAAAACCTCATCCATATGCACGGGGCGCTGAACTCGGCGCTTTGTGGACGGTGTGACCATCGCTGGCCTGCGCCCCTGCAAATGGCGGTGGGCAATGCCTGCCCTGCCTGCGATGCGCCTGCGGCACGGCCAGATATCGTTTGGTTTGGGGAAATGCCCTACCAGATGGAGCGTATATTCACAGCCCTCGGGCAGGCTGATATTTTCGCCGCCATCGGCACCTCTGGCAATGTCTATCCCGCCGCAGGCTTCGTTGCCGAGGCTGCGGGTGCAGGGGCACAAACGCTTGAGATCAATCTGGAACCGTCCGCCGTGGGATCACAATTTGATAAGGCACTGCTGGGCCCTGCGACCCAGACCGTCACGGCTTGGGTCGAGGATATTCTCAACAGCAATTAGAGACGCCGGAATTTTTCAAAAATCCCGAACCGTTTCATGTAAAAAACCCTGCTGGGGCTAGCGGTTCAAATCCACAGGGATGATGATTTCAACTTCTCCCACGCGCTCGAATACAAGTGTTACAGGCACCAACTGACCTTGCGTGAGCGGCTCTTGCAGTCCCGTGAACATCAAATGGTCGCCGCCCCGCTCGAACGCGTGTACAGCTTCGTCAGGGATCGAAATCCCCCCCTCAATCGCTCTCATGCGCATGACGCCGTTCACATCCTGAGAATGCGTATGAAGCTCTACACGACCCGGCAATGCGCTGCTCACCCCGACGAGGCGGTCATCCGTTCCTGTGATGTTGCGCAGGACCATAAACGCCGCAGCGGTGGTAGAGGTGGACATGCTGCTGCGCAGATAAGGTTCTTCCACAGCGAAGGCTGCATCGCTTTGATCCAGCGGCGATAGCTTGACCGACACAACAGCCATCACCACGGCAACCAGTGCAAATAGCACGACAATGCTTAGTGTTGCTTTGCGGTTTCGCATATCGGACCTTCCTCTTGCTCTGACCTATGTGTGGATACTTTGGCAAAGATACCAGTCCCAAACACGAAAACGGCCCCGACCTGAATTCAGGTCGGGGCCGTTTCAAATCAGTTCTAAAGCGAGCTTAGGACAGCACGTCAGCCGTAGCACCGGACTTCGCGATCGCTTTTTTGATCTTCAACGCGTTGTCAGACAGCTCGGTGTCTTTCGCTTTTGCAAGGTACGCATCCAGACCACCACGGTGATCGACCGAGCGCAGAGCCGCAGCAGAGATGCGCAGTTTGAAGCCACGGCCCAGCGATTCGGACTGAAGCGTTGTGTCGTTCAAGTTTGGCAGGAACCGACGGCGCGTGCGGTTCTTGGCGTGGGATACGTTATTGCCCGACATCGGGCCTTTTCCGGTCAATTCGCAACGGCGCGACATGGGTTCATCCTTTTGGTTCGGCGCGGCACCCACGTTTTGGGACCACAGCTAATCAAGTCGCACCATTGGCGACCCGTAAATTGGTTCGCAGTCATTAGGAGGAATCGCAGGTCAGGTCAACCCGCCATGCCCCGAATATCGTGCCTAGCTACGCAATTCGCGCACAAACGCAGCGGCAGCGGCAGTAGGCTCGCGCTCCCCGCGTGCGACCGCATCACTCAGAGCCGCCAAAGCGGTACGGACCCGTGGTTGGTCAAGCTGCGCCAGAAGTGCCGTTTTCACCGAGTCTTCAAACCAATAGCGCGCTTGCGTGGCGCGCGTAAGCTCCCAAAAACCGTGATCGCGGCGCCAGTCCGAAAGCGTTTTCAGTGTCTCCCAGACCTCAGGCAGGCCGCGCTGTTCCAACGCTGACACGGTCATCGCTTTTGGGTAGCCTTCGGGATCCTGTGGGCGTTTACGCATCAGACGCAGTGCGCCTGCATAATCGGCCTGTGTGCGCATTGCTGTCGCCTTGAGATCGCCATCAGCTTTGTTGACCACAATCACATCGGCCATTTCCATGATGCCGCGTTTGACGCCCTGCAACTCGTCTCCGCCCGCAGGGGCAAGCAGCAGCAGGAAAAGGTCGGACATTTGTGCCACCACGGTCTCGGACTGGCCCACGCCGACCGTCTCGATCAGCACCACATCAAACCCTGCCGCCTCGCACAGCGCCACAGCCTCCCGCGTGCGCCGTGCGACACCGCCCAGATGGGTCTGGCTAGGGGACGGTCTGATAAAAGCATTCGGATCACGGCTGAGCAAATCCATCCGTGTTTTATCCCCGAGGATGGAGCCACCAGAGCGAGACGAGCTGGGATCAACTGCCAGCACGGCCACCCGCAGCCCCTGCGCTGTCAGCATCAAACCAAAGCTCTCGATGAAGGTAGACTTCCCCACACCGGGTGTCCCCGACAACCCGATGCGCAGCGCTTGCTTTTGTGTGCCGAGTGCGGCCAGCAACTCTGTTGCTTGGACGCGGTGATCTGCACGCCCGCTTTCCACCAGCGTAATTGCACGCGCCAAGGCACGTCGCTCCCCCGCGATGATCCGCTGCGCCATATCTTTGATGTCCATGGTATGCCTCCGCGCCATTCCTTCCGTTTTTCACGCCCCGCGCCGCGAATGTCCAGCCTTGCCCCACACCTCTGCACCACAGATAAGGGCCGCATGAAAACGCAACTGCCCATTGATGAAGTCATGCCCGATATCTTGGGGGCGCTGCGCGACCGTGGACGGCTCGTGCTCCAAGCGCCGCCCGGTGCGGGCAAGACGACACGCGTACCACTGGCGATGCTGGAGGCGGGGCTGACTGACCAACGCATCCTGATGCTCGAACCCCGTCGGCTCGCCGCCCGCGCCGCGGCAGAGCGGATGGCCCAGACCTTGGGCGAGAAAGCGGGCGAGACTGTCGGCTACCGCGTGCGCGGTGCGTCAGAGGTATCAAAGTTTACCCGCATCGAAGTAGTCACCGAAGGCATTCTCACCCGCATGATGCAGGAAAATCCTGAATTGCCGGGCATCGGCGCAGTGATCTTTGACGAATTCCACGAACGCTCGCTGAACGCAGACCTTGGCCTCGCCCTGTGTTTGGAGATCGCAGGCGTACTGCGCGATGACCTGATGCTGGTGGCCATGTCCGCCACGCTGGATGCTGCCCCAGTAGCAGCACTGATGGATGCACCGATCGTCACCTCCGAGGGCCGCAGCTTCCCCGTGACGCCAAACTGGCTTGATAAACCGCTTCCCAAAACAACGCGGTTCGAGCAGGCAGTTGCCGATCTGGTGCTCTATGCGATGACACAGACGGAAGGATCGGCGCTGGTGTTCCTGCCTGGTGAGGGGGAGATCAGGCGCGTACAGAACCTCTTGGAACGACAGGTGCCTGCGGACTGCACCGTGGCCCCGTTGTTTGGTGCGATGGATTTCAAAGCGCAGCGTGCGGCGATCAATCCTGCGACCGAGGGGCGCAAGATCGTGCTGGCCACTTCCATTGCTGAAACATCGCTCACCATCGAAGGGATCCGCATTGTCGTAGACGGCGGCAGATCGCGCCGCGCCGAGTTCAATCCCTCGTCAGGTATGTCGCGCCTCGTCACCACCCGCGTGACCCAAGCCGAAGCCACCCAACGCGCAGGCCGCGCAGGACGGATGAGCGAAGGGGTTGCCTACAAGCTCTGGACCAAAGGTGAGGATGGCGCACTCGCCGCATATCCTCCTGCCGAGATTGAGAGCGGCGACTTGAGTGCCTTTGCGCTCGAATTGGCTCTGTGGGGGGCGCAGGCAGAGGAACTGGCCTTTGTCACCCGCCCTCACGCGGGGCGGCTTATGGAGGCCAACTCCCTTTTGCACATGCTGGGCGCTCTTGACGCAGAACATCGCATAACCGCACATGGTCGCTCGCTCGCCAAACTCCCGCTGCACCCGCGCTTGGCGCATATGGTGGCTCTCGGGGGTCGCAAGGCGGCAACGCTGGCCGCGATACTGGCGGAGCGTGACCCACTGCGCGGTGCGCCCCTCGACCTTAGCCACCGCATGCGCGCAGTTGCGGGGAAGCGGGTGTCAGGCGAAGTGCACCACGCAACGCTGGCCCGCATCCGCCAAGAGGCCAAGCGGCTCTCTCGGTCCACTTCTCCCGATGGACCCGAAGACATCGGCACCCTTGCCGCCCTCGCCTATCCCGACCGCATCGGTCTACGCCGCAAGGGAGACGCGGCGCGATTTGTGCTGTCGGGAGGCAAGGGGGCAGTGGTTTCTGACGGTGATCCACTGGCAGGAGAACGCCTTATTGTGGCAACAGACCTTGACGGTGACCCGCGTGAAGCTCGCATTCGCCAAGGTACCGCCCTGCCGGAAAGCGCACTGCGTACGGCCTTTGCCGATCAGATAGCATGGCATGATCACTGCGTCTGGTCGCGCCGCGAGGGGCGGGTCGAGACACGACGGCAGGAACGCTTTGGCGCGTTGGTTCTGGATGACCGCATTTGGAGCGATGCACCCCAAGACGTGGTGGCCCAAGCGATGCTGGAGGGTGTGGCGCAGCTGGGCCTACGCCCTGACAAAGCCGCAGCAAGGTTTCTGCGCCGTGCGGCCCTTATGGCGGATCAGCCTGACTTCCCCGACTTCTCGGAGGCAAATTTGCTCGCGACGCTTGAAGACTGGCTCCTGCCCCACCTTGGCACCACACGCAGCGCTGCTGATTGGAAACGCTTTGACATGTTACCAGCGCTAAAGGCGCGGCTAAGCTGGGACCAGCAACAACAGATGGACCGCGCCGCACCGGGGCATTTCGTGACGCCTTTGGGTCGGCGCATTGCAATCGATTATGACGGAGACACGCCCCAGATCGCCGTGCGACTGCAAGAGATGTTTGGAGTCACGCGCCACCCGAGCGTGGCAGGCCAGCCGCTTCAGGTGACGCTGCTCTCACCCGCCCAGCGCCCTGTGCAGGTCACGATGGATTTGATCGGTTTCTGGGATGGCTCCTACGCCGATGTGCGCAAGGATATGAAATCCCAATACCCGCGCCATCCGTGGCCTGAAGACCCGCGTGAGGCCGATCCTACGCTGCGGGCCAAACCGCGCGGCACCTAAGACCGCTCACTGGTCAGATCAGGCCATTGCGCATTGAATTTGCCGTCCTTATCCGTGCGTGCAAATCCGTGTGCGCCAAAGAAATCCCGCTGCGCCTGAATGAGGTTCGTCGTGCCGCGTCCGCGCCGCATGCTGTCGTACCACGCAAGCGCTGCTGACAGTGCAGGCAAGGCTGTTCCAAGGGAGACCCCCGCCACCACAACGCGCCGCAAGGCAGGCATGGTTTGGGTCAGTGTCGCGGCGATTTTCGGTGACAGGATCAGGTGGCCATGCGGCAAATCAGTACGAAATGCTGTTGCGAGGTCATCCAACAACGCCGAGCGGATGATGCATCCGGCACGCCAAATCTCGGAAATGCGGGCCATGTCCAACGACCAGTCAAATTCCTGCGATGCAGCATCCAGAAGACGAAATCCCTGAGCATGGGCGATTATTCGCGCCGCAATCAAAGCCTGCTCAAGATCATCCTCAGAGGGCATATCCGCATGCAAGGCACCTGCGCCCAAAGCGGATTCAGCCGCATTACGCATGCCCTTCTCGGAAGACCAGCCCCGCGCACCAACGGCAGCCTCGATCGCATTTGCAGACTGCCCCATCTTCAGCGCCTCAATGACAGTCCAGCGGCCTGTTCCCTTTTGCCCTGCCTGATCAAGAATAACATCGACCATCGGCAATCTTGTATCGGGATCGATGGTTTGCAGAGCTGCGGCACTGACTTCAATCAGGTAGGAACTCAGGGGGCCGTCCTGCCAGCTCTCAAACAGCTTTCCGATGCGCGGCGCATTCCATCCCCCACCATCGCGCAGCAGTCCGTAAAGCTCGGAAATCATCTGCATGTCGGCATATTCGATGCCGTTATGCACCGTCTTTACAAAATGCCCAGCGCCGTCCGGGCCCAAGTGGGCCACACACGGTTCACCCTCGAATTTCGCTGCGATGGCTTCGGCCATCGGCTTAAGCTGGGTCCAGCTGTGCACAGAACCGCCGACCATCATCGAAGGACCGTTCCTCGCACCCTTTTCACCACCCGACACCCCCATCCCAACGAAATGGGCGCCTGTGCCGTTTAACCGATCAAACCGGCGTCGGGTATCATTGAAATCAGCGTTGCCACCATCAATGATTGTATCGCCGTCGTCCAAAAAAGGCATGACGGCTTCGATCATCGCATCCATGGGCGCACCAGACGGAATCATAAAGAGGATAGTGCGCGGAGCCTTGAGGCTTGCGACAAATGTCTCAAGCGTTATTTGTGGACTAATGGTAGTAGCAAGTGGACCTGCTTGCTCAACGAACTTGCCGATCCACTCAACCTCGCGGTTAGTCACGGCAACCTGAAAACCGTTCTCTGCAAGATTGAGGGCCAGTGCACTGCCCATCGTGCCCAATCCGTAGATTCCAATGTCGGCAATGGCCCGTGTCATATAATTTCCCTACTCCAAGTCCGGTTTTGGCAAGGTTGGTTGTTTTGACAAAGCAGCGCAAGCCCATGCACTTCCTGCTCCAATATCGCCAATTCGCTAAAATTAGTTTGTGGATGCCCTGAAATTAGAAGCAAAAAATTTGCAGCCAGAGATAATATAAAACATGTGTTGAATGCACTTTGGTCTGGCGCATGCCGTCAAACTTTCCAATTTGATGCGGTGGTCGGAGGTTGCAGCGCTGTGCGACCGTGAGACCCGGAGACAGGCCTGCGCACACAGAAGTCAGCCAAACCTATCGAGACCAGCGAGGGGGTAGCGGAACCAGAACTGCAAGCGATTTTACGCGCGATTTACCAATCACAAAGAGCTGCGCCCCGCATACCGCCGCCCTAAGAGCAGTATGCAAGGTGCAAGTCATTTTGGCTATTTCTCAAGGCACCAGCGCATGATCGCCTTTTGTGCATGCAGACGGTTCTCGGCCTCGTCAAAAATGACAGACTGTTTGCCGTCCATAACTTCGCTGGTGACTTCGTCATCACGGTGCGCAGGCAAGCAATGCATAAAAAGCGCCTCTGGCTTGGCCTGCTCCATGAGTTGCGCATTGACCTGATAGCCGCGCAACTGGTTGTGGCGACGCTCTCGTGCGGATTGCGGATCATGCATGGAGACCCATGTATCCGTAACCACCAGATCAGCGCCCTTCACGGCCTCCTCTGGATTGCGCACAGTGGTATAGAGCCCCTTGAGCGCAGGCTCGGGCTCCAGCGTTTCTGGGCCGGTGAAAACCAATTCGAAATCAAATTGCTTTGCGGCATGGGCGAAGCTGGCGAAGACATTGTTGCCATCCCCCGACCAGACAACGCGCTTGCCCTTGATGGGGCCGTTATGCTCCTCGAAGGTCATGATATCGGCCATAATCTGGCAAGGGTGACTGCGGTTGGTGAGGCCATTGATGACAGGCACCGTTGCGTATTCCGCCATCTCGTGAAGGGTCTGCTCTTCAAAGGTGCGGATCATAATGAGGTCGACATAGCGTGACAGCACACGGGCAGTGTCGGCGATTGTCTCGCCGTGGCCCAGTTGCATATCCGCCCCCGACAACACCAGCGTCTGCCCCCCCATCTGGCGCACGCCCACATCAAAGGAGACGCGTGTGCGGGTCGATGGTTTCTCAAAGATTAGAGCAACCATATGGTCCTTGAGCAATTGTTCATCATCCAGCGCACCGCGGGGGCGGCCGTCGCGGGCGGATTTCATCGAAGCGGCGTTGTCGATGATCGTGCGCAGTTCGGATTGATCGGTTTGATGGATGTCGAGAAAATGTTTCATGGTCATGTCTTTGCTGGAAAGGTCGCGGATCAGGGGGCAAGCCCCCAATGATGAGTTAGATTTGCCAAATGAAATTCAGGAGGCGTGCAAGCTGGTGGCGGCGTGGTCAAGGCGGGTAACGGCCTCGGCGATCTCTTCGTCCGTGATCGTCAGCGGCGGCAGAAGGCGAACAACATTATCAGCCGCAGGCACTGTAATGACTTCATTTGCATAACCTGCGTTCACCACATCGCCGGGTGCCACTTTGCATTTGAGACCAAGCATGAGACCCGCGCCGCGCACACTCTCGAATACGTCTGGATGTGCCGCGACCAGTCCTTCAAGCTTTTGACGCAGCAGACCTGCCTTGCGGTTGACCTCGGCCAAAAAGTCGGGGTCGGCCACGATATCGATCACCGCACAGCCCACGGCACAACCAAGCGGGTTGCCGCCATAGGTCGAGCCATGTGTGCCTGCGGTCATGCCGCTGGCAGCATTTTCCGTGGCGAGGACTGCGCCAAGGGGAAAGCCGCCACCGATCCCTTTGGCAACCATCATTATATCGGGGGTCACGCCTGACCATTCATGGGCAAAGAGCTTACCCGTCCGGCCCACACCGCATTGCACCTCGTCGAGGATCATCAGAATGCCATGTTCGTCACACAGATCGCGCAGACCTTTGAGACAAACATCTGGCAACGGGCGTATCCCGCCCTCTCCCTGCACAGGCTCAACCATCACGGCGCAGGTTTTGTCATTGATGGCGGCAGTGAGCGCCTCATGATCGCCAAAGTCGAGATGGACAAAGCCCGGCAGCAAGGGACCGAAGCCTTTGGTCATTTTTTCTGAACCTGCGGCAGCGATGCCCGCAGAGGAGCGACCATGGAAAGAGCCAGAGAAAGTGATGATCTCGACGCGGTCAGGCTCCCCTTTGTCATAGAAATACTTGCGCGCCATTTTCACGGCAAGCTCGCAGGACTCTGTGCCCGAGTTGGTAAAGAAAACCGTGTCAGCAAAAGTATGCTCCACCAGTTTGTCCGCCAGCGCTTTTTGCTGCGGAATCTCGTAAAGGTTGGAGGTGTGCCAGAGCGCACCGGCCTGTTCGGTTAGCGCGGCAACAAGTGTCGGGTTCGCATGGCCCAGCGCGTTCACCGCAATCCCTGCCCCGAGGTCGAGAAAACGTCGTCCATCTGCTTCGATGAGCCAAGTGCCTTCGCCTTTTACAAAGCTCAGGGGCGCACGGGAATAGGTCGGCAAGACAGAAGTGATCATCAGGATCATCCTTTCGAGGGGGTGGGACTTTGGAAAACTGCCACGAAAGTCTCAAAAGCGCATGAGAGTTCCGAAGGGTCAAGTGGGGAGTGCACTTTGGCACGCTCGATCACAGCCTCCCTTACGGCAGACTATGCGCATTCAGGTCAGCGGCGTCGTCGGAGCGATATGTGCGAGCATGTAATCATAGGACCTGAGTAACGCTTTGCCATTTTGATGCAAGAGCTTTTGCAAAGCTGGTGCGCTGGCTCTTGTCCGTGCGTGGCATCCGCGCCATAGCACGCTCATGTATATCCCCAAGACCCAGAATAATGCGCTGGCCGCAGCACTGATCCTGATTGCTGCCGCATTTATCGGGGCAACCACATTAATAGCAAAGAGCCTCAGCACGGAAACCTATGGCCCGCCGCTGCATGCGCTTCAGATCAGTCACGGGCGGTTTGTCTTTGCCTTCATGGCGCTGTCACTGGTGGCGATGGTCCTGCGCCCCACACTTTCCACGTTTCACTGGAAACTTCATATCGCGCGCACCACGTTTGGCTGGGCGGGGGTGACGCTGTTGTTTGCCGCCGTGGCGTTTATTCCTCTGGCCGATGCGACGGCCATCTCGTTCCTAAACCCTGTGTTTGCCATGATGCTCGCGATCCCCCTGCTGGGCGAGAAAGTAGGCCGCGTGCGCTGGTCTGCAGCAGGGCTGGCCTTGATTGGCGCGGTGGTTCTGCTGCGCCCTACACCCGATAGCTTTCAACCCGCTGCATTGTTGGCCCTCGCGGCAGCGATGATCATGGGACTGGAGCTTATTTTCATGAAAAAACTGGCAGGGCGGGAGAATCCGTTTCAAATTTTATTAATAAATAACTCTATCGGTTTGTGCATCGCGAGCCTTGCGGTTCTGCCGTTCTGGCAGCCGCCAACGGGTCCGCAATGGATGCTACTGGCTGGGATCGGGCTGTGCATGGCCGTCGCCCAGACATGTTTCATCAACGCAATGGCGCGCGCTGATGCAAGTTTTGTGGCACCATTCAGCTACGCCAGTTTGATTTTCGCTTCACTCTACGACTTCTGGTTCTTTGATGTCGTCCCCGACGGGGTCACAGTTTTAGGTGCAATTATCATCATTTCGGGGGCAATATGGCTTGCCTTGCGCGAAGCGCGGTTGAAAAAGCCTGCTCCACAGCCCTCTAGAGCGGTGTGATCCCTTGCACCTGCCGCCACAGCCATTACTATAGAAGACTGATTTTGCATAAGCGGTCCCCTGCGGGCCGCTTTATTATACTAGGGAAGCCTCCATGTCCTGGACCGATGACCGCGTTGAAATTTTGAAGAAAATGTGGGGCGAAGGCCAGTCCGCAAGCCAGATCGCAAAAGAGCTGGGCGGTGTGACCCGCAATGCTGTGATCGGCAAAGTGCATCGCTTGGGCCTGTCCAACCGCACAACTGCTGGTGCCACTGCCAAGGCTGAGCCAAAAGCGAAAGCCGCACCGAAAGTGCCAGCAAAGGCCAAACCCTCGGCCCCAGTGGAGCCCGAGGTGAAGACAAACGCCGACAAGCCCGACCTCAAGACCGAGCCTGCGATCTCCCCAAATGCTGTGCGTCCGCCGCGCAACCAGATTATTCCCGCAGGCCAACCGCTGCCGCCGCAACCGTCAGCAAACGAGATCAGTCCCGAAGCCCTCGCCAAGGTCAACGAGATCGAGAAGAAGGCCAAGAAGCTGAGCTTGATGGAGCTGACCGAGCGGACCTGCAAATGGCCAGTGGGCGATCCTGCCACGGAAGACTTCTGGTTTTGTGGTCTACCTGTAAAACAGGGCAAGCCCTATTGCGAAGCCCATGTCGGCGTTGCATTCCAGCCCATGAGCGCACGGCGCGATCGCCGCCGCTAAGCACAAGGCAAAGCCTGTTCGCAGGCTTTGCGCCCAGAATTTCTGTGAAATTCTGCCCTGCTACATCACCGTCATTTGAAACATTTACCACGCAGTGTTGAATTGCAGTGTCGGTCGCTTCGCGGCCATATGCGGAGCAACCAGCTAAAAGGTCTCCCATGTCATCCCCAGATACGTTCCGTGCCGCTGACGCCATTGCCCAACGCCTTTATGCGGCGGGATGTCGCCACGCGTTTGGCATGCCCGGTGGCGAAGTCCTCACTCTTGTAGATGCTCTTGAGGCCGCAGGGATCACTTTTGTTCTATGCAAACACGAAAATGCTGCGGGATTCATGGCCGAAGCCGCCTGGCATCAAACGGGCGCGCCCGGCATTATGGTGGCGACCATCGGTCCGGGTGTGCTCAACGGGGTCAATTCGATTGCCAACGCGCTGCAAGACCGCGTGCCACTGATCGTACTGTCAGGCTGCGTGGATGCGGCAGAGGCCGAGACCTACACACACCAAGTGCTCGACCAGCAAGCGGTCCTGCGCCCGATTACCAAGGCCAGCTTTCAGCTCAGCGCAGGGGCCGCCCATGTGGTCGCGGACAAAGCTGTTGGTATCGCGCTTGAGGGCCGCCCCGGTCCCGTTCATATCGATGTCCCCATCTCTGTCGCTGACGCAAAAATCTCCGCCCTGCCCCCAGCCCAGCGCACTACGCCCTCGGTTACGGCACCAACAGGGAGTGATCTCGAGACAGCGCAAGAATGGCTTGGAAGCGCGAAACGTCCCGTGATGGTCGTTGGCGTGGATGCCATGAACACGCAGGCTGAGGGCGAACTCACAGCCTTTGCAGAGCGTTTCGGCATTCCGGTTATCACAACATACAAAGCAAAAGGGCTGCTGGACGAGCGGCATTCCCTCGCTTTGGGCGGCGCGGGCCTGTCTCCTTTGGCCGATAAGCATCTTGTACCGTTTATCCAGCAGGCGGATCTGGTGATCTGTCTCGGTTATGACCCGATTGAAATGCGCCCCGGTTGGCGTGACATCTGGGATGCCAGACAGCAGCGGGTCATTGATATAACTGCTGTGCCAAACCACCACTATATGCATCAGGCCAGCCTGAGCTTCATCGCCGATTGCGCTGCAAGCCTCTCGGCCATTGCCGAGGGTGTTACCCCACAGGAGCAAACATGGCCAAAAGGAGAGATCAACGCCGTAAAAGCAGCACTTGCTTCATCGTTTCCGCGCGGCGAAGAATGGGGTCCCGCCGCCATCATCGACACCTGCCAACACCACCTGCCTGACGACACTATTGCGACTGCAGACAGCGGCGCACACCGGATATTACTGAGCCAAATGTGGACCTGCACCCAGCCGCGCGGGTTGCTGCAATCCTCCGCACTCTGCACCATGGGTTGCGCCTTGCCACTGGCGATGGGAACTGCCCTTTGCGCACCTAAACGTGTTGTCGTTTCCTTCTCCGGTGACGCCGGCTTTCTGATGATAGCAGGGGAGTTGTCGACAGCAGCCGAACTTGGCATCAAACCGATCTTTGTTGTCTTTGTTGATGGCTCGCTTGCCCTGATCGAGTTGAAGCAGCGCCAACGCCAGTTGCGCAATGCCGCCGTAGACTTTGGCCATCATGATTTTGCTGCCATGGGTCGTGCCTTTGGGGGTGCAGGCCATACGGCCACAAACCGCACAGAACTTGAGGCCGCCTTGGCTGCAGCACAGAGTGCCGACACCTTCACGGTAATTGCCTGCACGATTGAGCGAGGAGCCTATGACGGACGTATCTGAAACTGTTGGCGCCTTGGACGGGGTATTTGTCCTCGACCTCTCGCGCATCTTGGCTGGCCCTACGGCAACCCAGCTTTTGGGCGATATGGGCGCGACTGTGATCAAAGTGGAAAACCCCAAATCAGGCGGTGATGACACACGCGGTTGGGGGCCAAATTATGCACAAAACGAGGATGGCAGCGCTTCTGATCTGTCTGCCTATTTCATGTCCTCCAACCGCAACAAACATTCCATCGCCGTCGACATTGCCACGCCAGAGGGACAGGACGTCATCCGACGCCTTGCCGCACGCGCCGATATCGTGGTTGAAAATTTCAAGCCTGACGGACTGGTGAAATATGGGCTGGACCATGCGACCCTGTGCGCGGCCCACCCAAGCCTCGTCTATTGCTCCATCTCAGGCTACGGCCAAACAGGACCGAACCGCGACAAACCAGGCTATGATCTGATGGCCCAGGGGTTTAGCGGGATCATGTCGATCACCGGCGACCCTGAGGGCGTGCCCACCAAAGTAGGCGTTGGCATCGCCGATGTGATGTGCGGGATGTATGCGACCATTGGCATCCTCACCGCCCTGCGCCACCGCGACAAAACGGGTGAGGGCCAACATGTCGAATTGGCGCTGATTGACGCGTCCATGGCGTGGCTGGTGAATGAGGGGCTGAACTACCTCACCTCAGGCGAGCTGCCAGAACGACGCGGCAACGCACATCCCAATATCGTGCCCTATGATGCGTTTGAGGTGGCTGACGGTCACTTCCTGCTCGCCGTGGGAAACGATGCGCAATTTGCCCGGTTTTGCGATGTGATCGGTCTGCCTGACCTATCCGCGGATGTAGATTTCGCCACCAATCTGGGGCGGATCAAGAATCGCGAAGCCCTGATGCGCCAGATCAAACCAGCGCTGAAAACCTGGGCAAAAGAAAATATTCTGGAGGCGCTTGCCAAGGTAAAAGTCCCCTGCGGCCCCATCAACACTATCAAAGAGGCACTGACCTCAGAGCAAGCACAGGCACGCGGCGCAGTGCGCAACATGTCCGTTAAAGGCGTAAAGGGCGGTCAGATACAACTGCTGAGCAATCCTCTCAAATTCTCAAAAACACCTGTGAAGTATCGCCGCCCCCCGCCCCGTTTCGGGCAGGACACAGACGAAGTTCTTGCAACATGGCTGGGCGACAAACCAACGTCCTAGCGGGGTTTATCGCCAATTCCCTGCGCAAATCGAAGTCAATGCCGCTGAAAATGTCACCAACTTCACGAAAGTGGCTTGGCGCTTCACGTTGGCGTGTGGCATGGCCCAATCCCCTGACGACATCCGCTCTTATCAGCTAAGCAAGGTTCAACGCAGTGTTTAATTTGCACAGCTACCCAACCAAAAGGTGCTTCTCCTGTGACCCAGTTTGATATGTGCGCATGCCCTGTGACGCTGACTTCAGCCACAGCTTTAGCCGATTGGAACGGGGTCATTCACGGCCTGCTTTCGCACGGGCAGCAAACACCTGTTCACCTTGGACGCTTGATGGAGGCTGAGCCAAACTTTGCCATGGGCCACGCAGCACGCGGATTATTTTGCCTGATGACGGGGCGAGCCGAAGTTATTGCCTCTGCCCACGCAGCTCTTGGCACAGCGAAAGCGGCCGCTGCGCTTAAGGCCGTTACTCCCCGCGAAACGAATTGGATTACGACGCTCGAACTGTGGCTAAGCGGTAAGCCGACTGCCGCTATTGCTACAGTGGAAGATGTTTTGCGCACCCTGCCCCACGACACGCTCTCGGCTAAACTAAGCCATGGCATCCGTTTTATGTTGGGCGACAGTGCAGGCATGCGCCGCTCGGTTGAGCGCATACTGGACGCACATACCCCAGGTCATGCTGGACGTGGGTATCTGCTTGGCTGTCACGCTTTCACCCTTGAAGAAACTGGCGAATACGCGCGCGCAGAAGTTGTGGGAAAAGAGGCGCTGACTTTGACCACGGATGACGCATGGGGCCTGCATGCGGTGGCTCATGTTTATGATATGACCTCGCGGCCCGACTGCGGAATTGCCTTGATCGAGAATAACACCACTGCTTGGGGTCGCTCCAACAACTTTCGCTACCATGTCTGGTGGCACAAGGCGCTTCTGCACATGGAGCGGGGAGAACTGGATATCGCGCTCGGTCTTTATGATGCGCAAATCCGTTCGGATAAAACTGACGACTATCGCGATATTTCGAATGCCACATCACTTTTGATGCGGCTGGAACTTGAGGGCATGGATATTGGTCCCCGGTGGGAAGAACTTGCGGATTTCTCCGAGAACCGTGTCGAGGATGGCTGTCTGGTCTTCGCCGATCTGCACTATTTACTGGCCCTCACAGGAGCAGCACGCGGTGCAGCACGCAATGCCATGACGGCGCGCTTTGCCCGTGACGCCACCAAAGCGGGCGAAATGCCTGCCCGCGTCGAGGCGCCGGGCAAGGCGGCGCTTGCAGGGCTCAATGCCTTCTCGGAGGGGCGTTATGATACCGCATTTGCGAACTTGGCGGCAGCCCGCCCATTGATGCAAACCATAGGTGGCAGCCATGCACAACGTGATGTATTCGAGCGCATAACCATAGACTCAGGCCTGCGTGCAGGTCGATATGATGCAACCGCCGCCATTCTGCGGGACCGCCAGAAAACACGCGGCGGTCATATCGACCGCTTTGCCGCCACCCGTTTTGAAAAGATCAACACTGCACGCGGGATCGCGGCGCAATAAACTGGACCGAAAACCTTTATGCCGACGCCTGCCACCCCTGTTGCCACTGCACTACGTGTGCGCGACCTCCGTCTCGATTTCTTTCGTGGCATTGCGATGTTCATTATTCTGATCGCCCATACACCGGGAAACTTTTTGACCTCATGGATTCCTGCGCGTTGGGGATTTTCGGACGCGACAGAGATGTTTGTTTTCTGCTCTGGCATGGCTTCCGCCATCGCCTTTGGCGGTGCGTTTCAGCGCTCGGGCTGGTTTCTGGGCTCAGCACGTGTGGGGTTTCGCATATGGCAAGTGTACTGGGCACATATCGGACTCTTCATTGCCGTAGCTGCCCTGATGGCTGGGTTGGATTACTATGGCGGGTTTGGCAAAAACTATATCGGCTCCCTGAATCTTTGGAAGTTCTTTGAGGACCCCGCCGTGCCTTTGGTTGGGCTTATGACGCTAACCTATGTGCCCAATTATTTCGATATTCTGCCCATGTATATGGTCGTACTGGCGATGATGCCGATTGTGATGGCGCTTCAACAGATTCACACTGGATTGGTTTTCACCTTTATGGTTGCTGTCTGGCTGGGGGCGCAGACTTGGCTGCTGGGGGACTATCACCTCGCCTTTCCCGCAGAGCCCTGGTCAGAGCGCAAGTGGTTCTTCAATCCCTTCGCATGGCAACTTGTGTTCTTCACAGGGTTTGCACTCATGCGCGGCTGGATACCCAAACCGCCTGTGCATTTCGCACTTGTCGTATTGGCCGCTGTCATTGTCATCGCCAACATCCCGCTAAGCAATATCGGCGTGCGGGCCGTCGCGCGGGACTGGTTCTTTGTGACAGAAACGGGCAATCCCGTTATCGACGCGCGTATCGCACTCAAGCCGCTTATCGACAAAAGCGATTTTGGTCTCTTCCGCTACATCCAGTTCCTCGCACTCGCCTATCTCGCGTGGGTTCTGGCGGGTGATAAGGGTGACAATCTGCTGGCGCGGGGCGCCAGTATGCTGGCACGGGTCTGGGGGCAAATCCTCAAGATTATCCTCAAAGTAGGCCAGCAATCTTTGGCAGTGTTTATCGTGTCCATGTTCACCGCACGGGTAATGGGATTTGTCATGGATATGATCGGACGTACAACAGCGACCACATTACTGGTCAATTTGGGTGGCGCGATAATCCTTGTCGTCACCGCCTATGGGGCCGGCTGGTTTAAGTCCCAACCTTGGAAAGTGAAAGCCTGATGCTGCGCCGCGATGTCCTCAAAACACTTGCTGCCTTGGCCGCAGTCCCTAGTGCAGCACTGGCCGAGGATGCGCCTTTGCATGTAGGTGACACATCCACGCCCTTTAACGCACAAACGGTCAAAAATCTTGCGCGGGCGCTGGCTGAGAGAGACTATCAGCCGCGCCCCTCCATTCCAAAGGAATGGGAGAACATCAGCTATGATCAGTATCGCAAAATCTGGTTTGATACCCGCAACGCACTTTGGGAGAACACCACCCGTCCGCAGCGGTTGGATGTCTTCCCTCCCGGGCTTTATTATGGGCAAGGGATCGAGATAAATGTCGTTGAGGATGGCGGCGCACGTCCGCTGGTGTTCGATTTGGAGGTGTTTGATCGCACCGACCAGTTCCCCGACCTGCCGCTGAACGAAAACATGGGCTATTCCGGTTTGCGCTTGCGTGCCGATCTGCGCAACTCTGGCGCGTTTACGGAATACGCGGTGTTTCAAGGGGCCAGCTATTTTCGCGGAATTGGCACAGGCGAAATATACGGCCTATCGGCCCGCGGTCTTGCCCTCAAGACAGGCGATCCAATGGGAGAGGAGTTTCCAGATTTCACCGGATTCTGGATCGAAACGCCTGAGGCCTCGGACGCCTCGGTCACGCTGCATGCCCTACTGGACAGCCCCAGCTGTTCGGGAGCCTACCGTTTCGAGATCACCCATGGCGACGTGCTGCATATGGAAGTCGAAGCGACTATATTCGCAAGGGCCGAAATGGCCCATGTGGGCATCGCCCCGCTGACGTCGATGTTCCTATTTGACGCGACCGACCGTGCGCGGTTCTCCGATTTCCGCCCCAACGTGCACGACAGCGACGGCCTGCTCATCCACAACGGCGCAGGCGAAGTGATCTGGCGGCCATTGGCGAACCCCAAAACTCTGCAAATCAGCGCCTTTGGAGACCAGAACCCAAAAGGATTTGGCCTGATGCAGCGCAAACGGGACTTCAGCGATTATAACGATCTCGAAGCGCTTTATCACAAGCGCCCCTCAGTCTGGATCACCCCGCGCGGGGACTGGGGTACAGGTGCCGTAACGCTCGTGGAAATTCCGGCAGACCTTGAAATTTACGACAATATTGTCGCCTATTGGCGCCCTGCCAACCCTATCACGGCAGGCGAAGAACATCACATGCGCTATGGGCTGCGATGGGGTGCCGATCCCGCACCAAACCCACCCGAATTATTACGGGTGCTGAGCACAGCCATGGGAGGACGGCCCGAGGGTGGCTTGGTCATGGTCATAGATTTCGAAGACGGCAGTGCGCTGCCCGAAGACCTGAGCGCTGTTGACGTGATTTTGCGCAGCAGCACAGGCACCACAACACCTGGAATTTTACAGCGTAACCCTGAAACCAATGGCCCCCGACTTGCGTTTACCTTCATGCCCGAAGGTGCTGACGTGGCTGAGTTCCGCGTGCAGCTGCGCACCGGCGACGCCCCCTTGAGCGAAGTATGGCTTTACCGTTGGACAAAGACCTGATGCAGGATCAAGACCTTAACACTTCAATGCCGCCCCGCGCGCCCATGGACGCACTAGAGCAGACGTTTGGCACAGCGCCATTACCCGCTTTTGCGGACAGACCTGCCACTGGTCCTGCATGGCGGGCCGCTACGTTTTGGCCGGCCCTGATCGGTACGGCGCTGCTGGTGGCGGGTCTTTATGGCTGGCTCGCAAATGGCGGGATGAGTGGTATGGAATGGGCGCTGCTTAGCATGATCGGTGCGACATTTGTCTGGGTCAGCCTGTCGGTCAGTACCGTTGGCGTGGCCATTGCAGGATTACTGGCGCGCGCAAATGCAGATGTGCGCCCTGTCGGAGAGATCATCGGTATCGACGTGGCGCTGCTGGTGCCGATCTATAACGAAGTGCCGCAAAACGTTTTTGGCAATGCGGTCGCAATGCTGGACGACTTAGCCACGCGGCACAGGCCACATCGCTATAGCCTGTTTATTTTGTCAGATACCCGCGATGATGCGATTGCCGCCCGCGAATGGCAGGCATTCGAAGATTTGCGGCGTACCGCGCCCGACGGTTTTGCCGTTTATTATCGCCGACGCACCACAAACACCGACAAAAAGATCGGCAATATTGCCGACTGGGTCCGCGGCTGGGGCGCGGCGTATGAAGGCATGGTTGTGCTTGATGCAGACAGCTTGATGAGCGGCCGTGCGATTGACCGCCTGTCCTCCGAGCTATCGTCTGATCCACGTGCTGGACTGATCCAGACCTTCCCAATGCTCATTGGTGCACAAACCGTTTTTGCCCGTTTGCAGCAATTCTCGAATGTCGCCTATGGCTGGCTGCTGGCCGAAGGACTGGCAACTTGGGCACGCTCCGAGGGCAACTATTATGGCCATAACGCGATCATCCGCACGCAGGCTTTTGCCACCAGTGCGATGCTACCCCATTTGCGCGGACGCAGCGGCAATGACCAACTCATCCTGAGCCACGATTTCGTGGAGGCGGGGCTGCTGCGCCGTGCGGGTTGGGGCGTGCGTTTCCTGCCGCGTGTGACAGGCAGCTTTGAGGAGACCCCTGCCACCCTGATCGACTATGTCATCCGTGACCGTCGCTGGTGCCGCGGAAATCTACAGCATTTGCGCCTGCTCGGCACTAAAGGGCTGCATCCTGTATCGCGGTTTCACCTTTTTCACGGTGCTGTCGCCTATCTGCTCAGTCCTGCGTGGTTCTTCCTGTTGGTGATCTGGGCACTGTTGGGAAAGGATGCGGAAACAAACGTTGTGCGCTATTTCAATGAGGCGAACCCGCTCTTTCCAGACTGGCCCCCCGCCATGAGCCACATCGACAGCGCGGTATTTCTGATCATCATGTACGCCATGCTGCTCACTCCCAAAATTGCGGGCGCTGGCATTATTGCCGCAACACCGCGTGCGGCGCGGGTGTTCGGCGGAGCTGGTCCTTTTTTGCGTAACTTCCTCGTCGAACTTGCGCTTTCCATCGCTTACGCCCCCATCATGATGATCCAGCAGACCAAAGCGGTGCTCCGCGCCCTCACCAGCAGTTCGGAAGCATGGGCACCACAATCGCGAACCGCACGCCAACACAGTTGGGCCACACTCATCAAATTCCACTGGATCGAGATGGTGCTGGGTGTGGTTTTGCTGAGCGGATTGCTCGCTGGTTTGATCTCTTTGTGGCTGCTACCGATCATGGCGAGCCTTGTATTGGCGGTGCCCCTTTCAGCGCTGTCAGGGATGCAAGTATCGCAGCGTGCGGGGTCAACTTTCCGTCTTGATAGCCCCTACACTTTACGAGAACCCGCAATCGTCCAACGCGCATTACAAGAACGGGCACGGCTTGAGTTGGCGTTGAATGCCGCCGATGTGGCAACCAAATAGCAAAGATTTCGCGTCCCTCCAGGAGGGCCAATCCCACAATGCAAAACGCCCACCAGACTTCTCTGGCGGGCGCTTTCATTTTAGCACTGTCGCACTCTTACGAAGTTACTTGCTCCCGCAGGATCGAAGCGGTCAGAGACAACATCAAGTAAATGCCACCAAAGATCAGGAACGCCAGAATGGTATTCTCGAACTTGCGTGGATAGCTTGGCTCCTCACTCGGCACGGGCCGCACAGCGATGGTAAGATATCGGACCTGACGGGTTGCCTCTGTACGGGCCTGCTCCAAACCCGTTTGGGCCAGTTGCAGGTTTGTGTCCGCGTTCACCAGATCGGCTTGGGCCAATTGCAAACTCACCGCTTGTTGGGCCAGTGAATTCGTACCCTCAGTGGCATTGTTCATGCGGTTATTGAGCTGCGCCAGCGCTCCTTCAAGGCGGCGCACATCGCCTTGCGCACCCTCGACTTTGGCACGGTTGGGCCGCGCATTGTCCAGCAGAGCAGCAAGCTCCAGCTGCTTTTCGATCAACAGGGTTTCATAGTTGGTGATCTGGGTCCGGATCGCGGCAATCACAGCTTCGGGATCGACCCCATTTTCGACCTGAAGTTCGATCAGCCTTTGCTGGGCATCACGCCGCGCTTGCTGCGCCTTCTGAAAACCGATCTCGGCATCGACCATGCCACTGTCACGTTTGTCCTGACTGAGGCTGTTCACACGCTCTTCGGCATATTTCAGCAACCGCTCAGAAAAGGTAGTCGCAATCTGTGGGTCAGCTGCAATGATCTCCATCCGGATCACGCCCTCTGTCGGGTCATAGCCAATTTTGACGTTCTTTTTATAGAGTTTATAGGCCTCTTCGTTGGTTGGGCTATCGTTCAACCGCTGGATCGGATCAATTGACGGATCAGCAAAGTGATCCTTGAAACCCGCATCACTGTTCAACCGCAGCATCGCATCCTTGGATTGCAGATAGGCTTGGGTGGCGATGCTGTCCGCAGAGTTGGCAAACTGTGTCGGTAGCAGGCCGCCAAACGGGCTTGGGCCGCCGCCGCCTTCGTTCTGGATGATCAGGAATTGACTGTCGGTGGCATACATCGGTGTCGCCACTTTGTAGAAATAATATCCAGCGAAAAAGGTCGGCAAAATGACAAAGAAGGCCAACCGCACAATGAGCAGACCCATCTTTCTGCGACGACGCCGTGTGATGTCTTTTTGGATGTCTGAGATTTCGCGCGTGCGACGCTCCATCGGACTCACTTCGGTAGAGGGCAGCGTGCTGCGGCCTGTGGGGATCGTCTGGGGTAGTTGCACACGGCCAGATCCTGCCCCCCCTTCAACGCTGGGCAAGGTGGCCATGACATCGCCGGGGCCGCCCTCATGTTGGGCCCCGCCCGCTTGGGGTACAACAAGTTCAAGCATGTTGGAGCGTTGGAATGGGTCAATCCCTTTTGCACGCAGCAGACGCACCGCATCAAAATCGGATGTCGCCGGAAGGCCATGTTTTTGTGCAACGCGCCGCGCCATGCGCAACTGTCGCCCTGTCAGGCCTTCTTGTCGAATGGCATCCATATCCTGCTCACCGCTCACCTGAGCGGCTGATGCTACGTCACCCGCCTGCGCTGTTGGCTGTTTAGGCGGCGTCTGCGGTGCAGGTTGCGGGATCGCTTGCTCCGACGCTTTAGGCTGAGGCGCGGGTCGCGCAGCAGGCTTGGGCGCCTCGGAGGGCGATGTCGCGGCTTCTGTCTCCGCGCTCGGACTACGCTTGATGCGGAATTTTCTAGCTTTGGGTTTGGTAGTCATACAACTGTTTCGCTTCTTCCAAGCTGTCAAAAACGTTAAGCTGCCCGTCCACAAGGACTGCGGCAGTTCGCGCGAATTTTTCTAGCGTTTCCGCCTGATGCGACACAATCACGATTGTGGTGGTGCGCAGGCGTTCTTGCAGGATTTCTCCTGCTTTTCTGTTAAATTCTACGTCCGTGGTGGACGGCATACCCTCATCAATCAGGTACATATCAAAATCCAGCGCCAGCATCAGCGCAAAGGAAAAGCGTGCGCGCATCCCCGCCGAATAGGTGCCAAGCGGCTGGTCAAAATATTCGCCCAGACCACAAAGCCAGCGACAGAAACTCTCGACATAGTCGGGATCAAGCCCGTAGAGCCGCGCGATATAGCGCGAGTTCTCCATTGCAGACACTTTACCCACAACGCCGCCCATGAATCCGAGTGGGAAAGAGATGTTACACCCACGGTAAATCTCGCCCTCATCAGGCTTTTCCAACCCTGCCATCATGTTGATGAGGGTGGTTTTGCCGGTTCCGTTGGGCGCAAGGATGCCCATGGATTTACCAAGCTCAACGCGGAACGACGCACGGTCAAGGATGACCTTGTGTTGTGTACCCGTCCAGAAGGACTTGGAAACGTTACGAAATTCCAGCATTGTGCGCCTGCTCCGCCTTTGTTTGCGGGATGAAGTTTACGCCTCTCTTACGGAGGATATAATTCCATCTATAGACAGAATTTGACCATATTATGTCCGATTTGGAAACAAATGTACAATAAGACCGACAGCGTTTCCGACAGCAGAGTTAACCGTGCCCGATCACCTGCTTTGAATGTACACAGATGGTACCGTTTTCTTCGATTTCCAACGTGCAATGGGACAGGCTGAACCGTGTCAAAAGCATCTCACGCAGGGCCGTTCTGGTCTGGCTGGCAGTGGCATCGGAAGTCAGAACGATATGCGCTTCGAGCGCGTTTACATGCTCCCCCATTCTCCAAAGATGAACATGATGGACCGACGCAACACCGCCCTCCGCCTCTAGGGCTGCGATCACCTCAACCGTGTCCAGATCATCGGGACTGCCCAGCATGAGCAAACGTATAACATCAGGCATCTCGACGGCAGCGTGCCAAAGGATATAGCCCGCAATGAGCAGGGTGACGAGCGGATCAACCCAATGCCATTCAAACAAAATAACCAGCGTTCCGGCAATGATCACTGCCACCGAACCAAGCGCATCTGCCAGATTGTGCAAAAACGCCGCACGAATGTTCATGCTGTTTTTGGAGAGCCGGTAAGTAAGTGCAGCGGTGCCCAGATCAATTGCCAGAGCGACCCCCGCTACGATCACGATGATCCAACCCGTCACTTCCGTAGGTGCAAAGAAACGCGCAATCCCCTCATATACAAGATACAGCGCTACAACGACCAAGGTGGTATAATTGATAAGCGCCGCGACCGCCTCGATCCGTCCATAGCCGAATGTCATCCGCGCATCTGCGGGACGGCGTGCAACTTTACGTGCGAAAAATGCAATAATCAGCGCCATGGCATCTGACAAATTATGCATCGCATCAGCAATCAGCGACAAGCTCCCTGCAAAAATGCCGCCAATGATCTGCGCCACAGTAAGCGCAAGGTTGAGCGCCACGGCAAAGGCAACTTTGGTGTCTCCTGCATTGGGGTCAACATGATGGTGGTGGGTGTGTTTATGTCCCATCAGCCGTGACCATGCTCAGCGCAGGGTACGTCAGCATCGGCACAACACTCCGTCAACAGGAAATGCGACAAACCGTGCACCCGCTCATAGGCGATAGCCGCGCAAATAATGCTGCGCCCTTGGCGGGTCTGCTCGACCAAGCCTGCCGCGGCCAGGATTTTCATATGATGGGTAAGCGTTGACCCTGTCACCCCAGTTGCCTCACCCAGTGCCCCGATGCTCAGGCCCGATGGTCCCGCCCTGACCAGCGCGAGTAAGACTATAAGCCGTTGTTCCGAGCCAAGGGCCGCGAAACCCGCTGCCGCGATGGTGATATCGGGTGTGGGTGATTCTATTTCCATAATTCTAGAAATATAGAATAATATTGGCTTGTAAACCTACCTTCGATAGGTATCGAAATATATTTTCCTTGGCAAAGCCTGCTTCCCGCTTACTTAAGGCGCTATGAAAGACATCCGCCCTGATCTGCACGCCTGCACCCTGTGCACCCAACGCTTTGCCGCGACGGCCACCGCACACCGTCCCAATCCCGTGGTGTGGTTCCAAAAAGGTGCGCGTCTGCTCATCGCGTCCCAAGCCCCGGGGATGAAAGTGCACAAAGCCAACACACCGTTTTGGGATGCTTCCGGTGTGCGCTTGCGCAGTTGGCTCGGGCTTGATGAAGACGCGTTTTACGATCGCTCCCGCGTGGCGATCATCCCTATGGCCTTCTGCTTTCCAGGTTATGACGCCAAGGGCAGCGACCTGCCGCCGCCCCCTATCTGTGCAAAGACATGGCGCAAAGACGCCTTGGCAATGGTACCCGAAGCCCGCCTCACCGTGCTCATTGGGGGACACGCCATGCGCTATCATCTGCCAAACTTTACAACAGTCACGCAAGCCGTGCGGGACTGGGAGACAAATCCGCGCGGCACCTTCGCCTTGCCACATCCTTCATGGCGCAATACGGGTTGGCTCAAGAAAAATCCGTGGTTCGAGGCCGAGGTACTCCCTCGCTTGCAAACCGCCGTTGCCGAGGTGATGCTATGACCCAGACTCCGCTTGATACTGCCCATGCCGCGATGATGGCCGCGCCCGACGACGACACCGCCCGCCTGCGGTTTTACGAGCGGATGGCGGATGTAGAGCTGTTCTTGCTGCTGGAGGCCGAACCCGAGGGGGACCAGATCAACCCGCGCGTGCTGGACTTAGAGGGCGCTCAGTACCTGTTAGCCTTTGATCGCGCCCAGCGCCTTGCACAATATGCGGGTGAGGCTGGCGCCTATGTCGCGCTGTCGGGCCGCAACGTTGCCGCGATGCTGGAGGGGCAACCGCTTGGCATCGCGCTCAACATGGATGTGGCTCCTTCCGCGATCCTGCTGCCTGATACCGCCGTTGCGTGGTTACGCGAGACGCTGACCAACAAGGCCGCGCAAATCGAGGCCAAGATCGAAAGTGTGCTGCCCCCCAAAGGTCTGCCAGAGCAACTCATCACTGCCATCGACGAAAAGTTGGCCACTGCTACAGGCATGGCCGCCAATGCATGGCTGGTGGGTGTTGCGTACGA
This sequence comes from uncultured Sulfitobacter sp., assembly GCF_947499945.1. Lineage (GTDB taxonomy): Bacteria > Pseudomonadota > Alphaproteobacteria > Rhodobacterales > Rhodobacteraceae > Sulfitobacter. The sequence continues at coordinate 204,852 of NZ_CANMQD010000002.1, read as the reverse complement.
GGGAGGCGGGCGCGGGCATCTGCTCGCCTTTATCGACGCCATTCCGCGTGCACAAGACGCGCTGGTACGTGCGGCCTCCGAAGCGCTCACCTTCTCTGGCATTGAAGCAGGCGCGATGGACGTAGGGTTCTTCAATCACAGCGATCCGACTGTAACAAAGCTGATGAAAGTGGGCTTGCGGTTTGATTTGCCCCAAATGGAAACATTACAGAACACGCCACGTTTACCCGGTGGAGACACAGGCGCACCGCCTATCCTGAAATAATCGGTGTTAAAAACGCTTGCTGGCTCACGCCACCGCGAGGTCACGCAAACGCGAGATGCAAGCGTAGTCTTGTCTGGCTAGGCTTTGGGTATACCATCACTCTCACAGGAGACTTTCATGAACCGCTTTGTCCTCACTATCGCCGCCGCTGCCACCGCACTCAGCTTTGCCAACGCAGCCTTTGCAGGTGAGCAATTTGTCGACGAGACAGGTTTTGCCGTCTCTGGTTATGACGTGGTCGCCTACTTCTCCCTGCCACAAAACGCTGTCGGCCAGACGAACACCGCTCCCGTCGAGGGCATCAAATCCATCACGGCAGAGTATAACGGCGCGACATTCGCCTTCTCGTCGGAGGCAAACCGCGACCTCTTCACAGCCAATCCCGAAAAATACGTCCCCCAATATGACGGCCACTGCGCTTACGGTGTGGCAAAGGGTGGCAAAGTACCAGGCAACCCGACATTGTGGCGTATCGTAGATGACAAACTCTTCCTCAATATCACGCCCAACGTCGTAGGCTTCTGGGAAGAGGACATTCCGGGACACATCAACATGTCCACAGGCAACTGGCCCAGCCTTGACCCACAGCCCGCCGCCGACCGCACCATTCCCCAGTGGTCGTCAATGGCACCCAAAGGCTGATCCATGGCTACCCCCTCCTCCCCCAAGCTGACCCGCCGTGTTGTAATCGGAACCGCAATCGCCAGTGTTGGCGGCGTAGCTCTGGCACGGTGGTACAACATCGGCGCAAGGGAGGAGGACGGCATGAACGTCAGCGCAGCTTATGCAGCGGCGATTGAGGGACGCATAACCCTCATCGACATCCGCCGCCCTGATGAATGGGCCGCGACGGGTATCGCGCAGGGTGCAATCCCGCTCGACATGCGCGATCCTGAGTTTGCACAAAAGCTGCTGGCGCTTGTGCCCGACCCCAATGACCGCATCGCCCTCATCTGCGCGCGCGGCGTACGCTCGCGTTATCTGGCAGGGCAGCTGACGGAGGCTGGCTTCACCAATATCATCGACGTGCCCGAAGGCATGCTCGGCTCTGGCGCGGGGCCGGGGTGGCTTGCGGCGGGTTTACCCGTCACCAAACTCTGACCGATTGCCGAACCCACCTGCGTAGATTATAGCCAGCGCATGAGCACAAATCCCCCAAGCCTCCGCCCCGATCTGGCCCCCCGAGCCACCTTCTCCGAGCCAAAGCGCACAGGCCAGCCGACCATTGGCATGGTCAGCCTTGGTTGCCCCAAAGCGTTGGTGGACAGTGAGCGCATCCTCACCCGCTTGCGCGCCGAAGGCTATGCAATCTCCCCTGACTATTCGGGCGCAGACGCCGTGATCGTGAACACCTGCGGCTTTCTGGATTCCGCCAAAGCCGAGAGCCTCGACGCCATTGGCGAAGCGCTCACCGAAAATGGACGCGTGATCGTAACAGGCTGCTTGGGCGCCGAGCCTGATTATATCCGCGAACACCACCCTCGCATCCTCGCCGTCACGGGCCCGCACCAATACGAGCAGGTCTTAGACGCCGTGCACCTTGCCGTGCCGCCCTCCCCCGATCCGTTCATCGACCTGCTGCCTGCGTCTGGCGTGTCGCTCACCCCGCGCCACTTCAGCTACCTCAAGATTTCCGAGGGCTGTAACCACAAGTGCAAATTCTGCATCATCCCCGACATGCGCGGCAAACTCCAATCCCGCCCCGCCCACGCGATCATCCGCGAAGCTGAAAAGCTGGTCGAGAGTGGCGTCAAAGAGCTGCTGGTCATTTCCCAAGACACCTCCGCCTACGGTGTTGACATCAAACACGCCGAAGATCGCGGCCACCGCGCGCATATCACCGACCTTGCCCGTGATCTCGGGTCATTAGGTGCATGGGTACGCCTGCATTACGTCTATCCCTACCCCCATGTGCGCAAACTCATCCCGCTCATGGCAGATGGTCTGGTCCTGCCATACCTCGACATCCCGTTCCAACACGCCCATCCCGATGTCCTGAAACGCATGGCCCGCCCCGCCGCGGCAAGCAAAACCCTCGACGAGATCGCAGCATGGCGCGAGGTCTGTCCCGATATTACCCTGCGCTCGACCTTCATCGTCGGCTATCCCGGTGAGACTGAGGCGGAATTCCAGACGCTACTGGATTGGATGGACGAGGCCCAACTCGACCGCGTCGGCTGCTTCCAATATGAAAATGTTGCGGGCGCACGCTCCAACGCGCTGCCCGATCATGTGGACGCGGATGTGAAACAAGACCGCTGGAACCGCTTTATGGAAAAGGCCCAAGCAATCTCCGAGGCCAAGCTGCAGGCCAAAGTCGGCAAGCGCATGGACGTGATCATCGACGAAATAGACGAAGACGCCGCAACCTGCCGCACGAAAGCCGACGCACCAGAGATCGACGGAAACCTGTTTATCGACGAGGGCCATGAGGCGCTGACCGTGGGCGATATCGTCACGGTCGAGGTGGAGGAAGCGGGTGAGTATGATCTGTGGGGGCGCGTTGTGCCAACTTGAGCTCTCTGGAGAGGCGCACCGTCACTGCTGCCCCTCTCCAGAGCATCCATTCTGCGGCATTATTAAAGGCCCCCTTTCACAGCAGGCACAAAAACCTTCAACAACTACCTATTTTTTGAACGGGGTTTGTGGCCGCTTTAATCGCGGTGGTTTTGACATGTTCCAAAAACGAGCGTTTTTGGAACATGTGTTGAATAATTAGTCTATCTAAGCCGTTTGAACGTATCGGGGTAATCGAGCACGATACCAGCCCCATCAATTTCCAGCTCCGCTGTAAAATTCCGAAACAACCCTTCATAGCGGTAGAGCCTGCCAACTTCGAGACAGGTGTATCGCTGTTCAGCGCGTGCCGGAATAAAGGCATCCGCAATCTGACTAGGTAGCGGCACGTATGCTGCTAGGATTTCACGACTTTCACCAGCCGAGAGGCCGAGACGTTTGATTGGCAGTGCATTGGTAGCCGGTGTCACACCAATATCTACATCAATGCATCCGTTCAGGTGTTCCAAAGACGATCCCGCGACAAGATCAAGCCAGTTTCCGCAACCATCTGCCTCAATATGCAAAACTGGGCCGCTGGCATACTGGACACGAACTTCCTTTGTGCGAAAAATTCGTCAGTTCGAACGGAATAGAACGCACCATATTTTGTCTCTCTTGCGCCCACGACGGCACCGGTCAGATTCATGCCACCTTCGTTAGTCTCGACAACGCAGTGTTCCAATCCATTGTCGTTCCAAGCCTGCCATCGCACATCCACCATCTTTACCATCTCCTATAAGGTATTTTCCGACTGTCTTTTGAATTAATGCGGAATGCAAATTGGGTTCAATGGGACATTCTCTGCGCCTATACGGCTTTCCAAAAACGACGGTTTGTTGAACAGTTCTTCAGAGGCCGCCGTTGAAGGACTAGATCCAAGCGAAAACTTTGCTCAGCACTCTAGACAAAAACTGGACGCCCATTTCTTCCGCCCCAGACGCAGCAGAACAGGTGTCATCTGGATGCCTCGGTTAACATTTAAACCATAACCAAGGAGTGAAACACAACTTTACTTGCAATGTTCCCTCTCTGTTCTATATTGAATGTAGAACAAGAACAGGGAGCATCCCATGTCGTATCAAACTACGTTTACCGATCTCTTTGACACAGCGCAGTCCGCCACACAGGCCGAATTGCCACTGCCGACACCCACGCCTGCTACGGAAAAGCAGATCGAATATGCCAAATCGCTGGCGGAAAAGACGCACTCGGAACTGCCCGCAGGCATTACCCAAGACCGCGCGCGCATGTCTAAATGGATCGACGCGCACAAACCCGCGCCAAGTCAGTTCAACGATTACCCCTCCTCCAAGCAGGTCGGCTTTGCCGAGCGGATTGCGCGGCTTAAACGCACGCAGGTCCCGCCAGAGTGCTTTCGCGACCGTGGCCTCATGTCGCGGTGGATTGACGGGAATAAACCACGTTAGGGGCTGGCTTTGGCCCCTTGCACCCCTATCTGTTGAACATGACAGAGAAAACCGAAGTCCTCTATAACGGCGAGTGCCCCGTGTGCAGCCGCGAGGTGAACCACTACGCAAAGCTGAGCGACGATCAGGCGCTGCCGATCCGGTATGACGATCTCAATGATCTGTCAAAACTGCACGCGTGGGGCATCACGCCCGATCAGGCAGCGCGGCGGCTGCACGTGCGTAAAGACGGTCAGATCACAGCAGGGATACCAGCGTTCATCGTCCTTTGGCGGGAAATACCCCAAACCCGCTGGCTCGCAAAACTATTCAATTTGCCCGTGATCCACCGTATTGCCTGCTTGGGTTACGACTATGTTCTCGCTCCAGTGATTTATCGATGGCATATCGCGCGGCAGGGGCGGCAGTCCTAATTCGCCGCCAGCTCCTCAAGGTAGTCTCGAACACAAGTTTGCACATGGCGAAAACGGTCACCGCCCAAATGCTTGCCACCATACCACCGCGTCACCACAACGAGATGCCCGATGATCCCATCGCGCTCCAGCATCCGCAGGATAACCATGCCTGCTCCACTCTCCCCGTCATCGGCCTTAATTGGCCCATCGTGCGGTAAAAGCGCTCCCCACGTATTATGGGTCGCCCTCGCATAGGATTTGTTCCGTTTGAGCGATTTCAGCGCCGCATCAATGTCGGCACGGCTGGTGACTGGACACCCCGATACCGCATATTTGCTACCACGGTCCGCAAGAATGATTCCCAACATACGCACAGTCAGGAATACCTGACTTGGCTGAACACACAGGTTGGCGTAATTATATTGCACAACATACGATCTTTGTTTGGCTTTGTTTTAAATTTACGCATTTCACGACCGTTTCAAACACAACCAATTTATATCGGGACGAATACCCATGCAATTATTCCCTCATCCATCGGCTTTGGCCGAGCTAATAGGCATTGCAGGCTTCTGTCTTTATGTCCTCACCTACGGGCTGCTCACATTCCGCTTTATCAGTGGCCCGTCGGTTCTATACTTCACGATGAACCTCACCGCCTCAAGTTGCGTTCTTATCGGACTCTCTTCCAGCTTCAACCTCGCCTCGGCGATGATCCAGATCTTCTGGATTTCCATGTCTCTGATCGGAATCACACTGCAACTAAGACGCAGCTAGCAGATCCAGTTCAAAGACCTGCCGCAGTGCGGCGCACCACATCGATGCGCGATGCATTGGGTGGATGCGTTCCCAGAAATTTGTCACCGGGATCAGGAATACGGGTAAAAAATTCTGCGCCACGCAGGGGATTATATCCGGCCTTTTGGGTGATGACTGTGCCTAGGGCGTCCGCCTCCAGCTCGAATTCCTTTGAATAGCTGCGCGCACCAACCTGCGCTCCAAGTTCTTGCGCAGAGCGCACTGCATTGGCATCACCACCGCTCAACGTGGCCAACCCTGCAAAAATAACAGCCCCTGCAACCGCATTTTGTTGCTGTCGGCCTATGTGGCCTGCGATGTGGTGCGCCGCCTCATGCCCCATGACAAACGCGAGCTCGTCCTCATTACGGGCATCGGCAATAAGCGCGAGCGTAAAGGCGATGATGGGCCGCCCCTGCTGGTCTATCGTCTGATATGCATTTGCCGGCTGATCGGGTCGGTCATCCACCACGATATTGAAATCGCAATTCACGTTTTGCGTCCGTGCCCTGCACTCCCGCTCTGCGACTGGCTCAAGAGTATTCACCACCTGCACAAAAGAACGCGCACTGGAGCGAATAGAAGCCGACGAAGGTTGGCTCGGCGTTGTGGCGGGTGCAGGCCCCGTGGGCGCAGCAGGCACAACATCACAGGCGGATAGCCCTGCGATAAGGCCCAAAGCAACAATAGCGCGCATGATCATCGGGAGGGTTTCCTTTTCTGGGCGTTCACCGCGTAATTTAGCACGCTGAGCCGCCAGTGCCAGCCTCATAAGGATGCGATCTGTCGTTTGCGCGAAGGTGTGCCACCCGCTGCGATGATTGCACAGCTTGCGCATGGGGTCTTATCCGTTAGTGTTGTTTGCATGTTTACCATTGAGCATGAATTTGACGCGACAGTAATCACCCTCGTCGATGAGGGTGACACGCCATTACGTGAGGACGTAACCCTGAGCGCGTTTGACACCCGCATAACTCTGGAACAGTGGGATGCGGAAACCGACAGCGTCCGCAAAATCACCCTATCGCCCAATCAGCTGCGCGATCTTGCAGCTGCACTTAACCTGCCCGAAGGCATTTACCACAGCGCACCCTGACTGCGCCAATCAACAGGACACATCCCATGGCCACTGGTACCAACATCCGCACCTACTTCGAAGGCACATGGCACAACGGCGATCTGAGCGTGATGAAAGCTGCCGATCACGGGGCATGGCTTGGGACAACTGTCTTTGACGGTGCGCGCTTGTTTGACGGGCTGGCACCAGACCTTGAGGCGCATTGCGCAAGGATTAACCGCTCGGCGCGTGCATTGATGATCACCCCGACCGTGAGCACCGAAGACATGGTTGCAATCGTACGCGAGGGTCTTGCTGCCTATCCGCACGAGGCAGCTGTATATATCCGGCCCATGTACTGGGCGCTGGCGGGGGATGAGCTGGGCATCATTCCTCTCGAAGGGGCCACAGGCTTTGCCGTCTCGCTAGAACAAATTCCTATGGCCCCGCCCGAGGCTTCCGCGACCCTCACTCGCACACGGTTCCGCCGTCCCGTGCTTGAGGATAATGTGGTGAATGCCAAGGCTGGGTGCCTCTATCCCAACAATGCGCGCATGATGGCCGAGGCGCGCAGCAAAGGGTTCAATAATGCGCTTGTTGCTGATGCTATCGGAAACGTTGCTGAAACCGCCTCGGCCAATGTGTTTATGGTAAAAGACGGCGAAGTCTTTACTCCAGTACCCAATGGTACATTCCTCGCAGGGATCACCCGTGCGCGGCATATGGAGAATATGCGAGCCGATGGGCTGCACGTGCATGAAAGCGTGCTGAGCTTTGACGATTTTCACGCGGCAGACGAGATATTTCTCTCGGGCAACATGATGAAAGTCACCCCGATCAGCGCCTTTGACGAAACAACCTACCGCGTCGGCGGTAACGGCAATCCCGTGACCCAGCGCGTGCGCGAGATGTATTGGGACTGGGCCGCTACACAAAAAGTGTAACATTTGCGGAGGCGGCAAATTTTTCAAAAATTTTGGGTCGGAATTTGAGAAAACTCCGTTTGATGCCCGGGTTGACCCGACTGGACCTTCAAAAGCCAATTGCATGAAGCGCCTGCCCGCGCCATGATCGCCACCGATGTAGGGAGAATATCATGCGCAAGTTTCTTGTGGTCCTTGATGACAGCCGCGAATGCCTCAGCGCCATGCGCTTTGCTGCGATGCGAGCGTCCAAAACAGGCGGCGGCGTCGAAGTCCTCGCTGTCATACCCCCGGAAGAATTTAACCACTGGATCGGGGTTGGCGACATCATGCGTGAAGAAGCCCGCGAGCGGATCGAAGTCCACTTTGAAGTCTTTGCCAAATGGATGCGCGACCGCCAAGGCGTTGATCCCGAACTGGTCATCCGCGAAGGTCAAGCTGTGGACGAGATCATGGCACAAATCAAAGAAGACAGCGAGATTGGCGTGCTGGTCCTTGGGGCTGGCACCGACGGCAAAGGGCCGGGGCCGCTGGTCACCCAACTTAGCCGCAACTCAGGCTCGCTCCCTGTCCCGATTACAATCGTTCCGGGTGACCTGACCAAAGAGCAGCTAGAAGCGATCACCTGATTACCCTCAGTTTAGAATCATTCCAATCCCTTGACATTCAGGCTCTGCATCCGCATATCTTGATCAACCCTCGACGGAGATATTGCACGATGTTTATCCAAACAGAATCCACACCCAATCCCGCAACGCTCAAGTTTCTACCCGGTCAGAACGTGCTGGAAATGGGCACTGCAGATTTCCCGACACCTGACACTGCCGCCACGTCCCCGCTGGCCACGCGCCTGTTCGCGGTTGAAGGTGTGACAGGTGTGTTCTTTGGCATCGACTTTGTCACCGTTACCAAAACCGACGATATGGAATGGGACCATCTTAAGCCAAGTCTGCTCGGTGCGATTATGGAGCATTTCCAATCAGGTCAGCCTGTCATGGGCGCGGATCATAAAGTCACGTCAGGTCACGCCGAGCATACAGGCGAAGACGGCGTTATTGTCGGCCAGATCAAGGAGCTGCTCGACAGCCGCGTGCGTCCTGCGGTGGCTCAAGACGGCGGCGACATCACTTTTCATGGTTTTGACCGCGGCGTGGTCTATCTTCACATGCAAGGCGCTTGCGCGGGCTGCCCCTCCTCGACGCTCACTTTGAAAATGGGCATCGAGAACCTTTTGCGCCACTACATCCCCGAAGTGACCGAAGTGCGCCCTGTTGCCTAGTTCCGCCTTTCCGGACACTAAAAAGAAATCTCCGAAGGTTCTGGTGTTTGATACATCAGGGCCTTTCGTCTCTGTAGGGACTGGTTTTGATGGGTACTACAGCGGCGAAGTGCTCGACATGGCAAAAGGCCAAGCCGAAGCGCTGTTCCCCCTGATTGAGGAACGTTTGGCGCTTTGCGGTTGGACGCTCGCGGATCTTGATGCGATAGGTGTCGCCACCGGACCGGGGAATTTTACGGGCATCCGCATTTCGGTATCGGCTGCGCGGGGCCTGGGTCTCGCTCTCGGCATTCCGGTATTTGGCCTGAACCAGTTTGAGTTAACCTACGGCATCATACCGGTTCCGCACGGCACATTGATAAGCGTTCTCGCACCGCGCAACATGGCTTATGTCGAAGGTTCGCGCTTAGATGCAGGCAAGATTTCAGCACAGATGATCGACCCCGCGCATCTGCCAGACGATTTGCAACTCTGCTCGCGCATGGCCGTATTTGGCCACCGCGCAGATGAGATTTCAGGGCATTTCGGGGCAACGCCCTATGTCGACCCATACCAGCCCGACCCCGCGCTGATGGCAACTCTGACAGAACAGAAATACCTTGAGGCACTGGCCTTCCCGCCCAGCCCCGCGCCCAACTACGTCAAGCCACCCGATGCGGCCCCTGCACGCGACACGCCGCCCCAGATCGTGCCATGACGCCTGTGCAAATGGCCGAAATCCATCAAGCTGCCTTTGTTCATGAACGCGGCTGGCAAGCGGATGAATTCACACAGCTTTTGGAGCAACCTTTTACAGATGCGCTCACCACTGAGGGCGGATTTGCCATCACCCGCACCCTTGCGGGCGAAAGCGAATTGCTGATCCTTGCCGTCGCACCAACCCACCAACGGCGCGGCATCGCAGGCCGACTGATGATGGAATGGACTACGAAAATACAAGCGACGGCAGAGACCGCATTCCTCGAAGTTGCCGCTGACAATCAGGCTGCAATTGCACTTTATATCAAACACGGATTTGCCCGGACGGGCCTGCGAAAAGCATATTACAAGCGCACAGATGCCCCCGCAGCGGATGCCATGCTGATGAGCCGTGCGCTTACGCAAGGTTAATCGCCCCACAGGACCGCCGTGTTCAACGAATCAGGTTGACCCCACCCCCGTCCCCACAGACAATTTGCCCCAGCATCGCGCCCTCGCGCGATACTGGGTGCGGCGGCTCTGGCGCCCGCCCTAAAACAAAAAAAAACTGGGAGAGACCTATGACCCTCATGACCAAATTCCTCGGCGCTGTTGCAGCCACCGCACTGAGTGCTGGTGCCGCATTGGCCGAACCTGCGCTGATCTTCGATCTGGGCGGAAAGTTCGACAAATCCTTTAACGAGGCTGCCTACAATGGTGCGCAAAAATGGGCGGACGAGACAGGCGGCACCTACCGCGAGATCGAACTTCAGTCCGAGGCCCAGCGGGAGCAAGCGCTGCGCCGTTTCGCCGATGCGGGTCTAAACCCGATCATCACCATGGGCTTTGCCATGGCCGACCCGCTCACAGCTGTTGCACCTGACTATCCAGACACAAAGTTTGTGGCAATCGACGTCACATGGCTCGATGCGCCAAACATCCGCCAGATCGGCTTTGCCGAGCATGAGGGTTCCTTCCTCGTCGGTATGCTGGCAGGCATGAAATCCGAGAGCGGCACAGTCGGCTTTATCGGAGGCATGGATATCCCGCTCATCCGTCACTTCGGCTGCGGCTTTGCCCAAGGTGCAAAGGCTGCAAACCCCGATGTAAAAATCGTGGCAAACATGACAGGCACAACACCTGCCGCGTGGAATGATCCGGTAAAAGGCTCCGAGCTGACAACCGCACAAATCTCCCAAGGTGCAGATGTTGTCTTCGCAGCTGCGGGCGGTACAGGCGTGGGGGTTTTGCAAACAGCAGCAGATCAGGACATTCTGGCCATCGGTGTGGACAGCAACCAGAACCACCTGCACCCCGGTAAGGTTCTGACCTCCATGCTCAAGCGTGTGGACGTTGCGGTCTATGACGCGCTCAAAGCGGGCACCGAAGTTGAAACTGGCGTCTTCACACTTGGCCTTGCCGAAGATGGCGTCGGTTATGCGCTGGACGAGAACAACGCATCCCTGATCAGCGACGAGATGAAAACAGCCGTAGACGCGGCTCGCGCACAGATCATCGCAGGCGATCTGACCGTTGCTTCCTACTATGAGAACGATAGCTGCCCCGCGCTCGACTTCTAATCGACGCATAACATCTATCGGGGCCGCGTTGACAATTCAGCGCGGCCCTACTCTATTGAGACTCCCTGTTGCTGGCTGCCGCTGCGCGCAGGTGTGAAGGACTGCCTCATGACCACTGCTCCCGCCATCGAACTCAAAGGCATCTCAAAAGCCTTTGGCCCCGTGCAAGCCAATAAAGATATTTCGATCCGCGTGATGCCGGGCACGATCCACGGCATTATCGGCGAGAATGGCGCGGGCAAATCTACCCTGATGTCGATCCTCTATGGTTTTTACAAAGCGGATAAGGGCGAGATTTTCATTGGCGGTAAAAAGACAAACATTACCGACAGTCAGGCGGCCATTGCCGCAGGCATCGGCATGGTATTCCAGCACTTTAAACTGGTTGAAAACTTTACCGTCCTTGAGAATATCATTCTGGGTGCAGAGGATGGCCGCTGGCTCAAACCCTCCATCGCAAAGGCGCGGCGCACCCTGATTGAACTTGCCGATGATTACGGCCTAAGCGTCGAACCTGATGCGCTTATTCAGGACATCGGCGTGGGCATGCAACAGCGTGTCGAGATCCTCAAAGCGCTATACCGTCAGGCCAATATCCTCATTCTGGACGAACCGACTGGCGTACTCACCCCTGCGGAGGCCGACCAGCTATTCCGCATCCTTGACCGGCTGCGGGCCGAGGGAAAAACGATCATCCTCATTACGCACAAGCTGCGCGAGATCATGGATACCACCGACACGGTTTCAGTGATGCGGCGTGGTGAAATGACTGCCACGGTCAAGACATCCGAGACGTCTCCTGCCGAATTGGCCGAATTGATGGTAGGCCGAAAAGTTTTGCTCCGTGTCGACAAAGCACCTGCAAAACCCGGCGCACTTGTACTGAGCGTCAACGACCTACGGGTACGTGACGACAAGGGTGTAGAACGCCTCAAAGGCATCAGCTTGCAAGTGCGCGCTGGCGAAGTCCTTGGCATTGCAGGCGTTGCGGGTAATGGGCAGTCCGAACTGCTTGAAGTCCTCGGCGGCTATGCGGATGGGACAGGCAGTATCACCGTTAACGGTCAGTCCCTCGACCTCACGGGCAAATACTCCGATGGGCAATCGCGCCGTGCACGTGGCATCGCCCATGTGCCCGAGGACCGACAGCGTGAGGGGCTAATCATGGATTTTACGGCGTGGGAAAACGTCGCCTTCGGCTATCACAACGACCCCGCCTACCGCTCTGGCATTCTGATGGACAATGCCGCGATCCGTGCCGACACCGAGGGCAAGATGGAGCGTTTTGACGTGCGCCCGCCTAACCCCAAACTCAGCGCCAAAAACTTCTCTGGCGGCAACCAGCAAAAGATCGTCCTTGCCCGCGAGATTGAGCGGAACCCCGACCTGCTGCTGATTGGACAACCCACGCGCGGCGTCGATATCGGTGCGATTGAATTTATTCACCAACAGATCGTCGCCCTGCGCGACAAGGGAAAAGCAGTGCTGCTCGTCAGTGTCGAGCTGGACGAAATCCTGGCGCTGAGTGACCGTATCGCCGTTATGTTCGATGGCCACATCATGGGCGAACGCCTGCCCTCCGAGACGGACGAGAAAGAGCTCGGCCTACTCATGGCGGGTATTACCGACACCGACACACCGCATAGCGTCGCGGAAATCGAGGAAAACCTCGCCTATGCAGGCGACGGGGAGGCGAAATAGATGGATGTGATGCCAAAATGGGCCGAGGTGATCCTCGTGCCGCTCATCTCATTGTTGCTCGCCGCGATCCTGTCGGCGCTGGTAATCCTCGCCATCGGGGAGGATCCGATGGCCGCAGTGAAATTGATGGTGACGGGTGCGCTCGGCTCGACCTATGGCTGGGGCTATACCCTCTATTACGCGACGAATTTTATGTTTACGGGGTTGGCGGTTTCCATCGCTTTCCATGCGCGCCTGTTCAACATCGGAGGTGAGGGACAGGCCGCATTGGGCGGCCTTGGTGTCGCCCTCGCGTGCCTGTATATCCCATGGCCCCATTGGTCGCTGGCCCTCATCGGCGCGGCAGTCGCCGCAGGTCTGTTCGGCGCGGCCTGGGCGGCAATCCCCGCTTATCTTCAGGCAAAACGCGGCAGCCATATCGTCATAACCACAATCATGTTCAACTTCATCGCCGCCTCTCTGCTCAATTATGTGCTCGTCAATGTCCTGCGCCCCCAAGGGTCAATGGACCCTGCCACCGCACGCTTTCCCGAGGCCGTCCACCTGCCCACGCTCCATGAGATGCTCGCCCCCTTTGGCATCGCCTTTTCAAAATCCGCTCCCGCCAATGTCTCGCTTCTAGTGGCGATTGCGGCCTGTGTATTCCTTTGGTTTCTGATATGGCGTACGCGGCTGGGCTACGAGATCCGCAGCTTCGGCCACTCTGAATCTGCAGCGAAATACGCAGGCATTGCACCCGTCAAAATTATCATGATCACTATGATGATTTCGGGCGCACTTGCGGGCATGATGGCAATCAACAACGTTATGGGCGAGGCAGAGCGTCTGGTCCTCAATTCCGTCGAAGGCGCAGGCTTTATCGGCATCGCTGTGGCGCTTATGGGCCGATCGCATCCCTTGGGCGTGTTTATCGCCGCAATCCTCTTCGGGTTCCTCTACCAAGGTGGTGCCGAACTGGCGCTTTGGACCACCATCCCGCGCGAACTCATCGTTGTGATCCAAGCGCTGGTGATCCTCTTCACAGGTGCGCTCGACAACATGGTGCGCATGCCGCTCGAGCGCGTCTTCCTCGCCTTGCGCAAACGCAAGGAGGTGTAGAGCATGGACATGTATCTCACCCTCCTCCAACTTCTGGACTCAACAGTGCGCCTTGCGACGCCGTTACTGCTGGCCTGTCTTGCGGGGCTATACTCCGAGCGCGCAGGCATCTTCGACATCGGCCTAGAGGGCAAAATGCTTGCTGCCGCCTTCTTTTCTGCGGCCATTGCCGCGATAACGGGCAATGTCTGGGTCGGTCTGATGGCTGGTATTGGTGCGTCGCTGGTGCTCAGTGCAATCCACGGCATCGCATCCATCACCTTTCGCGGAAACCAGCTTATCTCAGGCGTTGCGATCAACTTTCTCGCCGCGGGCCTCACAGTCCTGATTGCGCAGGCGTGGTTCAAACAAGGGGGCCGAACGCCCTCACTCATCGGCAATGGGCGGTTTGAACCGATCACCCTTCCCTTCGCCGAAGCGCTCCAAGGCGTGCCAATTCTCGGCCCCCTTTATTATGAGCTTATCTCGGGCCACTCGATCCTCGTCTATGTGGCTTTTGCGGCGGTCCCCTTCACATGGTGGCTTCTCTTCCGCACCCGGTTCGGCCTGCGCCTGCGTGCTGTTGGCGAGAACCCTGCTGCCGTTGATACAGCGGGTGTCTCGGTCGTCGGCCTGCGCTTTGCCGCAGTGGGCATTTGCGGAATCCTGTGCGGGATTGCAGGCGCATACCTTAGTACCGCGCTGCAAGCAGGCTTTGTCAAAGACATGTCAGCAGGCCGCGGCTTTATCGCCCTCGCAGCCCTCATCTTTGCCAAGTGGCGCCCGTGGCACGCGCTTTATGCCACGCTGCTCTTCGGTCTGTTTGGCGCACTGGAAACCCGCCCTGACATCATTGAGCAACTCATTGGCATGAAGGTACAGGGCCAACTTCTCGCCGCGCTTCCTTATGTCATGACAGTGATCATCCTCGCCGGTTTTGTGGGCAAAGCCATACCGCCACGTGCAGGCGGCGAGCCATATGTCAAAGAAAGATAAGTCCAGATTACCGCAACCCGTAAGTCCTCTCTTTTAGATCATTGATTTTGAAAGCAGTGCAGCCTAAGGAAAACTATGCAAATCTACCTGCCCATCGCCGAAGTATCGGTTAACGCCTTCCTTCTTTTAGGTTTGGGTGGAATTGTGGGTATTTTGTCGGGCATGTTTGGCGTCGGCGGTGGATTTTTAATGACGCCACTGTTGTTTTTCATCGGTATTCCGCCTGCCGTGGCTGTTGCGACAGAGGCCAACCAAATCGTTGCCTCCTCCTTCTCTGGTGTGCTTGCGCATTTTAAGCGAAAGACAGTGGACCTCAGGATGGGCACCGTGCTGCTCATCGGCGGTCTGGTCGGTGCGGGCTTGGGCGTTTACGTCTTCAACATCCTCAAGGCACAGGGCCAAGTCGATCTACTGGTCAAGCTATGCTATGTTGTTTTCCTCGGCGTAATCGGCGGGTTGATGTTCTTCGAGAGCCTCAATGCCATCCGCAACGTGAAGAAGGGCAAAGCACCCAAGCGCAAAAAGCATAACTGGATTCATGGCCTTCCGTTCAAAATGCGGTTTCGCGTGTCCGGCCTCTATATCTCTGTCATTCCACCGCTGATCGTTGGGGTGCTGGTCGGTATTCTCGCTGCGATTATGGGTGTCGGAGGCGGCTTTATTATGGTGCCTGCGATGATTTATCTTCTCGGCATGCCAACCAAAGTGGTTGTGGGCACGTCACTCTTTCAGATCATTTTTGTGACCGCTTTCACCACCATGCTCCACGCTACAACGAACTATACGGTAGACATTGTGCTGGCTGTTTTGCTGCTCGTAGGTGGTGTAATCGGTGCACAGATCGGCACGCGCATCGGGGTCAAGATGAAGGCGGAGCAGCTGCGCATCCTGCTTGCCATGATGGTCCTCGCCGTTTGCGGCAAGCTGGCGCTTGAACTGCTTCTACAACCGACCGAGCTTTATTCCATTGCCGCAGGAGGCCACTAATGCGCCGCCTGATCCTATCCGTCGCCCTATGCATCGCAGCATCCCTGCCTGCCATGGCGGAAGAAGTTGTGTTGGGACTAAGCAGCGACACTGTCTCGATCAATACCAACTTTGACGGCTCAGAAATTCTAATCTTTGGCGCGGTCAAGCGCGATGCCCCCTTCCCCGCCGAGCCACCTATGGAAGTTATCGTGACTGTGTCCGGTCCGTCCGAACCTGTCACCGTACGACGCAAAGAAAAGAAGTTCGGCATTTGGGTGAACACCGACGCCGTCGAGATCGACAGTGCGCCAAGCTTTTATGCCGTCTCCACTAGCACCTTAATGGGTCTGTCATTGAGTGAGACAGAAGACGTGCGCCACAGCGTCTCGATCCCCCGCGCCATCCGCTCCGTCGGCGCACCTGACAACATCTCCAACAGCGAAACATTCACCGAAGCGCTGATCCGGATCAAATCAAAATCAAACCAATATCAATTGAATGAAGGTACAGTCAGCGTAGACGAGCAGACGCTTTTTCGTACCTCAATCGCTCTACCTGCTGCGTTGACCGAGGGTGACTACCAAACCCGCATTTTCCTCACCCGCAGCGGCGACGTCGTTGCCCAGTACGAGACAAGCATTTACGTGCGCAAAGTCGGGATGGAGCGGTGGCTGTTTACGCTCAGCCGCGAGCGGGCATTCCTTTACGGCTTGCTCTCGCTTGGTATTGCGATTTTCGCGGGCTGGGGCGCTTCGGCGATCTTTTCAGTCTTCCGCCGTTAGGGGGCTGCCTCAACCGCGGCCCATATAGGGCATCTTGGTCGCCATCACGGTCATAAACGGCACGTTAGCACTCAACGGCAACTGCGCCATGTGCAGCACTGATTGTGCTGCATGTCCGACATCCATTGTGTGCATTCCTGGGTTAGCAGCCTTGAGGTCGGTGACAATCGGACTCTCGGCATTGCCGATGTCAATCTGCCCCGCCGTGATGTCGAAGGGCCGCCCGTCCAGTGCCAGCGATTTGGTCAGTCCTGTAATCGCATGTTTGGTGGTGGTATAGCAAACCGAGCCCTCGCGCGGTGTATGCGCCGAGATGGAGCCATTGTTGATAATCCGCCCACCACGACCCGATGTCCGCATCGCACCAAAAGCCAGTCTTGCAGCGATGAACATTCCATTCAGGTTCACATTCAAAACCTGCGCCCAGTCGTCCAGCGCAATCTCGTCAATCGGCGCAGAAGGGCCGAACATGCCTGCATTGTTAAAGAGCACATCAATCTCGCCAAAGGTGGCGAAGGCATCCGCCATCGCTAGCGTATCCGTCACATCCACAGACAAGACCATTGCTTCATCATGCCCCTTTGCCACTTCTTCCAAAAGCTCTTTGCGCCGCGCCACGAGTCCCACGCGCCAGCCAGTTTCAAGGAAAGCTTCGGCCGTTGCACGACCAATTCCAGAACTGGCCCCAGTAATCAAAATGGATTTCATCCCAATTCCTCCTCGGTTGCATCCAGCGTTAACTTCGCCGCAGGCGTCGCCCGCAAATCATCCACATTCAACGCATAAGTTGGCGTCGACAGGCGGTTGCGCACCACCCAGATCAGCCTGTTCTGCGCCCGTGTTATCGCCACATAGGCCAGTCGCTTCCACAAGGGCTGCCCCGCTTCCATCCGCCCCATCCGTGCGGCCGCATAAAGATCGGGCGCAAAGACCTGCACGGTGTCCCACTGGGAGCCCTGCGCCTTGTGGATCGTCACGGCAGCACCGTGCAAAAATGTGGCCCCCATACGTGCGGCGAAAGGGATGAACGGCTCCTCCTCATCGGGCTTTTCAATTTTCACGATACTCGCAGCACTCACCTGCGGGTCTTCGGCCCCCATCACATGCAGACGTGAAAAACCCGGTTTGCGCCCTGCCCCGAGGTAGACAACCTGTGCCCCCTTGATCAGGCCCCGCGCTTCAAGGTCGAGCCGCTTTTTGCGATGTTTGAGCGGCAATTCAATCCCATCACAAATCAACGGTTCACCTTCGATCAGCGCGTCTTCGGGTGCACCATGCACACGGCGGAAAGCATTGATCAGACGGATACGTGTGGCATTACGCCAGACCAACACGGGGGAACGCGCCATCAAATCCACTTCAACCCGCTGCCCCCAGACGACACGCGCGTCACGCTTTGACGCATCCTCAATCATCCGCTCGAACTGCTCGAACCCGATGTCGGGATCAGCAAGCGCATGGGCCAGATCAAGGATCGGATTATCCGCCTCCTGCCGAAAAATGCGGTTCAGGTTCATGACACGTTTTTCTGGCAATTTCTCGAAGACCATCGTGCCAGATTGCCCAACAGGAGCGAGCTGCGCAGGATCACCGAACAGCAGTAGCGTCGGAAAAATTTCTTTGAGATCTTCGAATTGCTTGTCATCCAGCATCGAGGATTCGTCGACAAAACCGATATCCAACGGCTCCTCCCGCCGCTTCCAGCCGGTGATGAAATCACTGCCGCGCAAACCTGCGGCGGCCAAAGCACCGGGAATGGATTTGTTGTTTTGATAAAACGCATGGGCGCGATCGAGGGCAATCTCAGTCAGCCCCTCAACATCCACAGGTCGCTCACCATTGCCGGCCAGCCACTCCGCAATGCGCTCGTATTCAGGGTCATAGACGGGGGTATAAAGAATGCGATGGATTGTCGTGGCGGGTACCCCGCGCAGGCGCAGCACGCTCGCCGCTTTGTTTGTGGGTGCAAGGATCGCAAGCGTGCGCTTGTCCTTGCGCTTCTTGCTTTCGTAATCGCCCGAAACGATATCGACGCCCGCCGCTTCCAACGCTTTATACAGTTCCGCTAGCAGAAGCGTCTTACCCGACCCCGCCTTGCCCGTCACCGCCATGACCTGATTTTTGGTGCCTTTGGGCGGCATCAGCAGATCATCAGCAAGGCTCACCCCCGCAGATTGCAGCATTGTACAAACAGCATCATGTGCTGCGGCCTGATCGTCGGAATATGTAAGCTCTGTGGTCATGCGCGGACATTAGAGGGCCGGCAGCGCAGGGACCAGAGGCGTTCAGGCGATGGCGGAAAATTCCGCAATTGGCATACTTCCAAAAGAACGCTCGAACCACACGCGACTTTGCCCACACGTCACGCCTGCACGCTCTGCCACACAGTGCTGAGCTTCCTTGTCAAACGCCCAAAGGCCAACGCTGATCTGTTCTCGTCCTGCTCCCATGCTCCCCAGCACTTCGGGAGATGAGCCGACCCGCTTGTAAATACGCACCATCCGCGCGTCAAAGACTCCAACGAAAAGACGCACACCAAAACCCGTCATCAATTCGCCCCCTCCAAGCATCAGCGCAGCCGCGACGTGAGCGCCCTGACCGGGTGCCATGCAAAATCGCGTACATTCCCAAATGAGCGGGCTGCGGATCGGCGCATCAATCAAATCGCCAAAATGATCATTAACCATTACTGGACCCGTCGTCGGTAGAAATCGGGTTGACCCGCCATGCCCGCCATCCGCTGTTTCCCAAATCACATAGAGCGGGTTGAGCGCATCATACTCATCACGCTCATGCCCCTTGGCATCCACAGAAACATTCCACCCGAGGCGCGTTTTGAACTGATCCGCACGGTGCGTAAACATCTCGTCTGCAAGGCGTGGATATTGATCAAGTTGATCAGCATATAAATAACGCAGCATTAAAAAGCTCCCCATGGCATCTAAAACGATGTCACAAGCAATATCGCTGAAGTGGTTAATACCATTTTTACAAAGGGTGCGCCCCGCCAAAGATTCGCGCAACAGTATAATTTTAAAGGCTTAAACCACGATCAATCCGCGGCTCATTGCCCGCGCAACCGCGTGGGTT
Organism: uncultured Sulfitobacter sp.; assembly: GCF_947499945.1. GTDB lineage: Bacteria > Pseudomonadota > Alphaproteobacteria > Rhodobacterales > Rhodobacteraceae > Sulfitobacter. The sequence goes on along the minus strand of NZ_CANMQD010000002.1, from coordinate 185,276 downwards.
GTATTCAATGCGCCCAATTTATACCGCGCACTTTCAATATAGACGCGCAACGTATGCTCGGAAATCGACAAAGAATTGGCGACTTGTGCGCGACTGTATCCGATGGCCAATAGGGTCATCGCATCAATTTCACGCGGAGACAGCGCTTGTTGCTGTTCTGGCTGGCGCTCTGGTTCAAACTCAAGCGCTTTTTCGTTAAAATAATGGGCGATCAGGATCAAATCGCGGCGGTGCTCTTCGGTAAATTCGGCCCAAATATCATCATCACAGGTATGATTTACAGTGAACAAAGCAAATTGACCCTTGGGTCCGCGAATTGGAACAGAGAACCCCTGATTTCCGACACCGTATTCCGTGGAAACCCTCAAGAATTCACGCGCTGCTTTGCTCGACCAATCAAGCATTTTCCAATCAACAGGATGAAATCTTTGAAAACAACCCTGCACCACAGGATCAATCCGCAAATAGTTTTCTTCCATATATTTGTGCTGCCACGCCTCGGAATAGGTTCCGCATCCGTATTGATCACCGCTTGAATCGACCCAGTGATACACCAGATGATCTACGGCGTAGAAATCCCTTAGCGCCTCCGAAACGCACTGCATCCCGTCAAGCGTGTCTGCCTGTTCCAACGAGGACAGGATGCCCTCTAGTTTGATCTGTTTCACCGACATCTATCTGCTTTGCAGACCTCTCATCCTTCGAGGCGATCTCGGCCATGGCGATGAGTGCAGTATCATCGAGCTGCTCTGCCAGAAGTGGCAGGGCATTGGCGTCGGCAAAACTACGCAAATCAGCGAGAACGTCTAAAATCCAATCACTACGCATATCGATGTTCCCTCTTAAATGGTTAACGAGCCGTTAACATTACAGTAGCACGCGTTAAAACAACTCTCCTATTCGCGAATTTCCACTCCCCAGAAATAGTGAGGGAAACAATCTCAAACCATTGTTCGCATTGAACTGGTTTCAGAAACGTAAACGCCCCGCGAATGGCAGGAGCGATTCGCGGGGCGTCAGAGCTGTCAGAATTTAAGTTTTGTCTTATTTGCGAGCGTCTAGTGCGTCCTCAAGCGTTCGCAGACCTGTCTTTGGCGACTGAACCAGCACAGACATGTTGCCAGGCTTATGTTCATTACGCAGCATTTTCATATGCGCTTCGGGCAGGTCGTTCCATGCGAACACTTCGGACATGCACGGGTCCAAACGGCGCTCGATCATCAACTTGTTGGCTGCGGACGCCTGCTTGAGATGGGCAAAATGCGATCCCTGCAAGCGCTTCTGATGCATCCACATATAGCGCACGTCAAAGGTACAGTTGAAACCAGTGGTGCCGGCACAAATCACGACCATGCCGCCCTTTTTCACAACAAGGCTGGAAACAGGGAATGTCGTCTCGCCCGGGTGCTCGAATACCATGTCGACGCTAACGCCTTTTCCGGTGATATCCCAAATTGCTTTACCAAACTTGCGCGCTTCTTTGAGCCAGACGTTATATTCGTCCGTGTTTACTGTAGGCAATTGCCCCCAGCAGCTGAAATCCTTACGATTCAGGACGCCCTTGGCACCCAAATCCATAACAAACTGGCGCTTGCTCTCGTCCGAGATGACGCCAATCGCATTGGCACCCGCCGTATTGATCAACTGGATCGCGTAAGAGCCAAGGCCACCTGATGCCCCCCAAACCAGAACGTTCTGGCCTGGCTTGAGATCGTGAGGCTCATGGCCGAACAGCATCCGGTAAGCAGTGGCAAGCGTCAGCGTGTAGCACGCACTTTCTTCCCATGTCAGGTGCTTGGGGCGCGGCATCAATTGCTGGCTTTGCACGCGTGTAAACTGGCTGAAAGAGCCGTCGGGCGTCTCATAGCCCCAAATACGCTGCGTTGGGGAATACATTGGATCGCCGCCGTTACATTCCTCGTCGTCACCGTCATCCTGATTGCAATGCACAACGACTTCGTCGCCCACTTTCCAACGTGTCACGCGATCTCCAACAGCCCATACAATGCCCGCAGCATCGGAACCGGCAACATGGTACGGCTCTTTGTGGCCGTCAAACGGGCTGATCGGCGTGCCAAGGGCAGCCCAAACACCGTTATAGTTCACACCCGCCGCCATCACGAGGACAAGCACGTCCTGACTGTCGAGCACGGGCACATCCACAACTTCTTCCAGCATCGCCGTGTTTGGCTCACCATGGCGCTCACGACGGATCGCCCACGCGTACATCTGCTTTGGCACATAGCCAATGGGCGGCATTTCACCCATCTCATACAAGTCTTTTTCGGGTGCATCGTATTGCGCGATTGTCGTATCTAGTGCCATGTCGCCCTCCTGCGGGAATAAGGGATGCCGCAACGCGGAAAAGCGGCTCTCAAACGACTGAGTAAGCCCGTCTGCGCAACATTGCAACCACTGACACGTCTTTTTTGAAATTTTATGACCCAGCGGGTGCAGAAAAACCCTTCGCAAGCGCAGCATCAAGCACAAGATACCCATCGGGTAAGTAGTGGGCAATCGAATTGGCGTAAAACTGGGTTGCCGTTTCCTGCCCGTGCACGATGCGCCAAACATCGCCGTCCTTCTCGATCAGCCCGTGTTGCTCCATATGACCGCAGGCCTGAGCCACCTCGTCCGACAACGCGCTTGTGTCCAAAACGATGCTTTTCGCGGGCAGCTGGTCCAGCAAATCGCGCACTTCTGTTTCAAGCGTATCGGCATCCAACGCACCGCGCTTTCGCAAAACCGCAGCCACAAGCGGCACTCCCAGCACAGGCATCACCGCTTCGATCCGCGACATGAGCAGTTGCGACAACGCATCTACATCCTCGACTTTGCCAAACTCCCTCAGGCTCAACGGTGTGCCAAAGGCCACTGCTGCCGTGCCAAACCGCGTGTCATGGCCGCGCAAACGCCGCCAGAACTTGCGCAGTATAAATGCAACCACAACTGAAATACGCGCACCAAACCTGCGATCGCCCCGCGCATGGGCGGCGATGAGCACGCGATCTTCGAGCACTCGGTCATAGTTGATCGCCACAGGCACAAACACGATATCGCGCCCGCCGTCAGGTTCGAATCCGTCGACCAAATAGCTGAGCAACCCAACCTTGGGCGGTTGCAACGCCCCCGTGAGGCTCAAGCCTCCCTCGGGATAGAATGCCTGCGTATCACCACCACTCGTCGCCATCTGCACGTAGCGCGACAGCACTTTACGATAGAGTGAGCCCCGCGAGCGGCGGCGGATAAAATACGCCCCCCACAAACGGATGAGTGAAGACAAGGGCCAGACCCGCGCCCACTCTCCCACTGCATAAGATAACGTCGAAGTCTTGGACGCGAGATAAGTGACCAGCACGTAATCCATATTACTGCGGTGATTCATCACAAAAACAGCTGTTGAGTCCTTCGGGATTGCGGCAAAAACTTCGTCGTTCTGCTTTGCCGTGCGAATCCGGTACACCGATTCCGCCAGCACTTTGGCCACCCGCATAGCAAAACTGAAATAGGCAAAGGCGGAAAACGTCGGCACGATCTCACGCGCATATTCCCGCGCTTTCTGAAATGCCACATTCTCCGGCACATTATTCTTCTCGGCATACAGCGCGATCTCGCGCGAAACTTCGGGATCGTAGATTAGACGCTGGATCATGTCGTACCGCCGCGCCAGCTTGAACGGCTGGATCGGCCGTTTGAGCCGCGTATTAAGCCGCGCCACAGCCTTCTCGAACCGCCGCCGGAAGAACCAGCGCACTGAAGGCAACAGGAAATGGCTCAGTGCTGTCACCGCCGCAAAGAGCAAGATCAGCACAAAAAGCCAAAGGGGAAGGGTCACCGTCTGCGTCATCGCTCATACCCTTGCAGCGCAGACCTCCAAGGACAATAACTAACTCATCGAAACAGGGCGGCGCATGATCAATTTCACACTCTCAAAAGGCTTCTCCGACGCAGAGCGCAGGGTTGTTGCACGGCTCTATTGGGGCGCCTTCTCCGCAAAACTTGGCCGCCTTTTGGGACCGGACGAGACTGCACTGGCCTTCTTTTCCCAAATCATAACACCGAAATTCGCGATCACCGCACGCGACGCGACAGGCAAGGTGATAGGTGTCGCGGGTTTCAAAACGTCAAAAGGTGCGCTTACTGGCGGCGGCATGCGCGACATAGCACGGTACTACGGCTGGTTTGGTGCGCTTTGGCGCGGTCCACTTCTGGCCCTACTAGAACGGGAAATAGAAGAAGATACTCTGCTGATGGACGGTATATGCGTGGACAGCACGGCCCGTGGCTGGGGTGCCGGCACTGCGCTCTTGGGCGCGATAAAGGCCGAAGCGGCTGCACGCAACCTGACCCATGTCCGCCTCGATGTGATAGACATAAACCCACGCGCCCGTGCCCTCTACATCCGCGAAGGCTTTGTCGCGGGTCCACCCCAGAACATCGGCCCCCTGCGCCTGCTTTTCGGCTTTTCCAGTTCCACACCGATGACATGGACCGTATAACAGACATGCCGCAACGCAGCGAATTGACACTGCATGAAAGTTTCTTATATCTACCTCATTACGTAATAATATTGCTTAGCTGATTCAGAAAGGCCCGCCATGACAGATGCCCCCAAGAAAGACCGCCCTTGGCTCATCCGCACCTATGCGGGCCACTCGACGGCAAAAGCCTCAAACGAGCTTTATCGTAACAACTTGGCCAAGGGTCAGACGGGTCTTTCGGTTGCTTTCGACCTGCCCACGCAGACAGGCTATGACAGCGACCATATCCTAAGCCGTGGTGAAGTTGGCAAAGTGGGCGTACCCGTGGGCCACCTCGGCGACATGCGCGCACTCTTTAAAGACATCCCGCTGGAACAGATGAACACTTCCATGACCATCAACGCGACAGCACCTTGGTTGCTGTCGCTCTACATTGCCGTGGCTGAAGAACAGGGCGCAGATGTCTCCAAGCTCCAAGGTACCGTTCAAAATGACCTGATCAAAGAATACCTGTCGCGCGGGACCTACATCTGCCCCCCTGCCCCCTCCCTCAAGATGATCGCCGACGTGGCGGAGTATTGCTACACTTCCGTTCCCAAATGGAACCCGATGAACGTCTGTTCCTATCACCTCCAAGAAGCGGGAGCGACGCCGGAGCAGGAACTCTCCTTCGCGCTGGCCACCGCCACTGCCGTCCTCGACCAACTCCGCCCCCGCGTGGCACCCGAAGATTTCCCCGCCCTCGTTGGCCGCATTTCGTTCTTCGTGAATGCAGGCATCCGTTTTGTGACCGAGATGTGCAAAATGCGCGCCTTTGTCGATCTGTGGGACGAAATCTGTGAGGAGCGTTACGGTGTGACCGACCCTAAATACCGCCGCTTCCGCTACGGCGTGCAGGTCAACTCCCTCGGCCTGACCGAGCAACAGCCCGAAAACAACGTCTACCGCATCCTTATCGAAATGCTCGCCGTGACGCTGAGCAAAAAGGCACGCGCCCGCGCCGTGCAACTGCCCGCATGGAACGAAGCGCTCGGCCTGCCCCGCCCGTGGGACCAGCAGTGGTCCATGCGCATGCAACAAATCCTCGCCTATGAGACTGACCTGCTTGAATTCGACGACCTATTCGACGGCAATCCGGCGGTGGATGCCAAAGTTGAACAGCTCAAAGAAGGCGCCCGCGCCGAGCTGGCCCATATCGACAGCATGGGCGGTGCCATTGACGGCATCGACTACATGAAATCCCGCCTTGTAGACAGCAACGCGGATCGCCTTGGTCGGATTGAGGCAGGCGAAACAATCGTTGTGGGTGTGAACAAATGGCAAAAGGGCGAACCATCGCCCCTGATGACGGGCGACGGCGGCATCATGACCGTGGACCCCGCCGTGGAAGCCCAACAAATCGACATGCTTAACGCTTGGCGTGCGCAACGTAACGAGGGCGAAGTCAACGCAGCCCTCAAAGACCTGCGCGCCGCAGCAGCAGAGGGCCGCAACATCATGCCAGCGTCCATCGTCGCCGCCAAAGCAGGTGTCACCACAGGTGAATGGGCCGAACAAATGCGTGCCGTACACGGTGAATACCGAGGCCCGACAGGCGTGGGAAAAGGGCGCAGTAACAAAACCGAAGGCCTCGACGATCTGCGCATGTCCGTGGACGCCGTGAGCGACCGCTTGGGCCGCCGCCTGAAATTTCTTGTGGGCAAACCCGGTCTCGACGGCCACTCCAACGGTGCGGAACAAATTGCCGTGCGTGCCCGCGATTGCGGCATGGATATCGCCTATGAGGGGATCCGCCTCACCCCTTCCGAAATTGTCGCCGCCGCGCTGAACGACGAGGCGCATGTTGTTGGGCTTTCCATTCTGTCAGGCTCTCACATTCCGCTGGTCGAAGATTTGATGCAGCAGATGCGCGATGCAGGGCTAGGCCATATTCCGGTGATCGTTGGCGGTATTATCCCAGACGACGATGCAAAGCGTCTTTTGGCGATGGGTGTCGCACGGGTTTATACGCCAAAAGATTTTGAGTTGAACACAATCATGGCTGATATCGTCACCTTGGCTGACCCTGAAGCAGTTGCCGCAGAGTAAGCCAGAACACCTATAAAATAAGACTGCAATCCCGTTTCATTTAGGATAAAGGCGATCTAGGAAACTAAGGAGTCTTTTTCCGATGAATAAAGAACTTAAATTGATGAGCCGCAAAGAGCTCGAAAAGCTCTTAGCGGATGTGAAGAAAGCGCTTCAAAGCGCACAAGCCCGCGACAGACGTGATGCACGCAAGGCAGCAGAGCGCGCCGCAGCAGAATTCGGCTTTACCTTGAATGATTTAGGCGACGAGAAGCCTGCAAAAATCAAGAAGGTAAAAGGCCCCAAGAAAGCCGCGAAGCCCTCCAAACCAAAGTATGCCGACCCCGATGACAGCTCCAAAACATGGACTGGAAAAGGCCGTCAGCCGAATTGGTTTCGCGCCGCAGTAGAAAAAGGAATCGCCCCGTCTACGCTGGAAATTTAATTGTGTTTCTATTAACGCGGGAATAGCGGCAAAATTCCGCCACCCCCGCGTTAGTCGTCAAACCGCCAGTGCCGCACGACCAAAGATAAATTTCCATCGGGCGCCGTCTTTCATAACGATCTCTCCGCCGCCAGACCGCGGCGTCTCATAGGTTGCGGTGCCGACACCTGTCATCCCGTTAGAACACTTCACAGGAAAAGTCGTCGTCCCCGTTTGCCCATTCGGGCGATAACGGCCCTGACACGTGGTCGCGCCATTGGTGGCTTGAAACCAGCCTCCCTCCAAGAATGTCGCCGTAGCCGACCCTTTGAAAACCGTATTGCCTGGACCCACAACAGCCACTGGGAAGGACACGTCACAGGCCCCCAGCAGCGCAAGCCCCGCCGCTGCAATCATTCCAATCATTCTCGTTTTATTACCTTTTATATTGGTTTCGCAGCCACAAAAAATCCGATCAGTGCCAAAGGAACCAGTAAGGGAAACCTCCATTGGAACTTGCCCCCGCTGCACAGGGTGGGCATCTTGGGACCAGCCCCAACCGGAGAAAATGCTATGACCGTCCACATCGGCGCCACCCCTGACCAAATCGCTGAGACTGTACTGATGCCAGGTGATCCCTACCGCGCCCGCTGGGCTGCCGAAACATTTCTCGACGGGGCCGAATTGGTCAACGAGGTGCGCGGGATGCTGGGGTTCACAGGGACATGGCGCGGCCACCGCGTCACCATTCAAGGGTCGGGCATGGGCATGCCGTCCCTGTCGATTTACGCGAACGAACTGATCTCGACCTACAATGCCCAAACCCTCATCCGCATCGGCTCTTGTGGCGGCATGCAACCCCATGTGAGCATCCGCGACGTCATCATCGCAATGACAGCCAGCACAATCACATCGCCCTCCTCAGGCATTATGCGTGAACTTAATTATGCCCCCTGCGCCGATTGGGGGCTGCTCCGCGCTGCCGTCGCCGCATCCGAAGCGCGCAACACCAAAACCCACGTGGGCGGCATCTACAGCTCGGATGTCTTCTATGCCGAGCGCCCCGATTTGGACGAACAGATGGTCCGCCACGGCATTCTCGCCGTTGAAATGGAGGCCGCCGAACTCTACACTCTTGCCGCCCGCCACAGCCGCCGCGCTCTGGCAGTTTTGACCGTCTCGGACCATCTACAGACCGGAGAGGCCCTCCCCTCCGAAGAGCGCGAGCGGTCGTTCGGCGATATGGTCGAGATTGCGCTTGAAGCGGCCTTTAATGAAGGTCCCGCAGGTTGAGACTGCGGGATCGAGTTCAATTGGTAAAATGAAGGCTCCGGTTACGCGTCGTGGCTTTTATCATATCCATTGGGCGGTGGCGGGGTCCAGTTTTGGAGTGCTTCGGGATCAGGGGCAAAGACCTCAACCAAAAGTGGGTAACATTGTGCCTCATCCGATGAGTGGACAGTGCTGCAATCTCCGCCGGGACAGGCGCTAAGTGCGCCGAGCAAATCAATCTCTGCAAAGAACTCCAGCTTATCACCCGGGCGCACAGGGCTCGCTTTCATAAAATACTGGCCTGTGTCGCGGGTAAATCCTGTGCACATAAAGACGTTGAGAACATCATGGATATGCGGCTCGGCATCGGCTAATGCGATACCAAGGTGATTAGCCAAGGCGCGGGTGAGGTTTGAGTGGCAACAGTGATGATACTGCCCACCTGACAACAGGTTATGCGTATAAGGGTCACAGCGCGTACCGATCACATCGTGAACCGAGCCGCCAAACGTGTCTTTTCCATACCACCCAAGGCTATCATGCGTGATCGTCGCCATAGGGCGCAGCGCGGGAAAGCTTGACCACATTTGCTGGCCCCGCGTGATATGGGTGCCATGCAAAGCGCGGGTCTTGCCTGAATAGAAACGCTCGCTCAGATCGTTTGCATTCCACAAATTCAAATCACCAACCTGCGATCCTTCAACACTGGTGATGGAGAAGAAATGGCCCGCAGGCACACCAAATGCCGCAGCATCGCGTGCCGGCACGATAACTTCGTCTGTTTTGGTCATGGTGGCACGCGCGGCATCAAGCATCGCCATATCAGGCGCTGGCAGAGTTTCGACGGGGTAGCAGATCACAGGCGGCACTGCCCGCCTTGCGTCAGCATCAGATGGAATGGTCATGCATTGCTCCCTGCTATGCGACCCGAAAACAGGCAGCCGCCCAAAAATGTCCCTTCAAGCGCGTTATATCCGTGATATCCGCCACCGCCAAAACCGCTGGCCTCGCCCGCAGCGTACAGTCCTTCCAAAACGTCACCAGAAGGGGTCAGCACGCGACCTTGAATATCAGTATGCAACCCGCCAAGCGATTTTCGCGTAATCACGTTCAGCCGGACCGCAATCAAGGGGCCGTTCGCAGCATCCAGAATTGCGTGGGGCTTTGCGGTGCGAATAAGCTTGTCCCCTTTGTATTTACGTGCGCCACGAATTGCTGTGATTTGTGCGTCTTTGCAAAAATCATTATTTAGTTGCAGGTCACGCGCCTGAATTTGAGCACGAATATGATCCATCTTGACCGGAGCATTCGGGGTCAAATCATTCATCCGCGCCACAAGCGTTTCCAGATCATCCGCCACAATAAAATCGGCGCCCTTTTCCTTGAACGCCTCCACCGCAGGGGTCGCCCCCTTGCCCAATCGTGCCGTCAAAACCTCGCGCCAGCCCCCTTCGGTCAAATCGGCGTTTTGCTCTGAGCCTGATAGCGCAAATTCTTTTTCGATTATCTTTTGAGTGAGGATAAACCAGCTATGCTCACCCACGCTCAGGATACGCTTGAGTGTACCCAGCGTGTCGAAGCCGGGCATAAATGGGGCCTCCATTCGGTCACCTTTTGCATCGAACCACATCGACGATGGACCCGGCAGCACACGAATGCCGTGGTTGGGCCAAATCGGGTCAAAGTTCTGCAACCCCTCGCAATAGTGCCACATACGGTCCTCGTTGATCAGACCTGCGCCCGCCTTTGCCGCAATTCCATGCATCCTCCCATCAACATAATCAGGCACACCCGCCACCATGGTCTTGGGCGCTTTTCCCAGCCGCGATGGCCAATGTTTGCGGACAAGCGCGTGATTGCCGCCAATACCACCCGTGGTGATGATCACCGCCTCGGCCTTATGCTCAAACGCGGAAACCACTTTACGGGAGCTAGAAACCCCGCGTGCGGCGGTCGTATCCTCAAGAATGTCACCCCGCACCCCTTTGACCACTCCGTTTTCGACGATCAGAGCCGATGCACGGTGCCGGAACCCCATTTTCAGTCGCCCGTCCGCCGCATAACGCACCATCAGATTAGCGAACGGTTTGACCACGCCAGTGCCTGTTCCCCATGTGATGTGAAACCTCGGCACCGTGTTGCCGTGCCCCCCTGCCAGCGCACCACCCCGCTCGGCCCAGCCGACCACCGGAAACCAGCGCATGCCAAGGCCGTGCAGCCACGCACGCATATCTCCCGCTGCGAACTCCACAAACTTCTCGGCCCAGAGGCGCGGATTTGCATCTTCATCGCGGTCAAATTGCGCCGAACCTTGCCAATCGCTCCACGCAAGTTCTGCACTGTCACGAATGCCAAGGCGGCGCTGCTCGGGGCTGTCGACCATGAACAATCCGCCAAGGGACCAGAACGCCTGCCCTCCAAGGCTTTGCGGTCCTTCTTGATCCAGCATCAGCACCCTACGCCCTCGCGAAATCGCCTCATGCGCGGCGGTCATACCCGCAAGGCCCGCACCAATGATAATCACGTCCGCTGAAAAATCACTCATATGGATGTTCCCTGTATCCTTACCCAAACGCTACAGGTCCGAAGCCCCCTCTGTCGAGGTTAGCACAAGGATCAGAGCGAGGAGTTGCCCAATCCGCGTTTACACATGTCAGGTGGGCCTTTTGTCGAAGTAAACGCTTCGGCGCCGCAGGCCGCGCAGCAGTACTTGCGTAATGCACCTTGGTTTCCGCTGTTGTTCTCGCGCCAGCGGCACCCACGCACAGCACGGTTGCGCCATGCAAGAAATGCCACAACACCGACAACTATGGGCAGAAGGATCAAAACCATCAGGTGAACTGCACATCGATTGCCCATAAATGGGGCCGCTCGCGGGACCGCGCAATATAGGCCGCACCATCTCCCCATCCGTTCCAGCCCGCTTTGGGCTCATTCTCGATTTGGATCACAAAATCCCACGTGTCGTCCATTTTCTTGTAATTCCACCATGGCTCAGATTGCACCGTTCCCGGCCATCCGCCCAGCTTTGTCTGTTGTACAGTCTGCGACCAGTCATAGGCGTAAACATCCACATCCCGCGTATCCACAACATCGCCTGCCATATCGTGATTGGGATAATCTGCATTTTGGTTGCCCCATTCACCCAAACGTGGCGAAAGCGGTGATTTATGCAATGGTACCTTGGGGATCGTCAGCGCCTCGAGTGTCGGATAGGCCCGCAATGCCCATGTCGCAGTCGGATCGGGGTCAACGGTGTTGATTATCTGCGTCGGCGCAATCGCATCTTTGTCACTGATAAAGATCGTGACGAGCGCCAGATCGCGCAGCGCATCGGGGACAAAAGGCGCTTGGCTCAGGTTCAACTGGCACAGCGGCCAGAGCGGCACATCATGGCACATCGGCCACGCCTCATCACTGCGCGACAGGCGAACTGCGCCGAACATCGAGGCAAAGGGATCAATGTTGGCAGGTTTGTTGAAAACAATCGGAGTGCAGGGCCGTTCCAGCACAAGGCGCAGGTCATCCTCGCTCAGCGCCTCGTGCGTCAAATCAGGAACGGGCGGCGGTGTCACAGCTTCCTGAACACCACCGCCCGTCAGTTTCTTGAGCCAACCAAACATCAGTTGGGCTTAAACAGTCCGCTCGACCATCAGCTTCTTAATCTGGCTGATCGCCAGCGCAGGGTTCAGACCTTTGGGGCAGGTCTTGGCGCAGTTCATAATCGTGTGGCAGCGATAGAGTTTAAAGGGATCCTCAAGCTCGTCCAAACGCTCACCCGTTCCCTCATCGCGGCTGTCGATGATCCAGCGGTAGGCATGCAACAGCGCTGCGGGTCCAAGGTAGCGATCGCCATTCCACCAATAGCTCGGGCAAGAGGTAGAGCAACACGCACACATGATGCACTCATAAAGGCCGTCCAGCTTGGAGCGATCCTCAATCGACTGCTTCCATTCTTTCGCAGGTGCGGGTGTCTCTGTCTCCAACCATGGCTTAATGGACGCGTGCTGCGCGTAGAAGTGCGTGAGATCCGGGATCAAATCCTTGACCACAGGCATGTGCGGCAGCGGATAAATTTTCACGACACCCTTCACTTCGGCCATGCCATAAGTACAGGCCAGCGTGTTGATCCCGTCGATGTTCATCGCACAGGAGCCACAAATGCCCTCACGGCAGGAGCGGCGGAAGGTCAGCGTGGGGTCAATCTCGTTCTTGATCTTGATGATCGCGTCCAAAATCATCGGCCCACAATCGTCCAGATCGACGAAATAGGTATCGACAGACGGATTTTTGCCGTCATCAGGGTTCCAGCGATAGATGTGGAACTCTTTGAGGTTGGTTGCCCCTTCTGGCTTGGGCCATGTTTTACCGCTGGTCATGCGGGAGTTCTTGGGGAGCGTCAGTTGTACCATGATGCTGTTCCTTTTTGTATCAATCGGTCGGCGCAAGCGCCAAAATCGTCAAAGTGTTATGGGTGCGCGGTTACGCAGGCAGGTCTGTGTCGCAGGGCGTGACAGGATGTTACGCACCACAGCGACAGTGTCGTCGTCCACACCCACGACAGATGCTTTCGCCAATTCGCGCACTTCAACCGCTTGGGCATTTTCGATCACACAGCCGGTAAAGGCTTCAATGAGCGGCTTTGGCACCTGCGGAAAATTGATCGCAATCACTTCGGTCACAGCAGAAGTCGCCGCTTTGCGCCCCGTCTGGTCCGCAGCGGCTGTTACCTTGTTGCCGGCAGATTCGAATTGGGCGCAGCCCGTGAGTGCCAATGCGATGGAAACCATAATTACGCGTATCATACAGGAGCCTTTCGAGGCGGTAGTTTCATATGCAATTTTGATGTCTCGGCCAAGGTGGCCAAGCGCTCCGCATCGTCTTCGAAATGCGGGATCAACCGCTCCATGAACCGCAAGTCATGCGCCGCAGTCCACGCCAGCAATCCATATTCCAGATCACCCGCCATGGCCGCATCACGGGACGTGGAATTCAAGTCACCCGCGCTACCCACCTTGCGCTGAAACGAGGAGCCACCGCCATAGCGCTGGACTTTGCCACGGCTCAGATCGCGCACAGGCAAACCCAAAGCCCGCAAAATACCCGCACGGTAATCTTCCGACGTCATCCAGTTATCATAGCAGATCGCGATGATCCCTTTGGCCTCGGCAACACGGTTCAACCCCTGAATATAAGTCGCAAAGGCCAGCGTCATAATGCGCATGCGGTCCGTCGCGCCAAAACCGTCATTCTTCTTGATCTTCGCCAAGAGCGACGCCGACCAATTTAAAAAGCTGCGGTAGATAACCACCTGATGCGAGAAATCCGCATCCGACATGGTGTGGCTGGCCTTTTGCGGCTGCCCCGCAGGTTGCGGCATGCGGTCCTCATAGGAGACAATCGCCATCGGCGCGTCCCCTGCTCCAGCGATCCGCTTGTCATCTTTAACATCCACATGTGGCATCACCTGCCGCTGCGCGTCATAGACATCCAGCGACCCATAGTGGACCTGCGGATTTTTCCCGAACTTGCAATTGTTAAAGAATACGCCACCCGTCGCAGCCTCAGGCGCATTGCGCATCAGCCAGTCAATGATCGCGTGGTTGCCAGAGCGGCGCATGCCGAACACTTGCAGCGCACAAACGGGGGTAAATCCCGCTTGGCTCCACGTTGTGCCTGTCTGCGCCGCAACGGTCATTCTTAGTAAACCCGCGCTTTCGGAGCGATTTTTTTCAGGTCAATGCCGCCCTCGTTATGGCTGGTCAACGGCTGTGTGTGCACACCGCGGAAGCCAAGGCTCGCCTCGTTCCCTTTGAACCAGATGAGCGAGTGCTTGCGCCAGTTCACATCATCGCGATCAGGGTAATCCTCATGCGCATGCGCCCCACGGCTTTCCTTACGCGCTGCCGCTGCCGTAATCGTTGCTACTGCGTTCGGCATCAGGTTGGTCAGCTCAAGGGTTTCCATCAAGTCAGAGTTCCAGACAAGTGAAGTATCTGTCACCTTCAGGTCGGACAGTTTGCCCGCCACATCCTTCATCTTCGCTTCACCCTCGGCCAGCGTCTTATCGGTGCGGAATACTGCCGCATCGGCCTGCATGGTCTGCTGCATCTCAAGGCGCAGCTCGGCCGTTGGCACGTGGCCCTTGGCATAGCGCAAGCCGTCAAACCGCGAGAACGCGGCCTCAATAGAACGCTTGCTCGGCGTTGGTACAGGCGTGCTCGGGTCTACGATTTCCTTCGCACGAATAGCTGCCGCACGACCAAATACGACCAGATCGATCAACGAGTTCGAGCCCAAACGGTTTGCACCATGCACAGAGGCACAACCCGCCTCCCCCACAGCCATCAGACCAGGCGAGACATTGTCAGGCTTGTCCTTGGTCGGAGCAAGCACTTCACCCCAATAGTTCGTCGGAATGCCGCCCATGTTATAGTGCACAGTCGGCAATACAGGGATCGGCTCTTTCGTGAGGTCCACGCCCGCGAAGATACGCGCAGATTCGGAGATACCCGGCAAACGCAGGTCCAGCGTCTCTGGTGGCAAGTGGTTGAGGTGCAGGTGGATGTGATCCCCCTTCTCGCCGACACCGCGACCTTCGCGGATCTCCATCGTCATGCAGCGCGACACAACATCACGGCTGGCGAGGTCTTTGTAGGTTGGCGCATAACGCTCCATAAACCGCTCGCCCTCGGAGTTGGTAAGATAACCACCTTCCCCGCGCGCACCCTCAGTGATCAAACAGCCTGCGCCATAGATACCCGTCGGGTGGAACTGAACGAACTCCATATCCTGAAGCGGCAGACCCGCACGTGCGGTCATACCACCGCCGTCACCCGTACAGGTGTGGGCAGAAGTCGCTGAGAAATACGCACGGCCATAGCCACCCGTCGCAAGCACAACCATCTTTGCTGAGAACAAGTGCATCGTACCATCATCAAGCTTCCAGCACAGGACACCCTGACACACGCCATCGTCAGACATCACCAGATCAATGGCGAAATACTCGATGTAGAACTCGGCGTTGTGCTTGAGCGATTGACCATAAAGCGTATGCAAGATCGCATGCCCCGTCCGGTCCGCAGCAGCACAGGTACGCTGCACCGGCGGTCCCTCACCGAACTCAGTGGTATGGCCACCGAACGGACGCTGGTAAATCTTGCCTTCTTCGGTACGCGAAAATGGAACACCGTAATGTTCTAACTCATAAACCGCCTTAGGCGCTTCACGCGCGAGGTATTCCATAGCGTCCGTATCACCCAACCAGTCAGAACCTTTGACCGTGTCATACATGTGCCACTGCCAGTTGTCTGGGCCCATGTTTGACAAGGACGCAGCAATACCACCCTGCGCGGCTACTGTGTGCGAGCGTGTGGGGAACACTTTGGAGATACAGGCCGTCTTCAGCCCCTGCTCCGCCATGCCCAAAGTGGCACGCAAACCCGCGCCCCCTGCCCCTACAACAACAACGTCATATTCATGGGTCTCATATTCATAAGCAGCCATATCGCGCCCTCTTCAATGTTTGGGACCCAACCGGAAACCGGTCACGACCCTGTCTATGTCACCAACGCCCTTGAGGCGTCTGAAATCCGGTAGTCCCTATCGGCAGAGCGACCCGCCTTTGGACTCAATCTAGCATGGGCGGCGAAAACGCCTAGGGGCAATCCGCCACGCCATATGTCGCACCCGATATTACAGGGCCAATTTCGCAATCGCAAAGATACCAACCGCCGCAGCACCGTAGCTGATGCAGGTCATCACAACGATGGACACTTTTTGCGCCAACCCGTGCACATAATCCTCAAGCAGCGTTTGCACGCCATCGTTGAAATGCTTGAACGTCACCAGAATGGTCAGTGCGGCGATGATCGCTGGGAACGGACGGCTATAGTAGGCGACGATCTCTTCATATGTACCGCCCAATGCTGCACCAAAGGTGAACACGAACAATGGCAGCAGGATCAGCAAAGCAACCGAGCTGATGGTCATGGACCAGTGATGCGCCGTGCCGGACTTGGCAGAGCCGAGTCCCATAGCGCGTTTGCGGTCTGTCATAAATGCCATGGTATTCTCCTCAAACCGCGATAACTGTAATGATCGTCAACAGAACAGACCCGCCAATACAGGCCCAGCCCAGCTTCTCCGCCGTCTCGATATCCATCATCACAGCATTGTCCCAGATCAAGTGCCGTACACCGGCCAGCGTGTGATACCACAGCCCCAACACAGAGAAGAACATGATCAAATCACCGAACCAGCTGGTCAGAAATCCGTTTACGATATCGAAATAGGCAGGACCGCTTGCGGCAGCAAGAAACCACCAGACAATTAACAGTGCAGAAATCAGCATCGCGTTGCCCGTAATCCGTGTCAGGATCGACGTCATCGACGTCAGCTGCGGGCGGTAAATCGACAAGTGTGGCGAAAGAGGACGGTTGCCCCGGTTCACATCGGCCATATCAGGCTCCTTTGTGGCTACTTGGCTTTACTACTAACGTATTTTTCGCCGCTGTCACGGGGACAAGCAGTCAGATGAGCGCCTGTTTGCGCTAATTCTACTGAAAATTATCGCAGTGCAGCAAATTTGTGATCACAGAAATAACACTGTGATCACACTTCAGCGACTCATCTATGTTAATTAACGAAAAAGGCGCGCCTTCTTGGGCGCGCCTTTTAAATTCTCATCCAGCGTCTGCTTAGGTCAGCGAGCTGTCGATGCCCTTACACGCGTCGACCAAACCTTTGACCGCGGAAACGGAGTTGTCGAACATTGTCTGCTCGTCTTTGTTCATCTGGATTTCGACAACTTTCTCAACGCCACCAGCGCCAATCACAGTTGGTACACCAACATAAAAACCGTTGAGGCCATAAGCCCCGTCAACATATGCAGCACAAGGCAGCACGCGCTTTTGATCTTTCAGGTAGGCCTCAGCCATCTCAATCGCAGAAGTCGCGGGCGCATAAAAAGCAGAGCCGGTTTTGAGCAGGCCGACAATCTCGGCACCGCCGTCACGGGTCCGCTGAACAATCGCGTCCAGCTTCTCTTGTGTGGTCCAGCCCATCTTCACCATGTCAGGCAAAGGAATGCCCGCAACAGTGGAGTAGCGCGTCAGTGGTACCATCGTATCACCATGGCCGCCCAGAACAAATGCAGTCACGTCGCGCATGGAGACTTGGAACTCCTCCGCGAGGAAGTGACGGAAGCGCGCCGAATCAAGCACACCAGCCATGCCGCAGACTTTTTCGTGTGGCAGACCGGAGAATTCGCGCAGCGCCCATACCATCGCATCGAGTGGGTTGGTGATACATATTACAAATGCATTCGGCGCATGCTTGGCAATGCCTTCGCCTACGGACTTCATTACTTTAAGGTTGATGCCGAGCAGGTCATCACGGCTCATGCCAGGCTTGCGCGCCACGCCAGCAGTCACGATACACACGTCTGCACCAGCAATATCAGCATAATCGGAGGTGCCAGACATCGCAGCGTCAAAGCCTGCGGAAGGGCCAGATTCCGCGATATCGAGAGCCTTACCTTGTGGCAAACCATCAGCGATGTCGAACATCACCACGTCACCCAGTTCCTTTACAGCCGCTAAGTGGGCAAGCGTGCCACCAATGTTACCCGCGCCGATCAGTGCAATTTTGGCTCTTGCCATGTGTCCGTTCTCCATGAGTTTGCGTTGGCGGCGGCTTAACCCCAATGAGGCGTTCTGGCAAGGTACAGTTGCAGACGCGCCAGATCACTCCGAGTTGGGAATACCAACTTCGGCCTCTTCGCTCTGCGTATTTACATAGGCCTTTTCCGCTGTACGCGGCGTCCCGTCTACTGTCGCACTGTCTGGATCAACGTCGAATGTGGTACCTGTTGGCGCTTCATCGCCGACCATTTCATCAGCAGGTAATGCTTTGTCGATTGTCGCGTCCGGATCTTGGGGAATTGCCTTTGCATTAGTGTTCGGCGCGTCCGACGCATGCGCAATGGGCGCCAATCCGATGAGGGCAGCGATTGCAACGGAACCCAAAAATGTAAAGGATGGGGAAAAGCGGGTCATAACTGAAACTCCTTGTTTGCGATTAGAAAATTTGTATTCGATATCTAACGCGCCCGCCGCCGCCTCCGTTCCAATTTATGCACTCCGATCAAGGCAACGTCGAATTTAGTTACCACTTATCGAAAGACACCTGCCACGTGCAGCTGCGAGTACGCAAAAAGGCCACCCCTAGGGATGACCTTTCTGCAAGTATCGACTTCCGTCGGACTATCGCGGATGAATTCTGCGACAGGCACGAAACGATTTACATGTCGTCGCGCTCGAAAGCTGGTGCTTTTTCGAGCATTTCTTTAGACGTCTTCACGACCAAGAAACGATCGTCGTCGTCAGTTTCGGTCAGCACCATGATGGAACTCATTGGCACGGACACATCGCGTTCGCCGATACCGATGAAACCGCCAATGCCCAGAATCACTGCCGATACTTTTCCATCCGCAGTTACGATGATGTCGTTGATCTCACCGATATCGTCCCATTCTTTTTCCGCGTCGGCCAACACTGGCTGTGTCGCGTCGAATTCTACGTCTACATTGTAGATGCGCATGCCAATCAGGTCAGATGCGAAAAAATCAGTTGGCTCTGCGCTTACAGTGCCAACATCGGACATCTTGGAGTGACCGTCCGCAAATGCGGCGCCGGTGAGTGACATAAGTACTGCTGTAGATGCGAGAAAGTTTTTCATTTTGGTGTCTCCTAAGTTATTGCTACATCTCTGTAACTTCTGAGATACCAACCCGACCTGCGACAATACGTTCCATAGATATTTATCAAAATCTAAATTTCTTAAAATTCACGTAGCCGTCTGTCATCAACTACTCCAAATCAAATTTATTGAATCTACGCGCGTTATCGAGCGTCTCTTCATACGCGTAGATTACAAAGTACTTATCACCACGCACATCCGTCACCACGCTGACACCATCTATTGCGGCAGTCACTTCACGGTCGGCAAGCCCCCAAAACCCACCAACACTCAGAACCAGCGCTTCGACAGTACCATCTGTGTTGATCATCACATCCTTTATCGAGGCAACCCGCTCGAACCGCTCCAGTCCCGACAGCGGCATACGGTCTTCGGTGTTTGGACGCCCGCGAAAGTTATATACAGGCTCACCAATCATATCGCGCACCAAAAGGCTCGACTCAGACATCTTCACAATGCCCACTTCCGTCTCTTGGGACTGCGCAAAGCTCGCTCCCGCCAAACCAAGGATCAAACTGGTCGTGATGAGCAAAGTCTTCATATAGGGGTCCTCCCAACGGACAAAATCAAAGGTTGGTGCGCGTTGCACTACCTGTCAAAGATAATCACACCAGCGCGAATTCAAGAGGCACTCATGCTCATTCTCGATCTTTGGTTCTTTGCCATTGCCGGACCTGCGGTCCTCTTCGCGGGCATATCCAAAGGCGGATTCGGCTCTGGTGCCGCTTTCGCTTCTGCATCCGTACTTGCCCTCGTTGTCGATCCGGGCCTTGCACTGGGCGTTATGCTGCCCTTGCTCATGCTCATCGATGTGGCATCGCTCAAACCTTATTGGGGCCGCTGGCACCTGCGCGAGGCACTCCTGATCATCGCAGGCGCTCTGCCCGGTGTGGCTCTCGGCGCCGCCCTGTACCGCATCGCCTCCCCTGACCTCTTGCGCCTGCTCATCGGGCTTGTCTCCGTCGGCTTCGTCGCGTGGCAGATCAGCGTCAAACGCGGCTGGCTCAAAATGGGCGCACATCACATGCCCGACGGCGCAGGCCTCATCGCTGGCATCGCTGTCGGCTTCACCAGCTTTGTCAGCCACGCAGGCGGCCCCCCTGCGGCTGTCTTCCTACTGTCGCGTGGCCTTAGCAAAACTGGATATCAGGCAACCTCAGTACTCATCTTCTGGGCCGTCAATATCGCCAAATTCATCCCCTACGCCTTCCTCGGCATGTTCACGATAGAAACGGCACAGGCAAACCTTGTTCTCGCCCCCTTCGCGCTTGTCGGCGCATGGCTCGGCGTACGCGCCCACCGGATCGTGCCGGAACGTGCATTTTTCGCCCTCACCTATGTCCTGCTCACTGTCACAGGTGTCAAACTCATCTGGGACGGGCTGACTTAGTTTGAGCTCGACCTAAGCGTCATTTCCCTTTGCGGGCAGCGCTTCGGCGACTTCCTCGAACGACTGCCCCGACGCCACAAGGCAAGTCACCCCCGTGGGCATAGTTACCAGAATCGTCCAGCTTCCCGTCTGATCACTGGCAAAAACCTCAACCATCGCGTTGTTCGACCCGATCCCCACAGATTGCCGCGTTTCGCCATAACCACTCGCCAATCGCTCAACCACTGCTTCACGCGGTCCACAGTTGCGCTGTGATTGCGCCACCGCCTGTGTTGTCAGCGCAACGTAAATCGTTGCCGCAACCGTCAACGCGGCAAGGTGAATAATCTTTGCAGTCCGTGTCATATCATTGCCCTTCCAGTATGGCCGGGCGGCAAATACCGTTGCCCCCGATTGATCCGATCCGTCACACCCGCATCCCAAGTCCTGCTTCAGCAACGCTCCAATCCTGCCCGCACACCCCTGAAAACGGAGTTAACGCAGCGTTCGCATCCCGTTGCAAAGCAGGTTTCGCCGCACTGCGGCACGTTTTGACTTGAAGTTTTTGCGCCAAAATGCCCCTCTGCACGCAACTTTATTGCGCAACCCACCACCCAAGGAGCTCTTCCATGCCCTCAATCGCCCGTCCCCTTCGGTCCGTCCTCTACATCCCCGGCTCCAAACCCCGCGCACTGGACAAGGCACGCGGCCTGCCCGCCGACGCGATTATCTTTGATCTCGAAGACGCCGTGATCCCCGAGGAAAAGGTCGCCGCCCGCGCCACGCTGGCCGAGGCATTGGCCACAGGCGGCTACGGCAACCGCATGAAGATCATCCGCATCAATGGCCTCGACACCGAATGGGGTGCCGATGATGCGAAAGCCGCTGCAAAAATGGGCGCAGACGCGATCCTGCTGCCCAAGGTAGACAACCCCGCCGACCTCGACGCCTTGGCCACATTCACGGGCAACATTCCCCTGTGGGCCATGATGGAATCACCGCTCGGCATGCTCAACGCCGCCGCCATCGCAGCCCACCCCAAGCTGCAAGGCATGGTCATGGGCACCAACGACCTCGCCAAAGAGCTGCAAACGCGCCCCCGCGCGGACCGCCTTCCCATGATGACAGGCCTCGGTCTGTGTGTCCTCGCAGGCAAGGCCTACGGCATCGCCCTCATCGACGGCGTCTACAACGCGTTCAAAGATGATGAGGGGCACCGCGTTGAATGTGACCAAGGGCGCGACATGGGCTTTGACGGCAAAACTGTGATTCACCCCGCGCAACTTGATGTCGCGAACGAAGCCTTCTCGCCGTCTGAGGCCGAGGTCGAACTGGCCCGCCGCCAGATCGCCGCATTCGAGGAATGCGAGGCGACAGGACAAGGCGTCGCCGTGGTCGATGGTAAGATCGTCGAGAATCTACATGTTGCAACGGCCCGTGAAACACTGGCAAAGCTGGACGCAATCAACGCCCTCAGCTCGGAGTAGCTCCATGACCCTTCTTATTATTGGCCTCATCCTCTGGATCGCCGCCCATTATTTCAAACGCCTCGTGCCCGCCCAACGCGCGGCTATGGGCAACGCTGGCAAAGGCATCGTAGCCGTTGCCATCGTGGCATCCCTCATCCTCATGATCATCGGCTACCGCAGCGCCGAGATGGTCAACATCTGGTATCCACCCGCGTTCCTGACAGGCATCAACAACCTCGCAATGGTGCTTGCCCTTTGGATTTACGGCTCCTCCGCAGCCAAAGGTGCGAAAGCATGGCCTGCCTATAAGACCCGCCATCCCCAACTCCTTGCCGTGAAAATCTGGGCCGCTGCCCACCTTTTGGTCAATGGTGATTTGGCCTCGATCATCTTGTTCGGCGGCTTGCTTGCATGGGCTGTAGGCTCGGTCATCCTGATCAACCGCGCACAGCCTGAATGGACAGCACCTGCACCCGCTGGCCGCCGAACATACATCCGCCTGATCATTATCAGCGTTGTGATGTACGTCGTCATTGCAGGCATCCATGCTGCCCTCGGCGTTAATCCATTCTCCTGAATTCTAGGAAAACCCAGATGAAACTTTACCGCTTTCTATCCGAAGAAGACACTTCCGCTTTTTGTCATAAAGTTACCGATGCTCTGAACAAGGGGTGGGAGCTTTACGGCACCCCCACCCAGACATGGGACCATGCCGCAGGCGTAATGCGCTGTGGCCAGTCGGTGGTAAAAGAAGTCGAGGGCGATTACACCCCTGAGACAAAACTGGGAGCACACTGAGCATGGCCACGAAAACAAACGCAGGTAATTTCTTCGAAGATTATACAATCGGTCAAATCCTCACCCACGCTGTCCCACGCACAGTGAAAATGGGCGAACGCGCACTCTACCACGCGCTCTACCCTGCTCGCCACGCACTCTACTCTTCTGATCAATTTGCCCAAGACTGCGGCCTGCCCTTTAGTCCGCTCGACGATATGATCGCCTTCCATGTGGTGTTCGGCAAGTCCGTCCCCGATGTGTCCCTCAATGCCGTTGCTAACCTCGGCTATGCCCAAGGGCGCTGGCTCCTGCCCGTCTGGCCTGGCGACACGCTGCGCTCCGAATCCGAAGTCATTGGCCTCAAGCAGAACTCGAACGGCAAAACCGGCGTCCTCTATGTGCGTACCCGCGGCCTAAACCAGCATGATGAAGCAGTGATGGAATACGTCCGCTGGGTCATGGTCCGCAAACGCGATGCCTCCGCACCAGCGCCTGAAACGGTCATCCCCGATCTTCCCGAGGCAATCAAAGCCGCCGATCTGGTCATCCCCGAGGGTCTCGATTTCACCAAATACAACTTTGCCCTCGCAGGAGAGCCGCACCGCTTTGCTGACTACGAAATTGGCGAAAAGATCGATCACATTGATGGCGTGACAATCGAAGAGGCCGAACACATGATGGCCACGCGCCTGTGGCAGAACACGGCCAAGGTCCACTTTGACACCTCCGCTCGCCCTGACGGCTCTCGCCTGATCTACGGCGGTCACGTCATCTCCATGGCCCGCGCCTTGTCCTTCAACGGCCTCGCAAATGCGCAAATGGTTGTAGGCCTCAACGGCGGCGCCCACGCCAACCCCTGCCTCGCAGGCGACACAGTACGCGCGTGGAGCGAAGTCCTAGACAAAGCGGAAACCTCCACGCCCGGTGTAGGCGCCATCCGCCTTCGCCTTGTGGCCACAAAAGGCGGCAAGCCGTTCGATCTGCGCGGAGAAGACGGCAAATACCTCCCGACCGTCCTGCTTGACCTCGACTATTGGGCACTGATTCCGCTTTGATCCGTGGCAAGTAGGCCAAAACCTGCTTCCAATCTGTTGCGATTTTGACAAGAAGTGAACGGTTTCAATCCGGAAACCCGCACTCTTTGACATTATTTTCCAAACATTCCCGCATTTGTGATCACACGTTCTGACCGTGTGATCACAAATGTCATTTTAGTCTGGATTTATTCATCCAGCTGCTCAATGCTGTTCAGGAAAAATTACGCAATCCGTGTATATCACGCTTAAATCAGAACCAAAGACGGGACCGTCGCTTATGAACATCCATGAATATCAGGCAAAAGCTCTTCTGCGCAGCTACGGCGCACCAGTTTCCGACGGACGCGTTGTCCTCAAAGCCGAAGATGCAAAAAATGCTGCAGGCGAACTTGATGGCCCGCTGTGGGTGGTAAAGGCGCAAATCCACGCTGGTGGCCGTGGCAAAGGTAAGTTCAAAGAAGAAGGCGCAGGCGAGGCAGGTGGCGTACGCCTAACCAAATCCGTGGCCGAGGCAGCGGAAGAAGCCAAGAAGATGCTGGGCCGTACATTGGTCACGCACCAGACTGGCCCCGCAGGCAAGCAGGTCAACCGCGTCTATATTGAAGATGGCTCCGGCATTGAGACTGAACTCTACCTCGCCCTGCTGGTTGACCGCGAAACATCCCGCGTAGGCTTCGTCTGCTCCACCGAAGGCGGCATGGACATCGAAGAAGTCGCTGCTTCCACACCAGAGAAAATCATCAACTTCTCCGTTGATCCTGCCACGGGCTTCCAAGCATTCCACGGCCGCCGCATCGCGTTCGAGCTGGGCCTCACAGGCAAAGCGGTCAAGCAGTGCGTCTCGCTCATGGGCATCCTCTACAAAGCATTCCTCGAGCGCGATATGGAAATGCTGGAAATCAACCCGCTAATCGTTACTGACTCCGGTGATCTCAAAGTGCTCGATGCAAAAGTGTCTTTTGACGGCAACGCCATGTACCGTCAGGCCGAAGTGTCTGAGCTGCGCGACGAGACAGAAGAAGACAGCAAAGAGCTCGAAGCTTCCAAGTATGACCTGAACTACATCGCCCTTGACGGCGAAATCGGTTGCATGGTCAACGGTGCGGGTCTCGCGATGGCCACCATGGACATCATCAAACTTTACGGCGCAGAGCCTGCGAACTTCCTCGACGTTGGCGGCGGTGCCACCAAAGAGAAAGTGACCGAGGCCTTTAAAATCATCACCTCCGACCCGCAGGTCAAAGGCATTTTGGTGAACATCTTCGGCGGCATCATGCGCTGCGATGTCATCGCCGAGGGCGTTGTGGCCGCAGTCAAAGAGGTCGGCCTCAAAGTGCCGCTCGTCGTGCGCCTCGAAGGGACCAACGTTGAAGAAGGCAAAGCCATCATCAACAATTCCGGCCTCGACGTGATCGCGGCTGATAACCTCAAAGACGGCGCTCAGAAGATCGTGAAAGCCGTCAAAGGCTGATCACAATGAATGCTGCATGCGCCACAACCCTCTGTCTGACCACCGCTTTGGTGGCAGGCAGCGCTGTGGCCGCGCAAGATGCAGCAACCGTAGGGCGCGCCTTCGCCGATCACTGCTTCAACCCGCGCCTGACCGCGCAAACGGCTCAAGCCAACATCGGCCCGTCAGGGGCAAGGATCGACTTCTACAATCTCGATCCGTTCACCTCCGCCGCCCCCTCCCCCGTGACGGGGCGCGCGCAGACCATAGGCACGGACCGCCGCTGCGAAGTCGCCTTTGACGGGTTTGATCTGCAAACGGCGATCAAATGGGTCGGACTGGGGCTGAAGCAAGAGGGGCTTGCAGATAGAAAAGCAAAAGTCCCCGAAGGCTTCGCCCGCGCAAATGGCACCGCTTTCATCGCCGCTGCACAGCTCAACCCCAACCGCATCGCAGTGGTGCAGGTGGGCGCGCGCGACGGCGCATCGGGCACCGAGACATTCATCAACGTCGAGCGTCTGCTGCCGCTCGACCACATCAAACAATAGGGCGCACCGCCCCGCGCCACAGCGCAAAAGACACTGAAAGAGGACTATCATGGCCGTACTTATCGACGAGAACACTAAAGTAATCTGTCAGGGCCTAACCGGCTCCCAAGGCACGTTCCACACCGAGCAAGCGATTGCATACGGCACCAAAATGGTCGGCGGCGTCACCCCCGGCAAAGGCGGTCAAAGCCACCTTGACCTGCCCGTCTTCAATTCCGTGCACGAAGCGCGTCACGTCACCGACGCGAACGCCACCGTAATCTATGTCCCGCCCCCCTTCGCAGCTGATTCCATCCTTGAGGCGATTGACGCAGAAATCGAATTGATCGTTTGCATCACCGAAGGCATTCCAGTTCTCGACATGATGCGCGTAAAGCGTGCGCTGGACGGCTCCAAGTCCCGCCTGATCGGCCCCAACTGCCCCGGTGTGATCACGCCTGACGCGTGCAAAATCGGCATCATGCCCGGCCACATTCACAAACGCGGCTCTTGCGGTGTTGTCTCGCGCTCCGGCACGCTCACCTATGAGGCGGTCAAACAGACCACCGATCTCGGCCTCGGCCAATCCTCCGCAGTAGGCATCGGCGGCGACCCTATCAAAGGGACCGAGCATATCGACGTCCTGGAAATGTTCCTCGCCGACCCTGAGACACAGTCCATCATCATGATCGGCGAAATCGGCGGCTCCGCCGAAGAAGAAGCCGCCCAGTTCCTCGCGGACGAGCGTAAAAAAGGCCGCTGGAAACCCACCGCAGGCTTCATCGCAGGCCGCACAGCCCCTCCCGGCCGCCGCATGGGCCACGCAGGCGCGATTGTCGCTGGCGGCAAAGGCGATGCGGAAAGCAAAATCAACGCCATGCGCGAAGCTGGTATTGTGGTGGCCGACAGCCCCGCAACACTGGGTGAAGCCGTGCAAGAAGCGATCGCAAAAGGCTAATGACCAGGCAACGCTCGGATATTGCCACAAAGGGCATTTCCCGACCGAGGGTGGGGAAGAATTCCCCGCCCGTGGGGGCGGTTGGGAAATGCTCGGCCTTCGTCCGAACCAGCCTATTGCCACTATTGATGACGGCCCCATCAATTGGCTTCGCAGATATCAACGCTATTAATCGGGCAACTTCCAGCCCTCCGCCATCGCTAAAAATCGTTCTGCATAAGCTTCATGAAAGCCCAAGTGTGGTCACTTATGATTCAAACGAAGTGTCCCCCGAGATCCTAAACCAATTCGCTCGCGACATCTGCTGTACTACTAAGCCTCGCGTCGAACCCGTTCCAGCCCGCCTACTCCAGCGCCTTAGAAACCGTAAGCGCGCGCATATCTTCTGCTGAGGTAATCACATGACCGACCATCCAGCCAACGACCAATTTCACGCCTCCTCCTTCATGCAAGGCCACAATGCCGAGTATCTGGAGCAAATGTATGCGCGCTATGCCAACGACCCCAATGCGGTAGACGAGAGCTGGCAAGAGTTTTTCAAAGCGCTCGGTGACGATGGCAATGACGTCAAGGCCGAAGCCACAGGCCCAAGCTGGGCGCGCACCGACTGGCCCCCCATGCCCGCCGATGATCTCACCAACGCCCTCACAGGCGAATGGCCAGCCGAAGCGAAGGCCGCAGGCGGCAAGATCGCCGAGAAGGCCAAGGCCGCAAACGTTGAGCTGTCAGACGATCAAATCCAACGTGCTGTGCTCGACAGTATCCGTGCGCTCATGATCATCCGCGCCTTCCGCATCCGTGGCCACCTCGCCGCCGATCTTGATCCGCTTGGCATGCGCGAAACCACCAACCACCCGGAGATGGACCCGAAGTCCTACGGCTTCACCGAGGCCGACATGGATCGCCCCATCTTCATCGACAACGTGCTTGGCCTGCAAATTGCCACCATGCGCCAGATCACGGACATCCTCAAAGCCACCTATTGCGGCACGTTCGCCCTGCAATATATGCACATCTCCAACCCCGAAGAGGCCGCGTGGCTCAAGGAGCGGATCGAGGGCTACGGCAAGGAAATCCAGTTCACCAAACAGGGCCGCAAAGCGATCCTGAACAAGCTGGTCGAGGCCGAGGGCTTCGAGAAATTCCTGCACGTCAAATACATGGGCACGAAGCGCTTCGGCCTTGATGGCGGCGAAAGCCTGATCCCGGCGATGGAGCAGATCATCAAACGCGGCGGCAACCTCGGCGTCCAAGATATCGTGATTGGCATGCCGCACCGCGGTCGTCTCTCTGTCCTCGCAAACGTCATGCAAAAACCCTACCGCGCCATCTTCAACGAATTTCAGGGCGGCAGTTTCAAGCCCGAGGACGTCGATGGCTCAGGCGATGTTAAATATCACCTTGGTGCGTCCAGTGACCGTGAGTTTGACGGCAACACCGTGCACCTCAGCTTGACCGCCAACCCCTCCCACCTTGAGGCCGTAAACCCTGTCGTGATCGGCAAAGTCCGCGCCAAGCAGGACCAGTTGGGCGACAAAGACCGCACTGCCGTGATGCCGATCCTGCTGCACGGCGATGCGGCCTTCGCAGGCCAAGGCGTTGTGGCGGAATGTTTCGCCCTGTCGGGTCTGCGCGGTCACCGTACGGGGGGCACCATGCATATCGTGGTCAACAATCAGATCGGTTTCACTACTGCACCCCACTTCTCGCGCTCCTCCCCCTATCCAACCGACAACGCGCTGGTCGTTGAAGCGCCGATTTTCCACGTCAACGGTGATGACCCCGAGGCCGTTGTGCACGCCGCCCGCGTCGCTACAGAATTCCGCCAGAAGTTTCACAAAGACGTGGTCATCGACCTCATCTGCTACCGCCGCTTTGGTCATAATGAGGGGGATGAACCGATGTTCACAAACCCTGTCATGTATAAGAAGATCAAAAAGCAGAAGACCACGCTCACCCTTTATACCGACCGCTTGGTAAAGGACGGCCTCATCCCAGAGGGCGAGATCGAGGATCTCAAAGCACAGTTCCAGGCCAAGATGAACGACGAGTTCGAGGCTGGCAAAGAATACCGCCCCAACAAGGCCGACTGGCTGGACGGAAAATGGTCAAATCTGAGCCGTCCTACTGAAAAGAAATACCAGCGCGGCAAAACTGCGGTAGAGCCTGAAACATTAGCCGAAGTGGGCAAGGCCATTAGCACCGCCCCCGACGGCTACCCGCTGCATAAAACAGTGGCCCGCTTGCTGGAGGCAAAGGCCGCAATGCTCGACAGCGGTGAAGGGTTTGACTGGGCCACTGCCGAGGCACTCGCTTTTGGCTCGTTGCTCACCGAAGGGTACAAGGTACGCCTTTCAGGACAGGATTCCGCACGCGGCACCTTCTCTCAGCGCCACTCCGCCCTGATCAATCAGGACACCGAAGAACGCTATTACCCGCTCAACCACATCCGCAAGGGTCAGGCCGAATATGAAGTCATCGACTCCATGCTCTCCGAATATGCGGTACTCGGTTTCGAATATGGCTACTCGCTAGCAGAGCCGAACGCGCTGACCCTGTGGGAAGCGCAATTCGGCGATTTCGCGAACGGTGCACAGATCATGTTCGACCAGTTCATCTCGTCAGGCGAGAGCAAATGGCTGCGCATGTCGGGCCTCGTCTGCCTTATGCCCCACGGCTATGAAGGCCAAGGTCCAGAGCATTCCTCCGCCCGTCTGGAGCGTTTCCTCACCATGTGCGGCGGCGACAACTGGATCGTGGCAAACTGCACCACACCGGCCAACTACTTCCACATCCTGCGCCGCCAGCTGCACCGCAGCTATCGCAAGCCGCTGATGCTGATGACCCCCAAATCTCTGCTGCGCCACAAAATGGCTGTCAGCAAGGCCGAGGAATTCACCACAGGCAGCAGCTTTCATCGCGTGCTCTGGGATGACGCCCAGCAGGGCAACTCCGACACCAAACTGGTGGAAGACGACAAAATCAAACGCGTCGTCATGTGCTCCGGCAAAGTCTACTATGACCTGCTTGAGGAGCGTGACTCCCGCGGTATCGACGATGTCTACCTCATGCGGTTCGAACAATTCTATCCCTTCCCCGCCCAATCTGCCGTGAAAGAGCTTGAACGCTTTAAAAACGCAGAGATGGTCTGGTGTCAGGAGGAGCCAAAGAACCAAGGTGCATGGAGCTTTATCGAGCCAAACATCGAATGGGTGCTGGGCCGTATCAAGGCCACGCACACCCGCCCCGTCTACGCTGGCCGCGCCACCGCAGCATCGCCTGCAACCGGCCTCGCCTCCCAACACAAAGCACAACAAGCCGCACTCGTGAACGATGCGCTTACCGTTAAAGGATCCAAATCATGAGCAGCGAAGTCCGCGTCCCGACCTTAGGTGAATCCGTAACCGAGGCCACCGTAGCCACATGGTTCAAAAAAGCAGGCGATACCGTCGCCGTCGATGAAATGCTCTGCGAGCTTGAGACGGACAAAGTCACCGTCGAAGTGCCCAGCCCCGTTGCAGGCACCTTGTCCGAAATTGTCGCCGCTGAAGGGGAGACGGTAGGCGTAGACGCCCTCCTTGCCATGGTGTCAGAAGGGGATGCAGGCTCCACAGCCGCACCTAAAGCCAAGGAAGCTGCCCAAACCGAAGGTGCCGCCGCACAATCGCCCGCTGCTACTGCTGAATCTGGCGAAGCGGTCGATGTAATGGTCCCCACCCTGGGTGAAAGCGTAACAGAAGCAACCGTGAGCACATGGTTCAAAAAGGTTGGCGATACCGTCGCCCAAGACGAAATGCTCTGTGAACTTGAAACCGACAAAGTCTCCGTCGAAGTACCAAGCCCCGCAGCGGGCACCCTGACCGAGATCATCGCCAATGAAGGCGACACCGTCGACGCAAAAGCCAAACTCGCCGTTATCTCCTCAGGCGCAGGTGCCGCTGCGAGTGCTCCCGCATCCGAGGTTGCCCCCGCCCCCGCCGCACAAAATCCGGCAAGCGGCAGCAAGGACGTCGAAGACGCCCCCTCCGCAAAGAAAGCCATGGCAGAGGCAGGCGTCAGCCGCGATCAAGTCACAGGCACAGGCCGCGATGGCCGCGTGATGAAAGAAGATGTTGCCAAGGCTCTCGAAATGGGCAAATCAGCACCCGCTTCAGCCCCTGCTGCTCCACGCGCACCTTCCTCTGCGGACGACGCCTCCCGCGAAGAGCGCGTTAAAATGACCCGCCTGCGCCAGACCATCGCACGCCGTCTGAAAGAGAGTCAAAACACGGCCGCCATGCTCACCACCTACAACGAGGTCGACATGACCGAGGTGATGGCACTGCGCAACGAGTACAAAGACCTCTTCCTCAAAAAACACGGCGTGAAACTTGGCTTCATGTCCTTCTTCACCAAGGCTTGCGTGCATGCTCTGCGCGAAGTGCCCGAAGTGAACGCCGAAATCGACGGCACCGATGTGGTCTATAAGAATTTCGTGCACATGGGCATCGCCGCAGGCACGCCCACAGGTCTCGTCGTTCCCGTCATCCGTGACGCCGACGCCATGTCTTTTGCGACAATCGAAAAAGCTATCGCAGAAAAAGGCGCCCGCGCCCGTGACGGCAAACTCTCAATGGCTGAAATGCAGGGCGGCACCTTCACCATCTCCAACGGTGGCGTCTACGGCTCGCTCATGTCATCACCCATCCTGAACCCGCCACAGTCCGGCATCCTCGGCATGCACAAAATCCAAGACCGCCCCATGGCAATCAACGGCGAAGTCGTGATCCGCCCAATGATGTACCTCGCCCTCAGCTATGATCACCGCATCGTCGACGGCAAAGGCGCGGTGACGTTCCTTGTGCGCGTGAAAGAAGCGCTTGAGGATCCACGTCGCCTGTTGATGGATTTGTGATCCCAGCGATTGCCATAGGCCAACGCCCACTCTGCGGAGGGGGTCGCATATGAAGCGCCTATTGCTCTTCATTGCGATCTTGGCCGTGGCAATCCCAGCCTACACGATGGTAATGGCACGGCTTGATCTGGTAACGCCGCCGCCCTTGGTTGAATTAATGGAACAAGCTGACCTTATCGAAGTCGATAAGTCAGAGCGTGTGCTCACTCTATCCCGCAACGGCGAGGTATTCGCCTCGTATAAAATCAGCTTGGGCGCAGCAGGTGATGATGGTCATAAAGAGCGCGAGGGTGATGAACGTACACCCGAGGGTCTCTATGAAATAGATTGGCGCAACGATGGGAGCTTCGCATACCTCAGCTTGCATATTTCCTATCCCAACGTACAAGACATTGCCGCAGCCACAGCCAAGGGCGACGATCCGGGAGGCTTCATCATGATCCACGGGATCGCAAACGGTTGGGGATGGCTCCGCACCCTCCACCTCGCTTGGGATTGGACCGATGGATGCATCGCCGTATCAAACAAGGAGATGCGTGAAATATGGGCGCATGTCCCAAACGGAACACCAATTAAGATAGAAGCCTGATACCATGACGTCCAGATGCCATGCTCCCGTCTTCAACGCCTTTAAGGGAAAAGAACCAACATGCAACTCATCGCCCACTACGAAGTCACCGATTTCGCCCAATGGCAAACCGCCTTCGCCGCCGACGATGAGGCACGCCGCGACGCGGGCCTTGGCGTGCTGCAAATCTGGCGCGATGCCGACAGCACCACCCACGCCTTTGCGCTGATGTCCGTCAACGACCGCCCCCGCGCGGAGCAATGGATCACCCGCTCAAACGCGCTGCACTCCGATGACGCAAACACCGTCACCCACGCCAGCCACTTTTTCATAGAGACCGCATAATGACACCTGAACTCACCGTCCTCACCCTCGCGGCCCTCCTGCAAGTGCTGCAATTTTGCGCCTACTCGGCCACTTCTGTCGCGCAAGTCGGGACGAAGAAGGCAGCAGGCCCACGCGACACACCAATCCAACTCACAGGGATCGCGGGCCGCTTGCAGCGCGCCATGAACAACCACTTCGAGGCACTGATCCTCTTCACCATCGCCGTGCTCGCGACCCAACTCTCCGAGCAGAACACACCCTACACCGCTGCATGTGCCTATATCTATCTCGGAGCACGGGTCCTCTATGTGCCAGCATATGTATTTGGCCTGTCACCATGGCGCTCGCTTGTCTGGTTGATCGGACTACTCGCCACTGTTGCCATGCTCACGGCAGCATTACTTTAATGTCAGCTTCCTCCACATCGGTGTACTGGGGCGGTACGCTCGTTGTACGCCCCGCACCCCCTAAATTTGACCAAGGAGAACCCCATGTCGAGCTATGATGTCATCATTATCGGAGCTGGCCCCGGCGGCTATGTTGCGGCCATCCGCTGTGCGCAACTTGGCCTGAAGACGGCTTGCGTTGAGGGGCGTGAAACCCTCGGCGGCACTTGCCTGAACACCGGCTGCATCCCGTCCAAAGCGCTCCTGCACGCCTCCCATATGCTACACGAAGCGGAGCATAACTTCGCCGAGATGGGTCTCAAAGGCAAAAGCCCCTCAGTCGACTGGCCGCAGATGCAAAAGTATAAACAGTCCACCATCGACACCAACACTAAAGGCATCGAATTTTTGTTCAAAAAGAACAAAGTAGACTGGATCAAGGGGTGGGCATCCATCCCAGCAGCGGGCAAGGTTAAGGTCGGCGATGAGGTCCATGAGGCTAAGAATATCATCATTGCTTCCGGATCAGAGCCGTCCCCCCTCAAAGGCGTCGAGATTGATGAAAAAGTCGTCGTGACCTCCACAGGCGCGTTGGAGCTTGGCAAGGTTCCGAAAAAAATGGTCGTGATCGGCGCAGGCGTTATCGGACTTGAGCTTGGCTCGGTCTATGCGCGCCTTGGCTCGGAAGTGACGGTTGTTGAGTTTCTCGATCACATCACCCCAGGCATGGATGCAGAGGTGAGCAAACAATTCCAAAGAATGCTCAAGAAACAGGGGCTAAATTTCATTATGGGGGCGGCTGTCCAAGGGACCGAAGCCACCAAATCCAAGGCGAAAGTCACCTATAAACTGCGCAAAGATGACAGCGAACATGTCATTGATGCTGATACTGTATTGCTTGCAACGGGTCGCCGCCCCTTCAAGGATGGGCTCGGCCTTGAAGTTTTGGACATCCAGATGACCGATCGCGGTCAGATCCAAGTGAACGATCACTGGGAAACCTCCGTGAAAGGCATTTATGCTATCGGTGATGTCATCGAAGGACCCATGCTCGCGCACAAAGCGGAAGACGAAGGCATGGCCGCTGCTGAACAAATTGCAGGACAGCATGGCCACGTAAATTACTCCGTCATTCCAGGCGTGATCTACACACATCCCGAGGTTGCAAACGTGGGGGAGACTGAAGAGACGCTCAAAGCAGCGGGCCGCGCCTATAAGGTCGGTAAATTCAGCTTCATGGGCAACGCTCGCGCTAAAGCGAATTTTTCCGGTGATGGTTTTGTAAAGCTGCTCGCTGATAAGGAAACCGACCGCATTCTGGGCTGTCACATCATTGGCCCAGCCGCAGGAGACCTGATCCATGAGGTTTGCGTTGCAATGGAATTTGGCGCATCCGCACAGGACTTGGCAATGACATGTCACGCACACCCGACATATTCGGAAGCGGTGCGCGAAGCTGCACTGGCCTGCGGCGACGGCGCAATTCACATGTAACTTGTGCGATTGTTAAGGGGGTAGGCTTTGATGCAAAGTCTGCCCTCAAATCCTCACCGAGGATTTGTCACCACATTGTATGTGCAGCACGCGGTGCCCAGTCAGCGTCATATCTGTGACCACCTTCTGCACCTTCGCTTACCTCTGCTAAGATCTCTCCAACAGTAGGCAAACCAATGCTTTGGTCTTCTCCTGACCATATTTGCGAACGCATCAACGCACGTGCGCATTGGCTATATATCTCTACAACATCTACAATAATCACTGTTGCAGGCCTAATACCCTTCTTGTCAAATCGGGCACGCAGCACGTCATCGTCGGTGAGCCAAGCGGTTCCATTCACCCGCATCACATTATTTGAACCTGCGATCATAAACATCAGCGACAAGCGACCGTCGGTGACGATATTCCGTAAAGTATCCAATCGCTGATTGCCTCGCCAATCGGGTAAGGCCAACTGTTTGGGACTTAGTTCAAGAACAACAGGACCATCATCCCCACGGGGACTACCGTCGGTGCCATCGGGTCCAACCGTGCTGATGATGCAAAACTGTGACGCCATAATCCACTTGCGATAGAGCGGCGTTAGATAATCGGATACTTTCCGTAGCGCAGGCGCACCGGGTGTTCCGTAAAGCGATTCAAGCGCTGCGATACTATCAATTTTTTCCATAGAGATGTGCCACACCCGTTTCTTCGAGCAGCGCATCCGATGCTGTCTCGATGCGTTGTTCCAACTCAGCTACAAATTCATCCCGCGGCAAGCCGGGCGCAATGGGTGGTAAAAAATCGACAACTGCCACACCAGGACGGCGGTACAGGCCGCGGCGAGGCCAAAACACGCCTGCGTTTGTGGCAACAGGATAACAGGGCTGCTGCAATTGTTCATAAAGGATCGCCGTGCCCACCTTATACGGCATTTTTGTCCCCGGTGCCGAGCGTGTCCCTTGTGGGTAAATGACGAGTTGCCCCGCCTCGCGGCGACCT
Organism: uncultured Sulfitobacter sp.; assembly: GCF_947499945.1. Taxonomy (GTDB): domain Bacteria; phylum Pseudomonadota; class Alphaproteobacteria; order Rhodobacterales; family Rhodobacteraceae; genus Sulfitobacter. The sequence goes on along the minus strand of NZ_CANMQD010000002.1, from coordinate 150,025 downwards.
GCTTCGACCTCTTGCACCATCTTGGTGATCGCCGCCCCTCGCTTGCCGCGATCAACAAAAATGAATTCCATCTTGGTCACATATTGCCCCAGAAAGGGCGCATATTTCAGTTGGCTTTTCATAATGAATTTGGAGGCTGGCAATGCATTGTAGATCATCAAAATATCAAGAAACGACTGGTGTTTGGCAGCAACCAATGCACCCATCGTGGGAGGTGTGCCGCGCACTTCGCAGCGTAAGTTGATCATCCAGCCAGCCGTCCAAATTACCCAACGCGCATAAGCGCGACAGCCCGCGTAGGCACCCCGTTTTGAAACCATTGCCCATGGTGCATAGGTCAACCCGATAATTGGCAGCACAATCGTTGCCTGTACCGAGAACAAAATTGAGCGGATCCATTGCAAAATATTCATGTTAGTCCTTCCAACGTGCGCCGTGCCGCCAAACGTGTGGCCAAAAAGGCTACACCAGCCGCCAGCGGCGGTATCAGCAGCGGGTAGAGCCAATGGATGCCCTGAAATCCGAGTCCTGTCAGAAAGCTTGCCGTCTCGTCGCCACCGCTGGGCAAGAGCAGCACCGCGATCATTCCCAGAACCATTCCCACCGCCGCGCCAATCAACGCCCGCAGGGTAAAGCGGCGGATGAAAGCATGGGCGATGTAGTCATCAATCGCTCCTACCAACCGTAGGACAGCAATCACTTGGGCGTTGGCCGCAAGGGCCGCATTCGCCGCTAATGTCACCATGGCCGCAGTTACAGATGCAATCAGAATAATCGCAAGCCAGCCCAGCGTCTTGAGCCGTGAGGCCGCCTTGACCAGCGGCGCACGCCAGCGACTGTGATCGTCCAACACAGCACCCGGCACTTCAGCAGCAAGGCGCAAACGCAGCCCCGCCGCATCCATACCTTCAGCTGTTTCAATGACTTCAATGAGGCGCGGCACGGGAAGTGTATCCAACTCCAGCGTCGCCCCGAACCACGGTGCCAGTAATGCGGCCTGCTCTTCATCGGTCAGTGCGCGCGCTTGGGCCACACCGCGCGTTGTCTCGAGAATACGCAGGGCTGCATTCGTCTGCGCCTGTTGCTGGTCGGCAGGTGCTGCAATGCGGATGGTTGCAGAGCGGGCAAGTTCTTCGCCCCACTGATCCGCCAGCCGTCCCGCAGCAAGCGAAAGCGCCAGTGCGAACACAGCTAAAAATGCCATTGCACCCGCTGCAAACAAAGTGAGTTGAGCTGTAAAGCCCGAGGGCGGCACCACTCGGTCCGCTTGCGAATCCGAGTGAAACGCACGCTCAAGGAACGCCACAACCCCCTTCACAAATCCGCTCCTGCGAGTTGTATGCGGCGATTTGCAATGCGCAAAACGCGTGCCTGCACATGCGCCTTTGTTGCGCGGATTAGGCTTAGGTCATGGGTCGCCACCAGCACGGTTTTGCCCATGCGGTTCAATTCGATCAGCAGACGCAGCAGACGCTGGGACATATCCCAATCCACGTTACCAGTCGGCTCATCCGCAAGGATCACATCGGGTGACATGATTACGGCGCGGGCCAATGCCGCCCGCTGTCGCTCCCCTCCCGACAACTCGGGCGGCAAGGCGTTCGCGCGCTCGGTCAAGCCAACCCAATGCATCAAATCGTCAAGGTCTTCGCCTCCCGCTTCGGCGCTGCGGCCGGAAACATGCAGAGGAAGGGCGATGTTTTCCGAAACGGGCAAATGGTCGAGAAACTGGCAGTCTTGATGGACCACCCCCACACGTCGGCGCAGTAAGGCAACGTCGTCGCGGGTCAGTCCGCGCACATCCGCGTCAAACAATTTTACCTGTCCCGCAGTGGGCAACAGCGCACCATAACACAGCTTCATCAGGGTGGTTTTACCAGAGCCTGACGGCCCCGTGAGGAAGTGGAACGACCCCGGTGCGAGTTTCAGCGAGATGTCTGACAACAGTTCCCCGCCGCCATAGCTGTAGGCCACATTTTCCAAGTCAATCACGACAGGTCCCCTTCGGTTAGCCTGTTGTGCCTTAGCATCGCATGGGTTTCAATCCATCCCCACAAGGCATTCGTAACAGATTGCACTTTTCGCGCCGATACATACCCCCTATGGTAGCGTTAATGTATGTTAATCGGGTCAAAGACCGATATTTCGGGGCGTAACATGAGACTAATCTGTCCAAACTGCGATGCACAATATGAAGTACCCGATGACGTAATGCCCGTTGCGGGCCGCGATGTGCAGTGCTCTAATTGTGGACAGACATGGTTCCAGCATCATCCCGACCATACTCCTTCCGACGGTGAAGGCCTGAAAGACACCCCAGCGCCGGACGAAGAAACAGCGCCACCCCCGCCACCGCCACCCCCTCCGGCCGCAGCGCCGACACGTAAACAGCTTGACCCTGCCGTGGCCGATATTCTGCGCCAAGAGGCCGAGGCGGAGCAGGCAGCCCGGCGTAGTGCGCAATCCGAAGGGTTGGAAAGCCAACCCGATCTGGGAATGGACCTTGAAGATAGTAGCTATGAGGATGAGGCAGAACGCCGTGCGCGTGAAGCCCGCGACCGGATGGCCAGACTGCGTGGCAACGAGACCCCTGAAGTTCAAGCCGCCGGCGGCGCTAAGCCTGGTGCCGAGGGTGCCACGACTGCAGCCGCCCTTGGCTCGCGCCGCGATCTGTTGCCCGATATCGAAGAGATCAATTCAACTCTACGCTCAGGTTCCGCCCGTACGGGTGCTGGTGCCGCAGACCTGGACCCCGAATTTGAGGCTCCATCCCACAGCCGCAGCCGTAGGGGTTTCCGCACAGGCTTCATCACCATTCTGCTCATCTTTGCCGTTTTGGCGATAGTCTATGTCTCTGCGCCGCGCCTGTCCGCCGCTGTTCCCGCACTGGAAGCGCCGCTGCAAAGCTATGTCAGCTTGGTTAACCAAGGTCGCAGCTGGTTGGACACAAAGGTTCAGGGCCTCCTGAAATCACTTGATTCCGCTGCTGCTGGCAGCAGTTAACCATTTCTACTTCTAGAAGCGATCCAGCAAGCGATTGAGATAATCACGCTCTGTCTCAGGCCGTGCTGTCTCGCCCGAGCGGCGCCGAATTTCATCTAGCAACTCACGTGCACGTCCGTAGGCGTCATCGTTCAGATCGGCCTGCTCATCGCTTCCTGCCGCGCCATTGCTACCTTGGCTGCGGCCCAGCGGGTCACGGTTTTCAGCACGTTGGTCGCCATCTTGCTGGCCCTGACCCGGTTGTTGGTTTTGCTCCTGCTCGGCCAGCGATTCGCCTAAAGATCGCATGCTGTCACGCAGCGCCTCCATAGCTTGGGACTGGTTGTCGATTGCTTCGGCCAAATCTCCATTGCGCAAATTCTGCTCGGCCTGATCCATTGCCTCACCCGCACGGTTCAACGCATCACGCGCAGCATCGCCTTCGGGTGTACCTTGGCCGGGCATCCGGCCTTCCTGACGGCTTAACTCATCGCGCAGCTGCTGTTGACGTTCGGCTAGGTTTTGCTCGGTGCCTTCGCCTCGCGTTTGTCCTTCGCCCTCGCGCTGATCACCTCCGCCGCCTTGCTCCCCTTGCTGTTGCTCCTGCTGGCCTTCGCCTTCGCCCTGCTGGCCCTCATGGCTCTCACCGCGTCCTTGCCCCCCGTTTCGGCCCTCGTTCTGCTGGCTCTCGCCGGCTTGGGCATTGGGGTTGAACTGTTCTTGCAGGTCACGGAATGCTTGATCGCTCAGACCCTGCTGCTCGCGCAATGTTTCGGCGAGGCCTTCCATCGCCTGTTGACCGGGCGACTGGCTGCCCTGACCCTGCTGACCTTCGGCCATCTGCATGTTTTCCATCATCTCTTGCAGCTGCCGCAACGCTTCTTCGGCCTCGGCCATCCGGCCTTCTTCCATCAGCTCTTGGATACGGTCCATCATACGTTGCAAATCGTCCTGCGTCATTTGCATGGTTTCGCCCTGCTGTTGCTGGCTCTGCTGCTGGTCGCCCTCCTGACGCTCTGCCTGCTCACGCTGCAACTGCTGCATGAAATCCTCGGTGGCGCGGCGTAACTCCTGCATCAATTCAGCGATTTCCTCGTCTGTTGCGCCATTCTTCATCGCCTCATTAAGACGCTCCTGCGCACGTTTCATCCGTTCGCGGGCGTCCTCAAGGTCGCCCACCTCCAGCTCTAACGCCAAATCCCACAGATCTTTTGCGATTTGGCTCTGATTTTCCTCGTCTAGGCCGAAGCGTGCATAGGTCTCAATCCGCCCGATCATCTTGCGCAGACGCAGCGCTGTCGTCTCTTTGCGAAACGCTTCCTCGGGAAAGTAACTCACCGCGCGGAGCACTTGGGCTGTACGTTTTGTGTTAGAGCGGCTCCACAAAATATCGCGGCGCATCTCGATCACGGCGGCCGCAGTCGGATCAAAGAAACGGCGGCCCGGCAAGGTCATCTGCATCGGCGCTGTCTGCGCCTGCTGCTCCGCCGCATCCAATGCAGTCATTGCAACAGTAACAGGCAGGTTTGCCCAAGGATGTTCCGAGAAATCGTCAATCAGGTTTTCTTCAAACGCGGTACGGTTCCCTGCAATTGGCATGGGCAACGGTACAATCACTTCCGGACGCATATCAGGTTCAGCTTCCAAACCGTAGCGTCGCTCAACCGAGGCAAGGTCAAGCATGATCCGCGCCTCACCTGCTTCAACGCCGTAGTCATCCTTGGCAGCGAAGGGCAGACGCATCTCGCCCATAGCAGACACTTCAGGCAGGCCAAGAATGACCACCTCTGGTGCCTCATCGGCACGCACAGTGACATCCCAAGCGCGTGCATCTGGACCGTCGATTTCTAACGCACCATCTTGGGTCACTTTGAAGTCAAACGCCATCTGTGGCGGCGCGTCAGGATCGATCTCTACGTCATTGCCGGAAACACTCTCCGAAACGGTAAGTGCGCCAACTTCCCCGTACAGACGCATTGTGACTATTGTGCCCACAGGCAATTCAAGTGACCCTGCGGTCTGATCATTCAGGTACAACGTAGGTTTGCCCGTATAGCGCGGCGGCTCTGCCCAACCTTCCCATACAGGTCCCGCAGCCAGTGTTCCTGCACCGCCCGATGCCATCTCGGCTACGGTGCCGACACGCCAGATCGAGCCGAAAAATACCGCAATAGCGAAAGCCAATACCGCAACATACCGCAAGGCATACGGATCACGCGAAGAGACGCGCAAATCGGCAGGAACAGCTCGCGCCTGCGCCGCACGTTCTGCCATGCGCAGCTTGTGCGCGCGCCAAACTGCGGCAGAAGCTTCGTCAGAATCGCCAATCGCCTGCTCATCTAACAGCGCAGTAATAGGCCGCCCTGCAAGACTGCTATCAAGTCGCATCATCGCATCGGCCGTTGAGGGCCACGACCAATGACGCACAGCATAGACAAACGCCCAGAAGGCACCCGCCGCCGTCAAACCCACACAGGCCCAGATCGCTTCAATCGTCAGAATTTCATGCAGTCCCATCATGGCCGCTGCCAGCGCCATTAGGATCACACTCAGCAGTGGCCAAAGACTACGCACCAGCCCCTCGGCTCGCATACCAGCACGTGTGAGCCATAGTGGACGGCGCAATTCATCAAGCGTTTGTTTCAAATCATCAGGTGTGAATTGAACCATGGGAACCTCTCAAAGGTGGCTCTCAACTCGCAGGATGCGTTTCAAGCCATTCAGGTATGGTATCGCGATTTATCATTTCGTCAAACGTCGGACGTGGGCGGATAACCGCAAATTGATCACCATGGACCAAAACCTCGGGGATTAGCGCACGCGAATTGTATTCGCTGGACATAACAGCACCATAAGCGCCGGCACTGCGAAACGCCACCAGATCACCCGCACCCAGCGGCACCATGTCGCGCTGCTTGGCAAAAGTATCGCCGGATTCACAGACTGGACCAACGATATCGTAGGGCTGCTTTTCCGTGCCCGCAGGGGCCTCAATGACCGGAATAATGTCGTGATGGGCCTCATACATCGCAGGGCGGATCAAATCATTCATCGCCCCGTCAAGGATAAGAAAGTCGCGCCCCTCCCCCGATTTGACATAAATTACTTTACTCACCATCAGACCCGCATTGCCCGCGATCAATCGACCTGGCTCAATTTCAATCTCACAGCCCAAATGCCCCAAGGTCCGATGTACCATCGCGCCATAGTCACTGGGTAAAGGCGGCGCCTCGTTGCTGGTCTCGTAAGGAATGCCAAGGCCACCACCCAGATCAAGGCGGGTGATAGTATGGCCATCGGCACGCAATTGTTCGGTCAGTTCTGCAACTTTTAGATAGGCCTGCTCGAACGGCGTAAGGTCCGTCAATTGCGAACCGATATGCACATCAATCCCGATCACGCTTAACCCCGGCATGGCGGCGGCCATGGCATAGACTTCACGTGCACGCGAAATTGGAATGCCGAACTTGTTCTCGGACTTGCCTGTCGCGATCTTGGCGTGGGTCTTTGCATCGACGTCGGGATTCACGCGCACTGTGATCGGCGCAACTTTGCCCAACTCGAGCGCCACAGCGTTAAGCACTTCCATCTCCGGCTCGCTCTCGACGTTGAACTGGCGGATACCGCCCTCAAGTGCGACCCGAATTTCACGCGCAGTTTTGCCCACGCCAGAAAACACAATCTTGTCTCCGGACACTCCTGCGGCGCGTGCCCGCAAATATTCACCCTCGCTCACTACATCCATCCCAGCACCAGCCTGCGCCAAAGTACGTAAGACTGCCTGATTGGAATTTGCTTTCATCGCATAGCAGACCAGATGGTCCATCCCCTCCAGCGCCTCGTCAAACGCACGAAAATGGCGCAGCAACGTCGCTGTGGAATAGACATAGAAGGGCGTGCCAACAGCCGCCGCAATCTCTGCAACGGGCACATCTTCGGCAAAGAGTGCGCCGTCACGATAGAGGAAATGATCCATATTTCATTTGGCCTTTTAAACTCGAATCCACCCCTACCGAACTGGTGCGGAGCGTAGAAATAGATAGAGCGGCAAACCACAGCTTACCCCAATACAAAACGTCGCAGGAATTGCGATCAACGCGCCCCAATTGCGGCGTGTCGCGACTTCGGCGACAATCCAGATGGTCAGGGCCACAGCGGCGATCGTAAGATCCCAAACAAGACCGCTGGTGGCCGCGTTCACATGCCACGCATCCACCATCGCCATAATATCCCAACCGTTTTCCTGAAACCATTGGACAAAGTAATACATCGGATGAATCGCACCCCAAATCGCCAATGCCAGATACATAAATCGTAAAACAGACATCAAAAACTCCGAACTACACCGACATTGACATGACCTGACACGTGAACGCCGGGAGTAATATTGCTTGGTATTTGCCGCGGTGACGTCTCAGAAGGCGCACGTGCGGATGGCTGTGTGCAGGCGACAAGCGCCAGAATCGATATCGCAGCTAAAGCTTTCACAGGCCAAGGCCGACCCGAACAGGACCCTTCTTGAGCCCCAGATTTGCACCAAGACCTACACCATCCCCGTTCAGGGTTACATTGACACCGCCCGTCGGCTGCACAGGTTCTCCGTCAACACCACAGCCGACCAATGCCAGCGCGGCCAGAACAATCATCTTTTTCATTTCATGTGCTCCTTCCAGCGGGTGATCTGGATACGGACCTGTGCGGGCGCAGTACCACCGTATGAAGTGCGCGAGTTCACCGAATTATCAACCCCCAACACGGTGAATACCCCGTCATTGATACTCGCATGAACCGATTGCATCTGTTCAAGGGTCAGATCAGGCAGATCACAGCCCTGTGCTTCGGCCATCGCTACCAATGCGCCTGTGATGTGGTGGGCATCGCGGAACGGCAGGCCCAGAACACGCACCAGCCAGTCAGCCAGATCGGTCGCAGTTGAAAAACCGCTGCCAGCCGCCGCTGCAAGCTGTGAGCGGTTGGCATTCATATCGCGCACCATCCCCTCCATCGCGGCCAGGGCCAGCATGAGGTTGTCGGCAGCGTCAAATACCTGCTCTTTGTCTTCTTGCATGTCCTTGGAATAAGCCAGCGGCAGACCCTTCATCACCATCATCAAAGCAACATTCGCCCCAAAAATGCGGCCAATTTTGGCGCGTATAAGCTCGGCTGCGTCAGGGTTCTTTTTCTGCGGCATAATGCTTGAGCCTGTCGAGAAGCGATCCGACAGAGTCACAAAACGGAACTGAGCAGAGGACCAGATCACCAGCTCCTCGGCAAATCGGCTCAGGTGCATGGCGCAAATACTGGCCGCGCCCAAGAATTCCAGCGCAAAGTCACGGTCACTCACCGCATCAAGGCTGTTGGCAGAAGGACGGTCAAAGCCCAGCGCTTGCGCCGTCATATCGCGGTCAATCGGGAAGGAGGTTCCCGCCAAAGCGGCGGCACCTAGCGGCGACTCGTTCATCCGCGCACGCGCATCGCGCATGCGGCTCAGGTCACGTCCAAACATCTCGACATAAGCCATCATATGATGGCCCCACGTGACGGGCTGTGCGGTTTGCAGATGCGTAAATCCTGGCATCACCCAATCCGCCCCCGCTTCGGCCTGAGCCAGCAATGCATCAATGAGCGCAAGCAGCGCCCCCTCGGCGGCATCAAACTGATCACGCACCCAGAGTTTGAAATCGGTCGCTACCTGATCATTGCGCGAACGGCCTGTGTGCAAACGCCCCGCAGGCTCGCCGATGACTTCCTTGAGGCGTGCCTCCACATTCATATGAATGTCCTCAAGAGCGGTAGAAAATTCAAACGTTCCACCCTCGATTTCTGACAAGACCGTGAGCAGGCCTTCCCGAATGGTCTCGGCATCGCTAGTCTCAATGACACCCTGTGCGCCGAGCATGGCCGCATGGGCCCGAGACCCGGCAATATCCTGCGCCGCCATCCGCTTGTCAAAACTGATCGAAGCGTTAATTGCTTCCATGATCGCGTCAGGACCAGCGGCGAAACGGCCGCCCCACATTTTGTTCGAAGTCTTATCTGCCATTTGCCTAATTCCCCGGAGGGACCCATGAAGAAACTGTTGCTTGCCATCGTCTATACGGCCCTCACGGTGGGTGCAAACCCCGCACTCGCGTCTGACGGCGATATCATTCGCCCCATGGTGGCAGGCGATATGAAGAAACTGGCAATTCACGAAACACCCAAAGCAACTTCGAACGCGTCATTTGATCTAGCTGACGATGCGGGCCGTGCCTCGCTTGAGGATTATCGCGGCAAATACGTGCTGGTGAATTTCTGGGCCACGTGGTGTGCCCCCTGCCGCAAAGAAATGCCGCATCTGTCCGAGTTGCAGACCGAGTTGGGCGGCCCAGATTTCGAGGTCCTGACGATCGCGACAGGCCGGAACTCTCCCACGGGTATCTCTAAGTTCTTTAAAGAGATCGGCGTGACAAACCTGCCGCGTCACCAAGACCCAAAACAGTCATTGGCCAGCCAAATGGGCATATTCGGTTTACCTATTACGGTGCTGATTGATCCAGAGGGGCGCGAGATCGCAAGACTGCGCGGCGATGCGGATTGGGCAAGCGATACGGCCAAAGGCATGATAAAGGCGCTCATCGACGCGCACAAAGCGGGGTAGAGGCGGGCGGCAACGGTTGCCGCCCAGTCAAATCAGGCGGCGTGACGCATAATAGCCGCCTCTGACGGTGACAGCGTGCGCCGCGCAAAGCTGCCGTAGGTGTGCGGATCATATTCCAATTCGGGATACTCCGCCAACAGACGCTTACGATCTTTTTGATCCAACGAGGCAAACGCCGCAGAGGCAGGGTGAAAGCTTTCTGATTCCAGACCATTGGCCAGCAGGATTTGATGCTGGTCTAAGAGGACATGGATGTAAGTGACTTCGCGCACTTGCATATCAACAGTGATCGTAGCCCCGTTAATCAGGTCTTTTGCGGTTACCAACACTTCAGATGTGTTAAACAAACTTTGCGCAACAGCACCTTTGATCAGCATCCGATGCTCGGGGGATACAAGCAAATCCTCATCAGGGCGGTCAACGCCCAGCGCGCCCCCAGAAATGCGAATGGGTCGCAGCTTTGGCATCGCAAACAATCGCGCACCCGTCATTCGCCGTTGGCCGATCCAGCGCAGCGGTTGCAGTCCGTTATCTTTTGTCTGGACAGTATCGCCTTCGCGCAAATCCTCGATCAGGCGAACGCCATCTCCTGTCTGGATGCGCGTACCAGGGGTGAAACAAATAACACCGCTTTGCTGTCCATTCGACGTTTCTGCTGCAACAGTCCCGAGGGTGTGATGCACAATCCAAAGGTCGCAATTGCGCGGCGGCATCTCATTGAGGAACATCAGCAACGGCTGTGTGCCACCACCCAATTCGATCAACGTCACACTGTAGCTTTTGCCACCGTCAGTCACCACGAAACTGTTGTCCATAAGCGGAGAATTCTCGCCGCTCTTATCCCACGTGCGTGGCCCGGCGTCCCGCTCTAATGCGGTCCCCACCAGCCTATGCACCATGCGTGCTGCGCGTTTGCGCAAATTTTCTGCTCCGTCCGCATCGTCCAGTTGCAAAACATCTGACGGCCCGTCCACACGCACAGCGTCCCCACGCCATGCCCATGCAGCACCTACACTCAACGCCTGCACAGGTGCAGCATCAAGACCATCTATTTCTGTTTGCGACCAGGAAATTACGAACGTGCCACGAAAGCCCGTTACCATTTACTCTTCGCCTGCCTCAGTTTATTTTTTTATTAACTAATCGTTAACAAGATTGTTCTGAGCTGGGAAGAGTAAAACAGGCGTTTCGGGCAGGAGTGTTGCGGAATGACCCGCCTAAAAGCTGAGATTTATGCGAATGGAGCCGACAACCTGACCATCGGTCTGCGCCTCAAACTCCTCCCCTAAATAGGTCACGCCATAAAAAGCCGAGGCCTGTTCACCTTGCCAATGCATGCCAGCACGCAGGCGGTCGCGGTTGTTTGTGAGGGTAAAACCGCGCTCTTCAGGAAGATAGATACTGTCTGAAACATGGGCAATATCCGCTCCCAGCAAAAAGGAAAAGCCGGTTGCGTCATCATCTGTCACTACGCGGTAGCGATGACCCGTAACACTCTCCCGGACAAGCAACTCGCGCTGCCCAATCATTCCAAATGTCAGATCGACACCTGCCCGTACCATTGTCTCCGCACCCGCACGGCCTTCAAGAAACGGGCGCACATGCAAATTCGGTGTCAGCGATAGATCGTGGCCGATCTCGGCCACGATCGTCGGATGAAAGCCGCCTGAAATCTGGTCGTTGAGCGTGCTACGTGACGGCTGGTTCACACCAAGCACATTGTGCAATGCCCGCTGAAAACTGCCCAAACCCGTGCCGGAACCTGTTATGACCATATCAGCGCCAAGGGCCGTATCAAAGCCCTGCCACGTGAAATGAGTATGTGCGCCGACAGAAAGAGCACCCGCGTAGGGACGATCCCCAGCAGCGGGCAGGTCCAGATTGGTTGGCGCAAAAATCTCTGCTGACAGGCGGAATTCGATCAGATCGCCAAAACCGCTCGGCGCTTGCCCTGCCCATTCTGGCCCCCAAACACGTGACGAGGTCCACGACCCTGTGCGCCAGCGGTCCTTTCCGTCACCCAGAAAGTCGTTGGTTACCAGCCGGCCATAGCCGAGCTTTTCACGCGGACCGGCCTGCGCTGATCCAACAGCCAATGTAAGGGAAAGGGCAAGCGCAATAAGTGAGCCCGCGACGTGTTTGAACATCGGACAATCCTGTCAGTTGCGCCCCCACAACTTTAACCACCTTATGCGCGACCAACGATTCGAACCAAGCGCGGAATTGTGCATACTGAGCGTGCCTGCGCGATTGCGTCATTGATGCCACGTTTTCGTGCTGGAAAGACAGGCGTTGAATGTGGTTACCTGCACCAAACAAGGGGACCCTGCCATGAACATTCTATTCATCATGTACGACCAGCTGCGGTTTGATTATCTGAGCTGTGCAGGGCACCCCCATCTTAAGACCCCTCACTTTGACCGTGTTGCAGCAATGGGTGTGAGGTTCACCAACTCCTATGTGCAATCGCCCATCTGTGGGGCCAGCCGCATGTGCTTTTATACAGGGCGCTATGCCTCCAGCCACGGTGCGCAATGGAACGGCTTTCCGCTGCGGGTGGGTGAACAGACATTAGGTGATCATCTGCGCAAGGTCGGCATGGACTGCTGGCTATTGGGCAAGACCCATATGAAAGCAGATGCCGAAGGAATGGAGCGGCTGGGCCTCGCGCCAGACAGCACCATTGGTGCGCGGCAGGCCGAATGTGGCTTTGATGCATGGGCGCGGGACGACGGGCTTTGGGCGTACGGGCCCGACGGATATTACGACGAAAAACGCTCCCCCTATAACGAATATCTGAAATCCAAAGGGTATGACGGCGAGAACCCTTGGGCAGACTATGCCAACGCAGGAGTGACGGATGAGCAGATTGCATCAGGCTGGATGTTTCGAAACGCAGACCAACCTGCCAACATCCGCGAGCAAGACAGCGAGACGCCGTGGCTCACCACACAGACGATCGAATTCATGGAGCAAACCAAAGGGACGTGGTGCGCGCACGTCAGCTTTATCAAACCGCATTGGCCCTATATCGTCCCCGCGCCCTACCACAATATGTTCGGCCCCGAGCACGTTCCGCCAGCACTGCGCGACGAGATCGAGCTGGAAAACCCGCATCCCGTTTATGGCGCTTACCAAGGCAATAAAATCGCCAGCGCCTTCCAGCGCGAAGAAGTCCGCGACAAGGTGATCCCCGCCTACATGGGCCTGATCAAGCAATGCGATGACCAGTTGGGCCGCCTGCTCGATCATCTGGAGGAAACCGACACGCTGAAAAACACCATGATCGTTCTGACCTCGGACCATGGCGATTATCTCGGTGATCACTGGCTGGGGGAGAAGGATCTGTTCCATGAGCAATCGGTGAAAGTGCCGCTCATCATCTTTGACCCGCGCGAAAGCGCCGATGCCGCCCGTGGTACGGTCTGTGATGCGCTGGTCGAGAGCATTGATCTGGCCGCAACTTTCGTCGATGCGGCGGGTGGCAAAGTGCCTGACCACATCATCGAAGGCCGCTCTCTTATGCCTTGGATACGCGGTGAAACGCCAGAATGGCGCGAATTTGTGATATCGGAATACGACTACTCCGCCACGCCGCAATGCGTCAAACTGGGGCTGGAGCCACGCGATGCACGCCTTTTTATGGTTTTCGACGGGCGTTACAAGATGATGCATGCCGAAGGGGGCATGCGGCCAATGCTGTTTGATCTCGAGAAGGACCCCGATGAGTTCCACGATCTGGCCAAAGGCGACGCGCATCAGGCCGAGATTGACCGGCTCTACGCCATGCTCGCGCAGTGGGGCCGCCGTATGTCGCAACGGGTGACCAAGTCAGAGGACGACATCAAGGCAATGCGTGGCGGTTCTTTGGGTAGAGGGGTGCTGCCCTTCCTCTATGACGGCTCCGAAGTGGATGAAAAATACACAGCAAAATACCGCGGACCTGCGCGACAAAAATACGGTGAAGGCACAGAAAGCTAGTCCGCGCCATCAACCTGCTGCAGGTCTTCTAGCATATCGAGTAATTGTTCAAACTTCTCATCGCCATAGCGTTTGCGCAGATCTATTACCAATCCGGCGGCCTCTTTTGCGTGGTCTTTTAGAATGGTTAGCCCAGTAGCCTCGATCTGCACAATACTACGACGGCGGTCAGCCGCGTCTGCCCGCCGTGAGATTAGACCCTCAGCCTCCATCGCGCTTAGGATACGCGTTAGACTGGGCAGCAAAAGGCAGGCCCGCTGGGCAATCGTATTTTGATCCTGCGCACCGCCCTCTTCCAGAACACGCAGCACACGCCACTTTTGCTCGTTCACAGAACTGCCTGACAGCATCTCGCGGACAGGGCCCATCACGGTTTCACGAGCTCTGAGCAGCGCAATCGGCAAAGAGCGGTTGGTACGGCGCAGATTGGAGGAGGGCGCTTTGAATGTATCATCATTTGACATAGTCCGACTATGAGCCATTGCTGGGCAATTGACACAACCCATATTTTTGCTTAACAAAGCAAGTATTATGCAGTAGGAGCACATATGCCCCATATTACCTTGGAATATTCTCCGAATCTGGAAAGCCATCTGGATATTCACGCTCTTTGCATAACGCTCAAAAATGCAGCAGCGGCGACTAATGTATTTCCTCCTGCGGGAATTCGAGTTCGTGCGATTGCTTGCACCCATGTTGTGATTGCTGACGGCGACCCCCAGCACGGTTTCATTGATATCAACATACGTTTACGCGCTGGTCGCACGGTGGAGGCCAAGACAGCTGCCACCAATGCAATTTTCGCTGCTGCTACCGATTTCACCGCCGCTTATATGGCTGCGCACCCTTTTATGTTGTCGCTGGAGATGCGCAACATTGATGCCGATCTGAGCCGCAAGACCAGCTCGATCCGCGATTACCTGCCGGAGGATATGGCATGAGCAAACTTGACGAAAACCTGAGCCGCCTTGGGGTGCATCTGGAGCGATTTCAAAAAACTGGCATCCAAAATCTAATTGGTGGCAAGGACGAGGCGGGCAGCCAGACGTTCGAGACACGCTCCCCCGTGGATGAAAGCCTGATCGCCAATGTTGCACGCGGAGACGCATCCGACATTGACCGCGCTGCTAAGGCTGCAAAGGCCGCCTTCCCCGCATGGGCTGCAATGCCCGGCAAAGAACGCAAAGCGCTGTTGCACAAAATCGCAGACGCCATTGAAGCGCGCGCGGACGAAATCGCACTGTGCGAATGCTGGGACACGGGCCAAGCCATGCGCTTTATGTCCAAGGCCGCCTTGCGCGGTGCCGCCAACTTCCGCTTCTACGCAGATTTGGCACCCTCCGCGCAGGACGGCAAATCCCTACCTTCCCCCGATCACATGAACATCACCGGCCGCAAACCTATCGGTCCCGTTGGCGTCATTACGCCGTGGAACACACCCTTCATGCTCTCCACATGGAAGATCGCGCCCGCGCTGGCTGCGGGCTGTACGGTCGTGCACAAACCTGCCGAATTCTCGCCGCTCACTGCGCGTCTGCTGTCGGAGATTTGTCGCGATGCGGGTCTGCCTGACGGTGTGCTAAATCTTGTCAACGGCATGGGCGAAGACGCGGGCCGTGCCCTGACAGAGCATCCTGACATCAAAGCCATCGCCTTTGTTGGCGAAAGCCGCACGGGCTCTATGATCATGAAACAAGGTGCTGACACTCTTAAACGCGTCCACTTCGAGTTGGGCGGCAAGAACCCCGTCATCGTGTTTGAGGATGCTGATCTGGACCGCGCTCTAGATGCCGCTGTCTTCATGATCTACTCGCTGAATGGCGAGCGCTGCACATCATCATCGCGCCTTTTGATCCAAGAAAGCGTGCGTGAAGAATTTGAGGCTAAGCTGATCAAACGCGTAAACAACATCCGCGTGGGTCACCCCCTTGATCCTGATACCGAAGTCGGCCCGCTCATTCACAAAGTACACTATGACAAAGTTGTCAGTTACTTCGACGTGGCCCGCGAGGATGGCGCGACCATCGCAGCAGGTGGCACCACACTCCAGAGTGACGGTCACTACGTCGCGCCGACGCTGTTCACCAACGCCACCCCCGCGATGCGCGTGGCTCAAGAAGAAATCTTTGGGCCCGTCCTCACCTCCATTCCGTTCAAGGACGAAGCCGAGGCGCTGCACATCGCCAATGATGTGGCCTACGGTCTGGCGGGATATGTCTGGACCAATGATCTGACCCGCGCGCTGCGCTTCGCAGATGCACTTGAGGCTGGTATGATCTGGGTGAACTCGGAAAACGTGCGCCACTTGCCCGCCCCCTTTGGCGGCACCAAGGCCAGCGGCATTGGCCGTGACGGCGGCGATTGGTCGTTCGAGTTTTACATGGAACAGAAGAATATCGCCATCGCCACAGGGCTGCACCGCATCCCGCAGCTTGGCGCGTAAAGGAGTACCGACATGCCAATCCCAGCCCCGAACCTGTACCCCGACTTCAACATCATCCGCCTCAGCCATATCGAGCTGTTCGTGCGCGATCTGGCGTGGTCCCGTGCGTATTACGTCGACACGCTGGGCCTGCAAGTCACACATGAAGACGCGGATGCCATCTATCTGCGCGCTATGGAGGAACGCGGTCACCACTGCGTGATCCTGCGCAAGGGGACTGGCGGCGAGGTCGGCGTTCTGGGCTTTAAAGTCTGGGACGAGGGCGAGCTGGACAAGGCGGAGACGTGGTTCAACGCACGCGACCTGCCCACCGAATGGATCGAACGCCCGTTTATGGGCCGCGTGTTGCGCACCCGCGATCCGTGGGGTGTGCCGCTTGAGTTCTACGCAAAGATGGACCGCCTGCCCGTCATCACCCAAGAATACAAACTATACCGTGGTGTGAAACCGCTGCGCATCGACCACTTCAACCTGTTCAGCTCGAATGTGGACGAAGCCGTCGCCTTCTACGGCGATATGGGATTCCGCGTCACCGAATACACGGCGGACGAGGAAACCGACCGCACATGGGCCGCGTGGATGCACCGCAAGGGGGGCGTGCACGATATCGCCTTCACCAATGGCACCGGACCGCGCCTGCACCACATGGCCTTCTGGGTGCCAACGCCTTTGAACATCATTGATCTGCTCGATCTGATGGCCACTACAGGATACGTCAGCAATATCGAGCGCGGACCGGGACGCCACGGCATCTCCAACGCCTTCTTCCTCTACATCCGTGATCAGGACGGCCATCGCACGGAAATCTATTGCTCTGATTACCAGACCCTCGACCCCGATCTGGAGCCGATCAAATGGGACCTCAAAGACCCCCAGCGCCAAACACTTTGGGGTGCGCCTGCACCTAAATCGTGGTTTGAATTGGGGTCAAAGTTTGAAGGGGCCGAGCTTGCCGAGAGTGATCTCAAAGCCCAGCCGATTATCGCACCTTAAAAGGGACACAACATGAAGTGGGACGAATTCGCCCAATGGGGCCGCCAGATTGCCGATTGGGGCCGCGACTATCATGAAGGTTTGCGCGACCGCCCCGTGCGTGCGCAAACCCGCTATGGTGAAATTGCAGCACAACTGCCCAAGACAGCTCCCGAGACGGGTGAGTCGATGGAGCAGATATTCGGTGACTTCGAAAAGATTGTGATGCCGGGGATGACCCATTGGCAGCACCCGCGCTTCTTTGCTTACTTCCCTGCAAATGCGTCACCACCTTCTATGCTGGCCGAGTTCCTCGTCACCACGCTGGCCGCGCAATGTATGTTGTGGCAGACCTCACCCGCCGCGACAGAGATGGAAACCCGCATGCTGGAATGGCTGCGCGATGGCATAGGCCTGCCTGACGACTTCCACGGCGTGATCCAAGACAGCGCATCGTCTGCTACCCTTGCCGCCGTTCTGGTCATGCGGGAACGTGCCACCGACTGGCGCGGAAACGAGGACGGGTTAAACGCCCAAGGACAGTTGCGCGTCTATGCCTCCGCCGAGGTGCATTCCTCCGTTGACCGCGCCGTGTGGGTGTCCGGCATCGGGCGCAATAATCTGGTACGCATCCCGACCCAAGGGGCCACGCGCAGCATGGACCCCGAAGCCCTCGCCGCCGCGATCAAAGCCGACCGCGCAGCAGGCTTTGTTCCCGCTGGTATCGTCGCCTGCACAGGCGGCACAGGCACGGGCGCATGTGATGATATTGCTGGCGTCGTGGCCGTGGCAAAAGCCGAAGACCTTTACCTCCACGTGGACGCGGCGTGGGCAGGCGCTGGTATGATCTGCCCCGAATTCCGCAATCTGTGGACAGGGGTCGAGGGCGCTGACAGCGTTGTCTTTAACCCGCACAAATGGCTGGGCGCACAATTCGACTGCTCTGCGCATTTCATCCGCGACCCCGAAGCGCTGGTGAAAACGCTGGCAATGCGCGCCGACTATCTGCTCACACCGGGCGATCAGGACGTGATTGATTATTCCGAATGGTCAATCCCGCTGGGCCGCCGCTTTCGTGCTCTCAAACTATGGTTCCTCATGCGCTCCTACGGGATGGAGGGGCTGCGCACGCGCTTGCGCAATCATGTGAACTGGGCCGAGAATCTGGCAGAAAAGCTCCGCGCCCATCCACGCTTCGAGATCGTGACCGAGCCTGTCTTGTCCCTGTTCACCTTCAAGCTGACAGGCGTGGACAGTGACGGGCAACTGGCCTTTGTGGACCGTGTGAATAACGACGGGCGCATCTATATCACCCAAACCCGCGTGGGCGGTGACATGGTGATCCGTTTCCAGATCGGGCAATTTGACTGCACCAAAGATGACATCGACACAGGCTATGACGTGCTGTGCGAACTGGCGGAGGCCTCATGAATTTTGCAACCTACACCTTTGACGGGCAACAGTTTTACGGCGCCGTGGCCGAGGACGGTCTGATCCCGCTATCACCCGAATTCCCCGAATGGCGCACGATGCGCGATGTAGTCGAAGCGGACGGATTTGGCGCATTGGCGACCCGTGCGCTTGATATCAGGGCGCGCCATGATTTGGATGCCATACGCTGGGACATCCCCGTGCCCAACCCCGAAAAAATTATCTGCGTCGGCGTCAACTTCCCCGATCGCAACGCGGAATATAAAGACGGGCAGGAAGCGCCGCCGAATATGTCGCTCTTCCCGCGCTTTCCGCGCTCTTTTGTGGGTCATGGCACGCCGCTCACCCGCCCGCCAGAGACACCGCAGCTTGATTATGAGGGCGAGATTGCCGTGATCATCGGCAAGGGAGGCCGCCGCATCCCGCAGGAGGATGCGCTCAGCCATATCGCGGCACTGACCCTGTGTAATGAGGGAACCCTACGCGATTGGGTCCGCCATGCGAAGTTCAACGTGACCCAAGGCAAAAACTGGGACGGCTCTGGTGCGATGGGGCCATGGCTGGTCCCGTTCGAGCGGGACGAACAGATCACCGATGTGGCCCTGCAAACCCGCGTCAACGGGGAACTGCGTCAGGACGATCGCACCGGTCGCATGGTGTTCCCTGTCGCGCGTCAGATCGCCTATATCTCAACATTCACCACCCTCGTTCCGGGTGACATCATCGTATCGGGAACACCTACGGGCGCAGGCGCACGCTTTGATCCACCCCGCTTCCTTGTGCCTGGTGACCAGATTGATGTGTTCGCCGAAGGGATCGGCACGCTCAGCAATGGCGTGGTCGACGAATGACAGCAAATGATGTGACCACCGCCGCCAGGATGCTGTACGAGGCCGACAAGGCAGGCAAGCAATGCGGCCTGATCTCCTCCGCCTTTCCCGACGCCAAACTGCAAGATGCCTACCGCATCCAAGATGCGCTGATCGACATGCACTACGAGGCAGGGCGAAGCCGCATCGGTTGGAAAATCGGCCTGACCAGCCGTGCAATGCAACAAGCACTCGGCATCACTACGCCTGACAGCGGCGTGCTGCTCGACAACATGCTATTCAAGAGCGGCGACACCGTCACCGAAGGCCGCTTTATCCAGCCGCGCATCGAAGCCGAGATCGCCTTCGTCATGGGCGCGGATATCGCAGGGGCGGGCCACAGCCGCGAGGAGGTGATCGCCGCCACTGCCCATGTCGCCCCCTGTCTGGAAATTCTCGATACCCGTATTCTGCGCGCCGATCCCGACACGGGCAAAGCGCGCATTATTACCGATACAGTCTCTGATAATGCCGCCAATGCTGGCATCGTGATGGGCGACAAAACCCATGCGTTCAATGCCCATGACCTTCGTTGGGTAGGGGCGATTGTCGCACGGGACGGCGTTGTTGAGGAGACAGGTCTGGGCGCAGGTGTGCTTAATGATCCTGTCACCGGCATTATATGGCTGCTCGACCGCCTCGCGCAATTCGGCAAGGGGTTACAGGCAGGCGAAGTGGTCCTGTCAGGCTCTTTCATCCGCCCCGTTGAAGCCCCCGCTGGCAGCACATTCGTCGCAGATTTCGGCGCATTTGGCCGTGTGGATCTAACCTTCGCCTAATGCCTATTTCAGGAGCCGCCTCTATGCTGGACCAAGCCACCATCGACACCCTGCGCAAAGCGCCTGTTCCCCCTGCGCAAAACCTGATCAACGGCCTCTCCTGCGCCGCCTCTGACGGGCAGGTGATGGATGTGATCTCTCCCGTTGATGGCAGCACCCTCACAACCATGCCGCGCAGCACTGCCACCGATGCGGACCGCGCGATTGCGGCGGCGCGACGCGCTTTTGATGACGGGCGTTGGTCTGATATGGCCCCGGCGGCCCGCAAAAAAATTATGTTCAAATGGGCTGAGCTGATCGAGAAACACGCGCCAGAGCTGGCCGTGCTGGGCGTGCGCAACAATGGCACCGAAATCGCTATGGCCCTCAAGGCAGAGCCGCTGGGGGCTGCGCAGACCATCCGCTATTACGCTGAAGCGCTGGATAAGGTGTATGGTGAGATTGCCCCTACAGACGGCAACACTTTAGGCATGATCCACAAAACCCCCGTGGGCGTGGTTGGCGCGCTCATCCCGTGGAACTTCCCGCTGATGATCGGCGCGTGGAAACTGGGGCCCGCGCTCGCCGCAGGTTGTACCGTAGTGGTCAAACCGCCCGAGACAGCATCCCTGACGCTCATCCGCATCGCGGAGCTGGCGCTGGAGGCAGGCCTCCCCGCAGGTGTGGTGAACGTCGTGACGGGTGAAGGCGCCGTTGTGGGTGCGGCAATCGCGGAGTCCATGCATGTTGATGTGCTGACCTTCACAGGCTCAGGGACCACAGGCCGCCGCTTGATAGAAGCCTCAGCACGCTCGAACATGAAACGCGTCTATCTGGAATTGGGCGGTAAATCCCCCAACATCGTCTTTGCCGACGCTCCCGATCTGACCAAAGCGGCCAAGATCTCAGCCGCTGGTATTTTTCGCAACTCGGGTCAGGTCTGCATCGCGGGCGCACGCCTGCTGGTAGAGCGGTCGATACAAGAGGAATTCACCGATCTACTGATCAAGGCGACAGAGTCCATGAAAATCGGTGACCCCCTCGATCTAGGCAGCGCAGCTGGTGCCGTGAACTCTGCCCGCCAGCTAAAGCAAAACCTTGCCTTTGTTGCAGAGGCACGTGCGCTGGGGCGCCCCGTTTATGGCGGTGAGCAGCTTCTGGCGGAGACGGGTGGCTTTTACATGGCTCCCGCCATTGTGTCTGACGTGATGCCTTCCGACCGGCTGTTCCGCGAGGAAGTATTCGGCCCCGTCCTCGCCGTCACACCCTTCGACAGTGACGAAGAGGCGATAGCCCTCGCCAATGGTACGGAATTCGGACTGGCGAGTGCGGTCTGGACTTCCAACCTGTCCCGCGCCCACCGCATGATCGCAAAGCTGCGGGCGGGTGTCGTACATGTGAACACATATGGCGGGGCAGACGGCACTGTGCCGCTTGGCGGGGTCAAACAATCGGGCAACGGGCACGACAAATCCATGCACGCGATGGACAAGTTCTTTGATCTGAAAACAGCTTGGATCGCGCTCTGAGCACTAGCGGCGTTTGCCGGGTGTGCGTGTGGTTTTGTTGCCCCGCGCGCCCGTGCTTTGAGGTGTGTTGGCAGTGTTCTCTGCCGACAGCTTGCGCCAGCGCTCAATCCGCGCAGGGTCCAGTGTCCCTGCCTTTACGGCTTTGAGCACGGCACAGCCCGGTTCATGCATATGGGTGCAATCGCGAAACTTGCACATTGGGGCCAACTCGGTAATTTCGGCGAATAGCACATCTAGGCCGATCGCCAAATCACTCACATGCAGAGTTCGGATACCGGGCGTATCAATAACCCAGCCGCCTTGTGCAATGGAATGTAGCGAACGGGATGTTGTCGTGTGTCGCCCCTTGGCATCTACCTCGCGAATACCACCCGTCAGCTGCGCATCCTCCCCTGTTTTTTGCGCCAGCGTATTCAGCAAGGTTGATTTCCCGACACCAGACGACCCGACAAGTGCCACAGTCTGCCCTTCCCCGCACCAAGGGGCGAGCACATCGATTGCATCGGCGGTTTTTCCGTTTACGGCAACAACAGCCAAGTCCCGTTGAAGCGCGGCGGCCTGCTCCACGAATGGCGTAACATCCTCCACCTGATCAGCCTTCGTCAGCACGATCACGGGATTTGTCTCTGCCTCATTGGCAAGCGCAAGATACCGCTCAAGCCGCGCGGGGTTAAAATCATCATTGCAGGAGGTCACAATAAATAGCGTATCCACATTCGCCGCGATAAGTTGCGGTCCGCGCCCGCCTTCAATCTTGCGCTGCAACAGCGCGTGCCGCTCAAGACGGCGAACCACCAGATGCGTGTCAGGCTCCGCCAAAACCCAATCGCCAACCGCAAATTCAGTTGTTTTTGAGCCTAAAGGCAAAGCAGGCTTAATCCGCCCGCTCACGGCTACCGCCCCCATCCGCGCGCGGTGGACGGTGGCAATACGCATCGGCGTCAGATGTGCCTCATCCGCCTCAACCTGGTCGGCAAAAAAGGCGGTCCAGCCCAACGCCGCAAGTGCGCGTTCATCATTTTGAAAACTCTCTGTCACATTCTATTCAATGCTCGGCAGACTCGAATGATGCAAGCCCTCTGTACTTTAATTCGTACCGCAGTGATGCCATAGACCGCAAAAATTCACACTACTGTCATGCAAATACTTGATCGCAATACCATCCCCCGCTACGCAAACGTCAGCATGAGGACACCGGCATGAAAATCTGCGCCATCACGATGGTCTATCGCGACTATTGGGCCCTGGACCAGTGGTACCGCCACTACGCCAAGTATCTTGGCGCTGAGAACCTCTATATCATATCACACGGGGTTGATCCTGAAATCGCAAAGATTTGCCCCAAGGCAAGTATCATCAATATTCCGCGTGAAGATTTGAAAAGCTTTGACCGCGTGCGCATGCGGGTAATCAATGGCATTCAGTCAGGGTTGGGCAACATTTACGACTGGGTGATTCAAACCGACGCAGACGAGTTGGTCTGCTTCAATCCAAACACCTACGGCTCGTTTCAAGAGATGTTCGAGAGCACCAAAGCGCCTGCTCTCTTTGCGCTTGGCCTCAACGTAGCAGAAGTCGAAGGGGACATGCCTCTCAAGCGAGCCGATATGGCACTCGCCAACCGCAGAACTGCTTGCGTGACCGGAAACTACAGCAAGGCATTTGCCGTACGCAAATCAATCCCACTGCGCTGGCACGGCGTGTTTTGTGGCTATCGCAAGACAGAAGACTTTCCCTTCGAGATGCCCGATGACGTGTTCTACGTCCATCTCAAGCACGCCAACCTTGAAGCACTTATCGCCGCCAACGCCGTGCGCCAGTCCGTTGCCGACAGCGTAGGCGAAAAATGGAACGTCAACGGCTGGGCGGAGCCGGACTTTCACGCAAAACGCTTCTTCCGCAAAACGGCAGCGGCCAAGTTTCTGCCGTGGGAGCAAGCCGTGGCTTTGGGCTATTCGCAAATCCGCGACAACCCCGTCCGCGACCCAGAACGCGGCATCGTGAAGCCACCCTTCATCAACTACGTTTGCCGCACGACCCTTCCCGACTGGTTTCGTGAAATATAGTTCGACAGCCTCTTGATGGACCTGCTTGCTTGGCACATAAACGGCCATAGCGGTCCCTTAGCTCAACTGGATAGAGCAGCTGATTTCTAATCTGCAGGTTTGGGGTTCGAGTCCTCAAGGGATCGCCATGAAAGTAAGGTGAACATCAACACCATGGCGAACCTCACGGCACCGAATTTATAGCAAGTTGATGATATTTACCCCGTCAGGATCCGCCTAACGATTTGAGGGAATTTAACCAGCGAAACCGCCGATTGACTCAAAGACAATCTTTCCGACAACTTCTGGGCCAATCAGTTTGTCTCACCTGTCTATTTTGAGGCCACTGCCCTCTACTTCCGCACCTTCACAGTCAACCCAGCAATCTCAGATGAAGGTCTACCATTTGCTGAGAAATGCTATCACGTGTTCTTACTGGGCAAGCTAACCATTACTGATGAACCAAAACGATAGTGAAAAAGTGGTCATTGTAATCTAGAGAAAATAGGATGTTGAACAAGTCCATAGGAGCCGGAACTTCCTATCGGCTCTTAGGCTGATTGCTGAAAGAGTTTCAGCTTCCTGCCGTGGTTGTCTGTAATACATCGAAAACTGTATGAAGCAGGTCAGAGCGGTTTACAGGTTTCATCAAATGAATATCCGAAGTCCTCATTTTTGTATCCTGCGCAATGGCATCGGAGGCGTAGCCAGACAAAAAGATACATGGCATGTCAGGGTCGATCACACGGATAGCTTCAGCCAATGCAGGGCCCAAGAGGTTACCAGGCATAACGACATCTGTTAGCAGAAGGTCAAACCTTTTTGGGGATGAAAAAATCGCTAACGCTTCATCTCCCGACTTGGCCGTCGTGACATCATACCCTGCACCTTCCAACGTACGTTTGAGAACTCGCATTACCTCTTCTTCATCCTCAGCAAGCAGAACAGCGCCCTTCCCTCGTGATTGTTGATCAGTGTCCTGCTTCGCACACTCTGTTTGGATGTCTTGCTGATCAGTCGCTTTGAAAATGAGGTTGAATGTCGTCCCGATACCGATCTCGGATTCAATCTGGATTGATCCGTTTGATTGTTTGATAAAACCCTGCACCATCGACAGTCCCATGCCAGAGCCAAATCCTAAAGGTTTATCCGTGAAGAAGGGTTCGTAAACCTTCTCAATCTTTTCCGGGGAAATACCGCAACCGGTGTCGCTTATAGTCATCCTGACATAGCGCCCGGGTTCAAAACTCTCGGCGCCAATCAACGGTTCATCTTCGTGGACTGCTATATTCGAGGTTTCGATTTTCATCGTGCCCCCGCTTGGCATTGCGTCTCGGCCGTTCAGCAAAATATTAATAATCGCGTTTTCCGCAGAAGTCGGGTCCAACTCGACATCCCACAATTCTGTCATCAACGCCACTTTAAGATCTATGGTAGCAGGCAAAACGCGTGAGCTCCATGTCATCGTATTCTCGACAAGCGCATTGAGATTGAGCCGTTTGGGTTCAAGATAGGCGCGTCGCGAGAAGCTCAGAAGATTTTTTGTAAGATCAGCACCGCGCAAGGTGGCCTCAATCGCATAGCCTACCAGCTCATCGCGCTCCGCCTCGTCATTAACTTCGAGACAGAGTTCCAGATTGCCAAGTATTATCGCAAGCAGGTTATTGAAGTCATGCGCAACACCACCCGTCAGCGTACCAATCGCTTCAATCCGTTGGGATTGGCGCACGGCTGCCTCGGCCAAACGCAGTTCCGTCAAATCAATACTTGTGCCGACACTTTCAATCATCTTACCATTTGCATCGAATATGGGCTCTTCAATTTGATGTATGTATCTGACGTCCCCATTCGGCCAGAGCGCTCGATATTCGAAATTTTGTGCTTCGCCAGCGTCCAGCCTTTCGATAGCTTGCTGGAAAACTGCACGATCACTAGGATGAATGAGCGACAGTTGCGCATTGGGTCCCGATGCTCGAAGACAAAACTCATCCGCGGTCAGTCCAAAATGTGCTGCATGCTGATCGGAGCAGTACTCACAGTTGTCGCTTTGCGCCCCAAAAGAGAAATGGCCGATACCTGCAATACGCACAGCTGTCCTCAGTTGTGCCTCGCTTTCGGCTACTTTGGATATCTGCTTCTCGGTTTCTATTGTTTTATCAAGCAACAATAACTTGAGTTTTTTTTCGATTTCGCGGAAGGCTTCGATGCTGGCATCGCGCTGATCTTTAAGGTGGCCGAGTGTACCACCTATAACGTGAAACAAGAGTACCCCGGTGACGACCTGCGGAATGTCTCCAGTCAATGTAACGGGTCCAAATTGCACAAAATACGCTCTTACAAAGACCGCAGACGCAACACTCCCCCCAACAAGTCCTGCCCGCAGCCCTCCCAGCGATCCTGCAATGATAACGCATGTCATCAGAATGAAAAAAGGAGCCGGCAGCGCGAAGCCAAGGAGCGTTTGCACCTGAACCAACAGGGCTGCGATGATTGTTGGCATAGCCCATTTAAGCTTTTTCATTGTAGGTGCTCGCTGTGAAGACATTGTATTTAAAGCATTATTACGATGCATTTTTGAGAAAGAAGAGAACCGTCACTTTTGTAAACAGCTCATGGGCCGAGATGCTCGCTCAAGCAATACGGCATATCGAGTAAATGATGTTGGATTACAAATTTTTTCGAACTCGTTAATGGCAATCAGGCTTATGGAAACTCTTGATCCGAAAACGGGCGCAAGCATGGTTTATGGGAAATAACGCTTCTCAATCGCCCCTAGAACGAACATTTCGGCGAAATTGAGAAAAGTCAAAAATCGCGCATCTGGCTACCAATACGAACGTATATCAAAAGCGGGCAAAGCCGAATTTGGCGGGGATGCTATCCACCGCTAATTTCTGAGACCGGAACATATATCGAAAGACATTATACTTTTTCAACAAGCCGCTATTTCGCACGATCAATATATTACCGAAAAAGGCTGTTTGACTTGACCATGGGCTTCTATCGGGTTCTTTCGATTATTGCCTCCTCCTATGGATCATTCGATAAACGTATTTGTCTTGGCACTCCTGTATAACATGCAGCTCTCTTACGCGAACAGATTGCTGCGTCTCACCCAATACGTTGAATCTCCCCGTTTGGGTAAAGTTAGTTGGGTTTGCGGTTCCGACCTGAACAGCCGCAACCTGGTTTGGATGACCATCTGTGATCGAGCCGAAGATCGTGTTGTTGCGACCTGTCTCATTGAATGCAGATGCATTACCGTGGATTCCAAAAAAGTATCACTAACACTCAGAATGATACCATTGCCGCGACCTGTCTGGAACATATTACCCACCTTCAACGCAGCCGAAACAGTTGCAGTATCACCAGAAAATCCAAAACAGGTATTGTGATCATCGCCAAAAACTGTGGCTTTGATGGTATTGACCGTGTTGCCGCTCAACCAGAAATTGAAGGATTTCAAGTGGTCCGAGGACTGCATTTAGGCCCGTAAACGCCGTTTGACCGGCGATATATCGCACGCTGCCCCCCCCCCCCGATGGCGTCAAAGAACTACGCCGAGAAGCAAAAGGCCCGAAAGAAGTGGTTGTTGAGCAGACGCTAGAACTGCATCTTCTCAAAAAGGGCACACAACTCCCCTCTCCGCAGATTGCTTTGCAATCGGCTGCCGTGCAATCGAAAGGATCAAAGGAAAGACACTTGAAACGCGACGCTGGTATCGCAGACAACGGGCCACATAATCAAACCAACCAGATGAGCCTTCCTCTCTCCTTCTTTAAAATGCTCTTAGTTCCAAAAGCCTGACGCAGGACAATTGAGGGCCTGACACTCGGCGCTGCAACCTAGATGATTTGACAAAGACTACCGCCTTGATGAGCTATAGACACGTGTTCTGGATTTTATAAATGACCAACTAACGGCAGCCCAGTTTCCCTTCCCATACGGACCCTTCCATAAAAAGAAGGAAGGATGTTGCTGACCTGAGGTGCCAAATTATAATAGATAAATTTCACGTGTGCGGCCGCTCACATTCATGAGCGGCCATTCAAATATTCCCAATAAACGCAAGGCAGCCTGTGCCTTTCAGGTTCATATTTTTAAGCGGCCTCAGTCCGTTTCAACTGATGTGCTGCTGAGATGATATCTGCCGCTTTTTCTCCGATCATGATAGACGCGGCATTGGTGTTCCCACTGACGATATCAGGCATCACACTTGCATCAGCCACCCTGAGGTGTCCAACACCGCTGACGCATAGGTTTGCATCTACGACGTCGCCCATGCGGCAGGTCGAGCACAGGTGATACACAGTCACCGAGTAATGCAGCGCAAGGTTTTCGAGCAAAGCATCGCTGGGAGCTTGCCCCTCGACATAGCCGTGCTTTTTGGCAAGTGCGGGGGGAATGTTAAGCGGTCCGGGCTTTTTCTCTCCTGGCCAGTTTGCCGCAATATCGAGCGCTTTTCGGATCACTGCGACCATCACTTTTAGATCATGTGGATCGGTGAGGTAGTTCATGCGGATAATCGGCGCGGCAAGCGGGTCTGAACTCGCCAGTACAATTTCGCCTTTGCTGTGGGGCAGCACAGGATTGGCCAGCAGCAGCATGTTTTCCTGATCCGCCGCGAGCGTCTTGTCGGGATCCTCAAAGAAATCTTCGAGTTTTATCCTCAAACGCTCACCCAAAAGGCCCGCGTCAAAGCCACTCGGCACATATCCGATTTGCGCATCATGGCTATGCGCATCGCCCAACCCGGTCGAGAAGAACGCAACCGCATCATAGAGAGAGGACGACACAAGGCTTTCTCCTGTTTCCATCCACTGGGCCACGCGCCGCTCTGCTTCGGCTTTGAGACCTGCCAGTTCGGGCGACAAGTTCTCATCGTCGGCAGGATCAGCAGGGAGAGGCCCAGCAGGCGCACGCAAGGCGTCGGGTCCTGCGGAGACGCCTACCTCGGCGATTGGAACACCAATGCCGGGTGCGGGGAAGAACAGCGGACAATGCAGGTGGTCTTTGAGGTTTTTACCCACACCGGGCAATTCGTGCAGGCACTCCAGATCAACCGCCTCGATTTCGCGGCGAGGTCCGATGCCTGACAGCATCAGGATTTGTGGCGAACCTACTGCGCCTGCACTCAGGATGACTTCACTTGACGCATTGATCGTATGCGTGGTGCCGTCTGCATCACGGTACTCAATACCACTTGCAGCGCGTGCGCCCTGCTCACCTGACAGGATCACCCGCGTCACATGGGCGTGCGGGATGATCGTGAGGTTGCCACGTTTTTCTGTGTCACCTTGTAGAAACGCGCGGTAGGTACTGGAGCGCATTCCGTTGCGCGTTGTTGTTTGGAACAGCGAGGCCACACCATTCGGACCCCCACGATCCCGCCCGTTGTAGTCACCTGTCGGGATGCCTGTTTCCCCCGCCGCAGTCACAAAATCGCGTGATGCCGGAATAACGGGAGAGCGAACGGACACGCCAAGCGGACCGCCTGTGCCATGGGCGTCACTATCGATCGAGATTTCATTACTCGGCGTCAGGTCCTCGCTTTTGATGAAATAGGGGAGGACATCCTCATAGCTCCATCCTGTGGCACCCGCTTCGGCCCACGCGTCGAAGTCTCCCGGATGGCCGCGTACATAAGCCATATAGTTTAACCCTGATGAGCCACCGAGCATTTTACCACGCGGCACTGGCATCAGATTGTCGCGCAACCCAAGGCCGGCGTTGCCTGGATCGGCAGTGTACATCCAATCGGTCTGTGGATCGAGTTGTAGACCCGCAACAGCGGCGGGCATCATTTCATGGTCTGGGGGTGGGCCGCCTGCCTCAACAAGTGCGACGCGGCAGTTGGGATCTTCGCTTAGGCGTGTGGCGATCACAGCACCGGCCGAGCCGCCGCCCACAATGATGAAATCATACGTATCAGACATAAGTTGGTTTCCTCCGCTAGAAGCCTCTGACATTTTGGGGGCCAGATGGCATTGACCGGCATGCCGTTGCCGAAATAAATGCACGCATAACGTGCGTTGATACAGCAGCCCGTGATTACATGGCTGGTTGATCCAGTTTCTTGTTTGCCGCCCAGATGAGCGCGACCAGCGCAGCTGATACTCCGCCACCAATCAAGGTGGTCATCAAACCTGGAAAACTGAAGGCAAATCCTGCAATCGCCAGTGGTGCGCGCAGCAGAGTGCGGACATGGCCCACGCCCAGAAGGTACCCCTCAAGTCCGCCTGATAGCAAAATGATACCAATAATGATTGAGGGGAGCACATAAATCAGGGGTGTCAAATCGCCCTGAAGCACCAGTGCAGGTTGGAACAAAAAGAACAGCGGCACGAAGTAGATCACCACCCCCAGTCGCATGGCGGTAAAGGATGTCAGCATCGGCTTGGCCCCTGCGATGGTCGCGGCAAGGAAGGCGGCAGCGCCTACAGGGGGCGTTATGACCGATAGCATCGCATAATAGATGATGAAGAAGTGCACAGCGACTTCGTTCAGGCCACCAATCTCGATAATCGCAGGAGCGAGTGTCACGGCGAGGAAGATGTAGGCGACAATCGCCAGACCTGCCATGCCCATTATGAAGCAGGCGAGCACGCCGAGGGCGATGATCAGGTACACGTTATCCCCGCCCAAAGCGATGAGACCCGATGTCATGGAACCCGTCACACCCGTAATCGTCAATGCGCTCACGACAAAGGCGATGGGGAGGATGATCGCAGCGGTTTGCGTCACTAAAATACCAATCTGGCGCAGCGTGGCAAAAGCGCGGGTGGGCGTCATCATCGTTTCACGGTTCAAAAAGCTGAGGGCGACCATCATCACACAAGCGTACCATGGCGCGTAATACTCCCAACGCATATAGAGCAGCCCCCAGACCAGAAACACCATCACGGAAAGGAAGGGCCAGCCGCGTTTGAGGACTGCACGGGCCGAGGGTAAGGCGTCAGGGGCCATGCCGACCAAGCCCTTGCGCGCGGCATAGGCGTCAACTTGGAGCAGTAGCCCAAAGTAAAACAGCAAGGAGGGCAGGATCGCGGCCACCATGATTGTCGCGTAATCAACGCCGATGGTGATCGCCATGACAAAGGCAATCGCCCCCATCACGGGCGGCATTACGACACCACCTGTGGAGGCACAGGCCTCAATCGCGGCAGCGTAATGGGCAGGGTAGCCAACCTTTTTCATCGTGGGGATCGTGATCGATCCTGTGCCAGCGATATTGGAGAAAATCGAGCCTGACAGAGAGCCAAAAAAACCACTGGCCACGATGCAGACCTTTGCCGGACCGCCACGGTATTTGCCAAAGCCGGCATTGGCGAGATCGATAAAGAACTGACCCGCACCTGTGGCGATGAGGACCCCTGCAAACACCAAAAAGCCCAAGACAATCTCAGCCACAATCTTGGTGGTGATGCCCATCATGCCTTCGGTGCGGAACACATGGGCCTCGATCATCCGATCAAAGCTGTAGGGGATACCCATCATAATGCCAGGAAAGGAATCGGCGACGATCGGGTAAAGGCCAAGAAAGAACACCACCAACAGGAAGGGGATGCCACCAGAACGACGCGCGATTTCCAGCATCAACACCCAGAAGATGATTCCTGCGGGGATGTTCGTCCATCCCGCCTGTACCATGTCCCACGCATGGGTGGAGAACCACATGCAGATGCAAAAAGACACCGCAGCTGCGATGATGTCATAGAAGGGGACCGTCATTTGCCCCTTGCGAGCAGGCAGTGCGATAAAGGCGGCTGCACTAAAAATGCCGATAAAGAACCAGTAGTATTGCCCTTCCAGCAGACGCTTGCCACCGATTGGGATGCCAAAGACATAAGCGATCCCCATACCCAGTCCGCAAGCGCAGAGCAGAACAAAAATTATGCTTTTGGCACAAAACAGATCGCCCAGTCTGGTGACTTCGGAGGCGTGTATAGTGTCTGTTGCGGGACTAGGGGCTGACATGCGCTGATCCTGACAAAACGGGCCAATAAGGCGGGACGTGACGAGGATAGCAGAGCGGGCGCACCGCTCTGCCGATAACGTGTCTTGGGAGGCGCTTAGAGGCGCGAGCGGAAGCCTGTTAGGCCTTGGGTTTTCTTGGCCATGTGATCAAGGAATTCCTGGTTCTCGAAATTAATCTCGATCCCTTGCTCCATCGCCTCTTTCAATCCTTCCTGACGCGCAGCGATCCAGCTGTCCATTTGCGCAATAGCGGCATTGTTCCATGCGTCATCTGCGTCGGTCCATTGGCCAATCTCGCGCAAATATTTCACCGTGCCTTCATGCACAGGCATTGGTGTGCGGTCGAGGTAGCCGCGAAACAGCTCCATCGACATGCGCGCAGCCAAGGCGTGCGTCCCTTTGTAGGCGTCGAACGAGCCGTGCATCCATTTCGCCATGTTATAGACGAAATCCACATCTGCCGAAGCAGGCACGGAATAGAGAAAGTTTGATGTTACACCGCCCACGCCCTGCGCAGTTTTTACGCCAAGCGATATTTCTGTCGGAATGAGCATGGGACGGTGGGTGAGGTAGCCGTCCCATCCTTTGGTATCTGCAGGGTCCATATTGAGCCAGCGGATGCTGCCTGGTGCGCCTTCCATCTCGGACAGGACGGACGAAATGGGTGCGCAATAGGCCACGTCAGATTTACCTTCTACGACGGAGCGGCAGTTCTCGCTATAACTGGAAGCGGGTACAAATTCGATGCCTGCCGCTGCTTCCTCTGGTGTCATGCCAAGAAAGGCAGGCAAAGCGTCATTAACAGCGGTGACCATCGCAGGCGAGAACAAACCTTGGGTGACGCGCACACCACCCTTTTTGATGTCGACTAAGGTTTGGATTTCAGAATCGCCAGCCACGACATAGCCCCAAGGCGTGTCGTTATGGTGCCACATGATGCGTTGCGCCGTAGGCTTCACCCCAGCGTAGCCGCCGATCCCCTGAACCTGAAACCGCATCTCAGCGGCGGCAACAGAGGAAATCGCAATATCTTCGCGGTCAGTCAGTCGAAGGTAGCGAACTTGTTCACTATCTTCAGGCACGATGCGCACCGTCGCGCCAGTCTCGGCTTGCAGTACCGGCCCCCAGCCATTGGTGGAGGCAAAGCTGCCTGTGGAAGTGCCGGGCGTTCCAATCACCAACAGCCGCGGCCAGTCATAATCCTGTGCTATTGCCGCACCCGTCAGCCCCAGTGCAATCACTATGGACCCGATGGCTGTTGATGCAAGTTTCTTGATATTTTTCATGTCATCCCTCCCGTTATTATTCCAGATCAGTTCGGATACGCTGCGCGCCATTTGTTTAAAGCTATGCAGAAACTTGCCTGCGGCACTCGTGAACAGATCATTGCGGCCTCAGCCGTAGCTGCGAAAAGCAAAGCACATTGAGCCGCCTCCCAACGGTCCAAGGTGTCTGGCGCACTCAACAAAGAGGTTGCTGCACGATGGCCAGAGCCAAAGCTAAGCAACTGGTTTCCAACCTGTCAATGATTGTGTGCGGATGTTCGAAGCGCAAAATCATATCTGGATTCAACAGCGTAAAGTAGGTAACTGCCCTTGAAAGCCTTAGAGTTATCGCCTGAAACTCAGCAAAACGCGCAGCTTCTACGGGCTTATTCTACCCATAGCTCACACCCTAGTTACGTTGGGTAACAGTCTTTGGAGACCTATGGCAGCAAAAGACTGCTGTGCAATCTTTCCACCATTCCGATTCTATACAGGATGCGGCACCCTTTAGTGCTGCTCGACCCGCTCTAATCCGCGCTCTTCCATTCGACTGGCGTAACGTAGGCAATGTTGTCATCAACACTGACCATCACTTCACCGTCTTGAATGTTGATCTGCAACTTCATTGAGCGGCTTGCCAATTTCGCCAACTCGCTTGTGTCCTTTTCCGACAGATTTATGACCTGAAGGTTGTCAAAGCGGGTTGTGCTGTTTTTAATCTTTTCCCACCACGCCTGCGCCGTCCTGCCGCCGTAACAATAGATTATAACCTTACCTGATTTGCCGCAGGACTGACGCACCACCTTTTCGCTCGGCAGTCCCAACGCAACCCACAATTCCAACTCGTCACTCAGGCTTTTTTGCCAGATGTCAGGTTCGTCATCCGTCGACAGACCCTTGGTCATCTCCAAATGCTCATTGGCATTCAACGCAAAAGCCAACAGTCGCACCATGAGCCGCTCATCCGTCTCTGACGGGTGCCTTGCCACAGTTAGTTTATGGGTCTCGTAATAGTGGCGATCCATATCCGAAACAGAAAGTTCCACTTTATAAATAGTAGATTTTTGCGCCATAAAACTTTCCTAGCATTGCAATTCTTACGGACGCCTAGTGCGTCTGACGTCCTTGTGAAAGCAGATAAAGATGACCTTTTGGAAATGCCGACCTGTTGCCTGTGCCTAATTCGCTTGTGGCTCACAGTTCTGTCCTGAAAAGCAAGCGGCGCAGTAATATTTGTCAAAACGGCTGTTATCAAAGAATGATATCACAACAATCGCCACCTTCCGCTTGCCTTTGGCAATCGTATCGCCGTGTAACGGTGGATGCATAGGATATGTTGTATGCTCCATGCCGTAAGGCGGAGTGAACTCGTCAACTGATCAGCGTGGACGCGAAGATAATACGCATCAAACCACATGAACTGCGCTGCTTATACCAAGAAGGCTCTGTTCCAGCACTCTGATCCTTGTGTCAGCACATATCATGTTTTGCGAACATCAGAACATGACCCGATCACGCAAACACAATTCAGGTATTCTCTAAGAACTAAAATGGTTTGGCCGTTCTCTTAACGGATTTCGCGAAACTCCGATGGATGTCCGCAGGTACGCAGCGCCATTTTTAATTCAACCCTTGCGAGAAAGTGAAAAGGGTTGTCTGATGACAGGTGCCACCAACAGATAGGATCACGGAAGGGAAATCCGGTTGGTCGGGTGCTTCTGTCCTTCCCTGTGGCTCAAGAGCGGTGCCAAA
This sequence comes from uncultured Sulfitobacter sp., assembly GCF_947499945.1. Lineage (GTDB taxonomy): Bacteria > Pseudomonadota > Alphaproteobacteria > Rhodobacterales > Rhodobacteraceae > Sulfitobacter. Next base: position 115,381 of record NZ_CANMQD010000002.1, on the reverse strand, counting down.
AAGCGAAGGGTGTGGTCGTATTTAATGCGAATTGATGAAACGTTTGTCCTCACTAAATCAAATTTGGTTTCCGTCGGACAGCTTCTGGTCCAATGACCCAGACCAACCCGTGGCATGTCACGGGGGTTGAAATGTGCCCTGATGGCGTGTTGCACGTTTTAGCCGGAAGAATGCCCACGGATAGGCCCAGCGCGGCGGGGTAGCAGTGAGCGAGCCCAACACAACTTTCAAGCCAGCCATTACTGCCGCCCAGCGGCACCCTCGTAATCTGACCTGTTGGCGGATCGATATAATAGTCAAAGCGGCTGTCAAAAACAGAGGCGATTAAAGGTATATCAAGGCGCACTTCGATCCCCGTCACGCGCACACGCGCCCTGACTGTATGTCATTGCTTCAATCTATTTAAGTAGTTCGGGGAAGTTGAGTGGCGCCTCGACACGGGTGACGCCTTCTGCGATCAACGTTGCGCAAATCTCTGACACTTCATACGTCTGAATGATTTGCAGGATGGCTATGGCATTCCAGTTCATGTGTTGGCCCCTTTATATCCGCTGTACGCTGAAGTTAGTCCAGCGAGCGTAAAGTCTATGCTCTCCAGCATTTCAGCCTGAATGCCCTGCTCCGCCAATGCGATGCGGTAGTGCGCCGCAACATCATTTACACCAAGGATCGCCACATGACGGCCCAACCAATAAGGCTTTGTGCCAGCCAGCTCCAAACCGATCAATAACCCTGACAGCCGCGCACGTGCAGCGTCAGCAGGAGTGTCCAATAACAGCTCCGCAGCATGCATCCCGAATAGTTGCGCAGCAAAGGCCTGTGGGCGATCCATCGCGTTGGCCACACCTGTCAAAAAGCTGCCCTGATCCCATCCGGTACTGGTTACCGTATGGCGCAAAACAGACTGCTGTGACAGGAGGGCAAAAATTTCACCCGTAATGCAGGTCTGAAAGCTGACAATCTCGCCCGCACTGATGTGCACCCATTTTGTGTGGGTGCCAGCCAGACACAAAATACCGTCAAAATCGGGCTGGCTGCTTAGAACACCTGCGATCTTCGCCGCCTCACCGCGCATCACGTCAGGCGGGGACATCTGCTTCACCCCTGGCAGGATATGCACTGACAGGCGAGGGTCAGTACAGGCGGGAGTCACAGCCGATTGTCCGCTGGGCGGGGCGCAAGGGGTCGCAACATAGGGCGCTTCCAGCCACCCTTCACGTGCGCCGACCATGCCCGTACAAATCACAGGGGTGACATGATCAGATGCGAGATATGGATCCACAAGCTCTAAAAGCGCAGATTCAAATGCGCCCTGCGCAAGACTTGCTATCCCTTTGTCAGAGCTGTCTTGGGCAAACGGCAACCCGTCAGGGCCCATCATCCAGACCCTCAGATACGAGGTATCCCAATCGACGGCGATCCACTCAGCCAAATCTTGCATGCTATCCATCCCCTATCCCGAAACTATAAAGCCGCCACCTACGACGATCAGTTGGCCCATCATCATGCGGCTGAAGTTCGACTAAAGGAACAAGACTGTGTTCACAATGTCTTCGGATATGAGCGTACTCTTGCGGCATTGATGTTCGATATGCGCGGGCTGCGCAAACCAAGAAACGCGATGTGTTCAATCTTCAGGGGCTTTACCTTGTGACAGGATGGGTTTCTTTTCCCACCAGAGATGCGAGGGTTGCCCCTCGGTCGACTTGGGTCACAGGATCGATTTAGACTTTGACGAAGCCGCGCGGTTAATCTGGCTAATGTGGCTTCCATGCGGCACGACGCTCCGACAGCAGCTCGTCAGGCGACAGTATATATTAAGCGCCCTCTCATCGACTGACAAACGAATGCGCTCGCTGGTTGGCTCCAGTGCAGGATTGCCTCCAGCGCACATTGCAGGACTGCGGCTTTGGCTACCTGTGCCTGAAATTCGCGCTTCCGAAACAAGTTCCATGTCGCGTGCCCCTTTTTTGACCATCTTGGCCTGAATCGGCATTTTTCATCGTGACCCAGGTAATGCGCTGAGACAGCACAAGGTCGCGCTGTTTGAGCACGGGTTTACCGCGTGAAAGGCCCATTTTTTCCACGGTTGCTGGCTCAAAAGCGGTGAGCCCCAAGAGCCGCGGTATTGTTTACGCACTGGCCGCGGCCTTACCTGCGGTGACGACAAAGCACGCGCCAAATAGGTTCTGTTGCTGCTCAACGATTACAGCAGAGCCCGCACTGTTGAGGCGCAGGGTATTTGCGCTGCGCATCCAGTCGCGGATGTCTTTCCACCACTAAGGGACGCTCCTTAGAACTCCCGCTCGCGCGCACCTAATTCACGCAGGTTATCCCGGAATCAGTACGGAAGCAAAAACGAAGCACTGCTTTCAATCTCGACCACCGCAAACCGGCTCGCAAACGGTCAAACAAGGCATAGGTCCCATGGGTCAAGGCCGCATCCGGTATCGGCAGGACGCGACGATGATCCCATTTGATATAGTCGATAGGGTTATCGCACAAAATGATCGCTCTCTGGTCGCAAAGATAATCTCCCACATGCGGCAGCGCCATGTTGACAGGTTTTTGCTGCCGACGCTGTGTCGGGTCGGATGCGCCCGAAGCGCAATCGGAATCGACGCGGCAGACGCCGCTGTCCTCGAAGATCATCTCAGACCCGAACCATAGACCAAACATCATACCAAAACTGTGCACATGCTCAATAAGTGGAGTCGAAGCGTCGGGGGTATTTGCGCGGAACAATGATCCAGACATGCGGACTGGTGGTGTCATCATCGCGGCGTCCGAACCCACCGTCACCAAAGACGAACCTCTCTCCCCTCGGGTGTGCCTTACGCTGCGCCGTCTCTTTTGGAACAGGCCACTTGTGATAAAATCAGGCCGCCTCTCAACAGTAGTAGTGCGCAGGGAGCGGTGTGTCAGGCTTGGGCATGAAACATCCGGTCGCGCAATTGGCGCTGAAAGCTAGCAGCGAAGCCAGTCAGTCCAGTGTCCGAATGGGTCGGATAAAGGGGGCGGTCTCAAAACGCGTGGCCGCCACGATCTGCATGTCCATTGTGTGATCCCATCATACTTGACGGCGACCGCCCTGCCACTCCTCAGCGCCCATCGTGTGACCGCCCGACCAGCAATAATGAAAACCTCAGCAATCACCAAACCTGCAAACCGCGACGTCCAACACGGTCTTGCAGGTAATAATACGCGCTTGCGGATCGACGGGAAATTCGAAGGTCAGCGTGAAACCGTTACCCGCATCCTCACACAAAACCTCGGAGCATCCTCTTCCTCAACCGCATTCCAGCGAAATTCATACAACATCAGCGTGGCGTCGCTGCTGATCAAATTCAGCCCCGCCTACCTCGGAAAGCTAAGTGTAGTTTTGGAGGAAAGAGACAGCTCAGAATTTTCGTTAGGCATTCCACTTGTCACATCAATCACATGTGCGGCCGTCAGCGTATCAAGGTCTTTGCCCAAAGATAGATTGCTGCTCCAGTAAATCACATGGGGTTGTCAGTCTTTTGTAGAAGTTAGAACGAGCGTCTATTGCGGTACAATGCCTTGGCGCGCAATGGTGGCCCGCTTGATATTTTTGACAATCTTTTCGTCAGGACTTTTGCGTGTTCCAGTTATCTGTCTCATTTTCAATTCCTCAATGTTTGCGATGAGTCCAGAACACTCACTTATTAAATATTTCGATTTGGACACATAGGCGCTGACTTCGGATAATAGCAATCATGGGGACCCAGTAGAAGTCGATCTGTTCGTCGACCGAGCCACCTTAGCGCTTCGCAGTCGTTCATGAAGCTCCATGCTTGCTGCCAAGAGTACGGTTGGTGATCAGCGAAAAAGCCGCGCAAGTTGATCAGCCTGCGCCAGTTTGCAACTGTCACGCGAATGCGTGGATTAAACCACTCCACCTCGCCACACGGGCGCATTTAAAGGTAATCGAACCAGCTGCCCGCATCTCAGAGGAGATTTAAACCGATCGCACAACAAGCGCGGCCCGATATGACGATTTTTTCACATCTGACCAGCTCTTCGTCAAAGGTTGTAGGTACACTCAAGCCCTGCTTTTTAAAGATGACCTCGCGGTAGTATATGCCCCGCTGGTCTTAGGTATAAGGGCCAATGCGGTTCGCGGTATACCAATTAATCACATTTGGCGGGTTCGCACCCAACGCATTGCAGATCTGAGTTTTCACGCTTCACGTTTAACGATCCTCAACTAAACGCACATTTGCGGATGCAGTTCGTTGAACCCCAGAAGAAGGCCCACCACCACTGCACGCAGCGATCCGCCTTGGCCTGATCGACAATGATCAGGTTGTATTTGTCGATAAACAACATGCCAGCCACAGCAAATTATCATTGGCGCGTAAGGATCAGGTCGCACCCACCCAATGCTCCGGTGTCGTCATGAAAGACATCGTTAAACGCTGTGGCGACATCCAAGCAATCCACAGGATTGATCTTTTTCCCATACGCCGAATTAGGCGTCTTTTGTTGCGCCACTCGGAGGGCGATTGCACGCGACCCTGACAGCAAATTCGTTGCAAGCTTCATTGGGCCACCCATAATAACTTTCTGGATGGTACTTCCCACAGGCAAGGCCGTGGCACTTGCGAATCTTGAAGGGACGTACGCCCTGCTCGCAACGCGACCCGAAAACGGCATAGCCATCACTCTCGGCATCCGACCTAAACTCATCTAGATCGACGCGAGCGGTGATAGCTTCACCATGGACATGACCAAAGCACTGGGCGGCGTCTGCTTTGTTCACCTGCTGTCAGGCTAGGGCACAAAAATCATCGTGGCAGAACGCGGCAAGGAATGTTCCAAAGAAGGCCCAAACGTTGGGGTAAGATACCGCTGGACCGCGCCATGCTGTTTGACGTCGAGACGGAGCAACGTTTGCGGTAACCAAATGGTGGTCGCAACATCATCCCATTTTACCATAATACGGGGTCCATGGCTTCGATAAGAAATTGCCAAGTCCCGTCACGAACGCCAATCCTTCGGCGCGTTACGTATGTTCAATCTGCGATTATAAAATCAATTTCTTGAATTGGGCTAGGGTCAACGGCAACAGCCGAGTCCCTCAATACTACAGCACTGGCTACATGATCGGTCTTTTGCGCGCGCTAAGGTCATCAAGCATCGCAATTTCTGCCAAAGTGGCAAGATCGGGCACCCGCAGCGTTCCATCAGTCCAATGCGCGAGTTGCCGCGATCTGAGAACCGACAGTGTCTTGTTGGTATGCACCAGTGACAGGCCCAGCGCATCTGCGATGTCTTGCTGAATATATGGCAGCTTCATCGTGCCATTCGTAACCATTCCCAAAGCGTCCGCACGGATAAACAGCCGGGACAGGGCCCATGCCACCGCCTGAAGCGCTGTGCGCTGACCAATTGTCGTAAGCGCATCGCCCATGAAATGCTCCTCAATGGCCGCAAGCCATGTCAGCGAAAACGCCCTGTCAGGACGCTCTTTGAAGAATGACCAAAACTCCGAACGGTCAAAAACACACAACGTCATCTTCGTCGTCGCCTCCACCGAATGGCCCATCTCCCCCATCACACCTGCCTGAAGACCAATGAAGTCACCGGGGAAAATCATATTCACGACCTGACGCTTGCCGTCAGCCAGCAATTTGTAGCGCAAGCCCATACCATGGAGCGCCGTAAAGAGCTGTGGACTGTTCGACCCTTCCATCAGGATCGGCGTGCCAGCATCAACAACAAGCTCGCCGACCTTAAATCGCTGCATGAAGCTCACCTCCTCGGCGGACATACCCTCGAACACATCGCGCCGCCGTAGCGCACAATTTTCACATTTCGTTGCCAAATTATCGTGTATCCTATGTCATAGGTTAATGCGGGGCGCTGTTTGAGACCTTAATCAGATCTGATGGACAAGTATATTACCATCAGTCGGCGCAGTTTTGTTATTGTGGAACCCGACCCCGTTATCGGTCTTGATTTGACAGGTATCCTTCAATCCGAATTCCCTGAAGCAGAGTTGAAATTGTTTCGTCGCCAAGAGGATGCTGAACAGCATATCCACAAGGTGACGTCGCCTATTTGTGTCGTACTGAGCGCCAGTGTGGCGACCGCCCCGATGCTTGCCCTTTTGCAAGAGCGCGTGGCCAGTCAAGGAGAAGTACTGTTTATCGGGAGTGAAAGGGATGTAGGCTTCCCCGCTGCTTTTGTACAAACACCCTTTACCTCCGAAATGATCCTCTCGGGCTTGATAAGACAGGTTGGCTAGCGGAAGCACCCGAACGATTGGCATGCTTAACCAGAAAGCTGATGCCATCATGGGCAACGCAGTGAACGTGGAACCAAGCCTGCTCTACCCTCGTTGACTTGGTGAAACGCGCGGTGGCAGCGCTGCGCACCAATGCACCAAACGGGAGAATTCCATGCTCTATTATGCACTTCTTTTCTTTATCGTAGCGCTTGTCGCTGCTCTGTTCGGATTTGGCGGAATCGCCTCTGCCTCAGCAGGTATCGCTCAGATTCTGTTCTTTATTTTCTTGGCGCTCTTCGTAGCGACATTGATTTTGAGAGCTGTCCGTAACTGATAGGAAAGGCCACGCTGCACATTGTAGCGTGGCCTTTGCAAATTCTAAACTGTGGGAGCAAATAAAGCGGCCCCCACGATCAGTCAGTAACTTTGCTTAACTCTTGAGTGTTTCGGTCGAAGCGAAGAACATTGCTTGGCTCACAGCCGATTTAACTTCCAATTCGTGAAACGGCTTTGAGATCAGAAATGCAGGCTCTGACTTATCGCCCGTCAACAGACGCTCGGGGAATGCTGTGATGAAAATTACAGGCACGTCCATCAGTTCGAGCAAGTCATTTACGGCTTCGATACCAGACGAATTATCAGCAAGTTGGATATCCGCCAGGATCAGATCCGCGTTGTGCGCGTTCCCAAGTTTCACCGCCTCTGTGTGTGTCCGCGCAATGCCCGTCACAGTATGACCCAGATCGCTCACGATGGCCGACAAATCAGCCGCGATAATCGGCTCGTCTTCAATGATCAAGACCCGCCCTTTAAAGCTGTCGGCAAGCTCAACATTGGCTGTGGCGATCAGATCGCGAACGTCTTGCGGCTCAATCCCCATTACCACGGCAATGTGATCATAACTCATGTCTTCTATCGTGCGCAGCAAAAGCGCTTCACGTGAGTTCGCAGTAAGATTGGCAAGCAGCCCAAGTGCGCGACTGCGGATACCTCCCTCGTCATCTGCGAACTGCTGTCCCGATGACGCCCAGATGGCATGAAAACACTTGAACAGATTAACCTTGGCAGGATGCCCGTTTTCAAAAGCGGACCTATCCTTCAACAAGGCTTCCAATGTGGCGACGGTATATTTGTCCCCCCGCTCCTGAGACCCTGTCAGCGCCCGTGAATACCGGCGCAGGTAAGGCAGTTCTGCTGTAATACGATCAGAAAATGTCGCTGTTGCAGAGTTATCATTCATTATAAGTGCCTTTATTGTGTTTTTATAGGAACCAAACGGGGGGCGAGCGGTTTAGTTCCACGCGTAGCCAACTTTATTGAGGATATTTTAGAATGAGCGACAGCGACGATCAACAGAACGAAGAAATTGCCAATCTGATCAATAATAACCTCAAAAAAGTATTTGCAGACCTGGAAGAGGATAGCATGCCGGGTCAAATCCTAGATTTGCTGTCCGTCCTGCGCGCGCAAGACATGGAAGAAAAGGACAAAAAATGAGCGTCCCTGATCCAAAAGACGAACTAATCACACACCTTCCAGCTTTGCGCGCCTTTGCCCTCAGCCTAACGCGGAATCGCGCCACAGCAGATGATATGCTGCAAGATACTGTGCTGAAAGCATGGACGAACCTCGATAAATTTGAACCCGGTACCAACATGCGTGCTTGGCTGTTTACAATTCTGCGCAACAATTTTTACAGCTCCACACGAAAGACGAACCGTGAAGTTGCGGATGTCGACAATGTATTTTCGGATACACTCTCGGTGAAACCTGCGCATGATGGCCACTTGCAGATGATGGATTTCAAACAGGCATTTGCTAAATTGCCCGTTGAGCAACGCGAAGCCCTCATTTTGGTAGGTGCCTCCGGGTTCTCCTATGACGAAGCAGCAGAGACATGCGGTGTGGCCACTGGCACAATAAAAAGCCGTGTTAACCGTGCCCGTGCCAAGCTGACCGAGCTTCTACAACTGGATAGCGATGACGCACTTGAGCTTACCGACAATGCTACGATGGCCGTTATTGGTAGCCCCGGCTTGCCATCGTGAAGGAAAACAAATGGTACAACGGTTTGCGATTTCAGATCGTTGTGCTGATGTCAGTTGCCTTGCTGCCGTTGGGGGCCATCGCAGTCTATCAGACAAACCGTGTCGAGGTGCAGGCAAAACAGAACGACGCACGTATCATTTTGGCTGTGACAGCCGATAGTGCGAAAACTCAAGGATTGACGCTTGAGCGGGCCAAAAGCGTTGTTGATACCTTAGCGATATTCGCAGCCGATTTAAGCTCGACACCAAACAAGTGCCAATCTGAACTCTCAAGTATTCTTGCAGCCTATCCAGCCGGCAGCGACATAGTAATCAGATCGGACGGTGGCAGAGTAATATGTAGGGCATCGATCAACGTATCTGGCGGCGCTTCTGTTGCATCCACCAGCACGGCATTTGAGGACACCGAACGTGTACAAATAGTCAAGCAGCAGACCGAAAAAGGGTTGACCTCTTTCTACTTGGTGCAGGCTTCATTCTTAGTTAACGGAACAATCGGCGGCGTTGTGTCAATAAGCGTCCCGCAGGAAGACTTCCCCGTTCCAGAGAACATACGTGACGATCTGGCCCTTATCGATCTGCTCGTCTTTACGCCGCAAACAGACACCATGCCTGCGCAGAGCGGCACAATCGCTGGCGGAAACGAACTTCCGAAGGATTTGTCCCTTCTACAGCAACCCAACGACGGATTGACTTTCACAAGCCCAAACAGGGATGGTGACCCGCGGATTTACACAGTGATCTCTATTGTGGACAGCCCTCTAGCAATTTTAGGCATTTGGCGTCAGGAAGAAAGCCTTGCCCAGGTCGTTGGTGACTTTATCAAACCCGCCATTTTTCCTACCCTGATGTGGTTTGGCAGCATGGCAGTTGCCCTCCTCTCGATCTACACATTGGTCTTGCGCCATCTGTCGCGCATCAGGCGGAATATGGATGCATTCTCGAAGGATCGAAAGATTGATCAGGGCCGCCCGCAGGTTGCTATGCCGAATGAGTTGCGGGCGCTGAGTGGCAATTACGACCGCTTAACCGATGATATTATGCGCGAGGAGGCACGGCTCGAAGATACGCTGCGCGAAAAGAACGTCTTGATCAAAGAAGTTCACCATCGCGTAAAAAACAATCTCCAGCTCATTGCCTCAATCATGAACATGCAGATCCGCACGGCAAAGCAGCCCGAGACAAAGGCAGTATTGTCCCGCGTTCAGGACCGCGTTCTTAGCCTCGCCACCATTCATCGCAACCTCTATCAGACACAGGCTGGTGGTCGGGTTGATGCAGGAAATCTGGTTGCCGAGATTGTGCAAAAATCGGCCTCGATGGGAATTGCGGCACAGGATTCTGCCCATGTCGAGACCGATATTGACCCTGTTATGCTCTATCCTGATCAGGCGGTCCCCTTGTCCCTTTTGGTTGCTGAAGCCGTAACAAATGCGGTCAAGCACCTCGGCACAGGGGAGGACCGGAAACCCGAGTTAACAGTATCTCTTAAACAAACTGGAGATCAGTGCAGCTTAGCTGTGACTAACTCTATTGGCGCACATGACCCACAAGATAGTACCGGCCTTGGCAGTGAGTTGATGAACGCTTTTGTCTTACAGCTTGGCGGCGCGTTAACCACTAAGAAAACAGTCGACAACTATAGCTTTGCCGTGACATTCACCGTCGAAAAGTTTGAGCCGGAAATGCGCGACTTCTAATTGAACGGCGACGTTTTCGTTGCCATCAGAAGCTTTTATCATAGCTCACTGGCCACAAAAAAAGGGCACGAAGAGTTGCCCCTCCGTGCCCTTTTTTCATCGTAATAATTTTATGCGTGGGAACCTGCTGCGCGTGGTCCCGCAAAGAACCAGATGACAAAACCGATGACGGGCAGAATTAGGACAAGTAATGTCCAGATCACTTTGCTTCCAACTGTCGCGCCCGAGCTGAAGATCGAGATAATGGCCCAGATGTTGAGAGCCAATACGATAACGCCGCCTATACCTGCATATTCCATGATTAGTTCCTTCGATTGATTTAACTTGTTATCAAGACAACCGGGTCGCGCAGACTTTGTTCCAATCTAGCGAAGATTATTATTTCAACTCGTGCCGCACCTGTCCAAATGCGAGCAGCGCGAAAATCAAAGTTCCGCCCAAAATATTGCCTGCCAAAACTGGGAGGAAAAAGCTGAACAGAGCCTCATTAAGCGGCAACAATCCCTGCACCATAAGAAACGCCATCTCGACCGATCCCGCTACAATATGAGTAAAATCCCCTGCGGCGATCATCCATGTGAAAACAAGGATTACGAAAAAGCCGAAACCATCGGATTCAGGCAACATCCAGACAATCGCGGCCACGAGGATGCCTGCGGGTATAGCACGCTGAAATGCCTCCATTGGCGCAAATCCTGTTGCATGACGGGATAATTCTTCAATTGCGGGCAACAGCTCGGTCGGAATGGCGGAAGTATGCGCAAAACCATATGCCGCAGCAAAGGCTCCGACAACATTAGCAAGGAGCACGATCCCCCATAAGGTTGCTACACGTCCTAGCATACTTGGCGTTGGTTCCTGCATCAACGGCAGCACGGTCGTTATCGTATTCTCGGTGAAAAGCTGCATGCGCCCAAGGATCACAACAAGAAATCCAAAGCTATAGCCGAGGTTCTCTACGAGGTATGACCATTGCGCATCTGGCAGATAGGTTCTGAATATCGCCTCGCCCAGAACCGAGAGCGAAATCATGATACCTGCCGCCACTCCTGACCACATAAGAGAGAGTTTGGGGCGCTCCAGCTCTTCCACACCGTCGCGGCGGATTACCTCAAATATCAACTTTGGTGATAGACCCTCGGCGTGTTTTACAACTTCGGCTTCTTCTCGTGTGTGGTTCGACATTATTCTTCTCCTGTTCGGGCAGTGACAAACGCACACCTACCCGCAACGTTCCTCCCGCGATCGCCATGAAAGCGGGCTGCAATTTGCGCCATTGTTCCTAGGTACTCTTTAACGCCCCTTCGACAGCGCGCGCCGTAGGGAAGCTAAACACATCCACATGTCGCGTTGCAAAGACCGCAGCGCCGCCACCAACGACATTGGCCACTGCAGCTGCAACAACGACACCAATATAGCCAAAGACACCAACCCCGATCCACGCCAGCGGCAAATAGATCGCGAATATTCGGCCTAGGCTGAGGGACATGGACCAAAGCGCCTTATCCCGCGCGTTCATCGCCGCGTTGGCAATCACAACTAGGCCGTACCCAAACATTGATAACCCGACAATGCGCAAATAGAGCGCTGCATAGTCCTGATCCGCCTGCCCTGCCGCCAAAAGCCCCGCAATTGGCATTGCAAACAGAAGCAAAACCAGCCCAACAACAGCGCCGTAGACACAGCTAAAACCAAATGCCCAACGGGTGGCAGATTGCGCACGCTCCTGCTTCTCTGCACCCCAGTTCTGACCTACTACGGGACCAATCCCCGCCGAAAGCGCCATCAGCGGCACCAACAGGATCGACTGCACCCTGCCCGCCGCACCAAAACCTGCAACCGCATCATCCCCGACGGTCGCGACTGCTGCTGTCACCAATGCCATGCCCGCAGGATTGATCGCGTTAGAGAGGGACGCAGGTGCGCCGACATTCAGAATTGTGCGGCAATTTTTGCCAAAGCTATGCAAAATCTGCCCACAGATCCCCAATAAGCCCCGGCGCCATGCAATCCAAAGGGCAAGCACCATCGCGACCACGCGACCAATCAGTGTCGACAGCGCGGCCCCCGCTGTTCCCATCTCAGGCACCGGCCCCCATCCAAAAATAAAGACTGGATTCAGAATAATACCGAACAATGCGGCCACGATCATAATTGCAGCAGAGGTAGCACCATCCCCGTGAGCGCGAAAAACCGAGTTGGTAATCATCATCGTTACCAAAAATGGAAACGAAAACGCCCAAAGCGGCATGTAGGCTGCAACCTCTTTTGCGACGTCGCCAGATGCGCCGAGCGCAGAGAATAGAGAAGGAAAGCTCACCCAGATTAGCAAACCTGCAACAATCGATAATGCGATACCCAGTCCAATGGCATGCAGGCCGAGGCGGCGCGTCTCCTCCGCATCGCACCCCTTACCGATCCGCTGGGACAGCGCTGCGTTAGCCCCCGCACTTACCCCGATCGACAGGGATGTGAGGGCGGTGATCACAGGATAAATGAACCCGACAGCAGCAAGTGCCGCAGCACTTACCATTCCAAGGAAATAGGCGTCGGCAAGACCCACAGCGATAACCGAGAAAATCCCGAAACTCATCGGCGCGGACATCACAGTAAGCGCTTTCCAAACGGGACCTTTGGTAAGGTCACGTGTTTTTGAATTTGCCAAAGAAAGAATCCTTTATTGAAATAATTTCAGCGGGTCAGCAGACCCAATAACCGTTGCTCAGCCACGAACAGACCCGATTTGCGTAAAGGAGTGATTGCAACGGGCGGCTCCCCTGACAAAGCGATAACTGCAGGATGAATATAACTATTTCGCGCCACAGACGGCGTATTATGCAACCGTTTGGAGGCCGCCTCGGCGATCTCGGTTATCGTTGCATGCCCTTTTTCCGCGCATTCAAATGCAGCGAGCGTTCCGGCCCATGTCCGAAATGTTTTTGCGGTTACCTCGTCTTTGCCGGAGGCCTCGGTCAAGTAGTTATTCAACTGATGCGAGGACAGGCTCTGTCCCGCGCCAGCTTCGTCCGTCCAAGACAGCAAAGTAGCACCCTCAACATCCTGTATTTTATGAAGCATTTTTTGCAGCTTTTTGTCCGTAAGTTCTTTACGGACCTTGGTACCGCCTTTCGCCGTGAACTTAAGTTCCAGTGCGTCTTTACGAATCCGCAAATGTCTGCGCCTTAAGGTCAACGCGCCATAACTGCCATTTTGATCGGTATATTCCTGTTGCCCAACGCGCAGTGCTGCGCGATCAATCATCAATACAGCGGCAGCAAGGGCAAATTCGGCATCGCCTGGATCGTTGGAAAGGTCACGTTCGACTCTGCGCCTGATTTTGGGTAATACCTCCCCGAAGTCTGCCAATTGCTCGTATTTTGTGGTTGCTTGTTTAGCAGACCACTGAGGGTGGTACCGATACTGTTTGCGATGGCGCGTGTCGCGGCCTGTTGCTTGCAGATGTCCATTCTCTTTCGAACAAATCCAGACATCTTCATACGCCGGCGGAACAGCGAGCGCTTCAATGCGCGCCCGCTCTGCGCCACGCGCGATGGTCGTTCCGTCAGGCGCGACATAACTAAAGCCCCTCCCACGTCGCCGGCGCGAAATTCCTGGCTCCGCGTCGGTGACATAGACGAGACTTGTGCTCACGCGCTCTCAACCTCGGACGCGAGCTTTAGCACAGCGTCGCCATCATCTTGTTTAATGTAGAGTGCAGGATCCTCAACGGAGCCGTTGCGCGTCACCTCGGTCCCTTTGATCTTGCGCGTGGTCTTTTCATTGAACACGGACTGCACTTCGCCTGTACCGTACCCACTGCCCCACTCCCATTTAACCTTGTCACCTTCGGAAAAACTTGCCATTCCGCGTTCCTTTGTGTGCTCATTGATTGAACCCGCCCCCTACCTGTTTGGTCTTGGGCGGGGTTCGTACTATTTCTTGGTTGCGTCTTTTAGCGCATCAGAGACCGCACCATCAGCGTTCGACCCATCGACTGCGTCTTTGATTTCTGCGCTCGCCTCGCCATCGACATGGGCATGACTTGGGTCACCATTCTCGCCCGCTTGACCTTTCAGATCGTGGTGCTGTTCAGCGCCTTTGAAGCCAATCACGGTTTCGTCGCTGCTGTCATTCTTTGGGTTGGGTGTGTGGTCAGTCATCGGTATTCCTTTCAATGTCTATTATCCGCTTGCAGGCGGTTCATATCTCAAACGTATCGGGTGCGCCGTTGGTTCCGTTATGCGACTTCGGGTACCGGACGCGCACCAACAAACTCCCAAGCTTGCTCATGCTGAGTCGCCTCGAAGGCTTTTGCTTCAACGGGGATGATTTTATCCATCAAATTGATCATTTTAGACGCCTTTTCAGGGGCACCGATAACGGCATAACGGGAAACGTGCGAAAGAGCGCGGAACCGTGAGGTGATCACATCGCCGTCCAACATGCTGTCCCAATCGCTTCCAGTGAAACCAGTTAAATCCAGCAACATGTTCACCTTCTCAGAACGGTCAAAAACGGCATTCATATATTTCGCCAACGCCTCTGATGCGTCATCATCGATGTGTCCTGTCACTCGGAATGCGTGAACTGTCTCGCTATCAGTCTTAATCTCGTTGATTGGACCATATGAAAAATTTGTCATAATATCTCTCCTATTCACACCTCCAACCATCCGCACGGCATTTCGGTTCCGTCCGGCACTTGCCATGGCGTAGTATGATCCTGACGGGGGTGTTTTGCGCGGTAGCAGGGCATACATACTCTTGGCGTATGCGCGACAGCACTACTTCACGAGGATTTGAGGATATTTGAATGAGGACACGCTCTGAAAACCTTATGAGCATGCTCAAGCGTATTGAGGAGGCCGGAAACGACGGCCCGATCACAGTGCATGAAATCGTTCATCTCATCGGTAAGGTGAGCTTTGCCCCCCTACTCATTGTGCCAGCGATTGCACTTGTCAGCCCCCTCAGCGGTATCCCGCTTTTTTCTTCCACGATGGGGATGATTATATTTTTGGTTTCGATACAGATGCTGCTACGGCGAAACCACTTGTGGCTACCGCAATGGATATTGCGCCTCGAGGCTAAGCGGAGCCTCGTACGAATTGCTTTTGAAAAGGTCCACCCCGTGGCAGGCTGGCTCGATCGGCGGACACAGACCCGCCTGATCGCTATCACGCGACAACCCTTTGTTATCATACCTCAAACCCTCTGTGTGGTATCAGGCCTTTTCCTACCGCTGCTGGAGTTGGTCCCCTTCTCGTCGTCGCTGATCGGATTGTCCGTTGCGCTTTTGGGGCTAGGAATGTTTGCACGGGACGGCGTGATCCTTGTTCTTGCAATAGTCCCCTATTTGCTCATCGGGGGCCTCATCACAAAAATTATTTGATGGTGACCATATGCTCCAATAACTGCTCAAAAGACAAAGTGTTGCGCTCAATTATGACACCGCTCTTAAATTCGTCCACGTCTGCATAGGCGCCAGGAAATGCGATGCAGTTTAAGTCCGCAGCTGTCGCTGCTGCCAGACTGACAGCGGTATCTTCAATCGCAAGACAGGTTTTCGGATCGATTTGTAGTATTTCTTTAGCTACCTGATATATGTCTGGCGCTGGCTTACTGTTTTCAACCATCTTTGCGTCGCCCACAAAATCAAAATCTTGGCGCGAAAGCGCACCCCCCAGAGCGTTAAACACCGCATCGGTATTCTGGACTGAAGTGGAGGTCACAAAGCCCAGACGCACGCCATTGGACTGCGCAGCGCGCACAACATCCAAAACGCCAGGCCGTGGCAAAACTTCTTCTTCCTTCATCATTCGGTTAAATATTTCGGTCTTCCGCGCGTGCAGGGCCGTTGCATCCACCGCAGTTCCGCGTTCACAGGCGTAATCCTCAATCCGCTGACGTCCGCCTGATTGTTTCAGAAGCGCGCGATAAGTCCCGGTGTCCCACTCCCAGCCGATATCATTTTCGTCGAATGCCTGATTAAACGCACGGCGTTGCAATTCGGATGTCTCGACAATCGTCCCGATTGATCCGAACAATAAAGTTTTCAGCTCATGCATGTTATTCTCTTTCTGTGAATAGCGGACAGATGACCCCTGAGTGGCCAGTGTTTCCCGTCTTGTTGGAGATATAGTGCTTGCCAGACAACGCAGCTCGCAGATACTTCGTTGCACGCAGACGCGCGAAGTGAAAATAAACTACGACAGATTGAACAAAAGTAGCCCGATACGCGTTGGCTAATAGCCATCTAGTAAAAATGCCGCGCTTTCGCGGTACATATGGCACCACAGGGGTCCAAGACATGCCAGATAAAAGCCAAGGCGAAGAAAGCCTGCCTGACAAATTGCGCATAACATCAGGTCGGGCGGAAACCGCTGTAGTCGGGATATTTCTGATCTTACTGCTTCAGGCGATGGTATGGGCAGCAGAGTTTCTGATACCCGTGACGGCGGCATTCTTGGGGTATTTCGTACTGAATCGCCCCCGCCGCTATTTGGAGAACCACGGCATTGCGCCGTTTGTATCCGCCACCATATTTACAAGCATCCTTACCGCTTTGATCCTGCTTCTTATGGTACAGCTAAGTGCACCTACCGCGCAATTTATCGAAGACCTCCCTGCGCTAATGGAACAGATCAAGGCGAAAATTTCCGCCTCCGGTGGCGCACTTGAAGCCATTAATAACGCAACGACCGCCGCCGAGGAAATCATAGCAGAGCAAGACGCGGGGACCGTTTCCGTCGAAGTTGTTTCCCGTACAGGATTTGCCGCAACCCTTTTCAGCATGGCACCCGGCCTGCTGAGCAGCATCTTGTTCACTCTGATCCTACTGTTTTTCCTTGTGTCCTCAGGCGACCTTTTCCTGCACAAAACTCTGGAAAGCTTTGACCGTTTTTCCGACAAACGCCGCGCCGTAGAAGTACTGCACTCCATCGAAGAGCGTCTGGGCCGTTATCTGGGCGGCATTGCCCTGATCAACTTTGGCCTCGGCGTAGCTATCGCTTCAGCGATGTACTATTGGGGCCTTCCCGGTCCGCTTGTTTTCGGCTTCATGGCTTTTGCGCTCAATTTTGTTCCCTATCTGGGTGGTGTTTTGGGTGCTTGTATCGCCGCCGCTGTCGCCTTTGTGAGTTTTGACGAAGCGTGGATATCCGTTGGCGTTTTTCTCACCTATATGGCCCTGACCTCAATAGAAGGACAGCTGATCACACCCGTACTTATCTCCCGCCGGATGCAACTTAACACAACTATTGTATTCCTCTTTGTCGCGTTCTTTGCATGGATATGGTCGGTCATCGGCATGGTCGTGGCCTTGCCAATCCTTATCGTGATAAAAATTGTTTGCGACGAAATCGACGGTTTCAAGACACTTGGCAGGTTTTTAGGAGACACATCTACGCTGCCAGCGTCAAAGTCAAAACAGTCCTGATCATCGAATGCTGGACATACAGCCCATGCAACATAACTTCATCACACAAACTTTTTCAAAAACTGGATATCACGCATGTCGGAAACGCTTGAGGGCCTGAAAGCCGAGAACACTAGGCTAAAACAAGAGCTCGCGGATGTGCTTTTGCAGAAATCCGAGGAAGTGATGCAGGAGGAAAAGTCTCTCGAGCGCATTAGCTTTCTGGAGGCGATGCTGGAGACCATCCCGATTGGCATCGTTCTCGCCGAGGCACCTAGCGGCAAAATCACAACTGGCAACTCTCTCGCGGAAGAGATGGTCCGTCATCCAATCTACAATTCCGAGGACGTACATTCCTACGGGGAGTGGGTTTCGTTTCACGAGAATGGCAAGCAGGTTGAAAGCCATGAATACCCATTGGCAAAGGTAGTAGGCGAGGGGCACGATTACGCCGAACTTGATGTGAATTACCAACGTGGCGATGGCACTATGTTCTGGATGCGCATTGTCTGCCGCCCCGTTTTTGCCTCTGACGGCCAGATGCGCGGTGCAACTGTCGCGCTCATCGACATAGATAACGAGCGCCACCTGATGGCTCAGCAGGACGTTCTGATCGCAGAACTTAACCATCGCGTGAAAAACGCCTTTACCGTGGTCAAATCAATTGTCAGCCAGTCCTTGCGCGGCACCAATGCTTCCGAGGGCGCCCGCGACACCATCGACAGCCGTCTGGACGCCTACGCAAAGGCACACTCGCAACTGATCGGGAACCGCTGGGATCGTGCTCATATTGGCAAGATTGCCGAGGACACAATCGCACGCATTGCAGGCGGCAGGATTACGATGAAAGGGCCCGATGTCGAAGTGCCCTCCCGCATTGCCATGTCACTGTCGATGGCATTTTACGAATTGGCGACAAACGCCCTCAAACACGGCAGCCTGTCCGACACAGAGGGGCGTGTGGAGTTGATGTGGGATTATGTCACACCACAGCAAGATACCATTCGCCTAGTGTGGGTGGAACTTGATGGCCCTGCACCCGTTAGTCCTACAACAAAGGGGTTCGGATCGAAAATCACAAACCAGATTTTGGCTGCCGAAACATACGGCAAGGTGATCATCGATTATCCCAAAGCAGGCTTCAAGTGGAGCCTGGAAATGCCACTGAATAAAGAGGACTAAGTACCAATGACATCCGATCCAAAGCGAATATTCATCGTAGATGACGAAGCACTTATTGCGTTCGAAATGGCTGACGCGCTCGAGGATTTGGGGTTTGAAGTCGTCGGGCCCTCTACCCACCTCAAAGATGCATTGGGCTTGGCAAAAGAAGGTGATTTTGATGTCGCCTGTCTTGACGTAAATTTGGGTCAGGGAAAAACATCCGAGCCGATTGCGCGCATCTTAACCGAGCGGGGCATTCCCTATGTCTACATTACCGCCTATGAGGCCAGCCAGATCGACTTTTTGAAGTCCAACGACAATGTGGTGCGCAAGCCGGTCTCGATCAGAGATTTGAAGCAAGCGTTGCTGGACGCCCAGAAATCCTAATCAAGCCCACATCTTTTATGCACATAAAAAAGCGGCCCTGTCATGGGGCCGCTTTTTCACATTTAGATTTGGAAGCGCCTAAGAGATGTTATGCGGCTGCCTTGTTGATGCCACCTGTCGCAATTTTTGTCATCACGCGGTCGCCGTCATAGGTGTCATCAAGACATGCTTGCAAGATGGCACCATCTTCGTCCTGCTCCAGACGGTTGGCAAAGGCGACCAAACAGCCGTAGCCCGCAAGCGCGTAATGAACCATGCGCTGATACTGAGTGATGATCATGGCATCACGGGCATCGTCGTCACCAAACTCGGTAGCAAGGACATGCGCGTGCGCTTCATTAACAAGACCCTCCATGCCTTTGCAGTGCTCACCGGTAGGGTCGACGTCGTGGCGATTACAAATCTCCGCAACTTTTTCCATCCCGTCGCTTATCCCATTCGCTCCCCTGATCAAAGCCTCTGACAACTCCTTGTCTGTTGCAGCCCGACCAAGCGCCGTCACGGCCTCAAGCGATTGTTTGTTCGCACTCCACAAATCCTGAAGTTGGTCATGGTAAACGTCTTTGAGTGATTGCATGATCATAGCAGTCTCCTTAAAAAATGAATATTCACCAGACAAACGGTTCTTGGGCCGTGTTGTTCCTTAATATTTAAGATTTTTTAGCGGCCATCCTGAAAAAGTGCTCTAGAACAGTTATGGAACATGTCGCCGCCCACCGCGTTCGGCTGATGTAGATATACCAAGGAACAGCTATGGAATGGTCTGAATTACTCGGCTTTGACTACACGCAGGCAGACTGGATCTGGCGGCTGGTCTGCGCTTTGTTTGCGGGTGCCATCTTGGGTATCGACCGCGAGGTCAGACATCGTCGCATCGGCATCCGTACCTATATGATGGTATCGCTGGGCGCTGCAGTCTTCACAATAATTTCGATCGAAATGGCAACAGATATGGTCGCCGCTGGCCTGTCCTCTGATCCCTCACGTGTGATCCAAGGGTTGGTTGGAGGTTTGGGCTTTTTGGGGGCCGGTGCAATCATCCAAGGGGACAAAAGCGTGGGCGGCATGGCAACCGCTGCCAGCCTTTGGGTTGCTGGCGCTGTGGGTCTCTCCGCAGGCCTTGGATATACCGCAATCGCGCTCGTAACTGCATTGCTCGCCGCGACAGTTCTATGGGTCAGCCGCTTTATGGAGCATCGCGGTGCAAAAGACCGCCCCGACCACGCTTCGGACGAATAGATCAGCCCTTGTCGACCTTCAGTTTGTCTGACGGCGTTCACCCTCCCCTTAAGGCCAAACAGCCCATCCCAGATATCCAAGCAACCCCAACGCCACCATAATTCCGATATGGCGCGGGCGAATGCCCTCTCCCGTGGAGGTTTCCTCACCCGGATGATAGCGTGGGTCCATAAATCGGGTCTGTGCCAAAAGCGTGCTGCGCATGCTCGACTCCCGTTCTTCGATCACACGCAGCCCGCGACCGCTCTTTGAATTCAGCGCTTCAATCGCATCAATCAGCGATCTCTCTTGCGCCAAAACATCCGCGAATTTTTCCGGTGTCACTCCCAAATGTTCCGATACCAGACGGTTTTGAAAGGCCCCGATAAAATCATCCTTGGTATCGACAATCACATTACATTCCGTATCAAACCCCAAGGAGCGATTGTTCATATTGGCCGATCCGATGTGCAATGCGGTACCATCGGTTATTAGTATTTTGGCATGAACATAAATCGGCTGCTCCGCCGAGGTAACGGGATGCCAGATGCGAAACCGGTTTTCATGATCAGCTTCATTGAGACGGTTGATCATGATATCGCGCACCTCGTGCATCGCGTCATCTTCAAAGGCGGACATCGCTGTTTGAGGGTTTACGATCACGATTTGCGGACCGCCCACATCCGTCAACCGCGCTTCTAACGCGGCGCAGATCGTATCAGCCGCGAAATATTGCGATTCAATATAGATGCTGCGCTGTGCCGTCTTGATGGCGTACAAAAACGCCTCTTCAATCTCGTTGACCAAAGGCGCACCTTCAAACGGCGGCTTTGTTCGTGCTATCGCCACATCAATATCTGATGCCGCAACCTCAAGGTCTTCAGGCCAGATCGGGTTTCCGTTTTTAGTCGGCACCTCCAGTTCCTCACTTCTGGCACGGCTCCACCGCTCCCGAGACAATGCTCCCAGCGCCGCCGCAGCAGGCCCGGATACGGCAGAAGTCGCATCATGCCATGGCTCGGATGGGCTGCCATCCTTGCACACACGGCGTGGGTCATCCGGCAAATGCTCGGGCGTGTCCCAGCGGTTTTCCGTTGCATCAATCCCGCCGCAAAACGCCACACAATCATCCGCCACCACAATCTTCTGGTGATGACAGGCACCGAACGGATGATGCCCATCCAGTGCAAGGTGAATGCGATCACTGCCAAACGCAGCAAGGGCCGCCGTCGGCGCGAGACGCCCCGGTGCTACCAGAATCGATCCGTTCCACTTGAGCATATAAATATGCAAATCAGGTGTTCGCCGGATCACTTCTTCCAAAAACGGCCCCAGTTTGTTCGGCAAACCGTCCGGCGCATTACCTTCCGCATCACTCTCACCGGGGAGCATTTCAATCTCGAGGTCGAAGTCCCACCCAATCAGCAACAACTGCTGTTGCGCGGCTATAATGACCTCGCGCAGAACGATGAAATAGCGACAGGCATCCACGATCAAAGCAAAATTATCTGCCCGCTCGACGCGCCAATGTCTGCTGTGCTCTGTCTTGTTTCGCTCATTATTCATTTGTTCGCCTAAACGTGCGTTTTGTATTTCCGACAGCAGTGATGAGGCAGCATGAAGATCACTGTACGGGTTAACCCCGATGCTATCTCATTCCCTCGAACAGTCCAGACATCTAGGGCAATTAGCCACGACCCTGCAGTCTTCAACGTGTCAATGGGCGTGATGTTTCCACCACCCCACGATAACTAGAGACAATCGCGCACGAATACGTCTTAAGGGGCGCATGACACCCCTAACACTCACATCGCTTGCGCAACTGCACCATCTCACCGTTGATACCATCATCGATGTGCGTGCGCCTGCCGAATACGCCGAGGATCACCTACCGGGTGCGATTAATCTGCCCGTCCTCACAGATGCCCAACGCGCCGAAGTCGGCACCATATACACCCGTGAAAGCCCCTTTAAGGCCCGCAAAATCGGCGGCGCACTTGTGGCACAAAACACCGCGCTACACCTCCAAGGCCCACTGGCGGACAAGGACGGCGCATGGCAACCGCTGGTCTATTGCTGGCGGGGCGGACAGCGTTCAGGCGCTTTTGCCACGATCCTTGATCAGGTCGGCTGGCGCGTCCAGTTGCTGAAAGGGGGCTACAAAAGCTACCGAAGCGAAGTTGTCAAAATCCTCTATAAAACGCCCCTGCAGCATCGGCTGATACTGGTGGATGGCGGGACAGGCACGGCAAAGACGGCCCTTCTGCACCACCTCGCCGCCCAGGGCGCACAAATCCTCGATCTCGAAGGACTAGCGGCCCATCGCGGCTCATTGTTCGGAAGCGTCGAGACACCACAGCCCGCGCAAAAGATGTTCGAGAGCAGGATCGCCGCAGCGTTAACGACACTCGATCCCGACAAAGTCACTTTTGTTGAGGCAGAGAGTTCCAAGATCGGAGAACGCATGCTGCCCGCATCGCTCTGGGCGCTCATGTGCAATGCCACCCGCATGCGCATCACCGCACCGCTCACCGCGAGAAGCCGCTTTCTCTGCGAGGCTTATGCCGATCTCACACAGGATAAGGCAAAATTCAGCGCCCTACTTGACCGCTTGCGGCCCTATCATTCAACCGCGCAGATCACCGAGTGGCAGGCGCAGGTCAACGCGCAGAATTGGCAAACCCTTGCCTCAGGTCTGATCACCGCGCATTATGATCCCCGCTATGCCAAATCTGTGGGCCGCAGGGACGTCACCTTTCACGACATAACGCTTCCCGATTTGTCAGATGACACACTGGAAAAGACGGCCCAGCGCATGCAGGCCCAATTCAGCTAACCCGCAAACGGCCCGTACCCGTACTCAACCGCCCGATAACGTGACCAACGCATCCCTGAACGCTCAGCGCGTCGAGCACGCCATCAACCTGCCCCGCAGGAACAGACGCCAACATTCCGCCCGCCGTTTGCGGATCAAACAACAACGCATCCTCCACACCCTCAACAACCGCATCGGCACGGTTCACTGCCATCAGGCTCGATGAAATACCCTGCTCCGCCAGCGGACGTGCGCCTGAATACACCGGGATATCTTTGAGCGACAACACAGCATCAAGATTGGATGCCTCACAAATCGCGAGGACATGCCCCGCAAGCCCGAACCCCGTCACATCCGTCATCGCAGTAGCCACGCGGCCCAACACCTGCGCCTCACGGCCCTGCGGTTGCGCCATAATTGCAAGCGCTGCAGCCACGTCGCGGCCATCGGCCTGACCCGCCATATCAGCCGCCAGAATGACACCCGACCCGATAGGCCGTGTCAGGATAAGCACATCACCATTTTGAGCCCCTGCCACTGTGAGTGGCATCTCTTCCCGCGTTCCGGTCACGGTGAACCCAATCGACAGTTCGGCCCCCATCGTCGTATGCCCGCCGACCAGTTGCCCGCCCGCAGCTCCGATCACTTCATTTGCCACGCGGCTTATCTCGGTCAATGTCCGCGCCTGTAGGGGTCCAGACATCTGCGGCACTACAATCGAGGCGAGCGCCACCTGCGGCTGCGCACCCATTGCCCAAACATCGCCCAGCGCGTGTACCGCCGCAATCCGCGTCATAAGCGCGGGATCCTCAATGAAACCCCGCAAATGATCCGTACTCATCACTTGGAAACCACCAGCCTTTAGGCGCAGCACAGCAGCATCATCCCCCGCCCCCGTGACAACATCCCCCGTGGGCTTTGCGATTCCTTCCAATGCCCCTGACAACACGCCGCGCCCTACCTTGGCACCACATCCTCCGCACAACGGTTTGGCCGCGAGCAAATCCTTCGCGCCAGAGGCCAGCGCACCCGTGACTTGCGGCGCAGCCATCTCTGGTAAATCCTCAAGGCTGTCCATAAATTTGCGGTCAATCTGGTCTTTCCACCGCCACATAAACGGCCCATGCAGCGCCATACCAAATTTCTCGGCAATGGCCGACTTGCCCCCCAGCGAGATCAGTTTGAGGTAGTTCTTTTGCGGAGTCCAAGTCTTGCGCCGCCCGCCGCTGAGCGCCGCGCGCAAATTGTGGTGCAGCACAGGCGCCGCCCGCACAGCAAAAACACCCGCTTTTGGACGCGGCGCATGGGGCATCACGGCGCAATCGCCCACGGCAAACAATGCCTCATCCCCAATCACGCCCAAATCAGCGCCCACGGTGATGAACCCGTTTTCCTGCGGCAGTTCCGTCTGCGCGATCCATTTATGCGCAAAAGCACCCGCAGCACCGACACATAAGGCGGCAGCAACGGGCGCTTGTCCAGCCAGCACCACTTCACCAGCGCGAATTTCGCTCACGCGCACATCGGTCAACACACGCACGCCCAGCCCCGCCATTGCGCGCAAAATCTGCTGGCGAACACGGTGGCCGACGCCTGAAATCTCTGGTCCGGCCTCAATTACGGTCACGTTGGGCTGAACCCCCGCCGCTTGCAGCGCAAAAGCCATCGCCATGGCAAGCTCACAGCCCGCAACGCCACCCCCGATTACAGCAACGTAAGGCGCTACATCCCCCGCCTTTGCCGAGGTCAAGAACCTGCGCCACCGCGCGGCATAGGTATCCAGCGGCTTGGCCCCGATCGCATGGGCAGCAAAGCCCTTTATGTCCATCTGCGCCGTGATTCCTACGTCAATCGAGGCCACGTCATAGGCGATAGGGCCGCGTCCCTCCAAAACGATCTCGCGCCGCGATTGATCCACATCCACCGCCTTGTCCAAGATCAGCCGCGCCCCCGCATGACGACACAGCCGCACCAGATCAATCTCAAGATCGTCGCGCCCGTAATGGCCTGCAACATGACCGGGCAGCATGCCAGTATAGGGCGCTGTCGGGCCAGGATTGATAACTGTCAGCCGCGCCCCCTTCAGTGGGTCCATGCCCCATGCCTTCAACACCAAAGCATGCGCATGACCGCCGCCCACCAGAACCAGATCGCGAGTATAGGGTACGGTCGTAATCACAGGCTGTCCTTCATGTTGGTGCTTTGGTGCGGTGCTATCATGAATCCGCCGCCTGTCCCTGCCATGTAAGCGGATCAAGGCGTAACAATTCCGTTAACTGCTCATAGACCTCGGGCTCCTCAGCTTGCAACGCGGCTGGCCGCTCGAAAAATGTCTCGACAGCCACAGCGAAAAACTCCGCGTGATTTGTCGCGCCGTATCCATCCATCGCCGTGCGCCGCCCCCGCGTCACATTCTCCTCTTGCCGCTGGTGTGCCGCGACAATAACCCGCTCCCACGCGGCGTAGCTTTGCCCGTCGCCTAGCAACGGTTGCCCGTTGGTGCGACCTGAAAGATCATCCAGTTGGTGGGCGAACTCATGCAAAACAACGTTATGCCCATCTTCGCGATCTGCCGCGCCCATCTGGCTATGCTGCCATGACAAGATCACAGGCCCACGCGACCAGCTTTCTCCCGTGCGCACAGTTTCCTCTTCCGTCACAACGTATCCATCATGGCTCTGGGTTTTGGACTTGAATGCACCAGGATAGACCAGCACCGTTGTCAGATGCGTATACCACACGTCCACATTCACAATCAGCAAACAGGCCTGCGCGGCAATCGACAGCTCCATCTCTTCGGTAACTTCGAGGTCGTTACACCCCACGACGTTCACCTGATCGAGAAACAGGTTTATCTTCCCCTCCAACGCCTTGTGCATCTGGGCAGGAAGTGCAAGCACCAGCGGGACCTGTGCAGCGACAATCCCCTTTTGCCTGTCCGACAAACCAGAGGCCAAAAGCGCCGCACGCTGCTTGCGCTTTTGAAAAACGCGCACCGCAAAGCCACCCGCGACAAGGATGAGAATAATAAGCGCAATGGGCATAAGGCAATCCGCCTGTAAGTCGGGATAAGAGAATAGACGCACCCCAGTGTGAAGCGGTTTGCCCCGACACACCACCTGCAAAACCGCCAGTGAACTGGTTGCGCTTGACGGCACAATGCCACAGGTTCAAATTCCAGCGCCACAGGAGACAGACAGATGATCATATACGGGTTGAGCACATGCTCCGACTGCCAAAAAGCACAAAAAGCGCTGGAGGCCGCAGGCAAGCCTGTCACATTTCGCGACATACGGGCAGACCCGCTGTCAGAAGATGAATTGGCAAAGCTGATCGTTGAATTTGGCGACCGCTTGGTGGACCGCACGTCCAACGACTATCGTGCGCTCAATGACTGGCTCAAAAACTCCGAGGCCGAGGCCCAGATCGCCGCCAAGCCAAAGGTGATGGCCCGTCCCGTGATCGAGGATGGGGAGACCTATTACCTCGGTTGGACCGAGACGGTTCAGGCAGCGCTTCTGCCATAGCCCCCCCCGAGCAAAGGATGCCAGACATGGAATTGAACGCTGATTTCGACACCCGCGTTGTGGTGCACTCCGACCAGATCGCGTGGACGCCCTCCCCCATGCCCCGCGTGGACCGCCGCATGCTGGACCGCATCGGTGCCGAGGTGGCCCGCGCTACCTCCATCGTGCGCTACGCCCCAAACAGCAACTTCTCCCGTCACACCCATACCGGCGGAGAAGAATTCATCGTTCTCGACGGTGTGTTTCAGGACGAACACGGCGATTACCCTGCGGGCACCTACGTGCGCAATCCGCCCACCACGGCCCACACGCCGGGGTCGGATAAGGGCTGTACCATCTTTGTGAAGCTCTGGCAGTTCGACATGGATGACCGCACCCAGTTTAGAAAAGACATGGCCGCTGAATTGGGTGCGTCCTCGCAGGGCGTCTCAACAGCAACTCTGCACCATGACGCGTTCGAGACGGTTACCTTTACGCGCCTTGATGCAGGTGCGTGCTACGAAAATACCCAAGCAGGCGGCATAGAAATACTGGTCGTCGCGGGCTCAGTCACCGAGCACGCTGAAGTTCTGGGCAAGGGCGCATGGCTCCGACTTCCAGCAGGCACCGCACTTGATATCATGGCAGGTGCAGAGGGTGCAGATGTCTGGATAAAGACGGGCCACCTCATCCACGCGAAACCGCCCTCGGCGACGGCCTGATCCATGAAAACCCTGATCATCGGCGGCGGCCTCAGCGGCCTTGCTCTGGCCTGCGCACTTGAGGATCAGGGCATGGAGTATCTGCTAATAGAGGCCCGACCACGCTGGGGCGGCAGGATAAAAACCGAGCATTCACATAACAGCTTTTTTGACATGGGCCCCGCGTGGTTCTGGCCTGCCCAGCCGCGCATCGCAGCGCTAATTGAGCAGTTGGCGCTGGAGAAGTTCGACCAATTCGCCGACGGCATGGCCGTTTTCGAGGACGCCCAAGGGCAGGTGCAACACAGTCACGGCATCGCATCTATGGAAGGGTCATGGCGCCTTCAGGGAGGATTAGGTGCATTGGTGCAAGCACTGGAACAACGCATACCACAGCAGCGCAAACGCCTCGGCGCGGCGGTCAAAACTCTTGCGAAAAATACCCAAGGCATCACCGCCACCCTCGCATCCAGCGAGGCGCTTGTGGCGGATCATGTTGTGCTGGCCCTGCCCCCAAGGATCGCTGCGACCCTCAATTTCATCCCCGCCCTCCCCGATACCACACTGCGCGCCATGGCAGGAATCCCCACATGGATGGCGGGTCAAGCAAAAGCAGTCGCGACCTACAAGACTGCCTTCTGGCGGGAGGAAGGCCTTTCTGGCGATGGGGCAAGCCGCCTTGGTCCGATGGTCGAAATCCACGATGCCTCCCCGCACCATGACGGCGCGGGTGCTCTATTCGGCTTCATCGGTGTTCCCCCTGCAGGTCGCTATGACACCGCCGGCCTGCGAGCCCGTATCTGCGCACAGCTTGGCCGATTGTTCGGTCCTCAAGCAGCGCGGCCCGAAACCCTCTATGTCAAAGACTGGGCCTTCGATCCCTTCACTGCGACCCCAGCGGACACAGCACCACTCTATGCCCATCCGACCTATGGTCTTCCATCCGCCATCGCCAATATTTGGGACGGGACGCTCCACTTTTCAGGAACCGAAGTCGCCCCACAGTTCGGTGGCTACCTCGAAGGGGCGCTGGAAGCGGCCGAGAAAACCCGTGCGGTTCTGGTAGCAAAGTAGAAGACACGCGCTAACTTCGCGACGACGCAGCAAATGCCAAAAAAGCCTTTCATATTATAACACTCACTTCTTCCAAGCGTTCAGGACCTAGCGTTCTAAACACGCGGGTTTCCGATCGATACCCCGCATTGGCATCCGGTGGCACCAGTCTGCTCTTGTCCCGTTTCGGGGTTCATGTGTCGCCACCACGTTTGACTGGAACGACCCCAAATTCAGGGCGTCGATAAGTGAGACAGGTCCGAGAGACGCCCTCGACTTCTTGGCACTCCCATCAAATTTTACGAACGGCTTCTAACCGGCGCACGGGATTGACCTGTCTATTGGCAACGGCTCCCTCATGAGGGCGATGGCAATGACCAGCTTCAGGGCGAAGACGGGAACGTCACAATCAGCGGCGGCGCCCGCAACATAGTCTCCACCCAAGCAATCTCACAGAGGGTGTAACAGAAACATTCACCACCGACAGTGATGGCGCCATCACGAACGGTGATGTTGCAAACACCTTCTCCAATATCGAAAACCCGATCCTCACAAATGCCGAGGGTGTGGTCGATGCCAGCCTCGGCAGCGCAGGTATCGATGTCGATATGGATGCGGGTGACGACTCCGTCTTTGGCGGCATTGGTGACGTCATTATCGCAGACGGCGCAGGCGATGACGTACTCTCAGGGGTCTACAGCAACGACACACAGATCGGTGGCGCCGGTAATGATCGGCTGTCCGGTGATGGTACCAGCATTTACACCGCTGGCGACGGCAACGAGACAACAACCGAGTTCAACACCATTAACACGGGCGCGCTCAACGATGGGGACAGCACCAATAACGACCTTGTCGATCTGGCGGGATTTTACAACCATATCGTTGAGTTGCGTGCAGACTATGTAAACGTGCTGGACCACCACGCGCCCTTACTGGTCTCTCAACAGCAAGGTCTTATGATCGCGGACCGACGAACTGGTGAGGACTAAACATCTGGTCGCGACAAGCGCAGGCATTCGCATCGCAAAAGGGAAACGGAAGCTCCGCTACATTTACCTGCTATTCAACGCTCACCAGATTATATTTGCAAATGGCGCCCCTTTAAAAAGCTTACATCCCGCTCAGCATCAGCAAGCTAAACGCCAACGCCTGCTTGGAACTCCACGAGATATTTCCCGAACTGATGTTTCGTACCCTTGTCGCCAAAACACATTGCGACACTACGGGCAGACCGCCCGGTTCCGCATGTCCATGTGATAGCGTATTCAAGCAGCACGGCGTCCCGTCCAACCAAAACCAAGCATTGACCCCAACACCACAATCACGGCCAACCCCGCCAGCAGGGTCCAACCGAACCCCGCGACAATCGCCCCCGCTGCAAATGCACAGAGCGTTGAGGCCAGCGCGATCACCGTATCATTCGCCCCCTGCACCACCGCTTTTTGCGCTTCTGGCACCACAGCCGCCAACATGGTCGTCGCACCGATAAATCCAAAATTCCAACCTACACCGAGAACAATCAGTGACAGATAGAAATGCTGCACCGACAGACCAATCGCCGCTATAACACCAGACACGACCAACAGGGCCAAACCCGTCATGGCAATGCGCTGCGTGCCGAACCGCTTGATCAAGAAACCCGTGAAAAAGCTGGGCGCGAACATCGCCACCACATGCCAGCGGATCACATCCCCCGCCGCCGCCTCGCTCAACCCGCAGCCGATCATGGCCAGCGGCGTAGGGACCATCAAAAACACCATTGTCCCCATAGACACAGCCCCGATCCCGACTGCCCTGCGCACGTCGCCCTGCTTCAAAATCGACAGCGCGGCCAGCCTCTCGCTCAAACTCTGCGGCTGGACGGCCACCGCCTTAGGCATCCGCACAAAGGCAAGCACCCCCAACCCCACAACTGTAATCCCTGCAATCGACGCATAGGCTCCGGCCAAGGGCACAGGCGCAAAGCCATCTTTCGCGATGATGAAAATCTGCGGCCCCGCAAATGCGGCTACCAACCCCGACGTCAGCATGAGCGAGATCGCCACAGGCTGCCACTCCACGCTTACAACTTCAGCAGCAGCAAAGCGGAAATACTGGTAACAGGCCAACGCTGCCCCCAGCGCCATATGCCCCAGACACAGCAGCGCAAAACTCCCCGCCAGCAACGCCCATGTCCCCACCAGCGCGCCAGCAATGGCAAAACCGCCCCCGATCATAAACCCCGCCTTGCGTCCCAGCCGCCCCATCACCAGCGAAAATGGCGCTGCCGCCAGCAGCCCCGCCAAAGTCTGGAGCGAGGCGGGAATAGTCGCCAAGGCCATACTCGGCGCCAGCATCAACCCCGCCAAGCCGCCAAGGATGATGAGCATGGGCATCGCCGCTCCCAAAATGGTATTGGCCACTAGCAGCCCGAAGAAGTTTGCGTTGCGGGTAAATGAAGTGGCCGACATGATAAGATCCCGCTGCAATGGTATTGACTTGCGTAACCATAGCGCAGATCGTTGATGTCTTATATGTCAATATGGCGTCAAATATGGACAGCACTCATAAAACCCGCACCCTAGATATTCTCTTGTTTGAGGATGTGAACCTGCTTGACGTTGCAGGCCCTGTGCAGGCGTTCAAATCCGCAAACCTTGAAATGCGTCCCAGATATCAAACGCGCTTCGTCTCAATTGACGGCAATCCTGTGCGCAGTTGTTGCGGCCTCACCTTGACCCCCGATGCAAAGCTGAGCGCACGGTCCACCAGTGACGACTTCCTCATTCCCGGCGGTATCGGCATTGATGCCCTCCTGCCCGATACCGCCCTGTGCCGCATCATACAAAAACGCGCGGCCCGAACAGGCGACGGCCGGCTTATCTCTATCTGCTCGGGCGCGCTTCTTCTTGCGCAGGCTGGCGTGCTGGATCACCGCCCCGCGACGACCCATTGGTCCCGCGCCCAACACATCCGCAACTACCCCGATGTACTGTGGGACCTTGACCAGATCAGCACAGCCCACGAGCGCATATTCACATCCGCAGGGATCGCTACAGGCATTGATCTGGCTCTTGCGATTATCCGCTCGGATTGCGGTCGGGCAACCGCCTTGGCCGTGGCGCGCGAATTGGTTGTGCAGCTGCGCCGCACAGGGGGGCAAAGCCAGTATGCCATACACCTCGCCGCGCAATTCACCGATGACAACAAACTGACCAGACTGATCGAACAGGTCATTACGACCCCCCAATACGACTGGTCTTTGGACGCCCTCGCCGACACGGTTCATATGAATCCCCGCACCCTGACCCGCCATTTTAAACGTGAGTTAAACGAGACCCCCGTACAATTCGTTGAGCGTGTTCGCGTGGATCACGCACGCGGGCTACTCCATGAAAATATGCCTCTTAAACAGGTCGCGATCAGCAGCGGTTTTGGCGATCTGCAACGCATGCGCCGCGCGTTCCAACGTCGTTTTGGCGTGCATGTAAGCGAATATCTCAGCGTCTTCCCCCCCGCAGGCTAAGCGCTTGCCTGCCCCGCGTTTTCCCACCTTATGTATGAAAAGTGAGCATCCGAGAAGGAGCTAACATGCTAGACATCGCCAAAACGATGGCCAGTCGCACCCGCTTGCTCGGCCCCGACATCTCGACCCTCTATGACGATCCGCTGCACCTTGTGGGCCTTAACGGCGTCTGGATCTACTATGTCAACGCGGGAATAATTTTGCGAAGAGCCTTGAAATAATTGAATAAATTCAAAGTCGTTCAGATCATCCCTCAAAAAAGACCAAGCAGTTCTACCACATAACGCCTCAAGATTTATCATAGCAAATAGCCGAAAGTTTTGCCAAGTAACGGGAATTGAAAAAAGCCGCCCCGAAGGGCGGCTTGGATAGATGTTCATGCAAAGAAAGTTCTATACGTCAGAACATCGATTCATCGCAGAGTTCAAAAAATTTCCGCGGTATTGTAGATTCGACGCCCGCCTCTCGCAGTGACAGAGCAACGGCTTTTGAAGATAAACTGCTCTCCTTAGCCTGACTCTGTTATTCAACAACAGCGCTTAGCCACATTTGCTGTGCCCGCAGCTCCCACACGTCATGCAGCCTTCAATCATACGCAGGTCATACTGTCCGCAGCTGCCACATGCTTTCCCGCGCGGCTGCTCGAGGCCTACTACCTTCGCTTGCGGGTCCGATTTGAGACCAAGGCCCTCACCCGCTATAAATCCGGTCGCTACTAGGTGTTGCTCGATCACGCCGCCAATCGCTGCAAGGATGGAGGGGATATACTTGCCGCCCATCCATGCACCACCGCGTGGGTCAAACACCGCCTTCAGCTCTTCCACGACAAAGGACACATCGCCACCGCGACGGAAAACTGCCGAGATCATCCGCGTCAGCGCCACAGTCCACGCAAAGTGCTCCATGTTTTTGGAGTTGATGAACACTTCGAACGGACGGCGATGCCCGCTCACAACCAGATCATTGATGGTGATATAAAGCGCATGCTCGCTGTCAGGCCATTTGATCTTATAGGTCGCCCCTTCCAACTCTTCGGGACGGTCCAACGGATCTGACATATATATTACGTCGCCATGGGGTTCTTGGGGCTCTTCGCCATCGTGGCTGATAACTTCGGGTGCTGTCTTCTTGTCCTCGGAAACGGACAGAACCGACCCAGTCACATCGTTCGGACGGTAGGTCGTGCAGCCCTTACAGCCTGTATCCCACGCCTCCATGTAGACCTCCTTGAACGTGTCAAAGGAGATATCCTCGGGGCAGTTGATCGTCTTGGAGATTGAGCTGTCGACCCATTTCTGCGCCGCTGCCTGCATCTTCACATGCTCCAGCGGAGCAAGCGTCTGCGCGTTCACAAAGTAGTCGGGCAGCTCTTTGTCGCCAAATTTATCGCGCCACATCTGCACCGCGTAATCCACCACTTCTTCTTCCGTGCGGCTGCCGTCCTTTTGCAAAACCTTGCGGGTATAGGCATAGGCGAACACCGGCTCGATGCCCGAGCTGACATTGCCCGCATACAGACTGATCGTGCCCGTCGGCGCAATCGAGGTGAGCAGCGCGTTGCGGATACCATGTTCGCGGATCGCTTCACGCACGTCCTCATCCATCTTCAACATAGTGCCAGAAGCTAGATATTCTTCGGCATCAAACAACGGAAACGCGCCCTTTTCCTTGGCCAAGTCAACCGAGGCCAGATATGCGGCGCGGGCGATCGCGTGCAACCAATCCTCCGTCTGACGCGCCGCCTCGTCGGAACCATAACGTAGGCCCAACATTAAAAGAGCATCCGCCAGACCCGTCACACCCAGACCGATCCGGCGCTTATTCTTCGCCTCGATCTGTTGCGCCTCCAGCGGGAATTGCGACACATCCACGACGTTGTCCATCATCCGCACGGACGTCGCGACCAATTCATTCAGCGCGTCAACATCCAGCGCGGCATTGGCTTCAAACGGATTAGCAACCATACGCGCAAGGTTGATAGAGCCGAGCAGACAGGCCCCATAAGGCGGCAAAGGCTGCTCACCGCACGGGTTTGTCGCCGCAATCGTCTCGCAGTAGCTGAGATTGTTTGCCTCGTTAATGCGGTCGATGAAAATCACGCCGGGTTCTGCGAACTCGTAGGTCGCTTTCATGATCGCATTCCACAGGTCCAGCGCTTGCACAGTCTTAAAGACTTTGCCGTCGAATTTCAGATCCCACGAGCCGTTCGCCTTCACCGCATCCATAAACGGATCAGTGATCAGCACGGACATGTTGAACATACGCAGACGTGCCGCGTCGGACTTCGCCGTAATAAACGCTTCCACATCAGGGTGGTCACAGCGCATGGTCGCCATCATAGCACCGCGGCGTGAGCCTGCGGACATGATCGTGCGACACATCGCATCCCAAACATCCATGAACGATAGCGGGCCAGACGCATCCGCAGACACGCCCAACACATCCGCGCCCTTGGGACGGATGGTCGAGAAGTCATAGCCGATCCCGCCACCCTGCTGCATGGTCAGGGCCGCTTCTTTCAGCATGTCGAAAATGCCACCCATGCTGTCAGGGACCGTGCCCATAACAAAACAGTTGAACAGCGTCACACGACGCGCTGTGCCCGCACCCGCCGTGATGCGACCCGCTGGCAGATATTTGAAATCTTCCAACGCCTCAAAGAACGTCTCTTCCCAACCGTCCTTGTCATTCTCGACCTGTGCCAGATCGTGGGCAATACGGCGCCATGTATCCTCTACCGTCACATCATGGGGCGTACCATCCGCCGCCTTAAAGCGGTATTTCATGTCCCAGATTTGTTCGGCGATAGGGGCAGCAAAGCGGGTCATGGCGATTCCTCGAATTGGGTTATTAGGGAGGTTCCTCATACCTTAACATACTCGAAAGGCCATGCCCAAATTTCGAAATTTAAGAGCGACAAACCACCACAGCTTGCATCTGTGACACTTTGGCCTACCCTATGATGTGGCTTGGAGGTGAGTCTGTGGATAAAATGGTGGGTAAGCCTGTGGGCAAGAAATTCGTAAACATGATGAAGCTGTCGGTCGGCACTGATAACGTCGACCAACTCATCGCATGGCAGCAACACCGCGCTGAGCTGTCACCCGGTGGGCAGTATTACCACCAGACCCGCATGTGGCCCAAACGCACTGAGGAAATCCTCAATGGCGGCTCGATCTATTGGGTCATAAAGGGCGAGATTTCGGCCCGCCAGCGCATCATCCGCTTTGACGAAAAGATTGGCAATGACGGCATCCGCCGTTGCGGCATTGTGCTCGACCACGATGTGATTCCTACTGTCAGCACCCTGCGCCGCCCGTTTCAAGGCTGGCGCTACCTCACACCCGAGGACGCCCCCGCCGATCTCCCAAAAGGCCGCAATCAGGAAGAGGCGCTGCCAGAAGAGCTCAACCGCGCCCTCGCGGAGATCGGATTGCTGTAATCAGCCAAGCCGCGCCATCAGCACCTCAAGGCTTGTGCGTTCATCCGCATCCAAAGCCGCCGCACGCGATTTCCACAGCGTCGCCTGAGAGCGCAAGATGACTCCGTCGCTCAGCACTTTCAGGTGATTGGCGCGCAGCGTGTCACCCGTTGATGTGATATCCGCAATCGCCTCCGCCGTCTCGTTCGCCACGGTCCCTTCCGTCGCGCCCTGACTGTCGACCAGCGCATAGTCCGCCACACCCGCCCCGCGCAGAAACTCCCGCACCAAGCGGTGATACTTCGTCGCGACCCGCAGACGGTGGCCGTGGACACCACGGAACGCCGCCGCCGCCGCGTCCAGATCATGCAGCGTGTCCACATCAGTCCATGCCGCAGGTACGGCGAGGATCAGGTCCGCATGACCAAATCCCATCTCCTCCACTGCAATCACCGACTGATCCCAAAGAGCCAGCTTTTCATGCACAAGGTCGGTGCCTGTCACACCCAAATGAATCCGCCCCGCCGCCAACTCGCGCGGTATTTCCCCCGCCGACAGCAGCACTAGCGAAACACCTTCGATCCCGTCAACCACACCCGCATATTCGCGGTCCGATCCACTGCGCGCCAGCGTAATGCCTCGCGCACCAAACCACTCGAACGTCTTTTCCATCAGCCGCCCTTTAGACGGCACACCCAGCTTGATCGTCATAGAGTTGCCCCCAGTTCCAGCATCACACCGGGCCGCATCACGCCGCCCACAGCCGGAATTTCACGCCCACCACCGCCGAGCCTGCGCGTCAGCGCATCATAGCGACCGCCACTGGCCAGCAGCGACAAATCAGGCCGCTCAACGGCTGCAAAGCCGAAAACAAAGCCGTCGTAATATTCCATCGACGTCCGGCCATAGCTTGCGTCAAACGCGAGCTTGCTCACATTCACGCCCCTAGCTGCCAGCGCCTCCTGACGCGCGGCAACCCGCGCCACCGCTGGCACAATCGCAGGCAAATCTACGGACAAATCATGCAACCGCCCCAGCGCATCTGGCATCGGCGCCGAAATATCCAGCAAGGCCGCGATCAAATCCACATCCCGCGCCGGAATCGGCGGCACCTCTGCATCTGCCGTCAGCGCCGCAATCCGCGCATCAATCTCATGCTGCCGCCGCGCGCCAACCAAGGGCGCATCGCTCGCCGCAAACTCGGGCACACCGCGATCCGTCGCAAACCGCTCCAACAAAGCGCGAAACCGCCGTGGTCGCCAGATGTGACGCATCAATGCATTCTTGCGCAGGTCGGAGGTGTCCAGACCGTTCACCACCGCCATCAACACGCCAATATCCCCCGTCACCGCCCGCACAGGCAAATCGCCCAGCGCGCCTGCAATCAGGGCAAAAACTTCGGCGTCACTCGCCGCAGGATCGTCCCGCTCGAACACCTCATATCCGACCTGAACAAACTCGTTGGCGCGGTCCGCATCATGCTCTTGGCGGCGAAACACCTCACCTGCGTAGGTATAGCGTGCAGGATCGGCCCCATGCGCCATGTGCATCTGCACCACAGGCACGGTAAAATCGGGCCGCAACATCTGCTCTCCGCGCAGGGCATCCGACGTCACATAGGCCCGCGCCCGAATGTCCTCACCGTAGAGGTCGAGCAAAGTATCCGCAGGCTGCAAGATCGGCGGCTCAACCGCCTGCGCCCCCTGCGCTTCAAACCCTGCCCGCAAACGGGCGGCCAGCGCGTTGGTGTCGCCGCGTGTCACTGTCACTGATACAGCTCCAAAATCTCGCGCACTTTGCTCACCAGATCACCGCGTGCCACTTCATACTGGCTCGGACGGTCGCGCCATTCCTCCAGCGTCGCATTTTCGGCAATCTTGGCCCCAAGGATCAAATCCTTGATCTGGATGACACCGTTTTCCTTTTCGGTATCGCCTTCGATCACAGCAATCGGGCTGCCACGTTTATCGGCATACTTTAACTGATTGCCAAAGTTCTTGGGATTGCCAAGATAGACTTCCGCCCTGATCCCCGCCTGCCGCAACTCGGCCACCATCGCCTGATAATCCGCCATCCGCGCCTTATCCATCACGGTCACGACCACAGGCCCCTGCGCGGAAGTATCCAACCGCCCCTTGGCCTGCAAAGCCGCCAGCAAACGATCCACTCCAATCGATACACCCGTCGCAGGCACTTCTTGTCCCGTGAACCGCTTGACCAGATCATCATAGCGTCCGCCGCCCGCAACAGAGCCAAAGTTGCGCGCGCGCCCCTTCTCGTCCTTGATCTCGAAAGTCAGTTCAGCCTCATAAACAGGGCCGGTGTAGTAGCCTAAGCCACGGACAACAGAGGGATCGATAACGATGCGGTCATGTCCATAACCTTGACTACCTAAAAGATCAGCAATTTCTGCGAGTTCGTCAACGCCTTCATGCCCAATCTTGGTATCTCCGATTAGATCAGCCAATTTTGAAATTGTCGCAAAATTTAGGATTGCAGCACGCTCGTCGTCGGTTCCATTTTTTGAAATTTCCCGCAGTCGAGCACCAGCTTTTTCGAACGAAAACTCACCATCACCAAGAACTTTTGAACGTAGAAATCCTGGAGCTAAAGTAAGCTCACCTTCTTCATTCCAAAGCTTCTGTGCATCAACGCGAGCATTTATGAATCCAATAACCACATCAGCCTGAGCCTCACTCAGCCCAGCGCCTTCCGTAAAATCCCCACTCTCATCCTTGCGCCCAGCACCCAGCAGCGCACGCACCCCGTCCACACCCAGACGGTCCAGCTTATCAATCGCGCGCAGGACAATTCCGCGCTCGGCCTCTTTGTCGTCACCCGACAGGCCAGCAACTTCCAGCACACCGTTCAAAACCTTACGGTTGTTCACGCGAATAATGTAATCTCCACCGAGTCCCACTTCTTCCAAACAATCGGCCAGCATCGCGCAAATCTCCGCGTCCGCCGCAACAGACCCCGCTCCAACCGTATCCGCATCACACTGATAAAACTGGCGATAGCGCCCCGGTCCGGGCTTCTCATTGCGCCAGACTGGACCCATCGCATAGCGGCGGTAGGGCGTGGGCAATTCATTGCGGTGCTGCGCATAAACACGGGCCAGGGGAGCAGTGAGGTCATAGCGCAACGCCAACCAATCCCCGGGCTTGTCGCTGTCCGCATCTTCCTGCCACGCAAAAACCCCCTCGTTCGGGCGGTCCACATCGGGCAAAAACTTGCCCAGCGCCTCGACCTTCTCGACCCCCGCACTCTCCAGCGCGTCAAAGCCGTAGCGATGATAAACCCCTGCAATCTTTGCCAACATATCGGCACGCTGTGTCACCTCTGCACCGAAATAATCGCGAAAGCCTCGGGGCGTTTCTGCCTTGGGGCGCGGGGTCTTTTTGGGCTTGGCCATGATGGTCCTCTGCACGCTGTAAATCTTGGGCAGGCTCTAACGGATGCAAGCCTGCGGGGCAAGCAAGCGCTGCCCATTGCACAGCCGCACAATCCGCCCTAGATCACACCCATGGAAAAATTCGAAGAACAAATGGCTCACATCATGCGCAGCGTCGATGACCTCTCGGACATCGTGGCCCAGCAACAGAACGAGATTGACCGCCTCAACGCGCGTGTCGAAATGCTTATGCGGCGCGAGGGAGAGCGTGAAGCCTCAGGCTCCGGCGGGATCATCGTTGGGGACGAGCGCCCGCCACATTACTAGCGTTAGTAGGATTTGAGCGCGGAAGCCAACACTGTGCCATCGTAGATCAAAAACTCTTTCCACTTGTTGTTGATTTCCCCGAACTCATAGGCGCTTACAAAGGCGAGTTCGGCGTCGAGAGTGTTGATCTTGCCGCCGCAGGGCTTATTCTTTTTCGCGCGACAAACCTTCGATTTCACCTTGTCATAGGCCGTATCAGTGGCGGCATAAGGCAGGTGCTTACCCGCAGGACTAAACCGGATTGTCTCATAGAACGAGGGCGTACCAAACAGCGCATTGGCAGCCGTAAACTGGCGAGGGCAACTATCGCCGAAACCGGTGATGTAGAATGTCCGCTTGTCGCGAACGCCGGGGTTACTGTCGTGCAGCGCAAACCCGCGCCG
Organism: uncultured Sulfitobacter sp.; assembly: GCF_947499945.1. Taxonomy (GTDB): domain Bacteria; phylum Pseudomonadota; class Alphaproteobacteria; order Rhodobacterales; family Rhodobacteraceae; genus Sulfitobacter. The sequence continues at coordinate 76,087 of NZ_CANMQD010000002.1, read as the reverse complement.
CCCCAAACTAGCGACCTTCTTGCCCAAGGCCTTACCCTTCGCATCACACACCCGCGCAATCTCACCAAATGCCAAAGTTGTGCCAAATTCCACATCCCGCGTATCGGGGCCCGTGCGCGCCGCGTTTTTCTTAGGCTTTGAAGCACCGCCACCAAACAGACCAAACCCGCTGCGCCGCGGTTTCAATTCTTCACGCGGGGTGACATTTTCAGGGGTTAGTGCCGCCAACTCCACAGGCTCATCCACAGGAATCGCATCGGAAGCAGACCCCGTTGTTGTCACGGCTGTTGTCTCGATAATCACTTGCTCGGACTGCCTAGCCGCAACATCCGCCGCAATCGCCGCAGCAGGGTCCGCGTTCGCAGCGCGATTAATCAGCCCCCGCAGGAAACCCCCTGCTTTGGGCGCCTCCGCTTGGACTGCTGGTGCGGGAACACCCTCAGGCACCTCGCCTTGCGCCGCCGATGTCCCAAGGAACCCGTCACGCGCAACTTCCTCCGCATCAGGCAGTGCCGCAGCAGCAGGATCGGTCGCAACCACATCCACTTCGCTCAGACGGTCAACACCCGCCAAAGGGTCACTACAGGCAGCAAGGCCAAGAACAAGTCCGACTACTGGTAAAAGACGCACGCTGCTACTCCCACAAAAAGTTTAGGGACTCTTAACGAAGCCCACCTATGGCGTCCAGCAACTCACGTAAAGCTGCGACAATCGGCGGACTAACGCAGGCTCAGATTTCCTCCACCTCAAGCACGCCCCCCAAAGACCGTATCGCCCCTTTGATCTGCGGGGTAACGGGGAATTCCATACCAAGGTCCACCTCGACTTCGCCGGGCAACGCAGGGTCCATCAGGCACAAATGCACTGGCCCCTTTCCAGGAACAACCTGCGCCTTGCGCGCCCCTTCCAATACTTGGGACACGGCTGCAATCGCACTTGGCGTCTCGATAAAGATACGCAAACCCATGCCACCCGCGTCGGCCACAGCCGTATCAATCGGCACCACACCACGGCCTAACAGCTTCAACTGATCACTCTCTAACGTGGCCTCAACGCTGACCACTACTTTGGCCCCCGTCTCCAGATGATCGCGGCAAGCCTCCAGCGTGTCCGAGAACAGCGTGACCTCATAGGCGCCCGTAGTGTCCGACAACTGCGCAAAAGCAAAGCGGTTGCCGCGCGCCGATTTCCGCTCCTGCCGCCCCGCAACAACGCCCGCCAGCTTCGCCACCAACGGTCCGCCCCGAGCCTTCTCCATCAGCTCGTCCAGTGTCAACACGCCCTTCCGCTTGAGCGGCCCCATATAATCATCCAACGGATGCCCCGACAAATAGAAGCCAACTGCCTTGAATTCTTCGGTCAAACGCTCCGCCGCGAGCCAGTCATCGCTGGGCATCATGCGCGGCTCAGGCAGGTCATCGCCCGCCTCACCAAACAGCGACACCTGATTGGACGCCTTCTGCTCGTGGATCGCCGCAGAATACCCCACCAGCGCATCCAACGCGCCAAACACCCGCCGACGATTAGGATCCAAAACATCAAACGCACCCGACCGCGCAAGCATCTCCAATGGTCGCTTGCCGACACGTTTGAGATCAACCCGCCGCGCCAGATCAAACAGCGTGGCGAATGGCTTTTCCACACCCTCAACCTTGCGCCCCTCAGTGATCAGCTTCATCGCCTCAACACCGACGTTCTTGAGCGCGCCCAGCGCATAGACCAGCGCCCCATCAACCACCTTGAACGTCGCATCCGAGCGGTTTACGCAAGGCGGCACCCAAGGCAGCTCCAACCGCTTGCGCACTTCCTCGAAATACACCGCCAGCTTGTCGGTCAGATGGATATCGCAGTTCATCACCCCCGCCATAAACTCGACAGGATGGTTCGCCTTGAGCCACGCCGTCTGGTAGGAAACCACCGCATAGGCCGCCGCGTGCGATTTGTTAAAACCGTAGTTCGCAAATTTTTCCAGAAGGTCAAAAACCTCCTTGGCCTTTTTCTTATCGACACCATTGGCCATGGCGCCCTTTTCGAACTTCGGCCGCTCCTTCGCCATCTCCTCGGCGATCTTCTTACCCATCGCACGGCGCAGCAGATCAGCACCGCCAAGGGAGTAGCCCCCCATGACCTGCGCGATCTGCATAACCTGTTCCTGATAAACAATAATCCCCTGCGTTTCCTCAAGGATATGGTCAATCGACGGATGCACAGACTCGCGCTCTTTGAGCCCGTTCTTCACCTCGCAGTAGGTCGGAATATTCTCCATCGGACCGGGACGGTAGAGCGCCACAAGCGCCACAATATCTTCGATACAGTTCGGCTTCATGCGCTTGAGCGCATCCATCATGCCGCTGGATTCCACCTGAAACACCGCCACCGTCTTGGCCGCAGCGTACAGCTTATAAGACGCCTCATCATCCAGCGGAATGGTCGAGATATCGTCGATCAACCCCTCGGGCGGCACAAACAGTTCCGTGCCATCAGCAGCCAGATGCAGATGCCGCCCCGACGCCTTGATCTGGTCCACCGCATTCTGGATCACGGTCAGCGTTTTCAGACCCAAAAAGTCGAACTTGACCAGCCCCGCCTGCTCCACCCATTTCATGTTGAACTGGGTCGCGGGCATGTCAGAGCGCGGGTCCTGATACAGCGGCACCAACTCGTCCAGCGGCCTGTCGCCAATCACAACACCCGCCGCGTGGGTCGAGGCGTTCCTGAGCAATCCCTCAACCTGCTGCCCATAATCCAGCAACCGCGCAACGATCTCTTCGCTACGCGCCTCCTCCCGCAAACGCGGCTCATCGGCCAACGCCTTCTCGATGGAAACAGGCTTCACCCCCTCAACAGGGATCATCTTGCTCAATCGGTCCACCTGCCCATAAGGCATCTGCAACACACGCCCGATGTCACGCACCGCAGCCTTCGACAACAGGCCACCAAAGGTGATGATCTGCCCCACCTTGTCACGCCCGTATTTCTGCTGAACGTACTGAATGACCTCCTCACGGCGATCCATGCAAAAATCGATGTCAAAGTCGGGCATAGATACCCGTTCTGGGTTCAGGAACCGCTCGAACAGCAACGAATAGCGCAACGGATCAAGGTCGGTAATCAACAACGCATAAGCAACAAGCGACCCCGCACCAGACCCCCGACCGGGTCCCACAGGAATCCCCTGATCCTTGGCCCAATGGATGAAATCCGCAACAATCAGAAAGTAGCCAGGAAACCCCATCCCCTCGATGATGCCCAGCTCGAATTCCAGCCGCGCCTCATACTCGGCCACCTCCGCCGCATGCGGAATAATCGCCAACCGCGCCTTCAGCCCTGCCTCCGCCTGACGGCGCAATTCCGCAACCTCGTCATCGGCAAACTTCGGCAGGATCGGATCGCGGCGATAGGCCTGAAACGCACAGCGCTTGGCAATCTCGACGGTATTCTCAATGGCCTCGGGCAGATCAGCAAATAGCGTCACCATCTCCGCTTGAGATTTGAAATAATGCTGCGGCGTCAGGCGTCGGCGCCCCTCCTGCTGGTCAACATAAGCACCGTCCGCAATACAGATCAGCGCATCATGCGCCTCGTACATCTTACTGTCAGGGAAATAGACATCATTCGTCGCGACCAGCGGGATATCCATGCCGTAAGCCATCTCGACAAAGCCGCGCTCGGACAATCGCTCCGCCTCCAGCGCACCATTCTCACCCGGATGCCGCTGCAACTCGACATACAAGCGATCACCAAACGCCTCCTTCAACGCCCCCATCAACGCCTCCGCCGCAGGCCGCTGACCGTTCTGCAACAAAAGGCCCACAGGCCCCATCGGCCCGCCCGTCAAACAAATCACGTCCTCTGAATGCGCCGCCAGTTCCGCCATCGTCACCTGCGGGATCGCCCCGCCTTTGTCGAGATAGAGGCACGAGTTGAGCTTCATCAAATGCTCATACCCCCGCTCACTCTGCGCCAACAAAACCACGGGCGCAGGTGGCCGAACCTTCTCACCCGGCGCGGCGGCTACATATTCCAGATCAACCTGACAACCGATAATCGGCTGCACCCCCGCCCCCGACATGCCAATGGAAAACTCCAATGCCGCGAACATATTGTTCGTGTCGGTCAGCGCCATCGCAGGCATACCGGCTTTGACACATATATCAGGCAGCTTTTTCAGCCGCAGCGCCCCCTCCAACAAAGAGTATTCGGAATGCGTGCGCAGGTGAATGAATCGGGGTGCTTGTGTCATACCCAAACTCTAACTTGGATCGCTCAGACCCTCTACCGCGAAATCACACTTGGCCCACCAAACCAATCAACCCCTTGCCATTTCCCAGCCCCCCGCCGTAGCCTGTTCCCGTCCGCCCTCTACGCCGCATCGAGGGCTGCACAGACCAACAACTTGTACCGCGGCGGGGTCACCCCCATGCAGATCACGTTTATGCTCAACGGCACCTCCGTCACTTTGACGGAGCCAACGCCGACAACCACCCTCCTCGACTGGCTGCGCGAAGAGCGCCACCTCACAGGCACCAAAGAAGGCTGCAACGAGGGTGATTGCGGTGCCTGCACCGTCATGGTCACCGACCAGACAGGCCACGCGCCCCTCAACGCCTGCATCCTCTTTCTTCCGCAACTCCAAGGCAAACACATTACCACCGTTGAAGGCCTTAGCCAAAAAGATGCCCCCCTCCACCCCGTCCAAGCCGAGATGATCACTCACCACGGCAGTCAATGCGGCTTTTGCACACCGGGCTTTGTGATGAGCATGGCCACCGCCCATCTAAACGGTGACACTGACTACGACACCACCCTCGCCGGAAACCTCTGCCGCTGCACTGGCTACGCCCCCATTATCCGCGCGGCCATCGCATCTGAGGAACACCCCGTCCCCGACCACCTTCATCATTTGGCGCTTAAGACCCCGGAGATTCTGCCCGAAAGGGCGGACGGGGCAGCGCCCCAATCCTCCGACGATCTGGCAAAACTCTACGCCGCCAACCCTGACGCCACCCTCATCGCAGGCGCCACGGATGTCGGTCTCTGGGTCACCAAACAACTCCGCGAAATCGCCACCCCCATCTTCCTCAACCAATGCGCCGACCTGCACGGCATCACCCAAACCAACACCCACTGGCGCATCGGCGCGATGACCACCATCGCAGAGGTTGAGCGCACCCTCACACCCCACTTCCCCAGCCTCGGGTCAATGCTGCGCCGCTACGGCTCGACCCAAGTCCGCGCCGCAGCCACCCTTGGCGGCAACATCGCCAACGGCTCCCCCATCGGCGATGGCAGTCCCGCAATGATCGCTCTCGGCGCGACCATACATCTGCGTATGGAAAACACGCACCGCGAACTCCCGCTCGAGGATTTCTTCATCGCCTACGGCAAACAGGACCGCCAACGCGGCGAATTCGTCGAAGCAATTACCGTTCCCAAACAACCCTATACACTTCACTGCATCAAAATCTCCAAACGCTTTGACCAAGACATCTCCGCCGTCTGCGCCTGCCTGAACCTGCCCGTGCATGACGGCACTTTCGGCCAAACCCGCCTCGCCTACGGCGGCATGGCGGGCACCCCCGCCCGCGCCAGACACGCCGAGGCGGCCCTCACAAGCCAACCCGCAACGCTCACCACAATCCAATCCGCCATGCAGGCCCTCACACATGACTTCACGCCAGTGTCCGACATGCGCGCCTCCGCCGACTACCGCATGAAGGTTGCCCAAAACGCACTGCTCCGCGCCTTCCACAGTATAAACGGCACGGCAACAGACTTGCATGAGGTGACATCATGAGCGCCCCAAACGTGAGCGTCGGAAAACCGCTCCCTCATGACGCCGCACATCTGCACGTCACAGGCACCGCCCGCTATGTTGACGACATCCCGACCCCCACAGGCACCCTGCACCTCGCCTTCGGGCTAAGCGACCAGGCCTGCGGAACAGTCACCGCCATGAACTTTGATGCCGCCCGAACCGCCGCAGGCGTCATCGCCGTCCTCACTGCTGGCGACCTCCCCTTCGCCAACGACGTCTCTCCCTCCAATCACGATGAGCCTCTACTCGCGACAGGCACAGTCCACTACATCGGCCAGCCAATCTTCATGGTGATCGCCACCAGCCACCTCGCCGCGCGAAAAGCGGCCCGTCTGGCCGAGATTACCATCGCCCCCGAGACACCAATCCTCACCATCGACCAAGCCATGGCTTCCAACTCCCGCTTCGAGGACGGCCCCCGCATTTACACCAAAGGCACCCCCGACACCGCCCTGCCAAAATCCAAGAACCGCCTCACCGGCAGCTTGGGAATCGGCGGTCAGGAACACTTCTACCTAGAGGGCCAAGCTGCCCTCGCCCTCCCCGGCGAGAACGGCGATATGCTGGTCCACAGCTCCACCCAGCACCCTACCGAGATCCAGCACAAAGTGGCCGAAGCCATCGGCCTCCCGATGCATTCTGTGAGGGTCGAGACCCGCCGCATGGGCGGCGGCTTCGGCGGAAAAGAAAGCCAAGGCAACGCTTTGGCGGTCGCATGCGCAATCGCTGCACGGCATACTGGCCAACCCTGCAAAATGCGCTATGACCGCGACGACGACATGATGGTCACCGGAAAGCGCCACGATTTTCGCGTGATTTATGACGCAGGCTTCGACGATCAGGGCCGCATCACCGCCCTCGACTTCACCCATTACGCCCGCTGCGGTTGGGCGATGGACCTGTCGCTTCCTGTGGCCGACCGCGCCATGCTGCACGCCGACAATGCCTACCATCTTGAGCATATCCGCATCACCTCGCACCGCCTCAAAACCAACACGCAAAGCGCTACTGCCTTTCGTGGTTTCGGCGGTCCCCAAGGGATCGTCGGTATCGAGCGCGTCATGGATCACATCGCCGCCCATCTTGGCCGCGACCCACTCCAGATCCGCCGCGCCAATTACTACAGCGACGACAACGCCGACCAAACTACCCCCTACCAACAGCCCGTCACAGATTGCATTATCAACGCCCTGACCGAGCGCCTAACCACCAGCGCCAACTATCATGAGCGCCGCAAAAACATCAATGAATGGAACGCCAAAAACCCCGTCCTCAAACGCGGGATTGCCCTCACCCCTGTCAAATTCGGCATCTCCTTCACGCTGACGCACCTGAACCAAGCAGGCGCACTCGTCCACGTCTACCAAGACGGCTCCATCCACCTCAACCACGGTGGAACAGAGATGGGCCAAGGGCTGTTCCAGAAGGTCGCCCAGATCGCCGCCTCCGAATTCGGCGTGCCCGTGAGCCAGATCAAAATCACCGCCACCGACACTGCAAAAGTTCCCAACACCTCCGCCACCGCAGCCAGCTCTGGCACCGATCTCAACGGCATGGCGGTCCTAAATGCATGCCAAACCATACGGCAGCGCATAGCCGATCACCTCGCTACGCTTTACACTTGCCCCGCCGACCAGATCACCTTCCAAAACGGCCACGTCAAAGTAGGCGAACAAACCTTCACCTTCGCGCAAGCCGCCCAAAAAACCTATGAGGCCCGCATCAGCCTGTCGGCCACAGGCTTCTACAAAACACCCGACATCAAATGGGACCGGATCAAAGGCGTGGGCCAGCCCTTCTTCTACTTCGCTTACGGCGCCGCGATCACCGAAGTCGTCATCGACACGCTCACAGGCGAAAACCGGATCTTGCGCACCGACATCCTGCACGACGCAGGCCAATCCCTGAACCCCGCCTTGGATATCGGCCAGATCGAGGGCGGCTATGTCCAAGGTGCAGGCTGGCTTACCACCGAAGAACTTGTCTGGGACGACACAGGCGCGCTCAAAACCCACGCACCCGCGACCTATAAAATTCCCGCCTGCTCAGACCGCCCCGATATCTTCAACGTGGCACTCTGGGACCAGCCAAACCCCGCACACACCATCTACCGCTCAAAAGCGGTGGGCGAGCCGCCATTCATGCTTGGCATCTCCACATGGTCCGCGCTGGCCGATGCCATCCAATCCTGCGGCCCGATCTATGCCGACCTCCAAACGCCGGCCACTGCCGAAGCTGTCCTGAACGCCATCACAAGGACAAAAGGTGATGGCTGAAGCAAAAAGTGCCATCTACATTGAAATCACTGCCACCCGTGGCTCTACCCCGCGCAATGCGGGAACGGGTATGACCGTCACGGCAAGCCAGACAAAAGGCACCATCGGCGGCGGCGCACTAGAATACCAAGCCATTGCAACAGCCCGCCGCATTCTCGCAACAGATGGCGCAGAGCAGTGCGAGGCCATTCCCCTCGGCCCCAATCTTGGCCAATGCTGCGGCGGGTCTGTTACGCTGCTCTATACCTATTCGCGCAATCACAGCGCAGAACAGCCGTCGGTCGATATCCCCACTCTAAAAATTGGTACGACAGACCCAGCAGAACTCTGGATATGGGGGGCAGGTCACGTCGGCCGTGCGGTCGTCAAAACCGCTCCCCCACAGGGGTTCAAGATCACATGGATCGACACCACACCCGACCGCTTCCCTTCCCATATTCCCCCGCATGTTACCCAAGCACTCGCGGCGAACATGCCCCTTCTCGCCTCCCGCGCACCAACATCCGCCCATCACCTCATCTTCACCTACTCCCACGAGATCGACCTCGCCCTCTGCGCCGTCCTCCTCAAACGCGGCGCTGCCAGCACTGGCCTCATCGGTTCACAGACGAAATGGGCGCGCTTTTCCAAACGTCTACGCGAGATGAACCTCGACCCATCGCCCATTATCTGCCCAATCGGTGATAAATCCCTTGGCAAACACCCCGATCAGATTGCACATGGCACCGTCCGCACATTAATCTGCGACTCCCAAGCCAAGGTTTCCTAATGACCCCACCGCTGTTGTCCCTTTCTGCCCTGACCAAAGCCTACCCCGGCGTGGTCGCCAATGATTCCGTCTCGCTTGAGATCAGCGCAGGTCAGGTCCACGCGCTATTGGGTGAAAACGGCGCAGGCAAATCGACACTGGTCAAAATGATCTATGGCCTCGTCAAACCCGACACAGGCACGATGCAGATGAACGGCGCGCCCTTCACCCCGTCCGAGCCGCGCGCCGCCCGCGCCGCTGGGGTCGGCATGGTGTTCCAGCACTTTTCACTCTTCGACGCGATGACTGTCGCCGAAAACATCGCCCTCGGTATGGAGCACGCCCCCAAGCTCAGCGCGCTTTCCGCCCAAATCACCAAAGTTTCTGAGGCTTACGGCCTGCCACTGTCCCCCGACCGCATCGTAGGTGACCTGTCCGCAGGCGAACGCCAGCGTGTCGAGATCATCCGCTGCCTGCTCCAAGAGCCTAAACTGTTAATCATGGACGAACCCACCAGCGTCCTCACCCCGCAAGAAGTAGGAATCCTGTTCAAAACCCTGCGCAAACTCAGCGCGGAAGGCACAGCAATCCTCTATATCTCTCACAAACTCGAAGAGATCCGGACCCTGTGCGACCACGCCACCATTCTGCGATTGGGCAAAGTCGTCGGCGAATGCACCCCCCGCGATACCACCGCGCGCGAGATGGCGGAAATGATGGTCGGCAAGCTACTGCAAACCCCCACCCGCGCGGGCCAGACCGCAGGCGACACAGTCCTCACTCTAACAAACCTCACCGCCCCTGCCCCCAACGCCTTTGGCATGGCTCTGAAAGACATCTCCCTAGAATTGCGCAGCGGTGAAATCCTCGGCATCGGCGGCGTTGCAGGCAACGGACAGGACGAACTCCTCGCCGCTCTCTCGGGCGAACGCCCCGTTGCACGCGGTATGATCAGCTACAAAGGCACAGACATCGGCCCTCATGGCCCAACGCTCCGGCGCAAGGCAGGCCTACTCGCCGCTCCGGAAGAGCGCATGGGCCACGCCGCCGCACCCGACATGTCCCTCACCGAAAACGCCATGCTCACAGGGGCCGCCCGCATGGGGCTGGACAAAAGCGGCTTTCTCGACTGGCCCGCAGCGCGCACCTTCGCCGAGGCCGTGATTGCCAAATTCGACGTCCGCACGCCCAGCGCAGCCTCTGCTGCGCGGTCCCTTTCGGGCGGCAACCTGCAAAAATTTGTCATCGGCCGCGAAGTCATGCAAGCGCCCGAGGTCTTTGTCGTGAACCAGCCAACTTGGGGCGTCGACGCCTCCGCCGCTGCCGACATCCGCCAAGCCCTGCTTGATCTTGCGAAAAATGGGGCCGCCCTGATTGTGATCTCTCAGGACCTCGACGAGTTGATGGAAATCTCCGACCGCTTTGCCGCGCTGAATGAGGGACGCCTGACCCCGCCACGGCCGGCGCAGGGTATCACAGTAGAAGAGATTGGCCTGATGATGGGTGGTGCGCACGACATGGAGGTGGCGCATGTTTGAAGCCGCGGGATTTCAGTTTAGAAGCAAAGTGAAGATAGGCCTCGTGACAGGGGGCATCGCATGATCGCGCTAGTCAAACGCCCCGAGGCAAGCCGCGCTTTCTCTCTCGCCGCACCCTTATTGGCTGTGCTGGCCACAATGGTCTTTGGAGGGTTGCTGTTTATGGCCCTTGGCAAGGATCCATTCGAGGCGATCACTACGATTTTCTGGGAACCGTTGTTTGGCGAATTCGCCTTCTTCTACCGCCCTCAACTGCTGATAAAAGGCGCGCCTTTGGTCCTCATAGCGATCGGCCTAAGCCTAGGGTTCAAGGCGGGCATCTGGAACATCGGCGCCGAAGGCCAGTATATCATGGGCGCGCTGTTCGGTGCCGGCGTGGGGCTGGCATTTTACCCGATAGAAAGCGCGTTCATCTTCCCGCTCATGGTCATTGCAGGCGCATTCGGTGGCTGGATTTGGGCAATGATCCCCGCCATCCTGCGCGTAAAATTCGGAACAAACGAAATCCTTGTCTCGCTCATGCTGGTCTATGTGGCAGAGCAGTTCCTTGCTTCCATGTCGCTGGGCCTGCTCAAAAACCCCGAAGGGTTCGGCTTCCCAGGCTCGCGCAACCTGCAGCAATATGCCAGCACGCATAACGCCGATCTAATCGCAGGGTCAGGTATGCACTGGGGTGTCGTTGCCGCTTTCATCGCTGTGATCTTTGCCTATGTTCTGCTTGCGCGCCACCGCCTCGGCTTTGCCATTCGCGTTACGGGCGATGCGCCCCGCGCCGCCGCTTTCTCCGGTGTGAACCCTGCACGGTTGGTGTTGTTCTGTCTGGGCATGTCGGGGTTGCTTGCTGGTCTGGCAGGGATGTTTGAGGTGTCTGGCCCCGCAGGTCAGGTCACGATTGATTTCAATGTAGGATATGGCTTTACCGCGATCATCGTCGCCTTTCTGGGCCGTTTGCATCCTGTGGGTATCCTGTTTGCCGGCGGCCTCATGGCGCTCACCTATATCGGCGGCGATATCGCGCAATCCAAAATGGGCCTTCCTGCCGCCGCCATTCAGGTGTTCCAAGGGATGCTGCTGTTCTTCCTGCTCGCCTTTGATCTCTTCACTAATTACCGGCTGAAGTTTGGCCGGACGGAGACCGCATAATGGATCTATCAGCAATCAATCCGATCCTGTTTATCGCAGGCTTTTTCGTCGCCGCGACCCCGCTCATCTTTGCCGCCATCGGCGAACTGGTCGTGGAGCGCACTGGCGTATTGAACCTTGGGGTCGAGGGCATGATGATTATCGGCGCGATCTGCGGCTTTGCCACCGCCGTTGAGACAGGCTCGCCCCTGCTGGGCTTTGCCGCCGCTGCCGTTGGTGGCGCTGCTCTCAGCTTGCTTTTCGCCTTTCTGACCCAAGTCATGCTCGCCAATCAGGTGGCCTCTGGCCTCGCCCTCACACTTTTCGGCCTCGGCTTTTCCGCTCTGCTGGGGCAAAGCTATGTGGGCATCAAACCGCCACGCATGGGCGATGTGAACTTCGGACCCCTCGCCGATATTCCCGTGCTTGGCCCCATCCTGCTCAGCCATGATATCATCGTCTACTTCGGCCTCGCACTGGTTGTGGCCGTTTGGGCTGTGCTAAAATACACCCGCATCGGCCTGACACTACGTGCTGTCGGTGAAAACCACGATGCCGCCCACGCGCTGGGGTTCAAGGTCAAGCGTATCCGCACACTGGCCATCATGTTCGGCGGCGCATGCGCCGGTATGGGCGGAGCATACATCAGCTTGATCCGCGTACCCCAATGGACCGAAGGCATGACCGCTGGCATCGGCTGGATCGCACTCGCGCTGGTGGTATTCGCCTCATGGCGGCCCCTGCGCGTGCTGGCGGGTGCCTATCTTTTCGGCGGTCTTGTGCAATTACAGCTGAATCTTCAGGGCGCAGGCGTTGCCATTCCCGTCGAATATCTGGCAATGTCGCCTTACGTCATAACCATTATCGTCCTTGTGTTTCTGTCGCGCTCCCGCAGCGCCGCACCGGGATCACTGGGACGCATATTCCACGCCTCGTCCTGAGGCATATCTGCTTGAACAACACTCTGGGGAGACTTCTCACATGACATTCACCAAACGCGCCGCGGCCAAACTGCTGCTCGGCACGGCACTTGCCGCATCCATGGGCACATCCGCCTTTGCCGACGGCCACGCCAAGACAAAAGTCGGCTTTGTCTACGTCGGTCCCATCGGTGACGGTGGCTGGACCTTTGAGCACGACAAGGGCCGCCTTGCCGTTGAAAAAGAATTCGGCGACAGCGTCGAGACCGTCTTCGTCGAGAGCGTGGCCGAGGGCCCTGACTCCGAGCGTGTAATGACACAAATGGCACTCGACGGCGCCGAGCTGATCTTTACCACCTCCTTCGGCTACATGGACCCGACCATCAACGTGGCAAAGAAGTTCCCGAACGTGAAGTTCGAGCACGCCACAGGCTACAAACGCGCAGACAACGTTTCCACCTACTCCGCACGCTTCTATGAAGGTCGCGCGATCCAAGGCCACATCGCTGGCTCCATGACCAAGTCAAACATCATCGGCTACATCGGCTCCTACCCGATCCCCGAAGTCATCCGCGGCATCAACTCTGCCTTTATCCACGCACGCAAAGTTAACCCTGACGTACAGTTTAAAATTGTCTGGGCCTACACATGGTTCGACCCCGCAAAAGAAGCGGACGCAGCCAAGGTCCTGATCGAGCAAGGCGCTGACGTGGTTCTGCAACACACAGACTCCACAGCACCACAGGCAGCTGCTCAAGAAGCGGGCAACGTAATCACATTCGGCCAAGCGTCTGACATGGGCCAGTACGCACCGTTCCCGCGCGTCTCGTCAATCATCGATGACTGGGCTCCCTACTACATCGCCCGTGTTCAGGCAGTCAAAGACGGCACATGGTCCTCAACGGATACATGGGACGGCATCGGCGCAGGCATGGTCGGCATCGGTGAAATCTCCGACGCGGTTCCCGCAGATGTAAAGGAGCAGGCACTTGCCCTCAAAGCATCCCTCGCCGACGGCTCATACCACGCCTTCACAGGTCCGCTGAACAAGCAAGACGGCACAGCGTTCTTGGCAGACGGCGAGACAGCAGATGACGGCACATTGGCCGGCATGAACTTCTACGTTGAAGGCATCGAAGGCGACATCCCGCAGTAAGCGGCATTAACATTTGAACTTAGGAAGGCCCTGCCCGAGGTGGGGCCTTTTTTATTGCACAGGCTCAAACGGGCGGCACCGCTCTGCGCCGCACCGTAATCAGCAAACCCAATGTCAGCAATGCAATCGCCATGATGCTGGTCAGGCTGAATGCCTCGCCCAAGATCAAAAAGCCCAAGACTGCTCCGCCCCCCGGCACCGCCGCGAGGATCGCCGAGGTATTGGCTGTTCCGATAGACCGAGACGCATGGGCAATAAACAACAACCCGATTAGGTTGGGCACAAACCCCTGATAGACCGCCTGCAACAAAAGCGGTCCCACGGGTGCCTCCACGAGTCCCGAAGGCAGCCAGATCACCCAGATCGGCAAATAAATCACCGCGTTCACGATAGTGCCGCAAAAGATAATCTGCATCGCGCCCAGTTGCCAACGTTCGGACAAGATCACATAAGTTGCGAAAAATAACGCCCCGACAATAAAGAGTGCATCCCCGATCCACGTGTCTGCATCACTGGCAATACTCCCGTCCCATGCCAGCACAATGGCAGAAATCAGGATCAACAGCGCCCCCATCCCTTGCCGCAAGCTAGGACTTTGGCGGAACAACACAAAGGCGAACAGGATACTGATTAGCGGCAAAATCCCGTTCATAAATATCCCACCATGCGCCGCTGGTGCATATAAAAACGCCGAAAATACAGCGATGATATAAACTGGCCCCAGTATGAACGACAGAACCACAATCTGAATCCAACTCAAACCCCGCCACGGTTTATAATAAAGGCACAATGGCAATGCGATGATCGAGGCCAAGCCATAGCGCATTGCCGCCAGATCATAGACCGTCAGCCCGCTGTCCTGCGCCACGCGGCTCACGATTAGCCAGAAAGACCAGACAAAAACAATGCTCCAAGCAGCGGCAAAGCCTGTGACTTGGGATGAAGGACGACTAAACATAAAAGTTGCGCCAAAATACAGGTGGGGAAACGCCCACCCCATCTCCCTATGGCCTGAACTGCAACGAGACAAGCGTAGCGCAACGTCTCTTCAAACTAAATCTTCCCATTCCAATCCCAGTCCCTAGGATGGCTTCATGATAAAACTTCATCACCTCAACAGGTCCCGCTCGCTCCGCATCCTCTGGCTCCTCGAAGAGATCGGAGAGCCTTACGAATTCATCACCCACACCCGCGATGAGAAAACCAATCTCGCCCCGCCAGAACTCCTGAAACTCCACCCCTTGGGTAAATCCCCGATGATCGAGATGGACGGCGAGATTGTGATCGAGAGTGCGGCCATCACCGAAATCCTATGTTCCAAATACGCGCCCCAGATGATCCCCAAGGCTGGCACAACCGCCCACATCCGCCACCTTGAGGCGATGCACTTCGCCGAAGGCTCCGCTATGACGCCCGTTCTGCTCAATCTCTACGTGAGCAAACTGGGCGAGGCTGGCGCACCCCTGCATCCGCGCATCGCGTCCGAGCTCGACAACCACTTCGCCTATATGGAAAGCATCCTGCGCCCCTCGGGTCACTTCGTCCTTGATGATCTGAGTGCCGCCGACATCATGCTTAGCTTTCCCGCCCAGATCGCCATGCGTCTTGATGGTCGCGCAAAATACCCCAAGCTGGCGGCCTTTGTAGACTCTATTGAGGCCCGCCCCGCCTACCAGCGCGCCGTGGAAAAGGGCGGCGTTTAACGCACCCTTAACAAATGCCACCGCACGCCGCGTTAACCACGCTCCCCTGCGCAAAAGGTGCACAGGGGGGTGTACGGCCTGTGCACAGGTTCTGTACGCAAAACACCCCCCACATTCCCCATAAAACAACGCCGTTAACCCTTGATTCGCTGCACCCGTTCCGATCGCGCCTTTACCCGTTGCGCGCCCGCCGCCCCCGTGCCAAAAATTCGAACAATAGGCACAGCATCCAAGGCACACCAAAATGACCGACATCCTCATCATCGGCGGCGGCATCGCAGGCCTCTCCGCCGCCGCCCGCCTCAGCGCTGACGCCCAAGTCACTGTTTTGGAAATGGAAAGCGCCACAGGCTACCACACCTCCGGCCGCTCCGCCGCGCTGATCGCGGAAAACTACGGCGCGCCTTCCGTCCAAGCGCTCAACCGCGCCAGCATGGAGTATTTCCAACAGGGCGAATACCTGACCCAGCGCGGCCTCCTCGTCGTCGCCCGCGAGAGCGAACATGAAGCCTTCAAAGCGGACGTGGCCAACATGGGTGTACATCCCATCACCCCCGCCGAAGCCATTGATTTCGTTCCCGTTCTTGACCCTGCAAAAGTGGGCCTCGCCGCCTATCACGCGCCCGCTTTCGACATCGACACAGACCGTCTGATGCAGGATTTCATCCGCACCATTCGCGCCAACGGCGGCCATGTAATCACCGATGCCGTGGTCACCCAAATCCGTCAGGACGCCCACGGTTGGCACGTCACCGCAGGGGCCGAATTCACTGCCAAAACCCTCGTAAACGCCGCTGGCGCTTGGGCCGATCTGATCGCTGGCATCGCGGGCGTAACGCCACTTGGCATCATACCCCACCGCCGCTCCATGGCCCGCCTCGCGGCACCGGGGGGCCATGACACATCCCGCTGGCCGATGTTCTTTGGCGTCAATGAGAGCTGGTACGCCAAGCCCGACGCAGGCGCGCTCCTCGTCTCTCCCGCCGAAGAAATAGCCACCCATCCCCATGACGCCTACGCCGATGACATGACCCTCGCCGAGGGCCTTGATCGCTATGGAAATATGGTGTCCGAGCCTGTTAAACGCCCCATCGCCACGTGGGCAGGATTGCGCAGTTTTGCCCCTGATCGCACCCTCGTTCTGGGCCGCGATCCGGAAGTGCCAGAGTTCGTCTGGTGCGCGGGCCAAGGGGGCTACGGCTTCCAAACCTCCCCTGCCGCCTCCACGCTTCTGGCCGATCTGATCACGGGCCGCACACCGTCGCTCGATGCCGCCTCCGTCGCCGCCCTGCGCCCCGACCGCCTGCGCCCATGAGCGGCCTGCCCCCCAGTGCCAGTATCGCCACCCCCATCGATGGCGCCATGCTGTTTGCTCCCTCAGCTGAGCGTAATCTACCCATCATCACGGCCTTGCTGACCGAGGTCGCGCCACCTCAAGGCCGCGCACTTGAGATCGCCTCAGGCACAGGCCAACACGTCACAGCCCTCGCCGCGGCCCTCCCCGATGTCGACTGGTTCCCCTCAGAAATCGCCGCCGACCGCATCGCCAGCATCAACGCCTACGCAGCGTCCACACAACTCCCCAATCTGCACCCCACCATCGCGTTAGACGCCACAAAACAAGGGTGGTCCGCGGATCACGCCCCCTTTGATCTGATCCATCTTGGCAATCTGCTGCACCTCATTTCCCAGCCCCAAGCGCTCACGATCCTGACCGAGGCTGCTCTTGCCCTCACGCCCACAGGCACCCTGACCCTCTACGGTCCCTTCATGCGAAGTGGCACGCTTACCTCTCAGGGAGACGCGCAATTTCACGCCGAGTTATCCGCCGCCAACCCCGCCATCGGGTACAAGGATGACAGATGGATCAATGAGGTGCTGACATCCGCAGGACTAACCCTTAGCGTGAGGGAAATGCCCGCCAACAACCTTGCTTTTATTGCGAAACGGACTCCGATATGAACATGCGCGCCACCCTCTCGATCCTGCTGATCTCCCTGCTAACGGCCTGTGGCGGCAGTGGTGACAGTGGCAAAGCGACCCCATTGGGAGAGCCAGTCGCGCCCAACTTTAGCGATGCCGACCCCGTTGATTTCAAAGGGCAACGCCCCTCACGTTTCCCTGTTCACGGTATTGATGCCGCCCGCTTTCAGAAAAGCGTTAACTGGTCCCAAGCGCGGCGCAATGGCGTGAACTTTGCTTTCCTCAAAGCGACCGAGGGCGGTGACCTACTGGACCCGATGTTCAAATCCCACTGGCGCGGCGCAGGCAAAGCGGGCGTCGCACGGGGCGCCTATCACTTCTACTATTTCTGCACGACCCCCGAGGTTCAGGCCCGCTGGTTTATCCAGAATGTACCGAAATCTAAAGGCATGCTGCCTCCCGTCCTCGATATGGAGTGGAACCCGTTTTCACCCACCTGTGCGCACCGCCGCCCCGAAGCAAAAGTGGTTCAGGCCGAAATGCGCCGATGGCTCAAAATCGTCGAAGCACATTACGGCCAGCGCCCGATTATATACACAACTCCACGCTTTTACGAAGAGAACAGGCTGGAATTCTTTAACGGCTATGAATACTGGCTGCGCACTACGGCCAAGACCCCGCGCGAAGCCTACCCCCGCGAAAGCTGGCGTTTTTGGCAGTACTCGGCGACAGGGCTGATTGACGGAATTGTAGGTGAGGTTGATCTCAACGCATTTTCGGGCAGCCGCGCGGAATGGACGGCATGGCTGGCAGCTCGCACGCACCAATAGCCCTCAGGATATACGACCCAGTCCCATGGGCAATATCCAGACATGTCGGTGTGCCACTTTGATCTGGCACGACGGTCCATAACCCTTAAGTGCTTCCAGCGCATTACCCGCGCGGGTCGCAACGCAGTTGAGATTACCCTCAAAATCAGGCAGGTGGAAAACTACTATTTTGCGGGTCTTTCCAAACCGCATTTGGGTCAGCGTAATCTGCGGGGCAACGCGGTCATGACAGGCGTCCCAGCACAACTCTGCAATGTCGGGAAGGTGGCGCAGGCTGTCCCAGCGATTGAGCAGGACAATAGTGACAGTCGCGTCTTCAGCCTGTTCAGTGCTCAGCGCTGCGCGGATTTCATCGGCCCGATCACCAATCACAGCGACAGTAGGTGTGCGGTTAGGCGATAGCGCCACACCCACGGCAAAGACCACCGCGAACAGGATGCCCGCGATGGCGATGTAGTGTTTAGCCGTCCACCCGAATGGTGGTATTTTTTGGGTCATAAGGGCTGTCCTCGACAATCTCGGCGTCCCACAGCTGATCGAACATCTTGACCTTCAATTTGGTCCCGACCACCGCAGTCTCGGGCTTGACATAACCCATGCCGATCGACTTCCCAAATGCGACAGAATAGCCTCCCGAGGTCAAACGCCCCACGCGGGTCGCACCGTGATAGAGTACTTCACGGCCCCAAGGGTCTGCATCATCCGGCCCGTCAATGAGAACAGTGACGCATTTCGCTTTGATCCCATGATCTGCCATGGCTTGCTTGCCGTAGAAATCCTTGTCCATGTTCACAAAACGCGGCAGATCAGCCTCAAGCGGGGTCGCATCGCGCCCCAACTCGGTGCCGAAGGCGCGATAGGATTTTTCCTGACGAAGCCAGTTCTGCGCACGTGCGCCGACCAGCTTCATGCCATGCTTGTCACCCGCTTTTTCCAGCAGATCAAACAGGTGGTTCTGCATCTCAATGGGGTGGTGCAATTCCCAACCCAGCTCTCCGGTATAGGCCACGCGGATGGCGCGCACAGGCACCATGCCCAGTTCGATATTGCGCATGGTGAGCCATGGGAAGCGTTTGTTGCTCAGCGCTGTCTCAGGGTCTGCGTCTTTGATCACGTCGCGCAGAACATCACGCGATTTGGGGCCTGCGATTGCGAACACGCCCCACTGCGTTGTCACGTCATGACACTCGATATAGCCAAGCTCGGGCGCTTTATCTTCAATTGCCTTGCGTAGATAGTCACTGTCATAGGCTGTCCAACCACCCGCGCTGACAAGGTAATATTCGTCCTGCGCCAAACGCACGATGGTGTATTCCGTGCGCGTCGTGCCTGCACCCGTCAGCGCATAGGTGAGATTGATACGGCCCACATTGGGCAGCTTGTTACAGGTGAACCAGTCAAGGAAAGCCGTCGCACCGGGCCCTTTGACCAGATGTTTGGTAAAGGCAGTCGCGTCGATCAGGCCCACGCCCTCACGGATCGCCTTGGCTTCCTCGACTGCATGTTTCCACCAACCACCACGGCGGAAGGAGCGGCTACCTGCATCATCAAACCCAACTGGCGCATAGTAGTTCGGACGCTCCCAGCCATTCACCCAGCCAAATTGCGCACCACGCGCGGCTTGGCGATCATAGGCGGGTGACGTGCGCAAAGGCCGCGCGGCAGGACGCTCTTCATCTGGGTGGTGGAGGATATAGACGTGCTCATATGCCTCCTCGTTCTTGCGGGCCGCAAACTCGGTGGTCATCCAGTCGCCGTAGCGCTTTGGATCGAGCGAAGCCATGTCGATCTCGGCCTCCCCCTCCACCATCAACTGCGCGAGGTAATAGCCTGTACCGCCCGCCGCTGTGATCCCGAACGAGAACCCCTCGGCCAGCCACATGTTGCGCAGACCGGGCGCAGGACCCACCAGTGGATTGCCGTCAGGCGTGTAGCAGATCGGGCCGTTAAAGTCGTCCTTGAGGCCAGAGTCCTCAGCAGATGGAATACGGTGCAGCATCGCTGCGTACTGATCCTCAATACGATCAAGGTTGAGCTGGAACAGGTCCGCACGGAAGCTGTCAGGCACCCCGTATTCGAACCGTGCTGGCGCGTCTTTCTCATAAACGCCCAAGATCCAGCCGCCGCGCTCTTCGCGCACATAAGACTGCGCGTCTGCATCGCGAATGACCGGATGCTCAACATTACCTTCGGCGCGGAATTTGACTAGATCAGGGTCCTGATCCATGACGATAAATTGGTGCTCGACAGGGATTGCCGGCATCTTGATGCCCAGCATTTGCGCCGTGCGCTGCGCGTGGTTGCCAGAGGCGGTCACCACATGCTCGGCAGTGATCACAACCTGCTCGTCCGAAGGGATCAAATTGCCCCCCTTCTCGACCATCTTGGTGACGGTGACTTCCCACGCTTCACCATTCCAATGAAACGCGTCCGCCTGCCATTTCCGCTCGATCACAACACCACGCTGGCGTGCGCCCTTGGCCATCGCCATGGTCACATCGGCGGGGTTAATATAGCCATCCGTCTGGTGGTATATCGCACCCTTCAAATCCTCGGTACGGATCAGAGGCCACTTCGCCTTGATCTGGTCGGGAGTCATCCACTCATAGGGCACGCCACAGGTCTCGGCGGTGGAGGCGTAGAGCATATACTCTTCCATCCGCTCCTCAGTCTGGGCCATGCGCAAATTTCCCACCACGGCGAAGCCTGCATTTAGACCTGTCTCCTCCTCAAGCGTCTTGTAGAACTTGATGGAATAATCGTGGATATGCGTCGTCGCATAGGACATGTTGAAATAGGGCAGCAATCCTGCCGCGTGCCAAGTGGAGCCCGAGGTCAGCTCGTCGCGCTCTAGCAGCATGACATCGTCCCACCCCGCACGTGCCAGATGGTAGGCAATCGATGTTCCCACGGCGCCGCCGCCGACAACCAATGCTTTGACTTGTGTTTTCATGACACGATTCCCTTTTGCGCGCTTTGGCTTGGTTTTATCCCCGAACACCGAAATCCAACGCCAAGCCGCGACTGGAAAACGTGCAAATCCGACCTCGCTCCATTTCAAGCGCCTTAGCAGCAGGCGGTAGGCTCAGGGCATAATCTTTCCGGGATTCATGATGTCGTCAGGGTCCAGCGCATGCTTTATCGCGGCCATGACATCAACTGCACCGCCCAGCTCTTTGACCAGATAAGGACGTTTGCCCTGACCGATCCCATGCTCGCCTGTACATGTCCCACCAAGGGCAATCGCGCGGTCATTGAGCCAGCTTACAAATGCCTCGGCACGCGCGACTTCTTGGGCGTCGTCCATGTCGATCAAGACAGAGGCATGAAAATTCCCGTCCCCTGCATGGCCCACAATCGGCGCCACAAGGCCCAACTCGGCGGCCTTCTCATTGGTAGCAACAACAGCCTCTGCAAGTTTGGAAATCGGCACGCAGACATCAGTCGCCACGGCCTTACAACCAGGGCGCAGGGCAAGCATCGCCCAATAGGCATCATGGCGCGCCTGCCACAGCTTGTTGCGCTCCTCGGCGGAAGTGGTCGCAGCATAGCCATTGCCGCCGAACTCCTCGGCCAACGCGCCGAATGTCTCGGCTTGCTCGGCGACCCCTGCGTCTGATCCGTGAAATTCCAGCAGCAGCAAGGGTGTCTCTGGCAAGGTCAACTTGGAATAGCTGTTGACTGCCTTCACCACCATCGCATCCAACAATTCGATCCGCGCCACGGGCAGACCGTATTGGATGACAGCCATAACCGTCTCACAGGCTGCCTCGACAGTCGGGAAAGAACAACTCGCCGCCGAGATCGCCTCGGGAATACCCTGCAAGCGTAGCGTAACTTCTGTGATGATCGCCAGCGTTCCTTCGGAGCCAACCATCAACCGCGTCAGATCATATCCAGCCGAGGATTTACGCGCACGGCTGGCGGTGCGGATAATCTCGCCATTGGGCATCACCACTTCGAGGCTCAGCACGTTGTCTTTCATCGTGCCATAGCGCACCGCATTGGTGCCTGACGCGCGTGTCGCGGCCATACCCCCAATGCTCGCATCAGCACCGGGATCAATCGGGAAAAACAGCCCCTGATCGCGCAGATGCGTGTTGAGCGCCATACGCGTCACACCGGGTTGCACGCGGCAATCCAGATCGCCTGCATTCACCTCCAGCACCGATGCCATCTGGCTTACATCAATGCTGACCCCCCCCGCAGGTGCATTCACATGCCCTTCCAGCGATGTGCCCGTGCCAAACGGAATAATCGGTACTTTATGAGCGGCACATATCTTCACGATGTCCGAGACTTCTTGCGTAGAGTGGGCAAAGACCACGCCATCAGGCGGTTGGTTGATGATCCACGTTGTCGTGTGGGCGTGCTGTTCGCGAATGGAGGCCCCCGTCTGGAACCGTTCGCCAAACTGCTGCTTGAGAATGCCCAACGCCGCGCCGATACCTTCTTCGTTCCGTGCAAGTGCAACTGCCTGAACCATCGTCTATTCCCCCAATGCAATGCCTTCACGGCGCGGATCAGCGCCACCTTGTAAGCTATCACCGATTCCGATCAGGTGAAGACCCGAGGTCAGCCCGCGCACATTTGTCTCATAGCCTATGGTTCCCAAATCCTCGGCAAGCGCTTCTGCCGAAGTGCCTTCTTCCAGATCATAAGTGCCAAACCGATTGACTAAATGAGGTAATGCCGCCGCCTGCTGCGGGTCCAGCCCCCAATCGATCATTCCAATAATCGCTTGCGCAGTATAGCCGATGATGCGGCTCCCGCCGGGCGATCCCGCCACAATCACGGGTGCGCCATCCTTCATCACAATCGTCGGTGACATGGAGGAACGCGGCCGCTTGCCAGGCTCCACACGGTTGGCAATCGGCACACCGCTCTTATGGCTACGAAACGAAAAATCAGTGAGTTCATTGTTCAGCAAAAAGCCCCCCACCATCAGACGACTGCCGAAACCGTTCTCAATGGTCGTAGTCATTGACGCTACATTGCCAAAGCTGTCGACGATGGAGATATGCGAGGTTGAGGGTAACTCAATCGCCTCATCATCCGCCCAGTTCAGCGCATGATCAAACGCGGGGTTACCCGCCGACACTTCGGGCAAAGCATCATCCCCTGCCAGCAGTGCGCCGCGTTCTGCCAGATAAGCCGCGTCCAGCATCCCCTCAACAGGTACAGGCACAAAATCAATGTCCGCGACATAGCGACCCCGATCCGCAAAAGCCAAGCGCGACGCGTCACCGATCAGGCGGCGCACGGTCACATCATCAGGTCCCGCGCTCAGGTCGTAGCCCTCAAGCATCCCAAGCGTTTGCCCCACCGCAATCGCACCAGAGGACGGAGGCCCCATGCCGCAAACCTCATGCGCACGGTAGCTCGCACAGATCGCAGGGCGCTCCTTCACACGGTAGATGGCCAGATCAACTTCGGACAGAACACCCGCGTTCTCGGCGCCTTGCACAGTGGCGACAATCGTCTTGGCCAGATCGCCCGCGTAGAAGGCGCCAACGCCCTGCTCGCCCAGTACTTTCAAGGTTTGCGCATAAGGCAGGTTGACCAAAGTGTTTCCCGCTGCAAGCGGCACACCCGCAGGCATAAAATATGCGGCGGTGACTTCAGAGCTTCCCAACCGCTCCGCATCCGCCGCGACAAGCTGCGCAAGGCGCGGGCTGACGGCGAACCCTTCCTCGGCCATTTGCATCGCGGGGGCCAGTAAACCTGCCCAGTCTTGAGTTCCAAACCGCTTGTGAATTTCGGCAAGCAGCGCAGGCGTGCCTGGCGTCCCGACAGAGCGCCCCCCTACGACAGCATCAAAGAATTTCAAAGGCTCGCCCGCGTCATCCTGAAACAGACGCGGTGTCGCAGCCAAGGGCGCAGTCTCGCGCCCGTCAAAGGTCGTGATCTCGCCCGATGTCGCATCATACCAAACCAGAAACGCGCCGCCGCCGAGTCCCGAGCTTTGTGGCTCCACCAGTCCCAGCATAACTTGCACGGCAACCAGCGCATCCGCCGCTGTACCACCCCGCGCCAGAACATCAGCACCCGCCTTCACTGCATGCGGGTTGGCCGCGACGACCATCCAGTTGTCCGCTTCCACAGGCACGCCAGACGCCTTGGCGGCCAAGGCATTCGTCACTTCCGGTGACAGGCTCTGAAATACTCCACCCCCCGCCACCTCAGGTTCGACCGCATCCGCCGCCTGCTGCGCAGTCGCGCTGCCTGCCATCGCCACAAGAAACCCCATCACAAATGCACGCATCACAAACTCCTCAGCTCTTTTTCGTTTTTCCCTTAAATCCATCTGCGCGGTCAACACACACACTGACTTTGCGGTCACAGCATTGATGGGACAACCTGATCCGGCGGACGGTGACCATCATCAAATGTCTTGATGTTAATGATTACCTTCTCCCCCATATCAATCCGGCCTTCCAATGTCGCGGACCCCATATGCGGCAGCAGCACGACATTCTCCAACTCGCGCAGGCGCGGATTGATCTCGACACCGTGCTCATACACATCGAGGCCCGCACCTTTAATCTCACCCGCGCGCAGCATGCGGGTCAGCGCGTTCTCGTCGATGACCTCCCCGCGGGAGGTGTTTACGATCACCGCGTCAGGTTTCATCAACTTGAGCCGCCGTGCATTCATCAGGTGGAAGGTAGAGGGCGTGTGCGGACAATTTACCGAAATCACGTCCATCCGCGCCACCATCTGGTCAAGGCTCTCCCAATAGGTCGCTTGTAGTTCGGCCTCTGTCTCGGGGCGCAGGCGGCGACGGTTGTGATAATGGATCTGCATGCCAAAGGCCGCAGCGCGCCGTGCAACAGCCTGACCAATGCGGCCCATACCAAGGATCCCAAGGCGGCGACCAGATATCCGCCCCCCCAGCAACGCATTGGGGGCCCAGCCGTCCCAGTTGCCATTCTTCATCTGCGCCATGCCTTCGGGCATGCGGCGGGTGACCGCCAACAGCAGGGCCATGGTCATATCGGCCGTATCATCCGTCAAAACACCTGGTGTGTTGGAAACCAATACCCCCTGCTGACGGGCCGTCGCCACATCAATGTGGTCCACGCCTGCCCCGTAGTTCGCAATCAGCTTGAGGCGACCACCTGCCTGAGAAATCAGCGCGTTGTCAATCTGGTCAGTGATGGTGGGGACCAAAACATCACAGGTCTTGATCGCCTCGGCCAGTTCTGCACGGGTCATGGGCGCATCTGTTTCGCGCAGGCGTACATCGAACAATTCCGCCAGTCGTGTTTCGACGACTTCGGGCAAGCGTCGCGTGACTACAACACTCAGTTGTTGTTTTGGCATAATTCAATCTCCGGACTTGGCGTGACGTATCTGTTACTGCCATGGTGACCCAAGCAGCGACGAGGCACAAGAACCTCGCGCATGCGATGAGCAGAACTAAAACAATAAAATCCAGTGCAGGCAGCACATCATGAACAAATCGAAATTGCGTCGTCTTGGCGCGGGCCTCCTTGGCGCATGCGCCCTGATCCTGACCACCAGCTTTGCAACTCCTGTCCTCGCGGCAGGGGTTGAAGAGATTGGAAAAGTCACAAAGCGTCCGATCCCGCGCTATGTCTCGATGAAGGCGTCCGAGGGCAATGTGCGCCGTGGCCCCTCCCTGACCCACCGAATCGATTGGGTATTCAAGCGCCGCGACATGCCACTGCGCATCACTGCAGAACACGGCCACTGGCGCCGCGTCGAGGACCGTGATGGCATGGGCGGCTGGGTACACTACTCCCTTTTGTCTGGCACTCGCACCGTGCTGGTTGAAAAAGACATGCTCACTCTGCACGCACGCCCTGACGCCACTGCCCCTGTAATGGCGGCCCTCGAGATGGGCGTTGTCGCCCGTGTTTCCGAATGCGGCGGCGAGTGGTGTCTACTTAGATCAGGCGGGTTCAAGGGCTGGGCGCCCAAGGCCCGTCTTTGGGGTGTCCGCCCACAAGAGGTGTTTGACTGATTGCACCCCTGCCGTCCTTGGATCATGCTGACACCAACCAGTTGATCCAAAGGACGCTCGCACATGCAATCCGTTTTCTATGACCGTTTCGGCACAGCAGCCGATGTTCTTAAATCGCAAACATTTGACACGCCTGCACCCGCAGCGGGAGAAATCACTGTGCGTCTCGCCTTTTCAGGTGTGAACCCCTCTGATATCAAATCCCGCGCAGGGGCACCCGGTGTGGCAAAGCCTGCCTTTGCACAAGTGATCCCCCACAGCGATGGCGCCGGTGTGATTGAGGCCGTGGGCGAAGGCGTCGACGGTGCACGCGTCGGTACACGCGTCTGGATCTGGAATGGCCAATGGCAACGCGCATTTGGCACGGCCTCCACCCATATCACACTCCCGTCCGAACAGGCCGTAGCCTTGCCCGATGAAATATCGTTCGAGACAGGCGCGGTCCTTGGCATTCCTGGGCTGACAGCCGCAGAAGCAGTGTTTGGCGGCGGCGACGTGAAAGGTAAGACCCTACTTGTATCGGGCGGTGGCGGTACTGTGGGATATCTCGCCGCGCAATTGGCAGTCTGGGCAGGGGCCACAGTCATCACCACCTGTAGCCCCCGTGATAGGGAACGCCTTGAGACAATTGGCGCACATACCGTGCTCGACTACCGCTCGGACACGCTTGGCACTGATATCCTTGCCGCAAACGGTGGCGCACTAGTCGACCGTATTCTCGAAGTCGAATTTGGTGCAAATGTGGACATGAACGCCGAAGTTATCGGGGTCAACGGCACGATCGCCGCCTATGGCTCGCAGATCGAAATGACGCCCACGCTGCCGTTCCGCCCCCTCCTGTTCAAGGCGGTGACCCTCGATGTTATCCTTATCTATCTTCTGCCTCTTCCCGCGCGCCTTGAAAGGATAAAAAAGCTGCATCAAGCACTCAAGGAAGGGGCGCTGACCTGCCCCGTCGCACAGGTTTATCCGCTTAGCGAATGTGCTGCGGCACATGAGGCCGTGCTGGCCGGTGGTCGTGCTGGTGCCATCTTGCTGGATTGTGCCTAATTGCAAAGCGAACTCAATTTGCAAAAAGAAGGGGGCAGACCTAACCTACCCTTTTTACTTTAACCCTTTTGACAGAGATATCTTATGCGCCTGATTGCCCTAATCGCCTGCTTGTTGATACCTTTCGCCTTACAGGCACAAACCACGGCTGATCAGCCCTCTGGCACCATTACCATCGATGACAGCGCAACTCAGGATGCAGCCATCGCTGTGCGTATCCGCGATATTCTGCGAGAACTGGATGGCTATACTGACGTAACTGTCTCCGTCAGCTCGGGTATTGTGACTCTGCGCGGCAATACACTCGACACTGTGACAGCAAACCGCCTGAACGATCTGGTGGCGCGGGTCGAAGGGGTGGTGGCGATCGAAAACGAAGTGACTGAGACGACAGATGTCGTGCAGCGCCTCAACCCCGCAGTTGAGCGTTTTGTCGCGCGAGGCCAGCAACTCGTAGCCTTCTTGCCGTTGGCCTTGGTGGCAGTATCGCTCTTTGCGCTGATTGTCGTGATCGGCTTTGCCATTGCGCGACGGCGACAACCGTGGGAGCGGCTCGCCCCGAACGCATTTATCGCTGATATCTACCGCCAGATATTGCGGCTTTTGTTTGTGGTGGGCGGTTTGGTCGTGGCCTTGGATATCGTAAATGCAACGGCCTTGTTATCGGGTATTCTGGGCGCAGCGGGGATCGTCGGCCTTGCCATCGGTTTTGCTGTGCGTGACACGGTCGAGAACTTTATCGCATCCATTATGTTATCGATTCGCCAGCCGTTTCGCCCCAATGACACCGTCGAAATAGAAGGTGATACTGGTAAAGTCATTCGCCTCACCTCTCGCGCGACCATCCTGCTCAGCTTTGACGGCAACCATATCCGCATCCCCAATTCGACCGTATTCAAAAGCCGCATCGTGAACTTTTCCCGCAATGCCGAACGCCGCTTTACCTTTGAGCTGAGCGTCGCGTCCGATATTGATCTTGACCATGCGCGCACCTTGACGCTGAGCGTATTGGAAGGGCTGCCCTTTGTATTGGCCACGCCCCAAGCCTCGGTATGGATAGAATCAGTGGGAGACAGCGCGATTAATCTCGGCATGGCAGCTTGGATTAATCAGAATGATACAAACGTTGTATTAGCGCGATCCGAAGCAATACGACTGGTCCAAGCGGCCTATGACAACGCGGGCATTGGCGCGCCCTATCCGACCTACCGACTTATGCACGAAGGAGCGCTTGCAGGGACGGGATCAGCGGAGACGGGGAGCAAACCTCCCTACCAAGGCTTCAGCGATACCCCTGCTCCAGTGCAGGATGTGGACGCAGTTGAGGACAAGCAGCTTGAACAAATTGTCGAGCTGGAACGCGCCGAGGTGCATGACGATTTGCTCCACAGGAACGCCGAACAAGAATAAAGACGGATTGATCCATTTATGCAGATAAAGGACTTGCGCCCTGAGCCAACCCGTCCTATTTAACAGCCCACGTTGGGGTGTAGCCAAGTGGTAAGGCAACGCTTTTTGGTAGCGTGCACCGTAGGTTCGAATCCTACCACCCCAGCCAATTTTCTCTTAACTCATTGTATGAATTGAGACGCGATGCGCGATGTGGGAACAGATTCCCAGCTGCATCTCGTAGGTGCATCTCGCTCGGTTTGCGAAATAAAATTTTGACACCTTCGAAACCGAGGGAATGTTGAGATGACTGGTCCAAATTATGTAACCCGCCGTGGCGCGATCTGTGTTTGGCGGGGACGCCTGCCTGCCTGGGTTTCCAGAACGATGTATCTGAAAATCAGTCTTCGAACGGCAAACTTTTCCACAGCAAGATTCTGGCTAATCTTGTGAATGGCAGTTTTGCGACCTGTATTAGTCGCATGAAGAGCCAGCGGATCACTCAAGCAGAGGTACAGCGTTTCTTGGTTGATTTGGTCGCACAGCATTTGGAGCAGATCGAAGAAGAGCGCTATTATGAGCCTGACGCCCCGTCGCCAGAAGATTAGCGGCAACGATATCTCGAAGAGAGAGATCGGGCCGTCGCCGCGCGTCTCGTGGCTACACGCGGCATTGCCGCTGATCTTTTTCCTGAAGATGTAGCCGACCTGGAGAAAGATGGGTTCTCAAAGAATGACATCGACCATGTCCTTAATGAGATTGCAATTTTGAAGGCAGAGATCGAATCTCCAACATACAGAGAAGAAAGCCGGACAATGGCTGATACCGCCTTAGGGCGTGCGGATTGTGATACTTACGCTTTGCGTAAGGTGGGTACGTTGCGTTTACTGGCAAAAGCAGAAGCCTTTGAAAGGTCTGACCGCTGCAAAGCGCATGCCTTAATCCCAAGTCGGGCGATCGCCGTTGGTGACAGCGACACACCTGAACCATCGCAGCAGCCAAAGAACCAGCGGGATAGTGCGGTGATGGCTTCTATCGTGTCTGACTACCTTGTCAGTCGAAACCGCGTTGTGGATGATCCAGCCGAACAAAAGAACATTGCCAAGGACGTTACGCAGCAGAGAGCAATCTTGGCTCAGTTTACGGAAGCGACGCAGGTAGAACGGGGCAACAAAAAGAAAGAGCGGCAGGAGGCCGGGGCGGATTACCCGGACACGCTTCACCGGACGGTAAAGCAGTTGCACCAGGACCACCCGCAGGAGAAGGCGACGCTGGAGGCAGAAATCGCGGCAATTTCGCAAGAGATCAATGAATAAAAGGCATCTGGAGACGTTGAAGGCTAAGGCCGAGTTGACTGAAAAAGAGATCAAACGAAAAGAGACCTATAACCTACGGCTAGAAAAGAAGCAGGCAGCGGTGGCTGAAGACATGGAGCAACTGGATGCGCGACGGGTCGCGCTGGAAGCGACCGTGGCGCAGGAAACAGACGCCATTAAAAAAGAAAAGATAGCCGTAAGGGCGCCGGAGCAAATGGCTACGGCGCGTGCTGCCAAAGATTCCTATGAAAGTGGTGTGAACGCAATCGAAGCGGTTTTTGACAGCGTCAATCGAGGTGGTTTGCGTATGTTCCAAAAACGACCGTTTTTGACACTTCCGCTTTTAACCAAAAGCGGGAGTGGAAAGCTTTTCCGAAGTGCCTCGTTTTGCAGCTGCCCCAGTGCTATTCCGTATAAAGCTCTGCCTGACCGCATCGGCTACATCAAAACCACCTTGCTCAACCACGAATGCGACAAGTGGCCGGACGCGAAGACGCATGATTTACCCGAAGCAAAACAAATGCTTGCGTATCTCGGCTATGATTCGGATTGGGATCGAGAACCACTTGAAGAAAAAGGGGTCATGCTCTAAGAGCGCGCCGCGTCAGGGGCGAAAAAATCCGATCCCATACGATACTGATCGATACAAGAAGCGCCACAATATTGAGACCAGCTTTACCCGTCTTAAGGATTGGCTGCGGGTCGCGACACGCTACGATAGGTGCCCGTGGGTCTTTCTATCAACCTGCGCTTTGGCAGAAGTGGTCATGTTCTGGTTGTGAATCCTAACCCCAGGCATCTTGTTGCGAACTAACCGTTCGGGAAGATGGGTTGTCGGAACTATCAACGAAGCGATTCTCGATCGCAATTTTTCCTGTTACACGGCTTCAACCATGGAGTATTTAGTATGTGCTGTAAGCTCTCGGTGCTCTGCCTAGTCTTGTGTTTGTAGCTGAAGGATGTTGATTTGCGTTGGATTTTGAATTTAGTGTTTGCTGGGATCTTAGCGGGAGAGTGTATGGCAGAGGAAAAGCTAAACCTTAATATTGTATCCTACCAACCACCCGTCGGCTTGATTGAATATATCAACAAACATGCGCCCAAAGGTGTCGAATACAATCAGAGGGGATATGTTGGGCTGGCGGACGCCGATCTTCTCATCTATTATATGTCTAGTTTTGAAAGGCGCTTCGAAATAACCGAATTCGGGTCAAAAGTACTGGACGCGGGTGATGAAATTTCAAAAGGCACTTTTGTAGTCACCCGTAGTATCAAGCACCGTGATCGGATTGTATATGCTTTGTATGTAGCTACAGAAGGCCTCAACGGGTCCGAAGAATACATAAAATGTAATACAGCAAATGCAGTATCGGCCCTGTCGCTCAATTTTAAGCAGGATTTTCAGTTAGACATTTTAAAGTGTTGAGAACCCGATAATTTATTGACCCAATCTTAAGGGAATTCTATGGCAAATGAACCTGGCGCCTCGAAGAACTGAAGGCAAAGTTTCTGCTCATTGCAGGTGCCCAAGGCATGAACGATTTCCTGTGGTCGAGAGCGATCTCTAAAGAAATGGTCGAGCAACACGTCGAAGAGGAAATCACCAACCTCATGACCGCAAACGTGGCTTCAATCATCGAGGCGCGCGGTTTGCTCGAGCAATCCCAGATCGAATTTCTGGGCTTCGTGCATGAAGACCCTAGTGATGATTTTGTCGCGGCGGTCAGAGATGCCGTACAGGTCAGCTTTGCCTACGATGCGGCGCAAAAGGCGTTCAAAGACGAAGTCTGAATAAATTCCCACCACACGGAAGAACCCGCCGTGTTTGAAATTGGACTATCACCTCAATCATGTTGATAAGAGCAGGGCAAACAATGCCCCGCTCTCATTTTTCAGCTGGTGGTTAGATGAACACCAGCTCGTCATCAGGCATATCATCTTCGAAATCACTGATAGCGTCTTCGTCAACCTCTTGGTTCATCAGACCCATTATGTCTTCCGTAGAGAATGCAGCATCATTTGCTGACCAACTTGGGTTGTCGCTGTTGGTAACACCCAGAACTGCTCCATCATCGTATTCGGAATTCACAATGACCTTCATGTTGTTCAGGTCAATATCATCAAACGTCAATGGCCTCCCATCATCAGAACTGAGAGTAAAGTTGGTCTGGATGATCTCACCTTCTACGCTATCTGGCACGCTGCCGAATTGAAGCCCCACATCATAAGCGTTCCCATCACCAGCCCCGTTAGAAAGCTCGGTCACTCCATTTGCGTCGATCTGTGCATCCGTAAGATCACCTTGCGCAGTGTTATTTTCATCTGGAAAGACGACCAGATCTGACAAAGTGCTATCGTCGGCAACGTTGAAGAGTATCCCGTCAATGTCGGCAGGTTCATCCTCAAAATCGGATTGGCGCACCACGAAGAATAGAGAGCCCGCAGGTGTCATTGTCACATCAACGCTAATTTCACCCGGTTCACCCATGTCGTAGGTATAGGATATTTTTTCT
Source organism: uncultured Sulfitobacter sp. (assembly GCF_947499945.1). Taxonomy (GTDB): domain Bacteria; phylum Pseudomonadota; class Alphaproteobacteria; order Rhodobacterales; family Rhodobacteraceae; genus Sulfitobacter. Next base: position 43,795 of record NZ_CANMQD010000002.1, on the reverse strand, counting down.
CCCACTGGATCACCTCCACCAGTGGTGCCGCCGGAGCCGGAGCCTTTAGTACCGCCGGAGCCGGAGCCCTTCGTGCCGCCGGAGCCGGAGCCTTTGGTGCCGCCAGAGCCGGAGCCCTTGGTGCCACCGGAGCCGGAACCCTTGGTACCGCCAGAGCCGGAGCCTTTAGTACCGCCAGAGCCGGAGCCTTTAGTACCGCCGGAGCCGGAGCCCTTGGTGCCACCGGAGCCGGAGCCTTTGGTGCCGCCGGAGCCGGAGCCCTTGGTGCCGCCAGAGCCGGAACCCTTGGTACCGCCAGAGCCGGAGCCCTTGGTGCCGCCAGAGCCGGAACCTTTGGTGCCACCGGAGCCGGAACCCTTGGTACCGCCAGAGCCGGAGCCCTTGGTGCCGCCGGAGCCGGAACCCTTGGTGCCGCCGGAGCCGGAACCCTTGGTGCCGCCGGAGCCAGAGCCTTTGGTGCCGCCAGAGCCGGAGCCCTTGGTGCCACCGGAGCCGGAGCCTTTGGTGCCGCCGGAGCCGGAACCCTTGGTACCGCCAGAGCCGGAGCCCTTGGTGCCACCGGAGCCTGAGCCTTTGGTGCTATCTTCATTGACGTTCTTAAAATGTGAAGCAAGATTTTGGTCGTACCAATCGGCGAAGCTGTCGCCTTCGACGCCACCGTTGTGATATGATTTTGTGCTGCTGGCGCTTCCGCCGCCTGATGTATAATCCATGTTCTTCACCCTTCAATTACATTTTTATCTATCGACCAGCAGCGCATGGTAAAACGAGGCGCCGTGTCAAAGTCGGTCTATCAGCCCCTTAAATCTTTGCGGGCTTGTCTTTGTCACTCAACGGTACTTGAGAGATTTATTTAAAAACAATTAAAAAATTCACAAAAACATCCTCTTAACCATCCCTATGAGCTTCAAAAGCTGTCTTTATGTTGGATTGTCGCGTAACAGTGAACAGTGGCGAAGAAGCAATTACCGGTGCAATATCTTGTTTCTGACAAATTTCTGCCCGAGATTCGGTCAATGCGCCGCGTATTCTACTCACTTGATGGAAACAGAAAAGGCGGCAAAGAAATGGGCGAACCCTCCAAAAAACTGAGTACACGGGATCGCATTATCCAGTCGGCTGAGGAGTTCTTTGGACAGAGTGTGAGAAATATCCTCGCGCCTGGTGGATCAGATCGCGCCAGTTTGCTGCTTCAATTGGACGATCGGGAAGTATTTGCCACGCTGCGGCCAAACTTCCGGCGCACCCATCTTGAAGCTTTTGTTCTGACCGAGTTGGGAAAGTATTGCGATGATCAGCCCCAATGCCTCGGGGTGGATGGTGAAATCATGTTTCAGTCAAATGTTGGGGATAGGCGATTGAACATCGAAATTGCAAATGTGAGCCAAAAAACGCGAGCAGTCCTTGCTGAAAACTCTGTCGCGTCAATCTTTCGTATTCAAAATGCTGCGCGTAAGACCGAGATGCACAAAATGTTGCCACATCTGGGCGCGACCGATGAATGGATGGATAACTTTGTCGGGGCGATCAAGTTTCTACAGGAAATGTCTGGTGGCATTTCGAACCAGTTTGATCCAATCGCTGTGTCCGAGCGGCTGTCTGGACACACGGGGCAGTTCGTTAAATGGGATTGCAGATCGGGTAACGCGGCAATTGATCACGCAGACAAACTGAGATGGTTTGATTTTGAATATTGCGGCATGCGTCACGGAGCAGAAGATCTTGCATGGCTTATTGGTGATGAGGCTTGGCCGCTGCGCCCCGACGATATGGTCGATATTGTCATTGATGCCTTTGACCCCGACTGTGGCATCGAAATTGCAGACTATCTTGATTATCTATCCGTGTATCTGACGTTTCACGTTGTTCAGCGGATAAAACTTATCACAAAAGAATCCCAGAAACGCGGGTGGCTCAGCAAAACGCGCATTCGGAAGTATGACGACGCGGGTGTTCATCCCGACTTTGCCGCTCAGGCTTGTCGTGTTGGCGCTTATTTTTCAGCGCAATCCCCCTTAACCGCGTCATTGTCAAAAAACTTCATAGAGGCAGAAAAGGGCTTTGTTGGAGTAGCCGCTTCTTTGTGAGCGTTCTTCGCTGAACCATTTTTCAAAGAATATGTGTCTCGATAACTGAGCACCTGAACAAACGTGCGAACCTTCAAATAGCCATCGTCTGATGCTTTTTGAACGTGCCGAAACCGACACAAGTATTGATCAGCCTGGTCTCTTACGTCTTTCATGCCGTGCCCAAAACGCCTTCAGCCTTCTTAGACGGGTCTCTTTGCGCGAACGCAAATTACATTGAGCTGTAATGAGGGTATTGGCCTCGAAGAAGACCTAAGCTGCAGCTGAAAGTGCCACGTGCTGCCAAAAGTCTGGTTTGAGCCCAGAGTGGCCGGTGCTGCACCATAGCGAAAGTCCGCTTCAAATAATTTCGGACACGAGCCTTCGAAGCGAAAGTGCGCATTAAGTTAACTGGCGGGAAAGCTGTCGAACTTATGCTGACCTCTAGGGTAACAAAAACTCAGAGCGATCCCATGGCCACCTATACAATTGTAAGTTCAACGACAGACCCACTTGGTCCCGGCGAAATCGCCGCCGGGGGCACCATTACTGTGTCGCCCGGTGATGTCTTTGTCATCGACCCGTCAGCCAACTCCAATATCACTTTCGTCGCCTCCAGCGGTGGGCCGCATGATTTCGACGTGGTGTTCAATGATAGCAACGCCAACACGTTCAAAGTCATCACATCGGCCAATCTAAGACCATCTGTCACAATCGCGGACAATTCCAACCTAAGCAATGTCGACATAGAGGCGCAGTCCTCCGAAGGGCTCACTCTTGATGTTGGCCACAACGCAAGTCTTGGAAAGCTGGATGGATCTGGCGCGGCGGATACCATAACCATCGGCGATGGTTTCACAGCAACGGGGGATTGGAACACGCTCAATGGCGCTGACGTACTCACTGTTGGTGACAACGCAACTTTCCTGAAGCTCAAAACCGGTAATCAAAACGATACGGTCACTTTTGGTAACGGCGCCAATTTTGGTGAGATCGATACAGAAGGTGGCAATGATACGATCACATTGGGTGACGATGCCACCGGAGGAAATATTCAAGCCGGAAACGGTGACGATACGGTTCGCACTGGAAATCGTGAGAACGTCTCTACCGTTGATGGCGCGAGTGGCAACGATAACTACACAACCCAAACAAGTGGCACCAATCCCTCGAATATGGAATCCACCTCGGTCGTTTGCTACGCCCCGGCACCATGATCGACACACCGGATGGCCCACGTGCAGTAGAAATTTTGCGTGCTGGTGATCTGGTGCTGACGGTAGATCACGGGCCGCAAAATGTTCGCTGGGTGCGAAGTAGTGAGCACGCACTTGAAGATGCCGAGATTGATGACAAGCCAGTGCTCATTCAGGCTGCCGCTTTGGGCGTTGGTCGGCCTGCACAAGACCTCATCGTGTCGCCGCAGCACCGCATACTGGTGGGCGGCGGTGGGCAGTTAATCGAGTATTTCAAGACCGAGGCCTTTGTTCCCGCCAAAGCACTGACCGGATTGCCCGGAATCCGGCACATGAAAGGCAAAGCAAAAATCACGTGGATTCATTTCGCCTGCCAGCGGCACGAAGTGGTGACGGCCAACGGCTGTCTGTCTGAATCTCTACTGCTTGGACCAGCCGTTCTAAATGGGCTGAACCGTGAAGAATGGCGCACGGTGGTCACTGCATTCGAAGCTATTTTACATCCAAGCCAAAACATGTGTAGAGATCCGGCCCGCACCATTTTGAAGGTCGGAGAAGTGCGCCGCCTGCTCGCAACTCAAGCATTGGCGAACTCCAAAGGGGAAAAAGAAATTCGCAAATGGAACTTTGATGCCGCTATGGAGAAGTTCGAGGCTGACCATATGCATTTCCTCGAACCGTCAAGAGCTCACAACAGATAAGCGGACGTTGGCCGCGCTGGCGGCAAGGTCGGGTTTACCCGCTTAGCAGCCCTTTTGTGCGGTAAGAATGCTGCAAAAATTACGAATGGCTACTTTGGTGACACCTCGCTCAAGCGTTTAAACCCAACGCGAAGGTCGGCAACGTGCCGTATGCGGCAGCCTTCGCGAAGGGCGGATTGGACCATAGATTCTGGCGATGGACCTGAAGCCTGTCACTAGTTTTTCAGCTTCCGTCCCATCGGCTACAATACCACTCGATCTATGCTGTGAAACATTGACCGCTACACGTCTATGTGCAGTACAGTTGCATCACACAGTGAAGTGTAGCGAAATTTTTCATCTAGAAAAACAATGAGTTACAAACTTTTCTTGGAATCTACCACCCCAGCCAGTTTTCTCTCAAGTTATTGATAGTTATCAGCCCTCCGGTTGGGGATGCGGTGGTTTCACCCCACTGCATCACATCCGTGCGCACAGGAACACCAGCCAACGGTTTAGATGAGGCATATTCGGCGCTCGGCTGTATCGGGAGATTCGAATGCACCATCTCAACCACGTCCACCGTCGGGGGCAGTTGACGTTTGGCGGCGACGCATGCCAGTAGCATGCTCAGACTGCTGTGATTTTATCCAAGTAAGCCTCCGCACCCGCGAGTTTTCCACAGCTAAGAATCTTGCGGCCCTATTAAATAGCGCTTTTTGCATCTCTATACTGAGGGTGAAGACGCAAAAGATGACCCAAGTTGAGGCTCAGCAATTCCTCACGGCGGTCGCTTCAGAAGACTTGAAGCGCATTCAAGCCAAAATATACGCGGAGCTTTTGCGTGACGATTTTGGCGGAACCGCTATAAAACGTATTAAAAATCATATCAAAGATCTGGTGCCACTGTGTGGCGCGGACCTCGAGCGCAAGACAATAGAGCTTGCTGATATTCATCTTCACTGGAGTGACTTCTCATCAAACGACCGTCGGTTTTCTCAAAAATTTGGCTGACTGGAAAAGCAAATGCCATAGCGCAAAGCGATCAGCGTACCCAGACTACACCTTTCATCAACCTAGACCCGATCACCTGACAGCCCTACCGAGACTTACGGCAATGTTTTTATAAGCCATGGAAAACAGCTATGGATCAGCAGTTGCAGTCAGGGTCGACACGCAAGGCTTTTTATTCATTCAGGCACCGTGTTGTGACGCCTCTCCGACATCTGCGCGATATCGATAGAGCATGGGTCAAAGACCTTGTCGGCCATAACCATGGCGATGAAACAGATGGTAGATATCGCGATCCGACGCCACTTGAGCAACTCAAAGAGGTCGTAGAGACCCTCCGAGACATCTTCTAAATGCGGATCAAGATAGTAGCAATTAGAATGGATTGAATGACAGTTCTTCTTCATCCAAATTCTGCGATGGGCCGTGCCACTCGAACAGCGCCTGAAACAGGCCTACAGGGCATACCGTCGCTCATACCGTTCCTCACCCAGAGGTATCATCGAAAGCAAATTTCTGCGATGTCTTCAGGCCAGCCTCTCTGGCCAGCCATTTCAGTCTGAAAAACCAAATCGCTCGTCCTGCGTTGCAACCTCCGTAAGAATTTTCAAATAAGCCATCTGCCCGCTCAGGTTCGCCAGCCGTCGGTCATGCCGATCCGCATTCTCGATAGGCCTCTGGAGTAGATTGAACAGACGGTCCGCGAAATTGAGCTCCTTCTCCTGTGCCTCCTGGTGGAGCACGGTGAGTATTGGCATAAGCTTCTGGACATCGTTCCGCGTCAGATCTAGCTTTTCGTGCGGGATTTTGAGGATAATTCAGTTCGGTCATCAATACCTTTTTCCCTAGATGAAAAATCGGGAAAACCCTATTCCCGATGTGCTGCCTAATGTGCCGCAAGATGGAGCCTCGCTGCGAATGCAAGACTGAGCAGGATGTTCCTTCAGGAGAATGAGCGGCCGGCATCCCGCGGGTTGATTTTACGTCCTGTCACTGAATTCTCGGGGACCAGATATCCAGTTTTTTTTCCGTCGGACCCTCAACCTGCTAAGGCGACTGAATCTCCCGCAGCCCCTTGTTGAGCATATCGAGCGTTTCCGGCCGGAACCTGCTCATGACTGCATTCACGTCTGACGCAAACTCAAACGCAACGGCGTTCTTCTGCTGTATTGTTTGGGTATCGGCATAACAAGACACATTTCCGGATCACGAAATCTGTCTAGTTTAAGTAAACTAAGCCGATGACATATATCCCGCGCAAGCCATTGTGTGAACCCAACAGAGGTCGCAACTTTGAGAGAACGACTTGTGAAAGTCTGCTGTGCCGAAATGATATGAACGTGGTCGCAGTTGGTCTGTTCACCACCCCAGACGACCCACGGCACCATGTTTGGTGGAATCCCGCTTTGCTCTCAAACATGCCGTGCTATTTCGTGCCACCCATCTTCACTCAGCTTTTTTCCAGCCGGTAGCGACAGCGTAAAATGAACCAGACCATCTCCTCTTGGCTTTTCGAAACGCACAAAGAATTTGACCAACGCTTCAATCATCGCTTCCGAAACACTGCCGCTCATCACATGACCAACTTTGGAAGGGTAGTGCATCACCGGTCCAGCCACAGAGGGAAAGGTTGTATGTCTCCACGTCATGTCGAGCCTTGAATTGAGGCAGTCATTACTTCCCGGACATGGCGGGACATAGCCTTGATCTGACGGGGCTTCAGCAAGTGTGGCCGACCGGTGTCTGCACTAGCGAGTTGATGACGCTAATACGAAATATGCGAAAGCTATACGATGACACCATCGTCTACGCGTTTTCCGTAGGCCGCAGAGGCAGGACTGAGAAATTTTGCTCGCGTTTCAAAGCCGTAGCTTTTTGCCTTTGCATCAATTGCATCTAGATCTTCCAAGGTTGCGCGGTAGATATACGATGTCTTTTCTTGCTCATGATCTCACCTTAAACTTTGAAATCAGAATACCGGTCAAAACATCCAAAAAACCGTTTTTTCAAAAATTTCAGAACCACCTATCAACTGAAAACGCGCATTTTTCGATGAAATAAAGGACTTTCAAGCCAACGGGGACCCACCAAGGAAAATGAAGTCAGACAAAAAATCTTCAACCGGAGCCCATCCACACCATAATTTATTTGAAAGATAGAAAATGACGTCACGCTTTAGGTGCTCAAGATCAGCAAATCCTGATGCAAACCGAAATTTACACTGCTATCGGCCTACGCTTCCTCGAATATGGGCGGAGAAGGTGATCGCGTAACAATCAATTCTGGGGGGAATGCGATTTAAGAAACTGATCCTGGCATTGCGACATATCCCTCTCGGGTTATCGTTCCAGAAAACAGACAGCGCGCGATGACAGGCTTTCCACGCCCCCTACGACGCAGCACAGTCATGCCCCAAACACACCGCATGTCTTTGCGGGATGGGGAGATTTGGGAGCAGCAATATGATCTGAAAGCAGACCCCCAAGAGGTGCGAATACGCGCGGCGCTTGAACATAAAAGGACCAACACCAACGAGGTTGGCACTCAGTGATGGGTCAACTGCAGTCGCTGTTTTGGACTTAGTGCTACATCTCTGCAAAAATTAGTTTTCAATTTCATGCCAAATACGCCATGGAGCAAAACGTTGCGGACGTATCACCTGCCACGTTTCAGTTCCCTTCATGCCAAGCCGTACAAAGTTCAGCAGCACATATCTGCAAGATGCTCAGACAACGCTTTAGTATCTCTGGGTCTTGCATAGTCGCTGTTGGACCTGAAACGCCGATGACAGTTTTTGCAGTGCCAATACGGCCTATAGGAACGGACATTCCAGAGACACCCGCCTCGAATTCTGAATGCACGATGACGTGCCCCTGCGTGCTGGCCTTCCCGATTTCCTCATGAATCGCCAAAACGTCCAAATTCGTCTGGGGAGTATACCCGATAAGGTCGCTTGTTTTGACGAAGGCTTGAACGGCTGTTTCGCTTTCTAACGCCAGCAGCATACGACCAACAGCAGTATGCGGGAGTGGCAGGCGGCTACCGACAGTAAACCCAAAAGAGATAGCCGATCCTGTGATGTTCGAGCGCGCAAGATAGACCGCGGCACCGTCACAAAGAGTCGCCATTGAAATCTCTCTTCCCATTTCTTCAGAGTATTTATTAAGTATAGGTTGTACTGTTGCACCGATCCGGTGACCGCGCAAATACCCCCCCGCGAGCACTAGAACCTTCGGTGTTAGCGAAAAAGATTTGCCTTTTTTGACAAGTAGACCCTCATCAAAAAGAGTGATCACAAGACGTCGAACCGTTGCCCGATCATATCCTGTCTCGCTCCCGATCTCGGGGAGGGTCATATGGGCAGCCCCACCCTCAAAGGCCGCTAGCACCTTTAATCCCTTCACAAGGGTCGTGGAAATATCACGCTCTGTATACCAGATATCCGTTTCATTTACGGTCAAAACAATCTCCTCAGGACTGTGGCTAGGAATACTTGACAATAGCACCCTGCATCATGTGTTATATATGTCAACAAATGTGCGTTATTTGAACATCTATAAGATGACTTACGGCACTTCAAGACACTCGAGGGAGATGAGACAGATGATCAGCCAAGAACTCAACGACCAGTTGACGCGCACTGGACCTGACACGGATGCCGGCGCTGTTATGCGTCACTACTGGCAACCTGCGGCGCTGACTGACGAGCTTGCGGGCAATCGCCCTGTGGTGCCGGTCAAGCTTCTCGGTGAAGACTTGGTGCTGTTCCGTGACAGCGACGGGGCGCTGGGATTGATCGGGCGCGCCTGCCCGCACCGCGGCGCTGATCTATGCTATGGCCGCTTGGAAGACAACGGATTGCGCTGTCCCTTCCATGGCTGGCATTTTAACCGCGACGGCCAATGCGTCGAGCAACCGGGGGAGCCTGAGGGATCGCGCATGCACGAAAAAATCCAGAACACCTCCTACCCCGTGATCGAAAAGAACGGGATCATATTTGCCTACATGGGGCCGGGTGATCCCCCCGAATTCCCGAATTTCGACTGCTTCCGAGCACCCGAAAGCCACGTCTTTGCCTTCAAAGGTCTTTGGCAATGCAACTGGTTGCAAGCCATGGAAGTGGGCATTGATCCTGCTCACGCCTCTTTCCTGCACCGCTTTTTGGAGGATGAAGACCCCGCTGACAGTTATGGCAAGCAGTTCCGCGACAAAGCTGCGGATACCGACATTCCCATGACCAAACTCTTGCGCGATTATCCCCGCCCCGACATCACGGTGGAGGAGACGGAATACGGCATGCGCCTGATCGCCCTGCGCCATCTGGACAATGGCAAAACCCATGTCCGCATCACCAACCAGATTTTCCCCGAAGCGATTTCAATCCCGATGAGCCGCGAGATGATCATCACGCAGTGGCATGTGCCTGTCGATGACGAGACCTGCTATTGGTATTCGATGTTCACCAGCTTCGACAAACCCGTCGACAAGGAAAAGATGCGTGCGCAGAGGCTCAAGGAGCACCGCCTGCCCGACTATGCCCCGCTCAAAAACAAGGCCAACAATTATGGCTTTGACCCCGAGGAACAGCAGCGCGAGACCTACACAGGCATGGGCCTTGATATCAACGTGCATGATCAGTGGGCAGTGGAAAGTCCGGGGGCCATTTTCGACCGGACCAAGGAACATCTGGGCAAAACCGATGTGGCAATCATCAAATACCGCCGCATGATGCGCGCCGCGATTGCCAGCCTCAAGGACGGTACAAAAGACGCGATGCCCATGATCTCTGGTGTCGATGTCAAAACGATCTATGGTCCGATCTCGAATGATACAATCGGGGACAAGGATGCGTGGCGTGAAGCGTTTGAAGCAAGTGATACGGTGCGCCGCACAGGCTGCACCGATTGGGACGCAAAAGTTTAGAAAGTGCCGCGCAGATGACTGATTACAAAACGCAGATAGAGGCGGGTGCTTTGGCGCGTGCGGGGCTGCTGGATGCCGCTACGATTGATGCTGCGGCGGCTTTGCTCGCGCGTGTCAGCGAGAGCGATCTTGAAACGGTCCGTGTCCTTTTTGCAGATCAGCACGGCGTGCTGCGGGGCAAAACAATCGTAGCGAGCGCCCTGCCCTCCCTCTTTACAAGCGGCCTCGCCGCTCCCTCCACCCTTCTGCTCAAAGATACGTCACACCGTACCGTCTTTCCCGTCTGGTCCGGCGATGAAGGTGTCGCGGGCGGTATGGGCGGCGCAGGTGATATCCTGATGCTGCCTGATCCTGCCACCTTCCGCATGCTGCCGTGGTCGCCCCACTCTGCATGGATATTCTGTGACCCAAGGTTCAAGTCGGGTGGTGTGATCCCCTTCTCGCCCCGTGATATGCTCAAGACCGCAGCGGAAAAACTCGCCGCTCACAACCTTGATCTGGTTGTAGGGTTAGAAGTTGAGTTCCATGTGTTCGAGCGTACCGATGCAAAACTGGACCATGCCGACGCCACCATGCCTGGCCAGCCTGTGCAGACCCGCAATCTGGCCCAAGGGTATCAGTTCCTGACCGAAACCCGCTACGCCGAGCTTGAGCCGATCATGGACGTCTTACGCCGCCACTGTCAGGCGATGGACCTGCCCATCCGCTCGATGGAAGTCGAGATGGGGCCAAGCCAGTTCGAGTTCACTTTCGATCCAGCGGGTCCGCTGACCCATGCCGACAACATGATGATGTTCCGCGCGATGGTGAAGGAAGTTTGCACCGCGCGCGGCTTGCACGCCACCTTCATGTCCCGCCCAAGTGTCGAGAATGCTGCCGCCAGCGGATGGCACCTGCATCAATCGCTACTGGACCGCACAACAGGCAAAAACGTAATGATGCCCAACGCCGATGGCACGCTCAGCGATGCCGCAAGCGGATGGATAGCAGGGCTGCTCAAACATGCCGCCGAGAGCTGCCTGCTGACCACGCCGACCATCAACGGCTACAAACGCTACCGCCCCCACCAGCTTGCCCCTGACCGCATCCAATGGGGCCGCGACAATCGGGGAGCAATGGTGCGTGGCCTTATGACTGCGGGTGATCCCGCCTCGCGCATAGAGAACCGCGTGGCTGAAACTGCTGCCAACCCATATTACTTCTTCACCAGCCAGATCCTGTCCGGTCTGAGCGGAATTCTATCGGGCGCTAAAGCCCCTGACCCTGTCGAGACACCCTATGATAACGGCCCCACACGCCTGCCCGCAAACCTGCTCGACGCTATTCGCCTGATGGAAGGATCAACATTCTACCGCGAGCAGCTGGGGGATGAATTTGTCGATTACATCACAACCATCCGACGCGCCGAATGGGATCGATACAATTTGGCGGTCTCAGAATGGGAGCAGGCCGAATATTTCGGACTGTTCTAAGGTTGAGGCAGAGCTCTTCAGCGTAAATTTTTGACGCTGCGCATGATAAACGCCGCCGACAGGCCGATCAGCACACCCCAGAATGCCGACCCAATCCCGAACATCGTCATGCCGGATGTGGTAAATAGGAATGTAAGCAGACCAGCCTGCACATCATCACCAGCCAGCATATCGGTCATGAACTTCTGGATCGCAGGGAGCAATGCAAGCCCTGCCAGCAAGGCAATAACAGCCGTGGGCAGCAGGATTAGAAAATCAACAATCGAACCTGCAAACAGCCCCCCCAGACAATAAAAGCAACCACTCGCCACTCCCGCGATGTAGCGACGGTCAGGGTTTTCATGGCTATCAGGGCTTGCACAAAACGCAGCTGTGATTGACGCCAATGCAATCGATATACCACCAAAAAATGAAGCCCCGACAGAGGCAATGCCACCCACCACCAAGATGTGTCGTGTCGATACGGCAAAGCCATTTGCGCGCAAGATTGCAACGCCGGGCAGATATTGCCCACTGAGTGTCGTGATAAGCAGAGGCAGCGCCAAAGTTGCGATGGCCGTGACCGAGAGTTCAGGAATCCAGAGGATTGGCGTTGCAAGTGTCAAACCAACATTTCCAATTGGGGCGTCGTAAAACAGAGCAGTCATTACAACTGCAATGCCCAGCAGACATAAAACGGCATAGCGCGGGACCAGTACGGTGAGGACAACAAACGCTGCGATGAGAATTCCGACAATGGCCGGATCAGTCGCAAACCCCCGAGCCGCACGCAGTCCGAAACCGAATAAAATGCCCGCCATCATGCCGTTGGTCACAGCGGGCGGCAGAAGCCGCACCAGTTTTTCAAACACTCCTGATAAGCCAATAAGGATAAGACTGACCGCTACAAAAAGATATGCTGCGATAATTTCGGCAATCGACATGCTTGTTCCGATCGAGATCAACAAGACCGTACCAGGCGCTGACCATGCCATCGAGATCGGAACCCTGAGCCAGAGACTTAGAAAAATGCTTGAAAGCCCTGCAGCGATTGAAATTGCGAATACCCACGAGACAAACATGCTCGTGGAAATTTCCATCGCCTCAGAAGCGCTCAGGTACACCAAAAGCGGCCCTGAATAGGACACCATTACAGCCAGAAAACCAGCGCCGACCGCCGTGGACGAAATGTCCTGCCATATCGGGCGGCGGGGTATTCCAGCCTCAGACAAATCTTGCCTGCGTCGCAGCGTGTAGCCTGCGTTCCTCGGCGTTCAGCTTGAGAGTAGTAATGAGGATCATACCGAAACTGTCCGCAACCCAAGGATGTCACGCGCTTGACGCCATGTGGCGACAGGACGCTCATACTTCTCACACAGATCGACAGCGCGTTGAACCAATGCCGCATTCGACGGAGCAAGAGTATCGCGGTCCAGACGGACGTTGTCTTCAAGACCAGTGCGCGTATGGCCACCCTTGGAAATCGACCATTCGTTGATCGTCAACTGCGACGGGCCAATGCCTGCCGCACACCACTGCGCGTCAGGTGCGAGGCGTTTGAGTGTCTCGATGTAGAAGTCAAAAATCGGTTCATCCGCTGGCATCGAGTTCTTCACACCCATCACGAACTGCACATAAAGCGGCCCCTTGAGGCGACCATCCGCCGCCATCCGTGTAGCCTGTACGATGTGACCCAGATCAAAGGCCTCAATTTCGGGCTTAACGTGGTGGGTGCGCATTTCCGAGGCCAACCAATCCACCAGATCAGGGCTGTTCTCATAAACGCGTGTGGGGAAGTTGTTTGATCCCACCGACAAGGATGCCATGTCAGGCGATAGCGGCAGCATCCCACCGCGATCACGCCCTGCACCAGAGCGACCACCCGTCGAGAGCTGCACGATCATACCGGGACAATGTTTTTCCAGCCCCTCCTTCAACGCGGCAAACCGCTCAGGATCGGACGTTGGTTTGCCCGCATCATCGCGCACGTGGCAATGTGCGATGCTCGCGCCTGCCTCGAATGCCTGATGCGTACTTTCAATCTGTTCGGCAACAGTTATCGGAACCGCAGGATTGTTCTCTTTCGTGGGCAGAGATCCCGTGATTGCCACGCAAATAATACAAGGGTTTGTCATAGGTCTAAGGTCCTTTGCCGCATCGTGGGATGCGTATGGGAGATTTCGGCGCTCAGCCCTGAGAAGGCATCTTGGACAGCGCGTCGACAAAGAAGGGACGAAACCCCACAGGATGCTCGCTCATCGGGAAGTGCCCAAGCTCGTCCATCACGGCGAGTGTAGCGCCAGCGATTGCGTCAGCCGTGCGTTTGGCGTCCTGAGGCGTACAGGTAAGGTCATAGGCACCAACGATAATGTGGACAGGTGTTTGAGCCGTGTGGATACCCCCCAAACGTGCGATCAGGCTGTCGTCACGGGTGTAAAAGCTGAGGTCGCCGCGAAAAATGCCAGGTCCGGATTGCTTGAACATCCAAAGGGTATTCTCGCGCTCCGCTTTTGGCGCGTAGGGGGAGATGTTGGCAGACACCAACGCGGCACCCATCTCGCCGCCATGCGCATCAGGGCGGTCGAACCAATCAATATCATACCAAGCGGGCTGAAAGTCAGAGGCCTCAATGGCAATGAATCCGCTAAATTTCTCTGGACGCAATGCAGCCAGTTGAAGGGCAATGCGCCCGCCCATGGAGCAACCGGACAATACAGGACGGTCGAGGTCAAGCGCGTCAATCAGCGCAAGGATCGTTTCCATATAAGCCTCAGTCGTCAGCATATATTCTTGTGTCTCGAACCCTTCAGGCGGCAAGGATTTGCCGTGCCATGGCATGTCAAAAGCGATCAGGCGGTTGTTTGCGGTGATCTCTGCGTCGTTCATAAGGTGGCGCCACTGGCGGGTATCTGCACCAGCTGTGTGCAGGCAAACAACGGCACGTCCCTGCCCTGCTTCCTCAAAATAGATGCGGCGCGGCGCACCCTCGACAGTGATCGTGACATACCGTCCGGTGATAGGTTCAATGCTCATGCTGCGACCTCATGGGCTGGGCGGGCAAGCGCCATGACTTCTTTGAAAAACCGCAGGTTTTTGACCAGACACAGGATGTCTCCGTCAATCTTGCCCCGACCTATTGTGACAAGACCGAAGATGTCGTGAAACTTCGCCTCTGGCAACGGCTGCCAAAATTTCTCCAGCGCCTCTGCGTCCGTTCTAAAGGCAAAACGCCACGGTGTTTTGCGGCTCGGGCCGGGAATGACCTCGACAAGTTGGCCCTTCTCGAACGTGAGATAAAGCTGATCTTCGCCAACCTCGATCAGGACAGTTTCGGAAAACAGGCGACCCAGACGCAAAAGATGCGGCGTCTCATTGAGCTGTGCCTGAATGTTTCGGAATACCTCGATCACCATCATCTCCTTTAGAACCTGTCATTACCCTGTGTGCCATGTCGTGCGGCCAGTTTGCCGTATCGATTTTGGCATAGGGTCATGCCCTGAAATTGCACCGTGAGGCACCGCATTGGCAATCATGGGTTAGGTATCACCCGATACCACCCGCGGCATTGGTCGAGGCACCTCCTTCAAGGAAGATGAGCCATCAAAGAGCGCTAAAGACGCGCCAAAGACCACGAATTTTATCGCCGATTTGGAGGAGAAACCCATGGGCATTGTAAACCTTGAGAACATCACCGACGTTGTGATTGCCAGTCTTGGCAAATCAGGCGACATCACCGACCGACAGCGCGAAATCATGGCATCCCTGATCACGCATTTGCATGGCTTCTGCAAAGACGTGAACCTGCAGCACGGCGAATTCTTTGAAGGCTGCGAATACCTCAAGCGTGCTGGCCAGACCTGTGACGAGAACCGTCAGGAATTTATCCTGTTGGGTGATATTCTGGGCGTCGAAGTTCTGGTCGATATGCTCTCTAACCCTGTTACTGGCACCGAGAGCGAGTCCACCGTCCTTGGCCCGTTCTACCGTGAGAACCCGCCTGTCCTGCCAAAGGCCGCCTCCATCATTCTCAAGCATTATGACAATGAGGAGACCGCCTATTTCGAGGGGTATATCCGTGATGAAGATGGCAAGGGTGTCGCCGGTGTGACGATGGACGTTTGGGAAGACGCGCCAAACGGTATCTACGAAAACCTCGACCCCGATCAGCCAGATTACAACCTGCGGGGCCGCTTCGAGACAGACGAGAACGGGCACTATGCCTTTGTCGCCGTGCGTCCGGTCCCGTATCCGATCCCCGACAATGAGACCGCAGGCGAGCTGCTGCGCTTTATGGGTCACCACCCCAACCGTCCGGGTCACATGCACTTTATTATCTCCAAAGATGGCTATCGCCCGCTGATCAGCCAGATTTATGACCAAGACAGCGCATGGCTCGACAATGACAGCGTCTTCGCCGTCAAAGACAGCCTGATCGGCACTTTCAGGCCAGCAGCGCCTGAGTTGAAGACCGATCTGCACTTTGAATTCGACTTCACACTCAAGACTGAAGCCGCTTCAATCGCCGCTGAATAAAGCCACCCAGATACCAGAAAAAGGCCCCCATCACTTGGGGGCCTTTTTTTATATGAAATGCTGCACTACAGTTCACTTTGCCCAGTCATTCTAGGATTCAACGCCAAGATGAACTTCAAACAAATGACCTACTTTGTCGCGGTTGCCGAAGAATTGCATTTCGGCCGTGCTGCCGAGCGTCTTGATATGGCGCAGCCACCTCTGAGCCGTCAAATCAAGCAGATCGAAGAAGAACTCGAGGCGATGCTGTTTAACCGTGGCCGCAGTGCAATCACCCTCACGCAAGCAGGAGAGCGTCTGCTGGAACGCAGCAAATCCATCCTTGCGCAATTGGACGACACAAAGCTGGAAATCAGACGGATCGGCCAAGGGGCCGAGGGCAGGTTACGCATCGGTTTTGTCGGGTCGGCCACCTACGGCATTCTCCCCAATATCATCAAGTCGTTCCGAGCCGCCTACCCTTCAGTGAACATGAATTTGATTCCCCTCAACAACGCCCAACTTCATCGCCAGCTGGTCTCGCGGATGATCGACGTGGCCTTTGCACGACCCGCGCTGAGCGACTCGGAATTTGCGATGAAAAAGCTCGTGGACGAAGATCTGATCCTTGCCCTGCCAGATACATTGGATACTGGGTCGCGCCGAATTGCTGACTTACGAAGGCTCGCCACCCATAATCTCATCCTGTATCCGGAATACCCGCGTCCCAGCTACGCCGATACCGTTTTACAGGCCTGTCAGGACGCAGGTTTTGAAGTGCCCAACCGCGTCTTTACGATGGATTTGCACACCGCACTCAGCCTAGTTGCGATTGGCGAAGGTGTTTGCGTGGTGCCTGAATCCGTGGGATCGGCGCCGCGCACAGGGATCAAATTTCTTAAGATCGAGCCAGAAATCGCCCACACTGCAATATCCATCAATTACCGTTTAGACGAACAAGGTGTGCATGTGCAGAACTTCGTCAAACTGGCGCAAAGCGTGGCGCGAAAACTTATCTAGCACCACACGATCAGTTAGACCTATCCCTGATCACCACCGCCCACGGGAACAGTCAGTCCGGTGATATAGGACGCATCATCCGAGGCCAAAAACAGGATCGGGCCTATCTGCTCGTCCAACGTGCCATACCGCTTCATATGGGACGACTCGATCGTCTGGTCGACGATGGTCTGGTACCAGTCATCGCGTTGATCTTCGGCAGCGTTTGCATTGCGCGGCACCACACGCGGCGGTGCTTCGGTGCCGCCGGGTGCTGTTGCAACCACGCGAATGCCGCGCTCCGCCACTTCCCAAGCGAGGCTTGCCGTAATCGCATTCACCCCGCCTTTGGCCGCGGCATAGGGAACGCGGTTCAACCCGCGTGTGGCAATGGAGGACACGTTCATAATAACGCCGCTGCCCTTTGCCAACATAACTTCAATCGCCGCGCGGCAACAAAACAGCGTCGGGAACAAAGAGCGCCGAACCTCCGCTTCAATCTGCGCAGGCTCGTAATGCTCGAACGGCTTGGCCCAGATCGTGCCGCCCACGTTGTTAACCAATATATCGATGCGACCCCACATGCTCACCGCTTTTGCCATCGCAGCTTCGCAGCCTTCCCATGTTTCCAGATCGACCGAGATGGAAGAAGCATCCCCTCCCGCTGCGCGGATGTGCTTCACCACATCCTCGCGTGCGTCAGAGCGGTCAACTATAAGCACACTTGCACCCTCAGCCGCCGCACGTTCCGCCACACCGCGCCCGATGCCTTGAGCAGCGCCAGTCACAACCATGACTTTATCCTTGAAACGCATGCTCATGCGGCCTCGGTAGGGTTGAATTTCTCAAAATAGAAATTGGAAGGCTCGACTCCCAGCTTGCCAAAATGACCCCGTACCGCGTCCACCATGGGAGGCGGACCACACAGATACACATCACAATCACCCCCATTCAAGTCATCAGCGCTCACATGGTCGGTGACAAAACCCTTACGTTCATGCGCGTCTTCATCAGCAGCAAGCACGGTGATGACCGTCACATTTCCGATCTTTTCAGCCAGCGCATTAACGCGGTCGAGCTCGACCAGATCTGCTGCATTTGTAACCGCGTAATAGAGCGTTATGGCCTGATCAGTCCCCTGCTCTGCCACTTGCTCCAACATCGACAAAAACGGCGCAAGGCCCGTGCCGCCAGCCAGCCAAAGCTGCCTACGCTCCATCGGGCGCAGATAGAACGCGCCCATCGGACCGGTAAGCGTTACAGCATCGCCAGCTTTGGCACCGTCACCCAGATACGAACTCATCACACCGCCGGGAATGTTGCGCACAAGAAATGTCGCCTCTTCCGATCCCGGTGCGGAGGAGAAAGAATATGAGCGTTGTTTATCCGTGCCAGGCACAGTAACATTCACATACTGACCAGGCAAAAAGTTGACCACTTTGGACGGCTTCACCCGCAGGCTGAACGATGTCTCGGAGAGTTTGTCCACCCCCAAGACTTCGCCTTCAACGGCTTCAGGCGCGGTTTTGCAGCTTGCAGCGGTAACGGGCACGCGCACCACACAATCACTCTCGGGGATCATCTGACAGGTGAGGACGTATCCCTGTTCGGCTTCTTCGTCGCTCATGGACTCGTCCATGTAGAACTCCAGCTCATACTCGCCCTTCTCGGCAAAGCATTTGCAGGTGCCACAAACCCCGTCACGGCAATCCATCGGCAAGTTGATCTTCTGACGAAACGCGGCGTCCGCTACGCTCTCGTCGTCTTCACACTCGATAACGCGGGTGACGCCATCTTCGAAATTCAGGGCAATGTTAAAAGGGGTCATGGCGTGCTCCTCCCAAATCCGCGCATCCTGTTTGACGGGATGCGCGGTGGTGCAATGGCGTCAAATTAATAAATTAGATGTGGTAGACATCGATCACGTGATGGATTTTGTCGTTCTTCAGGACGACTTTTTTATTGCTAATTAGTGGCTTCGGGCCAGACGTGTCGACGGTATAAAACGACGTTCCCCAGTGCTGATCCGTAACGCCATAGCGGTACGTGCAGGTCAGCCAGTTAAAGCGCAGCTTCAACTCACCCCCCTCTTGGCTCAGGATTTCGATGTTGCTGAGATTGTGCATCGTGCGCGGCTCTGGCAGCGAGGTCGACGAAGAGCGGTCCGTTTGAATGCGAAACACACGGTCTTCGATGCCTGACTTATCGGGATAATAGATCAAAGACATCTCGTTCATCGGGTCTTCGGTCAGCTGGTCCTCGTCGTCCCACGCGGGCATCCAGAACGGGCAGTCGGCGTGATAAAACGTCAGCCATGTTTCCCACTCGCGGTCATCCAAAGCGCGGGTTTCAGCAAACAGGAATGCCTGAACATCGTCAAAAGTCATTGTAGTGCTCATCGTCACAATCCTTATTCTGCTGCCACGGAGGCTTCAGGCGCATCAGCCCGCTCTTTCGCAATCGCTTTTGCCATACGCTCCGTCCACTGGGAGTGCTGGATCACAAACAAACCCTCATCCTCGGTGCGCGCACCCGACAGGATCGGATTGATGCCCAGCTCTTTTGCGTCCTCGTCGGGGCCTTCGATCCACTGGGTTGCACCACGGCTCAAGTCGTTCCATTTGGCATGTGCACTACCGGCATATCCCCGCTGGGTTGCGCGGAATTCTTCGGTATCATCAGGTGTCGCCATGCCGGAGGCGTTGAAGAAATCCTCATACTGGCGGATGCGCAGTGTGCGAGAGGCCTGATCTTCGCCCTTGGGCGCGATGCAATAGATTGTTACTTCGGTCTTATCAACACTGATGGGACGGAATACACGGATCTGGCTGCTGAACTGGTCCATCAAAAAGACGTTGGGATGGACGCACAAGTTACGCAGCACGCCGACCATCCACTCTGCCTTGGCTTTGCCATAGGTCTCGGACCATTTCTCGAGGCTGGCATAGTTTGGGCGTGTCGTTGGATCAGCCCATGTCGTCCAGAGCAGCAAGTGACCGTTCACATAGGAGTGGAAGCCACCCTTTTGTTTGGACCACTTGGACGCATCTGTCGCTTTGATCTTGTCTTCTTTTCCGTCCGCTGTGCGGTGCGACGTCGTCGCAACATAGTTCCAATGCACCGCAGACACGTGATAGCCATCCGCCCCGTTTTCGGCCTGAAGCTTCCAGTTGCCGTCAAATGTATAGGTGGACGATCCACGCAGCACTTCGAGGCCCTCTTCAGATTGATCAACGATCATGTCGATCATCTTGCAAGCTTCGCCGAGATACTCCTCAAGCGGTTCAACATCTGCATTGAGCGAGCCAAACAGAAAGCCACGATAATTTTGGAACTTCGCCACCTTTGTCAGGTCATGGCTGCCGTCTGTGTTGAACTGCTCGGGGTAGCCGCCGCCTTTGGCATCTTTCACTTTGAGCAGCTTACCTGTGTTCGAAAAGGTCCAGCCGTGGAACGGGCACGTAAACGTCTTTTGATTGCGGCGCTTGAAGCGGCACAGCATGGCACCGCGGTGTGAACAGGCATTAACCAGCGCGTTCAATTCACCGTCTTTGTCGCGGGTGATGATGACCGGCGTGCGGCCCATGTGCAAAGAGAAGTAGTCACCGTTATTCGGGATCTGGCTCTCGTGGGCCATGTAGATCCAGTTGCCTTCATAGATGTGCTTCATCTCGAGCTCGAACAGCTCTTCGTCGGTAAACATATCGCGGCGCGCGCGGTAGATACCCTTTTCAGGCTCGTCTTGAACCATGCCGCCGAGACGGGTTTCGAGTTCATCCAAATTTGATTGCGTGAACATATGTGTTCTCCCCTATTGAAGCCGTCACCTGTTTAGGTTTGGCCAAGTTATTTAATCGCCGGACTACTCTCCGGCAGCAGCTATGAATGTCTGTCCGCTATCACGGCGGTAGAAGTTGATTTTGTCCGGGTCGAGTGTCGCGCCGATCCCGTGGCCTTGCGGCACCTCAACACAGAAATCGCGGTACACAATCGGTTCAGCCAGTATCTCGTCTGTCAGTAACAGCGGGCCAAACAATTCTGTCCCCCAGTGCAATGTCTCAACGGTTGAGAAGAGTTGCAGTGCAGCAGCAGTGCTCAAACCCGTTTCCAGCATCGTACCTGCGTACAGACCCAGACCCGCAGACTGCGCGATTGAGATCACTTCGGAGGCGCGCTTCAGGCCCCCAGACTGCGCGATTTTCACAGCGAACACGTCCGCCGAACGGTTGGCCGCGACTGCCAGTGCATCCTCGGGACCGTTCAAGGCTTCGTCCGCCATGACCGCAATCTCGTATGAACGGGTCAGCTCTGCCATCGCGTCATGATAGCGCGCCTGAAGCGGTTGCTCCACCAGCTCACAGCCAACCTCCTGCAAGCCCTTCAGGCCCCAGCGTGCATCTTGCAAGGACCACGCAGTGTTGACGTCTACACGGATACTGCCTGCATCGCCTACAGCTTGCTTGATGCGGGCAACATGTGCCACGTCATCGCGCACACTGCGTTTCCCGATCTTGAGCTTGAAGATGTTGTGGCGGCGCGTCTCGATCATCTCTTGCGCCTCGGCAATGTCTGTCTCGGAATTGCCAGAGGCAAGCGTCCAGGCGACAGGCATCTTGCGATGCACCGCACCACCAAACAGCTGGGACACAGGCACGCCCAAGCGTTTACCCAGTCCATCCCACAAGGCGATCTCGACAGCCGTTTTGGCGATACGGTTCCCGCGCACCAGCTTATCCATCAACTGGAGCGCACCGTTTACATTGTCAGCATCCCGCCCGATCAGTTCAGGCGCAATGTATGTATCAATGGCCGATCTAATGCTCTCGGGGCTTTCAGGACCATAGGTCAGGCCACCAATCGTTGTCCCCTCCCCGATCCCTTCGGACCCATCCGAGAACTTGATATGGACGACAACAGCGGCTTGTGAGCGCATGGTCGCCATGGACAAGACGTGCCCGCGGATGGTGGGGATGTCGAGGATCATGGTTTCGATCTGGTCGATTTTGGTCATGCTCTGCACCGCTATTTTGAACTTAGTTACAGATATAGAGTGCCCAAGAGAGCGGCCTTCTGTCGATGATCAAACGGGTCTCGGGTGATACCCTCATGACCATGTAAATATATCAGTGATGTCGGATGGAAAACCGACAGGATTAGAAATGCGAAAGAGCGCATAGGTGTTTGACCATGCGCTCTCTTTTTTCGCTCCTACTGCCGCATATCTCAGGCGGGCAGCCCTCTACCAAGGGATCAGGATAAGTGTGATCACCGGGAAGGCCACAAGGAGGACCACTCGGACGATATCGGATGCAACGAAGTAAATGATAGCTTTGTACGTCTCGACCATCGGCGTTGATCGGTCCATGGCATTGATCACGAACAGGTTCATGCCGACGGGCGGAGTGATCAGGCCAACTTCGACTACAATGAGAACAAGGATACCGAACCAGATCGCGGTGCGCTCGATGTTGATGCGGTTCAGCACACCTTCGGAGACGCCACGCAAGCCGAGTTCACGTGTGACTTCGCGAGTAAGTTCTTGGCCGTTTGCCAACATCGCCTGCGCATCGGCAAGGAGCAATGCAGGCAAGTCCGCCCCGCTTGCGATCAAATCCGATAGTCTTGCGGATTGCAGATCAACCATACTCACCAGAGCGAAATCAAGCTCTTGGATGACGGGCCAGAAGATCGGGATGGTCAGTAGGATCATCGACAGACTGTCCATCAGGCAACCCAACAGCAGGTAGAAGCACAAGATAACAATCAAAATGACCCAAGGGCTATGCCCGCTGCCTCCTACCCATGCAGCGGCCTCTTGGGGCAGTTGCGTGAGCGCCAGAAAACCGTTGTAGAATGCCGCCCCCAGCACGATGAAAAAGATCATCGCTGTGGCGCGTGCCGTCACATAAATGCTCTCGGCCATAGAACTGCGCGTCAGGCCACCGGCAAGCCATGCGATCATGCCAGTCCCAAATGCGCCAACGGCTGCCCCTTCAGTCGGAGTGAACCAGCCCAGATAGATGCCGCCGACAACCGAGGAGAACACCAGCAAAACAGGCCATACCGCAATGAGCGCTTTCATGCGCTCGGAATACGGCTCACGCGGACGGGTGCCTGCCGATCCGGGGTTTACGCGTACATATATCGCGATCGCAATCATATATCCCGTAGCCGCCAGAAAACCGGGAATGAACGCCGCGAGGAACAACTTGGCGATGTTTTGCTCGGTCAGGATCGCGTAGATCACCAGCACGACCGAGGGCGGAATGAGAATGCCAAGCGTACCGCCCGCCGCCAGTGTCGCGGTCGAGAAGCCACCCGCATAGCCGTAACGCTTAAGCTCTGGCAGCGCCACACGGCTCATGGTGGCGGCAGTGGCTAGCGAGGAACCGCAGATCGCACCAAAGCCTGCACAGGCGCCCACAGAGGCCATGGCGACTCCGCCCTTACGATGCCCGAGAAAGCTTGAGGCCGCTTGGAAGAGCGCTTGGCTCATCCCGCCCAGCGTCGCGAAATGACCCATCAACAGGAACATAGGAACAATGGAGAGCGAGTAATTGGAAAAGGTCGAATAGGTCTCTGCCTTGAGCCGTGCAAACGGTAGGCTGGCATCGCCAGTGACGACGATCATGCCCACAAGACCCGCCAAGAACATGGCTACCCCGATCGGAACACGCAAAAAGATAAGAACCAGAAGTGCGGGGAAAGACAGCAGCCCGATGACGATATCGCTCAATGGTCCGCTCCCATTTCAAGAGGTAGAATATTTTGGTCAGTGGTAAATTCCAGCACTCGCATGCACGCAATGTAGACCCCGACGATTGCAGCCACGACTGCACCCACAACACTCAATGCGTAGGCCCACCAGACGGGAAATTGCAGCAGGAAGCTCGTCTGGCCCGACCCTTGCTTGCTCAGCATGCCCAAAAACAGCTGATAGGCGATGATGACCAAAATAGCGGCGAAAATAATTTCAACCAGCATACGCAGGAAACGGTTCGCGCGGCGCGGCAACGTCTGAGTGAAAATGTCGACCGAAGCATGTGCGCCGTTCAGATGGCAGATTGGAAGAAACGAAAAAATGGCAAAGGCCATGCCTGCCTCAACCAGCTCGAAATCACCGTTGATTGGGCCTACACCTGTGGCCAAAAGAAAATTGGTCAAACCCGGCACAACCGACTGGAGAATATCACTATTCAGGATCGAGTTCAGCGAACGCCCGAGTATGGACAGGCAAACCATGATTATCAAAACAATTAGAACAATGCCGCCCAATAGGGCAAATACCCGCGACAGCTTTTCCATAAAGCTTTGCATAACAA
This sequence comes from uncultured Sulfitobacter sp., assembly GCF_947499945.1. GTDB lineage: Bacteria > Pseudomonadota > Alphaproteobacteria > Rhodobacterales > Rhodobacteraceae > Sulfitobacter. The sequence continues at coordinate 19,635 of NZ_CANMQD010000002.1, read as the reverse complement.
CCCTCCCCTGAACAAAAGATCGCCGCAGTCCATTACAGACCGCGGCGTGTATTTTTTACATCTTCGACATGGCGCCTTTGCACGCGCCGCCCATCAGCGACTTTGCCTGATCGATCAAAGCTTGGCCGTCGATGTCCTTGCTTTTCATATCGGCAACCCATGTCTCGTAGATCGGTTTTGTCAGAGCGACCCATTCGGACGTATCCGAGACCGTGATAATGTTGTTGCCCATATCCACAGCAGCCTCACGTGCAGGACCGTCTGAATCGGACTGTGTACCGCCCGCAAAGATCGAGAAGTCGAGACCGGAGTTATCATCGACAACCTTTTTAAGGTCATCCGCCAATCCGTCATAAACACCTTTGTTCATCGCAAGGACAAACGTCAGGTTATAGAGCGCAGGGCCTGTGAACTCGGTGTGGTTCTCAACCAGCTCTGGCACTTTCAACGCGGCAGTAACTTCCCATGGGATCGTAGTACCGTCGATCACACCTTTGGACAGACCTTCAGGCACGGCCGGAACCGGCATGCCAACAGGCGTCGCGCCCGCCAGTGTTAGCAACTCATTCACCAAACGGGAGCCACCACGGATTTTCATGCCCTTGAGGTCGGCAGGCGTCTCAACCGGATCTGCCGTATGCAAAACACCGGGACCGTGAACCCATGTGCCCAAAATCTTGACGTTTTTGAATTCGTCGTCTTTCATATGCTCATCAAACATCGTCCAATAGGCGCACGATGCTTCGCGCGCATCTTCGACCATGAATGGCAGCTCAAAAACTTCGGTGGATGGATAGCGACCGGGCGTATAGCCAACGACTGTCCAGACAATATCTGCCACACCATCAATCGCCTGATCCATCAGGCCGGGAGGTGTGCCACCCAACTGCATGGAGGGAAAACGATCAATCTTGATCCGACCCTCAGAGGCCGCTTCGATTTTGTCAGCCCATACATCAAGAACCAGTTTAGGCACGTTGGCCTTCTCTGGCAAAAACTGATGTAGTTTCAATGTGACTTCTTGTGCAAATGCACCTGTGGTCAGCATCGCAGCAGCAGCGGCACCGCCCAGCAAACGGGTGATGGATTTCTTCATAGTCATGTGTGTTCCTCCCTCAGAACTGGTGTTGGGCAATGAAGCCCTCAATTTCGAGCCTTTGCAGCTCGGAAAATTCAAGGGGAGCTGATGGAGCTTTTTATGTTCACTCTCATTCGGCCCAGAACCCCCAGATCGCCTAAAGACGTCGCATCGGAGCAGGCCCATGTCGATAACACGCAGGGTCTTAGGCAATACCCTGGAGCTGTTTCGGAAAGTCTGCTCCCCTGCTTTCGTCTGAACTGTATAGCCAATACCTTGCAATGGTTGGCTTCTGCTCCACGCGGAACGAATGAGGGCGCGACTTGCAATACTGTCCATTGCACGATCCATCAGCCGTGAACTAGCAGTAAACATGTCGACGGGTTAAACAGGCCAAGCAGCGTTATATCGTTCTATACTTGACTATTTAAAGTGAGGTATCGGCTCATACCCCAAAGAAACTTATCTTAGCCGACCGACTGCAGCAAATTACTTAAAATGTGTTCAAACACGTAGCCGACCTTTGTTTAGTGAACAATGCGCAGAGAGCGAGAGCTGAAAGGCGTCAGATATGAACGGTCCAAGCGATCCAGTAAACCTGTATGACGTCGATGTCATTCGTGATCCTTGGCCACATTATGCGCACCTTCGCGATCTTGGGCCAGTTGTCTGGATGGAGGCGTTGGGCAACTATGCCTTCACAGACTATGATACTGTTCGCAGCGGTTTACGCGATCATAAAACATATATCTCAGGCCTTGGCGCCGCCGCTGATGATTTCAGCTGCACCCATCTAACGTAGCAATACCGTTGCCTCGGACCAGCCTCGGCACACAACATTGCGCAGCACAATCCTGCCGCCGTTGATGCGCGACAATATCGAAACGCTCAGATTCCACATCCAGAGTGTCGCAAAAGACATCGTCGCGGCCTGTGTAGCCAAAGGCAGCTTTGAAGCGATCACAGACCTTGCACAGCCCCGCGCCCTCACAGTGTTGCGCGACCTGATCGGATTGCCCGATTTTGGACGCGAGAACATGCTGAAATGGTCAAGTGCGGCCTTTGACATGCAAGGCATCCAAAACAGCCGTGGCCAAGCCGCCCGTCCTGTGATTGCGGAAACGAAAGAGTTCATCATAAGGGAAGTCAGACCCGAGGCGCTGAACTCAGACAGTTGGTCACGCCGGATTACCGAGCTGGCCGCACGGGGTGAAATCGACTCCGAGATCGTACCTTTTGCGATCCGCGCCTACATCAACCTCAGTCTGGACACAACGATCTCCGCAATTGGGCACTTTATCTTTCAGGCAGGATCAAATCCTGAAACTTGGGCTAAACTGAAACACAATCCATCCCTTGCACTCAACGCCGCCCATGAAGCGATCAGGATCGGAACGCCCATCCGCTCGTTCAGTCGCCATACATCGAAACCCGTTGAGGCCGCAGGACACCACCTCTCCGAAGGGGCACGCTTGATGATACTCTATGCCTCGGCAAACCGCGATAAAACGGTGTTTGCACAGGCAGATCAATTCGACATTGAGCGGCGCAATGCGCGCCGTCACCTTGCATTTGGTGCGGGGATTCAGATTTGTGCTGGTATGCATCTGGCACTGTTGGAGATTGAATGCCTGATCCTTGCCATGACGCAGCAGATGCCAGCGGTTGACGTGGGAACTCCGAAGGTCGCGATGAACAATCCTATCTGCGCATTCGCAGAACTTCCCGTCCGCATTCAGGACTAATCAGACCCCAAAGGAGCGTGCCATGCGTGTTGTGATAACCGGAGCAGCTACAGGTATCGGTGCCGAAACGGTCCGCTTGTTTAAAGAGGGCGGGCATGAAGTCTGCGCGCTGGACATTATTGAGCCCGCAAATGTGGATCAATGGATCAAGGTCGATCTGTCGGACATGGATGCGATTACAGCCGCTCGTGCCAAGATTTACGGACCGTTTGACGTTCTGATCAGCAATGCCGAATTACCACCGCGCCCCGAAAATAAAATCAAGCTGCTAAGCGTCAATCTATTCGGTTTACGCAAAGTGACGCAGCAGATGCTTCCCAAACTTACCGATGGCACGCGCATTGTGAATACGGCCAGCCGTGCGGGTCTGATGTGACAAAAGAACATCGAAGAGGTGAAGGCGTTACTGGGCCTCGAACACCCTGACGATTTGCCCGCATTTTTTCGGCGCGGGATATGGACCCAAAGCGGGCCTACAACCTCTCAAAAGAGGCAGTGATCACATACACAAAATCTTTGACCAAACCGTTGCTTGCTCAATATATCCGCGTCATCTCCGTAAGCCTTGCTCCTGACGCGACTGACATCTTGGATGATTTCATGACGGCTTTGGGGGATCGCGCAGCCGAGGCGATCCCCCTTCCGGGTCGGGCGGGGAACCCTGATGAAGTCGCGCGCGTCATTGCGTTTCTGGCAAGCGAGGAAAGTAGCTGGATCAAAGGCGAGGACATTCTGGTCGACGGTGGGGTCTCTGCAATGGTAACCAGCATTGCACTTGGGCTGCCTGCGGTCACGTAAGCGACGATGGCAGCATTGTGAGGTAAATGGTCTTTACGAGAAAGTGTAGCAATCGGTACGTTAGGCTTAAGCGAGCCGCTCTTCGTGATACAGGTAGCCGTATCACCTAACTGTCAGCAGACCTGAAAAGAACAGCCCTTAGCGGACATTGGTTGAGGTCAGCAGCGATTTCGTGGGGCCGATACCTGCAAAGCCAACTATACCGCCCTTCAACCGATGCGCCGATGCACCTTTGAATATCACATATAAACCCGATAATTCAGTCGAGCTGGACGGTGCCATCTTCTGAGGTATCGTCTCCCGCCCATCTGGCACAGAGATGGATCAGGATTATGATCATGGAAATGGGGACAGCCACAGAAATCCAGACCATCGGAATCCCGAGCGTATCTGCTGTCAGACCTGATTGGCGTGCAAGGTACCCTTTTGCAAATCCGCCCCGCAGTCCGATAAAGCAAAAGTAAATTACGGGCAGGATAAAGGTCAGCACCGCAGCGCTTTGGACCGCTTTTGCAAAAGCGGCAAGGATATGCGGCGGGTCGGGAAACACGCTTTGCATCAGCACTGCATCCGACTGCGTTTTGAACGACAGGGTTGCCCCCAGAAGACCGGTCCAGACCATTGCATAGCGTGCGACGTCTTCGGTCCAGACAGGAGGGGAAGAGAAAACGTAACGCGCGATGATTTGCACGACGACCGTTAGGAACATCAAACAGACCGCAAAAACCGCGACGCGGCGCATTGCGAGGTGCAAACGGTCGCTGGTGCTGATGATGAGGTGGCGCATGCGTCTCTCCCGTAGTGGATGGCGGGCCGCGAGGGGCAGCCCGCCGGTTGCTTTAGCGGTTCTCGTCGGAGAGTTTTTTCCACAGTGCAGTGTCTTCAGCTGTCATCAGGTCTGAATCGTAGACCGGCAAGGATGCCTCACGGAAGACAGCACGCTCTTCAGGTGTGAGGCGTTGGACCGTCACGCCTTTTTCCTCAAGTGCGGCGAGGCCTTTTTCAGCCGCTTCACCCAGCCATGCGCGTGTCGCGGCGTCTGCTGTCACAACAGCCGCATCAACCGTCGCACGGTCGGCGTCTGACAGACCATCATACCACTGCTTTGACGCAATTACGGCACGCATTGGCCAGATCACATCTGCGGTTGCAAAGTTTTTGACGAAGTCGGTTTGACCGAACATCACAGGCACGAAGGGCGAGTTCAGATAGCCATCAATCACGCCCGTTTGCAGGCCCGCAGGCACTTCGCCCCAAGGCACAATTGTGCCGCTGGAGCCCCATGCTTCATACATCGCGATCTGTGCATCATCCAAAGCGCGCATGCGCAAGCTCGACATATCGGCGGGCGAACGCACGGCCTGCGTGGTTGTGATCACGCCAGAGGCTGGTCCAAGCGGCGCAAGCGCAAGCAAGATCGCGTCTTGCTTGGCAAGGTTCTCGTTCACGCGGGTAAAGACATTACCAGCAGCCAGCGCACGGTCCATATGTGCAATGTCGTCAAAGACATATGGCAGGCGCACGCCATAGATGAACGGGTCAACCTGCGCGACTGCGCGCACGTCGGACATTGAGATTTCCAGCAAGCCCGTCGAGACCTGATCGAATTTCTCGGCTTCATTGCCAACTGAGCCGCGCGGCATTTCGCGTGTTTCCATACCGCCAGCCTTCAACGCCTCGGCGAAAGTATAGGACCAATTGTAGGATCCCGATTGTTCGAGGTCCGGTTTCCCGTCCAGCGCGATCTTGACCTCCGCAGAGACTGATGTGGACACCGTAAGCAATGCCGCCAGTGTGAGTGCCTTGAGTTTCATTAGTCGTCCTCCCTATTCGTTTGGTTTGGTTAGTTCACAGAAAATCCGAACAAGCGCGGCAAGGTAAGGCTAATGCTTGGCCAATAGACCAACGCCAGCAACAGCAGCACTTGAACGAAAACAAATGGCAGCACAGCATATGCGAGCCGCCAGTAATTGAGATTGGTGAGCGCGGATACGACTACAAGGCATTTGCCCAGCGGTGGCGTGATCAGGCCCACACACAGATTGAAACACAGCACGATGCCAAGGTGGATCGGGCTGATGCCTTGCTCCATCGCCTGTGGCGCAAACAGCGGGATCAGCAGGGTCAGGGCCACCGGCGTGTCCATGAACATGCCCGCAATCAGAAAGATACCCACAAGGAAAAACAGATATTTCGTGCCGGTCAGCCCAAAGGAGTCGACCCAATTGGCCAGCGCGCCGGACCAGCCCAACTGACCCGCAAGATAGCCCAATACTGAAATCGCTGCGAGGATGATAAAGATCGTGCCGGTCATTTTTGCCGTGGCCTCAACCGCGTCAAAGATCATGCGCCAATTCAGCCCTTTATAGAACTGGCCCGCCATAACCGCGAAAAACACCGCGATGGCAGAGCCTTCTGTCGGGGTGGCAAGCCCAAAGACCAGCGAGCCGAGGATCACCACTGGCAAGCACAAAGCAGGGGCTGCATTCAGCAAGCTGGGCAGAAAGCGCGGCAGGTCGTCGGATGCACCGCCCGGATGCCCCTTCATATGCGCGATGACTGCGTTCAGGATCATCAACGCAGCGGCGAGCATCAGGCCGGGGATAACGCCTGCAATGAACAAAGCTGCAACAGAAGCACCCGTCAGCCCCCCATAGATGATCATGATGATCGACGGAGGAATGATCGGCCCGATCATGGAAGACGCCGCCGTAATCGCACCTGCATAATAGGGATCATAACCGCGGGCCTTCATCTCGGGCACGAATGTGCGAGAAAGGGCAGCACTATCGGCAATCGCAGAGCCTGAAATGCCTGCAAAGAATACACTAGTGAGAATGTTCACATGTCCCAGGCCGCCGCGAAAGCGTCCAACGATCGACATGGCGAAATCAATCAGGCTGCGGGTCACCCCTGCGCGGCTCATGATTTCGGCGGTCAGGATGAACAGTGGCATTGCCATAAAGGCAAAGACGTCCAACTGGGCAAAAATGCGTTGTGGCAGGATCGATAGGAACTGGGTTTTGTCCACGGCGATAAAGGTCAGGACCGACACTGCCCCCATCAGATAGGCAAAGGCTGTGCCGCTGATCAAAAGCAGGATAAAAATGAAGGGGATGAACCACATATTACACTGCCGTCCGCAAGGCGCGTCTTTCGGTTGCGGACGCTGCGCGCAGATCAGGTGGATGCGTCACAATGGATGTCAGATCTACTTCCGAGTGTGGGAGGGTTTGCATATCTGCCAAAGGCCGCGCTGTCTCGGAAGAGCATGCAAAGAGAGTTTCTACCGCCTTTGCCGCCGCCAGCAGTCCTTCGTCGCCCCGAACGGGTCCCAACATCTGAAACCCAAAGGGCATCCCGGTGTGGTCGCGCCCACAGGGTAGCGTAATCGACGGCCCGCCCGTCAAGGACCCGCGATAGCATAGGGCAAGCCAGCGGTAATAAATGTCCATCTTGCACCCGTCGATCTCCTCGGCATAGGATTGCGTCCATGCAAAGGGCGATACCGGTGATGTTGGCAGCACAATCACATCAAACTGGGTCATCAGCGCGTTGAATTTGCGCAAGATACGCGATTGCTCGGCATGGGCCCAGCCGCGGTCGGCCAATGACATGGTATGTCCAAGCGCAACGTTATCCTTGATATGCGCACCAAAGCTGTCGGGATCTTGAGCAACGGCTTCGCCAAAGGCGACGCCAAAACTCTCGGCCCGCAGAATGTCGAAACAGCGGTCCATATCGCCCAAATCGAGGTCAGCCACGCGGCATTCCTTGACCTGCGGACGCAATACTTTAAGACGGGCGCGAAATGTCTCACGGATGCTTTGCTCAACAGGTGCGCCACCAAAATCTTCACTGAAACCCACGCGCAAATCTTTCAACTCTGTGGAGGGGAGCTTTGTGAAACGCCCTGTAGCGTACGGAGCAGAAAGGGGATCATCAGGATCATAGCCCTGACAGACATCCAGCATCAGCGTCAGATCATCCAAGTTTCGCGCCATCGGGCCAAGCACCGAGATGCCCGACCACCCCAAGGGCCGCGTGGGATGGGCAATCACATCAACAGACGGACGGTAGCCCACCACACCACAAAGTGCTGCTGGCATGCGGAGCGATCCACCCGTGTCCGAGCCTGTACACAAGGGCAAAAGGTTGGCCGCAAGTGCTGCGGCAGAACCACCAGACGAGCCGCCCGCGATGAGATTGGCATCAAACGGATTACCCGTCGCCCCCCAAACCCGATTGCGACTGTTTCCGCCAGCTCCCATTTCGGGGACATTTGTCTTCGCAAGAATGATGGCGCCCGCCGCCCGTAGGCGCGCAACCATCGGCAAGTCGTCATCGGGGACGTGCCCCCGTGCGCGGATGCTGCCATGGGTGGTCAATAAGCCTTTAGTGTTTTGCAAATCCTTCACACCAATCGGCAACCCGTCGAGCGGACCTAGCGGGTATCCTGCCTGCCAACGCGTCGTCGCAGCGGCAGCAGCAGCGGTGGCACCCTTGATATCCAGCGCCGTCAAAGCATTGATTTTGGGATTAGAGCGCGCAATTCCATTGAGGCAGGCCAGCAAATAAGCACTTGGCGTCAAGCTTTTTGCCTTGAACGCCGCAAGCACCTCACAGGCAGACAAAGCTCGCAAAGCTGTAGTGCTCAACGGCTCGTCCCAACGCTCATGATAAATACAACAGACACCCAAGCCCTCCCAAACTGTGTGTCTGGTTAAGGTAATAGAGGAATTAGATCATAAATAGTGAATTATACACCAAATACATTAACCAAAAGGAATGATTTTGAGATCCTCAGTCGTTTGTTGCAAACATTTGAGGAAAAATGACAGCGTCGCGTTCTGCGCATACTGGTCTTTACGCCAAAAACAGCGCGCTTCGGACAAAAGGTCACGAGTATCGAGCGGCAGCGTGACGATTTCACCCCGTGCGGCCTGCGCCTGCGCAAGCCTTTGAGGCAGCAGACCAAGTGCTGGCATCACACGCAAAAGCTCAAGGTTAAGGGCCAGTGACAGGGATGCAATTGTATTGCTCGGAGGTGACAGCCCATTCGCAGCAAACAATGCATCCACTGCCTGCCGCGCAACAGAGTTTGGTTGCGGCAATATCCACGGATAGCTTGCGACATCTGCCCATTTCACATCTTCATTTTGCCCCAAAGGATGATTGCGACCCGCGACAACGACCACGGGTTCCGAAAACAGGGCCATTTGATCAATGCCTTCCAACTCCTGAGGCTGCCAGATTCGCGCAATCAACAGATCCAGTTTTCCCGTCTCCAGTTGCGGCAGCAGCTCGACAAAATGGCCCTCCGACACCGAAACATTTGCTTGCGGCGTGCTACGCTTGAACAACGCGATCGTGCGCGGCAAGAGCACGGGCGCTACCGAACTGACAACACCAACGGAGACAGAACCCGAAACCCCGCTCGTCATTGCCTCAATGTCGAATGCTGCGCGATCAAGTTGACCGAGAGCCTGTCGCGCATGATCCGCAAGGCGAATACCGATCGGTGTCAGATACAACCTGTTGCGATCGCGCGTGACAACAGGCACGCCAACGATCTTTTCCAACTCGGCAATCTGCTTTGATACAGCGGGTTGCGTCACCCCAAGCGCCTCGGACACCCTTGCGACGAGTTTGAGATCAGACAGCGCCACAAGAGCACGCAAATGCCGAAGCGTGATGCCCTGTTTAAACCCTTTATCCAAAACGCGTCGCACCCGTTTGCAAATTCAAGCGCATGGTCTCCTGATTTTTCGACAGTTGCCCAATGAAAGAGGCAGGGATGGTATTAATCGACCCTGCTAAACAAAACTATTGCCCGCGCACGCATACCATTTGACGCGCTGCCTCGAGAATCGGCGCAAAGCGCTTGATTGGCAAGGCTTGAATTCAAGGGAACCGTCTCAGGCAGAGTTTTCAGCATCGGACGGTTCGGGCGTACGACCTCCCCTCGCAAGCAACGCGGCAGCGGGTCACGCCATTCAAACCATAGCCCCTGAAGCAGATGTTTCTTAAATGCCTGACGGATAGCTAATCATTAACTGATTTTGGAAACAGGCGCCGGACTGACTCTTGACGACAATGGGCTTAGGTTTCGCCAGCAAAGAACTGATGTTATCCAGATAGAACCATATCCGCAGGGAGCAGTTTACTATTCACCAACCGCGCGTTGGGTAGATCGTTTTCTTCTGCTTTCTTAACCGCTGCATCGCTGTCATATCCCAGATCAAGCCACCTCTTGAGCAGCCGGTTTTGGAGTTCGGCCAAAGGGACATCAAGAACGATGCCAAAATCCCAGAGCTCGGCCGAGCCATCCCATGGCGGTGCATCAAAAAGCAGATAATTGCCTTTTACCAATGCGGTTGTATCGCTAGCGAGCAAGCATCCACCGTTTGGGACAACGCAATCGCGGGCCCGATCAAATGTAGGGAATGGAACCTAGCCTGCGCGCCACATCCGCTCTGACAGAGATACAAGACCGGCAACGTCGAAAGTCTCGGGTGCTCCCTTGCGCGACCGCAACCCTCGCGCTTGCAGATGGTCGTTGCTGTGGTGAAATCCATCCATCGGTACGACACAAGCGTGTGGAATTTTGGCGCTCAGCTTCTCGGCAAGATAGGATTTCCCGCTTGCAAGAGGACCTGCAACAGTGATGATCCGTCTCCCTTGTCGCAGCGGAACGTCCATGATCCTTTGCGTGATTTCAGCATAATCAATCAAGCGTTTACCGTCTCGGATGGCGCCTCTTTTGCCCCCGTCATGAATGCGACAGCATCCGACATGGTGTAGTCTTTAGGATTGATGACACACAATCGCTTACCCAAACGGTGGACGTGGATGCGGTCGGCGACCTCGAATACATGGGGCATGTTATGGCTGATGAGAATGATCGGAATACCACGGGACTTCACGTCCTGGATCAATTCGAGCACCTTACGCGATTCCTTTACACCCAAGGCCGCAGTCGGTTCGTCGAGAATGATCACTTTTGATCCGAAAGCCGCAGCGCGCGCCACGGCGACACCTTGGCGTTGGCCGCCCGATAATGTCTCGACCGCTTGGTTGATATTCTGGATCGTCATCAATCCCAACTCGGTCAGTTTTTCACGAGCCTGACGCTCCATCTCCCGCCGGTCGAGTTGCCGGAAAAGTGAGCCGCGGATGCCTGGGCGGCGAATCTCGCGGCCCATAAACATGTTGTCCGCAATCGACAGTGCCGGCGACATGGCAAGCGTTTGGTAGACGGTCTCGATACCGGCATCGCGGGCCTGAATGGGAGATTTGAAATTGATCTCTTTGCCTTCGAGGTAAACCTGCCCTTCGTCAGGGATCACCGCACCCGATACTGCTTTGATGAGCGAAGACTTCCCCGCGCCGTTATCTCCAATCACGGCAAGGATCTCACCGGGCATCAGGTCAAAGTCACAGTGATCCAGTGCCGTTACTTTGCCATAGCGTTTAACGAGGCCGCGGCCTTTGAGGATAGGTTCCATTATGCTGCTACCTTTCTGATCCACTGGTCTACTGCGACTGCTGCGATGATGAGCACACCGATGAGCAGGTAAGTCCATTGTGCGTCCGCCCCCATGAGGCGCAGTCCGAGCGTGAACACCCCCACGATAAGCGCACCAAAGAACGTGCCAAGGATGGAACCACGCCCGCCAAAGAGCGAAATGCCTCCGATCACCACGGCCGTGATGCTTTCGATGTTCAAAAGTTGTCCTGATGTGGGAGATACAGAGCCAATCCGGCCGATCAATGCCCAGCCTGCAAATGCGCAAATCAGTCCCGCGACGGCATAGACGGAGATGATCGTTCCTTTGACGTTGACGCCGGACAGTTCTGCAGCTTCGGCATCATCGCCCACGGCATAGACATGGCGGCCCCATGCCGTATGGCGCAAGACGTAAGCCAGAACTGCTACAAGCACGACGAGAAAGACAACACCCACAGTAAAGACTGCGCCGCCTATATTAAACTTGGCACCCAGCAGTTGCAGCAGGGGCGCGTTATTTGCGATGTCCTGACTGCGAATGGTTTCATTCTTCGAGTAGAGAAAATTGGCGGCCAGCACGATCTGCCACATGCCAAGGGTTACGATGAACGGCGGCAGCTTCATCACAGCGACCAGCCAGCCGTTAACATATCCAATGGCCGTCCCTGCCAGCAAACCACAAGCCACGGCCACCTCAACGGGAAGCCCGTAGCGGAACGTAAACTGTCCCATCACGACTGACGAGATCACTGCGATTGCACCCACACTCAGATCAATACCTGCAGTCAGGATGATCAATGACTGTGCGGCGGCAACAATGCCGACGATCTGGACCTGCTGCAGAATGAGAGTCAGTGCGAAAGGAGAAAAGAATTTCGAGCCCAGCAATAGGCCGAACACCACGATGGAAGCCACGAGTACGATAAGGGGCACGAGCGCAGGATTAGTGTGCAGGACGTGCTGAACCGTACCCATAAACCCGCGATGCGGATCCTCGAATTTGGCGACCCCGTTCTTGGTGGTATCTGCGTTGGACATCTTATCCTCCCTTACCGTTGAAAAGGGGCGAACACCGCCGCCCCTTTTGTAATCAAAACCCGTCTAGGGCCGATGGGGGATTAGCCCCAGCAGAGCTTGGTACCTTCTTCGGTGTCGATGCTTTCGACACCATCAACAGGCGTGTCCGTGACCAGTGCAACGCCCGTGTCAAAGAAGTCCTTGCCCGGTGTCAGTTCAGGCTTGGTGCCGTCTTTGGCCCATGCGGCAATCGCTTCGATGCCTTTGGAGGCCATCAAAAGCGGGTATTGCTGGGACGTGGCGCCGATGATGCCATCCTTGATGTTCGCGATGCCGGGGCAGCCGCCATCGACAGATACGATCAGCACGTCATTCTCGCGCCCGATGGATTTCAGCGCCTCATAGGCACCCGCCGCAGCTGGCTCGTTGATGGTGTAGACCACGTTGATCATCGGATCCTTGGCCAGAAGATTTTCCATCGCCTTGCGGCCACCCTCTTCGTTACCAGCGGTCACATCGTTGCCAACAATACGCGGATCGGTCTCGTCCCCGTTTACGTTCGGGTCGGCCAGATCAATGCCAAATCCTTGCAAGAAACCCTGATCGCGCAGCACGCCAACAGTTGGCTGGGATACGGCAAGGTCAAGCAATGCGATCTTGGCGTTTGCGGCTTCGTCACCGAGTTTGGCCGCAGCCCATTTGCCAATCAACTCACCCGCGAGGAAGTTGTCTGTGGCAAATGTCGCATCGGCGGCATCAATCGGGGACAAGGGCGTGTCGAGAGCGATGACAACCAGACCCGCATCGCGTGCCTGCTGGACCGAAGATACAATGGATGATGTGTCGGACGGCGTCAGCAAAATGCCTTTTGCGCCGTCAGCGATGCATGTCTCAATGGCCGCGACCTGAGTTTCATGATCGCCGTCTACTTTGCCGGCGAATGACTTCAGCGTCATACCAAGCTCGGCTGCTTTGGCCTCTGCGCCCTCTTTCATCTTTACGAAGAACGGGTTGGTATCGGTTTTTGTGATCAAGCAGGCAGTAATGCCATGGCCATCAGCGAATGCAGCGCCAGACAATGTAGTAAATGCGACAGCCGTTGTTGCGAGTAGTTTTTTCATGAGGTCCTCCCAGACGTTTTCCGATTGATCGGAGACAGTTCCCGCATTTTGCGGAATTCGCTTGAGGTAATGCGATTCTCAACCTCACGTCAATAAATAAATAAACTTGATTTATTAATTCGATCTGCCACCTTCATTCCAGCACAATATGCATGTAAGGCCTAAAGGTATGGATGGGTCAAAGATCAGAAGTTTAAGCGGCGGCGTGAACCAGAGAGGGTTGCGCGACCACAATGAGAGGCTGTTGCTGTCTATGCTACAGCGCAATGGCCCAATGCCGGGCAGTGATCTTGCGCGTGTTGCAGGCCTGTCGCCACAAACCGTTTCCGTTATTTTGAGAAAGCTGGAAAAGGACGGACTGCTTGCCCGTGGAACGCCGGTAAAGGGCAAGGTGGGCAAACCATCGGTGCCCATGGCGCTGGCGGCGGATGGTGCCTTCTCGCTTGGCGTGAACATTGGCCGCCGCAGCGCCAAGATCGTCTTGATGGATTTTCACGGCACCGTACGCGATGAACGCAGCACACATTTCCAATACCCCCTCCCCGCCGATGTGTTTGAATTTCTCAGACTGGCCAGCGAGGAGTTGATCCAAAGCCTCTCAGCCTCTTTGCAGGAGCGCATTTGCGGCATCGGCATCGCCGCCCCTTTTGAGCTTTGGAATTGGCATGAAATGGTCGGGGCGAGTGCCGAAGAGTTCTCCGCGTGGAAAGACATCGACTTCCACGCCGAGATTGCGCATTTCTCCGACCTGCCCGTGCATATCGTCAATGATGCAACCGCTGCCTGTCGTGCGGAACATATTTACGGTCGTGGCAAGGAGTTTCGCGACTACGCCTACTTCTTCGTCGCGGCATTTGTCGGGGGTGGCATCGTGCTGAACCACTCCGTTTTCGAGGGGCATCAGGGCAATGCAGGTGCGCTGGGATCGCTGCGCAGTGTGGGTCCCAATGGCGAGAGCCGCCAGTTGATTGATATCGCCTCCATCCATCTGCTGGAGGCGCGCCTCGCCGAAGTCGGCCTTGACCCGAGCGGCCTGTGGAACAGCGACGACTGGACTCCCTATGAACGCTACGTAGAGCCTTGGATCAGACAAACAGCGCAAGAGCTGGCAAAAGCGGCGCTCTCAACATGCGCGGTCATCGACTTTGAAGCTGTTATGATCGATGGGGGCCTGCCGCCAAACGTCAAACAGACTTTGGTAGAGCGGACCCGCAGATATATCGCGAACCAAGATACTCGTGGTTTGATCCCGCCACAAATTGAGGCAGGTACAATGGGACGAAAAGCGCGCGAAATTGGTGCCGCTTGCGGTCCGATCTGGTCCCATTTCCTACTTAAATCAAACGCGGGTCTGTCTTAGATTGTCCGGCCCATAGAAACCGTACGCTGACACCATCAAGGAGAAGAAATGAAGCGATCCTGCATCAACGAGATCATGTTACAGGCGGACGACATGATCCGCTCTTTTGGATTTTCACTTCCTCCCTTCGCCTATTGGAGCCCTTCTGAATTTCAGGCGCGCAAAAGCGCTGCTTCGGCGTTGATTGATGCGAGATGCGGATGGGATATTACAGACTACGGCGCAGGAGACTTTGACCAAATGGGTCTGTTCCTCTTCACCCTGCGCAACGGGCGTCTTGCAGATCTTCGGCGACGCGGCGGCATGTGTTACGCTGAAAAACTTCTGATCTCGCGGCAGGACCAAATCAGCCCGATGCATACCCACATTAAAAAAGCCGAAGACATCATCAACAGAGGCGGTGCCACGTTGGTGGTTGAGCTTTTCGGCTCTGACGATAAGGGCGGTTTTTGCGAAGATCGAGGGGGGCAGGTGCTTTGCGACGGCATCATAAAGCGCTTTCACGCAGGCGAGAAACTCAAACTTGCACCAGGAGAAAGCGTAACGTTGATGCCGGGAGATTGGCACGCCTTTTGGGGCGAAAATGGTGATGTCCTGATCGGCGAAGTGTCGACCGTGAACGACGACCTTCACGACAATATATTCCGAGCGCCGATTGGTCGCTTTGCCGAGGTCGAAGAGGATGTTGGCCCATTACATTTATTGGTGAGCGACTATGCCCTCTTGTTGAAATGATGTCGTTTTACAGCGCCGCAGAATTCACAGGTATTGCTGTGTTGGATAGACAAAGCTATTTTTCCTCGCTGCCTTCTTGTGAGAAGCAGTCCATCGGTGGTCGAACGTACATTGAGTTCTGAATTTCTTCTCAGATCCTCCCTATTTGGTACCTGACCGCGATCTGCTTGCCGGATCGCAAGTGGATATAGTTATCAGGCAACACGTCACCAACCAATGCTTCTTTAGATCTGACACGTTAACGCCAATCTGAACCTCAGACATCTATTTTCGATTTGCGCCAATCCTTCTTACCAATGTAGCCTATCATCACCTATCCTGCGCCTTCTGTACGCACTGCTTTCCAGCAGGGTCGAAAGCGTTTCGCAAATTAGTTTACGATGTGACCTAAGTCGCCAACGTCATCGCATCATCAACTTTATGCTGAATGATTGAACGTGTGTGCCCATGTTGGCTGCAAGACAAGCTGAACACTAAATTTTGCTATTATTGCGAATTAGTGTAACGATACCCCAAGTAATATTGATCATCCGACTTTTTGAAACCAACGATTCAATTTCAAAGTGGAGGCCAAAGTTATGGCAAAAACTCCAAAAAACGACGGAAAACCTGCAATAGCAGTGGATGAGAAACCCGTCGATCCGTCTCAAACGCTGGACGCCGCGCCTAGACTTGGCAGCCGTATTTTGAATGTTCAGCCCGATGCGACCGATTTGCGAGACAGGATTTACGAACCAGCCCTTCTAGATCTGAAACTAAAGCTAAATCCGCCAGAGTCTGGGTTAAGTCCGGTTAGGGACCAAGGGCAGGAGGGTGCTTGCACCGGCTTCGCGCTTTCGAGTGCGATTACCCTGATGAACCGACTTCGCCATAAACGGATTGACCCTACGATTTCCATACCGATGGCAAGCCCGCGTATGCTTTATGAAATGGCGAAATTAAACGATGAGTGGCCTGGGGAAGACTATGAAGGCTCAAGCATTCGAGGCGCACTGAAAGGCTTCTATCACAACGGCGTATGCAGTGACGACATTGCACCTTACATGGATGGTGATCATAATTGGCATCTGTCCGTCCAACATGCCAAAGACGCGCGCGTTGTGGGGCTGGGTGCATATTTCCGATTGAGACCAGAGATCATCGACTATCATGCGGCCCTCAACGAGGTTGGCGTGATCTACGTTTCTGCAACGATCCACCGCGGTTGGCAAAGACCTCCCAAAGGTGACATTAAGCCTTCCCATCTCACCGAAGGGGGTCATGCCTTCATAATTGTCGGTTACGACGATACCGGTTTCCTAATCCAAAATTCATGGGGCGAAGACTGGGGCCGATATGAAGGCAAACCTGGAATCGCTCGTTGGCGTTATGAAGACTGGTCTGCGACGGTTATGGACGCCTGGGTGCTTCGACTATCTGTGCCAACGCCCAATGCATTCGATCTTACGGTCACGGAGCCAACGCCTGAGACAGAGAACCTCTTTGGGGCTGTAAACCTTCGCGCGCCTCGGAATGAAGACATCGTTGGTCATATTATTCATCTTAATGATGGGAAGCTTGTTGAAACTGGGAAATACCCAACCCCAATTACGACTATTCGTGAAACAGCAAACTTTCTCGCCGACGAAAATTTGACGGCGGGCCGGAACTACAAACATCTCGTGATCTACTGTCATGGCGGATTGAACGGGGCGTCGGCGTCAGCAAATCGCGTGAGGAAGATGAAAGAAGTCTTTAAACGCAATGGCATCTATCCAGTACATTTCATGTGGGAGACTGGCTTTTTTGAATCACTCAAGGATGTGATCTTTTCAGCGCGAACCAAAGCTGAGGGACGGACTGGAGGTCTCTCTGATTTTTCAGATCGCGTCTTAGAGGCTATCGCACGAGGGCCTGGCACAGCCGTTTGGCGCAATATAAAGCGTGATGCAGATTACAGTTTCAGAAAATCGGGCGGTGGTCGCAAGGCGCTCGAAGTACTTCTTGAGGGAAATGCAAAACGCACGAAGCCGCTCAAGGTGCATCTGGTCGGTCATAGTGCCGGTTCAATCCTGATTGCACACCTACTTGATGCAATGGACGCAATGAATCCGCTTAATGCGCCTGTTGCGTCATGCTCAATCATGGCACCGGCCTGTACCGTGGATTTATACAAGAAAAGCTATCATGCAAGGGTCGGGATGTCCGGTGCTGCAAGCGGCATCTCCAAGCTTTGGCAATATAATCTGATCAATCGAAGAGAGTTGGACGACACGGTCGGACCTTATCAGAAATCCCTTCTGTACTTTATTTCCAACGCATTCGAGGACGGAAAGAAAATGCCGTTGCTTGGCATGGAGACGTTTGAGGGGCTCATTCCGAATAAGTCTGGTCATACGATTCATTATGCTGGTCGTATGGCGAGCATCACAGACAGCCAAACTCATGGTGGCTTTGATAATGATCGAAAAACGATGAATGACATTCTTAAAAACATATTGGGCAAAAAGCCGACTGCAGCAAAAGGGTTTCAGCCTGGAGACGTCACCGGATACTAGAACTGTGCAACCCGCAAGCTGAGCGCTTCATTTTGCCCGCCTGGCTCGCGACTCATCTGCAGCCGTGTTAATTTGCTCCATGAAATCAGCAATATCGACCAAAATCAGTTTTTCATGATTTCGCGCAATATTACTATAGGGATCAAGGTTCATTAAACGGTCGCTTATTTTCTGCTCTTTGCCGAAGGCATTTTATTTTTGTTTTTCGAACCCAATGGTTTCTCACTCAGTGGCGATCATTCAAATCTGCCGTAGACGGACTTGGGCCTGCGCACCTTTGCCTATGAATTGAATAGCGGCTTTCTGACGCATGAATAAGGACTGGCAGTCGTTGATGCGCCAAGTCAGGATAAGCATCCGTCGCTTAAGCCATTGCAGCATTTCAGATATGTTTTATCTCGGGCATTTTCCTCGAACGCCTGGTACTCTATGGTCAGACGCCATTCTCTAGGGTAGCGGATCATTCCAGCTAGATGAAATTCTTCGTTGGAACTGTCAGTACCGCTTTAGAAAGATAGTTTATTACCATTCATTAAACGCTGTTGGCTGGCCAAGCTCGGCCAGCGATCCTCATAAAACTGCATATCGGGGGAGTTGAGTAGTCGATCCCTTTTGGCTGCCGCCAGCGCTCATGGGCCAAATTGAGAAGCGGTTGTTCCTGGCTCATCGTAACCACCGAGCAGTGGAAGATGAGGCAGAAAACTGAAACACGCAAAAGTTCTGATGAGAAGTTTGCCGAAGATATCAAACGGATCACCACTGCCCGGCAATGTATCGTTCAGAAATGTCCCGAGATTGTTGAAAGCATTTTCCAAGAAACACCAAGGACTGCATGGTTTCCCGTAAACGCCGTTTGATTGGCAATACAGCGCGCGTTGCTCCCCGATAGGGTCAAAGAACGACACCGCAAAGCAAAAGGCCTGAAGACAGTGGTTGCCGAGCAGACTTTAAAATGGGGTCTTCTCAAAAATGGCACACTGGCCCCTACTCCGCAGATCTCTTTGTATCGGCTGCCATGCAGTGGAAAGGATCAATGGAAAGACACTTGAAACGCAACGCTGGCTGCGCAGACAACGGGCCACATATTCAAACCAATTAGATGAACAGAACTCTCTCTTTTTTTAAGATGCTCTTGGTTCCCAAAAGCCGGACCACAGACAAATCTCTTTGCTAAGTTATATTGGTATGATTGATGTAAGCCCGATATCTTCTGCGCAAAAATTTTCACAAAGCTCATTTAAATTTTAACTATTTGTAGCGCCCGTTGGTATCGGTAATAGTTGGGTGACTGAGATGATCTACAAGACATCAATGCGATTTGGGATTTAGGATTTTTATACGCTTATTGCGTCCACCAGTGTGGATATACATAGATAATTACTGGATTGCAGAATTATTGGACTGGGCGCAGCCAAAGCCGAAAATATGTTGGGTGACGTGACAACTGAACAGACCGTCCAGAGGCCACGTTAGTTGCAGCCAGCCACAGATGCATTGGTGGCAGAGGTCATTTTTGGTATCATTGAGTGTACTCTGGCGACACCCTAACTGATGGCAGGAGTCCGCATCATTAACCATTTCTAACTGATCCGCGATCATTGAGGTTTTGGTTACCCCTTGGCTGGCTCTAATACCCGACGGAGTTCGGCATCCTAACTGGACCTGTCCCGCTTTAGTGCTGCCCCAAGTGCTCGTTTAAGCCACTTTCCCTTCGAAAGCGACGGGGCTTTTCCA